>NZ_JACHXK010000007.1 GCF_014192105.1 Paenibacillus phyllosphaerae | reverse complement strand
CAAAATTAAACGGCCTCAGTCCAATGGAATTCAGGACGAAGGCCGCTTGATTGACTTTTATTTTTTGTACTGTCTACTTGACGGGGGGCTGTTCATAACGGAACTGCGCTTTTTTGTACGTATATTATGAGCCCTTAAGCGGCTTGGAACAGGCTCAAGGCGTCGTCCAGGGAATAAGCGCCCGCGCCGGTTAACGCAACCGCAATGACGACCACAAGCAGCACGAGCGGATATTCATAGCCATTGGCGGTAGCCCACAGCCCGTTAGGACCGTGTACTTTCACGATCGCGCCAATCATCGTCAGCGCGAGCAAAACCGCGGCTACCGGCGTCAGGAATCCGAGCAGGAACAATGCCCCGCCTGCCAACTCCAGTACCCCTGCGAATACTGCCATCGCTACGCCTGGCCGAATGCCGACCGATTCCATCCAACCCCCGGTCCCTTTAGGGCCATAACCGCCGAACAACCCGAACAGTTTTTGAGCGCCATGACCAATGAACAATACCCCGATAACAACCCGAATCAGCAATAATCCTACATCCAACATGAACAACATCTCCTTTAGTTTTAAGTTAATTATCTTTTATTTAAGATATTAGACGCGCGTTGCGAACGGCTTCAATCGATTCGTCTTAGTTTCTCTCGTTGATGAGTTTGATCGGCGTTACGTCATTCCCGTGTTCATCCATGACCGATACGCTCAGAATCGTAGAGCGGACTTGACCGCGTATCTCTCTCAGATACGCCTGCCGCAGCTCAGCCTGTTCGAAACGCTCGTTCTCCGTTAATCCGCCGCTGCGTTGTTTGCGGCTCAGTTCATTAATCCGATCCAGAAATGCTATCATATGTCTTCATCCCTTCTAATATGAGTTAGTGTTTTTGCTAGTTTGGTTTAGTTTTTCAACGTAATCGGCAGCAGTTTCGATTCGATCTCGGCGCGCCGCGGTTCAAACCATTGCGGGAGCATAAGGCGCTGGCCCAGTTCTTCCGGCTCTTCGTCTCTTGCAAATCCAGGCGGGTCTGTAGCGATCTCGAACAAGATGCCGCCGGGCTCGCGGAAGTACAGCGCTTTGAAGTAATTGCGATCCTTGATCGGCGTCACATTGTAACCATTGCTTGCCACATGTGCTCTCCACTGTTCATGCTCCGCATCGTCTGCCGCCCGCCATGCGATATGATGAACGGTTCCGGCGCCGCCGTTGCCCCATTCCATATCCAGAAGCGGAATATCGACCACATTGCCGATTTCTGCCGTCGATTGGAATCTGGCGTAGCCTGCATCCTCGCCTACTTTGTCGAAACCGAGCACATTCTCGAGCACATCGATCGTGCTCTTATAATCCCGGCTGAACAAGACCGCGCCTCCGAAGCCTTTAATCGCCGTCTCCGCCGTTATGCCGGCAGGCGTCCATGAACTCAGGTCCCCTTCTTCGCGCTCCACGAGCTCAAGTCTCAGGCCTTCCGAATCCGTGAATTGAAGCGAGTTCTCCGAGAACCGTTTCGCGTAGGTATACGTCACGCCGTGCCAGCTGAGCCGCTCTTCCCAGAACCCAAGCGATCCGACCGGTACCACGAACGTCGTGATTCCCACCTGTCCGCCGCCTACTTGGCCTTGACGCGCTTGCGGATAAGGGAAGAATGTGATGATCGTTCCCGGGCTTCCATCGCGATCTCCGAAATACAGATGATAGACATCCGGTGCATCGAAGTTGACGGTTTTCTTAATCAAACGTAAGCCCAACACTCCTGTATAGAAATCAACATTCTCCTGCGGGTTTCTTGCGAATGCGGTTATATGATGAATGCCTGCCGTCCGGTTCATTGTATTTTCACTCCAATTCGTCTTTGTTTTAATTATCTTGAATTAAAGATATATTATTTAAAAGTATTTGTCAACCGTTTCTTCGACTAAAATTTTCCGGGCCCGTCAGAACTATCTTGATGAGCCCGAAAAGCCCGTTGCCATAGGCTTCGGGCTTTCCCGCTCCTACATCGCTTAGCGGGACAAATAGGCCGCTGCTTCAGCCAATCGGCTGGCGTAGCCCCATTCATTGTCATACCAAGCAGCTACGGATAACAGGCCGCCTTGCACATGCGTGAGCGGCAGGTCGATGATCGAGGAATGAGGATCGCCAACGATACGCGATGACGCCCATTCGCCTTCGAGCACGTCAAGCACGCCTTTCAACGGTCCTTCTTGGGCAGCGGCGCGGAACATCTCATTGATTTCCTGTGCGGTGCACGGCTTCTCGGTGACCAGATTGAGCTCCGCGATACTGCCTGTGCGCGTCGGGATGCGGTAGGCCTTACCCGTAATTTGCAGATCCGGCCAAATAAACTTGAGTGCCTTGGCCGCGCCTGAAGAAGACGGAATAATATTCTCCGCTGCCGCCCACGAGTCCCGGCGGTCCTTCATGGGCTGGTCGGTCAGCGATTGCGTATTCGTGTAGGAGTGAACCGTCGAGAACAGCCCGTATTGGATGCCGAAATGTTCACGCACCAATTTGACCACCGGCGCGAGCGCATTGGTCGTGCAGCTGGCCATGCTAATGATTTTGTGCTGCTGCGGGTCGAAGCTCTCCAGATTGATTCCTTTCAGCAATACCGCGTCGCAGTCGTCCAGGCTCTTGCTCGGGCCGCTGACCAGCACCCGCTTGGCGCCGCGATCCAGATGAAGCTGGGCAACCGCTCTTGTTACGGCACGGCCTGTGCAATCGACGACAAGATCGACGCCGAGCGCCGCCCAATCCGGAATTTCCTTCGCCGAGTTGTAGAACGGCACCGTGCGGTCGCCGATCACGATGGCGCCTTCTTGACCGGAGACGCGTTCAGGCCACCGTTTGTAATTCGTATCCACCTCGAACAGCGCGGCAAGCGTCGCTTCATCCTTAATATCCGCGATTGCCGCCGGTACGAACAATTCCTCCTGGAGCGCTACGCGCAGCAGCTGCCTCCCGATCCGGCCGAAGCCGAAAATAGCGATGTTACTCATCTTATCGTCTCCTTCATGTCTAAAATCATGTTCATTATCGATCCAGCAGGTTGACCTGATCGATCCACTGCACGAATGCTTCCACATAACGCTGCAGATACTTATTCGTCGTCGCATCGGTAAGCTTGCCGACAGCCGGGTCGACTTTATGCATCACTTCCGAGATGTACATACGCTGGTAAGGGAGCGCTAATGCCTGCACGCCTTCCAATGTATGCCTGATCT
The DNA here is from genome assembly GCF_014192105.1 of Paenibacillus phyllosphaerae. Classification (GTDB taxonomy): domain Bacteria; phylum Bacillota; class Bacilli; order Paenibacillales; family Paenibacillaceae; genus Paenibacillus_Z; species Paenibacillus_Z phyllosphaerae. The sequence continues at coordinate 359,686 of NZ_JACHXK010000007.1, read as the reverse complement.
GCTGCTGGCCCATGATCGTCCCCCGAGGGCCCGGAGTTGCGCCGATGATCGCGGCCGGTTTCTTGATCAAAGCGCCTGCAGCGGCTTTGGTCGAAGCCCAGTCCAGCGCATTCTTCAACACGCCAGGCATGCCTGCATTATATTCGGGGCTCACGATGATAATGCCGTCCGCCGCACGTACTTGATCGCGGAACAGCTTGACCGCATCCGGCCCTTCATCTTGATCAAGGTCGCTGTTGTAGAAAGGAAGCTCACCGATCGCGATGTGCTCGAACTGCGCTGTAGGCACCAGATCCGGGATCGTATTGGCCACCATCCGATTGTAGGAATGCGCTCTTAAGCTTCCTACTAGAATACCGATTTTCATCGTCATGCGAGTAATCCTCCAGCTTCTATATTATTTGGAAGAGGATCCTCTGGCAGGAGGATCCCCCTTGCGTTCATGATTCTTAATCCGTCTTCGTCTATTCCTTCAGCCAAGCGTTGGCCAGCATAATCGCGCCGCGTGCCGCAGCCGTATCCGCCAACGCATTGAGCATGACGAAGTCGTGGATCGTCCCTTGAAACCGGGCTTGCGTCACGCGTACGCCAGCTTCGCGCAGCTTATTGGCATATGCCTCGCCTTCATCGCGCAGGACGTCGGCCTCGGCGGTAATGATGAGCGCTTGCGGCAAGCCTGCAAGCTGTTCCGTCGACGCACGCAGCGGGGATGCATAGATTTCTTCCTTGTCGCTAGGCTTCGTGACATATTGGTCCCAGAACCAAGGCATGGCGTCACGGCGCAGGAAATAGCCTGTCGCAAACTCGTGATAGGAAGCGGTGTCCGTGCCGGAATCGGTAACCGGGTAGAACAGCAGTTGCTTCTGGATTGCAGGGCCCTTACGTTCTTGGGCCAGCAGCGTGATCGCAGCCGTCATGTTGCCGCCGACGCTGTCGCCGGCTACGTAGATACGGCTTGCGTCGATGCCATGCTCTTCGCCATGCTCGGCGATCCACTCGAGCGTAGCGTAGATCTCTTCGATCGCCGTCGGATATTTGGCTTCCGGCGACAGGCTGTAATTCGGGAATACGACAGCTGCCTCCGCGCCGACAGCCAGCTCGCGGATGAGCCGGTCATGCGTGTGTGCATTGCCGAATACCCAACCGGCACCATGAATGTAGAGAATAGCCGGCAGTTGCTTCGTGACATTCGGAGCGCGCAGGACGCGGATCGATACTTGTCCCGACGGTCCGCCTTCGATCGTCAGGTCTTCGATATCGACCGGCAGCTTAGGCGTATCGCCGGACTGGACCTCATCGACCGTCTCTCTGCCTTTAATCGGACCTAGATCGAACAGATAAGGCGGATTAGCGGTATCATCTGCGAATTGCTGAGCAGCGGGTTCCAGTACGAGCTTCTTTGTGGCGAGTTCTTTGGACACGAGTAACATCTCCTTTGATATATGATTTAACGGGATTTAACTGGTAAACTTGGTCGGCTCGGCTTCCGTGCGGTAACGAAGTGTTCTACCTCCGCATGCCCGTCTCTGTCATTAAACCGGATATACGTCTACGAAAACCGTTCTGTCACCGTGTAAGGTACGTCAAAGCTAGCCAGACGCTCCTTCCAGAACGCCAGCACCCCCACCGGTATGACATAGGTGGTGACCCCGACTTGTCCCGCCCCGATCCGCCCACTCGCGCCTTGCTCGAACGGGAAGAAGGTAATGATCGTGCCCACTCTTTACCCTAATCATAGGAAAATCGATCCGCTCGAACAATTCCATTCTCTCTATACCAGATATAGTTAGAAGCTATACCTTAAAGCGGGGGTTTTTCCAGGGACGGCTATAGCACCTGCCGATTTGCGCTGAATAGATGTCTTGCCTAGGTATAAACAGAGCCTATACGACCTATAGAGAAAACCCGATTGATTCCTTTTTCAAGCGAATACTAAGATGGTAACAAATGTGGACGGAAGGACGCTTGGTGATATTCGACCGTCCCGTATGAATAAGGGGGTAAGATTTTGAAGCAATCATCGCCAGGTGCCGCTCGCAACGATTCGTTCATCACCGTCGTGCTGTTCTGGTGCTCATTAATCGTGGTGTCGTCGGTCTACATCACGATCCCGCTGTTATCGCTGTTCGCAGAGCGGTTCGAGGTCTCTTCTTCTACAGCCGCATGGGCCGGCAGCGCATTCTCGTTCGCTTTTGCCGGCGGGGGACTTGTGTTCGGTGTGCTGTCCGATCGCTATGGGCGCAAACGATTAATGGTGACCGGCTTGCTGCTGCTGACGGTGACGACGCTCTGTATCGGCATGGTGACGGAATTCGCATGGCTGATCGCCCTTCGCGCAGTTCAAGGGCTGGCGGCGTCGATGTTCCCGCCATCCGTGCTCGCGTATGCGATGGAGATGTTCCCTGCCAAGAAGCGCGTCACCATCATCGGATTTATCAGCACCGCATTCCTGATGGCGAGCATTATCGGGCAAATCTACAGCAGCTATGTCGTCCTGCATTGGGATTGGTCCTATGTGTTCTATATCCTCTGTGCGGTCTACTTCGTCTCGTTCATCGTCTTGGGCACGACTATCCCAAGCGATCCAAGAGCGCAAGCAACCGGCAGTTTCTTCGCTCCATTCGCGAGAGTCGGACTAATCTTCAAGCGTAAAGGGCTTCCGATTTGCTACATCATTTCGGCTACGCTATTTACCGCCCTCGTCGGCTACTTCTCTACGCTGGGCAGCTATCTGACAAGCGATTCGTTCGGGTTGACCCACCAGGATATTCTATGGATAAGGGCTGTCGGGATCATCGGCATGTTCATTTCCCCATTCGACGGCAGGCTTGTGGCGCGATACGGGATGAAAAAAGTATTGTGGTGCGGGCTGGTCTTAGGCGCGCTAGGATTAGGAACGCTCAGCCTGGGCGAGAACCTTACCTTCCTCACCGTGATGAGCGTCGTGTTCGCGATGGGTGTCGCCATGGCACTGCCTGCCTTGATCTCGCTGATCGGGCACTTGGCCGGCGAGATCCGGGCCATCGCCGTATCCTTCCACATGTTCATGCTGTTCATCGGCGCGTCGCTTGGTCCCATCGTCAGCGTCTATCTAATCGATCTCGGCGGACATACGTTCACCTTCGGCGTACTGGCCGGCTTGCTGCTCGCAAGTACGATCGTGCCGGTATTCATTCGGTTGGAGGCTACGCCGGTTAACGCAGTCGTCTCTTCATCACAAGCATCCAGCTCCTACCCGAAACAAACCATGTAACACAAAGAAAAGACGAATGCGCGCCCGAGAGGCTGTGGCAATCGTCTTTTCTTTGTGTTCGTGTGTTTAAACGTAACGAACGAAGCTCGAACCAAGAGTCACCACCGAAGGACACATCGAAGACTGCCGCGTATCGAACCTCGCTAATTTCACGTGTTTAGAGGGCCGAAGCCCTCCCCCCACCCTCCGATGGAGGGATAGAGGGAGGGTAATTGCATTAAAATACGAAACAGTCCAGATCGCAGAACCCGCTCCCATGGTGATGCTTACAGCCATGATGGTGCAAGTGCCGGCCCTGGTGCAGGGCATGCGATCCAGCGCTACCTCCGCCATAGCTTGGCGCCTTGTAGTAGCCGCCGAAGACATTATGCGGCGCCCAATCCGGACTCGCCGGAGGCGCGGGCGGCGACAACTGCTCGAACTCCGAAGTGGCGTACACGATTTTGCCGCCTACGACGGTCAAAACCGACTCGATCCGTTTGATCTCTTCTTCCGGCACCGTCAGGAAATTATCCGAGAGCACGGTCAAATCCGCATAATAGCCGGGCTTGATCTGCCCTTTGACTGTCTCTTCCTTCGAGAACCAGGCATTGCCGGCCGTATACATGCGCAGCGCTTCGTGGCGCTCCACGCGATTGGAAGCCGGGTACAAACTTAGACCGCCGAGCGTCTTGCCCGTGATGAGCCAGTAGAGCGCAACCCATGGGTTATAGCTGGCCACGCGCGTAGCATCCGTCCCAACGCCAACCTTAAGGCCCGCCTTAATCATCTTCGTGATCGGAGGCGAGTTCTCCGCGGCTTCCGCCCCGTAGCGCTCTACGAAATATTCGCCTTGGAACGCCATGCGGCTCTGCACCGCGATCGATCCGCCCAGAGCGACGACGCGCTCCAGATCCTGCTCCCGAATCGTCTCCGCATGGTCCAGGATCCAACGAAGATCCTTGAACGGCACCTCTTGATTGACGCGCTCGAACACGTCCAGGAATCGGGTAATCGACTCGCCATAGGTCGCATGAAGCCGGAACGGCCAGCGCTGCTGCACCAAATGTCGGGTAACGCCGAACAGTTCATCTTCGAGGACGGCCGGCAGCTCCGGTCGGGGCTCGACGAAATCTTCGAAGTCGGCTGCGCTATATACGAGCATCTCGCCTGCTCCGTTATGCCGATAATAAGGACTGCCCGTGTATGGCTGCGAAGTCGCGGTCCATTGTTTGAAGTCGCCCAACTCCTTCTTCGGATTCTGCGTGAACAGGTTGTAGGCGGTGCGCACCGTAATCTCTCCGCGCCGGTCGAGCTCCTCGAACACTTGATAATCGTCCGGATAGTTCTGGAATCCGCCGCCGGCATCGATGACGCTCGTAACGCCGAACCGGTTAAGCTCCCGCATGAACAGACGGGTGGAATTCATCTGGTCCTCGTATGCCAGCTTTGGCCCTTTCGCCAATGTGGCGTACAGAATCGTCGCATTCGGCCGAGCGATCAGCATGCCGGTCGGGTTGCCGTTGCCGTCCCGTTGAATTTCGCCTCCCGGCGGGTTCGGCGTATCTTTTGTATAACCAACCGCCCGCAGCGCTGCCTTGTTCAGGAACGCTTGACGATACAAGTTCAGAATGAACACCGGCGTGTCCGGCGCAATCCGGTTAATCTCGTCCAATGTCGGCATCCGGCGCTCCCGGAACTGAAACTCGGTCCAGCCCCCGACGACCCGTACCCAATGCGGCGCAGGCGTGCGGTCGACTTGAATCTTGAGCATCCGCAGCGCGTCGGCTACTGATGGGACGCCATCCCAGCGCAGCTCCAGGTTATAATTGAGCCCGCCGCGAATGAGATGAATATGCGAATCGTTGAGGCCCGGGACAAGCATTCGCCGGTTCCCGTTGATGACGCGCGTTGCTTCTCCTCTATACGGCATGACGGCGGCTTCCTCGCCTACCGCCACGAAACGGCCATCTTTAATCGCAACCGCAGCCGCCGTCGGATTATCCCCGTCCATCGTCAGTACTTGCACATTATGAATGATCAGGTCGGCTTCCACTACATGATTCGTATCCATTGTTTATCCTCTCCTTCAGGTCCCTATTATTGTCCCCTATGGTCCAGCCACACCTTGATCCACGGCACGAGCCGCTGCCCGAGAAACATACCGAGCAGCCCCAGCAATCCTAGGAATGGCGGCGCGGGCGATGGGATGCGGAGCGTCTGGAACACAACGCCGATAACAAGGCCCGTACCTAACGCGAGCAACATCGATCCCCACATGATGGCTTCCTCCCTTATCCCATTTGGTATCATCTTAATCAAGGAGCGAATCCGCCATCAATAAGGCGCTCTCTATATCAACATAAGCAAATTCTATATTTGCTTGACATATAGGAAAGGAAGAGCTTCACGCTTATCCTTCGGCCTCTATGTCTCCGGAATGAAACGCGCCTACACGATTAAATATGGAGTTAGCCGCTTCACCTTGTATCCTAATAAATATAAATTTTCCCTATCGCTGCTATAGGGAAAAGGCGATTGATCGTTCCAAATCATTCCAATACGATAGAGGCATACAGCGGAACGCACTCGCTTCCTATGCCGAATCCGTCGTATCCCAAAACCATACTTGAAAGCGGGGAACGTAATAATGTTCAATGACAAACAAGATTTGCTCACGCCTGACAACTCGGCCATCATTCTGATCGACCACCAGCCGCAGATGCTCTTCGGCTCGCAGAGCAATGACCGTCAGACGATTATTAACAACACGGTAGGTCTGGCTAAGACGGCCAAAGTTTTCAATGCGCCGACCATTCTGACGACGGTTGCGGCCAAGTCATTCTCCGGCCCGATTCACCCGGCTATCCAAGCGGTATTCCCGGAGCAGGAGCCGATAGACCGTACGTCGATGAATTCCTGGGAAGATGAGAACTTCGTTGCGGCCGTGAAGGCAACGGGACGCAAGAAACTGATCATGGCCGCGCTGTGGACCGAAGTTTGTCTCGCGTTCCCGACGATCTCCGCGCTCAAAGACGGCTACGAAGTGTACATCGTCACCGATGCTTCAGCAGGCACGACCACGGAAGCGCACGATATGTCCGTGCAGCGAATGATTCAAGCCGGCGCGATTCCGGTCACCTGGCTGTCCGTTATGCTCGAGTATCAGCGCGACTGGGCTCGCGGAGAGACGTATGACGCGGTTATGGATGTAGCCTTGCAGAATACCGGCGCGTATGGAGCGGGCATCTTCTATGCCCATACGATGTTCGGCGGGCACGAAGGTTAAGCATGCCAAGAAGGACAGTCAAATGCGCGCATTTGACTGTCCTTTGTTATTGGAACTTATGGAATAAAGCTTTGTGGTATAGCCCCTCTCCCGTCATTGATCCTTGCCCGGCACGTGCGAATACGGGTGCCTCGAAGTCAAATTATTCGGCACAGACGGTGCCTGCGTATCGGCGGCCGCTTGGGCCTTGTGCGGGATGCTGGGGAAATTAAAAAAGCGTACCTCTCCATTGCGAAAGGTACGCCAGTCATGCGCTTCGTATAGGATGATTGCTAGCTGGATTGCACTACATATTTACGAATGAAATACGTCGGCGTGCAGCTCCACGCATGGCAGTAGCTGTTGATCAGATTGCTGCCGTACGGCGATTCTTTCTTATCGGCCGGATTATACAGTTCCCAGAACGTATCCGCGCCGTCTTGCACCATTTCGCCCCAGTAGGACTGCATCTGCTTGATCGCTTGTTCGCGACGGCCGGTGAGGAATAGCGCTTCGATCAGATGATGGTACATATAAGGGGTCGTCATGCCGACTGAAGGCGGATTCTTCAGCAGCCTGTCGAGCAGCTCGCCGTTCTCTGTCTTCGGCAACACCTCGGCAAGGGCCATCCATACCTGGGAGGCCCATGAGGTCTGGCGCTCGTCGCCGCTGACGAAGAATCCCGACTCTTCATCGAACAGATGAGCGACCGCTGCACGCGACGTGCGCTCGATCTGGCTGGCGATGAAGGCTTGCTCCTCTTCCCGCTCGAGCAGACGCGCCAGTTCCAGCCCCTGCTTCAGACAGTAGATGAGCACGGCTTGGGCAGGCGCCTGCTTGTTCAGCTCCGGCGTCCAGTCCGTAAAGCTCCACCAGGATGGATCATCCTTGACGATTCCGTTTTCGCCGAGACGCTGCACGCCGATCTCCAACTGTTCATAAGCGATCGGCCACAGCTCGATCAGCGTGTCCCGATCTTGCGACGCTTCATAGTAATCATAGAGCACGGAGACGAAGAACAGCGCATAATCATAAAGCCTTGTATCATCTACATGCGGATAAGGTTTCTCGAATACGCAGGCACCTACCGCCCCATCCGGAAGCCGCATGCCGGCGAATAGGTATAAGCAGCGTCTGACCAGGTCGTAATTGTTGAAGGAAACGTAATTGGCTTGCGCCTGCAGCCGCAAATCCCCGATCCATAGACGGCGATCGCGCTTCGGACCGTCTTCGAATACGGTCTGCATGCAATCCTCCAGCGTCTTCACGGCAATGCGGTCCATCGTTCGCATATCTTCCGGCAGCGTATCCGGCAGCGGAGCCACGACCGACCGATCGGCCGACGTTACGGCTTCGCAGCTGATATTCTCGAATCCGATCTGATATTTCTTCGACGTGTCGAGCACTTCGATCTTCATATAACGGAAGCAATACCGTCTCGGCAGCCGAAGCTGCGCAGGCAGCACATCCACGAAGATGAGTTCTTCTTGCAGCCAGGAGCTGCTCAACCAGCCGTCATAGCTTGCGAACGGTTCGGCAATCTCGCACGGCATCTCCCCGAATGTCAGCTTCAGCTTGAGCGGGGCATCCGGCGGACTCCCGACCGGCTTGATCGCTAAGGTCACATAGCCTACTTGATGATCGCCGAAGTCGAGAATAAAGCTGTCTCCCTTGCCATAAGCTTGCTCCTTCCACTCGCCAGGCAGGTCGGAAGCTTGCGTCCGCCAACCTTGGAAAGCGTTCTCATCCGCAACGATGTCAATTGTGCCTATTGGTTCGATGCGCGTGGAAACCAGATTCGGAACGAGTTGCTCCGCCTTGTCCACCATCGTCTGATCTATTCTCATCCACAGTCTCTCCTTCGTCGTCTTGTCTTCCTGCTAGCTTCATCATAGAATGATTCTGAGCAACTTAAACTAGGTGATCACGACATACATATATGGTGAAACTGACATGAGATAGGAGAGTGCCGCATGTCCAAACGAACGGTGCGCCTGCTTAGCGGCGATCAATATTTCGACGATAAATTATCCATTTATGTGAACCGCAATACCGAATCGTACGAGCTGACCGAGCACCATCATGATTTTCTGGAGCTGAGCTATGTCAGCGAAGGAACCGGAACCCATCATGCCGGCAGCGAGGTCAGCGGCGTGACTTCGGGCGATCTGTTCGTCATTCCCGTCGGCTCGTCGCATGTGTTCCGGCCTGCTTCCCTGGCGAAGGATCGACCGTTGATCGTCTATAATTGCATTGTCACGATGGATGCCGTAACGGGCTTGCTGCATGCGATTCCCGGGGGTCAAGAGCTGCAAGATCTGCTGGCGCTGCCTCAGATATGCCACCTTCGGGAACCGAGCGGGGAAGCCGACCGGTTGTTCTCGGAGCTCTACCGGGAATATGCCATCGAACGGACCGGGAGACAAACGGCGCTGTATGCCGGCTTGCTGCAGCTGCTCGTACTCATCGCCCGGCTGCTTCAATCTTCGGCAGAATCTGCTCAGATTCCGCGGACGGCGGATATGGATGCGATCGTGGCGCTGCTCCGGAAGGAATATGCCCGCACCTTCAACGTAAGCGAGCTTGCCGCTAAGCTCGGCATTGGGGAACGGCAATTCCAACGGTTATTCCAACAGCATACCGGCTTGACGCTAACGAGTTATGTGCAGCGATTGCGCATCCAGGCCGCCTGCCGGCTGCTGCAGTCAACCAGCCGCAAGGTCAGCGACATCTCGGAAGCTGTCGGATACGCGAACGTTCCTTTCTTCCATGAGCTATTCAAGAAACAGATGGGCCTCTCCCCTCGGGCATACCGGCGTTCCCTGGAACCGACCGGCGGCGAAGGATAACTCAACGCCATCATGCTGATAGATCGCATAAGATTGCCTCTCATGACAAAGAGCCCGCTGCACGCGGGCTCTTCTATAAGCAACAATAATGCTGTATCGATCTACTGTATCGAACTGCTGACCTTCTGCTTTGCTTATCTCGCCGAAGGTTAGGCGCTCAGCTCGATCGACAACTGTTTCAAGTAGTCGAGCAGTATCGTATGTTTGCGCATCGACTTGTCATAGATCAGATTGATCTTGCCGTTATCCAATCTTCCGAGCAGCGAGGCGAGTGCCTCGTTGTCGTGGCTCCAATCGTGATCGCGAAGAATATGCAGGCAAGCGCTCCAATCCCGGCTGCCGCCTTTCTCCACGACTAAATATTCGCTGGCATACAAGGCGATTGCTTCCTGTACGACACGGCTGGAGGAAATATGCTTGCTAAGCCCCGGTTCCTCCGGCATATGAGGAAGCACGCTGTTGAAGAACTGATGCAGCGCTTCGATATGGGTCGTGGGATCTTTGCGGATCCGCCGGGCGAGTTCATACGAAGCTTGCGTCTTGCCCGTGAACAAGAGTGAAGCGACGGTATGGAGCCAGCTGTAGCAAGTGAAGTTCTTGTTATAGGCGGTCAAGTTGTTGCGGCTTTCAACGCCGGCTTGCTTCAACATCTCGTTATGCTCCGCTACATGCTGCAGAATCGTGTTCAGCGGGTCGCTTCCGTCGAACGCATGCCCCAGTTCCTTGCTTACCAGCTGAACCTTCGCGTTGATGTCGCCGAACAGCTGCTTCTCTTCTTCTTCGCTAAGTCCGATGTATAACTGCACGGATAGCTCGCTCTCTAGCAGGTCGAGCCTGCGCGATTCGATCTGGGCGAGGAGCCCCTCCTGCTGTTCCATATATTCGCGGATTGCCGCATCTTCGGGATGCTGGCGCGCTTTGACCTTTAGGCGGCTCAACTCCTTCTCATGCTTCCGGCTTTCCTTGAGCAGCTGCTCGTTCGTCCAGCCAAGCGCCATAATGCGATGCTGGCCGTCGAGAATGCTGAGTTTCGCGCCGTGCACGAGCACGAAGTGATCGTCTGCCTTCATGAGCGAACCAAGATCGCGCAGCGATAAGGTAACCGGGCCGAAGAAGACGTGGTCGAGCTCCCGTTCCTGCAAGTATTTGGCTATCTTACGCAGCTGCCCTCCGCTCAGCTTACGCTGTACCATCGGGTCGATCGTCGTATAATTCAGCAGATCGTGAACGCGGAAGGATACCGTCGTCAATCCGAATCGGTCGCAATAGGGGTGAATTTTCATTCTAAGTTTTAATCCATCCATTAGCCGGCATCCTCCTGTTCAGTGATAAGGAAATTATGCTTCTCTTGGTAGAAGTCCTTCACGTATTGATAAGCTTTCATAATCCGGCTTCGGCGCGGCAACCGCTGCTTCTCGTCGCCATGGTAGATGTCCTCCCAGTCGATATGCGGCAAGATCCGGGTGGCGTATTTCAGCGTATATTTATTGAATTGCTGCGACTTGAACGCTTCCTCATGCAGGAATAGCGCAAGGGCGATCTGGATATTCTCCGACCAGCATAGCGCGCCCGGTTCCGGTTCGGGGAGTACGTCGAGCAGGCATTCGAAGTAATATGCCGCATGCTCCAGATGCTCTTTAAGCGCAATATCGGTAAAATGGTACCCGTTGTGGCGTGCGCCTGATTTCAACCTGCCCTCGAACACGCCGACGAGCAATTCGATCAGCAGCGAATACGAGAATAGGTATCCTTCGCTCTTCCCGCGCTCGGAATAGATATCGGTCGGCAGCTGGTTCATGACCGGGTACTCCTGAACGAGGCGGGTAGCCATCACGTGGTAGAAGCGGCGCTGCTCGCGCAGCATGGCCAAGTTGCCCGCAATCTTGCGAGGCAGTTTATTAATATCCGAGAACAGCTGGCGCTCCTGCTTCGCGTTAATGTCCAGGTAGATCATGACGGACATCGGGAACGAATACAGCTTCTTCAGCTTCTCGGTCAGTTCCTGAACCCGTTCGAACTCCCTGCGATCCTTTGCTCTTGCAAGATTGCTCTGCAGCATCTCCATCACGCGTTTGAACGCTTCCAGACGGTGCTGGCCGTCAACGACATAACACTTCTCCATCGTTTGCAACCGGTAAGTGGATGTGCTGCGATCGTACTCTCCGGCCCCGCGTGCTGAGAGAATAATTCCCGGGAAATAAATGTTCTGCCCATGATCAAGGTATAGCAGCAAATAATCGACGAGCATGGATACGTTCTTCGGAATAAGCTGGCGCTGTACCTCCAGATCGACCTCATAGATTGAGAACAAGCGGTTCATCGGAATCGTCGCCGACAACGTCGTCTGCCCGAAGGTTTGAGCCAGCTGGGCGTCGATATCGATAAAGGTGCCACTTTGGTTGTGGCCCGACAATAAATCCGATAACGAATTTACAGTTTCCATAAAAGACCTCCATTCGTGCACATTGAGTGTGATGCCCGGCGAGCCGGCTCTCGCTTCTTCAGATACGTGTCGCGCGCATGCCGGATTCCAAGCCATTCAATTAATCATATAAAACTTGTAAAAACTTAGCATTCGTAAAGAGAATACCATAAAACGATTTCATTTGCGTTACTAGGATTTGCGTTACCCTACTTTTCATTGTTGCCCGGAAACTTTCAACCTCATACTAGAGACAGTGCAGATAAGTCGTTGTGTTTCGATCTATGAGCCAAAAGGCAAGTTTATGCCTGTCCGATAAGCATTCGTGCGCATCCTGATATGGCGATGGAATGCTGAGCGGCCCAGTAGCTGCTCAAACCAATTCATCGGATGGAATGCTGAGCGGTCTTATCTCCGCTCAAAGCAATCCATCGGCTTTCATCCAATCCCCGCTTCGGTTATGATAGAGCTAGCTAGTATGCTAAATGACGAGGTGATGAACGTGTTCTATTGGATTACACTACTCGTTGTAGTGCTCGATCAAGGCACCAAGCTGTGGGTTCGCCTGGAGATGACCGTCGGACAATCCATCCCGCTGTGGGACGGTTTCCAACTGACTTATTATCGGAATTCGGGCGCGATGGGGAGCAGCTTCGAGGGCTATGGCAGATACTTCATTATCCCCGCTGTGCTGGTTGTCTTCTGGCTGGTGTATATGTTGCGTAAAGGAGAGCTGGACGGCAAACTGCTGCAATTAGGCGCAGCCTGCTTCGCTGGAGGCGCGATCGGGAATGCGATCGACCGGGCCATCTTCGGCTGGGTTACCGATTTTATCGATATGGGCCGGGGGATCTCGAATCTAGCGGATCATGCGCTCAATCTTGGCATTCTGTTCTTCGTGTTGTCCGCATTCGTCGTAGACCCTTGGAGAAGGCGAAGGGCTAAGAAATCAATTTATTCTTGAGACGGGCTCGACAAGTCCGATTGCATAACAAAAGGCCGTGCAGGTATCTAAACCGCACGGCTTTCTTTTCGTCCAGAAGTGATTTCTTATACTTCGTATGTAATGACTTTATCGACGAATATTTTCATCTTGACGCTCGTGGCATTCAACTGTTCGATGCTTTCCATGAAACCAGTCACGAGCCTAGCCTGATCGCTCGAAGCGGCGGTTACCTCTTTCATCTCCTTCTCCATCTGCGCAATGGAGCGTTGGATTGAGCTTAGCGAATCTTCAATCCGCTGGGTCGCTTTCTTCGTATCTTCGGACAGTTTGCGGATTTCTTTGGCGACGACGCCGAATCCAGCTCCTGCTTCGCCCACGCGCGCCGCTTCGATCGCCGCATTCAGGCCGAGCAGATTCGTCTGCGAAGAGATCTCGCGGATGAAACTCGTGACTTCCGTAACCCCAGCCGAATTCTTCACCGCAATCCTTGTATTCTGCAATATTTCTTCCGAAGAAGCGAACAGCTCCTCGGAATGAGCCGCGATCTGCTGCACGTCGGACAGCAGGTTCTCCGCAATCGTTTCCGTTTCATGCATAAGCTCTTCGAGCATGCTCTGGTTCTCCATGCTGTAGGTGACGCCCAATACGGCAATGATCTACAACGGAGTACCCACCTCGAAACCGAGCTTCACCGAATGGCTATCCGACCAATAGGGGAACTTCTCCCGGTCGTAAATGCCAATGGCCGCATCCTCCCTAATAACGGTCTTGAAAAAAGGCATACACTGAATTAACGCATCCACAATATTCATGCTGTGACTCCTTCATGGGGTATTAGCTGCGCTTGGCGATTCCGTGCAGCGCTAATACGGCTAGCTTCTGCGCAATATGCTCAATCGGAGTGATCTCGGCCAGCTGTTTGACGACCTGCGGGCTGATCGTATTCTTCAATATAATTTTGATCAGTCTCGGATCCTCATCGACGAATCTGCCGCTCTCTTTGCCGATTCGAATAATTTCATCGTAGATTCGATCCGCCGTGGACACGATATTGCATTGGAATTCCTCATAGATCGGATCCGGAGAGACGAGGATATCCAAGATCATTTCATGAATCTTGCCGTATATCACGCTTAACCGCGCGTAGCAAGCGAATATCTCGATCAGCATCTGGTCCGCAGAGAAGCGTTCATGAAGAATGCGCTCTTGTTCCTCGAATACTTCTTGAAGCACTTCGTAGGAAACCGCGAAGACGAGCTGCTGTTTGTTCGAGAATCTGCGATAGACCGAACCGACCCCGACGTTCGCTTCGATGGCGACATCTTCAATGGTCGTCTCCAGTCCTTTCACCGCAAAAACCTTCTTCGCTGCGTCGATGATCTTCACATAATTCTTGGAAGCATCGCTGCGCTTATATGGATTGACGAAATCATTCTTCATCCGTTAACCACACCTGTCGCTTAAATAGTAGTCCTTTATTATAACAGACAGATCGAAAACGGTGGATGAACAAGGCAATTCCTAAATCTAATATGAAAATAAGCGGAAGTCAAATTCCGCTTATCGCTTAAAAAGGTATGAAATCGATCAAGTCGCCGAGCGGAATACATGCCGAATAACGTCGCCCCGGCTAATGATGCCGACAAGCACGCCGCCCCGTTCGATGGGCAGTTTCTTGATCTGCTTCTTGCCGAGAGTAGCCGCGATGCGGTCGACATCTTCATCCCACGACGCGGTAATGACTTTCCGCTTCGCAATGGCGAGCACGTTCAGATCGAGGATTTGCTTGACCCGTTCCTCCATCTCTTGGGGATAAGTGAGCATCGTCACGTAGTAGAAGGTGCCGATCACGCGGTCCTGTTTGCGGCCGATGTACCGCATAATGTCGCCGTCGCTGATGTAGCCGACGATCTCGTTACTCTCGCTGACGACTGGCAGTCCGCTGATGCGATAATCGATGAACCGCTCAATGACCGCGCGGACCGTATCGCTCTCCTTCACTTTGTAGACGTGACGCTTCATAATGTCATGCGCTTTCATGTTATCGCACCCCTCGTTCGTCGATTGCATGCCTTCTATTACCCAAGTATGATTCGTCTGCTGCAAAGGTTCCGGCATGCCAAAAAAACGGGTACCGGCAATGGATGGCTCCATTCGCCGACACCCGTTCACAGGATGGGTACTTGAACCTTGCGGCTCGACTACACCACGGTATGATCCGTATTGCGGAACTGGTAGGGTTCGCCTTCACGCGAGGCAATACTGGTATCCGTCTGGGAAGCCGGCGGCGAGACCAGTTGAAGCGGAGCAGCGTCCTTAAGTTCCGTTGTATTCATCGTGAATCGCACTCCTTATTCGTCGTAAAATGCTGCTTCAACCGCTCCGCGAGCTCATCATCGGATAACGGATTACGATGCGTATTCTCCAGATAGATATACTTCTCGGTTTCCGGCATCAGATACGCCTTATACCAGAGGAAGAAGTCCGGGCTGTCGCCGAACATGCGGATGAATCTTCGGAGCGTATCGACATTGTGCACGGTACTCTCGATGTTCGTCAGCCAGTCGGCTTGATAGAACCGTTCCCACTTGCCATGCTCGGACTCCCTTAACGCTGCAAGCCCTCTTCGGTAACTCCACAAGGACTCGGAAGCGAAGACGAAAGCTTGAGGATAACGCTGCGCGGCGAATTCGCCGTAAGCGCGGGACAGCCAATAGAATCCCTCGCAGCCCGACAGATGCAGCTCGCCATGGAAGCGCAGCTGGTCGATGGCTCTTCGTTGATCCCCCGGCTCAAGCTTGGCCAACACCTCATTACACCGTGCCAGCCACTCCGTCCACTTACGGATCCCAGGCGCCAATCGCTCCTCGAACCCTTTCACTTGCTCGGCGAAAGGAACGTCTCCTACCGCCCAGATGAGCCTCGAATCCGGCGTCCCGGCTTTGCCCTGCAGCCAATGGCCGATAATCTGTCTGGCCGGATGATGGTAATATTCGTCGCCCGCCAGATCATCCTCATTGGGGCCATATGGAATCGCGGCTTCCGCATAACTTCGGTACAGCGCGGCTAGCTCATCATGATGCGAAGAATAGTAACTGCTTACGAACAGGTCCAGATGCAGCTCGGCGTTAATCTCGCCGTTAAGCCACAGCTCCCTCATGATATCGAGGGAATACACATGCTGGCGAATATTGCCGCTGTTGACCAGCAGATATTCGTGCGCTCTTGCAGCAAAGGCATGCTCGATCTCTTGCTTCAGCAAACCGGCCGGGCCCGGATACAGGGTCAAATGATTCGACGCCTGCAAATCATGGAACGTGACATGGTAATAAACGCCGTGTTTGCCGCCGTCGTCGGCAGCAGGAAGGGCGTTCACCCGGTAATTCAGGTTGTTATGCCGTCGGGAAACCATTTTGCCATAACCGTTATCCGCCCAAATCTTGATAACATCCTCCGGCAGATCAATATAGCCGCCTTTATACAGTTCCGATATCTCGCCATATAAGGCAACGCAGCATACCGGGTCAGGAACTGCGCTGCCGATCATCTCATATTGCCGTCGAATGACCTTGCTGATCATCGCGCCGCGTTTCTCGGAGGTATCGAAGGATGGATCATTCATCCAGAATGGCGCGTCTCCCTGCCCGCGGAACGAGAGTACCCACAGCACCTTCCGGCCCTTCTGTTCGTTGATCGCCTCTTGCCACAATTGCTCGAACAGCTCCGGCTCCTGCTGATAGCTGGCCATCCTGCCTGGGAAAGCGCGCAGGAACATCTCCGCGCCAAGCGGCTCCGCATGATGATGGGTCACCCATAAGCCCATTTCTGCGGCCAGCGTGTAATGGATGCCATCCTTCGGCAGATCGGTACCCGGAATGACCATATTGCCGCCGCAACGCAGCAATGCCTCGAATACGGGCTCCCATACTTCACGGGTGGGCGGATAGGGCTCCTTCCAGCCGATCAGGCATACTTCATCATTAACGAACCAGCCGCGGTAGCGTACCTTTGCTTCCGAAGAATCGTAATTCTCGCATGGAATAACGATCTTGTTGCGCCGTTCAATGGACTGATCCATCCAGTACCAGAACGGCTGAATGCCCAAGTATCGGCGCGTGAATTCGAGGATCCCGTACACGATGCCGAGCTCGTCATACCCGATGATGTGCAGCTGTACGTTATCTCCGTCTTGGCTGGAACGATAACCGTAGGCTTCTGGCCGCTGTGGGCAATGGTCGGCTTCTTCGGCTAACCGGATAACCATCTGCGCCTCACCTAGAGTCGTCACGATCTCCGGCTGTGCGCCAAGTACCGTCTCCAAGTCTCGCTGCAACATCCTCAGCGCGTGCTCGACCGGAGCAGGCCGCTCTCCTGCTGCATAGATCCTTACATGGCCTTCTAGCCGCAATTGATCCATCAACTCACTCATTACTTGCTCATCTTCCTTCCCGTTCTTATTCCTCAATGCGCTCCGCGCTCTTCATCTCCGATTCCCGGTACTGTCCGGGAGATAAGCCGACGATCTTCTTGAACACTCGGATGAAGGAAGTGGGATTCGCATAACCCAGCATCTCGGAGATCTGCTGCACGGTGACGTCGGATTCCCGCAGCAGCCGCTTCGCGTATTCGATCCGCAGGCCGATCAGGAAATCGCTGAAGTTCTGGCCGATGCTCTCCTTGAACAGCTGACTCAAGTATTTGGGACTGATCTGGAACCGTTCGCTCAGTATCGTCAGCGATAGATTCGGATCCAGATACTGCTCCGCGACATAATCCCGGATCTCCCGCATTAACGCATTATGGCGCCGGTTCTGGGACAGCTCCTCGATCTGCGTCGCGAGCTTCGTTAATGTCCCGAGAAAATCCTGCTCGACTTGCCCAAGCGTATCCGATTGTTCCGCAGCTGCGGCAAGGCGAGGCTTGACCTCCTGCTGCCAAGGCTTCATCGCCTCCGGCAATGCGCCGCCCAATTCATATTCCAGATGAAAAATAAAGTAGTGCACCAGCCGGTCCACATCATCCTTGCGCATCCGATGGACGGTCATCTCATGGAATAAACGGCTCAGCTCCTGCGGCCATCCGCCGTCCGACATTCGCAGCTGGCGGACGATCGTACGGATCATCTTCAGGTAATCGAACCATTCGCGGTCGGGATTCCCCTTGACCTCCAAGGCATCGATGATCTGGTTCACACCGACGGATACCTTCCGGCTGACCGCCGCCTCCGCGTCCTCGAAGGATCGCGCGATCGAAGCTTCGTCATCCGCAGGCGTCCCGATCCCGATCGTCACGGTAAAGTCGAGATGGCCTTCTACCCATGCCCGGATCTGCTCCGAAAGATGAAGCAGCTGATGCTCCAATGCCATGCCCTCTTCGGCGATGAGAAGAATGACGAGCTGATTCTTGGCGATCCATTCGACGATGACCTTCAGCCCGTTCTGCTCGGCCGTCTCTTGGGCCACGCTGCTGACGATGAATTTGAACAAGGATTGGTCGCTCGGGCTGTATTTCAACCCGAACTGCACATATTGATCAAGCTCCAGCAGCGCCACCATAAAGTGGCCGGCGGACAACCCAAAATGCTGCCACTCCTGCTCCCAAGCAGCCTGGTCTTCCTTGTACTCTCCCTTCAGCAGCATCTGCAGGAACTGCTGCCGGCGGATGACCATATGTTCCTGCTGCTGTTCCTGGAACGCCATATTGTTCGTGATGAGCCGTTCGATCGCTTGGTCGATAAAGGCGAACTCGTTGTCCTTCTCCTTCGGCTCGGTCTTAATGATCGACGAGAATCGATCGATCCGGTGCAGGATCGACTCGATCGGCTTATAGTTGCGCCGCGTCACATAGAACATCGACCCGATCGCCAGAATGATGGCGCATAACCCGAGCAATACCCATAAGGTGCTGCCATGGAACAGAAAATCGAGCAACTGCCCGCCTTTGATGCTGATCCGGTACGTCCAGCCGGTATAATCCGAGACGACGTCCGCGCTCAGCCTGTTCTTCGACGGGGCCGTCTGTCCGGCATGGAAGAAAGAATTGCCCTTGGCATCATACAGCTGCGCATCGGTAATCGTATGATCGATCATCTGTCCGATAAATCCGCTCAGTGACGAAATCTTGACGTTCACCATCAGGTAGCCGAGGCTGCCCGTATCGCGCGGAATCTTGAAGCCTAATGATGTCACGCGCACTTGCGCGGGCGAGCCTTGGGCAGTCATTTCCCTTACCCGCGGAGAAGACCAGACGCCCGTATAAGCCTGATCCAGCGAGAATCGCACGAAACTGCGGTCCGGGAATTGATCAAGCGGACGGATCGTGCTCTGATCGAGCACATGGCCGTCTTGAACCCGGTAGAGGTAGACCGAATCGATAAGGCCGTAGCGCACCATCAGATTGCTCAGCTGGTTGGATGCCTCGAAATTCAGCGCCCGGTCCGAAGTCGTCTCCAGAAACCGCTCCAGATCTCCGCCGGTTTCGGCCATCTTCTGCACATCGATCGAGATATTCTTGAGCGAGCTGTCCACCATGTTCGTGATGTACTCGGCCGTCAGCTTATTCGCTTGGATCGCGTTGCGAACGTTGAACTGGTTGATAATCGAGAAGAAAATAAAGATCAGCACGCTGATCGTAATGCATAGAATGGGAAGATATGAAACGAGCATCCGCATTATGTAGTTATTGTTTAATTTCATACCTTTCCCATCCTTTGGCTATCGAAATAGGAGCAAACCCCATGGATTAGATGGGGTTTGCCTGGTTATCCTCTACTTCTTCATTTCTTGGTACGCTGCCCGGCGCTCATCCTGGATAGCCTGGCCGCCAAGCTTCAAGTATTCGGCGACGCCCCCGTCGAAGATCTTCTCGAACTGATCCGGCTTGGCCAGAATGCTCTTCACGACGATCTCGTAGCCCTTGGCCTTCAGCGTCGTGCCGTATTTGATCTCGGCATCGATCGGACGGTCGAAGCGAGGCATCGTATAGCCGTCTTTGAGCGCGTTCCGAATGGATTGCTTGGCAATCTCTTCATAGCCCGGGTATTGGTAAGCGGTAGCCTCGATATCTTTGTCCGTGGAGCCGAAGTCCTTGCCGTTCGAGATTATGGCGATATCGCTGTTGTTGTAGAACGTTTTCTTCGCGTCGTCCGTTGTAACCGCTTTCGGGAAGCCGTTCTCGAGCGTATAATGCTGGCCTTCGATCCCGTTCTGCAAGGTGAACAGCACGTCGGATTGGGACATCCAGTCCAGATACTTGATCGCTTCTTCCGCATGCTTGCTCGTCTTCGGGATCATGATGTGCATGCCGATCGGATCATAGATCGACTTGGGCGTCTTGCCTTCTTCGTCCGTGAACGGATCGATGGCGATATACTCCGCGCCCGGAACGTTCTCCTTGAGCGTATCGAACACTTTACCCGGCGCCATCAGGTTGGCGTGCGCAGCCAGCGCGGTGAAGGCGCCGACATAACCGTTCGCCACGTCGCTCTCGAATTGCTTGCCGTCCTTATCGAGCGCGAAATCGGGATTGATGAGGCCTTCTTGATAGAATTTATTCAAATATTGAATGCCTTCCTTGTACCCCGGTTTGGTCAATTCCGGAATGTAGCTCGATGTGGTGAAGGCATAGAACTCTTCTTCCGTCATCTTCTTCACGAAGGAGTTCACCATAACGAACGGGGTCGTAATCGACGTGCTGTCGATGGCGCTGAAGTCGTAAGGAATGACTTTGCCGCCCGTCTGGCCGGGGTCTTGCTCCTTAAACGCTTTCATCGTTTCGTAGAATTGTTCCGTTGTCGTTGGAACCGGCAATCCCAGTTTGTCCAGCCAATCCTTGCGGATGTACGTCGATTGCGTAAATTGCAGCGGCCGCTTCGCGGGAATCGTATATTGCTTGCCGTTGAAGACCCCGTAATTCAGCGCTTCGTCGCCCAGGAACTTCTTCAGGTTCGGAGCGTTCTCGATCAGCGGCGTGAGGTCGGTCAAGCCGTCATCTTTGACGTAATTGTAAATCGTGTTCATATCATAAGTAAACACGAGATCCGGCGCATCGCCAGTCGCCATCAGCACGTTCAGCTTGTCGATTTCCTGGTTGCGCGGTACGGGGACGAACTCGAGCTTAATGTTATTCGGATCGCCGAACTTTTCTTGGATCCATTGCGTCCAGTAGTTATCCGTGACAGGACCAGCGCCGGCCGGCGCGTTGCCGCGGTCGAACACTTCCACTTTCAGCGTCACTTTCTCTTTATTGCCGCTTCCCGCATTCCCCGATGAAGCGTCCGAGGCGCCCGAAGCGTTGTTATCATTCGAATTGCCGCATGCCGATAGTACGCTTGCCAGCAGTACGACTGCCGCCGATGCTGCGAACCATTTTCTTTGTTGTGCGTGCATGTACGAAACCCCTTTTCGAATAATGTGCCTTGCTCTATGTTATCACCTCTGCAAGGCAGAGTGATTAACCAAAACGAGATTCAAGCGGAATCGTTCTCATCCTTTGACCGCCCCGACCATGACGCCGGATACGAAGTAACGCTGCAGCCATGGGTAGACGATCAGGATCGGTACGGTGGCGAACATGATGCTTGCCGCTTTAAGCCCTTCCGCAACGACCTCGGTGGCAGCCGCTCCCTCCTGTGCGGTCAGATCGGTAACCATACTGTTCATGACGACCTGATACAGCTTCAGCTGGATCGGGTACATCTCCGAATTGCTGATGTAGAAGAGCGCGTCCATGAATCCGTTCCAGCGGGATACGGCATAGAACAAGCTGAGCGTGGCCAGCGCCGGGAGCGACAGCGGGAGCACGATCCGGATCAACGTCCCGATATGCGAGCTGCCGTCCAGATAAGCCGATTCTTCCAGGCTGTCCGGGATGCTGCTAAAGAACGAACGGAGAATAATCAGATTGAATGCGCTGATCATGCCCGGCAAGATGAGCGATAACATGCTGTCCAATAGCCCCAGCTGCTTCACCAGCAAATATTCGGGAATCAAGCCGCCGCTGAAGAACATCGTGAAGACGATGATCATCATAAAGAAGGACCGGCCTTTTAATTGCGTCTTGGTAAGCGGATAGGCCGCGCATATGCTCATGATCATGCTCACGATCGTGAACGCCGTCGTCAGCACGATCGTCAGTCCCATCGACCGCAGCATTCTGGAATCTTGGAAGACGATCTTGTACGATTCAAAGTCCCAACCTCTCGGGAAGATCGTAACCCGATCGGAGATAATTTCCTGCTTGGAGCTGAGCGACACCGCAATGATATGCAGGAACGGGATAAGACAGATGAGCATGGCTGCTCCAACGATGATCATAATGGCGATGTCCGCCAGCCGGATTCGATTTAATTTGCCTTCGTTTGTCATGCTGCCGCCCCTCCTACCATATTCCTTGCTCGCCGAAGCGCTTGGCGATCGTATTCGACAAGATGACGAAGAACAATCCCACCAAGGCTTGGAACAAGCCCATTGCCGTCGCCAGCGAGAATTGCGCGGATTGCAGACCCGCTTTGTAGACGAATGTACTGATGACTTCCGCGTAATCCATAACGAGCGTATTGCCCATGACGAACGGACGTTCAAACCCAATGGTCATGATATGGCCAAGCTGCATGATCAGCATGACGATAATCGTCGGACGGATGCCCGGCAGCGTAATATGCCACATCTTCTTCAGCCGGCTCGCGCCGTCTACGTCCGCAGCCTCGTACAGATCCTTATTAATGCCGGTCAATGCGGCGAGATAAATGATCGTTCCCCAGCCTGCGCTCTGCCAAATGCCGGTGCCGAGATAGACGAGCAGCCAGTGATTCTTCTCCGTCAAGAATGGGACCGTATCGAAGCCGATGGCCGTGATCACGTTGTTGACCAGGCCACCCTGATTGGAGAACATCTGATACACGAGGCCGCCGATGATGATCCACGAGATGAAGTGCGGCAGATACAACAGCGTCTGCGCCGTCTTCTTGAACCAGGTTACCCGAAGCTCGTTCAGCAACAGCGCGAGCAGAATCGGCGCAGGGAACGAGAAGATCAGATCCAGGAAGTTGAGCATGAGCGTGTTGCGGACGACAATATAGAATTGTTCCATCTTGAACAGCTCGCGGAAGTTCTCGAAGCCGACCCATTCGCTGCCCGTTACGCCCTTGAAGATGCTGTAGTCTTGAAAGGCGATGGCAGCGCCGTACATCGGGACGTACTTGAACAGAATGAAATAAGCGATTGGTAGAATGAGCAATAAGTACAGCTGGTAATCTTTCCATATGCCTGTTGCCTGCCGGCGCCTTGCCAATGGCAATGGCTTGCTGCGTGCCAAGCTCCGATTCATATGCATCCCTCTCTTTTGTTGTGAAGAAATATAGTGTGGCCTGCTGCCCGTTAAGCTGCTGTGTCCAGGCCGGCTAACCACACTATACGGGGATGCAAGATTGCGGCACAATAGACTCATTTCCGCAGGGTTATCCGAATTCCGAAACCGTTGATACGCCTGGGTTTGACGGCTGCGGGCAGAATTGGGTTCATCGATCGGATCACGGATAACGAAGTGCACAAAGGCCGGGCAGAATGAACTCTGACCCGGCCTTGGCGTTGCTTTCTTGGCTAGTTAAACATCGTGAAGCTGATGGCTCGCATAGTCGAAGCGCTTGCCCTCGAGCATGCCGATCAGCGTATTCGTCAGTCGGATTGCCACCTCGTTATCGCCTTCATGGAGGATGGACGCGCTGCCCGCGAAGCGGTACGGCGACCATGCGCGGACGCCGAGCGATGTTCCATTGACGATCACTTCCGCGCAGTCGTGGAAGTGCGGGTCCCAGTTCGCGAAGGCGATCTCGAACGTCTCCTCCTGCGGTACCTTATGCAGATGGAAGGTCTGACTTAATCGGACCGTACCCGCATAATACGGATGGCCCGGCTGGGTCGTACCCGTAACATGGCCGACGCCTGGCTTGGTGATGATTCTCGCTGGCTGCTCCGCGGATCCGGCTGCAACCCCGAAATCCCCGATGATGTAGATCGTATTCACGACGCCGTGCCAATCTTCCGCCGCTTCGACTTCGATACACACCTGGTTGTGCCCGGATTCGAGATACGGCAGGATATCGCAGGACCGGTTTAAATAATCGTAATAGATATCTTGTTCGAACGAATTGCTCGGCAACAGGTGACCGTTAATGCGGATCGAGTAGTTACCGGCAATAGCCCCGCGCTCCATCAGCAGCTTGCAGGTAGGCGGCAACTCCTCGACGATAAATTCGGCTTCGTAACGGCAGTTCGCCGGATATTGTACTCGCGCTTCCATCGGGATCCCGAACGGCTGGCGAAAATGCAATGGCAGGCGCTCTCCCTGCGCGGCCAGATCGGCTACTTGGTCGATGAAGGTTTTCGGCTGCACCTTGACCGGCGCCTTCGCCCCATTGACGGTCAACTCGAATTCGCCGAGTCGCAACACATTGTCCCGCTCCGCCGCCAGCTCCCAATCCGCAAGGCAATCGAGTTGGAAGACCGCGTGGTTCTGCGGCCGCTGGGTTGAAGCTGGAAGTGTAAGGGCGGTCGAGTCCGAGGCGGATTCGGCTCCTTCCCTGCTGCTCAAGTACAAGGCATGCGCTTCATACGGGGCAAAATCGAGCGAAACCTCCACGCTGCCGTCTTCGAGCGCCGTGTAGGGAATCCCCTTCGTCTCGCCTGTGACGAGGTCCAATAGCTCGACGGATAGCGAATTCCGCAAGCTGCATAACGCGCCTTTATAGATGAAGCGGGTCGCTTGATGCTCCCCTTCCTGGTTGCTTAAGAAGACCAGTTCCGCCTCATCGGGTAATTCCCTATGCTGGATGAGGAAGGAACGAACGGCTGAGTCGTCAGCATGTTCCAACCTGACCAAGGCAGGCGACGTTCGCTCCACGATTCGGAGGAATGCATGAATGGCTTCGTTATCCTTAAGGCCATGCTGCGCTTCGATCCAATAAGCTCGCCCGCGGCCAATCTGCCGGTCCACGATACGCGGCAGTTCTTGCTCGGCGGCCGAGTCGGCCCAATACGTGCGGCTTGTCGGACGCTCCGCGCCGAACCAGGCCAGCGTCTCTTCCTCTACGCCCGTGCGCGCGTCGATGGTCTGGTACGGCAAGAGGCCAACTGCAATCACCGTGCCGCCGCTCTCCGCGAAGCGGCGGATCACGTCCCACGCTTCGGACTCCAGCGCGCTCATCGGCGGCAGGATCAATACGGAATATTCGGCCTGTCCGAGGCGAATGCGTCCCTGGTCCACTTGCGCTTCGGCGAGTATCTCCGAATCAAGGTGGTCGTAGTCCCGCTGATGAAGGGTGAGCATTTTGCACATTGCATGCCAGTCGTCCTTCAATTGCTGCAGCCGCCGAGCTTCCTCCTGATCCTCCCCGCAATAACGGAATTCATGGAACGGATTGCCCATATGCGCCCAGATGGACGCCGTCGGGTACAGCACCGCCAGATCGGTCTTCATGCGCCCTTCGCTCATGAGCACGCTAAGTCTTGCCGTATAGTCGGCCAGCAAGCCGAAGTGCGGCCAATAAGGATTCTGCAGGAATTGTGAGGGCGGCGCGTCATGTTTGGTCAATCCGTCGGTCGTGTAGTAGAAGGCATGGAAGTTGAACATGTTGACCCCGAGCGCGGCCAGCCGGTCGATCATCCACTTGGCGTCCTGCAGTGTCATCGACCAGCCTACGCTGTGGAAGCATTCGACCAGCACCCGTTCTCTTCCGAGCTGGCGGGCAAGGGAGGTCATCATCTTTGGATTGTAGCGGAAGCTGTGGGCGTACCGGTCCAGGATCCATTCGAGCGATCGGCCAAGCTTCTCATGCGCGCTGTCCAGTCCCGGGATATGGCTGTAGCGCTGCGTCGACATGCGGACGGACGGCACTTCGGCGATATATTGCAGATTGTGCGCTTCGCACCAATCATGCACCTGACGATGGTAGTTGTCCCGCAGCAGCTCATGGATGGCCTGGTAATACTGATAACGGACTTTGGCCGATTGATCTCCCATGTCATACAGCAGCGCCGGCAGCTGTTCGTGAAGATCCGTGCCGAATTTCTCTTTCATGTAACCGGCAATGACGGGCGACCAAGGCAGGTGGCCGAGCAGTCCTGTCTCGTCGGTGAACATGCCCTTGACCGTCGACGGCATGCGATCGCCAAGGGTGTCTGCATACCTCTGGTGCGTAAGCTCGATGAAGGTGCGCATCGCGTCTTTGTGCAGCGGGTCGACGAAAGTGCCGTAATATTTGAAATCGCTGACGTCTTCTTCCACGAAGGCATGCACCTCCCATGGTCCGCTCCCTGCCGGCGCTAGCCAGCGCAGCTGCTTCTGCGGATTGTACGTGAAGAAGCGTTTGTTGTTATACGCGGTAAGTCCCGTCTTCTGGAACACCTGCTCCGTCTGGATATTGCCGACCCGGCTGCGCAGGTCAACAGCCTCCTCCCATACCGGAGCGCCGGTTGCCGGTGAGATCGGCACAGCCTTGGCGTACAGCACCTGTCCCCAAGGCAAGTCTAGCTGAGCCTGCCCGCCACCGCTTATGGGTACCGACCGATGCGCCAGCAGCTTATGCTTGGCATCCGGATGGTGCAGCAGCACCTCTCCGCCGGCAATGCCGCTCGGATACGGGTACTCGTCATAGAGCCATACTTCGAGGTTGCGCTTGGCGGCCAAGTCGGTCACGAAGCGCACCTTCTCGAACCAGTTGTCGGATAAATACGGAATTTGCAGCCCTTGCCGCGGACACAGGAAGAAGCCGCCCAAGCCTTTGTCCGCCATCTCGCGGATCTGCCGCTCCAGTTCCCGGTCATCCATCTCGCCGTTCCAGAACCAGAACGGCTGGATGCGGTACGCGGAAGACGGCTGCGCATATTTCGGTTGATGCCGCATGTTAATCACTCCTAGGAGAAGAATCTTATACGGCTAAGATAGCAGACGCCGTCCTTCGCGTAACTGCAATTTCGTTGCCTAAACGTGCAGTTTTCCCGGATTCTGTTTTATGATAGGCGTAGAGGGGAGCGATTCGGATATGCGTGCGTGGCATGCAGGAGATTTCAACAAGCTTCGCCTGGCGGTCAATTTCGCCGGTCGGACGACGGCCGATCCGGGGCATCAATGGGGACCGCGGATCATCCCCGACAACCAGCTGATCTATATGCTGGCAGGCAAGTCCGAGCTGCGACTCGGCTCTAGCTGCCATGAGCTTCGTCCCGGGGACATCGGGCTCTATGGCGGCGGCACGCCTATGGTGCTGCGCAGCCCGGACGGAGAGCCTTTTACCTACTATAGCGTCCATTTCGATTGGGGCCGCGAATCGCCGGAGCCCGTCCATCCGTCAGCTGGCATGATCTATTGCGGGGAGAGCGGAATGGCGCAAGAGCCGGTTGATCTTACGATCGACTTCGGCCGTTATACCCGATTGCCGATCCCGTTCAAGTTGAGGACGCCGCAGCTGGAGGAGCCAATTCGTCAGCTCGTTGACGAATACGAGGAGCAACAAGAAGGCTATGAGCTTGTCCTGCGCAGCCGATTGACGGTTCTGCTGGCCGCGCTGCTGCGAATGTTGACGGAAGAGCAGGAATCCGATACCCGGCGCAAAATAAAACCGGCCCTTCAGCTGCTCGCGCAGCATCCGGACCGGACTTGGCCGGTAGCCGAACTGGCCTCGGCCTGCGGTTACCAAGCGGCATATTTCGCCGAGCTGTTCAAGGCCGCTACGGGTACGACGCCTAAGGCGTATATGATGGACCAGCGGATGCGGCTGGCAAAGCGGCTGCTGCTCGCTGGGGAACCGATCGATGTCATCGCCGAACGGCTCGGCTACAGCAGCACGCATTATTTTCACCGCAGTTTCAAGGAAGAGACCGGCATGACGCCTTCGGAATTCCGGATGCAGGAATAGCCAGGCTGCGGCTCTATGGCAGCTATCTATAAGCACGAAAGAAGCAGCTGACCTCATATCAGCTGCTTTTCCTGTTCCTTATGCGCTTCGCCCTGCGAGTGGCGATAAAGTTCCTCGTAATAGCCCTTCTCTAGCAGCAGCTCCTCATGCGTACCTTCTTCCACGATCGCTCCGTGCCGGAGGACGAGAATGCGGTCGGCCTGCATGATCGTCGACAAGCGATGCGCGATGACGATCGTCGTACGGCCTTCGGATACGACGCGCAGCGCCTCTTGGATCAGCTGCTCCGTCTGAGAATCCAGATTCGCCGTCGCTTCGTCCAGGATGAGGATCCTTGGACGGAAGACAATAATTCGCGCGAAAGATAATAGTTGGCGTTCGCCCGCAGATAACCCGCTGCCGCGCTCGGACAACTTCGTATCGTAGCCGTCTTGCATCCGCTGGACGAGCACGTCCGCGCCGACCAATCGGCAAGCCTCAATGACGGCTTCGCGGGAGATCGACTCGTCGAACATGCGGACGTTATCGATGATGCTGCCGGAGAATAAGAACGGCTCCTGCTGCACGAGACCGACGATCCGATGCAGCTCTGCTTGCGGCAGATCCCGAATATCTTTGCGGTCGATCTGAACGTTGCCCTCCTGCACGTCATAGAAGCGGCACAGCAGGCTCATCAGCGAGCTTTTGCCCGCACCGGTCGTACCGACGACGCCGATCATCTCGCCCGGCCCGATATGCAGATCAAGCCCTTGGAAGATCGGCGCGCTTCCGTTACCGTAGCCGAACGTGATGCGGTTGAAATCTACGCGGCCCTCCACCTTATCCCGATCGATTGCGAGCGGCTGCGCCGGGTCTACGATATCCGGCTTATGGTCGAGCACGCCCCAGATCCGGTTCATGGCGACTGTGGCCGACTGCAGCGTATTCCACTGCTGCGTAATCGCGTTGATCGGTTGGAAGAATTGGCGGATATACGTGATGAATGCGTACAGCACGCCGAACTCGAGCGTCTCGCCAAGGACGGCCTTGCCGCCGATCCAAGTGACGAAGGCGATCGTCAAGTTGCTGAGCAGATCGAACGTCCGGTTGAACATGACCATCGAGCGAATCTCGCGAACATTCGCTTTGAAATACGCATCGTTCTTCTCCTCGAACAGCTTGCCCTGCGAACGCTGCTGCTGGAACGCTTGAATGAGATTCATGCCCGACAGGTTCTCGGCGACGAACGCCACGAGAGCGGACAAGCGGGTGCGTGCCATCTGATACGTATTGCGGATGAAGGAGCGGAACGCGATCGAGATGCAGGCGATGACCGGCAGCAGAATCAGGCAATACGCGCCTAGGGTCGTATCGAGCTGGAACATGAGGACGAGGATGAAGATGAGCGTCAGGCCATCCCGCAGCAGCGTGAGCAGCACTTGGCCCAAAAATTGGTTGACCACCTCGGTATCGCTCGAGATATGCGTGATGAGACTGCCGCTCGGCATCTTGTCGAAGTACGACATCGACAGCTTCGTGATATGCCGGAACAGCTGCTTGCGGATCTTGGCCACGATGCTCTGCCCCGCGAACTGCAGCAAATTGTTTTGGAGATAAGAGAACAATAATTCCGCTATCGTCAGGCCGAAATACACGGCGCAGATGATGAGCAGGCTGCCGAAATCATTCTTGCCGACCATCAGATTATCGTCGATCACGATCTTGACCAGATACGGTTGGAACAGCTCGCAGGCGATCGCGATCACGGTGCAGACCATCACCATCGCGAAGGTGAGCCGGTGCGGTCTCGTATAGGCACCTAAGATGTTAAAAGCAGATTGATACTGCGGCTTCGGCTTCCGGCCAGGCTCCGATTGGGGTCCGTTATGCCCTTGTTTAATGGTTTGCTGCATGCCGGCTTCCCTCCTCTTGGATCGCATAGAGCTCCGCGTATTGCCCGGATTGTGCGAGCAATTCCTCGTGCTTGCCGCGCTGGATGATCCGTCCCTCTTCCATGACGATGATCAGATCCGCGTGCTTCAAGGCGCTGAGGCGGTGCGCGATAATAATCGTCGTCTGGCCTTCCCGCTCCTCCTGGATCGTCTTGATGATCTCGGTCTCGGTCACCGCATCGACGGCGCTGACGCTGTCGTCGAGAATCATGAACGGGGCCTGCTTGATCAGGCCGCGCGCCAAGCTGGTACGCTGTCGCTGTCCGCCGGACAAGGTAATTCCGCGCTCCCCGAGCTTCGTCTCGAACCGGTCCGGGAATTCGATGATATTATTGTAGATTTGCGCTTGTTTGGCTGCGGTCTCCACGTCGCCCATCGATGCTTCTCTCCGGGCAAACGCGATATTGTCGCGGATCGATGTGCTGAACAGGAAGCCGTCCTGCGGCACGTAACCGATCTGATTGCGCAAGCTTTCCAGTTGCACGCCGCGAATATCCGACTCGCCGATCGTAATCGATTCTGCCGGCGCTTCATACATGCGCAGCAGCAGCTTCACGAGCGTAGTCTTGCCGCTTCCCGTGCGGCCGACGATGCCGAGCGTCATGCCTGGTTGAATGATCAGATCGATATCCTTCAGTGAAGGCTGCGATGCGCCCGGATACGCGAAAGTAAGATCGTGCATGCGAATCGCGCTGCGATCAAGGTCGACCGGCACGGCATCACCCGCCTCCACGATATCTGCCTGGACGGCCATCAATTCGTTCAGCCGCTGTAAGGAAGCGCGCGAGCGTTGCAGCGTATTAATGACGTTGCCGATCTGCTGAAGCGGGTTCATGAGCAATCGAACGTACATCGTCAGCGCAACGAAATCGCCAAGCGTAATCTGGCCGTTCACGGTCAAATATCCGCCCAGCCCGATCGCCACGATCATCGACATCGAGCCGAGGAATGGCACGAGCGCTTGGAACAGCGACGAGATGCGCACCAGCGACAGCTGGTTGTCGCGGATCCGATCGACATCGGCGCCGAACCGTTCGATCATGACGTCTTCAACGGCGAATTTCTTCGTCACCCGGATGCCGCCGAATTGTTCCTCCGCGGATTCCGTCATCGTGCCCAACGCTTCCTGGACGCGCATCGATCGGCCACGGATGACCGGTCCGAACTTCGCCACGATCCAGGGAATGACGAGCAATGGCCCCACGGACGCCGCGATCAGATAGAGCGGAATATCGCTCAGGATCATGGCTCCCAAGCAGGATAATAAGAGCAATGAGGACATTGCCAGCTGGTTGATGCCCATGGAGAGCGACTCGCGAACACCTGTAACGTCGTTCATGAAATAGCTCAGGATCTTGCCGACGCCGTTTTTCGAATAATAATGCTCGCTAAGTTCCGAGAAATGCCCGAACAACCGTCGTCTCGTTATGTAGTCGAACAATCGGCCGACATACATGACCAGATACTGCCCGTACCC
Organism: Paenibacillus phyllosphaerae; assembly: GCF_014192105.1. GTDB lineage: Bacteria > Bacillota > Bacilli > Paenibacillales > Paenibacillaceae > Paenibacillus_Z > Paenibacillus_Z phyllosphaerae. Next base: position 328,650 of record NZ_JACHXK010000007.1, on the reverse strand, counting down.
GCCGAAGAGAGCATAACATACGCCGATCAGCAGCAGAAACCAGCTGTAGCGTACGACGTCGTTCGAGCCGAGCTCCCCTGCTTGCAGCCGGTCCGTGAAGGCCCCGAGCACTTTGGGGAAATAGGCATAAACGATACTGGCCAACGCATGCAGCGATATGGATGCGGCATACAAGCGCCAAGTCTGGATGAAATAAGGTTTCAGAATGCCATTCGTCTTCAAGAATGTTCACCGCCTTACTTGATATTGTCTTTGCCGTATTCTGAAATGGATGCGTCCATTCAGACTTTCTTATTCGACGTATACATATGTATACAAATGCCTTTCGTATACGAATGTATACGACTCCTCGAGGTCTGTCAACTCTTCTTTTGATCGCCGGATTGGATCCTGTACGCCGGTTACGAATATCCCCGTGCTCCTACCTCAAGTTTCTATATGAGTTTTTCGCTAAGTCGTCATGTAGTTTTCAAAGGGAAAGTTTCCATATAATAGAATTTGTAAGCGCTTAATATTGTGGATTCGGCCAATCCGCAGCACTTCATCATGAAGGGGGAGATGGCGAGCAAGGTTTAAGTTCTACGCGAACGAGAAGCATTAAGTTCGATCGTTGGAAGATACGTTTTTACTACGAGAGGAGCATGTTAATGAAGAAAAGACGCTTTGGATTGTCGCTGCTGCTGGCCATCGTCGCCGCCATTTCGTTTAATGCCAATGCTTTCGCGGCCGCATGGGGTTCATCGGACCAATGGGCAACTTGGTCGAACAATGGCTATATTCTGTACAACAACGTATGGGGCTCCGGCGCGGGGGCACAGAGCATCTGGGCGAATTCGTACAGCAACTGGGGCGTGTGGGCGCAGCATCCGAATACCGGCGGCATCAAGTCCTATCCGAACAGCACTAAGGATATCAATAAGAAGCTTAGCGCGCTGTCGAGCGTCAAGAGCAGCTTCAATGTCACCGTACCGTCCAGCGGTGCTTCGTACACGACCGCTTACGATATTTGGGCAGGCAACTATGCCTACGAAATTATGCTGTGGATGAACTATGCGGGCGGCGTGAAGCCGATCTCTTACAACTGGGATGCCTCGGGCAACCCGGTTCCGGTCTTCACGAACGTAAGCGTGGGCGGCCATACGTGGAACATCTATAAGGGCAGCAACGGATCGAACGAAGTATTCTCCTTCGTAAGAACGGGCAATACGAACTCGGGTACGGTCGATGTGCTGGCGGTGATGAACTGGATCAAATCTAAGGGCTGGTACAGCGATGTCGTGCTCGACCGGGTGCAGTTCGGCTTCGAGATCACCTCGTCCCCGGCCGGTCTGAACTTCATGTCCAACAGCTTCTCGGTTACATCGAGTTAAAATAGTTCGACCAACAGCGCGTCAAGGATCCCCTTGGCGCGTTTCATTTTGCCAAAACTAAGAAAAGACCCTCCCCGAATCAACCATTCGGAGAAGGCCTTTGGCTAAGTTATTTGGTACCGGCGACCGATTAGTTATAGTACGGCCAGCCGCTGGAATCCCAATACAGGTCGCTGATAAGGAGCTTCGGTGCACCGTTGTCCGTCGCGTCATACGCATGGCGGACGATCAAGCTGGTGCTCGGCACATCCTGGCCGCCTGGTCCTACCCATTGCGTGTTGCCGCTGTCGATCACGGTAGCGCCGCCGTTCTTCATATCCGTGCCGTCCTTCGCATAATAAGGGCCGAATACGCTAGTGGAACGCCCTACCGCAACTTTGTACGTGCTGCTCGTGCCAGCGCAGCAAGTGCCGATCGAGACGAACAGATAGTAGTAGCCTGTGCTCGCATTGTAGATGATGCTGGAGCCTTCAATGCCGCCGGACTTCGTTGCAACACGGTAGGAGTTGCCGGTCGGTTTCATCGTTGTTTTGTCGATAGCGGTTACATAAATTCCTGCGAACCACGAACCGAAGCTCATGTACAGATTGCCGCTCTTATCGGCAAAAAGGTTAGGGTCGATCGCGTTATACGTCGAAGACGAGTTGGAGCTGACGACGACGCCTTGGTCTACCCAATCGCCTTTGAGAATGGATGTGCAAGTAACCAGACCGATCGCGGACGTGTTGGAGCCGAAGGAAGAGATGGAATAGTACAGATGGTACTTGCCGTTATAGTAGTAAATGTCCGGCGCCCACACGTCGAGCTTGGTGTGGTTCGGCACGTAAGTGCTCCACCAGGAAGGCTCGCTAGCGAAGACTTGGGTACCACGGCTGAAAGTCGTGCCATTCGACGAGTAGAGCACTTGAATGCCCTGCCCGGTGCTGAATACCCAAGTGATCCCGCTCTCCACAATATACGCAGGGTCATGGACGCCGATATCGCCCGAGAGCGTCCGTGTGGAAGCGTTTACGGGAAATGCAACCATAAGAAGCATCAGTGCGGACAATAACAATAACGTTACCTGTTTTTTCCTTGCCTTAATCATTGTTTCACTCTCCTATGCATAATAGTATTCACTTCCGCCAATAACCGCCCTATTCACCTCCCGTTTAAAGTATGACTACAATGTTAGCGTTTACATTAATGATAAAAAATGAATTCGATCCTTCGATCGAACGCCTTCAAATCTTATTATTAATAAATACATTAACATTGTAATAAATACATTCATGTTTATGTAATTAAACTAGCCTAATTCTTAACAATAGTCAACCTCTTTTTTTTGACGCAAAAAAAGCAGCGGAATACGCATCCGCTGCTCACCAAGCAATCGCTTATTCATTGTGGATGATTGCGTGATCCAGTCATCCTTTAACCGAGCGCGGGCACATCCGTCAGCTCGATCTCCGTCGTGCTCGTCCCGTGCAATTCGAGCACGACGAACTCATTGCGCCCTTTCCTCAGCAGCGGTCCCGGCAAGTACAAGGTCTGCTGCGGTCCTCTCTCCCAGTATCGGCCAAGGTTGAAGCCGTTCACCCAGACGACGCCTTTGGTCCAGCCCGGAAGCTTAACGAACGTATCGGAGATGTCGTCCACGGTCAGCTCGCCTTTGTAGAATATTGGGATCTCGGATTCGGCCGCTTCTTCGGGAGACGCTTGGAACGGCAGCTCTGCCAGGCTCGTAAGCGGCAGCGGGTGAATCGTCCAGTCGAACAGGAATTGATTGTCGAGACGGACGCCTTCCGTAATGCCCTTCGCATCTCTTAAGCGCGGTCCGTAGTTCACCCGGCCCATATTCTCCACCAGAATATCGAGTGCGGCCCCTTCTGGCGGGATGTTCACGATCAGCGGTTTCGGATTCCATCGCTCGACTGTTCCGATCCATTGACCATCGATGTAGACTTGCGCCCGGTCATGAACGTCCTGCAGATGGAGCTCCTGCTGGTTGCGCGGTCCGGTTACGTGCGTGCGGTACAGTATGAAGCCGTAGTTCTGGCCGAGCTTCTCCATCGGCTCGGGCGTACGCCGGCGAACCGGCGACGATAACGCGTCGAGATGAGCGAATAAGCCGGCTGACTCCGTCAACTTCACCGTGCCATAATGCTGCTTGCGCGAGGGCTCGGGCAGCTGCTCCGCGACTTCGGCGCCATGCTTGCGCAGCACGTCACGCACCGCGATATATTTGGCCGTCACATCCCCGCATTCGGAGAGCGGCGCATCGTAATCGTAGCTCGTTATCGTCGCTTCGTATTTCTCCTGATAATTCGCCCCGTTATAGAAGCCGAAATTGGTTCCGCCATGGAACATGTAGAAATTGACCGAGGCGCCAGCCTGCAGCATACGGTCGAGCACATCAGCAACGTCGCCGGCATCCCGAGTATGATGGGATTTGAGCCAATGGTCGAACCAGCCGTTCCAATATTCCATGACGAATAGCGGCTCATCCGGGCGGTATTCCCGGAACTTCGCGAACTCTTCCTCCGGCCTGGAACCGAAATTCACGGTAGCCAGCACATCCGGCAGCGATCCTCCCTGCAGCATCTGATCGGTGGGACCGTCGGAAGTGAAGAGCAGGACATCGACGCCGCGCGCGATCAGGCCATCCCGCAGATAGGCCAAATAGTCTTGGTCATTGCCGTAACTGCCATATTCATTCTCGATCTGTACCGCGAGAATCGGGCCGCCGTTCGTGCTCAAGAGCGGCACCAGCTTCGGCAGCAGCACGTCGTAATACGCATCCACCTTGCTCAGATAAGCCTCGTTCATGCAGCGCAGCTGAATGTCCGCATCGCGCAGCAGCCAGGCGGGCAAGCCGCCGAATTCCCACTCTGCGCATATATACGGGCTTGGCCGCACGATGACATGCAGTCCGAGCTCGCCGGCAAGCGCGATGAAGCGCTCCACGTCCGCCAAGCCATCGAAGCGGAACTCGCCTTCCTCCGGCTCGTGCAGATTCCACGGAATGTACGTCTCTACCGTATTGAAACCGCACGCCTTCAGCTTCAATAGTCGATCTTCCCAATACTCGGGAACGACACGGAAATAATGGATCGCCCCGGACAATAGACGAATCGTTTCTCCACCGAGCAGGAACTGCGAGCCTTGCACTTCAAGATTAGCCACGGATACCCCTCCACAGGAATGATGTAGCTCTATTATCCGTATCAACTGCGTTCGACTCAATCGCCAAATGGAGCATCTTCTATACCAATTGTGCCGTGGTGAAACGGCTATTCCGGAGAAATAGAAGATGATTGATAAGCGTGCAACGAGTCGACCGCATCTGCGCGGCCCGTGATACAATAAAACCAATATCCTTGCGAAAGAGTGATCCGACGTGCAGAACATGATCGGCTTCCCCAATATGACGCAGACGCTGCAGGTGACCGGCTGCCATATCGGCCGCTTCCCGCCTGGCTGGGAATATCCGCGGCATCATCATCACCTGTTCGAGCTGCTCTGCTGCCTCGGCGGCGAAGTCGTCCAAGAGATCAGCCGGACGAGCATTACGCTTAGAGACGGGGATTGGCTGCTGCTGAATGCGGGCGTGAGACATAAGACCACGAACGCTGCCCAAGAGGATTACGCGTTCTTCAATGTCCACTTCGACCTGGACGATCTGGACATTCGTCGGCTGCTAGGCGCGACGCCGTACCGCCTCATTCCCGCTCATGAAGCCGCGCAGTCCGGCGGACTAACCCGCGCATTCGGCGAGCTGCAAGCCTTGATGCAGCCAACCGATGGCGAGGAAGGAAGCATCGGCGCAGCTACCCGGTTGGAAGATAAGCTGCTCCTGCAAGCGAATTTGCTGCTCATCATTCGCGAGCTGCTTGTGCTAATCCGATCGCAACAATCGGCCGGCACGGAGCCTGAACGCGTCACCTTGTTCGCTGCCGACGCCGCCCATGCGATCGAAGAGCGATTATCGACGGGCCTTGCGGAAGACGTCTCGGTCGCGAGCGTGGCGAAGGAACTGAACATGAGCCGCAGCCAATGCACGAAGCTGTTCACCAAGGTATACGGACTATCGCCGCGGCAATACGTCAGCCGGCAGAAGCTGATGCTGGCCAAGGAGATGCTCGTGACGTCCTACTTGCCGGTTGCCGAGATCGCGCAGCGGCTGGGCTTCCAATCCGCCAGCCACTTCTCGCGGCAATTCCGGCGCTGGACCGGCCAGTCCCCGACGGCGTTCAAGCCGAAGCATCGGGGAAGCGATCCGGAAGCGTAGCGGAACCGTTAACGAGCGGCCGAACCGTTAAGCTTGCTTAATCCTCGTAACCCAGAATCATTTGGTCAAGCGTCGTACCGGCTAATACCATCGGGTACACGTTCTCCTCGGTCGGGATGACGAACTCGATGAGCACAGGTCCCGGCGTGTCCAACGCTTCCTGCCAGACTTTAGCGGCGTCGGCTTTGGTCGTTGCCTTTAATCCCTTGATCCCGTAGGCTTCCGCGAGTTTCACGAAGTCCGGGCTGCCGGCCAGATCGATCTGGCTGTAACGTCGCTCGTACATCAATTCCTGCTGCTGTTTAACCATGCCGAGCACCTGGTTGTTCAAGACGACGATCTTGACCGGGATCTGGTGAATGGCGCAGATCGCCATCTCCTGCGCGCACATCTGCATGCCCCCGTCGCCGTTGATCGAGACGACGAGACGGTCGGGATTGCCGACTTGAGCCCCGATCGCGGCCGGGAACCCGAACCCCATCGTGCCAAGGCCGCCCGAAGTAATGAGCGAGCGCGGATGCTTGAAGCGATAGAACAGCGCGGTCCACATTTGGTGCTGGCCAACATCCGTGGTGATGATGGCCTTCCCTTGCGTCGTCTCGCTGATCATCTCGAGCACGTATTGCGGCTTGATCGCCGTATCCGAATCGGTGTACCGCAGAGGATGCTGCGCTTGATATCCTTGGAGCTGCTCCAGCCATGCGCCCGACTCCGTTGCTTGCGCCTTCGTATTCGCATAAGCCAGTACGTCCTTAATATCGCCGATACACGCCAGATCCGCCTTGACGTTCTTGCTGATCTCCGCCGGGTCGATATCGATATGGGCGATACGCTTCGCCTGCGGCGCGAACCCGTCCAGCTTCATCGTCACCCGGTCATCGAACCGCGAACCGATCGAGATAATGAGATCCGCATTCTGCACCGCCATGTTCGCCGTATACACGCCGTGATGTCCGAGCATGCCCAGCGACAGCTCGTCATCGCTTGGGAATCCGCCAAGGCCGAGCAAGGTCGTAGCGACCGGGATGCGAGTGGCGTGGACGAATTCGATCAGCTCCTGCGACGCGTTCGCATAGACAACGCCACCGCCCGCAATGATAACCGGTTTGCGCGATTCGGCGATTGCCTCCAGCAGCGCATCGATCTCGGCCGGATTCGGTTGCGGAGCGCCATGATAGCCGCGCAACTGGATCGTATCCGCGGGACGATACGCAATCCGCTGGTTGCTGACGTCCTTCGGGATATCGATCAACACCGGACCTTTGCGGCCCGAATTCGCAATGTGGAACGCTTCATGGATGATGCGGGGAAGGTCGTTGGCATCACGAACCATATAGCTGTGCTTCGTAATCGGCATCGTGATGCTGATAATATCCGCTTCCTGAAAAGCATCCGTGCCCATCACGGTCGTCGGCACGTTGCCCGTAATGACGACCAGCGGCACCGAATCCAGATGGGCGGTCGCAATGCCGGTCACCAGATTGGTCGCGCCGGGTCCGGATGTCGCGATACACACGCCTACCTTCCCCGTCGATCGGGCATAGCCGTCCGCCGCGTGGATCGCGCCTTGTTCGTGCCGGGTCAAGATATGCTTGAAGTCCGGTTGATGCACCATCGCGTCGTAAATATAGAGCACGTTGCCTCCCGGATAGCCGAATACGCACTCCACCCCTTCCTCCAGCAAGCCGCGCAAGAGTACCTCCGAGCCGGTAATCCATTCTTCCGTATTCGTCGATGCTTCATTCGTCGTCGTCGTCAATTGCTGTTCCATAGGACAGCCTCCTTATCCAAATTAAAAATCCCCTCTCCTCCCAAGCAAGCCGACCATCTTCAGCTCATCTAGGGACGAAAGGGGATTTTTCGCGGTACCACCCAAGTTCGCTGCCACCCTCGCGGATGTCAGCCTCATGAGGTAAGGACGATGCCTTACCTGCGGCGCGTTAACGGGCGCCAATTCGGTTGAGCCTACTTGCAGGCGTGGACTTGAAGGCCAGCCGCGTTCGGTCAACAGCTCTGAGACGACACCTTGGCAAGGGCTTAAGGCAAAGGTCTCAGCGTTCCCTCTGCTCTCTGGGCATAAGCGTCCTTGTCGGCTTTCTCTTCATCGCTTGCGGATATCAATAAAATAACCCCTTTCATCTTCGGACTCGAAGCGCTGCTTCAAGCCTTGGGACGAAAGGGGAATGTTCGCGGTACCACCCAGGTTCACCGTCACCATCGCGGGTGCCGGTCTCATGAGGTAAAGCCGATGCTTTACCTGCAGCATGTTAACGGATGCCAGGCCGGTCGAGCCTACTTGCGGGTACGCAATCGCGCCTTCCGCTTTCGGTCAACAGCTCCGAGACGACACTATACCGGCGTTATGGCGGAGGTTTCAGCAATCCCTCTGCTCTCTGGACATGAACGCTATTGTACAGCCTTCTCTTCTTCGCTCGTTTTTGATTTTTCTGATAATAGCATAGTTTGGGGCGTTTATCAAATTATTTTGGCGCACCCTATTAGCTATCCCTTATTTCCCCAGCTCTGCCGTAATCGTTCTTAGTTGGGCTTTATAGATGAGGTTCCTATCCTCCAACACTAACGTATCTCCACGAAAATCCCGATGGCGTGCGTGAAGCGTATTCCCTTCCCGATCGACGAATTTCAACTTCTGAACCTTCTTAAATGAACCTTTGGCATTCATCTTCAGCAGCATGTATTGATCATGTTTCCCATAACCACAATCAAATAAGAAGCTGTCCTGCCATGTGATAAATCCGGCTGATCCGGATATCTGAGGGTTATAAAATTCCGTAAGACCATCCGAGATCTTGGAGAGATGGAAGGGCGTATAATAATAAAACCACACTTCATCGTCATGGACGACGTTAAGCGCATAACAGTCTATGATATCCGCCTGATGGTTCTTGAAGAATGTATTCCCTTCCCGATCCCAGGCGATTAACCCTGAGGCGCCGATTGGGTGATCCCACCCGTATTTACCGAATACCCCTTCATCAAAATAACTGGTCCAGATCGTCCCGCTAAGTGTCACTTGGACCTGCTGAATGCCGTCTCCTAACAACAATTCGCTTAATTGAACTCCGTCTAAATCAAATATCTTCCCGTTGCGTTCATAATCCGTATCAGAGAATCGTCTTGTCCGTGCCCCGGCTAACAGGAATTTGTCCTTATCGAGAGGTTGAACGAAGTGATAGTTATATGTCTGATTGTTGATCGTGGTTTCGTAGATATTCTCCTCATCGATCGTAAGCACCTTATACGTCAAGGTTTGGTCGGTTCGAGACGGGACGAACATGCCTTGTATGCGCTCTGGAATCTGGTTGACTAATAAGACGTAGATTCGATGGTCGAAACCAACGGATACCGTAACGATTTCATATCCCGCCACATCGTTCGTCATATCTGCTAACGGCGATAGCTCTATATTTACGTTCATGAGAAAACCCCCATTTTCTTCCTCGTTGCCGCGTTTGTAAACTGATTATCGCCGAAAAGGTTGCGCCGGAACAGGGCGAAACTATGGCGAATACGCCGAATTATCGCATGGAGGTTTACGACGAAGAAGACCCCTAAGCCACTAGGCTATCGGCTGCGGATTCATTGCATCTCACTGAGAAAACGGTACAGACGGCTTCCGTAGCAGACGTGCCCTTTAGGGATGCACGAACTAACTTAGACACCAAACAGCTGTGCAATTTGTGCGCAGCTGTTGGCATCACTATACTTCCAGTCCACCAAGGATGCTGCTGGCTACAGCGGCGAGATCGGCAATGTCAATGATGCCGTCATGGTCGATATCGCAGTCTTGGACCTTCGCCCAATCTGCGTCAGCCGACGTCTTCCCGTAGGCGGCCGCAACGATGCCGAGATCGCCGATCGTAAAGGCGCCGTCTCCGGTCGTATCGCCAGGCAGCCGCGTGATGACCGAAGAAGTGAATGCGGCAATGGCTGCCGTCAGGTCGGATACGGCCTGACTCACTTGCTCGTCTGTCGCTCCCGCATTGTCTGCCACTGCAGAGGCATTGCTGATCGCAGCCTGCAGCGCAGCCTTAGCTGCTGCCGGGTACTGCCCTGGCTGCGTGCCGACCACTGCCGCATCGTACAGCTCTGTGGCCTCTCCGATAAGTGACACGAGCGCTGTTGTATCTGCGGCAGGCTTAATGGCAACATGGGCTGCCGAGCCAGTTACGACAAGCTCTTCACCCTCATCGTTCGCCACCGTGCTGCTCGTGACGGTAACGGTTGCCGTCGCTTCTTCCTTCAGCTCCTTCGCCGTGAAGCTCAGCTTCAGCAGCTCGCTGTCGCCTTCTACGCCTGCGCCGGTCGACGCCGCGATTATGCGGACCGTTCCCGGCGTCGTTTCGGTTGCGGCGATCACGCCGAAGCTATCCTTGACCGATACCGCCTGCACGAAGACCAGCTGCTCCGGATCATAGGCAACCGTCAGATCCTGTGCATAGACCGGTACGTTCACGTTCGCGAGTCCATAGGTAAGGTCAAACGGCTGTCCGGCTAGAGCGTTATCCGTGCCGGTTAGCGTCGAAATGATATCATGCTCGCCTGGATGAATCCGCAGCTCGCTTATACTGTTCCATAGGTTTAAATTGTTGCCGTAACCGATGAACCGCACATAACGGGCGTTGTGAGACTCATCGAAGACGAATAGCTCGAATCCGTTTGTCGTTCCGCTCGAATTTCCGCCCTCTATTTTGTCATACACTTTCGTCCATTGCTCGCCGTCGACGGATACTTCAAGTTCGAAGATCGTTTTGCGCATTTGCCCGTTGTAGAAGGCCATGCTTACGGAATTGACGCTTCGTACCTGGCCGAGATCGGCGATTGCCCACTGTCCTTCGCCGCTGGCGGACCATCTCGTATCCAGATTGTTGTCGATGATGTTCTCCACGACGTTGCCGTCGTCGCTGCTCGAGCTGACCGTAACAATCGGCAGGTTGACCAGATTCGGAGGGATAACGACTAGCGAGACAATATTGGTGCTCTTGGACAGCGTGATGCCGCCAAGCTCCACGGTAACCGTTACGTTCGCCGCGCCCGGAGAGACCGCCGTTAGCTGTCCTTCTCCATTCACGCGGAGCACGCCTTCATTATCGGATTCGAACGTCACATCGCCATCCGCGAATACGGCTTCATTCCCATCCGACATGCTGCCGATTACCTGGAGCCAGGCTGTCGTGCCATTGTCCATGCTCGTGCCGGAATTCCAGCCTGGTTTCGTCCGGTCGGGTACCAACGCAATCTGCTGCAACGCGGCAGGGGTTTTGGCTATGTCTAAGTTCACCGTATATTGGGCGCTAGCTAAACCATCCTGCGACATGACCCTAATGACGGCCGTTCCCGGCAATGCTGCCGCCTGTTCTACCTGAGCCGTCGCTCCTTCGCTTCTGGAAACGGCTGCAAGTGTTGGCACATTCGAGGTGCCGTAGGGCAGTGTAATCTTATAATTGCGCTTGCCCGGCTGAAAGCCCGCAATCGGATTACCGTTCAGCGTAATAGACTGCAGCTCGAGAGCCTCGCGTGCATTTCGCTTATCCAACTGGTCAAGATACAGCGACTGGGGCTGCAGCAGCTCGCCCTGGCCAAGGCCTTCCACATAATCGACGGGAGCCGTCTCTCGGGCGCTGTGCAGCGTCGGTTCGACCCTTACCTCCGTCACGTTGCCTCTTGTTCCGATAATATAACCATTGCCATACTGCCTGGAATCGATTGCAATACCGCTCAAGTTGGGATGGGCCCTGACCCCATGCGTGTTCCAGAATACCGATTGCGAAGTGGTAACCCCGTGTTTGTAGGACTCGCTGGTTGAAGGATACGGCCTGACGCTCGCCTCAATTCTGTCGCCGTCGAGCTCGATCCCGTCAATCAGGTTCGACGCGCTTAAGTACTGGTGGAAATCGATAACGAGCGACGGGTTACGCGACACGGAACCGCGAATGACATTGCCATTCGTACGCATATGGGAGAACGAATAATTATGCCGTCCCTCCTCGGCTCTTGCGTTCACAATAAGGTTGTCATTGCCGATAAGCTCGTATAAGTAACCATTGCCGCCTCCGCCACGGGACAGCGGCTTGCGGATGTCCGTATCTGCGATCGTCACATTCCGCGAGTCGAAGGTCGTAATTCCGCTGGATAAGATATGGTAGTCGTATCCTGCCGAATTGCTCGGCGGACGATAGGAATGGACATTCCGCGCCCAAGCATCCACGACGCGAATGAAGCGAATCGCTTTGCTTCCTGCTACTTGATGGGCACCGGTACCTTCGATCATATAATCATTTTCCAGCAGACCGGGAGTCAGATTCTCTACATTGCCGATCGACAAATGCTCGACCCCGACCTCGGTCACAGGAGGAGTCAGTTTGTAGACGCTGGAGAAATCTCTAATCTTAAGCGGATAACGCGTCGGAATATCGATCGTAATCGTATTCGTGTCGGTATCGATGGCGACTACTTTCCGATAGAACGTGATTCCTTCGTTGCCCTCGTAAATATCCCACCAGCCGGTCATCTGATGCTCCTCGATGAACTCGGCCGTGTATTTGTTGCTGACCGTTACCCAATCGCCGGGTTCGAACAAGGAAGCATCCTGCACGGGAATCATGACGGTCGGCTCCGGCAGATCGGCGCGGATGAACGTCTCCGTGCCCGGTATGGCTTGGAATTGGCCGTTCTCCGAAGTCACCGCGATAATATCCTTGGATCTCATGACAGGCTCATCGTTAAAAAGAAACGTATGCTCCGGTCCGGCTCCGCGCAAGACGACGCCGCTATGGCTAATGCGCAGCGACTCACTGCTGGTGGCCTGCGGCTTAATTCGGTAGGTGCCGGGCGGCAAATAGACAACGCCGCCGCCCGCTTCGCCGGCATCGTCGAGCGCCCGCTGAATAACCGCCGTCACATCGTCCGCTCCCGTATTGTTGGCGCTGTATGGCGCTTCTGTCACATCAAGGAACACCCCCGGTATCTCTTCCGGCGGCGATTGTCCCATCCGGTAGCCGGCGTAAGAGAAGTCGTGCAGGAAGCGCCCTTCTTCATCGGAGAAGCCCGGATACCAATCTTCCGGATAGAGACTGCTTCTGCCGTTATCGTCCAGTTGCCGGTCCTGCTCTTCCGCCGGCGTCTCCGTTGCTTCACGATTCAATACGAGCTGCGGCGGATAGGCGCCGCCAGCGAATGTCTTGCTCGCGAACGTTGTAAAACCGGAGCTCTGAAGGATAATAGTCAGCGATCCGTTATCGGTTACGTTACGAAGATGGTTCGACACGTCGATCTCGTAATAGCGGGCGCCTTCGAGACGCGTCTCCGCAGTCGTGCCTTGACTAACGATATCCACGGAAGCTATGCCGCCCGCAAGCGTTGTGATCGCCGGTCCCGGAGCGGGAGCATTGTTCCAAATAATCGTATCCTCGGTCCACTCCGAAGGATTGCCGTCCGTCTCATAAGCCGTAACTGTCGAGTTATAACGCGTATCGTTGTTATACAACCGCAAGATGCCTGATGGGTAATCGTCCAGATCGATGCCGTCAAGATTGAATTTCAGATAGGTACGCCTCACATTGCTGGGATGACCATCGTGCGTCACTTCCAGACTTCCGGTGTAACCATAGTTGGTACCCGAATTCAGTCTCGAGATATGCGCGTCATCGGTGGCCTTCAAGACGATTGGGGCTGCCGCCCCTCCTTCCGGTTCCTCCGCTGCATAGACACCCGCGGGCGTCACCATCCCGAACGCGAGCGCTGCCGTCAGCAGACCGGTCAGCAGCCGACTGGCGTATTTCGCCGGAGCTACCCTTTGTTCACTGCTATACTTGCTATTCATAACCTGTTACCTCCCTCGGTTAAGAAATAAGATAACGTGTTTACGATTTCCGCTCATACCAGTAACCTGGCACGTCGCGGACCAGCCTCATCAGCGCCTCCATGTAGAAATAATCTCCCCAGATCACGAAGTCGTCCGGCGACATGCCCCCGCGCACATGATAAGAACCGTGCCGCAACAGCCCTTCCGCTTCCGGATCGTCGTCGGTGAAATAATACTCGGTCAGCGACTTCATGCAGCGATGCACTGCAGCTTCGAAACGGATTCGATCCGGGTCACTTTCCGGCAGATGCGCGATCAACTCCAGCATCCCGCAGCAAGCGATCGCCGTAGCCGAACTGTCCCTTGGCGTTCCGTCCTCCACCGGCGCGTCGAAATCCCAATAGGTCACCTGGTCCTCCGGCAGACGATCGATAAAGTAGGCTGCCATTCTGCGAGAGGTCTCCAAGTAAAGTGGATTGCGCGTATAGCGATACGAAAGGATAAATCCGTAGATCCCCCAGGCCTGACCGCGCGTCCAAGTCGAGCCGTCCGTATAGCCTTGATGGGTGCCCCCGCCAATAGGTTCGCCGTTCTCCTGCTTGAAGTAGAACGTATGATAAGAGGAGTCGTCTCCCCGTACGAGGAACTTTCGGCTCTTCTCGGCATGCGCCATAGCGGTGCTCAAATAGCGGGAATCTCCCGTTTGCTCATAAGCCCAGTATAAGAGCGGGAGATTCAGCAAACAGTCGATGATGATACGGCCTCCGTTCTGCGGGTCGTGGGCAGGTCCCCAAGCCTGGATGTAACCGCCAGCCGGACGCCATCGTCCCAGCAGGATCTCTGAGGCCTCCAGCCCCAACCGCTTCGCCTCTTCCGCTTCCTCCAACATCCACCAGGCTGCGGCCGAAGGCATGTAGAGAAAGCCGATATCGTGATGATCCAGTGCCTTGTGTTCAATCAACCGCTTGCGGAAGCTGTGAACCGTCCGTATGGCGGCTTCGCGGAATGCCGGATCTCCCGAAGCCTCGTAGCTCAACCACAGCAGGCCCGACCAGAAGCCTTCCGTCCAGTCGTCGTGGTTGCTGCGCTTATAATCGCCGCCGTCAATCCCGGTCCACGGAAACAGGTCCCCGAACTTCCCGATGTTGGCTTTGGTTTTCTCCACGGCATGCATTAACGCTTCATTCCACATCGCGTTCACTCACCTTTCTATCTTGGTTAGGGGGATGATTCCATGAGATGCAATTCCACTTGATCGCCCAGGCATTGGACGACGAATCGTTGTTCGAACGACTCGCCTATAATCGTTATCTCGAACGATTGATCGGATAATCTCATCACGGATAAGGCGGAAGAGCCCGGACAACCGGCAATGAAGACGTTCATCACCCATACTTCGCCGGCGGCACCGACCTTCAGGCGCTGAATGAACGAATGCCGATCCCGATCTGGCGGATTATCCGGCGTTCGCGCGGCATATAGGGTACAGGCCTCGGAGCTCCAGCAATGCTGGTCTACCGGGTGTCCGCTCGCCGTCCAGCTCACGCAATCAGTTCCTGTCGACGGACGCTTGCGCTTATCCCTGAACAAGTCTTGCCGGAGCAAGCTTAACCGGTCATCCGTCTTCTCCCACTTCTCAGTTAGTTTGATTTCGCCGCTAATATGGTAGTGGATATCAACTTCCGTTTCTTCTCTCGCGCTTACCTTGATCAAATCGAGGAGCATATGCTCCGTCAACGCAACCATGCGCGTCAATTCCGAACCGTCATACGCGGATTCATCCCACGGGCACATCTCCTCCGGCAAAATAAGGCTGCCTTTCATCCGATAATCCCCGCCGTTCCAGCGCACGGATGAAGCTGCCCATTGTCCCCAATGCTCCTCCCCGGACGCGATCAAACGGCAATCGGCGGGAGGTTGATCGGCGCCGTTCAAGGAAACCGCGTTATGCGAATACGTATGCTTGAACCAGTCGTAATGAGCGGGAACGGCATACGCGACTGTCCCGGGATCGATCATGACCGGCGTGTTCCCCCATCCGTAAGAGATCCCCAGCCGGTCCATATGATCATGCTCACCGCCGAAAGGACTATGCTTCACGGTCACATGATGACCTTGCCGATTAACAAGCTTCGTCAATCCGGAGCCCTCCGAAGAATGCCATTCGAATGCCAGCTCCCGAATCCATTCGCGCTCCACTCCAGGTTCGCGCTCCAGCGGCCAGCCGCAGATTAGCGTATAAAGGGAATCCCGCTTCCGGCCTCCCGAATACGCTTCCGCCAGCAGCCCCTGATAAGCTTCTTCCCCGTACCAATCCCCTGCGAACTCGTACAAATGGATATACGATTCGATGCCAACGACCTTACTCGCGTCGTTCAAAGACGGGAACATGCCGCCCGGCAGCAGGAACCGTAGCGGGAATTCGAACATCTGCTTCAGAGCGGCATTCACGGCGGGGATTCCCCGAATATCCCAATCCGATCCTTCGACCGTGAGCGCATATTGAATGATCGGCCCCATCGCATAGTAGTGATAGGTAAATGCGCCCTCATACCAGAAGCCTTCCGGGAGCACGCCTCTTACGATCTGGTCATACAGGCCGTATTCGCCTTCGAGTCCCGCCCGTTGAATATTCGCGTCGCCTAGAATAAATCCGAGCATGGCGATGGCCGAAGTAATCAGCACCGCATGATTATGGATCTGATGCTCCTTGTAGGCGATCAAGAACTCGGCGCAGGGTCGGAACAAGCCCTCCATCACTATCTCCCGCTCTTCCGGCTCGAATTGATCGCTTACCCATTGATAGGCAAAGGCCAGATCCATAATCCAATGCGATTCGTCCAACGTCTGGGCGAACAGCTTGCCGGGACCGTTGTATGGGATATCGCCATGAATCTGGAACCCCGAATAGTAACGCGAATAATCCAACAATACGGACTTTAAGTATGATAGCGCTTCCAATTTTGGTTCCACGGCCAACGCGACCGCCAATGCCTGCATCGAATGTCCTCGTTTGCTGTGCGCCAAAGCGGTCCATGCGGAATCGAACGGCTCCCCCGTCCAGCGTGCTCCGCAGTGCGGACAGCGATGCTCCTTCGGCCGCGACCAGTCAAAGGACAACGCATGACCGTCATGCCTGCAATGATAATAATGTCCCCAGTTGCCTTTCTCGTTCTTCGATATGCGATGCTGAATCAGCAGCGCTTCCTGCGCCTCCACGCGAAGTCTCTGTATCGCATGCTTAAATTCATCAAGCCGGGCATTGCTTCTCGCCCTTGCCTTGCGCGAGTCGTTCACCGCTCTTTACGCCTCCTTCTCAACCACTAGCTTCGTTATGACGTTATCCTCTCGCGAGTAAAAGATCCTCCCGCAGCGGCGTGAACGAATCCAGCAATATGCCCGTTTCCAATGCGCGGCATCCATGCTCGGCATGGCCGGGAATGCAGAGCGTGTCTCCTGCATGGAGCACTCGCTTCTCGCCATCGACCTCGAATTCGAAGGAGCCTAACATGCAATACGTCATCTGCTCATGCGGGTGGCTATGCTTATAGCCTTCGGCATTCGCTTCGAAATGCACTTCCATCATCATCAATTGCTTGCCCGCGTTCAATATTCTCCGCCTCACCCCAGGCTCGGCATTTACCCAGACGCCAATGTTCGACATGCGATCGTTCTCCCCTTCTGTGCAATAGTGAGGCAGCGCCCATCATCCCGGCCAATATTTCAGCTTGAACTCCGAAGGCGTTATGCCGATATGCTTCTTGAACACCTCGCTGAAGTATCGACGATCCCCATAACCCGTAGCGATCGCGATCTCCTGGACCTGATGCCCCTCGACCAGCATCTTCTTGGCCAGTTCCATCCGCTCTTGCGTCACGAATTGTGCAAACGGCAGCCCCATCGTTTTTTTGAACAGGTTAGCATAATAGCTCCCGCTAAGATGAACGTGCCTGGCCTGGCTCTGGACCGTCAGCTCCTCATGCAGATGCTCCCGAATGTAACGCACGGACGACTCGATAATAACGGAGGCTTCGCTGGCGCGCGAACGTTCGATCATCTCGCAGATCTTCCAGCAGAGTTGAAGCAGCTTCTCCTGCATCTTGCTCAGCGATGTAAGGCCGGCCATATTCCGCTCGCGCACGCTCCGTACCAGCTCAGCGGCATCTTCACGGGATACGATCTCGAGCAGGACCCTAATCATCGTATAGGCCATTTCATAATAGAAGCTGACGAAATAT
Source organism: Paenibacillus phyllosphaerae (assembly GCF_014192105.1). Lineage (GTDB taxonomy): Bacteria > Bacillota > Bacilli > Paenibacillales > Paenibacillaceae > Paenibacillus_Z > Paenibacillus_Z phyllosphaerae. The sequence goes on along the minus strand of NZ_JACHXK010000007.1, from coordinate 310,947 downwards.
TCCGGGTCCGGCATATCGTCCGTGCCCGCAAAGTCGGCGAAAATCCGCATGAATAGCTCGGAAGCTTTGTGCGAGTTGCCGCTGCGGATGCTGTACAACAGCTCCTTCTCCATGTCGGCGGAGCAATACGGACGCTTGATCTCGCTTGTGTTCACTTCATGATAGCCGAACACGCCGTTACCGCCGGTGTAGAAATGATACGACAACGCCGCTATCGCTTGTTCGTACGATCCGGCAATTTCATTCATCTTGTCGACCCCAAGCCCAAGACCGATCGAAACCGTGAATCTCGTATGTTGTTGAATGTTCTGACAACACTTCTCGGCCAGCATCAAGCTGTCGAAATGAGCGTTCTCGTTAAAAACGGCAACAAACCGGTCCATCGTTTCCCGGAACACGATACCCTTCGTATACCCCGATATCGTCTCCTCCACAATATTTTGCAGCGAGAATCGTTGCGACTCCGCCTGATGGATCGGAATATGCTCGCATTTCTCCGCGAATTCGTCAATCTCCAGCACCATGACGGCAAACTTTTGTTTGGCTAGCGGAATCTCAAGGAAATCCCATCGTTTCCAAATGTGCTCTTCACCGCCGCGGTGATGCAGGAGCAGCTGGAAGTATTCCTGTCTGAGGATCGGCAGACTCGCCTTAACCTTCCGCTCGAGCTCGAGCCGCACGAGGTCCTCCCGGCGTTCTTCTTCCAACGCGCCCGTTGCTTTGCGTACAGCCTCCACGATCTCGTCCAGCGAAAAAGGCTTCGCCAGAAAATCGAACGCGCCTAGCTTAAGCGCCTGCTGGGCGTATTCGAAATCGGTAAACCCGGTAATGAAAATGATTTTGCAGTTCGGAAGCATGGATTTTACTTGTTCCGTTAACGCCATGCCGTCCAACTTCGGCATTCGAATGTCGGTGATAATAATGTCCGGCGCTACCTCTTCAATGAGCTTCAGCCCTTCTTCGCCGTCGGTCGCCGTACCGGCCAGCTGGATATCATGCTCCTGCCACTTCACGCTCTTCGAAATTCCGTCGATAACGGCGACGACGTCGTCGATGACGCACATCTTCCAACTGTTTCTGTTCATGGACCTTCACTCCTAGTCAGCATAGCCAGCGATTGGGATGGGAATTCGAATGGTTACTCTGGTTCGCATGCCCGGTATGCTGCTCAGCTCAAGCTCCGCGTCGCTCCCGTACTGGAGCGCCAGACGCTTCTCGATGTTCTGAAGCGCATAACCGTTTAATTTGTCGCTGTCCTCTTCTTCCGCGGGTTCGAATCCGACGCCGTTATCTTCAACCTCGAGCACGAGCCGATTCTCCAGCTGATAGATATGAATATGAATGAATCCGCCTTCCTTCCAATCCTTGAAGCCGTGCAGAATCGAATTCTCCACGAGAGGCTGCAGCAATATTTTCAGTATCGGCTGCGACAGATCAAGGCCTTCCTGTACATCCGCCCGAAAATCGAATAAGGACGTATAGCATTGCTTTTGAATGCTCAAGTATTGCGTCACGTGGGTGATCTCGTTCTTAAGGGACGTCATCTCTTTGCCTTTGTTCAAGCCGAGCTGGAACAGCTTCGATAAGGCCAGCACCATTTGCTGCACATGCTCGTGCTCTTGGAGTTGGCTTTTCCAATAAATCGTATTGAGCGTGTTATAGAGGAAGTGAGGGTCGATCTGAGCCTGCATGGCTTTGAGCTCGGATTTCCTTTTCTCCGTCTCCGCCTCCTTGACCTCAAGGAACAAACGGTTGATCTCGTCCAACATCCGGTTGAATCGGAAGCCGACCTGTGAAATTTCGTCCTGATAGGCGCTTTCGAACCGAACGTCCAGGTCGCTATGCTCGACTTTCTTCATCACGGAATGAAGCTTCGTAAGCGGCCGAAGCAGCAGCCGGGTGAGCAGACGCGCGAAGAATATGGAGACGATCAGCGTAAGAAGGATGAACACGACGATGACCCACGTAATGCTGCCCAATTGCTGGGCGACACTCTGCTTCGGCAGCACGCTGAATAACACCCAATTGCCGGCCGACTCGAGCTGCCTGTAATTGACATCGTAGTCGTTGCTGCCCGTTCGGTAAGCGAAACTGCCCTCGTTCCCTTCAAGCGCTTGCCTCACCGAAGCATGCTGGGCGAAATCCGGGAACGCAGCGGATCCGGATGGGGAGATCATCTCTCCATCCCGGGACAGCAGAATGAACCGTCCCTCGTTAAACCCTAAGTCCCGGTTAATATAACGGGTCAGCTCGGTCACTTTCACGTTCGCGAGCACGTATTTGTTCTCGGAAGCGGCATTCATCGCCCCCTCCGTCAGGAACGTGATGATGTCCGCTTTTTCGTTATAGAATGGATCCTCGTGCGGTCCGATCCACAGTTCGATATGGCGCTGCCCCGCACCCTCAACCAGATCATAGAGGGATGAAGCATAGAAGGATTCCCGAGGCAGCCCGATCTTCGACGTCTCGTAATAGGAGCCCTCCGGCGTGGCCACCATGATCGAATCGATCAACGGTTCGACTAGCTTCATCTGGATGAACACCGTCTGAAGCGCCGATAGATGCGTGTAGTAGTTTTGGAAGTCCGACGAGGGCTCGAGTCCTACCGCTCTTCTATAGTCCATGTTCATCATCATCGAGAAGATCGACGTTTTGATTTTGTTCAGCTTCTCGTCGAGCGCTTGCGAGGTTTTGCTCAACATATCCTGCCTAAGCCGCTCCGCGTTGTTCTCGGCCATATCGCCCGCGATCCGATAGGCCAGCAGTCCGGTAGCCAGGATGACGACGGAGACGATAAGGATGAACGCCATCCATATTCGCTGTTGAAACGATAGTTTGTAGATGAAGTTCATGGATTTCCCGCCTCGCTTTAGGGGTTGATGCCATTGATGGTATCATTCAAGGCAAGTCCCATCAACCCTTGACGGCGCCCACATTCATCTGCACGAACGACTTATTCGCCAAGATATACATGACCAGCATCGGAATCATGGAGATGCAGGCACCCGTCAGCATCAGGTGGCTTTGCACGGCTCCGCCGAACCCGTAGCGAATGTTGGTAAGCCCGACCGTAATCGGCTGCAGATGCGGCTGCGACATCGTGAAGACCAGCGGTAGAATGTAGTTGTTCCAGGCTCCTCGGAAAGCGAACAGACCTACGACACCGAGCGCCGGCGTGCAGAGCGGCATCACGATCCGCGAGAAAATATAGAAGGAGCCCGCTCCGTCGATCATCGCTGCTTCATCCAGCTCTTTGGAGATGCTTCGCATGAAAGCGTACAAGATGAAGAACGTCGTACCGCCCGCGCCGGTCATCATGATGATGAGTCCGACTACCGACTTGTGAAGACCGAGCGTCACCATAATTTGATAAGCGGGCTTTAGCGTCAGAACCCCCATATGAATGAACATCATGGCGGAATATACCGCGAGCATCAGTTTGCGCCCAGGGAACGTCTTGCGAGCTACCGCATACGCAGCCAAGGAACATACGATTACCGTCGACAAAGTCGCTCCGACGCTATAGATGATGCTGTTCCATACATAAACGGAAAACTTCGCTTCTTGCCACGTATAGACGTAATTCTCCAGCTGCCACGCTTGCGGCAGAAGGGCCGTGCCTGCGTTCAGCTCCTGGTTCGTCTTGAATGAACCGAGCATGGCGAGCGCAATGGGAAGCAGCATAAGCACGGCCGTAACCAGCAAGAACGCCCAGGTCAGAACCCTTCCTGATATGCGCGTCATAACAATCTCCTCCTTATGTCGCCAATTGATCACGAAGCAGATCAAGGAGTAACTCACCTTCTCGGTGCTGAATTGTCGACTTTTTGAAGCCGCTCCTTATGCCTGCGATCAGGAATAGATATCGTTTAGCTTTCTGGATAAATACAAGTACAGACCGGTAATGGCGCCTACGATTAAGGCGAGCAGCATGGCAACCGCGGAGCCGTATCCGATATCCTGCGCCATCGTTTCGCCCGTCGACACCGGGAATAACAATTTGTACAGATAGAGATGCATAACCTCCGTCGCTCCGGAAGGTCCCCCGCCCGTTAGCACCATGATCGCTTCATAGCTTTCGAGCGCGCTCATAATCGCCAGCATCATCACGATGTTCAGAACCGGTCCGAGCATGGGCACGGTAATCGACCAGAACCTTCTCGCCCCGGTCGCGCCATCGAGTTCCGCGCTTTCGTATACGTCCTTCGGAATGCCTTGCAGTCCGGCAAGGAAGAGCAGCATGTAGTTGCCGATGCCTCCCCAGGCCGCGATGATGATACAGGTTAACATCGCATTCTGCATATTCAGCCAATCGACCGCGGGCACCCCGATCATGTTCAGGATTTGATTGAGCAATCCGTTATAGGAATTGAAGATGAGGTAGAATACGACGGCCATGACCGCCGTGCTGAAGATCGTCGGCATGAAGTAGATGCCGCGCAGGAAGTTCTTGCCCTTCAGCTTGCCGTTTAGCAGAACCGCCAGCAGCAATGCGATGGGAAGGGTCAAGATCATTTTGCCGGAAGCAAAAACGAATGTATTGCCGATCGCGTCCCACAAGTAGTCGTCGCGGAACAGCCGCTTGATGTTGTAGAGTCCTGAGAATTTGGCTTCACCGTATCCTTTGTAGTCGTAAAACATGTAGCGCAAAGCCCATAGTATCGGATAAATTCCGAGTGTAACCGTTAAGATTACACTCGGCGTCACGAACAGATAGGCTTCCGCATGGTTCTTCCATCTTCGTATCATGGCAGCCTCCGGATGCGGAATGGATCCGTCTTTATTTTTGCAACGCTTTCGGATCGAAGCTAGGATCCGCCGTTACCTTCACTTTGCCGTCGGCTACGGCTTTGTCGAGCGCCGCATTGTAGCTGTCATTGAGGTTGCCGATCACTTGATCCAGGTCTCCGCCGGCCAGGATGTATTTCACGAATTCTTCATGCCATGTTTTGCCTTCCGGCGTAATGCCTGTCGGAGCGATCGGCCAAGCGGCATCGTATTTGGTAGGCAGGAAGTTTGCGATGCCGGGTACCGAAGGCTCTTGGGCGCCTTCGAGCACGTGCGGCAATACGGAGATGCCTAATCCGGCTTCGTGGTAACCCCGGAGAATCTCGACTCCGTACATATAAGACATAAACTTCCACGCGGCATCCTTGTGCTTGGATTCGCTGCTCATGGACAGCCAAGTATTGGCGATCGGATCGATGGCGCCTTGCGGCTCCCCTCCGTCAATCGTAGGCACCATAGTGGCATCCCAACGGATTTTTGGAGGGAATTGCGTTTGATAGACGCCGGCTTCCGTCGAATAGGAGATGTACATGCCGATTTTGCCTTCGGCGAATTGCGCGCGCATCGGGTCCATATCCAGCGCTTCCGAGCCTGGCAGCACGCTGCCGTCCGCGCTCATTTGACGGAAGGCTTCGATAATCGGTTTCCAACCGGCGAAATCGTATTTGCCCGTCTTGAAGTCAAAGCCGGAGCGATGGTAGCCGTTCAGTTCCGCTATTTTCTCCGCGGATCGGCTCAGCGCGCTGGAAGGGCTCTTATAAGGCAGCGACCAGCCGTAGATGCCATCCGCTTTGCCGATCTCCGTGATCTTCTTCGCGGCCGCGACCATCTCGTCCAGCGATTTGGGCGGCTGTAAGCCCGCTTTTTCGAAAATGTCGACGTTGTAGACAAGACGGATCGTGTTGCCGACGTTAGGCAGCGAGATGATATTGTCGTCGAACTGGTTCCCGCCTTCCTTAATGAATCCCTCGTAATTCGCCTTCATCTCGTCCGTCATGTAAGCATTAAGCGGTTCGAAATAACCTTTGGCATAGAATTCATCGGCTTTTTGGGTCGCGAACACGTCCGGGGCTTGCCCGCTGGTGAAAGCCAGATCCAGCGACTGCGGATAGTTCTCCGCCATCATCGTCATTTCCACTTCGATGTTGTCTTGGTTCGTCTTGTTGTACTCGTCGATCTTCGCCTTGATATACTCGGCGTCATGTCGTTGATAGGTCCAATACACCAACTTTGTTTTCTCGCCGGTTCCTTTGGTCGCGGTCGCGGTACCTTCGGTCGGCTTATTGTCCGTGCCCGCATTACCGCCGTTATTGCCACCCGCGCATCCCGCAAGGCTGAACGCCAACGTGAAGGCCGCTAGAAGAGTCAACGTTCTGTTGCGTCTTTGTTTCATCTGCCCTTCATCCCCTCTTATCTGATTGCTTGCTACGTCTCTATCATATCGCTCTTGTCGATTCATGGGAGCGAGGAAAAACAATTCGCTTAGGGGTGAATTTCGATGATGCTGGGGTGCTTATTGATGAACCGCGAATAGATTCCATTTGCCCGTGTAATCCGTCTGTCGTTCGCTCGTGTTGATCGTTCCTCCAACGACGCGGACCGTCTGTCTGTTCTCGATAAAATTGGCGTAGACCATCGTATCGGCATTGGAGGAGAACGGGACGTTAAACGTGTACAAATTCGTCCAGCTGCTGCCCAGATTCGTCGTTTGCTTGCTGACCAGCACCGTCGCTTGCGATGCGCTGTACAGAATATCGAACTGCTGCGCGCCTGACCCGCTCTTCACGAGATCCATAAAGCCGGAAGCAGCCGTATCCACCGTTTGGAACGACCATGCCCCGTTCAAGAAGGAAGCGAGCTTGATCGTCTTGGTGCCGGAGCCATCGGTATTCTGTTGTCCGAACCCGACGACGACCGTCCCGTCACCGGCAACCGAAGGCGCGGAATTCGAGATGGGATGGCGGTCGTTATAGACGCTGCTCGTCGTGAGCGGCTGCGCTTCCGTGACGAGGCAGCTCGCCAGATCCGAGGTATTGATCACATTGCCTGCCGTCGTTCCGGCAACGTTGTACATGGCCCCGTCGGTCGTGTTCAAGTAAGCAAGATATAAATGCCGCGAGGAATGGTCATGTCCGCCGCTTCCGCCCGACATCGACCATGTGATATAGATCTTGCCATTCTTCTCGGCGACGCCGTATGCATACACTTCGTCGAATTGGCCATTCGTCTTTTGGGTGTCGATGACCGTAAGCGGAGAGGACCATGTCGCGCCGCTGTCCGTCGACTTGATATATCTGTAGGTTCGGTAAGGGTAGGATTGATCGTTATTTTTGGAGTAGAAGTAGTAGATGGTGGAACCTGAGATAACCGGCATCGGATAGGCGTTCAAATCGCTGCTGATCTGCGTGCGCACCCAAGTGCCGGATATGGAGTGCGTATTCGGGGCTTTGATTAGATACGCTGCTGTTGCGTGATTGTTGATGAAGATGCCGAGCTTCCCGTCCGGCAGCAGCACCATCGTCGGGTAGTCATGGTACGCATACGTGGAGGAATCATCCCAGTCGTACACTTTGACCGCCGGCTCCCAGCTTGCCGTCGCATGGTTGTAAGCCTTCACATAAACATCCATCTGTGGGCCGCTGTACGTCACGAAGGTCTTGTTCGCCGTGCTGTCATAAAGTCCGGTACCGAAACTTCGTCTGGCATGATAGGAAGCATTGCTTTCGATGGTGGAGATACTTTCCGCTGATGCGACCGAGACTGCCGATACCAAACTTAACATACACAGTACCGTCAATATGAACTTACGAGCCGTTCTCATTCTCTCAGCCATTCCATCATCAACCTCCTCTATAGTGGGCCTACGATCTCGTAGACATCATCACTATAGCACGGAGCGCAAATTGTGGAGGTGCTGTAAAACGACTCTATTAGGGAAACAATTCGTACATCAATGCAATTGTCAGCAGGATTAAACAACCATGGATGCAAGTCTGCAAAATGGAAGGAACCCCGCAGCTGCTATCGCTGCGGGGCTTTCGCTTATTACGCTAAACTTACGCCTTCGTATACTTCCTGACCACATCGGCCAGCTCGCTCCAATGCTCGCATTGGTCCCAGTGGAACGAGGCCGGGAGCTCGTACATCTCTTCCCAGGAGCGCTGCTGCAGGAACGGCTTCAAGTTCTGCTCCACGCAGATCACTTGCATGATCGTCCGCATCCGGAACTGCAGCGGGTAACGTTCTTCCGCGGAGATCGGCTTGAAATACGTCTCGGCCATGTAATCGACCAGCGCTTCGCCCTTCTCCTGCTCCTTATGCTGATTCCAGACCTGCTTGATCGCATCGGTCAGCTGACGCCATGGCGTCTCTTCCCGCGGATAGACGATGCCCATCGTTGCCGCGTCTTTGTAGGTCCAGAGCGCCCAAGAGACATCATGCTGTTCGCACAGGTCGAGCATATCTTCGATGATCGTCATCTGGAAGTCGATCTCTTCTTTCTCGAAGACGAGCCCGAGTTCGCCACACCAGACCGGACGCTTGTACTTGTCGCGAATGGCGACCAGCTCGCCGAACGCTTCGGCGAAGATTTCCCTTCGGCGCGTACGGTCCATCTCCGGCGTCAGGACGGCCGGATCGGCGACGAACGGATAGAAGTGGAATTCGTAGGCGACCTGCGGATCGTCGATCGGGTCGATCATCGTGAAGTCGGTCGTGAACGCATTGCCCTCGATGAAGATAATGTGGTGCTCATCATACTTCCGAATCTCGGCGATGACCTTCCGGTAGAACTTGTTGAATACCTCGGCGTTCGTCACCATCGACGGCTCGTTGACGATATCGTAAGCGCCGATCCACGGCTGATCCTTGTAGTAGTTCGCGATGTGGCCCCACAGGCCGATCACGGTGTCGCGCAGCGCGCCGTATTCCCAGAACAGCGGCAGGCCGGAATAGGTGTCGCAGTGCCAATCCGGATTCTGGCCGCCCGGTACGGAGTGCAGGTCGAGAATGGCGTAGATCTCGTATTTCTCGCACAGGGACACGATATGATCGAGATACTTGAAGCCTTCCTCTTTATACACGCCGGGGTTCTGGTCATCGATGAAATATTTGTAATTGAACGGCAGGCGCAGATGATTGACGCCGATCTGCTTCAGGAATGCGAAGTCCCCCTCATCGACGAACTCCATCAGGAAGCGGTCGAAGAACTTCTCGCTGCGCTCCTTGCCATATACCTCTTCGAACGCCTTCTTGATCATCGTATCCGTTCCCGGCAAGCCGATCATGAAGTGCTCGAGGTTCATCCACGAACCGAGGCCGAAGCCGCGGAATACGATTTTCTCGCCGCCGACCGTAAAGTCTTCCCCGCGCACTTGCACGAATTTGTTCAGTTGGTTGTTCATTATATATGTGCCTCTTTTCACTAGTTAGTTTTTCATGCCGGTCGTCGCTACGCTCTGAATGAAGAACCGCTCCCCGAGCAGGAACACGACGATCATCGGGATGGTCGCAAGCACGGTGCCCGCCATCAGCAGGCCATAATCCATCGTGTGCTCGGTCTGGAATGCCTTGAGCCCCAGCTGAAGCGTCTTGAGCGAATCGTCGTTCAAGTAGATGAGCGGCGCCAGATAGTCGTTCCACATGAACGTGAAGGTGAAGATCGCGAACGTCGACAAACTCGGCGCGGACAATGGCATGGCGATCCGCCAGAATATCTGCCATTCGCTGTAGCCGTCGACCCGCGCCGCTTCGTTCAGCTCATTGGGCAAGCTCATGAAGAACTGCCGCATGAGGAAGATCCCGAAGCCGCTGAACAGCTGGATGAGCACGTAGCCGGTGTGCGTGTTATACAGTCCCAGTTCGCTGACGACCGAGAACTGCGGCACCATGATGGAGTGCCAAGGCATCATCAGGTTCGTCATGAACAGCAGGAAGACCGTTTTCTTGAAGGGAACCTTCAGCTTCGCGAAAGCATAGGCCGCCATGGAGCAGATGATCACCTGCAGGACCGTGATGATGACAGTCAGCTTGAACGTGTTGAGGAAATATTGGCCGAACGGGATCGCCGTCCATACCTCTTGGTAGTTGTTCAGGTAGAGCGAGCTCGGAATCCAGTTCATCGGATTCTTGAACAGGTCCACGTCCGTCCGCAGCGATGTCGAGATCATCCATAGGAACGGGAAGAGCGTGGCGATCGAGAAGGCAATGAGCAGCATGATGACGAGCAAATAGGCCGGTCTATCCCATTTGGATTTCGTGATGGCCTCCATTGGAGCGCCTCCTTTCCGGTATTAGTACGTCACCCATTTCCGCTCCAGTCGGAATTGGATGATCGAGATGATCATGATGATGAGGAATAGGACAGTGGACATCGCGGCCGAATAGCCCATCTTGTAATTGATGAAAGCTTCTTGATAAATCCGGAAGACGAGCACGTTCGTCGAGCGCCCCGGCCCCCCGTCGGTCATGACGGAGACGAGATCGAACACCTGGAAGGAGTTAATGATCGTAAGCACCAGCACCATGAACAGCGTCGGCGACAAGCTGGGCAGCGTAATGTACAGGAACTGCTTGAACCGGCTCGCGCCGTCGAGCCTTGCGGATTCGTACAGATGCTCCGGGATGCCTTGGATGCCCGCCAGTAGAATGACCATGTAGTAGCCGAAGCTCTTCCATACCGCGACGAGGACGATCGCGATGAGCGCCCACTGCGAGGACATGAGCCATTGCGGCGGATTGTCGATGCCGATCGCCTGCAGGATGTGGTTGATCGGACCGGACAGCGGGTTGAACAGCAGCCCCCATACGATGGCGATCGAGACCATGGACGTGATGTAGGGAAAATAGAACGCCATGCGCAGATATTTGCGCAGGTGCAGAATATTGTTCAGCGCAACGGCCGACAGCAGCGCCAGCAGCATGGTGAGCGGCACGAAGAGCAGCGTGTAGATCAAGTTATTTTTAAGCGAGACGATAAAATAATCGTCCTTCACCAGCTTCGCGTAATTATCGAAACCGACGAAGTTCGGCTTCACGTTAAAACCGCCGTAGTCGGTAAAACTCATGACTAGCCCGTAAACCAGCGGAATAAGGATGAAGACCGCGAACAAGACGAAGGCCGGAAGAATGAATAACGTCCCTGCCGTGTACGTCTTGAGATGCGTTAGACGTCTGGTTGTCATCCGATCGTCCTCCTTAAGGATGAATCGAACCCTCTCGAGCCCGTTTAACAAGCGCGGCTTCCGCTTAGGAACGGAAGCCGCTTCATTGATCTAACCTTACGGATTCAGCACGGACTTGCGCTGATCCATGAAATTGGCGATGGCTTTCGCCGCATCCTGCTCGTGGAACAGGAACAGATCGCGCTGCTCCCCGTAGATGCGGTTCACCTCGTTGATCTGGGCGACCGGCTGATTCTCGATGACGGTGTTGGCTTCGAAGAAGTAGCCGCTGCCTTCGATGCCGGTTGCGTTCAGGAACGCTTCCTTTGTTTTGTCGCTCGAATAAGCCGGCAGCACGCTCGATTCCGCGACGATCGACTCGCCTTCCTCGCCGGCAACGAATCGCGCGAATTCGAAGGCCGCATCGGCGTTCTTGCTGGACGGGTTCACCCCGATGAAGGTGCTGACGCCGCCGACCGTGATCGGATCGGTCGTCCCTTCAGGCAGCGGCAGCGGCGCCATGTCGAAGGTGATATCGGTCTTGCCGGCCGCAATATCCGCCTTCAGCATATTGACGGTCCATTCCCCGTTGATCAGCATCGCGACGTTACCGCTCTCGAATTGCTTGATCCAGTCGACGCTCTCCGCTTTCATCTGCTTGTAGCTCATATGCGACTGGTCCTGTTCATAGAGGCGGTCCATGTATTCCAGCCACGACGATACGTTGTCCAAGCTGTCGTCGAGGAGCGTCGTGCCTTGCTGCAGCGCGCCGAGCGGAGCCGTCAGCCAGTCGGCATAATAGCCGCCCCATTGCTTGTCCGCTCCTTCGCCTTTGGTAAGGCTCTTCGCGAGCTCGGCATATTCCTCCCACGTCATCTGCTTCGGATACGGAATGCCTTCGCGGTCGAAGATCGCTTTGTTATAGAAGAGCGCATACTGCGACGTGCGGTAAGGCAGCGCGTAATACTTGCCTTCCGTCAGCACCTCGATAATATCCTGGTAGCTCGGCCCATACGCGCCGACATCGACATTCGCCGCTTTCACGCGGTCCGTCAGATCGACGAGCTGGTTACGCGAGGCATAGAGGCCAAGGCTCGATGTTCCGTTAATGCTGTAGACGTCCATTGCGGAGCCGCCGGACAGATTGTTCATAATCTTCGTGTTGTACTCGTCGGAGTTGTTGCTGATCGTATTCATATGAACTTCAATGTCGCTATGCTGCGCATTGAAGGCTTCCACGACTTTCTTCATGTAATCTTCTTCGTCCGTCCAGGTGTAGTACTCCAGCACGACTTTGCCCTCGCCGCTTGCATCATTGGGCGCGTCCGAGTTGCCCGAACTGCATCCTGCCAGAGACACTGCCAATGCGCCGATCAGCGCCGAACCGATAACCTTGCGTTTGTTGCTCATGATGATGACCCCTCCTCGTTCGTTTAGGAATGAAACGCGCCTTCGCCATCGCAGTCGGCGCCAGCCGTTTCACCTTGTTGCTATCTATACTAATGCCGGTGACGCTTACGGGTAAGGTTGAAGTTTTATCATCGCTTCAAGCTCGCTGTAAAGGTGTCGAACCGTGCAATTCGCGGCTCCTTATGGGTATAATGACAGGGATCGCGGCTTGCGGCAGGGTGTAAGAAAGTTCAACCTTTGCAGCGGCTCGCCGGTCGCCTACAATGAAAGTTATTTAGGCAGGAAGGATGGCTTCCATGTTTATCTTCTTTATGTTTATCCTGTTCATCGCGATCGCGGTCTTCTGCCTGACCCAGCAAAAATACACGAAAGCGACGCTGTTCATGCTGCTGATGGGCTTCGCCTATCTGATCGTCGTCTCCTGCATCATGACCTACATGGCCAAGGATGCCTACTATTACAACAGCATGGACGATTATTTCGGCATTAAGCAATCGTTGCAAAATCAGTTGATGTTCCTGCCGATCTCGCGGTTTACGCTGATCCGCATATTCAACCTCTCCACTTTGCTATTCCTGTACGCGGGGTTATGTTCCGCGGTGTATTTCGCGTTCCACTTGACGGCCAAAGGCGGCCGGCGGCTGCTCGTCTGGTTAGCGGTTCCGTGCGCGGTGCAGCTAATCCTGTACGATCCGTTCGTCTATGCGCAGCTCTATTATGGGCTATATCCGGACTATATGACGTCGCAAGGCGTTGTGTCGGCCTATGAAGCGATCCATACGGTAACGTTCGTGGTCAATACCCTCTATGTCGCGGCCGGGATTCTGTTGCTCCTCTATGCGCTCTATGATGCTCCGAAGGTGCGGCAGATTCGCAGCAATATCATGATGATCGCCATTGCCTACATTTCCGTCCATATCACGTATTTCTATATGAACTACTGGGCGCCGGACATGTTGATCAAGGTGTCCGAGGCCGCTCATTTTATCCGGTTCCAGCCGATTAATCTGGTGGGCAATCCGTCGATCTATACGCTGCTGCCGTATATTGCGGGGCTGTGCCTGCTGGTCAGCCTGTACGGCATCTACAAGTACGCGCGCATCCAGAACAGCATTCGCAACCAGGAAGCCGTCATCTCGCACAATATCGACTCCGCCCTGCTGACTTCCCGCGTATTCAGCCACTATATCAAGAACGAGCTGCTCGCGATCAAAGCGCAATCGGAGTATCTGGCGCACGTGGTCGAGGATGCGATGGGCGAGAAGTCGCCGGAGGTCATCGAGGAGATCCGCGTCATTGAACAGCGGTGCAATAATGTCTATCATCGCCTCGATGCCATTCATCAGAAAAACTTGAAGTCCAAGATCGAGCTGATCCCGGTACCGATCTATGAGTTAATCGATAAACTGCTCGGCGAGATGAGCATGGAGCTGAAGCCGATCCAGGTCCGCTACGCCAAGCAGCCAAGGCAGCTGGTCATTATGGCGGATCCCTACTATTTTGCTCAGGCGTTGGAACATATCTTACGCAATGCGGTGGATGCGCTCGAATCCGTTCCGGAGCGATCCAGGCAGATCGAGATTGACGTTCATCTCAAGCATAAGTGGCTGGAATTGGTCATTGCGGATAATGGGAAGGGAATTGCCGAGGAGAATCTGCCGCAGATCTTCCAACCGTTCTACTCTTCCAAGCCGACGGCGACGAACTGGGGCATGGGGCTGTCGATCACGCATACGATCATTACGGCGCATGGCGGCAAAATTCATGTGACGAGCAAACAAGGCGAAGGCACCGCCTTCCATATCGTCATGCCGTTACTCTCCGCGGACAAGGAAGAAAGGTGATGAAGACAGCATGAGCACGCCAATCAAGGTTCTTATTGTCGAGGATGATCCGTTAATTTGTAAGCGATATCAGATGATTCTGTCCAAAGATAAGGAAATCGAGTTCGTCGGCACCGCCGCGAGCGGTTATGAAGGGACGATGCTCGCCGCCCTCCACAAGCCGGATATCATCCTGATGGACATCGAGCTGGAGGACAAGCAGGCCGGCCTTCGGGCCACGTCCGAAATCTTGACCTATATGCCCCAGATCAAAATCGTCATGCTGACGGTATGCGAAACGGACGAGACCGTCTTCCGCGCTTTCGAGCTGGGCGCGACGAATTATCTGCTCAAGAACATGCCCGCCGAGGCGATCGTGCAGGCGATCAAGGATGCCTACTACGACCAGCCTTCCCTGCATGCGAACATTGCCGGCAAGATTACGAGGGAGTTCAAGCGGATCAAGACCGCGGAAGACAGCCTGCTGCACAATTTCTTCATTCTGACGCAGCTGACGCCGACGGAACTCGAGGTGCTGGATCTGCTCATGAAGGATTACACAAGGCAGGAAATCTGCAAGCTGCGCCACGTCGAGCCTTCCACGCTCAAATCGCAGATCAACAGCATTCTGAAGAAATTCAACCGGAGCAGCGTCCAAGAGATCGTGCCGGTCCTGCGCGAGCTGCATATTCCGCAGATCCTGGCGCAGCGCAAAGGGAAGCTGTCGCTCGGGGATGGTTGAAGGCGTGGATTCTGCGTATGGAGAAAATATTGACTGAAAACGAATGGCGTCACCGGAAGATGTCCCGGTGACGCCATCGCATTTTGCTAGCTGACTGCGAGGCTTCTATTGTGCCGATTTGTACACTTCAATCTCGGCGAAAGCCATCCGGTAACGGTTGGCATCGGTCGGATTGGCGCGCAGCTTCGTTCCCTCGATGCGAATCCATCGGGCCGAGGACGCGTTGAAGTCGAAGTGCTGCACGGTATTGCCCGGCTGCGCGTAATTCGTCACCGTCTTCACCGTCGTCCAATTCACGTTATCCGTCGACGTGCGGATGATGAAATCGACCGGGAAATTCTGTCCGACGTTCCCCGCATCGTTCCGCGGATACAGGTCGACCCGCCCTACTCCCTTCGCCGAACCAAGATCCAGCGTGACCGACTCGGTATGATCGACCGTTAAACTATTGTTACTCGTCCAGCCCATCGAACCCGCAACCGAGCTGCGTTGACCGTCGACCGCCCGCACGGTGGACCAATTGCTGTTCTCGACGGAGCTTGAAGCGGATACGCTCGCGCCTGCAGCCAGGTTCGATGTCTCGCCATAGACTTCGAATTCCCAGATCGAATAGCCGTAGATGGATCCTCGCAGCGTCCCGTTCATCCTGACATACCGGGCATTAATTGGTGCGAATGCGATATCGTCCGTACCTCCGTCGCCTGCGGTCGTGCTGTAGACCGTCGTCCAATTTGTTCCGTTCAGGGATGTCTGAATCGTGTAGTTCTTGCCGTAGGCGACTTCCCAATACATTTTAACCCCATCGAGCCGAGCCGCGGAACCGAGATCAACGCTGTACCATTCATTATCCGTATAATTGGAACCCCAGCGCGTGGACAGATTGCCGTCGACCGACAAACTCGGATCGGCCTTCGAGGAAGAGGCCGTCGCCAGTTTCCCCGCTGCGAGATTGACCCGCTGCACCGGTTCGGGCGCCTGCACCGGAAGAATGGTCACCGGCGTATGATACGCGCGGCTTAGGATGTTCATCTCGGCCAGTGTCTGCGCGGGCGAGCTGCTCCCCGGCATGTAGACCCGGTCGAGCGTCACGTTCTGGATCTTGACGGAGTCGCTATAGCCTCTCAGCCTGGCCGCGCTCTGTCCTTTATCCCGGACATTGATGTTGCGCAGCGTGAGCGTATTGATCGGACCGCCGCCGAATCCGTCGGCACCGGCGATGACGAAATCCGACCAAGAGCGAAGCGGACCGAGCCAAGTGCCGATCTGCTCCACGTCGATGTTCTCGAACGTGACGCCGGTAATCGCGCCTGAGCCATACTTATGGTCGATCCCGAACCCGACCGAAGCGTTATAGACGACGCCGTTGCGGAAAGTAATCTCGCTCTGATTCTGGCGGACGCCCTGCCCGACCTTGAACGCATAGCAGTACGTCCACGCGAGCAGATCGTCGAATACGATGCGCGTATTCGGCTCCGGCGCTCCCGGCCAGCTGAGGCTGATATCCACCGTCTGATCCCACGTCTTCGTGGAGAAAGGATCGTCGAGCGCGATCCCGATCGCGTTCGTGACCGTCACGTCCTGCGATTCGTTGATGTCGATGCCGTCGTTCTCGCCCATATCGAGCCGGTTGAACAGTTTCATGTTCGTGAAGGTCAAATGATCGGAACGCGCAGGCGTGACGGCCCACGATCCGGAATCGCGGATGATCAGGCCATCCAGCGAGAAGTGCGATGTGCCGATCGGCACGAGAATGTTGTTGGCAAAGTCATAGGTATCGACCGCGTATTTGCCATTCCCATCGAGCGTCCCCCGGCCGTATAGCTTGATGTTCGTCGATCCGGGCTGCGTATAGATCCACCACGTAATGTCGCGGTCCTGGGAATTCTTATGCCAATGCGCGGTATAATCCTGCGGCACGCCGGTGAAACGGAGCACCGCGCCTCCGGCCAGATAGACGGCTACGTCGCTTGGAAGCTCCAAGTTGCCGACCCGGTACACGCCCGGCGGGATATAGACGATCCCTTGCCCGCCTGCATACGCGGAGGCATCATGGATCGCCTGCTGAATCGCGCCGGTAGACATCGCGACGCCCGACGGATCGGCCGCATAGCCGGCTGACGTCACGTTATAGATCCCTGCGCCCGAAGCGGACGGCTGATCCGTCTCCGGGGGATCTGCAGCGATGATGAGCTCTTTCTTGCTGTCGATCTTCACGATGAGGTATTCGTCGCTCGCTAGCGTGAAGGTTAGCTTATTGCCGCTCTTCGACGCCGGAATATTCCACTTCTTCGGGCTGATCGTATAGGAGGTAATCGCCGTCTGGCCGAGCGCCGTCACTTCCAGCGTCACCTGACCGCCTACGGAGAAGTGCGCGTAATCGTATTGCGCATAACTAATGACGGGCACAGACAATGTATTCGCTTTCAATTCATAGGAGGTTGAGGCGTTGTATATGGACGGACGCGGATAGATCGACAGCGAGGCGGCCGCGAGCGCGGCGGCCTCCGAAGTCGGCGTAACTTGTTGGGTGGGCGATATTCCGACGGCTTCCGCCTTGGGCGGGATGATGCCGGCTACCGATACCCAGAATAGGACCAGAGCGATCCCCAAACGCTTCCATTGTGCATGTACCATATTCGTTCACCAGCCTTTGCTCAGATAGGTGGCGCGATGATCTTGATGGGACCGGACAGTCCCAATTGAATTGCATGCCATTGCGAACTCTTCGTATGATCCGGCGCATCCGGACGGTCCGCGAAATTCTTCACCCCCTTGAACTGATCTGGACTGACCAGGTGCCGGTCGCCGTCCACGTGGCGATGTGGACCGAATGCATTGAACGTACTCGGATAGAGCTCCACCTCGATGATCGTCTCGCCAGCCCGATATGCCCCAGCCGGAACAGCACTCGCCCAGTCCGGTCCCCAGCACCAGCCGATCGGCCGTCCATCGACGGAGACGAATGCCGCGTCGGCCGCGATCCCCGTAAGCCGTAATGAACAAGCCGTCTCTAGCCGCGGGAGCCACACGCTCTTCGCGGCCGTAACCGGATGATCGCAGAACGGATAGCCGGCGGCGATTAAGTTGCTCGAATCAGGTGGGGATTCCTGCGGACCAAGGAAGAATGGACCCTCCGTCTGCAGCTGGCGTCCGTCTCGAACCGTCCACGCTGACTGGCTGTTGACTACGAAATTCCCTCGTACATAAGCAGCCGGACAAGGTTCTCCGTCAGCAGCCGGGACAGCCGTCACGACCAGCTCCATGATGTGGCTGCTTGCTAGGTCGTTACTGCCATCGGCATCGCTGGCCGCCCATAATGCGCTGTATCCGTCTCCTTCCGGCGTAAGGGTCAACGGGCGTCCGTTCACAAGGAGCGACTCGACTCGATCGTGCAGGAAGAACTTGAGTGGAACGGTACATATGAGAGACTGATCCAATCGGATCGAAGCGGTCAGCCGGCCATCGGCCGCCGTCTCCCATTCGAGCGGCATCTGGTTGCGCAGCGGGAGCTTGCGAATGGTCCAGCCGTCTTGCGTCACGGATACCGCTTCGGAAAGGGCATCAGCTAGGTTAACTGATTCCGCTTCAGCATCTGCAGTTGCATAGGCAGTATCGCCGGCGGCAGCTTCCTCACAGGCCTTCATCGCTTCCCGCCAATCAGAGGGCGTCAGTACGTCAATACCGCTGGTAATAAGACGATCCGCAATCCCTTCATCGAACCACAGGCATCCTTCGGCGAATAACACGCGGCTGTAAGCGCGGCGGCCGATGCAAAGCTTGCCGCCTTCCACGCTTCCCTCCCGCTCGAGCGTGCGCTCCTCGGTGAGCTCGGCATGAATGCCGGATCGATGAATCGCTTCGACCAGCTGGACAGCTGCAAGACTGAGCCTTGCGGCTTCGGTATCCGGCGCTTGCGAGCCGTCGTGCTCGTTCATGCCCATCGCCTCCCGAGGCACGAAGCCGGCCATGACGCCGCGCGTCGGCACGACGATCAAGAGCTCGGGGTCGGCGGCCAAGTCAGGCTGCCGGGCTGCCGTCTCCTTGATCCGGTCGAGCAGCGACGGGAATGCGCCGCGCCATGTCATATGCCCGGGCATGGATGGCGGCCAATCCTGAATCGCCTGCGTCCCGAGCCGATACTGATTGAGGTGGACGACGAACGTCTCGATGCCATGACCCGCGAGCCACAACATATAGTTGGTGAACGCCTCGGGTGAGACGCCCCACCCGCCTCCGCCCATGACTTCAGCCAGCGCACCGTCCCGCCCTTGCTGCATGGCAACGGAGCGGGCAATCTTCGGGTAATAGTCGTTGCCGGGATAACGCTCGAGCGCATCGACGGCAGGAGTTTCTACGAATCGCAGCATCTCCAGGCACGACCCGCTGTACGACAATTGAAAATAAGGGTGCTCCTCGGCTTTCAGATGCGCCGTGAATTTCTTGCCGTACTTGGCGCACCAGTCGGCCACCGGCCTGTAGAAATTGTCGGCGAGCAGATCGGTCAGCAGTTCCCAGTACCGCGCACGGATGAGTTCCGCGTCTACGCCAGGGGTGAACAGCAGCGGAAGAAGGGGAAGCAGCTCCCCTCCGAATCGGGAGCGGTAACGTTCTACAACCCTCGCATCCCATGGGATGGCGCCCGTCTTCAGCGTCAGCCCGTGCCCGTCGAGGAAGGCGACTTCATCGGAGAAGAAGCCTGCTACATGACCGAATGCCTCTGGCGTCAACCCAGTTCGGTAGCCATCATAGGTAAGCTGAAGGAACAGCGCGGTTGCTTCCCCATCTAAGGAAGATACGGCCTGCTTGGAGCCGAATCGAATTTTGCCTCCGTCCTCCTGTTCCTCCCATTCGATCCATTCGCAGCGGCATTCGGGCCGCCGCAGCAGCACGTCCCCGCCCGCGATGCCCGACGGCCAGCCGTTCTCGTCGTAGATCCAGAACGTCATCCCGATCGACTTCGCGTACAGGATGACTTCCGAGACGAGGGAGAAATACGAGTCGCTTAAGTAAGGCGGATCGTCCGGATACTGCCGCGGATGGAACACAACGCCGTCGAATCCGGCGGCGCGCATGTCATCCAGCTGCCGATTGAGCCGGCCGAGGTGAAGGCTGTCGTTGATCGCCCAGAAACTGAGAAACGTAAGTTCCTTCTTCATGACGGCCCACCGATCCAGCCCGCCCGTTCCAGCAAATCAAGCCGCAGCGGCGTGAACGTATCGAGCAGCGCGCCCGCTTCCAGCGCCTTGACGCCATGCCGCGCTCCGCTAGGAATGAACAGCGTTTCGCCCTGCTTCAGCAGATGGACCGTGCCGTCGATCCGGAATTCGAAGCTGCCTTGCAAGCAATACGTAAACTGCTCGTGCGGGTGCTCATGCTCCCAGCCCTCCGCGTCTGGCTCGAAGCGCACCTCCATCATCATGAGCGAAGCCCCCGGTCGGAATATCCGCCGCCGGACGCCCGGCTCAGCCTGCTCCCATTGTCCGTTATCCATGATTCAGTTCTTCCTCCTCCGTCGTTCCCGCTTGTAAGAAAGTCGCGGCTTCCGCTCCCCATTGCAGCGTGAATCGCTGATTGCCGCTGCTTGACTCGACATCGATGTGCCATGTACCGGCTGTCGAAGTCCGGACACGCAGCCTCTCGCGGTCCGACTCCGCTGGCCGGGCTCCTTCTTCATCTGCTTCGTGAACGTAAGCAGATATGAACATCGCGCCATGGACGGCTTCCGTGGCATTGATCAGCGTCGTACGTATACCCGTCATCGGAATATCCAATGTCTCCGCTACCGTCATTACGGAAGGTACCGAGCACCAGCCGTGCACATGTAGCATCCCATTATCTGGCTTCCGCAAGCGGAACGACTCAGATGGAAGCGACGTCCGTGCTCGCTGCCGATTCAGCCAGCGGTCGTCGATCGAACCGAAGGCAAATGAGCTCGGCACCCAGCCGTTCCCGCCGGCCTCCCACGTCCCCTGCATATGCTGGGCATGGCAAAATACCCGTGCCGCCTCGGATTCTGCCAGCACGATATCAAGAACGAGATGGTCCGCCAGCGCAATGATCCGGCGGAACGATACGCCCTCATAATGCCGAGGTTCCCAGCTGCGGTAGGCATCGGGGAGAATGATCTGACCTTTCATCCGGTAATCGGGCGATTGCCAATCGACCGCGACCTCCAGCCAACTCCCCCAGCTGCGATCCTGCCGCTGAATGAGCTGACCGTCTCGCGGAGGTTGATCATAACCCCCGACGCTTACCGTATTGTGGGCAAGCGTATGCTTGAACCAGCCGTAGTGGGCGGGCACGCCATAGGCGGCCGTCCCCGGATCGGTCAAGACCGGCTTGCCGTTATAACCGAACTGCATGCCTAGCTGGTCCAGGTGATCATGCTCGCCGCCGAAAGGTCCGTGCTTAATCAGCGCATGCCAGCCCGAGGGATGCGTGAGCTTCGTAAGTCCGCTCGCAACCGAAGAATACGGACGCCGCATGAGTGCTTCCATCTTGTCTTCGGCCGCATCATCGGCGTCGGTCAGCACTCCCTCTTCGCCGAATAGCAGTGCATAGAGCGAATCCCGTGCCGCTGATGCCCGGCCGGTATAGGACGCCTGCAGCAGCGCGCGGTAGCGGTCGTCGCCATACAGATCCAGCGCCGCCTCGTAATACGGCGCATAGGCTGTCATGCGATCAGCGGGGCCCGCATCGTTGAGCGAAGGCATCCAGCCGCCGGGCAGGAGCACGTGAAGCGGGAAGTCGAACATCGACTTCAGGTGCGGATCGTTCTTCAAGCACCATGCCGAGCCCTCTGCAACCAGCGCGAATCCGAGCAGCGCCCGCAGCGCATAGAAGTGATATGACAAGCTGCCTTCGTACCAGAAGCCGTCGCCGAGAATGCCGCGGTCCATTTGATCCCGCAAGCCGTATTCCCAGTCGTGTCCGGCGGCGATAATCGCTTCGTCCCCGAGCAGAATGCCCAACGTGCAGATCGCAGAGGTAATGAGCACGGCATGATTATGAATTTGATTTTCTTTATTCGCGATCAGGAATTCGGCGCACGGCTTCAGCAACCCGCTTCGAACGCCTGCCGCTTCTTCCGGCGTGAAACGCTCTTCCAGCAGATCGAAGCCCGCGGCCAGATCGAGAATCCAATGCGCCTCGTCGAGCGTCTGCGCGAACAGCTTCCCCGGACCGTTATACGGGATGCTGCCATGCACCTCGTAGCTGTCGTAATGTTCGGCGTATGCGAGCAAGCAGCTCTTGGCCATCTCCAGCAAGCCTGCATCCGGTTCGATCGTATAAAGGAGCGCGGCGTAATAGACCGCCTTGCCGATCCGGTTATGGGCGATCGACACCCAGCAGCCGTCGAACGGTTCGCCGGTATAGACCTTGCCGCAGACCGGGCAGAGATGCCGAAGCGGCTGCTCCCAATCGAATCGGAGCGCCGACCCATCCGCATGGCAATGATGCTCATGCGTCCATTGCCCTATCGCGACGGCGAACGGTACATAAGGGAGCTTCTTCAGCTGCTCCGTTTCCTCCCGAAGCCGGGACATGCCCATCTCGAATACAGGCGAGCGTCCATTGCGGCGGAGCTTGCTGCGTCTATGTTCATTCATGGCTTTCGAATGCCCCCTATCCTTTCAGCGATCCGGCCGTCATCTGCATGAACGACTTGTTCGCAACCACGTAGGCGAGCAGCAGCGGCAGAATGGACAGGCAGGCGCCGGCGAACATGTAGTGCGTCTGCACGGCGGCCGTCGGGCCATAGCGCAGATAGGACAAGCCGACGGTCAGCGTCTGCAGCTCCGGATTGTTCAGCGTGAAGACGAGCGGACGCAAATATTCGTTCCACGCCCCGCAGAACGTGAACAGCGCGCCGACGCCAAGCGCCGGTCGGAGCAGCGGCAGCAGGATGCGCCAGTAGATCCCCGCGTTCGAGCAGCCGTCGATCCGTGCCGCTTCATCTAACTCGCGCGACAGTCCTTTCAAGAAACTCAGCAGGATGAAGAAAATATACGCGTGAGCGCTGATCAGAATCAGCACGACGCCCCACAGCGTCGTATGCAAATGCAGCTTCACCATCAGCTGGAATTGCGGGCGCAGCACGACCGCGCCGATCGAGATGAACATGGTGGCAGCCTGCAGCCCGACGAACAGCGCTTTGCCCGGGAAAGTCATTCGTTCGACGACGTAAGCGGCCATGGAGGCTACGATAAGCGTCCCGATCGTCGAAGTTGCGCTTAAGAAGAAGCTGTTCCACAGGAAGCGCGAGAAATTCGCCTGCACCCATGCTTCCTTGTAATTGATAAACTGCCAGTCGGCCGGAATCAGCTTGCCGCCTGCCGTAATCTCCGCATTGGTCATCAGCGAACCGAAGCCGGTCACGATCAGCGGGAAGAGAATGAGCGCGGCGATGATCAGCAGGAACAGTCCGATGAGGACCTTTCCTCCGATACGTCCAGCCGGAAGATAACGGGAAGGCCGCTTCGCTTGCACGACCGTTGCCATATTCGTCATACGCGGGGCCCTCCTTTACTGTAGTTGGTTCAATCTTCTGGATAACAGATGATAGACGATGGTTACAAGACCGACGATTACGGCCGTCGCGAAGCCGACCGCGCTTCCGTATCCGAACTGCTGGTCCGCGGTGAACGAGGCGGATGGCGTCGGGAAGAACAGTTTGTAGACGTACAGATACATGACTTCCGTCTTGCCGATCGGTCCGCCGTCGGTCAGCACCATGATGCTCTCGTAACCTTTGAGCGAGTTGATGATCGCGAGCATGATGACCATCTGCAGGACGGGACCGAGCATCGGCACGGTCAGATACCAGAACTGCTGCCATCGGCTGGCGCCGTCGAGCGACGAGCTCTCATAGATATCTTGGGGAATATTCTGCAAGCCGGCGAGGAACAGCAGCATATAGTTGCCGATCGCTCCCCAGACGGCGATCATGATGGCGGTCAGCATCGCATGGTCGGGACCGAGCCAGTCGATCCGCTCCGGGATGAGATGAAGCTTCAGCAGATACTGGTTCAGCAAGCCGTTATAGGAATTGAACAGCATATAGAAGACGACGGCCATGACGGCGGAGCTAATAATGGTGGGAAGGAAAACAATGGCGCGCAGCGCGCTTCGGCCCCGGAAGGACCGGTTCAGAATGACCGCCAGCACAAGGGCGAGCGGGATCGTGATCAGCAGCTTGCCGCCGGCATACACGAACGTATTGACGACCGTATCCCAGAACAGCGTATCCCGCAGCAGCCGGTCGAAGTTATCGAGCCCGACGAACGAAGCCGTCCCGTAGCCCTTGTAATCGAAGAACATGTACCAGATTGCCCACCCGATCGGGTAGATGCCGAGTACCGCCGTCAGCAGGAAACTAGGCAGCAGGAATAGGTACGAAAATCCGGTTTGACGCAGACGAATCATAAGGTTGCCTCCTTGCAGCTCGCGTTTCATTCCTTGGCATAAGGAAGGACGCCGCCACGTGCTCACGGCGTCCCATCCACTAGAGCATGGCTTATTTCAACGTCATCGGGTCAAAAGCAGGATCCGGCTCCGCCGTCACTTCGCCCGCCGCGATCGCTTGGTCCAGCGCATCGTTGTAGCGCTTGTTCAGGTCATTCACGATCTCGTCGAGGTTGCCGCCGCTCAGCATATATTTGAAGAACGCGTCGGTCGCCATGATGCCTTCCACCTTGATCGCGGATGTCGGGTCGAGCGGCCACGTGCCGTCGTTCTCCGTCGGCATGAAGCCTTCGATGCCGTTGATCGACGGTTTGGCGGCCGAAGCCGTGATCGATGGCACCATTGATAGACCGAAGCCTTTCTCTTGATACGTCTTCAGGATGTCATCCCCGTACATGTACTGCATGAACTTCCAAGCGGCTTCCTTGTTCTTCGACTGCGCGTTGATCGCCAGCCATTGTCCGCCTGTGAACGACGTCTTGCCGTGGACTTGCCCGTCGGTAGTCGGCACTGGCGCCGCTGCCCAATCGATCTTGGCCGGGAACTGGTTCTGGTAGACGCCCGGCTCGGAGGAGAACGAAATGTACATCCCGATCTTCCCTTCCGCGAACTGCGCGCGCAGCGGATCGATATCGAGCGATTCCATCCCCGGCATCGTGCTGCCGTCATCGACCATTTTCTTGAAGGCCTCAATGATCGGCTTGTAGCTGCTCCAGTCATAACGGGCCGTCTTGAAGTCGTAGCCGAAACCGCCGTCGCCGTTCGCTTCGGCAATGACCCTTGCGGAGCGGAACATCGCGCTCTGCGTGCTCTTGAAATTAAGCGCGAAGCCATACGCGCCTTCGGCCTTGCCTGCTTCGGTCAGCTTCTTCGCCGTCTCGACGAGTTCATCGAGCGTCTTCGGCGGCGCCGCGACGCCCGCTTTGGCGAATAGGTCCTTGTTGTACACGAGCCGGAGCGTCGAACCGTAATTCGGCAGCGAATAGATTTTGCCTTCGATCTGATTGAAGTCTGGAATGACCGGGAACTTCGCTTTGAGTTCGTCCGTCAAGAAACCGTCGATCGGCTCCAGATAGCCTTTCTTCACCCAGGGCTGGATGGTGTTCTCCTTGACGCGGATCAGGTCGGGCGCCTGGCCGGAAGCGAAGGCCAGATCGATCGCCTGGTTGAAATCGTCGGTCTTGACGACCAGTTCGACCTCGATGTTGTCCGCGTTCGAGGCATTGAACGATTTGATGACCTCCGTAATATACTCCTGATCGTGTCGGTCACCCGTCCAATAGGACAGTTTCACCTTCTTGCCGGTCTCCTGCGGCTTGTTGTCCGTCCCCTCGACCGGTTTCTCCGGCGGGTTGTTCGCAGGTGAATTCTCCGTTGTGTTGCCCCCGCTGCTGCAGGCTGCCGTGAATGCAAGCAATCCGATACTTACCGCGAGTCCCGCTTTTTTCATACGCATAGATGAGCCTCCCTTATATCTATTGAGAACGCTTTCGGTTACATCTTTATCATAAAGAAACGAACCCCGGGCTGGAATGCGGCGACTTGCGGTTCGAGGGCAGCTTTCTTGCGGTCTTCGCTCGAATGGATGATCCGCCCTGCTTAAGGCTTGCCGAGGAACGATTCCTTGAATTCCGTCGGCGTAAGTCCCGTCTGCTTCTTGAACACTTCGCTGAAGTAGCGCCGGTGCTCGTAGCCCAGCTGCTGCGCGATCTCTTGCACTTGATAATCGGCCAGCAGCAGCTCCTTGGCCCGCTCGATCCGAAGCTGCGTCACGTATTGCTGGAACGTCGTGCCCGTTACCTTCTTGAACAGATTCGAGTAATAGCCCCAGCTTAGATTGACGGCCCGCGCGCATAGCTCGAGCGTCAGATCCAGATGCAGATTCGATTTGATATAGTCCATGGATCGATAGATGATGCGCTGCGACTCGCTGCTGCGCTCGCGCTCCATCAGCCCGCAGCCCGCCTCGCACAGGGCGATCAACCAGGAACGGTAATCGGTCAGTTCCATTGAGCCGGCGAGCCGAGATGCATCCATGCGGCGTTCGAAAGCTTCCAATGCAGGACGGGAGAATTTCTCGAGCATGATGCGGAACATCCGCAGCGCCAACCCCCGGAACAGATGCTCGACATCGCTCGGTGCCGGCAGCGTATGGGCTGCCCCCATCTCGGCGAATACGGCTTGCAGCCAGGCGGTGCATTTGGCGAGATTGCCGCTGCGGAAGGCGAACAGAAACTCCTGCTCGCTCTCGGCCGAATACATCCACATCTCCCCTTGATTATCGGGCGGCGAGTATCGGAATGCGCCGTTCCCGCCGGTATAGAAATGATAGGACAGCGCGCTGAGTGCCTGCTGGTAGCTGCGCGGGAGCCCGCGCCACTCCGGCGTCTCTTCCCCGATGCCGACGGATATCGTGAATTTCGTGTAGGATGCAATATTCGCGCAGCAGTGATCCGCCAGATCGAGCAGCGGGATGGTTAAGCTGCCGATTTCCACAAGGCAGACATAGCGGTTGAACGCCTCGCGGAACACGATGGCTTTCGCGTGCGCTTGCAGCGTCTCTTCGACGATATTTTGCAGGGCGAACCGGGCCAGTTCCAGCTCCCTGACGCCTTGGCTGCCGTACCGGTCGGTGAGCTGGTCGATTTGAATGACCATGACGGCAAACGGCGGCCCAAGCGGCGCCAGCTCCAGAAATCCCCACCACTGGCGGGTATCCTGGATATCCGTCGGATGATTGATCAGGAGGGACAAATACTGCTGGCGAAGCGCGGGCAGGCTCTCCTTGACCGCTTGCTCCATCGTTCTCAGCTTGTCGCGCTCCGACTGCTCGCCCAGCCACAGCTCTCTCGCTTTCTGAATGACGTTCACCAGATCCCCGATCGCGAACGGCTTCTTCACATAGTCGACCGCGCCGTATTGGAGCGCCTTCTGGGCATATTCGAAGTCGGTATACGCGCTTAAAATCACGACTTTGCAGCCCGGGGCCAGCTCCGCGATCCGGCGGGTCATCTCCAGCCCGTCCATCTTCGGCATCCGAACGTCCGTGAGGACAAGCTCGGGTTTGAGCGCTTCGACGAGCGCGAGCCCCTCCTCGCCGTTCGTCGCGCTGCCGGCTATCTCGATGCCGTAATTCTGCCACGGAATTTTCTTCGTGATCATGTCGACCACGCTGCGGATATCGTCAATGACGACCAGCTTCAACGTCGTTTCCGTCATGGTCTTGTCCTCCTTCTTCACGGGGGAAACGCACCACGATTCGCGCGCCTCCCAAGTCGTTGTTCTCGAGCTGGAAGCTGACGGCCTCTTCGCCGTAGAAGAGCTGCAGCCGCTGCACGATATTGCGCAGCGCGTAGCCGTGTTTGCCGCCGGGCGGCGCATCCATGGCCGCTTGCACGCGTGCCGGGTCGAAGCCTTCGCCGTTATCCTCCACGATCAGCTGCAGCAGGCCGGCTTGGAGCGTGGCTGTTACTCGGATCTCGCCGCCTGCGCTGCGGTCGCGGAAGCCATGAAGGATGCTGTTCTCGACGAGCGGCTGCAGCATGATTTTGGGCACTAGACAGTCTAATAGCTCCGGGTCCGCTTCCATCCGGTAATGGAACAGCCCTTCATACGATTTCTGCTGAATGGCGATATATTGGCTGACATGGTCAAGTTCCTCCCGGAGCGTGATTCGATCCCGTCCTCCGCTGAGACTGAGCTGGAACATCTGCGAGAGGGCAAGGATCATCTCGCCCGCGTCATCATTCTCCCCCAGCACGGATTTGCAGTAGATCGTATGGAGGGTGTTATAGAAGAAGTGCGGATCCATCTGGGCGGTGAGCGCCTTGAACTCGGCTTTGCGCTTCTCCCGCTCCCGAATCCTCACATCCGAGATGAGCTGCCCGATCTCGTCGAGCATCCGGTTGAAGCGATAACCGACCTGGGACACTTCATCGACGTACGGACTTTCGAACCGGACCTCGAGGTCATTCTCTTCCACCCGCTTCATCACCCGCTGGAGACGGAGGAGCGGACGCAGCAGCACATAGGTCAGCCGATTGGCGATGATCAGCGACAGCAGCACGAACCCTAAGATGACGTACGTGGTCGAGCGCTTGATGCCATTCAGCTTGGCGAGCAGTTTCTCCTTGGACTGGACGCCGACGATCATCCAATCCTCCTTGACGGGGAGCCGGCTGAAGTTGACCAGGTATTCCCCGCCATGCCGGTAGAAGAAGGAGCCGGAAGCCTCTGCCGTAATCTGCTTCCCGAAATCCGAATCCGTGAGGAAGCCGTATGTCGAGGACCGGCTCTGCCCCGCGCTTGCGACCTCGCCTCCTGAGGCGTCGAGGAAGGCATATTCCTTATCGCTCTGGCTGAGATAGTCCATGAACAGATCGACCAGATCGCCCTCCTTCACGTTCACGACGACGAAGACGTCGAGATTCTGCACTTGGTCGGACAGGTCGAGCACCCCTTCGGCGACCAGCGAGATGACCCGTTCGCCGTCCTTGAAGAAAGGGTCGGTATGCCCTTTCGTCCACAATCCCCGTCCCTGCGACTTGAACTGGGCATAGAGCTCGGATTCATAGAAGGAATGTTCGGCGCTGCGCACGTTCGAGGTCGGATAGAAGTCGCCGATCGGCGTCGCGATCAGCACGCTGTGGATCATGGCGTCATTGAATTTCACCTGCGAGAAAGCCGGCTGCAGCAGCGACAGCCACTTGTAATAGCCGCTCTTGTCGTTCTGCTTCACGTCGAGCATCATGTCTTGGAAGGCATCGCTGAACATTAAGGCGCGGACGGCGGTGCCGATATTCTTCATCCGCTCGCTTACGATTTGGGCGGATTGATTGACGGTGTCGCGGCTGGATTGGAAGGCGGTTTGCTGAATTTCTCTTGCGGCGATGAGGTAGGCGATCGTTCCGGCGGAGACCAGGCTAAGCGTAATGAGGAGCACGAACGAAAGCCATAGCCGCTTGGTGAAGGAGATGGAATAGAAGAAGCGCTGCAAGCGCGATTGGGTCATGGGCCGCTCTCCTTTGTTAGTGGTGAAGGACGCTCTAGATACTACCACTATATAGCAAACGAGGGGGCGACAACATGCGGTAAATTCAAGGTGGGGGTCAGGTTTTTCTAGCAGTTGGCTCATGATGATCGGCTTGCCGCTCACGTTCCCTTGGACAAAATTCGCAGGCAAAGTCGTTGGACTAGAATCTCCTGTCTACGCGGACGGCCGGATGAATATATTAGATCATTCGTTCATCTATGGAGGAGGGGCTGATCTTTTGGATAGCCATTCGAATAGGATCACGCAATGTGCGGCGGATATGGGAAGCAGCCAAGTCATGAGCGACTTGGTTGCGTTGGTTGAGGATGTATTTGAGGTACTTCAGAGGGAAAGGGATTTGACGCCTGCCAACGACGCAGTGACCAGCATGATCGAGCGGCTCAAGAGCCAATTGCGCTTGCACTACGAGCCGGAAGAGATCGGGGAAGTGCTGAATAACGAGCGCATCCGGTCATTCCATGGAGAGTTGCTCGCCAAACTGTCCGCGGCCGAAAGCGAGACCGAGCTGTATGACTCCCGCACGTTATGCGCTACCAATTATTCCGGCCTCCAACTCATTACCGGATTGCCTTATTGGGGCATCTATGAGGCGCTTGTCGGCCAGGAACTGGCCATCCTTCGGAACTACATAGGCCGGGATCTCGCGGGCATGAAGGTTGTCTTCGTCGGCAGCGGGCCGATGCCGCTGAGCGCGATCCTAATCCATCTGTACAGCAATGCGGAAGTCACCTGCCTGGAGATTAATCCGGCCGCCTTCGAGGCTTCGCGGACTTTGCTGGAACGGCTCGGTTTGCAAGATCGCGTGACCGTGCGCCAAGTGAACGGAGACGCGTTCGATTATGGCGATTACCCGATCATATTCGTCGCCAGCCTCGTCACGGACAAAGCGCATGTGCTCGAACAAATTCGCTGCAAGCAGCCGGATGCGCTGGTAGCCGTGCGTACGGCCGAAGGCATGCGGCAACTGATGTATGAGACGCTCGATGAACGGCTGCTGAAGAGCCAAGGCTGGCAGATCCTCGGGAGAACGACTCCGCAAGAGAACTTGGTCATTAACTCCACTTTATTCATGCAATTCACCTTGCACTCTACCCCTACATGACGAAGGGAGCTGTTCGCACAGCTCCCTGATCGTTCGTATTCCATGCGTTGCCTCTATTTATTCCTTCGCCTGACTCTGGTACCACACATTCGCATCCTCCACGACCTGATCGCCGCCAGCCGCGTTAAATTCCTGGACGAATGTATCGAAATCGGCAACCGGCCGATCCCCCGTAATCATGGAGATATAGGCCTTATTGCGAAGCTTGATCAGCTCCGGACTGTACTTGATGAGGGCTGGGAACGACACCTGCATCGCATTATAGATACCGTTCTTGTCTAGTCCAAGCGTGGACGCCCACTGCTCTCTTCGGCCGGTCAGCGCATCGGGAACCGTCATGCCGATGTTGGCTCCGATCTGATTCGTATAGTTGGCCCGTTCATTATAAGGGGGCAAAATGACGACGTCATCCTTGCTCGTGCCGGCCCACATCCAGTGCTCGCCTTGTACGCCGTATTTCATCGACATGTTCTCGTCCAGGTCCGGGTTCGCGCTGACATAATCGAGAATCTCGAGAATTCGGGCCATCTTCCCCGGGTCCTTGGCGGCGTTCGCCCCAATCGCGGTAAAGCTCATCAGCATGTCGTACGCCTTCGATCCGCTCTTGCCTTCGGGACCGGTAACCGGCGGCCCGAAGACGATCTTGGCCTTGCTGTTCTTCTTCACGAGCTCCAGCGCATTGAACGAGGCTTCGACCGGGACCTCTTCGCCTCGGGCATTGAATGTCAGATAGTCGCCGGCTTGCGTCCAGTGGTAGTAGTTGCCCATTGAAGTCATGCCGATCCGTCCGTTAATGAAAGCATGGGACAGGTGCTTGTAGCCGCCTTTGTTCTCGCCGGTCACGAACTCCGGATCGATCACACCGTCCTTATACCAACGTTGCAGATAAGCGATCGCGTTCTTCATCTCCGGCTGCAATGCCCCGATCACAAGACGCTGATCCTTCCAGGCAAAGTAAAGCTGCTCGGTGAAAACCATCTGCCCGAACGCTCCGAATACGACGTTCATTCCTTCGCTCGATAGGCCGTAGGTATCGTTCTTGCCATTGCCGTCCGGGTCTTGGAAGGTAAAGGCATAGATGACCTTCTCGAACTCTTCGAGCGTAGTCGGCGGCTTAAGGCCCAGATTGTCCAGCCAATCCGACCGGTACACGACCGGAATCCGGAACTTGTTCGACGGATTGACGACCGGAATGCCGTAATAGCTGCCTTCAATTTTGCCTAGCTCCATATACCCCGGGGCATTGGCGTCGATCGTCCGCGTCAAATTCGGCGCATGCGTATTCAGCATCTCAAGCGGAATCTCGGCCAGTACTTGCAGATCCTGATATTTCAGCAGATCGTTAGGCTGGCGGATCCGGAACAGGTCAGGGATCTCGCCTTTGGCCAGCTTCAGATCCAGCAGCGCTTCATAATTGTTGTTCTCGAGGTTCCAGACGACAAGGTCCACATTGAACTTATCCTCCAGGTATCGGATCATCTCCGCATCCTCAGGTACTGCCTCATTGAGGTGCATCGTCCACGTAATGGTGTACCGCTGACCGTCGTCAGCCAGTGGCGCCGACGCCTCCTTAACGCCGGCGGCGTCATCCCCGCATGCGCTCGTGACAAGGATCATCGCCAGAAGGAGAAGCCAACCCGAACGTTTCGCAATCATATGCATTCGCATGTACCTTTCACCCGCAAAATGAAATTCTACCCCTGCTTCAATACATCCCGAACATAAGTCTTAGGCGTGCATCCGTTCATTTCCTTGAACTTCTTAATGAAGTACGCGGTTGTCCCGTAGCCAACGGCAGCGGCGACCTGCTCTACCGTGAAACTGCTGCCCTTCATCAGCTCCACCGCCTGCTCCATCCGTTTCTTGGTGACGAATTCCGTATACCCGATGCCCGTCTCTTCCTTGAAAATTTTGCTCAAATACTTCGGACTGAGGAACACTTGGGCCGCGACGGCTTCCAAGGACAGATCGTCCGCGAGATGATCGCCAATGTACTGCTTCACGGCCTCGATGCTTTCGAACGCCCGGTCGTCGCTGCGTTTGTCCATTTGGCCGTAACAGTCGGTAATCGAAGCGATGAACCATTCCCTGAAGCTGTCCAGACTGTAGATTGACCGGTATTGCTTATACAGATCGATCTTGAACTGACCGGATTGCTTGAACCGTACGTTCTTCAAGAAATCGGAGTACATCGAGATCATATTCATCAGGACGAATCGGCCGTAATCGGCAGAATATTGACCATCCCTCAATTCGCGGAGCACCTGATCGAGCGCTGCGGCCACGCCGGCATGATTCCGGGCCTGCAGCTTCTCCTTGAACTTGGTCATCGCGGAAGGCGGAAGCTCCAGATGGCTTTGTTCCCGGCTTAGCAGGTTATATGCCTGAATAATAGAATCTTCGGAGAAGAAGAAGCCGTATTTGATCAGAACCTCCGCGGCCTCGAAGCTTCGATGAACCAAGGCGCAGTCATGAACCCATACGCCGAGGGCGATCTTGAAATCGAGCCCGAAGCTGTCCTTCACATCCGATACGATCTGGCAGGCAATCCGCTCCAACAAGTGATCATCCGGATGCTGCGTGCCTACGATTACGGCGATTTTACGGTCAGGCAGCTGTTCGGCGATCAGGCGCGTGCCCTCAAGGACCGCCGCTTCCAACTGGTTGATCAGCGAGTAGATCACGAACTGATTCGTCTTCGAGTCTAACTCCGTGAAGCCTTGGCTGACCGGGTCAATGACCAAGCAGCAGTAGCTGTTATAGTGGAGCGCCAGATCAAGCGATTGCAGCTGCTCTTCCAACTCGCCATCGGCGTAACTGCCGCGCAGCATGTTCATCACCACATTGTGCTTAATGACCGGTTTGTTGGCGTGCAGCGTTTCCTCTAAAGTACTCACCTTACTGGTCAGCTGGTGGAATGCCGTATCGATTAGCTTGAATTCGTTGTGCCTGGCTTCGGCCGGCGCGTCGAACAAGCCCTTGATCTTGTTCACCAGCCGCTTGACCGGTTGATAGCTGACGACCGTGAAGATGCCCGATAGCACCAAGCCGATCAGGATGGCGGCCAGGCAGATCGCCACAATGACCTTTTGCAGCACAATCGATTTCTTGTAGAAATTGTTCTCTTGAATGATATTGTAGATCGTCCACCCGTTGGACGGCAGCTTGTGTCCGGATATGACATAATCGGTCCGGTCGATTTTCTCGACGTAGCTGTGCACCGGCGAACCTGAGGCGAATTGATCCCGGATCGAGGCCGGTTGTTCGGCTGGCTTCCCGAGCACCGTTTTATCCGCAGCCGAGATGACGATTCCTTGCTGGTCCATGAGATACGTATTCGGCAGATCCGCAGGCATCAATTGTCCAATGATCGCGTTAATAGCCGATTCCTTGATGTCGATGCCGATCAGCAGGCCGCCGGTCTTCCCGGTCGAATTGAACGGATAACTATGGACATAGGTAAGAAGCGGCTGCTCCGTGTTATTGTCGGAGACGCTCGAATAGATGTCCTTGGGCACGAGCCGCGGCTTGGTCCATAGATAGCTGGCGTCATGCTGCCGCATCGCGTCGATCCAGTCCATCGTGCGGAAAGCCTCGTTATGCAGGTCAACCTCATATTTGAGCCCATATAGGGAAGAAATCATCGCCTTCGACTTGGGATCGTAGAGATGAATGGCATGCACCAGATCCGCGTTGTTAATGACCTCCTGCTTCATGAGCATCTGCAAATCCATTATATTGCTGGATTTCCCCTTGAACGAATCCCTTGTATAGCCATCGAAATCGGTCTTATTGGCAAGCGTAATGTCCAGATAGATCGTATTGATGCGCTCGATGACGGAAGCTTCCAAGGTGTTGGCCGCATTCTCCAGCAGCATCTCGTTCTTGGCCTTAATCTCTTCATTATAGTTACGCGGTACATACAGATAGAAGATCGAGCATAGCAAGAGAACGATCACCACTACGATCGTTACGTACGAAATCGCCAAGTTGGCGAGCACCGAGTTCAATCTTCTCATCGCTTTTCTCTCCCTCCTTCAATTCCCGATTATACAGCATCGGTTGGACATGTTTAGCCCATTAACCAAAACTTAACACCAGGTCTTGACATGATGAACGGGCGGGGAAATAGGTGTGGCGGCTTCGGGGAAAGCTGCCTCCCGAGTCCCTGGAGGCAAGCCAATCGTCGTACAACAATACGATTTTTCTATCAAACGGAAATCGTTGTATTGAGGCGCGAAACCCCCGGATGCTAGGCTGATCTCGTAACCAAATCGATTGCAGAAGGGTGATGAATCAAATGCCGAAATGGCGCAAAATGCTAACCACCATGCTGACGGTAACCTGCCTCGTTCCACTATGGACGGTAGGCAACGCACAGCCAGCGAGCGCGGCAACAGGAAGCTTCGACGTACTCTCCTATAATATTGGAGGACTGCCGGATATCCTGTCCAGCAGCGCGGATCCGGAAGCATACACGCCACAGATCGGAGCGAAGCTTGCTCCCTACGAATTGGTCAACGTACAGGAGGATTTCAACTATCACGCCTCCTTATATGCGAGCGACACGCATCCTTACCGCACGCCGACTTCTGGCGGAGCCGGCATCGGCAGCGGTCTGAACACGCTCTCGAATTATCCGTACTCCGATCTGAAACGGGTCACCTGGAACAAAAGGTACGGCTTGTTCGATAACGGCTCCGACGAATTGACGCCTAAAGGGTTTACGTACACGCAAGTCAAGCTGGCGGACGGGGCTTATGTCGATGTCTATAATCTGCATGCCGACGCCAATACGGATACGCAATCGAATGAGGCAAGACGGGATAATTTGAGCCAGCTGGCAACCTACATCGAGGCGAATTCGCAAGGCCATGCCGTGCTCGTGCTCGGCGACACCAACTGTAGATATACCCGAGCGGAAGATAATCTGAAGGCTTTGTTCGTCGATCGGCTGGGCATGAAAGACGCTTGGATCGAGAAGACGCGCGGCGGCAGCTATCCGACGATGGGCGCCGATGCGCTGTTGGGTACGCCGGGTTCGACCAGCGCATCCAATGAAGTCGTAGACAAAATTTTCTATAGAAGCGGCGCCGGCGTCACGCTGCAAGCCAACAGCTACAAGGTAGAGGATACCTACTTTACCGATGCAAGCGGCAACCAGCTGTCCGACCACTACGCGATCAGCGCGAATCTCTCCTTCTCCACGAGCACGACCGTGTCCTACAGCGATCTGGTCGGCGGGGACGGCGGAACCGCTTTCAATTTCCTTGGCAACACAGCGCCAACGGCAAGCGCGCCTGCCTCGGTAACGCTTCGGGGCGCTAGCCGGCTGGATGCCGTATCGATGACTTATGCGAACGGAACGACGCTCGCTGGCGGCGGCACCGGAGGCACGGCAACATCGCTGACGCTCGCAAGCGGAGAATATTTTACAAGCGCGCTCATCTACGCGAATACGTACAACGGCAGCAACCGGGTGTTCTATCTGGAGCTCACGACGAATCAAGGACGCAAAGTCGCTTCCGGCACGAAGAGCGGCACCTCCTACACTTATACAGCCCCGACAGGCAGCAGCATAGCCGGATTCTTCGGACGTGCGGGCGAGAACGTCGACAAGCTGGGCCTTATTTATAAGAAATTGTAGTAAGCACGACCCTGGATTATTCCAAGGAAACCAACAACAGAGAGGAAGCAAATCGAATATGAAGCGCCTTAAAACAATCTCTACTACAGCATTAGGTCTTACGCTCCTTCTGAATGCCATCCCTGCACCACTTGCAAGCGCGGAGACGCCATCCGCGGATGTGACGCCTGCCGCAGAGACGATCGCGCTGCCGGAAGCGCCGGCTTGGGGACATTTCGTCGATAACTATAAGAATAATATCGCGGCCAACAACACGGTTGCGACCAATCCGGCCATCGGCATGTTGTCCCAGTTCCTGGAGTTGTGGACGCCCGGGGCGACATGGGATACCGGCACCAAGCTGAACGCAAGCGTGCTCGACGCCAACATTCAGAAGGTCGTCGACATCTCGAAGACCCGCACCAAGGCGATGGAAGATATGGCTTATTTCGACGATCGCCGGAATCAATCGTATGGCGCCGTTGACGGTCTTGGATCGCTGGCGGACGAGTATCGCGCGAAGAGCAACACGTACACTTCGATTATAAACATCCCGGAAGACGCCACGACAGTGAAATATGATGACAAAAACAATCAAAATAAAGGCGGGGATTCAGACTCCGAGCTGGGCAAAATGGTCGATCTGATCGGAACGCTGCGCGGCAATTACGCATCCACGAATCCGGCCAAACTGTTCTACAGCTATATGCGTCCATGGCGCTGGGTAGATACCTCGATCATCGTGCCTACGCTGGTTCCGGCTAGAAGCAGTACGCCGGCTACGGACGGCGGTTTTCCGAGCGGCCATACGAATGCTTCGTACCTCGCTTCCTATGCACTGGCTTACGCGGTGCCCGAGCGGTTCCAGGAAATGCTGACCCGCGCTTCGGAGATGGGGAACAGCCGGATCGTAGCGGGCATGCACTCGCCGTTCGACGTCATGGGCGGACGCATCATGGCGACGGCGCTGGCGGCGGCGACTTTGGCGGATCCGGACAATGCCGAACTTAAGAAAGCGGCATACGATCAGGCGCACGACAAGTTATTGAATGTAGAAGGATCGGCGGAAGACCGTTTCGCAGACTACGAGAAGAACAAGAAGGAATTCGTCGAGCGCTTGACCTACGGCTTCACGCCGATCGGTTCGACGACAGAGCCGATGATCGTCCCGAAAGGCGCGGAAGTGCTGCTCGAGACACGCTTGCCTTATCTGGATGACCAGCAGCGTCGTGCGGTTCTGGCTACAACGGGTCTCCCTTCCGGCTACCCGCTGCTCGATGATCCGGAAGGCTGGGGACGCCTCAATCTGTTCGCGGCGGCTGATGGATACGGCGCATTCAATTCGAACGTCACCGTCACGATGGATGCGGACAAAGGCGGCTTCCATGCGCTCGACCGCTGGCGGAACAGCATCTCCGGCACGGGCAAGCTGACCAAAGCCGGCACAGGCACGCTTAAGCTCGCAGGCAACAACTCCTATTCGGGCGGCACGCAAGTCGATGACGGTACGCTCGAAGGCGATATGGCCTCCGCATTCGGTACGGGCGATGTAACCGTCCAAGGCGGCACGCTGGCCGAACAAGTGGACGGCAAGCTGGTAATCGGCGGGGATTACACGCAAGCGGCGGCAGGTACGCTCGAGCTGAACCTCGGAGGCAGCGACGATGTGGTCGAGGTCCAAGGCGCCGTGAATGCGGACGGCAAGCTGATCGTGAATTTCGCGGATGATTATATGCCTGGCAGCAGCACCATCGAACTCATTGCTTTTGCTAACAAGGATCTGACAGGCGAGTTCGACTCCGTTGAGACAACGGGTCTGCCTAGCAAATACAAAGCCAAACTCGTCTACGAAGACGATGCCATCGCGCTCAAGATTACGGACACGTCCTCGACGGGCTCTAACTATCCGTACAATCCGGGTACGACGACGCCGGTAGTTGACCCTGAGACAGGTGAGCAAACGGAAACGGCTCCTGGAGACGCTATCCCGGCTGTAGGCGATGCGAGCAAACAAAGCGTAACCCTGCCTGCGGTTGCTGATGCGAACGGCGCGGTCGCGGTGAACGTGCAAGATGCCCAACTTACGGATTTGTTTGCTAAAATTGAAGCCCAATACGGAGCAGATCTGATCGCGGAACTGAAGGTAACGACCGTCTCCGGCGCCAAATCCGTCTCACTCTCGCTCTCCAAAGCGGCGATCGGCAAGCTGCAAGCCGGCAAAGCGGAGAACGTGGCCATCGTCACCCAATTCGGCACGATTACGCTGAACCAAACGGTGTTGGATGCATTGGTGAAATCAGCTGGCGATACCATTCGGTTCGAAGTGGCTCCGGCCGACACGACGGCATTCAATGCTGAAGCCAGCAGCCTAATCGGCACTCGCCCGGCGCTGGACGTGAAGATCCAATCCGGCACGAGCGCAGTTACAAGCTTCGGCGGCGGCAGCGTTGAAGTTCGCATCCCGTATCAAGCCGGACAAGGCGAAGACATGCAAGCGCTGGTCGCGACTTATGTGGACAACAGCGGCCAACCGCATATCGTGCCGCAATCGGGCTACGATCAAGCGAGCGGACAGCTAGTCTTCCATACCGAGCATTTGAGCACATTTGCCGTAAGCTACAACAAGCAAAGCTTCAGCGACACTAACGGCCATTGGGCGAGCAGCTACATCACGTACCTGGCTGCGCACGATCTTGCATCCGGTTCCGGTGACGGTTCGTTCTCCCCTGACGCGGTAATTACGCGTGCTGAGTTTGCCAAAATGCTGGTAGGTCTGGCCAACGCCGACGTATCGGGCTACGCCTCGGCATCGTTCACGGACGTTCCGGCAGGCAGCTGGTATGCGCCGTATGTGGCATGGGCAGCGGACAATAACATCGTCCAAGGCATCGCGAACAACCAGTTCCAACCGCACGCGCGCATCACTCGTGAGGAAATGAGCGTTATGATCCAGCGCTTCGCCGATCTGGCGGGTTACGGCTTGACTGCAGGCAGCACCGCAAGCTTTGCCGATCAAGCTAAGATCAGCGCATGGGCAGCCGATGCCGTCGGTGCGCTCTATCAAGCAGGCATTATCTCGGGCAAAGGCAATCAGCAATTCGATCCGCAAGGCAGCGCGACAAGAGCGGAAGCCGCCAAGATGCTGACGGTGTTCCTGCAAGGCATGTTGAAGGCTTAACTAGGCGATACGTGTAAGACAGTTTGGAGGGGTCAGCCATTGCGGCTGGCCCTTTTCCGCTATCCCTCGCTTTGATCCCATCTACGTGCACGACCTCCCCTCCCCGCTCCATCGTTCACAAACTCGTAACACCATGCACATTGCGCAAAATTGCACTTTGGGCAATAATATGTACATTAGACCAGACGAAGAACGAGAAAGAGGTGACGATCTACTTCCAGCATGATGAACAAAAATGGTTTGCGTGAGATCAAGCGGGAAGCAACTGCAATTGCGCTGGCTGATGCCGCATATGAGCTTGCGCAAGAGCGCGGATTAGACGGCTTTATCGTCGATGATGTCGTGCAGAAAGCCGGCTATTCGAGGAGAACGTTCGCTAATCACTTCTCCTGCAAGGAAGAAGCGGTGGCAGCCGCGGCGATCTCCTTCAAGAACGTCAGCGAAGCAGAGGCGCTTATGCGAGAAATCCCTGCTGAAACGACCCCGCTCGAAATTTTTTACCGCTTGATGAAGATGCAGTTGGTCGAAGCGCATATTTGGAAGTTACGCGAGCTTGTCTCGTTGTCCAAACGGTTTCCGACCGTAGAGCCGTATATGCTCAGCGCGTTCCACCGGTTGCAGTTATCCGCCGAAGAAGCGGTGAGCACGGTATCGCAAGGCCGATACCCCAGCATGTACACCCATATGCTGGCAGGTGCCGTATACGGCGCCGTGCTTCCTATTCTGGAAGGCAACGTCAAGCTGCGGCTTCCGGGCGAGCTGGCAGCCGATGATCCGGAAGCGGTCACGTTCGAACAGTACCTCGAGACGATGTTCGGCTATTTGCGAGGCGGCTTCTAATTTCTTTACCCGCAGTTCCACAGATAAAGGAGAGAACGATACTGCATGTCAACGTTTCTGTACAAATTGGCCAAATCCGCCTATAACAAACCATGGCATTACATTGTAAGCTGGGTCGCGATTCTCGGCATTGTTATCGCCATGATCGGCATTAACGGGATGCATTCGAGTCCTGATATGAAAATCGAAGGCACCGAAGCACAGAAAGTGCTCGATCAGTTGGCGGAAGAACTTCCAGCCGCTTCCGGCGGGCAAGGCAGCGTCGTATTCGCGGCGGGCGAAGGCGAGAGCCTGAATACGCCGGAACGGCTTAAGGCCATTAGCGAAGCCGTCAATAAGGTGTATAGCTACGAATATGTCATCAACCCGGCTGAGTTGGCCGCGCAAGCCGCTGCTGCTGCGCAGGGCGACGCTTCCGGGCAGGCTGCCCAAGGTGATGCCGCTAGTCAGGCCGCACAAGGCGACGCCGCTGCACAAGCTAGCCAAGCGCAGCAAGCCGCAGCCGCGGCGCCATATGGCCCGCTCATCGTAGACGGCGTGCCCGTACAAGGCGTGATGATCGATTCCGCTGGCAGCGTGGCGCTGTTCCAGTTCCAATTCACCGTATCGCAGATGGCCGTACCGTCAGAGGTGCTTGACGAGATCATCGACTCGCTCACTGCGGTTGAGCAGAACGATGCCGGCGTTACCGTGCTGCCGGGCGATACGCTTGAAGCCAAGAGCTATACAAGCGCTTCTGAAGCCATCGGTATCGTCGTCGCGGCGGTCGTCCTGGTCATTACGCTAGGCTCGGTCGTAGCTGCAGGTCTGCCGCTGCTGAGTGCGCTCCTGGGCGTAGGCATTAGCGTCGGCGGCGCATACGGCATCTCGAAGTTCATTACGATGAGCGACATTACGCCGGCGCTTGCGCTTATGGTTGGTCTTGCCGTCGGTATCGACTACTCCCTGTTCATCGTTAACCGGCAGCGCCGCATGATCCTCGACGAAGGATTAAGTGCACGCGAGGCCGCGAGCCGCGCGGTCGGCACAGCCGGCAGCGCCGTATTCTTCGCGGGGCTCACCGTTATTATCGCGCTGTGTGGAATGCTCGTCATCGGCATTGCCTTCCTGTCGACGATGGCGCTGGTTGCCGCAGCGAGCGTTCTGGTCAACGTCTTGATCGCGCTGACGCTGCTGCCTGCCCTGCTGGGTCTGGTCGGCGAACGCATCGTCTCGGCCAAAGCGCGCGCGAAGAACAGCCAGCACACCAGCAAGACGAAAGGTCATGGATTCGCGCATCGTTGGGTGAAAGGTCTGCTCAAGAACCGTATCGTTATTATCATCGGCTCGATCGTACTGCTTGGCGTAGCCGCCATTCCGGTTGCGCAGATGAACATGGGTATCCCGTCCAGCGAGACGGCGAATCTGGATACGACAGCCCGTCAGAGCTATGACGCGGTTGCCAAAGGATTCGGCGAGGGCTTCAACAGCCCGCTCATTATCGTAGCCGAGACGAAGAATGCCGGAGAGCAAGTTGCGCCGGAGACGCTCGGCGGCGTCGTTCAGGAACTGCAGAAGTACGAAGACGTTGCCTTGGTGACGCCGATGGGCATGAACCAGGCTGGCAACCTGGCGATCATTAGCCTGATTCCGAAATCGGGACCGAATGACGAAGCGACGAAGGATCTCGTTAAAGCGCTGCGCGATCCTGCATCCACCATCGCGCAAACGTACAATCTATCGGTTGGCGTGACGGGCGTTACCGCCGTCAACATCGATATGTCCGAGAAGCTGTCCGAAGTATTCCCGCTCTACGTCGGGATTATCGTCATCCTCTCGCTGATCATCCTGCTCTTGGTATTCCGTTCGATTATCGTTCCGGTCAAAGCGACGATCGGGTTCGTGCTTAGTATCCTGGCCACGTTCGGGATTACGACCGCCGTATTCCAATGGGGCTGGCTCAATTCCCTCTTCGCCTTCGATACGGGCGGCCCGCTGCTCAGCTTCATGCCGATCATGGTTACGGGTATTCTGTACGGTCTTGCGATGGATTACCAGGTGTTCCTGGTCAGCTCCATGCGTGAAGCCTACGTGCATGGCCATCAAGGAGAAGAGAGCGTCGTTCATGGTTATGAACAAGCGAGCCGCGTCGTTGTCGCGGCGGCGGTCATCATGGTGTCCGTCTTCGCCGGGTTTATTTTCTCCCACGACATTATGATCAAGCAGATCGGTTTCGCGCTTGCGGTGGGCATT
Source organism: Paenibacillus phyllosphaerae (assembly GCF_014192105.1). Taxonomy (GTDB): domain Bacteria; phylum Bacillota; class Bacilli; order Paenibacillales; family Paenibacillaceae; genus Paenibacillus_Z; species Paenibacillus_Z phyllosphaerae. The sequence goes on along the minus strand of NZ_JACHXK010000007.1, from coordinate 268,527 downwards.
CTGATCGATGCGTTCATCGTGCGGATGACGCTGGTTCCGGCTTTCATGGCGGTCTTCGGCAACAAAGCTTGGTGGCTGCCGCGCTGGATCGACCGTATACTGCCTAACCTCGACGTCGAGGGCGATAAGCTGATCGCGCAGCTGAAAGCGGAAGAAGCAAAAGGCGGAGCGGTTAAAGCTAAGGTACGTTACGAGTAAATAAGCGAAAATCGGGTAATACAACAACGGCCGCCTCCTGCATTCGTGCAGCGAGGCGGCCGTTTCGTTATAGGTAGAACTACTCCCGCGCCCGAAGCGGCAGACAGGTCAAGGACTGGCCCGGCGCAGACCGCACGAGACTTCGCTCCAGGTCGAACGCTACCGGCTCGATCTTGCCGAAACGCTGCAGGAAGGCAGAGAGCGCAATGTCCAATTCCAATCGGGCAAGCGGTCCTCCCAGACAGAAATGCGGTCCGTTACCGAAGGTCAAATGCTTCTTGCTGTTGCCGCGGCGGATGTCGAGCGTGAACGGATTCGCGAACATCCGCTCATCCATATTGGCGGCGCTCATCCACGCGATGACGACGTCGCCTTGTTTGAGCTCGATGCCCAGCGCATTGTTGTCCTGCTTAACGGTGCGGTCCCGTTTGGAAATATGGAACCGATAGCGGAGCATCTCCTCTACCGTCTGCGGGACAAGACCTGGCTCATCCCGCAGCTGTCCGTATAGACTGTCGTCATCATAGAGCAGCGAGTAGAAGAGGCTCGACAGCATATGGCTGGTCGTCTCCACGCCTGCCCCGAGCAGCAGCATCGTCGTCCGCACGATCTCGTCGTCGGTCAAGCGCTCGCCTTCCACTTCGACTTGCTGGAGATCCGTGATAATATCGTCCGCCGGATTGGAACGCTTCTGGACGACGAACGGATACAAGTATTCGAAGTAAGCTCTGCCGGCCTCCATCTTCTTCCGCTGGGTCTCTTGCTCGTTGCCTTTCTCGAAAGGCTGGAACAGAACATCGACCCAATTCTTGAATAGATAGCTGTCTTCGGACGGAATACCGAACAAGTCGGCCATTACCATGGCAGGTAGCGGCGCGGATAAGGCTTGTACAAGATCGACCGGTTCATCGGCCTTGATCTCTTCGACGAGAAGGTTCGCGACTTGGCGGATCCGCGGCTCCCAGCTGGTCAAGGAACGAGGCGTGAAGGCGGCCGATACGAGCGCGCGGCGCTTTTGGGATTCGGGCGGGTCTTTGAGCGTGAAATTGATTTTCTCCGGGATGCCGCCGCCTTTATCCCCGGTACCGACCGAGATGGCCGTGCGTTTCCCTTCGCTGGAGAAGAGCTGATGATTGCTGAGCACCTGCTTGACGTCCTCGTACCGGAACACGTTCCACGTGTTCGTTGCTTCATGATAGTAGACGGGATGGTCATTCAGCATCCGCTTGTACCACTCGAGCGGGAAGAATTCCTCCGAACTCGTGCGAAAAGCCGGGATATCCTCGATGGCAATAATATTCTGGTACGTCATCCTCCACCTCCAACGGTAATGGTCTTGCATGATGAAAGCGCAACATTCCCCCATTCATTCCCATTTTATCGGAACCGGTCACCTGTTGATAATCCAACAAACTGACCAATCAATCGTACAAAATAACCGTGATGCCGTACCTATACGAGCCGTTAAAGTGTGGATATAAATGAGGAAACAGCCGGCATCCCTGCCGGCTGTCCCTCCTACTCCTGTCGATAATCATCTAATCCTGTCTTACTGCTGCAGGATCAGCGTGGCTACCGCAGACATATCGACAATATCGATCGTGCCGTCGCCGTTCATATCCGCTTTCTTGTACATTTCATTCCAGCCTTCATCGGCCGATGTTTTACCATAGTAGGAAGCTACGATCGCCAAGTCTCCGATGGAGTAGCGCAGGTCGTCGTTCAGGTCGCCGCCCGTCTGTTCCTTGACCGTCACTTGAACGCTGTAGCTGCTTCCCGCGATGCCCGATTCCTTACCGCTCGCATCAGCCGTAGTCACGTTCTTCAGCGTAAGCGTGGTAGAATACGGATCGGTGGCCGCCTTCGCTTGGAAGGTCAGTTGGAACTGGTCCTCTGCCGCATCTTGTTGGGAACCGATCTTGACGAGAAGCAGCCGGACTTCGCCGCTCGCGTCAGTTGAAGTCGCGGCAATGCGCCAATCGTCATTCACCTCTTGGGCGGAGACGAATTCCACCTGCTGCGGGTCGTAACTAACGATAATATCCTGCGCGTAAGCGTCGCTGATGCCCTTCAGTCCGTAATCGACGTCAAAGTTCTGGCCATTCATGACGGTGGAAGGACCGTTCAGCCATGCCCCTTGCTCGATAACCAAGCCCTCTATCGCCGCGGTTAAGGCATGCTGCGCCTGGTCGACTTCCGTCTGCGTCGCATCTTCGTCTTCGATCACGCTCCGTGCCGCGGCAAGCGCGCTCTGGAATTCGCTCCAACTTGTATCATTATAGCCGGCGTTTTCCCTATTCTTCTGCTCGTCGTAGAGAGCCGTGAGCGCGGATTTATCAACGCTCGGTTCAGCGCTCTTGACTGGCGCTACGCCGACGAAGGAGAGCATCGGCGACTGGTTGCTCTGTACGCCTTTCAGCTTGAGCGTTAATGCGCCGTCTTCCGCCATCGTGAACGTATAGCCTTTGACCACGTCGAACGAATTGTTGTCGAGCGTGACCGTGTCGACGAGATGGCTCGCATTATCGTACTCGAGATAGACCTCTTCGCTGCGCGAATACGCAGGCCACCAGCTGTAAGAACCGAGCGTCAGCGTATATTCGCCGGCAGGCAGATTGCCGAAGCGATACGTGATCGCTGCGCCGATCTGGTTGGCGGTATAAATGCCGGTCGTGCTTTGCTTGCTGTATGCGCCGCTGACGATTCCTTTGTACGAGACGGATGGCGAGCCGCTGGCGTTGTAACCGGCATGACCCCATTCCTTCGTGTTGTCGTACACTTGATCCGGCGCGCCATTGAGGAGAGGGCTGCCGTCTGCAGCCGCTAACGCCGCGACAGCGGTGTAAGCAGGCGAATCATAGCCGAGCGTCGACGTTGCCGAATGGCCGGACGTTAGACCTTTGGCCGTCGCGTTCAGATCCACAAAATACCGGATGTCTTCCGGGACCACTTCCACGTAAGCCGTCGTTGTCAGTGCTCCGTAGGTACCCGTGACCGCAACCGTCTCATAGGCGGTGTCGAAACTGACATCGTCCAGCTGCCATTTGACAGTAACCAGCTGTTTGGATCCGTCTTGACGCGTTCCCTCCACCTTCGCCGGTAGCGCGGGAAGTTCGCCCACGTAAGTTGCCGCATAGATCGGCGAGGCGAGCGCTTGCACGCCGTCCGTACCCAGTTGAGCGATGGCAAAAGTCAAGCGAGCCGCAAGCTGGTCGGCTCCTTCTTGATCCAACCGGTAAGCGGCGGGGTCTTCCAGGGCCGCCTGAGCCATGTTGCGCGAAGTAGCGAAGAGTGCCCAGACGCTCGCCTCGTGCGTTTCCTGCTGTACGATGTCTTGCGCTGCAGATACCGCTCCCGCGAGAGCCGAAGTATCAGGAGTGCTTTGCGCTTCACCGGATACAACCGCTACCGCATCGACGACGAGGGTCCCGCTCAGCACTTTGATCTGGACCGTATGCTCGCCGTACTTGAGACCGCGAAGCGCGTACGTTTGGTACAGTTCCTTGGAAGCCAACGTCTCGGCCGATGCTTGAACGACCTGTCCGTCTACTTTCACCTCGAGTTTCGCTGATCCGTTGTTAGGGCCAAGAATATCGAGCCCCGTGCCCGTGAAGGTGTAACTCATCGCCGCGCCTTCCGCTTGGCTGGTGGAGAGCGAACGCTGGTAGATGTACATGCCCGCGCCGTTGTTATGCGCCCACGCTCCGGTGTATGTCAGCTTCGGAGCCGGAGCGGCAGCCAGGTCGTGCATCTCCAGATTATCGAGCGCTTCGGCATAATAGGGCGCGTAGCCGTCTACCGTCTCTACTTTCAAATTATCGAAACGGGTATTATAGTAGCCGCTGGCCAAGTCTACCCGGCCGGACAATTCAGGCGTCGGATCGGCATAGGAAGCCAGCTTCACGCCGTCGATATAGGCGGTCACCGTGCTGCCCGCTACTCGAACAGCCAGATTGTGCCAGGCATTATAAGCGGTATCGAAGCCGTCGATCTTCACGCCGCCCGTTCCGTTTGCGACGTTGCCGCTGGCTACGGCGCTGTTGTTCACGAGCAGCTGCCAGCCGCCGTCGAACCAGAACTTCAGTACGTACGGCGTGCCCGCGAGGGAATGGGAGCTGCCGCCGCCCTGATAACGGGCGCCGATTGCCGCATAGTTATTGCCGCCTTGCGTGCTGTTGTTCTCGAACGACACGTCAACGCTTGCTTTGTAGTTCGTCCACCGGTAATCGCCGATCGCCGTGATCGGATTGCCGTTATTCCACGTGCCGCCAAGCCCCATAATTGCTTGGTCGACTTGTTGACGCAGGACGTAGTTGTCGGAACCGTCCGGCAGATACGCCTCGAAAGCGCCGTTGCGATCATGCGTATAACGCGGAATCGCGCTCTTAGAGCCGCCGCGGGAGTCGATATAGCTTTCGCTGCCCGTAAGTTGACCTTCTGCCCCGAATACCGGAACGGTTTTATCCGTGTAGTCGAAGTCGTCGGCGTACAGGAGGCCGTCTTCCGTATTCTGGACGGAGCCGGTTGCATCCGTATCGAGAATCGTGCGCTCGCCTTCTACGGGCAGCGGCGTACGGTACGCTTCTTTCTCGGCGTTCTTGAGCGTCGAGACCGTCACGATGGAGTACGGTTCCACATGGACGGTATAAGTGCCGCTTCCATCCGCAGATACGTTGCCGAGGTATTGCAAATAATGGCTGTTGAACGCTTCGCCCTCATCGGCTGCGCGGGTTTCCCACTTTTCCAACTGTGGGTTGCCGTCGTAGCTCATATTGACGGCCTTAATCTTGTAAGTGCGCTCATATTCGCTGTCGTTAATGATGACCGTCGAGAAGTCGCTTCGGTCCGGAGCGGCAAGCGTCATGTAGCTTGGCGTGCCGTTGCGTCCGCTGACCGGGTTGGTGCCCGTAGCGCCGGTGTAGCTGGCTTCCGGTACCGCTCTCCAGATACCCGACGTGTTGCTCTCGTTCTCCCAGCCCGTGTTGGCGAACCAGTTAAAGTGGCGCAGAATAAGCAGGCCCGCATCATAATGCATCCAGCCGGACCATGGATCGCGCGCGCTGACCAATTCCTTGAACGAATATTGCCCGCCCTCATAGAAGGAACCGATTGCCGGCTGGTAAATAAAGTGCGTCCGGCGCGAGTTGACGAATCCTTTAATAATCGTATTGCCCATCTCGAGCGCGCTGCCCGTGCCGCCGATGCCCGTGCCTTCCGTCGTAGGATCCTTGGTGTTGTTATTGGGACGGAAAGCCGAGTTGCTGAAGGTCGCTTGGGCTTCGCTGTTCCACACCTCGACATCGAATTGCTCGGCCAGCTTCTTGAAATTGCCCGCGCTGTCGTCGTCGGTATTGTAGTGGTAAGCGGCTACGGATACCGCATCCCGGAGCGACGCGTCGTTCACCATGCTGCCGCCGAAGGAGCCGATGCCCACTTCATCGGAGATGACGGTCTTGATCTGGTTGTACAGCGCTTGCTCTTGCGCGCTCTCGAAGCCGGCGCTGTCGGTCTTGACCCGCTCGGCAAAGGCTTTGGTCCACGCCAGATCCGGCGCATGCTCGTTAATGTGCGGATTGACGTAATCGATCATGTAGCCGTATTCGCGGTATGCGGCCAGGATCGTTTTTTTGTACCACGCATAGATGTTATCGGTGTTGTTATCAGCCCATGCGGGAGCGTTCCAACGCAGGAAGCTCACCTTCAGATCCGGATTCAGCTTCTTGGCGTCCGCCGCGAGCTGGAAGCCGGGATGCCGCTTGACGTTCGCTTCTTCGTCCGCGGTCCGCATCGTCGCCGGGTCCGGCCCTGTCGAGTTGTTGCGGTCGTTGCCCATCTCGACCTTCACTTGCGTCATGATCGGATGATCGCCGCCGAACAGGATCTGCAGCAGCTGCGCGTATTGCTCGGGGTGCTCGGACTTGTAGTCCATGAGCAGCGCGCTCGTGCTGTTGCCGCTTAGGACGCCGAAGCCTTTGAACGTCAGTCCATTCCTGTTATCGGCATCGATATCGTTGCCGTCCAGCAGTACCTCGATCTTGGAGGCAGAGGCTTGCTTGGCATCATTAATGAGTTGTTTGATCCCGCCTTCAGCAACGGAAAACCAGCTCAGGATCGGTTTCTCGCCGGAAACGTAGGCGTAAGTCAGTGTCATCGGGACGCTTGTGTCAATGTCTTGGGGAAGGGTGAATTCGCTGGAGATGAACGTGGTGGTGTTCGTGTTGAAGGTGTCGAGCAGGATGGACTTGGCTGCGCCGCTCTTGTCTTTGTACTCGATTCTTGGACGGATTTCGCGGGAGCGAGTACCATACCAGTCATGGAAACCGCTGCTTAAGGTATATGTACCTGGCTCTAGCGCTTCCAATTGATAGACGATGTCATTGGTGGCCGAGCGAAGTCCGACGACCCAGATTGATGGATCGGTGGCCGGATCCGTCAGACCGCCATTCTGGGAATTCTTCACTTTCTGGCTGGTATCGTCGAAGCCCCAAGCGGTCGTGCCGCTCACGTACTTCTGGTCCGGCGCCTGATTGACGAGTCCGGAGCCGCTCAGCTCCTTGACCGCTTCGTATACGGGCGAAGCAGTAGCGGGCATGCCGTAGGAGTCTCCGGCTCTGCCGCTGTCCACGAAGTAGACTAGCGGGTTGCTGGCCGGCGGGATGACTTCTACATTCGCGACGACTTGCTCGCCGTCAGCTGAACCTGTAACCGTCACCGAGTCGTATGGGACGTCGAAGGTATCGTCGCCAATATGCCAGGTTACGGCAGTGCTCTGGCCTCCAATATCCATCGAGGCTGGCAAAGTTGTATTGGCGGCCGTCGTCGCCCCCATGTAGGCGGCTGCGTAGACGGTTTCCGCTGTGGCGGCAGACACTGCGGGGAGGTTCCCCGGCGGCAGCAATCCCAGTACCAGCGTCGCGGTTATCGCGATGGAGCATACCTTGTTTCGGATGGAACTTGTTCTTCTCATGCACAGATCCTCCTATTGCGAACCATGGTTTTTCCGTAGCTTATGTAATAGCGCTTGTATGCTAGTTGCGGCAATCTCTCGTGACTGATTGTATTCCACCCACCCTCCTCTTTCCGTTCTCATGACCTTGACGTCCTCGTATCCTTATCACGATTGCATTACTATTATACCGAATGATGTAAGCGCATTCTTGCAACGAATTTTACTTTTCGTAAGGTTATTTTTACCTTTTAGCTAAAGCGGCGCCTAGTCGAGTGCACGATCCGCTCTAGCATCGGCGCAAACTAAAAACAGCGCCGCGAGGAATATCCCCATAGCGCTGTTCGAAACGTGAAGTAGAATCAATGAAACCAAAGCCAGTAAGCAAGTATTGCGGACCAAAACCACGCTGACAATCCAATTCCGTTGTACAGACCTCGAACAAAGTTTCCGTCCTCTTGCATCATGATGCCCTCCTCATTCAACCTGGAATGGGTGAAGCTACGGATAACATTCGGATAATGAAAGCGGATTCAGAGGGTGGTGTAAACGAAATGGTTTCGCCCTTTCGAAACCCGCCTTTTTCGCCTCCTCCCTCCATCGGAGCGGATCTAAGCTTTATCCACTATTACCTTTTATTCATAATTTACTAAACAAGAACAAAACCGATCATGGTCGGTTGACCATGATCGGTTCGTGTGAACTCGGAACGCGATGTACGTACTGCTTAGGAATTAGTTCAGATGTTCAACGGCTGCGCGTTCGATCGCAAGACCCTGCTTGTAGCGCTCCATGAACACTTCGAAGCCTTCGACGTCCGACGCAACCGGCTGAATCGTCTCGCCCGATTGACCTGCGAATACGCGGTCGTTCAGGTACGCTTCCAACGTCTCATTGTCGGACTTGTTGATCATGTAGGACGCCAGCAGCGCGATGCCCCAAGCGCCGCCTTCGCCCGCCGTCTCCATGACGGATACCGGCACGTTCAGCGCGCCAGCCATGATGCGTTGTCCGACGCCTTTGGTCTTGAACAGACCGCCGTGGCCAAGAAGCTCATCGAGTTTAACGCCTTCTTGCTTCAGCAGGATATCCATGCCGATCTTCAGGGCGCCAAGCGCCGTGGACAGATGGACGCGCATGAAGTTCGCCAGGTTGAAGTTGCTGCCCGAAGAACGAACGAACAGCGGACGGCCTTCTTCGAAATGCGTCATATGCTCGCCGGAAAGATAGCCGTAAGCGAGCAAGCCGCCGCAGTCTGGATCGCCTTGCAGCGCCAGGTTGTACAGCGTGCCGTACAGCTGGTTCATATCCATGTTCAGTCCCATAGCCTTGCCGAACTCTTCGAACAGACCCACCCATGCATTCAGGTCCGACGAACAGTTGTTGGAGTGCGCCATCGCGACCAGGCTGCCCGTCGGCGTCGTGACGAGATCGATCTCGCCGTATGCTTTGGACAATTCTTTCTCCAGTACGACCATCGCGAATACGGAAGTGCCGGCCGACACGTTACCCGTGCGCTGCGCGACGCTGTTCGTTGCGACCATGCCCGTGCCCGCATCGCCTTCCGGCGGACAGAGAGGAATGCCGGCTTGCAGTTCGCCGCTTACGTCCAGCAGCTTAGCGCCTTCTTCGGTCAACACGCCTGCGCTCTCGCCTGCGGACAGCACGGCAGGCAGGATATCTTCGAGCTTCCAAGGCAGATTGCGGGAAGCGTTCAGTTCGTTGAACTGCTGGATCATCGATGCATTAAAGGTCTTCGTGTTGATATCGATCGGGAATACGCCGGAAGCTTCGCCGACGCCAAGCACCTTCTCGCCCGTCAGCTTCCAATGGATGTAGCCGGCCAGCGTCGTCTGGAAGCTGATGTTCCCGACATGCTCTTCGCCGTTCAGAATCGCTTGATAGAGGTGCGCAATGCTCCAACGCTGCGGAATGTGGTAGTTGAACAGTTCCGTCAATGTCTCGGAAGCCTGCTCCGTGATGTTGTTGCGCCATGTGCGGAACGGAACCAAGAGCTCGCCCGCTTGATCGAACGCCATATAGCCGTGCATCATGCCGCTGAAGCCGATGGCGCCGATCGTATGTAACGTTACGCCGTACTGCTCTTTGACCTGGGCAGCCATCTTCTGGTAGCTGTCTTGAATGCCTTTCCAAATATCGTCGAGGCTATACGTCCAGATATTGTTCACATAGCTGTTCTCCCAATCGTGGGCGCCGGAAGCGATCGAAGTGTGGTCTTCTCCGATTAGGACTGCTTTAATTCGCGTGGAGCCAAGCTCGATACCAAGGACTGTTTTGCCGCTCTGAATCGCATTCTTCACATCATGACTCATGAATTTTCCCCCATCATTAACTTTATGGTTTTTAATCCTATTAATCAGTTAACAAAAGAATAAACACACAAACTATCATACCATAGTTTAATTGGAAGGAAAATTGAAAAATATCGCACGAATGTGTAGAATTTTGCGAGCTTACGATGCTCTATCGGTATACGCGAGAGTGCATGGCAAGCGAGGAATAGCGGCGTGTCCGCATGTTACGCCCGGATGGTGAATACAATGAAGTATTTGATCATCGGGAGGACATGCAATGCCAAAGCAGCAACCGTCGTCATCCTTCATGAGAGGGACCTTCATTCTGTCCGTCGCCGCTTTTATTAACCGCATCTTGGGCTTCGTGAGCGGCATGTTCGTGGCTCGCGTGCTCGGTGCGGAAGGAATCGGTCTGCTCATGATCGCGCACCCCCTCGTTCCGCTCGTCATTACCATTACGGAGCTGGGCTTGCCGGTCGCCATCTCCAAGCTGGTGGCCGAAGCCGACGCCCGGGGCGAGAGCGCGCGGGTCAGGCAGATTCTGCGGGTCTCCCTCGCCGTCACGGGATTCTTGAGCGTAACGCTTACGACCGTGTCCCTGTTAGGTTCGGAATGGATCGCCTCCATTCTGCTGAGTGACCAACGCGCCTATTACGCCATGCTCGCCATTACTCCCATTGCGCCGATCGTCGCCGTCTCCGCCGTGCTCAAAGGCTATTTTCGCGGCAAACAGCGGATGCAGACCATCGCCGTGTCCGATGTGCTGGAGTATACGGTGCAGATCGCCTGCGTCTTAGCCCTGGTCCACCTGCTCATGCCTTATGGGATCATCTATGCCGCTGCCGGCGCGATGGCCGCCTCCGTCATCAGTGAAGGGGTCAGCCTGATGTTCCTGCTCTTCAGCTACAAGCTGAGGCGGGAAGCGCCGCTGCCCGGCGAGACGTGGGGTTACCATCTGAAAACCGGCAAGCGCACATTCGGAGAGCTGCTGCGCATCGGTCTGCCCTCCACCGGACATGGCGTCATCCATTCCATTTATGGCGCCTTCCAACCGCTGCTCATCACCACAAGCCTGGCCATAGCCGGTGTCAGCACCGCGGTGGCGACCAAGCAGTTCGGCCTGCTCAGCGGCTTTGCTTTCCCGTTGCTGTTCATGCCGAGTTTCATCACGCAATCGCTGTCTACCGCCCTCATCCCCGCCATCAGCGAAGCCGCTGCGAATAAGGACAGACGGCTCGTGCACGAGCGGATGGATCAGGCGATGCGGCTCGGGCTGATGATCGGCGCGCCGGCGACCGTCATTCTGTTCATCTGGGCTACGCCGTTGACCACGCTGATCTACGGTGCGCCCGAAGCGGGACTACTGCTCAAAATATTGGCGCCGATGTTCTTCCTTCATTATTTCGATGCGCCGCTGCACGCCATTCTGCTCGGGCTCGGACGCGCCAATGCCTCGCTATGGAACTATGTCATCTCCACGGTGCTCAAGGCGGTGGCGATCTTCGTTCTCGGCAGCGAGCTCGGCATCGTCGGCGTTGCCTATGGCATGGGGATCGGGATCGTCATCCTGACGGTATTGAATTTCTTCTCGATCTCGGACTCCATCGGCTTCTATTGGGATATTCGCCCGTATGTGCGCGTCAGCATCTCGATGGTTATGATGGGGCTCGGCGGCTTATGCGCCATCCGCTACCTGGGCGATCGGGGGCTGCCGCTGCTATGGAACTCGATCGGATCCATCGCATTCTCGCTGCTCGTTTATCTCGTGATCATGTCGCTATTGGATATAAGCGGACGTAAACGGAAGCATTTTCTATCGTGGGGGAAGTGAGGGGCTTCGCCCCTTTTGAACCCCGTTTTTTCGCCTCCCCTAAGTCCCCTCCGCCGAGGGGATTCCAAGGGCCCCGGCCCTCTGGACACCCGGAACAAGCGACTCTGCAACGCGGCCGTCTTCGATGTGTTCTTTCGTCGGTGGCCCGCTTTTGTCCAGGCAGAGTAAACTGCATGTTTACTCACCTTGGACAAAGCTCTTGGTTCGAGCTTCGTTCGCGTCTGTTTGCCTTGAGGAGCAGACTCGCAATTTGCATGCTTGATGCATGCTTTCAGCAACGCCTCGCTTGACGTCCGCTTGTGCGGACACGCTTACCTTAAAGAACAAGAAACCCTCGGCCGTTGGCCAAGGGCTTGCAACACATGTATTAGTAAACTTCCTTCCACTCCGCGATGTTGCTGGCGTCGAATTTGAACGGATCGCCGAGCATGATTTGCGTGCCATCGCCGTCCGCTACGATTTCTTTGTCCCCGAGGCTGCCGGCCGTGAATTTCTCGCCGACCGCGCCCGTGATCTCACCGGCTACCAAGGCTTCCGCCGTGAAACCGGCCAGATAGCCGACATCGATCGGATTCCACAGGTACATCCAAGGACAGATTCCGCTCTCGATATACTCCGCCATTTCGCTCGGAAGACCAAGGCCCGTCAGCTTCACTTTATCCTTTAGTCCCTTATCGGTCAGCACCTTGCCCGCCGCCGCGATGCCGACCGTCGTCGGCGCGATGATCGCCTTCAAGTTCGGGTACGATTTCAGCAACGCTTCAGTCTCGGACACGCTCTTATCGCGCAGGTCATCGCCGTAGGCGACTTTGACGAGCTTCACGTTCGCGTATTTCGGATCTTCGAGTTCCTTCTTCATCCATTCGATCCACGTATTCTGATTCGTCGCTTGGCTGGTCGCGCTCAAGATCGCGATCTCGCCTTCGCCGCCGATCATTTCGGATACCCCTTGAATGAGCGTCCGCCCGATGCGCTCCGGATCCGCTTGGTTGACGTGCGTGTTACGGCTCTGCGCATTGACGGCCGAATCGAGCGACGATACTTTGATGCCGGCTTTCATCGCTTTCGTCAGCGCAGGCTGCAGCGCGTCCGGATCGTTGCCCGCAATGGAGATCGAGTCTACTTTCTGCGAGATCAGCTCCTCGATCATCTGAATCTGCGCTTCCGCAGTCGGCTGGTCCGGCGCCTTCAGAATCGCTTCGTCACCCTTTTCTTCAATCGCTTTCTTGAAGCCTTCCATCATTTTCTCGCCATACGGATTGCCTGTATTCTTGAAAATAATGGCGAACTTCTTCTTGCCGCTCCCGGAATCCGTATTCTTGCCGGCATCCGTTGCCGTGTTGGTGCCGCTGTTGTCCCCAGTGCCCGTATTGCCGTTGTTGCCGCAGCCCGCCAAGAGCGAAATCGCCATTACCGCGGTCAATCCTAATGTCAGCATCTTTTTCACTTTTCTTTTTCCTCCCTTTAGTTGAACGCGATTCTTAACGCTATATACCAATCGGCTGCGAGAACCGACAAGTATCGAAGGCAATACCAAAAACAAATGTCATGCAGATCTTCGTTTCAACTTCAGCTTCGGTACCATAACAGCGAAGATCAGCAGCAAACCGATGATGATCAAGAGCGTCTGGGCCGAGATATTAATGAGACCGAGGCCGTATCGTAGGTAGCCGATGAGGAATATCGCCAGGATCGCTCCGGCCATGCGGCCCTTGCCTCCCGCCGTGCTAATCCCGCCTAGAACAGCCATCGCGATGACGTCAAGCTCGTAGCCGGTGGCGATGTTCGGCCGGGTGCTCCCCATCCGGGAAGTGAGGAATAGAGCGGTTACGGCAGCCATCAATCCTGCAAGCGTGAAGACGATAACCTTGATCCGGTCGACTTGGATGCCGGAGTAGCGGCTGGCCGTCGGGTTGTTGCCGATGGCATACACGCTTCTCCCGAACTTCGTCAGGTGCAGCAGCACGCCGAACAGGATGGCGAATACCGCGAACGCGATGAGGATGAACGGGATGCCGCCGACATAGCCCCAACCGAGATAGTTGAACCATTCCGGGAACTTGCCGGCGGATTGATCTTCGAGCAGGATGTAGGCGATTCCCCGATAGATGATCATCGTCGCAAGCGTCACGATCACGGCGGATAGCTCCTTGAATCGGACGATGAGCAATCCGTTCACGAATCCGCACAAGGCACCTACCGCCAGGCAGATGACCATCGCCAGCCACATCGGGACGCCATGCGTATACAGATCGGCCATGACGACCGAAGAGAGCGCCACGGTCGAAGCAACCGAGATATCGATATCCGCCATGATGATGATCAGCGCCATCGGGAGAACGATGAAGGCTTTATCGAGGAATCCCATCGTGGCATCCCGCAAATTGTTGTAGTCCCAGAAGTAATCGGACAGGTTGACGTTCAGGACGACTACCGCGAGGAACAGCACCGCCAGCATCCATTCCCATTGCAGGAAGAAGCCCTTAAGCGTGAACGGTTTGTCGTTGGAGAGCACTCTTGGTTCCATGGCCTAAATCTTCCTCCTCATCAGGTTGTTGCGGTTGATGCCGCGTTTGACCAGCGCATTGATGATGACCGCGATCACGATGATCATGCCTTGGATCCAGCTCTGCCAGAACGGCGAGACATTGATCATCGGCAGCGCGTTATTCAAGATGCCGAGCAGGACCGAGCCGAGAATGATCCCGGAAATTTTGCCGGATCCGCCCGCAATGCTGACGCCGCCGAGCACGCATGCCGCAATGACGTTCAGTTCATAGCCGGAGGCGGTATCGCCTTGCGCGGAAGCGAATTTGGATACCCACAACACGCCAGCCAGTCCAGTCAGACCGCCCATGAGCGTATAGACGAGCCATAGAATCCGGTCGCTCTTGATGCCGCTCACCGCCGCGGATTCGGGGCTGCTGCCGACCGCGTATACGCGTCTGCCGGTACGGGTGTAACTGACGAAATAATAGGCGGCGACGTAGATCACGACGGCGATGACGATCAGGTTGTTGATGCCGAGAATCGTGCCGGTCGCCAGCTGCTTGAACGAGTCCGGCATTTGGTGGGCGCTGACCCACTTGCCGCCGCTCATCTCGTACGTGAGGCCGCGGAACACATTCATCATCCCGAGCGTCGCGATGATCGGCAGAATTCCTACCTTCGATACAAGCAATCCTACGATCGCGCCGCAGACCAATCCCACTGCAATCCCAAGCAGCAGCGCAACACCCGGATGCAAGCCGGGGAATTGTTTGACGGTTAGCGCCGCCGTCATGCCTGACAGCGCCAGCGTCGCGCCGATCGACAAGTCGATGCCTCTCGTAATAATGACCAGCATCATGCCAACGGACAGGATGGCAAGGATGGCCGTATTGGTCGCAATATCGTTAATATTCTCCCAGGTGAGGAAGCTCGGATTGCGCAACTGAACGCCTACGCAGAGCAAGGCGATGAATGCCAGCAACCCGATCTCCCGAAACTTGGCGAAGCTGCTGCTCCAGGCAGCCTTCGCCGCCGGCTGAACCGCGCTCTGCGTGATCGCCAAAGCCGGTTCTCCCCATTCTTTCTGCTTCATCTTGCATTACACTCCTTATCGGATGCCGACAGCGTCGGACGAATCGACCATCGCCGCTTGCAGTATCGCTTCCTGTGTTATTTCGCTGCGTCCCAGCATGCCCGTGATCCGCCCTTCCTTCATGACCGCGACCCGATCGCACATGCCGATGATCTCGGGCATCTCGGAGGAGACCAGGATGACCCCGTAACCGTTGCACGCCAGTTCGCTGATAATGTCGTAGATCGCCGATTTCGCGCCGACGTCGACGCCCTTCGTTGGTTCATCGAGAATGATGATATCCAGATCCGCCGTGAGCAGCTTGGCAAAGACGACCTTCTGCTGGTTGCCGCCCGACAGCGAGCTGACCAGATCGAAGATGCTCCCGGCTTTGACGCCGAGCCGTTCCGCCAAGCTTTTGGCTGACTGCGCTTCCTGCTGGCTGTTTAATATCCCTCGTTTGGCGTATTTCTCAAGCGATGGCAGCGTAATATTGCGGCCGATGCTCCATTGCAGGACCAGCCCCTGCTTTTGCCGGTCTTCGGGCAAATACCCGATCCCCTGCTTCATGGCCTCGAGCGGGTTCCGTACATGGAGTTCCTTGCCCTTGTAGCGGACCGTTCCTCGGTCGTAACGATGCACGCCGAATATCGCCTCGCACACTTCCGTCCTCCCCGAACCGACGAGACCGGTTAATCCGAGAATCTCGCCCCTTCGCAGACGGAAACTGATATCGGCAAAATAGCCGGTTTTCCCGAGGCCTTCGATACTCAGCAGCTCTTCGCCGATCTGCGCTTCTTTCTTGGGGAACAACTGGGTGATCTCCCTGCCGACCATCGCCACGATCAGCTCCGGATTCGTAATCTCGTCGACTTTCCATGTGCCGATATATTTGGAATCCCGGAACACGGTCACCATGCTGGCGAGCCGGTACATATCCTCGAACCGATGGGAGATGAAAATAATCGACGTTCCCTTGTCCCGCAGACGTTCGGCAATGCGGTACAGCTCTTCGCTCTCGTTCTTCGTCAAGGCCGCCGTCGGTTCATCCATGATGATGATCTTGGCGTCCGTCGACAGCGCCTTGGCGATCTCCACGATCTGCTGCTCGGCTACGCTAAGCGCGCCCATCTCGGTCCTCGGGCTGAACGACGCCCCAAGCTCGGTCAGCAGCCGCTGCGCTTCTTCGTGCATTTCGTTCCACAGAATCCGCTTGGACATTTTGGCTACCTTCTCGTGGCCCATGAATATATTTTCCGTCACGCTCAGATCCGGATAACAGGTCACATGCTGATAGATGGCCGCGATTCCGGCTTTCTTCGCTTCGGTCGGATTCTTGAAGCTGACGCGTTGACCGTTCAGGTACATCTCGCCGCCGTCTGGCGCATGCACGCCGGTAATGACTTTAATAAACGTCGACTTCCCTGCGCCGTTCTCGCCCATCAAGGCGTGAATCTCGCCGGGCCGCAGCTTGAAATATACGTCGTCCAGCGCTTTCACGCCGGGGAAAGTCTTCGTAATGCCCTTCAATTCCAGTACATATTCGCTCATATTCCGCTTCCCTCCGTACCGCTTGCGCTATTTCTCTCTCATTCGATACTCCAATGATAGCGCTTAACTCTCATCTCGTTGAGGTGACAGTATTCGGGTAAGGGGGATAATCGTCGGGAAAAGAAGGGCTTCGCCCTTCTGAACCCGTTCTTTTTCCTCCCCCACCCCTCCATCGGAGGGGATCCAAGGGCCTCAGCCCTTTGGAAACCCGAAATTGGCGTGACTCATTTTGCGGCCGTCGTTGATGTGTCATCTTGAGAGGAGCCCGCTTTTGTCCCGAAGATAAGCGAGAGGCATGTCATATGGACAAAGCTCTTGACCTGCGCTTCGTTCGCCACTGTTTGCCTTATGGAGCAGACCCGAATTGGCATCTCATTGCATTCTTCCTGCTATTCCTCGCTTTCGTCCGCTTCCTTGATGTGCTTCCTCACCGAAGCACATGCCAATTATCAGTCGGACACGCTTTACCTTATTCGCAAGTTCGTGCGATTCATGATTTCCCCGCCGAACGACAAATAGCCATGCCTACGGATAGGCATGGCGTAATGCGCATAGAAGCGGATCAAATCTGATCTGGCTGCATGGAGGCGGAAGCGGCTTGCTGGTCCCGGTATTGCGAAGGCGTGATGCCGGACCACTGCTTGAACAACCGGCTGAAGTATTTGACGTCCTGATATCCGACCTGCACGCTAATCTCCTGCAGTTTCATTCCCGGGTTCTGCAGCAGCTCCTTGGCGGACTCCATCCGCTTGCGGGTGACGTAATCGAGCACCGTCTCGCCGGTCTGCGACTTGAAGCATTCGCAGAAGTAGGTCGGATTCAGGTGAACCTGATCGGCGATTCGCTTAATCGTCAGCTCCCCCGCGAGATTCCCGCGTATCCAGGCTTTGGCCTGATCGACAGGGGACCTCAGCTTGCTGCCTAGCCGTGACGCTTCGATGCCGCGGACGGCTTCGGCAATCCTCGTATTCACTTCCTGCTTCAGCTCGTGGAGATGCGCGGCCCGCTGCAGCTTGTCGAACGATTCTTCCAGCGTCACCGAGAATCCGGAATGCCCGCTGCCTGTCAAGGAAACGGAGTGGACGAGGATGAGCAGGTTCATGACGGCTTGCAGAATCGCGGCGGGAGATTCCTTTTTCTCCAAATGCTCGAACACGTACTTGGCCTGCAGCAGCGCCTCGTCCAATCGGGTCTGTTCCACGGCAAGCTTCAATCTATCGATCGCAGGCGGCAGATAGGCCTCTGTTGCCGGTCCGGCCGCGCCGCGCGTGTCACGCTTCGGCCGAAACAGGCGGTTCCCGCCCTCAATGAGCCGATATTGGATCAGCGACAGACAATGCCGCTTGGCTTCCGGGAGTAGATACAGATCTTCAATGGCCTCACCGGTTGCGATCGAAGCGGAGAACGGCGTATAGAGACGGAAGGCGGAACGGATCCGGTCGGCAAGCGGCGTCCAGGAAGGATCGGTGTCGGCTTCGACTTCGGGAAGATGGAGCAGCGTCCAAAAATCCGATTGCCCGCCTCGCCAACACCAGGCGCTGCTGTCCGTCTGCTGAGCATGCAACTGCACCAGCTCTTCGAGAATATTCTCAAGCGCGTAGAAGTAAGCCTCCCAATCCCGAGCAGTATACGCGCGGCTTTTGACCGGCAACGCATCCAGGCTGACGTACATCAGTTGGTACCTGCCTTTAGGGAACTCATCCACCCAGTAACCGAGCCGAGACAAGTCGACGCCTTGCGAGGTGGTATAGCTGAGCGCCTGCGTTTGCCGCGTACGTCCGAGCCTCAGCGCTTGCTGCTCTAATTCGCCGAGCTTGAACTGCCGCGAACGGTCGCTTGCGATCTTCTCCTCGATCTCGGCCATGCGCTGCCGGAATTGGTCCCGGTCAACGGGCTTCAGGACATAGTCGACCGCGCCTTCCCGCAGTGCGGCGCGTAAGTATTCGAAATCGTCATAGCCGCTGATGAATAGCGAATAGAACTTGTAATGCGAACTTGCTTCTTTCACGAACGTGAGCCCATCCATCTCCGGCATTTTCACGTCGCTGATGACCAGATCGACCGCGCCGGCGTTCCGATGCATGTACTCGAGCGCTTCCATGCCGTCCGCAAGCACGGCCGCGATCTCAAATCCGTCGCCGCATGACAGCAACAGCCGTTCGATGCCCCTTCTAATCCGCGGCTCGTCATCGACGATTAAGGTTCGAATGCGTTGCACGGTATTTCGCCTCCTTCTCGATTCGCTCGACATCCACTGCCCGGGTAATGGGGATTCGTACCGCAATTTCCGTGCCGATTCCCTCTATGCTATGCAGCTGGATTCCATAATCATGGCCGTGCAGCAGCACGATGCGGGCGTTCACGTTGCTCAGGCCGAAGCCGGAGTCTTTGCCTGCCCATGCATCCTCCCGAATTGCCCGTTCCAATTGTTCCAGACGGCCTGCCGCAATCCCGGGCCCGTTATCCCGGATGCGGAACACCAGATCCTGCCGTCCCGATTTCGCGCCGAATTCCTCGCTTACCGTAATGCGCACGTCGACTCCTTTGCGCGCTTCGAGCCCGTATTTGATCGCATTCTCCACGATCGGCTGCAGGATGAAGTTCGGCGTATACAGCGCCTCTTCCGACGAGCTGGGGAGCGACTCCGCAATATCGAAGCTGAGCCGGTCTTCGAACCGGAACTTCTGGATCGTCAAATAATCGTGTACATGCTGGACTTCCTGATCGATCGTGACGAACTTCGATTTGTTGTTGACCGAGAACCGCAGCATCCGTCCGAGAAGCGTGACCATCTCCACCACCGTCTCCTTCTCGTCTTCCTCGACGGCCATCGAGATCGTCTCCAGCGTGTTGTACATGAAATGCGGATTGATCTGAGACTGCAGCGCGTACAGCTCGGCTTCCTTCTGGCGGATCTCGATATGATAATTCTGCTCGATGAGCTCCCGGATCGTCGTTACCATCGAATTGAAGCTTCCGGCGAGCGTCCCGATCTCATCTTTGCTTTGTACCTTGAGATCCACGTTGAATTTGCCCATCTCCACATGCTTCATCAGCTGATTCAGCTTATTGAGCGGCCGCGTAACCCGTATGGAGAACAGCGCGTACATGAAGATGCTGAGGAGCACCAAGCCGATGAAGACGAGGATCGTCACCTGCTTGACGAAATCGGTCCGGGCCGTCAGCGCCTCCAGCGGAACGCTGTGCACCAGCACCCAATCCAGCTCATCGGACTTGCGAACGCTGACCAGCCTCGTTCCAGTCTCGCTCTTCTCCCGGAAGCTGCCATCGAGGAGCGGATACCGATCGATATTCGGATCGAACGCACCGATCCGCTGCGGATTCGTATGAAAAATAATTTGTCCCTTGCGCGTCATCAGCCACATATCGGCCTGATTGCTGTTCTCCAGGTTATGCATCACATTGCGGATGAAATTGAGACGCACGGCAATGAACATCATGCCGAGATTCTTCCGGTTGTCGACGTCTTCGATTTGTTTCATGATCAGCACATACGGGACGTTATCGACGAAGCGAAGCCCGATATCGCCGGGCAATAGCAGCTTGACGCTGCTGCGAAGCTCGAGATCCTGTCCGTAATCGGTGAACGCCTGACCCCAATCGATGCCGGAGTAACTGAGCCGCGTGCTCTCGAATACCCGGTTCTTGGACAGCAGGAATACTCCGATGACATCCGGACTCGCGCCGTTCAGATACGTCCGGTTCAGGAAGCTGTTCATCTCGAATTGGTCGCGGTTCAAGTCGGCGCGGCTCTGGTAGACGTCGCGTCGCAGGATCGCCACCATCGCTTCGGAGTTGAACAGCATCTCCGGCAGCGTCGACAGCTCATCCATATGCTTCTTGATATTGGCATCCGCCTGGACGAGGAAGCGCGGCATATATTCGCCGATCTGTTCCTCGATCGACTTGGTGTACTGCCAATAGGAGAAGTAGCCGAGCAGCGACATCGGAATTATCGTGAGCAGCGTATAAGTAACCATCAGCTTCGTGCTGAGCCGGAGCCGTCCGAAGGCAAGCTTATCTGTCAGTCTAGAAATCATACTGATTCACGTTCTCCTCCGTAAAATCGACCGGGTCCCCCATGACGACCACATCCCCGTTCACCCGGATGATGCCGACATTCGCGACGGTCATGCCGTCTTGGGGCGGATTGCCTTCGAGCATCTGCACCGCCAACACGACGGTCAAGTAGCCCAGCTTCTTCGGGCTCCATAGCGTGGCCACTTGTGCGGAGCCATCCGCAAGATAAGGCGCCATCAGGTTCGGAAGCGATAAGCCGACGACTTTCACTTGACCCGTCCGTCCCGCATCCTTAACCGCCTGCGCAGCGGCCGGAGGCCCGACGGACGAATTGCCGATCATGCCGGCCAGATTCGGATACTGCGCCAGCATGCGCTTGGCAGCCTCGTAGGCTTTTTGCGGATCGTCGTCGGTCGCCGCGATCTCGACAAGTTTCATAGCCGGATAATATTCTTCCTGCTGCACCTTCATCCACTTGATCCATTCATTCAACGTGGCAGCCTTCGACTGCCCGGTGAGGATCGCGAACTCACCCTTCTCGCCGGTATTCCAAGCAAGCGTATCCAACAGATGACGGCCCAGTTTCTCGTCATCGACCATGTTCACGAAGAAGTCCCTGCCTTCTCTGTACGTGTCGGAATCCCACGTAATCACTTTGATCCCTTGCGATCTCGCCTTCAGCAGCGTGGGCAGCAGCTTATCGGGTTCATTGGCCGATACGGCGATGGCGTCCACGCCTTCCTCGATGAGTTCTTGAATAATGTTGATCTGCTGCGCGGTGTCGGCGATCGGAGGACCTTTATAGATCAGCTCCGCCCCTAAGTGCTCCGCGGCTTCCCTCGCCCCTTCTTCCACCAAATTGAAATACGGGATCTCTACCAGCTTCGGAACGACGCCAATCGTGAATTTGTCCGTTCCGTCTTCTGCCGGCTGACCGGCTGGCGCTTCTGGGTCGTCGTTGCCCATCGCATAGATGATCTCGTAATTATCGTGCTGGACAGCTAGTCCGCAAGCGCTTACAAATAACATGGAAAAGAAAAGCAACATCATGACCCCGAACCGCATTCGCCTAAGCCCCCAATCATGTCATCCCCTTATTATGACATCGACACGTATTTCCGGTAAAGTTAAACTCAACTTGTCACATTTTCGCGGTTGTTTACGTCATCTTTCATGAAGGTCAAATCATCCATTCCTATAAGGGGGTTATTACCGTTATGCCAGCTTTTTCGTCGAAGGGTGAAATCCAGGTTAAACCAGGCTTCGTTGTCCATGGTACGTCCGCCGTAACCAGTAATGAAGCCGAGATGAAAGGTCAGGGCGTCATCGCCGATCAGTGGGCGAAATTCTATCAGAACCGTGTCCTCGAGAAGATCGCTTCCCGCGCCAACGACGCCGTCATCGCCTTGTACACCCGGTATGAATCGGATGAGACGGGGTTCTATACGTATGCGCTCGGAGCGGAGGTCGCGCAGGCGCAGCAAGAACCGGCGGATGGCCTGGAGCAGTTCGTGATTCCGTCATGCCGGTATAAGGTATTCACGACTCGCCGAGGTCCTGTTCAGGAAGTCGTCATGGAAGCTTGGAAGGAGATCTGGGCATGGTCCAAGCATCATGAGCGAGCATTCCTGACGGACTTCGAAGTGTATGATTCGCGAGCGGCGGACCCGCGGAATAGCCAAGTGGATATTTATATTTCCGTTAAATAACGGCTACTTTACTTTGCGGTAATGCAGCGGTACGTAACCGGTAATCTCCTTGAAGACGCGGCCGAAGTGGGTCACGCTGCCGAAGCCGACCTTCCGGGCGATGGAGCCGACTTTCATCGAAGAATGCTCCAGCAGCTGCTTCGCTTCCTTGATACGCACGCTGTTCAGATATTCCACGAACGTAAATCCCGTTGCCTCCTTGAAGGTGCGGCTCAAATAATACGGGCTCACGAAAAAATGATCGGCGATCCGTTGAAGCGACAACTCCTCCATGTAATGGTTGTTGATATAGCGGACGATCTCCGAGATTCGTTCATGCATCGGACTCGGCGCCACCAGAGGCTCCGCGCTTCCTTGCCCCGCATGCCGGCAGCAGCGGATAAGCAGCTGCTGGGCCAAGGTCAGCGCATAGAATTCGAAGCCTTGCTTCTGCTCGCGAATCTCTTGCTGAATGGTCCGTACCAGCTCGTCGATGATCTGCCGCTCATGCAACGTGGACCGGACGATGACATAGGCTTCGGACAACAGCGGAAGCAGAACATCTTGACCGTTGCCAGGCGCCATTGCCATGCTGCTCGGGTGTATATTCACAATAAACCGCTCATGCTCCGTCCTTGCCGCATCCGTGGTCCGATGCAGAATATTCGGCGAGACGATCACCATGTCGCCCTCGTTCACCACGATCGTCCGATCTTGAATGAAGAATTCCCGCTGGCCGGACATGAGATAGAAGATTTCGTACGTGCTGTGAAAATGGCTGACCGGCATATGGTGGCTCTGCGCCTTCCGGTGGGAGACGATTAAGGTCCCCGCATCGTTATGGTAATGAAGTTGTTCCATCCGCCCTTCCCCTTCCTTGCCTATTCGCTCCCTCTATTATAAAGCGTTTTCTACTTCCGCAAAATATAAGAAGAAATTCGGCATTCATGCAATAAATGTACATATCCGGAGTGCTACGATAAGGCTAAGAAGTCGAAGGAGGCAGATGTACGATGAATCCATCCATATCCGATGCAAGTAAAGAGCTGCAACGCATGAGCCCGATTGACTGGGCGGAGAAGGCTTGCGAAGCCTTAATGACCAAGTTCGAGCCCGAGAATCTTCCGCCGGAACGCTTCCATTATCACCAAGGAGTATTCCTGTCGGGGATGATGAAGGTGTGGGAGCAGACGAAGGACGACCGCTACTATGACTATACGAAACGTTGGGTAGACAGCCACCTGCTGGAAGACGGCCGGATTCCGAAATTCAAATCCGACGAGCTGGACGATATTCAGCCGGGCGTGCTGCTCTTCCCGCTCTACGAGCGGACGGGCGACGAACGTTATAAGCAAGCTTTGTACAACCTCGTCCCGCTCTTGAAGCAGTGGGAGACGAATCCATCCGGCGGATTCTGGCATAAGGGCCATTATCCGAATCAGATGTGGCTCGACGGCCTGTACATGGCCGGACCGATTGCCGTGCAGTTCGGAAGCACGTTCGGCGAGCCGGAGTATGCGGATCTCTTGGCCTTCCAAGCATTGCTGATGGCTCAATATACGAAGGACCCGGTTACCGGTCTGCTGTATCATGGCTGGGACGAAACCAAAGCGGCGGCATGGGCCGATCCGGACACGGGACTTGCGCCGGAGTTCTGGGGGCGCGCGATCGGTTGGTATCCGGTTGCCCTGCTCGAGATGTTCGAGCATATGCCGGAGGATCATAAGGATAAGGCTGCGCTGACAGCGATTCTCCAGGACCTGCTCATTGCCCTTGTGAATTACCAGGATGAAGCCACGGGCTTATGGTATCAGGTCATCGATAAAGGCGATCGGCCGGACAACTGGCTGGAGAACTCCTGCACTTCCCTGTTCGTCCATGCGATCGCCAAGGCTGTACGACTCGGGTATCTGGATGCGAAGTATATGGAGCACGCCTGGAAAGGGTATCAAGGCGTCATCGATACGCTGAAGTTCGACGAACAAGGCCGCGTGGTCATCGGTCAGATTTGCATCGGAACAGGGATCGGCGACTATGCCCACTACATCGCGCGTCCGACGAGCGAGAATGACTTGCACGGCGCAGGCGCATTCATTCTGATGTGCGCGGAGATGGCTTTGGCGGATGAAGAAAAGGCGAAGATTTCTCAACCTTAATTCCCCAGATCACAAAGAAGGGGCTGTCCCATAAGGGTTCAATTTCACTCTTGTGAATCCTTAAATAGCTCGATTTGAACAAAAAAGTGACCGAGCGGGTACTAAACCTGCACGGTCACTTTTGCTATTTTATCTGTTGCTGCTTTCTTCAGCAGATTGTGGGCAAGCGAAAGCCACCCGACCTCCAGGCTCACTTTTAGCAAGCCCCGAAGCAGGAACCTTCGAAATCCTCGGTTGTTTTTGATTTGCCCAAACACACTCTCAGGTTCATGCATGCGCCGAACCGACAGGGCATAACCTTCTTTGCTCTTTAGGTGTTCTCGGGCTTGCCGTTTCATATGTAGGTAGTTCATGCTGACTTGTATTTCACGATCTCCTTTGGCCTTTGTACATTTTGGCTTCAGCGGACAGCCGTCACATGTTGAGCTCCGATAGTGACTAGTTCGAATCTCAAAACCGCTTTCTGTCGTCGTTTTGCTTTCGTAGCGAAAGGCAAGTTTTTGACCAGCTGCACAGGTCCAGGCGTCGCTTTTTTCGTCGTATGTCCAATTGTCTAATTTACTGATATCTGTTTGCCAGGATTTGCTGTTCTCTTTGTGATACGTGCTGTATTTAACAACCACGTTACATGCTTCTTCATTCAAATAGGCGTAGTTCTCTTCGCTGCCATACCCCGCATCGGCGATGATGGTTCTTGGTAATTGGCCAAGTGCAGTTTTCACTTTTTCCAAATGCGGTTTCAAGCAACGCGTGTCCGTTGGTCGTTGATGAAGACTATATCCGATCATGAATTGATTTTCCGTTCCGATTTGCACGTTATATCCTGGCTTCAGCTGGCCATTTTGCATGTGGTCTTCCTTCATGCGCATGAACGTCGCGTCGTGATCCGTCTTGGAGTAACTGTTTCGTGTTCCGAGAATTTGTTGCTGCTCTTCGTATTTTTGAAGGCGCGGCAGCAAGTCTTTCCGAACAAGGCGGACGGCCTTCTTCAGCGGCTTGTCCTTCGGTTTTTTGTCCAGTTTTGCCTCAAGCTGTTTAACTGCTTGGTCCAGCTTTTCGCTTGTAATGGCCGCGGCTTCTCCAAGCTCACAGAGATCTAGGCCGTTCAGTGCAGCCTCCTCCTGCTTCTCAGCTTTTTCGATCGTCGCGAACAAGCTTTGCACTTTTTCTTGCAGCTTCATTTTATGTCTGACGACGGCCTTGCCCCAGACAAACGTGTACCGATTTGCGTTGGCTTCGATCTTGGTTCCATCGACGAAGTAGTGTTCCAAATTGACATATTTTTCTTCGGCGAGAAACTGAAGAACGGTGGTGAAAACCGACTCCAGCACGTCTTTCATTCGCTCGGGACGGAAGCGATTAATGGTACGGAAATCTGGACGCTGTCTAGCGGCAAGCCACATGAACATGATATTCTCGCGCACGGCTTTGGCGAATTGGCGAGAGGAATAGATGCGCTGTGTGTACGCATAGATGATGACTTTCATAAGCATCTTAGGGTGATAGCTGTCCCGGCCGCCGCCGGGGTAAGCTTTGGTGAAGAGGTTCATACTTAAACGGTTGACGGCGTCATTGATGATGCGGACGAGATGGTTTTGAGGGATATCTTCTTGCAAGTCCATTGGCAAGGACAGCTGGTCCATGGTATATTCTTTTGCTTTTAAAATTTTGAAGGTTAACCCAAAACGGAGCAGGTCAAATGATTCTGGAGAAGCGCCAGCGGTCGCCTTTGTGAGGGGATTCCCACTTTAGCCTATTCATTCAAGGAGTCCCCGAACAACAGCGAGCGGAAGAACATTTGACTGCGCAGTGAATTAGGTAACCAAACATGATCTAAAATGAAATGGGGCCGTCCCAACCGTCATCTATGATGACTTATGGGACACCCCCTTTCTCATGTAGATAAATTAGATAAACAATAGCAGACTGAGCGCCATCACGGCCATGCCGGCGATGAGGCCGTATATCGACAGATGCCCCTCGTCATACTTTTTCGCCGCCGGAAGTAGTCCGTCGAGGGAGATGAATACCATAATTCCCGCCACCATGGCGAAGATGATGCCGAACATAAAGTCGTTCAGGAACGGCATTAAGATCAAATAAGCGAAGATAGCCCCCACCGGTTCCGATAGGCCTGACAAGAACGACAGCTTGAACGCCTTCTTTTTGCTACCCGTTGCATAGAATACGGGCACCGATACGGCTACGCCTTCGGGAATGTTGTGGATGGCGATCGCAACTGCGATGGCAATGCCAAGGCCGGGGTCTTGAAGCGCGGAGGTGAAAGTCGCAATGCCTTCAGGAAAATTGTGAATCGCGATCGCAAGCGCCGTGAACGTCCCCATCTTCAGCAAGGAACTATCCTTCGTTCCTCCGCCTTCCACATTCTGATCCGCATGGGGATTCTCCCGCTGCGGCACGAATCTGTCGATTAAGGCGATCACCAGCATGCCTCCGAAGAAAGCCCCAACCGTAATCCAGTTCCCCTGTACATGGCCGGCCGAGGCCACTAGGGCATCCTTGGCTTTCACGAAAATCTCGATCATCGAAACATAGATCATGACGCCTGCGGAAAATCCTAATGTGAGCGATAAAAATTTCGTATTCGTCGTCGTCGTGACAAAGGCAAGAAGACTGCCTATACCAGTCGCCAGTCCAGCCAGCAGCGTAAGTCCAAAAGCCAGCAGCAAGTTTTCTGTCATACATACGCTCCCTTGTCGACCCTATAATTGGTGTCTTGCGAGAATATTACCCTAGGACAAGGATAACCGTCAAACTTCTCCCATATGAAAAAAGACACCAATCCTGATACGGATTCGTGTCTTGTTGTGTTTCATGATAAGCGCGAAAAGAAGAATTAATTCCGTCCGAGCAAGTCCAGCCGCAACGGCGTGAAGCTATCCAGCAGCCTGCTCGGCTTAAGCGCCCGGCAGCCATGCTCGGCGCCGCTCGGGATGAAGATCGTTTCCCCTTGCGAGAGGATGGTTGTCTCCCCATTGACGACGAATTCGAACTGCCCTTCCAGACAGTAAGAAAGCTGCTCATGCGGATGGCTGTGCAGATAACCTTCCGCCCCTTCTTCGAAGCGGACCTCCATCATCATGATCGTCTCGCCGGGATTGAAAATTTTGCGTTTAACGCCCGGTTCAGCCTGCTCCCACTCGTTTACTTTCCCCATCGTAATCAACCCTCCCGAATCTTTCCGCTTTGCATCCATACCCGCGAGAACATCATACCTTTCATGTTCGGCCGATTCTACCCTTTTGGAGGAATCCTAAAAAAGTTACAAATATTCCTAAAAACGATGGCGTTACCAAATCTTCCGCCGTCCCCTACACTATTCATGTAAGCACTTACATGACGGAAGCAAAGGAGGGAGACAGGTGAAGAGGAGCATCAAGCGAATCGCGCTCGCCATTGATTCGCTGTTCGAGCACTTCGCGTTAATCGCCATCGTGGCGATGGTTGGCATTGTCGCCGTTCAAGTCATTACAAGAAAGCTGTTCAACTTCGTGTTCTTCTGGTCGGAGGAAGTGACGCTGCTGCTGATGGTATGGTTCTCCTTCATGGGCATCGCGATCGGATTCCGAGAGAAGCTTCATCTGGCCATGGACAGCTTCACCAACCTGTTGCCGAAACCGGTCAATAAGATCATCGACAAAATCATCCTGATCGCCGTCTTCGGCTTCGGCCTCTATTTGGTCAAGAACGGTTGGGATTTCACGGTCTTGATGAACGAATCGACCTTGCCGGCAACCAAGCTGCCGAACAGCGCGATGTATCTGGTGATGCCGATCACCGGCGTCATGATCTGTGTCTATACCTTCCTCCAGTTGATCGGAATCGAGACGATCCGGCATGAGGATCTGGACGAGGAGGTGCCGAAGACATGAATACGATCGCGATCATTATCCTCGCCGTTTCTTTCGTTGTCCTGCTGTTGCTGCGGTTCCCGATCTCGATTACGCTCGCCGGTTCGGCTTTGATTACGATGATCTATCTGGACCTGCCGTGGGTCGTCGTCGGTCAGCGGATGATTCAAGGGATCAACTCGTTCTCGCTGCTCGCGATTCCGTTCTTCATCCTCGCGGGGCAGATTATGAGCGCCGGAGGTATGGCGACCAGACTCGTGAACTTCGCCCAGCTGTTCGTCGGCGCGGTTCGAGGGGGACTTGCGCTCGTCAACTGCGTAGCCTGCATGTTCTTCGGCAATATATCCGGATCCGCTGCGGCCGATGTGTCTTCGATCGGTTCCGTCCTTATCCCTGCGATGAAGAAAAAAGGCTACGACGCCGATTACGCGGTTGCCGTTACGACCTCCGCATCCATCCAGGGCGTTATCTTCCCGCCGAGCCATAACTTGGTCCTGTTCTCGGTTGCCGCCGGAGGCGTATCGGTCTCCAACCTTTTCTTGGGCGGAATCGTTCCAGGTCTGCTCCTTATGTTCACGCTCATGATCATCTCGTATATCATTGCGGCGAAACGGGAC
The DNA here is from genome assembly GCF_014192105.1 of Paenibacillus phyllosphaerae. GTDB lineage: Bacteria > Bacillota > Bacilli > Paenibacillales > Paenibacillaceae > Paenibacillus_Z > Paenibacillus_Z phyllosphaerae. Next base: position 239,750 of record NZ_JACHXK010000007.1, on the reverse strand, counting down.
TATCCCAAAGGGGAAGCGATCACGTGGGCTCAAGTGCCGAAAATCATTTATGACGGCTTCCTCTCCCTCATGACGGGCGTCATCATTCTCGGCGGCATCTTAAGCGGATGGTTCACGGCGACGGAAGCCGGGGCGATCGCCTGCGTCTACGCGTTCATCCTAACCTTCTTCATTTATCGGGACGTTCCGCTTAGCCATATCGGGATCGTGCTGAAGAAAACGTTCCGCACCGTAGCCATGGTCCTGTTCCTTATCGCGGCCTCCGATGCTTTCGGCTGGATCCTGGCTTACTTGAAAGTGCCGACGCTGATGACAGACTTGTTCCTCAGCGTCTCGGATAACCCTTACGTCATCCTGCTCATGATCAACGTTCTGCTCCTATTGATCGGATTCCCAATGGACATGGCGCCGATGATCCTGATCATGACCCCTATCCTGCTGCCTGTCGCCACGGCGCTGGGGATCGATCCGATCCACTTCGGCATCATCATGATCCTAAACTGCGGCATTGGGCTCATTACCCCGCCGGTCGGGACGGTATTGTTCATCGGCTGCGCGCTCGGCAAAGTACCGGTCAGCCAAGCGACCAAGGCCTCGTGGCCGTTCTTCGCCGCGATGTGCATCGCCTTGCTGCTGGTTACGTATATTCCGCAAATCTCGCTTTGGCTGCCCCATCTGGTCAACGGCTCGCCTTAAACATAACTTACATCCTCTACGATAGAGGCGCGCGTTCCATTATACTGAGTAACGAAGATCCATTAAATCGGATTGAGAGGAATGATCATGATGTCGAAGAAACGATTAACGGGGGTTCTAGCGGCCGTTCTTATTACTAGCGCGATGCTAGCAGGTTGTAGCAGCGACAATTCCGATACGAACGCGAATACGGAAGCATCCGGAGCCGGAGAAGAACAGAAGCCGACCTATACGTTCCGTCTGGCCGAGTCTCATCCTGCCGATTATCCGACAACGCTGGGGGACAAAAAGTTCGCCGAGCTCGTCAGCCAGAAGACCGACGGCCGAATCAAGATCGAAGTATTCCCTTCCGCCCAGCTGGGAGAAGAGAAGGCGGTCATTGAACAGGTGCAGCTGGGCGCGATCGAGTTCACGCGCGTCAGTACGGGTCCGCTGGCGGAGTTCAACCAGGCATTCGGCGTATTCAGCCTGCCTTATATTTTCGACAATGAAGAGCATGAGTGGAATTTCCTGAACGGGCCGGAAGCCCAGAAGATGCTGGAAGACTTGAGCGATTCCAAATTCATGGGGCTTGCCTACTATGACTCAGGCGCTCGCAGCTTCTACACCCGTAAGCCGGTTACCAGCATGGACGATCTGAAGGGCATGAAAATCCGCGTCATCCAGAACAAGGTCAATATCGACTTGATGTCTGCGCTCGGGGCCAGCGCGACGCCGATGCCTTATGGGGATGTATTCAATGCCCTCCAGACAGGTGTCATCGACGGTGCCGAGAATAACTGGCCAAGTTACTTCACCTCCAAGCATTACGAGCAGGCCAAGCATATCATCGTCGATGGCCACCAGCGCGTACCGGAAGTGCTCATGGTCAGCCAAGTGACTTGGGATAAGCTGTCGGATGCCGATAAGCAAGCCATTAAAGAGGCCGCTGTCGAATCGATTCCTTACCAGCGGGAGCAATGGAAGAAATTCGAGAAGGACGCGGAGGATCAAGTCCGGGCGGCAGGCGTTACCGTTACGGAAGTGGGCGACCTTGCGCCTTGGCAGGAAGCGGTCAAGCCGATGATCGAGAAGTACCGCGCCGATTACAAGGACGTACTTGCAGCCATCGAGAACGCGAAGACAAAATAATCGGGCGCGATTCGCATACGACTTAGAGGGAGGCTCACATGCCTCCCTCTATGCGCATTGGTTTGCATTCATGGAAGCAAGACCAGGAAGGCAGCAGTCAGCGGTCTGCCTTACTATAGGAAGAGCAAGCTTTTGCTCCGCAATTCGTTGCCGGATGTCCACCTGCCGATGCATAATGATCCTATACCCCCCTACTAAGCCGTTACGCATTCGCAAAGGAGTGTATCCGTCCATGTCGTGGAGCAAGGCACGCTACTCGTTCATGCAAACCGTGTTTCTGCGGAATCATTCCTTAGGCACAAGGCTTCTCGTATTCTCCGCCGTGCTGGTCATCATCCCGATGCTCATCGTCGGCATCATCTCTTATCAACGTTCGTCCAGCGTCCTGCAGAACGAAGCAAGGGAATACAGCTGGCAGATCATCGAACAGGTCAAATCCCATGTGGAGCATTACGTCCGGGATATCGAGATTATTTCGCTGAAGATCATCAACAATCCGGATATGGGCAAATTCCTGAAGATGAACAGCCTCGAGGAGGTGGAGCAGTCCCAGATCCGTCAGCCGATCATGCAGCTTCTTCGGGATTCCGCCTACTCTCGTTCCGACATCTCCAATATCAGCGTGTTCCTGAGCGATGTTCTCATTCTCGATCTGCGGGGCGACGACAGCATCGAACCGCTCGCCCCATTAATGGATGAATATTGGTATCAGTTGGCGCCGGCAAGCGGTGAGCCTATGCTCGTCAGCCGCGAGATTAAGTGGCGGGACAGCACGGAACCGGTCATCTCTATCGTGAAACGGTTAGTCAGTCCGCAGACGCTTACCCCGATCGGCATGCTTATTATCGACATCAATTACAAGCGCTTTCAAGAGATCGCCGACCTTGTCACGATCGGCAAGACCGGTTATATGTTCATCCTGGATTCGCAAGGCCATTATGTCTATCATCCCCAATTGACGAAGCTCGGGCAGTCTGCGCAGTTCGACGGGTTGGACGACATTGAGGCCATGGAGAGCGGATCGATCTTAACTTCGAGCCATGGCTCGAAATTCCTCACGTTCAGCCACTCTTCCTTCCTGGGATGGACGCTTGTAACCGCAGTCCCCTATCGCGAGCTGACGGACGGCATCGGTTATATCGGGCGGACCATTCTATGGTCCATCGCCATCACCCTTGGCGTCGCCTACTGCCTCGGGATCGGATTGGCTTCCAGCATCATTAAGCCTGTCCGCCAGCTGCAGCGGCTCATGAAGCGGGTCGAGACGGGCGATTTTACGAGCAAAGCGGTGGTCACCTCCCGCGATGAGCTTGGCCTCTTGACCCACGGCTTCAACAAGATGGTGCAGAATTTGAACGAGCTGCTGGAACAGATCTATTTTTCCAAGTTGAAAGAGACCGAGATGACGCTGCAGCAGAAAGAAATGGAGCTGAAGATGCTGCTCGCCCAGATCAATCCGCACTTCTTATACAATTCGCTGGAGACGATCCGCGGTATGGCGCTTGAGCAAGGGATGGACGATATCTCCAATATGGCTTCTTCCTTGGCCCGCCTATTGCGGTACAATCTGCGCAATCCCTCGCCTTGCGTCACCTTGCGGGAGGAACTGGACATTTGCGAAATGTATCTGCGCATTATGAAATACCGGTTCGAGGACCGGCTCGTCTATTCGTTCTCGATTCCGGAGCAGTTCCGGGATGAGCGTATTGCCAAATTCACGCTCCAGCCGATCGTGGAGAATTGCGTCGTGCACGGATCGGAGTCCGGAAGCGGCATGAGCCGCATTCATATTGCTGCCCACTCCGATGCGGAAGGATTCTGGCGCCTTGTCGTCGAGGATACGGGAAGCGGCATCCCGCCAGAGAAGCTGATGTCCATTCAGAACAGCCTGCTGCATGAAGATGCAGTGCATACCGGCAGCCACATCGGTCTTGCGAATGTTCACAGACGCATTGTTCATCTATTCGGAGAGGCTTATGGGATTGATATCGATAGCGTATTAGGAGAGGGAACCCGCGTAACAATGCGGCTGCCTGGCGTACATGGTTCGAACCGAGGATGACGAAGCGATGAGAAGGAGGTTGCCAGGTGATGCCGATGTCCAGCATATTGCTTGTCGACGATGAACGTTGGGTGCGAACCGCCTTGCGGAAGGTCATCGAGCGCAGCGAATATCCGTATGAAGTCGTGAAGGAATGCGCGAATGGGCTCGAAGCGTTGGATTGGTTGGAGTACCATCATGCCGATGTCGTGATGACGGACGTGAAGATGCCGGTGATGGACGGTCTGACGCTGGTGAAACAGCTGCGTGAACGGCACAACCCGCCGGAAGTCGTCATGATCAGCGGCTACGACGATTTTCAGTACGTCCAGTCCGCGTTGCGCGCGCAAGCTGCGGACTATCTGCTTAAGCCCGTCGAAGTGGAGGATATGCGCAAATGTCTGGAAACCATCCAGGCGCGCAGATCACAGGACAAAGCGGAGGAATCTGCGCCATCGTCAGCGACGGAAGACGGACCGGAATCCCCGATCCAGCAGGCTGTCCGGTACATTCATGCCGCCTTGCCGGGCGATATTACCTTGCAAGAGGTGGCTGTTAAGGTTCATTTGAACCCGTCGTACTTGAGCCAATTGTTCAAGCAGCAGATGAAAATCAACTTCATCGATTACGTGCAGGAGCAGCGCATGGAGAAAGCCAAGCATCTCTTGTCCCATACGACGCTCCGAATTACGGAGGTTGCGCAGCGTGTCGGATATTCCGATCTGGCGTACTTCAGCAACACCTACAAACGGATTACGGGGATGACCCCTTCGGAGTTCAGGAAGCGTACATGATCTCCCCTGGCTGGAAGCCGGCACCGCCGAATTGGCGCACCGAAATAAATAAGAGGGCGTCCCATTCATCGAAGATGACAGCGGGACACCCCCTTTATCTTTTGTGGTTTACTGAACTCACTTCGCATTCGAATGTTCTTTCGACCGCTGTTGTTCGGGGATTCCTTGAATGAATCAGCTAAGGTGGGAATCCCCTCACAAAGGCGGACGCTGACGCTTCTTCAGAATCATTCGACCTGCTTCGTTTTGGTTTTCACCCGGGACAGCTAACACCCCATAATGCTCATGGAAGTCCTCATTTATGCTTTCACACAGCGCATCTACTCTTCTCGCCAAACTGCAAAGGCTGTACGCGAGAACATCATGTTCATGTGGCTTTCTGCTAGGCAGCGCCCAGACTTTCGTACCATTAATCGCTTTCGTTCCGAGCTTATGAAAGATGTGCTCGAAACCGTCTTTACGGCCGTGCTTCAGTTTCTCGCCGAACAAAACTACGTCCAACTGGAGCATTTGTTTTGAGACGGTCTCGTTACGTTTTCTTCTCTTCTTTGACAGAAACGATGCGAGCGCTCTCGCCGTATGCTTGCCGAATCATCTTGCGGGCATCCACGGATGATCGGGCTGTGACTGATTTGAACTGTTGATCCCCGTCGACTTCGAAGGTGACGGAGAAGCATCGGGATCCGCATCTCATGAGGCGCTCTCCTTCATCATTAAGCTAGTTCGACGTCGGTTCCCAGCTCTGCGCGTGCGCGCAGCAGCAAAATTTGCTTGGCCTCTTCGACCAGTTGGGCCGCATTCGCCTCTTCTTGCGCGTGGGCAACGAGATATTCCACGTCGGTCGTTAATTGCTCGTTATCGTCATTGTAGACTAGACGGATGGCTACGAGATCGGTCGCTTCCTTACTCTTCTCATTCCAATCTTGAATCTCCGCTTCCCAATATTCGTAACCTTCCTCATTAACGCCGTATTCGATCGTCTCGCACAGCTTAATATGATGCCATATTGTCATATATGATCACCTAATTCTGGTTTATTTAGTGTTTTAATTATAAACGATAACCAAACAAAAATAGAACATCCAAAACGCGGATGTTCTATTAATTAATTTGATGTACTTGATAGCATTTATTGATGAAACATAATGAAAACGGTATCACACCAGGAGTACCTGCTCCTAATAAACGCCGAGATGCCTGAATATACCCTCTCTTGCTTCCTCCAAGGTCGGCAATTCATCGGTTAGGATCGCCTCGATACCAAAATTGGACAGGAGGTGTCCGAGATAGAAGAACAATTCGCGATCGGCCAGCCACACCTGGGAAGGGACGACCTGAAACTGATCAATAAGCGACAGCAGCTTATCGGCAACCCCGATATAAGCATCCGTTTTCTTGCTGAGGCCGAACTGCAGCACCTGCCCTGTTTGCTGGTCAACGATAAGCCCTGCCATGGGATAGTATGGCTTCCCGTCTTCTTTTATCGGCATAGGGACGAAGGGGCAGTCAATTTCCCATACGCCGGTTACCCCTTTCAGCGTTTTTTTCGTTTTGGCTATCCATAGCTCGTCGACGGTGACGGAAATGATCTCCTTCGAGGACCCAGTCGGCTCAGGCATAATCCATTCTTCGGACCATGTCAGATTCGGATAGGTTCCGGTCGGAATGCGGGTGAGCACTTCATCTCTTTCTCCGACGATCAGCTCATCCATGTTATTCTTATAGGCGTCCACCAGGTCCATGACTTGCTCGATCACTAGGGTCAAGTACCGCGCCTGTTCCGTTGTCTCGATTGGCCATGGCATGAAACCCGGCTCATACAAACGGAAGGTCGGCCATGCTTGAGCCCCTCTGAATTTGAGTCCGAGTTCCTTAATCCGCTTGTATTCGTCAGGATGCAGCTCATCCCGGCTATCGAAGGAGAGCATCAAGCAGTGCTGGGCAAACATCGGGTCGCTGCCGACACCAGCCAGCATATCGGTCAATATCGAATATCCTTCAGAACCTAAATATACGGCCATACCGTACAATTCTCCGCCGCCGCCCATCACGCAACAGTATCCGATTTCGCCGGTCCATGGATTCTTTACGCCGACCACATGACTGTTCGACAAATAATTCCAGCATTGTGCGCGCTTGAACGCTGCGGCCGCTTCATAAAGCGCTTGCCATTGTTCTATCGATGGCTTCATGTTTGGGTTCTCTCCTGATTCTTCAATAGTAGGTTCTGCGATTCTGCCTCATCGTCACCTTCCTCTTCCGCATTCTCGTCCTCGTCTTCTCCGTCGTCGAAGTAATCTTCCCAGTCCCTCATGTTCTCGTATTGGAACGGGGCATCACCGATACTTGCCAGTACCGATGGCAGGGGATGGTCGTCAGGCAACTCGATCACATCTAAGTATTGTACAACAAAACGCCAATCACGGCTGTAATCGAACAGGAACAGCATCCGCCTTTTTCGCGCAGGGAACGCTTCGGATACCAGGGTATGTTTCACACCTGGACAATCCTCTCCATAAGGTCCGTCAGAACTCAATTCATAGCGGGTCTTGGAACGCGTCCATTTCTTCACGTTGTTATAGAAACCGAAGAGATGATCGTTATCGAAATTAAAACTTTTCAAAATCGCATCGGCCAGATCGTGCAGGGTCGCATCGGTTGGGACGGCAATTTCACGACTGGGGCGCCCGACTTCATCATGGTAGTAGAATGTCTCGACTCTGAACACTTTGGCTTGCATGATACACCTCCGATTCTCGCACTACCCTCTATTAACCGTGATCGACATTAGCAATAGGAACAATTGCAAAAAAGGCCGCCTCGGACTCTGTCCAAAGCCCCCTCAGTCTTATTTACATATGAAAGTTAGATTGCACGCCAGATGGCGTTACGGCGTCACGACAATCTTGCCACGGACATGACGTTGCGATAATCTCATCAGCGCTTCGGGCACCTGATCCAGCTGGATCGTCTCGCTGATCATCGGATCGACGCTCCCATTCAGCAGGAGTGCCATTATCTCATCGGCCATGCGTGCCAGATCTTCCTGCGCGGAACGATCCCCCGAACCATGGGCGCCGCCGAGCATCAGCTTATGGACCGTGAAGGTTTTCCAGCTCGGTTGGAAATCGGCGACGACTTCCGGCGCTCCCGCAATGCAAGTGAGCTGACCGCCGAATGCAAGCAAGGACAAGTCTTCCTGAGCCGTCTTGCGGTTGATCGTATTAAGGATGCAATCCACGCCGCGGCCGTTCGTCAGCGCCATGATCCGGTCATGGACGTTCTCCGTATGATAGTCGATTACGGCGTCCGCGCCCAAGCTGCGCACGTAGTCGAAGTTGCCCGGCGATGCGCTGGTCACAATCTGCGAAGCGCCAAGCACGCGGGCCAGCTGGATCGCATAACCGCCCACGCCGCCTGCGCCGGCATGGATGAAGATCGACTGTCCGCTGACAAGCCGCATTTTGCGTACGAGCGCCTGATAAGCGGTAAGACCCGCGCACGGGAATGACGCAGCTGACTCGAACGATAGACCTTCGGGAATAGCGGCTGCCGTATGTGCCGTCGTGATCGCATATTCCGCGAACCCGCCTGGCTTCGATAGGTCGCCGTGGTAGACGACGCGGTCTCCCGCCTTCCATTCGCTGACGCCATCTCCAACGGCATCCACCACGCCCGCCGCGTCGACGCCGGGGACGAACGGGTAGGTCCAATTCGGATGGCCCCCTGCCGCAACCTTGTAATCCACCGGGTTAAGCGAAGCGGCACGGACGCGAATGCGAATCTCGCCTGGTCCCGGCTCCGGGATCGGAAGTTCTGTCAGCCTCATCGTGTCAGGCGTACCTGGGCGGTCAAGCACGACCGCTTGCATCGTAGCGTTTTCCATATCGGTTCCTCCTCTAGAACGGAATTCTCTTGTACCGTTAGTATAGCTTGTCTGCTAATCTTTCTCCAATCTCTCGAATCGATCGGCATCCGGCAGCGAACAGCCAATAGTAAATAGCAAATAGACTATAGCCAAGAGTCATCACGGCCATAGTCTATCTGCTACCTCTCATATGCCCACACCGGATAATCCGTAATAATGCCGTCCACGCCAATCCTCGAGATACGTTCGCTGTCTTGCGAATCCCGGAGGGTCCACGCCATCACCTTACGGTCGTAAGCATGTATTCTATCGACGAGTTCCCAATCCAGAAACTCATAATTGTAATTGATGTAGTCCGCATAGGCGGCGATGTCCGAAAGTTGCGTATCGGTAAGCAGAGGTTGATCCCCGGTGCCAATGAGCGCCGCCCGCGGAATATCGGGAAGCCGCTTGGCAAGACGTTGGATCGACCCAAGGTCGAACGACTGCACCATGATCGGCGTCGCGGAACTATCCGACGGTTGCCCCTGCACGGTCTCCTCGATGAGCTCCGCCAGCTTTTCCTCCAGCCCCGGATATTGGGCCGGAGATTTCAGCTCGATCAAGATTCCGATTCGCCCCGCGTAACGCGCCAACACTTCCCGCAGCAGCGGAATCGGCTCGCCCCGATACACCGGATCGAACTTGCCGCCGGCATCCAGTTGCCGGAGCTCTTCCCAAGTGTGATCTTTAACAAGCCCTTCCCCATCCGTCGTTCGTGCCAATGCTTCATCATGGATGACGACAAGCTCGCCGTCCTTGCTCATGTGCACGTCTAGCTCAATGTAATCGGCCTGCATCTCGGCGGCCAGCTCGAACGCGGCCATCGTATTCTCCGGCGCGTAAGCGGACGCCCCGCGATGGGCCACTATTGCGATTGAGTCGGCAATACGCGGCGGGAGCATGAACGAAGTCAGGATAAGGACGGCGGCAGCAGCCGCAAGCCATGCAGCCCCCGCACGCACCAGCGGCATCCGCTTGATCGGCAATATGCTACGGGCCACCGTTTATCGCGTGGCAGCCGGTTCAGCGCCGATCACCTGAAGCAGCCGGTCCGGATAATTCGTCGTAATCCTCAGGTCCGGATAACGGCTTACAATTCGCTGCAGCATTTCCGGCTCGTCGACGGTCCATACGCCGATATCGATGCCCGCTTCGTTCATCTGTTCCAACAGCTCAGGCGTCAGGAAGGCGTGATGAAGCGATACGCTTGTCGCGCCGGTGTGAGCAAGCTGTTCCACTAGCAGCGTCGGCTTGCCGAACACGATCAGCCCCGTCGTGATGGAAGGGTCGATCTCATGGGCCAGCTTCATTGAATCGTGATCGAACGAGGAGAGGACGATCTCATCTTGCATCCCGTATTGCTGGATCAGCGAAATGACCTTCTCCTCCACGCCCTTGCCGTACTCGCCCATTGTCTTGAGCTCAACCGCCAGGCGCTTCTTGCCTTTGCACAGCTGCAGCACTTCTTCAAGCGAAGGAACGCGCTCCCCGGCAAAATCAGGCGAGTACCAGCTGCCGGCATCCAGTTGCTGAAGCGCTTCGAACGTCATCGCGCCTACAGGACCCGTTCCAGTCGTGGTCCGGTTCAGCGTGTGGTCATGTATGACGACGGGAACGCCATCGGCCGTCAGATGCACATCCAGCTCAATATATGTAATCGCAGGCTCTTGCAAGGCCAGTTCGAAGGCCGCCATCGTATTCTCGGGAGCAGCTCCCGAACATCCTCGGTGTGCAACAATAATCGTCATCGTTCATCCAACCTTTCGAATGGTATTATTTGACGCCGCTATAGACGAAGGCGCGGATAATGTGGCGCTGCGAGAAGAAGAACACGACGAGAATCGGCGCCACGAGAATGAGATTGCCTGCCATCAGCGTGTTCCAAGTGGCCACGCCTTCCACCTCGCGGATCTTCGCGATCCCGAGCGGCAGCGTACGGGCGGTTTCGTTCGTCGTCATGACGAGCGGCCAAAAATAATCGTTCCAATGCGCGATGAAGCTGAACAGGGCAAACGTGATGAGCACCGGCTTCACCATCGGTACCATAAGTTTCGCGATGATTTTCCATTCCTTGGCCTGATCGAGACGGGCGGCTTCGATCAATTCCTCGGGGACTTGCATGAACCCCTGGCGCAGCAGGAAGATACCGAAGGCGCTCGAGGCAAAGGGAAGAATGAGTCCAAGATGCGTATTCAGCAGCTTCAAGGCGCTCAGCTCCAGGTAGACCGGCAGGAAGATGAGCTGGGCCGGAATCATGAGCGTCACCATGACGACGCTGAAGAGCAGCTTCGAGCCGATGAACTGATAACGGGCGAACGCATACGCGGCCGGGATGATCGTCAGCGCCTGACAGATCAGAATGCCGATCGCAATAATGACGCTGTTCATGAAATACCGTAGGAACGGTCCGGTATTCCACGCATCGGCATAGTTCTGCCAGACGGGCTGCTTCGGAATCCATTCGGGCGGGAAAATCATCGTCTCGGGCATCGTCTTCAGCGACGTCGAGATCATCCATCCGAACGGCAGCGCGAAGACGAGCACGAGCAGCAGCATGCAGAGCCAATTGAGCACGCGCAGCGCGGCGCGGCCGGCCCGAATGAGGGAGATCCGGTTGCCCCGGCTTCCTTCCATGCCGCGAGTCAGCGCCGCATCGCCGGTTTCCACGAGGAGGCCAGATTTGGTTGCTTTCAAAGGGTGCACCTCTTTCTAACGGTAATGGACGCGGCTCGACAACAGCCGGAAATAGATGATCGTCAGGGCGCCGACAATGGCGAGCAGAATGACGCCCGCAGCGGAAGCGTAGCCGATCTTGAAGAAGCGGAAGCCGTTCTCGTAGATGTAATAGACCAGCGTGTTCGTCGAATTGACCGGACCGCCCTGCGTCATGATCGCGATCGTCTCGAACACTTGGAACGAACCGATCATGTTGATGATGACGAGGAAGAAGATCGTCGGCGACAGCATCGGCAGAATGATGCGGCGGAACGTCGTCCACGGCTTGGATTGATCGAGTGCGGCCGCTTCGAAGATGTCGGATGGAATGCTTTGGAGCCCGGCGATAAAGACGAGCGTGTTGTAGCCGAGCCCCTTCCATACCGCGACAATGACGAGCGATACGAGCGCTGTTCCCGGATGGGACAGCCATTGCAGCTTATCGAAACCGAACAGGCCGATAACCCAGTTCAGCAGCCCGTATTCCGGGTCCATGAGCCAGCTCCACAAGAGCGAGATCGATACGAGCGATATAATATGCGGGCTGAAGATGGCCCCTTGCACGAAAGCGTGGAAGAAGCCTTTCCGATTCAGCCACAGCGCAAGCAGCAAGGACAGGACGGTCGTAAGCGTGACCGTCAATAGCGTGTAGACCGTCGTGTTGGACAGGACCTTGCGGAAATCCTCATCCAGCAGCAAATCCTTGAAATTCTGCAGGCCTACGAACGTCTTGGTCGGACTGATGAAATTCCAGTCGTAGAAACTTAAGTAGATCATGTAGAAAATCGGATAGATGAAGAACATCGAGAAAATAACGATGGACGGCGCAACCATGCCGTATGGACGCAGCTTCTCCCAGACCGTCATGTTACACGCCTCCAGCCATGGCGAGCTGCCGCTCCTGGACTTTCACGCCGGCGAGGCGTTTGCCGTCGGGACCGAAGCAGTACAGCTGCTCGTACGGAACAACGACGCTCAAGGCAGGCGCTTCATAGAGCGGCTCGAGGAACGTTTTCACGAAGAATACGCCGCTGGCGGCCTTGATCTGATAGATGTTCTCCGCGCCCAAGCTCTCGCGGGTCATCACTTCGCCCGAGATCCGGAAGCCGTCCAACTGCTGGCCCGCTTCAATCTGCGCCCGCTCCGGCCGGAAGCCGATATGGCTGACCGTGCTCTCGCTCTGAAGCATAAGTCCGCTCACATCGCGCGTGTCGAGCACATTCATGGCCGGCGTGCCGATGAATTGAGCGGTGAACAGATTGGCCGGGTCGTAGTACAGGTTCATCGGCGAGTCCGCCTGTTGAATGAGGCCTTTGTTCATGACGACGATCTCGTCGCCCATCGACATCGCTTCCACCTGATCATGCGTGACGTATACGAACGTCGTGCCGAGGCGCTTATGCAGCTGAATCAGCTCCGTCCGCATTTGGTTGCGCAGCTTCGCATCGAGATTGGAGAGCGGCTCGTCGAGGATGAACACCTTCGGCTTCTTCACCATCGCGCGGGCAAGCGCTACCCGTTGGCGCTGGCCGCCCGAGAGCTGCTGAGGCTTCCGGTCGAGCAGCGGCGCAAGGCCCACGATCTCGGCGATGTCGGCTACGAGCGTATCCCGTTCGCGTTTGGCTATTCCCCGGTTCTTCAGCCCGAACTCGATATTGCCGCGTACGGTCATCGTCGGATAGAGCGCGTAATTCTGGAACACCATCGCAACGTCCCGGTGTCCGGGGGCCGTCTCGTTGACACGCTTGCCGTCGATGCGGATCTCGCCGCCCGTGATTTGCTCCAAGCCCGCGATCATGCGCAGCGTCGTCGACTTGCCGCAGCCGCTCGGTCCCACGAGAACGGTGAAGGAGCCGTCTTTGATCGTCAGGTTCAGATCGGCAATGATCGTCTCGTCCTTATACTTCTTGCTGATATTGATAAGCTCGATTGTGGCCATCGTCAGACACCTTCCTTGTTATGGCTTGCTGGGTCAGACGAAGCAGATGCTCCAGCTCATCCAGCTCGGTTAAACGGATATCCCACTTCGAAGACTCGGCGCTGGCGTATGGAGAGATCAGGCACGTGCGGCCGCCAAGCTGACGAACCGGCTCCAGATCATTCCATGGATTATCCCCTACGGACAGAATCTGCTCAGGCTTATACCCTTGCGCCAGGAGCTCTGTCATATACTTGGCGATCCCGTCCGGCTTCTCGGCTCCGCAGTACACCTCATCGAACAGCGGATAGATCTGCATATAATGAAGAAACTCGAGGCCCGATTCCAGGTACGTATTCGTCATGACGATTTTCTTATCCACCGCCGTCAAAGCTGCGAGCGCTTCGAACAGGCTGCTGCTGTAGGCGAATCGGTACGGCTCTTGCACCATTTCACGGCGTACCCGTTCGAAAGCCTCCTGCCTCTTGCGTTCCGGGAGCTTGTAGCGGCGTCCGATGACCGCTGCGACCCCCCATGGATCTCCGAAAGGAACCAGCTGCTTCATCATGACGGATTCATCTGCCCCAGCATCGGCGAGCCCGGAAGCGATCGGCACGACATTCCCTTCCCAGTTCAGGGCTTGAATGAAGCGCCCCGTCTCGCGCACGAGAACAACGTCTTCATCCACGTGATAGAAATGGCCGCATTGCACAGGATGGCTGCCGGATAAGATGTCCGTTCCTAGCGCAACGGCGGATTCCATATGCGCTTCCGCTTCCGTATCGGCCAACAAATAACGAATGTAGCGCTCCATGAACGTATGATCCTGATATAGGGTGCCGTCCATATCGAATATAATCACCTTGAGATCGGACAGCCAGTTGTTCGGCTGCATTGAAGCACCCCCGTTCTTTTGTTATGTTGGGCGGGCCATCGTTGGTGCGTACCGTCGCCGGACTGCAACATGGAGGACCCGCCAATAGGTGAATCGTTGTCTTGCCCGCTAGCAGTCGATTACTTTCCGAGCAGCTTATTCGCTTTCTCGGCCGCTTCGTTAAGCGCGTCTTGCGGCGTTACTTTCGGATCGATAATGGCTTTCTCGATAGCCGTCTTCACAATGCTCGCCACTTCCGGGTACGCCGTCTCCATTGGGCGCGGTCTTGCATATTCCAGCTGGTCGACTGCGACTTTGTACTGCGGGTACTGCTTGAAGTGCTCTTGCAGTTCCGGCGATTCGAGCGCGGAGAGGCGAGTTGGCAAATAGCCGACATACTTATGCTGGTAGATCGTGCTTTCCGCCGTCGTCATGAATTTCAGGAATTCCCACGCCGCTTCTTTCTCCTCGTCGCTCAGCTTCGACGTAATAACGAGCTGGCAGCCGCCTGTCGGTACGCCGTAACTGACGTTCGCCGGCATGAAGGATGCGTCCATCTCGAAATTGTTGCCTTTCGCGATCTCGAGGCTGCCCGAGACACCTGCCGTCGAACCGAATTTGAACGCTGACAGCTGGTTCGCCCAATCTTTGTCCGCAGTGGCGCCGGCTTCGTCGCCGACCGGGATTTTGATCAGCCCTTCGGACGCCATCTTCTTCCAGAATTCCACCGGAGCTACGCCTTCCGGCGAGTTGAATGCCGCCGTCTTGCCGTCTTCGCTCAACATCGTGCCGCCGCTTTGCGCGACCAGTCCTTCGTAGAACCAAATATCTGCCGGCATCGTCATGCCGACTTTCCCTTTCTCCTTCAACGTCTTGCTGTATTGCTCCAGTTCATCCCATGTCTTAGGACCGGCCGGATCAAGGCCTGCATCCTTGAGCATCGTCACGTTCTTGTACAGAATCGGCGTACTGCGCATGAACGGAAGGCCGTACAGCTTCTCGTCCACGTATGCATTCCCCATCAGGCCCGGGTTGAAATCTTCGAGCTTCAACGTGTCGTTGTCGCGTGCGGCGAGCTCGGTCAGATCCTGCAGCATGCCGGAACGGGCGAATACGCCTGTCGACGCGATTTCCAAATCGCTGATTGCCGGCTCATTCCCGGCCGCGAACGCCGCCTGGACCTTCGCATGCAGATCGTCATAGCCGCCTTGGGTTTCGGCGATAACTTCGATACGATCTTGCGATTCGTTGAATTTCTTGACCAGCGCCTGTTTCGCTTCTTCGATTTTGCCGCCGAACGCGTACCAGTAATGGATCGTAATCTTCTCCGCTGGCGCTTCCGTCTTCGCTGTATTGCCTGCCGCGGCGCTTGCCGGCTCAGCATTGTTGCCGCTGTTCGTACCGGCGTTATTGGTCGCCGTGTTGCCGCCTCCACATGCCGCCAATGTCATGGACATAAGTACCGGCAGCGTTACTGCCATAAGCTTCTTGTTCATCTTAACGTCCTCCACCTTTTTCTCGAATTAAGGTTTGTCGCACAGCAAAAAGAAACCTGAATCAGAACTGCAGCGCAAGCGCTAACAGCCCGATCAGGTTTCTCCGTGAACTCCAACCTTGATTGGTTATTTACTTGTCACCACTGATAGTAAAGGACAACTATTAAAGGAGTGTTTCCGCAATGCTAAGATTATCTAAATTCGGACGTTAACGATTTGCCTTATGCCATCTGCTTGATCGGGATGCTTGACTGGATCTGCTGCACCGCCGTCCACAACTCCGGCTTGGAGGCCGATATCGCCGTTGCGCCATAGCTCAAGCATCGCTGCGCATGCGAGACTTCGTACAGCAGCCCGCCGGTAATGATCGGCAGATTCGTGAAGCTCTTCACCTTCTCGATCATCTCCGGAATACGGGCTGGCATCAGCTCGACGATATCCGGCTCGGATTGGCATAAGCTCTTGGCAATATTATCGAGACCCTCCGAGTCGACCAAGAAGAAGCGCTGAATCGTAATCAGCCCCATCTTCTTCGCGTTGCGGACGACGCTCGTCTTGGTCGTTATGATGCCTGTCGGCTTGATCGTTTTGGCGATGAAATCGAGTCCGTACTGGTCGGTGCTCAATCCCCCGATTTTCTCGAGGTGGAGGAAGACCGGCAGCTGATGCTCGTTGAACAGATCGACATACCCTTTCAGCACGCCGATATGGCCCGTCAGCAGGAAGACGCCGCTCAGCAGATGCTTGTGGCGCAGCGCTAGCTCGATATGCTTGGGCTCCTTGATCGAAGCGATGACCCGATTGGCGGCTAGCCGTTGCGTGAACATGCTCTGGCTAGGGTGTTGCTTCATCTGCTTGCTCATTGGGGATTGAGTGCCGTGAGACAAGGAATGACGCATTCCCGCTCATTCGCTTGCCCGCGCGCATTCGGCGTGTGCGAGAAATGCGGCATATGGCCGTGCAGTGTCGGGGCATGTACCGTAAGCTGCTCATCGTCGTAATCGACGGCCGTAACGCGAATCTCCTGCTCGCTCAATTCAACGACGCGGAAGCTGTGCTGGTCGAGGCAGCAAGGCAGCTGCACGAACGTCCAGTTCTCCTGCTGCACGATCGACTCCACATGCGTATGGCCGTTGAAATAGACGCCGACGCCTTCTTTTTGACGGAGAATACGCCACATGTCGATGCTAGGGTGGATCGACCCTTTGTCCCGTTCCGAACGAGTCGTGGTCTGGTGAACCGGATGGTGGCCGAAGACCAACATCGGCTTGGAGCCGGAAGCTTGAACGACCTCTTCGAGCCATTGGAGCTGTTCGTCATCGAGCCAGCCGCCCCAATCCGCGTGATCCATTTCTTTGGCCGTATCCAGGAAGACGAGTGTAACTTCATCCGTTTCGATGGCGTGGTAACGCTTGCCGCCCGTTATCTCCAATACTTCCCGGCGTGTCTGGGCATAAAGGTCATGATTGCCGAGCACATGGATGAAATTGCGTTCTTTGCGGCGCAGCAGCTCGAATACTTCCGTCAGCTCACCGGTCGTGCCATAGTTCGTCAAATCTCCGAGCGAAATATGGAAATCCGCATCCAGCACCAGAAACCGCTCCAGCAATGCCTCATAGAAAGCCGCCCGCGCTTCACGCCACCCTTGGATCGATTCCTCAACCTCGTGGTAATGCAAATCTCCCATAAGCACCAATTTCATCTGTTTCTCTCCTCCCGCATTCACGAATGGTCTGTCCACCGTCTATGTTACCGGGGAACTGTTGTCGTTTCGTTAGCGAAGTGAGTAGGTTTTGTAAATATTGGGGGTATGGGGATTCTGTGGAATTTACTCTGGAAGGAAATGAAGTCAGCCCTTCAATATTTAACGGGATAAAATATAGAACGGCATGTTTTTGCAAGATGTCATTCGGTTTTTATCCAAGATCAACTTTGCTGCCTTAGGGTCTCTAATTGTCCTATGAATTACAACGCAATTAGTGGGGTATTAGGGATAAATTGCCTATGCTATATTTTCAGTTGTTAACGCTTACACATTGCTGTGCAAGCGATTTTCAACAAGGGAGGAATTTGGTACCATGACTTTGATTCGCAAGCCACACAGCATGCTCATTCTCACGGTTTTACTCGTTCTCTCACTCCTCTCCCCCGCGGCGGCTTTCGCCTCCGGCAGCCAGGAGCAGAAAGGGAGCGCGAGCAGCATCGAATCGTACGTAGCTGCCATGCAGCCGGGCTGGAACCTTGGCAACACATTCGACGCCACGGGCGCCGACGAGACGTCCTGGGGCAACCCGCGCGTCACGAAACAGCAAATTAAAGCCATCGCCAAGCAAGGCTTTAACAGCATTCGTATCCCGGTCACCTGGCAGCAGCATATGGGAAGCGGTCCGGATTACGCGATCGATCCTGCTTTCATGGATCGGGTCGAAGAGGTCGTGGACTGGGCCTTGGATGAAGGTCTCTACGTCATGATCAACCTGCATCACGATTCTTGGCTCTGGGTGACGAATATGGGCTCCGAGCACGATGAGGTGCTCGCCCGTTATAACGCTGCGTGGACGCAAATCGCGGAACGGTTCAAAAACCACTCGATCAAGCTGTCGTTCGAGAGCATCAACGAGCCGCGGTTCAGCAGCGGCTGGGGCGAAGATTCGGCTGATTTCTTCAACCATCTTGCAGAGTTGAATACATCCTTCCATCACATCGTGCGGACATCCGGCGGGAAGAATGACGTTCGGCCGCTTGTGCTGCCGACGCTCGAGACGAACGCCAACCAAGACCGTCTCGACCAGCTCTACGGCACGATGGAAGCGTTGAACGACCCGAATCTGATTGCCACGGTTCACTATTATGGCTTCTGGCCATTCAGCGTCAACATCGCCGGTTTCACCCGCTTCGAGGAACAGACGCAGAAGGATCTTACGGATACGTTCGACCGCGTCTACGATACGTTCGTAGCCAAAGGCATTCCGGTCATTCTGGGCGAGTTCGGCCTGCTCGGGTTCGACAAGCACACCGGCACGATCGAGCAAGGCGAGAAGCTTAAGTATTTTGAATTCCTCCTCCACTATTTGAATGAGAAAAACATTACGCATATGCTGTGGGATAACGGCCAGCACTTCGACCGGTTGAACTTGACGTGGAAGGATCCGCAGCTGTACAACCTGATGAAAGCCAGCTGGAAGGAGCGTTCCGCTACAGCCGAGAGCGACCTGATCTATCTGAAGCAAGGCGCAGTCATCCAGGACGCAACCGTCAAGCTTCAATTAAACGGAGCGAAGCTAAAGAGCATTCGCGCAGGCAAAGACAAGCTGAAGCAAGGCAAGGACTACGTGATCGCCGGTGACACGCTCACATTCAAAGCCAGCCTGCTCAAGCAGCTGACCGCAAATGGCAAACTCGGTGAAAATGCCGTGCTGACGGCTCAATTCAGCCAAGGCGCGGATTGGACTTTCGACGTCATCACGTACACGACGCCGACGGTACAGGACGCGCAAGGCACGACAGCCAGCTTCGCGATTCCGACCAGCTTCAACGGTGACCGTCTTGCGACGATGGAAGCGGTCTACGCGGACGGCAGCAGCGCCGGCCCGCAGAACTGGACGTCTTATAAGGAATTCGGTTACGCCTTTAATCCTGACTACGAGGGCGGTCTCATCGCACTGCCGCAGAACTTCTTCAATGAAGTAAACGATGGCGTCGTCCATCTGAAGCTGCACTTCTGGAGCGGCGAGGTTATCACCTACACGATTACGAAGAGCGGCACGAGTGTAACGGGTTCTGCTTCCTAGATCCTGTGGGTTCGAGGTCAACCATGCTAGGAAAGCAAAGGCTGAACGGGGTTTCCTGTTCAGCCTTTATTCGTTGGGGCGGTCACAAAAGCAAGCCGCGACGAGATACAAAAAGCGAAGCTGAGGCTGTTGCCCGCTTCGCTCCGCGACTTCTATTTATTCAATACCACCTTAAATGTCTTGCCCTTCGCGCCGTTCACATTGACGGCAAGCTTAATGCTCGGGCTCAGCTGCGAGACGGTAATGCCGGAGCTTGCCGATGCAAGACTGGCGGCGATCTTCTTCAGCTCCAGATTGATACTGCCTGCGTTCGTCTGCGTCGGATCGCTCACGACGATCTTGATCTGCGAGCTCGTCTCCGTGACGAGCACGGACGCTTGTTTGTCGCTGATGAGATAAGCCGCGCCTCCGACGGAGATCGTCTTCGAGGCATTCAGCCAGAAGTTCACGCCGACTGTCCCAGTGGCCGCGTCGCTAACCGCCTGGGCAGTATCCGAATTCTCCAGGACGGCGATATCCGAGTTTGCGGCATAAGCGGCCGTCTGGCTGGCCGTCCGGTTCGGAAGCAGCACATAGGCATACGTCGCATTCGTCGGACTCGTGCCATGCGGAATCGCCAGGCTGAGATAGGAACGCGTGATGCTGCTCGTCGAGCCGCTGGTGTTGACCTGGCTCCAGGAACCGCCGCGGGACTCACGCAAGCCCGCTACCGTGGAGGTTCCCGGGAAATAGTAGCCGATATCCGAGCCGCTTACGCTGCCTTGGAGATGCGCCCAGCTTACGCCGATCATCGTCTCGGACCATCCGATCGACGAGGACTTCGCGGTCCCGCCCACGGTGAGCGTGTTGCTGCCGCTTGCATTCAGCTTCCGGTTCTCGACGATCGTCTCGATCGCGCGGCCGGAGGTGCTGGCGATGCTGCTGCCGAGCGCCACGATTTTGTCCCCGAGCATAAACCACGATTTGCGTCCGTTCAGATCGACGCCAAGGCCGGTGAACCTCATGCCGGCAACGCCGTTCGTCTCGTTCGACACTCCGCCGACGAAGTTGTATGTCGAAACGCTTGCGCTGCCTTGCGCATCCGTCAAGGCAAGCGGATCCACGGTGATCCCCGCCAGCCGATAAGGGTTGACGGTCGCCCAATAGCCGTCGCTGTACTGGGTCAGGTCGTTATTGTAGAGATAGGTCATCCCCTCGCCCGTATGCCAGCCGCGCTGATTCTCGCCGTTGCCCGCTTCATACCGTCCAATGCGACTTGAGAACAGGCTCAGACCGAAGCCGAAGCCCGGCTGGAGATGCACGGCCCGCGCCATGGAATTGTAGACCAGATTCCGGGTCGGCGCACTAGCCGGCGCAATTGCGCTATTCGCCATGATTGCCTTCATGTTCACGATATCCGCAATCGGCAGTCCGCTGTAGTAGCTCGCGAAGCTCGTATCCTGCTGAACCCACGCTTTTACCATACTCTGTATGGAGCTTTGATCCGTGGCAGGGGCTGCGAGCGCAAGACGAGCCAGAGACGCGATCACGTCGCGGCCCATGGCGTGATCTTGCTGCGCTTCGCGGGCGATCGCCCTGCCCCGCACCATATCCATCATGGCTCCTTTGTAGATCAACGGCCGGAATGAATCGTTCACCCAGTTGTACACGTTAGCCGCATTGGCATCCGTCACTTCCCAGCTGGAAGCATCCAGCAGATACAGCTGCTTGGATAATCCGGCAATCAGTACCCTGCCATAGCTCCCGTTGTAAGCGATATTGGTGTGCTGGATGAACGATCCGCCCGCGTAGAATCCGTCACCGCTCGTTACGTACAGGAACACTTGGCTAAGCGCATCCCGGCCTTGCGCGATCTTCGTCCCGCTCTTCTCCAGCATGCCGCGTACAATGACGACCTGAGCCTTATCCGTCCGGTTAGCGCCCGTCTCCGTCACCGTGGAATTGTAACGTTTCGTCGGGTCGGCGACGAACTTGTCGATAACGTTCACGTAGCTCGTCAATTGTGACGCGTTGAGCGAATCATAGAGCAGCACGAGCAGATTGCTCAGCGCCTGCGGCGTCCCGATCTGCCAATCCCACCAATTGTCCGATTGGGTCTTGCTTGCATTGTATTTGTTCGCGGCCATCCAGTCGATCGCGCCAAGAAGATCCGCCAGCAGCGAAGCATTGCCGTAGAGCGAGGAGCCGGTTGTCGCATACGCGACGGACATGCTGTACAGGCGCGAGTAAGTGCTCGTCATCGTAGCGGAGGCGCTCCATGCGTTCAGATCGCTCCATAGATAGGTGCGCCCCGCGCTCGAATCCATGCTCGACCAGTACGAATTCGCCGTACTCGTGATCGCCGAGATCTGGGCTGCAATGTCCGGGTCTGACGCGCTATAGGCGCCGCCGATCAGCAGCTCCTTCCATTTGGTCCGCAAAGCATCGTATTCATCCGCCGCTTGCGCGGACGGTACTTGAAGCGACAATGCCGATGTGACCATCATGATGACTAGGAGGCAACCCGTAAGCGTACGTCTAACGCGAAGGTTCATCATATCCCTCTCCCTCATGATTATGGACCTGTTATTGCTGCACGTTAAAAGTTACATTCCCTCCAGCAGTTCCACGGCTTGCCGAAAATGCCCGTTCGTTCGCCCGAGCACTGCCTCGACATCCGCACGGGACTGCCCGAACTTGAGCATCAGGATCGCGATACGCGCGTCCCCTCCTGCTTGCTCGCTATAACGGAGCGCCGCTCCTTCGTCCGCGCCGGTGGCTTGCATGACGATGCGCACGACGCGTTGGCGCAGCTTCTCGTTGCTCGCTTGCACGTTGACCATCAGATTGCCATATACTTTGCCCATGCGGATCATGACGGCGGAGGAAATCATATTGAGCACCATCTTCTGGCTCGTTCCCGCCTTCAGTCGGGTAGATCCGGAGATGACTTCGGGTCCGACGGGGATCTCGATCGGATAATCTACCGCCGCGGAGAGAGGCGTCCCCTGGTTGCAGGAGATTGCTGCCGTAACCGCGCCGATGCGCTTGGCTTCTGCGACGGCGCCCAATACGTAAGGCGTCGTGCCGCTCGTAGCCAGGCCGACGACCGCATCCTTATCCGTTACGCGCGCCGCGATATCCCGTCTGCCCGCGTCGGCATCGTCTTCGGCATTCTCGATCGCTTGCACGAGGGCATCAGGCCCGCCGGCAATGATCGCGTTCACCAGGCTGCGGTCAACGCCGAAGGTTGGCGGACATTCGGACGCATCGAGCGTTCCGAGCCTGCCGCTCGTGCCTGCGCCAATATAGAACAATCGGCCACCTGCCGCCATTCTTTCCGCGATCGCTTCGATCGTCCGTTCGATGGAAGGCAGCTGGTGCTGTACGCTGTGCGCGACCGTCAGATCCTCTTGATTCATCAATTGAATAATCTCGCCGACGGATAACTGATCCAGCATGGCGCTGCTCGCATTCGTCTGTTCGGTAACGAGACTCGTCATGGCTTCTTTCATGATTCGATCTTCCTTTCTGTGTCTCCCCAAGTCCGCAATATGGAGTGAATGGTGGACTCCGCCAGTTGGACGTCCGATTGGATCAGGCCGAGGACATAAGCGCCGATGACGGGAGGATGCCGCAGCGTATGAACCGCGCTGCCGCTCATCCGTGAACGGATCGTTCCCATGAATTGCTCGGTGAAGAATTCGCTGCCGAACAAACCTCCTGCCAGCACGAGCGGTATCTCCTTCAGATCTCCCCCTGCCGCCTCTTCCATCTTCCGCCGCGCCGTCACGGCGAGACGGCTTAAGTCTTGAGCCGCTTGCTGCACGATTCGCGCTGCCGTTTCATCGCCTTGCGCAGCCATGTCGATGACGAGCCTGGCGAGCTGGGCTATGCTTTTGCGCGCGTTGCCGGACTCATAGAATCGGTCGACCAGCTGCTGCGGATCGCGGATGGACAGATGCCGGAGCACCGCCTCGCTGAACATCGCGGCTTCATCTATCCCGTCCGCATGGCGAGTTACCGCCATGAGAGCCTGCCTGCCGATATCGTACCCGCTGCCTTCATCGCCGAGCAGATAGCCCCATCCGCCAACCCGGACCCCGCAATCCCGTTCAGGCAGATAGCCGTGCGCGATTGAGCCCGTGCCGGCGATCAGCACGATGCCAGCCTGCCCCCAGGTTCCCGCGGCCAGAGCCGTCTCCGCATCGTTGTGCACTTGAATAGAAGCTGAAGGAGGCAGATAGGGCTTCAGAAAATCGGTCATCCGCTGCTTGTCGGCTGGCCGATGCCCTCCGGCAAGACCAAGCGTTACGCTTCCTATATCTTCTATCGCGCCTCCGGCGCGTGCGACCGTGCCGCGAATAAGCGATAACAGCGTCTCCTCGACCTGTTCGCGCGGTCTGGATTTGACGTTCGAGGACTCGCCTTCCTCGCAAGCAAGGACGTTCCCCTCCTCATCGCCGACGAGGCAGGCGGTCTTGCTTCCGCCTCCGTCGATTCCTACATGCAGCCTTGTCGTGAATGCCTTATTTGACCGCACCGGCCGTCAGTCCTTCCATGAATTGTCTGGAGGCGAAGAGGAACAGGATCATCATCGGCAATGAAGCGACCGTTAACCCTGCGAAGAGCACGCTCCAGTCGGTGGAATATTCGCCGAACAGCGACATCATGCCGATCTGCAGCGTCTTCACCGATTCCTTCTGCGCGAATAGGAGCGGGAAGAAGAAGTCGTTCCAGATGTTGATGAACTGGATGATCATGACGGTACCCAGCGCCGGCTTCATGAGCGGGATCAGCACCCGGAACAGAATGCCCAGCTCCGAGGAGCCGTCGATCCGGGCCGCCTCCTCGATCTCGGTCGGCATCGTCTTGAAGAAGCCGGTTAGAATAAGGATGGCCAGCGGAATGCCGATGCCGGAATAAATGAGGACGAGCGACCAAGGTGTGTTGATCAGATGCAATTGGCGCATCAGCATGAACAACGGTACGACGCCCAGCTTCACCGGTATCATCATGCCGGCCAGGAAGTACATGTACAGCCACGGATTCCAGCGGAACGAATACCGGGATATATAATAGGAAGCGAGAGAGCCGAACACCAGAATCGCGAGCACGGATACGCCCGTCACGAGCACGCTGTTGAAGAAGTACCGGCCGTACGGTAGCTGCCGGAACAGCTCCTCATAGGAAGCAAGCCTGAAGCTGGTCGGCAGAGACAACGGGTTCTTGATGATCTCGATATTGGATTTGAGCGATTAGAGCAGCATAAGCGCTATCGGCGCGATGCCGGTAAGCGAGAATAGCGCAATGATCGCGTATTGCAAAGTTCGGATGGAAGTTGTCGGTCGCAAGGCACAGGTCACCTCCCCTGATCATAGTTCGACTTCATATTTGCGGGTAACGTTCATAAAGACGGTCGAGACGACGCTGATGATCGCGAACATGATGACAGCGAGGGCCGACCCGAGCCCGATGGAGACGGAATCTCCGCCGGAGGTGCCGCCGAAGGCATTGCGATAGAAGTACGTAGCAAGGGTGTCGGTAGACATGTAAGGTTCGCCTTGCGACCCTTGCATCGCATAGACAAGTTCGAAGGCCTCGAACGCGTGAATGAAGCTGAATACGGTAATGATGACGAATGACGGCACGATGAGCGGCGCGACGATCATCCGGATGAATTTGAGGCCCTTCACGCCTTCAAGGCGAGCGGCCTCCACGATTTCGGCCGGAATCGCTTGGAGGCCTGCCAGCCAGATCAATAGCGAGAAGCCGACGCCGAACCAGTTGTTGACCATGATGATGGACGTCAGCGCGGTATCGGGATCTCCCAGCCAGGACATCGCCCAGCTGTCCAGCCCGATCGTCTTGAGGAAGGTGTTCAGCACGCCCGTGTTCGGATTGAGAATGAGCTTCCACAAGAAACCGATGACGATGACCGACAACAGCCGCGGCAGGAAGATGGCGGATTTGAACCATTCGGCACCCTTCACCTTCGTATAGAGAACGTAGGCGAGCATGAATGCGATGCCGTTCTGGACGACCATCTCCAGGGCGAAATAATAGGCGTTATGGCCGAGCGCGTTCCAGAACGTCTCGTTATAGGGCTCTTGGGTGAACAGCGTGACGAAGTTGTCCAAGCCGACGAACGCGTCCCGGGTCAAGCCTTTCCAGGAGAAGAAGCTGTAGCCGAACGCCGCGACCATCGAGTAGACGATAACAACCGAATAGATAACGAGCGCCGGCAGGGGGAAAAGGTGTATGACGACTTGCTGCCACCTGCTGCCGGAACCTTTGACGCTCTCGTTCACTGCGTTATGGCTCATAGGATAGGAAGCCTCCGTAAGGAAGAATTACCGCCGAACCGCGTTCTGGGTCCGTTCGATGGATGCCGTGCTCGATTCGTAATTCTGGACGACCATGCCGACATAGAGCATGTCGATCACGTTGAGCTGCGCGATGCGCGACGCCATGGCGCCTTTGCGGAAATTCTGCTCGAGCGAGCTCGTGTACAGCTGAATATCCGACAGCTCGGAGATCGGGTTAATGCCGAAGTGGGTCAGTGAGATAATCTTCGCCCCATTCGCCTTAGCCAGCTTAAGCGCGTGAAGCACATCCTGGTTATTCCCGGAATAGGAGATGCCGATCACGACGTCCTGCTGGCTTAAATTGGCGGCGACGACCGCCTGCATATCTCCGCTGCTGGCGGATTCGCACCACTTGTTGATCCGGTTCACCTTGAGCCTGAAATCCTCCGCGATTATGGAAGAAGCCCCGACGCCGAATACCGCGATCTTCCGCGCTGCGTTCAAACTCTCGACCGCTTGGGCGACCGCTTCGACGTCGATGACGTCCATCGTGTCATGGATCGATTTGATATTGTTGTTGGTGACGCTCTCCATCAGCTCCTGGATGGAGTGGCCGACCTTGAACGGCTGATAATCGGTAATGCCTTCCCCCGCTGCGGAGAGATCGGCGGAGATCCTCAGCTTCAGGTCCGTATAGCCCTTGAACTTGAGCGACTTCGCCAGCCGCACGATTGTCGCTTCGCTCACCTCGGCGCGAAGCGCCAATTGCTGTACCGACAGGTTCACGACCTCCGAAGGGTGTTCGATTATATATTTGGCTGCCTGCCTCTCCATGCTGCTGAGCGTATCTAACGCGGCTTCCATGCTGACTAACGCGCCTTTCATTGGGCTGATTCCTCCTTGAGTGATTACGATCAATCCTTGTTATTGGCTAAGCGGTTTGAACCAGGTATCCACGCTTTTCTGAACTTCTGCGCCTACGTCCTCGACTTTCAGCTTGCCGAGCAAATAGCCTTGAACGCTCGTTTCGAACGCCGTCTTCGAAGACGGGTTGCCTGCTGCGAAGTATACATTGAACATGTACGGCGTCGCAATGGCCGCATCGTTCGAGAAGCTTGCGATCTTCTTGATCAATTCGTCGCCGGATTGCACCGACGGTATCGTGCTCTGGCGAACCAATTCATTGCTCAGCGTCGTGCCGAACGACTCGGTCAGCGCGAATGCGATGAACTTCTTGGCTGCCTCCTGATGCTTGGAGTTGACGTTGATCGCGAACGAGCCGTCGACCCAAGTCGAGACGCTCGCTTGGCCGTCTTTCGTCGGAACCGGGAAGGCGTCGATCTGAAGATCCGGGTTCATTTTGCGCATAACGGCGATCTCCCAATCCCCCATGATCATCATGCCGGCCTGCTCGGTAACGAATAGATTGCGCATATCGTCCATGCCAATGCCCTCATAGTTATCCGGATAGTAGGGTTCCAGATCCTTCAGCAGCTGAACGGAATCCGTGAAGGCCTGCGACGTGAAATTGGTCTGGCCAGTCGTGATCTGCTTGACGAAGTCGTTGCCGCCATAGGCGACCGGTCCGATCGCTCCGTGCGTTAGCGAGAGGATCCAACCTTCCTTGGAGCCGAAGGCGAACGGCACGATCTTATTGCTCTTAAGCGCTTCGGCCGTCTGTATCAATTCATCCCACGTCTTCGGCTCCGTAAGCCCCAGCTTGTCGAACAGCTGCTTGTTGTAAAGGATCAGCGAGGCATTCTTCAGGATCGGCGCTCCGTATACTTTGCCGTCTGAACCGGTTGCCGCGATCAACAGCTCGGACGGGATCTGCTCGAGCCCCGGCGTTCCGTCCAGCGGCACGAGGAAGTTCGAATCGGCAACCTGTTTGCCTGCCACATAGGGCCGCAGGTGGATAATATCCGGCCCTTCGCCCGTCATCAATTGCGTATTCAGCACCGTGTTGTACTCCGTGTTCTTGGTCGGCGCGAATTCGACGGTAATAGTCGGGTTCTGCTCATGGAACTGAGCGGCGATCTTGTCATAAGCGGCTTTGTCCTCGGTTCGCCAGCTGCCGATCGTAAGCCGGACCGCTTCTTCCGAAGTAGCTTCCGGAGCTGCCGTCGTCTCCGATTCAGTTGCGGTATTCGCAGCCTCGGCAGAAGACGCTGCGCCTTCGTTCGCTCCATTGCCGCCGTTATTGCCGCATGCTGCAAGGATAGTTAGCAGAATGACCATTAGCATTGTACTGACAGACTTTTTCATGATCCCCGTACCTCCCGAATGAATAAGTGCTTTCTCTTGGTAACTAAATTTCATTATCGTTCGCTGTTTAAGAAATATTATTTCATATCTAACCTCATTCTACGTAATAAGATGCCAATTGTAAATTCTTTTTTAACGCAGAAGTCAACTATTCTTCCATGATCGGAGCGGCATTCCATAAAAAAAATGGCCTCCAATCACGATTAAGACAAATTGCAGCCGCTTGCGCGCCCACCATAAGTCATTAGTCGGATCGAGAACCATTGGTTTGTCCAGTAGGATTCTTGTCGGTTGAATTATGAAACAATATTTCATCACTCGAGCTCGTTTAAATAATAAAACTACAATTCCGAGTTGTCAACTTGTAATTTGATTTCAAGAAAAGATTTCCCGCTAGTCTGTCTCGTTTCGGCATAATTTTACATTACGTCTTGGCTAGCCAACTCCGCGCAAGATTTATATACTTAATCATACTTATCTACCGTCTCTCATGGATCATCCAACTTTGCATTTGATAGCAACATAAGGAGATATAATGAATATGGAGTTTGTAGCCATTGACTTCGAGACCGCCAATTCGAACCGTTCCAGCGCCTGCTCGCTCGGGCTGGTGCAAGTAAGCGGAGGCAGAATCGTGAAAGAGCAAGTCTGGTTGATCAATCCGATGCAGCGCTTCGACGCCGTGAATATCGGGATACACGGCATCACGCCTGCCATGGTAGCCGGACAACCTACGTTTCGAGAGATTTGGCCCGAGATCTCCCCGCTCTTGCGCGATCGGCATGTAGTCGCACACAATGCCTCGTTCGATATGAGCGTATTGCGGTATTGCCTTGACGAAGCTTCCTTGCCCTACCCGACCTTTCAATACTTCTGCACGTATGCGGTCAGTAAACGGCTCTTGCCCGATTTGCCTTCATACAGACTTAACGCAATGGCCGAGCTTTACGGAATCCGGCTGAAACATCATGATGCGCTGGACGATGCCCGGGCCGCTGCCATTCTATTGCTCAGAATCATGGAACAAAAGGGTTCATCGGATCTGCTCCGATTATCCGCCGATGAAGGGTGGAAAGTCGGAAGAATGTATCCGGGCGGCTATGCCCCATTCTCTGCGCCAGCTGCCAAACTTAAACGCAAGCCGGCCCGTAAAGAACCGGCGGCCGTCCGTCAACCGAAACCTGCCGCGTCTATCCTCCCTGAACCTAGCCAAGCGCTTCAGCTAGCCACGGGTCAGAGAGTCGACGTAACCAAAGGGCTGGCAACCGGGAAGTTAGTGATTGAAGTGACATGGAGAACGATGAATCCCGCGATCGAGCTGGATGCCACCGCGTTCTTGCTTCATAGCGACGGCAAATGCAGGCAGGATGAGGATTGCATCTTCTACGGCCATCCCGAAGAGCGCAATGGTTCGCTCTCTTACTCGAAGCCAGAACCAAGCCAAGCGCGATTCGTGCTGGCCTATCCGAACCTTCCCGCGCAGATCCAGAAGATCGCATTCACGCTATCCATCTACGAAGGCGAAGTGCGGGAACATTTCTTCCGCGAGGTCGCTGAGATTACGATCCGGGTGAAGGACCCTTCAACAGGCCGAGAGCTGATGTACTACCGCTGCGGGGACTCATTAACGAACGAGACGGCCCTCGTTGTCGCGGAATTGTATAGCTACAGGGGCGATTGGAAGTTCAATCCGATCGGCAAAGGTTTCTTCGGCGGTCTGCATGCGCTGGCGAACGACTATGGTTTAGAGGTTGCGAACGAGCAGAATGAAGCTGCAGCTGCCCGAGAATCCAGATACCCGAACGATTAACATTTCTTGTATTTCAAATAAGCCGCCACTAGGCAAGCCTCGTGGCGGCTTTTTATTGCTTTATGCAGATGACGATTGGCTTGCGAGGAACAGCGCCTCGAATTGGTCGGCCGGCAAAGGACGGCTGAACAGATACCCTTGAATCTCATCGCACTCGAACTCGGCTAACTTCTCCAGCTGTTCCGGCAATTCTACGCCTTCAGCCAGTACCTTCATACGCAAATTCCGAGAGAGCGCAATAATCGTCTTCACGATCGCCGCATCCCGTTCATCCGTCGAGATGTTCGTAATGAACGACCGGTCGATCTTCAGCTTATCGATGGATAAGTCCTTCACGCAACTGAGCGAAGAGTAGCCGGTGCCGAAATCGTCCATCGCTATGGACACGCCAGACATCTGCAGCTGATGCAAGATATGCTTGGTATGCGCCAGATTAATAAGCGCCGTGCTCTCCGTGATCTCGAGATGAAGCGAATGCGGCGGCATCTTCGTCATCTGAAGCACGTTGCGTACGCTCTCGACGAAGTCGGACCGTCCGAACTGCTGGTAAGACACATTGACCGACATGATCAGGCTTTGTTTGGTATTCTGCCAAGAGACGAGTTGCTCGCTGGCGGTGCGCAAGACCCAATAACCCAATTGGTCGATTAACCCATATTCCTCCGCGATCGGAATAAACACGGAAGGCGGCACGCTGTCTTTGCCCTTGGGGAACCAGCGAACGAGCGCTTCGGCGCCTATGAGCTCCCTGCTCTTAAGATCGAACAAAGGCTGGT
This sequence comes from Paenibacillus phyllosphaerae, assembly GCF_014192105.1. GTDB lineage: Bacteria > Bacillota > Bacilli > Paenibacillales > Paenibacillaceae > Paenibacillus_Z > Paenibacillus_Z phyllosphaerae. The sequence continues at coordinate 209,246 of NZ_JACHXK010000007.1, read as the reverse complement.
AATAGACGTTTAGCTCTTCTTCCTGAATCGCTTTTCTCAGCTCGGAGACGAGCGCTCTTTTCTCCCGCATAATTTCGCAGATTTCGCTATTGTAGAGCTGATAGCGGTTCTTGCCGGATTGCTTGGCTTTATACATCGCCAGATCGGCGTTCTTCAGCAGCGTCTCCGAGTCCGCGCCATCTTGCGGGTAGATGCTGATGCCGATGCTAGTCGTGATGAAGTGCTCGATGCCCTGGACGTTAATCGGCTGTTCAAAATAACGAACGATTCGCTCGGCCAGCCCCTCGGCTTCCTGGGGATTATCGATCTTCATGAGAATCGCAAACTCGTCGCCGCCAAAACGGGCGGCAATGCCGCTATGCTTCATGAATCGCACCAAATCGTTGGCTAACTGCCTCAATAGCTGGTCGCCGGCGAAATGTCCGAACGTATCGTTGATTTCCTTGAAATTATCCAGATCCAGGAACATGCAGGCAAACATACTCGGCTCGGTCTGCTGCTCCGCTAGCAACTTGTCCATCTCGTTATGCAGCATCGTCCGATTGGGCAGATCGGTCAGCATATCGTGGTACGCCATATAAGTAATTTGCTTCTCTGCTTCTTTCCACGCAGAGATGTCTTTGGCGATGCCATAGACGCCGACAATCGTTTGGTTCACGACAATGGGTATTTTCGTTATCATGAGCGGAATCGGCGTGCCGTTATGCGTGGACAGCGAAATTTCGAACGTCTGAGGCTTGCCCGAGTATGCCTGTTCGATCGCATGTTTCATGAACGCGAAATCCGGTTCGGCGACAAGCTCATAGACGGAGTTCACCTCGTGCTCCTGATAGCCAAGAATGTCCAGGAATTTCCCGTTGCGCGTCAGGATATCGCCATGGGCATTAATGGAATACACGATGTCCGGGTTATACTGAACGAGAGACCGATAACGCTGTTCAGACTCTTCCAGATGCGCGTTCAGCTCGAACAATTCGTCGGTCGAGACTTGGGCGACATGGGACATCGCCTTCAGTACGTCCAGCTCTCCCCATTGCGCGGGACGATCGGCGACAGGTTCGGCGGCACGCTTGGGCATGTCATGACATTCGGATAGCACGAGCAGCGTCATCGAATGGTTCAGAATGACATTGGAGCGCTGGTTATGGTAGAACTCTCCGTTCGTAAAGAAGCCGACCGTCGGAGCAAGCTGCTGCAGCGGCGAGATTTCATAGCCGATCGAATTAAAGATGAACATCTTGCGCGCTTCGCATGAATAGATGAAGATAGCTTCCGATGGGACGCTCATCAACTCCTCCACTAGACGTTTGGATCGATCGACGATTAATTCGGGGTCGCCGAATCCGAATCGTACCGCATCGCCTTCTTCGATGCGACCCGATAGCGTCACCGATCCGTCCTCGTGCACCTCGATAACATCCCGGCAAATCTCGATTCCCTCTTTTTGCAGAATCAACGGGAAGTTTTTGCTTTTCTTCACCAGCTGTTCCGCTATATTGTCGCCGAGATAGTTGCGGTAAAGGTCAATGATATTTTTATGATCGATCGTATAAAGGCGCTTCTCTTCCGCATGCGTAACCGTGAATCGTTTGCCGACCTGATTCCAATTGAGGCTGTAGGCGTTGTTCGCGATGAGGTTAGGGCCGGACAACGAGATGCCCACGGCGCCCCCCGAGAGCAGCTTATTCCCGGTGATCAGCGTCCTGCGCCCAACGCTTGCGGCCGCTATGCCGCCTGCGAGAATGACATTCGGATGGACGTCCTCGATCCCCTTCAAGAATTGATCCGGGCGCTCCAGCTGATCGGTGAACACAATCATCGCTTTCATGTCCGGCTGGGCTAGGCGATGCGCTAATCGCGTACCCGCTTCATGTTCATCTACGCCCGCAGGAAGTTCTATAGAAGCAGCAACCAGGTTGACTTGATCGAATTCGATGATCGAAATGACCGTTGCTTGTTCATGAACGCACCCGTCGACGATCTCTCCGGCAGACGTGCATCCAATGATAGCCGCTTGCGGCAAATCGGCAGCAAGCAGATCCACGATAGGTTGGATCGAGCTGTTCTGCAGGGAAGACGAAAAAATCTGAATGAGCAACCGATTGGCATCGGGTATGGATTGAATCTGCATCCACTCTCTTAAATGGCTCATATCCTGATAGTGAAGTTGATGGACGCGCAAGATTGTTCTCCTCTTTTCTATATGTAGCCTGGTCGTATGTAAGCTATCTGCCAAGCATCGCCGTTATTCGTCACTATGTCTATTTTAATTGTTCGTAATATACGGGTCTAGCGTAAACTATTCCCATGAGTGGCAGCGAATATCTCCCGTTTCACGGTCATAAGGTTATCGAGACGTGAAGAGACTTGATGATTCCAGCATCGAGAGGTTAAGGGAGGTAAGCAACATGTCCGAGGAAGCATGGTTCGAGCATCAATTCTGGCTCCAGATTCTGGGGGATCATGCACGATTCATACTTAACGCCCTATCGTCCAGAGAAAAGCAGGATATTGAACGAGCCGAGGCCTTTAAGAAGGCATTCGACGATCTCCTAGAGCAAGCGCGGTTAAATGGAAAGGGACTTTCTCTATCGGCACTCAATAAGCAAGCCGATGAAGCGGTGCAAGCCCTTCGAAGCTTCAAATTGAATTTGCTCGACCGCAGGCTGCTCAATCAAGTTCAAATCGCGCTGACCCCGACTTTTCTCAATCACATGGTGAACGAGTTGGAGGAATATCTCAAGATCTTGCAAGCGCTGATCGCGGGGAAAGACGTCCCCATCTACCATCCCCTGCATCACGATCTGATCTGGCTGCCGGATGCGGCAGGCCACGCTGCGGCCATAGCCAGCGATCTCGACGGCGTCGAGAAAAGGCTGATGAAGAAAAGCAAGGAATTCGAGAAGCACTTCGAGCAGTTTTATCTGAAGGCAGTCGAATTGACCGGCTACTTGCGAACCATGAGGCAAAGCTATCCGTCGATTTCCAAGTTTCATAAAGATATCGATATGGAGATGAACGTCTTTCAAGGTTTTCTTCAGGAGATCGAGCATCTGGACCTTAGCGCGGAGCTTCTAAGCCGCATCAACCCGCTCATGCCCGACCACATGTTTCGGGAAGAATGCTATTATCTCATGAAACTTGCCCAATCCGGGCAAGTTCCTCCGCCAAGCTGCAATCCGGCGAAGCCCAGGATCGAAGCGTAGTACGTAGTGAAGCAATAACTTTCGGGCAAAAAGCTGCGCGCTTGCGCGGCTTTTTTGCTTTCGTGCCCGCATAACGGCCCTGCAGCCGGAAGAACGCTAAACTTTTTAAAGCAAATGCTTTAATTTCTACAATGCCCCGGAAGCGTTCGTTCCCTATACTCGAGGAAAATACCTTTTCCATGGAGGATGAACGATGGCTGTAGAACTGAAAGGCGCATTCCATACAGGACTTTACCGCAATCTGTTCCTTGAGTACGGTTATGCGGAAGCGGATATCGACAGCAAGCTCGAACAAGCGTGGCAAGAGCTGTTCTACGGGGATGAGGATGTCCGCATCTATTATCAGGTGGGAGAGGACATGGCGTACATGCTCGATACGGGTAATCTGGATGTGCGTTCCGAAGGGATGTCCTATGGGATGATGATGGCGGTTCAGATGGATCGGCAAGAAGAATTCGACCGGCTGTGGACGTTCGCCAAGACCTTCATGCAGCATACGGAAGGCCGATACAAAGATTACTTTGCCTGGCATTGCCGGCCGGACGGCACGCGCCTCTCGCAAGGACCTGCTCCGGACGGCGAAGAATTTTTCGCGATGGCGCTGTTCTTTGCTTCGCATCGTTGGGGCGAGCGGGCTGAACCTTACAACTATGCGGATCAGGCGCGAAAGATCCTCCGGGCGTGCGTCCATCAGGGCGAGAACGGCGAAGGCGACCCGATGTGGGATCCCGCGACGAAGTTGATCAAGTTCGTTCCGGAATCGCCGTTCAGCGACCCTTCCTACCATCTGCCTCATTTCTATGATCTGTTCGCGCTGTGGGCCGACGAAGCCGATCGCGCCTTCTGGCGGGAAGCGGCGCAAGCGAGTCGCGCTTATCTGCATACCGCCTGCCATCCGGAGACCGGGCTCTCGCCGGAGTATGCGAACTACGACGGGACGCCGGCCCCGGTGCAGCGCCACGGGGATTACCGGCATTTCTACAGCGATGCGTACCGGGTTGCGGCCAACATCGGGCTCGATTGGGCTTGGTTCCGCGAAGATCCTTGGCAGGTGGAGCAATCGAATCGAATTCAGCGCTTCTTCCGGGACATCGACGTAGCGGATTATCGCCGTTATACTATCGACGGTCAGCCTTTCGATGAGCCTGCGCTTCATCCAATCGGCCTGCTCGCCACCAATGCGATGGCTTCGCTAGCCGCGGACGGTCCCGATGCAAGACGCGTCGTCGAGCTATTCTGGCAGACGCCGCTGCGCACCGGTGTTCGCCGTTATTACGACAACTGCCTGTATTTCTTCAGCTTGTTGGCATTAAGCGGGAATTATCGGATCTATCGTTAAGAGGCTTCCTTCAACGAAAAAACGTCAGCATACGCCCCCGGTTCAAGCCGGGATGTATGCTGACGTTTCTTTTTCCATATCCGTGCGAACAACTAAACCTCTTGCGCCTGCTTCCGGACTAACGCGCTCCGGTACTTCATGATGGTCGCGATCACCGCCGTAACGGCGATGAGCACAACTAACCAATGCGCATAGCCGGCAGCCGAATTAACGAGCTTCGACAGCGGATTCTCTTGCCCGGTGACCCGCTCGCTAAGCCATGCGAGGGAAGCCGTCGCGGCCAGCAACGCGCCCAAGATCCGGACGGCCGGGAAAACGCGCGTCACGCTCAACATCATGAGCCATGGAATCGTAACGGCTATTACGATCAGCTGCATGATCTCGATGCCGATGTTGAAGCCAAGAATGCTCGCCGCCATCCGCCAGGGGTCGATGCCGATCTCCTCGATTAAGGTGGCGAACGCCATCCCGTGCACGAGTCCGAAGACGAGCGCCACCAGGCTTTCGCGGCCCGGGAATAGCGGACGGAACGCATGGACGGCCGACACGAGAATCGAGAAGGCGATGAGCGATTCGACGATCTGGCTGCTCACATGCACCCAACCAAGAGCGCCTGCGATCAACGTAACCGAGTGGCCGATCGTGAAGGCCGTCACGATCTTGAGCAGCTGGAGGAGACTATGGCTGATGCCGCCGAACTCGGCCCAGCGTCTCCCCTTCGCTAGCATCGGAGCAGGCAATAGCAGCACCAGCAGGAACAACAGGTGATCCGTTCCTTCCGCGATATGCGCCATGCCCAAGCTCATGACATCCTGGAATCCGGTCCACCAGCTGCCGCCGCTTTGATCCACGGCAAGCGAGGTTTCCGTGCCGCGGATCGTACCGATTAGCTGGGCTTCGCTCGCAAACACGCCGTGATTCCAGTCGCTTCGAATGGAGACGAGCGCCGAATGCGTAACGAGTTGATGCACGATAACATCGTAATTCAAGGTGAACTGCTGCACCGTGGCTCCGGCTGGCGGCGTCATCGACAGATTCACGATAAGATCATACGGCTCTTCACTTAACTGGAGCGACATATCGCTGACCGCTACCGTCCATTCCTGCCCTTCGGACGTGACTGGGTGCACATGTTCCACGACATAAGCTTCTAGCTCGGTTTGATACATCGATAAGACTTCGGCCGGCGTTTCCGTCAGGCTGCTGCCAAAGGCGATCTCCAGGCGGTCGAGCGGAAGAATGAGCTCCGCCGCAACCCGGTCCTTATAGAAATCCAAGTTGACCGACGAGCTGGGCATGGCATGCGCCGAGACGGACGCGGTCAGGAAGGATACTGCAAGCAGCAGCGTACCGATCAGAGCGATTACATTCTTCCGCATCATGGCCTGCTCCTTATCCGTTGAAGCTGCCGCCGTAATCGGCCAGCTTGTCGCGCCATACGGTATGGAAGTGAATTTGATCCTTGTACGCTACGCCGGTCTGGCATACGAATTCGATCCATACGCGAGGGCCGTCGATGCGAATGTAAGATCCATGCACGCTGGAATCGGTCGATCCCGACCAGGCAATCTTCGTTGCTGCCAGTGCTTCATCCGACAGGTACGCTTCCAGCAGCTCGGACGAGATATCCGGGCTGGTATCTTGCACCCAAGCTGTAATGGCTGCTTTGACCAGCTCCTGTTGGTCATCGCTAAGCGAGGATACCGCGATCCCTTCGCTTGCCGGGAAGTTGCCGTCTTGCCCTGGACCGACGAGAACGTCATCGAACGATTTGGCAAGCTTCGCTGTCGCAAGTTCAGTCGTGCTCAGCGATTGGATCATCGCATACATGGCATCGTGGCGAGTCGCGAGCGGCTCGTAGGCTACGTTGTTATACGTGAACGTCTGCGGCTCCACGCCGACGAAGACCGGCGTCGCGCTTGTCTGTTGGCCGTTATACGTAATGTTGGACGCATAATGGTGGCCGCTGATCTGCAGCGTCCAAGCCGAGGTCGTCGATGGCGTTCCGAGGAAGGCGACGTAATACAGGTCTGCGTCCCACATCTGGGTATTGTTATCCGTAGCCAGATATTCGTCGGCGAGAATAATCTGCTTGAACGTATCGTAGCCGCTATCCCCCAGCGCCTGCGCGGCCAGCGCTTTAAGTGCCGTTAAGCTTTCTTCGCTGAGGCTGGCGAACATAAGGCCGTTGCGGCTCACGTTCCCTGCCGGCAGGTTGGACCAAACCGCAGCATTCTCGGCGGTCAAGTCATACTGCAGCGACTCTTTCTGCTCATCGGTCAACGTCGCCATGAACGCATTGGCAAGCTCCACGATCTTCGCCGTCTGGGCATCCGTGGTCGACTGCGCCGTGCTCGCCGTCGTGTCATTGGCAATCGAAGCCGCGACATCCGTTACCCGGGTGGACGTATCGGTCGAACCAGTCGGCGGTGCGCCTGGAGGCGTGCCCTCGGCGCCGCCTGTCGGAGGAGCTCCCGGAGGCGTGCCTTCCGCGCCGCCTGCCGCGGTGGTCGATGTGCTGCCCGTAAGCTTAACCGTTTTCGTCGTATTGTCGAAGGAGACGCCGTATCCGAGCACGTCGGAGACCGCGCGAAGCGGGACATACACCGATCCGTTGTACGTGAGCGGCTCGACCGCATTGCCGCTGCCGTCCTTGAGCGAAACGGCTGTTCCGTCCAACGTTACTTTAATATTCGCGAATGTCGCCGCTACGGATTTGGTCGCCGTAGCCGCCAGGGACGTGAACGGAACGGTAACGACCGCCGTCAGCGCCACCCCTGCGATAAAACCTTTATAGCCCTTGAGAGTAGGGAGTTTACGCATTGTTGTTGACCTCCAATAGGAATCTGTATGAGTACGAGTCTCATTATACCGATTCTAGGAGGTCGTGAACTGAGCGTTCCATAAGTGCCAGCTGAATGTTTCCTTAATGACGAAACTCCCGTCCTATGACACGGCCTTCCTCACACCGCGCCGCTCATAAGCAACGACAACCATTGATGCGCCTAAGACCGCGCACGCGGCATACATGAAGGTATAAGAGGTCAGATCCGTCAACGGCCCCATCAAGATACCGCCCAGCGATACGCCAAGATCCGCCATCGCGATGAACAGCCCCATCAGCACGTTGCGCTCCGTTTGCGGCAGCACGAAGGTTAGATAAGTCGTAAGCGTCGGATAGACCAGTGCCTGGGCGATTCCAATAAGGATCGCGCCGAGGTAGAAAATAACCGCGCCGCCCGTGCTCGAATAGCTGACGCAATACGCCCCTGCCGCGAGCATCAGCATCATGCCCATCACGAACGAAGCATGCCAACGGCCGTCCGATGGGATATGTTTGCGCAGCAAGAAGCGGGCCGATACGACGACGGCCGCCTGCGTCATCAAGTACACGCCCGCGCTGCCATGCTCGACTTGTGCAGCGTACAGGGGGATGAATGTAGTAATCGCGCCGAATACAACGGAAGCGGACAGCAGTAGAATGCTGCATTTGCGCAAAGAAGGATGGGTGGCGAGTTGCCCCAAAGAACGTAGCATGCCGCCCGCGCCTTGCCCCGTCTTCGCGGGATTCGGCGTGCTCTTGTCCGGCTTCACGCTGAAGCCGATTACGCCGGTCCCAAGAGCGATGAGCAGCATGACTACGGCGAAATAATTTAACTCCCCCGACTGCCAGATCGTGAGCGCCAGTATGGGTCCGATAATGCCCGGTATGTAGGAGCATAGCGAGTACATCGATATACCCTGCGAACGGTCCTTCTCCGGCAGCGCGTCGATGATGCCAAGCTGCAGCGCCATGGAGAAAAAGGCCGTCGACACGCCCTGCAGCATACGTGCGAAGAAGTATCCGCCTAGCCCCGTCATGGCATACAGCATTAAGGCTAGCCCGTTAACGATCAAGATGACGCGCAGCACGCGGACCGAGCCATGCTTCTGTATCATCGCTCCCGCCCAAGGCCGGAAGAACATGGTCGTGAATAGGTAAGCGCCCATGATGATCCCGATCGTCGTATGGCTCGCGCCTAGCGCCTCTCCCTGCAGCGGGATAATGACGTTCAATATAGCATTCGCGCTAAAATAGAATAACGTTAGTAGATATAAGCGCATAAATGGCCAAGACAGCGCACCGCTCACCTTCATTTCTCCTTTCCGTAACCATTGCGTTACGAGGTGATGACCATGCGCAATAAATGGCGTGCGTATTCGGATTGGGCGTTCCTTAGTTGCTCCGTGGCAATGATTTCCTCCACGCGCCCCTCTTTAAAGAAAAGAATGCGGTCGCACAAGTACGCGGCGGCTTGCAGATCATGCGTGATGAACATATAGCTCATCGCGTACTTCCGCCTAAGCGCCTTCAACAGATCCAGCACCAGCAATTGAACCGAGCCATCAAGCGAACTGACGGCTTCGTCCATGACGATATAGTGCGGCTCCGTCGCAATCGCCCTGGCGATACATACCCGCTGGGCTTCGCCGCCCGACAGCTCGTGCGGATACCGCTCCCGATAGGATGCGTTCAGGCCGACCTGCTCCAGGAGAAGGTCGACGCTGCTTCTGTCTTTGCGCTTATGCATGCCCGATGTTCGCAACGGCTCCATAATCGCCTCTTCCACCGTGAAGAACGGATTGATCGATGAGGTGTAGTCCTGGAATACGGCACTAATCCGGCAACCGCGCTGCCGACGATCCCAGACCGGCCGTCCTTCCCAATGGACGATGCCGCGATCCGGCTTCTCCAGACCTGCGATCATTCGCCCCAGCGTCGACTTCCCGCTCCCGCTCTCGCCCACGATACCCAGACACTCCCCCGGCTCGCAAGCGAAACTGACATCGCGGACCACTTCTTGGGCGCGGCGGGCGAACATGCCGCCGGCGGAATAGGATTTGAAGACATGGCTAATGTTCAACAAGGCCAAGCCCACCTCCCTTCAATCGTTCAAAATGACCATTGAGTGCCCGGTTCGCCTCGACGAGACGCTGCGTGTACGCATGCTGGGCCGCCGAGAAAATGACGTTGGCCGAGCCTCTCTCCACGATCTCGCCGTCCTTCATCACGATAATATCGTCCGCCAATCGCCTAACGATCCCCAAGTCATGGGACACCAGAATCATGGCCCCGTTCATTCGTTCGCGCAGCGCGATCAATTGCTCCACCACTTCGAACTGGGCGATCGTATCGAGCGCGGTCGTCGGCTCGTCGGCGATAATCAAGTCCGGCTCCAACACGAAAGCGAGCGCGATCATGACGCGCTGCAGCATGCCCCCGGACAGCTGATGCGGGTACTTGTTCATCAGCTCGACCGGGTTGTTCAGCCTGACGCTCATCATGGCAAGGGACATATTCGCTTCGATTTCGGCGCGGCTCCATCCGTAATGTTCTTTCAGCGTTTCTCCGATCTGGACGCCGATCACGCAGGTCGGATCGAAGGCGCGCATCCCGTGCTGCAAGATCATCGCCAGCTGCTTGCCGCGCTTCTTCCTCATTTGCCGCTCCGGTAGCGCGCTCAGTTCCTCGCCCTTGAACCAAATCTCCCCGGTTTGACGGATCCAGGCCTTATGCAGCCGCATAATGGACTTGCACGTGACCGATTTGCCGCTGCCGCTCTCGCCTACGATGGCCAGGCAGCTGCCCTGCTTGACGTGGAAGGAGCTGTCTCGCAGCAGCACGCTACCTGTATGCCGGTCCGTCACGTGCAGATGTTGAACCTCCAATAGATGCATGGTGCTTATGCCACCTCTTTCCCGCGCAGTTTGACCGGCAAGGATGCCTGTTCACGGAACTTCCGATTCGTCTTGCTCAAGGTCGGATCCAGGGCCGTCTGCAGCGCATCGGACATGAAATTGACCGCCGAGACGGTCAGTACGATCGCCAAGCCGGGCGCCAGCATCAGTTCGGGCCTGGAGAACATGACATCCCGAGCTTCATTGAGCATCATCCCCCACTCGGCATTCGGCGCTTGAACTCCAAGCCCCAGGAAGGAGAAGCCGGACAGCTGCAGAATCATCGAACCGAACGAGCTGCTGGCAACGACGGCGATATCCGCGGACACAACAGGAACGACATGCCGGAGCAGAATGGTTATCGACGGGACGCCCGTGATCCGGGCAAACTTGATGTAGTCCGCTTCCGCGGCTTGCAGGACAGAGGCTCGGATGATGCGGGCGAACCAAGCCCATTTCAGCAGCATGAACGCCAGCAGGATGTTGCCAAGACCGACGCCCAATATGCCGACGATCGCCAAGGTCATCACATAGCCGGGAAAAGACAGCATGATATCGCAGACGCGCATAATGACGGCGTCCGTCTTGCCTTTGAAGTAACCTGCGACGAGGCCGAGGAAGGCGCCGAGCGCCACGGAGACGAACAGTGCGGCAAGCACACCAAGCACGCTCGGACGGATGCCGTAGATCAAGCGGGACAGGATGCATCTTCCCAGATGGTCGTTGCCGAGCAGATAGTGCCAAGAGGCGCCTGCATAACGCAGATCCATATTTACGGCATTCGGGTCATGCGGCGCGAACACGGGGGCCATAGCCCCTGCGGCCAGAATCAATCCGATGACCGCCAGCGACAGGACCGCCAGTTTATCTTGGAGCAGATTCGTTAACAGTCTCATCTTCATCCCGTCAGAGGTCCTTTCTTAACTTCGGATTCATGGCCGCTTGCAGAACATCCGCCAAGGCGTTGAATACCACGAAGGCCGCCGCTAATACAAGCACATAGGCTTGAATCATCGGGAAATCCCGGCTTAGGATCGCGTTCACCGTTAAGCTGCCCAGCCCCGGCCATGCGAAGATGTTCTCGACAACGACCGTACTGCCCAGCAAGACGGGGATCGCCATGCAGAAGACGGAGATGGCGACCTGCAGCGAATTGCGCAGCAGATGGACCGTCACTTTCTTCTCCGGCAAGCCGCATGCCCTCGCGTACAGAACGTAATCCGCGTTCAAATTGCTGATCATCGCGCTCCTCACGAAGCGGAAGTAGATGCTCGCATAACTGATAGTCAGCACCATGACCGGCAGAATATAGCTGCGGTAGGATTCCATCCCGCTGGTCGGCAGCCAATCAAGCTTTACGGCCACGAGCCAGACTAGCATCGCACCTAGCCAGTACGAAGGGATCGCCGTCAGGAAGAAGGAGATGCCCCGGACCGAACGATCCAACAATTTGCCTTCCCGCCATGCGCAGATGACGCCGAGAACGATCGAGAAGAATATCATGCATGCGGCCGATACGATCGTGAGCTTGAACGTATGGAGGAAAGCCGGTCCCAGTTGGGACCAGACCGGTTGCCCCGTAACATAGGAATGGCCAAAGTCCAGTTGGAGACAAGAGAGCGCCCAATGCCAATAGCGGATGAGAAAAGGGCGGTCCAGTCCCAGCTCTTGCTTCGTCTGCGTGAGCAGCTCATCGGTGATCATCGGTACGCCCTGCGCTTGCAGGACGACCTCGGCCGGATCGAGCGGCGACAGGTTAACGAGCAGGAAGGTGAGGAACGAAATCACCGCGAGAAGCGGAATCGACAGGGCGATCCGCCTGCTTATGTAGCTTCCCAATAGCGCCTCCCCCTATCATTCGGACGCATCGAAGTGCATCTGTTCGAAAGGAAGCTCGAACTGCGTCTGCTTGAACGAGACGTCTTGCAGATTCGCCGGCGCGATCACGGTGACGCTGCCGTTCGTCAGCGGAATGAAGACGGCTTCGTCGTGAACGATCGTCAGAATATCCTTATATAGCGCCGCCCGCTGCGTCTCGTCGCTGGCGACCATGACTTCGTCGATCTTGCCGTACAGTTCTTCGGCGCGCGCGATCCCGCTTGTCGTATGACGATAAGAGGTTTCCGAGGTGAACGCGGCGATCGTGCTCTGCGGATCGTAGGCCAGACCCCATGTCTGGTTCATCAGCAGATCATAGTCGCCGGTCGACCTCCGGTTCGCGATCGAAGTGGATTCTTCGCCGATCACTTCCAGCTGCATGCCGATTTGTCCTACAGCATGCTGGATGAACTCCGCTTCCGTCTTCTGCGAGCCGGAATTGACGTCGTAGTACAGCTTCATCGCCAGCTTCTGACCATCCTTGGCGCGAACCGCCTCCCCCTCGGCCAAGATCCAGCCTGCTTCGTCCAGCAGCCGCTTCGCCGCTTCGGGGTCATAGGCCCGTTCCTTCATCGGGACGTTCGCATAATTGACGTTCGAGGAGAATAGCGTGTTCGCGGGCGCTTCGGTCCCTGCGAAAATTTGCTTGCTGATCGTCTCCCGGTCGATCGCGTGCCAGATCGCTTCCCGCACCTTCGTATCTTGAGCAGGAGATCCTTGTTTGCTGCTGTTGGCCACGATCATCTTCGTATTCATCGGTTCGCTTCGGACCAGCTGATAATCGCCGGAGTCGACGAGCTGGTTCATTGCCTCGACATCGAGGCTATCCGTCCCGCGGTCATCGGTGAAGACGAAATTGACTTCTCCTTTTTGCAGCGCGAGGAAGGTCGTCTCCCCTTCGGGCAGCACTTTGGCCGTAATCCGCTTCACCTTCGGCGCTCCGCCCCAATATTGCTCATTCGCTTCGAACACGGCGTATTGCTCCACTTTGTGCTCCTTGAGCTTGTAGGGGCCGGTACCATTGTAGCCGCTCACCCCGTCTTTGCTATCGCCATTGATCAAATCGTTCGGCGAAATGAACACATACGGACGGGTCATCGACAACTCCGTCAGCGCAGGGTAGTAAGCTTCGGAGAGCACGAATTGCACGGTATATTCGTCGATCACATTGCTGCTGACGATTTTGGTGGACAGCTTGATCCAGGAATGTTTGGCCGCGTTATGCTGCACCGCTTCGATATTCTGCTTGACCGCTTCCGCGTTGAAGGGCTCGCCGTCATGGAACTTCACATCTTGCCTGAGGTGGAAGGTATACACTTTGCCATCCTCGGAGATCTCCCAAGACTCGGCGAGCAGCGGCTTGATCCCGTCCTTGGTGTTCTCGACGAGTGACTCGTACACCATCCCTTGCGCAGGCATCGAGCCGGCGTACAGATGGGGATTCATATCGAGAATGTCTTTCGTGGAGGCGTAGACCAGCTCTTCGGAAGCTTCCGCCCGGCTGCTCTCCGTTCCGTTCTCGGCTCCATTCTCCGCGCCGTTCCCGTCTCCGCATCCGGCGAGAAGCAGGGTTAACCCTAACATAATGGCTAAACTGAATTTGAATCGCATGCGTTTCACATCGTTCACTCCTGTAATTATTACGATTTTATGGTGATCTTCAACGATAGTTGAGCGATTCCATTTCCTATTCGCTTGATGTCTTCGTCGAAGCTTTGGACGGCGAACGCGCTGGATAGCCGTTCGTTCTTGCGTCTAGCCGCCGTCTCGCTCAATTTGTTCTCGTAGATGCTGATGAAGCTGTCGATCATTGGGCTTGCGACGCCGACATACCTTGCTATGCCCTGAATGATCTTCGTCCGATAGTAGTCCTCCTTGGGCATCCGTGGAAGATCCCATTCCCCGTCTTGATTGACGTACATGATGCGGATCGGAACCGCCGAAAAGTCGAAATAACGGCCTTGTTCATCCGGCGTCGAATAAGGATCGATGAGCAGGGACGTATAGCGGACGTACAGGAGATACTCCTGATGAACCGCCTCTAGATAAGGGAATTGATCGATATCTTGACGCGACAGGCTCTCCGGCCGGACAGGGTAATTATCGTCCGTCATGAATTGGAGCAGATTCAAGCTCCTGACATGCAACCGTTCCATAATGGCGCCAATCTCCTCCCACTGCAAGCGCATGTTCCGGATCAACTGTTGCGTGATCGGGCCTTCCGGGAACATTTTGTACACATACTTGGGTTCCTTCGTTTCGCCGAATACGGCACGCAGCGAGAAGTCGTTCATGAATAAAGGTGGGTGGACGTAGAGCGAACTGTTGCGGGTCTCCGCTTCAAGCGGGCTCGCCATGATCTCCGTCGCGATGCCGGACTGTTCGTACAGTCTGTTAAGTCGGTTGACCGTCGCAGACGATCGGTTCGTCGATCCCAGGTACAATTTCCTCTTCACGGCCGCCGTGACGACATGGCCTGCAGGCTGACCGTCCGCCCATCGGGTATCGCCCAAGTAGGTCGAGCAGCTGATGACTTCCGCGCCGGAACCGGCTTGATGCAAGAAGTCCGAGACGACAAAGCCCGAGCCGAACGTCGGCGATACGAGCATTGCGCAGCTGGCCTGACGCAATACGGCACGGTCTATTTGTCCCAGAACTTCGATATACGCATCCGTCGAGACCGCGAATACGAGCATATCCCATTCCCCATGAATCGTTCGATAGTCTTGGAATACCTCATCCACGATGCATTCGCCTTCCATGCTGCGGTGCTGCCCATTCTGAACATCGATGCGGACCCGCTGCCCCGCTTCAGCTAGCGAAGCGAAGAATCGGTCCGAACGCTGCGATCGTCTCCCTGCTATTCCGATGCCGCAGCCCCAGCTTTTCTTGAACAGAACAGCCAACTGAACCGCGACCGGACCCGTTCCGAGGATGAGGACCCGCTGAATGTCTCGCATACTAATCCCCTCTCATGGCTTCGCCTGATGCTTTGGCGTACAGCGCGATATCGAATACTTGATCGGGCTGAACGACCGTCTCGGCGAGCTTCCACTTCCGCTCGTCCACGCTCTCCATCGGGTAGTTGAAGATCGACTTCAACCGATCGCCGAATCGCATCGCGACGACGACCTGATCGCTCGTGAGCGGATGCAGCCGATCAAGCAGATCGTACTTGACCGAGACGGTGGAGCTGAAGATGATATGCGTCGCTTGCTTCGTAAAATCCAGGCGTTCCACAGGTACATGCTCTAATCGGATCTTGAGATTGCCGCCCAATTGGCCCACGATGCGCCGGCCGAGATCCACCGCTTCTTCGTCGATATCGATCCCCACCACTTCCGCGCCGGTCCGCCTTGCGATCAGCAACGGCGTCATCGGGAACGCGCCCGAACCAACGAGCAGCACCTTGGATGACGAAGTGACCTTGAAGCTGCCGAACTCTTGCTCGATGCAGTTCTCGATATTGTTGAAGTAGTTGCCGATCCGGGCGTCGCCTTGGATCACTTTCCATGCCCGGTATTTCTCCATGAGCGCCACGCAAGCAGCGGATAGGCGCCTAAGTTCCGCCGCCAGTTGAAGATGTGCCCCGGGCTGCTGCTGTTCCATCCCGAGCCATGCCTTGGCGTTGCACGGATCCGTCACGAATCGCGCATACTCGTCGATGACTTGCCCCATCTCCTCGGCATGGTGCGGCGTGTGGTCATACTGCGAGGCCAGCTCTTGGAACTTTGCCCGATAATCCTGCAAACTGATGGTGATGTTCTCCGTTGCATTCACGCTAGCCACTCCTGTTCCGTATGGGATTTGATGAAAGCTCTGCCCTCGGCGACGATGTCGACCTTCCCTTCGATCGTAAGGCCGGTTACGGCTGCGTCATCGAATTGGGCCGTTACAAGAATGGCGCCTCCCGGCTGCTTGACCGGGAGCGAAACCGACTGTTTGGCCGTCCAAGCGAAGTAGGCTCCGATCGAAGCCGTACCCGAGCCGCAGCCTCTTTCCCAGATCAGGCTATCCAACGCCGGGACATAGATCAGCGGGGCCAGTTCCGCCGTATCCGGTCGGAATAACAGAATCGCGATCAGATTCGCGCCCAGCGTGATGCCGAGCAGCTTGGCCAAGGATTGCGCCTTCTCCTTCACCGTCTGGCTGAACGCGTCTACCTCAAGCACGATATGTATGCATTGCTCATAACGGATAATGCCAAGTTCCAACTCTTCTCCCTCGTAATGGATGCGCCTTCGCTCGATGCTGCCGGGCAGGGGCATCGCGACCTGGCAGGAATAGTCGTTCCCTTCCCGCTTCACTTGGCAGACGATGAGGCGCTCCGTTCCGGACGCTTCGAGTTTGACCTCCGTCCAATCTTGAGGCGAGTGCCTTCTCCCCGATGCCAGATACACGGCGAGCGCCATGCATGCATTCCCGCAGAATTCGCCGCCGGCCATGCGCAAGCAAGCTTCCGCTTGCCGGAGTGACGGCTTCTGAATGAATCCGACTTGCTCGGCGTGCACGTTGGCGTAAGACATCACTTGGGAAGCGATGAGCTTCTGCTCGTGCGCAGGGTGATCCGACTTCACCAGGATCGTCATGTTCTGCGTCGGACTTAGCTTCACGAACTCGATCTCCCGTTTCGTTGCGATTGCGATATGCTTCACCCCTCTTTACTCTTAATAGTTATTTTTACGATTTTTAAACTACAGGAAATGCTGGATGGCGTCAACCACATTTTTGTATATTTTTCCACGTGGCATTCTGCGGAGGTTCCACTGGCCTGCGAGTTGGATGCGCTAGGTCTTATGCCTACGACGATGTCAGACGAACGCCAAATAGGCCCCTCCTAACGGAGCGGCCCACATGTTATCCCAGCTTATTTGCATCTGGATTATTGCTTCATTACTCACTGCGTCTGCAGCTTATGGTTCTTGAAGTGACCTACCGACGGCCGCCCAAGTCCCAGATGTTCCCGCAAAGTCGAACCTTCGTATTCTTCGCGGAACAAGCCGCGTTTCTGCAAAATCGGCACGACCTGATCCACGAATTCGTCCAGATTGCCCGGCAAGACCGGCGGCATAATGTTGAAGCCGTCGCAGCCGTAGGAATCGAACCACTTCTCGATCAGATCCGCCAGCTGCTCCGGCGTGCCGACGAACTGGAGATGCCCGCGGGCACCCAGCAGCCGCCGTCCGAGCTCGAGCACGGACAGCCTCTCGTTGCGCGCCAGATCCATGATCAGCTGCACGCGGCTCTTCATGCCGTTGGACGCGCCGACAGGGTCCGGAATATCCGGCAGCTGTTCGTCGACCGGATAGCCCGACAGGTCATACTGCAGCATGCTCGAGAGGAATCCGACGGCTTCCTCGGGACGAATAAGGTCGAGCAGCTCCCGCTCGCGGCGGCGCGCTTCTTCCTCGGTCGAACCGATGATCGGCGAGAGGCCCGGCATGATTTTGAGGCTGTTCTCATCTCGGCCGTATTCGGCGAGTTTCGCCTTCACGCTCTTATAGAACGCCTGCGCGCTCGCAAGCGACGGCTGGGCGGTGAAGATAACCTCGCCGATCCGCGCGGCGAAGTCTTGGCCCGGGCCCGAAGATCCCGCTTGGATCAGAACCGGGTACCCTTGCGGCGGACGAGGAACGTTGAGCGGGCCTTTGGAGGCATACCATTGTCCCTTGAAGTCCGATTGCCGCAGCTTGGCCGGATCGGCGAATTGGCCGCTCGCCCGATCCATCACGAGCGCGTCATCGTCCCAGCTGTCCCACAGCTCGGTCACGACGTCGACGAATTCCTGCGCCATCTCGTACCGCAGGCCATGCTCGGGATGTTTGTCCCGGCCGTAGTTGTTCGCTTCGGCGTCGGTCTGCGACGTGACGATATTCCAGCCCGCGCGTCCTCCGCTGATGTGATCGAGCGTCGCGAATTTGCGAGCGGTATTGTAAGGCTCGTTGTACGTCGTCGACATCGTGGCGGTCAAGCCGATCTTCTCCGTGACCATCGACAAGGCGGACAACAGCGCGATCGGATCCATCATCCCGGCGGCCGCATGGCTCGGATAGATGAGATGAAGCAGATCGGCGAAGAAGATCATATCGAACTTGCCCTTCTCGGCCGTCTGCGCCATCCGCGTATAATTGCGAATATCGAACATCTGCTCAACGCCGGAGCTCGGGTGCCGCCAGCCGGCATGATGATGCCCCGTGAAATAGAGGAACGCTCCCAGATGAAGCTGCCCTTGCCGTTGTTTTCCCATACTTGGGTCACATCCTTTATCCATTTTAATCGCGTGTTCCGGTTAGCCTTTGTACGTGTTCTGCCAGTGCAGCCATCTGCGTTCCAGAATCCACACGGCGGAGTCGGTCAGCTTGCCGACGAGCGCGAACAAGATGATGCCGACGAAGACGATATCCGTCTGCATGTAGACCCTGGCGTCCTGGATCATATAGCCGACGCCGGAGCTTGCGCCCATCATCTCCGCCACTGCGAGCAGCAGCCAGGATGTGCCCACCGACAGCCGCAGGCCGAGCAGAATATTCGGCAGCGCCGCCGGCAAAATGACCTGCGTCATCAGTTGAAGCTTGGAATACTCCAGCACCTTCGATACTTCGTATAGCTTGAAGTCGATGCTGCGAACACCGAGGAAGGTGTGAAAATAGAGCGGGAAAAACGCGCCGATCGAGATCAGCAGCCACTTGGACAGCTCGCCGACGCCGAACCATAGAATGAACAGCGGAATAACGGCCAACAGCGGTACCGTCCGCAGCATCTGCAGCGAAGGGTCGAGCGTGCGCTCCGCCCATTTGCCAAGGCCCGTGAAGACGCCCAGCAATAATCCGATCGTACCGCCCAGCAAGAACCCGCCGCCTGCCCGGATGAAGCTTGATCGCAGATGCTCTGCCAACTCCCCGCTGGCAGCCAATCTGCCGAATGCAGCCGCTATAAGGCTTGGCGCAGGCAGCATCGTCTCGGATACCAAGTTAAGACGCGCGGCAATCTCCCAGATCGTCAGCAGCAGCAGCGGGAGCAGCCAGCCATACAACCACTTGGGAAGGCGCGATCCTGTCCGCTTCTGCGCGGCAGCGCCGGTTCCGGCCTTCACGTCCAGCACGGTTGCTTCGTTCATCAGGATCCCGCTCCTTTCAAGTTGTTCTGCCACCTAAGCAGCCTGCGCTCCAGCAGTTTGACGATCGAGTCGGTTATTTTGCCGACCAGGGCGAAGACGATGATGCCGACGAAGATGACGGACGTAAGCGAGAACGAACGCGCATCGTTAATGATGTACCCGATGCCGGAGCTCGAGCCCATCAGCTCGGCGACGACTAGACCCAGCCAGCTAATGCCGATCGAGAGGCGGATGCCCAAGAAGATCGAGGGAAGCGACGCCGGAATAATCAGCTTCGTAATCGTCTGCCAACGCGTGAATTCCAGTACTTTGGCGACGTCGAACAGATTGCGGTCGACCGAGCGAACGCCTAAGAACGTATTGACGTAGAGCGGGAAGAACGCGCCTTTGGCAATCAGCAGCACCTTCGACATCTCGCCGAACCCGAACCACAGGATGAAGAGCGGCGCCACCGCCAGATGCGGCAGCGTGCGCAGCAATTGCAGGGACGGGTCGAGCAGCCGCTCCGTCCGGATCGAGAAGCCGACCCACAGTCCCGCCGCAAGGCCCAGCCCGCCGCCGAGCAAGAATCCGAGCATGGCGCGCCATGCGGATATGCCCAGATTGCGCTGCAGCTCGCCCGATGAGATCATCGCGCCGAATTCCGCGGCGATCGACTTCGGCGACGGGATAAGAATCGCATTGACCATGCCGGCCGCGGTGACGTATTGCCACACGGCCAGGATGGATAAGGGGAGCAGCGCGCCCACGAACAGATGCAGCGCCCGCAGGGACCACCGGTTGTTTGCTCCTTGCATGTTACGACACCTCGCTATTTTCTAAAAATACTTGAGAGTAAACCGCGGGCCCCATGCAGGCTGTCTGCAGCGCTGCCCTTATTCGGACGCCTTCAGCGCCTCTTCGATATAGGTATTGTCGAACACTTTCGTCACGTCGATCTGCGTGCGGATCGTACCGAGCGCCAGCTGGAAGTCTGCCGTCTTCTGCTGTTCGGCGATGACTTCGTCAGTTACCGGGATATTGATGAACGTGCTGCGTTCTTGAATGCCTTTGATGACATCGACCGGGATTTGGCGCTCATCCGCATAACGCTGGTACGCCTCGTCCTTATTGTCCGTTTCCCACTGAATAGCCTTCTGCAGCGTCTTCAGGTACAGCGTGACGAGCTCCGGATAGTCCTTCGCGAATCCGCTTCTGACCAGCTGGAACGATGGCGACAGCACGCCCGAGCTTGCGCCGTCCGTCAATACGCGCGCCTTGCCTGTCAGCGTATTCAGCGTAATGTAAGGATCCCATACTGCCCATGCGTCGACTTTGCCGCTCTCGAAGGAAGGTTGCGTCTCATCCGGCTGCAGCTGGATAACCTCCAGATCGGAATCCTTGAGCCCTTCTTTGTCCAGCACGCGGTAAAGGAAGTTATAGGCGTTGCTGCCTTTGGTTACGGCTACCTTCTTGCCTTTGAGATCGGCGACGGACTGAATCGCGCTGTCCTGCGGCACGATGATCGCCACGTTGTTCTTGCCCTCAAGCACTTGCGAGATGATGGTGAAGTCGACGCCGGCTGCCTGCGCGGCGATCGGCGGCATATTGCCCATGCCGGCAAAATCCAGATGATTGGCCGTCATCGCCTCGATCATCGGCGGGCCGCTCTGGAATTCAACCCATTCCACGTTAACGCCAAGCTCCCCGTACGCATCCTCGAACCATTTGGCTTCCTGCGCTTTGCCGAACAGGCCGCCTTTGCCTTGATAGCCCAGCTTAACCGTTAAGCCGTCGTAATTCTTGGCGCCGCTATTGTCCGCCGACGCCGCGGTCGTGTCGTTCGCGGGCGCTTCATTCGTATTGTTACCGCCGTTATTGCCGCTTGCGCCGCAACCTGCGAGCACCAGCATCAAAGCTACAATCGGCGTTACCCATTTCATTCGTTTCATCGTGATCTCTCCTTTGTAGTAGGTACGTTCATGGTCGTGCTAGAATTAGATGCCGGCTCCGATCTCGATGGCCGGCGTTTCGACTTTCTCGAACTCGCTTAGCACGCGGCTGCGCAGTTCCTGGAACGAGGAACCCGACCGCTTCCGGGGATAAGGAAGATCGATGCCGATCACATTGCGGATGTGTCCGGGCCTCGGATTCATAATGACGACGCGCTGCCCGAGGAACACGGCTTCGTCCAGATCGTGCGTGACGAACAGCATGGTCGTCTTGTTGTTCTCCCAGATGTCCAGCAGTACTTCTTGCATATGGGTGCGGGTGAACGCATCCAATGCGCCGAACGGTTCATCGAGCAGCAGCACTTCCGGCCTTCTGAGCAAGGCCCTTGCGATCGCGACCCGCTGCGCCATGCCGCCGGATAATTCGCGCGGATAAGCTTTCTCGAATCCTTTGAGCCGGACGAGCTCGATCAGTTCATCCACTTGCTTGCACACTTCTTTGTCCCGGAGCGAGCGGTTGGCCGCGATGTTGCGCTCGACGTTCAGCCAAGGGAACAAGCGTGGTTCTTGGAAAATAAATCCCTTCTCGACGCCAGGTCCCGCAATCGCTTTGCCGTTCAGCTTGACGCTTCCCTGGTAGGCTGTATCCAGCCCGGCAACGATCTTGAGCAGCGTGCTCTTGCCGCAACCGCTCGGACCGATGAACGTGACGAACTGTCCCTTCTCTACCTGAAGCCGGATCTGATGCAAGGCGACGACATCGCCGGATGGCGAGGCGAATGTTTTGTTAAGCCCTTCGATCTCTAACATCTCTTAGCCCCCCTTAAGTGACTATTCATAGCGAATTACTTGGTATTGAGGTAATAAAAAAGAGACTTTCCGGCAGCTCAAGCACGCAAACAGATTACCTCGGCAGGCATTCCGATCATGCTTGTAGCGGTCGTAAAAATCTCCAGTGGTCTGGTCGATAATCTTGAACCGTTATCACAAACCGAATGGTGATTCGGTTTGTTGTCGCAATCATAGCAACTGGCAGGCAAAGCTGTCAAGACGTTTTTTTTCGCCGGGTCTATGCAGCTGTCAGGAACAACCTGACGATGTCCGCGGGCTCAATCCCGACCGGTACCTCCACGCCCGGCGCCCGCTGCAGCGTCAGTCCTTGAATCAAGCTGACAAAGTAGAAGGCCAGCTCCATCGGATCGCCTGTCTTCACTTCGCCTTCGCGTTGTCCCTGCTCCATGATCGCCGCCACTGGAGACAAATTGTTCGTGAAGCGCTCCGTCACTTGACGGCGCAGCTCCTCGCTCGACGTTTCCGACATGCGCGCGGTATGAATGAGAATCGTATACGCCCAATGATTGGTCATCTGCAGCCATGTCGAGCAGATCATATACAGCTTTTCCCGTGCCCGGTCCGGCTTCTGCGCGATGATGGCGACGAACTCGCCGTAATCCGTCTGCCCTCTTCGCAGCAGCTCGGCGAAGATCTCGTCCTTGGACTTGAAATAATGATACATGTTGCCGATGCTCACGCCGGCTGCGCTCGCGATATCGTTCATGCTGACCGAACCGATTCCCTTCACTGCCATCACCTCGATGGCCGAGCTAAGGATGTGAACGATCCTGATTTCCCTCTTCTGCAAATCCTTCTCCACATTCCGTGGCGACACGCGTTTGCCACCTCCCTTAATCGGTAATCAGGCTAAGCAAGCAACTGATTGTACCCTATTTGACACTTCGGAAGAGGTTTGTGTCAAGCGGTAATTCGCGGTTCGCATGCTAATCTGGTACCGAATGAGCGCCGAAAAGCGCCGAATTCGCGACCCATGCTCCGACAAAAATAAGGCTTTCCTATCCCATCAGGATAAGAAAGCCCCTTGCTCTTGCACGCTATAATTGCTGTTCTTGCTGGTAGAGCACCGTCGATAGATACCGTTCCCCGTTGCTCGGAACGATGGCCACGATCCGTTTGCCCGCGCCGAGCCGCCCGGCAAGCTGGATGGCGGCATGGATGGCCGCGCCGGAGGAGATGCCCCCGAGAATGCCTTCTTCCTTCGCTACCCGCCGCGCCAATTCGAATGCCTGCTCGTTGCTCACTTGAATGATTTCGTCATAGATGGCGGTGTTCAGGATAGACGGCACGAATCCCGCGCCGATGCCCTGAATTTTGTGCAAGCCTGCCCGACCGCCCGACAGCACCGGCGAAGCAAGCGGCTCCACGGCCGCAATATGGATATTGGGGTAATGCTGGCGCAGCACTTCCCCTGCGCCCGTGATGGTACCGCCCGTGCCCACGCCTGCGACGAAACCGTCCAGGCCGCCTCCGATCGACTCGATCGCCCGCACGATCTCGGGACCGGTCGTCTCCCGGTGAATCTTGGCGTTCGCCGGATTGTCGAACTGCTGGGCCGGGAAGTAGTTCGGATGCTTATCCGCCAGCTCTTGGGCCACGCGGATCGCGCCTTTCATCCCTTCCAATCCCGGCGTCAGCACGAGCTCCGCCCCGTAAGCGCGCAGCAGATTGCGGCGCTCGAGGCTCATCGTCTCCGGCATGACCAGAATGGCTTTATACCCTCTGGCCGCGGCGACCAGCGCGATGCCGATGCCCGTATTGCCGCTCGTTGCTTCGACGATCGTATCGCCTTTCTTGAGACGTCCGTCGCGCTCCGCCTCCTCGATGATGCTGATGGCGATCCGGTCCTTCACGCTGCTCCCGGGGTTGAAGAATTCGAGCTTCAGGAAGATCTCCGCGCTGCCCTCCGGCACGACATGATTCAGCCGAACCAGCGGCGTGTTGCCGATCAGATCCGTAATATTGTTCACGACCAAGCTCATACTCGCCAACCTCCTATTAATCTGATGCCTAAGCGGCATGTGCCGTTCCAATTAAGCGGCGCTCTAGTGTCCGCTAACTCGCGCTAAGCCCTTGCGAATGCTCGTATAGTTCGCAGTATTGCCCGCCGAGCTCGATCAATTCTTGATGATTGCCTTGCTCGACGATCTCGCCCTGGCTCATGACGATGATCCGGTCCGCCTGCATAATCGTGGACAACCGGTGCGCGATCACGATCGTCGTCCGCTCTTGGGAAACGACGTGCAGCGCCTGCTGGATCAGCTGTTCCGTATGGGAGTCCAGGTTGGCGCTCGCTTCATCCAGGATCAGCACCTTCGGCTTGAACACGATGATTCGGGCAAAAGAGATCAGCTGCCGCTCCCCGGCCGACAGTCCGCTTCCCCGTTCGGACAGCTTCGTATCGTAGCCGCCCGGCAGCTTCGCGATGATGGCATCCGCGCCGACGAATTCGCACGCGGCGATGACTTCCTCGCGCGTAATCGATTCGTCGAACATCCGGATGTTGTCGACGATGCTGCCCGAGTAGAGATACGGCTCCTGCTGGACAAGGCCGATCAGCCGGTGCAGGGTCGATTGCGGGATATCGCGCACATCGGTTCCATCGATTCGGATGCTGCCTTCCTTCACGTCATAGAAGCGGCACAGCAGGCTGATGAGCGAGCTTTTGCCCGCGCCGGTCGTCCCGACGACGCCGATCATCTCGCCGGCATGGATGTGCAGATCCAGGCCGCGAATGATGGGGACGCCTTCTTCGTAGTTGAACGAGATGTGCTCGAATTCGATATCGCCCTTTACGCCGTCCAGGCTCTGCAAGCTTGCCGAAGCGTCTTCGCCGCGCTCGGTCGTGAGGGTCATCTGGCGCAGCTCATCGTCCTTTTTCGCACGCGGCTCGGAAGCCTCCTCCTCTTCACGATCGGTAACTTCCGGCTTGCTCTCGAATACGCTCCAGATCCGCGTCACCGCAACCGTCGCCGATTGCAGCGTATTCCACTGTTGGGTGATCGTATTGATCGGTTGGAAGAATTGGCGAATGTACGTGATGAACGCATAGAGGACGCCGAACTCGAGGTCCTGGCCAAGCACGGCTCTGCCGCCGATCCACGTGACGAAAGCGATGGACAGATTGCTCAGAATATCGAAGGTGCGGCCGAACACCACGTTCGTGCGGATTTCGCGCAGATTCGCTTTGAAATACAGCCCGTTGCGTTCGTTGAATTGCCTCTCCTGCTCCTTCTGCTGATGGAACGCTTGGATCAGGTGCATCCCGGACAAATTCTCCGCGACGAAAGCGACCATCCGCGACAGCCTCGTCCTCGCCAGCTGATACGTCGATCGCATGAACGAACGGAAGGCGATGGCAATAATCGAGATGATCGGGAGCAGAATGAGACAGTATAGCGCGAGCGTCGTATCGAGCTGGAACATCATCACCAGAATGAAGATCAGCGTCAGGCCGTCGCGGAACAGGCTGAGCAGCACCTGGTTGAAGAATTGGTTCAGCGCTTCGGTGTCGCTCGACACATGGGTGATCAGGCTGCCGCTCGACGTCCGGTCGAAGTAGCCCATCGACTGCTTCATGATATGGTCGAACAATTGCTTGCGGATGCGCGCGACGATGCTTTGGCCCACATTTTGCAGCAGATTGTTCTGGATATAGGAGAAAACGAGGGTCGATAGGGACAATCCCAAGTAAATAACGGCGATTACGATCAGTCCGCGGTAATCGTTCTTGCCGGCCAGCAGGTTGTCGTCGATCGCGATCTTCATCAAGTAAGGCTGCAGCAATTCCGTCAGAATCGCGATCAGCGTACAGCAGAATACGGCGATGAACGACCACCGATGCGGCTTAATGTAGACCGACAACGCGCGGAAAGCCGAGACGTACTGCGGCTTCTGCTCCGGCATGTTAAGGTCGGCCTTCTGATCCATCTGCCAGTTATGAATGGCTTGTGCCGGTCGCATGCATGCTTCCCTCCTCTTGTATCGCATGAAGGGCAGCATACAGGCCTTGCTCCTGCAGCAGCCGGTCATGTGTCCCCCGCTGCACGATTCTGCCTTCATCGAGCACGATGATCTCATCGGCATACTTGATCGCGCTGATCCGGTGAGCGATGATGATCGTTGTTTTATGCTTGCGTTCCTCCTGGATCGAGGCAATGATGTCCTTCTCCGTCACGGCATCGACGGCGCTCACGCTGTCGTCGAGAATCATGACCGGCGCGTTCTTGATCAGTCCGCGCGCAAGGCTCGTTCGCTGGCGCTGGCCCCCCGATAAGGTAAGTCCCCGCTCGCCGAGCCTCGTCTCGAATTGATTGGGCAACTGGACGATATTGTCGTAGATCTGGGCCTGTCTGGCAGCCTGCTCGACCGCTTCGAACGGACTTTCCCGGTTGTAGAACGCAATATTTTCCTGAATCGTCGTACTGAACAGAAAACCGTCCTGCGGCACATAGGCCACCTGGTTGCGGAGGCTGGCCAGCGTCAATTCTCTCACATCCGTCTCGCCATACCGTATCGCTCCCGGAGGCGGGTCGAACGTGCGCAGCAGCAGCTTCATCAGCGTCGTCTTCCCGCTTCCCGTCCGTCCGATGATGCCGAGCGTCTTGCCGGATGGAATGCGCACGTTGATGTCCTGCAGGACGGGCGCCGTGGATTCGGGATAAGAGAATGTCAGACGCTCGATGCGAATATCCGCCGATGCGAGGTTCGCTTCCAAGGCCGTGGGCGATTCGACGATCTCGGAAGGCTGGGACAGCAAGCCGTTCAGCCGCTCGAGCGAGGCCCGCGAACGCTGGATCGAGTTGATTACGTTGCCGATCTGCTGCAGCGGATTCATCAGCATGCGGATATACAGCGTGAGCGCGACGAAATTGCCGAGCGAGATATGATTCGTAATTGTCAAATAGCCGCCGAAGGCAAGCGCCACGATCAGCGCGATCGCCCCGAGGAACGGAATGAGCGACTGGAAGAACGACGATACCCGAACGAGTCGAAGCTGGTGATGGCGGATCTGATCGACGGTCTTGCCGAACCGCCTGCTCATAATCGGTTCCACCGCGAACTTCTTCGTCACCCGGATGCCCCCGAACTGTTCCTCCGCCGTCTCCGTCATCGTACCGAGCGCCTCTTGAACCTCAAGCGAACGCTTGCGGATGATCGGCCCGAGGTAGACGACGATGAACGGAATGAGCAGCAGCGGGAATACGGATGCAAGAATAAGATAGAGCGGAATTCCGCTCAGCAGCATCATCGTGATGGCGGCGATCAGCAGCATGGAGGAGTTGGCCATCTGGTTCACGCCCATGGAGATCGATTCCCGGACGGCCGTGACGTCATTCATGAAGTAGCTGAGCAGCTTGCCCACGCCGTTCTTCGAATAGAACCGTTCGCCCATCTGCGTGAAATGGCGGAATAATCCGCCGCGGACGAGGAACTCGAACTTCCTGCCCGCATACATGACCAAGTACATCGCGAAGCCGTTGAACAACACGCTGCCAAGCCCGATCAAGAGGAGCAGCAAGCTGTAGTGGACGATAAGGCCGCCCGTTAGTTCGCCGAGCTGCAGCTTATCGGTGAACGTGCCGAGCACTTTCGGATAGAACACGTTGATCAGATTGGAGATGAGATGAAGCGTGATCGATAGTACGTAAAAATGCCACGATACCCGAAAGAAATCGGCTAATATCCGTTTCGGTTTCACAAGGCTTTCACTTCCCTTTTGCGCGGACTCGCTGTCAACCTTGTTTGCTCCGATTGCGGAAACTGAAGATCGTACAGCTGTCTGTAACGTCCTGCCAGATGGATAAGTTCTTCATGCGTGCCATGTTCGACGATATTTCCTTGCTCCAGCACATAAATACGATCCGCCTGTTGAATAGTGGATAGGCGATGCGCGATGACCAGACAAGTGCGGCCTTGAAGCAGCTGCGACAGCGCGTCTTGGATATGCTGCTCGGATTCCGTGTCGAGTGACGCGGTCGCTTCATCGAGAATGATGATCCGCGGATCCTTCAAGATGGCCCGGGCAATGGAGAGGCGCTGCTTCTGTCCGCCGGATAACTTGACGCCGCGTTCGCCGATCTGGGTATGGAAGCCCTCCGGGAATGCTTCAATGAATCGGCTTGCATTCGCGGCTTCGGCTGCGGCAAGCACCTGCTCATCGCTCGCGTCCATGCGGCCGTAGCGAATATTGTCCATGATCGATCCGTTGAAAAGGACGATATCCTGCGAGACGATGCCGATCTGTTCACGCAACGATTGGAGCGTTACCGATCTGAGGTCATAGCCGTCAATCGTGATCCCGCCTCCTTGAGGGTCATAGAATCTCGCGATGAGATGGGCGATCGTCGACTTGCCGGAGCCGGAGGAACCGACGAGCGCTGTGATCTTCCCGCCTTCAAGCTCCAGATCGAATGACTCGAACAAGCGAGCTCCCTCTCCGTAAGCAAAATCCACCTCTCGGAAGACGATGCTCCCCTTGCCTTGCGGAAGGAGGATCGCGTCTTCGCGTTCGACGACTTCCGCTGTCGTGTTCATGATCTCCATAATGCGCTCATAGCCGGCCGCCGCTTGCTGAATCGTATTGATGATTCGGCTGAAATGCCGGATCGGATTCTGCAGCAGCCGCAAGTAGGCGATGAACGCGACGATCGTCCCTACCGTCATCTGGTCGGTCATCGCAAGCCAAGCGCCGAACACCAGCACGATGGCGAGACCGGCGAAATTAAGGAAATCGATAATAGGCTCATAAGCGGCCCGCAAGCGGACAACTTGGATATTCGCGTCCATATTGGCTGTCGTTCGATCTTCGAAACGCTTGGCTTCGTAAGCTTCGGCGGTGAACGACTTGATTAGACGAATGCCCGTAAGCGCGTTCTGCAGATGATCGCTGACATCAGCGACGGAGGCCTGCACGGCGCGGAACGAGGATCGCATCCGCTTGCCGAACAGCCTCGTCGTCAGCAGCATGAACGGGAACGTCGCGAGCAGCAGCAAGGTTAACCGCCAGTCGATCCAGAGCATATAGAGCGCGATGGCGGTAAAGGTGAACAGATCGGTGATGAGTTGCATCATGCTGGAGGAAATCATTTGTTGGAGAATATTGACGTCACTGGTTACGCGGGACATGAGATCCCCGGTACGATTGCGGTCGAAGAAGGAAACATCCAGACTTTGAATATGGCGGTACAGATCGTTGCGCAGCTTGTAGAGCACCTTCTGCCCGGCACTCGCGATCAGCGACGTGCTGGCATAACCGAAGATGCCGAGCAAGGCGGCCGAGCCGAGAATACCGGCGCAGACGAAGAACAGCCGATCGAATGCGCGGTCCGGGATAATGCTGTCGATCGTGATGCGCGTCAATTGCGGAATGGCGAATTGCAGCAGCGAGATGGCGCATAAGCAAAGGACGGCGGCAAGCAGCGATTTCCATTCCAGCTTGGCATCGGCATAGATACTCGCCAGCATACGGTAAATGCTGGCAGGCTTCAGCTTCTCGCCGCTGCCGAATCGTTTCATTCCGCCCATCGACCCGTCCGGTCGCAGCGGATAAGGCGCAGCGCCCCGCTCGCTCATGGCTGCTCACCCTTGGCTTGGCCGGTATCTTGGGCAATCCGCTTGAGCGATTGGGACAGCTCGCTGATCAGCAGGCGCAGCGATTCGGCTTTGACCGGATCCGCCACCGCTGCGCGCTCGGCTGCCTTAAGCAGATGGAGCAGTTCCTTGCCTTTAGGCGTCAGCCGTCGGTTGCGCTTGACGGGTTCGCCGCCCTCCTCCTCGCTAAGGCCCGTTTCGGGCCGTTCTTCGCCTGACTCCGCCTGACCGTTCTCTTCCTTCTCCCTCTCCTCGAGCAAATAAGCCCTGCCTTCATCCGTAATCTCGAAGACCTTCTTCCCTTCCACCTTGGCCGCGGTCACGAATCCTTGGTCCCGGAGCATCTGCAATGTCGGATAGATGGATCCGGCACTCGGCTTGTATGTCCCTCCCGACTGATCCTCCAGCGCCTTCATCATCTGATAGCCGTGCATATTCTCCTGCTGCAGCAGCTCCAGCAGGGCGTACTTGACGCCGCCGCGCATGAAGTAGCGCTTGCCGGATCCTTGCGTGTCTCTTTCATTACCCAAATTCAAAAATAATCGTTCATCCTGCGACCATGCCGTTGCCATGCTTCTTAACCTCCGTTAACGATATATCGTATTGATTTTATTCTATGCGATATATCGTTATGTGGCAATCCTTTCCTTACTAGGGTACGTATGGGTATATCTGCCCATGACAAACTCCAGTAAATTGGTTATTTACTGGAGTTCGATCCTATTCAATTGGCCGGGTGGTTACACTCTCGAAGGTACCGGATTGTTCTCGATGATATCCGCGATCCGCTTCAGCACGCTTTCTTCCAGAACGATGCCCGATGCCTGCACGTTCTCTTCTACCTGCTCCGGACGGCTCGCGCCGACAAGCGCGCTCGAGACGTTCGGCTGTCTGAGAATCCAGGCGAGCGACAGCTGGCCGACCGTGATGTCCAGCTCGCGCGCGATCGCCTGCAGCTGCTGAACCTTCTCGATTTTCTCCTCCGTGATTTTCCCTTTGAAGTTCTCGTGCTTCGCCGCGCGCGATTCCGCAGGCACTTGATTGATCGACGTGTACTTGCCGGTCAAGAGCCCTTGCGCGAGCGGCGAGAAGACGACCTGGCCGAAGCCCTTCTTCTCCCCGAGCGGAATGATTTCTTTCTCAATATAGCGCTCGAACAGGTTATAGATCGGCTGATTGACGACGATCCGGTCGAGCAGGTATTTGTCCGCGATGGCGAACGCTTCGGTAATCTGAGCCGCGGTCCATTCGCTGACGCCGATGTACAGCGCCTTGCCTTGGCGTACCAGATCTTCGAAGGCGCGCAGCGTCTCTTCGAGCGGCGTCTCGGCGTCGAAGCGGTGGCTGTAGAACACGTCGACGTATTCGAGACCGAGGCGCTGCAAGCTGGCGTTGGCCGATTCGATCACATGCTTGCGGGAGAGGCCGCGGTCATTCGGGCCGTCGCCGATCTTGCCGTATACTTTGGTTGCCAGCACGTAGGATTCGCGCGGATATTGACGCAGCGTCTCGCCTACGACGCGCTCCGCTTCGCCTTTGGCATAGACGTTGGCCGTATCGAAGAAATTGACGCCCAGCTCATACGCCTTCTGAATGGATTGGATGGCATTCTCGCGTTCGACGTAACCGCCGTAGGTCAGCCAGCTGCCTAGGCTGATTTCGCTTACTTTCAAACCGCTTGCGCCTAATTTGCGATATTGTACGGACATGGATATATTCCTCCTCGAATGGTTGAATGGTTGTTGGGTTTAGCGCTTAAAATCTAGATTTGCTGGGCTTTCAGCTGCTCGGCATCCCTGCGCAGCGCCCAGATCGCTTTGTTCTTGTTCTCCGGTCGCGCGAGTCCCAGGTTCTCGCGCAGCGTCGTTCCTTCATAAGCCGTGCGGAAGAGGCCGCGGTTCTGCAGCTCGGGCACGACTTTGTCCACGAACGTCTCGAATCCGGCGTAATAGATATGCGGCAGAATATTAAAGCCGTCGGCGCCATGGTTGCGGATCCACTTCTCGATAAAATCGGCGGTCTGGATGACCGAGCCGGTGAACGAGACATGGCCGTGCGCCGCCGCGCTTCGGGCCAAGAACTGACGAATCGTCATCTTATCCCGAACGGCCGCGTCCACGACGACCTGCTGACGGCTTGTGATACCGGTTGTAATCGACCCGTACGGCTTTGCCTTGTCGACGGGAACCGGTCCATCCAACGGATATTCCGACAGGTCCACTGTAAAATAATTCGACAGCCGGCGGAGCGCATGCTTCGGGTTGAGCAGCGCATTGAATTCGTTCTCGATATCGATCGCTTCGGCTTCCGTATCGGCGACGATCGGGCTCAGGCCCGGCATGATCAGCAGCTGATCGGCCGTCCGCCCATACTTCTTCAGCCGGCTTTTCACGTCGAAGTAGAATTCCTCCGCGGCGCCCAGCGTCTGCTGCGCGGTGAAGATGACCTCTGCCGTCTTCGCGGCCAACTCCTTGCCGTTCTCCGAAGAGCCGGCCTGGACGAGCACCGGATACCCCTGCGGCGGTCTCGGGATGTTCAGCGGCCCCTTTACGTTATGGTATTTGCCCTTGAACTGAATCTCGTGAACCTTGCTCGCATCGAGCGAGATCTCGTTCTCCTTATCGTAGACAAGAGCCTCCTCCTCCCAGCTATCCCACAGCTGTTTGGTCAACTCGACGAACTCGTCTCCGATCTCGTACCGCTGCGCCACATCCGGATGCTCCGGCCTGTTGAAGTTCTCGGCATCCTCCTTGGAGTGCCCCGTGACGATGTTCCACGCGGCCCGGCCCTTGCTGATATGGTCGAGCGAAGCGAATTTCCTCGCCACATGGTACGGATCATTGTAGGTCGTGCTGACGGTTGCGATCAGGCCGACATGCTTGGTCAGCGCCGCCAAAGCGGATAACAGGGTGAACGGCTCGAGTCTGCGGCCCAGACCGGAATAGTTGTCCGCGGTGAACAGGGAATCGAATAACCCGCGCTCCGCGATTCTCGCGATGTTCGCATAGTAATCGAGGTCTAAGTCTTCCTTCGGCACGGAATCGGGATGCTTCCACGCGGCGGAGTGATGGCCGGAACCCCGCAAGAACACATTGAAATGCGCCTGTTTGCCTTGCTGCAACTCGCTCAATTGCTACACCTCTCTCTAAGGATGTTGACGATTACTTCAGCTTGAAGCCTTGGCCGGACAGATAGTCCCGCAGATGGCCGCGGTTCCGGCCCGAATTGAACCGGCGCAGCATCTCCCGCGACCAGACCGTCTCTTGGTCGCCGCCTCTGCCCCCGCCTTTGCGCGTCGCATAATAATGTTTGGTAATTGCATCGTAGGCCGCGATCTCATCCGCGAGGCCGGCTTCGCTGTAGACCTCTTCGTGATAGACCGCCGCAAGCGGCAACCGCGGCCGGAGGTCCGGCTCTTGATCCGGTATGCCGACGCATAGGCCGAATACCGGATAGACGAGCGGCGGCAGTTCGAGCAGCTCGGTCACCTCTTGCGGGTTGTTGCGGATCCCGCCGATGTACACGATGCCGTAACCGAGCGATTCCGCGGCGATCGCTGCGTTCTGGGCGGCAAGCGTGGCATCGATCGTGCCGAGCAGGAACAGCTCGACGTTCTGCTCCAGCTCGACATCCTCGTGCTGGCGAATCGCGTTCTGGATCTTGCGCACATCCGCCAACCAGACGAGCAACACGGGACTCTCCACGATTTGCTGCTGATTGCCGGACAGTTCGGCAAGCTTGCGTTTCTTCTCCGGGTCCTTGATCGCGATGACGCTGTAAGCTTGGATATTTGATGAAGTCGAGGCCGCCTGCCCGGACAGCAGAATTTCCTTCAGATGCTCATCCGGAATCGGCGTATCCTTATACTTGCGGATCGAGCGGTGTCCTTTAATAAGGGTAATCGTTTCGTTCATTGGTTCTCCTCCCCTAATGACCGCCGTTATTGCTGACCAAGCGTTGTGCGAAGCGTCTCGACATCCTTGTTAATGGCATCCGTCGCTTTGCGGATCGCGGAGTTGACGTCCAGTCCTTTGACGGCCAGATCCTCGGCGGCTTCTGTTAACCGGCTGCCGATCTCCAGCTCGTAAGGGTGGATGTAGTGCTCCTGCAGCGGCGTGCCGATGAAGACGTTCTGCACCGATTTGCCTTGCAATACCGGAATATCGAGGCCGTATTCCTTTTCCAGTTCCGGATTGATGACCGCCGGCACGCGGCCGTTCCGCGCCAGGATGCGCTGGCCGTCATCGGAGAGAATCTCCGCAATGACCTGGAATGCTTCGTCCTTGTGCTTGCTCTGGCTGTTGACGGATAGGGAGTGAATCTGCGCCTCTCTCGTCTTGCCCAGCTGATCTTCAAAGTTCGGCGCCGGCGCGATGTCCCAGTTGAACTCAACGCCCTGCTGCCTTAATTCCTCGAGCGGGCCTACCATGTTGGCCAGCCACGTGACGCGCATCGCCACGACCTGGTCCTTCATGAACTGATCTCGCCCCCAGTTCCATGTGCCATCCGGCGTAACGTAGCCCGGGATCTCGAAGATCCGCTTGTTCAGCTCGAAGATCCGCAGCCATTCCGGCGTATCCAAGGCCGCATTCCCCGTCTCGCGGTCGACATAAGGCAGCCCGAGCCCTTTGGCCAGCCCCGTCAAATTGTCCACGGATAACCCGATGTAATGCACCCCGTTCTCGGTGCGCGTCAATTTCTGGGCGATCTCGAGCACTTGATCCCAGGTCAATTGCTGATCCGTCGGGTAGTCCACGCCGAACTTATCGAATATATCCTTGTTGTAATAGAGCACGTGCTGATTGGCATTGAACGGGATCGCATAGATCTGATCGCCCTTGCCCTTAGTGATCTCCGTGATGTAGTCGAATAGGATCGGCTTGATCCGGCTCGTGTCAAAATGATGCCGCTCGATCAGCTCCCTCAGATCCTCGTAAGCGCCCGTACGGATAATCTTCTGATGCGACGAGGACGAGGAATAGATGATATCCGGCGTATGGGTAGACAATACCTCTTCGGCTGTCGTTTCCGCCGCCGTCGTAATCCGCTCGATCGTGACGTTCGGATATTTCTTCTTGATCGGGTCCGCGATCAGCGTCTTGAATTCCGTATCCGGGAATGTGCCGCTCGTGTTATAGAAAGTCAGCGTCAGCGGTTCGTCGCCAAGTTTCTTGAACGTTGCCGGCTCGGCTTGCTCAGTCTTCGCGGGCGCTGCCGAATTCGCCGAGTTCCCGCTGCCTTCCGCGTTGCCCGCATTCCCGCCGGCGTCATTTCCGCACGCTGCCATGAGCATGGCGATGATCGCCAATGCCGCTCCGCTTGCTAATTTCTTCACGGTATCTTCTCTCCTCGGCGTCAGTTGACCGCTTTTGGCCAGTGACTGGTGTTCGCCGGCCTTGCGAGCCCCAGATTCTCCCGCAGCGTGCGCCCTTCGTATTCGGTGCGGAACAACCCCCGGTTCTGCAACTCGGGAATGACTTTGTCGACGAAACGCTCCAACCCGCTCGGGTAAATCTGCGGCATGACGTTGAAGCCATCGGCGGCGCCATTCAAGAACCAGGATTCGATCAGATCGGCCAGCTGCAGCGGCGTGCCCGTGAACGTGAAGTGCCCTCTAGCCCCGCCCAGCCGGTTGATGACCTGGCGCAGCGTCAAATTCTCGTCTTGGATCAAGTCCACGATTAATTGATGGCGGCTTTTGTTGCCGTTCACCTCGTCTGTGCTGCGGGCGCCGTCGAGCGTTATCGGTTCATCGAGAGGATGATCGGACAGGTCGATGCCGAGCCGTTCGGAGAGCCGTTTGACCGCGCCGTCTTTGTTGATGTACTCGAACAGCTGGTTCTCTATTTCCTTCGCTTCGGCTACCGTATCCGCGATGATCGGGCTGACGCCCGGCAGAATTTTCAGCTGATCCGGCGTCCGGCCGTATTTGGCCAATCTCGATTTCACGTCCTGATAGAAAGCTTGCGCGCTGCCGATGCTCTGGTGCGCCGTGAAGATCGCCTCGGCGACTTTGGCCGCGAATTCCTTCCCCGTCTCGGAGGAACCCGCTTGGACCAGCACGGGATAGCCTTGCGGCGGCCGCGCGATGCTCAGCGGGCCCTTGACGTTGTAATGCTTGCCTTCGTAATCGATCGTATGGACCTTGCTGCCGACGATGCGGGTTCCGGCGCTCTTGTCGTTGATCACGGCGTCGTCTTCCCAGCTGTCCCACAGCTGCTTGGTTACTTCCACGAACTCATCGGCTTCCTCGTAACGGAGGGCATGCTCGGGGTGTTCGTCCCTGCCGAAATTGTGCGCCGCCGATCCGGATCCCGTCACGATATTCCAGCCTGCGCGCCCCTTGCTAATATGATCGAGCGAGGCGAATTTGCGCGCGACATGGAACGGTTCGTTATACGTCGTGCCCACCGTGGCGATCAGCCCGATATGTTTGGTTCGGCTCGCCAACGCCGCGAGCTGCGTGAACGGCTCCAGTTTGTTGGAGCGGCCCACATATCCGTCGGCAAGAAAGACGGAGTCCATCAAGCCACGTTCAGCCGTCTGCACGATGTTCAGCACGTGCTCGAAATCGAGATTGCGTTCCGGCGAAGTTTCGGGAAGCCGCCATGATGCCTCATGGTGGCCGGTCCCGTATAAGAATGCGTTGAGATGAAGCTTTCTTTGGCTATGGCTCATCGTTCTTACCCTCCTGCTATAGCTATCGTGTTACTGGCCGATCGTCGTCTTCAGCGTCTCCACGTCTTTATTGATCGCATCGGTCGCCTTGCGGATCGCCGAGTTGACGTCAAGTCCTCCCACCGCCAGATCTTCGGCCGCCGTTTTCAAATGCTTCGAGATTTCTGACTCGTACGGGTGGATATAGTGCTCTTGCAGCGGCTCTCCGATGAACACGTTCTGCACCGTTTTTCCTTGCAGCACCGGGATGTCCGCGCCGTAGTCCTTCTCCAGTTCCGGATTAATAATGGCCGGTACGCGGCCGTTCTTCGCGATGATTCGCTGACCGTCATCCGACAATATCTCCGCGATGACCTGGAATGCTTCGTCCTGATGCGGGCTTTGGCTGTTGATGGCGATCGAATGGATCTGCGCTTCGCGCGTCTTGCCGAGCTGATCCTCGAAATTCGGCGCCGGCGCGATATCCCAGTTGAACTCCACGCCTTGTTGGCGCAATTCCTCGAGCGGACCGACCATGTTCGCGAGCCAAGCGACGCGCATCGCGATATTCTGGTCTTTCATGAAGTGGTCCCGCGTCCAATCCCATGTCCCGTCAGGCGTCACGTATCCCGGTATCTCGTACAGCTTCTTCGCCGTCTCGAATACGCGCAGCCACTCCGGCGTATCGAGCGCGGCTTGCCCCGTCTCGCGGTCCAAGTACGGGAGGCCCAGCGACTTGGAAAGTCCGGTCAAGTTATCCACGACCAGGCCGACGTAGTTTACGCCGTTCTCCGTGCGAGTCAGCTGCGTGCCGAGCTCGATCGCTTCGTCCCACGTCAACTGCTTCTCCGTCGGGTAAGGAACGCCGAACTTATCGAAGATGTCCTTGTTGTAATACATGATGTGCTGGTTGATGTTGAACGGGAGCGCGAGAATCGCGTCGCCTTCCCCTTTCGTGATTTCCGTTATGTAATTGATCCCGACCGGCTTCAGCCGGCTCAGGTCGAAATTATGCTTCTTGATGAGATCGCGCAGATCTTGATACACGCCGGTCCGAATGACGCGCTGCTGCACGCTGCCGAAGATGATATCCGGCACATGCGTCGAGAGCACTTCTTCGGGCGTCGTCGTGGCCGCCGGCGTAATCCGTTCGATCGTGACGTTCGGATATTTCGCATGGATCGGCCCCGCGATCATCGCTTCGAATTCGACGTCCGTAAACGTGGCTCCCGTGCTGTATAACGTCAGTTTCAAAGGTTCGTCGCCGAGCTTCTTGAAGTCGCCGCCCGCTGAACCCGCTTGGTTCGTTGCGGCTGCTTCCGTGCCCGAACCCGATGCGGTCTCGCCCGAGCCGGATGAAGCCGCCGGCTCATTGCCTCCGCTCGAGCATGCAGTCAGCGCCGTGCTTAGCGCCAGGACGGCCAATGTGGATTTTAATTTGATTGTCATCTGGAATGACCCCTCTCTAACATGTTGTAATTAGCTGCTCTTGCCCTGCAGGAAACGAACGTTAGCCGGACGCTTCAGTCCCAGACTTTCTCGCAGCGTCGTGCCCTCATATTCCGTGCGGAACAAGCCGCGGTTCTGCAATTCCGGTATGACTTTGTCCACGAACGTCTCAAGTCCGGTCGGGAAGAGCTGCGGCAGGACGTTGAAGCCGTCCGCGGCATGGTTCGTGAACCACTTCTCGATCAGATCGGCCGTCTGCAGGACGGAGCCGGTGAACGTAATATGGCCATGGCCGCCGTTGCTGCGGTAGAGCAGCTGGCGAATCGTGAAGTTCTCGCGGCGCGCGGCGTCGATAATGACCTCTTGGCGGCTGCGGATGCCGTTGAACTCTTCGGCCGGTTTGGCCTTGTCGAGCGGGACCGGATCGTCCAGATCGTAATCGTTCAAGTTGACCGTGAAGCGCTCCGACAGGTTCTCGAGCGCCTTGCGCGTGTCGACGTAGCTATGCAGCTCCTCTTCGATATCGCGGGCTTCGGCTTCGGTGTCCGCGACGATCGGCGCAAGCCCTGGCAGAATGACTAGCTCGTCGGCCGTTCTGCCGTATTTGGCCAGCCTGCCTTTCACGTCGGCGTAGAATTCGCGTCCGGCGTCGAACGTCTGCTGCGCCGTGAAAATGACCTCCGCCGTCTTCGCCGCAAGCTCTTTGCCCTGCTCCGAGGAGCCTGCTTGGACGAGGACCGGATAGCCTTGCGGAGGGCGCGGAATGTTCAGCGGCCCTTGAACGGAATAGGTATGGCCTTTGAAATTGATCTCGTGCACTTTGTTCGCATCGACCAGCTTGCCGCCTTGCTTGTCGAATACGAGCGCATCGTCCTCCCAGCTGTCCCACAGCTGTTTCACCACTTCGACGAACTCCTCGCCCGTCTCGTATCGCACCGCATGCTCCGGATGCTCGTCGCGGCTGAAGTTGTGCGCCGCCGAACCGGCGCCGGTCACGATGTTCCAACCTGCGCGTCCGCTGCTGATATAATCCAGCGAAGCGAATTGCCGCGCCACGTGGAACGGCTCGTTATACACGGTGCCGACGGTCGCGATCAAGCCGATATGCTTCGTTACGGTAGCTAATGCCGATAGCAGCGTGAACGGCTCCAGCTTGCTGCCGCCCCCTGCGTATCCGTCCGCCAAGAAGACGGAATCCAGCTTCCCGCGCTCGGCGATCTGGGCCAGCTTCCCGAGGTATTCGATGTCGAGCTCCAGCTCCGGATGCGAGTCCGGGTGGCGCCACGCGCCTGCATGATGGCCCGTTGCGCGGAGAAACACGTTCAAGTGAACCTTGCGATCGGATTTGCTCATTTAGATAACCACCTCTTCATTAAATTGGCTGCTATGCCGGATACTCGACGGCCGTGCCAGACCGAGCTTGCCGCGCAGCGTCGTATCCTCGTATTCGGTGCGGAACAAGCCGCGATTTTGCAGTTCAGGAATGACTTTATCCACGAACGTTTCCAGACCGCTCGGATAGATCTGCGGCATAATGTTGAATCCGTCGGCCGCTCCCGTCTGGAACCATTGCTCGATCGTATCGGCCAGCTGCAGCGGCGTGCCGGTGAAGGTGAAATGTCCGCGCGCCCCGGCCAAAGTATTGATGACCTGCCTAAGCGTCGGCTGCTCCCGCTCGATCAGATCGACGATGAGCTTATGCCGGCTTTTCATCCCGCTGACCTCGTCGGCCGATTGGATGCCTTCAAGCGTGAGCGGTTCATCCAGCGGATGGTTGCTCAAGTCGACGCCAAGCCGGGACGACAAGCGCTGGATGGCTCCTTTCTTGTCGATGAGCTCGAACAGCTCTTGCTCGAGTTCGCGGGCTTCGGCTTCCGTATCCGCCAGGATCGGGCTTAAGCCCGGCAGAATTTGCAATTGCGCCAGCGTGCGGCCGTACTTCGGCAGCCTGGACTTCACGTCGCGGTAGAAGTCGCGCGCCTCTTCGATCGTCAGCTGCGCGGTGAAGATCACCTCGGCGAACTTGGCGGCGAATTCCTTCCCCGTCTCCGAGGAACCGGCTTGCACCAGCACGGGATAACCTTGCACCGGCCTTGCGATATTCAGCGGACCCTTCACCGCATAATTCGCGCTGCTCCAATCGATCTTATGAATTTTCGATTCGTCGTACAGGACGCCGCTGTGCTTATCGTTGCGGACGGCGTCATCGTCCCAGCTGTCCCACAGCCGCTTCACGATCTCGACGAACTCTTCGGCCGATTCATAACGCTTGTGATGTTCCGGATGCTGCTCGCGGCTGAATTGCGCAGCGGCGGGTCCCGCACCCGTTACGATGTTCCAGCCGGCCCGGCCTTTGCTGATATGGTCGAGCGAAGCGAATTTCCTTGCGACATGGAACGGCTGGTTATACGTCGTCTCGACCGTCGCGATCAGCCCGATATGCTTCGTTGCCGCGGCCAGCGCCGACAGCAGCGTGAATGGCTCGAGCGTCCCCGCGTGGGCCCAGTAGCCGTCAGCGAGGAAGACCGAATCCAGCAGGCCACGCTCCGCGATCCGGGCAAGACGCAAATAGTGATTGATGTCTACCGCCCTCTCCGGATGCGTGTCAGCATGCCGCCAAGAAGCTTCATGATGTCCCGTAGCGGCGAGAAATGCATTCAGGTGAAGCTTACGTTCCTGTTGACTCATTCACGTTCCCCTCCTGTTTTCAGACAACAAAAAATAGCCGGAGCTGCCCCTAAAGGCAATCTCCGGCTATCCGGTTGATTATAACCTATAATTCCTATGAACTTAATGCGATATATCGTATTGATTAAGAAGTTACCACCGATACACTAAAAGTGTCAATACCTTACTGCCTATTTTTTCGTTAGCCATGCATGTCCGCCTACTCGACGAGACCCGATCGTTCGACGCCTTCGATGAACCATCGCTGCGCGAAGAGATAGACGACCAGGAGCGGCATGATGATCAGGAACGAGGCGGCCATCTTGATCGCCTCCGCATAGACCGTGATTTCGCCCGCTCCTTCGGCAAGCTTCATCTCGCCGGCCATCCGAGCGAGCGTAATCGAGAGCGGCACGTTCTCCGCCGTGAACATGTAGAGCGACGGGAAGTAGAAGTCGTTCCAGTTCCATACGAAGGAGAACAGCACGACGACGACCGTCGCCGAACGGGCGATCGGGAACATGACGCGGAAAAACATGCGGAACGGCCCCGCTCCGTCCATCCTGGCCGCTTCGTCGAGCTCCTTCGGCAGCGTCGAATAGAAGGACCGGTAAATGATAACGAACAAGGCGCCCTTCAGCCCATGGCCGAAGAGAGCGGGAACGACCATCGGCAGGAACGTGTTCAGCCAGCCGAAGCTCTTGAAGAGCATGATCGACGGCAGGATCGTAATCTGCGGCGGCATGATGAACGTGAAGAGCAAGAGCGCTCCCCACAGTTTCTTGAACGGAAAGTCCAGCCTTGCGAACGCATAGCCCGCGATCGCGCATGAGACGACCTGCAGGACGGCGACGGACGAGGCGAGAGACACGCTGATCAGGAAGCTCCGGCCATAATTTAGCATCTCGCTTGCTTCTTGCAGATGACCCCAATAGAGCGAGCGCGGCACCCAGATGACGGATGGATCGAGGATATTCTTCGCGTCCTTCACCATCGTCGTCACCATATACAGGATCGGTTTAATATAAATAAAGGCGACATTGATGAGAATGAAATAGACGACGGCTTTGAACAGCAGACCTTTATCGATCTCCGCGCCAAGGACGCGATAACGCAGCAGTTCCAGATTGCCGCGCAGCTTGCGGTCCCCGTACAGCCTTGTCGCCAGCTCATTCCCACGCTCCACGATTTTCATAAAGTCGCTCCTCCTTTCGTTACGAACGGCTGCCCGAGAGCGACTTGTCGACTCTGCTGTAGAGCCCTAGCGTAAGGAGCACGAACGTTAAGATGATCGAGAAATAAATCCAGGCCAAGGCGCTGGAACTGCCGTAGTTCGTCGTATTGACCATGCTGACGATCGGGTTGGACGGGAAGGTGAACAGGTCGACGACC
This sequence comes from Paenibacillus phyllosphaerae, assembly GCF_014192105.1. Taxonomy (GTDB): domain Bacteria; phylum Bacillota; class Bacilli; order Paenibacillales; family Paenibacillaceae; genus Paenibacillus_Z; species Paenibacillus_Z phyllosphaerae. Next base: position 167,447 of record NZ_JACHXK010000007.1, on the reverse strand, counting down.
GTGTACATCAAATTGAGGAAAATATACGGCACCAGACCCGGCAGCGTAATCTTCCAAAAGGTATTCCACGGCCCGGAGCCATCGATTCGCGAAGCCTCATAGACCGCTGCGGGCAGCGTCTGCCGTCCCGCGAGGAAGATCAAGATCTGAACGCCCGAATACCACAGGACGAGCACGAACGACTCCATGACCTTCTGAATCGGCGCCGCCCAAGCGCCCGGCACATACTCCCGCAAATAATAATCGATGCGCAGCGTCTCCATGATGCTGAGCGAGCCTTCGCCCTGCGCGATGAACTCCTGCACGATCTGGCCGGACGAGAAGATGACGGGCAGGAAGAAAATGACCCGGAACAGCGTGCGGCCCGGGAACCGCAGATTGAGCAGAATCGCCACCAGCAAGGAGAAGACGAGAATGATCGGAATCATCATCGCCGATTCCCGCAGGAACGGGAACAGCTGCTCATAGAGCAGACTGCCGTTCGCGATCAAGATTTCCCGGTAATGCTGGAACCCGATGAACGTATAATTGACGCTGCTCACGGTAATTTTGACCTGATGAAAGCTCATATAAAGCGAGAAGCCGAGCGGGAACGCGACAAAGGTGAGGAAGCCGATCACCCAAGGCGCGATGAACAAGGAGCCTTCCAACTTGCGCAAGGTTTGGGCTTCCAGCCTGCGGGTAAATTTCATCCCTTAAGCGCCTCCTTTGACGACGATGAAGTTGTTGGCCGGCACCGTAAGTCCGTCCTGCACATAGGCCGTCTCGTTGTAGTTGACGATAATCCGGTAGTCCCCGCCGTACACGGTCTCCTTCACGCCTTCCGCCAGCGTCCGGTGATCGGTGATGAAGCGGTCTTGCACGGGAGCGAGCGCCTCGTTGGCTTGCGCGTACTCCTCCTCGATCCGGTCGAGCCAATCCTTGACGTTCATGCTGTAATACCAGACCGAGTACGACCTGCGTAGATTCTCCGCCTGCTCCCCGGTCAACACATAAGCCGGATAGGCGCCGAACTCGATCATCCGCAGGAATTCGTCGTCCCATTCGTCGCGCACGTTCGACCATTCGAGCGTATACGTCTTCAGGCCGTGCAGCACGATCTGGGCAAAAGGAATCGGCTCCGTCACGAACACGTCGTACGAGTAATCGCCGGTCAGCCGGTGGACATGATCGAGCTTATCCAGTGCATAGAAGTTGGCGTTGCTCGCAACGACAGAGCCAAGCGTCTCATGGGACTGCTGCAGAATATCGCGTTGAATCTGCACGACGTCTGCTCGGCTCGCCGAATAGCGGGAATTGAAGTCGGTAATCACCTCTTGGGCGATCCCGCCCTCGTAATCGATGCCGTCGGCGCCCAGCGCCTTGTACGCATCGAGATCGGAGGCGATCACCTTCCGGTAAAATTTCGGACTGACGTACGTACTCGCATCCTGGTCCGGATTCAGCTGCTCCTCGAGCACCGTACCCGCCAGATTGCGCAATCCGTCCCTTCGCCACCAGAAACCGTCGTCGCCATTCGTATTCAGCGTATAATCCGCCGTCAGATAGACCGGAATATCGAGCGAGTGCGCATAGGCGATGAAATCCTTCATCCCTTGGTTGCCGCCCAGCCGCTTATCGACAGGCAAATAGCCGCCGTGCGTGCTGTAACCGTCCTGCTGCCAGCCCGCGTAATGGATCTGCATATGCCCGATGCCGCGTTCATGGATCTGGCGCACGACGGATTCGGCCTCGTCCGTCGTCGTCGCTTTCAAGTACGAATCGAAGAACAACCCTTTCTCGATATCGGCCCCGACCAGATCGACATAGAGCGGAATCTCGGGCTTGACCGACTTGATCGGCGTGACGCCCTTCTCCCCGATGAGATAATTGCGGTAAACCTCGGCCATCCCGGCGTAATTGCTCTTCTCCGGACCCAGCAAATAGTAGCGCGTTGCCCGGCTGTCCGAGACGAACCGGTCGCCGCTGTAAGTATAGAAGCCTTCGCCCGAGCTCTTGCTGACGCTCTGGAAGAACCGTTTGCGGTACTGCCACTCGCTGGTCACCCAGTTGGAGATGCCGACAGAGCCGGCCGGAGCCGCGTAGACGTTCGCGTAAGACTCGCCCTCGGCGATGATCGCCAGGAAAGCCTGCTCGCCCGACTTCATGCCGTATACCGGCATCGCGATCCGTTGCCTATCGGTATATTCGTTATAGTAGGACAAGTCCGGACCATAGACGCTCTCATTGTAAGTCAGTTGCGGCATCGTGCGGTCGCTCTGGAACTGAATGAGCGAACCGGACCCGTCGGGAAGCAGAATATACCCCTCTTGGCCGGTAGAAGGCTCCGAGCCGAACAACGGATACAGTTTCACGTTCAGCAAGCTAAGCTCCCCTTCGACGATGCCGGAGTCGATCAGCCGGGTCTCCACGTAATCCTCGCGCAGCGTGACCTCAACCGGGATCTTGAATTGAATTTTCGGGAATGCGAAGGTAACGGTGAAGCCATTGTCCTTCTGCTTGAAATCTTCCAGATAGCCTTGATTCTCGACGAGGCCGTTCGTCACGGAGGACGACTTGTAGTTCTTGGCGTTGACATACTCGACCACGATCGGCGAGGCGAGATTGTTCTTCCAGGCGCCCGAGATCTTCTCGTCCTTCCAGTTCGCGGGGTTCGGATAGGAGCGCCATACGTTGCCCGTTGCCTTCTGGACCACTTGAAAATGGGCGGTCGTCTCATCGACGAGCAGCTGGAGACTATTCGTCTCCGCGAATACCTTGAACCCCTGTTCACTGGGCAGCCCCGCCTTGTAAGGCGATTGGCCTGCCGTATCGAACAAGGAAGCGGCGGAGGCCGTGCCCTCCTGCCCGCTGCCCGAAGGATCCCAGACCAGATAGGCAATCCATCCCGTGATCACGAGCACGACGGCGGAGAATGCCAATCGGACTAGCAGCCAGCCGTTCCACTTGCGCTTCGTCATCGGATAATCACCTCCTGGTACAAGGAATTGATGAAGTTGACCAGCTCGTTGCTCAGGGCGATCAGGATGAAGATCAGAATGACGATGATCGTGAGCGCGAGCAGCGACAACGCAATGATGAAGACCGCTTCGATGAAGGTATAGTTATGAATGCCCTGCACCATCCATACGAACAGCAGCGCGATCCATATGGCAATGGCTAGCTTAAGGAAATTGTAGATGGACAACTCGTTAAGCGTCATCGCCTTGGACAGCAAAGTTACCGGTATTCCAATGAGTATAATCGGAAATAGGGCGTAGGAACTGCTGTAGAACACGTCCCTGAAGCGGCCCTCCCCGCGCAGCAGCGAACTGATCAAATAATTGGAGATAACCCATCCCAGCCAGATGCCTAGGAATTGAACCGTAATCGGAATCAGGTCGACGCCGATCTGCACTTTCGGATTGAAGACGAAACTGGTGCTTGCTTCCATGTAACCGAAGGAAGCCACGGCGCCGGTCAGAATGACCAGACTGCTGGCCAGACTAGCCTTGCCCTCGTAGCGGATCGCATAGAAGCCGTCGATCGGGTGCTTCACCAGGACGAGTAGATGGGATAGCCTGCCCGTGAACGATTGCGGCCCGATGGCCGGCAGCCGCAGGCGCGCGCCCGCTTGAAGGCGGGGCTTCAATTTCCTGCCGATAATAAACGCGAGACTTGCCGCGATTACGATATTCATGAGCAAGCCGAAGTTGCGTTGGAACCATTCGAGCCGGTTCTGCCAGAATGATTCGGAATAGCCGCCCGTGACGCCCGCTTCGTAGAACAATTGCTGCGCGCGTTCGAAATCCTCTTGTTTGTAGGCGGCTTTGGCCAGCCCGATAATCGCCGGTGTGTACTGCGCATTCTGTCGTCTGACTTCGTTCCATAACGGCTCGCTCTCTTCGTACCGTCCTTCCTGCGTCAAGGCGTTCGCGTCGTGCACGAGCTTGCCGAAGGCGGACAGGCGGAGCACCTGGATCAAGTTATTGGTACCGTCCAGGACGAGCAGTTCGCCTTTGGAGTTGCCGGCTATCGCCGCCGGCGTCTTCACGACGCCCGTCTTCGAAGTGGCCGTGATGACATCGCTGCTCCAGAAGAACAGCAGATTGCCGTTCAGGTCGTATTGGCTGACCGTATTCCAGATCGAATCCACCACCGTAATATTGCCGGAAGCGTCGACGGTGACGTCATTCAGCTGCGGACTCATGTCGCGCTGCCAATGAAGCACTTCTCCGTAGGAACGGTTGGCCTGCAGCGCAGCAAAATCGCTCTTGCCGGCCAATTGATCCAATCCCGCAATATTCAGCTTCTTGATCTGGTCGGTCTCGATCTCCTTGGTTACCGTATAGACGAATCCGTCCCGATCGATCGTCGCATTGGCGATCGCGCCCGGCAGCTTCTTCAGCTCCCGCTGATACATCTCCCGCGTATACACGAAGCGCTTGAACGCGTCGAAGACGGAGAACGCTACCTTGTTCGGACCGAAGAACCCGATGAATTTCCCCTCCGGATCCAGCTGTACGAGGCCCTGATACGCCCCGAGCGTCGTCACGTAGAGGAAGCCCCTCTTGTCGACGACGAGGTTGATCGGATCGTATTTGAACGAGGCTGGCAGGTAACTTGATTCGGGCCGGCCGAATACTTTCAGCAGCTTGCCGTCCGCATCCAATCGAACGACGCGGTTATTGCCGGTATCCGCGATATAGATATCCCCTTGCTTATCGACGAATACGCCGCTTGGCTTCTTAAGCGGACTTTCCGCAACCGTCAGCACCTGGACGAGGCTGCCGTTGGCGTCGAGATGGACGATGCGGTTGTTCCCCGTATCGGCGATGTAGATATGGTCGCGCTCGTCGACGAACAGGTCCTTCGGTTGATTCAGCGCCCGGGCCTTCGCTTCTCCGCCCTGCAAGGCTGCCGCATCGGGCGACAGCAGCGCATCTTGTCCGATCACGCTTGCCGGCACGTATGCCGCCTGCGTCCTCACCAGCTGTCCGAATCCGTCCTTATAATAGGTATCGTAAGGCAGCTGCGAGGCGGCAATCCGAGCGCTCGGCAAGACGAGGTTCGTCGCGGCAAGCAAGAGGAATAAGGCGGGAAGCATCCACAGTCTTCTGTTGTTCACGCGTCTCCCCCCATTTATTTGATTCCGGAATGCGCCATCGTAGAGATGACCTTGCTTTGAAGAATGATGAAGATAATTAAATTCGGCACGAGCATGATGAGCGCCGCGACGGCGGCGGCTCCCTGGCGGGCGACGTTGTTGGCCAGGTTGTTCGTCAAGGTCGACAGGAAGAACGGGAAATTCTTCATCTCGTCGTCTTGCATGAACAACGCCGACGTCTCCACGTTGCCCCAGGAGTTCTGGAAGGCCAGGATGGCCACGGTCGCGATCGCCGGCATGCACATCGGGATAATGACGCGGAGGAACGTAATGACTTCATTCGCGCCATCGATTTTCGACGCTTCGATCAAGGCATCCGGAATCTGGTCGATGAACTGCTTCAGCAGGAACACGCCGACCGGAGCAGCCAGTACCGGAAGCAGATGCCCCCAATAGGTATTCATGATCCCCAGGTTGCTAACGACCAGGTAACGGGGAATCTGGATAATCTCCGGCGTGAACATGAGCATCAAAATAATGGTGGCGAACAGCAGATTTCGGCCCGGGAACGGATGCTTCGACAGCGGGTAAGCGCATAATGCGCTGACCAGCGTAACGCCGATGACGCTTAGAACCGAAATCAATACGCTGTTGAACAAGTACCGGGAGGCGGGAACGATCGAATTGGCCGTCACCCAGAATAGCTCCACGAAATTCTGCACGTTCGGCTCTTGCACGAAGAACCGGGGCGGATAGATGAACAGCTCGTGGTAAGGCTTGAAGGCATGGTTGAAAATATAAATAATCGGCAGAATCATCAGCAGCGACAATACGATCATGATCGCGTTAAAGCCGAATTTCACTGCAAGACCGGACGGTTTCAGCGGATTGCACCTCCTTTGCATCAAGATGACGCAAACGTTATTCGTCGTTCGAATTGAACAAGCTGAAGCTTAGCTTGTTGGCCCCGTACATGACGAGGAGCAGGAACACCGAGATTGCGGCGGCATATCCCATCTCGAACCGGATGAATCCGTAATCGTTGATATGATTGACGATCAGATGGCCGGCATACTCGGGGGTCGGGTTCTGTCCCGACAATTCCACCCCGATCGCTCCTGTCTTGAACGTGGTCACGATGGCCATGACCGCCCCGAACAGCATCTGCGGTTTCATGGACGGAATCGTGATATACCACAGCTCTTGAAAGCTGTTCTTGATCCCGTCGATCTTGCCGGCTTCATACAGCGTCGTGTCCACATTCAGAATGCCGGCCAGCATGGCGAGGAACCCGACCCCCATGCTGGACCATAACGTCACCGCGATCATCGAATTCATGAGCAGATCGGGGTCCGTCACCCATAGCTTCGGCACGTCGATGAAGCTGATCTTCAGCAGCAGGCTGTTCAAGTAACCGATTCGGTCGCCCGAGAGCAGCGGCAGCCAGATGATCGTCATCGCGATGCCGATCGTCAGCGACGGCGTATACATCGCCAGCGCCACCCATTTGCGGACGCCCCCGCGCAGCCTGGATATAAGCCACGCGAGGAGGAACGAAGCGGCATAGCCGCCGGGACCGACGATCACGGCGAATTTGAACGTATTGGACAGCGCGTATTTCAGGAAGAGCAGATCCTGGGAGATCAGGTATTGAAAGTTGCTCCATCCGATGAAGCGCGGCTTCTCGATCCCGTTGTAATACGTGAAGCTTAAGCCGACGGCGGCGATGATCGGGATGACGATGAACAGCGCAAAGCAGATGACGAAAGGCGCAATGAACAGATACGAGCTCCGATACGCCCACAGCTTACTCAACAATTTCATCCATCCCTTCCCAAGGCCGGTTCACGACAGGCACATCCAATGCCTTCACCTGCTTGCCCGTAGTGTCGATAAATCCGAATTCCTGCTGTTTGCGCAGCAGCTCGCGGTTAATGTCCCGCACCGCCTGCTCGAGCGATGACATATAGTTCGCCGCGCCCACGACGGAGCGGACCCAGGCATTGTTCAGTTCGCGGTCGAGGAAATAGCCGCCCGGCACGTTCGGAATATCCTTGTACCATTTCCACTGCTCCAGAATGACTTCCGCATCCTCCCGTTTCCACGGCAGGCGCTGGAACGCCTCCACGTTCGACGTGTTCCAGCGGAACGCGACGCCGTTCATGGCCTCCAGATCCGAGCCGTATTGCTCCTGCGTCTCGGTAGACAGCCACCACTTCAGGAACTGCCACGCCTCCTCTTGCTTCTTCGACTTCTCGAAGATGACGCCGGTACGCTGGCCGCCGCCTGCCCAGCGGCTGATCGTGCCGTCCGATTGCTGGACGCCCGGGAGCAGCGCAATGCCCCATCTTCCGTTCAGTTCCGGCGCGGCCGCCGCCAGCTGCACGTACATGTTGTAGTCGGAGATGCCGATCGGCATCGTTCCGTTCCGGAAATGCTGGTAGAAGCTCGGCACTTCGCGATCGATCGCATACGTATTGAACAAATCGGTCCACTGTTTGAACGCCTCGTAGGCTTCAGGCGTATCGAGTCCCGATTTCACGCCGCCGGGCTCGAAGAATTCGACCCCGTGCTGGTAGAAGTAGGCCGTGAATTCCTTCGGATTGACGTAGAAATTCATCAGGTTCTGCTGCAGCAGCGGCAGCAGGTCATATACGTCCTCCCACGTATCGGGAATGTCGGCTCCCAGCCTCGTCAGAATATCTTTCCGGTAATAGAGCACCTGGAACGACTGCGTCTCCGGCACGCCGTAATAACCGTCGTTATAATAGAGAGGAAGCCACGAACCGGGACTGAATCTCGGATAGAGCTCGTCGAAATCTTCGAATTTCATCAGGTCGACGAGGGAACCGCGCATCGCATAATTGACCGGCAAATCCTGGGTCAAGCCAAGGGCGATGTCAGGCTGAACGCCGGCGGCGTTCGACATGAGCAAGAGCTCCGGATTCGGCAGCAAATTGACTTTGACCTCGATGCCCGTCTCCGGCGTGAACGATTCGTCGGCCAGCTGCTGCAGCTGATCGACGTAGTCGCGGCCGCGCTGCACCCAGATATTCAGCTTCGTATCGTCCAGCTTGCGTAAGCTGTCCCGCGTGTCGAAGGAGTAGGCAAAGTTCTGGACGCTGCCCCACAGACCGGCGACATACCCGGCTTCCATCTCAGGCGTCTCCCCCTGCGCCGGAATAATGTACACCTCGTCAAGCTGGAGCGATTGTTTCATCAGCGTATCGATGAACGTGCCGAACTTCTCCCGCATCGAGGAGATTTCATCCACGTTGTACGGGATTTCCTCCGGCTTGCTCAGCAGGGATCTCAGATCCTTCGCCGAGGTTCCTAAGCCTTGGCTGATTGAGTCCTTGTTGCCGTTCGCGGCAGCTACCCGCTCGGCGAGCGCCTCCATCGCATCGGCCGCAAGCGCCATCCGATCCGTCAGCCCCGGGAAGTCGACCTCCATATCCCATGTGCGATTCCGGTCGATCGTCTTCTTGCTGTTAGCTCCGGTCACCGTCCGAAGTTCCCAATCGATCGCATCGAGATGGGCATTGGTTTTCTCCAGGTCGATCAGGATCGACTTGACCGGCGCAAGCGTGACGGCAAGCGACAGCGTGTGCTTCCCTTCCGTCAAATTGACGAGATAAGGCTGATCGTCGGCATTCTCCAGGATTACGCCCTGCCAGCTCGCGTCATAGGGGAATCCGTAAGCTTGCAGTTCTTCGTATGGCACCTGGCCATCGATCTTGACCGTCCGGAAGGACGTTTTCTGCGCGATCGTGTTCTGCAAAGCCCGGAAACCTAGCTTATACAAGCCGCTCTTCGGTACGTCAAACGACCAGGTAATCTCCTGATTCTGCTCGAGCCAGCGCAAGCCTCCGACGGTGTTGTATTTGATTCTTCCCGCGTAGCGGGGCTGCGTGCGGTCATTCTTGTCGGAGAACAGCTTGATTGCCGGATCGTTCTTATAGGCGAACGCCTCCGCTTGCAGCGTGATGACGTCTCCATCGACTTCCGGAATGGTTGCCTGCTTCACGGATACGTCTTCGTAACTTGCGACAGTCGTGCTCGGCGCAAGCAGAATCCGCTCGATAGCGAGCGATTCATGGCCTTGCAGCCGAATCGTATGTACGCCTTGAGGCAGGTACCATTGCAACGGTTCCGAATAGGCCCCGCCGGAATCGACGAGCGGTTTCACGCTCCACGACGATACATCGATGGACCGCGGCCGTATCTCGTCGCCATCGCTATTGGTCACGATAGGCTTAACGTCTTCCCATAGCCGATACAAGGCGACCGCCGACGCTTCCCGGAACGGCCGTTTGCCATCGATTGCGACATCCCATTGAATGGGGGCTTTCCGGCCTTCATCCTTAATCGGGTTATAAGCAACATGAATTTCGTACAAGGCGCTCTCCGGGACTTGCACCTCGTATTCGACCCAGCCTTCCGAAGCCGTCTTCCAGATCAGGACCCCGGACTTTCCTTCATAGCTGCCGGTCCGAATCGAAGCCGGATCGGATACTTTCGAAGCTGAGGCAGCATCGATGCTCACGGTCTTGGCAGCGCCGGGAATCCCTTGTTCCCGCCACCCTGCGAGCACTTCGCTATAATAAGGGTCTTCTTCGTATTCGAAGGCAGAGTCAAGATCGTCGAATCGTACCGATTTCGCCGCTGCCTCCAGATTCGTATCGCCGGAGCGCCAAGATACGAGCAGCGCTACCGCGATGAGGACGATGCCGGTGCTCAATAGCCATTTCTTTTTCGTTGTCATGACAAGCGAACTCTCCTCCCTCCTTCGCTTCCGATGCGGGCCTACTCCCTTAGTCGCTCCCCGGTTTCCTTGTGGAAGAAGTGCGCCTTGGACAGGTCCAGCTCGACCTTGACCTTGTCATCCTCGTTGAACCGGTTATCCGGATCGACGCGGGCGATCAGCGGCTTCTCTTGACCGATGTCCAAATAGAGGAACCGGTCGGCGCCCATCAGCTCATTATTTTTGTAGATGCCGGTGATGATCGTCTCGGAATATAAACCTTCGAGTTTCACGTTCTCCGGTCTAATACCAAGTATTATGGACTTATTTACTTGGTTATTGTGGCGCAAAATATCCTCTGCCGTCTCGTTCAGCCTGATCTGGAACCGGTTGGTCTGGAACTCCAACCGGCCTTGCGGCGTCTGGGCGATGCGGCCGTGGATGAAATTGATCGGCGGCGATCCGATGAACCCCGCGACGAATAGATTCGCAGGCTTGGAATAGACGAGTTCAGGCGTATCGCACTGCTGGATGATGCCGCCTTTCATGACGACGATCCGGTCCGCCATGGTCATCGCTTCCACCTGGTCATGCGTCACGTAGATGAACGTCGTGCCGAGTTTCTTGTGCAGCTTCGTAATTTCCATTCGCATCGTCACCCGCAGCTTCGCGTCCAGGTTCGATAACGGCTCATCCATCAAGAACAGCTTCGGATTGCGGACGATCGCCCGTCCCAAGGCAACCCGCTGGCGTTGTCCGCCGGAGAGCTCCTTCGGCTTACGCTGCAGATAAGGCTCGATCTCCAGTATACGGCTCGCGTGCTTGACGGCCAGGTCGATCTCATGCTTGGGCAGCTTGCGCATACGCAGGCCGAACGCAATATTCTCGTACACGCTCAAGTTCGGGTAGAGCGCATAATTCTGGAAGACCATCGAGATGTCCCGGTCCTTCGGCGGCAGCTTGTTGACCAGCTGATCGTCGATATAAATCTCGCCTTCGGAGATGTCCTCGAGCCCCGCGATCATCCGCAGCGTGGTCGACTTGCCGCAGCCGGACGGGCCGACGAACACGATGAATTCCTTGTCTTGAATATCCAGTTGAAAATCCGACACGACGGCTTGTTGACCCTTGCCGTAACGCTTATACAAATGCTGAATGCGAACGCCTGCCACCTTACCTCCTCCAATCTTGTGCGTTCCGAATAAAAAACAGGGATATCCAGCCGCGTATGCTTGCCAAGATATCCCCCTTCGAAAGGTAGATTCCTATGTAGTTGTCCAGTAATTGTCCGTTAGTGAAGCACGGAGATCTTCCCTTGCGCAAGCTTCGAGAGCGCCTCGTCAACTTGCGTAAGCTCCGATTCCGTCAAACGCACATCCCAGCTTGCCGCCGCTTCCGCAATATGGTGCGGTTTGGAGGCGCCGAGAATCGCCGATGTAATGCCAGGGCGGCTGAGCACCCAAGACAGCGCGAACTGGGCTGGCGTTAAGCCCCGCTCCTCCGCCAGCGGCTTGATCGCTTCGGCTACGGCCAGCGCGTTCTTCTCCAGCAGCTGTTCGAGCCGCTGCTCGCCGGCGGCAAGGCGGGAATCCTTCGGCGCCGCCTCTCCGGCACGATACTTGCCGGACAGAATGCCTCTGCCGAGAGGGCTGTAGACGATGACGGCCACTTGTTCCGATTGCACGAACGGAATGATCTCCTGCTCGATCTCGCGGGAGATCAGGCTGTATTCCGGCTGCAGGCTCTCGAACCGCTCCAAGCCGTGCAGGGCGCTGACGCCATGCGCCTTGGCCAGCTGCCAGGCCGCGAAATTGGAAGCGCCGATATAGCGGACCTTCCCTTGGCGAACCAGATCGTCGAGCGCGCGCAGCGTTTCTTCCAGCGGCGTGTGAGGGTCGAATCGGTGCACTTGATACAGATCCAGGTAGTCGGTATTCAACCGTTTCAAGCTGTCCTCGACGGCCTTAAAAATATGATAGCGGCTCTGTCCCCCATCGTTCACGCCTTCGCCGACCCGGCCATGCACCTTCGTGGCCAGTACGATATCGTGGCGTCTTTCCTTGAGCAACCGGCCGAGGATCCGTTCGGATTCTCCCGCGCCGTATACATTTGCCGTATCGACCAGATTGATGCCCTGGTCCAGCGCTTGATCCAGAATGACCGCCGATGCTTCCTCGTCGATCCATCTGCCGAATGCCATCGTGCCTAAACTTATCGCCGATACCTTCAGTCCCGTTCTGCCGAATTTACGATATTCCATTGTTCATGCTCCTCTTCAATGAATGATAGAATGCGATGCGTTCGACGCCGTTAGTTGGCTGTCGGCAGATCGGCCTGAGCCGTATTTGCCTGTGCAGTGAACAGGCTCAATTCCACGATCAGTTTTCCTTTTCCGAACGACAGCGTCTTGTCATCTTCCCGGACTAGCCGATTCGCGTAATGCTCCAGAAACCTTAGAATCATTGACCGCCTGCCTCTGATCGTCTGATATCCATGGTCGAACAACCACTGATCGATCGTATTATAGACGCCTCGATTCAGCCGATACACCTTCAGGCAGTAATGGTGAAAGGCCAAATCGGGCCATTCCAACAGGCTTGAATCGCTCTCTCTTGCCATGCGCGTCCCCTCTCGCGATCTTAGAATCTTGTCTTGCCTTCGAACGCCACACGAAAAAGAGGCGCATGACACCAGGCACAACCCGCCGATGTCATACGCCTCCAGTTAACTAGTGAGCGTCTGAACTTTAATTCCTACTATTTCAATAGAGTATGTAAAATTTAACATGAACCCTACTGTTCGTCAACACCATTATTTTTGTATCTTGTTCCAACATATTCCTTATGATTGCTTCCGGCTAGCCCTTCTTCGGCGGGTTTACATCCGCTGGTATCGGGCACACATACGATTCCCCGGCAAGTCTTTCCTTAAGCTCCGCTTTAGCCGACGCGATCAAATCGGCATCTGTTAATGCAGCGATTGCGGTACAAGCAATGGTCTTGCCTGCCAGCAGCATCCCTTGATGCGCGTAGGAGCTCTTCCCTTGCGCGACCGTCTGCCACGCATGCAGCGGAGTCGCATAGGCCCAGGTGACCGTTCCGCATTGGGCGGTTGGTACGTTCCAGCTCACATCTCCGACATCAGACGAGGCGGGCATGACCATGAGCCGTTCTTGATAAGGGGCGACGAAGCTTGCCAGCGGCCGGCGCTCCAGCATAGCGGCTGCTTCCTTGCCGACCTGCATGGCCGCGCTCTGCTTGTCTGCCGCCGGAATCGTCTCGAAGATTGCCGCTGCATATGCCACGTCCTCTTCGGAGTAGCGCGGAAGCTCGAGTTCCTTCATGAATCCGTGCATGACCCGCTCCAAGGAAGCGTTCGGGATCAGGTTCGAAGCGCCGCCTTCGATCCGGTACGTCATCGTCGTGCCGGTCATGAGCGCCGCTCCCCGTGCGACATCTTTGACCCGTTCGAACAGCTCCAGCACCTGCGAAGCCTTCGGCGCGCGAATCAAGTAGTCCACTTCCGCCTCCGCCTGCACGACATTGGGGGCAAGACCCCCGGAATTCGTAATCGCGTAATGGATGCGGGCCTGGTCGATGATATGCTCGCGCAAATAGTTGGACCCTACGTTCATCAGCTCGACCGCATCCAGCGCGCTTCTGCCCAGATGGGGCGCTGCCGCGGCATGAGCGCTAATCCCCTTATACGTGAATTGCACATGAAGATTGGCAAGCGTCGACAAGTGGGCTACGGCATTGACGGTGGCCGGATGCCAGCAGAACGCCGCGTCGACGTCATCGAACAGTCCGGCCCGCGCCATGAAAGCTTTGCCCGAACCGCTCTCTTCCGCCGGACATCCGTAGTAACGGACCGTACCGGAGAGCCCATGCCGCTGCATGTAATCCTTCACCGCGACTGCAGCTGCAAGGGAACCCGCGCCCAGCAAATTATGGCCGCAGCCATGTCCGTTCGCTCCCGGTACGACAGGATTCTCGGCTGCTTCTCCAGCCTGCTGGCTTAAGCTTGTCAGCGCATCGAATTCGCCGAGAATCGCGATTACGGGCGCGCCGCTGCCGTAACTTCCGATGAACCCCGTCGCCAGGCCGCCCGCCTCGCGTTCGACCTGGAACCCTTCCTCCTCCAGCGTCCGGCACAGCAGCTCCGCCGATAGGAATTCCTCGAACCGGATCTCCGCATATTCCCAGACCTGGTCGCTTACGCCGATAAACGTGTTCTTCTTATTCTCGATTAGCTCGCTAATTTCAACTGCGATTGCAGGATTCATGTCATCACCTCATGTTCGATTTCGGAAGGTCCGCGCGAAGCATCGGAATTCTTGAAGCTCATTGTGCCGAATGCGACCGCGCCAAGCACCGCACAGCCTGCCATTAGCGCAAAAGTGGTCATATAAGAGCCGTTGGATTGGTCGATGACGATGCCGATTGCCGTCGGCGCGACGAAGCCCGCAAGCTGGCCGCCGGTATTGACGAACCCGGCTACGAAGCCGGCATCCTCGGGAGCCGCTTTTTTCAAGACGATCGACGGCATCAGGACGAAGACGAAAGTAAGCAATAAGGCGATCAACGTCTGATAAGTGAAGAACAACGCCACGGACGGTGCGCCGTACATCAGGAATAACAATACGGCCGAGACGAGTATGAATCCGATCGCCGTCCACTTGCTCTGTTCAACCTTGAGCCTGTCCTGCAAGAACCCGCTAATATAGATGCCAATAATCGTCGCAATGCCCGGAATGATATGAAGAACGCCGATTGTCGCCATATCCAGCTCCCGAACGGTCTTCAGATAGGTCGGCATCCACGACGACAAGCCCCAGTTCACGAAGTACAGCATGAAGTAAGCGGAGAACAGCTTCCATAGCAGCGGGTTCTTCAGCAGCCGCTTCATCGGTACCTTCTGCTTCGGGCTAGCGGTCTTAGCCGCACTTGCGGAAGGGGTGACCGGAGCGATTTTTAATAGCTTGAGATAAATGAAGGCCAGTAACAGACCCACTACCCCTGCGCAAACGAACAGGATGCGCCATCCGAACGATTCCAGCAGAACGCCCGCCGCGAGCGCCGTTATGATGCTCATGATGCCGGCCGAGGATAGCACGACCGAAAGCGCCTTGCTTCGTTCCTGCTCAGGGAACGAGACCGTGATGAACTTCGAAGCGGTCGGGAAGAAGCTGCCTTCGCCAAGCCCGAAAAGAAAACGAATGATGATTAAGGAAGTTACCGACCAGGCAACCGCCGTCATGGTCGTGAAGAGGGATAACGTGAAGATCGTGGCAATCATGACGAATCGCGGATTGAATCGGTCGGCGAGCATGCCCCCGGGAATCTGCATGATCGCATAACCGAGGAAGAAGCTGCTCAGTACGAGGCCGGTCGCCGTGGCGCTTAACCCTAGGTCTTCCCCCATGAATACGATGGCGTAATTGATGACGTATCGGTCAAAATTGCCGATGGACCAGCCGAGGAACAAAAGCGCCAATAATAGGTTCCGCTGCTTTTTGGTGCTCACTTCTGTCATGTATTCTGCCTCCATGATGTAATTTATGTCACATTAAAATTAGAATAAAGAATTCGGCTTGCTTATACAATGTGGATTTCACTATAATTCGAAGTAGTTTGTTATGTATATCCACAGATCGAGAAGGTGAAAGCGATCGACAAGACAGCAGCGGTATCCGAATATATGACACGGCATTTCTCAGCCGAACATTATCAAATCTGGTTTTTCCCCAGCGGTCATGATACCCGGCTCATCCTTGCAAGCGGTCCGGACGAGCCCCTTCCGCCGAGCCTTGCCATGATTCAACGAGACCAAGCCCTGAAGCGGAAGCAGGAGCTGGCCGATCATGTCTTCACGTATGCGCACGATTGCGTTATGGTCGTCCGCATGTTCGGCAATGGCTCGCAATGGTCGGAAGCCCACCATCGGGAACTGGAATGGCGACTCTATCCGATCTACGCCGATTGGATGATCGAGCGGCAGCACTATATTCTTCGCCAGGTCATCGACAGCATCCGCAGCTTGACCTCCAAGCTGGATGTGGATGATCTCTTAAGCAGCATCCTCCAGCAAGCGATGATGGTCCTCCCGTCGCAGGTGCTCGGTACGTTATGGATGTACGATGAAGGCGTCCATGCGCTGAAGGCGAGAGCCTCTGTGGGGAAGCACCGCAATGCGGTGAACAACATGACTTTGCAGATCGGGGAAGGCATTGTCGGCAAGACGTTCCAAGACGGGAAGCCTAAGTGGTTTAAGACGGCGAAGGACGTGTATGAGGAAGTCATAGCGAGCACTTCGGAACAGAATCTGCACCATATGTATTACTCCGGCGGCTTTCACGATACGCATTCGGTCATCGCGGTACCGATCTTCGTGGACAACAAAGTCGCCTGCGTGCTCATTTTCAATCAATTCGGCACGCATGAGCAGTTTACGTCGATGGACTTCCAGCTGCTGCAGAGCTTTGCCGACCAAGTGTCCATCGTTCTCGTCAACGCGAGGCTGTTCAACGACCTGAACAATCAGAATGCGCTGCTCAGACGGCGCGACGAGATCCATTCCTCGTTCATGAGGCTCTCGCTGCAGAACAAAGGCTCCGAGCGGATCGTCAAGGAAATGGGCAAGCTAACCAAACTTCCCCTCCTTTTCTTGGATTCCTTGGAGAACACAAGCTATGCCGTACGGCACTCCGCCCGCTGGCAGAAGCTTGATCTCGAGACGATCCACCGCAAATTCGAGAAACAGCGCAAACCCGCTCCCCTGCTGGAGACGAACGGGGAGGAAGGCAGCGCGCTCTATATCCATCCGATCATCTCCGCCGAAGCCGTGCTCGGCTATATCATTGCGGATATGAACCGTCCGATTACGCCGCTCGATCAGATCGTCCTTGAACAGGGAAGTTCGATTCTCGGGCTCGAGATGGTGCTCAAGCAATCCTTCACCGATTCCCAGTACAAGCGGACGAGCGACCTGTTCAACGATCTTCTCCTCCTAAGCGACGTGACCTTGATCAAGCAGCGCGGCAAGGAGCTTGGACTCGAGGAGCATATGCCGCTCATGGCGGCCATTATCGTCCTGAAGCAGGAATCCAATCTGCAGCTTAACGTGAAGGCGAACCGTCTGGTTGAAAGGCTGCGCCACTCTTTCGGCGAACAACTGCCCGTCGTATTCGTGACGAATAACAAAATCACGGCGCTGCTTGCGGTAGCCGAGTCGGACCAAGTAAGGGCAAAAGAAAGGCTTGCTGCGGCGCTTCACGAGTCGCTCGGGCCTGGAGCCGAGGAAGCGACCTTGGCTGGATTGGGCTCGGTGTATCGGGGACTGTTCTCGATTCCCAAAAGCTATACGGAGGCAGGCAAAGCGCTCAGCTACCTGGAATCGCGCAAGGATAAAGGGATCATCCGGTACGCGGAGATCGGCGTCAACCGGTTATTCCTGCAACAGCCGCCCGAACAGTTGGAGGAGTTCGTCAGCGAAGTATTCGAGCCGCTCCGCAGCGCGAAGGGAGACAGCAAACACCTGGAAGAGACGCTGCTTATGTATATGGCTTGCAGCCGCTCGATGAACCAGACGGCCGCCCGGCTGCACATCCACGTCAACACGCTCTATCTGCGGCTGAAACGGATCGAGGAATTGCTATCGCTCAGCTTCCAGAATCCGGAACTCATGCTGCGGCTCGAGCTTGCCTGGTATTTGCGCGGCTCGCCCTATGCGTCGGAATAAGCCACTATACCGGCTAAGTCTTATGCCTGCCTTATAAGCACGACAAACAGGCGTCCCTTGGCCAATGTCATTAAGATGACATTGGCCCCCGGGACGCCTGTTCGCTTTTCTTCCTAGCACTTCGCTGTTTCGCTTCCACTTATCCGCTGCTTATCGATTAAGGCTTCAACACCACTTTGATGCATTCATCCTCATGGTCATTGAAGATCTGGTACATCGCGCTCGCATCCTCGATCGGCGCGATGTGGGTGATGATCTGGCGCGGATCGAATTCGCCCTTCGTGATCTTGTCGAACAAAAGCGGCATGTAATGGATAACCGGCGCTTGTCCCATCTTAAGGGAGATGTTGCGCTCGAACATCGTTCCAAGCGGGAACAGGTTATAGTTCAGGCCATATACGCCGGTCAGCTGGATCGTGCCGAATTTGCGTACCGCGTCGATGGCGATCTTGATGGCGCTGAGCGTGCCGCCTTGCAGCTTCAGCTTCTGCTCGATCGCTTCCAGTACCGACTTCTTGCCGTCCATGCCGACCGCGTCGATGACGACGTCCGCACCGCCTCTCGTAATTTCCCTCAGATGGACGCCCGTATCGTCGAAATCCTCGATGTTGAACGTCTCGACGGCGTTCATTTCCTTCGCCTTGTTCAGCCGATACGGGAGCGCATCGACGGCAATAACCCGGGCAGCGCCTTTCATCCACGCGAATTTCTGCGCCATGAGGCCGACAGGTCCGCAGCCAAGCACGATCACCGTATCGCCTTTTTTGACCCCGGCATTCTCGACTGTCCAATAGGCGGTCGGCAGCACGTCGGACATGAAGAGCAGCGACTCGTCCGGCAGCTCGCACGACTCCGGGATGACGAACGGCATGAAGTTGCCGTAAGGGACATGCAGGTACTGGGCTTGTCCGCCCGGATAGTTGCCATAGCGATCCGTGAAGCCGAGATAGCCTCCCGTATCGAGCTCGGGATGGCTGAGGTTCGCATTATCGCATTGGCTTTCCATATCATGCTGGCAATAATGGCAGGTGCCGCACGCCACGTTGAACGGAATGACGACGCGGTCGCCCTTCTTCACCTTCGTAACGTCCGGCCCGACCTCTTCGACGATGCCCATCGGCTCATGGCCGATGACGTAATCCTTCTGCGCCGACGTCTTTCACTTCCATCTGTTTCACACCTTGGAACGTGACAGCTTTCACTTCATCATCTCCCTCACAGCTGGTTAGCTTGCGTTCAGGCTTCCTTCTGCGCAGCATTCAACTTATAGTAACCAAATATGAAAGGATTGAATAAAGATTCAGTCAATCACGAGCGTCCAGGGGGCTTCATTCGAAGAAACGGTATGTTTTTCTTCCTGCCGCTTTCGCGCGGTAGAGCGCGTTGTCGGCGTTCTTCAACAAGAGCTTCAAGTCGCCGCTATCCTCCGCCGTGTACTTCACGATCCCCACGCTGACCGATAGTTGGAATGCCTCTAGATGGATATTCCATGTCGATAACCGGTCAATGATGTCACTCGCATAGCCCTCGAGTTGCTGCGCTTCGAAGGCATCACTGAATACGAGCACGAACTCGTCTCCGCCCAGGCGTGCCGCAAATCCAGGGAGTTCCTTCATGAAGGTATCGATTCGATAAGCGACCTCCTTGAGCACGAGATCTCCCGCCTCATGGCCGTGCAGGTCATTGACTTTCTTGAACCCGTCCAGATCCAAGAAGAAAATCGCGCCGGAACCCGGAAGTTCACTGAAGTAATTGAACAAATATTGGCGATTGTAGAGGCCGGTCAGCGTGTCGCGGAACGCCATCCGTTCGAGCTCCAGGTAATAGGCGAACATCTTCGAGATGCGCTGGAACATCTGGACGCTCTTCGCATCAATCGTTGCGGCGGCCGGATGGACTGCGCAGATCGTGCCGAAGACCTGTCCGTCTTGCAGCACGATGGGAACGCCCACATAGGAATTCACATTGGCTGCCTGCAGCGTCTCGCGAACGTCTTCCAGACAGGGCTCCTTACTCATGTCCTCGTATATTAATGGCTTGCGGTTCTCGAAATCGACTCTTCGGCACACGGTTCCGGTCAGTTCGACCGTCATACCTTCCGAGATTAAGCTGCCGGTATTATTATCGAGCACCTTCAAGATCAATTGGTGCGTATCCGTTATTGCGCTTACGAAGAGCAGCTTGTCCGGCATAATCTCATTCGCCATTTGCAGGATATCGTCTGCAAGCTCCTCGAATTTGCGATACATCAGCAATTCATCCGATGATATGGCCATAGCAGTACCTCCTATTTATCATGCGGCCGGCATGCGTGCAAGCGGCTGCGTTCAGGTAATCATTTGCTCTTGTGGTGTAATTTTGGCGATATAATTCACAGAATTGATTGATTATAGCAGATGGCAGCAAATAACTTAAGTAAACGGCTTCATTTCTCCCTCTCCCTAACCGATAAACTAGCTTATAGCTTATGGTCTTTATACCATATAAATGAGAGGATAATGGGGGGAAATCTAAATGATACGATGGTTCAAGAATCGAAGTGTTAACGTCAAATTCATAACGCTCTCTTCTTTGATCTTATTTGTTGCTTTTTCGGCTTTGATTTTCTGGAATCTCGACAAGCTGAATAAATTGAGCCACGTCAATGGCGTGCTCGAAGCGCGTCAGGCTGGGCAAGCTTATTCGGACAGGAATAAACAGGAGATCCAGAAACTTGTCGCCGACCTGAACGGGATGCTTGGCAATGTTCAGGACCAATTGACTCACGGCGATCAAGACCGCGAACGGTTCAAGCGCCAAATGGGCGATATACTGTCCCGCAACAACTCGATTTCGGCCATGTTTACGGTATGGGAGCCGAATGGCTACGACGACGATGCGTCGTACAGCGAGAACCCGGCTTATGCAGCGACCAAAGGCAGATTGGCCGCGTTGGTCGTAAGAGGCGAGGACGGCAAAACGATGGAAATTCCTTTTGCCCAATTCGAACAGGATGCCGCTTATCTCGAAACGAAAAAGACGCTGAAGCCAACCGTCATGGAGCCGCATAATATCTCGGACGATCCTGCCAAGCCGTCCATGATTACCACGATCTCGATACCGGTCTTGGATGCGCAAAATAAACTGCTTGGCGTAATCGGCGGCGCGATCATGCTCGACAAACTCCAAAAAGAAGCCGAGCAAGAGCGTCCGCTTGGCGGCTATGTGAAGCTGCTGACCGGGAACGGCACATTCATCGCCAATCCGCAGTTCCCCGATCTTATCGGCAAGGCGTTCGGCAATTCGGAGGAGACGAAAGCGGTTTTCGCAGCCGTGCAACAAGGCGATTATGAGCATGAAAGCGTGGATGCCGGCGGTACGCCTACCTTGAGCGTGTTCGTCCCGGTCCCGGTCATTGATGAATATGTATGGTATGTGCAGACGGAAATTCCGATGTCGACGATTTTGGCTGACTACAACAGCAGCCGTCTGACTTCGCTTATCATCAGCTTCAGCGCGCTGATCCTGCTCGGACTCGGAATCTGGTTCCTCTCGAGATTGATCATCGTCAACAACATGAAACGGATGGGCGCAGCGCTCAAAGCGCTGTCCGAAGGCGATTTTACGCGCGAGATCGAGGTCCGCTCCTCGGATGAATTCGGCAAGATGGCCAACTATTTGAACGACGCGACGGCGACGCTGCGCGAAATGCTGAAGCAAACGTCGGATATCGGCGGGACGGTCCGCACGATGTCGGGTGAACTGCTCTCCAGCGCGGAACAAACGTCGACGGCGGCGGAATCGATCTCTCACTTGATGGATGGCATGACGGGCGGGATGACAAGCCAGAGCGGCGAGGCCGAGAAAGCTTCGCAGATGATGGGCGAGATGGCTGCTGGCGTGCGCCGGATCGCTGAATCCACAAGTGCGATGACCCACTCGGCTGAGGACGTCATCAACCAGACCGGTCACGGCGATAAACTCGTCCAGAGCGCGATTGCCCAGATGAATATGGTCTATACGTCCATGGGCGCATCGGGCGAAACGATGAAGCGTCTAGGCGAGCGCTCCCAAGAAATCGAAGGCTTCATCGGTTTGATTGCCCAAATCTCCGCGCAGACGAACATTCTGGCGCTCAACGCTTCGATCGAAGCGGCGCGCGCAGGCGAGCAAGGAAAAGGCTTCTCTGTCGTCGCGACCGAGATCCGCCGCTTGGCCGAGCAGACGAAGGATGCGGCTGCCCAAGTACAGGCCGGCATCGGCGAGATTGCCTCCGAGTCCAAGCAGGCGCTTCAGGTGCTCAGCAGCACGGTCGGCGAAGTCGAGAAAGGCGTCAACGACGTGACGGAGAGCGGACAGCTGTTCGCGGCCATCATGACGGAGATGCGCCAAGTATTAACCCAGTCGCAGGAAGTCTCTGCAGCAGTGGAACAAATGTCCGCAGGCACCGACCAAGTTGCCGGAGCGGTTATGGCCGTATCCGATATCGCCAAACATTCGACCGGCGATGCGATGAATGTCGCTGCGGCATCGGAAGAGCAATTAGCGACGATGCAGCAAATTACGGCATCCGCTACCCATCTGCAGGCATTGATCGAAGATTTGATGGGCCGGATGGAACGGTTCAAGCTGTAAGCTGACGCAAGGCCAAAAAGCTGTAGCTCCTGACTAACAGGCGCTGCAGCTTTTTGGTTTTTCGATGCATATTTCCTACTGTCTGCCACAATGATAATAAGACTAAGAAAAGGCTAGCCTTCGAGAATACGCTTGGCAACGGCCGCAAGATCCACGATATCGACCTTCCCGTCCGCATTGATATCAGCGTCGGCATATTTAGCCCAGTCGGCATCTGCCGATGTTTTGCCATAAGCAGCCGCCACAATGCCAAGGTCGCCGATCGAGAATGCGCCATCTCCTGTCGTATCGCCAGGCTGTTTCGTCACGACGGACGAAGTGAATGCGGCGATGGCGGCTGTCAGCTCGGATACAGCCTGACCGACTTGGGATTGCGTCGCTGCCGTATTGCCCGCAACTGCGGATGCTTGCGCGATTGCCTCCTGCAGCGCAGCCTTCGCCGTGGCCGGATATTGACCCGGTTTCGTGCCGGCGACAGCTTCGTCATGCAGTTCTTGCGCTTCGTCGACGAGCGATTGAAGCGCCGCCTTGTCGACCGCTAATTGGACGACTACATTGGTCGATGCGCCAGGGACTGCAAGCTCCTCGCCTTGGGCGCCAGCCACCGTGTTGCTGGTTACGGAAACAGTAGCTACAGCCTCTTCAGACAGCGCCTTAGCCGTGAAGTGCAGACGGATCAGATCGCTGCCGCTTGCTACCGCATGGCCGGCTGCTGCCGCAATAATGCGGATCTGCCCCGGTTCCACCTCCGACACAGCTACGACATCGTAGCCTTCCTTCAACGACTCCGCCTTGACCCAGTTCAGTTTCTCCGAAGCGTACGTCACCGTTATATCCTGAGCGTAGACCGGTTCTTGAACGTTCGCCAGACCGACCGTCAGCTCGAACGGCTGACCGACCAGCACCGTCCCCGTTCCGTGGAGCGTCGTGCTGATTGCATCGTCCTCAATCGGTTGGCCGACAACATAAATATTCGGTCTCGCCGGCTGTACCATACCGGTCCCGAGGAAGAAGCCCGTATGCGGCGGCTGGTTGTAGCCGGTATTCTGCCATGCGATTCCCAGACGATAGGTCGGGTCGTGCATCAGCGTGACGATACGGTGATCGGTTAGCGCCGTCGTCGAATAAATGCGCAAAGCCGTGCTGTCCTCGGTCCGAACGACGACCTCCTCCCGCCAGTCGCCCAGCAGATCGGCTTGCAAGGACGGATTCCCTTTCGTATCGTTGTTGGATAATGTACCGTCCAAGGTAACTAGATTAACCAATCGGTTGTTCGCGTAGTCCCACTTATCGATCTTCGGCACGCCTTGGCGAACCGGCGTCTCGGTGAACGTATGATCGAGCAGTTCCCTGCTCAAGTCGCCATCCCACCAGATCGCGAAATTCGAGGATGGGATTTGATTGCCGATCTTCTCGCCTTGCGATGTGAACAAACCGCCGGTCGTGCTGTTCCACGCGCCGTCGATCGACCACGACTCCGCTCCCGGATGCGTAGGGTCGATGTCCGCGCTAAGTCCGCGCCCCACGTCCAGGCCGATCTGCATTTGTCCCCACAGTACGCGGCCGGTCTTCGCATCTTTCATCTCTGCGGAATATTTGGCACCCGTATTCTCCTGGACCGCCCACTGCTCCAGACCTAACCGATTCGGGTCCAAGTCGCCGACGTGCATGGCATCGCCGTGACCAAGGCCGGAATTCCATAGAGCCGTGCCATTATCGTCAATAGCGGCTGGACCGGTAATGATCTCGTCCTTGCCGTCTCCGTCCACATCGGCAACGGACAGTTGGTGATTGCCCTGTCCGGCATAGCTTTCGTTGCCCGCCGTATTCGTATCGAACGTCCATAGCTTGATCAGCTTGCCATCCCGCCAATTGTACGCGACGAGCACCATGCGCGTATAATAGCCCCGCTGCATAATGATACTCGGTCTTTCCCCGTCCAGATATGCGATCACCGCCCCGAACCGGTCGACCCGGTTGCCGTACGTATCGCCCCAATCGCCGACATTGCCGCGGCCGGGCTCATAATCCTCAGTCGCCAGCGCTTTGCCGGTGGCGCCTTCGAAGATCGTGTGATACTCCGGACCGGTCAGAATATAGCCGCCATCGTTCCGGTAATCCGCGTTCGCGTCGCCGATGACGTTGCCCAGACCGTCGATCGTGCCGTCAGCCGTCCGGAACGTCACTTCCGCCTTGCCGTCCCCATCGAGATCGTACGCCATGACATCCAGATAGTGCGCGCCCGAGCGAATGTTACGGCCCAGATCGATGCGCCACAAGAACGTGCCGTCTTGCTCATAGGCATCCACATACGTGTTGCCCGTATATCCGGCTTGCGAGTTGTCCTTTGCATTGGAAGGCTGCCACTTCACGATGAATTCATAGGCGCCATCGCCGTCCAGATCGGCGACTGTCGTATCATTCGCGTGGTACGTATACGCCTCTCCTGTCGGCGTAACGCCATCAGCCGGTTTGCGCAGCGGAATGTCCAGGTAGCTTGTGTCCCATGCTTCGACCGTCTCAGATTGTATCTGTTCCACGCCGTCGACTAACGCGCGGACATAGTAAGCGGAGCCGTCCGTGCCGGCTTCATCGATGTAGTTCGTGCTGCCCGTAATCGGAGCCGCATTCAGTTTCTCGCCGTCCCGGTACAGGTTGAAGGCCACATGATCCGAGTCCGTGCCGAGCAGGCGCCAGCTGACGAAGACTCCTTCTTGCGTCTTCATGGCGACGAGGCCGCGATCCAGCCGCTCCATCTGGCGAGGGGCGAGCTTCACGGGCGTCGCGCTCACGGTTACGCCAGCGGATTCCGTGCCGTCCGAGTAGGCGCCTTTGACGACGAAAGTATACGATTGGCCGTTCGTCAAGCCGTCTACCTTCCCGATATAATTGCCTTTGGCTACGGTTGCAGCCAAGGCAAGGCTCTCGTCTTCATTCACGCGATAAATGCGGGCTTCCTTGTAGGTTGGATCGCTCGTCTCTTCCCAGCCGAGCAACACCGTGCCATCGTGCGACTCGGAGGTTACGTAACGGAGATCCGGCGATTGCGCCATTCTACTGACGACCAGTGTGTAGCTGCGAGCAATATCGGCGAATGCATTCGAAGCGACTTGAACGGTAATCGTCGTGGAGTCGCTCGTGAACGGCACATCTACGGCCATCCCGCTCGTTACCGCAGTCTCGTCTACCTTAACGCTAACTTTGTCCGGGTTGCTTGCCGTTGGGGATACGGAGATGCTATTCGTGGAGTAAGGGACTTCAACCTCATACGCATTGACGTTCGGGTCGAAGGCAGGATTGAGTTCAGGCGTGAAGCCCTCCGTATGAAGAGCCAGCTGGCTAAGATTCAGGTCCAGGGAAGTGACCTTGAAGTTCGTCATGTTGATCGACCCGCCGTTCGGGCGAACATAGAAGCCGAAGCTGCTCACTTTCGTCCGCGCGCTGTAGAAGGTCTCTCCCCAGCTGGAAGTTTGATTCGTATTGAGGTCGGTAATCGTCGTCGAATACGTCTGCTTGGCCATGTTGAAGACGAATTTGAACCGGTACCAGTGAGAGACATCGTAGTTGATCACGTTAGTCGTGGAGCCTGAGCGCTTGATAACTCCGGCATCCAGATCGTAGCGAAGCGCCGCCGCGTTCGTCGCGTTGACCTTGCCTTCCATGACCCAGAAGGAGCCGCCGCTGCTGGTTGGAATATTCGCGTCGAACTCCATGATCATGCCGCCGGATTGCGCGGCGAAGCGCTGGCCGAAATACATCGATCCGGTCGCGGTGTTCGTCACCGACGCGTACGTTCTTCCATTCGCTTCATCATTCACCACCGTTACATTGGGAGTTGCTCCCTCTTTGGTCCAGCTATTGCCGCTGCCCACCGTGAAGGGCCCCGGCGTATAGGCGCCGAAATCATCCTCGACCAATACGGCGTCCGCCGCGGCTGCCGAGTGCGGATAAGTCGGGATGACCAGCGTTACGATCATCATGGCGATCAGCAGTCTCGACCACCTTTTCATTCGTGCAGGAGTAATCATGTGCCCATTAAGCCTCCTCATTGTTCACAATGTGCGCTGCAACTTGCAGTTAGAAAGCGATTACATTTCACTTCGCGCCTTACTCACCACTCACCTCTCCTTCCCGATGAATCCATCTTAGGTCTCCTGGGAGATCGGAAACCATCCAATAATCCGATCTATTTGGTTAAAAACCCTACATTCTGCTCCATTGTGTAAAGAAGAGGTTGATAAAAACGCTCGACCTGCGAGCCCGCTTGTGCACAAACAGCCGCCTGCCGTCATGGACGGTAAGCGGCTGCGGCGCGAGCGGCGTTCTATTCGATTGGGATCGCGTCTTCTCGTCCAGCTGCCTCGCAACGCGCTTAAGTGCCGTCAAATATGCGCTCGCTTATCGCGCGCAGAAACGAGGTCCACTTCGCCTGGAATTCCGGATCTTCTGCCGCATGTCCCGTAATCATCCGCGTCACATTGCTGTAGAGCAGCGGATAAATCGTCAGACTCGAGATCATGAGCGTAATGAGGGCTGGATCCAGTTCCTTCGGCACCAGCCCCATCTCTTGCTTGGCCTTCATATCCGCGACATAGGATTGAAGGATCTGCTTCCGCCGCTCCTCGCCGTTGCTGTTCTCCGGAATACTATCGATTGCTTCCCAGGCCGTGAATTTCAAGAAGTCCATCAGATGCTCCAGATTGACTTTGTAGCGAAAATCCGCGATATGCGCCGGATTCTCCGGCAAGACGAAATTGCCCGAAGGCAATGCGGTGAGGAAGGTGTCGATTACCTCGTTGATAAGCGCGTCCTTGCTCTTGAAGTAATGATAGATCAGCTGCTTATTAATGCCTGCCCGTTTGGCGATCGATTCGATCCTCGCGCCCGAATAGCCCTTCTCAAAAAATTCTTCCTTGGCCGCCAGGAGTATCGCCCCCCGCGTCCTCTCTGCATTCCGTATTTCACCCATGCCCGATCCTCCATGACTTAGATAGATGTATCGTAGTAAGAAATAACAAGGAAGTCAATTTTATTGGACGGAACCGTTGATATAACTTGACGAATGGTAAGTTGTGGTTATATAGTAATAACAACAACTTTACATGTGTAAAGTTAATACCCAGAAGAGGTGACGATGAATGGCGCTCCAACTCAGCAAGGCTTTTATCAACCTGCCCGTGAAGAACTTGCAGCAATCGATGGATTTCTTCTCCCGGATCGGCTTTGAATTCAATATGCAATTCACGGACGATAACGCAACGAGCATGATTATTAATGAGCACACCTATGTCATGCTGCTCGTAGAGCCGTTCTTCCAGACCTTCACGTCCAAGGAAGTCGCCGATGCTAAGCGAAGCACCGAAGTGATCGTTGCGCTTGCGGCCGACAGCCGCGCGCAGGTAGACGAGATTGCCGACAAAGCCATGGCGGCAGGTGCGCAGCATTCGAAGGATCCGCAGGATCATGGATTCATGTACGGCCGCAGCTTCCAGGACATTAACGGCCACCTCTGGGAAGTGTTCTATATGGAAGACCCGGCTTCTCATCAAGCGTAACAGGCGTCCGGTGACCTTAAGAGAGGAGTTCATCCCATGAACGAGGAAGTTTCCGCTTATATCGAAGCGTTGCAACAACCATGGCAGAAGGAACTTGCCGAAGCGCTCCGCGGTCTGGTCCATCAAGCGATACCCGATGCACGGGAACGCATGCAGTATAAGAAACCCCATTTTTTGAAGAATGGTAAATATGCGGCTGTCATCTCGGTATCCAAAGACGCAGTCAGCTTCACGCTGTTCAACACCGCCGCCCTCGCCTTGCCGGATCAGTTCGATGGTCCGCCGGAGCGCAAGACGCTCAAGCTGCGTAATGGCGATGCTTTCGATTCGGACAATCTGCAGTCTTGGCTTGAACAAGCGTCCAGCTCGCTGACCGCTTAAACCGCGAGGCTGAACTGATCTGATCGAAGGCAGCTTGAACATATCGGGTGTCAGGCTATAGCGCATAGGTAAAGGCTGCCCCTTACGTAACGGGAGCAGCCTAGACTCTATCCTATTCCATTCTTCCGCGCCCATAAAGTTCGCGCTAACGCTGCAGCTGCTCGCCCGTGCTGTGAAGCGCAGTATTGCTGGCGATCCGCTGGAGCATCCCACGGAGCAATAACCGATATTGCTCGCTGTCTTCCACGCCTTCCCGTATCCGCGAGGCGCTTTGAATATGAGGTGCTTCCTTAATTTCATCCGCCCAATGGAAGAGCATCTGATCGATACAATCGCCCGTCGTCTCCAAATGGAACTGCAGCCCCAACACGTGCTCCCCGTATGCGAATGCTTGATTAACGCAAGCCGCCGAGTAAGCAAGATGCCTCGCGCCTTGCGGCAATTCGAACGTATCGCCATGCCAGGAGAATGAAGTGAAGGTCTCGGGGAGATTCGCGAGCCAAGGATGGCGTTCGCCCGTCCGTTGCATCCGATGCCATCCGATCTCTTTCTCGGGATTGCGAGTGACATTAGCTCCTAGTACTTCCGCGATCATCTGAGCCCCTAGACAAATGCCGAGCACCTTCTTGCCCGCATCGATGGCGCGCTTAACGAACGCCTTCTCCTCCGGAAGCCACGGATGCCGCTCCTCATGGTACACGCTCATCGGGCCGCCCATGATGATGAGCAGATCTAGCGTCTCGAGCCATTCCGCATGGATGCCTTGCGCCGGTTCATAGATGCGCAACGCATGTCCGTCTCGCTCGGACCATGCCGTGAATACGGAAGGATCGTCGAAATCAAAATGCTTAAACAAGACAACGTTCATTTCCCCGCCTCCAGTACCCTTGTTGTGATGCTTCTTATTTTATCTCAATAATTGATAAAATGAATATCCTTATCCCGAATAGTGGGATATGTTTCGAAAAAATAAACCTGATACCGGTTAATCCCGGATCAGGCTCTTCTTATTGATATCGACTGCGTCCTCGGAAACCGAGCTCACCCGAGATAAGTCCTGCGTATTTCTTGGCAAGTCCGGCGTATTTCTCGACCTGCTCCTCTCCGAAACGAATGGATGGCCCGGCGACGTTAATCGAGCCGATCACGGTATTCTCGTAGGAGAAGATCGGGGCTCCGATTCCTGTCGTACCTTCCGTCGCTTCGCCTGCCGTGACCGCATAACCGTTGTCGCGTATGGTCTTCAGTTCTTGTTCAATGTAGCTGCGCGTCAGCGGCTTCAAGGACGGAACGTCGTCCCAGACGAACGAGTCCATCAGCGTTTGCCGTAGCGCCGGCTGCAGGAATGCCAGGATGACGCGGTTCGAAGCGCCGTTGAACAAGGGCAGTCTCAGCCCGATCGGCTCCGAAATCTTCAGAATCTGCGGGGAATCGACGGAATCGATATAGACCCCTTCCGCATTCTCGCGAACCGACAAATAAACCGTTTCCTTCGTCCGCTGCGACAGCTCTTCCATGAAGGGTCTAGCGACCGAACGAAGCATGAGGCTGTCCCACATGAGGAAGCCATACTTCATGATGGATAAGCCCAGCTTATACTTCTTGTTGGATGTGTTCTGTGCCACGAAACCGTGCTCGGCCAGCGAGGATAGCAGGCGATGGACGCTCTGAACCGGCATATTCAATTCTTTGCCGATCTCCGTTACGCTCATTTCCTTCTCCGTCCCTTGCGGCACGAGCAAATCGAGAATTTGGATCGCTTTGGTGATGACGCCAGACAACGATAATCGCCTCGCCCTCGTAAGAATGATTGCTCCGATTATACCAGACGAGAACGCGGTTTGCCTCTATATGGCGATCTACTACCCTCTTAAGCCCATACACGCAAGCAGCCGCACCGATTATTCGGTGCGGCTCTGTTGTATCATTAGGACAGATTAATCTCGCGAATCACTTCAAGCGGCACTTTCGGTTTGCGGTCCTCGGTCAAGAGGCCGTTCACCTCTTGCTGCACGTCGGTAATCTGCGTATAGCAGTAGCCGACGATATAATCGGTCTCCTTGATCGCCTGGTGGATGCTGCGGAATCGGGCGATGAACGCTTCATCGGATGACTCTTGGCTGCCGTAGCCCCATCCCGACTCCGACTTGAAGGCAATCCCGCCGAATTCGCTGACGATGATCGGCTGGCCCCCGTACGCATAGCCGTCGGCATACGCGTACTTCCAATGGTTGAAGCTGCGTTCGTTGCCTACGATCTCGTCTTTATTCGCATACCTCTTCAGGAATTCTTCGCCCGTCTCTACGTAGTCATGCAGCGTTAGGATGTCGGAGACCGTATGCTCCCAGCCGTCGTTCGTAATGACCGGACGGTGAGGATCGAAGGCCTTGGTCATATGATAGACCGCCACCGTGAACTGCTGCTGCTTCACGTCCTTCTTGATATTCATGACGCCCCAGGACTCGTTGAACGGCACCCACGTAATGATGGACGGATGGTTGTACTGCTGGCGGACGACCTCCATCCATTCATTGGCGAATGTCTGCACCGCATTATCGTTGAATTCGAACGTAGCCGCCATCTCGGACCAGACCAACAGCCCTTTCACGTCGCACCAATAGAGGAAACGCGCATCTTCCACCTTCATATGCTTGCGGACGCCGTTGTAGCCCATCGCCATAATCTTATCGATATCCTCCAGAATGGCTTCTTCGGAAGGCGGCGTCAGGTGGCTGTCCGGCCAATAGCCTTGGTCGAGGATGAGACGCTGGTATACCGGCGCGTTATTGAGCAGCACTTTGCCCTTCTCGATCGAGATCTTCCGCATGCCGAAGTAGGAATAGACATGGTCGATCTTCTCGTCCCCGCGGTAGAGGATGAACTCGACGTCGTACAGATTCGGATGCGCAGGCGACCAGTGGCAATGCTTCCATGGTCCGTTCGCTTCATGCACGAGATCGGCATCCAGCTGCAGCCACGGACGATCGATAGTCAGGCTGAGTTTCTTCACCGTCCTGCCTTTGAGGCTGATGACGGTTTCCAGGCGTACTTCAGCGGATGCGATATCGCCTTTCACCTGATATTCGAAACGCACGGTGCGGGCGTCGAGATCCGGCGTGATCTTCACCGTATTCACATGGACCGGATCGACCAGTTCCATCCAGACCGATTGCCAGATACCCGTCGTCTGGACATAGAAGCATTCGAAGTTGTTCTCCACCCAGCGCTGCTTGCCCCGAGGCTGCGTCGCATCCATGCTATCCTCGACCTTCAGCGTGACCGTGTTGGCGGCGCCATATTTAATATACGGCGTGATGTCGAAGGAAAAGGCGGTATAGCCGCCTTGATGAGATCCGACTAAGGTTCCGTTGATCCACAGCTTCGCGATATAATCGACCGCTTGAAAATGGAGAATGACGCGTTTGCCCTCCGCTTCCGCGGGAATGTCCAGGGAGCGATTGTACCAGACGAACGGATGGTGCGCTTCCTCGCCGATTCCGCTCGCTTTCGTCTCATAGGTGAACGGGACGGTTATGGTGCGGTCCCCACCGAATGAAGCCGGCCAGCCTTGCTCCTCCCCGATATTGGCGTCGTCGAAGCCGAAGCCCCATTCGCCGTTCAGATTCGTCCAGTTCTCCCGAACGAACTGCGGACGGGGGTAATCTTTGATATACATTTTGGTTGTCATGGTCGGTTCTCCTGCCCCTTATTGCGCGCTCGAATGGCACGCTTTATTTAATAAAAGCAAGTATTAGCAAGATCCTATACTTAAGCTTCGATCTATCGGACTGGACTGACGTTCACGTTCGAGAACGACCAGCCCGTCTGGCTCGCGCGTATGCCAACCCGCCCGTGCAGGAAGGCGTTGCGGTCAATATGCGATAAGAGCGGTTCTTCGTTGCCATCGGCGAATACTTGAATCGCAGCGCCCTTAAGGCGAACGCTGATCTTGGCGGCTTGGCCGTTCGTCAGTTCGAGCAGCGCCGAATCCAACTCCTCATTCACCTCGTAGCTGATGCGGCGCAGCATGACCCGGCCGTTGCGGAATGCGAGCTCATAGCCCATGAAGGAGTCAACGACTTGATCGGGGAAATCCGACTCGTTCGTCGTTCGCACGAGCAGCGAAGCTTCGCCGAGCGATTCCGCCGTCTGCGTGAGTTCGAAGCTGACTTCAATATCCGACCAACGTTGATCGCCGCCGAATTGTTTGCTGTCTTTGCCGTCCGCCAAGACGGCGTAGCGTCCGTCTTCCTCGATCCAGTCGCCGAACGTGGAGTTGTCGTCGAACACGACCGCTGTCTTCTCCTCGACCTTGGTTACTTCAGCTGTTTCTACATATAAAAGAGTCGGTTCTCCCTTCGCCTGACGAATCGTCAGCCACTGCGTCCCTTGCTGGAGATTCAGCTCACCGAGCGGTATCTTCGACCAGTCGGCGTCCGGGGCAAAGTCCGATTCCTCGAGCGTCGAGGTAACTGATCGGTCGCCGGCCGATAGTTGAAGCCTGGCGCCTGCCGAAGATCGGGCAGCCATGACGGATACCAGATAGGTGCCGTCTTGCTTCACGTTCATGGGGAACGCGAGCTCGGCTCCCTTCGCGAGCCTTACGGCCGAGCTTCCGTCCGGCGTGCCATCCGCGCTAATCGTAATGTCCGCAGCTTCCTCTTGGATGCCATGGACCGCCTCCATCGTGCCCGGCAGCGGCTTCACTGCCTTGCGGTCGCTGCTCCCGCCTGCCTCATTGGAGAATGCCGTATAGTGCAGTTGAGGCGACGATTCGTCCGGGTACCGATAGCCGATCCGTCCGGCCTGCGCCGCCCACGCTTCATAATCCGCGCGCAGCAGCCCGTCCCAATAGACGCGCGTGCCGGTCGCATCGGATTCCACGCGAAGCGCATGCAAGACGTCGAGGTCCGCGCCTTCCGGAAGCGGGGCCGAATGGACGATCTTCGTCTCTCCGCCTTTCGTTTCCGCAAGGGACAATGCCATCGCCTTCGTATCGATTCCGACACTGCGATAGTTGTTCGGGTCGGCATAGGAGATGATCGCCTCTAGCGACTCTCCTTCGCTCGCCGAAGCCTTCAGACCGGGCACCGCGTTGAATTCGGCCGTGAACCGCTCGCCGGCGGCAGCTTTGCTGATCCAAGCGGTATACCCTTCGCCCAAGTCCGTCTGCTCCCAATGTTCCGTGCCCGGCGTGGTGCCGAGCGGGTCCCGGAATGCGGGAAGCTGCGGCGCTTCGGAAGGCGCTCCGAACGTCGGGCCGAGCACCGACATTTTATCCCCGTTGAACGTCAGCCGATCCATATTGAACATGCGCACCGGCGGGCCTTCTGCCGAATGGCCGATCAAGTTGTGATAGACGATGTAATAAGCGTCCATATCGGGACCGAGTACGGTAGCGCTGTGACCCAGCCCGTTGAAGTCGTCCGCCGTCGAGATGATGATCGGATTGTTCTCCGGAATCGTGTAGAGTCCCACCGGCGAATCATGCGCTACCGCATAGTTCACCCGGTAACCCTTGCTGAACACATGGTTGCCGGTATACGTGAGGAAGTATCGACCGTCCCGCTTGATGATCATGGACCCTTCGGTCCAATGCCCAAGCGAAGTATTCAGCTTTTGCCCCGTTTCGATCGTGAACGGGTCCGTCATGCTGCTGGCCATAATGCCGCCGGACTCGGCATGCGTGAACGTCCATGAGGCGTCGTCGTCTATGAATACCGAGCCGTCGATCGTCAGCCCCAGATTGTCGGTCTTAATCGTGAACGGACCGGTCGGACTGTCGCTCTCCAGCACATAATGGCCTTTGCCCGCCGGAGAAGTATACATATAGAAGGAACCGTTCCAATAAACGACCTCCGGCGCGTA
This sequence comes from Paenibacillus phyllosphaerae, assembly GCF_014192105.1. GTDB lineage: Bacteria > Bacillota > Bacilli > Paenibacillales > Paenibacillaceae > Paenibacillus_Z > Paenibacillus_Z phyllosphaerae. The sequence continues at coordinate 133,459 of NZ_JACHXK010000007.1, read as the reverse complement.
TGCCCCTTCCGTCAACGGCTCCTCGGTGACCAAGCCCTCGTAGGTCCAGTCGACCAAATCGTCCGAACTCCAGGCTTTCACCCCGACCCGCCAATCCTTCGTGCTGCAATAAAGATAATACTTGCCGTTATAGCGAAGAATGTAGGGATCGCCGATCCCGTAGTCTTCCCACTCCTCTGCCAGCGTCATCGGATTCTGATAAGTACGTTCCATCGTCACCGCCACCTTATTCGTCACTTGATTCGGCGGTCGCAGCGCCCATGCCGATCCGCCGATCACGGCAGCCAGCGCGAGCGCGCCGCAGCCGAGCAGCATCCATCTTGTCGTCTGCCGCTTCATGCGTTAGCCTTTGATCCCGCTGATCGCCATCGATTCGATGAAGTAGCGCTGCGCCATGAAGAACACGATAATGACCGGCAATAGCGCAACGATCGAAGCGGCCATAAGCGACGGATAGTTCGAGGTTGAGATGTAATTCGACTGCATGCTGGCAATGAGAACCTGAATCGTCTGTCTCTCCGGCGTATGCAGGTAAATGAGCGGTCCCATGAAATCATTCCAGATGCCCATGAACCCGAGAGCGGCCTGCGCCGCAATGGCGGGTTTCGCGATCGGCAGCGCGACGGTCGTGAACGTACGGAAGTATCCGCAGCCGTCGATCTTCGCCGCGTCGATCAAGTCATTCGGGATGGAGCCTTGCATGAACTGCCGGAAAAAGAAGATCGTGACAATGTTGCCGAATAGCCCCGGCACGATGAGCGGGAGCAGCGTATCGACCCAGCCAAGCTCGGAGAAGCCGATATACTGCGGAATCATCACGACGGAATACGGAATCATCATCGTGCCGAGCAGCGCCATGAAGATCGCTTCTTTGAACGGAAAATCGAATTTGGAGAAAGCGTACGCCGCCATCGCGGCTATGAACAGCCCGACGGACAACACCGTGACGACGACGATCGCGCTGTTCATGAATCCGTGCAAGAGCGGCGCCTTGGACCAGACATCCTTGTAGTTCGCCCATGTTACCGGGTCGGGAATCCATTGCGGCGGCACGTCGAACACGTGCAGCTGGCTCTTCAGGGACGTCGAGATCGTCCAGACGAGCGGTCCGAGCATAATGACGGAGCCTGCGAGCAGCAGGACATAGATAATCAGATTAATAAGCCGGCGTTCTTTGGCCATGGCTTTCGTCTCCTCCTTGCGTTCGTCCTTTGGTAGCCTAGTCTTGATAGACCCAACGCTTGGAGAAGCGGAATTGGATCAGCGTAATAATGAAGATAATGATGCCGAGCACCCAAGCTACCGCGCTCGCATAGCCCATGTTGAAGTACTTGAACGCTTCTTGGAAAATGTAATATACGATCGTTGCCCCGCTGTATTCCGGACCGCCGTCTGAAGCCAGGATGTACATCTGGCTGAACGACTGGAACGTTCCGATGACGCCCATGACGACGACGAAGAAGTGGATGGGAGACAAGAGAGGCAGCGTAATATGCTTGAACTGATGCCACCGCGAAGCGCCGTCGACCTCTGCCGCTTCGTAATAGGTGGAAGAGATGCCTTGCAAGCCGGCCAAATACAGCACCATCGTGCCGCCGACTCCGCCCCACAGGCCCATGAGCAGGAAGGAAGGCTTCACCCAGTTCGGATCGCCGAGCCAGTTGGGGCCTTGGACGCCGAACACGCGCCATATGAACTCGTTAATGAGGCCGTAATCAAAGTTGAGCATCCACTGCCAGAGCAGCGAAACCGCGATAATCGGCGAAATAACCGGGATATAATAGATCGTTCGGAAGATCGATACGCCTTTCAGCGGACGGTTCATCATAATCGCCAGTATGAGCGCGACTATCATGCCGAGCGGAATGCCCAGCAGCAGGTAGAACGTGTTGAACAACGATTTGTAGAACTTCTCGTCCTCGAACATCTTGGCGAAATTGTCCCCGCCGACGAACTTCGCCGGCGTCATCATATCCCAGGACATGAAGCTGAGTCCGAACGAGGTGAGCAGCGGCGTCAAACCGAATATCAGGAAACCGAGCACCGGCGGCGTCACGAACAGCAGCGACCACAGCATCTCTTTGCGCCGAAAGCCTGTTGTTTTCTTCTTCATTAATATCCTCCCCGGCAGCAGAAGTAACGAGAGGCGAAGACCGGATGACCGCTTCGGCTTCGCCCCTCATTCTTAAGCTTTAAGCGTCTGATTACTTATTGCCTTCGTCATACAGCTTCTGCAGCTTCGGCTGCTCTTCCTTGACGAACTCGGCTGCGGTTTTCTTGCCCGTCCATACTTGGCTCGCATCCTGCCAGAACGTATCCAGCCATTTCAAGTTCTTTGAACCGACCTCGATGACCGGCTTGCCGTAATCTTCAATAATATCGATGAATACCTGACGGGTCTGCGGCGCTTTATCCATCGCCAGGAACTCGCCTTTCGCCATGTCGATCAGGTTCGGAACCGCCTGGCCGAGCTCATAGTTCTGCTTCTGGGATTCGCTGTCAAGGCTCAAGTAAGCCGCGAGCTTGAACGAATCTTCAGGATACTCGGAGTTCTTCGCGACGACGAAGCCGAGCGAGCCGAGCCATGTTGCCGTCTTGCCCGTGTTCGGGCTGGCCGGCCATGCCGCGATATCCCAGTTGAACGGCAGCTGCCAGAAGCCCGGCTGATCCCACGGTCCCATCGGGAACATCGCGATTTTGCCGGCGACGAAGCGTGCATAGCCGTTCTGCGCTTTCTCGTCATCCGGGGACGGCGAGACCTTGTGTACGAGGCTTAGGTCGGCAACGAACTGCATCGCTTCCGCGAACTGCGGCGTATCGATCGTAACCGTGCCCGTATTGTAGTCGATCCAGTCGCCGCCGTTCGCCCAGACAGCCGATTCCAGCGTGTAGCCCGCAACGCCGAACGTATCGATTTTGCCGCGGTCGTTCGTAACCGTAATCTTCTTCGCATCGGCCAGCATGTCATCCCAGGTATACTCGCCCGCCTTGGCGCTTGGATAAGGCAGCCCGGCCTTGTCGAACAGATCCTTGTTGTACGCGAAAGCCCACGGGCCGACGTCCTTCGGCAGGCCGTACAGGCTGCCCGAACCGACAATGCTGCCATCGTAGCGGTAGCGGTCAAGCGCCGCCTTCCATACGTTGTTCGGATCGACCGCGCCGGTCGACTCGATGAGCGGATCCAGATTCAAAAGTTGGTCGCTGCTGACGAGCTTGTTGAAGTGTGCGCCGCCTGCGTAGAAGACATCCGGCGTTTTCTTCGCTGCGATGAGCGTATCGAGCTTCTGATAATACTCGCCCGGCGGCACCACCGTATATTTGACCTTCTTGTTCGGATACTTCTTCATGTACTCGTCGATCAGCTTCTGGAACACGGCTTTCTCCGAATCGCCGCCCCATCCCATGAATTCGATCTCGGACTTGGCGTCTGCCGTGTTATTGCCTGCCGTTCCTTCGCTGTTCGCGCCTTCCTCGGCCGTCTGTCCGGAATTGTTCGCTGCAGGCGCATTTCCGTTGTTATTGCCGTTTCCGTTGTTCGATGCACAGCCCGATACGACCATGCCGCAGACCAGCGTAAGCGCGAGTGAAGCTTGAGCCCATTTGTTCTTCCGCATCATTTGCCGTTCCCCCCAGTGAATAATGAATTGGATACCTCCACAAACAAGTTTGACAAAACGGTGCTTATGCAGCAGCACTTTCGTTCGAAGTTTGAATCGAACCACTTTCTCTGTTTTGTTACAACTTATTTGTTTGTAAACAAAATATACATGCATTATTTTCCTATGTCAACGCTTTCTTTCAGTTTTTCTGAAATACAAGCTATTATGAAACGCGCTTGCGCCATGAGAGGCCGCTTAACCGTTTCGCCTTGAATCAATAAAAAAGTTCCAGATGCCTAGGAAAGTCTAGAACATCTGGAACTATGGGACGAGCTTGGTTGGCGCAGCGTTAATCGTGCTGAATCCGCATGATAATGCCCTGCGGGTAGTCGCCGAAGTTCTTGCCGAATACGTTCATGCCGCCTTGATGCTTGGCGTCGGGCTTGAGGCCGATCCGGAACGTAATGTACGGCTTGTCGGACAGGTTAAGATCCTGCAGCGTCGTCTTCGAGCAACGCTCGCTGTCGACCGTGCTGCGGTTTAGATCTATTGCCCACGTCTTGAGCAATCCGTGCTGGGTGCTGTTGTCGTTCCACCAAGCCGGATTCAGCTTCCCTCTGTGATCGCCCAGATCGCCGGGCGATATCCATGATCCGACCTCAACGTCATTGACCCAGACCGTAATCTCGGAGGGCCAGTCGTTGTTGTAGTTCGGCGCTTCGGAACAGAGTTCCAAGGTGAATTCGAGTGCCGTAATGCGCGCGCCTGCCGGGATTTTCTTCGGGAAGCGGTATTCGAGCCAGCCTTTGCGCAGCCAGATGATCTCGGCCGTGCGGCTGTCCGGATGATAGAAGTTGTCCGGCTCGTCTTCGGCGAACAGCATGCCGGCCGTATTCGCCATGCCGCATGTCGGCTGAATATCGAAGTCGATGAAGTGGCCGATCGGCATCTCCACCTCCACGCTCTTGCTCGTGTTATGGTAGAAGGCGATCGGATTGAGCACCATGCGGACGTCATCGAAGTTGCGGCTGCATACTTTCATGGCTCCGCGCGATGCCGGCTGGAGCTCGGTCAAGATCAGCTCGGCTTCCTCCAGCACCTTCACGTTAGTCGCCGCGGTCGATACGGGTATATTCAACGCTTCGGCAATTTCGATAATATTTACGTTCGGCTTCGTAAGGAGCAGCTTAATGATGCCGATGCGCGTATGCGTGCTCAAGGCGTGCGCCACCTTGACTAGACGGTCCGGATCGTCGATGGACAGTTCTAGCATGAATGCGCCTCCTTTCGTCGTGGTTTCTTACAATAATATAATCCTCTCATTTTGGTTTTGTCCAGTTATTTTGTAATAAAACGCATAGTTATTAACTGATTAATATAAATAGTTGAGATATTAAGTTCCTTATCCCATCCGAATACCCGTCTCGCTACCGTTCGTTTTGCTCGCAGAAGGCAAGATGGAGCCGGTTCTACCTGCCCCGGATTGCCTCACCATTCTGCGGTTCCTGTTTTATTCTTGAAAATTTATACCTAATTGGTTATAAACGCGCCTTGGATTCGTTTGCTATACTGCGTTCTGTAAACGCTTCCCTATGCAGGCGGCAGACAAGGAGGTGCTTTTGCTTCCGGTTTAACGGTTCATTCGTTCCCATGTGGCGTTCAAATTTGACTAGGAGATGATGAATGATGAAGAAATGGAAAGCAGCCATGCTTGGCGTAGCTGCGCTCATGCTCATGCCGATCCACGCTTACGCTTACAGCAACCCGTTCCAATTGACCGATTCTTGGCGCTGGGCGAACAACGATTTCTACGGCGAAGGCGACCCGTACATTCTTAAGTTCAACGGCACCTATTATCTCTACGTCAGCACGGTCGATGATCAGACAGGCGTGAAAGTATGGTCGTCGACGAACCTGGTGGATTGGACGTATCGCGGATTGTGTTCTACCGATGCGATTACGAAAGCCGCCTATGCGCCGGAGGTCGTCTACTGGAACGGCATGTTCTATATGTATACTTCTCCCGGAGGCGGCGGCCACTACGTGCTGACGAGCTCAAGTCCGACCGGACCGTTCATACGGGCGACGAGCAACGTTGGCATGGGCATCGACGGCAACGTCTTTATCGATGATGACGGTAAGTGGTACTTCTACGGGACGGGTTCCGACCAGATCGTAGCCCGTCCGATGCCGACCCCTACTACCTTCGGCTCGCCAATTTTGACCGGATTAACGATGGCCGGCTGGACGGAAGGATCCACGACCTTCAAGCGCAACGGCAAATACTACATGACGTATACCGGCAATCACGTATGGAGCACGGCCTATCGGATCGATTATGCGACGAGCAGCAGCCCGACGCTTGGCTTCACGCCTGCCGCCGGTCAGAATCCGGTGCTGATCGATACCGAGGGATCCAATGTCGGACTCGGCCATAACGGCATCGTGAAAGGTCCCGATCTCGATTCCGACTATATCGTCTATCATAGCCATGCCCATCAAGGCAACGCGGTCTACCCGGGACGCAAGATGAACATGGATCGCATCGTCTGGAACGGCGACAAGCTGCTCGTTCTCGGCCCGACCGCAACCGCGCAGCAGAATCCGGAACTGCCGGACTTCCAAGACCGGTTCAACCGGACGAGCATCGGCACGGGTTGGACCAATATCGGCGGCGGCACTTGGGGCATCTACAACCAGGAGCTGATGTGGCAGGATACGATCGGCAATACTTCCACCTATCGCCAGGTGACAACCTCGGGCACGGCAAGCGATTATACGGCAGAGTTCAATATGAAGCAGATCAAGCAAGGCACCAGCGCGAATCCGGTATTCGGCGGGGTCTTCTCGTACACGGACGAGTCCAACTACGGGGTCGCCGTGCTGAACCGGAACTTGAACCGGTTGGAGACGAATTACGTGGTCGGCGGCGTCAGCCAAGGTTGGCAATATGCGACTCTTCCATCCGGCTATGACTATACGAAATGGCATCAGATTCGCGTGGAGAAAGCAGGCGCCGCCTTCACCGTATACGTCGACGGCATGAAGAAACAGACGCGCAGCGTCAACGGCCTGGGCGGCGGCAAGGTCGGCTATACGACGACCGATGCGCATGCGGATTTCGGCTATGTCGCAACCAGCAACAAGGTGAACGGCAGCAGCGCCTGGAATGCCTACAAGCCGCTACCTGGCAAGATCGAGGCGGTCCATTATATGAACGGCGCGCAAGGTGCAGCCTATAACGACTTAAGCGCCGGGAATCTCGGCGGTGCGTATCGCAGCGGTGAGGTCGATATCCGCTCCTCGGCAGCAGAAGGGGCGAACGTCGTGGGCTGGAACCAGACCGGGGAATGGCTGAAATATCGCGTGAACGTGGCGGAAACCGGCTATTACGATCTGGATGTAAGGCTCGCGACAACCTTCACCGATGCGAGTTACCGCATATGGGACGGAACGACCGATCTAACGGGCGTCGTTGGCGTGCCAAGCTCGGGCGCCTGGGAGCAATGGGTGAACAGCAGCAAGAAGGGGCTGTATTTGACCGCCGGTTATCATGAGCTCCGCTTCGAGATTGTGAAGGGAGAGTTCGACCTAAGCAGCCTGACGTTCTCGCGGGGCGACAGCGTCACCGCGTTGCAAGACGACTTCAATGACGGCAACGACAACGGCTGGAAGCGGTTCGAGGGCAATTGGTCCGTCACTGACGGTGAGCTCGCCTCGGCCGGAGGCGGCGCATTCGCGAAGACGACGATCGGCAATGAGCGATGGGCCGACTATACGGTCGAGACGGATATTCGCTTAGTTGACACGACCGGGGATGCAGGCGTGCTCGTGCGGGTCAACAACCCGTCGAACGGCACCGTGCTGGCGAATAATCCGGATTATGTGCAGGGGTATTACGCTTTTCTCAAGCCGGACGGCGTCTATCTCGGCAAAATGAATTACGGCTACCAAGCGCTGGCCTCCGCACCGACCGCCATCGCGGCAGGCATCTGGCAGCATATGAAGGTCGTAACGAGCGGCACCACGATTCGCGTCTACGTCGGCGACATGAACACGCCGAAGATCACTTACACCGACAATAGCTCGAACCCGTTTACGCACGGCAAAGTCGGACTGCGGACGATGAATAACGCTACGCGGTTCGATAATTTCAAAGTAACGCCGTAAGGTAATGCGCAAGCGCAACAGCGGGATGATGGCAACAGTATGCCGATTCTTATAGCCGGCCATACATCCCCGAGACGTATGGCTGGCATAAGTATAATAAACCTCCGGTTCACCTTAAGGTGAGCGCGGAGGTTTATTTATTGCTGCTTCGAGCCTTCGAGCCTTCGAGCCTTCGAGCCTTCGAGCCTTCGAGCCTTCGAGCCGTGTCATCTCTACTCATTGTTTTGGAACGACGAGTCTTACAGGTACCACATAGCGAGCTGCCGTCTGGCGGCCTAGCGTGATCTGATCCATGAGCACGGCGACTGCGCGCCTCCCAATGGCGGACTCGTCCTGCTGAATGAAGGCGATGCCCGGAATCTCCGGATCGTCGAACGTCACGATCGTCTTCGCTCCTGCTCCAATTCGTTGAAGCGTATAATAAGCGAGACGGGCTAGTTCCACATCCAGCGCTATGACCGCATCGATGCGCTTATGATGCGGCATCATCCATCTCTCCATCTCACGCAGCGCCTGTTCGCGCGATACGTTGAAGATTTCGTAGGGCATGACCAATTCCGCTGCCCGCTCCATTCCGATTCGGGTCTCCGCGAGCCCCCGCTTATAACCGTCCAGACGCTCGCTGATCACGCTGTGCTCCTCGGGCGGCGTCAGCAGCGCGATGCTGCGCATGCCGGCATCCGCGACATACTTTACGGCCATACGCGCCCCGTTCCGGTTATCCGAGCTGACGCTCACGACATTCGCCTCGGGGTAATAACGGTCGATTAACGCGAGCGGACAGCCCAGCTCGCATGCATAACGCGCGGTTCGAAGATCGTTCTCCGCGCCGATCGGGAATAGGACCAATCCGCTGATCCCAAGCTCGAACAACTGCCGGACGGCCTCCCTCTCGTTCGAGATGCTGCCTCTGGAGACGCGGATGGCAAGGGTGTAGCCTTGTTCATTAACGGCGTTCTCGATGGCATCGAGCAGACGTTGTTCCACCTTCGTGCGCATGGAGGGAATGATCATGCCGATGATCCCCGCAGATTTGTCCTTTCTGGCTAGGTGCATCGAACTCGGCGGTGTAACTTCCTTGCCGGCTGCGACGGACGGCGGCATATGGAGCATGAACGCAGACTGTCCCGATACGAATGTGCCCTTACCTTTGGCGCGGACGACGACGCCTTCTTCGGCCAAGCCGGCCAGCGCGTTCTTCGTGGTGATAAGGCTTACGTGGAACTGCTCCGCCAGCTCCTTCTCGGACGGGATGCGATCCCCCGGACGCAGGTTGCCAAGTCTGATTTGATCCTTGATGGCTTGCTGGATTTGCTTATACAGCGGCTTTTCATTCATGGCGATCACCACTTTGCTATACGGCGTTTCACTTATGAGCGACAACGTCGATCGCACGTGCCCTCTATCCCTGATTGTACACATTCTGCCGCAGATGCAAATGTTAAAATGTTCGAATCCCTCGCAAAATTTCGCGCTTCGCCTAACTGGACGGACGCCTATGCAAAAAACAGCCAGTAGAGCCGCCGGTTTCAATTCCGGCAGTTCTGCTGGCTGAACTGTGTAACGGTGCTGCGCTCTTAGCCGGCTTATGCGCCTGCAACTTCACGGTTCAGCGAGACCTCCTTTGTTTGCTTCGGTCTCTTGAACATGGAAGCCAGCAGAAGAATCAACGATCCGGCAGCAATGGAGCAAACGATGACGAGCGGCGTCTGGATATTCAGGCCTTGGCCGAAATAGAACAGGTCGCGCAGCCCTTCAACGGAGAATCGAAGCGGTACCCAGCTGAAGAGAAGATTCTTCGTCGCTTGCGGCAGCATCTCCGGCGCCAGCGTCAAGAGCGGCCCCGTAAAGAAGAAGAGCAGCATGAAGATCGGTACGCCTGCGAATCCGAGCCATGCCATAATGGCCGACATCATCAGGAAGAAGCAGAATGCCGCTAACGATAAGAACAGCGCCGTATCGAGGAACGAGCTGACTTGAAGGCCAATCATGCCATCCGCAATGGCCAAGATACCGAATCCGGCAACGAGCGATAATACCGCCCCTGCCAATACTTGCGACAAGATCGCGGCAGCTTGGTCCTTCCGGCTGTTCATCGTAAGGTTCTTCTTCGCGAAGAATACGAGAATGGTGGCGACGAGCGCCGCCATCCAGGCAATCTGGGTGAGCGATCCCGGAGCGTTGCCGTTAACGCTATGCGTTCCGACGGGATTTACGATTTGGACTTTCGCTTGCAGCGGATTCGCCAAGACGGCAATTTGACCGGGATCGACTTTAACCCCTTGCGCGGCGAGTACACCGGTAAGCTGTTTGCTGAATTGCGCATTGACGGCTTGGAAGATCTGCGTCAGCCCTTGGGAAGTCATGCTTGCGGCACTCATGTTCTTGCCTTGATTCACATAGATCGGGATGTTCGCCGCTTCTGTTGAGCCAGTCATCAGGGCGCCGATGCTTCCGCTCAGCGTCTGTGGAATAACGACGAGCGCGTAGGCTTCCTGCCGATCGAGCATATCCAGCCCTGCAGCCTCATCGGGAACAATCTCCCAGTCGAACGGGGACGCGGTTGCCTGTTCTTGGGAAGCGGCGCCGGTCAAGTTATCCGCAATGGTCTGACCATAATTGATGTCGCCTTGGCCGGGGACGGTCGTCCCTTGATCGGATTGCACCAGAAGGACGGGCAGGTGCTGAGGAACCGGATTGACAGTCGAGCCCAAGGTTGCCACGCCGAATATCAGCGCTACGACGAGCACCAGGATCGGCGCCAATAAAATGTTTTTTTGCTTCAGTAATTGCATGTTTCTCGTCTCCTTCTCGACGGATGGCCGCCGATTGCATTTAGCTGATTGAACGTACGGTGAATATAAAGGCAAAAAATGACCCTGAACGAATTCAGGGAGTGCGCCAAAGATCTACGGTATGGGCTATGGCTCGCTTGCGATATTCGGTTAGATCCTCGGTTCCGGTGAAATTGATGCCGACGATCGTGCTGACGACGAATAGCAGATTCATCGAGATAAACTGCTTCGCGGCAAAGAGGAAGTCCATCTTCCGGATCTCCCCGCGCTCGTACCGGCTCTCGAGCATCGAGGCAAACCAGGTATGCCGCTCAACGATCAGCTTTGACAATAACTCGGCGCCTTCTATATCGAGCACATCATGCTCACGGAACAGAATGCGCATGAAATCCTTGTCTGCCAAGAAAAGGTCGGTCAGCCTGCTGGAGATTAGATCGAGCGCTTCCTGCAAAGGCAAATGCGCCATCTCTTCGTTGTACGATTCAAGGATCTTTCCCTTCTCGATGAAAATTTCTTGCAGCAGCACGCCTAGCATCTCCCGCTTACCGCCTGGGAAATAATGATACAGGATGCCGTCTGCCATGCCGATTTCCCGATTAATGGAGCGAACCGGCGTGCCATGATAGCCATTCTGGGCGAACAGCGTCTTAGCGGTTGTCAGTAACTTCTCACGCGTCTCGGCTGCTTGCTCCTGCCGAAGATTACGATCGCCTCGACGTCCTCCACTCATTCCAATCACCGCTTTCGCATTTCATTGAACGCTTGGTGAATCTAATATTATCTGGACCGACTCGCGCTGTCAAGAGGTCGAGCGGCGCTCGCAAACAAGGATTACCCATGAAGTAGCATGCACAGCTCCCAATGCAAGGAAGCCGCTGATCGACCCGATCAACGGCTTCCTTAGTTGTCTTTCGATTATGGCCTAAAGCTCTTCTTCGCTTAACCTCTCGACCGGGCTAACAGATACAAGAAATAAGGTGCCCCGATGACAGCGACGACAATGCCTGCCGGGATCTCCGACGGCTGTAAGATCCATCGTCCGATCGTATCCGCCGTCAGCACGAGCAGTGCGCCGATGAGAGCCGCCGTAGGGGCAAGCGTCTGGAATCTCGGTCCTGTCAGCCTGCGGGCGAGATGCGGCGCAATGAGGCCGACGAAACCGATCCCGCCGCTGACAGCCACGCAAGAACCCGCTATGCCGACCGCGGCGGCCAATAGAATGATCTGCTCCCGCGGAACGCGCATACCAAGTCCGTTCGCCGTACTCTCGCCCAGATTCAGCACATTCAAGCTCTGCGCTTTATAGAAGACGATCGGCAGCAGCACGATGATTTCCAGTTCGTCCCCCAGATGCTGCCCGCCATCCATGTGGCGGCGAACTGGTATTTGTCCGGGCTGATCCGCAGCATCAGCACGATCGTAGCGGCACTGATGCCCGCGGCTACCGCGATCCCGGTCAGCAGCAGACGGATAGGCATCAACCCCCGATGAGGTTTGTAAGACAAGGAGAAGATGAGTGCTGCGGTTAAGCCTGCGCCAATCCACGCCAGCACCGGCAGCATGAATACCGGAGCGGCTGTCGTCGTCGGATAGAAGGCGACGAACAGCAATACGGCGAGTCCTGCGCCGGCGTTGATGCCAAGAATGCCGGGGTCGGCCAGGGCATTGCGCGATATTCCCTGCAGGACGGCGCCCGCGACCGCAAGCCCCGCTCCGATCAATACCGCAATGACGATCCGCGGCAATCGGAAGTCGAATAAGATCAACTGCTCTTGCTGCGTACCGCCTCCTGTCAGCGTACGCAGCAGATCCATAGGCGACAACCGGATATAACCCGTATTCATGCTCACCAAGAACATCATAACGATGAGCAGGCCGAGCACGGTCATGACAAGGATTGCCCGCTTGCGTCTGCGGTCCATTTTAGCCGAAGACGGCATAACTTCCGTTCTCATAATTCATTCGTCTCCTTCCTCGACAAGTATAGGAAGAAGGGAACGCCCAGCAGTGCAAGGACGGCTGCAGTTGGCGTCTCCTGAGGCGGGTTGACCATTCGTGCGGCCAAATCCGCGAACACGACAAGCAAGGCGCCGAGCACGGCCGAGCTTGGAATAATCCAACGATAATCGACGCCGACCAGCCTCCGCGCCGCATGCGGCACGAGCAAGCCGACGAATCCGACCGCGCCGGCTGCGGATACGGAAGCCCCTGCCAGCACGAGCACGAGCACTGTGCCAGCCAGCTTGACTGCGCCGCTGCGTAGTCCGAGCCCGCGTGCGACGTCCTCGCCGAGACTAAGCATCGTAATCGAACGTGACAGGATGATTGCCCCAATCGTCGCGGCGGCGATCCATGGGAACAAGATCTTCAACTGTGCCCACTTGATGCCGGCGACTCCGCCCGCATACCAGAACGCGAGGTCTTGCCCGATATGAAAATAAAGCGCAATCCCTTCGCTAAGCGCGGTAAATAAGGCGGTGAGCGCCGCTCCGGCCAGAACTAGCCGGAGTGGCGTTAGGCCGCCTCTAGGCAGCGCGCTGATCCCGTACACGAGCCCCGCCCCGCCGCCCGCACCGGCGAATGCGGCTAGCATCATATACGTATAAGGCATCGCGGGGAAGAAGGCCATGCATATCGCCAGCATAAGCCCCGCCCCGGCATTCAAGCCCAAAAGCCCGGAATCGGCCAATGGGTTGCGGGCCATCCCTTGCATGATCGCCCCGGCAACCGCCAGGCTTGCGCCAACGAGCGCCCTGCCGAGCACGCGCGGAAGGCGAAGCTCCCGAATAATCTGATGCTCCGTCGTATCGGGGTTGTATCGGAAGATCGCTTCCCATACCATCGACAATTTTATATCAGCTGCGCCGAACGACACGGAGATCGCTATGCTCAGCACCAGCGCCGCAATGCCTCCGATAAGGATCATCATTGCAGTCCATGGGCGTGAGTACAGCGGCAGCTCGCGCATGCCGGCGTCTCTATGTTCCAATTTCATCTCGACTAAACCACCTTTTGATCCTTTCGTCATCCATCCTCTTGTTAGGTTAGGTGAATAACGGCATCGGAGAGCTTACTGCGAAGCGCCTGCTGTCAACGTTGCGGCCATCTCGTCGATCAGCCAATCCAGCGTCAGCGGATCATTGAACGCCCAGCGGCTGCTTACGACATATGCCTTGTTGTTCTTCACGGCCGGAAGCGACTTCCAAACGGAACCGCCTACCATCTCTTCGATCAGTTTCTTGGACTCTTCCGTATCGTCAGGCGCCACGAGGAAAATACGATCGCCCGCATAATCGGCTAACGACTCCATCGAGATCGCTTCCCATAACGAATCTTGCTTGTCGGCGAAGAACTCGCTTACTTTCGCCGGTTTTTCGAATCCGAACACGTCGTACATGGTCGGTCCAAGCCGCTGCGGGCCATAGATATACAGCGTCTTGTCTTGGTAGAGAATGAATGCGGATGCCGTCTCGCCGGCTTCGATCGTAGGGGCAACTTTTTTGCGTTTCTCTTCCGCCTTGGCGTTGTAGCTGGCGATCCAGTCGTCGGCTTCCTTCGAGAGTCCCGTAATCTCCCCGATCGTTTTCAGCCTGTCGAACACCTTAGCGCTGTAGTCGAGCACGACCGTCGGCGCGATTTTGGACAACGCGTCGATGTCGGCAGCCTCCAGGAAATTAGGCACCAGAATGAGATCGGGCGCAAGGGAGATCGTCTTCTCCAGATTCGGCGCCGTCCCTTCCCCGCCGATGTCCTCTAGCTTGCTAAGCTGCTCTTCTGTCAGCACCTGCTTGGCATTGATATAATTGGTCGCAATGACCGGCGCTTGGAGCGCGACGAGTTCGGAGGCGAAATAATGAGCGACGATGCGGCTCGGATGGGCGGGCAGTTCGACGGTTCGGCCAGCTGCATCCGTATAGGAGCGTGTTTCCTGCGTGTTTTGCGATTCTGAAGCTTCTTGCGAAGCTTGAGTCTCCTGCTCGGCTTGTCCGCCGGCATTATTCGAAGCAGGCTCGTTCGAATTGCTGCATGCCGCTACCAAGGCTGCGAGAAAGAGCAGTACAATCAATAGCATCGGCTTACGAATCCATGGTGCGTTCACTTTCATTCCCCTTTGTATAAGATTGATCGCCTACGCGTCAGTAAGAAGTCAACCCTGATTGTAGCAGATTTGATTGATATTGAGAATCATTATTAATGATAAGTGGCCGAAAATGAAAAATGACCTCTTGATTGTCAGAGGTCATCTTGTAGGCGTTCGGAGAGTTCGCCCCATTAGCTTATTCAGGATTTGGATTCGGCCAGCAACATCTTCGGCCTATACTCTGCGAACGAATTCATGATATGCGGATAGGTCAAATCGCTGTCATCAATAATCGCTTTCCGTTTGGCCTTTAATACGATTTGCTCCATATCGGCGAAACTGAGTCCTTGGAGAAGCTCCGCAGTCTTCTGCGCAATCTGCTCCTCCTGTCCAAAATCCCCGATTAACAGCCGGATATATTCATCCCTGACGTTATCGTCCGGCATATCGTACGTCATCTTCGTATCGAATCTGCGCCATATCGCGTCGTCTAGCTGGTCCTCCAGATTCGTCGCTGCCACGAAGATGCTTTCGCCTTCGAATTCATCGAGGCATTGCAAGAGGGTATTAACGACTCTCGCCATCTCCTTCACTTCGTCATTGTTATCGCGGGTTCTCGCAATGGCATCGAATTCATCTAGGAACAAGACGCATGGCGTGGATTTGGCATAATCGAAAATCTTTCGTACATTGCTTCCGGTCTCTCCCAAATGACTATGGATGATCGCATCTAACCGCACAAGAATTAACGGCAGGTTAAGCCTCTGCGCCATATAAAACGCGGTCAATGTTTTGCCCGTTCCCGGCGGTCCGAACATGACGACTTTGTTCGGGATCGGCACATCGTGCGCTGCAAACTTCTCCTTCATGCCGAGAATAGTGAGGAACTCTTCAATAATCTGCCGGTTATGCGGGTGCAGAACGATACGTTTTACCTTCCGGGCACATTCTTTTGGGGAGTATACCATAGCCATGTCGATACCCTTGGCACGCGGGAGACGATTGACATTGTTCATTTTACTCATAGGTTTCGCTTAACTCCTTTAACCGATTGCAAGCTATGTCCTATCAAACTTCCTGATCAAACGCGGGATATACAGGACAAGAAAAACGGATCTGCCTAAGGCGAACACGATAAAGGATAACCACAGCCCATTGTTCGCGTAGGCGGGAACCAGTGCCCATACGGCAACGAGATAGAGCGCGAGCGAGATCAGCATCGAATTCCGGACCGGAGCGGTCATCGTCATCCCGGTGAAAACGCCGTAGAACACGAGGCCGCAACTGGCGGCTAGCGGGAACCATATGAGCCAATGGCTATAAGCAGCCGCGAGGTCTTGCACCCCGGCATGCTCCGTGAATAACCCCACTAGCGGAATCCTCATCCACCAATAGAGGAGGCTGATCGCAAGCGCGATGATCGCGGTCCATATCCAGGACAGCCGAAGCGATCTTCGTAAGAGCTGGGCGTTCCCTGCCCCTCGGGCTTGCCCCGCGTAGATGCTGCTTGCATTGCCGAAGCCGTCAAAGAAATACGCCATCATGTAATGCAGCTGCAGCAGAATCGCGTTGGCAGCCAGCACGTCGGTACCAAGGCCGGCGCTCTGCGAGGTGAATAAATTGAACATGACGAGCAGACAAACGGTACGAATCATCAGGTCGCTGTTGGCCGACATGATACGGGTCCACTGCGAACGCCGGAACCATTGCTTCCACTTCGCATGGCTGCCCGCTCGCCACTGCCTCCACATCGTTGACCGGACGATCAGCAGCATGCCGAGCGCGCAGCCGAAGGCTTCGGCGATCAGCGTCGCTGCCGCTACGCCGGCCACGTCCCAATGGAACACCTTCACGAATACGAAGTCCAGCGCAATATTCAGGACATTCATCATAATCTGCACCGTCAGCGTCGCCTTAAGACGGGTCTGGCCCATGAGCCATCCGACCAGCACGTAATTCAAGAGCGTCAGCGGCGCGCCCCAGATCCGAATATCGAAGTATTGCGCGGCTTGAGCGGCCACATCCGGTTCGGGCCCCACCAAATACAACGCAGCATGCAGAATCGGCTGCTGCAAGGCAATGAAGACCATGCCGATCAATAAGGCGATGATCATTGGGCGGACAAGGGCGGCAATTCCTTCATCCCGGTCTCCCGCTCCGGCAGCCTGCGCCGTGAAGGCGGACGTGCTTACGCGCAGAAACCCGAACAGCCAATACAAGGTGTTGAATATAAGCGTACCGACGGCAACGCCTCCCAGATAAGCCGGGTTGTTCAGATGGCCGATAATCGCCGTGTCCGCTGCGCCTAGAAGCGGTGTCGTAATGGTCGATATGGTCAACGGCAAGGCCAAGGCGAGGTAAGCCCGGTGGGAAGGTAAAGAATGGGATAACGTGGCGTGCTTCATTCGAACATGGCGATGAGCTCTTGCGTATACGGATGACGGTCGCTTGCCAAGAGTTCTTCCTTCTCGAAATGATCCACGATCTTGCCGCCCTGCATGACCATGATGCGCTGGCTCATCGCATACACCCCTGAGAGGTCATGCGATATGAACAAATACGAAGTGCCTAACTGCTCGCGAAGCCCGTTCAGCAAGCGGAGCACGGACGCTTGCGACAGCACGTCCAGGCTCGAGGTCGGCTCATCCAGAATGAGGATCGCCGGTTCAATGCTGATCGCGCGGGCGATCGTAACGCGCTGCTTCTGCCCGCCGCTCAGTTCATGCGGATAGCGCTCAGCCAGGCTTGCCGGCAGCTCTACCGCTTCTAGCAGCTGCGAGGCAAAATTTCTAGCGCTCGTATAATGAAAATGGTTCAGCTTCGCTTGTCCGCCGAATTGCCGATACGGATCGAGCAAAGAATCGATGATCTTCAGCTTCGGATTCAGCGCGGCGGACGGATTCTGCAGTACGGCCTGGATATGTCGGCGGTAAGGTCTTAAGCTTCGCTGGCTCTTGTTATGCAACGGCGTGTTCTCGAATAGGATGCTACCCTGATCGATCGGCTCGATGTGCAGCAGGCAACGGGCCAGCGTGCTTTTCCCGCATCCGCTCTCGCCGACCAGGCCGAGGCATTGCTTCTTCTCCATCGTGAAGCTGACGTCTTGCAGCACGTCCGCTCCATGACCGTATTTTTTGTAGATATGGCTGACTTCCAACACACTCATGATTACTCTCCTGCCGATGGTAGTGGATTCAAGTTGCCGAACGAGAAGGACGAATGGATCAGCAAGCGGGTAAAGGATTGTTGCGGCTGATGCAGCACTTGCTGCGCGGCGTCTGTCTCGATGATGTGTCCGTCCTTCATGACGGCGATGCGGTCCGCGTATTTCCTCACATGGCGCAGATCGTGGGTGATGAACAGAATCGCGCAGCCGGTATCTTGCTGCAGCTTCGCCAGAAGTTCCAACACGCGGAAGGAAGACATGCTGTCGAGCGCCGTAGTCGGCTCATCGGCGATGAGCAGATCAGGCCTGAGCAAAAGCGCGATCGCAATAGACGCGCGCTGCAATTGTCCGCCGCTTAATTGAGCGGGATACCGGTCATACATCTCTTCTTGCAGCCCCACGGAGATGAGCGCCGAGTTGGCCTGCTGCCTCCTCTCGGCCTTGGACAACGTAAGATGCGTACGCTGCACCTCCTCGAAGTGTTGCCCAATCGTATGGAAAGGCGTGAACGAACCTTGATAATCTTGAAAAATATACGAAACCCGTTTGCCGCGAATCTCGCGCATCTCGCCGGGCGGCAGCGACAACAGATTCCGGCCGCCGCACCAGATCTCCCCGGTTGCCTTCATATTGGGAGGAAGCAGCTGCCCGATCGCCGAGGCCGTCATGCTCTTGCCGCTGCCGCTCTGGCCCACGAGCGCAAACCATTCTCCCTGCTGAATGTCGAACGAAATCTGATGGACGACCCCATTCTGCGGGCCGGCAATGGACAGCTGTTTCACCGATAGCACAGTCATGATTGAACCTCTTTGGTCACATCGAATTTGTCGCGGCAGTAATCGCCGAGCAGGTTGGACACGAGTACGACGAGCACGATCATCAGTCCCGGATAGATCATCAACGTCGGATTGGACTGAAAATAAGGACGGGCATCATTGAGCATCGCCCCCCACTCCGGAGCCGGCGGCTGCGCCCCGAGCCCGATATACGACAGCGATGAAATGAGCAGTATGATTTTACCCAAGTCCAGGCTGGCCAGCACGACCACATGGCCGATGACATGCGGCAGCAGATGCTTGCGCATGATCCGCCCCGTACGCAGGCCGTTAATTCTGGCCATCAGGATATAATCTTTCTCGCGTTCGCTGATCACGGTACTGCGCGCAAGCCGGGCATAGCTGACCCATTTTACCACGACGATCGCCAGCAGCAGATTCTCGATCCCCGCTCCGAGCAAGCCGCTCAAGACGATGGCGACGATCGTATCCGGGAACGACAGGAAGGAATCCGCGATTCGCATCATGATCCGGTCGATGAGCCCGCCTTTGATTCCGGCCCAGATTCCGATCGGCACACCGACGACGACGGCAATGAGCAGCGCCAAGAGTCCATAGCCGACGGTCTGTTGCGCTCCGAGCAGAAGCCGCGTCAAGACGTCACGCCCAAGATGGTCGGTGCCCAGCGGATGTCCGAGGCTCATCGGCAATAAGCGTTCCGTTAGACTGACCAGATTGGGATCGTGGTTCAAGACCAATAAAGTGTATAGGACGGCGACTAGCGCCAAGGACAGCATGAAGAGCAGCGCTGCAGCTTTCAAGCGGGTTCGGTGTAAGGCGGCGTTCACTGCATGCATGATCTCCATTAGCTGTACTTCCTTCCTTTAAGTCCGAGTTGCGGGTTGAGATAGCGATAAGACAAGTCTACCGCGCTGTTCACGAGAAACACGATTATCGCCATCACGAGAATATAGCCTTGTATGACCGGATAGTCGCGCGATCGGATCGAGTCGACGACCATCTTGCCGATGCCGGGATAGGCGAAGATGACTTCAATGACGACAACGCCGCCGATCAGGCTGCCCAGACTGACGCCGAACACGGTAATTACCGGCGGCAGGCTGTAGCGGAAGGCATGGGCGAAGAAGATGCGGGCTTCCGTCAATCCGCGCGCCCGCGCTGCCCGGATGAATTCGGCGCTCAGCGATTCGAGCAAGCTCGATCGCAATAACCGGACATAGACGCTTGTGATCGCAAGCCCTAATGTGATAGACGGCAGCACGACGGAAATCAATCCATCCCTGCCCATAGGGGGAAGTATCCCCCAGCGGACGGCGAACAGATCGATGAAAATAAGCGCCAGCCAAAAGCTCGGGATGGCCGCCCCCAGCAGCGACACGATCCGGCTCGCCTGATCGATCCAGCTGCGCGGGTACAGAGCGCCGAGCGAGCCAAGCGGAATCGCCACGACAAGCATGACCAGCAAGGAGCCGATAGCAAGTTCGATGGTTGCCGGCAGCGCGCCGAGAATCATGTCCATCACAGGCTGATTCGTCAGATAGGAATGTCCGAAATCCATTCGTGCAAAGTCCGCTAACCAGCGGCCATACTGGAGCAGCATAGGGTCATTGAACCCCAGTTCCTCGCGGAGCGCTTCGACTTGTTCGGTCGTGACGGAGACGTCTTCCACGCGAAGGATCGACAGCACGGGATCACCGGGGGCTAGCCGCACGAACAGGAAGCTGATGAACGATATGAACAGCAGAAACAAAGCGACCTCGATGAAACGCCTGCCTAGAATCCGAAACAATTACTTCACATCCAATTCATTGGTCAACATGTAATACTCGCTCCGCGACGTCACCCAGTTCGCGATCTTTTCAGATTGATAGGCGACCAGCGTGTTCGGATGCAGGACAAACGAGTTGTACGCTTGCTCGTCGACATAGCGTGCGACTTGTTCTGCAATATCCGACCGCTCTTGCTGCCCGATCGCGACATTCAGTTTATCGATGAGCATGGTGAGCGCGGCATCTTGGACGCCGCTGAAATTAAGCGCCCCCTGAGGGTGGAACGTCGCGTTCAAATAGTAACCGGCGTCTCCGCGCGGCGCCGTTAAATTGCTGTAGGTGGCCAGATCCCAGTCGCGGTTGGAAGCCATATACTCTTCCGGCCGCTCAATCTGCTCGATCGTGACGCCGATGCCCAGCTTGCCCGCATCGGACTGCAGCACTTGCGCGATCAATGGCAAGTCGGCGCGCGAACTGTAAGTAAGCAGGGTCAAAGCGAGCGGCTCGCCATTCTTCTGCATGACGCCATTTACTTCCGAATAGCCGGCTTGCTGCAGATAAGCTTTGGCCGCTTCCAAGCCGCTTGGTTTGGCCGGATAGTCCGGCGCAAAGGAGAAGCTGGATGGGAATGGTCCGGCAGCCGCTTCGGCATGGCCGTTCAGAATCGTATCCACAATCGCTTGGCGGTCGATTAAGGCATCGATGGCTTTGCGCACATGAATGTCTTGCAGCGGCTTCCGCTCCAGATTCATCGTAATTTGATGAACGCGGAAGGTTGAAGTGGAGTCGACCGTCACGCCGCTTACGGCTTTTAGGCTATCCAGCGATTCGACGGCCGGGCGGAAGACGATATCGGCAGCGCCGGACTGCAGCGCAAGCGTCCGCGCATTGGCATCCTCGTTAAAGGAGAAACGCGCCGTCTCCAGCTTGGAAGGTCCGTTCCAGTAGCCGTCATAACGCACAAGATCTACCGCGGTTCCTGGCGTGAATGCCGATACGGTGAATGGCCCGGTGCCAATCGGTCGATTGATATAATCCGTTTCCGTTACATCGATGATCGATGTGTTCGGATGAACCAATTCCGATGGAAACTCGGGGAAAGGAGCTTTGGTCTTGATCGTCAGCGTGTTCCCGTCAGCTTCGATGGACTCGATGCGCAGAGCGTTCGCGATAGCGACGCTTTCCTGCATAGCCCGTTGGAGGGAAGCCTTCACCGCGGCCCCGTCCATCGGATTGCCGTTATGGAAGGTAACCCCTTCTCGCAGCTGGATCGTCCATACTTGTCCGTCCGTACTATTCCAGCTCTCGGCCAGCCATGGCTCAATCGTCAGACTCTCATCATTAAGGTGGATCAACGTCTCTGTTATTCCCGCGCGAAGCGAAACGTAACTGGAATCCACATTGGGATCGAGCGAGCTGGTCGCGAAGTTAAAGAGCAGATTGACGCTCTTCTTCGTTTCCGGTTGGCGCTCGGCAACGTTCGATGAGCATGCGGCCAACCAAAGAACGGAACATAGCATAACCAAAGATAGAATAGATCGAGTGAACATTCGAGAATCCCCCACTGCTGTTAATAGTTTAGTTATGTAATCTTTACGATTAATGCAGAAGCATAAACCAGACATGAAGTCCGGCATATCATTCTTCATCAGTTGGTTTCAAAAACGTAAACTTTACGATTTCAAGGTGTTAATTCGTAATGTTTACGCCTTAAGTAGTATAGCAACGCTCCTATTAGGCGTCAATCCTAAATGTCGAACTTCTTTTTGCCGCAATACGAATAGACGCCTCTTGGAAGCGCCTACCCTATATTGCCTATTCGATTATTTCAATAGCTCCTTGACCCTAGACAACTCTAGTTCGGCGCGCGGCTGGAATTGTTCCGACCTTGCGTAGTCGAACAAGCTGTGAAGGAATTGGCGGCCTTCCAGCGTGCTTCCCGCCTGCTCGCTGTCTACCGTGCAGACGAGCAGGCGCCCCTTGCCGACGCGGCATTCGAACACCAGGCCGAGCTTGTGGTTGCGCTCGAAGTTATCGATCGTCTGGACGATCGGCTGTAGTTCTTGATCCGTACCGTCCAAGATGACCGATCGCGAATGATCCACGATATGCCTCCATGGCTCCGTCGAATGGACCTCGCTCGGGAAATGCTTCAGCAGCGGATGCTCGCGATCGATCAAGAGCCCCATCGTACCGACCGGTACAGGCTTGTTCATGCTCTCCGAGATCGAACGGAACATCGGATAGCACCAGAAGTCGACGCAATACGTCCCCTCGATCGCATTCTGGATACCGCCTGGGTTAGGCATGATAACGACACGTTCACCTCGTTCCAGCAGCTCCTCCGCTTCCTCCGTCAACGCCTCGAACAACCGGATGCCGCTTGCGTCAACACGCACGCCGCTTGGGTAAATCCATATATCGTAGGACTTCCGAATATCCGTCCCGGCGATTGTGAACTGAAGCGACGACTTCGTCATTGCCTGCACATTCGGCATCGCAATCGCAATGCGGCCAATATCCACGTAATCGCCCGACTCGTACGCTGACGCACTCAGCTCGCCGCCGGCCAGATGCTCATCGCCTGCGGTCAACTGCCATTGCAGCGTGAAACCATGCAGCGGTTGAGGGCGCAAGTAACGGAGCTCAACGTCTGCCGTGAAGCTCTCCCCCGTCTCGTAATGATACTTCGGGAACCGAGCGAGCAGTACCGCATCCGAACAGAAGGTGCGCCATTCTTCCGGAGTGATCAACCCCTTGGAATCCATGAAGGCGTCGAGCACGCCGACGAGCGCGGTACCTTGACCGCTGAAATCCTGCAAGTCGAGCAGTTGGAAGCCCGCCAAGCGCTTCGAACGAAACGCTGCTTCGAGCTCTTCCTTATAACACTCGACCGCCAGGCGCCCGGAGCTCGCGTGATATTGCGCCGCCAGATGATCCAGGCCTTTCTCCTCGAGCCGTTGCCGGAACTGTTCGAAGTTGCGCGCTTTGAGTGGGCCTGTGTATTTGTTGATTTCGCCAAAGTCGGGATACGTCTGATATTGCCCGATCTCGTGCGAGACGACCGGAACATGTGGCACAAGTACGCCATCGGCTGCATCGGCATTCACCGTCTTCGCCTCGGTGCCGTACTGGATCTGGATCGTCCCGCTGTCCGTTCCCGCATGGTTCGCTTCATCGCTCTCCCTTGGTATGATGGCATCGTCATAATCCTTCATCGTGCCCTGCGGTCCGGTCTGCACATGGCCCAGCGGCGCATCGCACATCGCGTAGGAACCCCGGAACAGCCGGTCGCGCGAGAACCGGACGCCGGAGAAGAAATCTTCGTGTTCCAGGATGACGGGTACGAACTGGAAGTTGTTCGATCCTTGCGTGTACAGCGGACGGTTATCGAAAGCCTTGTAATCTTTCAGAATACGGTCGATTCGCTCCTTGCTCCCCCACAACTCATTGCCGAGCGACATCATCACGAACGAAGGGTGATTGCCGAAAGTCCGCAGGATCCTGTAGCCTTCCTCAATGAGATACTGCTGCTCGGCCGCGTTATGATTCTCGTACGTCTCATCCGTTACCGTCCCCCAGAACGGCAGCTCCGGCTCCATGTAGATGCCCAGACGGTCCGCGGCTTCGAACGCGGCTTCAGGCGGACAGCACGTATGGAAACGGTAGTGGTTGATGCCGTATGACTTCGCCGTCTCCAGGACATGAAGCCACTCTTCCACCGTCGTTGGCGCGAATCCCGTCAGCGGGAAAATAAGCCCGTCATGCTTGCCGCGGAGGAATGTCTTCACGCCATTGATCGTGAACAGGCTGTCTTCCGCCTTGAACTCGCGAAGGCCGAACGTAATCCGTTGCTCGTCCGTGACGGTATCCTGCTGCTTCAGCTTAAACTGCAGGTCGTACAGATTCGGCTCCCATTCACTCCAGAGTAGCGCATCTGCGCCTAGCGGATAGACCAGCTCAATGTCTTGCCCGGTGATTGGATAGATCCGAGACTCGACTGTATGTTCCTGCGTGCCGTGCGTGCTTGCCGCGGTAACGATAAGTTCGCCTATCGGTTGGCCAACCAGCTTGGCCTTAACGGTAACGGACCGGTCAGTCACATTCGGATAGGTACGGATATCCTCCAAGTACGCTGCCCCGACGAATTGCAACTCGATTCGGCCTGTGATGCCGTTCCAATTCGTCTGCGTGTCGCGGGATGTCATATGGCCGCCTTTAGTCGGATATTCTGTATTATCGACACGGATCGTGATCGTATGGATCCCGGGCGTCAGCCGGCTTGGCAGATGATACAGATGCGGCGCGCACAGGCTGTTCTGCGTGTCCAGTTCTTCGCCGTCGATCCACACGGTCGTTACGCGCGTGCGCTCCAGATAGAGTTGCGCGTCCAGTTCGCTCCATGCTGGCGGAATTTCGACTTGGCGCGAATACCAAGCCCAGCCTTCGAAGGCATATTCATCGGTAAGGCAATCAACATGGGCAGCCTCGCTCGGCTTGCCTTTTCTGGCATAAGAAGTCGTTCCCGGCAAGGCAATCGTATCGTTCAGCTGCGGCGGAAGGCCCTGTTTCTCTTCGTCCAGGTGAAACGCCCAGATTCCTTCCAGATTCAATGTTGCGATCATCTTTTATCACGTCCTCTATTCATTTCAACTCGAATGCGACAACTATAGCATAGCCGTCCGATTGAAAATACCGCTCTAATTAGTCCGATTTTCAGAGTAAATTCGCGGACTGGCCTGACAAATTCGGACCAGCTAAGACCAAAACGGCACATTTTGCAATAGGCACATGCCCCATAATTCGGCATATAGTTTAAAAGCAAGTCATGCGCTTACTTATCGAAACTTGTATTCCGACAAAGCGCAATATTAGGTGAAAATGAGGTGGGAACATGCCAAACGGCGGTGTAGCGTATTTCTCCGCAGAGTTCGGGCTCGATGCATCCTTACCGATTTACTCGGGCGGCCTTGGCATATTAGCGGGCGACCATATCAAGGCAGCCGCAGACATGAATGTTCCGCTTACGGGCGTAGGCATATTTTATGGCAAAGGTTATTTTCAGCAGCACATCAACGAGGCGGGCGTACAGCAGCAATGGTATCCGGAGGTCGATCTGAAGGCGAGCATCTATCCGGTTCAGCTCGTGGTAGATGCGGATGATCGGCCGGTCGTTATCCGTGTTACGGTCGCCGGCAGGGATGTATATGCTGGGGCGTATTCCGTCCAACTGGGGCCCGTCACGCTTTATCTCTTGAATACCGATGTGGAAGGCAATAGCGATCACGACCGCCGCTTGACCGATACGCTCTACCCGAGCGATCACGATGCCCGCATCAGCCAAGAGATCCTGCTGGGCGTCGGAGGCGCGAGACTGCTGGCAGCGCTAGGCATCCAACCGGACGTCTATCATATGAATGAAGGGCATTCCGCCTTCCTGACGCTCGAACGCATCCGCATGTTGTCGGCCGAGGGGGTACCGTTCGAGACGGCGCTCGAAGCGGTCAAGGCGAGCACGGTGTTCACGACGCACACGCCGGTTCCGGCAGGGCACGACGTCTTCTCCATCGATATGATGGACCGTTATTTCGGGGAGTTCTACTGGCAGCTGGGGACGGACAGAGAGCGTGTGCTCTCGCTCGGCTTATTGGATGGCGCCTTTAACATGACAAGGCTTGCGGTCAGCACATCGTCGAAGGTGAACGGGGTAAGCAAGCTGCACGGCGAGGTAACGAAGGATCTGTTCCACCGATGGATGCCGCATATTCCAAGGCAGGATATTCCCGTGGATTCCGTGACGAATGGCATTCACATCGGGACGTGGCTGGCTGACGGGATAAAAGGGCTGTTCGACCGGCACCTCCCGTACGGCTGGGATGTCCGCACGTCCGAACAAGACGTGTGGACCGCCGTGCGGGATATCCCGTCCGCGGAGTTGTGGGCGGAGCACCAACGGGCCAAAGCCGAGATGGTGGAAGAGCTCGGCCTGCCGCTTGCCCTATCCGGTGGAGCGCCGCTGATCATCGGGTTCGCGAGGCGGTTCGCGACCTACAAGCGGGCGTTGCTCATCTTCCGCGATCTGGAACGGCTCGCGCATATTGTCGGGAATCCCGAGCGTCCGGTATGTCTCGTTTTCGCCGGGAAGGCGCACCCCGCGGACGGACCGGGCAAGGAACTGATCCGGCGAATCGTGGAGCTGACCCGGGAGGAGCGATTCAAGAACCGCGTCTTTATCGTGGAGAACTATGCGATGGATAAGGCCAAGAAGCTGGTTCAAGGCGTCGACGTATGGCTGAATACGCCGGTGAAGCCGATGGAAGCGAGCGGGACCAGCGGTCAGAAGGCGGCGATGAACGGCGTACTCAACTGCAGCGTTCTGGACGGCTGGTGGGTCGAAGGCTACAATGGGCGCAACGGCTGGGCGATCGACGGCGCGACCGACGGCGACCCCGAGTACCAGGCACAGCAAGATAGCGAGGCGCTGTACCAGCTGCTGGAGAGCGAGATCGTTCCCCTCTTCTATAAGCGGGGAGAACGCGCCATTCCGACGGAATGGATCAACATGATGAAGGAATCGATCTGTACGCTCGCGCCCGTCTATAACACGCATAGAATGGTAAGCGATTACTGGCACAAGATCTACGTTCCTGCAGCAGCACGGGGCAAAAGGTTCGCGGCGGATCACTTCGAAGTCGCGTCAAGAGTAGCCGCCTATAAGGCATTCATCCGGAATAACTGGCCTTGCGTGCGGGTTAAGAAAGTGGAGATTCTGGCCGACCACAGCAGCCGGATCGGGCTGAACAAGACGGGTCTCCGCGCCGAGATCCAGCTCGGGGGCATCTGGCACAAGGACGTCCGCGTAGAGGCAGTCGGTTCCGACGGGAACCGCGGGATCTGGAAGGCGAAGCTGGAGCAGGTACAGCAGCAGTCCAAAGGATGTTTTGTCTACGAAGGCGTGTCTCCTGACGTGGCGATTAACATCTGGAAGGCGAACGTGAACGTGCGCGTGACGCCGATCAGTCCGGATTTCGAGAACGATTTCGAGATGGAGCTTGCTGCCTGGGGTGACGGCGGCCGCCATTGAAGACGGTGATGTGGGGCAGTTAGTTCCTAGCGGAATACGTGCGATCATTACAAAAAGGAGCAGATTGCGCATCTGCTCCTTTTTCATAAACGTTTCAGCTTGTTGGGTTAAATTTTGCTGACAAGCTCCTTATTCTGAAGCAATGCCACCAGGTAGGCCAAGGTCAACCCTTGTCCCCAACCCTGTACGCGTTTCTTGGAGATCACTTTGTAATCGTCCACGCTGTACATAACCGCCGTTCCAGCCGACACATTGCGGACCGAACCGTCTTCGTCGATGTTGGCGAGGATGCCCTCATACGCCTTCGTCATCGCGTTCTGGTGCAGCGGATGGCCGTTGATGACGATGGCCGCCGCGATCCCCGCCGAAGCGGAAGTCTCTTCGTAAGAGGTTTCGTCGTTCAAGACGGTGCGCCACAGCCCTTGCGGAGTCTGCAGCCTTACGAGCGCGCTCAATTGATCGCCGAGCGCTCCGCCGATCTGCATCCATGCCGGCATGAACGGATTCAGCATTTTGTAAGCCTGCGACATGGTGTAAGCCGCCCATGCGTTAGCCCGGCCCCAATAGATGCCGGACAGATGATCTTGTCTTACGTTGTCCCAGGCATGGAAGAACAGATTGGTCTTGTTGTCTTGCAAATATTCTTCATGCCAATAGAATTGTTTCAAGGCATCGTCGATGTATTCTTTGTTGTCCAGCTTGAACCCGAGACGAAGCAAGAAGTAGGCGGCCATGAACAGCGTGTCTGCCCAAGCTTGTTCAGGGAAATCGTTCTTGGACGAGACGGTATGCTGGAATACGCCATCTCCGAAACGAATCGCGTCTTTACGCAAATACTCTGCCTTAAGCAGCGCGAGATCCAAGTACTTGGAATCGCCTGTCGCTTCGTGCAATGTCAACATCGTATGGCCCATCGCGCAGGAATTCACCATGAGCGGCGGAATTCCGAGCTCCAAATATTCGTCAACCCACTTCACTAGGAAGTCGATGTATTCTTGATTCCCCGTTACTTCCCACGCTTTGGAGATGCCGTAATATGCGACCCCGCAGGACCAGTTCCAAGTAAAATCGATATTCATCGTTCTTCGAACGACGCGGTCAATTAGTTCTCTGACTTCTGTCTCGTTGCACTCAAACTTTCGCATACCCTGCACTCCCTATTTCCTATAATGATTGCTACGTCCATTATACAAGCAACTTTGGCGGGAGCACAGTCAATCAGACGTCATAAATCATTAAAAAACAGACAATTCGGGAATGTTCAATAGCAATCAAAGATAATCATGACTCCGAGAGAGCGCCATGAAACGCTTGAACAACCAGCTGCTCGACATACGGATCATCGACCCGATCGCCAGAGACTAACAGGCGGTAGAAGATCGAACCGTAGATAATATCGGTAATTAGTGCGAAGTCCGCCTTCGGATTCAAATCCCCGCGCTGCAGCCCCCTATCCAGAATACCGCGAACCTCCAGCCGGCGAGGCTGTACATAGCGAGTCCGGAACGCGTCCGCCAATGCGGGGTCCGCTTGTCCTTCGCCTATGATTTGCAGCAGGACAGCCCCTTCCCTGCTAACGAGAAACCTGGCCAAGCCAGTCGCATGCTCAAGAATATCCTTATAGGCTGAACCGGTATCCGGTACTGGCAGTCTTGCGGCTGCAGCGGATAAGAATCCGTCCATTACGACAGCTGCTTTATTCGGCCACCATTTGTAGATGGTGGCTTTGCTCACTTTGGCCTGTTCAGCGATCTTCTCGACCGTCACCGATCCGAAACCGCTTTCGAGCAATAATTGATAGGAAGCGTCCAGAATCGCATTCTGCGTCTCCAGATTTCGCGGACGCCCTCTTTTTGCTTGCACGTCTCATCATCCTTTCTGACTGATCAAAGGCCGCCATATCTAAATCAACATTACGTTTAGTATACAAAATCCGCACCGTAATGATAATCACAAAAAGCCTATTTACAATACGATACGTTCAGTATATGATTAAGTCATGATTTAGTGAACCGTACGTTCAGTATATGTGAGGAGGAGTTACTATGCCAAGTAAATCGGGTCAACGAACAAGCGGGATTTCGCGGTGGATGATGTTCGTGCTGGCCTCCGCATGCGGTTTGATCGCCGCTAATCTGTACTACTCGCAAACCTTGGTGGGACCGATCCGCGATGCCCTGAATCTGTCATCTTCGGCTGCGGGGCTCATCGTGACCGTGACCCAGATCGGGTATGTGCTCGGCTTGCTGTTCATCGTCCCGCTTAGCGATCTGATCGAGAACCGGCGGCTATCGGTCGGTATGCTCCTACTAGCGGTTGCCGCACTGCTAACTTCCGCTTTCGTCTCCAACGCGCCATTGTTCCTGCTCGCCTCCCTGTTCATCGGGATTGGCTCCGTCGTCGCTCAAATCTTGGTCCCCTTCGCGGCATACTTATCCACCGAGGAGCAGCGCGGCGCCGTGGTCGGCAATGTGATGAGCGGTCTCCTCTTAGGCATCATGCTCGCCAGGCCGGTTGCCAGCTTCATTACCAGCGTATGGGGCTGGAGAGCCATCTTCATTCTGTCCGCCGTTGTTATCGCCCTCTTAACGATTGTGCTCGCTTATGTACTGCCAGAGCGCAAGCCCGCGTCTAATGTACGTTACGGCAAATTAATTCTATCCTTGGGCACACTGTTAAGACAGACGCCGATCTTAAGGCGCCGCGCGCTCTATCAAGCGTGCCTGTTCGGCGCTTTCAGCTTATTCTGGACCGTCGTTCCGATGCACTTATCCGATGAATTCGGCATGTCCCAGCAAGGAATTGCTTGGTTTGCGCTGGTCGGCGTAGGCGGCGCGATTGCGGCGCCGATCGCCGGAAGACTGGCGGACCGCGGCTTGGGCAAAGTCATTACCGGCGTGGCTATCTTGGTGGCGGCCCTGTCCTTCATGCTGATCCATTTCTATGATAGCCATTCCACGGCGGCCTTGATCCTTCTCTATATCGCGGCCTTTACGCTCGACATGGCCGTATCGGGAAACTTGGTCATTGGTCAGCGAGCTATCTACTCTTTAGGGAACGAGGCGCGGGGACGGCTGAACGGACTGTTCATGTCCATTTTCTTCGCAGGCGGAGCGATCGGCTCCTCGCTCGGAGGCTGGGCCTACACTGAAGGCGGTTGGGGACTGGCATCGCTGATCGGCACCGTCTTGCCGGTATTCGCCTTGGTTTATTATTTCACGGAACTGCATATCTTAAAGGGTAATAAGGCAAAAAGCGGAATCTCCTGAGGTTTGGATAGAGCGAGGCTGCAGCCTGTTTGTGGATAAAACAAAAGAACGCCGCCTCGGTTGAGGTGGCGTTCTATGTTGTTATGGGGCAACACAAACCTATTTTTCCTTAATAACCAGCATCACGCCAATCAGGATCAAGACGGAACCCGCCCAGAACGTTATGCCGATGGACTCATCTAAGATAAGCTAACCCAGCAATGTACCGAAGACCGGTTGGAAGAAGAAGAACACACCTCCGCTTGAAGCGTTCAGCATCTGTAATCCGCGATTTCAGAGTATGAATCCACCTGCCGTAGACACGATACCCAAGTATAAGATTCCTCCCCAGACTCGTCGGGTTCGACAACTGGGAGAATGGAATCTCATCTAATCGCGGAAGAACAAAGGGGGTCAAAATGAGTGACTCCATTGTATCCAGAAAGTGGTCAGCTTATTTGTTAGCCAAAAAGAGCCACACCGGAGAGTAACCCGTTGTGACTCTAATTAACTGTTGCCAACCCAGCGTCAGCCTACATCCTTCTCAGCCTGCGGATCGGCTAGTCTAATCCGCTCACCGTCCCTCCGATCCCAGATCAGGCTTACGACTGTACCTTGACCGAGCTCAGAATGCGCCTCGATTCTGCCGCCCATCGCTTGTACCAGCTCCTTGGCGACCGCCATGCCGAGCCCGCTGCCTTCGGCGCCGCTCTCCGTGTTCAGCCCGCGATAATACCGGTCGAATAGGCGTTCAAGCGTCTCTTCATCCATCCCCTTGCCGTTATCCGCGAAATCGATGCGCCAGCTTTGCCCGTCCGCTCCGTGTGTTAGAGCAATACTCAGGACGGTCTCCGGGGGATTGTGCAGGAACGCGTTCGCGACCAGGTTGTCGACGATGCGTTCGAACCAAGGCGGATGCAGCTCCGAGAGCACGGTAGTAGACGGCACGGAACACTGCACCTTCCCGGCTTCGTACTCGGGCCGCCCGGAAGCGCGAATGACCGCCTCCTGCAGCAGGTCCCTTACATCCAACATCTCGAATTCGACGGGCAAGTCACCGCTTCGCAGCCTATACGTCAGCGACAAATCGTTGATCAATTTATCCATGTACTCCGACTTCTCCAGAATGACGGACGCGAACTTGCGGACCTCTTCCTCCGTCCAACTGTACTTGCCTGCCGCCATCATGTGGGCATAGCCTTGGATGGAAGCGAGCGGCGTCTTCATATCGTGCGTCACGCCCGCGATCCATTCCTCCCGCGTCCGCTGCGTACGCTCCGCGGCCTCTCTGCCCGTGCGCAGCGCCGCCGTCAAGGTCTCGAGCGATTCGAATACCTCGCCGAATATCCGGTTGCGGCGCTTGCGGCTATCCTTCCTCCGGAACGAGAACTTTCTTCGTTTCGGCTGCTGCGGGGGCAACTCGGGGTAAACGCCTGCGCCAAGCCGGCGGATCGCGCCAAGAATATGTATAAGAGGTGTGCCGAACCGGTTGGCGTACCAGATGGAGAGGACAATGAAGAGCAGCAGCGCGCCGAGCAAAAATGCGACCAATCCCCCGATCATCACCTGCACCTCGGGCATCATGCCGGGAATCGGCATCGCATGCCGCTGGGCCTCGCTCATCGGATATTGATACACCCACGTGTAGCCGGTCTTCTGGTCGTATCGAGTATCCATCAGCGTGCCGACGCCGTCGTTGTTCGCGATTTGCAGCGCGAGATCCTGCAGCGCATAGGTTGTCGGCGACTCTTCCGGACGTTCCCATGAAGCAATCTCGTGACCGTTGCGATCGAGCACCTGCACCCAACCATCCCGCTGACCAAGCATCTCGAGCGTAGCAGCCGAGAAGGCCAGCCGTCCGTCCTCAAGTTTCCCGTCATCGATCAGCCGACTTAGCAAATCCTCGGTCGGAGACCGCGAACCGTAGAGCAGCGTGTACGTGACGCCCTCTTTCTCCTGAATCCACAACCCGAGCCGATAGGGATAGGGTTCACCGCCGATCCAGTAATCCATCAATTGGCCGGGAACGTACCGCTCGGGCAGATCGCCGGGGGCATTGAACGATTGGATGACATTGCCGTCGTCGTCCAGACTCTGCAGCCAGCCGCCGTCCTGCCGCAGCCGTTCGAGCAGCACGGGATCGGCGATTAACCCGTTATCGTCCGTCTGCGATTTCGAGATGAGCCGGGAGATGCCGGTCGGCGCGAAGTTGCGCCGAATTTCGATTTCTTCGAACTTGGCGAGAATCCAGACCAGGATGACGGCCGCAAGCACGACGAGCAGCAAGCCAGCTCCGGCCAGCTGCAGTCCGAACCGAACGGCTAGTCTTCTGCGGACCATATCAGCGCTCTCCTTCTGGCAGCATCAGCTTATAGCCCAAGCCGCGTACGTTCACCAAATACTCCGGCTTCGACGGGTTGCGTTCGATGCGCTCGCGAATCCGGTGGACGTGAACCATGACCGTGTTATCGTCGGCGAACGCCTCCTCGCCCCATACGCGTTCGTATAGCTCGCTCTTGCTGAAAACGCGATTCGGATGCTTGCACAGGAACAAGAGCAGCTGGAATACGAGCGCCGGGCAGTGCGACGGTTGCCCCTCTACCGTGAGCGTAGCCTGCGCCTCGTCCACTTGAAACCGGCCGAAGTCATACCGCCCCGACATCCCCTGCGCCGTTTCTTCAGCTAATGCAAGCTGTTGTTTCGGCTGGAGATATCTGCGCAACTGCGCTTGTATGCGAGCGACGACCTCAAGCGGATTAAAGGGCTTCGTAATATAATCGTCGCCGCCGACGGCAAATCCGGATAATTTATCGAAGTCCGAGGAGCGCGCGGTCAAGAAGAAGATCGGCGCATCCGTCGTGCCGCGGATGAACGGGCAAATTTCGAGCCCGCTCCGTCCGGGCATCATGACGTCAAGCAGCACCAGATCATAGCGCGTACGAGCACATGCGGCCAATGCCTCTTCCCCGTCATGCGCCAGATCGATCCGCGAGAAGCCCTCCTTCCGCAGCACGGTGGCCATCATGTCCGCGATCGCTCTCTCGTCGTCCACAATGAGAATCTTCGCTTCTTTCATTTCATCACCCGATATAGTAAGAGATAGTAGTATTGTATCGCACATCCGGCCGATGGCAATCTTACCGTTACCTTAATTTTCCTTCAACGGCGGTCGTAAAAGTTAAGGCTCCCTTCATTCTCCGTTGCGGGTGGCGTAAGTTTGGGTCGATATACTAGAGTCAGACTTGCGAAAGAGGGAGAAATGACCATGAAGGTAAAGACAAGAAATTTGCTTCAACGCGCTGGCCGATCAGCCGTACCGCTTCTGGCGGCCGGTCTGGTATTGGCAGGGTGCGGGGTCGATAGCGGTCAATCCAAGGAGGATAAAGCGGTGAGCGGACATGAGCAAACGGCAGAACAAGCGGTCAATGAAACTAAAGCGGGAGAGAACGAAGCACACGACAAAGAGAACCTTGAACGCGTCGGCGGGCAAGAAGTCGCGGATAGCTTGCTGGGCGGCGAATACGAACGGCTCTATAACCAATTCAGCGATGACCTCAAACAAGCCGTGACGCTAGATCAGTTCCGTTCCATGGGCAAGCAGTTCACTGCGAACATCTCGTCCTTCGAACAGACAAGCGAGATGCGGCTGAACGGGTACCGGCATTACGTCTGGGCCAACGCCCAAGGTACGAAAGGGTTGAGCGCGACGCTCGACGAGTCCTCGACGATCGCGGGCATTCAGATTCTGGAGCATGCCGCATTCCCGGCTACCGACGTCGCCTATTCGAAGACCAAGTTCCAACCGCCGTTCGAGGGCGATTGGCTTGTGTTCTGGGGCGGGCACAACTCGTTCCTGAATTATCATTACGAATACGAGCCCGTACGGTACGCCTACGATCTGGTCGTCGAACGGGACGGATTCAGTTATCAAGGCGATCCCGCCAAGAACGAGAGCTACTTTGCCTTCGGGCAGAATGTCCTGGCGCCGGCCGATGGCGTCGTGGTTGCCGTCGTCGACGGTATTCCCGATAACGTTCCGGTTGGCCAAATGAATGAAGCGCAGCCGGCAGGCAACGTGGTCACGATCCGCCATGAGAACGGCGAGTACAGCATGATCGCCCATTTCAAGAACGGCTCCATCCTCGTACAAGAGGGCGACGCGGTAAGTGCGGGTCAAGTCATCGGTCAATGCGGCAATTCGGGCAATTCCTCAGAGCCGCATATCCATTTTCAAGTATCGCCGCCTTCGGAACTGGACACGATCGCGACGACCATCCCTGTCTCCTTCGAAAGCGGCGCCAAGCCCGTACGCGGCGATATCCTTACCGGATCGAAGCCTAGGTCTTAATAACTCAACTTTCGCAGAGTCAAAATATGCTCAACAGTACGTTTAGCCTGGGTTTGACGCCATTTAAGTTATTGGCTTGACAAAATAGAAAAACACCTCTTCGTTTGGTAAAGTGAAAGTACGACCAATCACTACCATATAGAAGACGCTGGTTTCAAAAAGAAATTCGGCTTTACTTGTGCCTATCTATTTCGTCTTGGTGCTCCTGAATCGCCAGAATGGCGTCGATAAATTTCTCCACCGCTTCCGCGCCATGATCCATCTCATACTGGTGAATGCGGTCGGCAGTGGGCGAGCACATGCGCTACGATCAGTTTATTTTGAATGAGGGAGTTGCCCGTCAGCAGAAAAGCGTAACAGGGATCGGAGTTGATGACCAACTCGTAAATTTTGCTCAGACCAAAATCGTATTGCATCTTCATTTTGTGGAACGTTTTATCAAATAATAACACTAACGTTGCATAAACCTTGAGATCACTTTATGTCAGAAAATTCAGACCTTTTAAAGGTAGTCCGTCTCATTTTTCATGCACAGATTTAAAAAAACAGAAAGTTATGAAGAGCTGAAACCCATAAAAAGGATTGGGGTTATATAATGGAAAGAATGTAATAACTTATACTCTGAATTTTTTTGTAAGAGGATCATCATGGAATGTAATAATATTGTAAACTAATAGATTTGGAAGATTTCTGTGGTATTATTTGTATGCGGCCGCAAAAATATCCAATTAGGGGTGCTGTTTTTCTATGAAACGTATGTTCAAAAAAACATTATTATCGCTAGGTTTAACCGCTTGCGCTGTATGTGCGATTTCTTCCGTATCTTTTGCCTCAATCGCCTGGAACTCTACTGCTACAGCATATGGAAGCGGTGGGAGAGCAAACATCAATGCAAATACCTCACAGACAAATGAATCTTATAATTACCAAATCAGTGTAAAGGCAACTACTAATGATGGCTCAACCAGAAGCGCAGTAAAGAATCCTGCAAAGGCGACGGATCTTGTTAATGTTAATTTTACGACCACTGGAGCTGTGAGCAGCGGCACTTCATATCATGAGTGGGTCATGAGCGGCGAGAGCGCCAGCGTGAATAAAAGTATCGACTTCCAGTATTAATCGGTAAAAAACATATGTATTTCAAGACGTGAGTAAGGCAATTTCGCCTTATTCACGTTTTACTTACTCTGGAGGAGAAAATGCGACAGATTATAAACGATATTTGGATTAGCAAAAAAATATTTATTATGCTCTTTTTTGGCTTCCTATTAACGATATTGCCGATTTTAATCGCACTTTCTACTCAATCCTACTATAACGAACATTTTTACCAGTCCAAAAATGGTTATTTTAACTATTATTACGCTTTAAAGATGGACCGTATCCAAGAGGAAGATTTGCTTCACATTCAAGAACTGGCAAGTTCTACATTTGAACATTCAAGTGTTCTTACAGCAACGATAGCGGTTACAGATCCGAAATTAGGTTCAGTTCAAGTTATAGGATTATTGAATAATAAAATCTGGTCACCGCCGTTGCTTGAGGGAAGGGAAATAACATCCGATCAAGACAAAGAAATCGTTACAGGGAAACTGATTGCCGATCATACCGGAACGATTCAAGTGTTGAATCAAGAGTATCATGTTGAAGGAATTGCCGGAATAAACAAAGGAAGAGACATGATCAATGTCTATAATTCCAATTTGTATGTTTTTTTGAATGAACTACCGGAACAAATAAAACGGGAAATCGCACAAAAAGGCGTCCTTCCAACCGTTGTGAGGTCAAATCGTAATCCCGAAAACGAAATGAATCGGTTTATATCCGAATTGCAACAATATCGCCCTGAAATAAAGGTGACCATTGAAAATCTCATACCAACCTATGAGAAACAAAAACAATCAAGACAAGGCGTCAAGGAGATCATGAGTTATCCGTATAAGCTCGTAATGATCGCGTTATTAAACTGCGTCAACGTAAGCTATCTTTGGATTTATTTAAAGAGAAAAGAATTTTCCTTGAGAAAAGCTCTAGGCGCGAGCAATCTTAATCTCTTCGTTCATATCTTTAGCCAATTGTTTCTATGCGCTGTGTTGGCAGCGGGGTGCTCCTTTTTCATCCAGTGGATTCTCAGCAAACTTAGTATAAAAGTTGTTGAAACTACGACATATTTCATTAGCATAGACTTTAGTCAAACCATCATCGGTATTCTGGCTACTTTCGCCGTTGCACTCCTGACTTCGGTCATTCCATTGCTTCATATTTTCAGAATCGAACCCGCCAAGGCTCTAAAGGAGTAGACGACA
This sequence comes from Paenibacillus phyllosphaerae, assembly GCF_014192105.1. Classification (GTDB taxonomy): domain Bacteria; phylum Bacillota; class Bacilli; order Paenibacillales; family Paenibacillaceae; genus Paenibacillus_Z; species Paenibacillus_Z phyllosphaerae. The sequence continues at coordinate 96,096 of NZ_JACHXK010000007.1, read as the reverse complement.
TGTTTAGGATAAAAAATGCTTTTCTGGCCTTGCGCATTCGCTGGGTCATTTCCATACTTCTACTCATTCAGTTTACATATGGATTATCAACGATAACAGGTACGAGCAATATCTTTTATAACCTGCACTATATGAATAGCCAGTCGCTATTAGATTTGGACAGCACTTACTTAGTCGTTCCCGATAAAATTACAGATGAACTTCAAAAGCAATATACGAAAAATGATGTAGAGGAAATATACGATAACTTAAAACGTCATCCCGATGTAGTTGCTTACGGCACTTATTATGAGGATAATGTCATTTTAGATACAAAAGCGCATCCTCTTGATCCTCAATTGATAGCCGACTTAACCAATCACTTTCTAGGATTAGATGAACCAATCATCCGTACCATTGTAATTGATGAGCCGTATAACCAGATTTTAAACTTGAAGTTTACAGATCAGGACTTCAGAAAGAACAGCAATGATGAAACCAATGTGCTAGTAGGCTCTTATTTCAAACGCTACTATAAGATCGGTGATATCATTAACGCTCAATATAAAATTATCGGGTTTTTACCTGACAAGTACATTGTGAATAATAATACATCCAACGTCTATTTAAAGCTCGACAAAGCGATGTTGATACCGATGCCGGAGGATATCTATACCCTCTATGATTCTATGATTTCAAGACTGCAATTCAATACGGTGCTAAAGCTGCGCCCAGGGGCGGACTTGGATCAGTTAACTCAAATGATACAACTCAAAGGGGATTCGGTTCCTTTAGGCATTCATAACCTGGGGGAAAATATTCGGCAAGACATCAAAGTTAATGCTTATTTGGAAATTCCTCAAATGGTGCTTGGTCTATCCTTTATTCTGTTTTCCGTAATCGGAATGGTCGTTACCACGATCGTGTCCATTATGATCAGGAAAAGGGAGTTCGGAATCAAACTGGCATTAGGGGAAAGTGAACACGGTATTTTATATCAAATTATAATAGAGAATCTGATTATTGCAGTCGCAGGCCTAGGCCTATCCTTGTTGCATTTTATGTGGAAGTATAAAGGGCTGCTTCAGTTTTCGAGCGATATGAATCTGGCAAGTCCACTTGACTATAAAGCCAATGGATCGGTTATTGGCATTGTCTTTATTATTTTATTGGCAGTTATTCTCATTTCTAACTTCTTCATCTACCTTTTTATTAGGAAACAAGAGCTAAAGACATTGATTGGGGGCATGGAATGATGGAACTGATTAAGCTGCACAATTTAAAAAAAATATATAAACGTAAATATAGTAACACTCATGCTTTGGATGGAATTAGCTTAACGATCAATCAAGGCGAATTAGTTTCCATTATGGGACCGTCAGGCTCTGGAAAAAGCACGTTATTGCATATATTAGGCTTGATGGACTCTCCTACCGAAGGGGAGTATGTATTAAAAGGCAGAACTCTTCAAGCCATCAGAAGCCAGCTGCATAAGACAAGGAATTTAATGATTGGTTTTGTTTTTCAACACTTCGCATTGTTGAAAGATTACACTGTGCTCGATAATGTTGCATTGCCGCTAACCTTTAGAAGATCCCGCCATAGAGAAAGAATAGCAAAAGCTCAATTTTATTTGGAGAAGGTCGGATTAAAGGAGCATATGGACAAAAAACCTGACGAATTATCGGGCGGCCAGCAGCAAAGGGTGGCCATTGCCAGAGCTTTGGTCGGAGAGCCCGAGTTGATTTTAGCCGATGAGCCTACTGGAAATTTAGATCGAAAAACAGGCGATGAAATAATGGAGATCTTGCAGCAATTAAATAAAGAAGGAAAGACGATCATCATCGTGACGCATGATTTGGAGATTGCTCGAAAAACGAACCGGATCATTGAGATCATGGATGGAAAAATTTATACTGATCGGATTTTGCAATGTCTCTAACATCGTTACGATTGAAATTAGACACAAAGACTAGACTTAGGATCTCAACTATCGTAGAGCCAAAATCGGTTTTAACTCTTGCAGTTACTGGCGTTGTCAGCTACCAGATATAGGGCTTGAAAAATAGAAAAACACCGCTTCGTTTGGTAAAGTGAGAGTATAGAGCAATCACTACCATCCAGAAGAGGTGTCTTCCATTATGATAGATCATCAACCTGACCTAAATCAACTCCCAAAAGAGTTAAAGTCTGCTTTTCAAGAACTGAACATCATGAAATATCTTCGACAAGCCGGATTTCGCAAGCGTTTTGGCTTCACTTATACTCGACTATTTCAGCTCGTCTTCGTTCTGTTGTTCCATCAGAAAAACTGGTTTCGTTTGCTTGAAAGCAATAAAGGGGAGTCGTTCCCCGGCAAAGACGCCGTCTATCGCTTTCTCAATCATACCGGCTATGCCTGGCGTCGTTTTCTAACGTTTCTCAGTACGGCAACGGTGCAGAAAGTAAACTCACTTACGTCCGTGGATTGAGATTCGGTCTTCATCGTCGATGACTCCATGTTCGAACGCAAGCGGAGCAAGGCCGTTGAACTGCTCGCGCGGTTCAAAGATCACGCGACCGGTGCTTATTACAAAGGATTTCGCATGCTCACCATGGGTTGGTCGGACGGTCACACGTTTTTGCCGCTCGACTTTGCACTGCTCAGTTCCAGCAAGGCGGGCATCAACGGGATAAACGCGAGCGTCGACAAAAGAACGCACGGTTACAAGCGTCGGCTGGAAGCGCTACAGTCAGCTCCGCAAGTGATCGTGTCCATGCTGGATCGCGCCATCTCAGCTGGATCTACCGCCTCCTACGTCTTGATGGACAGTTGGTTTACACATGCACCACTCATTGGCGAAATTGTAGCTCGCGGTCTAGACGTGATTGGCATGGTCAAGAATGACAACAAGCGCTTCCTGCTTCAAGGCCAGAAATTGTCGCTGAAAGAGCTCTATGCCGCTGCGTCTCCGATCGCAAGCAAGAAGCGCGGCGTCCTCCGCGCCATACGAACCGAGTTAGCCTCTGGCATTCCTGTTCACGTCGTATTCGTTCGTCATCGCACAAAGAAGGAATGGTTGGCTATTTTGACGACGGATCTTTCCCTCTCCGTAGAAGACATTATCCGCATTTATGCGATCCGCTGGGATATTGAGGTCTTCTTTAAGTGCACCAAATCGCTGCTTCGCCTACAAAAGGAGTTTCAAGGCCGTTCCTACGATATGCTCATCAGCCACACGACCATCGTGTTTTCACGCTACATCCTGCTAGCTTGGCAGCATCGGCAAAGCACCGATTCTCGCACATTTGGCGGCTTGTTTTATTTGCTGTGCGACGAAGTCGGTACGTTGGATTGGGCCGTCGCCTTACAACAACTACTCCATCTGATTAATGAAATTGCTGCAAAGGCAGGCAAAAGACTCTCGGCTCTCATCCAATATCAACTTCAGCAATGGATTGCCGTTTTGCCCAATTACATCAAGGCTTGTTTGCCTATTTGTTACTGCGAAAGTTGAGTTAATAAGATGTTGGATGTGTTTGTTCGAAAGAGGCCTTACCCCCGCCAATGGCGGAATAAGGCCTCTTTGGTCATAGCTTAACAACTAACTGGACGACACCGCTTAGCGTTCCCAATGATCCGATCGTCAAAATAATCCAGGCCAATACGCGTCGGGCTTTTCGCTGTCTGGAGGAGATCAACAATCTCCAAGCCGCGAACAGGAAAATACCGCCAACCACGATGTTCGAGATTACAAGCGCAATGGGACTCCCGCCAAATGCGGCCTCTAACAAACCGTCTACGCCTTGTTCTACATCCGCTTTCATTGCTTCACATCCATTTCGTATACTGCGAGACTTGGAACAAAATAAGTATTATTAACCATATATAACCAGTAGGTTCAACGAAGATTATAACCTACAAATTAGTGCAAGACTACCTCTTTACGAACGGTATCTTCAATGGTACAGGGAGCAGCACCTTGAAGGCCTGCTCCCTGTTCTAGCACGATCGCTATTATGATCAACGATAGCCGATTCATCCAACTGCTAACCCGCCATCCAGGTACTTACTATCCCTTAAGCCCTGTCGTGCTGATGCCCTCGACAATGTACTTCTGAAAACCTGCGAAGATGGCCAACACGGGAATCAGCGATAGGACGGACATGGCGAATACCGCTCCCCAATCGGTATCCATCGCCGGGTTCGACATCGATTTGATGGCGAGCGCGACAGTTCCGAGCTTCTGCGAGTTCAAGTACAGGAACGGGCCGAAGTAGTCGTCCCACGTCCAGTAAAACTTGAAAATCGTGGCCGAGACCAGCGCCGGAACGATTAGCGGCAGCATGATCCGGAGGAAGAACCCGAATCGGCCGCAGCCGTCGATCCGCGCCGATTCATCCAATTCCAGCGGGATGCCGCGCATGAACTGGATCATAAGGAAGATGAAGAAGGCGCCCCCGGCGAATGCCGGCACGATCAGGGGCAGAGGCGTATCGATCCATTCCAGTTCTTTGAAGATCAGGTATTGGGGGATGATGAGCACTTCGCCGGGCAGCACATCGTCAGCATCATGCATACGAACCAGAACGATACGCCCGGGAACCTGATTCTCGCGAACGCATATGCGGCAAGCGCCGCAACAAGCGGATCCATAAGATAAAAAAACCTGCTCTCTTCTTGACGACCATAGGATGGCTACCCTTACGATTGAACTTTCATTTTCAAATTGCGAGCGGGTTTCAGTAGAACATGAAGCCGTCTACGACTCGCCGATCGCCTGATTCGCCAGATTCAGCAGAACGACGTCATCCATCGGCGGATTGTGCAAGCCTGCCCTTACATCGCGGTACATTCGCTCGAGCGGCAAGCTGCGGGACAAACTTAGCGCGCCGACGATTCGCATCGCCTGATCGACGATTCGAATGGCCGCATTCGTTGCCGTATATTTGGCAAGTCCAAGCTCGTGCTTCATATGGGCCCGGTTGTCCGGATCTTGATCCCATCGATCTGCCGTATGGAACAGATAGCTTCTTGCCGTTAGCAGTTCCGCCTCCATCAGCCCGATCTGCCGTTTAATATGAGGGAGCTCGGCGATGGGCGTCTGAAGCGAATTCGGCTTGTGCTTGCGGGCAAAATCGAGCGCGAAGTCGCGTGCGGCGCGCGCGATCCCCAGATAGCAGGCCGGAATGTGCAGCAGCGTGCCTTCTGCTGAAACAGGTGCAGAGGAGACCCCCACTATAGTAGGTTCAAGCCCCCGGATCGTATCTTCGTCCGGCACGAACACATCCTCCAGCACGACGTCATGGCTGCCGGTCGCCCGCATCCCGAGCGAGTTCCATGTCTCCTCGATCCGGACGCCGTTACCTTGGCGGACAAAGAACAGCCCTACATTATCGCTGTCTTCGATCGCTGCCGATACGGTGAAGAATGCAAGGATCGGGCTCAGCGTGCTATATGATTTCCGCCCGTTTATTCTCCATCCGCCTGCTACGCGCTTGGCTGTCGTCTCCGGCCTGCCTCCGCGGCTCGGGCTTCCCGTTGCGATCTCGCTGATCAGCTCGTTCGCGACGGCGCCGCTCGCCACCGTCTCCTGGCACATGTCCGCGAACAGCTTCTCCGGCCACGCTCTCGTCAGCCTCAGTTGGAGCAGCAGGCCGATATGCCAGCCGACCGCCAGCGCCGTCGAGCCGTCTCCTCTGGCCAGCCGTTCTTGGGACAGTACCATTTCGTAGACCGATCCTTCTTCACCGCCGTATACCTTCGGGATCGTCAGCTTCAAATAACCGGATTGCTTCAGGTCCTCGAAGTTCTCGAACGGGAACGATCCCTCCAGATCGTGCTTGGCAGCTCGCTTGGCGAACCGCTCCCCAAGCCAGTCAGCCCTGGAGGCTATCTCTTCTTCGCGCTTGTTGCGTAGGAACGGGTCTCGTTGATCTGCTTGGGCCATTGTTCTACCGCCACCTTTCTACCTATTCGTATGTGCTTGCTTGGTTTAATGATAGAAGCTTTTGCTGCTCCGTTATAGGCAATTTCCCGATCATTTTCTTGTGAAAAACCGATTTCTTTAATCATGATATGCGCTAGACTCCGACTTCAAGCAGCGCTAAGTGGAGAAGTGTTCAATCCCGGCCGAGCTTCTCCTCGATCCGCTCCGAATAGAGATAGAGTTTGTCGCCGGCCTCTTGATAGACAAGTTGCTCATACAGCTTCTGCATCCGCTGAACGTACAGCAGCCCGAGCAGACTGCTGACTACGGCCCCGATAATGACGAAAGGGATGAGCTTATGCCATAGCTTGAATCTTCTCACGTGTTCACCTGCTATATCATACTATTCCGATTTGTATTAAAAGAATAACACAAAATGGGCATACTGTCCGTCGGTGTGCATGAAAAAAAGCAGCCAGATGGCTGCCGTGTTGAGGTCATGCGTATAAAAGTCGCTTGCTTGCGGGGAGCAGGAGAAAAAAGTGAATCGAAAGGTCGGATATCGGGCTAGCTGCGAATAATCCGTTTGGCCTTGGCCGCCTGCAACCATGACGGAAACTCGTTCAGCAGTTGGTCGTAGAGCGCCTCATCGGACACGGCCGCGATATCATCCAGATGTACGAAGTTCGCATTATCGACCACGCGGCCTTCCATCGTGTTGAGCTTCTTCAGCACCTCGAAATCCGACTGGCCGATGCCTACGAACTGCCAGAAAATCGGTTGAACCGATGAAGCCGTGAGGACCTTCTTGATCGGTTTCACGACACCGCCGTCGTTAATGAAAATGATCAATACCGGCGTCGACGAAGGGTCCTCCTCCGTGTATTTCCGAATGACATCCTCCATGACCGGAGGCTCGTTGTTGCGTCCGAACTTGTGGATCTGCGGATCGTTCAGAATTTGGCGGTGCACGTAATCGCTGAAGTCTCTCTCCGTCACGGACGGCAACCGGCTAAAATGATTGTCGTACACCCACACGTCCAGCGTAGCGTTATCGTCGAATTTACAAGCCACCGCCAAGATGCGCTCGACGACTTCCTGCACGGTCCCGTTCCGGTACAAGGTCTGCATCGACCCTGTAATATCAAGCACGATACCTACCCTGGCGACCACGCCGGTCAGCTTTTTCTTCTCGAGCGTCAGTTGCACGAGTTTTTTGCGCAGATCGATCGTAGACAACGGAGCGGGCGTTGCTACGGCTGCTGCTACCTCGGGCGCCGCGCTTCCCGACGCTTCCAGCTCTAATCCGAAACTGGTGCACAATGCCTCTAGCCCGCCATGATAACCGCTGCCGATCGCATTGAATTTCCATTCCCCGTTGTATCGATAGAGCTCGCCGACGACAACCGCCGTCTCCTGGGCAAGATCCGACCCGTACTCGTACCGGAACAGCTCTTCTCCCGTATCCGCATTCACGAGACGAACGTATAGGCCGGATACGTCTTTCATGGCGTGGCCCAATTTCTCCCCCTCGTGTATCGTGACCGAAAAAGCCAATTTGGCGGCGGCAGGCTGGAGCTTGTCCAACGTAATCGTTACGGATTCCCGGTCATGCGATTGCAATGATGCATGCGCAAGCGCTCCGCTGCGGTCAACCGGATTGCCATAGAAAATGAAATCTTCATCCCGTTCGCAACGGCCTCTGTCCGATAGGACAAAACAAGAGGCGTCGATGCTCATGGCGGCGTTGGTTGTCTTCCATCCGAAATGGAGGCTCAGCTTGCGTACATTACGGCCTTTCGTCACATCTGCCTTTTGTCCCTTTAACAGGTTCATGTTCATTGCTCCTTTATCCATGGGCTTCCCAATGACCAACTGGAAGCGTCAGGTTAATCTGTATCATGCAGGTATCCATTGCGATAATTATACGGAATCTGGATTCGATAAGGAATCCGGTCACAGATCGTTCATACGCGATTCAGGGGCAATCTGGTTCAAACAGAACAAGCCCTTCCGGGTGGAAAGGGCTTGTCGCTCATGCCGTAACTGCCTTCCGCTCATCCTCGTGAGCGTCTACTTGCTCGAATGTTCCATCTGCGCGTATCTGTAAGAAAGGAGCACCGATACGATCGTTGCGCCGAATGCCAGCAGCAGCAATGCGATCACGTGCCACGGATAACCAAGAAACGGCGTGAGGAGCATCAGCAGACCGGCGCCGACGAACCAACGCGCGCTTGTTTGATGCGTAAGCTTCCACACCTTGTCGTTCGTGAGCGTCCACCGGTTCCGGATGCCGATCGTATAATTGGGACGAATCGTCGGCATATAATTGCCGATGACCATGAAGAGGACTCCGACGCATACCGGGGCGGCGACCATGACGTCGATCGCATAACCAAGCCCGTGGGCGATGCTGATCATATGAATGCCGAGCAGTACGGCGAGCAGCACGATCCGGATGATGCCAATCCCGCTCCGGAACGATTGAATATTGGCTTGGTTCGGGTCCATTCTCGAAGAGAGGATCATGGCGGCGAGCAGAGCGCCCATGATGACGGGCGGCAAGAAGAGGGCGATACCTTTCGAAGCATAGCGATCCGGTTCGCCATGGGCATTCCAGTGAATGGCCATTTGATCCGGCATGCTGGAATAGAAGGCCAAGCTTAAGATTATGGCGGCCGCGATCAGCAGCAGCGGGAACTTCATCGTTTTCATTGCGGTTCACTCCCTTTACTCGATTGGAATTGCAGAATCCACTTCAGCAGCTCGTTGAACACCGTCAGATTGAGCGAATAGACGATATGCTGCCCGTCACGCTTGCTGGAGACGAGATCCGCCTGCTTCAGCAGCGTCAGATGCTGGGAGATGCTCGGCTTGGATATATCGAAGTGATCGGCGATGTCGCCGGCGGTCATATCCTGCTCCCTCAGCAAATCGAGAATCGTCCGTCGCGTCGGATCCGACAGCGCTTTGAATACGGTATTGACCATGGTTATCTCCCTTTAGATAATTAGTTAATTAACTAAATCTATAATTAAGCATAGCCGCATGTTTCTCGACTGTCAAGGGATGGATATCCTCTCCCTCTATCGATTGTTGTCATTTTCAAGTAGAATAGCAATTATTGTGGAAATGGATCAACCGATAGATATCGAGGTTGCATTTCATAAGGAAGGGGCGTTATCGGAAGAATGCCGGATCAATATGGCGTGACGTGGAATTGCCACGATGAGAGAAAAGTGACATTGGAGGAAATCCAAGATATTGCGATCACGTTAGGGGTCGTTTTCCCTCCATCTTATGTAGAGACGATATTGCGTTATAACGGAGGAAGCCCTGAGCAAAACGTAGTTCAACTAAAGAATGGAGGAGATCTGATGTTCTCCAGTCTTTTTAGTTTCAGCGAAGACAGCCCTTTCTACATACTCGATTGGTATCAGCGCCGATTAGACGACGGGATTCCTGAGCATCTCATTGGTTTCGGAGATTGCCCTTTCGGCTCCACGTATTACTTTGATTACAGCGTCCTCACGAATAATGAGCCCAGGATTATCAATATCGGTGAATTGTGGGAGGAGATCGCGGAGGAAGGCCAAACGGCCGCGATCGGATATGAGCCTATCGAAGTCGTCGATAATTTCGAGTCGTTCTTAAAGTCGCTGACGTCCCTCGGCGATGACTAACGTAGACGATTTGATCTGATCGCTAATAGCCATCATCGGTTATGGCTAACCTTTCGTGATGCAAAAACTCCCTATGCCGTTCCAGGCAAGGGAGTTTGTTTTCTAAGCGGATATTCGATAGATTGCCCCTACTTGCCGAACATCGCTTCCGCCTCGTCCAGCGCCATTTTGGCGCCGAGGGAGGAATAGTCCAGCCACGGCTGATCGGCGACGACATAGACATGCTTGTTCTTCACGGCCTTCAGGCCTTGCCAGATCGGATTCTCTTCCAACTGATCAAATAGCTGCTGCGCTTTTTCTTCGCTGTTCACGACGACGAAGATGGCATCGGCGTCATAGTCCGGCAGCACCTCCTGCGAGATAGCCTCGTACGCTTTGTTGATTTGGTCTACGCCAGCAGCAGGCGTCAGCTGCAGGTCTTCGAACAAGAGCGGCCCCATCGGCCGTTTCATGCCGAACACGCGAAGTTCCTTCTCCGTGACGCGGATCGCCATCACCTTGCTGTTCTCGCCGATCTCCGCGTCAATCAGCGCCTTCACGCGTTCCTCTTGCGCTTTATAATCGCTGATGTATTGCTCCGCCTCTTGTTCTTTGTTCACCAGCTTGGCGATTGCCCGCAGCGTATCGCGCCAAGTGCCTTCATCGAGGTCGAACGCCTCCACCGGCGCGATTTTCATAAGATCGTCGATGTAGTCCTGCGAATTGCCTTTATCTACGTAGATGACGTCTGGCTTAAGCGCCAATATAGCTTCCATATCCGGTTCGGCGAGCGTGCCGAGCTTCTTCGTACTCTGCAGCTGCTCCTTTGTCTGGGGCAAGAAATCCTGCAGACCGCCGCCTACGACGGAACCTACCGGCGTTATGCCGAGCGCCAGCAGATGACTCGTCACATGAATCGAGATCGAAGCGATGCGCGGCGCGGCAGCTTCGCCGCTGGCATCCGCGGCCGTGTCGGCAGCCGACTGGTCGGCTTGGGCATCGGTTTCGCTAGATGCAGCTGTGGTGTTGGAACCGTTATTCGTCTTCTCGCCCGTCTGCCCGCAGGCAGCTAGAACCAGCAGCAAGATAAGGCTCATGATGACTAAAGTTGTTTTCTTCATGGTGTTCTCCTTTGGTTTATATCGATTTCGTTTTTTTGAGCACATAGAGAAAATAAGGCGCGCTTATCGAGGCGACCACGACGCCGGCCGGGATCGCGATCGGTTGGAACAAGGACCGCCCGATCGTATCGGCTGCCGCCAACACGGCCATGCCGACGAGTCCCGAGACGGGCAGCAAATGCCGATGCATCGGTCCGACAAGCCGGCGTGCGAGCTGCGGCGCGATAAGGCCGATAAATCCGATTCCGCCGGCCATGGAGACGCTGGCGCAGGATAACGCGACGGCCACGCCGAGCAGAACCAGCCGATTACGGTGCAGCGATGTGCCGATGCCGATCGCGATCTCGTCGCCGAACGCGAACGCGTCAAGCGATTTCGATCGGGTGATCGTAAACGGAACAAGCACGGCAATCCAGGGCACGAGCGCTGCCACATGAATCCAGTCCCGTCCCCAGATAGTACCAGCCAGCCATCTCGCGGCGAAGGCGTACGTATCCTCGTCCAGACGCAGCGAGAAGAACAACGTCAATGCGCTGAAACCGGCTGACACGGCGATGCCGATCAGCAGCAGCTGCATAGGCAGCACGCCTTTGTTGCGTTCGTATGCGAGCAAGACGACGATTCCCGCCGCAAGCAGCCCGCCCCCGAACGTAAAGAGCGGAATGAAGAGGGACGGCAATCCCTCCAAGGACGGAAAGAAGCTCATAAAGGCGATCAGGCCGAAAGCCGCTCCCGCATTCAGCCCGATCACGCCCGGATCGGCCAGCGAGTTGCGTGACAACCCTTGCAAGATTGCGCCCGCTACCCCAAGGCCAAGTCCGGCAAGCATCGCAACGAGCATGCGCGGCATTCGGTACTCGAACAGCACGAGCCGTTCATCCGCGTTGCCAAGTCCCACAAGCGTTCGAGCAACCGCATAGGGAGAGAGGCGGAACGAACCCGTATTCAAGCTGATCATCATAATCCCCACGATAAGAAGGGCAATAACCGCGGCGACGACTGCTGCCCGCTTGCTCCGAGACATTGCATGAAGCTGCATGTTACGTCCCCCTCCTTTGACTGCGCGCCAAATAGAGGAAGAACGGCACACCGACAAGGGCGACCATAACTCCGATCGCCAGCTCCTTCGGCGGATCAATGGTTCTTGCGGCCAGATCGGCAATCACAAGCAGCACGGCTCCGAGCAGAGCGCTAATCGGGATAATGAACCGGTAGTCTGTTCCGACGAGCTTACGAGCGATGTGCGGGATGACGAGGCCGATGAACCCGATCGGTCCAACAGCGGATACCGCGGTTCCGGCCAGCAGCAAGGCAGCAGCCATAGCTAACAGCCGGATCCGCTTCGTCTTCACGCCGAGGTTCGCCGCTACTTCGTCGCCCAAGGCCATAAGCGAAACCGGCCGGCCAAGCGCGAGTGCCCAGATAATGGTCACAAGAATCACCGGGGCCAGCAGCTTGATCTGGAACCATTTGACGCCGGCAACGCCGCCTGCATACCAATACGCCAAATCTTGACTCAGGTCAAAGTAAATCGCGATGCCCGTCGTCAGCGAATGAAGCAGTGCCGCGACGACGGCCCCTGCCACCGTCAGCCGCATTGGCGTAAGCATCCCGGGGCCGTTCGAGGCTAGCAGGAAAATGACAATCGTGCTGAGTACAGCCCCCGAGAAGGCGAGCACGATTAATGCCGAATAAGGCAAGTTCGGATAGAAGGCAAAGCTGACCGCGACGATCAACATAGCTCCGGCATTAACGCCCAGTATCCCCGGATCGGCAAGCGGGTTGCGAGTGACGCCTTGCATGAGCGCGCCGGCAACGGCGAAAGCCGCGCCGACCAATGCGGCGGCGAGGACGCGGGGCAGCCTCAGTCCGTGAATGATCTGATGCGTGGTCAAGGAAGCGTCATATCGGAAGACTGCTGTCCATACGGTCCCAAGCGTTAGCTCCTTCGCGCCGAACGAGACGGCCAGGAACATGGCCAGTATCAGAACGAAGGCCGATACGGCGGCGAGGATTCCGAATAATAGCACGCTCTTACCGGTGTGGACGAGCTTGGATTCGCCGGCTGGTTGTCGTTCCGGGTTCGTTTTCATGGATAAGTCCTTCTCATCCTTTCCAATCGATAAGGAGTAATCCATTGATAATCATTATCAATAGAAGCAATTATAAAGGCCCGTTTCACGGGCCGTCCATGACATATTTTAAGGTCGTAAGCCATGCATTTTCTTTAGATTAGCGGATCGTAACGCTTCCCGGCAAGCATCTGCACAGCCTCTCCAAGCTGATGAAGAATCGCATTCGGCGCATAAATCATCCAATTCGCCCAATCGATCTGCCGAACCCGGTTCGCGCGCACGGCCGGATGCTTGAGCCAAGCTTCATGGCCGACTGCCGCAACCATGAACGTCTTCGCATCCTCTTCCGAAGCGGCGGCGAGGAGCAGATAATCCGACTCATAATTGCCAAGTTCATCGAGCGAAGCCGGAAGCCACGTCAGACCCGTCCCTGGTTCGTGCCGGTCCAGCTCCGACTGCAGGGCCGCCGGTGCGGGAAGCTGTAACGCCCGGTAGAAGACATGTCCGATATTGCGGGCCGCATAGATGCGTTGCGCTCCAGGCATGATCCGCAAAACGGTAACCGACGCGCTGCCGATCGCCGCTTGTACGATGCCGCGAGCCTGATCCGCCTTGGCCTCATACTGACTTATCCAGTCCCGGGCTGCCTTTTCTCGGCCGAGCAATTCGGCAATGGCCTTCATATGCCCGAACAAGTCCAGCTCTTTCCAAGGAACCGCGATGATCGGGGCGACGTCGCCGATATGCTCCTGCGCCTTGTGCAATACGTTGGCTTTGCACAGAACAAGATCCGGCTTAACCGAAAGAAAGGCTTGCCTTCCGATCTCCCAAGTTTCATAGGCGTGGAACGGCAGTTTCAGCGATTTGGCCACCGGAGGCAGCAGCGGATGAATCTGTGCAGCGCACGGGGTCACCCCAAGCGCGAATAGATGATCCGTATAAGGGAATGACAGCGAAATGACGTTCGGCACCTTCCGCTTCAAATAATGCGTAGGGGCGACGCCGCTGTTCTCCTTGAATCTGCGGCTAAAATAAAACTCGTCCTGGTAGCCTACTTGGCTGGCAACCTCGCGTACCGAAGGGCCTGACACGAGCAACAGCTCTTTTGCTTTATTCATGCGCAGCTGCGTGAGAAACTCGATCGGGCTTTTGTTCATCCGCTGCTTGAACAGCTGCGAGTAGTAGGACGGGTGCATACCGGCCAGCTCGGCGAGCTTCTCCAGTTTAATATCCGTCTGATACGATTCCTGCATGAATCGGATCGTCAGCTCGATCGGCTGTCCGATCGCCGCAGGCAGCTCCGGCGATCGTTCGCTATTCAACACCTCAGCGAGCAGCTCCATAAGCACATGCTGCTGCAAGAAATGGCCGCCCGCCGTATATGCGCTTTCGAAACGGAGAATTAGCCGCTGCAGCACGCTCAGATCCGCCCCCAGCAAGCCGTGTACGGGAAATGACCGTTCGAGCTCGAAGATTTTGCGTTCCGCCGAATGACTGCTCTCGCGATAGAGATCAAAGGATAGTCGATAGAGTTTAATCGTTCTCCCCGGACTCGCGGCGACCTCCACCCTCATGCCCGGCAACAGCAGCCATGCCGACTTGCCCGACAGCAAGAATGGCTTGTCCTCGATAATGAGCTCGCCTTTCGCCTTCGTGATGAGAAGCAGCGTATGCGACGACATCGTATCCCCTTCCAGTATCCGTTCTGACTCCGCGGCAATCGTCTTGAACGACTGGATCTGCGGTAAGATTCCCTCCAAGAAAGGAGCCGCTCCGCCATCTATGTGTTTCATTGTTTTTGCCTCCACCCGATGAGAACTATTCTCAATATATTATAGCAGCTGCCAGTGTAAAAGAAAGCTATCCATCCTTTCCTCTATTACTAGACACTTTGCCAAGCGGCAAGCTACGTTCATGCTCATCATACGATGCTCTTCCGGGATCGGTACGACTACAGTGAAGCTGCTAGCAACCGGCGTTCCTTGAGAGGGACAGGTTTATTCATAAGCCCGTCGGTTTATCCTTATGGCATATGCATTTGCACCCGTTACGATCTACGGATAGGAGATACGCTCATGGAACTGACCAAGGACCCCATCATCGAGAAGGCGCTCGCGAGTCCCAGCTTAAGACAGACGCTTCTCAATAAAGGAACGATGTTCCTGTACTGCGATTATGCCGGATTCGCTTCCCGCAACGTTTATGGGGCGGCTTGTTGCGTTGTCTATAATCGAACGGTTAGCGTAACGGCCACGCCGCTGCCGCTCAAGCAGGATCAAGGCTCGATCTACGGCGAAATGTCGGCCGTCGATCTTAGTCTACGAACACTTGCGGCCGCTCTATCGAAGCATCAACCGAAAATCGCCGTTATCTACACCGATTGCAGCCGTATCGCGCGACTATTAACGCAAGACCGTTTTGCGCATCCGCATGACGAACAAGCAAGAGACCAGCTATTGGCCTCTTTAGCCGAGCTACATCGCCTGTTCCCTCATCTGGACGTTCAGATCAAATATATGAGCAAGCATAAGAGAAATAATAGCTTCCATAGACTCGCCCACAATGCAGCCAGAGAAGCTGCCTTGATATCCCTAGCATAGAACAATGCGGGACATGGTTTTTCCTTTGCCTTCATCCATGCCCGCTTCTCTATGCCTACTTGTCCATGCCCTCTTGCCCTTACTTCTCCATCCCTGCTCCTCATTCCTAAATGCTTACTATACTTCTCCCTCTTCCCGATCCCTCCGTAATTGTCCTGATGTGTCTTTTTAATTGTGTTAGAAAACATAACGTTTATCTCGCAAAATGAGGCTGTATTTGGATTTTCCATCCAAAAACGGCCTTTATCTTTAGATCATAAATCCAATGACATTCCACAACAAATGGTTTATCTTTTAAATACTATCACGAAATGTTATTAAAACTAACAAGATGGTGGTTGCTATTAAGCAGAGAGGGGTTGGAAGAATGGGGGATAGAGCCATACAAACGGCCGACATGCCCAAGGAATGGAGGACCCGCAAGGTTCGCACCCGTGCCTTGAACAAACGGCTATCCTATGTGAGGCGGCATTGGATGCTGCTGGCCATGGTCGTGCCGGGCATGCTATATTTGTTCATCAACAATTATTTGCCCATGTTCGGGATCGTCATCGCGTTCAAGGATATTAATTTCGCCAAAGGCATCTGGCAGAGCGACTGGATTGGCTTCGATAATTTCGCCTACTTGTTCCAGACGCAGGATGCCTGGGTCATTACGAGAAACACGATTCTCTACAACGGCGCATTCATTATCCTCGGCACGGTCATAGCCATCTTCGTCGCTATCTTGTTGAACGAAGTAAAGAACCGGTTTTTCTCCCGGCTGTATCAGAGCATTATTCTGCTGCCTTATCTCATCTCGATGGTCATCGTCGCTTACCTGGTGCTGGCCCTGCTCAATGAAGAGAACGGCTATATGAACCGTTACGTGCTCCCTCTCCTCGGCCTCGATCCGGTGTCGTGGTACTCGGATGCAGGCAAATGGCCTTACATTCTGACGCTCGTGCATCTATGGAAGACGGTCGGCTACTCCTGCATCGTCTATCTGGCTGCCATTGTCGGGATCAATCAGGAATATTATGAATCGGCCATGCTGGACGGAGCGTCCAAATGGCGGCAAATTCGCAGCATTACCATCCCTCTCATCACGCCCACCATCACGATTATGACTCTCCTTGCCATTGGCCGTATTTTCAGCTCCGACTTCGGTTTGTTCTATCAGGTCCCGCTTAATTCCGGCGCGCTGCAGCCGACCACGGATGTCATCGACACCTATGTCTATCGCGGCCTCATGACATTCGGCGATTTCGGCATGTCCTCCGCCGCCGGGTTGTATCAGTCGGTCGTCGGTTTTGCGCTAGTCTTGTTCACCAATGCGTTGGTACGACGCAAAAATCGCGATCTGGCTTTGTTCTGAGGAAAGGAGCCCGCCATCATGAAATCAAACCCGGTGTACGTCTTTGCCGTTCATGCAGCATTCGTAGCGATGAGCATCGCGGCACTGTTCCCTTTCCTGCTGCTCGTGGCCGCGTCATTCACGGACGAGCAAGCGATCATCGAGCACGGATATGCCCTCATTCCGGAGCGTTTCAGTCTCGACGCCTATGCCTACCTGTTCAGTAATTCGGTCATGATTATGCGATCCTACGGCATTACGGCGTTCATCACAGTGGTCGGAACCACGCTGGGCCTTCTCATTACAACCTTAATCGCCTACCCGTTGTCCAGAAACATCCTGCCCTTCCGATCGTTCATCTCGTTCTTCGTCTTCTTCACGCTGCTGTTCCAGGGCGGTCTCGTTCCCTTCTATCTCGTCTACACCGACCTGCTGCATATGAAAGACACGATTTGGGCGCTGCTGCTGCCTAATCTGCTGACGAACGGCTTCTTCATTCTGCTCATGCGCAGCTTCTTCTCGCTCTCGATTCCGGGCGAAGTCGTGGAGTCGGCCTATGTGGACGGCGCCAACGAACTGACGATCTACTACAGAATCGTCATGCCGCTTGCGCTCCCCGGCCTGGCTACGATCGGACTGATGCTGCTGATCTCGTACTGGAACGACTGGTATAACGGCCTCATCTTCATCAATGACGGCACGCTGTTCAGCATTCAGAATCTGTTGAACCGGATGCTGGCCGACGTTCAGTATTTGCAACAGAACAATCTGTCCGGCCAGGCAGCCGCCGCAACGTCGGTGCCGATCAGCACGGTGCGCATGGCGATTGCCGTCATCGGCGTACTGCCTCTGATCGCCGCGTATCCGTTCTTCCAGAAATACTTCGTCAAAGGACTAACGATCGGCGCGGTCAAAGGCTAGGCAGCCTTAAGTTCAACCTTCGGTTTTAAGCATTTTTGCAAATATAGATAGGGAGGCATATGAAATGGGAATGAAATGGACAACACCAGCCAAGAGTGCCACGATCCTGTTAGCCGCAGCCATTGGGCTGGCTGCTTGCGGGAACGCCGAGGGAGAGCCGAAGTCAAACGGTGGGGGCAACCAATCCGCGCCAAATAAGACGTACGAGGTGGTGATGACGTATCCGGCTTTCGGAGACGTGACCGACGTGCAAGCCGTGCAAGACGCCATCAGCGCCATAACGGCAGAGAAAGTCGGAGCTACGGTGAAGCTGGTCCCGGTTAACGGCTCCAATTACGCCAACCAGCTGAACCTCATGCTATCCGGAAGCGAAAAATTGGATCTGGCCTACACTAGCGTCTGGTTCGGATTCGAATCGCAGGTCAGCCGCGGACAGCTGCTCCCCATGGATGAACCGCTTGCGGCATCCGGCAAGGGAATCTTGGAGACCGTTCCTGAGGCTACTGCGGAAGCCGGCAAGATCAAAGGCGAGACGTATGGCATCCCGAGCATGAAAGCATGGGCGCTGTCCCCTAGCCTAGTCATGCGCAAAGATCTGCTCGACAAACACGGGATCGATACGACCGGGCTGAAGACATGGTCCGATGCCGACTCCGTCCTGCAGGTAATCAAGGACAAGGAACCCGGCGTAGCCCCGATGGTCAGCTATACGGCGCAGGAAACTCCGGGCACCGCGATGCTGTATTTCGACCCGCTCGGTACGGCTCCCGGCGTCCTCGAATTCGAGGGTACGGATTATGCGGTAGAAGAAATCACGGCAACGGACGCATTCGCCAATATGGCCGCGCTGATGAAGCAGTGGTTTGACAAAGGCTATTTCAACAAAGACATCGCCACGACCCAGGAGACCGGCTCCAGCCTGATCAAGGCCGGCAAGGCGTTCTCGTTCATCCGCAACATTAACGACTGCTACACGGAATCGGTCGCAGCCGGCGCCGAGCTGGTATGCGTTCCGCTCGAATCGTCCTATATGACGCGCAACAGCGTCGCCTCCAATATGATGTCGCTTGCCCGCAATAGCGAGAATCCGGAGAAGGCCATTCAAGTGCTCGATCTTCTCTACACGGACGAAGCGGTCATCAATCTCTTCACGAACGGCATCGAAGGCAAGCATTACGTTAAGTCGACTGACGGTTTGATCGCCAAGCCGGAGGGCGTGGAACGTACGGGTTACGATTCGAACCAGTACGCCGTCGGCAACAATTTCTTGTCGTATGTGTGGACGGGGAACGCCCCGGATATCTGGAAGCAGCTGCAAGCGCTGAACGAAAGCGCGGTGAAATCAAGGGCAATGGGCTTCAGCTTCGACATCAACCCGGTGAAAGCGCAGATCGCGTCCGTTACGAACGTGCAGAACCAATATGATGCCGGGTTCCAGACCGGAATCTCCGATCCTGCTGAACTGGCAGTTTATAGGGAGAAGCTGAAGCAGGCCGGAATCGAGAAGATCGTTGCCGAGAAGCAAAAACAGCTGGACGAATGGCTGGATACCAAATAGAAAAAGGTGGTTAGACCAATGCGTTATCCCATTATTGACGTGCATCATCATATTATTTCGACGGCCATGCAGGCCAAACAGCGCGAGCTTGGCATCGAGATCCCAAGCTTCTTCCCGAAGTGGTCACCAGAGCGCGGCATGGAGAAGATGGACATCGCCGACATCTCGTTCTCCTTCCTCTCCGCGCCTTCCGATCTCACATTCATTGACCAACCGTCAGCGAATGCCTTAGCGCGCCAAATGAATGAAGAACTTGCCTCGTATGTCCAGCTGTACCCTCAGCGTTACGGCGCCTTTGCGACCTTGCCGATGCCGGATGCCGCCGCATCACTGGAGGAAACGATCTATGCGCTGGATACGTTGAAGCTCGACGGGGTCGCGCTGCTGACGAGTTATCAGGGCAAGTATCTGACCGATCCGGATTATGCGGAGCTGCTGGCGGAGCTCGACAAACGTAGCGCAGTCGTCTTCCTGCATCCGATTCTGATCAAAGAGAAGATCGCTGGGCTAAATCCGGCGCTGCTGGAAGGCACCTTCGATACGACGCGGGCCGTCACGACGATGGCCGTCCATCGCATCTTCGACCGGTACCCTTCGATCCGGTTCATCCTTCCGCATACCGGCGGGATGATACCGTATATCAAGTGGCGGATCGCGCTTGCGGTGATCGGGCAGGACTCCATCCAAGCGGAGGCGACAACCGAGCTGTTCGAGGAAGAAATGGCGAAGCTGGACAATCTCTATTACGACTCCACCCTTAATCTGGGCACGATTCAGAAATTAGTTGAGCCGAGCCGGATCTTGTTCGGCGCGGACATACCGTGGCCTGCCGACAGCATTCTGAGGATGCAGCGGGAATCCGTATTCGCCGAAGCGGTTCGTCTCGACGAAGCCAATGTCCGAGCGATCGCGTACGAGAATGCCTTCCGTCTGTTCCCCCGTCTGGCGACGTTGTTCCAGTCTCAGCTCATCTAATCTAGGCAACTACATTCGTCAAGGAGTGATTGACCGATGCCGATGTTTCCCGTCATTGACACCCATACCCACATCCTCTCGCCGCCCGTGAAGGACCGAATGAAGCAATTGAACGTTGCGCCGCCGCCCGTGTTCGCCAATTGGACGCCGGAGCAGCATGTCGAACATATGGAATTATCCGGCATCGCGATTGGCGTGTTGTCCTCTCCGGGCACACCCGAATTCGTCCCGCCAGTCGAAGCGATCTCGCTTGTGCGGGCGATGAACGAGTACTTTGCCGAGCTGATCCAATCGTATCCAACCAAGTTCGGCGCATTCGCCACCTTGCCGATGCTTAGCGAAGATGCGGCAGTGAACGAAGCCGTCTATGCGCTGGATACGCTAGGTCTGGATGGCGTTGCCTTCCAATCCAGCAACCAAGGCAAATACTTAAGCGATCCGATCTATCACGAATTACTGTCCGAGCTGGATCGGCGCAGCGCAACGGTCCTCATCCATCCGATCCTCATTCCGGAACGTCCTGCTGGTCTGTCGCCCGCACTGCTGGAAGGTACCTTCGATACGACGAGGAACGTAACGTCGATGGCCGTTCACCGCATCTTCGACCGGTTCCCGAATATCAACTTCATTATCCCGCACACCGGGGGCATGGTGCCGTATATTAAGTGGCGTATCGCCATTACGGTCTTGGCCGAGGACGTCAATCAGTTCCTGCGGGTCGAGTCTTCCAAAGAGGAGATAGCAGCCCAGATGGCCAAGCTCGACCGATTATACTTCGACACGGCGGTCAACCTCGGCCCGCTGCCCAAGCTCATATCGCCTACCCAGACGTTATTCGGGACCGACCTTCCCTTCCCGTCGCAGAACATTATCAACCAACAGGTTGACGCCTTATTCAACGATTATGCGGAGCTTGGGGAAGAGAGCGTCAAGGCGGTTGCCTACGGCAACGCGTTAAAGCTGTTCCCGCGGCTGCAGCAGGTGCTGGTCGCCCGATAGCATATGCAGTAAGAGCATGACGAGCAAGGTCTCCCGTTTGGGGTGCCTTGCTCGTTGTCTTTTTCACAATGCTCCCGCTTCGCTATGTCAGGTAAAATGCCACAAAAATTCCATAAGCCCCCTTTATAATCATCCAAGAGCAGTTCACATAACCGCTAAGGAGTGATTGGGGTTGCCAACGCGACAAGAAGAGACCATGAGAAAAGGAAACGGCGTCCGCTATCCGAGATGGATCGCCGCTGGTATGGTACTGGCACTTGCCGGAGGTTCGATTGGATACGCGGCGAATACGTCGCCCGGCGCGAATAAACCGAGCGTCGCTCCGGCGCTCGTAACCTTCCAACTGCAAGAAGCTACGATCGCGCAGATGCAAGAGGCGATGAAGTCCGGCGCACTGTCGAGCGTCGAGCTGACCGCGATGTACTTGAACCGGGTGTACGCGTATGACGCCAACGGCATCAAGCTCAACTCGATTCCGGTGCTGAACCCTGACGCCCTGGCAGAAGCCGCCAAGGCTGACGAACTAAGGGCCAAAGGCATTCTGAGCGGCCCGCTGCAAGGCATTCCGTATACGGTCAAAGACAGCTACAAGGTCAAAGGACTGACGGTCGCTTCCGGATCGCCGGCGTTCAAGAATTTGACGGCCAAGGACGACGCCTACACGGTCGAGAAGATTCGCGAATCCGGCGGCGTGCTGATCGGCAAGACCAATATGCCTCCGATGGCAGCGGGCGGCATGCAGCGAGGCGTGTACGGTCGCGCGGAGAGTCCGTACAACAAGGATTATTTGGCAGCGGCTTGGTTCTCCGGTTCCTCGAACGGTTCTGGCGTCTCGACGGCAGCCAACTTCGCGGCTTTCGGCATGGGAGAAGAAACGGTATCCTCCGGCCGTTCGCCTGCGTCCAACAACGGCCTGATTGCCTATACGCCTTCCCGCGGGCTGATCTCGATTCGCGGCAATTGGCCGCTCTTCCCGGTCCGCGATGTCGTGGTGCCGCATACGAGAACCGTCGAGGACATGCTTCGCCTGCTGGATGTCATCGTGGTCGAGGACAAGATTACGGAAGGCGATTTCTGGCGGGATCAGACAGCCGTCAAGCTGCCGTCCGTCGACAGCGTCCGTCCGGCCTCCTATTCGGAGCTCAAGGATACGCAGTCGTTGAAAGGCAAACGGATCGGCGTTCCGAAACTTTACATCGGCAAAGACTACGGCGGCACGGAACCGATCAAGATCCGGACGTCTATCCTGGCGCTGTGGGAAGAAGCCGCGAAGGATCTGATCGCGCTCGGCGCCGAAGTCGTAGAAGTGGACTTCCCGCTTCAGGCCAATACCGATCAAGATCGCGTCACCTCCCAGACGCCGGAAGAACGCGGACTCATGCCCGAGAACTGGATTGAGAAGGAATTCGGCATGCTGAATCCTTTCGCTGCCGAACAATTCCTCAAGAGCGTCGGCGATTCGAACTTCCCGTCCTGGGCGAACGTCGATCCGGCAGCCGTCTTCCCGAATCCGCTGGGATCGGTCGACGAGAAGCGCGGACGCGATCTTGGCCGTTACGACGCCTTGATCGATACCGTCAAGAAAGGCGTAACCCCATATGACCAAATTCCGCAGTTCGACGAAGCGCTGCAAGGCCTTGAGAAGGTCCGCAAGGTCGATTTTGAAGACTGGATGAAACAAGAAGGCCTTGATTTCATTGCCTTCCCGGCCAACTCCAATATCGGCAAGGCCGATGCCGACGTGAACGAAGCTTCCTACGATGAAGCGTGGGAGAATGGCAACTACTTCTCGAATACGAACTACCTGCTGCGGCAATATGGCATTCCGAGCGTATCGGTGAGCATGGGCGCGATGAAGGATACCGGCATGCCCGTTAACTTGACTATGGCCGGTGCTGCCTACTCGGACAACGATCTGCTGAGGTATGCCTACGCCTACGAACAAGCGACCAAGAATCGTCCGATCGCGACGCGTACGCCGCCGCTTGCCGATGAAGTAATCACCTATAACCTGCAGACGACGATCGCGCCTTCCAAGCGCAAGGAGAAGGATGTCCCGAAACTGACGATCAGCGCCGCGATGAAGGACGATAAGCTCGAGTTAAACGGGTCGGTTAGCGATCAGAGCGGCGTTGCCCAACTGCGCGTGTACGTGAACGGCATTCGCGTGCATGCGCAGAGCACCTCGGCGAATTGGACCTCCAGCCTATCGACCGCGAAGTACCGATCGAACGGCGCTTTCCGAGCGGATAACCTCCAAGTGCTCGTGCTGGCCAAAGACATCCATGGCAATACGTCGGCAGAGATGACTACGGTCGATTTGACGCCCTAACTGAAGTCGGCCAGTCGCCAATGGCAGACGCAATATAGGGACCTGGCAAACCGCCAGGTCCCTTCTCTACCGCTATAGCTGTAGCTGTTCCCCGTATCGCTCCAACGTGAACCAGAACACGACGCCATTCTCCGTATTATAGACGCCGCAGGTCTGCCCGTGATCCCGGACAATCTGCATCACGATGGCGAGCCCCAGCCCCGAACCGGTGACGTTCCGACTTCTGCTTGCCGCCGCTTGATAGAATCGGTCCCACACCCGTTGGATATGCTCGTCCGGTATTCGAGCACCCTGATTCGCCACGTTAACGCGTACCCCTTGAGGCGTATGCTCATCGACTTGGATGGCAATCTCGCTTCCCGGATCGGCATGGCGAATCGCATTGCTCAACAAGTTCAGCATGACGCGTTCCATGAGCGCCGGATCGGCGACGACCGAGATGTCAGGCTTGGCATGGATTGTGCACCGGTGCTGTTTCCCCGTTAGCTGTGCATTCATCAGCCTGCAAGTTCGCTCCAGCAGATCTGTTAGCGCGATCGGCTCGGGCTGGAACAGGGTCATCTGCGAATCGTGGCGCATGAGCAGCAGCATGTTCAGGATCAGGGTCTCCATCCGCTCGCATTCATCGATAATCGTATCCGTGTAAACATCCCGCCGTTCCTCGGCTACCCCGTCCCGCAACCCTTCCGCGTAGCTGCGAATAATCGATAACGGCGTCTTTAGCTCATGGGAGATATCGGAAATGAAAGCCCGTTGGATCCGCTCGAGCTCTTCCTTGCGTTCGATATCCGATACCAGTCGGCTGTTCATCTCTCGCAGCCGGGTAAGGGCGGCATCGAGTTTGACGGCTAGACTGGATAGATTCCGGGACAGAAGGCCGAACTCATCCTGCCGTTTCAGCGGTTGGACCGCGGTGAAGTCCATTCCCTCCAGCCGGATGGCCATATCGTTGATGGTCAGGAGCGGCTTTGCCACGACGCGCGAGTAGAACACCGACAGCAGGAGAATGAGGAGAATCCCTCCGATACCGAAGTAAAGGTAATAGATTTTCAAGGAAGCATAAGTTGTCTGAAGTTCCGCCACGGAGGACACGACCATGACGATGCTCGACAAGGTGCGGCCTTCCATAATCGGATGCAGCAGAATCAGATTCTCGGCATTGCTCCATGGCTCCACCCATTCCTTCGTGACCCTATTCCCGGCTTCCAGCGTTTGCAGCTCGGCGTCGGCGAGCGGGAAATTGCCGGTGACCGCGAAGTTCAAGATGCCTTCCCGAATATTCCACTGGTCGGCCCGAGGCAGGACGAAGTGAACGATCCGGCCGGTGAGCACCTGCATGCTCGTCAGCGAGTGCTCCGTCTTTCTCGAGATGACCGCTCCATCGTTCTTCTTGATTTGCGTGGAGTAGAAAATCTCCTTGTTCCCTTCATACTGGAACAATCCGGTGACGGAGATCGTATCTCCGGTCTTCAGTCCGGCGGTCATGAGCTGATCGTGGTGGCGATAGACGTACAACGGAATCGTAATCCGGGTCCCGTCGGCCAAAGCGATGACGATCTTGAAGGGATTGTCGAAGAGATAGTTTCCGTCGCGGTCGACAACCACGAGCTGCGCCTTGTTCTCGTTCAGGAATGCCGAGATTGCATCGACCATCTCGGTATCCCCTTTTTTCATCTGATACTGCGCTGCGAATTCGCGCGTATTCTCCTTGAGCGCCTTGAATTGCTGATGTTTATAGAAATCTTCGAAGAACAGCAGCTGTCCGACCGACATGAGCAAGAACAAGACGATGAACACGGAGGAAGTGAGCAGGAATAGTTTGACGACGACGCTCTTGACCTTCATGCCCTGGCCTCGAATTTGTAGCCGTATCGCGGTATGGTCTGAATCAGCTCCGCCTCACCGCCGATCTTGGCCCGCAGCCGTTTGATCTGGGTATCGACCACCCGAATATCGCCGTCGAATTGATAGCCCCAGATTTGATTCAAGATCTGCTCGCGGCTCAGCACGATCCCCCGGTTCTTCACGAGGTACAACAAAATATCGAATTCCTTCGGGCCGAGCGTAACCATCCTCCCGTTCACTTTCACTTCGTGCGCCAGGCGGTTGATCGACAGCTGCGTGCCATGGATGACGGACTCTCCCGCAGCGATCACGCCTTCCATCCGGTCCATCAGATTATTGGCCTTGGCCACCAGCACCTTGGGGCTGAACGGCTTGCCGATGTAATCGTCCGATCCGATCTCATAGCCCCGCAGCTTGTCTTCGTCCTCCGCCTTGCAGGTCAGTACGATAATCGGCACGGCCGACTCCCGGCGAATGGTCCTGCACAGCTCCCATCCGTCCATGACCGGCATCAGAATATCGGTCACGACCAGGTCGATCGCATGCTCCTCCAGCCGTTCTATCGCTTCCCGCCCGTTATCCGCTTCGACAACCTGCCACATGGCCTGCTTGAAATAATCCGCGATAACTTGCCGTAATCTAGCTTCGTCTTCAACGACCAATAAAGTTCGATGCCTCATCCCCGTTGCCCCCGTTAGCTAACCGTTTGCTCCATGCTGCATTCCCGGTCTAGCGACCGTGAACGCAAACAAAAGAGCTCGTGATCGCTCCATGCTGCATTCCCGGTCTCACGACCGTGAACGCAAACCAAAGAGCCAATTTATGTAACATTCTATTACATCGATCGCGAAATAGACAAGATGTAATTCATTTTCGATGGTTTTTATCGAAAATGCGTCAAATTACATGACACAAAAATTCCACAACGCTTTTTTATACTAAGACCTATCACGACAAGTGGTACATCATAATCTGGAGGGTCTACGATGAAAAAGATAACTAAAACCATGCTGGCAGCGACGCTGCTCACCACCTTATGCATCCCGAACGGGCTTCAAGCGCAAGGCACGTTGGCCGATTACAAGCCGATGGCCATATCGGAGCGCTCCGATTACGGGTACACCTACCCCGCCGAATGGGAAAAACAAAAATCGGTGTGGCTCGCCTGGTCCGGCATGAAGGAGCCGAATAAGGTATCGATCCAGATTATCGCGGCGCTGCATAAGAATGTTCGCGTCGATCTTGTCGTCAAGGACGAGGCAGCCAAACAAGAAGCGCTGTCCTGGATGAAAGCATACAGCGTCGATGCATCCAAGGTGCAATTCCATATCTATGAAGGGGCGAATATTTTCATCCGCGATCCGGGGCCGCTCTTCTTGAAGACGACCGACGGTAAACCGCTGATCGCGGATTTCAACTGGAACAACTACGGGGTCGATACGACGAGAGCCGCCTACTCGCTGTCCCGCGGCGGCGTCGACAAGGTGATGGCGAAGAAACTGGGCATGAAGACGATCTCTTCCGGTTATGTGGCCGAAGGCGGGGGCTTGGAGGTCAACGGGGAAGGCGTACTGCTCACATTCAAGGATACCGCCTTGCAGCGTAATCCGGGCAAGACGCTGGCGCAGATCGAAGCGGAATATTTGCGGATGTACGGACAGAAGAAGATTGTTTGGCTGGAACGCAGCCCCCTCCAAGACCGTCGTTCGCCGGACAACAAGCCGCTGATCGACAACTACTTCGGCGGCGGGGCCAATGGCCATATCGATGAAGTCGCCCGCTTCATTAACCCGAACACGGTCCTGGTCGCCTCCTATCCGAAGTCGTCGCTGAACGGGCATCCGCTCGGCAAGGCCGATTACAGCGTCTATGAGGAAGCGGCCGAGACGCTGCGCAACGCGACGGACGCGAACGGCAAACCGTTCACCGTCATCCAGGTCGAGAACCCCGATCTGGCGTTGTTCTGGGAGAAAAGCACGGTTCCGGGCAACGATGACTACTATGAGCAATTCGGGATTAAAGCCGGCGAGACCGTCTACCAGGTTCCGGCCGTGAGCTACATGAACTTCCTGATCTCCAATCAGGTCGTGCTGATTCCGAAGTATTGGCGCGAAGGGCTGCCTCAGCACGTGAAGAACCTCGACGATCAATTCAAGAAACTGATGCAGAACAATTTCCCGGGTTACAAAATCGTGCAAATCGACCCGCTTGCCGTCAACTTCTGGGGCGGCGGCATCCATTGCATTACGCAGCAAATGCCGGCGTACTAATAGGCAACGCATACTTGGATTCAGCCGTATGACCAAGGCCAAGCTCCTCCGATGCGCCAAGCCGATAACACGAACAAACCGATCTCCGGTCTATGTACCGGGATCGGTTTGTTCTCATGTCTATATCGCGATTACGCATGCCAGATGCGAGGCATCGGCATCGATTCCTTGCCAAGCTCGGCCCATGCATATTTCAGCAGCAGCTCGGACTTCAAACTTGCGGATTCGG
This sequence comes from Paenibacillus phyllosphaerae, assembly GCF_014192105.1. GTDB lineage: Bacteria > Bacillota > Bacilli > Paenibacillales > Paenibacillaceae > Paenibacillus_Z > Paenibacillus_Z phyllosphaerae. Next base: position 68,285 of record NZ_JACHXK010000007.1, on the reverse strand, counting down.
GATCGTCCCACAGATTGCGCAGCTCGCCGGGATCCTCTTGTAGGTCGAATAGCTCGCCGTACGTTTGGCGGTAGTAGACCGTCAGTTTATAGCGGGCGTCAACATACGTCTTCTGGTGGATCGTCGTCGGTTCATGGCGGAATTCGCACAGCGCATGGTCGCGCGCCGACGAACGCTGACCCCGCCACACCTCGCTCTGATCGACGCCGGTCATGGCCGCCGGAGCTTGAATTCCGCAGAGCGACAAGAAGGTCGGAGCCAGATCGACGAGCGACTGAATCGCCGGACTAGTCACGCCTGCCGGCACCTTCCCGGGATAACGCACGAGGAAAGGCAGACGGATCAGATCCTCGTAATGAAAGCCGCCTTTGTACTGGAGCCCGTGCTGTCCGAAGAAATGCCCGTGGTCGGTCGTAAAGACGACGATCGTGTTATCCGCGAGTCCCAGCTCATCCAGCTTGTCGAGGATCTTCCCGATATATTTGTCCATCAGGCTGATCATACCGTAGTAGGTAGCGACAAGCTGCTTGCCTTCTTCCTCGGGCACGAGATGGGATTGATACCCGTGAATGCCGTGTCCGGTCTCCCGGAGGTAGTCAAAGTTCGGATTCTGCTCCTGCGTCAAGCCGAAATGCGGCGGATTGCGGTCATGCTCTCCCTCCGTAAGCGTCGGGATCGTGAGCGAGTTCGGATCATACATTTTATCCCACGGCTCGGGAACCAGGTAATCCGGATGCGGGTCGAAGAAGCTCGACCACAAGAAGAACGGCTGCTGCTGCTCCTTGTACTGCTCGAGCAATGCATTGGTGCGTTCCGCGATCCAGTTGTCGTAATGATACATTTCGGGAATCGCCCAAGTATGCGCAATGGAAGGATCCATCGTGCCCGTCGGAGCCAGGAAGTAATCGCGCCAATTCGCGCAGCCCTTCTCTTCCATCCAGAGGGCGTAATGCTGTCCGACGTGCGCTTCGTTCGTATGGTTGCGCGCGAGCTCCACATGATTGAACCCGTAGAAGGGCCCGTTATTGGTGCGCCAGTAGTCCAGATCCTGCAGAATCGGGTACGATTCCAGCGAAGGATATTCGTCCGTTCCTTTTAGCGGCTGAAAATGGGCTTTGCCGATCAGCGCCGTCTGATAGCCGCTCGCCTGGAGGTCCTCTCCAATCGTATGCCGGTCTTCCAGCAGCTTCGTGCCTAGCGTCCATGCGCCGTGCTGGCTCGGATACATGCCCGTGATGATCGATGATCGGCTAGGCGTGCAGACGGGGCTCGGGCAATAAGCCCGGCTGAATGTCGTCCCTTCCCCGACCAGACGGTCCAGATTAGGCGTCCGGATCTCCGGGTTGAAGGCGCCGATCGTATTCCAATGCTGCTGATCGCTTGTAATCAATAATATATTGGGTCTATCCATAGCTGAACCTCCCTGAAGTCTCCATACGCGAATGGTCGTACTTATCCCAAATGATTGGGTCTAATTTTGGTTAAAGGGATTCTCAGCTATTGGATCCGTGCTTCGCCTTCCATTCGAGCGCATACACCGACGCTGGCCTAAGTGGGTAACCTTGCTCCCACGCCTCTGCCCGAACCACTCGCTCTTTGCTGACGATCCGTTCCGGCTCGAAGACGGAATTGATGTCATCGATCGAATTCCCCGTAATCTCGTGCAGAATCGTCTCGTCAGGCAGATCGAAGCCCGATAAGCTCAGCTTGGCGGTTACCTCCTGCAAGCTGCGGTTCACGATGAATACCGTAACTATACTCCCGTCCTCATTCGTGCAAGCCGTGATATCCAGATCCGGAAGGGCTTCCAACTCGAATGGCGCAGGCTTCACGGAAGCGACCGAGAAGGTGCCGCACACGGCGTCGACGGGGAGAATCCGCCGGATGTCCCGGCTCGCGTATAACTTCAAGACTTCATACGTAGGCGTACCGTAGACCGTAAGCGGATAACCGCTCCATCCGGGAGCTCGGCCGCAATATTGATCGGCATAATGGTCGCCTACCCGAATACACCCGCCGAGCCAGCCGTTCACGAGATCGGAGAAGCTGCCGATCTGCACGATATCGCTGTTGCGCAGCATCTCGTTCAAGTTAGCGGCGTTGGCGACCGCGGCGCCTAGCGTGTGCTCTTCCGGCAGCCCTTTGCGGATCGTGTTCGGATAATACATCGTATTGTATTCCGTAATCGCCAATTTCACATGGCGGTGCTTGTCGTTCGAACGGATCTGTTCCACCGTCCGCTGAATATCATGGCGCGTCCATTCGGAGTACGCGGCGATAGCCTTATAGCGCTCCTCCGCGTCCGTATCCCGGTTCATGCCGAACCTTCCGTAGCCGTGGTACAGATGCAAGGTCAAATAATCGATCTGCTCGCCGGCAATGTCCAGCACCGCCTTGTTCCACTCTTGGTCGGTATGCCCGCAAGCCAACAGAAGGATAGAAGGATCAGCCGCCCTCATCGCCTCGGCAAAAGAGACATAACGGTGCGCGAACTGATCGGCCGGACAGGTACCTACCTGCCATGGGCCCCACACTTCGTTGCCGATCTCCCAATACCGGACGTTATACGGTTCCGGATGGCCGTTCGCCGCCCGCCATGCTCCCATCGGCGTATCGGTGCTGCCGTTGCAATACTCGACCCATTGCGCCGCTTCCTCCGGCGTTCCGGATCCGTCATTCACGCAGATGAGCGGTTCCACATCGAGCTCCCGGCAGAATCGGATATATTCGTCCGTGCCGAAATATTTGCACGCCCATCCTCCCCACGCCTCGTTGAACATGATTGGACGCTCCATGACCGGACCGACGCCATGCTCCCAGTGATAGGCGCTGATGTAGTTGCCGCCGAGCCTCATCATGCCTGCGTTCAGCGCTCGGGTCATCTCGACGACCTCGCACTTTACCAGGCCGATCGCATCTTGCGGCAGTAAGGAGACGTGGTCGAGCCAGAGCATGCCGGTCGAAACGTGATCGATCCATCTCGGGTGATCGGCCGGCACATAGAGCCGAATCTCGGCGTCGGAGCATGCGCGGTCGACCGACAGCGTTGCTTCATATTCCTTCCAGTTATGGCCGGATAGCTCGACGCGGACCAGCCCGAGCCGTTCTTCCGTGCGCCGGTCGACCGCTTCGACCAGCAGGTACTTAAGTTCGATGGAAGCCCGAGCCACCAGCCTGACCGCATACGTCATCGGTCCTTTCAGCGCGGCCCGCTGCGCAAGTCCCGCATAGGCTTCGTCGTCGCTGCGCAGCCGAATGCGCTGGGCCCGGCCCGAATGGCGCGTCGCCGGCGACTCGAGCGCATAGTCGGTGTTGCGCCCGTTCGTGTAGGCGCTCCAGCTGCCCGATACTGCCGTTCCCGCTGCGGACTCGCTCTCGAAATCCATATCTTTCAAGGGATAGGCGAGCATCGCTTCCATATGATCCCGAATATCCTCCACGAAATGCCCGAACAAATAAGGGTTGATTACATGCTCGCTTCTGTCGCGGCAGTTGATGGTAATGCTAGCGTTCGATGTCAATGAAACCCTTCCTTCCGTTTTAGCCTTTGATTGATCCGATCATCACGCCTTTGACGAAATGCCGCTGCACGAACGGATACATGATCCATACCGGCAGGCTGGAGACGATGATAACCGCGTATTTGATGCTCTCGGCCAGAAGGATTTTATCCTCTAGCCCGACATTGCCGTCCACCGCATCCGATTGGCTGATCATTAAGATTTCGCGCAGCACGAGTTGCAGCGGATAACGCGCTTCGTCCCGGATGTAGATGAGGGCGCTGAAGAATGAATTCCAATGGCCCACCGCGTAGAATAGGACCATTACCGCCAGAATTGGCTTCGATAGCGGCAGGATAATGTTAAGCAGCAGCCGCAGGTTCGAGCATCCGTCTATGCGGGCGGCCTCTTGCAGCTCCCAGGGGATGCTGGATTGGAAGTACGTCCGCATAACGATCAGATTGTAGGTCGAGATCGCGCCAGGTACGATGAGCGCCCACATCGTATCCACCATCCCTAAGTCCTTCACGAGCAAATAAGTCGGAATCAATCCCCCGCTGAAGAACAGCGTGAGCGTAATGAAGATCATGATGACGTTGCGTCCGGGGAGATCCGGTCTTGACAGCGGATAGGCCGCCAAGATCGTCATGACCATGTTAATGGCCGTGCCCACGACCGCGTAGATAATCGTATTGCGGTAACCGATCCATATTTTGTCGTTATGGAGAATGCTCGTATAGGCTTCCAAGGTAACGCCTTTAGGCAGCAGCCACACTTCCCCGCTCAGCACCTTCGCCGGATCGCTTATCGAAGCGCTGACCACGAACAGCAGCGGATACAGCACGATCGCGATAATTAACGCCGCAACCGCGTACACGGCCGCATTGAACAGCCGTTCGTCCTTTCCGCCGTCTATTCCTGCTCGTCTGAACATGTGCGCACCTCCTTTACCATAAGCTCGTCTCCGACGTCTTGCGCGCAATGCGGTTCACTAGCAGCAAGAGCGCGAGATTAATGATTGAGTTGAACAAGCCGATCGCGGCCGTATAGCTGTACTCCCCTTTGAGAATGCCTGTCGTATATACGAAGGTGGAGATCACGTCGCTCGACTCGAGATTTAGATTATTTTGCATGAGCAGCACCTTCTCGAACCCGATATTCATGAAGTGGCCGATATCGAGGATGAGCAGGATGACGATGACCGGGACGATACCGGGCAGCGAGACGTGCCAGATCCGCCGGAGCCGGGAAGCCCCGTCCATCTTCGCCGCTTCGTACAGCTGCGGGTTGACGCCGCTCAGCGCAGCGATATAGATGATTGACTGCCAGCCCATGTTCTGCCAGATGTTGGACCCGATAAAGATCGTCTTGAACCATCCGGCCTCTTCCAGAAACCGGATGGGTTCGCCGCCGAAAGCCTCGATCAAGCCGTTGATGGGACCGCCTTTGGGCGAAAGGAACAACTTCAGCATGCCGACGATGACGACGATCGATATAAAGTGCGGCAGATACGTAATGTTCTGCAGCCATTTGCCGAAGGCTTTGCTCGGAATTTCGTTAATGATCAGGGCCAGAAGAATCGGGATCGGGAATGCGATCAGCAGCGAGAACAGATTGATGGACATCGTGTTCCATAGGAGCCTGCCGAAGTAATACGAATTGAAGAATCGCTCGAAATGCTCGAATCCCGCCCAACTGCTGCCTACGATCCCCTTCGCCGGATTGAAATTTTTGAATGCGATCTGCAGTCCGTACAACGGGCCGTAGTGAAAAATCAAATACCAGACGACCGGCAGAAGGAGCATGAGATATAAATCGTAACGTTTGGCCATTTGCTTCAGCAGCCGGATGCCGGGTCTTGAGCTATTGCGCTCCGCGATTCGTGTAGGATTGGCCTGCGCCGTCTTCATGAGCTTGCTCCTTCCCTCGTCCATCGGAATATTAGTATGACGCCATCAATTCTTATTTCTCCATCGCGTCGTAAGCGGTTTGATAGATCTGCTGCAAATCTTCCAATCCCATCTTCTTCAGCGTTGCCTGGAATTCATCCCACTTCTCGAAGCCGATGGCTCCGGCAATGAATTTGGTGCTTTGCTCTTCGTAATACTTATCGATATCGTTGCGCAGCACGTCGACCTTCCGCGCGGTCTCTTCGTCGAACATCGGAGCGGCGTAACGAATCTCCGGCATATACGGATCCAGCTTCTTCTGCGCTTCCTGAACCTGCGGCGGGTTAATGAAGGATGCGACCTTATCGCTGATCAGGTGAGGCGCTCCGCCTCCGGCATACGGCGTAATCTTGGCTTGATTGCCCGATTGCAGGAATTGTTCCGTATAGTAAGGAATGCCGTCCTTCAGCTCGTAATGCTCGCCTTCTCTTCCGAAGCGGAGCAAGGTCGAGCCTTCCTCGCCGTAGAAATAGTCCACCCAACGCAGCGCGGCCTCCGGATGTTCATTGACCGAGGCGATGGCGAAGGATCCGAAATCCCGCGGCACCGGCGCGCCTTGGCTTTGCAGACGATCGCCGTGCGGGCCTTCAAGCGGCGCGATCCCCGTATATTGGTCGGCGATCGGGAGGAACGGATTGTTCGTCTGATCGAAGAAGAAACCCGTATTGCCGGACCCTTGCTTGGCGAGGTACTCGGCTTCTTTTTGCGAGAAAACCTCAGGATCGAGCAGCTTCTCGCTATAGAGCTTGTTCAGATACTGCAGCAGCTCCTTGTTGCGGTCGTTGCCCATCCAGATCTCGACCTTGCCGTCCGCCAGATTGATATTGTAGCCGAGCTGATTATCCAAGCCGAACGATCCGCTCATCATGTTGACCACCGGCAGACCCAGACCCGGGCCGCTGCTCGCGCGGGCGGTCATCGGAATTTCATCCGGCTTGCCGTTGCCGTTCGGATCCTTATCCCGGAAGGCGACCAGCACGTTATACAGATCCTCGGTCGTCTGCGGCTCCTGCAGATTCAGCTTCTTCAGCCACGCTTGATTGATCCACTTCTTATCGGTCCGCGCAGCGCCTAGGGTAACGATCGTAGGAAGCGCATAGATATGGCCTTCCGGCGTCGTGATGGCCGAGCGGATCTCCGGATATGCATCCATCAGCTGCTTGAAATTCGGCGCATATTCGCCGATCAGGTTCTCCAGCGGCAGCAACTGGCCGGCCGTGCCGTAACGAATCGTCTCCAGTGGCGTCAGGCCGGCGCGGAAGAGAACATCCGGCAGTTCATTGGAGGCGAACAGCAGATTCTTCTTCTCCTGGAAGCCGTCCGTCGGCACCTCGGTGAATTCGGCCTTGATGTTGCTCAATTTCTCATAATCTTGGAAGACCGGCATATCCTTGAATGGGCCATTCACCGGCGCGATCCGGGCGAACATCGTGAAGGAGATCGGCTCTTGCACGATCGGGAAACCGCTTGTGCTGACCGTTGCCTTGGCATTCTCTCCTTCTGACGCAGCCTCATTATTCGCGGCGGCGTTAGTCCCTTCGTCCGCATTGCTGCATCCTGCAATCGCCAGACTGATGGCCATCATCGTGCTAATTGTCAATTTCCCCCGTTTATGACGCATGATTCTTGCAGCCTCCTCGAATTCATAGTTTTCTAATTAATATAGTAGGTTTTACAGCTATATTTAGCATAATGTAACAAGACCCAATTAGAAATAACATTTCGTTGTCATTCGTTTAGCATTTTGTTAGCGGAGAGCAAGCGGTTCCGATAGCTGGAAGGCGACATGCCATGATAGGTGCCGAACGCCCTCGAGAAGGTATACAGGTCCGTGTATCCGAGCGACAGCGAGATTTCCGTGACGGATAACGTCCGGTTCTGCAGCATTTCTCCTGCTCGATCCATCCTTAGCTTGATTAAGTATTCTCTCGGGCTCATCCCCATGCGATGCTTGAATTTGCTAGAGAAGTGAGAGCGGTGCATGCCGGTGAACCGCGCAATATCCTCGACGGTAATCCCTTCCGCGTAATGCGTGGCCATATGCTGCAGGCAGGCATCGAGCCAGTCCTTCTCTTCCGACACGGCTTCCATCGGGCGCGCCAACAATTCGAACACTCGGTACAGCATCATTTGCAACTGCAGATCCCCATCCTTCTGCCAATTCCCCATCACGTTCATGCAGCTCTTGAGCAGCTGGGACAGCTCGGCGGTCAGCTTGTTGCGCAAATACGGTTGCTGCTCCGTAAGGCCAAGCCTTCTGACGAGCAGTTCCGCCTGCGGCCCCGTGAAAGCGAGCCAGTGCAAGCGTAATGGCGATTCCGAATCATAGTCGTTCACCCAGTAGCTATGCTTCACGTCGGGATAAAGACAGAACATGCTATCCTTCGTCAGCGTAACGGTCTCGCCCGCTGTAGCCAACGTGACGGCGCCGCTAAGCACAAAATGAAAGGAGAAACATTCGATCACTCTCGGCCCTACGCTGTAATTGGGCTTGCCCACGTTATGTCCCGTTCGCAGCGGCCAGAGCCCGCCCAGTTTCTCCAGCTCATTCGGCGTATAGAAGATGATGTCCGCATATTCATGGCCGTAATCCTTCATATCGTTCACCCCATGACAAAGAGACATAGCAGAATAGAACTGCTATGTCTCTAGTTTTCTAGTCGACACTCAGAAGTAGGAAGAGTTAGCTTTGTTGTACTTATTCTAGTACACAGATCGCCGGTGTTCCATAGTTTTCTTCGCCGGCGCTTGGTCGCCGTTTTCGTCCGCACCGATAACAAAAACAAGGCACCCATAACCAACGGTTATGGGTGAGAGAAAGATTTATCCAATTCTTGCTGGTTATTAAGCGATCCCGTGCTCTTCCTCGCGTTCTTCGATTCCGGCACGCTCATATTCCGCCAGCACCGCCGCTTCGATCTTCAAGCGGGTGGATTGCGATATGGGATGCGCAATATCCCGGAATTGGCCATCCGTCATTTTCTTGCTCGGCATCGCGATGAAGAATCCTTGGTCGCCTTCGATGACGCGGAGCTCGTGCACCACGAATTCACCATCGATCGTGATTGAAGCGATCGCTCTCATTCGTCCTTCGCCGTTGACCCGGCGCAGCCTGACATCCGTGATTTGCATAACATTATACCAACCTTTCCTATTGGATTTAATTTATATATCTTACCATGAATCTATCGAAATTCCTCTACTTAATGAAAAAAATTCTAAGCCGCATTCAAACAGCCCGAAGCGTCAGTCATCGTCGCACTGAGTAGAACGCAAGAAAGACATCCGAGTCCGTCATTCTTGACGGAAGCAGATGTCTTTCTTGGCTCGTTGTCCTGATCGCCCTGCACGAACAGCACCGGAATGGAGAGCTTGCCGAATTGATGGCTGATACGATATTAGTCGGCGTGATTGTTCAGTTCGTCCAGAATCGCCTGCTCCTTCAGCGATAGCTGACGGTCCGGGTGCTGGAGCGGCCGGTTGGGCTCTCCGCCGCCGTTCCATACCGCTACCCCTCACCTCGGGACTCCAATGTGTAGAGGATCGCCGCCCCGCCCACGCGGCTGTGGCCGAGAATCGGAAGCCGAAGCCTTAATCCGTCCTTCTCATGAAGAGAGCAGCAGGCCGATGGCCTGCTGCTCTTGCTGTCCAACAACCCGCTCACGTTCCTCGCCGATGACTACAGCCTATATACGGATGCGCATTCTTCTGCTGTCGGTTCATAGAAACAGTGCAGCTTGAAGCGCCCTACGTGCGGCTGGTTATACCATTCCTGAGGACATGGCAGCGGGTTCTCGGCCGTTCCCGGACGGAAATACCACAGGGAGTATTTGCCCGGCCAATACCGTTCCCCATTTACGACCCGCTGTGCAAGCCGGCGTTCTCTATCTCTAGCCCCTTGGTAATACATCCCATGCTGCAGCGCTTCGAACGCATGCGGCTGGTTGATCATTTCCGGAATGGAGCGAAGTCCCTTGAAATCGGAACAGTTGGCTCGTATGCGGTTAATCCCGACATTCCCGACAAGAAGCATGCCCTTCTCGCCTTCGCCTACAGCTTCGGCTCGCAGCAACCTTGCCAGCATATCGATATCCCCGCTCCTAGCTTTTACGACTGCCATAGGTTCACCTCTACATATTCGTCTAGCATCATCATATTGTAGGCCGGGCGCATGTGTTACGAAAATAAAGCTGCCCCTTCATTGAAGGGACAGCTCCTTAGCTCATTGGTATGCGTTCACAATCGCGAGATTAGGACTGCGGCATTGAGGATCGCTTCGCTCAAATACACGCTTGGCTTACTGCAGAATCAATCTCGCCACGGCCACGATATCGACGATGTCGATCTTGCCATCGCCGTTCTGATCCGCCTTGCCGTACAGCGCATTCCACTGCGGATCGGCCGAGGTCTTGCCATAATAAGACGCGACCATGGCCAAGTCGCCGACGGAGTATCTCGTATCGCCGTTCAGATCGCCGGTCGGCTGCTCATTCGCTGTAATCTGCACGCTGTAGCTGTTGCCTTGCACGACCGTTTCTGCGCCTTGGTTATCCGCAAGAACGACATTGGCGAGCACCAACGTGCTGATAGTAGCCTCCGTCGCTTTCACCTTCCAGGTCAGCTTGAACAGATTGCCCGCGGTTGTCGTACTGCCGCCAACATTGGCCGCGATCAGCCTTACCTTCCCTGGCGTATCAGCCGACTGAGCGGCAATCTCCCAATCATCGTTCACCGATTCCGCGGAGACGAACTCCAGTTGCTCCGGATCATAGGAAACGGTGACGTCCTGGGCATAGACGTCCGAAGTCGTCTGGAGCGCATAAGAGACGCCGAACGTCTCGCCTGGCGCTGCCTTCGCAGGCCCTTGCAGGCTTGCCGGCTTAACTTGGCCTGGAATCGTAACGGGTTCGATTCCCTCCAGCGTCGGCACGACCGGTTTGATGGTGCCGTCGGCGTTAAACTCCATTCGGTCGATCGTCACTTCGCGATGCGTGCCGTCGCCATCCGGAATTGCGAACCGGTGATAGACGATGTAATACTCGTCTGTACCCGGTACCTTCACGACGGAATGGTGCCCCGTCCCTCTGATGCCGAGCGACAGATCTTTCTGCAGCACGACCGTCTGCTTCGTGAACGGACCCATCGGGGTGTCACCGATGGCATACGCAACCCGGTAATTCTCGTCGCGGGTGTCGTTCTCCGACCACATGAAGTAATATTTGCCGTCGCGCTTGAAGACGAAGGAACCTTCGTTATAACCAGGCGGGGTAATGTCTTTGACCTCGCTCAGGGAGATCATGTCTTCGTTCAGCTTGCCGACATAGGCTCTGCCTTGGCCGAAATACAGGTACGATTGGCCGTCCTCGTCGGTGAATACGGCCGGATCGATGATCTGTCCGCTGCCGTATTGGCCAGTGGTCACGAGCGGTTTGCCAAGCGCGTCGACGAACGGGCCCGTCGGCGAGTCGGATACCGCAACCCCGATCTGACTGTCAGCGCTGAAGTAGAAGTAATACTTGCCGTTCTTCTGCTCGATTGCCGGCGCCCACGCTTTGCCCTCGGCCCATGTCGTGTCGTTCGGCACGTCGAAGATCAAGCCGTGATCCTTCCAATGGACCAGATCGTCCGAGGAAAATACTTTGAATTGCGTGCCGGACCAGCCCGGGAAGCCGTCGGTCGTCTGGTACAGGTAGAACTTGTTCCCGAATACGGCCACGTTCGGATCTGCATACAAGCCCGGCAGGATCGGCGTGTTCAAGAGCCGCGCCGCCACGGTCCACGACTGAACCTTGTCGTCTGCGCCCGTCACCGTATACGTGACCGGATTCGTGAAGTCTTGCACGCTGCCCGAAGCCGGACTGATCGAAGCGCCTTCCGGCAACGTGAACGTCGGCGCGAGCTTCGTCACATCGCTGCCCGGCTGCAGCAGGAAGGTCACGCGATGGTTGGACCCGTCGATAAGCGGCGTGGTCTTCTGTTCGCCCACCTCAGCGTTTACGATCGCTGCCGTGTTGCCTGACAGCGCGAGAATCTCAGCTGGGCTTAACGCCTCGTCGTAGATGCGGAAGTCGTCTACCTCGCCTGCAAAATACGGATCCGGCGAATAGAAGGATTTGCCGATGTAGCCGGAATAGTTTTTCGTCGCATCGTACAGGTCGGCTGGCTTGATCGTCACGTTCTCGTTCCGCCCTGCTTCGATGCCATCCACGTACAGAATGGCTGTCTTGGCATCCGAGTCGATAACGGCTGCAACGTGCTTCCACACGCCTGTCTCCAGCGGAGTGGATCTGCCGAAACCTTGCTCGGCCGTATAGCCTTGGCCGGTGGATGCGCTAGTGACGTTCGTAATCGCGGCATTCAGCTGCGATCCGCCTGTCGAAGGCGTCAGGAACGCATATTTGTTGCTGTCGATGCCCAGCGCATAGAGCCATTGGAACGCCGTGCCGCCGTCCCACTTGACGAAGGTTGCGACCGTGATGCTGGACTTATCCTTCAGAATGCCATTCGGAATCGTGACATATGGCGCATTGGAACTCGAAGATCCGCCCGACATCTTGAAGGAACCGCCGTTCACGCCCGTACTGAAGGCTGGCGTGTTCTCATACGTCCCGTCGAAATGATAACCGGAAGAGTCCGCTGCCGTCGTTCCGCTCGTCTCATCGAATTTGTACCAGAGCAACAGGTTCGACGCCGCTTCTCCGCTTACCGCAAGCGTGCTCGTCGCGGTCAAGCTGCCGTCCGCGGTCTTGGCCGTGATGACGGCCTCCCCGCCAGATACGCCGGTTGCCGTAACCGTTGTCGTGCCTGTCGACGCATCGAACACTGGGCTCGACAGATTTACCGCAGCGCTGCTGGATACGAAGGAGACGGTTTTGTTCGTTGCGTTGCTCGGCGTAACCGTCGCCGTCAGCGTCTGAGACTCGCCAATCGCAAGCGCCTCCGTGGCTGGACTGAGCGTGATGCCTTGAACCGGCACGGCGTTCAATTCAGACGCAATCTCGGTTGCGGATAGCGCGCGGTTATACACTTTCACGTTGTCGAAGTACCCCTTGAAGAACAGATCGCCGGAGTAGAACGATTGGCCGAGGTAAGCGATCAACTCGCTGCCCAGGTCCGTCATCGTGACCGAGGTATTCTCGTTCTTCGCGAACTGTACGCCGTCCTTGTACAGCGTCATGCTGGTCGGCGTTAAGACGATCGAGACGTTCATCCACTTGCTCTTGATCGATGGCGTCGTCGCCTTGGCTTCCTGCTCGTTGGAATAGGAGTTCTGCGTAATGGCGTTGCGAATCTCGGTATCCCGCGTCCGCAGGAACATGTACTTCTGATTGTCCTTGCCGATCGCGAAGGTGAAGAAGTTGCCCGATACCGTCTCCGGCTTGATGTCCATCGAGATCGTCACCGTATTGCGGCGATCGAAGAAGCCGGTCGGAAAGCTGGCGAACGTGTTCGACGTACCGTCGAGATAGAGGACGTTCGAATTCTTCTCCGCATCGTGCACGTATTTGGCGTTGCCGCTAAGCGCGCCGCTGCGGTTATTGCCGGAGCTGTCTTGAATGGCGCCGTCCGTGCTTGTTTCGTCAAACTTGTATTGCAGCACAGGCTGCTGTTGCGGTTCCTCCTCTAGTTCCGGCACCGACCATTTGGCCATGATGGCGTCATACTCGCGCTGCGTGATCGGAAGCACGGAGCCATGCCGTTTGCGATTCGCATCCAAGTTGTAATCTGCCGTCGTCAGCTTCGTGAAGCTGCCGCTCGCCAGGTCGCTTGCGATCAGAGGCAGGTAGCCGCGTCCGGTCGCATATTGATCGACCATCAGACTCCACTCGTTGCGGTCGTTGAACTTATAGATGAGCGGACCTTCGACATCGGAGCCGGTCAGGCCGATCGGCTGCAGATTCCCGACTGTCGTCCAGTCGCCAAGAATCTGATCGCTCGTCTCGATCGTAATCTGGCCATCGCCGGAGTAGCGATAGAATTGGCCGCCAGACTCGATCATCGTCGTATCGATAATGCCCTGCGTGCCGGGGCGATCAATGTAGACCTTCGGCTCCGTGAACGTGTAGAAATCCCTCGTCTTCGAGTAATAGATATTCGGCGGTTGGAACGTCCCGCTCTCTTGTACGCTGGATGCCCAGAACACGACGTACTCGCCGGTTTTCTCATCGTAGATCGCTTCTGGCGCCCATGCGTAGCCGGCCGTCGGAACGGCAACTTCCGCCATTCTCGGTGCCGACCAATTGATCAGATCGTCCGACTCCCAGATGATGAGCGACTTGCTGCCCGCCGTCTGCGCCGCTCCCCAGCCTTTGCCGCTGGCGATGCGCAGGTCCGTTGCGATCAGATAGAACTTATCGCCTTCAGGCGAGCGAATGAGATACGGATCGCGCACCCCTTGTTCGCCCAAGGTGGACGTCAGCACGGGATCGCCTTGATTCAGATCCTGCCAGCGCAAGCCGTCCTGGCTCGTCGCGAGATAGATCTGTTCGCCTGTTGCGCTCTCGCCCGTAAAGTGGGTGAACAGATAGTTTTGGTAGGCTTCCTGAGCCGCTTTAGCTTTTACGGTGAGCGGAATGACTTTCGTGCCGGTTGCCGTACCGTAGGTCACGGTAGCGGTTAAGTTCAGCTGCACATCCGCATTCTGCCTCGTCACGATCCCGCCTGGCATGTCGTCGTAATCGGCGACCACGACCGGATTGACTTGAATCACATCCGGGCGATTCGTGGACCATGTGATGCTCGCCCCTTCGGCTGCGGCCGGCAAGGTCACATTGCCGCGCACGTCGCCGGCGTTCGGGATCGTCAAGCCGCCGATTACGCTGTCGACCACTTCCCGGTCGCCCGGCTGCTCATAGCTCGACTGATTGTATACCTGGCCCACCTGCGCATCGGTCAGCGCGCGGTTGTAGACCCGCACGTTGTCGAATGACCCTTTGAAGTAGGGATCGGCAGCATAGAACGATTTGCCCAAGTAAGCATTCAGATTCTCGCCGAGCGTAGACAGATTCGCTACCAGATTGGTCAGCTGGCTGAGCAGCACGCCATCCTTATACACCTTCATCGTGCTATGGATGCCGTCCGCGTTACGCTCCAGAACGACCGCGATATTCGTCCATGTGTTCTTCAAGGAAGCGCTGAGCGCTGACGTTATCGACTGTTCCTTGGAATACGTCTGGATCGTCAAGGCGGAGTAGATCTGGGAAGCGCGCGTGCGCAGGAAATAATACTTCACCTGATCCTGGCCGATCCCCAGCGTGAAAAAGAACTGATTATCCATCTCCGATTTCATGTCCATGAAGATCGTGACGTTATCTTTGCCGTCAAAATAGCCTTTCGGGAAGGCCAAATACGGGCTGTTCGTATTGCCGTTGCCGCCCGCCAGATACAAGACATTGCCCTTCTGGGCATCGGTGCGGTAGGCCGCGCCGTTCACCAGCGTGCCGTTGCTCGCGGCACCCGACTTGCCCGAGTTCAGTACGGTCGTTCCCTGCACGGTCTCGTCAAATTTGTACTGCACATCCGGTACCAACGTTTCGCTCGTATCCGGCGTTACAGGCTTGACAAGGTGTTGGCCCCACTTGGCCTGGATCGCATCGTACTCAGTCTTCGTGACCGGAATGATGCCGCCGTGCTTGGCGCCGGTAGGCATCCGGAACTCTCCTGCCGCGAGACGGCGGAAGTTGCCGGCGGCCAGATCCGATTCACTGTCTGCGATCAGCGGGAAGAAGCCGACGCCCGAGTTCGTGCTCGCATAACCGTCGAGCAGCAACACCCATTTGTCCTGGCCATTCAGCTTGAACGAGGCTGGGCCTTCGACGCCGCCTTCATTCGCGATCTTATTGCGAACGAGCGAGAACTCGCCGAGCGCCGCATTGCTTTTCTCCAGCAGCACGGTTAGATCGTTCTCATTCTTCGTAAACCGGTAGTAGCTGCCGCTATGCTCGATCATATTCGTATCGATATAGGTCGCCGATGACGTCTTATCCTTGTAGATCGCCGGCTCCGTGAACGTCCAGAAGTCGCGAGTCTTCACGTAATAGATGCGGTGGCCGTCGCCGACATTGGACGCGAAGTAGACGATGTACTCGCCGGTCGCCTTGTCATAGATCGTCTCGGGCGCCCACATATTGCCCGCATTGTTAGGGGCGATCTCGATCATTCGCTGGTCCGACCAATTCAGCAGATCGTCCGATTCCCACACCATGATCGACTTGCTTCCCTTGGTCGCGTAATCGCCCCACTGGCCGCCATTGGCATCCAGGTCGGTGGCGATTAGATAGAACCGGTCGCCCTCCGGAGCGCGGACGATGAACGA
Organism: Paenibacillus phyllosphaerae; assembly: GCF_014192105.1. Classification (GTDB taxonomy): domain Bacteria; phylum Bacillota; class Bacilli; order Paenibacillales; family Paenibacillaceae; genus Paenibacillus_Z; species Paenibacillus_Z phyllosphaerae. Next base: position 52,521 of record NZ_JACHXK010000007.1, on the reverse strand, counting down.
ATCGCGAACGCCCTTCGTGCCGAGCGTCGATGTCAGGATCGGCTCATTCTTGTTCATCTCATCCCAGAAGAGTCCGTCTTGGCTCGTGGCCAGATGAATCTGCTGGCTCTCTCCGCTGCCGTACAAGTTCGCGCGGAAATACGTGTACATGTATCCGGCGTATGCCTCCTGCTTCGCGGCTTTGGTTACGGTCAGCGGGATTATTTTGGACACGGTCTCTCCGCCCAAGGCCAATGTTGCCGTTAGATCGATGAACTGGTCTGCCGATTGGCGCGTGACGACGCCGGCTGGAATCTGGCCGCTTGCCCCCGTCGGCGTATCGGTAATGACCGTCTCATTCGAGGAATCCCATGTTATCGTAACCTGCTGCCCATCGACGTCGAGCTGACCGGGGAGCGTAATGTTCCCCCGCACATCCTCGGCGTTCGGAATCGTCAGCTTGGCAGCCGCAGCCAGCAGCGCGGGATTGACGCTGTCCGCACTGGCAACCGAAGGGGGGCCGACCGCACCCGACAGACTGCTCGCCAGCAGCGACGTTGCGAGTATACTCATTAAGGATCGTTTCATTCGTCGTATTAACCTGCCTTTCGCACCGATCATTTGGAAAGATTGAATGGCTTTGCCGAACAGGCAGCGAATCGCGCCCGTAGCGAAGCCGCCTGATATACTGCCCTTGCCTTGGCTTGTTAGTAATCCCCTCCCCCGGGTTAGATCGACGTACGCAACGAAACAAGATGTATCATTTATGTTAAAGCGCTTACAGGAAGATTTGAATAAACTCTCGTATTCATTTGTTGTAATTTTTTAAGGAAGCGCGAACTGAACGCCCTCACCTTGTTTGGAATTTAAGGTTTAACTAGCAACAATTTCCTTTTTCTGCCCGTATAATTATACGTAGTCCAATTTATGTAAAAGGAGCAGATGAATCAGTGAAGTACAAACAGCTAATCGTTGGCGCATTATTCGGGTCCCTGCTTACAGGCGCAGGAGCGGTAGCCGCTTCGGAAAGCACCGCCGTTACGGCTTTTCTCATGAATGCCGTGAAATTCAAATTCGATGGCGAGGAAAAGAAACTCGACAGCGGCTATTCGGTCTTATCTTATAAAAACGCTACATATGTGCCCGCGAGATTCGTAGCCGAGCAGCTTGGCGCGAAGGTCGTGTGGGACAGCAAGACACAGTCGATCCTCATCGATTCCGGTCAGGCGTCAACAGAGCCCGCGCCAGTGACGAAGCCTGTGCAGCCGCAGCCGGAGGTAACCAAACCGGTCACGCAAACTTCGGAATGGGACAAATACGATGGTGAATGGAGCAATGCCGATCTCACCGTTAAGCTTGATTTTGTCTCCGCGGTCAAAGCGAATGTAGAGTTGAAATCCACCACCAAAACCGAATTTAATGGACTGAGCTACGCAGCGGATTTCAGCGGACCAGGAGGACAAGGCGATGCTACCTTTAAGGGAGAGAGCTATTCCATTACGTTGTCCCCTACCAGCGGCGATCTCTTGATCACGATTGTGAACAAAACAACAAGGCACGTCTATACAGGCATCTTAACCGGCAACAGCGATTTGCCCGTTACGGAGTCCGGCAATGAAACCGGCATTCCGAATCCCGGAGCCTTTACCGGCAATTTCAGCGACTATCAAGGCAAGTGGAAACGCGACAAGCAAACTTTGACGCTTTCCTTCGATGGAAGCACGGCCAAGCTTGTCTATGACAATGAGGACGCTAACGGGGTGTCTGATTTTACGGCGGAGGTCAAGATTGCGAGCACAGGCTCCGGGGCAACGGAAGTCACGATAGACGGATCGAAGCGACTCGTCCAGTTGACGCTGAACAAGAATCAGGTTACCCTTGCCGTCATCGAAATGACTACCGGACTATATACCAATGAGGTGTATACCTCTAAAGAATAGTTCGCGCGGTTCGGCATTCGTCTGACAAGCGAATAAGCCCCTTTCGTTCCATGACGAAGGGGCTTCATGCTGTATATCGCTTATACGACGGTATTGCTGATGATCTGAAGGTGGCCATTCCTAGAGGCCGTGGCTATCAAGGTTTGAATAGCCTGATTGGCAGTTTCGCTGAACAAGTACCATTCATCTGCCGAAGCATCGTGCAACAAGAAAATGGGGTACCCTGTTGTGGCTTCATTAGGATACAGCAAAGTATAGATATCGAATTGCTGTAAGCTATTCCCTTTGCTATCGACAAGATCATACTGCGCATTCTTGTAGTAATGTCCCGGCGTATCGATATTCGGAGACCATGAATAGCTGGCGGGAGGTTCGACCTTTTGTCCTCTAAGGTTCGTAAAAGCCTCATAGATAGCATGGTTGAATGCATGCCCATGAACTTGTTGCACGACGCCGCCCATAGTCATATGATACTGTTCCTGAACGGCCTGGACCTCTACGCCATTAATGAGCAATGGCTCCGTATCAACCGTCACGACGGATTGGCGATAATTGACGTTACTCCCGAACGCCTCCGCAATAAATCGGAGCGGCACGAAGACGCGATTATTTTTGATATACGGTTTACTATCCAGACTTATCGCTTTTCCGTTCAACGTAGCAGCTGTTTGATTGACATGCAAGATTAACTTCATATCGCCTTTCGTGATGGTAACGGCGGAGTTGGACCACTCGACATTGGCGCCTAGATGTTCGCTTATGACCCGGAGAGGCACCATGGTATGATTGTTCTTTAACTCTGGCTTTACGTCAGAAGCAATTGCGACCCCATCAACCTTGATTTGAATATCAGCCGCATAAGCAGTTGGCGCTACCAGCATTAGCGCACTTCCCAACAGGATTCCAAGGAAACATTTTTTCATGTGATCCCTCCACAATCAGTTTTATGTTAGACCGAAAGCCTCTGTAACCATTCCGAGTCAGGATTCATTAGGCGTAATCCTTCCGTCAGCCATTGCTTCTCCTGATGATTCATGTCAGGAAAATAATTGGTGAAATCATCATTATCTTTGTCTCTTGGGCTCAAGCTCTTGAACAGTAACTGCCATACCGGATTGACAAATGGCCTGCCTTCACGGTCATAGCGCTCAAAATCGGTCACGCTCATCGTTATTTCTTTGTTTTTTCGAAAAAGAACGTTCTCTCCTTTTCGTTCGGTCAGCATAATTTCAATGAAATTGTTTTCTCTGAACAGATGCAGACAATATCGAGGCAGCAATAAGTCGTTCACTTGCTCACAGTCAACCAGCCGATGCTCACCTGGTATGGCGACTTTAATAGCCCATCCGTCAAAATATCGAAGAACTTCTCCGGCATCTTCCCGATAGACGCAAATATCGATATCTTCATGCGCTCGTGTTACTCTGCCTAAGGCTAGATCGACTGCCCAACCGCCGGCGATGAACCAAGGTTTCGGAAAATCCCTCATTTCGTCCCTAATAAAATCCAAATCAGAATGAATCATGATCCCTCCCAACTTCAATTTATAGCCGTTCGTCTCATCTGCCCCACACCTTAAACGGACCCAAATACTGGAAGGTTGCACTTGATTTCGGATAATGAACAAAGACAGCCGATCTTTTTGACCGACTGTCCATTGTCATTTATCTTAGTTAAGGTTCCTGAGGGAGCATAAGGAGCAGTTCCCGCCTCATGACCGAATGCCGTGGAGGGCCTCCATATCGCAAAGCATCGAACTCGAGATGAGAAGAAAATCTTCTTCGCTGATCTCGAAATGACCGTAACGGAAACGCTGCCCCCAATAGCGGCTTCCCTGCGTAAACGAAAGGCGTTCCAACAGATCGGCAATCTTGACTTCACGGCAGGGGTAATAGTTAATATCGCGACGGAATGGCACAAAAGAATCGGACATTCGGAATTCGTAGACTCGTTCATCCGCAACCTGTCCTATAGCGGTAAAGGACTGGAGCGGCTTGCCGTTCGTCATGTCCGTCCGCGGAGAATAGTAGACGAGCCAATCGCCGGGTCTCATTTGGCGCAAGGGCGCTGCCTTACCATGACAGAGCTGCGCGAATCCCCCCTGTACACCTCGTTGTACATGTGAAGCCGATACAACCCCAATCCAGTAACGACTTTGTTTTTGGTTGGCTATATTCGACATCGTGTCGTCCGTCCTTCCTTAGTGGAAATCGAATTTCTGATTGACTAAGAAATGTTGCAAGCGTTCCAGCTGCAAAAGATGATGCCTGTAATGCATTTCCACCAGCAAAAACCATTCTGTCGCGTCTAATGCGCCAAAATTCGGATGAATGGCTTTATTCCCTTGGTGCGGCTGACTCAAGGCGATCTCCGTACGTCTCATCCGTTCGACCACGCCGCGCAGCCCTTCCGTGAGCTGTTCCTTATTCTCCGGTTGCTGTGGTGTATACTGCGGCGAAGCCGGGACTCGTATCCGAATGGGCGGAAAACTTCCCCGCTCGAAAGCGGCCCTGCCGTTCTCCGTTTTGTCCAACTCCTGTCCGGAGAGAACGTCGTTCCCAGCCAAACACAGGTCAACATTGCGCAAATGCATGAATTGAGCGGATTGAATCAGATGCATATACATCTGACCGATTGACCATTCCTCTTCGTTCGGCTTTGCAAGCAATTGCGTCATATCCAGGTTTTCCAATTCAACAAAATACCGTCCAACCGTAGCTTCAAACGCCTGTAATGCTTCCATTGTAGTTCTCATCTCAACATCGCTCCTCATTCATATCGGGTATAGCTCTAATATAAAAAAACGCTCCTGACAACAGCGTGTCAGTAGCGTTTAAAGATTTTTTCGGCTTCTTCCCGTATCCGAAGACGCAACGATTCCGGTTCCAGCACCTCGACGTCGCCTCCCCAGCTGAGGATAAGGTACAGCATTTCCTCCGGCGTTCGGACGCGAAAGTGGATCAGGACCTCGTCGGTCCGCTCTTCGATCGATTCTAGATAGAAATGGCTGGTCTCCGCGATTTTATCAACGATGTCTGGTTGAGCTCGAACCAATATGGATTCGTTACGGTCATCCGGCGGACGGTAATGACTCAGATTGAACCCGTGCGGCATCTCAAAGCGCTCATCCAACACAATGAGTTCTGACATTCGCGATAAACGGAAATGACGGATATCCTGCCGCAGGTCACAGTGCGCGATTAATATCCAATTCCCCTGCATAAGCACCAGTCCATATGGAGCGACCTCACGCAGACTCTTCCTGTTTTGGTCCAGATCCGGCATTTTTTTGTGGTAGGCAATTCTTATTTTCCGCCGCTCTAAAATGGCATTCCTCACTTGTCCGAGGTAATCCTGTTCCCCCGCTCCGGTCACGGGCTCGCCCGTGTTAAGCAGCCGCATGGTTTCCCGAACGCGTGCCGCCTCCACGCGCACTTGCTCCGGCAGGATCGCTTCAATCTTGCGTCTAACGGCTTGAGCCACGATTCCGTATTTACCATCCAACCTCTGTTCGATAAAATCGGTTCCCATTAGCAAGGCCACCGTCTCTTCAGCCGAGAAGCTGATAGGCGGTAAGAAATATCCTTCCATGAGGGAGTAACCATGACCGGGAGCCCCGAAGATCGGGACGCCCATTTCACTAAGGGCTTGAATGTCTCGGTATATGGTGCGCACGCTCGTCTCGAATAAAGAAGCCATGTCTTCTGCTCTCAGTACCTTGGTCCGTTGCAATTCGAGCATGATGGCAAGTTGTCGGTCGGTTTTATTCATTCGACTGGAGGATTGATGTGGAGGTCTTGATCAGGCGCAGTAATTTCCCATCGGGTAAAGATAACTTCCAAGCCTTCCCGGGTTGGCGAGCATGTAAACGGACCTGCCTGATTACTCGTTGGGTATGGAAACCTTGCTACACGAATCGTCCGCCAGGCGTGTTGTTTGCTTCGGGCCCGGATAATGACGGCATCCTTCATGATTGAGGCGCGCAACGTAACTTCTTCGCCTGCCCACTCCGGCACAGCCGTAAGCGACCAGTCCGAATAGCCGTCCGTAACCACCGTTGCAAGTTGAGGAATGCCATCATTCATTTCAATGCCTGTTTTAATCCATTGGCCGGGACCATGATACAATAGCAAACCGGCTTGATCATACAGCTCCGTAAAGGAACTGAGTTGAAAAGATACCTCAACCGCAGTATTAGGATCCCAATTAGCAAGCAATGCTGGCCCATCTTCGAACTCAAATCCATATAATGTTTTTTTCCAGAAGTCCCTCCCTTTCTCAGGAACGACCTTCAACAATCCGTCTTCTTCTCGGAAACTTTGAGGAGGATTAAGCCATACTCCTGACTTCCATTCCACAAGTCTCCTGCTCTGTTGTGTCATTGATATGTCCCCTTTAGCGTAATAACTCTAATTCTTGAAGAACTTCCTTTACATCACAGCCGGGATTTAAGATATGGATCATCTCTGCCGTAATGGGGATATCATCGTAAATTTTTGCAACAACATCTAATGGTAGCGATAATTCAAAATAATCATTTGCAAATTCCACAAAATCCTCTGGCGTATGGAATATACAGCCCACTAAAAAATCAGAGCCATCGCTTGTACCTTTTGGAATATCGACGTTCCCCTTATGCCAGTTGGTGTCACTTTTTTCGCGCCAAATACAAAAGGTCGCATCATCTTTTTGAATTGCATCGTTTTCGAGTAAAGCTAACAATTCCTTTGGAACGTCATCATAAATCCCTTGCAATACTTGATAATCATCTTGAGCATGTGGGCTTAATTCAGATTCATGATCAAAGCCTTTTATTATGGAGCCTTCGGAAGAAAACAAAATAATGAGATGATCGCCTGCCCCATTATCTATTTTCGCCATACTAACACCCGCAGCCCACTCTTGAATAAAACTATGGTAACGAAGCCATTCATCTTGACAAAGAATAATATTTAGAGATGCTTGGATTTTCATTAGCTTTTTTAAGATTATTGGATCTGGTAAACGTTCTAACACATTTACTTCCATGAATCCTCACCCTTTCATTCCGTATAAGCCTCCAACATCCATTCTCGAATTCCATTCCTAATATAACACATATTGGAAGTGATCGGCCCTTTGAGAAAACAGCAAGTTCCTCATGACTGAGCATCAATAGCTAAATAACACAAAGAACAGTTGCCTGCGGCAAACTGCTCTCGGATGATTCGATGCGATCATACTCTAGTAACACGTCACTTACTTTTTGCCGAGTTGTTCCGCCAAACCGATTAGAATTCCTTCCGTTCCACGAATGTAGCAGAGCCGATAGGAGTTCTCGTACTGAACCACTTCGCCAACGACCTGAGCACCGAACTTCGTGAGTCTGGATACCATTTCGTCAATGTCTTCAACGGCGAACATGACGCGTAGATAACCGAGGGCATTGACAGGAGCATTTCGGTGATCTGAAATGGTAGATGGGTTGAGAAATCGCGAAAGTTCAATTCGGCTGTGGCCATCTGGGGTAGCCATCATAGCAATCTCTACATGCTGTGAACCTAGCCCGGTTACGCGGCCAGCCCATTCGCCTTCAATTGTAGCTCGCCCTTCGAGCTTCAAGCCAATTTCCTCGAAGAAAGCGATTGCGTCATCAAGGGATTCTACGACGATGCCAACATTATCCATCCTTAGCAATTTGTTTTTTGCCATAGTTTAATCTCCTCCTATGCACAAATTTATTGCCTGATCATTTTCTATTTCTTCTAGCAAGAATGGCTATTTCCTACTATTTTCATTCTTTAACAATTCGGAATTGCGATTGTATCTCCTGCATTTACACTCCCCTTTTCCCTCCAAGGAGGGTTAACAACATGTCTAGATCGCGCTTTGTTACGGGTTTTGCTTCCTCCGTAAGCTCATAACCAAGTTCTCCGTTCGTCTCGATGAAGCCCTGTTTAATATCTGCTATATTTGAAATGCCCAACTGTCGCAGCCGCATCTCTAGCTGACTAACCGTAATGCGAAGTTTCCGTAACATCTGCATATCCAACTTGCCATCCCGAATGACAACAACCGCTTCTCCTGTAATCATTTTCTTCAGTCTGCTAGAGCGAATTTCTAAAATCTCAAGTATAACCAACACGATCAAAAATAATGCGACTGCGGCAATCGCTCTCCAAATGCTCTTCTCGATAATTCCTTGGGCGATCAACTCTCCTATGGAGATCATGATTACCGTCGTCGCAACGTTCATTTGCGCAATTGATTTTCGGCCTGATAAGCGCAGCAGTGCTATACCTACTAAGACAAGCAACGTGCATTTCCAGACCAAATGCCAGGATACATCCATCCATGTCCTCCTCCACTTCTCGTTTGGGATCTCATGAACATATATTTCCCATCTCAGTTACAATCCACTAACGCAGGCATAAAAAAGGCCTTTACGTAATAAAGCTGCCGATTGCACCGGCAGCTTTAGTTGGTTATTTGAGTGAATAGTCCCTTGAGAACGTTACGCTCCAATCCGACCTCACTATGAAGTTGGCCTATTTCGCAAAGCCCGATTTCGTAAGAGTTCATCTCTAACCCGTTCAAGGCTGCTTTGCACGTTTCGTCGCTCAACTTGGCACTTCTCGATGTGTTGGTAGGTTGCCAATCGTATTTCCTTCATCCTTAAAACTACTTCGTCTGCTCTTTTGCAAAGCGATGATGGTAACGCTTCCAAAAAAAATCATCTCCTTTAGCAAACCATTCGTCATGGGATATCTCATCAGCACGACTGTAGATACCTTTCAAACCAACTAATTACGTAGTTTAGGATACTATACCCTAAAAGTAGATACAACGGGTTTTTTGGAGCTTACTCTTTTTTTCTCCAAACTCCCCCACAACAAGAAACAAAACCTGCCGCTTCATAAAACGGTTCATGTTTAGAATCGAAGGTCAATGTTACAATCTCTAGCCCAAATCGCTCAGCCTCTTGGAGCAATTTTATTACCAGTGCTTGCCCGATTCCTTTGCTTTGATGATGGGGATGAACAATAATGTCTTCCATATATCCATGCTGCAGTCCCATTCCTGCGATGTAACCGAATGCGATAAGCTCGTTCTTTTCATCCCGGAGTCCTGCCCAAAAATTGCATCGCTCAAATAAACGGGGGTAATCCGAATGTCTCCCATCCCAACCCACAAGTTCTCTTAGAATCGGGACTTCATCCGGGTTGATCGGTAAATTTATGGCAATTTCCTGTTCCATCATGCACCCCCTAAGAACGATTATCTACGCGGTTAATGTTTTTCGTTTGAATGGTGTTTCTCGGGTTGCTTATATTTGAGCATTAGCTGCTCCATAATCGATTTCGCTTCATCCTCCAGTCTGTTCGCAAAGACATAGTTGATGTAGATCGCCGGCGTTTTTTTCTGCTTTCGCATAAAGGTTTCCAGGCGGTCGATTCGCGTTTCTAGCAGCAATGAATGCAAGTAGGCTAGCTGATATACCGTTACCACGTTACAGGATGCCTGTTCAAATCCCAAAACACTAACCCTTATATTACCATAATTCATCGCCACGATCTTCCTTAAGTCGTCGTCCTTACCAGATTATCTGCAAACAATAACAAACGGCCTCGGTCCCGTAACATACAGGACCAAGGCCGCTTATCTATTCCCGCCGCTAGTTAAGCGGCGATATCGTAAATTCGAACGTCATGTCTTCTTCTGCCCGAATCCGGTATTCCGGATGGACAGGCGCGCCCCAGCTGTCGTCGCCGCCGACGCCCATTTGGCGTCCTGCGATGGTGACGACGGTGTAATGCACGCTCGGCAGCTCCCATACATGGGCGGCATTCTCCAGCTCCATCGCGGTGTATGGCGATACGTTGCCTTCCACCGGCGATTGCAGCGCTTGAATGTGAATGCCATGTCCTTTGGCGTCAGTCAGCTTCAAGCTGCGTACGCCTGTGCGATTGCCCGACTCTTGCGGCACCAGATAGCGGGAAGGCAGCTCCTCTACCTTACGCTTGAAGGTAGTTAACCTTGCGCCATGCACGCGATCCGCATAGTTTTCTTCCGGCCCCATCGCGAACCATTCGGTCTGGTTGTAGTCGGCCGTCGTTTTGAACGATACCGCGAAGATCGGCAACTCTGGCAATCCTTCGGCACCTTTGTATGCGGACTGAACGCGAACATGTCCTTCGCCATCGACCGTGTAGGCGATCGTCACTTCAACTCCCGGAAGGGTGCTGAACTGATAGGTGAACGTAACGGTTGCGGTATCTTCGCCCTTGCTCAGCGTTACTCCCGTACATTTGCGAGCCAGGCTCGCCGCATACCAGACACCGCCGGTATAGCCTTGCGCGTAACCTTTGTCATTATCCGTCGTTGCCCGCCAGAACAGCGGCATTGGAGGAACGGTGATCATCTCGCGTCCGCTGTAGCGCAGCGAGGCCAGCGAACCGACTTGCTTCGAGAAGATAGCCGTCCAGCCGTTACCCATGACGCCGATGTTGACGTCACCTTCCACAACGCGAATGCTGCCTGTCGCGACAGGTGCCGGGCGTTGACCTGCTTGAACGATCTGTTGGCCGAAGGCTACTTCATGGCCGGCTTTGGCCCAAATCGTATCTTCCTTCAGCACGACTGCTGCATCCAGCACATATTCTCCGCTTGCAATATCGGGCACCGGGAATTGGATCGGTACGAATGTCTCCGACTCTGCCGGCACATCCACATCCTGTTGTCCCGAGAAGAGCACCTGACCTTCATAAGACAGCTGGTATTCCAGCTTCAGATGACCGGTTCCCGTGAACAAGTTTTCATTGATCACGCGCACGCCGCTTGCGCTCGGAACGAGCTTCACGTTCTGATACAGGAACTTCACTTCTTGCATCTTCGGCGTAATTGTACGGTCCGCGAACACGATTCCGTTGCCGCAGAAGCTGTAATCGGTCGGACGGTCGTCGAAATCGCCGCCGTACGCGAGGTACTCTTGGCCATAACGGTTCTTCTTGATCAGCGACTGATCGATGAAGTCCCAGATGAAGCCGCCTTGGTACATCGGATACTTGGATTCCAGTTCGGTATACTTGTGCATGCCGCCAACGGAGTTACCCATCGCGTGCATGTATTCGCAGCTGATATATGGCTTGCTCGGATTATCGTTCAGATAAGCCTCAATATCCGCAGGCTTGGCATACATCCGGCTCTCCATATCGCTCGTCGCGCTATAATTGCGGTCATAGAATACGCCCTCGTAATGGACCAGACGTCCCGGATCCGCCTCGCGGAAATAATTCGCGCAGTTCAGGATAACCTCGCCTACGTACGACTCGTTGCCGCACGACCAGATCAGGATCGAAGGGTGATTCTTGTCGCGCTCGAGCATGGAGATCGCACGGTCCATGACGATGTCGTTCCACTCCGGCAGACTGCCCGGAATATTCCACGAAGGCTCGACGGCGCCCATCTTCTGCCAAGAGCCATGCGTCTCGAGATTCATCTCGTCGATGACATAGAGGCCGTATTCATCGCACAGCTCATACCACAACGACTGGTTTGGATAGTGGGAGGTACGCACCGCGTTAATGTTGTTTTGCTTCATGATGACGATGTCCTGCAGCATATCTTCCTTGCTGATCGCGCGGCCATGGCGGACGTTGAACTCGTGGCGGTTAACGCCTTTGAAGAGAATTCGCTTGCCGTTCAGATGCATGATCTTGTCGATCATCTCGAAGCGTCGGAAGCCGACCTTCTGTACGATGGCTTCGGTTAACTCGCCTTGTTCATCCAATACGGAGATGACGAGTTGATACAGATACGGCTGTTCTGCGCTCCATGTCCGTACCTCGCCAGCATTCAGTTCAAGCCGAAGACGTCCCTCATGGAACGCTTGCACGCCTTCTGCGACCGTGTTGCCTTCCGCATCGAGCAGCTCAAGCTTGGCGCTTGCTGGGGCGCCCTGTACTTGGCTGTCTAGTTGAAGGTCAGCGACTAACGTACCTTGCTTATAAGTTCTATCCAGCTCGCCGCGGACCGCGAGATCACGCACATGCAGCTTCGGCACCGTATACAGATACACCTCGCGGAAAATACCCGAGAACCGCCAGAAATCCTGGTCCTCCAGCCAGCCGCCCGTGCTGCGTTGGTACACTTCGACCGCAAGTTTGTTCTCCCCTTCCGCCAAATACGGCGTCAGGTCGAATTCGGATGGCGTGAAGCTATCTTCCGCGTAGCCGACGAATTTGCCGTTCAGCCATACGTAGAAGGCTGACTCTACGCCTTGGAACGAGATATATACCGGGTCGTTCTCGAAGCCCTTCGGCAATTGGAACGTCTTCACGTAGCTGCCGACCGGATTATGGTCCTGTGAGATATGGGGAGGACGAAGATCCTCCAACCCGTCCCAAGGATACATCGTATTGACGTATTGCGGATTGCCCCAGCCCTGCAGCTGAATATGTCCAGGTACCTGGATCTCGCTCCAGGCTGTGGTGCTGTATTCGGTCGAGAAGAATAACGCCGGACGGGAGCTCGGGTTCTCCGAGTAATGGAACTTCCAACTTCCGTTCAAGCTATGGCGCATCTTCATCGGACCGTTCACCAGCGCTTCTTGCCGTGTTGCATAGTAACGATGGTCGGAATGCGCATCCAGCCGGTTTACTTTGAATGTCCCTGGGTTGCTTAGCCAATCCAGGCTTGGTTGATTAACTGTCATTGCGTAGCACTCCTAACCGTCTTCACAAACGTTTATTTCACTGAACCTACCATACCTGCGACAAAGTGTTTTTGCATCAGGAAGAATACGAGCGCCGTCGGCAATGTCGAAATGACAATCGCTGTCATAATCATACCGTAATCCGGCGTGTAGCTCGATCCCAAATTCGAAATCAAGAGAGGAATCGTCCGCTTCTCAGGGGATTGCAGCACGACCAGCGGCCATAGATAGTTGTTCCAGCTGGACATGAACGTAATGATGGCGCCTGCCGCATAGCTAGTACGCATCGTCGGCACGTAGATCCGGAAGAACAGACCCAGTTCGGTCAGACCGTCGATACGGCCGGCTTCGAGCATTTCTTTCGGGAACATCTTCGAGCTTTGGCGGAAATAGAAGATCAAGAACGCCGTCGTGAATGTAGGCAAGATTACCGAAGCAACGGTATCGATGCCGATTACCGGCAATACGCCGGAGAACTTCGCGAACATCTGGAACAGCGGTACCATAATCGCCGCGAAAGGAATCATCATGGACAAGAGCATAATGCTGAATACAATGTCCTTCGCCTTGCTTCTGTAGATCTCAAAACCATAACCTGCAAGGGATGCGATCAAGAGCGCAAGCACGGTGGTGGTCACCGAGATTTTCGCCGAATTCCATAGCGCTTGGCCAAGTTCGACTTGCTCCGTCAGATTACGGAAGTTGTTCAGAAGCTCGGCGCCTGGAAGCAATCGGCCATTCGATACGTCAACCGAAGCATTGGTCGCGCTGGCTACGATCCATAGGAAAGGGAAGATGGAAATGGCCGCAGCGATGATCAAAAAGATATAGATCGGACTTCTTTTGAGTGCTTTCATTTCTTATCACCTGCCGCTTTGAACTGAATGATGGAGAGCAGTACGATCAGTACTACGATCGAATACGATACGGTCGCCGCGTAGCCGAAGTCCGGCGTATACTTGAACGACAAATTGTAGATGTATTGGGAGATCGAGAGCGTTGCGTTGCCCGGACCGCCCTTCGTAATGTTCACGACCTCATCGAATAATTGGAGCGTACCGATCGTCGATGTGATGGAAGTAAACAGAATAATCGGTTTTAGGAGCGGAATCGTAATCGTGAAGAATTGGCGGATTGGCGATGCGCCGTCAATTCGTGCCGCTTCGTAGATCGAAGAATCAATGTTCTGCAGTGCAGACAGATAGAAGATCATATTGTAACCCGTCCAACGCCAAGTGATCGCGATAATAATCGTGATCTTCGCCCAGAATGGATCGGTAATCCATTGAATCGGTTCCGAGATCAAATGCAAATTCATGAACAGCTTATTAACCAGACCGTCGCCGCCGAACAGATATTTGAATACGACCGAGTAAGCAACCAGCGATGTTACGCAAGGCAAGAAGATCGCCGTACGGAAAAATCCTTTGAAACGAAGCTTACTGTCATTGAGCAAAACGGAAATAAACAAGGCCAGAACGATCATGATCGGAACCTGTACGATCAGATACAGGAACGTATTTTTCAAAGCGGTTAAGAATACGGTGTCCGTGAACAACCGTTTGTAGTTATCCAATCCCGTGTAGTGAATGTTGGCGCCTGTTCCTGTCTTGAAGGACAGCAAGAGCGCTTGGATCATCGGGTAGAAATAAAATGCACAAATCATAATTACCGCAATCGAGATGAATAGCCATCCCGTCCAAGTCGGTTGCAGCCGGTTACGTCTTGGTTGCAGGTTGTTGTTTGTTGCAGCAGCCTGTTTCAACGCTCATCCAACTCCTTTCTCTATCCCAAACCTCTATCTAATATTTCTATCTAAAAAGCTTATTGAACAAGGTGAAACGGCTGTCGCCCTCAGTAATGGCGCAATGCGTTTCATTCCGAAGAAATATAAGAATTTATAAGGTGTGCACCTTATAAATTCTTATATTACAAGCAAACCGCCCTTTATCAGGACGGTATGCTTGGTTGTTGCGGTACGACCCTAAGACTATTGCAGTTGGGATTCCGCTTGGGCTTGCGCGTTCTCCAGCACTTTATTCAGATCCGTGCCGCCCATATAGTTCTGCATCTCGGCTACGAGGATATCTTCGATCGCGTACGTATGCATGCCGTAGTTAACCTGCGGAATTTGCTGCGTCCATGCCGCGAAATCGGAGACTGTTTTTTGGCCGCCGAAGAACTCGTCAGTCGCATTGTAAGCTTCGCCTGTTGCCGCGGCCTTAAGCGTGCCGATTACGCCAATGTCGGTAACGAGCTTCTGGTACAGTTCAACATCAGAACCGAGTGTCTTCGCGAGGAACTCAGCTGCTGTTTCTTTGCCGTCGACATTGAGAACATACCAGGAGCTGCCGCCAAGGTTCGAAGCGTTCACGGAGCTAGCCGTGTTCTTCAGCTTCGGCATAGGTACGACCGCCCATTTGCCGGATTGGGAAGCTTCTGCTTTGACCGAAGGCGTAATCCAGTTGCCTGTCGGAACTGTAGCTACGTCGCCGCTATTGAATGCAGCAAGGAATTGACTCCAGTCTGCAGTGATTTTCACCGTATCGGATTCCATCAGCGTTTTGTACGTTGCAAAAGCATCCTTCAGTGCCGCGTTATCCTTCAGGTCAGGCGTCGTGCCGTCTGCCTTCAAGTACCAAGCGCCAGCGGATTGAATCATCATCCGGATCAGGCCAAGGTCGTTCGGGTCTTGCGTCAGCATGTACTTGCCGGTTTTCGCTTTGACAGCTTTACCGATCTCGATGAACTTATCCCAGTCGACATTCGTGATGTCCGCTACGCTGTAACCTGCTTCTTGGAGATAGTCGGTACGAACGTAGAGGCCCGTAACGCCGGAGTCGAACGGAACGCCATATTGTACGCCGTCAAGGCTAGTGGAGGCAATTTTGTAATCCGCAAAATCGCTGGATTTGATCAAGTCGTCCATTTTGTAGAACGCGTCCGGGTAAGCTTTCAGGAAGCTCTGCGCGCGGTAGTCCTCGATCAGTACCACGTTCGGCAGACCGCTCGTCGTACCGGAGTTGAGGCCGGTGTTCAGCTTCTGGATAATGTCCGCTTGCGCGTATTCAACGATATTCACGTTCACATCCGGATTGATGGCTTTGTACGATTCTTGAGCCAGCTTCATCGCCGCGATGTTGAAGTTAGGGTCCCATGCCCATACGGTAACATCCTTCGTTGCTGCCGCAGCATTGCCTGTATTGCCTGCATTGTTCGCCGCGTTTTGTTCATTCGCGTTATTGCCGCCGCATGCAGTTAACGTCATTACGGCCGCAGCCAGGGTCAATAGCATCTTTTTCACTTCAGTAATCCCCCTTGTCTCGTTTAAGAAAGCGGTTGCTTTCTATACACAAAGCTTAACATTTCCGTAATTCGGCCCGTTAGGAATATATCTAGGCAGTTTGGTTCTTTTATTAGTTTTTGCAAACGCCTTCATTCCGGGAGGGTTGTAATTTTTATCGATTCGGTACATTTTTTAGTTTTTCAAGTCTCGTCCGCCTGAAAAGGTAGCCGAATCATGATTTTTGTCCCTTCGCCCGGACGACTCTGAATGGACACACCATAGTCTTTACCGTAAATCAACAAAATACGCGCATGTACGTTACGAATACCAATTCCCGTGAACAAATGGCTGTTACTGGTGGAGTCCGGTAAGGCGTCGCGCTCCGTATTCAGGTCCATGCCGACCCCGTTATCGACGATCTCGCATCGAAGCGTGTCGACTTCCCGGGAAATCATGACGTAGATATAGCCGTTGTTTCGTCCTTTGAACCCATGGAAGAACGCATTCTCCATGAAGGGCTGCAGAATCAGCTTAGGGACTTTGGCATCAAGGCAATCCGGCGAAATAAAGTAATCGACCGTGATTCCAGGCCCATAGCGTACTTGGTTAATGAAGACGTAATGCTTAAGATTGACGACCTCTTGTTCCACGGTTAACGTCTCTTCCACGTTGCTGATCGAATTCTGCAACAGGGAGATCAGGGCATGAATCGTCTCCGTCGCCTTCTGATTGTCTTTGCGCTGCACGAGGAAATTCACGGACGCCAGCGTGTTATACAGAAAATGCGGATTGATCTGCCGCTGTAAGGCCGCTAGCTCGGCATTGCGCTGCTCGCGCTGCGTAT
This sequence comes from Paenibacillus phyllosphaerae, assembly GCF_014192105.1. Taxonomy (GTDB): domain Bacteria; phylum Bacillota; class Bacilli; order Paenibacillales; family Paenibacillaceae; genus Paenibacillus_Z; species Paenibacillus_Z phyllosphaerae. Next base: position 35,779 of record NZ_JACHXK010000007.1, on the reverse strand, counting down.
CGACCAGCTGGCGTATGTAACTATTCAGTTCATCGAGCATATAGTTGAACGCTGTTCCGAGCTGCCGTGTCTCGTAGCTGCCGTTGATCTCGATATAGTTGTGCAGATTGCGCTTCGTGACGCTGGACATCTGTCTGACGAGCATCCGGAGCGATCGTGTCAGCCTGCGCGTGATGAGGAACAAGATCAAGAGCGCGGCCGATATAATCGCGGTAGCCACCAGAATGATTCGGGTCACGGGAAGCATGTTATCGACCAGCTTCTTATCGACCATGTTGACGATGTAAAAATCATAGGTCGGCAAATAATCCGATACGATGATGACGTTCTCGGATTCATTCTGTATCGTGCTGTACTTGAGCCGTTTGTCTTGTATTTCTTGTGCTTGGCTTAATAGCTCGTTCGAATATTGACCGATCTTCTCCTCGCGGTTGCTCGATACAATGAGGCCCGATCTGTCCATGATGAGGACGTCATTACCGGTGCTCGTAAAATTGGAATAAAACTGTTTGAAGTCTCGCTCTCGAATCATCATGAACAGTGAACCGTAAATCTCCTTCGTCGATCGGTTCATTAAGGCACGGGAAGCAACGATCAACGGTTCTCCATTGGTCCCGACCTCATCTTCCAGAAAGTGATAATTCAAGGACGAGGGCTCGTTCAGCGTTAGTGCGGTAATGTTATGGTCCTTCAGCTTGTCTACCGAACTGAGCCAGTATCCCCGTTCGCTGAAATAGTTCCGCTCATCGCGCCCAAGCACAATGGTCCCGACTTCATTCACGTCGAGACCGCTCAGAATGCGCCTCATCTGCTCCGTCATTTTGTAGAAAGCGGTAGCATTCGTCACCGAACTGCTGCCTGTCTGACTCAGAAAATTCCGGATCGACGCGCTCTGCATGACCTCGTTTGATACCGTTACAACCGAATAGTTGAACGTTTCGAAGTTACGCTTAATTTGCTGCACGATCTTGGAATTGGTCAAGCTGAACGTGTTCAAGAACAGCTGCTGCGATACTTGCACGGTGATCCATGACGTCATTCCCGCGACGCTGATGACGCTGATGACCATGACGATGAATATTTTCTCAAACAAGCTGAGCGGCGTAAGTTTATCCCATAGCTTCTTCATTCGGGGTCCTGTCCTTCTTGTACGTATTTGCGGTACTGGCTTGGCGAGATGTTCTTCAGCTTACGGAACACCTTCGTGAAGTAACTCGGATCCGAATATCCGACCTGGCCGCTGACCTCGGAGATCGACATATCACTGTTCTTCAACAATTCGCATGCTTTATCGATGCGCACGCGATTCAGATACTCGCTGAACCCTTCTTTATTGTGCGTAGCAAAATAATTCGACAAATACGAAGGGTTAAAATGGAAATGATGTGCGACTTCGGTAAGATTGAGCGGCTCGGCATAATGCTCCTGAATATAGTTCAGCAGCTTGTGGATGGCCTGATTGCCTGTCGGCCGGTTGCGTTTGGCCACGCAGCTCTCGGCTTCCGCGAGGAATCGCATCACGATGTCCTTTGCCTGGTGCACGTGTCTGGACTCATGGATGTCCCGGAAATACTCGTATTTGCGCTCATCCAATTTGCTTGCGGGATACTCCAAACGTACGAGTGCAAGAATAACGGCAAACACTTGGTGGCCCAGGAAGGATTTGAAATCATGGATCCCAACTCCGGGTGTAACCTGAAGATCGTCGAAGAACGTCCGAAGCCTGCCGAAAGCCGCTTCGAAGTCGTGATGGTTCAACTCTTGGTTGAACGCGTTCGCGTCGAACATCTCCGCCGGCACACGTTCTCTCACCCCTATACCCGCCAGGAACAACCGGCGCTCCGGCTGGAAAAAATAGCTGTCCAGCAGCCGCGGCACTTCCTGATGATAAACCTCGTTCAAGTCCGCGATCGCGCGAAAGACCGAGCTGCATGCCGCCGTCACTGGCGTAGGGAACGCCATCAAGGCTTCCTCTAACCGGATGATATGCGCTCGTAATTGCAGCTCATAAGGCGGAGCAAAATTGAATAGGACCCGCGTAATCCCGCCCTGCTGCGGAAAGTCCCATGTTGCGGTGCATTCCGGCCCAGATAGATTGGCTAACAGATGCGTCTCCAGCCACGGGTAGATCTGCGCGCTGTCCATCCCGGACTCCCCCGGATGGGCAATCCCTAGCAGAACGAACGAGGTATGGGGCAGCATCTCCCGAATCTCGGACTCGGGATCCGTGATCGCGAACCCGTCGATTAACTTCTCTAACAGCGGCCATATCGTCGGCGCTTTGGCCGTGCTGAACGCCTCGCTGTGGATCGCCGGAATGCGGCCAGCGATCTTTTTCAACGTCTGCAGCAGTTGTGCCGCATCCAGCTTCGGCTTCAGAATGTAATCCGCGGCCCCGCTCTGAAACGTCGAACGCACATATTCGAACTCGCTGAAACTGCTGAGAACCACCATTTCGATCTCGGGATAATTCGCTTTGACCTGACGCGCCAACTCTTCGCCGTCCATGATCGGCATCACGATATCGGTAATGATGATATGCGGCTTATTGGCCGCGATCAGCTCCAGTGCCTCTTTGCCATTCGAAGCTTCTCCGATCAGCGTGAACCCTTCGCTTTCCCAATCGAACAAATGTTTAATGCCCTGACGGGCCAGAATTTCGTCATCTACGATGAGCACTTTACAGTATGCATCCACTGCTTGCCTTCTCCCTTCCGATCCCACGACTACTCAGTATTATAACTCGTAGATTACACCATTCGCGGGACGGAGAACATTCAAATTGTTCCAGATGAGTAAAAGTGACTTGCGCGAGCGCATCTTTATAACGAAAATAAACCGATCCTGTCTAACACAGGTCTCGGTTTATTCGTGCAGTTTGAAGGCCAGATCATATTTGATGTACCTGCAAGCTCGATGTACGGCGCCCTCAATGTTTTATAAACAAAGTCCGGGATGTTGGCCTCCTCTTCTTAATCTTTATTCTCTTCCTTACCTACCAAAAACTTCTCTCTCAATGTTTCGCCGCTATCTTCTATGATATGGCGGCTCACTAACTCGCACGTACTTCTACCATTAGAATCCGTATAATAATATTCATCCTCTTCATAATGAGGCTCTTTATTCGAGATTCTTAAGATCCCCGAGTCGGGAATTTCAAATACATATTCATTATTGTTGATCTCAATGAGGGGATACGAAGCCTGTCTATAATGAATTTCAATCCATCCTGTATAACCCTTTGGGATCAGATATACATTGCGCGGCTCCTCATCCGCACTTGCAATGTCATCATATGCATAGTAATCCTGTTCCCTATACACCTGAATAATTTCGCTCTGCGCCTCTTTGAGGAAGAATCTATTACATGTATTACAACTCCATAGATCCCGAGGCGGATTAGGCATCTGTCCAGCCGTATCTGCAGTCGACGTATATCGATCCATTTCAATATCCGTGTATGCAATATAAGTGTTGAAATCTTGTTGACCGCATAGACATTGGGTCAAGATGTTCATCTCTACCTCTTCAATAGCAAACATCTTATCTATATTATTTTTCTTAAACGAATACACCCTATTGCATCGTGGACATTTCCAAATATCATAATCCATAAATACAAAGACTATATCTTTATTCGTACATACGGCCTTCTGCCAAGTCTCATCCTTGACTACACGAATCTGGATATCATTCGGACATAAGCCATTCGATAGCCTTAGACCGCATTTACACTTAAAATGAGCCATGCGTGCACTTCCTTTACCAAATAGGAATGAAGTCATCTCATTATTTCTAGAGATATCCAGATTATCCTGCCTACCGATGCAGATGTCTTCGCTTGTCATCCCTTGGAGGTCCGTAAACTATAGTCTGTACAGACAAAAGCACCTACCAGCCCGTAGGTGCCTCCCTATATCACATAACAAGTCTCTTTTAAGTCGTATCTGACTTAGTCGTCATAGCGATCGTCATCGTAACGGTCGTCATCGTCGTCATAGCGGTCATCATCGTCATCATCATCGTAACGGTCGTGATCGATTGAACGGACGCTGCCGTCTTTGGCGTTGATATCCACCTCGGCATAACCGGTAGCCGTTTGAATTTTAACTTCATATTCGAGTATGCCGTCGTCCAGCTCGCTTTCTACCTTCACAACCTTACCGGCGACTTGCGCCAGCGCAATGCTCCGCGCTTTCTCTTCGGATATCGCAGCCGAAGCCGTTGTGCCGGATGCTGCAGCGGAAGTTGCCGTCCCGGACGCTGCGGTAGTTGTTGTCGTCGTGGCAGTCGTTGGCGCGCTGGATGCTGCCGCCGCGTTATAATCATCGTCATCATCCCAGCCGTTATCATGGTCAACTCGCAGTACCGCCCCGGATACCGCGTCAATGTCAAGATCCGCTTCCCCGGCGCCATTCGCCTTGCGGATTTCTACCTCGTAGAACGATTTGCCGCGTTCGCGTTCGAAATCCACGTCTTCCACCGTTCCCGGAACCTGCTTCAACGCGATTGCCTTTGCCTTCTCCTTACCGATATATCCGGCCGACTCGGCCGCGATCGCGCCGCCTGCACCGCCCACCAGAGCAACCGCTACGATACCGCCGATCCATGCTTTTTTGTTCATCGTCATATCCTCCTTTTGTCTCTCGTCTTGCTCTCATGTATAACTTTATCCTTCTTATCTGAGAGCAAAATTACAGAAACATTAGAATTTGATGAGGATAGCAAGGTGCGATCTAATCGCATGGACAATCATTCGGCTAGTCGGTATCGTCATCTTGGCTCTTATCCTCTTCGTCATCATCCCATGTGACCGACATCGCTTCGCCGGAAACCGCATGCAGTTGGACAACGGCTTCCCGTCCGTCCGGCGTATCGATCTCGACGAGATAATACGGATTGCCGCCTGTTTCCTCCAGGTCGACGTCCTCCACCTTTCCTGATACCTGCTTGAGCGCCAATTCGGCCGCTTTGTCCTTCGTCAGCAGTACCGACGGCGTAGTCGTTGGTTCTGTCGACGGCTGTTGCGATGGAGTCTGCGAAGGTACGGATGATGGCGGATCTTCAGACGGTTTCGGAACGGCCGTCTCGTTGCCAGGGGCTTCGGACGACGGTGCCGATGGATCGGTGCCGTCATTGCCGGATGCAGGTTCGCCGTTGGTTGTGCTTTCAAGTTTCCGAATGCTTGCTATGCCCGTTTCATCCGCCATGACGTCCAGTTCGTACAGCCCGTTCTCGTTCTTAAGCTGCACGCGATATACGTCCCCCGTTAAAGACACTTGCGTAATTTCTCCGTTATAGCGGCTTAGGACCTGATTTCTGGCCTCTTCCTCGCTGATTGCGGGTGCCGCCGTCGCTTGAACGTATAACAGCATCCCACCTGAGGCCGTTGCGGCTAAGAGAAGCAGCAATACCACGGCAGCTGATTTTTTCGAAAGCCGTTGGAAAAGCACAACGTTCCCTCCTCTCCTCTTCAGCGTTATTTTAGCAGGGACGGATTAGAATTTACTGAGAAGGTTAGCCGGGCGGCAGTACAATCGTCGCCTTCGTACCGGTTCCTACCGTGCTTTCAAGCTCAATCTCGGCTCCAAGCGCCTCCGCAATTTCTCGGGCGAGCGACAGGCCCAGACCCGTCCCGCCGATCTCCTCCTGCTCTTTGCTTCTCGCCTGGTCTATGCGGTAGAACCGGTCGAATACGCGCGGAAGATGTTCCGGCGAGATACCGATGCCTCGGTCTTCGACGCGGATAAAGCTCGTTCCCCGGCCGTTATCGCCGACGAGGACGAAGATAGCGTCGTCACTATATTTGCGGGCATTATCGAGTAATATAAAAAACAGCTGTTTCAACAGTCCGGCATCGCACCGGATGACCGGATTCACCGCAAGCTGAACGTTGATCTCCCGTTCGTAAGCGGTTCGAAAGGCGCTCACCGATTGCTCGATAAACGGAGCGACATCCAACTCCTGCCATTCCACTTTCCATTCTCGCTTCGGCTTGGCCAGCAGCAGCAATTGCTCGGTCATCGTCCTCATCCGGACCGCCTCCGAATGGATGGCGTCCACCGATTCATCGAACAGGTCGGGGCGCTCTTTTCCTTTCCGCTTCAGCAGGCTTGCGTAACTTTCGACGATCGTAAGGGGCGTCTTCAACTCATGCGAAGCGTTCGAAACAAACTGCTCCTGTTTCTCAAAACTGTTCTCCAGCAAGCCAATCATCTCGTTAAACGTCTCCCCCATCTCGCTCAGCTCGTCTTTCGAACGGCTGTCCTGCTTCAATCGGACGAAGCGCCCGCTTCTCTCCACTTCCCGCATCGTTCTCGTCATCGCGCTAATCGGGCGCATAATAATGGTGCCGAGTAACCCGCCGGATATGAGCACGACCACAATGACGATCGCTGTCGCCGCGATCATGACGTACCGGAGCATCCTCAGCAGCATCATCAGCTTCTCAACGCTATCCATTGCCTGCACATTGATAACGTCCCCGTCTGCCCCGATGACGGGTTGGGATACAAAAGCGTAGCTTTTCCCTTCATGCACCATGACATGAAGCTTCTTGCGTTCGTCGTAGCGGGACTCAAGCCCGCTTAGTGCCGTCGCCGTCGAAGAGGTGACCAGCAACCTGTTGTCGCCGTCGTTTTCCTTGACGACGCGGATCATGCCGTCCAGCGGGACATAAGCCCGCAATAGTTCGGCTGCCGCGACCGGATCGGACGCTTGCGCGATGGCGGCGGAAGCTTGCTCCGTCTCTGCCGCGAATTGCCCCAGTTCCCTGTCGATCGACATCTGGCTGAACAGAACATAGATCGTTACATTCGCTGCCACGATTAATCCGATAAATAAGACCGAGGAGTAGAGATGGATTTTATGCCGCAGCTTCATGATTCGTCCTTCAGGACATACCCGACGCCCCTGACCGTTTGGATCAGCTCTTTGCCGAAACCTTCGTCCACCTTTTTGCGAACATAGCGGATATAGACATCCACGACATTCGTATCTCCGGCGTAATCATACCCCCAGACCGCCGACAATATCTGATTCCGATTCAGCACCAGCCGTTTATTCCTCATCATATACGCGAGCAAATCAAACTCCCGCTGCGTCAGCTGGATCGGCTTCTCGTCCCGTTCAACCTCCCGCGTATCCGGATTGAGTCTCAAGCTTCCAGCCGTCAGCCATTCGCCATACGTTTCTTTGTCCGAGCCTCGCCCGGCGAGCCGGAACGCCGTCCGGATGCGCGCTAACAGCTCTTCGATCTGAAACGGCTTCGTTATATAATCATTGGCGCCCAGATCCAGGCCGGAGACCTTGTCCTCAACCGAGCTTTTGGCGGTTAGCATCAGCACTGGCGTCCCTGCGTCCGTGGAACGGATTCGACGTAACAGCTCAATGCCGCTTAAGCCGGGCAGCATGACGTCCAGCAAAATAAGATCGATGCCGCCCTCGCGGTAAGCGAGCCAGCCATCGTTGCCGCTCCCCGCGAGCAGCACGCGATACCCTTCGCTTTCGAGCTCAATCTCGAGCAGCCTTGCGATTTTCCTCTCGTCCTCGACGACCAGTATCGTTTCGTACACGTAGACCCCTCCTTACTTGCTTTCTATTATAAAACGAAATAATCCGCTTCGCGCATAATCCTGTACTTCGCAATTAGAGTATAGCGGCGATTGCCACCGAACTAGCTGGTCTTTTTTGTGTTATCAGAAGTTTTTGCAATGTTATACTAGAGTTGAGAAATTATAGAAGGCGGGAGTTCACTTGAATATTATTATTGACGGCTCTTATATTACCTCTTCACTGCTACCGTTCAAGGATGGCAGACGGTTGTACCTCCCATTAGATACGATCTTTCCTGCAATTGGATGGACGTATAGTCGAGAAGCCAATAGTTCGCTTGCCCTTTCCTATGAACAACTGAATGAAAGCCGAACTACCTACCTCCATGATGAGTGGAATGATACGCTCCATGAAATCGACGGACATATTTACATCCATTCCAAACGCTTGAGCGGCATCATCGATAAGGAAATCGCGTTCGATTCACAGACCAAGACGGTGACCATTACTTCGCCAACGGCCGCCGAGCTTGAAGCGGAACAAGCTTATCGACGAGAAATGTTCAGGAAAGCTCAAGAAGCAGTGGAAGAAGTCGTCGTAGAAGTAACCGATTCGATGAGCGGCGAAGAAAGCCAGAAGATTAACTTTGGCAAATATTCTCCTCCGGCAATCTTTGACGCACTCTATACCTTGGACGATCAACTCCAAGAAGAGGGGCTTTCCTTATGGGATGAGCTTGGCTTTTACGGGGGCTATTACTGTAGCGAGTACGGGAATACCCCCTGGGACGTTATCGTATTCGGATGGACTGGCGGAGATGGCGTTCACTACGGATTCTTAACCGAGTTCGGATCGGTTACCGATCTAAATGAAGCCCCTATCGTGATGGTCTCGCCAATGGGCGGGGATGAGGCAGGCGAGGTCGTCGCTAACAATATCAGGGAGTTCCTCAGCATTCTTGCGATCGATGAATCGCTATTATACGCCTCGTTCGATAATGAGGAAGATTACCTGGCCGATCTGCGACAAGACGAGCAAAGCGAGTGGGCACCAACCGAAGAACAAAAGGCGCAGCGCCGTCTTGTCATGAGCAGGATGGCAGCAGCCCTCGATCTCCCGGTAATCGAGCAGCCTTATCGTTATTTGAATCAGGTGAGAACGGAGCGTGCAAACAAAATCCTCGTATCCACACACGATGGATTAGGCGTTACTAACGTTCATCCGGATGACGTTGGCCGCCAACATGAATCGCTGCTCGTTGATGGCGATCTGGAATCCGAGGAGCTTCAAGAGTACCTGGCCCGGGCAACCTATGCTGGTAAGCTGGCGCTGCTCCGTGACTTTAATGCCAAGGACTTTGATAGCGAGGATCTTGAGAACATCATGGTCGAGGAAATGATTAACCTCGGACTCACGGATGAACTCGCGAGAAAGAACGCATCCGCTTGGTAATCCGCCAATACGAATCAAGCCCACCTGCACAAGTACAGGTGGGCTTGATGTCATTTGGACCGATTGTACGGTATGATCGCCTTAAGTTGAAAAACTAGTTAATCCGCCTGCGAGACTACCTTATACTTGCCTCCCGCAACCGTCTCGAACGAAACCCCGGAAGCTCCAGCCAGCTCCATCGCAACGGCTTCCCCGCTCTCATCTACCACCGTGACCGCCACTTTCGAAGTAACCGTGCAGCGTTCGCCGTGCAGCGAAAGAATCTCCGCTTCGCTCAGCAAGCCGTTCGCCCACGTTAAGCTAACTTCGAAGCCGCCGCGCGCACGCAATCCGCTGATAGAGCCGGCGGACCAGGCTTGCGGAAGGGCCGGCAGCAGGTGGAGCGCGCCCTGATGCGATTGGAGCAGCAGCTCGGCGATGCCGGCGGTCGCGGCAAAGTTGCCGTCGATCTGGAATGGCGGATGCGCGTCGAACAGATTGGCATAGACGCCTCCGCCCTCCCCCGTTGCATCCGACTTGACCAACTGCAGCAGGTTCGAGATGAGCCGCAGTGCGCGGTCGCCGTCTTGGAATCGAGCCCATAGGCTGATTTTCCACCCGAGGCTCCAGCCTGTGCCCTCATCTCCCCGTCGTTCGAGCGACGTACGAGCGGCAGAGAACAGCTCCGGGGTCAGCACTTCATCCAATTGACGTCCCGGATAGACGCCGAATAAGTGGGACACATGGCGATGATGGACATCTTCGTCCTCAAAATCCTTGTACCATTCCTGCAATTGGCCATATTGTCCGATCTGCAGCGGGAGCAATTGCTCTCTCGCGGTGGCCAGCTGTTCGCGGAACGATTCATCCGTCCCTAGCGCTTCAGACGCTTCGATGCAGTTCGTGAACAAGTCCCAGATGAGCGCCAAATCCATCGTCGACGCTGCGCTCACGGCCGCGAAGCTTCCGTCTGCCGTTCTGAATTTATGCTCCGGCGACGTAGACGGATTCGTGATCAGACGGCCATCTTGATCCGGGATCAGCCAGTCCAGACAGAATAAGGCCGCCTCTTTCATGATCGGATAGGCCTGCTCGCGAAGATAGGCTTCATCTCGGCCGAACGCATAATGCTCCCACAGATGCTGGCTCAGCCACGCCCCGGCCATCGGCCAGAACGCCCAGGAAGGATCGCCGTGCCCGTACTCGCCGACAGGCGCGCTTTGGGCCCAAATATCGGCATTATGATGAGCCGTCCATCCGCGAGCGCCGTAATTAACCTCCGCAGTCTTCTTGCCTGTAACGGCCAAGTTGCCGATTAATTCGAGCAGCGGCTGATGGCATTCCGCCAAGTTGCACGTCTCCGCGGGCCAGTAGTTCATCTCCGCATTGATGTTCAACGTGTAATTGCTGCTCCACGGCGGCCGTATTTCTTTGTTCCAGATGCCCTGCAGATTGGCAGGCTGCGTGCCGGGACGAGACGAGGTAATCATTAAGTAGCGGCCGTATTGGAACAGCAGCTCCACCAAGTTCGGATCACCCGCCCCGAATTCGGTAATACGCTCATCCGTAGGCAGATCTTCGGGGCTGACGCGATCCCCCAGATGAATCTCGACACGATCGAACAAGTTGCGATAATCGCGAATATGCGCATCGCGCAGCTCCTCGTACGAATAACCCAATGCCGCGGTCAGACTCGCGTCCACGATTGCCGCGGGGTCACGACCCTCTTTGCCAGGCGAACGATCGAATCCGTTAAAGCTCGTCGCGGCGGCAAAATACAATGTCACGCCCGTTGCCCCGCTGACATGAAGGCCATCCCCATCGATGGTTAGGCTTCCATCGTCCGCCACGGCAGCAAGCCGTCCTTCGAATGTCATCGCCTCATCGCTGCCCGCCTCCTCGTAGACGATCGGCCGCTCGGCGGGGTGATAGTTAGGCGCGACATACACAGGCGCCTTGCCGCGCACGATCCATTGCCCGTTCTCCTGGGACGTATGAGATTGCAGTTCGCCATCCAGCCGCGCGGTGAAGTCGAGCTTGCCTGCTTGGCTGGACTGCAGCCGGATCGCTATGACCTGTCCGGGATGGGAAGCGAGCAGCTCCCGCGTATAGCGGACGTCCCCGACCTCATATTGGACGCGGGATATCCCTTGCTGGAGATCTAGCTCCCTGCGGTACGAGTGAGTCTCTCCCTCATAGCCGAACTCAATCTTGAGATCACCGAAGGGCAAGTACGACTGCGAGTAAGGTCCCTGCAATTCCTTGCATAACTGATCGGCCTCCGCGTATTGGCCTGCCGCCACAAGCCGGCGCACCTCCGGAAGCACTTCCCGCGCACGCGGGTTATTCCAATCTCTCGGACCGCCCGACCAGAGCGTATCTTCGTTCAGCTGGATGAGCTCCCGCTCGACTCCGCCGAAGATCATCGCGCCGAGCCGGCCGTTGCCGATCGGCAGCGCCTCTGTCCACTCGACCGCCGGACGTTTATAAGTAAGTTTCATGCTCGATTCTCCTCTCTACAATTCCACGACCGCCTTAATGACTTTGGACGCCGGGTTCAGCCAAGTACCGAACGAGTCGATCATCTCGTTGAACGCTGCTCGGTGCGTAATATACTGGTTCATATCGAAGATATCTTCACGCAGCACGTTCACGACATGCTGGAAGTCGGCGCCCGTCGCGTTCCGGCTGCCCATGAGCGTTAGCTCACGCTTATGGAATTCGGGATCCGAGAACGCGATGTCCCCTTTCACCAGGCCGACGAAGACCAGTTTGCCGCCATGCGCGGCAAGTTCGAACGATTGCGACATTGAAGCTGCATTGCCAGTAGCGTCGAACACCGCGATCGGGAACTCGCCATTGGTAAGCTCGGCAAGACGTTGCTTCACATCGCCTTCCAGCACGGCGACCGTCTCATCCACGTTCGCCCATGTTCGGCAGAACGCCAGCCGCTCTTCGTTCATATCCATCGCGATGACGCGTGCCCCGGCATATTTGGCAAAAGCCATGACGCCGAGTCCAATCGGTCCGGAGCCGATGACAAGGACCGTGTCCCCTGCCTCAACGTCCGCCCTTCGTACGGCATGCGCGCCGATCGCGAGCGGTTCGATCATGGCCGCCTCATCGAGCGACAGTCCCTCGGTACGGAGCAGATGCGTAACCGGGACCGAGATTCGCTCCCGCATTCCTCCGTCCCTATGTACGCCGAGCACCTGCATATTGGCGCAGCAGTTGGTTTTACCTCTCCGGCAAGACAGGCAGCTGCCGCAGTGTATGTACGGAATGATCGCGACCTGATCGCCAGGCGCAAGCCCCTCGTCATTAGCGCTTATCTGATCGATAACGCCGGCTAGTTCGTGGCCTAATATCCTCGGATAGTGGAAGAAAGGCTGATTTCCTTTGAACGCATGATAATCCGTTCCGCAGATGCCGATTCTACGAATCGATACGATCGCATGTCCCTCCGTCAATTCCGGCTCAGGTAAATCCTCCGTGTAACGGAATGCTTCAACCTCGTCGCACACGATACCTTTCATTGGCAGCCCTCTTCTCGATTCGCTTGTATAGCAACATTATATTGCGGCAACCCGCTGACCCAAGTTTGGTTATGAACAGGTTTCAAGACTTCCAGCACTTCTTCCAATAGCTCCGTATCGACAGATTCATCCGTCCATGCGATGTTTCTGGCGATATTATCCGGATTGGCCGTGCTCACGAGCGTTGTCGGGATCGCCGGATTGCCGGTGGAGAATTGGATCGCAAGCTTCGCGATATCCGAGCCCCGTTCTTCCGCAAGTTTGGCGGCACGCAGGCAGGTTTCCTTCAGCTCGGGGCTGGCGGGATGCCAATCCGGCGTACCGCGCGTACCCAGCAGTCCCATCGATAGCGGCGAAGCGTTGATCAGACCGACGCCGAGCGAATCGAGCAGCGGCAAGAGCCTGGTAAGGGACGTGTCATTCAACGCATAATGGCAGTACGAAATAATAGTGTCCACCTGAACGCGCGGCAGCATCTGTTCGAACAGGGCCAGCGGCAGGCCGCAGATGCCGGAGAAGCGTATTTTACCCTGCTGCTTCAAGCTGTCCAGCGCAGGGATCGCTTCTTCGATAATGATCTCGGGCGGAACGAATTCGATGTCGTGTAAGAAGAGCAGATCGACATAGTCCGTCTGCAGCCTCTGCAAGCTCTCTTCGAGACTCGATACGATCCTCGACTTCGAGAAATCGAAGGTGTCCATCCCATATCTCCCGGCTTTGGTCGATAGATAGAACCGGTCCCGCGAGATCTCGTTAATCGCCTGGCCCAGCACTGTCTCGGCTTTCGTGGCGCCGTAATACGGCGAGACGTCAATCAGATTAATCCCCGAGTCGACCGCCGCGTGTACGGTGCGGATGCCTTCCGCGTCATCCGTCTGCCGGAATACGGAACCGAGGGAGGAAGCGCCGAAGCTTAGCGCCGACACTTCCAATCCCGTCTTGCCTAACATGCGATACTTCATGCCAACACTCCATTCCCAACATCCCCAGCTTCATCGCTATGGATTAAAGTTTATAGAATCTCCTTGCATTCTCGCCGAACAACTGCACGCGCTCCAGCTCTCCCCACGATCCCGGAATCGCCCCCTCCAGGACGCCCACGACATCATCGTAGCTCGCGGCTAACAGACAGACCGGCCAATCGGTGCCGAACATCACGCGTTCCGCACCGAACACGCGCAGCGCATGCTCGATATAGGGTCTCAAATGTTCCGCTTCCCAGGCTTGATGATCGGCCTCGGTCACCATGCCGGAAATTTTGCAATACACATTCGGATGTTTCGATAACCGTTCCATCTGCGTCGCCCACGGTTCGAATATGTGCTGGGCGATGCCCGGCTTGCCGATGTGATCGATGACGCCTCGCAGGCCCGGAACCGCGTCCAGCAGCTGCACGAGCACATCAAGCTGATCCGACTTCACGAGCAGATCGATGGGAACATCCTGTTTCGCATAGTCGTTAAGCGCTTCCACGAATGCGGGTTCGAGTACGCGGCTTGCGTCTGCCATCTCCTGGATCATGATGCGGAAGCCGACGAACTTCGGATGCTCCCGGTAACGTTCGTAATGCTCCCGGTGCGCGGGATCGAATAGATCCAGCCAACCGACAACGCCGAGAATCGAGTCCGACTGATCGGCTAATGTGAATAAGTAATGAGTTTCCTCAACGGTCGGCGCGGCTTGGACGACAATGGTACCGTCTATGCCGTGTTGTACCAGATGGGCTTCGAGATCCTGAGGCAGATAGTCTCTATACAATACGGGCAGATCTTCGGTAATCCAACCATAATCGTTACGAGTCATCGACCAATAATGCTGATGGGCATCAATACGCATAAGAAGATCTCTCCTCTCTTGATGATTATGATTTTACACTTATAATAGGGAATAGAAATGGCTGATCGAAGCAATTTTATGTCCGATTTTGATATATTAACTGCACGCATGAGATGGGAGACAGCCTGTATGCAGCCTATACGCAAACCTTTTCAACTCGATCCGATCTTTCCGCTCGAATTGGTCTATCGCGGCGTTCGGCATACGGAGAATGAGTGGCCGGATCATCTGCATGACTTGTACGAAGTCGTGTATATCCACGAGGGCAAAGGGACTTTCTTCATCGACCAAGCGCTCTATGACAAGGAGCCCGGCGATCTGTTCTTGATCCCTGGCAATACCGTGCACCGCTCTTTCCCTTCGGAAGACGAGCCCATTGTCTCTACGGCGTTATTCTTCGCGCCTTCGCTTGTGCAGACAGCCCCGCTGAGCGACGGGTATGAACCTCTTCGGTGTTTCGAGATCGCGCATAAGATGAAACAATATAAAATCGTTCTGCCTGAATCGGCCAAGGTGAGGATTGAAGCTGCGATAAGCAGCATGAGGAGTGAGTTAGACGAGCAAGCGTCCGGTTACCGTCAGGCGGTATGGCTTCACTTACAGCACCTATTGCTGGAGTTGTGCCGGCACCCGTTCGTGGAGGAGGCCTCTTCGCCGGTAACCAGCTTCGCCCCGCCGTGGATCCAGCACGCCTTACGGGATATTAATCGCGACCCGGTCCGATGCGGCGGTCTGGCCGAATTAGCGGATCAAGCCTGCGTCAGCGCAAGCCATTTCTCGCGCGTCTTCAAGCAGTTGACCGGCATGAACGTCACGGATTATGTCAATGCCAAGCGGCTTGCCCTAGCGAAGGAACTGCTGCTCGCTACGGATGATACGATCGAGGCGATCGCGCTGATGTGCGGGTTCCAGGGCATGCGGCATTTCTATCAAATGTTCAAAAAAGTGACGGGATCAACGCCGAAGGCTTACCGCGGGCAAATGAAAACGCAAGGGCGGTGACCCTTGCGTTCTATGGGCGGGTCGGGACGTACCGATCCGAATTAGACTTCTTCCGCGACAAAACGGTTCGTCAGCGCGCCAAGCTTCTCGATCTCGATCGTCACGACGTCGCCCGGCTGCAGGTACACCTGCTTCTCCTTCGGATAGCCGAGCACGACCCCTTCCGGCGTGCCGGTCAGAATGATGTCGCCCGGAACGAGCGTCATATGCTGCGAGATGTAGCTGACGATCTCATCGCAATGGAAGATCATATCCGACGTGTTCGAATTCTGCCGCACTTCTCCGTTCACGGTCGCTTTGATCGCGAGCTCGTTCGGGTTGCCGACTTCATCTGCCGTCACCAGGTAGGGGCCGAGCGGGCTGAAGTCGTCGCAGGTCTTGCCGAGCAGCCACTGCGCGGTGCGCATTTGCAAATCTCGCGCGGACAAGTCGTTGACGGCGCAATAGCCGAAGACGTAATCGAGCGCCTCTTCTTTCGAGACTGCCTTGGCTTGCTTGCCGATGACGATGACGAGCTCCGCTTCGTAATCAAGCTCCTTGGTCACCTTCGGGATCGCAATCTCCTTACCGTGGCCGGTCAGCGTATTGTTGAACTTGTTGAACAAGATCGGATAGGCCGGGATCGGCGCGTTCGTCTCTTCCGCATGCTTGCGGTAGTTCAAGCCGACGCAGATGATTTTGTTCGGACGCGTAACGCATGGTCCCCATTGCACCTGCTCTTCGTCCACCAGATAAGCTTCCGCGGGAAGCGTGGCGATGTAGGCTTCCAGAGCCGCGACCGCGGCGCTCCCGCCTTCGATCACATCCATCACGTCGCGGTAAGCCGGACCGCCCGGATACTCTTGCAGCGCGGCGGCCAGATCGATGATCCCGCCGTCCGTCTTCACGCCAAGTTTATGGCTTCCATCCTGTTGCAGCGTAACGAGTTTCATAGCTATAGCTCTCCTTTATTTAAGCGTTTTTGCCAAACACGACGCCGCCATCGATATAGAGCGGCGATCCCATCATGAACGAAGACTCGTCGGAAGCGAGGAACAATGCGGCCTTGGCCACATCCTCCGGCCGCCCCAGATCGCCGCTGAGCTGCCGCTTCTTGATTCCCTCGATCCCCGCTTCAGGGTCCTCATAGGAAGTGCGGAGGTAATTCTCCACGAACGGCGTTAGAATCGTACCCGGCAGCAGCGCGTTCACCCGGATATTATACGGAGCATAGTCCACTTGCATCGACTTGGTCAAGGCCAGTACCGCGCCTTTGGTCGCGGCATAGGATGCCCGTCTGGCCAGACCGATCTCGGCGATACAGGACGACATATTAATGATGCTGCCGGAGCGGCGCTCCATCATATGGGGAAGCACGTATTTGCTAGGCAAATAGACGCCGCGGATATTGACGTTCATCACCTTGTCCCAGACATCCGGCTCCACTTCATGCAAGGCGCCGACGCCGCTGATGCCCGCGTTATTGAACAGCACGTCGATGGCGCCCAGCTCCCCGATGACCTTGCTGACCATAGCGGCTACCGAGTCGGGATCGGTCACGTCCGCGCCTGCGAAGAACGCTTCCCCGCCGGCTTCCTTAATCTCCGCGACGGTCTGCTGACCGTGTTCCTCCGATATATCGTTCACCGCGATAACGGCGCCTTCCTTCGCGAACAACAATGCGGAACTCTTGCCGATGCCGGAGCCGGCCCCGGTAATCAATGTCTTTTTGCCTTGTAATCGCACAGTTCTGTTCCTCCTTACTGGATATGTTCCGTATCTCCCAAGCCGAGCGCCACCTTACCGCGAATCTTATAGACTTGGTCCGATCCGATTAATGCTGAATTCTTGATGGCCGAGAATCTCCGCCTTGGTGAGTTGACCGTCCGCCACGGACAGAATCTCTTGCCAGATCCGCTCGCCCGCTTCGATAATGCCCGCGTTGCCTTCCAGAATGTCGCTGACGCTGACGTCCATATTGTCCTTCATCCGCTCATACATCAGCTTATTCCCGGTAATCTTAATGACCGGTACGACGGCTGCGCCCGTCGGCGTCCCCCGCCCTGTCGTAAAGCACACGAGATGCACGCCGCTGGCAGCCATGCCGGATACGCACTCGATATCGTTGCCCGGCGAATCCATGAAGTACAGCCCGGTGCCCGGGATCGGCTCCGCATATTCGAACGTGCCGACGATCGGCGAGGTGCCGCACTTACTGATGCAGCCGAGCGATTTCTCTTCGATGGTCGTCAGGCCGCCGGCAATATTGCCCGGACTTGGATTGCCTCCGCGCATGTCGGCTCCCATCCGGTCGACTTCCTTCTCGAAGCGCTCCACGAAGGCATACAGCTGATCCGCTACCTCCGGCGTCGCGCATCTTGCCGCCAGTACATGCTCGGCTCCGATAATCTCCGTCGTTTCACTTATTACGACCGTGCCGCCTTGCTCGATGAGCAGATCCGAAGCCGCGCCGAGCGCCGGATTGGAGGCCATGCCCGAAGTCGCGTCAGACCCGCCGCACTTCACTCCGATCCGCAGTTCGCTGAGCGGAATCGGCACTTGGACCAGCGTATCGAGCTCCAGTCGCATCTCCTTGGCCAGCGCCGTGCCGACCTGGATGGCCTTCACCGATCCGCCGACTTCTTGAATATCGATGACTTCGACGCGTTTGCCCGTAGCGCGGATGTTATCCGCCAGCTCGTAAGGATCCACCACTTCGCAACCCAGACTGACGATGATTACGGCGCCGACGTTCGGATTGCGCCCCGTCCCTGCGAGCGTATCGAATGTTCTCGTCTTATCGGCCCCGATCTGGCTGCATCCATGCTGATGCGGGATCGCCACGGTGTCGGGCACAAGCTGCGTGATCCGGTTACATACCTGATTCGCGCAGATGACCGTCGGAATAATGAGCAGATGATTCCGGATGCCGTATTCCCCATTCGATCGTGCGTATCCATTAAAATGGCTCATGCCTTTTGTCCTCCCTGCGCGGCTTGGTCGCCTCGTCCTCGAATGCTCTCCACATTGTGCACATGCACATGCGCGCCAGCGGCAATCGCCATCGTCGCGAGGCCAATCGTTTCCCCGTATTTGCGAATATGCGTATCCTTCTCGATGTCCATGATCGCGATCTTATGGCCGAACGGAATATCTTCGAGCACCTCGATGCGCTTCACCTCATCCGAGAGCCGATAACTTGCGCTCTCCCCGCGTTTGAGCTCGCGCAGCGAAGTCGCCACATGATCCTTCGCATCGACGACCAAGGCATCCGCGCCTGTTGGAATTGGACCTGCCATTTGTCTCCTCCTCAATATGACGCTATCGGTAAGCGTTTTCAGTTGCAGCTATTTTCTTCATTGTAAACAAGCGAATCGGATAGTTAAATGAACAATCATTGCGTTTTCATCATCAATTTTGCTATATTGCGGATAGGAGGCGTTAACGATGAACCCGATCTATCGAACCTTTCCCATCGACGAGAAATTTCCGTTTCATCTGGTCTACCACGCGACCAAACAGCTCAAGGACGAGATGCCCGACCATATGCACGATTGGTACGAAATCGTCTATATCTATAACGGCAAAGGCACCTTCTTCATCGACCAAACCTTCTACGAGATGCGCCCTGGCGATCTGTTCTTCCTTCCGCCGAACGTCATTCACCGCGCCTTCCCGGATGAATCGAACCCGACGACCACGACGGCGGTCTTCTTCAGCCCCAAATTCATTCGTACGGAAGGCGAGGACGAAACGTTGTCCCCGCTGCATGTCTTCCAGCAGGCCAGAGAGAAGAACCGGTTCCGGATGCCGCTGAATAAAACGATAAGGGATCTGGCTACTTCGGCGCTGGATACCTTCCATGCCGAGCTTCGCGACAACCGGGACGGCCATGTCCAGATCGTTCGTTACGCGCTGCTGCTCTTGCTGCTGCAACTGTCCAGGGAAACCGAACACGCCGTCACCAAGCCGGACCCGAATCCTGCGCTTGCGCCGCAATGGCTGAGAGACACCTTGGCGTACATCGATCAACATCCGAGGAACGACCTGCAGCTGTCAGCCCTCTGCAAATTGGTCGCCGTGTCGCCATCGCACTTCTCCCGCACCTTCCGCCAATCGGTCGGCATGACCATCACCGATTATGTCGTCGCCAAGCGGCTCATGCTGGCCAAAGATCGGCTGCTCGCTACCGACGATCACATTCAGCAGATCGCGCAAGAATGCGGCTTCGAGAGCCTGACTTATTTTCATAAAAAGTTTAAGGAGCATACGGGGCATTCGCCGCTTGTCTATCGGAGGCTGCATGCAGAATAAGGGGCTTTGCCCCTTTTGAACCCCATTGTGCAACCTCCCCTAAATCCCCTCCTGAGGAGGGGACCCCGAGGGCAACCGCCCTCTGGACACCCGTAAGTGGCTATACTCGTAACGCGGCCGTCTTCGATGAGTCCTTTTGGCGTTGGCCCGCTTTTGTCTAAACGGATTAGTTGCTGCATGTTAGCTTCATACATGCACGATCCGCTTGGACAAAGCTCTCGGGTCGAGCTTCGTTCGCTACTTTGCGCCTTGGGGAGCTGACCTGTGACGGCATGCTTGTTGCATGCTTTCAGGTATTCCTCGCTTTGTCCGCTTTGCGGACAAGGCTTTACCATCAAACATCAAAAATGGCCGTTTCCCTTTCGGGGAACGGCCATTTTTTACAATATACTACACTTAAGCCTCCAGAATCTTCTGTGCCATCATCACGAGGTCGAGCAGATCGATGACGCCGTCGTTGTTGAGATCCATATGCGCTACGGCGCTCCAGCCTGCGTCTTGCGACGTCATGCCGTAGTTGGCCGCCAGCTGCGCCAGATCGCCTACGCTGACTCTTGTGTCGCCGTTCACGTCGCCTGGCAGTTTTGTAATGACGAGCGACTTGAAGGTTTGCAACGCTTGGTTCAGCGCGAATACCGCTTCCTGGACTTGTTGCTGCGTCGGTTTGCCGCCGGCAACAACTGCCGCCGCATCGATCGCCGCTTGCAGCGCCGCTTTGGAACCCGCTTGGTATTGGCCGATCTTCGTGCCTTCGACCGCCGCATCGTGGAACGCTTGCGCTTCCGCAATCAGGTTGGTCAATGCTTGCTTGTCGATGAAGACGAGCTGCACTTGGTGCGGATCGCCGGCATCTGCCGTCATTTCCTTGCTAATATCGGCTAAGGTTGCGCGTTCCACACGGAAGGTGGCGACGGCTGCCGCATTCGAAGGTTTGGCCAGCCAATTCAGCTTCACCACGTTACCGTCAGCCGTGATGGCATGGTCCGTGCCTTCGCTTGCCAGCAAGATACGCACTTTCCCTTGCGCATCCGTGCTCGTGCCCACCACGCTAATGCCTTCTACGAGCGACTCCGCTCCTACGAATTCCACCGCATTCGGGTCATAAGAGATTTCGATATCTTGGGCAAGTACGGATGTCTTGACCTTGTTTAATCCATAGGTCAGGCTAAACGCGCCGCCTGTCTGCGCTTCCGTCTCACCCGCCAGCGTCGCTTGCGTGTTGCCGGATTCCACACGGACGATCAGCGAATTCGTTACCGAAGACGTCTCGCCGTTCTTATCCGTCACGGTGATCGTCACCGCGTAAGGGCTGTTCGTCTCGGCGCCCGCTGCAGGGGTGCCCGTGATGCGGCTCGTTGCCGGATCGAAGCTCAAGCCCTCCGGCAGACCGGTAACGTTCCATGCGTATGGCTCTGTACCGCCGCTTGCGCTAAGTACGAGCTGTTGATCATATGCGCTGCCGACGATGCCGGATGGCAATAACGCGTCAGCTGTCGGCGCTGTAATGGCTACCGCGCTCTCGGCCTTCAGGCTGTCGATGCGAAGGTCCGGCGCGTCGAATACGACGAATACTTTGTGCTGACCGGAAGGAACATTGCTAAGCGCAGCTTCTACTTCAACATAGCCGAGCTCGTTAACCGTCTGGTTCGCGGCTGTCGGCATCGTATAGGTTGTTTTGGCCGTTACCGGCACTTCGATCGTGGCGAATGGCGCATTGCTCAGGGAATCGGCACGAAGCGTGATCGTCCCGCCGTTACCGTTGCTGGCTACACGGGCTACGATGCTCTTCGCTCCCGTGAAGTCAGCTTTCGGAAGCGCAACCCATGAGCCTTGCTGCTTCGACATGACCGTGTAGTATTCGCCGGCTACTTTGTCCGCGCGAAGGCTCTCTACCGTGCGCGCCTTGGAAGCTTCCCGGTACACGACGCCCTCGGAAGCAAAAGCATGATCGAATACGTTAAAGCCGCTGCTTGCATGCAGCGCGGAGATGTCGCCGCCTGCAATCGTGATGTCTTTCGACTGACGGATATCTTCGGACGAATGGCCGACCGACAGCGTGTACGAACCGTTCTCCACGACATAGTCGCCTTTGTTGACATCCCACAGCGCAAAGTCTTGCGGGTCGACGGTGAGCGTAACGATTTTATGCTCGCCTGCCGTCAGGTCGACTTTCTCGTAGCCGACCAATTTCTTGTCGGCGATCTCGTTGCCGTAAGCCGAACCGTTCTTCTTCGCGTACAGCTGGACGATCTCCGAAGTCGCGACCGAACCTTCGTTCGTAATTTCGACGGAGACGTCGAACGTGGATTCGCTGCTCGCGCTGCTTGGCGCGCTAAAATCTTTGTACGTAAATTCGGCATAGGAGAGGCCGTAGCCGAACGGATACGTAACCGGCGAATCGGTATACATATAAGTCAATTTGGCTTGAGCCGGGTCCGCGTTGTTCATGTCAACCGTATAACGCGGGTCGAGTTGGCTGAGCGTCGTCGAATTTCCTTCCGGAATCGAATAGCGGTCGATTGCAGGCAGACCGGACATATCCGCGTACCATGTCGCCGTCAATCTGCCTGTCGGCGCGTAATCGCCATAGAGCACATCCGCAAGACCTTGCGCGTCGTACTCGCCGGAATATGGCTGCGTCACGATTGCCGACACGTTCGGGTCATTCTGAATTTCTCCCATGATGACCGGCGAGCTGGCTGCGAGGACCACGATCGTCTTTTTGTTCTTCGCTGCAAAAGCGGCCGCAACCTGTTTGACCAGCTTGTAGTCGTTCTCGCCCAGGTACAGGTCGGCGCGGTCATTGCCTTCGCCTGCGCTATTGCTTGGATGGCCGCCGACAAATACAAGCGCATAGTCCTGCGTCTCTGCCAGTGCCGCTGCATCAGCGCCTGCTTGCTTCACGACGGTCTTCTCGAACTTCACTTCGTCCGTGCGCGTGTTGAAATTGCCGATATTGCCGATCGTCGAAGCTGCTGTCGCCACCTTGCCGTCGGCTGCCGTCGTCAAGAAACGGCCATTGTAGATGCCCGTCTGGAAGCCCAGGCCATTGGCAACGATCGAATACGAAGCATCGCTATTGCTCTCGACGCGCAGCTTAGGAGGAACGGTACTGTTATTGCTAACCGACGTCAGCGTCGACCAATCCGAGCCTGTCAGCAGCAGGGCTGCCGTTGCCGTATTGCCCACGGCCGCACCGTTCGTCGTCGGCGCCGTCAGCCATCTGTTGTTCAGCTTGGAAGCCAAGCTATGCGCTTGCTGCCCCCAGTCATAGACTTCGAAGAGCTGGGCATTCGTGAACTCGTTATTAACCGGCGTGTAATCCGCCGTCAATTGCGTGCCTGCATCCGCACCGGCCGTCACGTATTTGCCGTTTGCCTTCGACTTCAGGGCGACGACTTCATTGCCGGTGGCGAACTGGACATTGGAGGCGCCGATCGTATTCAGAATCTCATACAACGGCGTCTTGCCTACATCCGGAAGATTCGGCGTGCTCGCCGCGTATTGCGCCCGCATTCTCATGTCGGCGTAAGTACCGATCACGGCCGCCTTCTTATCCTTGGCGAGCGGAAGCGCGCCGTCGGTATTCTTGAGCAGCACGACCGTTTCCCTCGCGGCTTGCTTGGCGACTTCTTGGTGCGCCGGCGTGCTGAAGCTGGTCAGATTCGTGGAGACATCCTTCGCTTGATTCGCGAACGGGTAGTTGATCGGAATGCCGTTAGCGTCGACCTCGTTGAAAATCCCCATGCGCACCAGCTGGTTCACCAGCGGCCGTCCCGCTTCCTGGACATCCTTAAGCGTAATGCCGTAGACGCCTTCCTTGACGGCGCCCGCGAGCGTGACGACATCCGTTTTGTCCGTGCCGGAAGCGCGGACGGATTCCGAATGCGCGAGCACCATCAGCGCAAGGGCATGCTTGCGGTCTACCGTATATTGCGTATCGTAACCATTGCCGAAGTTGGTGTTGAACAGGTGGTTCTCGCCGTTGAAGTCCGGGGAGGAATACATGCCGAACCGCGACAGGCTGTTGCCCAAGATCAGATAAGGCGAGATGATGTTCGGTACCCCGTTCGTCCGGCCGAAAGAAGTCATGATGCCCGATACCGAGCCGGACTCCAGCCCCTTATAGGCTGGCGGAGTCTGGTATTCGTAGATTGCCCTGGCGCCAGCGGAAGTGCTGGAAGATTGGCGGTACCATTCGGCATTGTACATTGAGAAATGCTTCGTCCCGACGACGGCCCGGATCCAGAAGCCGTCTTCGCTTGCGGTTTGGTTTGTGCCGGATAAGCCTGCCGCCATCTCATCGACCATCGTCGCCGTTAAGTACGGGTCTTCGCTATACCCTTCCGGGAAGCGGCCGTTAAGCGGATTGATGCGAACGTCGGAGAGCGCCGTGAAGGCGATGCTCCGGGACGTATTCGAGCCGTTGTGGATATTAGCCGTTCCCTGCTTGACGTTCAGCTGGCTGATCTTCTCGCTGCCCATCACTTGGCCGACTTCGGTGACCAGCTCTTTGTTCCACGACTGTCCAAGACCGACCAGCGCGGGAAAGTCGGTGGATACGCCGTATACATTGTCCGCTGCGGACAGGCCGCCCGGTACGGTCTTTCCTTTAATCGGGTTGTCGTCCATCACGAAGGTGTAGTTATCCCGGATGCCGGTCGCATAGAGCGCTGCCCCTTCAAGCCCGATGTATTCGTAATAGGCATCGACGAAAGCATCCAGATGCGCCGGGATGCCATCGAACAACGGCATGCCGTCGAATATGCCGCCTACTTGCTTCTTGAATGTCACGCTCTCGTCGGCCGCCGACGCAGCTGCCGTTCCCGGCAAGGCCGGGATGACGCCTCCCGCGAATAACGCGGTCGCCAGCACCATGGCGGAGGCCCGCTTGCTCCAATTCGTTCTAAGACTGTTCATTCGTGCACCGTCCCCATTCCATCGAAAGTTACGATGATGACTGACCTGTTGGCACTTTAAGCTCATTGGTTTGCGCTCAAGATCGCAAGATCGAGAACGCAGCGCCTGAGCGGTTGAAACGCAAGCTGTCTGATCCCCCCAATTACTGAATTGCTTCAGATGCTAAAGGCTTAAGCAACTTCGCTTTGCAACCTTAGTGTAAGCGTTTGCGGAACGTAACATAAGTGTGTCAAACTTCGGATACATTCCGTATTTTTCAGGATGGATTATAGATACAAAAAGGATCGGGATCTCCAATAGACGCAAAAAGAACCGGAATAGTCTCCGGTTCTTCAGGTCAATCTTTATCGGAATTTGCTTGTCTTTCCTATACAACTATGCTAACTAACCTTTCACCGAACCCATCGTCAGTCCGCCGACAAAATACTTCTGCAGCGCCAGGAAGGCGAGCAATAGCGGCAATGCGCATAGGATACAGGCCGCGAACAGAACGTTCCACTGCGCCGGATTCTGCTGGTCGCCGAGGAACCCGAGCATGGCCACCGGCAATGGAGCATCGCTTGCTTTGGTGATGAAGACCATGTTGAAGAAGTAATCGTTCCAGATCCATACCCCTTGCGTAATGACGACGGATACCGTCACCGGCAGGATGAGCGGGAAGACGATCTGCCAGAAGCGGCGGAACATGCTGCAACCGTCGATATGGGCCGCCTCCTCGATCTCCTCCGGCACGCTGCTGCGAATGAAGCCCGTGTAGAGGAAGGTCGAGAACGGCAGACTGCACGTAATGAACATCAGGATCGGCGTATATTGGTTCATCGGGATACCGAGCCCCTTGATCATCTGAATGATCGGGATGAGCACCATCTGGCCGGGCACGACGAGCCCTGACAGGAAGAAGATGTACAGGAACCGGCTGAACTTGCTGCGGATTCTCGCCATCGGATACGCGGCCATCGCAGCCAGCACCACGACGAAGAATACGGACACCGACGTGAGGACAATGCTGTTCCACAACGCGGACATAAAGTGCATCCGAGTGAATGCCGACTGGAAGCTCTCCAGCGTAAATTCGTTAAACCAATTGAGCGGATTGGTCATGTTCTTCGGCGACCGGAGCGAGCTGGAGAGCACGATCAGGAGCGGGACGAGATTGATGAAGACGAGCGCGATAATGACGAGATGGGTCAGCAGTTTCTTGGCGGCAATCCCCTTCATTATGCCGACACCTCTTTTCGGTTCAACGTGAAGACGCAGATCGCCGTAATGGCGATAATCAGGGCGAACGAGATAATGCCGAGCGCCGAGGCTTTGCCGAACAACTGGTCGGTGAAGGCCATTTTGTACATCGCATAAATGAGCGTGTTCGTCGACGTGCCCGGTCCGCCGTTGGTCATGACGAACGGATAGTCGAACGCCTTCAAGCCGTTAATAATGCTGAGCGTGATGTTGATCGTCACGGAAGTCGCCAGCATCGGCAGCGTCACGAACCGGAACAGCTTCCAACGTCCTGCCCCGTCGATCCGGCCCGCTTCCTGCAGCTCGTACGGAACCGATTGCAGACCGGCAAGGAAGATGATCGTGCTCGTGCCGATATTTTTCCAGATATCGACCGCAATGATCGCATACAGCGCCTTGCCGTAGCTGCCGAGGAAATTCGTATCGACATCGCCGAGGCCAATCTTGGTCAGAAAGGAAGCAATCAGTCCATCGCCAGGCATATACACGTAACTCCATATGAATCCTACCACGATCGCGCTGAACAGCGTAGGAATGTAAAAGGCCGAGCGGTAGAAACCTTTGGCCCTAATATTCGCATTGAGGAGAAGCGCAAGCATAAGCGCAATGATGTTGCCGAATATGACCGTAATGAAGGTGTAGATCAACGTGTTCTTGACCGACACGCCGAGGATTTCCTCTTGGAATAAGGTCTTGAAGTTGCTTAAGCCCACATAATTGAACGATTGCACATAGCCGTTGTAATCCGTCACGCTGTATTGGAACAGCTTCAGAATCGGGAATATCCAGAACACGCAATAGAATAGCATAGCGGGAAGAACGAAGAAGTACATCGTTTTTTTCATGACGGCACTGTTCATGCTGCTTCTTTCCTTTCCTTAGGCCAAATGTTGCCGCTAAGGGAGCGCATCAAGCGCTCCCGGCGGCATACTCGCCTCGATTAACCTTTATACAGCTCTTTGTACTTATCTTGCATCGCCTTCGTAACGTCCTCGGCCGTTGTCTTCTTGCCGCCGATAATCTCGGAGAACTTCGTCTGCATGACGTCGCTCACGCCCGCCGGCCACATTTGGTTGGAGAAGTAGAACGCATGACCCGTGCTCTGAATATTGTCCAGTACGTCCTTGAAAATCTCGTTCTTCAGCTCGACGCCGTTAAATACGCTGATCGACGGGTTCGACTCTACCCAAGCTTGGAACAATGGCGACTGACCGTCATAGAGGTACTCGAAGATTTGCTTGCCGATCTCGAGGTTCTTGGAATTGGCATTCAGCGCATAGCCTGCCGCAGTCGCAGCCG
Source organism: Paenibacillus phyllosphaerae (assembly GCF_014192105.1). Classification (GTDB taxonomy): domain Bacteria; phylum Bacillota; class Bacilli; order Paenibacillales; family Paenibacillaceae; genus Paenibacillus_Z; species Paenibacillus_Z phyllosphaerae. Next base: position 8,669 of record NZ_JACHXK010000007.1, on the reverse strand, counting down.
AAGCGTAGACCGGCTGGCCGGCATCGTTGCCCGGCAGCGAGAAGAATCCGCGCTCGAACTCGGAAGCGCCCGTAGCCGTTACGCCCGGAAGATCCCACGTACCGGTGAAGATCATCGCCGCCTTGCCGTCGACGAACTGCTGAACGGCTTGCGCGCTTGCCATGCCGAGCGAGCCTTTGGCCACATACTCTTTGTCATACAATTCCTTGTATTGATTGACCGTCTTCACCCATTTCTCGTCGGTCAGCGCCGTCTCGCCGGTCTGAAGCTTCGTATCGAAAGTCGGATCGGACGGGTAGACGGAGTTCGCGGACAGCTGGTACATGCCGAACTGGATGACCCATGGATCTTTGTCCCCCATGACGATCGGGGTGATGCCCGCGGACTTCAGCTTATCCGATGCCGCCAGGAAGCTCGCCCAATCCTTCGGAATCTCCGTAATGCCTGCTTGGGCAAACAGATCTTTGTTGTAATACGTGCCGAGGATATCCATCCCCTTGGCTACAGCGTAAGGCTTCCCTTCATAGCTCATATCGTTCTTCGCGGCCTGGCTGACATTGTCCCAGAAGCTCAGTCCCGACAGATCTGCGGCATAGCCGGCTTTGGCTACTTCGATCGCGCCCATGTTCGCCATGTTCGGGAAGACGAGGAAGATGTCCGGGCCTTCGCCTGCGGCAAGTTTCGCTTTCACCGACGTGTAATATTGCTCATCCGGCAGCTTCTGCACTTCGAGCGTCACGTTCGGGAATTTCTCCTTCACGAGCTTAGGCAGCGTCTCCAGCTCAAAGTCCGCGTCTTCTGCCGCCTTCGCGCCCGATACAAGCATCGTCAGCGTTACCGGGTCTGCTGCGGCGTTCGTTGTCGTGCCATTGTTCGTGGTGTTCTCTGTAGCGGCATTCGTTGTCGTGTTGCCTGCTGTATTGTTACCGCCAGCATTGCCGTTCCCGTTATTATTGCCTCCACAAGCGCTGAGCAGCACCATTGTGGATGCGAGCACAAGACCGGCGGATTTCATTTTGCTTACTTTCATATTCGATTCCCCCTGTTTCGGTAGTCGATCTATCGTTCTTACACTTCTTATTCTAAAGCGCTTTCCATCCGGCCATAAGCGAGTCATTCTTTGTAAAAGTTCCGCATTTTTCAGGTGGGGGATGGGAGGGGCTACGCCCCTTTGGACCCCATCTAGTAACTTCCCTACCCTCCAAGGAGGACTTTTTCCCCTTGCCCTCTTTTCGCCCTAACCACTTCATACTTTTCCCTCGCCCCTTCCCCCTCCGCCGGGGGAACCAAGGGCCCCGGCCCTCTGGACACCCAGAATAGGCGAACCTTCCACGCGGCCGTCTTCGATCTGTCCTTTCGAGAGGAGCCCGCTATTGTCCCGGCGGAATGCTGCAAGTCATTGCGACTTGCAGCATTCCACTAAGTTGGACAAAGCTCTTGGTTCGAGCTTCGTTCGTTACGGTTTGCCTCGGGAGCAGACCTGGTTATTCCGTGCCTTAATGTGTGCATACAGCTATTCCTCGCTTAACGTCCGCTCCGCGGACACGCTTTACCTTTTAGTTCATATACGAATCACGGTCCTCTTTGAATAGCAAAAGGCGTCATTGGGATGTATCCCAATAGCCTTTTTTGCTTTGATGGTATACGTCCGTGTTGATTTCTCTTGAAGCAAATGGACAGTGTGATCCCAATATATGGTACATTTATAGTAGGAATAAGTTCATGTAAGGAGAGGAGTGCGATTATGGTTAGCCAAGAATCAAGGGACATCATTGAAAAATATATTGAAGCCTACAATTCATTTAACATTGAAAGCATGGTTGTACTCTTGCACCAAGACATCCTTTTCAGGAATATTTCCAATGGAGAAACGACCACGGAGATCAGAGGAATACAAGCATTCAGAGCATTGGCAGAACAATCGTCAACCCTTTTCTCCAGCCGCAGTCAGATAATAACCGATTACAGTGCTATTAATGACATCGTAGAGGTTAGTATCGATTATGAAGGCGTTCTTGCCGTGGACTTCCCTAACGGATTAAAAAGCGGGGATACGCTGCGATTAAAAGGAATGTCGAAATTCCAAATTATTGAAGGAATGATCGCACTAATTGAAGATCACAGTTGACTGCAGCCCTATCCATGAGAAGCACATCGGTTTAATGGCTTGGCTACTCTTTACAAGGAGGTTACGGCGTGATTGAGCGTTTATTAGGCGAGATTAAAGCCCTGCTGCAGGATGACCTGCCAGAGCTAGCGGCCGCTTTAAGGCCGGCCGCCTCGATAGAGGACATTCGCGGGGCAGAAAGAACGATGGGTGTCGAATTTCCGGCACCCCTGCGGGAGCTTTATTTGCTGCACGATGGAGAAGAAGCTGACGGTACGGGCCTTTTTTGGGGACTGCGTTTTCTGCCGTTGGACGAAGTCGTTTCGAGCTGGCATACGTGGTCAGACCTAGAGGAAGCGTATGGGGCGATGGGCGACCATTATTCGGTCCCTTCGGGTTGGATTAAGGAAAGTTACATCAATGTGCAGTGGATCCCGTTTGCTGAAGACGGGGGCGGCAACCATCTTGGTGTGGATCTGGATCCCGACGAACAGGGCTTAAACGGTCAAATCATCAACTTCGGCCGCGACGAACAAATGAAGTATGTCATTGCCCGCAACCTGACTGATTTTCTGCAATTTTTGCGCGACGAGCTGAAGAACGGCCGTTACACAGTAGAGCGTGACGACATTGATGTCATGTGGAACTACGGCGAAGAGGGGCATTTTCTCGATGCGATCCGGAACCTCTCCTTACCGGTTATCGATCCGATTCCTCCGACCGAAACGATGGCCGACAATTGGCAGCGTGATTGGACGGACAACTGGCTGCATCTGATTCAGGAGACGTACGGCAATACGCGGAAGTTTACCGACAGCCGCAAAATCTATCTGATCGGCAAGGCCTTGACCGACATCGGACCGCTTGCCCAGTGTACGAAAGTACAGGAGTTGGTTTTGACCGGCAACGAAATTTCCGATTTGGGACCGCTGCGTCATTGCCGGGAGCTCAAAGTGCTTTATCTCGCCCACAATCCGGTCGTCGATCTGGAGCCGCTAGCCGAATTACCGCTATTGTCCAAACTCATCATTCCTAATACGAAGGTTCTCAGTCTAGCGCCGCTGGCAGATCTGCCCAAGCTGCGCAGTCTCAATTGTGAAAACGCGCCGGTAGAGGATCTCTCCCCGCTATTGCGCTTAAAAAATTTACGAGAGCTCGTCCTGAATGATGTAACTCGGGAGCAGCTTGCTACTATTGCTCGGATGGTGAAGCTAACCCAGCTGACCTTATCGTTGGCCGACGGGGTAACTTCTAACGACCTGACGCCGCTCGGCAATTTGAAGCAGCTCGCCTCCATCACCATAAGCAATGCGACCTTACCTTGTCTTGATTTTTTACTTCCTTGCACGAAGTTGTCCGAACTGGAGCTGCAGAATACCGCCATCGCCGACATATCATCCGTAGCGAAGCTTCCTTCACTTCGTTCTGTTAAATTGTCGAGGTGCCCCAACATTGGCAACTTAGAGGCGCTTGCCACTTCGCTGTCGATTGACGAGTTCACCGGCAGCTTTGCGCAGTTCAGTTTGCTCAAAGATCTGTTCCCGCGAAAAGTCGACTTCTCCACCATTACAGGCGGCATGACGAAAGAAGAAGAGGAGCTTTGGCTGGCGCACGTGCACTGAACCGATCCAAGTCGTCAGGTATGATATGCACAGAGACGAAAGTAAGAGACATTATCCTTTCAAAAAAGAAGGTGAATGGATTCCTATTATACAAAGACACTCCTGACAACATATTATGTCAGGAGTGTCTTTGCATCTTTTCTCATTGTTTAAACGTGGCAGCCCCTAATTACCTTCTACCCGCTTACCTTCACCGCTCCTGATCGATCTCCTGCTGCAGCGCCGTGAGATAATCGAGCGGCGTATAGTCTTGCCTCGTCACCAACAGCTGGGCATTATCCCAGGCCATCAGCTGGGCCCCCGTGTCGAATTTGGCTTCGAACCAGAGGGCGCCTCTCTTCACGCCGTTGATTTTCTCCTGGACCATCTTCGTGAGCGGAGACACGTCTTCGGGCATGGCCGCAACGTTAAAGCCGGTCACCATGCCGAGATCATCCATCGCGCGGTCGCCGTAATGCTCGAATACATAGGCCATCCACCCGCTGACTTCCGGGGTATAGGCGGCCTTGGAGAAGGACGTCGTCAAGCCCGCGTTGACCGGATACTCGTCGAGCGAACCGCTGCCCCCTTTCACGAGCGGAATGCTGAAGAACCCGATGTTGTCCGCCCCGATCTTGTTCTGGTTATCGTCATTGAACGCGCGCAACTGCCAGCTGCCCATGTAGAACATCGCCGCCTTGCCTTGAAGGAACAGATTGACCGAGGCTGCCATATCGACTTCGTTCACGCGCGTGCCGTAATAACCGCGAAGCCCCATATCTTGCACCGTGGCCGCCGCCTCCACGAAGCCAGGGCTCGTCAACGTGATGTCGCCCCGGTCGACGCGGTCCATCACGTCCGCGCCGTACATCCGTATTGCGTAGGCATTGATGAGCCGGGTAATCGGCCATTTCTCTTTGCCCGCGACCGAGTAGGGCTGCACCCCATTCCGATGCAGGAAGGCCGCGATCTTCAGCATCTCCTCCCAGGTCTGCGGCTCTTGCAAGCCATATTTCCGGAAGATCGACTTGTTGTACCAGAAGCCTTCAATATTCATCTCGAGCGGAAGCGCATACAATCCTTCGCCTTCTCCGCCCGCGTACGACTTCAACAGGTCGACCGCTGCAGGGTTCAATTCGTCCATCAGCCCAAGGGCCGTGAACGCCTTCTCCACATCGAGCACCGCATCGCTCTGGATCAGGTCCTGCAGCGGCTTGCCGGACTGGTAGCTGAAGGCGACGGGCAAGTCGTTGCTGGCCGCCAGCAGCTGGACGCGCTGATTGAGATCCCGCTCGGGCAAATTCTCGAATTTGAATTTAACGTTCGGATGTAACGCCTCATATTCGCGGGATAGCTCGCTGATGATCTTCGCACTGCCTTCATTCTCCTTGTTCGAGCTTAAGTATAGAATCGTCGTCTGGTTTTCCTGCGTGCCATTGTCCGGCATGGCAGCCCGATTGCACGAGCTCAGCAACACGGACAACGAAATCGCGAGCAGCAGCACACCGGCCGACTTGAATCGACCGCGCCTCATGAGCCTTTCCCTTTCAGGCGGAATTGGCCCGGCGTCATGCCGGTGTATTTCTTGAAGACGACGGCAAAATGCCGGGCGTGATAGTACCCAACCCGCTCGCTGATCTCTTGCACCGGCACGCCTTCGCCGAGCAACTCCTTGGCCTTCTCCATCCGAATGTTGGTGAGATACTTGATGTAGGACAAGCCCATCTGCTCCTTGAATAAAAGACTAAAGTAGGTCACGTTCATTGCGACATGGTCGGCGACCTCCTGCTGCGTCAGATCTCTTCCGAAGTGGCTGTCGATATACTCAATCGCCTTCTCGACCGCGGCATGCTTCGCTTTGTTGCGAATGCGCAGCATCCAATCGATGATGCCTTCCATCTCCTTGCGTAGCCACGCCGCCATCTCTTCCATCGTCTGCATCCGGCGCAGCTCCATCTGCGGCAGGTAGCCGGGAGGCTTGATCTCCGCATGATTCCCGCCGGTCTCCTTCGCGGCTTCAAGTCCGAGCAGCACCAATCTTAGCAGCTCCATCTCCGCCTGCTCCGGTTCGAGCCGCTCTTTCTTGAACTCAACCAGGAAATTGTCGAGCGTGTTCATCAGGCTCGGCTTATCGCCGATGCGCAGCTGGAACAACACTTCTTCTTCGCGGTCGGACAGATGCGGATCGATGGCGGACGGATCGCCCAGCTCCTCGAATCGGGTCCATCCCTGATCCTCCAGGTACTTCCCGTACCGCAGCGCTCGCAGTGCCTCTTTATAACTAAGCGCCGCTTCCGCCGGGCTGCGATAGGTGCATCCGGATCCGATGGTCGCTTGCTCCTTGGCCAGCAGCTCATCCTTCCACGCTTCATCATTCAAGTCGTAATGGAAGATAACCGCCACATGTTCCTTGTCGACGCGGACGGGGATCAGCTTGTAGGAAGAGTCGCCGGTCATCGTGAACACGTCTTCCGAGCTGGCTGCAACCGTGACGCCGACGACCTGAGCTGCCTCCATGCCGGATTGCCCACGCCAATGGCTGACAGCATCTTCGCCGCCTTGCAGAACGAGGTCCTTCACCTTCTTCGCCAGTAGTTCCTGCTCCCATTCGTGCTTAAGCCGGGATACTTGGGATTGCGTCTCAATCCGCTCGACCGCTTTTTGGATGCCTTCTTTGATCTTGGCAAGCGTAATCGGCTTCTCTAAGTAGTCGATCACCCCGAGCGTCAGCGCCCGCTTCACATAGTCGAACTCGTTATACCCGCTGAACACGATGCATTTTGTATCCGGGAGTTCCTCGCGAATCGTCTCGATCAGCTCGAGGCCGTTCATGCCCGGCATGCGGATATCGGTCAGCACGATGTCCGGTTTATGTTCACGGACCGCTTCCAATGCGGACAGTCCGTCCTTGGCCGTGGCGACGAGTTCGACGCCGCACGATTGCCAGTCGATTAATTTGATGAGACCCTTCAGCACAATAAATTCGTCATCGAACAGCGCCGCCTTCAACATCGTATGCATGCTCCACCTTTCTCTCGTTATGCGGAAAACGCAATTCTACCGTCGTTCCTTCATCCACTTTGCTCTTGATGGTGAACGAACTGGTCGGACCATAGAACAACGTCAATCGGTCGCGGACATTGCGCATGCCGTAGCCTTGCTCGGTCTTGTGAATGTCATCCATCCCCACCCCGTTATCCGAGATCGTGAAGACGAGGAATTCGCCGTCGATCCGCCCGGTCAGCTTGATCCAGCCATCGCCGACCTTCGGCTCCAGCCCATGGTAAATCGCATTCTCGACCAACGGTTGCAGGAGCAGCTTCATCATCTCGAAGCTCTTAATTCCTTCTTCTACCTCTTCCACGTACTGGAACCGGTTGTCATACCGCATGTTCTGGATAATCATGTAATGCTCGATATGCTTGAGCTCCTTGAAGACGGGGATGAGCTCCTTCCCCTTGTTTAGGCTGAGCTTGAAACTCTCGGACAGCGAGAGCGCCATCTGGGCGATATCTTCCTTCTCTTCAAGCAGCGCCATGAAGTAGATCGAATCGAGCGTATTGTATAAAAAATGCGGTTTGATCTGCGCCTGCAGCGAGCGCAGCTCCGCTTCCCGCTCCTTCAATTGCGCGCTGAGCAGCCGGTCGCTCAGCTGCTGGTTGGCGGCAGCCATCCGCCGGAAGGTCTGACCGATCGCCCCGACCTCGTCGGCCACGAACGCCTCTTGATTGTCCGGTGGCGTGCTGCCCATCGCCCAATCGACGATCATTTTTTTCAACTGCAGCAAGGGCCTCGTGATGGTACCGGATACAAAATAAGAAACCATCAGCGCAATGCCCGCCATCAACCCGGCCATCATCATCGTGAAGGTGCCGATCCGGTCCGACTGCCGGAGCAGCGTGTCCGTCTCGACGAATTGGAGGAACATCCAACCGCTGGTCGAGTTCTTGTATTGGCTGTAGATGAACCCGGAAGATTCAAGACTGGCGAGCGTTGCGTCCAGGCTGTCTCCGAGACCGATCTCGGCCGTCAATTCGGGCCGGTAATCGTAGACGACGACCGGCTTCCGCTCGAACGTGTCGATAACGAGAAACCCGCTCTGTCCATCCTCGTTCACGGCTTGATCGAAGATCGACTTCTTGATGTTGATGACGAGCAGGCCGATCATGGAGCCGGACAGCCGATTCGGGTCCCGCAGCAGCTTGACGCTCGAGAAGGAACTGCTGGACGAGGAACCTTCGAGCACGTTGTAGCCGAAGAATACCTCTTTGCCCTTTGCCTTCACCGCGCGCTCGAACCAGTCGGTCTGCGCGATCTGGCCACGCGTCTCGTCGCTGCCATATTGGCCGGCCTGCTCCGAACGGCCGTAACAGACCGAACGGAAATTGCGGTCGAACAGGCAGATGGAGTCGATATTCTGCGTATCGAACAGGTTGGAGACGACGATATTCTGCAGCTTATTGGCCGTCCTCACGTCCAGCACCGCTTGTTCGTTCCCGCTGGTCCCGCTGGCGTACAGCTCCTTGCGCAGCTCGTCGTTCGAGAGGATGATCCGGTTCATGTTAATAATATTGCGCAGCAGCAGGTCCGCCACTTCGCTCGACGTTTTCAGATGTCCTTGGTTGGTCTGCATATGGTTCTGCACTAGCGTTTCCTTGGCAATGTTGAACGACACATAGCCGAGCACGAACAACGGAGGAAGCGACACGAGAATCATCGCCGTGAAGAACCGGCTTCGGATTCGAGGCTGGCGAAGCCATTGCATCAGGTGGCGAAACCATATTGTCATAGGGAACGTCCTTTTCTCGGCAATAGGAAAATATCGGATATAAGATGAAACGGCCTTCGCCGTCATTCATGGCGTTTTTGAACACTCCCACCACCTAAAGAGGTGGGGGATTCTTGGATTGTCAAACCTATTGGTTTGAAGTTGTCCTGCTGGTGCAGAACCCCAAGAGAAG
>NZ_JACHXK010000006.1 GCF_014192105.1 Paenibacillus phyllosphaerae | reverse complement strand
AGCCAGGATCAAACTCTCCATAAAAGGCGGATTGGCTTGCGTGTACAACCGCGAGGTTGGACATGCAGCATTCCGCTACTTCGAAGGAGCTTGTTAGCTCATTACTTAACTAGCTAAAAAACATATCGCTCATTGTTCAGTTTTCAAGGAACAAGTTATGATTGCATTGAACGAGCACCGGCTCGATCAGCATTCATCCAATTCTTTATCGCTTTACTGCTTTTCCGTGTCGCTCTCGCGGCCGGAATTAGAATATACCATAGTCCTTTTATAACATGCAACACTTTTTTGAAATTAATTCAGCAATTTTTGTTTTACTTCAGATTTGAATAGCCGAAGCGTTCATTAAAGCAAACTAAAGTCAGCAAACGTAATCGCTCACCACCACGACTTTGGAGGGATTCTAAATGCAAAAGCTCATAATCCGTGCATGTATGTTCTGCTTGATGTTTATTCTCTTCTTTAGCTTTCCTGCTCTAACCCAAAGCAGACCTATGGACATTACGCCGCCTGCTTCAACGAATGGAGCCGGTTTTGGCAGTACAGATCAATTAGGGGCTTCTGGAAGTACGCCGGGCTTCGTCATTAATCGAAGCGGCGCTTCCCAAGGTGTCTCCACGAGGACGTCTGCAAATTCAGGGTATTCGGCTTATAGCGTACAACCGTTAGCTGCTAATACAGATTCAGATGGCCTCGATTGGGGCTGGTTAGGATTGTTAGGACTACTCGGCCTTGCCGGTCTCCGCTCTAGATCAGCTCACTGAATACGGCAGCAAAACAGCCTGATCATCAGATCAGGCTGTTTTGTATTCCATATCTTAAGCCAATTTGTTGAAAGCTTCTGTAAGAACAGGAACGATTTGCGATTTACGGGATACAACGCCTTTAAGCAGCGCTTGATTGTTCTCCAGCTTCACGCCGTAAGCTTCTTCGACTGCATTCGTTTTGCTGCCAAGCGCCAGGCCAACGGAATCGTTGTTCAGAATATCAGTTACAACGAACAGGAAGAGATCAAGGCCTTTTTCATTGATAATGCCTGTAAGCGCATCTTCCAGTTCAGCTTGACGGGACAGAACATCGTTCACGTCAACGGCGTTAACTTGTGCGATTTCGACTTTAGCTCCACCCATGCTGAATTCTTTAGCGTCAAGGGAGATCAGCTGCGCGATCGTTTTGTCGCTCAGGTCAGCGCCGGCTTTAAGCATGTCCAGGCCATATGTATTAGCGTCAACGCCAGCAATCTCAGCAAGTTCGCGAGCTGCAGCTACGTCTTGCTCCGTGCATGTAGGCGATTTGAAGAGAAGCGAATCGGAGATGATCGCGGACAGCATCAGACCTGCAATGTTTTGCGGGATTTGCTTGCCGTTCTCTTTGTAAAGCTTGTTAAGGATTGTCGCTGTACAGCCCACAGGCTCTGCGCGGAAGTAGAGCGGCGCGCTTGTCTCGAAGTTTGCAACGCGGTGATGGTCGATAACTTCAAGAATTTGAACTTGGTCGATGTCGCTTGCGCTTTGTTGGCGCTCGTTGTGGTCGACAAGGATAACGCCTTTAGCTTCGCCGGCAACTGTCTCTACGAGACGAGGAGCTTCAACCTTGAATGTATCAAGCGCGAATTGCGTTTCGCCGCTCACTGCGCCTAGACGTACTGGCTCAACGTTGAAACCGAGCTGCGTCTTCAGATCTGCATAAGCGATAGCGGAACAGATTGTGTCAGTATCTGGATTTTTGTGTCCAAAGATAAGTACTTTTTCCATAATCTAATAGTCTCCTAACTCAATATATTCGGCGAGAAAAGTATACCGTAGATTGATATTGATAATCAAGACCAGATTACTCGGGATTTATTCATCTTCGCCTTCAATGCTGAAAACGATCGAATCCCGTCTAAATCCGCCTTCAGCCATCGCTTTCTCAAGCTCCGGCTTATCGATAACCTCATACTCATTCGGATTGGTCTGTATGACAAAGTACGACCGATTGCTCTCACGAAAATAGATCTTCGCCTTATCAATAGCATATTGCTTCGTCACGAATCAGTCCCCCATTAACGTCCGAATCATTCCAAGCTGATGAGCCAGTCGGAATGCTGTCCAACCTAGCGATTGAACACCCAAAGTCTCCATCCGATTCTACTCTATTGTAACAAACAGGAAATCGTATTCGATAGGGTCAATAGAATGACTCTTCTTTTGTACAACTGAATGACCACTAAGCAAATGTATATTCGATCGCATGCGGGTGCAAGGCCTTCGTCCGATCGATAAAAATAAAACCGTCGTAACGTTCCGCCATGACAGTGGGCACATAATTACCGTATCGCTCCGCTCTCGGATGATAGATCACGCCGATTGCGCGATGACCAATGCTTTCACCGTAAACCTCCTTGCGGCCGCGAAACTCGATCCAGCAGTCGCCGAGTCCCGTTTCATGTACGGCCTCCTCCCAGCTGCCCTTCATCGCAGGCGGTACCGGCATATGTTCGATGTCGCCGCCCCACTTCTGACTCGCGATAACGCTCCCTTCGTACGTTCCGAAACCAATAGCGTACACTTGTTCATGTCCATACCGCTCGCGGACCAGCTGTCCTACGTTAACCATACCTTCATCCGCCATATCCGTCGCTCTTGCGTCGCCGATATGCGTATTATGCTCCCATACGATAATCTTCGCATCCGGGCCATGGGTAGCCAATAATTTGTCTATCGTCTCGGTCATATGTTCATCGCGGATATTCCACGACTCAGAACCGCCGCGCATCATTGCTCTGTAATACTGTTCGGCATGCACCGCAACGAGGGCGTTCATCTCCAAATTCAGCTCTTGCTCTTCGGCGCCAGGATTAGCCAGCCTTTCCTTACGAATGCTCCGGAGCAACTCCACTACCTCATTCTCGCATGACTCGCTAAGTGAAAAGACAGCTGCCGCACCATAATGCTGCTCATCCCCATGATAAGGTTCGAAACAGCTGAAAGCTTGCAAGGCTTGCTCAAGCTGCGGCGAGTTCGTTTCCTTCAAGTAGCGGATTATCTCATCCATCGATTCCCACAAGCTATAGACATCCAATCCGTAGAAACCGACTTTTGCTTGTTCGGTACGATTCTGGTTAAAAGTATGTAACCAGCCTACAAGCTCCTCGATCTCCTCATTGGCCCACATCCAGGTCGGCCAACGCTTGAAGCTGCCCAAGGCTGCCCGTGCCGACGTTGGCGAGTTGCTGTAATTCTTAATGAAACGATTGACTTCATAACAAGACGGCCAGTCACCTTCAACGGCGATGAGCTGAAATCCTTTCTCTTCGATTAAACGTTTCGTGATCGCCGAACGCACCGAGTAAAATTCCGAGGTTCCGTGAGATGCCTCACCTAATAAGACAATTCTGGATTCGCCGATTGCAGCGACGATCTCATCAAGATCCTTCCCGTCTTGCATGGGAACGGCATCCAGACGAATAGACGGGACTAACACCGATTTGTGCATGACTTATGCCTCCTTTGCGAACGCTCAAAGTATGCCCCGTAACGGGAAGAATAAAAAGGCTGTACTTTTAGCTTTCTTCTGGTAAAATGTTCACGCGGTTTCGACAATATTCTTGTGCTAAATGGAGGAAATCATTGTGCAACGTGTTATTCAGGTGGACGAGCGTCCGCCGCTGCTTCAAACCTTGCCGCTCAGCTTGCAACATTTGTTCGCTATGTTCGGCTCTACCGTGCTTGTTCCGGTCCTGTTCGGCGTAAATGCCGCAACGATCCTGCTTATGAACGGTATCGGCACCCTGCTTTATTTGCTCATCTGCAAAGGTAAAATTCCAGCTTACCTCGGGTCGAGCTTCGCTTTCTTATCCCCTGTATTCGCAGCCCTCGAAGGCGATACAGCGAACAATTACCCTTATGTACTGGGCGCATTCATCGTCGTCGGCGCGGTGTTTACGATATTCGGGCTGATCGTCCAAGCTGTCGGTACCAAATGGATCGACGTTATCTTCCCGCCAGCTGCGATGGGCGCCATCGTCGCCGTTATCGGCCTCGAGCTTGTCCCGACCGCTGCAGGGATGGCAGGATGGATTAAGGACCCGAGCTCCGATCCGACACTGGCCTGGAGTCCCGATCCGAAGTCGGTTATCGTTTCGGTAGCTACGCTTCTCATCATTATTCTGGGAAATGTGCTCTTCCGCGGCTTTATGAAAATCATTCCAATCCTCATCGGCTTCATTGCCGGTTATGTATTGGCATGGGCACTCGGCATCGTCGACTTTTCCGGTGTATCGGAAGCAAACTTCTTCGCAGCACCCGAGTTTACGCTTCCAAAATTCAAGCTCGCTACGATCCTTATCATCTTGCCGGCTGCGCTTGTCGTCATAGCCGAACATATTGGACATTTGATTGTTACCGAGAATATTACGGGACGGCCGTTAACCAAAAATCCGGGCCTGCACCGTTCGTTGCTCGGTAACGGAATCTCTACGATGATCTCCGGTTTCGTCGGCTCCACACCGAACACGACCTATGGCGAGAATATCGGCGTTATGACTTTAACCCGCGTATACTCGGTCTTCGTAATCGGCGGTGCCGCTGTGCTGGCAATTGTGCTGTCCTTCCTTGGTAAGCTATCCGCGATCATCTCGGCTGTCCCTTCTCCTGTGCTTGGCGGTGTATCACTTATGCTGTTCGGCGTCATCGCGGTTGCGGGTATCCGTATGCTCGTGGAGACGAAAGTGGATTACGGCAAGCCGCAAAATATTATTCTCACTACGGTTGTCTTCGTGTTAGGGATAAGCGGCACGAAGCTGACTTGGGGGAATTTTGAATTGAAGGGGATGGTGCTGGCAACAGTGGCAGCCATCGTCCTGAGCTTGTTCTTCAAACTGATCGAGGTGCTGAAGCTAAGTAACGAGCAGCCAGAGCATCCGACCAAATAATAAAAGCAGCATCTCTTCGGTTTATCATCAACCTTGGAGATGCTGCTTTTTTTGTGCTAGATCTTTGCTTTGGCATCGACGAAATCGATCCACTTGTTCTCCGGGTCAGCGATTAAGCCCGCCCAGCCAATCGCTCTGCCCTGCTCCAAATTACGCTCGTGATCATCGACGAAAATGACTTCGGCCCCGGATGGCAGTGTATTGGATAGCCGCGTGAAAAGGTCAGGATTGGGCTTGGCTAACCCCGCTTCACTTGAAATGGTGATACTCTTGAAGCAGCTAAGATACGGCTGAAGCACCGGAAGCAGCCACTCGGTCCGATGATTGCTGAGCAGATGAAGGTCCATGGTCCGACTCCATTCCTGGAGCCGCAGAGCGGCTGGCAGATACGTCAGATTGGCCGTCAATCGCTCCCTGGCGTAATCGATGACGATAGATGGCCCAGCTTGCGAGAGCCATGTCCAGAATGCCGGTTCCGTCACCTTTCCGGACCATAAGGAAGCGCTCAACGATTGCTTATATTGGCCGACCAACTCGGCTTCATTGAGTTGACCATGTGCGGCGATCTCCTGCCAGAATCCCGGAGTAAGGTTCGTTACGATCACCCCGCCGGCATCCAATACTAACTGTATTCTCTCACTCACAAACGGCTCGCCTGCCTCTATCAATAGGATGGAATGATTATAGGACGATCGGAATAATGAAGCAACCAATCAAGATTATCTGGAATTTGGTGGAAAACGGTTCCGCGTCATGTTACAATGCGATAGGAGATGAATGAGAGGAGAATGACATCGACATGTGGATCTTGTAATGGCCGTTCGAAACACAGCTTAGCTTATCCGCGCTTCACGCTGAAGCATAGCGGGTGAAGTCTGTCTATTTCGACCATTACAAGGGTTGCACTGCGACGTCATTATTACGTCATGCGGGTGCCTTTGCGGCGCCTTTTTTATTTGGCATGGCAATTCTCATCTCTATTGACGTCCCAGCTCACCCTACAAGGAGAGCGATCATTCATGAATCGATTACAAGGGCAAATCGTATTAATAACTGGAGCAAGCCGCGCAAGCGGGATCGGCGGCGCAATCTGTAAGGCCATGGCGGCCGAAGGAGCCGATATTTTCTTTACGCATTACACGCCTTATGACCATCAGCTGCAATACGAAGATGCCGATCATGAATGGCCGGACCGCCTGATCACGGAATTGCGGGAATACCATGTTCGTGCCGCCCATATCGAATGGGATTTGGCAACGGCTGATCCTGAACGGTTAATCAGTCACGTTGAGCAACTGTTTGGTACACCGACCATTCTCGTGAACAATGCAACACACTGTCAGGAAGTCGATCATGAAGCGCTATCAGCCGCCATCCTCGATCAGCATTATGCCGTGAATATACGGGGAACTTGCATGTTATCCATCGCTTGGGCCAAACGGTTGAAGGGCCATGCCAGCGGCCGCATGATCAATCTCGTGTCCGGACAGGATAAGAGCCCCATGCCTGGCAATCTGGCCTATGTAGCGACCAAGGGCGCTATCTCCGCCTTCACCCGCTCTCTTGCAGCGGAGCTTGCAGCCCATAGCATCACAGTCAATGCCGTCGACCCGGGACCGACCGACACGGGTTGGATGACGAATGACATCAAGAACTTCCTGCTGCCGAAGTTTCCAATGGGACGAATCGGTCTGCCCTCGGATGCCGCTAAGCTGATCACCTTCTTGGCAAGCGAGGAAGCTGCTTGGGTCACCGGGCAGATTATTCACTCCGATGGCGGTTACTGGGATTAAAAATAAATAAAAGGCCTGCGGGATAAGCAAGCGCAATATTGCGCGCTGCTGCCGCAGGCCTTTTTCGTTATGGACGATTAGTTCGCTTCTTGTTGTGCCGCGATCGCTTTGTTCAACTGCGTCTGGTTGAAGCCCAGAATCTTGGACTCGCCAATGACGGTTACTGGAACAGAACGCATGCCCGTGTTCCACAATTCTTCAGCATATGCCTCATTCTGGTCGATATTGCGTTCTTCGAACGCTACGCCTTTATCCGTCAGGAATTGCTTTACATTCTTGCAGTAATTGCAGTGTGTGCTGGTATAGATAATCGCATTCGCGTTAGACATAGTTATCGCTCCTTTTATAGTGGGATATTAGTTTAGGCGTGTGCCAATTTCTCTGCTTCCGCTTCTTCCAAGAAACGTTCGCAATCCAATGCAGCCATGCAGCCCGATCCCGCGGCGCTGATCGCCTGGCGGTAGCGGCTGTCTTGTACGTCGCCGCAAGCAAATACGCCTGGAACATTCGTATATGTCGTGCCTGGTTGAACGAGCAGGTAGCCCGTTTCGTCGGTGTTCAGCTGACCATCAAGGAATTTGGTGTTCGGCGTATGGCCGATTGCGATGAAGATCCCTTGCGTTTCGATGATTTCTTCTTCGCCTGTCTCGTTGTTCAGCACTTTCAGACCTTTGACGCCATTGTCGTCAGCTACGACTTCAAGCGGCGTACGGTTCAGCGCCCACGATACTTTCTCGTTCGCTCTTGCACGGTCCTGCATGATCTTCGAAGCGCGAAGCTCAGTACGACGGTTAACCAGTACGACTTCCGATGCAAAACGAGTCAGGAAGTTCGCTTCCTCCATTGCCGAGTCGCCGCCGCCGACAACGATAATTTTCTTCCCGCGGAAGAAGAAGCCGTCACACGTTGCGCATGTGCTGACGCCGCGTCCAACATTCTCGCGCTCGCCTGGGATACCAAGATATTTTGCGGAGGCACCAGTCGATACGATAATGGATTCTGCTTGCAGCTCGCCAATGCCTTCCACATTCAAGGTGAATGGACGCTTGGAAAGGTCAACGCTGTTCACCCAGCCGGAACGGAATTCCGCACCGAAACGTTCTGCCTGTTGGCGCATGTTGGCCATCAGCTCTGGACCCATGATACCGTCCGGGAAGCCCGGGAAGTTCTCAACTTCAGTCGTCGTCGTCAATTGGCCGCCTGGCTCCGGACCTTCGATAACAAGCGGGCTCAGGTTAGCGCGCGCCAAGTAAATTGCGGATGTCAGACCTCCAGGGCCGGTACCGATAATAATCGTCTTGTAAACTGTCATAGTAATTGCCTCCATCTCATATGTTTCTTACCCATAAATTTATACTTAGTTTAACTCTCGTGCTCACAATCAAAGAATACCATTCACGAGCGTTCATCTGCATGAAGGGTTTATGAAGACAAAATGAAACCTTCATGAAGGATCCATGAAGGTTTGATGAAGAGTATAGAACTCGTAAACATGATCCGATTATTCGGCCATTCGGTAGCCAACTCCGCGTACCGTAACAATATAATGAGGGTTCTTCGGATCATCCCCGAGCTTATGCCGCAAACTCTTAATATGCACATCGACGGAGTTGCTGCCCCCGAAGTAACCATCGCCCCAGATGCGTTCCATTATATCTTGACGAGTCAACACGCTGCCGCCGCTTGTTAGGAGCGCCTTGAGCATATCGAACTCGGTCTTCGTCAGGTTGATTGGCTGACCGCTGCGTTGCACGATCATCCTTTTGAGGTCGACGGTGATGTCTTTCATCACCAGCTGCTCCGCGTTATCTGGCAGTACGGCAACAGCGGGAGAGCCTTGATCGGCAAGCTTCTCAATCACTTCTAGCGCCGTCTCTACCGGCTGCGGCCAGTGCATTGCCTCTGCTCCGCCCACATCCGCGCCTTCTTCCGCCACAAGCAACAGCTGCTTCCCGTTGCCGGATAACTGCAGCTTCTCCCCTACCTGGCCGCGCGTACGGTCCAGTACCAACAGGTCGGCTTGGAGCATAGTCAGTGCGGGATCATTCTCATGATGAAACACCAGCACGTCGTAACACTTCTCCGTAAGCGCCGCGACGAGCGTACGCAGCGATCCTGGCAGCGGGCTAATGATGATGACCCGCTTCGTCGTATCGCAGAATTCGCCTTCTTGATACGTGTCATTCCATTCAGGAAGCGACTGAGCAGACGGTTCGATCACTGAACTGCTCTCTTCTGCTCTTTGCATGCCGGACACTCCCCTTTAAACAAGATTTGTTCCTCGCTGATCGAATAACCTGTCGCGCGGGCGATCTTATCCACCCATTCTCGAGGCGCTTCGATCAGCACTTCATCTAACCGCCCGCATATATTGCAAAGGACATGCTGATGATCGTCCATTCGCGCGTCATATCGGCTGGCGTCCCCCTCCAGCTTCAGCTCGCGAATCATGCCCTCTTCTGTCAAATATCGTAAAGAATTATATACTGTAGCGTAGGCAAAGCTGCAGCCTCTTATCTTCAATCGATCCATAATTTCGGAAGCCGTCGGATGATCGGATGAGACCATTACGATATCATAAATCGTTCTCCTGGGCGTTGTAAGCTGACCTTTCCGGCTCATTACAGTTACCCTCCATTGTTAAACATAGATAAATTTTATTCCCTCCCTCTTCCGGTGTCAATGGACGACTAGCAATTATTGTGTTATTTTTCATCACATCATAATGACAAAACCATAACTCTCCCTCATATACTGTAAGAAATCGACAAAAGAGCGGAGGTCTGACGATCATGACAAGCAAGACGCGCAAGGTGGCCATCGTCGGGGTCGGATTTGTGGGGGCAAGCTGCGCCTATTCGCTGATCAATCAATCGGTCTGCGATGAGATCGTCCTTATCGGCCGTACGCCAGATCGAGCGAAAGCCCAAGCATTAGACCTTTCCCATTGTATGGATTTCACATATACACGCACTAAAATACGCGCGGGCACCTACTCCGATTGCGGCGATGCGGACATCGTGATCCTATGCGCCGGCGCCAATCCGATTCCGGGCGGGACGCGGCTCGACCTGCTGGATAGCTCCTATTCCATTTACAAATCGATCATACCAAGCATCATGGGACACGGTTTTGATGGCATATTTGTTGCGGCAGCGAACCCGGTAGACATCGTAACTTACATGGTATGGAAATTATCCGGGTTGCCTCGCAGCCGCGTGATCGGCACAGGAACTTCGATCGACTCCTCTCGGCTTAAGACCTTATTGTCCGAATCTCTGCCGGTCGATCCGCGCAGCGTGAACGGTTACGTCCTGGGCGAGCATGGCGAGTCCCAATTCCCTGCCTGGTCGCATGTCACGATCGGAGGCAAGCCGTTCCTGGACATTCTCGCCCAACACCCGCAGCGATTCGGCCATCTTAAGCTGGATGAGATTGCGGACAAGACCCGCAATGCCGGCTGGGAGATTCTTCAGGGCAAAGGTTCCACCCATTACGGCATCGCCAATGCCATCGCCGCCATCGTACGTTCGATACTGAATGACGACTATAAAGTCATAGCGGTCTCCGCCATACTCGATGGCGAATACGGCATGTCGGATGTCTGCTTGGGCGTGCCAGCCATTCTGACGAGATTAGGCATCGCCGAGTTCGTCGAGCTTAATCTGTCCGTCAAGGAACAGCAGCAATTAGCCTACTCCGGTTCCGTGATCCGCAAGGCGATGGACGCCGTCAATCTGTAGAGCCAATCATGCCGATAAAAAAATCGTTAGCCCAGTTCCTCCACAGAACTGGGCTAACGTCGTTATTTGATCCATTGGACAACTTCTTCCATTGGTCTGCGCGTCTTCGGACGCTTCGGCTCCTGGGAGCGGTAACCGAATGCAACCATGACGGATATGTCCAGCTTGCCATCCTCCAGCAAGCCTTCATCCTCGAAGATCTGATGGACTTTATCGAAGTTGAATCCTTCGATCGGACAAGAATCGATGCCGAGCAGCGCTGCCGCGGTCATCATGTTCGCTAGCGCAATATAGGTCTGCTTCGACGACCAGTCGAAAAGAGCGCGGTCGCTGTCGAGCAGATGGAAGTCATTCTCCTGGAACTCCTTATAGATAACAGGCACCTTCGCAAGAATAGCCTCAGGCATTTGTTTAATCTCGCGGCAAATATAATCGACATAATCGGAATCATACCGAACGTTGCGTCTTGCCAGAATGGCGACATAGTGGCTTGCGGTAGGAAGCTGCTTCTGCGCGCCCCAAGAAGCCTCGCGGATCCGTTCTCTTAGCGCCGGATTCTGGATCACCACGAATTGCCACGGCTCATAGCCGACGGAACTCGGCGACAATCGCCCCGCTTCCAAGATCACCTCGAAATCTTCATCCGAAATGGTGCGGGATGGATCGAATTCCTTCGTCGCATGCCGCAGATAGAATGCCTCCATAAGCTGCTGTCTAATGAATGCCTGCTCACTCATTCTCTTCACAATCTCCTTCCCATATTGACGGTGACGGCGTTCTTCTATCCTATTCGATTAGGAATAAACCGGCAAGAAGGCACATTCGTGTAACCTTGCATGGGGAGATATGCTTCATCGCCATAGCACTTTGATCCGCGTCGCAAAAAAATCCCGCTGCGCCGTATGAGCGAGCGGGATTGGCGTGATTATTGACAGGCAACGTCATAGACGAAGCAACGCAGCCAATCAGGGGTCTAGCGATATACCCGTTGCAGCGGCTCGTGAGCGGGCCCCTCCATAACTTCGCCCTTGTAGCTGAACCGAGAGCCGTGGCAAGGGCAGTCCCAGCTTCGCTCCCCATCGTTCCACTCGACTTCGCACCCCATATGGGTGCAGGTCGTATCCACCATATGAAGCGCCCCTTCATCATCACGGTAAGCGCCTGCCCGTTTGCCGCCGATTGTGACGACTCCTCCTTCACCATTGGCCAGATCATCCGGCGACTGGCGCACGAGTTCCACTTTGCCTGCGACCAGATTCTTGAAGACGTCGGCATTCTGGACGATCGCATTTTTCACGTCGGGAATAAGATGGAACCGCTGCGGAGTGAAGAGCTCCTGATACGGGTTCGAGCGTTCGAGCACGTAATCCGTCAATAACTGCGCTGCAGCCTGAGAATTGCTCATCCCCCATTTCGCGAACCCGGTCGCAACTAGAATACGTGGCTTGTCCTCCGTCAACTGGCCGATATAGGGCAGCTTATCGAGTGTCGTTAAGTCCTGCGCCGACCAGCGGTACGGGATCGATTCGACTTGAAAATGCTTCAGCGCAAAATCGCGCAGCGACTCATAGTAATCAATCGTGCAGATGCCTTGGCCGGTCTTGTGGTTGCCGCCGCCTACCAGCAGCAATTGTTGGCCGTCTTCCACCTCCGCCAGCCGGAGCGAGCGCTTCGGATCCTCTGCACTCAAATACATGCCGCCAGGATACGTCATCTGCGAACGAACGGCCAATACATACGAGCGTTCTGCATGGAGCCTAGCGAAGTACAAGCCGTGTTTATCGTAGAAAGGGAAGTGCGAGCAGATCAGCACATGGTCGGCCATTATGCGCAAGCCGCGCTCCGTCACCACCGTCGGCCGCGGTCCATCCTCATCGATACGAGAGACGGCCGTCCGGTCGTACAGCAGTCCCCCGGCCTGCGTAATCAGTGAGGCGAGCGCCGACAAGTAACGTAGCGGATGAAAACGGGCTTGTCCCTTCATCACGACGGCTCCATGATTCGGAAGCTGCAGTGGAATCGACTCCACGAATCCGCCTGGTATGCCCAGTTTGGCGTAAGCGTCGGCTTCTTTATTCAGTTTCTTCAAGCTATCGACAGACTGCGCGTAGACATAGGCGTCTTCTTCCACGTACCCGCAGTCGATTCCATGCTCGTCAATAATCTGTTTCAGCAGATTCATGCCATCACGGTTGGCCTCGTAATATTGACGCGCAGCTTCCTCGCTATGGCTGTGAATGAGCTGGTCAAAAATAAGATCATGTTGTGCGGTCAATTTGGCCGTCGTATGGCCGGTTGTGCCGCTAAACAGCGAGTCGGCTTCGACTAGCGCGACTTTCACCCCGGCTTTGGATAACAGATAAGCCGTCGTAATGCCTGTGATCCCGCCGCCCACTATGGCTACGTCGACGGTGAGATTATTGTCCAGCGCACCGCAGTCAGGCACTGATGAGGATTCGCGCCAATACGACTTCGGCATGTCCGGGAGTTGCTTCAATGTTTCGCTGTTCATTGACATTAAGTTCGCCTCCTTATGCTTTCTACCGTATTACCCGAATTCAATCGTTACAGCACCCTTCTTCCAGATGGCCGGAACGGTTTATTTTGGTCTGCAAATATTTTTCATTGTACTCGGACACATCGCCCCAGAGAGGAACGCGTTCCTGAACGGCCATACCGGCTTCGCGCAGCGCTTCAATCTTGCGCGGATTGTTCGTAATGAGCTGAACCGGCTTAGCGCGGAGCTTCTGCAGCACCGCGATCGCATCGGCGTAACTCCGAGCATCGTCGACGAATCCGAGATTCAGATTGGCCTCGACCGTGTCATAGCCATTCTCTTGCAGAACATAAGCCATCGCTTTGCTGAACAGTCCGATACCTCGGCCCTCATGATTCGCCAGATAGAACAGCGCGCCTGCACCATGGTCGACGATCATCTGCAGCGCCTGATTAAGCTGGTAGCCGCAGTCGCAGCGTTTGCTGCCGAAGATATCGCCGGTATGGCAGATGCTGTGCATACGAA
Organism: Paenibacillus phyllosphaerae; assembly: GCF_014192105.1. Taxonomy (GTDB): domain Bacteria; phylum Bacillota; class Bacilli; order Paenibacillales; family Paenibacillaceae; genus Paenibacillus_Z; species Paenibacillus_Z phyllosphaerae. The sequence continues at coordinate 386,778 of NZ_JACHXK010000006.1, read as the reverse complement.
TAAGCACCTCTTCCGCCTGCTCGAAGTCGCCATATACCAATACGCTCGATTGCTGCTTTTCGGCCAAATTTGAATTCGACAGCTTTTCGATCATGGTCTCCGCGTTGTAGGTCACCTCATCGCACAACAGCCAGCAATACCATTGGAAAGGCACGGTGACGCCATTCAGGTTAATCGGCAGGTTGATCGGCCCGACCAGATAGATCGCCTTACCGTCGCGCGGGACCAGCCTGATTTTATGATCCAAAATCGAATGCACCTGTGAAGTTACCATTCGCTATTCGTCCTCCTACAGTTCCAGTTCCCATCTATTATGCCAAAGGATTCCTTCCTTTATGACTATGGAAGCGGAAAGTACGAAGGGCATCTGTCTTGTACAGGCGAGGGTACGATCTGCATACGTTACCTACAAGGAGGGATTCGCGACATGCCGAATTATCGCATCATTGTAGATCTATCTGACCGGATGCTGCATCTGCTGGACGGCAATCGGGTAACGCGCAGCTTCAAGGTAGGAATCGGTCGCATGCTGACCAAGACCCCTGTGGGCGAATATACGATTATTAACAAACAGGAGAATCCCGGCGGCCCCTACGGCGCCATGTGGATGGGATTATCCAAGCCGCACTACGGCATTCATGGGACGAATGATCCTTCATCGATCGGACGCCTATCTTCGCATGGCTGCATTCGCATGTACAATAATGAAGTCGTGGAGCTGTCCAAACTGGTTCCGATTCATACGCGCGTTACGATTCGTCAATAGGTCCCCTAAGAAGGGTACGGATCAAACCGCTTAAGGTACGAATGCCGTACTCGAGATCCACTGCCGTGGCGTATGCATACGAAATCCTCAAATGCTGGCTCGTGTGACGGTCATAGATGATACCCGGATTGAGCAAAATGCCTTCCTGCCTCGCAAGCTCGAACAACCGGACCATCGGGACGTCGCCCGATAGCTTCATCCAGATATAAAAACCGCCTTGCGGCTTGTTCCATTGGGCGATCCCCCCGCAATACTGTTCAAGCAGCTGCAGCGCCCTATCCCGCCTTGCACGCAGCGCCAGACGAAGCTCAGCAAGGTGCGCCTCATAAGCGCCGCTTCTAAGCCATTCCTCCGCCACCATCTGGGAGAGCGAGCTGGCGCCATAATCCGTTTGCATTTTGATATCGGCAAGCCGGGCGATGACGGGTTCTGGCCCGGTAATCCAGCCGATCCGCAGGCCAGGGCTGACGGTCTTCGAGAAACTTCCCACATATAACACCATGCCTTCCGGATCGCGCGCCTTCAATGGAGCTGGCGGGGGCGCATCGAACCATAGATCCCGGTACACATCATCCTCGATGATCGGAAGCCGTTCTTGCCGGCAAATTTGCGCTAGCTCGGAGCGCCGACGATCGGTCATAACGGTGCCTGTCGGGTTATGAAAGCTAGGAATCGTATACAGCAAGGAAGCTGCCGTCTGCTGACGATAGTGCGGCAACAGGGACGCGCGCAAGCCCTCATCATCCATCGGAATTCCGGATACCTGCATTCCTGCCGCCTGAAAAACATGGATCGAGTTCGCATAGGACGGGTTCTCGATGAGAACGGTAGATCCCCGTTCCAACAGTCCCATCGCAATTAGCTGCAGTGCCTGTAGTGCCCCTGATACGATAAGGATCGATGAGGCGGAGCCGTGAATGCCGGCGCGTCCCATGTGCTCGGCTATTGCTTGCCTTAACCGCGCATTCCCTCTCCCCTCCTCGTAACCTAACCATAACGGACCTTGTGAGAGCCGGCTGAGGATTTGCTGCATGCCTCGCTGCGGGAGCAGCTCACTCGACAGCTCCCCGGTACCCAAACGGATGATACCCGGCTGGAATTCAGCTTCATTAATGTCCTGCACAAGTTTCAGATTGGGACGATGATTCCCTGCCTCTACATAGTGTAGCCAATTGAGCGGAGGCTTCGCCGCCAATACGCTCCAAGTCGTATTCACGACATACGTTCCGCCTCCTGCCCTACCTTCTAACAAACCCATCGCCGTCAGTTCCTCAATCGCGGCCACAACCGTACTGCGATTCACCTTCAGGTTAGCGGCCAAATCCCGCTGCGATGGGATCCGCATTCCGACGGACCATTCGCCGTCTTCAATCTTCGATTTTACGAAGCGGACAAGCTGCATATGCAGCGGCTCTGGCGAAGAGCGGTCCAGGAACCAATCCAACCGGTCACTCATGCTCGCCCACCTCCTTGGCAACTAGTATATCGTTTGGTTGGTCAGATGACCAACCAATGGTTGGAGACATAAGCCTATGATCGATTTACAATGAGGTACATCGCTGCTCAGGAGGACTAATATACCGATGATTTCTATTATTATCCATGCCTCATTACTCGCATTTAGTTTGATCGTGCCGTTAGGGGTACAAAATGTTTTCGTATTCAATCAAGGAGCTGTACAGCAGCGATATGTGATGGCCTTGCCTGTCGTTCTGACAGCCGCCTTATGTGATATGATTCTGATCGCTCTGGCGGTATCGGGACTTTCGCTAGTCTTGCTCATTCAAGACAGCATCCGAGTGTTGCTCACCTGCGGGGGAATCGTGTTCTTGATTGTGATGGGTCGTGCAACATGGAGGAGTGAGCCGGCCGCAGCGGAAGAAGAAAACAAGCCGATTACGATGCGCAAACAAATTATATTCGCTGCATCCGTCTCACTGCTTAACCCGCATGCCATTCTGGATACGGTAGGCGTCATCGGAACTAATTCGCTGCAGTATACAGGACAAGATAAGCTGGTGTTTGCAGTTACATGCATGATCGTCTCGCTTATCTGGTTCACCTCGCTAGCGCTAGCGGGACGGGTTATCGGCAGACTTGACGGATCTGGACGATTCATCCGCATCATGAACAAGCTCTCCGCGATTATGATGTGGGCCATTGCCGTCTATATGCTCGTGACGCTGTTGCTATAACACGAATAAGGCTCTAATCGCCTGATGAGCGATTAGAGCCTTGTTCAATCGTAACAACCGATATTTAGTCCAGGACGGCCGTAATATGTTTCTTCGTGATCGACCAGTGCGAAGTATTCCACACGGACTTCTTGTCCTTGAAGAGGATGATTTGCGGTGAAGCATGGTTAACCCCAAGATCCTCCGCGATTTGATTCGAGACCGGTCTGGACTCGATAACCTTCACCAGGAAGTAGTCCACATTCTGATTATGTTCGCTGCTTAGATATTCGTCGTACTCCTCCAGCGCGCTTGAGCTTACCGGACAACGCGTACTATGTTTGAGAACAACTTGTTGCTTCTCCGAGGAATTCTCCAGCAGCTGGTTCCACTCGTCAATCGTCGTAATCTCTTTCCACATGACACTCAGCCCCTTCCCACTTACTTGAATGATGTAACTAACAATATACCACTAATTAGTATATTGTGACAAGGCTGGTGGAACGAGTCGGTACATGTTGCTTAGAACAATTCTTTTTTCTCTGCTTTTTTCTTTTTAATTTTATTCTGCAGCGCCGGCAAGTGACGGATACTACGATGCATCGGACCTTTGCAGATCGGGCAAGCAGGCTCCGCTCCGGCTAGTTCTTCTCTGACCCACGCCTTACATTCGGCATCTTTACATTTTAAAATTTTCGTCGGAATTAACTTCGGCTTATCTTGTTCTTCAGACACTTCCCAAACACCTCGCAATGACTCTTTTCAACCTTTCTATTGTAACCGCGAGCCTGCAGAAAAGATACCCTTGTAATAAAACTGTTGCAGGAATAAAAAAGCTCCTTGCCATATAAGGCAAGGAGCTTGATTGGCGTTCGAATTAACCTTCGAGAAGCAGCGTCTCCGGATCTTCGAGCAGTTCTTTGACGGTAACGAGGAAGCGAACCGCTTCTGCACCATCAACGATCCGATGGTCATACGACAGGGCGATGTACATCATCGGACGGTTCTCCATTCTTTCTGCATCGATCGCTACCGGACGCAATTGAATCTTGTGCATGCCGAGAATACCGACTTGCGGCGCATTAAGGATCGGCGTCGAGAGCAAGGATCCGAATACGCCACCGTTCGTGATGGTGAATGTGCCGCCTTGCAGATCGCCAAGATCCAGTTTGTTGTTACGCGCTTTAACGGCCAGATCGGAGATTTCTTTCTCGATTGCCGCGAAGCCAAGACGATCCGCGTCACGCACGACTGGAACGACCAGACCTTCCTTCGCGGATACGGCGATACCGATATCGTAGAATTTCTTCACGAGGATATCCGTGCCTTGAATCTCTGCATTAAGCAGCGGATACGCTTTAAGTGCACCTACGACCGCCTTGGTGAAGAAGGACATGAAGCCAAGGTTCACGTCATGCTTGTCCTTAAATGCGTCCTTACGGCGCTTACGCACGTCAAGGATTGCAGTCATGTCGACTTCGTTGAACGTCGTCAGCATCGCTGCTGTACGCTGTGCCTCAACAAGGCGATTCGCAATCGTCTGACGACGGCGGGACATTGGGCGACGATCTACCGGCTTGCCTGGCACTGCCGCTGGAGCAACCGCAGGTACTGCTGCAGGCACCGCTTGAGGGATAACCTCTACTTTGCGCTCTGTATGGTTCTTCACATCGTCTTTGCCAATGCGCCCGATTGGATCCGCAGTAGCCACTTGTTGAAGATCGATGCCGCGTTCGCGAGCAAGCTTACGAGCAGCCGGTGTCGCTGCTACGGACGCTGCATCGTACGAAGCTGCTTGCTGCACCGGAGGAGCCGCCACTGCCACAGCCGCCGGAGCCGCTGCTGGCGTCGGAGCAGGTGCTGCCGCCGCAGGTTGTGCCGCTGGTGCAGGCGAACCGCCAGCCGCTGCCGCGCCGATACGTCCGATCACCGCGCCTACTGCAACTGTATCGCCTTCTTGATTAACGATCTCAGTGAGAACGCCGCTCTCATCCGCGCTGATCTCCAGGTTTACTTTATCTGTCTCAAGTTCAACAAGCACGTCGCCTTGATTGACTTGGTCGCCAACCTTAACGACCCACTTGGCAATCGTTCCTTCTGTAATCGATTCGCCCATCTCAGGCACTTTAATCTCGCTCATCCGAAAAATCCTCCTTCATCTCATGCGCAAAGACAATAAATGCTGCTACCTCTATTCAGGCAAGCGTTATAAGTGGTCTAGCGCGCTCGATTAACGAACGCGCTGTGGTTCCATGGATTTGTCAGGGCTAACCAACGTTCCGCGGTCGAAAGCACCGGCCACAAGACGCTGATGCTCCGCTTGGTGAACTTCCGAGAATCCGGTAGCTGGGCTCGAACGTTTCGGACGGCCATTGTAGCGTACCGATACGCCTTTAGGCGCACGAGCGTTCAGACGCGGCTGCATATAGTTCCATGCGCCCATGTTCTGCGGCTCTTCTTGCACCCATACGATTTCCTTCAGATTCGGGAAACGGCTGATGATACGTTCTACCTCGACTTTAGGGAACGGGTACAATTGTTCGATCCGTGCAATGTGCACCCAGCTCAGATCGTCTTGAATCGTCTCGATCGCAGTGTCGAGGTCAATCGCGACTTTGCCGCTGCAGAAGATCAGACGCTCAACCGCTTCCGGTTTAGTGCCGAGTCCTGGCTGCTCAAGTACAAGCTGGAACGAACCTTCGCTGAACTGCGACGGATCCGAAGCAACACGCGGATTACGCAGCAAGCTCTTAGGCGACATCATGATCAGCGGCTTCGCATCGACGGTATCGGACAATGCAGCTTGACGGCGCAGCAGATGGAAATACTGTGCGGCGGACGACAGGTTAGCTACAGTCCAATTATCGTTAGCCGACATCTGGAGGAAACGCTCCAGACGTGCGCTCGAGTGTTCTGGTCCTTGACCTTCGTAGCCGTGCGGAAGCAGCATCACCAAGCTAGAATACTCGGACCACTTATCCCGGCCGGAAGAGATGAACTGATCGAATACAACCTGTGCGGCATTCGCGAAATCGCCGAACTGCGCTTCCCAGATCGTAAGCGTCTCAGGGGAATAGACGTTGTAGCCATATTCGAAGCCCAATACCGATTCCTCGGACAACGGGCTGTTATATACTGCGAAGGTAGCCCTCGCTTGCGGGATCGTGTGTAACGAACAGTACGATTCGCCAGTCTGCGTATCGTGCATGACAATATTGCGGTGAGCGAACGTGCCGCGCTCCGAATCTTGTCCGGACAGACGAATTGGCTTGCCATCCGCGAGAATCGTTGCGAATGCCAATGCTTCAGCATGGCCCCAATCTACCTTGCCGCCTTCATCCAGCATTGTCGCGCGACGTTTGAGAATGCGCTCCAGCTTGCTATAGATGTTAAAGCTCGCAGGCCACTTCAGCATCGCATCGTTGATCGCCTTCAAGTTCGGAAGCGGAACGGATGTCGTCGTCGTAGCCGAACGGCGTCTTACTGTCGTTTCCGGCGTGTTGGCTGGAGCTGGCTTGGTTCCCGCAGCAGCCTCGCCTGCTTTCTTGGCTTCATCCAAGGAAGCTTGCAGCACCGATACCACTTCAGCTTTCAGTCGTTCAACGGAGTCCGCATCGATAAAGCCTCTCGTCTTCAAGCTTTCCGCGTACAAATTGCTGACCGTCGGATGGTTGCGCAGCTTGCGGTACAAGAGCGGCTGCGTAACATCCGGATCATCGTTCTCATTGTGACCATGGCGGCGGTAGCCTACAAGGTCAATGAGGAAGTCTTTCTTAAACTTCTGGCGATATTCGCAAGCCATGCGGATAACGGCCAGACATGCCTCCGGATCATCCGCATTGACGTGGACGATCGGAATGTTGAAGCCTTTGGCCAGATCGCTTGCGTAATAGGTCGAGCGCGAGTCGCTGCTCTCCGTCGTGAAGCCGATCCGGTTGTTGACGATAATGTGAAGCGTACCGCCATTCTCGTAGCCGATCAGTTTCTTGAAGTTAAGCGATTCCGCGACGATACCTTCGCCGGCAAACGCCGCGTCGCCATGCATAACGACGCAAGCCGCAGCACCGAAGTCCGCTTCCGGATAGCCGGCTTTCGTTCTGTCATCTTGAGCCGCGCGCGTGAAGCCTTGAACGACCGGATTCACGTATTCCAAGTGGCTCGGGTTGTTCGCAAGCGTAATGCGGGTCTCGATCGTCTCTCCGGCCTTAATGGAACGGTGTGCACCGAGGTGGTACTTCACATCGCCCATCCATCCGAAATTAATGCCTGCAGAACCTTCGGAAGGTTCCTTATGCGGAGCGTGCAGGAACTCGGAAAAAATCTTGCTGTACGGTTTGCCAAGAACGTGAGCCAGCACGTTCAAACGTCCGCGATGCGCCATCCCCATCAGGATGTTCTTCGCGCCATCGTGCGCAACCTCGCGAACGATCTCGTCGAGCATCGGTATGAGGACGTCGTTGCCTTCGACGGAGAAGCGCTTCTGGCCGACGAATGTACGGTGCAGGAAAGTCTCGAAGTTCTCGACTTCGAATAAACGTTTCAATAGATCGATGCGTTCTTTGGTTGTGAGCGGCTTGCCGGCCATGCCCGATTCGGCTTGACGGTTCAGCCACGTGCGCTCGTCTTCCGCGTGCACATGTCCAAATTCAAATGCGAAAGATTGCGTATAGACACGCTTAAGCTCCTGAATAGCATCCCATCCGTTCTTAACGGATTCAGGTGCATCTTCCCAGATCAATGTTGCCGGGAAAGCCATCAGGTCTTCGCGCGTCAGGTTGTATGTCTCCGGCTCCAAGAGACGGGTATCCGTCGCCGTGTCATTGCCGAGCGGATAGATATTCGCAGCCAAATGGCCGTAAGTACGAATGTTGACGACAAGCTTGCCTGCGTCGACCAGCTTCTTGATGTAAGCCGGGTCTGGAACAGCACTTGCGGCTGTTGCCGGAACTGTGCCCGCAGCGGAAACCTGTACACCCTCGTCAGCCGGTGGCGGTCCCCATTGCTTGAACATTTCCTGATAGGATGCGTCTACAGCAGCCGGATCTTTCGTATAAAGCTCGTATTGCTCCTGGATGTAACCCATATTAGGGCCATAGTACAATTGCCAGGGCGACTGGCGATTCGATGAATTGACCGTCATGCCTGTTAACCTCCGCATTGTGTTACGTACACAACTTTTGATCTTTGTTTCTTTCGTTTCTCATATCCAAATGTTCATACGTTAGAAGATGGAGCGGTAATTCTCTATTCTTTATCTGTTAAGTAAACGTTACATTAACGCATGATACCATCGTAAAGAAAAGCAAGCTGTAATACAAATAGTAAGCTTAGATGTAATTCATCTCGAAATAAGATGGATTGTACTTTTACGTGTTCCTATTGCTGGTAGGTTCATAATGTTCGTGTTAATATAATGGAACACTAACATCATGGAGGCATTACTAACTTGCAAAAATTGATTTTCTTCGTAGGTGTTGCCGGCACAGGCAAAACAACCGTAGCACGCATCTTGTCCAAACAAATTCCCGCCGCATTCCTTGACCGCGATACGGTCGGCGGCCGCTTCGTCGAGAAATTCCTGGAGACGAACGGACTTGATCCCAACGACCGGGATTCTGATTTCTACAAACAGCATCTCCGGGATTTAGAATATGATACGACCAAAGACGTATGTATCGAAAATTTGGCCGCGGGACAAAACGTATTCATGATCTCCCCTTTCACGGCCGAACTGAAAAACAAGCAATGGCTCGAGGAAGTCTTGTCAACCGCAGGCTTGACGCAAGAGCAAGTCGACGTCAAAGTCGTCGTCGTGACGTTAACGGATCTGGAACTGCAGAAGACGCGAATCGTAGAACGACAGACGATCCGCGATCAATGGAAGCTTGACCATTGGGACGACTTCAAGAAACGCGTAGATTTCGTACCGGAGATCAACTGGAACATCCCTGCTTCCTCGATTATGGTATTCGATAACAGCGGGCCTCTCTCTCAAGAGAAAGAACGGCACCTGCTAAATTTCGTCACGCGCGAATCCTCAGCGCTTTCCGTATAGATATCTGAAGCAGCATGGTCTTGCGACCGTGAACGTATTTCTATCTGATTATTACCGACGAAAAAGCCGGGTCCCTTATTAGGGTGCCCGGCTTTTGTGCTGTCTATATAGTATTTCCGTTAATTAGCTGAAAAATTTCACGCGCTCTTCAAGCGGCTTGAATTCTTTGTCGCCCGGTTGAGCGGTCGGATTACCGAAAGGCATCTGAGCGATCAGCTTCCAGCTGCTTGGAATATTCCATTCCTTCTGAACTTGCTCGTCGATCAGCGGATTGTAGTGTTGCAGCGAAGCGCCAAGTCCTTCCAGCTCAAGCGCTGTCCAGATCACGAATTGCAGCATGCCCGAGGATTGGTTGGACCAGATCGGGAAGTTGTCGCTGTAGCTTGGGAACGCGTCTTGCAGACCCTTAACTACCTCTTGGTCTTCGAAGTAAAGGACAGTGCCGTAACCGCTGCGGAAACCAGCCATACGTTGCGCAGTGGATGCGAATTGTTCGTCATTGTTGATCAGTTTGCGAAGCGTCTCCGTCGTCAGATCCCACAGCTTGTCCGACTGCTCGCCGAACAGAACAACTACACGAGCGCTCTGCGAATTGAACGAAGATGGCGTATACTTCACCGCTTCTTGGACAATCTCTTGAATGCGTGCTTCCGGAACGATTACCTCTTTACCGATGCCATAGTATGTACGGCGCGACTTAATGGACTGCAGAAAATCATTAGACATGATAAAACCTCCTAATCTTAAGTAACATACTATAATAGTGTAACAATATTCGAAAAAGAATGCAACTCCCTTCTCTGACGCAACTTTACTCATGCTTTATTCGAAGCAACGACCGGACTAAACAAAAAGACCACGGCGAATGTACCGCGGTCCCTTGTTATTGCCCTTCTACTTTTCTTTAACCGTCAGCGTAAACGTCTTCAGGTCTGACACGCCGTCATAGGTGACGAATGCCATCATCGTTACCTTCGCATCCCCTTCGCCGTCGGCGGGCCGGTTCACGGTTTTGCCGTTATCCGATATAATGCCAGGCGAATTCGAATACCAGGTGATGGTGCTTCCGTAAGCGCCTTTGGACGGCAGCGTAATCGGCTTGGTGACCGAATTGGCCGAATTGTCGGAAGCGAATGTGATTTGGAGCTCTGCTTTGTCAGCCGCGACTTTCTCCGCGTTAGACAGATCCGCTTTTATGGTCAAAACGAAAATTTTAACATCGGAAGCCGATCCGGACGTAATGATGGCCGTCAATAACACCGTGACATCGGGTTCCCCTTTAGCCGGCCGATGTAGCGTCTTCCCGTCGTTAGACAATACGCTCGGCATGCTCGAGGTCCAGACGATCGCGGAGCCATTGACGCCCTTAACCGGCAGGTTGTCAAGCGGACGCGTCACTCGTGATGCATTGTCCGTTCCGGCAAAATCGATCTCGAGCGCCGCTTTGTCGGCCGATACGCGGTTCGCGTCTTGCAGCTGTGCCTTAACGGTCACCTTGAACGTAACCACTTCGACTGCGTTGCCACTCTGGAGCACGGCCGTAAGCGGGATGATGGCATCGCCCTCGCCCGCCGAAGGGCGTTTCACCGTTTTGCCATCGGCAGACAGCGTATTCGGGTCACCGGAGTACCATTTGATCGTGGAGCCGTATTGCCCTTTAGTCGGCAGCAACTTGAGCGGCTGCGTGACCGAGTTGATGTTGTCAGAGCCATTGAATTCGATTTTCAGCGCCGCTTTATCTTTGGCTACCCGCTGCGCATCGGTCTGATCGGCAGCTTTGACCGTCAAGACGAAAGACTTGGTCTGAACGGCTTTGTTATATTTGATCGTCGCTGTTAGAGTCACTTTCGTATCCTTGCTCTGGCGCATGACCGTAAGCCCATTATCGGATATAACGCTTGATGCAGAAGACTTCCAGCTGATCGTAGAGCCATACTGTCCTTTCACGACCAAGACGACAGGTCCGGTTACTTTATTCACCGAATCGCCGCTGCGATAGCGGACTTGCAATTGCTCCTTGTCCTTCTGCACGCGCTTGTCATCGGTCAGCCCTTGATCCGACTTACCATCGCATTGCGCGGTGACGGACGCGATATACTTCCGGATCGCTTCCTTCGACTTCTCGTTGTTCGCCTTAGCTAGCGCTTCGTTGAGCGAAGCGAGCACTTGTTGACAATACTTGGAGTATTGCTTGCCATGCCCGTTGCCATTCCCTTTGCCGCCGCCATTACCATTGCCATTGCCGTTATGCGCGGCTGCAGCTGAACCTCCTGAAACTAGCATGACAGCTGCAAGTAATCCAATGAACCACTTCCTCATACGCATCCTCTCCCCTGGCATCGTTTGAAAAAGGAATGAATGGCAGCAATCGCCATTCGTTCATCGATATCCTCTAAACGAAAGCCATTAGCCAGATGTTGCAGCAAATGGGAGCGATAACAAAAAAATCCGCTAATCGTCGGATTAGCGGATCTTCTCATCATTATTTCGTAAACACATGAGCGCCAATAACCGTAGTTACCGCTCGGTCGTTCATGAACGTCGAAGTCGCCGTCTTCGGATTGTAATAGAACAAAGCGTTCTTCGTCGGATCATAGCCCCGGACCGCTTGACGCGCGGCCTGGAATGCCGTCTGATCAGGAATCAGCCAATATTGGCCGTCAGCCACGGCGGTGAACGCGTAAGGTTCCATGATCACGTCCGTAACCGTATTCGGGAACAACGGGGACGCCAGCCGGTTCATGATGACCGCTCCTACCGCCACTTGACCCAGATAGCTCTCGCCTCTGGCTTCGCCGTAGACCGTGCGCGCGATCTTCGCCAACTCCGGCTTGCTCACGGTATACTTCTTCAATGTAGCCCAGGTAGAGGCACCTACGAGACCATCAACCGGCAGGCCGTAATCGCGCTGAAAGTGGCGAACCGCCACCTGCGTGGATATCGTAAATTTAGTCCCGATGGTTACGGGATAGTAGCCTAATAATTGCAGCCTGTATTGAAGATCCGGTACGTCTTGGCTGACCATACCGAGCTTCAATGTTGCCGGAGAAGCCGCTTGGGCTTGGCGGTCGACCGTTACTGCCGTTGTGATCATCATACCAAGCATCAGCATGGCGATCGTTCGTTTAAGCATGTTCATGAATAGCCTCCTGAATGTGTAGTCGTGCAGCAGCTGGATAGCTAGTCACCAGCACGAGACCGATTCTAGCACATGCCAACCGCCCAGGAGGCGATTCTTAGAACCTATTAATGTGATTAAATATTTCTAATAGCCTTCTTTGTATTTGGCGATCACGTTCTTCACCGAGCGGAGAATGCCGCCATAGCCGGTACAGCGGCACAGATTGCCGGACAAAGCCTCCTCGATCTCTTCGTCGGTGGGATCAAGCGTGACGCTGAGCAGCCCTTTGACCGAAATGACCATCCCCGGCGTACAATATCCGCATTGGTATCCGCCTTCCTCGAGGAAAGCCTGCTGTATCGGATCAAGCCGATCCGCGTCCGCTATGCCTTCGATCGTCGTGACGGAACGGCCATCGCACTGATAGGCCATCGTCAAGCAGGAGTTGACCGGTTTGCCGTCCACGAGCACCATGCATGCGCCGCAGCGGCCAATCTCGCAGGAACGTTTGGTCCCCGTAAGATCCAGATCGTCCCGCAGTATATGAAGAAGCCGCTTGTTCGGCGCGACATCAAGTTCGGCAGGAACCCCATTCACCGTGCACGATAGCCCCACTGCCCGAATCCCTTCTGCTGGCGTACGTTCACTCATCCGTTCCTCACCGCCTTCCCCATAAAACTCGGTATCTCTTGCAGCTCTTTCGGATCGATCGGCAGCTTCGTAATCCGTTTGCCCACTGCCTGATAGACGGCCTCCGCGATGGCGGGCGCCAACCCTACCGAACCGATCTCGCCGACGCCTCTTGGACCATGCTCATCACCTTCAGGCAAATCTTCAATCGGCACGACCTCGAACCGTCCAGTCGATTCCGCGATCGTCGGGATCAGATAGGTATCCAAGTTTTTCGTCATATATTGGCCCTGTTCCATAACCGCTTTTTCCGTGAGGGTGTATCCGAGCGCCATGCTGCTGCCGCCCTCAATTTGGCCCAGGTAGCCTTGCGGGTTCATGACCGGACCTGCGGCAACCGCATGGAATTGGTCAATGACGCGGACACGGCCGGTCAACGTGTTCACCTCTACCTGAACCGCGACTGCGGCGTAGGTGTACAGCAGATGCGCGCCGACTCTCTTCGTATCCGGAGCAGGAAATATAAAGTTGGTCTCTACCACGACGGGTTCGTCGGAGAAAGCGGCCAGTTCTAGATACGATAGTAACAGCTTATCCGGCTGCTGCTTGCTGCGGATGCCCCCGCTTCCCATGATCAGCTGCTTCGCTTCACACTCGAGCCTTTTCGCGGCCGTGGCAAGAATATGTTGGCGGAACGGATCGCGCATACGCTGAAGCGATTTCCACATCATGCTGGTCGCCCGCGATGCCGTGCTTGAGCCGCTGTCCGGCACAATGTCCGTATCCCCGATCATGATGCGGAAGTCGTCCGCTGACAGGCCGAATTCCTCGATCATCATCAGCTCAAGCGTAGCGATGAGCCCTTGGCCGAACTCCTCATAACCGAACAGCACCTCGATCTTGCCGTCAGCCGCTAGTTGAAGACGGCCGCCAGCCGGGTCGGGAATGCCAAACCCGAGCCCTGCGCCATGCATGACGAAAGCTGCTCCCGTCCCCGTTTTGATCCAAGGCGGAGTGGTCGCCGTATCGCCGCTCGTATCGCGTTCGGCACATAATGAGGATTCTTCCAGCGCAGCCCACACCTGTTCCGCTCCATTCGTCTGCGCGATTGGATGGCCGAACGGCCCAGGATCGTGCTGCTGCCTCATATTAAGTCTCCGGAATTGCCAAGGGTCCATCCCGAGCCGCTCGGCAAGCCGGTCCATTTGCCCTTCCAGCGCAAAGATCGCCTGATTGCCGCCGAAGCCGCGAAATTCGCCCGACATGCCGTTGTTCGTATGAACGGAAACGCTGTCCACATCGAGATTCGCGTAGCGATATGGACCAATGACATGCTCCACCGCAAAATTCAGGACCTCAGCGCCTAATGTCGCATAGGGCCCAGTGTCTGCGACGATTCGTACTTGATGCGCTAGCAGTCGCCCTTCTTCCGAGACGCCGGTTTTCATCGCGATTCGCATCGGATGCCGCTTCAACCCGGCGCGGACGGACTCCCATCTGGAATTGTGGATCCGTACCGGGCGCTTCGTATACAACGCGAGCAGCGCGCCATAAGGCTGAATATTCAGCTCATCCTTGCCGCCGAAGGAACCGCCGATCGGACTGGATACGACGCGGATCTCCTGCTGCGGCTTCGCCAAGATTCGAGAAAGCTGGAGCCGGTCCATCAAGCCGTGCTGCGTCGGCGCGTATACAGTAAGCCGCCCGTCTTTTTCGGGTACAAACAGCCCGCCTTCCGTCTCCATATAAGTGTGCATTTGTCTTGGCGTCGTATAAGTTTCTTCTATTATATGCGCGCAAGTTGCAAAGGCCGAGTCAGCCTCACCTGCCTTATAGCCTGCGCGATGCAAGACGTTCCCGTGCGGATGGAGCTGCGGGGCTCCTTCCTCTAATGCCGTTTCAGGATCATCGACGATCGGAAGCACCTCATACTCAACTTCGATGAGAGACAATGCCCGCTCCGCCAATTCCGGCGTATCCGCTGCTACGGTAGCCACGGCGTCGCCGACATAACGGACGTAATCCTCGCACAAGACGGGCTGATCTTGAACCGCGATACCGTATGCATTCAGTCCCGGCACGTCCTTATAGGTCAGTACGGCATGCACGCCGGGCAACGCGGCGGCCTTCGTTGTATCGATATCTATAATTCTGGCAAAAGGATGAGGACTCCGCAATACGCGTCCGTGCAGCATCCCAGACGCCTTCATGTCGGTCAGATAGGCAAGAGCCCCCGTCACTTTAGCCGGCCCATCGGGTCTTACGCGCCAACGTTCTCCGCTCGCACTCCGGTTTAATCCCATACTTCTCACTCCTTCCATGTTCGCTGGTTCCATGCTGTCCACAGCTCGGCGGCGATGATATTGGCTGCGGTTGACTTCCGGTAATCAGCGGAGGCGAATGGATCGCCCTTCGGCGAATATTCGTCGAGAATTACGGGGTAGAGTTCGGCCAGCAGATCCGGCGTCAGCTCGCGGTCCAATAGCACCGATTCGGCGCGCTCAAGTCTAGCGGCGCGCGTCTGACCGCCAGCTGCCGCCAGGCGCACCTCGGTGAACCGGCCAGTTTCGTCCAGCAAGGCTTGCATAGCGACGGTAACGACCGAAGGGGTGAATACTTCTCGCCGGCCGACTTTCTGATAGAACGCAATGGGACGATATTCGGATGCCTCGGTGCTGCCGTCAGGCGAGTCGCTTATAGGAAACGGCAACCGGATCTGCATCAACAACCGTTCAGACGACGATGGCGAATCCAGCGATTCCAGCCAATCCAAGATCGGTTGCGCGGCCGGCTGCTGCCCATCGAACCAGATCAGTTCAGCTTCATAGATGACGAGCGCCGGAATCGTGTCGCCGATAAGCGATCCGATATTCCCGCCGATCGTCGCTAGATTGCGGATCGAAGGCGCCGCTATATTGCGTGCCGCTTCCGTCAACAACGGGAACATCGCGTGAATATCCGGATTCCTGCGAAGTTCCGCCAACGTTGCCATGGATCCCACGATCACTTCATGCTGCTGTCGGCGAATGCCTTGGAAGGACGCGATTCGGCTTAGATCGACCATATGACGGGGAATCCGGGCCGTTCCCGCTTCCCACTGCGTTCGCAGCAGCGTGCTGCCAGCCGTATAGACGGCATCGTCGCCATAAGCTCGCTTGAGCTGCCATGCCTCGGCCGCGTCGAGCGGCCGCCATACGGAGGAAACCCCGTCATCATGTTGCAAAACAGTCATGCTAAGATCCCCTCCCGTGGATTAGAATCGTTGTTCGCGAATATAAGGAACGCCTAATGCTTCAGGAGATCCGGACGGCTTGTTGCGATTGCGGTAGCCGAGGACCATCAGCACGAGGATCGTTAAGATATACGGAATCATTTTGAGAAAATACGGCGGTATGTGGCTCGTTATCAATTGAATCCGGAAGCCGAGCGTATCCAGAGCGCCGAAGAAGTACGCACAGAACAGCGCTCGAAGCGGATTCCATCTGGCGAAAATAATCAGCGCGACAGCAATCCAGCCGCGTCCTGCGGTCATGCCCTCAATCCAGGTCGGCGAATAGACCAGCAGCAGATCCGCCCCCGCCAAGCCAATCAGCATGGAGCCGACGATGACGTAGCCGTAACGGAACGCCTGCACGTGAATCCCCATTACATCTGCTGTCGACGGGTTATCGCCGATAGCCCGCATATGAAGTCCCCATGAGGTGCGGTGGATGAACAGATGCATGACGATTACGAGCAGGAAGCTGAACCAGGTCAGCATATCGAGCCTGCCGAACAGGTCGCCGATCACCGGAACGTTCTCGATCCAGGGCAGATGAAGCTTCGGCACGGACATCGGCAGCGGCGTGCCGCTCACCGATTTGCCCAGGTAGGCGCTGAACCCGGATCCGAACATCGTCATGGCTAAACCGGAGACGATCTGATTGGCATGTAGCGTGACGGTGAGGAAAGCGTGAAGCACGCCAAGCAGCGCACATACGGCGAACACCGCCAGCAGCGTAATCGGAAGACTTTCCGTATTTAAGTAGGTCAAACAAGCGGTCACTGCCCCCATGAGCATAAGCCCTTCGGCACCGAGCTGAATAATGCCAGAGCGCTCGATCAGAATCCCGCCTAGCGTGGCGAACAACAGCGGCGTGCCGGAAGATACGGCCGCAACCAATAACTGCGTGAACAAATCCATGCGTCACCGCTCCTCTCAGGCGCTTCTCTTGATTCGAATTTTGCCGATCGTCGCTCCCGCGATCAGGAAGAATAGAATGGATCCTTGGATCATCTCCGAGATGGAGGACGGCAGGCCGATCGTCTGGACGCTGTAACCGCCGACAATAAGGCCCGCGAAGAGCACGGAAGAAATGACGAGACCGATCGGATTCAATCTCGCAAGCCATGCGACGATGATCGCGGTATAGCCGTAACCTGGCGAGATGCCGTACATTAATCGATGCGTCACGCCGGAAACCTCGCTCATGCCGGCCAGACCAGCCAAGCCGCCGCTAATGAGCATGACGACCAGAATATGTTTCTTGATCCCGATCCCCGCGTTCCGCGCCGCTTCTGCGTTCGCGCCGATCAACCGCAGCTCATAGCCCCAGCGCGTATAACGTATCATGACCGCATAGACGATGATCGCGATGACCGCAAACACGAGACCGAAGTGAAGCCTGGTATCGCCAAGCACCGGCAGCGACTGCGTCTCCGTAAACATCGGCGTACCGGGGAAATTAAATCCTTGCGGATCCTTCCACGGTCCGAATACGACATAATCGAGCGCCAACAGAGCCACATAGTTCAGCATTAGGGAAGTGATCAGTTCGTTTACTTGAAAATGCGTCTTCGGAATCGCAGTCAGCAGACCCCAGATGCCCCCGGCAACGATACTGAGCACAATCATCGTCGGGATAGCTGCATATGCCGGTAAGTTCGGCCAATAGACCGTTACCGCCGTCGCCGCCATCGCGCCGATCACGAATTGGCCTTCCGCGCCGATGTTCCAGACCGAGATCCGATAAGCGATCGAGACGCCAAGTCCGCAGAGCAAGAGCGGAATCGCTTTAACGAGCGTTTCCGTAAACCCGAAGGACGTTCCGAATGCGCCGCGGAGCATTTTGGCATAGACGGTGATCGGGTTCATGCCATTCAACGCAATGAAGATGCCGCAGAATACGAGGGCGAGGATAATCGAAACGATCGTCATCCACCACGGATTGCCTTGGCCGGAAGGGTTGCGTTCAATCTCGAGCCTCAGCCGCAGTTTCGCTGCCGGCTTACCCTCCGGATTCGTGGGAACGGCTGTTGTCGGTATAGGTTGATCACTCATCCTGCTGCCTCCTCCTCGCCTTGCATGCCCGCCATCCACATGCCGATCTGTTCGCGGTCCGCTTGGGTCTGGCTCACCTCGCCGACGATTCGGCCTCCGTAGATGACCAGAATCCGGTCGGCCAGCTGCAAGATTTCGTCTAGATCCTCCGAGATCAACAATACGCTGCTGCCCTTGTCCCTCAACTCGTGCAGGAGCTTATGAACGCCTTCGGTCGCGCCGACATCAAGCCCTTGCGTCGGATGGACGGCAACCATGAGCTTCGGCTCCTGATTGATTTCCCTGGCGAACAGCAGCTTCTGTTGATTGCCGCCGGAGAGCGATCTTACCGGCGTATCCAAATCCGGCGTCTTCACGTCGAACTGCTCCACCAACGATTGCGACCAGACTTTATTGGACTTGCTGCGCAGGAAGCCAAACGTTGACCGTTCATCGCTGCGGTAGGATTTGAACAGCAGGTTATCGACCGCGCCAAGGCTGCCCGCCAGTCCGCTCTTCATCCGATTCTCGGGCACATGGGCGATGCCCGCCTCGATCGCGCCGCGAACAGAGCCGTTCTTCAGCTCGCCGCCGGCGAATGTGATCGCACCGTTCTTCCAGCTGCGCAAGCCCGTCAATACTTCCGCCAACTCCCGTTGTCCGTTCCCAGCGACGCCGGCCACGCCCACGATCTCGCCCGCCTGCACTCGCAGCTCTAGCTGATCGAGCGCCTTCCGGCCGTGATCCGCGAATACGTCCAGCCCTTTCACATCCAGCATGATGCCGCTTGCCGGCTTGCGGCCGCTCGCTTCCGGACGGATTGCCGCAACTTCTTTTCCGACCATCAACCTGGCCAGTTCCCGTTCATCGGTCTCCTGCTTATCGAGCGTATGCAGCATCCTGCCTTTGCGCATAACGGAGATCCGGTCCGATACCGCCATCACTTCCTTCAATTTATGCGTCGTCATAATGACGGATTTCCCCTCGGCTTTCATATGAAGCAACGTGTAGAACAGCTGCTCCACTTCACCTGGCGTAAGTACCGAGGTCGGCTCATCCAGAATGATAATATCCGCCCCGCGGTAAAGCGTCTTAACGATTTCGACCCGCTGCTGCTCGCCGACGGACAGCTGCCAGATGGGGCGATCTACAGGGAACGGCAACCCGAACCGGTCGGCAATCGCTTCGATCTCCTCTTGCTTGTTCTTCATCCAACCCGGTCCGCGCCAGAAGGAAGAACGTTCGCCGAGCACGATATTCTCCGCGGCCGTTAATGTCTGAACGAGCCGGAAGTTCTGGAATACCATGCCGATCCCCTGCTTCATCGCATCCTTGGGCGATTTGATCTTGACCTTATTGCCGTGGATGAAAATATCTCCGCTCGTCGGGCGATAGACGCCGGATAACATGCACATCATCGTGCTTTTGCCCGCGCCGTTCTCGCCGAGCAGCGCATGGATCTCTCCGGTCCTGGCGGTAAAATCGACCTGGTCATTGGCGACGACCGGACCGAAGGTTTTGACGATCGACCGCATATCGACCGATGGTATCTCGCTCATTCCGTTTCCTCCTTAACCCCGCCGTAAGGTTTATTGCGCTTCTCTCACAAGCAAGAAGCGGATGATAAGCAACAAATCCCTTATAGTAAGGGATTTGTTAATGGTTGGATATGAATGTGTTCGCAATTTTCCGACTATTACTGCGGGATTGTGCCTTCGACGCCTTTCACGAACCAGTTCATCGCGAGGATGTCCGCAAGCTCCATCGTTTCACCGGCTGTGAGCTTCTCGGCGCCGGTCTGATCGATGATCGATCCGTTGAACACGTTCAGCTCGCCGCTTAGGATTTTGGCCTTCGCATCCTCCACAAGCTGCTTCACATCGTCAGGAACGTTCTGGCCCAGCGACGCAAGGCCGACCATGCCATCCTTCAGATCGCCCATGTATGGTTCATTCGTCCATGTACCGTCCTGAACCGCCTTTACGACTTTCGTGTAATAAGGACCCCAGTTCCATGTCGGATTCGTCAAATAAGCCTCAGGCGCATAGCGAGACATATCCGAGTCATTGCCGCCAGCCATTGCTCCGCGTTCTGCAGCCGCCTGAATCGTTGCCGGCGAATCCTGGTAAGCCATGAGGACGTCCGCGCCTTGATCAAGCAAACTTACTGCCGCTTGGCGCTCAGTCGTCGGATCGAACCAAGTATTCGACCATACGACCGATACTTTCGCATCCGGATTCACGCTCTGAATACCGAGGG
The DNA here is from genome assembly GCF_014192105.1 of Paenibacillus phyllosphaerae. GTDB lineage: Bacteria > Bacillota > Bacilli > Paenibacillales > Paenibacillaceae > Paenibacillus_Z > Paenibacillus_Z phyllosphaerae. Next base: position 366,474 of record NZ_JACHXK010000006.1, on the reverse strand, counting down.
TGAAGGCATTGATGTTGTAGATGACTTCCGGGATCGGGAACGCTCCGACGTAACCGATCTGATTGTTCTTGGTCATCTTGCCAGCCGCGATGCCGCTCAAGTAACTCGCTTCGTAGTTCTTGCCGAAGTACGTGCCCATATTGTCGTTCGTCTTGTAGCCCGCGCAGTGTACGAACACGACGTCAGGGAATTTCTTCGCCACGTTAAGCGTATAGTCCATGTAGCCGAAGCTGGTCGTAAAGATAATATCGTGGTTCTGGGCCAACTCCGTGATTACGCGCTCCGCGTCGGCGCTCTCCGGAACGTTCTCCACGGTATCGGCCTTGATCCCCGTTTGTTCTTCCATGTATTTGCGTCCTTCATCGTGCTGGAAAGTCCAGCCGCCATCGCCCGGCGGTCCGATGTAGACAAAGGCGACACGCGGCGTTTTCTTCTCGGATGCGGTCGCATTCGAGACTGTCGTAGCTCCATCCGTCGCATTCGCAGTCGCGTTCGCGGTTTCCGTCCCCGAATTGCCGTTGCCGTTGCTCGAACAGCCCGCAAGCGCGAAGACAACCATGATGAGTAATGCCAGCCCAGCCATCCACAGTGGTTTACGATGTTCCATATGATTCCTCCCCAATTCCTCTTTGTTCGTGCGCTTGATCATGTGGTGTAGCTAAACTATAGCGTTCATGTCATGATTACGTCAATATATCTAACACGAAAATTGGGAGGCGTTCTAAATTCCCAAATGCTCATTGTGCACGATGCCTATCTAAGAGGTGAGACAATAGGCCATCATGCATAAGTGCCGTTCCTGGCGCTATTCTGGATCGCTTGCCACAGCATTCTGGCATGCTGCAGGTCTTCCTGCGTATCGACATCCACGAATGACCATTCCGCCGCAAAGCGCGCGATCGCGCCGCGATAATCCGGATTTCGAAAAATGCCTCTGGCCCCTTCATCGCCCTCCAATCCGTTCAGGACAGGGAATATCGAGCGGCTGAGAATGGCTGGAGGCATCGGCGTTTGTCCCTTGCCGGACGCCACGTAATCCAATTGCGGCGAACCGTTGAAAATTTTGATCAGCCGGCGAAGCTGAAGGGAAGACACGAATGGCTGATCGGCCAGGGCGATGAGCACGGCATCCGGCGGGTCGGCTTCGAGCGCCTGCAGACCCGCCCGCAGCGAGTGCGCCATGCCAAGGTGAGCATCGCGGCAGGGCGCAATGCTAAGCTTTGGCAGCATGGCTCGCGCATCCTCTTTGTCGCAGAGCCACAGCAGCGGATCTTCCGGACGGACGACTACCACCAACTGGCTAAGCCCGCAACCCCACATCTCGCGCAGTCCGCGGCTACCGAGCGTAACGCCGGGCGACAACTCGAGCGACAGTTTGGGCTCGCCCATTCTCTTGCTCCCGCCTGCTGCCAGATACAGACCCGCTATCTTCATGGCTGCCACCTCCGTACAGTAATGTCTTGCCTCTTCCTGCCCGTACAGCAATCAACTCTGCCGCAATGCTGATCGCGATTTCTTCCGGCCCTTCTGCGCCGATCGACAAGCCGATCGGGGCATGAATATTCGCAGCATTCGGGGTACCTCTACCTAGGCCATCGAACAACATTTCGATCCTTCTCCGAGAACCGATGATCCCGATATATTCCGGTTCAATCGGCAGCAAGGCAGCCAACATAGCGCGGTCATACATGAGCTGATGGCTCGTGATCACGGCGTAATCCGCTTTTCCGATGCCCGCTTGCAGAACGATCTCTTCCGGAGATCCCGCCATCAAGGCAGCTCCCGGGAACCGTGATTCCGTAAGCAATCCGGCTCTCCAATCGGTTACCAGGACTTGAAAACCGACCCGCCTTAGCCGTTCATAGATCGGTCTGGAGTCCTCGCCTGCGCCGAAGAGCAACACTCTTCGCTGAGGACGGAACACCGTGCAGCCATATTGTTGGACAGCCGTTATCCGGCTAGCCGATTGAATGGAATAACCTACGTGATCTTCGTCGAAATTGCGCTCCAGCATGACGCTCTCGCCGACCGCGAGCTTATCATGAAGACACGTCAGCTTCTCCCTGAGCTCTCCTTGCACAGCCTCGAGTAGTACCGTAATGCGACCGCCGCACCCTACCGCTTCGCCCCAGATGGCATCCTCATCGGCATTCATGTTATAGAAGACGCGCTGCGGCGTCCCCGTAGTCCAGACCTCGGCGATTCGTTCCTTCAGGTCCGCCTCCAGACACCCTGGACTAATGCTGCCGATCGGTTCATCGGCCAGACGGAAGAGCATGCTCGCTCCGGACTTCCGATAAGAATGCCCTTCAACCTCGATGATCGTTGCCAGTACAGACGGCTGGCGATCTGTTCGTACAGCATGCAGAATGTTGTAGATATCCATGCCATGCCCCCCTTACCACCGCTATGCGTATAAGAATGAAGGATATATTGCGAACCCTTGTTCATGAATTTGGATGTACAACCCAGCTCAATGTGATTATTTCTTACATATTAGAGCAATCGATCCGTTTAATCAATATATATGTTATATTATATGACATTAATTCAAGGATGGATTTCGATTTTCTAACGGAATGTTCGGATGTTAACCGATGACCTTCTGCCATCAAAGCAAAAAGGCCTTCGTCTCGTGGACGAAAGCCTCTTTATAAACTTAATATATGCCCTAGAATGCCTAGAGCGGTTTGACCATCGCCACATGAGGGATGTCCGCCTCATAGAACACGTCCGAGACGCGCTTGTAACCCAGCTTCTCGTAGAAAGGCTCGGCATGCGTTTGCGCGTGGAGCTTTGCTTTCTTCAGCCCCTTCTCCTTCGCGATTTCTTCCAACTTGTTCATGATTACGCGGCCAAGTCCGTGCTTGCGATGGGAGGCAAGAATGCATACCCGCTCCATCTTGGCCATATCTTCCACGACACGCGTGCGAGCTGCGCCTACCGGCTGTCCTTCGTAATAGATAAGGACATGGTCGGACTTGTCCTCATGCTCATCATATTCCTCTTCTTCGGAGACGCCCTGTTCCCCCACGAAGACCAGCTTTCTAATTTTGTACACGTCTTCGATCTCTTGTTCGGTTACAGCTTGAATCGCTTGTGCATTCATGTTCATGATCTTCCTCTCCGTTGACTGTTGCTTCTACTGTAACAACCGGATCATCTGGACGACTTCACGTCGGTCCCCCGGCAGCAGAACTTCCGTACATTTCATTTGGGATGAACCATCTCCGTCGAGAAAAACGCCATCCACGAAATGGCGGGCTCCGCTAAGCTGCCGGATCGCTTGCCTGAACTCAGCTGCGGTCGCCTGGTTCTCGCTTACGATTAGATACAGCCCGCCTTGCTCATCGAAGACAGCGGCCGTCCTTAGACGCTTATCGTCCGGGAATGGCATCCCCTCAACCTCGATCTGCTCGCGCCATCCTTCGTCATCGCCCAGCGACATGCTGATCCCTCCCTGGGCCCAGTACTGCTTGCGGTCCTGAACGGCAAGCTCAGACATCTGGCTGACGACTTGCACCTGGAACAGCCCAGCCGCCGCATCCCACACCAATGTTCCCCTCGCATATTTCACGTTCGCATCGCCCGATCCATAACCGGAAGCCGAATGGACGGGTTGATCATTCATTACGGCGATGCTCAAGAGCGCGCCTTCGTAGAAGAACCCGCCATTGATGCCAAAATACGGGGTCTCCGCGACATTCGCCTGAACCGAGCGGAGCTCGATATTGGCAGGCGACGTCTTCATGAGATGCAGGATTACGCCCTGCTCGGAGGTAAAAGAATCGTACGTGTATTGGCTGTAACCTCCAGGACGGTCACCATCCATTCGAAAGAGCAGTACTGCAATCCCCAGCAGCAGAATAACCGCGGCACTTAGCACGATGAGGGGCGCACGCCGTTCATTACCGAGCTTCGGCATCTCCAACCCTTTCATCAGCGATGGGTAAGATGCTGCAGCGTAAGCAGGAATACCTGCTCGACATGCTCGTCATCCAGCGAATAATAGACGGTCTTCCCGACCTTCCGCCGCTTGACGATCCTCAGATTGCGCAACAGCCGGAGCTGATGGGATACGGCGGACTGTCCCATATCGAGCACCTCGGTCAAGTCATGCACGCACAGCTCGCATTGCTGAAGCGCATGGATGATTTTGACCCGTGTAGGATCCCCTAACGCTTTGAATAAATCGGCCAATGAAGCTGCTTCCTGCTCGGAGACCAGCTGCTCCCGTATCGTGTTCAAATCCGCCTCCGAGCCTTGGCATGTTTCTTCGCATGCTTCGCTAACGATCTTCTCCATTGTCCATCACCAACCATGTCCATTTGTCTGTTTGCCATTATACCATAAACAGAGGCAACTTGAACGCTGTTTACCGTCTATTCTTGGATTGCACGACGATAAGCCGACCGGATCACCAGTCGGCTTATCTCTATTGCGAACGTTTAAGCTTGAAGACGAAGGCTGCTGATCCGCACGTCGCCCTGTAGGACAACAGCAAGCGTATCGATACCGGATGCCGCCGGCAAATTGATTTGCACCGTTTGCCATTCTTGCGCGCCAGCCGCCGGGACGTTCAGCGCTTCCGTTGCTAATCCTTGAATACCGCCAATACGGAGCTCGACCCTTCCGCCTTGTTCGGATGCGACACGCAGTTCTGCCACGCGATTAGCCTCGGCAAAGTTTACGTCGTTAAACAAGATCCAAGCTTCGTCTTGGCTGCTGCGGACACACGCTCCGCCTTCCTTGGATTCATCGAGCAGGATGCCCGCATAGTCGTCAAAGTTCTCCGCACGCGTCCATTGCGCAAGTTCTCTTGGCGGTACCGTCTCGCCGTCGACGCTCAAAGTCGCCGTGTGCTGAATATCATCGGAAGAACGCCCTACCATAATCGCATACTCGCCGGACTCGACGCAGTAACGATCTCGGGTCACATCCCAGAAAGCAAGTTCCTTGATCGGCAAGCTGAACGTTAAGGTACGCGTCGCGCCTGCTTCCAGACGAATACGCTCGAAGCCCTTCAACGTCTTGATCGGACGTTTAACGCGCGAAGCTTCTGCCCGTACATACAGCTGTACCACTTCTTCGCCGGCAAAAGCACTCGTATTCGTTACATCGACGGACACTTCGATCTGCTCATCGCCGCTTGCTTTCGATGCGCTAAGCTTCAGGTTATCGTAACGGAAATCCGCATACGTGAGGCCATGACCGAACGGATACAGCGCTTCACCGTCGAAGTATTGGTACGTGCGCTTACCTTTAATGATGTCATAGTTCATGAAGTCGTCCAGCTGGTCGACCGATTTGTACCACGTCATGTTCAAGCGGCCCGCAGGCGCCGCATCGCCGAACAGCACATCGGCAATCGCGTTGCCCAACTCTTGACCGGCATGTGACACGTAGACGATCGCCGGAATATGCTCCTGCACCCAGTTGATCGCGAACGGATAGCTGCCCACGACCACAACGACGGTGTTCGGGTTCGCTGCATAAACCTCGCGGATTAACCGCTCTTGCGACGCGGCAAGCGTAAGGTCCGGACGGTCGATCTCCTCTTTGCCGTTGATGAGCGGATGGTTGCCGACTACGACGACCGCGACTTCACTCGCTTTGGCCGCTTCGATCGCTTCGGCCAGGCCGTCTTTGACCACTTGCACTTTAAGCGGCGAGGCTTCTTCCGCACCGGACTGCTCGGACACCGCCAGCTTCTCCGACTCGAGCTGGATGCTGTGCTTGTTCCATGCCGTCAGTTTCACTTCGTCGCCGGCTTGAGGCGCGATGTTAATGATTTCTTTGACGAACCAGCCCCAAATATCGTCCGCATTGGCCGTTACTTCCTTATCGCTCGCAGTCGTGACGTATTTGCCCGTCGTCTGCGAGATCAACGTATGCGCGTTCCAGCCCCAGTCCGTCAGATGGAACACCTCAGGCGTGCCTTCTCCGGCTACAACCGCGCGTTCTTCCCCATCGCTTACGACAATCGGCTTGCCGCCTGCAGTCGTGAAGGAGACATGGTTGCTGCCGTCGCTGAAGGCAACCGTCTTACCCTGCAGCTTCTCTTGAATGGCGGCAAGCGCTGTTACTTTGTAAGGGAAAGTGCCGGAATACCAGTCGCGGTACACCATGTTCCCGTGCGGTCCGATGACTGCAACCTTGTTCAAGGCGTTGGCTTGAAGCGGAAGCATCCCGTTGTTCTTCAGCAACACGACAGACTTGGCCGCTGCTTCGCGGGATAGGGCCTTATGCTCTTCATGCATCAGCTCCGACTCGCCGATCGCCTCGTACGGGTTCTCCTCCGGGTTGAATTCGCCCAGACGAATACGCACGCGGAACGTGTTCTTGAGCGCGCGGTCGAGATCCGCTTCTGCCAGCAAGCCTTGCTCGAGCGCTTCGCGAATCGCCTTGCAGACCGCCTCGAACTCATCGGTAACCGAATCGACGCCGCTCTTGATCGTATCGGCTACAGCTTCCGCATAAGTCGCGTAGTATTTGTGATCATTCACGATACCCATCATATCGCCGGCATCGCTGACGACGAAACCGTTCATGCCCCACTCTTCCTTAACGACGCGGTTGACGTCCTCATGCAGCAGCGCCGGCGTTCCGTTAATCGAGTTGTAGGCCGTCATCATGGACTGCGCGCCGCCCTTAACGAAGGCGGGTTCGAAGGCTTTCAAATAATATTCCTTCATATTCCGCGGATCGATCGATGCCGAACAGCTGCCGCGATCAACTTCATTGTTGTTGCCCAAGAAGTGCTTCAGCGTCGCGACCGCTTTGAAATAGAACGGATGATCGCCTTGGATCCCTTGCACGATCGCCGCGGATAGATCGCCGGTCAGCTGAGGGTCTTCGCCGTATGCCTCTTCCGTCCGTCCCCAGCGAGGGTCGCGCTCCATGTCTACCGTCGGCGCCCACAAGGTCAAACCGTTAATCGCCGGATTGCGCTTATAGAATACGCGCGCTTCGTCGCCGATCGCAGAGCCGATCCGCTTAAGCAAATCCGTATCCCACGTACATGCCAGGCCGATCGGCTGCGGGTATGAAGTCGCTTCGCCCAGCCATGCGATTCCATGAGCGGCTTCCGTGCCATGCTTATAAGGTCCGATCTGCAGGCGCTCGATGGCAGCCATGTATTGCGGCATTAGCTGCACCTTCTCCTCCAGCGTCAGACGGGAAACCAAGTCCTCGACACGGGCTTCGAGCGGCAGCGCAGAATCTTGAAACGGGTATTGGTAGGCTTTAGCCATCATGTACACTCCTTAGTTCGTCATTAGGTCTGCTATCACGTATGAACAGCTTACCATAGCCGAATCTCGCATGTTACGTGGTCGATTAGTGGTATTTTCATGTTATTTTTCGATACGTACAGCTAATTATTCCCTGATAACGCAACAAAACCGGCCAGCTTGTCCAAGCTGCCGGTCTTATTCGAGTACCGCGAGCATAACTTACGCTTCACTCTCCATAAGCGATTCACGTACTTGACGGGCGGTCCAATCCATTTCCCAGACCGGATCGCTCATATCTTCTTTGCCAAGAATCACTTGGGAGAACTCCACCCATTCCTTGATGGCTTTAGGCTGCTTGTATGTACTCAATTCTTCGAGCGTAGTTTCAAGGCGAGCCAACTCATGCAAATTATGCTTCTCCATGATCAGTCCGGTGAACGTATAGAGGCATTTCTCGAAGAAGGACTGATTAAAGCACTGCTCGTCCCCCGCCAGTTCGATTAAGACCGGCAAATTGTTGAAATCGATCAGGGTAATCGCCCAATGCGGATGCGGGAGGCTTGTCCCGGTATATGCCCATGTCCGGATTTCGTTGTGTGTCGGGTTCCAAATATTGCGTACCATCATTGCCACTCCTACCTTTCAAGCTCAAGCTCGCTTTCGTGCGTCTTGGCCATTCTTTATGTATATGCTGTTTACCCATTTTTATGAACAAACTATCACGCAGTCGTCAAAAATTTTTATTCTGAATTTTCAATTAATTATGAAGGGAGCAATTGTCATCCACAGCGCCCATAAATTTGCCCTCAATGGGATAACCTACCGCTGATGTGTCCGCGCACATTCACACTCGCAACCTAAGAGAGGATGAACACAGCATGAGCGAATCGACTAGCGAATTCGTCGCTAAAGTGAAGGATACGCAAGAGAAGCAACTCAAAAACCAGGAGCATCAAGGCAAAGGCACGCCATCGTCCAAATTGCCGACCAAGCAGCATAGCAATAACCCTTAAATTTAGCTCCCGGCAGGTCATTGATTCAGATATGACCTGCCTTCTCTTCTCCTCTCTAATTGGATTGCGCCAACGGAAATAAGCCGCGTCCTTCCACATACCATCTCGGAATAGCACTCGTGAAACCCGCATGATCCGCAATCACTTGATCAAGCCGCCACAGCATGCTCTCCAGCTCATCAGGCTTCACTTTCAGAATCCATACGACCGAACTCACCGCCACCATTCCAACGTAAGTCGCATACAGCTGCCAGAACAAGGCATCCGGCTCCTTGTCCATGCAGAATCCGTCGATCTGACCGATCGAGTAAGGCACGCTAATGAACCGGCCGAACATTCCGAGCTTAACCAGATCATGGAGCGGATCCCCGAAATCATACCGGTTAAAATCGATCACCCCGCTGTAGCGGCCCTCCCGGACGAGCAAATTCGAGGGATGGAAATCATCGTGTTGGAATACGTTCGGGCGGTTCCGGATGAACGGAATTCCTTTCCAAATAAAGTCATCGACCGCGGAATACCCCTTTAATTCGGCGCCACATGTCTCGTAGGCCCGCCTATAATTCTCATATTTGCGAACAATGCGCTCTTCCCAAGTCGCGATATGTCCAGGGGCTGCGATCGTATGCATGCGCGCCAGCTCGCGTCCTGCCTCGACGCCGACCTCATACTGCTGCCGTTCGTTCAGCAGCGGCAGCGCGTGCTCCGCATCTTCGCCTTCTACGTAGGTCAGCATCATATAGGCAAGCCCTAGCGCCTCGCTTGCGCCGCTTGCAACCGGCTTCGAACAACGGACGCCAAGATCAACAACCTTCGCTACCCAGTCCAGCTCCTCCGAGCGCCGCTCATATTCCGTAATATCGAACACGCGCAGCACATAAGCGGCACCGTCATGCTCTGTGACGCGATATTTGCGGTCATTCGAATATCCTTTCGTAATCGGTTCAATTGAAACCGCTTGCGCAAGTCGAGGGACAAGCGCTGCCAGCTGCGAACCGTTGATCGGGTTCAACATTTTCCTAGCACCTCCTCATTCGTTTTCTCATGCGTTCCTCTTCGTGGAGTTAAATTGTACGCTTCGGGCGAAAGATTGTAAATACAAGGAAGGGTCTATTTTCCTGGCGGCTGCGGCAGTGGTACAATAACGATACATAACAGCAATTAATGGCATTAACATTGAGGTGGACAGCGATGAATATTATTAAAATCAAGGACAGGCAGGAACTCGATCGCAGAACTCCGTCCATGCCTTGGTACGTGGAGAAATTTATCGGATACAAGCTGCCGGATCTCTCTCCTTCCTCGCTGCTGGAGTATGTCCGGGACTACGAGATTTTCTTCTCCTGGCTAATGGCCGAAGGCTTGGCGCAAGGCCCTGCCATTCGCGATGTTCAGCTGGAGGAGCTTGAACGATTACATATGGACAGCATCGACAATTTCAAGATGTTCCTGGCGACGAGCCGGGAGCACTCGAACAGCCGTACCACAATTACGCGCAAACTGTCCTCGCTCCGTTCCTTGTTCCACTATTTGAGCCAGATCGCCGAGGATGATCAATTCTACCCGCTGCTGAAGCGCAACGTCATGGCGAAGGTATCGATCAAGCGCACGAGCAAGCCGAAGGATACGGCTGCCAAGCTGGAAGGCAAGCTGCTCCAAGAACAAGAGATCGACGAATTCATTCGCTTCATTAATGAAGACTATGCCGCCGAAGTAGCGGGCAACAAACAGGCGTTATATGCTTATACTCATAACCGGGTCCGGGACACCTGCATCATCAGCCTAATCTTGAATTCCGGCATCCGCGTGTCGGAACTGATCAATATGAACGTGGATGATATCGATCTGAAGAAGAAGCTCATCTATGTCTATCGCAAAGGCAACAACGACGACACGTTCAAGACGCCGGTGTACTTCCGTCAGGAAGCGACCCGGGAGATTCAGCAATATTTGTCCATGCGCGATACCCATTATAAAGCGCCTAAGCGCGAGAAGGCGCTCTTCCTAGCGATCGCCAACGGCAAGAAGGAAGGTTCCCGGATGACGAAGCGCGCGATCCAGGAAATGGTGATCAAATACGCCAAACGATTCGGCAAACCCTATCTGTCCGTTCATAAACTGCGCCATTCGTTCGCGACCGATTATTACTTGCGCAATGATCTGTACAAGACGCAGGAGCAGCTTGGCCACGCCTCGCCGGATACGACGCAAATCTACGCGCATCTGACGGACAAAACGATGTCCGAAGCGATCGATAAGTAGACTTGCCCGCGAGTTACTATCACAGCATACAAAGTACGGTTAGACAAAATAAGGGCTTGGACAGACGTCCAAGCCCTGGCTGTTTTAATCCTCGACATAGATCATTTTCTTGGTCATGCCGCCGTCGACCGTCAGATTAATGCCATTGACGAAATCATTGCCGGCATCCGTAAGGTAGAAACAAGCGCGGACAATGTCATCCGGTCTGCCCACGCGCCCGGACGGATGCTGTTCATGGTCGACATCGCGCAGAGCCCCGTAATCGCCGTTCTCGATCCACCCCGGGCTGATGCAATTAACCGTTACGCCAAGCGGCCCCAGCGATAATGCCAATGCATGGGTGAGCGCAACGATACCGCCCTTCGTCGCCGCATAGGCTTCGCTATTCGGTTCCGACATCTCCGCCCGCGTGGATGCCATATTGACGATTCTGCCCTTCCCTGCGGCTTTCATCAGCTTGGCCGCTTCGCGGGCACATAAGAACGTGCCGCGCAAATTCAGGTTCACGACGCTGTCCCATTCCTCTACCTCAAGCTCGAGCGGGGATTTCCAGATGCCAAAGCCGGCATTGTTGATCAGAATATCCAGCGTACCTGCCCAAGACCTCACCTCCTCGAACAGTCGCACGACCTCTTCAGGCCGGCCGAGATCGGCAGGTACAAAATGTGCGCTTCCGCCGGATTGCGCAATCGCTTCCGCGATCTCTTTCCCGCTTGATCCCGGCAGATCGGTAAGGACCACCTTCGCGCCTTGGGCAGCATACCCCTGCGCGACATGCCGTCCGATACCGCCTCCCGCTCCGGTTACCAACACCGTCTGCCCTTCGAATTGATTCATGCCGTTAACCTCCTGTTGTCGAAAAATAATTAGCGCAGCTTCTCAGCTACAAAAGAAATCGCCTCTTCAAGCTTCATCTTGCTTACGTCCGATGAATCACGTTGCTTCAGCTCGACGATCCCATCGCCAGCCGTTTTGCCGACTACGATTCGTATCGGCAGCCCGATCAGATCGGCATCCTTCAACTTCACGCCGAATCGCTCGTCTCGATCGTCGAGCAGCACATCATAGCCTGCCCCGCGGAAGCGCTGCACGAATTCGGTGCTGACCGCAACCTGCGTCTCATCCTGCATCGACACCGGGATGACGTGCACCTGGAACGGCGCCACTTCAGCCGGCCAAATTATGCCGTTCTCGTCATACCTCTGCTCGACAATGGCTGCCAGCAGGCGGGTCACGCCGATTCCGTAGCAGCCCATGATGAACGGCTGCGCTTCGCCTTGCTCATCGATATAGGTCGCCTGCATGCTGTCGCTGTATTTGGTTCCGAGCTTGAAGACGTGACCGATCTCGATCCCTCTACGTTCCGACAGTGAAGCTCTGCAGCGCGGGCATGCATCGCCATGGATCACATTGCGGCAATCGGCAACTTGCGTAAATCGCACATCGCGCCCTGGCGCAACATGCCTGATATGATAGTCTTGTTCGTTGGCTCCCACAATCATTTCACCCATTGCGGCAACCGCGTAATCGGCGACGATCGGAATGTTCAGACCGACTGGACCGGCGAATCCAACCGGCGCGTTAGTCGCAAGGCGGACTTGCTCGGCATCCGCGAGCGTCAGCTCCTCCGCATCAAGCACATGCTTCAGCTTCGTCTCGTTCGCTTCATGATCGCCGCGCACAAGGACCGCGTAAGGTCGATTGTCCGCCATATAAATTAATGTTTTGACCACCTGCTCCGGTCGTAGACCCAGCTTGTCATGCAAATCTTGAATCGTCCGGGTATCAGGCGTATGGAACTTCTCCATATGATGGGTCGAAACTTGATCGTCAGCGGCACTTGCCGCAGGCGCGTCAGCTTCCGCTTTCTCCACATTCGCTCCGTATCCGCAGCTATCGCAAGCGAGGATCGTATCTTCGCCCGATTCCGCGAAAGCCATGAATTCATGCGTGCCGCCTTCGCCGCCGATCGCGCCGGCATCGGCTTCCACCGCTTTGAACCGCAAGCCGCAGCGCTCGAAGATTCGGTGATACGCCTTATACATCGCGTCATAATTGACGGCTAGCCCTTCCCAGCTCGTATCGAAGGAATAGGCGTCCTTCATCAGGAATTCCTTCACCCGCAGCAGACCGAATCGCGGACGCCGTTCATCCCTGAACTTCGTCTGGATCTGATACAGCATGACAGGCAGCTTGCGGTAGGCGGATATTTCCTGATCGACCAGAGCGGTAATGACCTCCTCGTGCGTGGGGCCAAGGGCGAACTCGCGCGAGTTGCGATCCGTCAGCCGGATCAGCTCAGGTCCGTATACGTTATACCGGCCCGATTGGCGCCACAGCTCGGCTGGCTGAAGCGCCGGGAGCAGCACCTCCTGCGCGCCGGCCGCTTCCATTTCCTCGCGGATGATCGTCTCTAATCGGCGCAACGCCCGGCGGCCAAGCGGCAGCAAGGAATAGACGCCGGCGGACAATTGACGAATGTAGCCCGCCCGGATCAGCAGCTGGTGGCTGATCGCCTCCGCATCGGCTGGATTTTCGCGCAGCGTCGGCGCGAATAATTGACTTTGTTTGGTCACGGATAACACTCCCTTTGTATGAAAAAAAGCGCACCCATCCCTATGCAGGGACGAGTGCGCTCGTGGTACCACCCAAATTTAATGGCATGAAAGGTGAAGAACCCTTCAGTTATGCCATCCTTTGTCCTTGATAACGGGGCGGTTCCCCGGACACAGTTATTCCCTGCGCAACTTCCAAGGCGGGATGCTTCATTCACTGCGTGGAATCTCTCAGCCATGGATTCCGTCTCTGGGCGCAGGAAGGCGAAGCTTATTTCCTTGTTCAACGTTGGTAGTGCTATTCATAATCGGTTGCATTAAAAAATACACCAATTCGACATACATGTCAACGAATTTGGTTGAACCTCCGCCATCTTCGCGCGTAAATATCGAGAACGACAATTGAGGAGGATCACATAATCACGATGTTGAAAACAGCTGTTGGCCGATTTCGAGTTATTGCATTCGTAGAAGGACTTTCGTTTCTTATTCTGCTTTTTATTGCTATGCCGCTTAAGTATTGGGCCGACATGCCGGGCGCCGTCACCGTAACCGGAGGCATTCATGGCGCATTGTTCGGTCTGTACATGCTAGCCATGCTGCATGCCGCATTCGAAGCCAAGTGGAGATGGACGCGTCTATTGCTCGCATTCGTGCTCGCGTTTATCCCGTTCGGCACCTTCTACTTGGATGCCAAACTGCGCAAGCAAACCTAATTTCCCCGGAATGAAAGGCGCAAACTGCCGTCAGCGGACAAGCTTTGCGTCCTTTTTCCATTTTCGGAACCCCATTTGCGAAAAAGTTTGATAATTCTGTCGAGTCATGCGCTCGCCCGGGAAATGATGAGCCATTTTTAATGAATATTTCCCCGTCATTCCCCGGTTTCAGCTGATTGGTTTGCGTTTACAATCGTGAGATTGGAAATGCAGCATTCAGCGTAGATTGGAAATGCAGCATTCAGCTGCTACAATGCCGATGATTCCAGCACCAATGTGCCGAATGCGGCCGGAAGATGGAATTGAACCGCCCCCGTCGGGCTCCACGCTTGATATTCCCGCACGCCTCGCAGTTCATCGATCCGGTAGAAGTTGACGCGGTAGCTGCGCCCGGCGGCGAGCGGCTGATCGAAGCTTGCGGAAGGGATGCGAATGTCATAGAGGATCCTTCCCAGTTGATCGACCTGCACGTTCGTCACCAGATCCTGCATGTCCCACGATGTATCCACCTGAAGGAGTCGGCCATTACCGTCATTCTCGATCATGGCATCGAAAATGACGTTGTACGGGCTAACCTCGAGCTCCATATAACGCGTCCCCTCTCCCCTCTCGTCGATGAACACCTCCACGACATCCTGCTCATACAAAGGTTCATCCCGCATGGTGTACGTCGAGTGGATATAGGAATCCCAGCAAGTAAAGCGGATATGGAGATGTTCGGTCGTCCAGCATGCCCTCACTTGCGTCCGTTCCAGGGGCGATTGAACGGTGACCGTATCGACGAGCTCGACAGCAACGAATCGTTCCCAAGGTATACTCTCAGCGGTCAGTTCCTCCCCTTTAGCAACCGATAGCTGCTGACAGGGGTAAACCGGCGTTACGCGAACCGGATTGTTCTCCAAGCTGCTTCCCTCCCTTGCAATTCTCAGATCATGCTATGCCTTAAAATATTGCGTAACGCTCCCTCGGCCGTCCGCTACCTCCACCTCGGCATACGCGCCATTGATCAGCGTAAGCTGAGGCGGCATGTGTCCGCAGTCGATATCGTACGCAAGCGGGATGCCGAGCTCTGCCGACAGCTCTTGGAAGACATCCTCTTCCGTATAGCCACCGACAGGCTTATGGACCGCGCTGCGGCCGAACAGAATGCCGGAGCAATGATCGAACCAGCCTGCGAGCCGCATCTGAACGAGCGACCTGCGCAGATCGGTCGTCCCGAGCTCACAGTTCTCGAGGTACCAAATAATCCGCTCTCCAGGGATATGCGAATCGCGAAACCGTGCGACATCTCCGTATGGCGTCCCGATCAAATGCCGGATCACATCGACGCAGCCGCCCAGCAGGCGCCCTTGCATCCGCGCCTCACGCCCTCCGACCGTCCGCCAATAGGTCTCCTCCGTCAAATGGTAGACATGCGGCGACGGGCTTTCATTCTCCCAATCCCGCTGATACCGCTCGGAAGAGCTCTGCTTGATGGATTGGCCGGTCTCCGTAGCCAGCACAGGCAGCCACATCGCTGTCGTCTCGTCCATTGATTCGCCGCGCAGATCGATCAGATTCGTCCCATGCGCCGTGGCAATGCCGGTTCGCAGCGTTATGGCAAGCAGAAGAACGCTTAGGTCCGAAAAACCGAGAATCCATTTGGCCGGGATCGCTTCCCAATCCAAGTACTCCAATATCTCAATCAGCAACTCGCCGCCCCATGGCGGAACGATGAGCCCGATACGATCGTCTCGCAGCAACACATTGAGCTCATCAGCTCGCAACCGAGCCGGAGCCGATTTGGCCTTCTCTTGCTGCCATACCGTAGGGCCGAATTGAACCTGCCAGCCTCGCTCCAGCAGTCTTGCCTCAGCCTCGCGTAGCCACTTATACATAGAAGGCTCGACACCAGACGATGGAGCGGTACAGCCGATGACGCTGCCTTTGGTTACAACGGGATAACGAATCATAGGAAGTCCTCCTTCATGAAGGCAGCGGCGCTGCCATGTCGATTACTTTCCTTTGCGGGTGAGCTCAGACAAGGCGTCCCACTCTGCGGATGAGACGTCAAGCAGATCATTGAACTGCCCAGCACCCTGCAGCCATTGGCCCCCGTCAATCGTGATCACTTCGCCATTGATATACGAGGCATGGTCCGATATAAGGAAGGCAGCCAAGTTCGAGAGCTCCTCCGGATCGCCGACCCGCTTCAGCGGCACGGAGTTCACCAGCTTCTCGGCCAGCTCCGGCGTTGGCGCCAGCCTGCTCCAGGCCCCGTCGGTCGGGAAAAGTCCAGGCGCTATGGCCACCTGGCGAATGCCGTAAGGCGCCCATTCCACGGCCAGCGACCGCGTAAGCGCGAGCACGCCGGCTTTGGCCGCAGCTGAAGGGACAACGAAGCCTGATCCGGTCGAGGCGTATGTCGTGACGATATTCAGCATAACGCCGCTTACCGCTTCGTCTATCCATTTTTTACCAAGTGTTAGCGTCGTATAAAATGTCCCATGCAGGACGATGTTCAGCACCGCATCCACCGCGCGCGTCGAGAGGCGTTCGGTCGGACTCGCAAAATTGCCCGCGGCGTTATTGATCAGTACGTCGACCTTGCCGTAATGCCGGTAGACGGCCTCGACCATCGCCTCCACCTGAGCGGCATCGCGGACATCGCACGGCGTGTAGAACACCTCGCCGCCCATCTCCGCCGCAGCCTGCGCGAGCACGTCTTCGCGCCGGCTCGTTATCGCCAACTTCGCGCCCAGCGACAGGAACTTCTCTCCCATCGCCCGGCCGAGTCCCGTCCCTCCGCCTGTAATGAGAACGACCTTTCCTTGCAGCAACTGATCCGTAAACATACGCATACGCCTCCAATATTGAGCGATTATCGATGCTTAAGTTCGTTAACGAATTCCTGCGTTGGACTTACCCTTCCCCGATCCTCGAATCGCTTCCCGCGAAGCTTACCTTCCCTCTTTACAAAAAGGCAGCATGCATCATGCATACTGCCTCAAAATCGTTATTGCTCCTCTTCATCCAGCCACGTGCGGATCATCGTCAGCAGCTGCGCGCTGTTAACCGGCTTCGTAATGTAGTCGCTCGCGCCTGCCTCCAAGCACAGCTCGCGGTCGCCTTTCATCGCCTTGGCCGTCAGCGCGATGATCGGAAGGTCCTTGAAGGCCGGATCGCGGCGAATCGCGCGCGTCGTCTCGTAGCCGTCCATCACCGGCATCATAATATCCATCAGCACGATGTCGATATCCGGATTCTGCTGCAGGGCCGCAATGGCGTCCTGTCCGTTCTCTGCCGGCACAACCTTCATATTGTGGCGCTCCAGAATCGTGGTGAGGGCAAAAATGTTGCGGATGTCATCGTCGACGACCAGCACCTTCTTGTAGGCGATCATCTCGTCGGACGAATGCAGCTTCACGACCGTCTGCTTCGAAGACTCCGGCAGATTCTCGGCCTTCCGGTGCAGGAACAGCGATGTCCCTTCCAGAATCTGCAGCGTCGTCTTCGCTTCCTTAAGCACGGCCGTTTTCTCCAATACGTCCAGCTCATCCTCCATATCTACGCTGAGCTTGGCGCTGCGATGAACGATAATCGGCTTATATTTGTTCGCCGCTTGCTTCTGAACCTCGCGGATAAACCGCGTAATGGTCATATCGTTCAGCTCATTATCGGCCAGGACGCAATCGAAGCTCTTGTTCTTCAGCTGATTGAGCGCTTTGCGGGCGGTATCGACCGTCACGATGCGCAGATCCTTGCCGGCGAGCAGCTCCGTCCACTGCGTACGACGCTCCGGATGCGGGGTTACGACGAGCAGATGGCGGACGTGAAGGTCGGCGAACGCATTCAACCTGTCGAGCGCGTTCTCGAGTTCCTCGTTCGTGACGGGTTTGCTGATGAAGTCGAAGACGCCTTTTTGCTTGAGGATGACCTCGTCTTCCTCGACCGTAATGACGGACACCGGAATATGGGCAACTTCCATATCGTTCTTCAGCTGCTCCACGACGAGCCACCCGTCCATATCCTTCAGCCGCAGATCAAGCGTAATGGCCGACGGCTTATATTTGCGGGCAAGCTCCAGGGCATTGCTGCCCGTGCTCGTAATGACCGCCTTGATGCCTTTCTTATGAAGCAGATGAAGCAGAATTTCATTAAACTTGTAGTCGTCCTCAATGATGAGGAATACGCGGTCGCCCGGCTCGATATGATGGCGGTCGTCAACAATGTCTTTGTCGAGCTCAAGGGAGTAGGTTCTCGTCTTGTGCGGCGGCACGACGTCGATTACCTCAGGCGTATATTTCGGCTTGGCCGCCTCATACGATTCGGCCTGACGTACCTTCCCTACCGGAAGATAGAGACTGAATGTGCTTCCCATGCCCACAATGCTGCTAAGCGTGATCTCGCCGCCCAGCATAGTAGCAATTTCGCGCGAGATGGCAAGGCCGAGGCCAGTGCCTCCGTATTCCCGGTTCGTGCTGCCGTCCGCCTGTTGGAACGCTTCGAACACGATCTGCTGCTTGTCCTCCGAGATGCCGATTCCCGTATCGTTCACCGTGAAGCACAGGACCGCCTCGGCCTGGGCCAGCCGGACGTTCTCGACATTCCAGCCGTCCAGAGCCGTTCGGACGAGCAGCGCTACCTGCCCTTGCTCTGTGAATTTGAACGCATTGGAAAGCAAATTCTTCAATATTTGCTGCAGCCGCTTCAAATCCGTCACGACGAGCTTCGGCACGTCAGGCTCGACGACAATGCGCAGATCGAGTCCCTTATCTTCGGCGATCGGACGGAATGCGCGGTCCAGCCCGCTGGCCAAGTCGGGAATGGACGTCTCCACGAAGTCTGGCGTTACCGTGCCGGATTCGATCTTCGACAGATCAAGAATGTCGTTAATGAGGTTAAGCAGATCAAGACCCGATTCCTGGATCGTCAGCGAATATTTCACTTGATTATCGGTCAGATTGTGCTCCGGATTCTCGGCCAGCTGCTCAGCCAAGAGCAGCAGCGAGTTCAGCGGCGTGCGGAGCTCGTGCGACATATTGGCCAAGAACTCCGACTTATAGCGCGAGGTGGTCGCCAATTGCTCCGCCTTCTCCTCCAGATATCGCTTCGCCAGCTCCACCTCGTTATTCTTGCTCTCCACCTCGGCCTTCTGGATGACGAGCAGCTTTGCTTTGTCCTCCAGCTCTTCGTTCGTGTTCTTCAGCTCGAGCTGCTGCTTCTGCAGCTCCTCTGCCAGGGATTGCGATTGGACCAGCAGCTCTTCCGTCCTGCGGTTCGCCTGCATCGTATTAAGCACGATCCCGATCGACTCCGTCAACTGATCGAGCAAGGCCAGCTCAATCTCGTTGAAGGCGCGGAAGGATGCGAGCTCGAGCACCGCCAGCACTTGGTCCTCGAAGATGACAGGCAGCAGAACGATATTCAGCGGCGTTGCCTCGCCAAGACCCGACGAGATGACGACATAGTCGCCCGGCACGTTCGTGAGCAGGATCCGCTGCTTTTCGATGAGACATTGCCCGACTAGGCCCTCGCCGCGGCGGAACACGTTCGACAGATGCTTCCGATTCTGATACGCGTAGCTCGCGAACAGCTTCAGCAGCGGCTCGCCGTTATCCGACGGCTCATTGATATAGATAACGCCGTGTTGCATAGAGACGAGCAGCGCAAGCTCGGAGAGAATCATCCGGCTGACGGCCAGCTGATCGCGCTGACCTTGCAGCATCCGGGAGAATTTCGCCAGATTCGTCTTCAGCCAGTCCTGCTCGGTGTTGATGTGGGTCGTCTCCTTCAGGTTGCGGATCATCTCGTTAATATTGTCCTTCAGCTCCGCGACCTCGCCGGCCGCAGCCACGTCGATCGATCGGGACAGATCGCCCTTCGTTACCGCCGTCGCGACATTCGTGATCGCGCGCACCTGCGTCGTGAGCGTACTCGCCATATAGTTAACGTTGTAAGTCAAATCAAGCCAAGTTCCCGAGGCGCCCGGCACATTCGCCTGTCCGCCCAGCTTCCCTTCCGCGCCGACCTCGCGGGCGACGGTCGTAACCTGATCGGCGAAGGTCGCCAGCGTCTCGATCATGTTGTTGATCGTGTCGGTGAGCTCCGCGATCTCGCCTTTGGCTTCGACGGTCAGCTTATGCTTCAGGTTCCCGTTCGCAACGGCGGTGACGACCTTCGCGATTCCGCGCACCTGATTCGTCAGGTTGGTCGCCATGATATTGACGTTATCGGTCAAGTCCTTCCATGTGCCGCCGACGCCTCTTACTTGCGCCTGTCCGCCCAGCTTCCCGTCCGTGCCGACCTCTCGGGCGACGCGCGTTACTTCGGAAGCAAAGGAGTTAAGCTGATCGACCATCGTATTGATCGTATTCTTAAGTTCGAGCAGCTCGCCTTTGACATCGACCGTGATTTTCTTCGACAGATCGCCGTTGGCAACCGCCGTCGTCACCCCTGCGATATTCCGCACCTGGTTGGTCAGATTGCTCGCCATATTGTTAACGCTGTCAGTTAAATCTTTCCACGTGCCGGATACGTCTTTCACGTCGGCCTGAACGCCAAGCTTTCCTTCCGTACCGACCTCGCGGGCCACGCGCGTGACCTCGGAGGCGAACGTCGACAGCTGGTCTACCATCGTGTTCATCGTGTTCTTCAGCTCCAGCATCTCGCCGGCGACATCCACGGTAATTTTCTTGGACAGGTCGCCCTTCGCCACAGCCGTCGTGACGCCGGCAATGTTGCGCATCTGATCGGTCAGATTGCGCGCCATATTATTAACGCTCTGCGTCAAATCCTTCCACGTCCCGCCGACACCCTTAACTTGCGCCTGACCGCCAAGTTTCCCTTCCGTACCGACCTCGCGGGCGACGCGCGTAACCTCGGAAGCGAACGTCGACAGCTGATCGACCATCGTATTGATCGTATTCTTCAGCTCGAGCATCTCGCCCTGGACATCCGCGGTAATCTGCTTGGACAGATCGCCCTTGGCGACCGCCGTCGTCACCACCGCGATGTTCCGCACTTGATTCGTCAGGTTCGAAGCCATGTTGTTAACGCTCTCGGTCAAATCACGCCACGTGCCCGCTACGCCGGAAACTTCCGCTTGGCCGCCGAGACGCCCCTCGGTTCCGACCTCGAGCGCCACGCGCGTAACCTCGGAGGCGAACGTCGACAGCTGATCGACCATCGTGTTGATCGTATTCTTCAGTTCCAGCACTTCGCCTTGAACATCGGCCGTTATATGTTTCGACAGATCGCCGTTCGCGACCGCCGTCGTTACGACCGCGATGTTCCGCACCTGCTCGGTCAGATTGCTCGCCATCGAATTGACGTTCTCCGTCAGATCGCGCCATGTCCCGGAGACGCCCTTAACGTCCGCTTGGCCGCCCAGCTTGCCTTCCGTGCCTACTTCGCGCGCCACCCTCGTGACCTCGGAAGCAAAGGTCGAGAGCTGATCGACCATGGTATTGATCGTATTCTTCAGCTCCAGAATCTCGCCTTTGGCATTAACGGTAATCTGCTTCGTCAGATCGCCTTTGGCAACGGCCGTCGTTACTGCCGCGATATTCCGCACCTGGTCCGTCAGATTGCTCGCCATGTTGTTGACGCTGTCCGTGAGGTCCTTCCACGTACCGGAGACGCCTTTCACATCCGCCTGTCCGCCGAGAATCCCTTCCGTGCCGACTTCCCTGGCGACCCGCGTAACCTCCGAGGAGAACCGGCTGAGCTGGTTCACCATCATATTAATATTGCTGGCGGAGCGCAGGAATTCGCCGGTCAGCGGTCGTCCTTCGAATTCAAGATCGACCTTCTGCGTCAGATCTCCCTGTGCGACCGCATTAATAACGCGCACCATCTCGCTCGTCGGCTGGATCAAGTCTGTCACCAGGCCGTTCAGCGACTCGACCGCGATTCCCCACGATCCACTGGTGCTCTTATGCTCGAAGCGCCGGGACAGCTTTCCTTCCTTGCCGACGACTCTGGCTACCGTCTGGATTTCGCCTACCAAACCTTCCTGCAAATCCATAATCTCGTTAAACGTATCTGCCACTTTTCCCGGAATTCCAGTATAGTCATAGGGCATACGGTAAGAAAAATCGCCCTTCTTAAAGGCCATCAACGCTCGAAGCAGCTCGCCCGTGTACAGTTCTTGGTCTTGCTGGTCTGGATCACGATTCTTCTCCTGCTCTGTCATACGTTCGATCCTCTCCCGCTTCCATTTGTCATATTATGTATCCGAATAGCACTCTACTATTTTACCCTTCCGTCCTAAGCTTGTCAGCAGAAGTTAGGGAATCGACATAGAAAAGCCATCCTCCCTTGGGCGGGACGATGGCTTGGTATAGACGCTGAACATGCTATTGCTTATTGCACGGAGGGGAAGAACACGTCGATCGTGGTGCCTTGGCCTTGTACCGATCGTATCTGCAAATGCCCCTGATGCGCTTCAATGATCCGCTTCGTAACCATGAAGCCGAGACCGGTTCCTTTCTCCTTCGTCGTATAGAAAGGCTCGCCCAGACGCTGTACGATATCTTCCGGCATCCCGCAGCCTTCATCCTGAATCCGAACGCGGACATAAGCGTCCTCCAGGTCAAGCGCAACTAGGATCGTACCGCCTCCATGCATGGCCTCGATCGCGTTCTTCAGCAGGTTAACGAAAATTTGCTTCAGCTGAGTAGAGTCCCCGCGGACTGTGGTCGTCCCTGCGCGCACTTCCATGACGATCTCGATATTGCTCATGATGGCTTGCGTCGACAACAGCACAATCGTCTGCTCCAGCACCTCTTGAAGCTCCAAGGAATGGATCCGGCCCGCCTGGGGCTTGGCCAGAACGAGCAATTCGCTGGAGATCAACTCGATCCGCGACAACTCATCTTGTATGATCTTGAAGTACTCCGGGTTGATTGCCGTTCCGCTCGTATGGATCAGCTTGATGAAACCTTTTAACGCGGTTAACGGATTGCGGATCTCGTGCGCGACCGCAGCGGCGAGCTGGCCGACCACCTTGAGCTTGTCCGACTTGCGGAAGAGCTCGTTCGTCTCCAGCTGCTCCGTGATATCCTTGACGATGCTATATGTACCGACGCGCTGACCGTTAACGATAATCGGAACGAGCGTATTCGTGACCGGAATAGAGGTGCCGTCTTTTTTTAACAAATGGCTGTCTAACCGGTCGATCTTCTCTACGTCAGCGCAGGACACGACTTCAAGGTGAATCCGCTGCGCTTCCTCAGCCGTCACCATCTGCACGTAAGACATGCCCTTGAGCTCCTGAGACGTGTAACCGGAGATTCTCTCGAACGCGGGATTGACTTCGGTAACCAGTCCCGTCATATCGAACGCGCATACGCCGTCCGGGTGATGGTTGACGATGGAACGGAAGCGCTGCTCGCTCTCCGATAGCTGCCGTTCGATCTGACGAAGCAGCGTTATGTCCTGAAGACTGCCTCCCATTCGCATCTTCGCCTTGTCGCTCAGCAGGCCCGTACAGCGTACCGACCGTTCTTCTCCGTTCGGACGACAGATCCGGTATTCGAACTCGAACCCGCTTTTTCCCGACTCGCTCAACCAGTCGTAATAGATGGTCGCTATGCGGTGCCGGTCAGAAGGATGTATGAATTGCAAGAATTGATCGTAGCTCACGAACCCGTCAACAGCCGGATCCAGGCCGAATATATGGAAGATTTCGTCGGACCAATAGATGCGCCGCCGCTTCTGATCGACTTCCCAGCTGCCTACATGCGCCGTCTTCTGCGCGTCGGCCAGAAGCTCGATGCTTTTGCGCAGCAGCGCCTCGGTCATATGCTGCATGGTCATATCTTTGGCAATGCCGAGTATGCCTGTTACTTGTTCGTCTACGCGGATCGGCACATTCGTGATATGCAAATTTCTTAGCGTCCCGTCTTTACGCCTGATCGTCACCGGATAATGCTGAACATAGCCTTGGAGGGCCTGCCTAAAATGCGCTTTGGTCCGTTCAAAGTCACGTTCAATGATCAAGTTCGCGAAGGCAAGATTCTCGAGCTCCTCCGCGGTATAGCCGGTGATCCACACCGACGACGCATTCACGGTCTGATAGCGGCCATTCGGATCGACGGTGTAGACGGCGTCCGGATTATGATCGAACAACGAGTGAATACGCTGCTCGGTGTAAAGCTGCGAATGCTTTAATTCGGTAATATCTCGGATATAGAGAAGTATGCGGGGTTCCAATAGATAAATCCTCAGCTGGCAAATACGTTCTGCTGCCGAATCGTAACACTCACATTCCAAATGCTGATGACCGTCCAGTGCCTTCCTGATCGGCTCCGACAGCCAACCGATAATCGGACTCCATCGTTCACAAGTCGTGTCGGCATCCCCATTCATCCACCGGGAGAAAAGCGCAGGCGCCGCCGGACTTGCATATACAACTTCCAGAGAAGCATTTAATTCGAAGTAAGCGTCGTTCACATCTGGTAATGGATGATAATTGGCGGTATCGGGAAATTCGGAGTTGACGCTGTTTGCCCTGAGTTTCATCTATGTTTCCCCCCACTGTTGCGTGATGTCTGATAGGAATATTCTGCATGGATTGGGGTGTACCTGCTAATCGGTCAAAAATCTTCGCAAAAAGACGAAAGAAACTTCACCCGATTAAAGATTACTCCTATGTTTGTGAAAAATTCACAAAATGGAGCGGCTGTAAACAAAAAAAAGAGCTGCTATTCGGCAGCCCTCTTGCGCAGACAAATCTATTTGAAGGAAGCGAATCCTTGGTCGACCATCACGACGCTGCCGTTAATCGCTTCCGCTTCTTCAAGCGATAGCAAGTAGACCGAGTTCGCTACCGTCTCCGGCTTCGTGAGCTCGCCGCCCATTACCTTGGCCTTCATGCTCTCTAGCATCCCGCTGTTCTTATACCCCTGAATAATCGGCGTATCGACTGCGCCTGGCGCTACCGCCACGACGCGAATGCCGTATGGCGCAAGCTCGAGCGCTGCCGACTTGGACATCATGATGACGGCGCCTTTGGTCGCATGGTACGCGAACGTGCCCGGCGAGGCGAGGAACCCGAATACGGAAGCCGTATTGATGATCACGCCTTTAATGCCCAATTCCTTCATTTTATTGCCCGCCGCCATGATGCCGTAAGCGACGCCATGCTGGTTGATCGCAATGGTCCGGTGATACAGCTCCATATTCTGCGACAAGACAGGTCCGGCACCGCCGATGCCCGCATTGTTGAACATGACATCTATTCTTCCGTATCGCGATACGGTCGTTTCGACCAAAGCCTCAACGCTGGACTGAACCGATACGTCTACTTGAATGAAAGATGCGATACCGCCCTCCTGCCCGATCATGGCGACAGTCTCTGCACCGGCCGCTTCGTTGTAATCCGCGACGACGACAATATCGCCTTTGCGCGCAAACTTAAGCGCCGTCTCTCTTCCGATACCGCTTGCTCCACCTGTAATAACCGCTACGCGTTGTGCTGACATCTGGATCGTCTCCTCTGCTCTTGTTGAGTCATTCGCTCTATTTGCATTGTAGAGCAGTAGAAGGTTTACGTATATTTACACTTAATTAATTATAGTTAAGTCACACTAAAGCAACTGGACCAAATTAAATAGCCCTAACCAGCAATGAAGGTTACGTTGCGGTTAACGTACATCCTCCGTATGAATGCTACCTGTTAATCAGTTTGCTCCAACTCGTGCTTCAGCTTCTGCAGGAATAGGCGGGACAAGTTCGTAAGCCTTGTTTCCACTGACCGCACCGAAGTTAAGTAGATCGCTTGATCTTGGGGAAAATCGAGATCCAGAATGACGTAATCTTCCCGCTTATTCGCCGGCATCCGATGAAAGGAGAAGTCTAGACCGACCGTAATGGCTGCATTGTCGCCTACCGCCTTCATAATGGCATCTCTGTTATTGGTCGAGAATAGCACATCTACCGGACCATAACGGGATTGGAACGCCTCGATGTACTCTTTCAGATTGTCATCCTTATAGAGGACGAGCGGCTGGCTCTGCAACTGCTCCGGCGTCAGTCTCTTGAATAACGCGAGCGGCGAACGCCGGCTGACGCAGACGACCATCTTCCCTTGCAGCAAGCGGTCGAATTCCAGACCGTGCTGCTGCCGCTCATCCGATTCATGGATAACGATAAGGCCTACATCCAACCGGTGGTGGCGGATATCCTCGATAATCTCGCTCGTCCCTTTCTCGACAATATCCAGCTGCACCTGCGGATAATCTCTTTTGAATCCGAAGATGGCATTGATATACAGCGTAAGCGGCGCAGGAATCGTACCGACCCGCAATTCGCCGGATTGCGTGCTGGAGAAGCTGGCTACCTCTTCCTTCAGATCCTGGATCTTGCTCAGCACCTCATATGCTTTAGCGATGATCACTTGGCCTTGTCCCGTAGGCACTGCCCCTTGCCGGCCGCGCCTTAATAAGATGATGCCGAGCTCCGCCTCCAGATTAGAGATGGATTGGCTCACTGCGGACAGCGTCACATGAAGATTGTTCGCTGCAGCCGTAAGCGAACCCATCTTGGCTACTTCGACCAGACATTCCAGCTGTTCGATATGCATGTATAATTCACCTTCGTATTTAGTCATATTAAAGCATCGATTAGCACAATTAAATAGGCTTTCCCGTTGATTCGATTTACAATGGGAACGACACCATCAAGGCAACAACAATGGAGGTAGACCCCAATGATCATCATTCACGCTGAATTGAAAATTAACCCTGAGCAACGCTCCGCGTTCCTCGAGCAAGCGCGGGCGGCCGTAGCCGAAACACGCAAGGAAGAAGGCAATATCAGCTATTCGTACTACGAATCGGTTGAAGAACCGAATACCTTTATGTTCGTCGAGCAATGGAAAGACAAGCCGGCCGTCGATTTCCACTCCGGCAGCGCTCATTTTCTCGCCTTCATCGGAGCCATCCGCCCGATGCTGACGGCGCCATTCCAGCCTCAAGTCTTCCTCGTGCCCGACCCGCAGCAATAAGCGGCAACCGGCAAGTTCACCAAAAAACCTGCGCAGATGACTAGCGCAGGTTTATTGGGTTATCTATGTTATCTATGTTACTCCGCTTCAGCTAGGTGCTCCCGGCAGAATGAATCAATCTCCGCCAGTTCCTCGTCTTCGAAGTCCATCTCGATGTAGCGGTCGGAAGAACGCTCGCGGATTTCGTATTTCACGATCCCGCTGTTCTCCTCTTGCGACCGATAGACGACGCGGACATAAATGCCCATCTCCGAATGCAGCTCGTCGTCTTCGGGAATTTCCAAGTCCAATATGAATTCGTAGCGTTTGCCCGGCAGAATCCCGAATGGATCCTTCACCAGCTCGACGCTATACGATGTAATCGTCAGCATATGCGGTTACTCCTCTATGACGGTACTAAAGTGCTTAAGGCAGGAATTGCATGATTCGCTCGCGAACCTGCGGGTTGTTCAGTTCGGCGCCCATAATCGAGACATAACCTTGGTCATCGCGCGAACGGATAAGCCGCCCGATACCTTGACGCAGTCTGAGCAGCATATAAGGCATATCAACTTCCTCGAAAGGCTGCGCGCTGTCAGCTCTCCTAGCCGCGAAGACCGCATCGTTCGGCGGGAACGGGAGCGACCAGATGATGACATGGGACAATGATGGCCCCGGAATATCCAGCCCTTCCCATAACGTAACCGCGCATAACACGCTCGGCTCATCATGCTGGAACGCCGCGATCAGCGAGCTGATCTCCGCTTGGCCCTCGTAGAGGAACCGATACGAATTGGCGGCGGCAGCATGCTCCGTCGCTTGACGGAACGACCGCAGCTCCTCTTCGGACGGGAACAGGATAAGCGCTCGGCCTTCGCTTTTCTGCAACAGCTCGAGAACGAGCTTCGCTTTGTCCACGTCCGGTTGGTCCGGAATAAGCGAGGCTTGCATCTGCGCCTTGTAATCGTAAGGCGATTCCACGCTGAAGGAGAGGAATTGCTCGATGCCAAGCGTACTTGCCATATAATCGAACGTCCCGTCCACCGACATCGTAGCCGACGAGAATACGATCGGCATCGGGCGGGAGAAGACGCGCTCCTTGAGCACTTCCTTCACCTTTTTCGGCATAATGACGAGCGTAATGCCGTCCCTGTCTTCCGTAATCCAGGAGATCAGCTGCTTCGGCTGCGCGAACAGATTCAGCGCGATCTGAATCATCTCGATATGCTCTTCGACGATCGTGACATGATAGTTATCGAGCGTGAACAAGCCGCTCTCGAAGACCAGCTCCTCCTCAATATCCGAGAGCAGGCCGCGGAAGCGGTTCACTTCCCTTAGCAATTGATCGGAGAAGACGATGTCTCTGCGATCGGATCCCGGCACTTTCTTGCTCGTGCGATCGAGCAGCTCGAACAGCCGGTCGCTCTGCATGATGGCCTCTTCAATCGTCTGGGCCAGCTTCTCGCGAACTTCGCCCTCCAGCAACCGCGTGATGATGCTCTCGAACATCGCATGCTTCAACTTATAGGTCAACGCATTCTGAGCGGCGGTCTCCAGCAGATGGCCTTCATCGAAGACAACGGAGCTGTGCTCGGGAAGCAACGGCAGCTGCCCTTCGCGTTTGCGCGCTTCATAGGTCCACACATACTCCATATAGAAGTCATGCGAGCAGATGATGACATCCGCCGCTTTGCGATAGTGATCCCGAGACAGCGTCTGGCCGCAACGGTGCCGCTGTGGACAGACGAGACAATCCTGGAATACGTTCCAGCCGATCTTGTTCCACTGCTCATCGCTTAAATCCGGATAATCCTTGCGGTTTCCGTAGGGATGGAACGCCTGCATCGTATCCGGCGTCTGGACAAAGTCCGGCAGCCCCGAATAAATATCGCGGAACCGTTCTCCGTCCTCATGCTCGAATTTCGCTTCATCGAGCCGGTTCAAACAAATATACTGGTCCGGCGATTTGCCAAGCCTTGCGTCGATCGTCAAGTTCAAGTAACGGCCCAGCTTCGCAATATCGCCCTCTTCCTTCACGAGCTGCTCGATGAGCGACTCATCCGCGCAGGCGATAATGGCCGGCTTGCGCGTGTAGCGGGCATACAGAACGGCATATAGCAGATAGACCAGCGTCTTACCTGTACCGACACCCGCCTCGGCGAGTATCGTCTTCTTCTCTTGATAAGCGCGCTCGAGTTGGAACGCCATATAAATCTGCTCATCCCGTACCTCGAATCCGGCCTCGGGCAGCTGTTCGTAGAAAACATCCGCAATCCAGTCGCTTGCCTGCTGGATGAACGGCTGTTTGGGGTCAAATACAAAAGGATACGTTGTCGTCGTCAATCGGGAATTGCCTCCACATCGTTCTAATAATCGCGTCTACGCATTATATCACTTTCTGCCGTAGTCTGCTTTAATCTCGCCCCACTCCGCCGTATTCCACTTGAATATCGGCGCATGCGAACTTCGGCTTCTCAGCCAATCGAGCGCGCGGTCGACGAGAAACCAGATCTCCTCGGTCGACTTATCCCGGGCCAGATTGGTGTTGACCGCCTTATTCTTCACCCACAGCATGGCGGTTTGCGAATCCGAGTAGACGATTTTGTCCGACTTGTTCTCCTCGATCCACCTGAGCGCATGGACGATCGCCAGGAATTCGCCCAGATTGTTCGTCCCTTTGGCAATCTCCGGATGGGCAAAAATGATCTCGCCCGTCACCGTATCCACGCCTTTATACTCGACGATGCCCGGATTGCCCTTGCTGCCGACATCGACGGAGATGCTGTTCGTGATGATGCTTGCTTTGGAACTGGCAACAGAAGCGCCTTGTGCCGATCTCACGCTCGCTTGCGCCGCTCGTTCGGAAGCCTCGCCGGCATAGGCGGCCTCTGCCTCGGCCTTGGATTCGAACGACTTGAATCTCGCGCCGGAGAAGCCCGTCGTCTGCTTCTGGCATTCCGCCCACGTCGTATAGATCCCGGGTTTTCTGCCCGCCCATACGACATAATATTTGCTTTTGGCCAATGTCGCTACCCCCTGATTAAAGATCGATTACGATGCAGATGAAACCCGTGCCGTTGTGCTTGTCCGCTGGTACCATACCATAACCGCCAATGAAAGTATACAGACTGCGAGCAGGATGCCATATACATGCTGATAGGCCTCGGCGATCGGAAGATCCGCTTGCGCGGATAACAAGAGTCCGCATACCGCCACCGAGAACGAGCCGCCGAAAAATTGGATAAGCTGCATGAGTCCCATGCCTGACCCGATCGCTTGCTTGGGCAGAATGCGGGACGTCTCATTATTAAGCGAAGCCATCGTCGCCGAGAAAGCGGGAGAGAAGAACAGATACCCGCACAGAATGATGAGCGGCGACGCCGGCACGTCCAAGGCGAACAGGGTAAGCACGCACGCAAGAACCACTTGGCCTATCAGCAGGAATTTCAAGTTGCCGTAGCGGTCGATCCACCTTCCGACGAAGCGCGTCAGGAAGGCCGACAGAATGGCGCCTGGCGCAATCATCATGCCGATGAGCAGCGGCGACTTGTGGAACAGATCCGCCAGGACGAGCGGCATCAGGAACAAATTGCCCAAATTCAGCACCAGGATACAGAAGCCGACCGTCAGCAGTTTGCGATAGGAGCTGTTGCGCAGCAGGCTGGGATTGACGAACGTTTCCTTCGCCCTTCGCAAATGCCAGGCGTGGAGCAAGAGCGAAATCACGCTAATCGCCAGCCACAGGAACGAACGCTGCATGACGGCAATCAGCAGCGTAGCCGCGTTGCTGACCGTGAGGATGGCCCCGACCATGTCGAAGCGGAATGGCTGCGGCTTCTCCTTCGGCAGCAGGACGAACAAGACCGGCAACACCGCGAGCACGAGCACCGTTACGCCGAATACGCCGTTCCAGCCCCAATATTCACTGATGAGACCGCCGACGATCGGACCAAGGCCGAATGCCATCGCGCTGCCGGCAGAGATCATCGCAATGGCGCGTCCGCGCCTTTCGTAAGGAATATACCGGCTTGCTAGCACAAGGCCGAGTCCCGCCATCGCGCCAGCTCCTGCCGATTGCAGTATTCTTGCTGCCAGCACTGCTTCGAAGCTGTTCGCGAATAACCCGTAGACAGACGACAGACCAAGCACGGCCAAGCCAACGGCCAGCAATCTGCGGATCGGGATCACGTCGGACAGCCGGCTGTAGATGACCGTCGACAACGCATAACCGATCGAATAGCTGGAGATCACCCATGAGCCGAGATCGGTCGAAATATGCAGATCTTGGATAATGCCGGGAATGGATACGTTGAACATCGTTGTGTTCATCACGACAATGAAGAGCCCGAACGTCCAGATGGGCATAACAACCTTGTCATTCATAACCTAGCGCCTTCTTTCTTCGTCTTTGTTGCATTCTTTATTTTATTGGCTATGCCAACCTTACTATGGTATCAAATCCGAACGCGTTTAGCGAAGAGCACATACCCCTGCGATTCGGAGCATAGTCTAGTTAATCACGAGTATAAAGGAGAATTCGCTTGAATGACTTGAATTATTCTTATGCTTATGCCCGTTCGCAGCCGATGACGTTCGTGCTCATTCACGGTTCGTGGGCCAATGCCGGTTTCTGGAACGGGACCGCAGCAGCGCTCCGCCAGATGGGCCACACCGTCCATGCGCCGGAATATGCCGGACACGGACCGAATGCCAACAAGGACGTCACGCACGCAGACATTACGAAATCCGTGGTGGACTACATACTCGCCCATCAGCTGCGCGACTTCGTATTGGTCGGGCACAGTTTCGGCGGGTCGGTCATCCAGAAGGTAGCCGAGCAAGTGCCTGACCGTATCAAACGGCTCGTCTTCTGGGATGCATTCGTCGTTAATGACGGGGAGGCGCTGATCGACAACGTTCCTCCGCAGGCGCAGAAGTTCTTCTTAGAGCTTGCGAACAACTCGAAGGACTTCACGATCACGCTGCCCTTCTCCTACTTCAGGGATGCGTTCGTGAATACGGCCGACTATCATACGGCGCAGCAGCTGTACAAGTTGACCATCTCGGAGCCCGCGAAACCGCTCGTGGAGAAGCTGGATCTGAAGAAATTTTTCTCGCTGAACATCCCGAAGAGCTATTTGTACCTGACCGAAGATAATGTCCTCCCGCAAAACGAAGCGTACAGCTGGCATCCGCACTTGTCCGGCCGCCTCGGCCAATTCCGCCTCATCAAGGGGCACGGGGATCACTTCGTCCCAGCCTATCACCAGCCTGCCAAGCTGGCTCAGCTCATCGTAGCTGCCGGGCGAGACTAACGAGCTTCCATGTTTAACGTGAACAAAGCTATCCTCCATTAACCATTTAGACCGTTAAACAGACGAAAACCCGGACCGCGCGAACAACGCAATCCGGGTTTCTTACCGTTATGGTCGGTCAGACTTCTTCGCCAGCTCGATGATCATGATGACAAGCATGAGCAGCTGAATGAGCAGATCTGCACTCATCGCTTCAACCTCCATGTCTATCCGTCATGCTCCTTCGCGCCGGCACTCCTCACCATTTTTCGGCTCAGCTGAATGGTGCGTTCCCAATCTACTGTAAACGCAACCCAATCAGCCGACCTGACTTACGTTCCCATTATCATATCTATGTAAGACTGCCCGTCCGTTATGCCAGCAACGCGAGCGGACTTAAGGCGTCATCGACAGCGTAAAATACGTCCAGAAAACAATCCATGCCAGCGGCGGCAAACTTACGACAACGAGCAGAATAATGCCGATTATGTCTACCTTCGAAACGCCCTGCTTCTTCATCTCCATGCGATCCTCGCAGCTCCCTTACGTGTGCTTCCTGCTTTTTCAATATAGACCCTCAAGCAGCAAGCAGTAAGTACCAACTTTGCATAGTACCGGATGGAGCGAGACCTGGCGTCCGGCAGGCATAGAAAAAGCAGCTTCCCCAATGAAGAAGCTGCTAGAAGCACCGTTACGCGCCATGATCGCTTATCGTGCGTCCGCCGGAAATACGAGTCCGAATTGCTGTCTGGCTTCCGTCATGATACCCTGCACGGCAAGCGAATTCGCATGCGAGTTGACCGTTGACTCGGTCTTGCCGCTGCGGATCAGGTTCACGAACTCTTGGATCTCATACATCATCACGTCCGCGATCTGATGGGCCACGCTAATATCCTCGACCCGGCCGTCCCGATAATGAATGCGCACTTGGCGCGGTTCGCTGATCTGGTCGATCAGAATATTGCCGTTCTCCCCTTGAATCTCGGAAGGCACGAGCGAATTCGTGATCTTCGAGTACATAATGACAGCGTCCATGTCCTCGTATTTCAGAATCATGCTGCCTTCGCCGTCAACGCCGGACTCAAGCATATATGCTTCCGCTTTTACGCCGGTTGGTTGACCGAACAGGACGACGGCCGGATAGATGCCGTACACGCCGATATCCATGAGCGCCCCGTTGGAGAGATCCGGCTTGAACGCGTTCATCACTTCGCCGCGCTTGTAGGCATCGTAACGCGATGAATATTGGCAGTAGCTTGCAAAATAACGCCGCACTTTGCCGATCTTCGGCAATTGCTCGGCAATCGCCGCGAAGGCCGGCGTCAGCGTCGACTTCATCGCTTCCATGAAGAGCACCTGATTGCGCTCCGCCGCTTCGATCATGAGCTTCAGCTCGCGGTCATTGGAAGCGACCGGCTTCTCGCATAGGACATGCTTGCCCGCATCCATGCATGCGATCGCATGCTGCATATGATAAGCGGTAGGACTCGCGATATAGACGGCATCAATGGCGTCGCTAGCTAGCATTGCGTCAAGGCTCGTGAACCGGTGCTCGATGCCATGCTTGTCCGCATAGGCCGCGGCCGTCTCTTCTTTGCGGGAATAAACGGCTGCGATCGCTGCGCCTTCCGCCTGCCTGGCCGCTTGGATGAATTTTTCCGTAATCGTATTGGTGCCGATAATGCCGAATCGAATCATAGGTGTACCTCGCTATTCCTGTTATGTATCGAATAAGTGCGCACACTTATCTCTTAGCAGTATACCAAATCCCGCCGCGATGCACGACGCCTGACTATTGGCCTAGCTGAGCGCGCCGCGCAAGAAGTCGATCGTATGATGCAAGGCCTGCTCCAGCTCCGGCGTGCTTCCCGTGAAGGGATGGACGGCTCCGAAAGTATGGTTCGCCCCGTCGATGGTGACATGCTCCTGCTGTGGAGCGGCCGCGCGCAGCTGCTCATGACCGCGTACCAATCGCTCGCTATCCTGGTCGCCTTGAATGGTCATCGCCGGAATCTGCAGCCCTGCGATCCCCTTCACGATATCGAATCGCTCGGCATTGTTGTGCACATCATCGAAGAATGCGGGAAGGATCGGCATCTGCTGCTTCGTTCTCGCATTCGGTACGTATCCGATGCCGTTGGCCCGTACTTCCTGCTCGAAGTCCGGCGTGAACAGATTCACATGAGCAATCCCGTTCCAAGTAACGACGGCCCGAATCTCCGGATGCTCTGCAGCGAAGATGATCGCGTTACCGCCTCCTCGGCTGTGTCCGATGAGCGCGATCCGCGTCCTATCCAACTCTTCGGCAAACGGGAGTTCCCCGGCCAGCAGCCGATCGAGAAGCTCCGCAAGATCCGCCTGTTCCCTGGCGTATGTATTGCCGCCGAACTTGTGCAGTTCATCGAAATCCGTCGCGGCGACGCCGTTGCGCGTAAAGTTAAACCGGATGACGGCGAATCCATTCTTCGCCAGCTGTTCTGCCGTATAAGGACCGAATCCCCAATCCTTGAATCCCTTGAAGCCATGTAGATAGATGACCACGGGCTTCGGACCGCCGACCGGCAAGACAGTAACGTCTCCGCGAAGCGTCAAGTCCTCCCCAAGCGCAAATTCGAACGCGTCATGTATAACATCATGCATCGCATTTCCCTCCTATTTTTTCCCTCAAGTATATCAACTTCGGTCTGTAATGGGCAAAAAAGAGCCACCCATAACGGACGGCTCTGGTGACGGATCATAAGTTAGTTTAGACGCGCTGACGGCCCATCGCTCTGTTGCTTGGAGATCATGTATAGCGTGGCCCAGATCAGCACGAAGCCGGTCAACTGTGCCGTCGTTATCATCTGGTTGAATGCGATCCAGTTAATAATGACGCCGACCATCGGGAAGCTGAGCTCCGCCAATGTGGCGTATGAGGCTTTCACCACACTTAGCCCCTTGTAGTACAGGAGCAGGCTTAGCAGCCCGGGCAGCAGCGCTTGCAGAATCATATTCAATGCCATTAACGCCTGCTCGCCTCCGTTAGTCGGGAAGATCCAGCTGCCCCCGCCCGAGGCGGTAATGACCAGCAGCAGCGGCAAGGCCAGAATAAATCGGAGCGAAGTCACCGTCTCATACGACATCGAGCCAAGCATATACCGGCCCATTACGGTCGATCCGCCCCATAGAATGGCTGCGCCAACCGATAATAAGCTGCCGACCTGTACGAATGCCCCGGCACCAAAGTCGGGAACCGACCAGCCGAAGGTGAGCAGATACGTACCGACAAGCGCAAGCGCGATGAGGACGCCAAAGTATTGCGGCAGACGTTCCTTCAGCAAATAACGAGCCATAATGATCGCGATAAGCGGCTGCAGCTTCTGCAGCAGCAAGACGGCGTTCAAATCGCCAGTCGCCAAGCCTTGGGTGAACAGGATCGTCGCGATCGCCGAACCGCCCCAGGACAAGAAGAGCAGCGCGCCGACCTGCAGCAATCGCACGTTCCATAACTCGTGCCGGCGCTTGATCAGGACAGGAGCGGCGAAGAAGAACAAGATGATGTGTTCGAGCAATACGATCTGCGTGGAAGTGAGATACTTCAGCAGCAACACGCGGAACAGCGGGTCTACGCCCCATAGCGCGGCCCCGATGACGACAAGCCATATTTCGGGCATGAAACGTCTTCTTACATTGAAGCTTGGTCTTACAGTGGATACATTGTTCATCGTTCTAACCCCTTCTGAACTTAAGGGCACACGGTAAGAAAGCCCCGTTCCGCACCACATGTGCGCGAAACGGGGCTAGATGAGGTAAGCAAACAAACCTGCGTCCTGGTTAACGATAACAGGCGCACGTCTACCTCTGATCTTCTACCATCCGGACTATACCGTCGGCTTTGGAATTTCACCAAATCAGTCCCCTGCCTGCCGAGCAGGAAAGGGAGTCGCGGGCTTCCTCTTGCGTAAGAGGTTCACCGCCGGTTGGGAATCTCACCCTACCCCGAAGATCGATATTTGATTTTTCATTTTCACTTACTTAACTATAGCGCCGTTTACTGAAAATGTCTAGTGCTAATTCAGATGTTTCGACTCGGAATTAAAAATCGGCGATCGCCACCCCAGGTGCCTACCTGTAGAACCATTCTTCGATCAGATCCGAATTCACGCCCATCGCCGCCCGGCTGCCTTCCGCCGCTGCGATAATCAGCTGCGAGGGCATCACGAGCGCGCTGTCCCCGGCCGCATAAACCCCTGGCACCGACGTTCTGCCGTAAGAATCGGTGACGATGCCGCCGAACTCGGTGCGCGCGCAGCCGAGTTGTTCGCCAAAGTCCGACCGCTGCGACAAGCGAGGCGTAACGAAGCCGCCCGACCGCTGGATGAAGCTGCCGTCCTTGAATCGTACGCCGGCAAGCTGGCCTTCGGAACCGACGAACGCATCGATCGGCATCATATTCACCTGGACGCCTTGCCGGTACAGCTGTTGTTGTTGATCCGGCGATAAATTCGCGTGCCAATTGGTGCAGACGACCAGATTGCGGCTCCAATTCAGCAGCAGCTTAGCGGTATGATAGGCCGATGCTCCTTCCGAGACAAGGACGATCGGCTGATCCTGCATCTCATAACCGTCGCAATAGGGACAGTTGAATAGACTCCGGCCATAAAGTTCGGTGAAACCGGGAATATCGGGGAACGATTCTTTAAGTCCGGTTGCCAGGATGATTTTCGAGGCTTGCACGTATTCCCCCTGTGCCGTCGAGACCAAGAACCCATCCGTCAACCTGGCAATATGCGTGATCTCACACTCTTTGGTTACGACGGAGGGATAGCCGCGAATCTCCTCCTGCGCCATACGGCGGAAATCAGCAGGCCGCACCCCATCTCGCGTCAGGAATCCGTGAGAGGCATGAGTGACCGCGTTGCGCGGTTTATTGTTATCTAGCAGAATCGTGCCGCGCCTGGATCTGCCGAGTACGAGCGCCGCGTTCAAGCCGGCCGGACCGCCCCCTACAATCGCACAATCATATCGCATAAGCGTGCCCCTTTGCTTATGAATGTTAGCATGGTTACTTGTGGCTACTAACATATAGCTTATGTTGGGGCAAGCTGCTTCAAGAACGTGGATACGCGCCAAAGTTTGAAAATAGGAAGAAAAAAGAACCTTCATCACCAATAACGGTGCAAAGGTTCCTTGTAAGTCTTCGGTTGTCTAACGTTCTTCGTTCATGATTACACGTTCTGCGTATGCTTCTTCAGAATCTCGATCTTGCGGATACGGTGTCTTTCCTTCTCGCGAATGATGAAGGTCAGATTCTCGTAATCCCATGGCTCGCCCTTCTGAAGCTCCGGCTGTTGGCTGTAGAGCCATCCGCCGATCGAGTCGACCTCATCATGCTGAATATCCGTCTGAAGAATGTAATTCAGCTCATCTACAAGCACCGTGCCTTTGACCATATAACGGTCCGGCTCGAGCATCTCGATATCCCGTTTCTCGTCCTTATCGAACTCGTCGCGGATCTCGCCGACGATCTCTTCGAGAATGTCCTCGATTGTAATAAGGCCTGAAGTACCGCCGTATTCGTCCAGCAATAACGCGATATGCACTTGTTCCTGCTGCATCTTGGTCAGCAATCGTTTGATCGGCATCACTTCCGGAACGGTCATGACAGGCTGAAGCAGCGCGCTGAAGTCAAAGTTAGGATTGTTATCATAGCTTAAGAAAAATTGCTTCGTATTGATGATACCGATGATGTTATCTTTGCTTTCCTTGGCAACCGGGAAACGAGTGTACTGCTCTTTCTTAATGATGCTCATGTTCTCAGTCAACGTCTTATCCGCATACAAGCAGACCATATCGGTACGCGGGATCATAATCTCGCGGGCCAACAGCTCGTCGAAGGTGAAGATCCGGTTCACATAACCGAATTCCGTCTTGTTGATCTTGCCGCTCTCATAGCTCTCGGACAGAATAATACGGATTTCTTCTTCCGAGTGGGCTTCTTCATGCTCGCTCGCCGGCTTCATGCCGAACAGCTTGATCATTGTGTTCGCGGAACCGTTAAGCAACCAGATGAACGGAAACATAACTTTGTGGAAGACGATAATAATCGGTGCGCAGATGACCGTGATTTGTTCGGCCTTCTGAATCGCAAGCGACTTCGGGGCAAGCTCGCCCAGTACAACGTGCAAGTAAGTCATCAAGACGAAGGCAATACCGAACGACAGAATATGCGCCAAGCTCTCACTTACGTTTAATTGTTCGAAAATGGGATGGAGCAAAGCTTCGACCGTCGGTTCACCCAACCAACCAAGTGCGAGTGCTGTAATCGTGATCCCTAACTGACAGGCAGAGAGGTATGCATCCA
The DNA here is from genome assembly GCF_014192105.1 of Paenibacillus phyllosphaerae. Lineage (GTDB taxonomy): Bacteria > Bacillota > Bacilli > Paenibacillales > Paenibacillaceae > Paenibacillus_Z > Paenibacillus_Z phyllosphaerae. Next base: position 328,086 of record NZ_JACHXK010000006.1, on the reverse strand, counting down.
GGTTAGTCGTAACCTTCTGTACAGCAAGCGCGTTCTTTTTGCCTTCGATCACCATTTGATCCACGCGGCTAGGACGCAGCTTAATGATCGCGAATTCGGTTGCTACGAAAAAGGCGGTCAGTAATATGAGCAATGCAACTAGAAATAAATTCAAAACCATCCCAATCATCCTTTTGTTTTTGAGTTGTTCTTATAACCGGTTCTTATGAACCATTCTATAGAAAACAGGTTCAGAGCACAAAGTTTGTTTTGGACCGTTTTCGTTTAATTCAGCATTAATAAGGAGGAATCACCCGGTGAACAGGGCATTCTCTTCGAATCTTTCCTTTTGACATCGCCGTAGCCGCAATTTATGATGAGTTCATAAAAACCGTTCGATCGTAAAGCGAGGTGAAGCCGCATTGGAAACATTAACTTTTAGACGCAAAGACATGGCTGATCTGCTCTTATCGCTTAATGGTCAGCTGGGTAAATCTCCGCTCGCCATCTTGCAAGACATATGGCGCATTCAGCATGAGCGGGACTTGGAGCAAGGGAAATCGATGACCGCCTTCCTGGGCACGACACTCCCTTCCCTATTCGAGAAAATGATTAAGTCGGCGATTAAACCCGCCTTTTCTTTAAGCGATATCGTTGCGCTCGGAGCGCAGGTAGAGTTTACCCATTTTAGCGTAACCTCTATACAGAACTGGGTGAAGCGTGACTTCAAGGAATTGATTGGACAGCCCGAAGACGGCAAGAAATATTCCCTGCAGCAGGTCGCGTTGTTCTTCATCATCGAGGATCTTCGATCGGCGCTCGATTACGACTCGATACGCAAGATGCTGACAATTGTATTTGGATCAACGATCGGGGAATTGAAACAGGGCGTCACGCCGCTCGATTTCTACTCCGCATACGCGGAACTGTATGAAGTGTTGGACGAGCGTTACAAGAATTACTCCGGCACGCGCCAGGATTTCATTACCAAGTGGGACCAGATGCTGGATGAGGCCGCGCATGAGTTCGCCATACGGCGTTGCCCCGCTACCGGCAGAGAAGGTCAAGAGGTGCTGAAGAATGCTATACACGTCTCGATTATCGCCGTCCATACGGCAAGTTTTAATTCGCTGGCAAGGCGCTATGTGAACGGAATGGTCTTCCTGCATGATTTTAAGTGAACGGACCTCTAGCAAGCCGTTCAAATGACGAATAGCAGCTCAAGGTGCCAAGCGCACTCGAGCTGCTCTTTTGTTCTAGTGGACCGACGTCCGGACGTAATGTTCTCACCTGCTAATTAAACTTCTTCAGAACGATAACCGCGTTATGCCCGCCAAACCCGAATGAATTCGAGATCCCGATCTTAAGCTGCGCCTCCCGAGCCGTATTCGGCACATAATCCAAATCGCACTCCGGCTCAGCCTCGCGAAGATTAATCGTCGGCGGGATAACGTCTTCTTGCAACGACTTCACGAGCGCGATCGCCTCTACGCCACCGGCCGCTCCGAGCAAATGTCCAAGCATCGACTTATTCGCCGTTACCGGCACGCGGTAAGCGGCTTCGCCGAACACGCGCTTGATTGCTGCGGTCTCAGACCGGTCACCGAGTTCGGTACTGGTCGCATGAGCGCTGATGACGTCCACTTGGCTGACGTCCAATTCCGCATCTCTCAGCGCTTCCCGCATCGCTCTGTAAGCGCCCGTCCCCTCCGGATGCGTCGCTACCATGTGATAGGCGTCCGAGCTTGCCCCATAGCCGATGACCTCCGCATAGATACGTGCACCGCGACGTTCGGCGTGGGTGAGCGATTCGAGCACAAGGATGCCCGCTCCCTCGCCCATGACGAATCCGTCCCGATTACGGTCGAATGGCCGGCTTGCCCCCGCAGGATCGTCATTGCGCGACGATATTGCCGTCGCATTGGCGAAACTGGCGAGCGCAATGTCGGTAACGGCCGATTCCGCCCCGCCTGCAAGGATCACGTCCGTCCTGCCGGATTGAATCCGGTGGAAGGCCTCCCCGATGGCGGTGTTGCCGATGGAGCACGCGGTGACGGGCGATAATGTCGGTCCATATACCCCGAACTTCATGCTGATCATCGCCGCGGCCATATTCGAGATCATCATCGGAACAAGCGTCGGGCTCACTCTGCCTGGGCCGCGTGTACGCAATGTGTCCTGCTGGTCCTGCAGCGTCCGAATGCCGCCGATCCCGGAGCCGACGTAGACGCCGACCCGCTCTCTATCCGTCTGATCCAGGTCGAGCCCGGCATCGCGAACGGCAAGATCCGCGGCGGCAACCGCGAATTGGCAGAACCGGTCCATTCTTCTGGCTTCCTTCGTACCAAGCAGACTTGGCGCATCGAAATCACGGACCACTGCTGCGATTTTCACCTTATGATTGTCGGTTGGGAACGTATCGATCAAGGAAACGCCTGAGCGCCCCTGTACCAAATTCGACCATAGCTCCTCGACAGTATTGCCAAGCGGCGTAATGGCTCCCATACCTGTTATGACGACTCTCTCCATGCATATCTCCTCCAGATCAACCTTAATGGAGCTATCTTGCCATGCCAAGTATCCTATTACAAGTTGTAGTTTATCCTAGTATAATTACTACCAGAATAAGGTCGACGGAGGAATCGAGTATGAATCATCAAACCAGGCTTCAAGCATTGTCTACTTTCCTGAAAAACGCGCGTTCCCGACTGACCCCGGCCGCTGCCGGATTGCCCGAAGGCACGCGAAGACGCACGCCAGGCTTGCGCAGAGAAGAAGTCGCGCAGCTAGCCGGCGTAAGCGCGACCTGGTATACATGGCTCGAGCAAGGCCGCGACATTAAAGCGTCGGCCTCCGTGCTCGATTGCATTGCAAGCGCGCTGCAGCTCACGGCCGATGAGCGCAAATACCTGTTCTCGCTTGCCCATGAGAACGGACCTGCCCTTAGGCTGCCGAAGGAGGAAGATCCGCAGATTAGCCCTTCGCTGCGTAAAATCATGCAGGAGCTGCGCAGCTGTCCGGTCATCGTCTCCGACCGCCGCTGCTACATCGTCGGCTGGAACGAAGCAGCCTCCCACGTATTCATGGATTTCGAGCAGATACCGCCGGAACAGCGGAATATGATCCAGCTGCTGTTTACCCGCCGGGAATTCAAGCGGCTAGCGGTCAATTGGGAACAATTCGCCAGCGGCTTTCTATCGATGTTTCGCGCCTATTACGGCCAGTACGTGGACGATGGATGGTACGAACAGTTTCTCTCCGAGATGAAAGCGGCGCATCCGGATTTTGACCGCCTATGGGAGAGCAGCGACGTCAGTTTTGCCCCTGAGGTGCTGCTCGAATTCCGGCATGCCAAAGCAAGGAAGATGTTATTCCAGTTAACGTCGCTGCAGGTCCATGGGAGCTATGATCTGAGATGCAGCATCTACACGCCGGCACCGGACACGAATACGGAGAGCAAGTTGACGCTGCTGATGGCGGAAGGCAGCGAATAGATTCGACGCGTGTACCTATGAAAAAAAGCACATGGCGGAAGATACGCGGGCTCATGCCGCCGGCCGTATCCTTCTGCTATGTGCTTCCTGATGTTAGTAGCGGGGGTAGTCCACCCGCATAATATCCATGAACGGTACTTTCGACACTGCGCCGACATGTTCGACATGAACTTTGCCGGTCCGCGAATCCATCGTTACGATCGTTCCTCTTACCTGCTCCTCGCGTCCCCATACCGTCAACAAAATCTCCGATTTCTCCTGATAAGCTTCCACCAGCTGATTGCCAAGCTCCTCCAGCACGAATTCATCGCGCGTCGGGCGCTTGGGTACTTTTGCTTTTGCCACTTGTCGTCCTCCCAATACCTTTGAGCCATTATAGCATGATTTGTACACGGTGGGACGATAAGCAACAATTCGCCATATTTTCTGCCTAATTCTGTAAGGATATGGTTTATCTTCGACGTATGGGGGTACTTAAATCATAAGCTCATATTCTCCTCATATATTTCTCACAAATTCGATATATACTGAGCTCACCTTACAAGGTGAAACGGCTTTCGCGGTCTTTGATGGCGCAGGCGCGTTTCATTCCATAGAAGATTGAAGGGAATGGTGCCCAGATGACGGATTTGGATTCGCAGATCGTGCAAATGCGCGCGAAGATGATCGATGCTGCGCAGCAGCACCAAATGAATTTGCTGCATCCCGATGTCATTGATTTCAGTGAACAGCTTGATCTACTCATACTAGAAGCGATGCGTAGCCACCGTTACGCCTCCTGACCATATAGCATAACAACAGCAAGCCTGGGGGAAATTATGTGCCAAAGGAGATGATTCCCCTGCCTTTCAAACGTCACATTCATAGCGGTAAAATCTCGGCCGAAGTATTCCAGCGCGACAAACCCTCGGTGAAAGAAGAAGCCGCGCTCTACGTCAAACGCAAAGCGCTCGACAACATAACGGACGAGTTCGGCAGCGAAGTGCTCGAGAACGAAGACGCGGACGTGTCGCTCAGCAATGTGACGATTCGATTCAGCGAAGAGCCGATGACGCACGAAGAAGGATTTTTCAAGAAGAAACTCATCGACAGCAAGAAGCTGATCGCCGAGGCCGAAGCGGATATACTTATCGAAGACTAAGAGCAGGTCAGCATGCTGACCTGCTCTTTGCTTATCGTTCCCCGCGCGATTAACGCAAGAAATAATACCAGTGCGCCGTATGAATACAATCCATGATGCTGTCACATGGCGCAGGCATTGCGTCCGCCTTGCTAGGAGCGGCAGATAAACTGCCTCCGGTTGCCAGCGCGATCGTCAAGACGCCAAGCGCGATACGTTTGCGAAATTTGTTCATCCTCAATCTCTCCCTTTCTGTCGTCAACATGCCTTACACGCTTATCGTACGTTTTCAGGCTGTCATGCCGACAGTTACCGGAGTCATCGGAAGTGTCACCAGAATTGCTGATCACCTGCACAATCTGTCATATGACAGACGCTCCATCGACGGTGATATTACTCGATCATGCTTTGCAGGACGCGCAGGTCTGCGCCCATCTCCTTACGAATTCTCGCCTCGATATCTTGCAGCAATTGTTCGCCTGTATAGCCAACCTGCACAGGCCGTTGCATTGATTGCATCCAGAGCGTGCTCGCCTCTTCGTCAAGCGGCGATGGCCACATTTCCCCCATGCTGCCCATCCATTTCCAGCTTGCCAGACTTTCCCGGTAAGGCGCCTCAGCCTCCATGGAGAAAGCGATATAACGCCATGCGGCTTCTTTGTTCGTGCCCGACCTCATCATCCAGAACGAATTTCCGCCATCGACGGCATAGGCATGGAATGGCAGTCTCGTCATCCGCCACTGATCGGCATGTTCGGGATCCCATTGCTTGACCAGGTCAAGCCCCCATTCTCCCATGTACAGCATGATCAGGCTATCGTCCCGTAACGCCTGCTGCCCTTTCTCATCCCAGATATTCGCGAAAGCGGCAAGCTTCTTCCGCTCCACCTCGAACATCACCTCAGCCAGCTTCGCGAGTTCAGGATCGTTCCTGACATAATTGCCTTCAGGGTCAAAGAAGCCCCTTCCCTTTGTGCTGATCTGAAGCACATCCGATGGAAATCCAATGATATAATGTCCCTGCGCCTTCAGTGCTTCAGCCATCTCCAACCATTGCTGGGGATCCTCCATATATGACGCTAGCGCATCTGGCTCGGAAGGGAAGCCGTATCGCTCCATCAAATCGGCCCGGTAAAAAGTAGCGAACATCGGGTAGTCCTTCGGAATCGCGATCAGCGACTGGCCATTCATGGATAAGAACGGCGCTAGCGGCAGCCCGGGATACCACTGCTTCGTAATCGAATGGCTGCCTTCATACTCGGGCAAGTTGAGGTCTTCGAATAAGTCAAGCCCGGCCAGTTGGCCCGCGAGACCATTATTCGCGATAATCAAGTCGGGAAACGGACGTTCCGCCAGCCGTTCCATCATAGCCTCGTTCTTCACCAATTCCCAATTGACCGTAATATCCGGATAGCGCTGCTTATATCCTTCCACGATGGCATGCTGCTCTTCGATAGTGGACAGGATCAGCAAGCTCTTGTCCTCGCTGTCTACTGCCGATTGTTCTAGCCCCTGCAAGGCTTGGGGGCCTTCAGACCCGTTCAGATGACAACCGGATAACAGCACGGTTACTGCCAAGACCATTGCCATAGGTATGCCCAACACGGTCGATCGCCATTTCATTCGAATCGGTATGACATTCACCTCCCAGCCGTTCTAAGCTTCTCTGTTATCTGCATGGCCGTCATTGGCTGACCATGATAATACCCCTGCTGCAGCGTGCAGCCGCTTTCCAACAGTATCGCCTCTTCTTCCGGTTGTTCCACGCCTTCGCCGATAATCGCCAAGCCCTGATTGCGGGCCAGCGCCACGATCGTGCGTACCGTGGCAAGTCTCGCAGGCTCTTCCGACAGTCGATGGACAAAAGCACGATCCAGCTTCAGACCGTCGATCGGCAGCAGATGCAGCATATGAAGCGACGAATATCCGGTACCGAAGTCATCGAGCCAGATGCGGATTCCCATACGCTTCAACCGGTTCAGCGCCTGCAAGAGCGGCTCGTAATCTTCCGCGAATACCTCCTCCGTCACTTCAACTTCGATGAAGTTCGGCGAAATCCCCGTCTCTTCCAACACGCGCTCGATACAAGCCGCTGCCTCATACTTGGCAAGCTGGCTCTTGGATAGATTAATCGTGATGGATATCGGCTGATCATGAAGATCACGCCAGGCCATGATTTGATTGCACGCTTCGATCAGCACATGCTCGCCCAGTCTGCCCATCAAACCGCCCTTCTCGGCCGCAGGAATGAATTCCAACGGGGAGATCCAGCCATGTTCGCGGTGCTGCCATCTTGCCAATGCTTCCACCTTGACGATTCGGCCAGCTGCCAGATCCACGATGGGCTGATAATGGAGCATCAGCTCCTTGTTATCGAGCGCCATCTTCAATTCAGCCAGCAGCTCGGGCTTGGAGAACACAGACTGGCCTTTCAGATCGGCATAAAAGCGGTATGCGCCATCACGTTGCTGCTTGGCTGCATACATCGCCATATCCGCATGCTTGACTACGGTATCCGCATCCTCACCGTCACTTGGAATCATCGCGATGCCGATACTGCCCCCAATGTGAAGCTGGTGTCCATCGATCTCGAACGGAGTTTCCAATGCCTCTCTTACCTTGAAGGCCAGCATGTCCGTTGCATGAGGATTCGTATCCATGATGACGAGCACGAATTCATCGCCGCCGAGCCGCGCCGCGAACGTTCCTTGACCTGACATCGCGCTTAAGCGGCCGGCCACCTGTCTTAGCAGTTCATCGCCCGCCGCATGGCCATACTTGTCGTTGACCGGCTTGAAGCGGTCCAGATCAATAAACATCAAGGCTGCGCAGCTTTCGTCTGCGACGGCACGTTCCACGGCCTCGACGATAAACTCGTTGAAATGCCTTCGGTTCGCAAGGCCTGTCAGCATATCGAGATTGGCCTGTTCCTTCGACTCGCCGAGCATCTGCTTCAGCTGCTGCGTCACGAGCGAGATATTCTGAATAAGCAGATGGATCTCCTCGATATTGGATGGGAACCAGTCAATCTGCCTGCCGCTCTTCATCCGCTGCGGCAAATCCGTCGTAATATTCACGAGCCTACGGATCGACAAGAGAATGAAACGATGGAGGAACAAACTGAAGAGGCCGATCGTGAGGGCCATGTACAGCACATTGAACGATTGGGAGACGTAATACAGCACGGCTTCCTGGATATATTTCTCCGACGATAGGTGCACGTAGATGATCAGGCCGGACAGTTTCAGCTCATAGATGAAGAAGGTATTGCGCAAATAACTGCCGGGGAGATCGTATAGGGAATCGAACCGTTCCCATCTGTACAACGAATCGGATACGCGGTTCCATCCACCTTCGGTAAGCCAATCGACCGGCTGCGTATCTTCGTTAAAATGAAAGCTGCGGATGATCATCCCCTGTTCATTGAACAGGGCCGCTTGCTCGGTTGCAATCGACGTCGAGGTCCGAATGATCTCACTTAGATAACCCAGTTGAAGCAGGCTGCGAAGCTGGATCGCTTGCCGCTCCTCCTCCGTCCAATGCGAGTAAGAATCCCGAATCGTCGCTGCAGCGGCGTCTGCTTCTTGCTGAATCGAAGCGGTCATATTCTGCTCGGCGATCTTGCCCGTGTTCAAGACGAACAAGAAGGCGGAGCCGATGATGCTGAAGATCGTCAATTCGAGGAGCATGCCAGACAGCCGGATCCTGCTCTCGTTGCGGTTACGCAGGAATGGCAAAGATTTGTAGCAAATATCCGCCACAAGCGCGTTAAAGGACTTGTTAATGACCCTAATGGTCAGATGAAGCATGAGCAGCGGACCGATCTCTTCTTCGCTTAATCGATATCCTAGCAAAATGGCAGGAATCCCGATCGCCAGCCATACCGCGATGGTAGGAATAAGAATGCCGTCCGGTCTTCTGGATAACCACAAGGCAGCAGCCGCCAGCTCGATCAGCGAGAGCGCCGCCATCAAGAGCGGTTCGTGAAACGCATTTACCCCCGCGGCATGCACGATCAGAAACTGTGCCAGCGCCGGCTTCCAGCCGAATACCCTCAGCGTAAGCAAGGTAAATACGCTGCTTATAAACAAATCAATGCCCAATGCCAGCTTAAATGGATAGGCAAGACTTAGGAGAGCCGCCGCACCTAGCAAGATATAGGCCAATATTTGCTGTATACGTTCTTTCGATAATTTGAACGGAACCATCGCCATTCCTCTAGTCCTTCTTCCCCTGTACGGATAAACTTCACACATGATGTGATTACTATATCGACATTACGAGTCCGGCGCGTTAATACAGGAAGGTGCCCAAATGTTGGCAGGTGCACAGATGCAAGTCGATGCGCCAAAAAAAAGACCCCCTATAACCGCCAATACGGGGCGGTCGGGAGCCTTATGTGTAACGTATTCATCCTATCAGCGCTTTTGGGCAATTAGCCGATGACTCGTCCGACAATCCGAAGCACGGAATCGCGAGTCAGCTTGTTCCCGCCGACCGCGAGCACCTTGACGGTAGCATGCGCGAGCGCGAGCGGAATTTTGCAGAAGGAACGCGCTGGCCCATCCTGCAGATCTGCCACATAGGCATCAGCCTGAGCGAGATTGCGCTTCGTATACGCCATCATTTCCTTCTTGCCCCAGCCTTCCGGGAAGAAGTCGACGCCGCGTTCCAGGTCTTCATCGCGGTTGCGCAAAATGTTGACCGCTTGCAGACCGCGGCCGAAGTTCGCGGCCTTAACCAGATCGGACTTCGTCCCGTCGAACCACGTCCACAGCTCTGACAGCATCTCGCCTACCATTCCTGCTACGCTATATGTATACCGATCCAGATCCTGTTCCGTGCGGATCACCCACTTATGCTTCACCCAGTTCCCCATATCTTCGGCCATCCGCGCCGTATAACGGTATACGGTCGGCGCGATCGATGGCGGACACAGCCGGGCCCACTCGTGCAGCTGCATCGTGACCTCAGGCAGCACGTCCTTGTGCGGAGCCAGAATACGCTTGATCTCTTCAATCGGTTCCGCGGATTGAAGCGCGGCATGGAGCGCGAAGAGCAGCTCCGTCTTGAGGTCATCCGGAATATCCGTATGATCCTCAATCTCGTCGATCGCACGCATACATAGATAAGCCGCGGTTACCGCCTCTTGAAGGCCGGCTTCCAATCGGCTAATAGGTATAAAAAAAGTGCGGCTTGTTTTTTTGAGCATGCTGATCGCATCTTGATGAATTAAAGTCGCGATGGGAGTCCCCTCCAAACAATAAAAATATATTGTATGGCACAAATGTACCGGTCCAACAAGGCGAAACGGCAGTCGTCGTCACTGGCGGCGCGGCGCGTTTCATTCCGGAGACATAGAGGGCAAAGTGTAAGCGGTAAACTTAACCTTTCCTATATGCCAAAATAGTTCCACTGCTCGCTATCTTCTCATATTAGCCTGTCAGATGCAACTTCGTACCTCTAGAAGAATGGGCTGCCCATACAAGATATTGTAACCCAAAAGCAAAACCTCCTAACGCATAAGACAACAAGGAAGCCGTTCTTGCTAGCTTCGCCTGCTACTCCATACGTTAGGAGGTTACTAATGTCAATTTGGTGACATATGCGGAAACGGTTGATCCTATCCTTCGGCTATCCGGTTCGCTCGGAGCGCGAACCGGACTGCGGCGGAACCAGCTTCAGATGACTGCGTTTGGCTGCCGTTGCTTGCTGCTCGGAGCTGCCCTGCGCTAGCGGAACGACGGAAGCCTCCATCGAATGCTGCGAATCCGCTTCATGCTCGATGCCGTACATCCGACTGAACAGTGCGATGGCTTGCTCAGCCTGGCCCTCACCGGCCATCTCCTTCAGCATCGCGATCGGCTCCCGCAACAGCTGGCTGACGATGCTTCCTGTCAGCTTCTGAATGACGCTGACTTCATGCGGCTCAAGCTCAGGCAGCTTCCTCAACATCGTCTCTAACGCGGCTTCTTGCACGCTACCCGCTTTCTGCTGAAGCGCAGCGAGCAGCGGATGGATCTGCCGCGATCGCAGCCATGCCGTCATCTGATGAACCTCGGCTACTATCATTCGCTCTATTCGGGCAGCCTCTTCCTTGCGCGCGTCCAGATTCTTGTCGACGAGCAAGGATAGATCGTCCACATTATATAGCCTAACGCCTGTCACCGCGTTCCCAGCCGGATCAATATCCCGCGGCACAGCAAGATCGAAGAGCAATAACGGGCGGGATTTGCGCAATCCCATCGCGCGCGTCAACATCGTTTCCGTAACGATATAATCGCTGGAACCCGTCGAGCTGATAATCAGATCCGACCATTCGATACAATCGGCGAGATGCTCCATTGCGTAAGCCGAGCCGCCAATCTGCTCGGCTAGCCGAACGCCTTTCTCTATTGTACGATTCACGATGCGGATATGGCGGCTGCCGCTGGCATGCAGATGCTTGGCTGCTAAGGCGCTCATCTTGCCGGCGCCGATAAGAACGACATTCCGGCCGGAGATATCCCCCACGCTCGCTTTGGCAAGTTCGACCGCTGCGTAACTGACCGACACCGGATGATCGTTGATTTTCGTCTCGGTTTGCGCACGTTTTGCGAATGTTATCGCCTGCTTGAACATTTTATTAAATATAGAGGAAGTCTTTTCTCTCTGCTGGGCAAGCAAGAAGGCGTCCTTCACTTGGCCCAGAATTTGCGTCTCCCCGATAATCATCGAATCCAAGCCGCTGGCGACATGGAAAAGATGCGACACCGCCTCTTCTTCCTTATATAAGGTCAGGAATGGAGCGAACGCATCCGTTGCCACCGCAAACTGTTGTGCTAGGAAGCCTTCAATCTCCGATACGAACAGGTTTATCTGTTCGACTACGGCGTAAATTTCGGTCCGGTTGCAGGTTGCCAGTACGACGCATTCCTGAACGCCGCCAAGCTTGCTGATCTGTTCCAGCACTTCCGGCAGCTGTTCTTCGTTGATGGCGAATCGTTCCCGAAGTTCCACAGGCGCGATCCGGTAATTAAAGCCTATAGCGATGATGTGCATGATCGATTCCACCTTTATTAGTTCGTCCCTCTTCTTACTGTTACTGTTATGATAACACTTATTATTTCATATTCAATACTTTTTTATAATTATTATAAATAAGATGCGTAAAAAAGAACCGTCATTCCGCTTCTCCTTTGTTGCAAGAGAGCGGAATGACGGTTCTTCCGGTTTTATTTGCCAAGCAGCAGCCAATTGCCCTTGAACTTACTGATGACGAAGCTCGCCAGCCAAGCGAGCAGCAAGGCCGCCGTGAAGCCGCCTATGATGGACAGATGATACAGCATCGGAGCGGAAGGTTGAAACTCCCTGCGCCATAAGAACAGAATGAACGGATGAATGAAGTACAACCCGAACGATAACGCCCCCCAAGCGTAGAACATCCGCAGCTTGCCGCTGAATCGGCGTTGCACCTGATAGCACAGCAGGAGCAGCGCAATACAAGTCAGGGTCACGTAGACGTAATACGTAACGAAATTGATCTGAACGATATAATCCTGCATCCACGCTCTGCGCGTAATTCTCATCCAGCCCTTCCAGACGAAAACGAAGCCCGCGGCGCCCCAGATGGCATACCACAACCAAGCCTTAGCAATCGCGTGCTGCATGAAGGACTTGAAATGGAGGCCAATATATCCCCCTACGAAATAGAAGAGCAAATAAGTGAAGAATACGCTGCCGGACGATTTCACTTGAAGACCGCCGTATTTGTCCCAGATAAAGAATGCGAGTTGCAGCGCAATGCCGATCCAGACCAGATACCGGCCGATCCAAGCGAACCGGTTCACCAGAGACATGATGAACGGAAACAGCACGTAGAACTGCACGATGACGATGATGAAATATAAATGCGTATAGTTAGTTCCGTCGAGCAGCTTGTCCCAAAATACATGCCAGCTCGATAGAACGTCAGCACCGTTCAAATACCTCGTAACGACAAAATAAAAGAGCGACCAGATGATATACGGAATGATGATATAGGTCACCCGTTTGCGGAAGAATGTCAGCCACGACGTTAGGGTCTGCTCCCTCCCGCTATAGTTGTAGAACAGCACGAGTCCACTTAGGAACAGGAACGCGGGAACTGCAAACCCGCTTGCGGTATTAAGTACGTAGTAAATGGGATACAGGGTCGAATCCACGGGCAGCTTGGCTACCGGTTGACTGGTCGCGTGAATGAGAATGACCGCCAGTATCGCAATGCAGCGGAACAGATCCAAGTAAACGATCTTCTCTTTTCGCGCATGAGGCTGTGACACAATGATTTCTCTCCTTAACTACCGATTACGTATGAGGAATTGCTTTACCATCATATCGTTACGCTTGAGGCTTGTCACGGGCTTTTGCCTTAAAGTTATCTTAATCCCGCTGCGTTAAGTTAACTCGCCGGACGCCAATTGCAAGTGCCTCAAAATAATTGTTATGCGACCTAAATTTTCGTTTGATTCCACCTCGCTTTATGCTACGATTATAGCGACAAATGACAATTCATGGAATAGAATCCATCTATTTTTTTCCTCATCTAGAAAGGAGCCCCATCCCCATGGAATCGATTCAAGATGAAATGCCTTTCCTCTCCTCCTTGGTCAAAGGGCTGTCCGCGCAATTCGGACCGAACTGCGAAGTCGTGCTGCACGATCTGACGCGCGACTACGATAGCACGATCGTCGCGATCGAGAACGGCCACATCACGGGCCGCAAGGTAGGCGATCCGGGCACGAATCTGGGCCTTGAAATTCTGAGCGGACAAGTCGAGGACGGCACAAGGTCCGGCTACGTGACGCAGACAAAGGACGGCAGGCTGCTTCGTTCGACATCGCTCTATATGAAGGATAAGAGCGGGAAGACGATCGGATCGCTCTGCATTAACTTCGACATCACGGAGCTCTCCATCGCGGAGAAGACGCTCCAGTCGCTCACCTTCGGCGGCGGCAGTCCGGTCGTACGCGAGTCCTTCGTCACGAATGTCAACGAGCTGCTCGACGCGCTGCTGCAGGAAGCGCAAGAAGCCGTCGGCAGGCCCGTCGCCGCGATGACCAAGGAGGACAAGATCCAGTTCATCCGCACGCTCGATGCCAAAGGCGCCTTCCTCGTGAAGAAAGCCGGCGAGCGGGTCTGCGTATACTTGAACATCTCGAAATTCACGCTGTACAGTTACCTCGAAGAAGGCAAAGGCACGCTTGCCAAACAAGGAGGAAGCGCGGATGAACCGTGAAGCTTCGGCAGCATCGAAGCACGCTTGGCACCCGGATCTCGCCCGCATCGAGACCCCTGCCGTCGTCATCGATACGACGGTGATGACTTCGAACATTCGCGCCATGGCGCAAGTCGCAAGCCGTTCCGGCGTTGCCCTTCGCCCGCATGCCAAGACGCACAAGATGCCGGACATCGCGAAGCAGCAGCTCGAAGCGGGCGCAGCCGGCATTACCGTTGCCAAGGTATCCGAGGCGGAGGTCATGGCGGATGGCGGCATCGACGATATGTTCATCGCTTACCCGCTTATCGCTCCCTCTAAGATTGAGCGCGCGATTGCGGTTGGACGGCGAATGAAGCGGCTCATCGTCGGCGTCGATTCGTTGACCGGCGCCAGATTATTATCAGCCTCAGCGGTCCAGCACGGCTTCGAACTGGAGGTTCGGCTGGAGATCGATTCCGGAATGAAGCGAACGGGCATCCTGCCTGCCGAAGCAATCATGCTCGCTCGGGAGATCGCCCAACTGGACGGACTGCGGCTCACGGGCATCTACACCTTCCGCGGTGCCTTGCTGGACGGGAAACCGACGCTGGACATCGAAGCTGCGGGGTTGCAAGAAGGAAGCCTCATGGTGTCGCTGGCCGAAGATCTTCGTGAAGCCGGCATTCCGATTCAAGATGTCAGCGTCGGCTCCTCCCCTACCGGCGCATATGCGGCGACCGTGCCCGGCGTAACGGAGATCCGTCCCGGGACTTATGTTTATCAAGATCGAATGACGGCAGGATATGGCATCTGTACGTTAGACGATTGTGCGGCCTATGTTGTTGCAACGGTCGTCAGCAGCCGGCCTGATGAGGGCCATGCCGTCATCGACGGCGGCAGCAAGACGTTCGCCACCGATGTCCAGCCTGGGACGTTCCCGCTGCAGCTGCAAGGATTCGGCCACGCCCTGGAGGCGCCGGATGCGGTGTTGGAGCGCCTGTCCGAAGAGCATGGCATTCTTCGGCTAAGCAGCAGCATCGTTAAACCGGGGGATCGGCTGCGCATTATTCCGAATCATATCTGCAGCACGATCAATCTGCACAACAGCGTCTATCTGCTCGGCGAGAACGGCATAAGCCGCAAGATTATCCCCGCACGGGGAATGCTCGAATAAGCGCGCGAATGGAGAGGGTTCCATGCTTGATCTAGTTCTTACGAATGGCAGAATCGTCGACGGTACAGGCAATCCGTGGTATATCGGCGATGTCGGCATCAAAGACGGGCGAATTGCCGCCGTCGGCTCGATCGGCGAGGAAGCCGCACGCGCGATCGACGTGCAGCAGAACGTCATCGCGCCAGGCTTCATCGACGGGCACTGCCACTCCGATCTGCTCGTGCTCGATGATCCGAAGAGCAGCTTTAAGCTGTTGCAGGGCGTGACGACGGAGGTTGTCGGCAACTGCGGTCTCGCCCCCGCCCCGCTCGTCCCCCGTTATGAGGAAGCGCTGAAGCAATACGTCCAGCCTGTCCTGGGCACAACGCCGTGGGCTTGGAACTGGCAATCGATCGAAGCCTACATCGGTACGTTGGCGCGCAACAAGGCTTCCGAGAACGTCGCTACTTATGTCGCCCATGGCGCGCTGCGGATTGCCGTGATGGGCTTCGAGAACCGCCCGGCAACAGCGGAAGAAATCGCCCGAATGAAGCTGCTGCTCGAGGAAGGCATGCGAGCCGGCGCTATCGGTCTATCGATCGGACTGCTCTATGCCCCGGGTAGCTATACGTCCCAGGAAGAACTCGCAGAGCTGTGCAGCGTGCTGCCCAAATACGGCGGCCTGCTCGCCACCCATATTCGCGGCGAAGGCAACAGCCTGATCGCGTCGGTTCGCGAGGTCATCTGGATCGCGGAGCGGGCCGGCATCGCGCTTCATGTCAGTCATCTCAAGGCGGCCGGCCGCATCAATTGGGGCCGTACGCTGGAAGCGATCGAGCTTATCGAAGCGGCGCGCCATCGCGGACTCGACGTGACCTGCGATGTCTACCCGTATACCGCAGGCTCGACCTCGATGACGACGATTCTTCCGCCTTGGATGCTAGAAGGCGGGATCGAGGCTACACTGGAGCGGCTGCGCAATCCGGCGTTGCGGCCGAGAATCAAGCAGGAACTGCGTGAAGAGCAACGCGATTGGGATAACCTCGTCTGCTCCACAGGTTGGCAGAGCGTCTATGTCTCGGCGGTATCGAACCCGGCGAACCTTCATCTGGAGGGCAAGCAGGTCGCGCAAATCGCAGCCGAGCGAGGCGGCCTTGATCCGGAAGACGTGATGATGGATCTGATGCTCGAAGAACGCGGGACGATCTCGATCGTCTACTTCCATATGTCCGACGATGACGTGAAGGACGTTATTCGCTACGACCGCGCGCTGATCGCGTCGGACAGCCTCGGCTGCGTCACGGGCAAGCCGCATCCGCGTACATACGGCACCTTCCCGAGGTTGTTCGCCAAATATGTGCAGGACGAGAAATTGCTTACGCTGGAGCAAGCGGTTCGCAAAGTCACTTCGTTCCCGGTCCAGCGGTTCAAGCTCGGCAAACGCGGCCTGCTCGTGCCGGGCTATCACGCGGATGTCACCGTCTTCAATCCGCTCACGTTCCGAGATACCGCAACGTATGAGCAGCCGATCCAGACGCCGGAAGGATTGTCGCATGTCATTGTCGGCGGCGAACTGACCGTCTCGCACGGGCAGCATACCGGCGCATTGTCCGGCGCCTTCCTTCCGTCATGCGGATGCCGCCATCATGCTTAACTGATCTTCGAGGCAGCAGAATGCTGCATGGACAATTTGCAAGCCATACTATACCAAACGATTAAGGAGCGATTCGTTCATGGCCATCATCGAACAACTACTTGAGGAAAAAGGCATTAAGCTGCAGCAAGTTCCGACCCCGGTCGCGCAATACGTGCCGGCCAAGACGGTCGGCAACGTCGTCTATACGTCCGGCTGCGATTGCCGGATCGACGGCGTACTGATGTATACCGGCAAAGTCGGCAAGGACCTGACCACGGAACAAGGCTACGAGGCCGCCCGTCAAGTCATGATCAATATCATCTCCGTGCTCAAAGAGCATCTGGGTGACTTGGATCGAATCAAGCAAGTGGTCAAAATGCTCGCCTTCGTCAACTCCGCGGATGGTTACACGCATCAACCTTACGTCATTAACGGCGCTTCCGATTTGCTCGTCGAAGTATTCGGCGAGAAAGGTCGCCATGCCCGCTCCGCGATCTCCGCGAACGAGCTGCCGTTCGATACGCCGGTCGAGATCGAGCTGATCGTCGAGATCGAGCCGTCCTAAGGACCCAGCCGCACAACCGCTGGGTCGTATATATGCATAGCAAAGGCGCATCAGAGTTTAATCTCTCACGCGCCTTATTTCCCCCCCGCACCAACTCAACACTTAAGATACGGCCCGCGCTCGTTCCATCGGCTTTGCCGGAATTCGGATCACGACGGCCGTCCCGATCCCCATTCCGCTCGATACCGCAACGCCATAATCGTCTCCATAATGCAGACGAATCCGCTGATGCACATTGCGGATGCCTAAGCCCACATTAAGGCTCTCGCTCGGATCGAACAGGCTGCGCAGCGTCTCGTGGTTGATGCCGACGCCATCGTCGATGATTTTGAACACGATCGTTCTGCTGCTGTCCTGGAGGTGGCCGACGATACGAAGATGAATCCTCTCGCCGTACAACCCGTGCTCGAGCACGTTCTCGACGAAAGGCTGCAGAATGAGCTTCACCGTCTCATAGTCGTACAGCGCCGGGTCGATATCGTAATAAACCTTGAGCCCTTCGCCAAATTTGGTTCGCTGAATGTTGATATACGCCTCCACTTGCTCGATCTCGTCTCGGATCGGGATGATGATCCGCCCTTCATTCAGCGTCAGCCGATAGAATTTGGCCAGATCGAGCACCATCCGATGGAGCTTATCCACCTCGCCGAACCGGGCCAGCCGGCTGATCGAGGATAACGTGTTGTATAGAAAATGCGGGTTGATCTGCGCCTGCAGCGACTCCAGCTCCGCTTCTTTCTTCTGAATATTGGTCATATACACCTCGCGGATGAGCGACCCGATATTCTGTCCCATGTCATTGAGCGCGAGCGAGATCCGCGAGAACTCGTCCTTCCCTTTGAACTGCACGCGCTTGCCGAAATCGCCTTCCTGGAAGGAATCCACCACCGACACGATCTTCGTTACCTTCCGGGCAAAATAACGCGAAATAAACAAACCGACGACCGAGAACATGACGCATCCGGCGACGCAGGCCATAATCGTCCACAGCCTGATGTTGTTGGCGGCCGCGTCGGTGATCGACGACGGAATCAGCGCTACGATGCGTAAATCCAGCTGCTCGAGATGCTCCTCGATCACGATATGCCCTTTCTTGCGGGATTCGCTCAGCGGTTGGCCGGCCGACCGGTCCATCTGACCCGTGAGCGGGACGATGCGTCCTTCCCCATCAAGCAGATAGATGGAAGATCCGCTGCCGATCTTCGCGGAGTCTACGCTGGCGAACAGATCCGCGAGCCGGACGCGAATCCGGATGAACCCCATCTCATTCACCTGAACGAATTTCTTCGTGTCCACGATACGCCGCAGCAACGAAATATGCGCATACTTGGTATCATCCTCGATCTGCCGCCATTCCAGCGTATCCCCGTACTTCTCCTTCGGAAACTGCCGATACCAAGGCTTCTCCGCTATGCGATAGATATGATAAAGATCGAAGGCGGAATTGGGACCGGCGAGCGGGTCGCCATTGGCGTGCAAGCTGTAGATTTCCCTAAGCGTTTCGTTATGGAGATAGACGGACATCCAGATTTTGCTGTTCGCGGCTTCCAGCGCGGTCTGAATTCGCGGAACGACATATTTGGTCGTCGCTGTGTAACTGACCCATCCGGCCTCGTAATGGCGCAGGTGGTCCGCAAGCGTCGTATCGAAATACAACATATCCGAGATCCGCTCCATATCCTGCATGCGATAATAAATATTGTCCTTCATCTGCTTGAGTGTACCGGCGCTCGTATCCCTGGTGCGCTCCTCGATCGACCGGACGAGCAGCGTGTTCGCTACATAACCTGCAAGCATCACAGGAATGATGATGAAGACGCAATAGGTCATCATCAGCTTATGGCCGAACGGGATGTAACGCTGCGCGCGAGCCTGTTCAGACCTCATCGGCAACCGCCCCTTATCTGTATTAGCTGCGCCGGAATTCCAGAGGCGTCTTGCCGTAAGTTTCCTTGAATTGGCGGCTGAAGTACGGCAGATAGCGGTAGCCGACGCGATCCGCGATCTCGTAAATTTTCAGATTCGTCTCCTTCAGCAGCGCACAGGCGCGCTCCATTCGGAGCATGATGAGGTACTCGCTGAAGTTCTGGCCGGTCTCCTCCTTGAACAAGAGGCCGAGATAATTCGGCGAGAAGGAGAATTGCTCCGCGATATCCCTCAGCGTAATGTTGCTGGCGATCCGCTCCTCCACGTATTGAATGATCTCCCGAATCAGCTTCCAGTTCTTCTTCTGTCCCTTCGAATGAAGCAGCTCGGAGATCGTGAACATTCGCTGTCTGAGCCACAAGTGAATATCGTCGATCGTCTCGAATTGCATAATGACGTCCAGGCTCTTCAGATCCATGCCGAGCAGCTGGAACAAATCTTCGTTCAACGTCCGCAGATGATCATGCAGCTTCATTAATATATAAAGCGCGTAATTGCGCACCGTAAACTTCGATTTGACGTTCTTCGCGGCAAGGAACAATGCGCCAAGCTCATCATGAATGCGGACTAATTCATAGCTGGACAGCGCTTGGAACAGCGCATCCATACGCAGATCGAACGTCCGGATATCCTCCATCTCGGATGTGGAGATTTCATGGTAGTCGATGATTTTGCCCTTACCTTTGAACATCTTGTTATCCAGTGCCTCGAGCGCCTGGCGGTAGCTGCGGCTTAACTCCGGGACAGATCCGCACATCGTACCCGCGCCTGCCGTGATCGTACAGGGCATCCTCTCTCTTAGCTTCAGCAGCAGTTGTTCCACCCTTACCGTCGCGTCGACAAGCAGCGCGATACGCGCTTGATCCACTTTGCACATGAAGACGGTCTTGCTGTCTTGAACCACGTTCATCAGCTGCTCCATCAGCGTCTGCGTCAGTCCTTTGCCCTCCTGCTCTTGCATAAGGCTGGTGTGAACGGCAAAATCATCGATCTCCAGCACGACGGCACGTCCCGGCCAGTCAAATAGCGACAGCTGGTAGTCCCGCTCGAGCACGTCGATCGCGGCGTTCGTATACGTCCCTTCGAACAGCTGCAGCAAGTATTCGTTCTTCACGACCGGCACCATCGAGGAATAGGCCGCCTCTTGCTTGCGGACCTGATCCAGTTGGTTGCGCGCCTTGACGAGCGAGTCGATCAGCTCCTGATCGTCCATCGGCTTGAGCACATAGCCGCACGCGTTAAGCGACATCGCTTTCTTCGCATAATGGAAGTCCTGATAGCCGCTGACGAAAATCACCTTCAGATCCTTCCGGCCCTCCATCGCCTGCTCCGCGAGCTCAAGCCCGGACATATGCGGCATTCGAACGTCGGTCACCAGGATGTCGATCTGCTCGGATTCGAGTACGCTGCGCGCGTTAAACCCGTTCGACACCGCATCCACGACGTGGAGCCCGAGCTCCTCCCATGGAATGAACGTACGCATTCCTTCCAGATCCAATCTCTCATCGTCAGCCAGCAGCACCCTGTAGGACATCTTGATCACTCCCGTAAGTTGGAATCGTGAAACAACGCCGTGCTTTCTGAACGAACATGCTCATGAGGGCCCTTTTGAACATAGTGATCGCTTTACGAATTCGTAATCCCAACTAGAATTTCCCATATCGAGCTTGATCCGACAAGGTTAAATTTCTCTGATTTGGAGGGTCTTTTTGTACACCTGCGCATCGAAAAACGAGGATGCGCTGATCATCAGCACACCCTCGCTCGGGACGTCTAGCTTCAAGGCTCAATTGCCGGCCATCTTCTCTTGGTTCGAATGCCATTTGGCCGTGATCGCTTCGAGATATTGCGGGAAGCCGACCGCAACGGAATCGTCGTGCGCTTTGTCTAGAATCGCCAGTACTTCCGCATCCGACTTAGCGAACAGCGCCTGCGCCCGGGCAGTCAGCCAGATGTCCTTCACGCTCTGCGCTACAATGCCTTCGGGCGAATCCGGGGACGGGTTAAGGTTGACGAACTGGGTCGCATCGCCTTGCGTCTTCCACGTAATCTTGTACTGCCAGTTCGTCGACCAATTGCGTTTCTCTTCCGGCAGCGTCGCTTCGAATTCGCTCTTCTTGCTGTCGAGGAATACCGTATTGCCGACCCAGATCATGTCGCCGGATACCGCTTGGATATCGATGAGCTCCTTCGGGTCGTCGCCATAGCGCGCCGTGAAGTTCGGCGTCTCGCTGTCTTCCTTGAATCCGTCCCAATAGCCATCCGGTCCTGGAGGACCCCACATTTGGACGGAGGAGCCTTCCGGTCCCGTCATCCAATCGAGCATCGCGAAGATCGCCTCCGGATTATCCGCGCTCGTCGTGATGGCCGCCATATTCCAGCCGAGCATATTATATGTGCCCGGATAAATTTTCGCCGGATCCAGACCTTGTTTATAGATAGGCATAATGAAGAAGTAGCCGTCATTGGGGTCCTTCGCGGACAGCTCCTGATCCGCCTGCATCGCCAGCTTCATCGGATCGACGGAGGCATAGACCGCGACGCGGCCGCTAAGGATTTTCTCCTTGATCTGATCTTCCGTCTGTGTCATTGCGTCCTGCGTCATCAGCCCTTCGCGCATCAGCTTGGCGGAATAGACCATCGATTCGCGGAAGCCTTCATCCTTATAGATCGATTCGAATTTGTCTCCTACCGGAACGGCCCAGTACCGGGTAAAGCTGAAGTTGTCTTCCTTGAAAGCGGAGAATAATTGATCGATGCCGTTGCCTTCCTTCGCAAGGCCGGTCTCGAACGGCACGACGTCCGGGTACTTCTCCTTCACTTGCTTCAAATAAGCGTACAGATCGTCCGTCGTCTCGAGCTTCGGTTCGCCGAGCGCTTTGTAGATTTTGCGGTTCACGATATAGCCGGCGTTGCCGTTCGGCTGATTCGTATAATAGTTCGGCATGCCGTAGATTTTGCCGTCGGCGGAGCGGAGCATGTTGATCATTTTGGGATCCGCCCACTTCTTGAAGTTCGGGTATTTCTCGATGTATTCGTCTAATGATACCAGCAAGCCAGCCTCGTACAGACGGTCGAAGTCGGCACCGCGGTCGGTCCAGATAATGTCCGGCAAGTCGTTGCCGGCAATCATCGTTTGCAGCTTCTGAGGGGCATTGCCGCCGGAATGAATGGCCGTGATGTTGATTTTCTTGTTCTCCTGGATCCATTTGCTCGCGGCGTCCTTGCCCCATTGCGGCATCGTGTACCAGTTATAGTTGCCGTAGAACGTGAGATCGAGCGGTTCCTTGCCGAGTTCATAAAGTTCGCTTTTCGGCGCTTCGGTAGTCGTGTTGCCTTCTGTCGTCGCCTCTGTGTTCGTCTTGTTGTTCCCCGTATTGCCGCCCTCCGGCGCATTCGCATTGTTGCCATTATTGCTGCTACAGCCGGCAACGACGGTGACCGCCACAGCGACGGTTAACGCATTCAACAGCACCTTTCTCTTCCCCACAAGCACTAACCCCTCTCATGAATATAATCTATGTTTAAAGCATTGCGCTCTAAACGTAAGCCTTAAGACCGCTTGGATGCGGCTATTCTTTCAGCGATCCTACGAGTACGCCCTTGACGAAGAAGCGCTGCAGGAACGGGTAGATGCAGATGATCGGCAGCGTGGCCACCATCATCGTCGCCGTCGTCAGCGATTTGCTGGTCACGGTCTTCACTTCGTTCATGCGGGCGATTGCGCCGGCATCCATATTGCTCATTTGCTCGGTCGCAATGTTGGAGAACAGTATCTGCCGAAGGATGGTCTGAATCGGGAGCAGCTTCTCGTTCATGATGTAGATACTGGCGATAAACCACTCGTTCCAGTGCGCAACCGCGGTGAACAATGCCAATGTTGCCACGACCGGGCCGGATAGCGGCAGCACGATGCGGAAGAACGTGCCCCAGTGCCCGGTGCCGTCGATTTTGGCCGACTCCTCCAGTCCTTGCGGCAGCTCGCGGAAGAAGGTTCGGAAGATGATCATGTTCCACACGCTCACAAGCGACGGGATAATGAAAACCCAGAAGGAATTGAACAGGCCGAGATCGCGAATGAGGAGATAAGTCGGAATCAACCCTCCGCCGAAATACATCGTTATCACGCAGACGAGCATATAGAAGTTGCGGCCCATCAGCTCCCTTCTGGACATGCCGTAAGCGAAAATAGCGGTGAACAAGATCGACGTAATCGTGCCCACGACGGTGCGGGATATCGTGACCATGAAGCCTTGAATGAGGCGGGAATCCTCGAAGACGACCTTGTAGTTATCCCACGTGAACGAGCGCGGCCAGAACGTAATGCCGCCTTTGGCCGTATCCATCCCCTCATTAAGCGAGACGACGATCGAATTCCAGAACGGATAGAAACTTGTGAATGCCAACAGAATCAGGAAGATATAGATGAATCCGACCAGGAAGCGGTCACTGAAGCTATAGTGAGTCACGCTGAACACCTCTCTTGCACGGTTTCCGTTACCATAAGCTGTTACCCGATCTGCGTGCGATCAAGTTGGCGATGGTCAGTAACGTTACACTGAGCACGGCTTTGGTCAGTCCGATCGCCGTCGCGTAGGAGTAACGGTAGTTGTCGATGCCCACCCTCACCACATACACGTCGAGCGAATCGGATACGCTTCTTAAGGCGGGATTGGAGGCGAAAATCAAGATATCCTCGAAGCCGGCGTTGAGCAGATTGCCGATGGCCAGAATGCCGAAGATGATGATGACCGGCATCATGCACGGGATCGTGATCATGTAAATTTGTTTGAAGCGGCTTGCGCCGTCCATGGATGCTGCCTCGTAGAGATGCGGATCGATGCCGGCGATCGCGGCGAGGTAGATGATCGAGCTGAATCCGATTTCCTTCCACACATTCGTCGTCACGAGAATGCCCCAGAAGTATTCCGGAAGCGACATGAAGTTGATCGGCTTGTCGATGAAATTCAGCTTCTCGAGGAACATGTTGATGCTACCGTTATCCACCGCGAGCATAGAGGTCACCATGCCGCCGATGACGACCCAGGACAGGAAATGCGGCAGGTACGTTAACGTCTGGATGATCCGCTTAAAGAACATTTTCCTGATTTCATTCAGCATCAGTGCCAGGAGGATCGGGGCCGGGAATGTGAATAGCAGTTTGAGCGAACTGATGATAAGCGTGTTGCGTACAACGGTATTGAATTCGGGCGCATTGATGAAATACTTGAAGTGCTTGAGGCCCACCCAATTGTTGCCGACCAGATCGGCCCCCATTTTGTAATCCTGAAAGGCGATCAACAACCCGTACATCGGGATGTAGCTGAATACGAAGATGAGCGCGAGCGCGGGCAGGACCATCATCTGCAGGTCCAGCTGGCGGATGAACCGCTGCAGCGCATTTTTCTTCGGTACATCGCGACTTGCTGCGCGTGCTGCGTTCACATCGGCGGACGCATTCGCCATGCGTGCATTCCTCCTTCTTGGGCAGTAAAGTTATAGCGTTTTAATTTTGTAGATGGGCTGCTGCGATGAGGAGAATCCCCGGGAATGTTAACTTATCTCCTTCGATCAGGCACTTTCGTGTTGCTGTATGTACAGTGTAACGTTTACATGGGGAAAGCTCTATATAGCTGAGCAACGAAAATTGATAATTATCAATTGGGAGTGTCAAGCAAGTTGACGTAGGCTTTAGGGGCTTTGCCCCTTGAACCCCTTTTTTTTGGCACCTCCCCTAAATCCCCTCCTGAGGAGGGGACCCCGAGGGCAACCGCCCTCTGGACACCCGTAAGTGGCATCGCTCGATACGCGGCCATCTTCGATGTGTCCTTTCGTGCGGGGAGACGCTATTGTCTGAACCAACTGGAGTAGAAGTCACTACTCCAGTTGGTTTGTGACAAAGCTTTGGGTTCGAGCTTCGTTCGCGGCTTTGGTGCCTTGGGGAGGAAACCTGGCTCGGTAGAGTTTGGTGCTGCTTGCGTGCTGACTCTCGCTTGACGTCCACCTTGTGGACACGCTTACGTTTTTCTTGGTGGTGACCTGTTTGGCTTGGCGGTATCATCATGCTTGCGTGCTGACTCTCGCTTGACGTCCACCTTGTGGACACGCTTACGTTTTTCTTGGCGGTGACCTGTTTGGCTAGGTGGTTTCATCATGCTACGTGCTGACTCTCGCTTGACGTCCACTTCGTGGACACGCTTACCTTTTTGCTCATAGTAAAAAGCCGTGCAGGGTTTCTGCACGGCTAATCAGTTACCTTTAACGCCACATTTAACGATGTTGATTCACGTACGCCACGGCGCGGCGCGAGCCTTCTTGTTGATCCTCGTCGCCTTCGTATTCGACAGTTAACCAGCCGTCGTAGCCGGATGAACGCAATGCGGCTAGCCGGTCGGCTACGATTACGTTGCCATCGCCTGGGACGACGCCGATGAATGGGCGGCCGCTGTCGGATTTGTAAACATTCCCCGGATAAGCCGCGGCATCGGACTCGGACAGTTCCTTGAAATCCTTGACATGGACATGAGTAATCCGGCCAGTCAGCTGTTCGTAAGCCGTTACCGGATTTTCGTCCACGAGCAGGAAGTTCCCCATGTCGTACGTGCTGCGGAGCGCCGGGGAACCGACGTCTTCGATAATGCCCAATACCTGCGTCCCTTTGCCGGCCAATCGGCCGTGGTTCTCAAGGCTGAGCACGATGCCCTTGGACTCGGCGTAGTTGGCCGCTTCCTTCAAGCCATCAATGATCCAGGCTCTGGCGGCTTCGATCGTCAATCCTTCGCGGACATCGCCGGCGAACACGCGGACGACCTTCGCGCCGAAATGCACGGCGGCGTCAACCGAACGCAGAATATCCTCGACCTGCTCCCGCCGTTTGCCGTCATCCGGTTCCGCGAGATTGTTGCATGCGCCGAAGCAAGCCAGCTTCAAGCCGGACTGCGCCAGCGCCGCCTCAACTGCCGGAATGTCCGACTCCGGCTTCCAGAACATGCTAAGAAGCTCGACGCCTTCGGCGCCGCTCTCCTGTGCGAAAGCGATAAAATCGGCATTGCTCCATTCCCCGCTGAACAGCTTACTGTGGCAGCTCCATATGCTAAGCGACGTTTTCATTGGCCGTTCTCTCCTTATTTGAACCGATTGATATAATCGACGGCAAGTTTGATGTCGGCTTCCGGATCGTCGCCAACCTCGCGCTCGATCGTCAGATAACCCGTATACCCGATGTCCTTAAGCGCAGCGAAATACGCATCAAACTTCACCTCGCCCTGACCTAACGGAAGCTCCGCAAAGTCGGCTCCCTCGCTTGCCATCTCGGCGATCTTCTCATGACTCATGCGGTCATAACCGAGATAACCGTACACCTGCTTCGGATCGACCACGCGCAGACGTTTGCCGTCCTTCACATGCGTATGGACGATATAGTCCTTCAGCGTGTACACGCCCTGGACGGGATCATCGCCTGTCACCATGACCATATTCGCCGGGTCAAAATTGACCGAAACGCCTTTGGAGCTGAGCGTATCCAGGAATGCGCGCAGATGCGACGCCCGTTCCGGCCCCGTCTCGATCGCAAAATAGGCGCCGCTTGCCGTTGCATATTGCCCCAGCTCTTCGCAAGCCTGCTGCAGGTCGGCATAGATGATTTCGCTCGTATCGTCAGGAACGATGCCGATGTGCGTCGTTACGATGTTCGTGCCCAGATCAAGCGCGAGGTCGAGAATGCGCTTCGATTTTTCGACTTTGGCCGGATTAGCCGCACCGTCTTGGAAGCCGTGTCCGCCGAGGTCGCCGCATAACGCGCTAATCTCCAGCCCCAAGTCCTCGATGTATGCGCGAAGCTCGCGGCGCTTCGCCGGCGTCATCGCTGCCGGGTCCATCTCGCCGGATACGGCGTAGATTTGCACGCCGTCCGCACCGATAGCCTTTGCTTTCAACAGGCCTTCCTTGACGCCAATCCCGAAACTGTCGACCATAACGCCGATTTTATTCGTGAGTTTCATCACTAGTCCCTCCCCAATGCATGATGTTAGTCGAATACGATCTCGCGGCCGGTCGCGGCCGACTCATAGATGGCCGTCAGAATCTTGATGATTTCCACGCCATCCTCTACCGGGCTTAACGTCTCGCATTCCCCTTGCGCGCTGCGGATAAAATGAGCGGTCTCGCGTCTGAACGAATCCATGAAATCGAAGGTGGAGAAATCGGTCTGCGGCGTCACATTCAAGATCGTGTCGTTCTTCTCGGTTACGATCTGCAGGGCCGGCTCAAGCTCGGCGCCGCCCTTGTCGCCATAGAGCTTCACGGACAACTCATCGTTCTTCGCATGCAGCGTGAAGCTGACCTCTACCATTAACGAAGCACCATTCTCGAAGCGGATGAGCGCATTGGCCATATCTTCCACGTCATTCTTCGTTGGATCGTAATCCGCTGCCTTATAAAAGCCCAAGTTAGCAATATTGGAACGGTTGCCTAATTTGTTGTAGGTGTTGCCGCTAACCGATTTGACCTTCGGTTTGCCCATAAGATACCAGCATACGTCAATGATATGAACCCCCAGATCGATCAGCGGGCCGCCTCCCGATCGCTCGCGGTCCGAGAACCATCCGCCCGGATTGCCGAGGCGGCGAATACAGTTCGCCTTGGCGTAATAGATTTCGCCCAGATCGCCGGCATCCACGAAGTTCTTCAGAATGGCCGTGTTCTGCGCATAGCGGCGCACGACGCCGACCTGCAGCAGCTTCCCCGTGCGCTTCACCGCTTCTTCCACACGAAGCGCCTCTTCCACCGTCATGCACAGCGGTTTCTCGCACAGCACATGCTTGCCCGCTTCCAATGCCGCGATGCTAATCTCCGCATGCGAATTGTTCCAAGTACAGATACTGACGCCGTCGATGTCGTCGCGTGCCAGTAATTCCCGGTAATCGGTATAGACATGCGCGGCGCCATACTTGGCAGCAGCCGCAGCAGCGCGTTCCTCGTTCAAATCACAGACCGCAACCAGCTCCGCCGCCTCCGAGTTCGCTTGATATGCATCCAGATGAACGGACGAAATCGAGCCCGTGCCAATTACGCCAATCCGAAATTTCCTGTTCGCCGTTTGCATCGTAAGACCGCTCCCATCTCCCGCTAGATTGTTATGTACCTATCTCATATAATCAAATTAATTGATAGAGCGATGTTGCTCTTAGATCCAACTATATCATGCATACTTATGGAGGGAGAATGTACAGGATGACAACATATCTGGATTATATGATCAGTCCGCTTCCGATTCGGGTGTACGATCCGAAGGTCGATAAGAGCAAGCTGCGCGTGAAGTCGCTGCGCCTCGTGTCGGCAGGTCATCTGCCGGGCCGGACGCTGCAGCGGGACAATGCCGTATTCATTTATTGGGCTTTTGTCTACATCGCGGGCGGTTCCGGTTATTACAAAGTCGGCGAAGGCGAAAAGCAGCCCGTCCAAGCCGGATCGCTGTTCTGCTTCTATCCGGGCGAAGTGTTTCAGTATGGACCGGACGAAGGAGGCGATTGGGAGGAATATTATTTTAACGTCGAAGGCGCCCGCATCGAGGAATGGCTGGCGAATTGGGTGGATAATCCGGCTATCGTCCGCCAGGTCGGCAGAGATGAGGCGGTGCTCAGCAAGCTGGAACGAATCTTCACGCTGGTGGAAAGCGGCATACCCGTTCAGCTCGACCAGGCTGCGCTGCTGCTCGAATCGGTACTGTTCGAATGGCTGGTTCAGCAGGCGCAGCCGACCGCGGGCAGCCGCAGCCAATACATGACGCGGATTATCGATGATTTGTCGGATACGCTGTATGAGGCTTTTGACGCGGACAAATTGGCTAAGCGACACCATATCTCCGTCTCCACGCTGAGGCGGATCGTTGAATCGTATACGGGTTATCCGCTCGGCGAATACATGCACCGGCTGCGGATATCGGAATCCAAACGGCTGCTGCTGAATACGGACTGGAGCGTGAAAGAAATCAGCGAACGGCTGGACTACAAGGACCCGTTCTATTTCTCCCGCGTGTTCAAGCGTCTGACCGGCTATTCGCCGAAGCGTTACCGCGATCAGATCGGGCAATAAAAAATACCCCGCAGTTACCTGACGGGGCATGAGACCTATCCATTTCAACTTCGCCTTGCTCGAACGATCTTGATGATTCCGATCACAATCAGCGTGACGCCAAGAATCACCCCGAGCCAGATCAGCATGCTCGTTAACGGCATGTTGTTAGCAGCAGACGTATTCGCCTTTTCCTTCGTATCCTCGACCGACTTGATATCTGTGCTCGGCTCCGGAGTTTCCGCGGTGTTTTCGATTGGCGCAATATCCGGGTTCGGCGGATAACCTTTGCCGAGCGCCTCGAGATCAGGGTCCCCGACAGCCGAGACTGGTCCGGTTCCTTCGCATAAGCCGGTCTCCAGCTGCGAATCGGAATCGTAGGCGAATACAATATAGCTCTGATTCTCCACAAACCCTTCATAGCCGCAGCTTGCCGAACTTTGCGCCGTATATACGACCGTTTCCTCGCCAAGATCGCCTTTCCATACGGTATCGACGTCGAACACGACCTTAACCGGATCAGCAGACGAGTAGAGCGGCCCTTCCGTTGGCAGTGTAATCGACTTCACTTTACCTGTGAATATAGCCGTCTTATACTTTAGCTGCTCTTCCACGTTCGGCAGCTCTGCGCATGAACAAGCAAATGCCGGACTTGGTCTTACGAGATCCCATACGCCGAGCAGCAGCAAGCAGCCAAGCGCGAACATCGCGACCGGTCGGACTATCGCCCTCATAACATCCCTCCATCTCAATGACGCTTGTTAAGATTCGGACGTTAGGAGTACCGGACTTGTTGCACCATCTTGCGGCTGCCAGTCTAATTGGCAGATGCGGCTGCCGTTGGCTTGAACGTCACGTCAATGACGGCAATCTCCGAACGGCTGCCGATCCGCACCGGAGGTCCCCAGAATCCGAACCCCGAAGTCACGATCGAATGCAGCGCTTCTTTGCGCAGATAACCCCAATCGTTCTCATAGATGCGATTCGTAATGGAACTGCCGGGTGCGAGCTGTCCGCGATGGGTGTGACCGGATACGACCAGATCGACGCCGCTTGCCGCAATCTGATCGAGTTCCCGCGGTTGATGGTCCAGCAATAAGACCGGCTTGGCTAGATCGATCCCGTCCATAACCTCGCTAAGCGAGGCGCGATCTTCAATGCTGTAATCCTCCCTGCCGATCACATAGAGCTGATCCGCAATCGGAGCCCATTCGTCGACGAGCAGCTGGATGCCGCTCGCCGCAAGCGCCTCGCCCAGTTCTTCCACGCCTCCCCTATAATCGTGATTGCCGAGACTTGCGTAAATACCGTATTTGGCTTCCAGCTTCGCCAGATCGTCGCCGATCCCCTGCTTCAGGAACTCGTCCAGGCTGTCATCGATGATGTCCCCGGGCAGCAAGATCAGATCCGGCTGCAGACCGTTCATCTTCTCCACCAACCTTTGCGCGTGCTTCTTGTTCGAGAGCGCGCCGAAATGCATGTCCGCCGCCATCACAATCCGCAGCGAGCTGCCCATCGCAACCGGCTTGTCGATGGTGATGGGATAACTGCGAACAACGGGCGAATAGGCCATATAAGTCCCGATCGTGAAAATGACGGCAATCGCGACGGCGACGATACTGCCTGTCCATCGTACTAGCCGTCGCGAATCGATGCGCGTAAAACGTTTCATGAGTGCGACCGTTACTCCGGCCAGCGGGAGAAGGATCAAGCCATACAACATGAGCACGAGCCAATAGTACCCAATTACCTCTATGAATAACGGCGCGGCGCCGAATCTCCCGAGCGGATAGGCATAAGCTATAATCGCAATGGCGAACGCATAACCGACCTTGACCTTATTCGACAGCTTGCGGATCGAATTCAGCCATTTCCATCCGCTCCACCCGATATAAAACGTAAATGCATTGTACAAAAGTAAAAACAAAATGAAGTAAACAATCATGATTCTGCTTTCTCCCCTCACAGCTGCTGTGCTTTACCTTCATAAAGCTTTGATTAACTTTTTGAAGAAATAGCTGACATAGCGTTGATAAATGATAAAAATCGTTATTTAGTATAACGCCGACTATATTGTGAGATAAATTACAGTTCGATATGATTATGCATATAAGCGAGTCGGGCGTTTATATTGGCGTATCGAAATGGGCTCTGGTATACTCCCGTCACGCCTGGATGCCATGGCCGCTCATTACAGATGAAAGGAGGAACTACACTTCTTCGTTCAGACAAAAGTTTAAGCGCTTTTATTTCATCAGTTATGGGAGGAAAACATTAATGACACTTCGTTTGGCAGATCAGACGATGCTCAGGAAGCTGCTGATTGCGGGCGGCATACTGACGCTGATGATGGTGGCGCTGTTGTTGTTCGCAGCTGGCAAGGCATCCGCTCACGGTTACATCGAGAATCCTGGCAGCCGCGCGGCGCTCTGCAAGAGCGGCGCCAACGTCGACTGCGGCAATATCGTGTATGAGCCGCAAAGCTTGGAAGCCCCTAAAGGCTGGCCGGCAGCTGGTCCTGCCGACGGCAAGATCGCAAGCGCCGCCGGCGCATTCCCTAAGCTTGACGAGCAATCCGCGACGCGTTGGAGCAAAGTGAACATCTCCGCCGGTCCGATCACGTTCCAATGGAAACTGTCGGCGATGCATGCCACCGCAAGCTGGAAGTATTATATCACTAAAGAGGGCTGGAACCCTAACGCTCCGCTGAGCCGCGACTCCTTCAATCTGACGCCGTTCTGTTCCATTAACTACGGCGGCGTGCAACCGCCTAGCAACTATGCCAGCAGCTGTAACGTTCCTGTCCGCACGGGATACCATGTCATCCTGGCTGTCTGGGAAGTTGCCGACACGGCCAATGCCTTCTATAACGTCATCGACGTAAACTTCGGCGGCGGCACGACGAACCCTACCCTGTCCGCACCGACTGGCCTTGCCGCATCCGGCATTACGAACACAAGCGCAACGATCTCCTGGAACGCGGTGTCCGGCGCTACCGGCTATCAAGTTTACCGCAATGGATCGCTGGTTGGCACCGCAACAACCACTTCCTTCACGAATTCGGGCTTGACCGCGGGGTCGACCTACTCCTATACGATAGTCGCGACGAATAGTTCCGGATCATCAGCAGCCTCATCGGCCCTATCCGTGACGACCACCGGCGGTACGACCACCGCCTACCCGGCCTGGAGTTCATCAACGGTCTATGTCGGGGGCAACAAGGTCACCTACAACGGCAAGAACTATGAAGCTAGATGGTGGACGCAAGGCGAGACGCCAGGCGTTGCCGAAGTGTGGAAGCTGATCTCATAGTTTTCGCCAAATGAACTGTTAATGGCACGCAAAAAGGCCAGCCGGACATAATTCCGGCTGGCTCTTTGTTGTCGGCAAGGAGGCCTCCCCCGCCTTAAGCTTCTTTACAGATGTCCGGATGCCTTCATCTCCGCGAGCGCTTTATTCACCAGCATCACGAACACGATCAACGACATAGGGCTATGACTCTAGTAGAATAGGCTCGTTTGCGGTTTCGCCAGGTTCAGCCTTTGCCTCGGACGCCATCAAGGATGAAACGAAGCAGCATCTTCAGTTCCTGCTCGTATTGCGCCTCGGACCGTTCCGGCAGCAGGATGAATCGGGTGGCGAAGTAACCGCCTATGCAGGTGAAGATCATCCGCATCAGCATCTCGTTAGGCAGATCGGCCAATTCGCCGCTTGCCTTGTACCGGTCGAGCGCTTTATACATATGCTTGAGGACCAGATCAAGCTGAATATGGGGAAGCAGATCCTTCCTCAGCTCCTCGCGGTAGAGCAGCTCCTTGACGACGATCTGGAAGATCTCCTTGTTCTCCTGCAGGAAAGCGGCCCGATTGCGCAGCAGCGCTGTCAGGAAATCTTCGAACGTCTCATGGTCTTCCGGCTTCACAGTCTGAATGACGTCTTGCATGAGCAACGGGTTAAATTCCTTCAGGAACGGAACGATGACCGACAGGAGCAAATTATCCTTCGTGCCGTAATGACGGAAGATGGTTGCTTCGGCCACGCCTGAAGCCCGGGCAATCTCGCTAGTCGACGTATTCGCATAGCCCTTCTCGGCGAACAAGGCGATGGCGGACTCGACGATTCGCTGCTGCTTGACCGTCTCTTTCTTGGATAATTTGGCCTGGGCGATAATGGTATCTAGAATATTAGTCATGCGATGAACCTATCCTTTGGTGGAATTCACGATAACCTTCATTATAGTTTACGATATTTGCGCAGCGCAAATGTGTTGAGCGCGATGAAGACCGCCGCGAATAGCAGCAACACGAGGACATCCACGGCGATATCGCCGAACCCCCAGCCTTTATACATGACACCCTTGAGCGCGTCGGCCCCGTAATAGAGCGGCATAATCCTGGCCAGTACCTGCATCCAACCCGCCATCGCGTCGAACGGGAATATCCCTGCGAAGAACACTTGCGGAATAATGACGATCGGGATGAACTGCACCATCTGGAATTCGGACGATGCGAAGGTAGATAGCAGGATGCCAAGCGAGAGCGCCACCAGCGCGAGCAGCAGATTGACGAGCAGCACGTTCCAGATCGAGCCGGCTAACGTAATGTCCAGCACCGTAATCGCATAGAACACGACTATGATCGTCTGTATGACCGCGAATATGCCGTAGCCTGCCAGATAGCCGGTTATGACTTCGCTGCGCCGGATCGGCGTGGACATCAGACGTTCCAACGTTCCTGTCATTCGTTCCCGCAACAGACCGATGCCTGAGATGAGGAAGACGAAGAAGAAGACGAAGAAACCGACCAGAATCGGACTTAACACATCGAAGAAATTCGTGTCCGCCGTGCCATAAAGATAGGTTGTGGTCATATTCCGTCCACCTGGCTGTTCAGCCGATTGCGCACCCTGCGATGCCGCCGCAAGCGTCTGAGCGACTTTCATCTGCAGCGCCTTGGCCTTGGTCGGGTCGTTGTTCGTCAGCGCCAAACTCAATTGTCCATCCGTCAGCTGAAGCGCGCCGTCCAGCTTCTCCCGGGTCAGCAGCTCCTCATCGATATGGTCGTAAGCTATGACGGTTAGATCCGCTTCCTCCAGCGCTTGCACGACGGTTGCCGGCACTTGAGAGACACCGAGACGGGATGGATCGTCATTCCCGTTGAACAAATAATACATGAGCGTCAGCACGAACAGCGGCGCAACGAATAGTAAGGCAAGCGTTCGTCTGTCGCGCAGCATTTGCTGCCGAATACGTCTGATTAAAGCCAACGTCCGCGTCATCGCGCTCCACCTACCTTCAAGAATACCTCTTCCAAGCCGCTCACCTGATAATCTGTCATAAGCTCCCGCGGCGAACCCGATGTCAGAATGCGTCCATCGCGCACCATCGCAAGCCTGTCGCAACGCTCCGCTTCGTCCATGACATGCGTGGTGACAAGGATCGTCTTGCCGGCTTCCCGCTTGAGGCGCAGCAGCTCGTTCCAGATAGACAGGCGCAGTTCCGGATCGATGCCGACCGTCGGCTCATCGAGGATCAGGATCTGAGGATCTTGAATCAGCGCAATGGCAAGCGACAGCCTTCTTCGCATGCCCCCGGAATAAGCCGCGACTTTCTTGCCCAGCTCATTCGCAAGCTTCACCAGATCGGCCGTATACGCGATCCGCTCCTTCTGCTGCGCCTTGCTAAGCTTGAAGAGCGAGGCGAAGAACTGCAGATTCTCAAGGCCGGTCAGTTCCGCGTATAGAGCGTCCGCCTGCGCCATATAGCCGATGGATTGCAGCAGATCGAGGTCCGGCATCCGCTTGCCGAGCACGTGTACCGTCCCCTTGTCGGCAATATCCATGCCGACCAATAACTTGACCAAGGTGGTCTTACCAGCGCCGGACGGGCCGATCAAGCCGTGAATTTCGCCACGCTGCACCTGCAGGTCGATTCGTTCGAGCACCTTCTTCTTGCCGAAGCTTTTGCTTACCTGATCCACGCTGATCGAGCGCTCCATAGAACGGCCTCCCGTTTCAATTTTGTGAGTGATTACTTACTTTTTATATTGCTACCATATTCGGGAGCTGTCAACTGGGTTCAAGCATAATTCATTGCGCTGTACGTTTCTATCTCATCCGTATAAGCTTATGAATATAGATATCTTCTAAGGAGCTGATACCATGTCGACTTTGGCAAAAGCAATCGAAATTGCAGCACAAGCCCACGGGGCAACAATGGACCGCAATGGACAACCTTACATTCTCCATCCGATTCGAGTCATGCTCGATCTTGATTCGGAGGACGAGCGTATCGTCGGCGTACTTCATGACGTGATCGAAGATACGGATCTGACGCTTGGTGATCTGCGCAATGCCGGATTCGCCCCGCATATCGTGGATGCGGTCGATAGCGTCACCCGCAGGGAGCCGAACGGCGGAGAGCAAGAAGATTACTTCGACTTCGTCCGCCGCGCCAAAGGCAACGAGATCGGACGCCAAGTCAAACTGGCCGACCTGCGCGATAATATGGACTGGTCCCGCATTCAGGAGCCGACTGAAAAGGATATGAAGCGGATGCAAAAATATGAGCAAGCGTACTATATGCTCCTATCGTAGACTCCCGGAATCCAACTTCGAGCTTTACCATTACTCCTTCGCGCCCTTCTCCCCCTTGACCCTGACATTGATGTCAAGGTCTATAATGGGGAAGCAAGCCGTAATCAGACGACGAAAAGGATGATTGAAGATGAGAATCGGCCAACTGGCCCAGGAAACCGGCGTCAGCGTCCGTTCGCTTCGCTATTACGAGCAGCAAGGGTTAATCTCCCCCATCCGGCAGGAGAACGGTTACAGGGACTATTCGCCGTTGACCGTCCATACCGTCGAAGCGATTAAGCTTTATTTGAATCTGGGATTGTCGACCGAGCAGATTGCCGGTTTTCTCACTTGCGTGCTGCGCAACAAAGAAGCATTCTGCGCCGAAATCATGCCGGTCTACGAGAAGAAGCTTGCCGAGATCGAAGCGCAAATCCAGCAGCTGACCCAGATCAGGAGCAATCTGCTCGATCGTATCGCGGCCTTTCAAGCCGAGCGGGCGGGGAAGCCTGACGAATAGGAGGAATGAATGATGGGTAACCGAAGTATCCAGGAAGCCAAAAGTTTCGAGCAGCTGCAAGACCTTATTCGCGAGGGCGTCGTATTGGTGGATTATGGGGCGCCGTGGTGCCCGCCTTGCCGGGTGCTGCTGCCGATATTGGAGGAGTTAAGCGCCTCGCAAGCTGGACAGAGCCGTATCGTTAGCGTCAATTGCGACAACTTGCCCGATGCCGCTTCTGCGGCCGGTGTCATGGGCATGCCGACGGTCGTGGTATATAAGGACGGCGAGCCGATGGACAAACTCGTCGGTCTCCGCCCGATCTCTGCCTATCAGCAAGCCATTGCCAGACAGTTATAGTTTCGGAAGAACACGCCAGTCATCTCGCTCCTTCAACTAGACAGTTGCAGCCTGGCTGCAACTCGCCGACCGCCTAAACATCAGAAGCCTGCATTCCTCAATGAAGGAAGCAGGCTTCTTCTCGCTTTGCGATAATCGCGGTGCATCGGTGTAAGAGCGAACTGGACAATGATAGATCCGACTAGCAAATAATCCTCAACAGTATGCCTTGGGTGAGAGGGAACTAGAATGTCACTTCCCTGTTGCAACCAGGCTGTGAACGATCATGCCGATGACGACGATGCCCATACCCGCCCATGAAAGCGGCGAAGGGAAGACGCTCGCAAGCAGGATAAGTTCGCCGATTACCGTGAACACAACTTCTCCGGCTTGCGTCGCTTCTACCGCGGCAAGCCGCTGCGGCGATTGCTTCACGAGCTCCGTCGCCGTGAAGAACAGAATGGTGGCGATGACGCCGGAACTGACAGCGACGATCGCCGATTGCCCAATCTGCGCCGTGCTGGGAAACCCGGCCGTTGCATAACCGCACAGCGCCAGCACGATCCAGACGGGAAGACTCGCGGTCGTCATCCCGAGCACCCGCTGATAGACATCAGCCGCCGTATTCCCCCGCGTAATAGAACGATTCCCCACAATAATGGCAGCATGATCAGATACCTCAAGGATGCGCTCCACATCCAACTGCCTCCACCCAGCTCCATCGCGCGGTTCATCACGAAGGCCATAGAGAAAAACAAGGATGTCAAAATGCCGTACAAAAACGGCACGTAATTCTTCATGCTAAGTAAGCCTCTTTCACCTCTGTATTCCCAAGCAGAATCAAAGCCTCGTCGCCAGCGTCGGCCGCCTGTCTGAATCACATAGCCGATATGCAATAAGCAGCGCTTGGTAAGCATTCTGTTCGACAAGGCGGACTGCCTTTCCTTCCCGTTTCAGCTCATCCTCCTCCCCTTGACAGACGGACCGTTTCGAAATCATCCACCATTATTTGCACTACTCGGCCCAATATTTTGGTCCATACTAAGGTTCAACATGAACTTCAATAACCTACTCCTGTTCGCTGAACATCAATTGATAAAACGCAAGCCGCCGATACACGCAACACACGAAAGGAGCGTCCTATACGTTGGATATCGAACAATCACGGCAACTCGAGATGCTTCAAGACGCGCATCAACAAGGCACGGCCTTTACGCAACAATATTGGCATGCCTTCTCGGGCACGGACACCTGGCAATTCTGGCTGTTGCTCGGTCTGCTCGTCGTGCCGCTGCTCGTCCTATTCATGTTCATCGACCGTAAGCAAGCAATATTAGTTGGATTTTTCGGACTCAACATACACGTTTGGGCGAGTTATTGCGACCATTTCGGCGTTACCCACGGGTATTGGAATTATCCGTATAAACTAATGCCCTTTTTCCCGGAGAGCGTCCCGCTCGACACAGCACTGGTCCCCATCACGTATATGTTTATCTATCAATGGACCTTAAATTCGAATCGCAATTTCTACGCTTATGCACTTACGGTATGCGCGTTATTCGCCTTCGTCGTTAGACCGACGATGGTTGCATTCGATCTGTTCGTCATGTTCAACGATACGAATTTCGTCGTTCTGTTCATGATTCAAGTCATCGTCCTGCTCGTCTCCAAATTGATTACCAGCATCTTCCTCAATCTTCGCCATAGCGCAAGCGGCATCGAGCTGGACGAGATCCGGTTCCGTTGGACCGACAAAAGAAAAGCAAGATAGCTTGGCGCCGCGCCAAGTTATCTTGCTCTTTTATTATGCCGCGATTATCCTGTTGGCCGCTTATTCGTCGCCATGGTCGGAGAAGACGCCTCGGTTCAGAATATTGTTCTCCAGCATCTCCGTGATGTCGCCGTATTCCTTGGCAATATGTCTCTCGCCCCACGAACAGAGCGAATCCAGGATCGTCTTCAAGCTCCAGCCGTATTCGCTGAGCTCGTACTCCACTCTCGGCGGTACTTCGTTGTAGCTGATCCGGTTGACGATGCCGTCGTCTTCAAGCTCCCGAAGCTGCTGGGTCAGCATCTTCTGCGTAATGGACGGCATCAATCTCCGCAGATCGCTCGTGCGCTTCTTGCCATGCGTCAGATGGCACAAGATCACGCATTTCCACTTCCCGCCGATGACCTCAAGCGTCGCTTCGACCGATATATTATATTTCTTTTTCACCAAAGTCTTCTCCATTATGCATACCTCCGATTCAACTGCCGCTTGCCCTAGGGAACTTTTTGGTGCCTATAGCACTTCAAAGTACGTACTGTTCTTATTCGTCTAATGGCTCCATAATAACATTCACCGGCCGGGTTTACTAGAAAAGGAGTTGAAGCGCATGTCGCTTGATCACAAACGCAGTACCTTAGCGCTGCTTGCCTTAGCCATCAGCGCCTTTGCGATCGGAACAACCGAATTCATCAGCGTGGGGCTTCTTCCCCTGATTGCCGATGATCTGCATATATCAGTTACTTTAGCGGGATTAACCGTTACGTTGTACGCGCTTGGCGTCACCTTCGGCGCCCCCGTGTTGACTTCCATGACGTCTGGCGTGCCGCGCAAAACGCTGCTCATCTGGATCATGCTCGTGTTTATATTCGGCAATACGCTGGCTGCGCTATCCCAAGGTGTCTCATTGCTGCTGACCGCGCGCGTTATCTCGGCCTTGGCGCATGGCGTCTTCATGTCGATCGGTTCGACCATCGCCGCCGATCTTGTACCCGAGAACCGCAGGGCAAGCGCGATTGCGACCATGTTCTCCGGGCTCACGATCGCGACGGTGACCGGCGTTCCGCTGGGCACTTTCATCGGGCAGCAGCTTGGCTGGCGCGCGGCTTTTGTCTCCATCGTCATAATCGGGGTGCTCGCCTTGATCGCCAATCTCATTCTTGTGCCGGCA
This sequence comes from Paenibacillus phyllosphaerae, assembly GCF_014192105.1. Lineage (GTDB taxonomy): Bacteria > Bacillota > Bacilli > Paenibacillales > Paenibacillaceae > Paenibacillus_Z > Paenibacillus_Z phyllosphaerae. Next base: position 288,575 of record NZ_JACHXK010000006.1, on the reverse strand, counting down.
CAGCTGCGCAAAGGAACGAAGACGCCCGTGCGTCATCAGCTGAAGCTGTTTGCCAGCGGACGACTGGTGCTCGCCTTCTTAATTACGGCGCTTGGCTATGGCGGCACGTTCGTCGTCTTCACTTATCTGTCGCCGCTCTTGCACGACGTAACCGGATTCGGCGCGTCTACCGTAGCGCTGTTGCTCTTGCTGTACGGAATCGCCATCGCGATCGGGAACGTAGCAGGCGGCAAGGCGGCCAACAAAAAACCGCTCCCCGCCCTGCTCGTCATGTTCGCCCTGCAAGCGATCGTATTGTTTATTCTTAGCTTCACGGCTCCGTACAAGATTGCCGGTCTAATGACCGTTTTTGCCATGGGCTTGCTCGCGTTCATGAATGTACCCGGGCTGCAAATCTACGTGCTGTCGCTCGCGGAGCGCTATGCGCCCAAAGCCGTCGACGTTGCTTCAGCAGTCAATATCGCCGCCTTTAACGCCGGCATCGCGCTTGGCGCTTACTTGGGCGGTCTCGTAACCGACTCGCTCGGACTGATTCATACCGCATGGGTTGGCGGCATCATGGTCGTCGGCGCCGTGCTGTTGACAGGCTGGAGCCTACTGCTCGAGAAGCGTTCTGACTCCGAGCCTGCTCTTAAGACCAGCAAGACGGCGTCAACTCACTAATGACGAAAATACGATTACACTATATTAGGAGGAATTATCCCCATGAACTTTCAACTTCACAGCACGACTCCATTAGCAAACGGCGTACGGATGCCATGGCTCGGCCTAGGCGTATTCAAGGTTGAAGAAGGCGCAGAGCTGGTCGAAGCCATCAAATCCGCCGTTAAATACGGTTACCGCAGCATCGATACGGCCGCGATCTATGGCAATGAAGCAAGCGTTGGCCAAGGCATTCGCGAAGCGATCGCCGACAATGGCCTCACTCGCGAAGATCTGTTCGTGACATCCAAGGTATGGACGGCCGATATGGGCTACGAAGCAACCTTGGCCGCATACGAGACCAGCTTGTCCAAGCTTGGGCTCGACTACCTGGATCTGTATCTCATCCATTGGCCGGTCGCCGGCAAATACAAAGATACGTGGCGTGCGCTCGAGACGATATACAAGGCAGGTAGCGTCAAAGCGATCGGCGTGAGCAACTTCCAAATCCATCATCTCGAGGACTTGATGCAAGAAGCGGAAATTAAACCGATGATCAATCAGGTAGAGTTCCACCCGATGCTGACGCAGAAGGAGCTGCTATCGTTCACGAAGGCGAGCGGCATACAGCTCGAAGCATGGTCCCCGCTCATGCAAGGCAGACTCCTCGACCATCCTATTCTGGGTGACATTGCCGCAACGCACGGGAAGTCGGTCGCGCAAGTCATTCTGCGATGGGATCTGCAGCACGGCGTCATTACGATTCCGAAATCGACGAAGGCGCATCGCATCATCGAGAATGCGTCGGTTTTCGATTTCGAGCTGAGTACGCAAGAGATGGAGGCGATCGACCGCTTGAACGAGAATCGCCGCGTCGGTCCCGATCCGGACAATTTTGATTTCTAATGCACGCCAAGACGCTGCCCTTTCCTTTGAGGAGAAGGCAGCGTCTTTATCGTTTTTATCGTTATTACGTTTATTATCATTTATTTGCGCTTCAGGCCGCGCAGCATCTGCTTCGTATCGGCGTCGACGCGCAGCGATTCGATCATTTTTTGAATCGCTTTATTATACGTAAAATGATCCAGCGAACATGAGGCCATATATCGGAGCGTCGGCTCCGGATAATGGATGTAGCAGATCGATAATGCCCATGCGACCGCCATCTGCACGTAATAATCGTCGCGCTTGGTCTGATCGAGCAGCTCCAACACGCGCAGAATATAGTCGTCTTCCACATAATAATCGAGCAGCATCACAACGCCGAACCGAATCTCATACGTCTTGTCGGACTGCAGATACGGCAATAGAAAGTCCCAGACCTGCTCCTTGTGCGCCTTCGTCTGCTTCAGTCCGATACAGAAGCTGTCGCATACCGACCAATTGTCGATCTTCGGCACGAAGCTTGCGACCAGACCGAGCCATTCGTCCACATCGGTCTTCACGCAGCCGATGACCATCCCTTGCAGCATCACTTCCTCGAAGTAGTCCGACTCCGCCTCAGCCAGATAAGTCCGCCAATCCCCTTGCGCGATCTGTTTGGCGATCCGTCTCAACGCGGGCAGCCGGACACCGAGCAAATTCGATATATTCGGGATCAGGGCGGCCGAGAACTGACGATATTCCTCCTCTGCCAGCTCGATCAACGTCTGCTTGTATGTAAGTCCCATGCTTGAAATCACCATCTACCTCCAACGTTCCTCTTCTACAGTTGCTAGCTCCCACAAATAAATGGAAGCCACCGAGCCATGCGGCGAGTACCTGCTCCGATAAATAGTGAACTCCGATTGCGTCAACGTCTGCAGCCCGTACAATTTCATCATTCCGCGACGGATCGCGATGTCTCCCCAGCTGACGATATCCTTCCGTTGCAGCGCATGGAGCAATACCATCTCGGCGGTCCATGGACCGATGCCCTTAATTAGGGTAAGCTCGCGAATGACCTCCGAATCCGATAATTGCGCCAGCCCTTCCAGCTTCACTTCGCCGCTGGCCACCAGCTGTGCGAGCTGATGTATCGTACTTGACTTGCGCATCGTCATGCCGCAACGTTGGAGCTTCTCGGCATCTTGCGCTGCCAGCGTTGCAGCCGACAATTCGCCGAATGCGGTCTGCATTCTCCCCCATATCGTGTCTGCCGCCTTCGCCGAGATCAATTGCCCGACCACCGCATGGATGAGCGCTTTGAATACATCGTCCTGGATCGGCCGGTCAACCCGTCCAAGCCTTACGATCGCCCGGGCAAGAACGGGATCGGCCGCAGACAAATATTCGATCTCCTCCTGACCGTATTCGAATCTCAATCCCATACGTCTCCTCACCTTCGTTACTACTCTATTCGCCTACGGCGCGAACCCTTCTTGGCTGACCAACACTTGCTCCGGCTTGAATACGTCAAGCAGCCTGTCCCTGACAAGCTTATACGCATCGGAGCCGTACCACTCGGTCAAGCCGAGCTGTTCGTAAAGCGGTAGCAGATTGAGCCGTTTGGTTCTCTTGCCGCCGCTGCCGTCCCCCATATAGAAATCATCGATGCAGACGCGGGTAACCAATCCTCGCAGCATCTGGGCAAAATGCGCGCTGCTCGGCAGAATCGGCGCGATTGCGGCTTGGGTCGGCACACCGGCTTCGGCCAGCGTCGCAAGCGCCTTCAGCCTGCCTCCGATCGGCGGCGCGAACGGGCTGAAGTGCCGCCGAATCTCCTCCAGATCCGTCTCGACGGTCATACTTACGCGGACGCGATCCTTCATGCGAAGCAGCAGATCAATATCTCGTGACACTAGCGGACTTCTTGTCTGAAGGAACAGAAAATCAGGCGGGTTGTCCACCATTACCTCGAGTAAGGAGCGCGTCACCCTCTCCTTGGCCTCAACCGGTTGATAAGGGTCGGTGCTCGACGACATGAAGATCGTCACCGGCCCTTTGGACTTCGCCAGCCGAAGTTCCTTGGCAAGCACCTGTGCGGCGCCTGTCTTCACGTCGACCCAAGTCCCCCAATCCGCATCGCGGAACAAGTTGACCGGACTTTGCCTGACATAGCAATACGAGCAAGCAAAGGAACAACCCGCGTATGGATTCAATGAATGGCTATAGTTGGCGAGGAAGCCGCTCCCTTTGTTGAGCATGGACTTTGGCGTTTTATATAGAAGCTCCGCCTTCATCGCCGATCACCTCCATGCGTTCTCGGCCGTTCGCTCAAGGGCCAGCAGCTCCGTCTTCATCGCCAGCCCCCCGCGATAACCGGTCAAAGCCCCGCGCTTGCCGACAACGCGATGGCAAGGGATTGTAATCAGTATCGGATTGGCCCCGATGGCGGTACCCACCGCGCGAACTGCGGCGGGGCGTCCGATCTTGCTCGCAATATCCGAGTATGACACGGTATGGCCGTAAGGAATTTGCATAAGCGCATCCCATACCGACTTCTGAAAGTCGGTTCCCCGGGAATCCAATGGGACGGAGAAGTTCCGTGCGCTGCCTTCCAAATAAGCTCGGAATTGAGCAACATAAGGCTCTAGCGCCGCGGTATCTTCAATAAGCGCACAGCCAGGCATTGCCTTGTTTATCCAACTTAACATCTCTTCCTTAGGCAGCCCTTGCGAACCGACGTAACAGAGGCCTTGATCCGTCGCCGCCAGATGAAACTTCCAATCGCCATATTCCGCCAAGGCCCATCGAACGATGCAAGAATCAGCATGACCCATTCGGCGTCACCTCTTCCTGTCTGAACTGATTCCGGTACTCTCGCGGCGTGAATCCTCTCAGCTTCTTGAATAATGTAATGAAATAAGCCGTATTCGGCAGGCCTACGGAAGCCGCGATCTCCGCCACCGGCCGATCGGTGTGGAGCAGTTCGCGCGACGCGGCCTCGATACGTTTGTTCTGCAGATAAGCGACAGGCGTGATTCCCGTTCGCTGTTTGAACGTACGCTGCAGATGATAGGGACTTCCATGGCAGATATCGGCCAAGTCCGCAAGCGTTAGCGGCTGGTCGTAATTCGCATCGAGCGCAGCGGTAATCTGCAACAGCCATTCCTCGTCCGGCAGCCGCTGATCAGTCGGCTTGCACCGTTTGCACGGGCGGTATCCGGCTGCCTGCGCTGTCTTGGCATCAGGGAAGATCCGGACATTTTCCCGTTTGGGCGGCTTAGACTTGCAGGATGGCCGGCAAAAAATCCCCGTCGTTACGACCGCATATAGAAAACGGGAATTATAGGCAGCGTCATTGCCGATGATCGCTTTCCACGCCTCTTCCGGCTGCATGTTGTAGCGTTGTTCCATTCTCTCACCTCTCCTACCAGTATAACCGCTGAGGAGCGCATCTGTACGCGATAGGGAATAGAAGCGCAAGATTGCGAAAGAAAACGGGCCCTGCATCCATCGGAGAAAAGGAATAAAACCCCTCTTCTGCGGCAACGATAGACGATATTCGACTTTATAAAAGTGGTGATCCTATCTCTCCGCGCAACGCAACCAAAGATCTCGAAGCCCGAGAAGAACGCATGCACCAAATCGTAACTGCAAGCATCCCCGTGTTCGCACGCAAAGGTTTCGAAGGTACGAAGATCAGCCATATCGCTGAAGCCGCGGGGCTCAGCCAAGGCCATATCTATAACTATTACGCGTCCAAACGAGAACTGTTCGTTAACGCCGTCTACTGGGCTATGAATATGTACGGCGATATCGTAGACCAAGCCGTACAACAACCGGGAACGGCAATCGACAAATTAACTTGGCATTTGGACGCGACGCTGTCCCATTCGATGATGGCTGACAGCATCTTGATCATCTCCCAAGCCCAGCTGATCGATGCGGTTCCGCGCGTTCATATGGACAATGTCCCGCATACCGGACTCGATAACTTGAAGCCGATCATCGAGATCTTGCGTCGAGGCCAGTCGGAGGGCTCTATCCGGAGCGGCAGCCCTGCGGATCTGGCTGTCTTGTATTTCTCCTTGATACTCGGTTTCGTGCTGATCGGCATTCGCGGCTACGACAACGTTATGGAGGCCCACTACTCGGCTAGTCTGGTTAATCTGCTGAAGCCTTGATCCGAGAGGCTGACGTCTATATCCCCTCAAGTAACGGCTTCAGCTCGCGTTCCCAGATCGAGCGGGGATGATACGATTGCCTAACCTGCGTCTTGGCATGAAGTACGGGATTCGAAGTCAGCCGTTCCGCAATAGCCGCACCATGCTCCATCAAATATGCGCGTTCCGACGGATGATAATGCTCCGTCGTGTCGTATCCAAGATTACGCGCGTTCCACCGCATGAAATACGCGTTAAGCCGGGTCCCGAGCTCTCGCAGAGCCGGGACCGCTTCATTCAATACGAGCATATTGCCTCTGCTAGCCGCCTCCAGCACGATCAGCCCGAACGACTCCGAGAACGACGTGCATACGAACAGATTGCTTAGCCTGAATAAATCCATAACGCCTTGGTGCGGGAAACCGTCCGGCCAATCATAATCAGACGTAAATACGATATCCGCCTCCTCAAGGCCGTAAGCAGTCCCTTGATCGCGTATCAGCGCTTTGTAGGTTGCAGGAGCAATATCCATCGACGGGAAGTCGCAAAAAATAATCTTAACGCTTTGACCTGAAGCGGTACCGACCGCGCCGGCCAAGGCTGCAGCCTTCTCGAACTGTTTGCCGGTCGTCAGACGCCCTGGATAGACGATCAGTATGTCCGGCGTCCGCAAATCCGTGTACTTCGCTAGCCGTTTCACCTCTTCGCTAGTTTCAGCAAGCGGATCAAGCGAATTGGACATTACGCGGCAGTCCGACAATGGAACCCCGTATTGTGCGGCCAATGCCGGCAGGCCAGCTGCTGTCGGATAGACGAAAGTACTGTTCGGCAGCGGAGAGAATCTGGCAGAGAATGGCCATTCGATCCTCATGGGCTTCGTAACCGGCAGCGAATGGGTCATCGCAATAAATCGGATATGCGGGGCGATATCATCGTCAATCGGGCTTCCGCCTTCTTCGAGTTTCGTTACCGCGGCACCTGCTTCCGCGCCGGGTTGCAGTCCAATACAAGCCGCGTACGCGTCATTCCGGAAGAGGAAGAATAAGCCGAATCGGCAGCCGCTTAGATACCATGCGTATCTAGGCGGCTTGTACTGCCTGCCGCCGAACGGTTGCGGCCTTCTTGCTTGGCTCGATACAGCGCCTTGTCGGCGATGTCGATGAGGCGCTCTGCCGTATCGGCATGTTCCGGAAAAACCGCAATGCCGATCGAGACGGTCACGCGTATGCCGATCGGTGTCTTGGACTTGACAATCTTCCTTCGCAGATGTTCTGCGAAGACGATCGCCTCCTTGATTTGAACCGCGGGCAGCAACAATAAGAATTCTTCGCCCCCGTAGCGGCAGCAGACCGTATCCATGTCCGCCGTTCCTCGCAATAACCGGGCTATATGTTTCAGCACCTCATCCCCTGCGGGATGGCCATAGGTATCGTTGACCGATTTGAAATGATCGATATCCATGATCAGCACGGCAAAAGACCGTTCTACCCCCATCCATTCTTCCAAGATTCGCGTCAGAGACCTGCGGTTCAATAACCCTGTAAGCGAATCCGTCGAAGCCTCATGCTTAAGCTCGGAATTGTTCCGTTCTAACGTCTCTAGCGCGAACAGCACAGTCTTCGTCAGTAAGTCCGCCTCCCGGTTCCAATGCGGCTGCGCCTTCGGAAGCGCCACATGCTCGCCTTGCGAGAATTGCTTCACCAGGTCCGCCAGTCCTACGAATGGGCGGGCCAGCCTTCTGGCAACAGCGATGACCAAGAGCAGCAGCACCGCGAAAGGAATGAGCATATTGAGGAGTTGATGGCGAATGTTACGGTACAGCTGTTCATAAACCGCACTTACGGGCGTTTGCTGAATGACGCCCCATCCGCTTTCCGGTACTTTGACGTAAGCCGCCAGCATTCGGATGCCTTTCGTATTCGTCACCATCTGCTGCCCGCTGATAATCCCGCTCCGAATCTTGGCTACGACCGGATTGGCCGATACATCCTCGCCGATGCGGCTTTTGTCCGGATGGTAGATCAGCTTGCCGTTCGGATCGACGACGAAAAAATAAGAACCGGTCGAATCGACCTTGTTCTCTCCCAGAATCTCGTACAGAATATTGTTCTCCCGCATATAGATCGTTCCGGCGATCAGCCCCCTATATATTCCCCCGGGTAGATACACTGGCTCGCTGAACAGCACGGTTAACCTGCCGCTAGGCGCAATATAGGGAACCGACAGATAGGGAGCCCGCGAATCGAGGGCAATTTTGGTCAGGCCTTCCGTAATGACTTTACCTTTGATGCCAATGCTGATCGGAGCAATATTGCGGACGACCCCCGACTCGTCTACCCAAGAGAGGGAGTTGAAATAACGGCTCGTATTGCGGATGAGCTCCAACTGGGCTTGCAGCTTGTCATCGGGAAGAGTTAGATTATGGGCTGCAAAATAAGCCGTCGTCTTCAGGCTCGCTCGCATCGCGACGAACTGCGATCCGATTGTTCCGTTCACTTTCTCCGCGTTGGACGCGTTGAGCGCAAGCGTCGTCGTCATGAGGGCGTGCTTCTCGGATTGGTAGGAAGCAATGAGCTGAATGATAACCGTACATAGAATGGAGACTGCCACCAGTCCCGTCAGAAGTGCTGCCAAATTTATGCTTCGCCTGGAAGAACCGGTCCGCGTCACGTGCACCACCTCCTTGCGCATAGTCAAGAGTCCGACAGAACCAGGGCGGCTCTCGTTTAGGCTTCCCCGCTTCCAGTCATTTCATGTTGACCAGACTGGCCGATAATCCGGAAAACGCGTTCATTTCTGCGAAGGATCAGCCGATATAAGTAGTAACGAGCTGAACGAAACAAGCGGACGCGAGGGTTGCTGCGCAAGTCAGCTGCGAGAGCATTTAGGGGGATATAGAATGGGTTGGTATGTCAACGTGATTCGCAATTATGCCGGTTTCGCCGGCCGGGCAAGACGCAAGGAATTCTGGATGTTTTATCTCGTTAACATCATCATCTCGATCTTGATTGGCGTGGCTGAAGCTATTCTAGGCATCGAATCTTCGCTGCTTAGCGGACTATATGGGCTATTCATTTTGCTCCCGAGTCTAGCGCTTGGCGCAAGGCGTCTTCATGATATCGGCAAGAGCGGCTGGTGGCTGCTGATCGGCCTGATTCCGCTCATCGGGGGCATTGTTCTCTTCGTATTCTCGATCATGGAAGGCGATGACGATACGAATAAGTACGGACAGGATCCGAAGCTGTTCGCATAAGCAAGTCGCCGCAGCAAATGTAAAGGTTTACATAGCTGTGGCCAATTTACTCCGCGAGCATTGAGCCAAAGGGATCCATCGGCGAGGATGACGAATATCGGGAGATAACAGCTTGCACACTGCAGACGGATTCCGCAGCTTGCGTCGGCGCCGGCCGCAGAGAACACATATCGTAAAATAAAAAAAAGCCGCAAACTATGCGACTTTTAAGCATATAAGTTATATGTTCTTGTCACCCGACAGCTCGACGCGGCCGATGGGAAATGTCCCGCAACACGAACATAGCCCTTCCGCCTCCTTCTGGGAGACGAGAGGGCTGAAATACTTCCTCTGGTTTGCAGTCATCTAACTCTTCGTGATGCTGTAACAAGTTCATATCCCGGAATGCGATTAACCGCTGTGCGTACAACCACAAGCTGCGGTATTATATACAGCCTTATCTCCAAATCAACGTATAACGCAGCTGTCCCTTCAGATCCTCGGATACGAATGTCGTGCCATCCGGACCATCCAAGGTCAGCCTCGTCTGTTCATCGTCGAAAACCGGTATCGATAGGAATTGCGTCAAGTTCAAATAGCACTTCAGATGGGTGCCTTCCGGCAGCAGCTTGACTCGTATGAGCTCAAAGATGCGCGGAGGAGCGACCGGATCATGGCCGGCCAAGTCTTCGATTAAGGCTTCAACCGTTCTGCCGCATAGCGGCTTGAGCGCCTTTTCAACATCCATGTCTGATCCCCTTCCCCTTCAGCCGGCACGGCCCAACGTCTTCCTTCTTCATGACGTTCACCTGATAGCCTGCAAGCCAAATCCACCACGATTCCGGCAGCGCGGCATTCAGCCAATCCAGCAAATCGTCTTCCTGCTCCCACATCGCAAGGCCGTTCACCCGGGCGACAACAACCTCAAGCCCCTCTTCCTCGCTTGGTTCTAAATCCATTCTTGATCCTTTGAACAAGTCCTTCAGCAGTCCGCCGACCTCTTCCAGCAGCGGTGTCGCCCCCCAATCGAGAGGCCGGATAAAGCACAAATCTGCATTATATTCACAGGCCATCCGGCTTACTCCTCCCTGGTCAGTCTACGTTCCGTTCCTTGCGGTAAATCCAGAAGGCAAGCGGGAACATCAGAATATTAAGAACCGCGAATACGAGCACCTTTACATACTGCTCATAGAAAAAAGCATTCACAACCTGCTGCGTAAACACGATGCAAGCAAGCAACACCAGACTCAAAAAGATGACGCCGTAATAGCTACGCTTCATAGCGCTTCACCCCGGTTGCGTAGACCGTGCCTCTCTCGACAGCTAGCTCAATCTCAGGCAGCGGCCGCTTCGGCGGACCGGCAACCGGTTTGCCAGTATGCACGTCGAATAAGCCGTGATGGCACGGGCAGACGAGCTCGCCCTCCTCCTTGCTCCAGAACACCGGGCATTTCAGATGGGTGCACGCATTCTGGTACGCCTTGAACGTTCCTTCTTCCAGACGGACGAGCAGCGCCGAATCATGCTCGCCGGGATAAGCGAATTCAACTGCTTCCCCTACCGGGATGTCGCTGAGCGCCGTAATTTTATTTTTCGGATAGGTGCGTTTATCTCCGGCAGCCAGATGCTTGGCAGCAATTGCGCCCCATGGCAACGTGGATACCGCGAATACGCCGGCTGCGCCGACCATCATCTTCATAAAACTGCGCCGGTCCAGCTTCCGCTCGTTGTCCTTCCGGATATTGTGCGTGTAATTATCCTCATCGTAGGGAACCGCAGGTTTACGATTCTTTTGATCTTTGTTATCCTCGATCATCGCAAGTCCTCCTCTTTACCTTAGAACAGCTTCTGTTTTCCCTGTAGAATACCCGGGAGGCTAATCTTGACATTCGTTTCCCCTTCGAGAGGATCAAACGGCATGCGGCTGGCCGTCCAATGGCCAAGCTGATGCTGCTCCTGTTTCTGCTTCAATTCATCCTCGGTCAGCCACTGCAGCGTATTCGTCGGGCATACAGAAGCGCACATCGGTGGAATGCCGTCCTTTGTACGGTCGTAACAGAGATCGCACTTGTACATTAAATTTTGCTCATGATCGAATTTCGGTATGCCGTACGGGCATGCGATCGTGCAGTTCTGGCAGCCGATACACTTCTCCACCAGAGCGGACAGGACGGCGCCCTCAGGCGTCACCTGAATCGCCTGGGCCGGACAGCTCCGCGCGCACGCCGGATTGACGCAGTGCAGGCACATCAGCGGGATTGTCTGCCGGTTGACGAGCGGATTCACGTCATAAACGTAGTTCCGGTTGCGCTCATCATGGCCGCCGCATTGCGTGCATGCCGCAAGACAGCTCCGGCAGCCTATGCAATTATCCATCTCAATATATAAATGCTGTTTCATCGTATAACCGCCTCGCTTTGCGATTGCTGCTTCTTGTTAGCATGGACTGTCTTGTGGATCTGGACCGCGCAGACTTTGAATTCCGGCATGCGGGACATCGGATCAAGCGCTGCGATCGTCAACAGATTCACCGATTCGTCGTGGCCGAAATGATAGGGCACGAAGACGGTATCCGGGCGGATCGCTTCGGTCATTTTCACCTTAAAGTTCGCTGTCCCGCGACGGGTAGCCAGCTTAACGATTTCTTCGTGCTCGATACCGTATTTGCCGGCCGTCTCCGGATGCACCTCCACGAACGGTTCTGGGCACATCGCATGGAGGAACGGAATTCGGCGAGTCTGATTGCCCGACAGATAATGATAGACGACACGGCCTGTCGTCAATCGCAGCGGGTAGTCGTCGCACGGCTCTTCGGCCGGCGGCCGGTAAGGCAGCGCGCACAGCTTTGCTTTCGTATCGGGATGATAGAACTTCTTATCTAAGAACATATGCGGTGTTCCTTTGTCCGCATCATCCTTGCACGGCCAGAACACGCCCTGCTGCTCCTCGATCTTTTCCCACGTCGCGCCGTAGTAATCGGCATAGCCGCCTTTGGAAGCCAGACGGAACTCGTCGTTTATGGCCCGCGCGGAAGTCAGATGCCTAAAGTATTGCCCTCTGCCGAGCCGCTCGGCCAGTTCAACCTGCATGAGCCAATCCGGCTTCGATTCTCCGATCGGCTCTTGCGCCTTGTTGATCTTGATGATGCGCCCCTCCAAATTCGTGACGGTTCCTTCGTCTTCGCTCCATGTCGTGGACGGCAGGACGACATCCGCATATTCCGCCGATTCGGAGAGGAAAATATCGGAGCATACCATAAAATCCAGACTCATGAGCGCGCTGCGCACTTCATTGAGATTCGGTGCGGAAACCGCCGGATTAGAACAGAGCAGATATAGGCCGCGGATCGTCTTCTCCTTCATCAACCCGAACATTTCGTATGCGGAGACGCCCGGCTGCGGCATTTCCTCTGGCTTGATGCCCCATACCTTGGACACGTCCTCGACGTGCTTCGGATTCGTAATCTTCCGGTAGCCCGGAAGCGCATCGGCCTTTTGGCCGTGCTCCCGTCCGCCTTGCCCGTTGCCCTGACCGGTGAAAGTCGCGACGCCGGCTTTTGGACGGCCGATTTTGCCGGTCACGAGGCACATATTCGTATAGGCGGATACGTTATCCGACCCTTTATGCTGCTGCTCGATGCCTCTGGCGAACATGACGACCGCATTCGGCGCTTTTCCGTAGATTTCCGCGGCGCGGATGAGCTTCTCCGGCGCAACGCCGGTAATCTCGCTCGTATATTCGGGCGTAAATTCCTTCACCAGTTCTGCCAGTTCTTCATAGCCATTCGTGTGCTCCGCGACGAAGCGCTCGTCGGTATAACCACCTTTGATGAGCAGGTGCACCATACAGTTCGCGAGCGCCAGGTCCGTTCCCGGACGCAAATCCAGGTGAACGTCTGCGCGTCTTGCGATCGGGGTTTCCCTTGGATCCGCCACGATCAAGTACCCGCCGCGATTCTGTACCTCCCAGATCCGGAACATGGACGTCGGATGGCACTCCGCCGTATTGCTGCCCGCAATGAAAAGGCAGTCTGTCTCATGAAGATCGGTCCATGGAATCGTTGAACCTCTGTCAATGCCGAAGGTGCGCAAGAATCCGGCTGCCGCGCTGGACATGCAGAAGCGGCCGTTGTAGTCGATGTATCTCGTTTGCAGACCAACACGTGCGAATTTGCCGGTCAGGTAGCATTTTTCGTTCGTCATCGATACGCCGCTGAACACGGACAAGGAATCACGGCCATAACTCTGCTGCATCTCTTGGAACTTGCGGACGATCAGGTCGTACGCTTCCTCCCATGTCGCTTCCCGGAATCCTTCCTTCGTCCCACGCAGCGACCGGTCATTCCGGATGAGCGGCTTCATCAGACGGTCGTCATGATTCGTCTGTTGGTAAGCCGTCACGCCTTTCGGGCACATTTTGCCAAGCGTCACTGGCCAATCATAGCGCGGCTCAACGCCGATGATTTTGTTCGTGCCGGTATCTACCCGCAAATTCATGCCGCACTGCATCCCGCAGTAGGAGCAGTGGGTCGGCACAAGCTTCTCGCCCGGATGTTCCTTGTTCGCGATCACCTTGAAAAATTTATCCTTTGGCATTTTGATTAGCCTCCTTGACTTTGATCTGGTGGGTCGGGATGCCAGTGAAGCGGGACATCCGGTATTTGCGGCGGCAAGGCAGACATAGCTCGGCCAGATGGTAGCCTTCTTCGGTCTTGAATTCCATTTCGCTATGCTTCAGTACATTGACAACGTCCTGCGCTTGTTCAGTGGACACATAGTGCGTCCCACAAACCTTGCAAGCTTTCGGTGCAGTCGTCCCGTAGTGCTCACGATAATTCCGGGCCAGCACACTCATCGGACGGAACGGGATATGTGCCAGTTTTCCGAATGGCAAGTAGATCAGCGTGATAATAACGGACCATTGATGGATCATTGACATCACCGGATGGCCGAAACCCTCCAGGAAGATATTGTTGAAGGTGAGAATAAGCCCCGTAACTGAGATAAACAATAATAGGTAGAGTGGTAGAAAGTCATACGAGAACGATTGCTCGGCCCGTGCTTGCATGTTGCGCAGCCGGCGGTTCAATGCCATGCTTACGCCGCCGATGACCATGAACGCCGTAATGTTGAGCGCATTGTAGAACAGGAAAGCGATAATGCCGTCCGCCTTGACGCGCATCAGATCGATCCCAAACATAACGACGGTGTAGAAGCCGTTGTCCTCCATCGTGAAGTACATCCAACCGAAGACGAGCGGGAACGTGACGAATGCCGACAGAATGCAGCCCCACCCAAGCAAAATATGCTGCAACCAGCGGTACCAGCCGCGGTTCCAGATGAACCGGTAAACGACAAGGTGATCAGCCGCCGTGACAGGCGTCGTCTTGCGGAACAGCAGCTTGATTCCTTTTCGTAGGATCAGTTTGGTCGGCGGGCGATCCGCCCAAGCCATGAAGCGGTAGAAAAAACCGCCGATAAACACAACCGTGCCAACCATATAGCCGTACAGCGCCAAGTCGATGTGCGTAAAAAATCTTGACCCGATATACATCAAGACAATCAACCAGCCTACAGTCACAAACACATTCCGTGCCCATCTCGAAGCAAACGCTCGTTCCATTCCTATTGCCCCCTGCAATCGAAGTTTCCTATACACGTATTAGAACACAAAAGAAAAGAACCCGGCTGTGACCGATGTCACAAGGTTCATCTGCAAACAATCAAGACTCGTTGTGTCTATAGATCTGCCAGTTGATTGTTTTGCGAAGATATAAATTTAGAGGAATTCGAATATGTGGTACTATAGCTTTATATTCGAAAGGTTGAAGATTAAGGAGATCTGCTGTCATGCATCAAAATCAGAACATCCAGCTGTTCAAAGCCGATTTTTTCAAAGCGCTGGCGCATCCGATGCGCATTCGGATTCTTGAGGAATTAGGCAAAGGAAATAAAAGCGTTAATGAACTACAGAGCATTCTCGGTTCGGAAGGCTCTGCCGTCTCGCAGCAGTTGGCCGTTCTGCGTAATAAAAATGTGGTCTATGGCATCAAGGAAGGCACTACCGTCGTCTATTCACTACGCGATCCGCTAATCAAAGAGCTGCTCGCGGTGGCGAAGCAGATCTTCGATAACCATCTGGTCGACGCGATCTCGCTGCTTGAAGGGATGCGCAAGGAGCAATGAGGATAAACAAGGAGATCCGTTCTTTCAGTCTGGTCCCCTTGTTTTTTTGTTTCGCTGAAGTACTGAAATCCATTGACAATACCGTTATGCGGGAGTAGTGTTTTTTATATATTCAAATATTCAAATATATAAAAAAGAAGGTATTCAAATGAAATGGTCAGGGCGGTTTCATGGTTACACCCCGGCATCCTTCCGTAAGGATCTTACCTCCGGTCTTATCGTCGGCATCATAGCCATCCCGCTGGGCATGGCGTTCGCGATCGCTTCGGGCGTCAAACCGGAGTATGGACTTTATACGACCATCGTTGCGGGAATCCTGATCTCCCTCTTCGGCGGTTCCCGGTTTCAAATCGGCGGTCCTACCGGCGCATTCATTCCAATCCTTTTTGCCATTGTTATGGAGTATGGCTATGAAAACCTGCTGATCGCCGGTTTTTTGGCCGGGATCCTTTTGGTGATGCTGGGGATTTTCAAACTGGGGGAACTCATCAAATTCATCCCACGGCCGGTAACCATCGGCTTTACGGCCGGCATTGCCGTCATTATTTTCAGCGGTCAAATCGCGAATTTCCTAGGGTTAAACGGAATTGAGAAGCACGAGCAATTTCTGGCCAATATGAAAGAAATCATTGTACACCTAGACACCGTCCATCTTTACAGCTTGCTTACGGCTCTCGTTTGTTTCGTTTTTCTGCTGCTCACCCCGAAAGTGATGCCGAAGGTGCCTGGCTCTTTGGTCGGTCTCCTGGCGTCTACCGCTGCAGCGATGCTCTTCTTCAATGGGCATGTGGCAACCATCGGTTCTGCTTTCGGAGATATTCCCAGCACGTTACCGCAATTCCACATCCCCGAAATAACATGGGGAAAGCTAGTCCTCATGCTACAGCCCGCACTTGTGATCGCCATGCTCGGTAGCATCGAATCCCTCCTGTCGGCCGTGGTCGCAGATGGAATGACAGGTAAGCCGCATAGCAGCAACCGAGAATTGATCGGACAGGGGATCGCAAATATCGTTACCCCCTTCTTCGGCGGAATTCCAGCGACCGGTGCCATTGCCCGGACTGCGACGAACATCAGGAATGGCGCCGTCTCACCGGTATCCGGCGTCGTTCACGGGGCTGTCGTGCTACTGATACTGCTCTTGTTCGCGCCTTTCGCTTCCGAAATTCCGCTTGCCGGAATGGCTCCAATCCTCATGCTCGTAGCATGGAATATGAGCGAGCGCAAAGCATTTAAGCGTATCCTGGAAACGAAAACAGGCGATTCGTTCATCCTGCTAGTGACATTCTTCGCTACCATTTTAGCTAACCTTACAATAGCCGTCGGCATCGGTCTGCTCCTTGCCGTGCTGCTTTTTGTGAAGAAGATGAGCGATACGTGGAGAGTCTCCAGCTCGGTACCCGAACCCGCTTCTAACACCGATTCTTCTATAATAGCGGCAGTGCAGAATTATCCGCAGCTGCGGATTTGCACCTTTGAGGGACCTCTATTCTTCGGATCAGCGTACAAGCTGTCGGCTACGATCCCGGATCCCTGGTCCTCTCCATGCCAGGTTCTGCTGCTTCAACTCGCCAACGTCCCCTATATCGACACGACCGGCGCGTCCAGCCTGTCCCATATTGTGTCCCGCTTTCATACAAAAGGCGGATTGGTGGTGATTTCCGGTATCCAGCAGCAGCCGCTTGATGTATTGAAGAAGACCCGCCTCCATCAACGGATCGGTGCGGCAAACTTCTTCCATCACACCGGTGAGGCTATTCAATATGTATTATTCCATCTGGACATGGACTCAAGGGACGAAACTCCATATCGTAAATCCTCAAATCCTTGACGCACTATGCTTTACCTTCCGGAGCATTCGCAGAAATTGAAAAGCAGCTGCCGCGGCAGCTGCTTCATTCTTATTCCATTCAACGATCGCTCTTCCTTCATGTGATCGATAGCTGCCTCTTTCGATTATGACTCCGTCCACGTAAACGCGAACCCCTCCAATCAGAACCGTGTATGTCGCTATGATATGAATTAAGCCTTGGTCCAAGTTCATACAGCAGCACGATTAAGACTTAAGGATTGAAATTTCATCGATCAGCTGCTTCGTCCGTTTGGCATTGCCTTCCGCGAAGTTAATAAGCCGGAGCTTCAGTGCCGCGTTATTGTGAATACGTTCGGAGGCGATCACATAAGTTCGTAGAAGCTCATTCTCCCGTTCCAGTGTCATTTCCAGCAATGCGATTAACTCATCCTTATTCATTTCATCGTCTTGTAACGGTTGACTCACGTTTCTCACCTCCCGGCTTCAGCATTCCCATATTCAAGGAAGCTTAAACGCTAGGCGTTAGTATTCCTCCTGCCTCCTTCAGCAGCACCATAAAAAGCGTCTGCTTCACCTCCTGTACAAACGCTAATTTCAGGGTATTTACAAATCTAACCGCCTATTCTAGACATTTCGACTTTAACCCTTTGAGAAGTCTGATCCCGTCTAGTATCAGAATAACGATCCTGGCGCATTTTCCATACACCGGATATTATCGACATTATTTCGTTGTCAGTCGCACCAGATCTAATGGATCCCAATAAATCAACTTTTTCCGCTGCAAACAAACAAGTATAAAGATGACCTTCTGCCGATAACCTTGCTCTTGTGCATGAATGACAAAATGCTTGACTTACCGATGAAATGAATCCGATTTCCTCGTTTGAGCCTTGATAGCGATAACGTGTTGCAACCTCACCATAGTAATTTGATTCTACAGGCTCTAGAGGCATTTTCTCGTGAATCGTTTGCATAATACACTTATTAGATATAACATGTCCAACGTTCCAGCCATTGCTATTCCCTACATCCATATATTCAATAAATCTTAACGTATGACCACGTTCTTTGAAATATCTGGCCATTGGGATAATATCCTGGTCATTGATTCCTTTTTGGACAACCATATTAATCTTTACGGTTAAACCCTCATTTGCAGCTGCTTCTATACCCTCTAATACATGCTGGGCCGAGAAGCCCCTCCCGTTCAATTTACCAAAGCGTTCATCATTCAGACTATCCAGACTTACAGTAAGTCGCTTCAACCCCGCGTCCTTTAATGCTCTCGCATTTTGCTTCAGTAATGAACCATTAGTGGTAATGGCCAAGTCATTAACACCTTCTATGTGACTAATGCGTCGTATAATCTCTGCTATCTCTTTGTTTAATAGAGGTTCCCCGCCAGTAATCCTCACTTTCGACACACCTAGTGAAACAAAGATCATTGTGATCCGAGTTATTTCATCAATGGTTAGCAGTTTATCTTGTGGAAGAAAGCGAAAATTGCTGCCGAACATCTCCTCCGGCATGCAATATCGGCATCTAAAATTACAACGGTCCGTTACCGATATACGAAGGTCCCTTAGAGGTCTCTGAAGGGTATCTACTAGCGGTTGTACACGTTCTGCTTGATGTTCCATCGTTTACCTCCGAGATATATACTATCTATGATTTTACGCTGTCTTAATCGTCCATTAGTGACTCATTGTGCTGGGGGCACCAACATTATCTAGCCCGTCCCTCGTGACACGAATAATCCCAACAGCTCCTTTGGAGGCATCACTGAACTGGTGTGTGACAAAAGGGTAATCACCCTCCTCAAGTACTTGAAACTCTACAACAGCTCCCCCGCTTGCAGGAAGAAGCACCGTTTGCATACCATAGAGAGGATTGCGTGGATTGCCGTCGAGGTAAACCCTTTCGAATAAGGTGCCCACAACATGGAATGAAGAAATATGGTTCGGGCCAAGATTATTCACGTACAAACGGACGGTATCCCCAACCTTTGCCAGAAGAGGTTGTTCTTTCAGTGAGAAAGTGTTGCCATTAAATACTACGTAGCGGGGGGAACCATCTTCGAAATCTTGAAGATCGTTCTCTTTATACCATTCATTCTGAGTGATCACATACTCACGATCTATCTCATTGTCCGTTGGATACCCATCCCTCGGTTCAACGATGATTGTACCGTACATGCCATTAGCAATATGCATTAGGACAGGGGCTGTGCCACAGTGATACATAAATACGCCCGGCGACTTGGCTTCATAGATGAAGGTCCCTGTTTCATTTGGCATAACATCAATGAATTTCTTACTCGGCGCTGCGTGTACCGCGTGAAAATCCATCGAGTGCGGCATATTAGGATCCATGTTGCGCAGCGTAAAGTGAATCGTATCGCCTTCTTTTACCCGCAGCACAGGACCAGGAGCGGTTCCATTGAACGTCCATGCATTATAAAAGACGCCTTTTGCAATTTCAACATCCGTAACCTGAGCCGTCAATTCGATATGCACATCCCTTCCTACTCGCTGAATAACAGGTTCGACTGGCTGTTGATTAATCTTATGCACATTTACTTCTGCGTTCACGATCTCCGTGTTATTGGTGGTGAACATGTCATTATCATATTGAAAGACTGGCACACAGCCTGATAAACCAAGCGAAATTATTAGGACAGCTAACGAGTTTTTTCGAATCCTACTGCTCATTTACTATACCTCCATCCACGAGGAGATTTGTTATCACTGGTTATTCTCACTATACCTGGAGAATGAGATGGATAATGTGACGAAGAGCACAGATTTGATTTGGCCAAGAATCTGTCACATACCCAAATAAGCAAATTCGTCGTAATGCGATATATTCGTGACCTGGCGCACAGTAAACAAAGGCAAATTTCTCTATAGTAATGTCAAGGATCGACGACACATTAAGAAAGGGGATTTTCAATGTGGATGAAACAAAACGAAGCATTGTAATCATTGGCGGGGGAATTACAGGGTTATGTGCTGCTTATGAGCTTATCAAGTCCTCCCCTCCGAATAGCAAGCTTGATATCACACTGCTGGAAAGCAGCAGTCAACTAGGTGGTGCTATTCAAACCTTACGAAGAGATGGTTTTGTAATTGAGAAGGGGCCCGATTCCTTCCTGTTCCGTAAGCCAGCAGTTGTGCAACTATGCAAAGAGCTGGGGTTGGAGAAGGACTTGGTGGCGATGAGTCCAGATTCGACGAAAAGCTTCATTTATATGAATAAACAACTGCATCCGATGCCAGAAGGCTTATCTCTAGGAATACCTACTCGGATAGGCCCATTTATAAAGACAGATCTTCTTACACTCAAGGGCAAAGTTAGGGCTGCAATGGATTTCATCATACCGAGGAGGACTGCAACTGACGATGAATCACTGGGTTCGTTAATTAAACGGAGACTTGGAACAGAAGTCGCTGACCATTTAGTCAGCCCGGTACTGGCAGGGATCTATGCAGGGGACCTTAACAAACTAAGTACTGCTGCCACTTTTCCCCAGATGGCATATATGGAACAAAAACATCGCAGCCTTATTCTAGGGATGCTTGCAAATAGAAGAACTGTGCAAGATGCGAACTCGAGCGAAAAACATCGTCTCCCAGAGCATTTGAAGAAGAGCATGTTTTTATCGTTGCGAGAAGGACTAATGATGCTGGTTGAGAGGCTGAATGATGTCCTTAGATCCTCCGGTGTTCAAATCATCACTAAATGCGAGGTCCGGCGAGTCGTTGGTGTGACTGAAGGATATCAAATATCTACTACAGGAAAAAGCTACACAGCAGATCGTATTATTTTTGCTGTGCCTGCCGAGCAGACAAGAGAAATACTTGGGGAGCGGCTGCCAGGCCCGCTTGTAGAGGCCCTCACATCCGTACCCGGTGTTTCTGTTGTTAATTTGGCGATGGCTTTCAATGAGTCGGATATCCCTGTGCTGTTTAAAGGTGCTGGATTCGTAATTCCTCGTGATCAGGGGATGCGAATAACAGCCTGCACGCTGACTTCGCAGAAATGGCCACACACCACTAGTCCCGGTAAAGTTTTGTTACGAGCTTATATCGGTCACTCGGACGATCAGAAACATGTCGATGAGGATGATGCTACTCTGATCGATGTTGCCTACCGGGAATTGTCGAGCATTTTATCTATCCAGAGAAAACCTCTATTCTGCGAAATCTCCAGGCACTACGGTTCAATGCCTCAATACTTACCCGGGCACTTGGATCGCATCACAAAGTTGGAAGAGCAGGTAGGCACAATGTACCCTGGTATTATCATGGCAGGTAAGTCATTCCGAGGAGTCGGGATTCCAGATTGTATCCGGCAGGGACGGGATGCTGCAAAAAAACTCATAGGTGCAGCAGGTTGAACAAAGTGAGGGAATTCTCATTCATAGTGATATATAGTAGAACCCGGGATCGCCCGGGTTCTTTTTATATGAGCATACTTCCTCCTTTATCTCTTCTTCCAATTTCGGAGACCTTCCAGACTATAGATGACGAAACCTTGACGATCTGCGTCCAGAATACTCTCCTTGCGCAGCTGATTTAATAAACGGGTAACGGTTTCTCGTGTAGTCCCGATAACATTGGCGATATCCTGATGCGTCATTGGGAAAGGGATATGGATTTCATCCCCTTTAACCGTGCCGTAATACTCAGCCATCTTTAGAATAAACGATTGCCCTCTATCATGGACATCCTGACCAGTAAGTTCCTGTAATTTACCCTGCAATTCTTGGATCTTGTCACTCATTACTCTCATGATTTTGATGGCCATCGATGGAACTTCAAGCAGAAGAGATTCGAAAGATTTGACTGGTATTGCCAACAGCGCTGTATGCAGTAAAGCTTCGGACGTTGCTGGATAGGACTTATTATTGAATAGACCGGTATGGGGAAACATTTCCCCGCGCTTCAAAAAGGACATGATTTGCTCATGTCCATTCTCATCGGTCTTGAACGTTTTCACGAGCCCTTCCTTAATAAAGAATACGGCCTCTTTACTTTCGCCTTCATGAAAAATGACTGACTTTTTATCAAATCGGCGCTCGATTATGACCTGCCCAATATGGGATAATTCATCATGGTTTAATTCTCGGAACATCGGAATACTTTTAAGCAGTTCTACCGTTTCCATTCCCATCCAATCTCCACCATTTCATTAATTATTGACAGGTATTTACATATTGAAAAGAGACCGTCATCGCGGTCCCTGCCTAAGTTATCAAATAATACCCAATTGTTTTCTTGCTGCTTCCGACATGCGTTCCGGCGCCCATTTTGGCTCCCAAACCAGGTCGACATGGAGCTGCTTTGGTGCAATAATGCCTTCTAGAGATCGTCGAACTCCTCCGATAATCGTATCATGAAGCGGACATCCTGGAGTAGTCAACGTCATGTTTATGTTGACTTGATCAAATCCAATCGATATATCATAAATAAGCCCCAAATCTACAATATTCACGCCGAGCTCAGGATCGTACACTTGTTTAAGAATTTGATTGATTTCCATTTCTGAAATCATCATCCACACCCCTTTCACTTTATTTGAAGAATACCCGCACAATGATCCCGATGTAAAATAGTGAACATACAGACACGATTGTTCCGCCAACCTCTATGAACCATTTTACCTCTAAGAATAGACCAGCTATCGATAATAAAACCCCTGACGCTATGCAGCATAGTCCACGATTAATGAAACTTTCAGAAATCAAACTTGACATGACAGGCACATTAGGCTGGCCAGCTCTTGGACCATATTTATGAGTCCACCACAGGAATGGCACAATCTTCGATAAATAACCAAGTATCGTTAATGACACCCAGCCGCTTAGATAGGCCGTGCCAATGATTAGAGTCGTCTGATGCTGCACATATGCCTCCGGAAAGGCAAGCCAACTAAAAAGTATAATTACACCTAGAATTAACATTGCTTTCGTGATTTGTACCGTCCACCATATACCAGCTCCAGGATTTCGTTTATAACGATGCTTTCTCACCCCGTTAATAAATACGCAATACAACCCAAAAGCCAGTACAATTAAACCGATTGATACCGCCTGCAGGACGCCTCCTCCCCCGAGAAGGAACGTTTCGGCTCCCGTGATTACGCCTAAATTCAACAGGACGATGATATAGCTCTGCAGTCTCGTTGAGTGTCCGTGTGCAAGATAAAACATTGGCAGCATCTTATAGCTGAATCCTGTAATGAGCATCCCAAACCAACCGACCATTCCCATCCAAATATGAGAGGCTAATAAACGGTCATGACCTTCCAGCCAAATCGGGAAAGCAAAGTTTAAACCCATTACAGCCCCTATTGCTGCGGTCAACACTAAATAAACGAGAGCACATGCTGTACTTATCGTTACCGCATTCCATTGCCGAGCTTGAATCATCGTTACGCCTACATTCCATACAAACAATCCAATGCCCAATAAGGTCAGAACCGCACCAGTAGCAAGCAGAGGCACCAAAGATAACAAAAATCCGGTAAGCAATATTATTGTCCCCAAGGTAAATCCTATATAGTGGAGATAACCCAGTTTGACGCTATAAACCTTCCGCTGCAATACAACATCCATCAACTGATAGACGGCTCCCATTGCAATCATTGTCGCCCAATCAAGAATCAACAGATGGGCACGAAACCACCCATCCGGATTGCGGATCGGCTCGACCATCCACGCACCTAGAGTGAATAAAGACAGCAGATGGTAGATCGTAAAGCTAATTATTCCCGTAGCTATGAATAACAATGGGAGCCGGAACATCAGAACCACCTCGTTTACTTATCAGTCTTCGTGATTAGCATCTTTGCGGAACCATCGGTCTGCTCTTCGATTTTATAACCATACCCGAGCTTTTGTAGTTCTTCAATCAAGAACATAGGCACTCGGTCATTGTGAATGACGACACGATCACCTGGTTGACAGCGCTCTAACGCTTTAAGTGTCCGTACCATAGGCTGGGGCGGTTGAAGCCCGCGATTGTCCAACTCTGTTATTCGACCGTGATCAACGTTTTGAAGAGATATTTCATTATTAAGGTTAGGCGGAAGCTGTGATTCTTCCTCAGTCGCATTACCTTGTTCGACAGTTCCTTCTTCTAAGTTAGCGAATCGCAGGAAATCAAACTCGTCTAGTGTTACCCTCTCTTGGCTTTTGTGCAGGAAAGCGACCATCCAATGATCCGGTGAGACAGATTGCACGCGGTTCATGTAGCCCTTTACTTTTAGAAGGCCTAGCAAAGGGGTTGGTTTAAAGGTTGCATGAAGCACGAATAATTGATCCTTCTCTAGACCATTCACAGCATTCATTATGAGCTGGAATGGCTCTATTTTCTTGCGGAGATACGGTCTTACGTCCAATTGTATTAACCGGTCTGTTGAAGCCACTTGAATCGCCTCAATCCTTTATATGTTGTTTGGTTTCCCGATTTTCACCTGGAACTCAATAGGCCCTTGCTCAATGTATTCCCATGTAAAGCAATTACTTCTCGTTGCTTGAAACTGGAAAAATAGCGGTCGCGGATCGTGATCGTTAATGAGCAGCATAGCTTCACCTGATTTAAGCGCGTCGAATGTTTCGAAGATTACCTTATGTTTTAGCTGCGGCGGGTACTCCGGTGCTTTAATTACTTTCGCGAACGCATTCATTGCAATCCCTCCTAATTGGCGTGCGATACAAGCAAAGTATATTACATTCCAGACCTAAGCTTTGTGATCAGCCTCACAGAGGATGCAAGAAGAAACTATACCTCCCATATGTGACCCGTATCACGTTTCCAAATCGAGGAACGTGTTAGCATTAACTATGATAAAAATTCTCATTGGAGGTTCCATCTATGAGCGAGCTCATTAATAATCGGGAGCAATTCGAGGATCAAGCCAGTGCCCGCTCCAGGCTGCTTAAAAATATCTTTCTGGACCTATACAACGGTAAATCCGTGAAGGATGTAAAGACGCAGTTTGATGCAACGATCGGTAGAATCACTGTGGAGGAAGCGGCGGAGCTTTCACGGCTTCAAAAAGAAATACTGGAAGAGAGAAAGCTCCCCCAAGAAGAAATCGTCCGGCTAACCGATGCGCATTTGTCCATCATTGCGGGGAAAATCGTGGGCAACGAAAATACCGCGGACGAACCCGGCCATCCGATTCATACATTCAAGTTGGAGAATCGGGCAATCGAGAAGGAAATCGAGAATCTCCTTTTGGCCATGCGCGAATTTAGTAACGATGATTCGATGCAGAACAATTTGAAGCTGCAAGAAGTTCTCAACGCCATGTTGGACATCGACAAGCACTACACGCGCAAAGAGCAGCTCCTGTTCCCTTACTTGGAGAAGTATGGAATTACGGGACCTTCCGTAAACATGTGGAGGATGGATGATTATATCCGCGATTCCATTAAGGAGGCCAAGCGGAAACTCGTCAGTTACACAGGGGAGTTGCTAGAGGTTATGAAAGAACTTGAATTTGCCGTCGAGCAAATCAGCGGTATGATTTACAGAGAAGAAAATATTCTTTTTCCAATGGCGCTGAGAAATTTAACCGAAGATGAATGGGTCAAAATCGCTCATGAGAGCGATGAAATCGGGTTTTGTTTAATGGCACCCTATACGAAGTGGAAGCCGGCCAGGGAATACATCGACAGTCAGACCATATCCGCTGGTTATGTCAAGATGGAGACAGGGATATTATCCTTAAAGCAGTTAGAATTAATCTTCAATCATCTCCCCATTGACATTACGTTCATCGACCACAAAGATATCGTTCGATATTTCTCACATGGCAAAGAGAGAGTATTCGCAAGGACCAAGGCGGTCATCGGTCGGACCGTGCAAAACTGTCACCCTCCGAAGAGCGCGCATATTGTTGAAGCGTTGCTTGACGATTTTAAATCGGGAAGAAAAGACTGCGAGGATTTTTGGATAAAAGTTCGCGATAAGTATGTGTACATTCGCTATTTTGCCGTGCGGGACGAGAACGGCGACTATATCGGGACACTTGAGTTTACCCAGAATATTGGGCCTATCCAAGCCATTGAAGGCGAGAAACGAATTCGCTCTTAGGCACTTCATACTCGAGAAGAAGGAGGTATTAGTCATCAAGCCAAAAGAGAAGAGACCGGGCTTCGCAAGACGCAACCTGCTTGACGATGGGACGGGCAAGACCATCCGGCAGGGCTTAGAACCCGCCCTCTTCTTCTGGTTTGGGACGTCCCCCCCTTGTCGCCCCCTGATCTTTCGTTCTATGGATACTTAGTTTCCTCCTCGTATCCTAAAGTATCGCTAACAAAAGCAGCGGTTTTGAAAAAAGCAGCCATGCCCATTCGGTTTAACTCCTCCCAATGAATTGCGGACAACCTTTCTAAAATCATCAATCCCTTATCGGAAAACTGAATATAGATACTCCTTGTGACACTGCGGCGTGATGCCGAGTTCACGGTCTTGATCACTCCGGTCAAGAGACCGTCACAAACCGGTGAAGAAATATCGTATAACGATACATTTGTGAGCTGGCACACATTGCGCTGTAGATATTTTCCCTATAATGAGACCCAGTTACTCACCACCTCAACAGGAAAGGAGCGATAATCGAGATGCAGCAGTTCCGTTCAAGAAACTATGATCAGTATCCGTTTATCGTCATCTGGGAAGTCACCCGTGCTTGTGCGCTCAAATGTCTGCATTGCCGGGCAGAAGCTCAGTACACGCCCGATCCCAGACAGCTCACCTTCGAAGAAGGCAAACGGCTTATCGATGAGATCGCCCAAATGGATGAGCCTCTCTTTGTTTTCACGGGAGGCGATCCGCTCATGCGTCCCGACTTATTTCAACTTGCGGAATACGCCATTAAAGAGAAGAAGCTCCCCGTATCGATGACGCCGAGCGCCACCCCGAAAGTGACGAAAGCCGCGATCGAGAAAGCGAAAAACATAGGCTTGTCCCGATGGGCGTTCAGTCTTGACGGTTCTACGTCAGACATCCATGATCACTTTCGAGGTACGAAAGGCTCTTATGATTTGACCATGCGGGGCATTCGCAGCCTGCAGGAACTGCAAATTCCGATCCAGATCAATACGACCGTTTCGAATTACAATCTTACGGATTTGCCGAGGATTGCGGAGAAAGTCGGCGAGATGGGAGCCGTACTATGGAGCTTATTCTTCCTCGTCCCCACAGGCCGCGGCATGCAGAAAGATATGATTCAACCGGAGCAGCACGAAGAAGTGATGCAGTGGCTGTACCAACTGGGGAAGTCCGCGCCTTACGGCATCAAATCGACGGAAGCCCCATTCTACCGCCGCGTTGTCACGCAAGCCAAGAAAACCGAATCGCTTCAAGGCGTTCTTCCGGCACTCCCCGAAAAACGCTTCGACGTACTCGGCAGAGCGCCCAAGGGGGTTAATGACGGTGACGGCTTCGTCTTCATCAGCCATATTGGGGACGTATATCCAAGCGGATTCCTTCCCGTTGTCTGCGGAAACGTACGTCAGGAGTCATTGCTTGATCTATACCGTCATTCCCCCGTCATGAAGGAGCTTCGCGACAAGTCGCTTCTGAAAGGAAAATGCGGCGTGTGCGAATTCAAAGAACTATGCGGCGGCTCCCGCGCGCGGGCTTTTGCGACAACCGGCGATTATCTTGAGAGCGATCCGGCATGCGCATATATTCCAAGAGCTTACCGAAATAATTAAATGAAGGAGAAGTAGATATGAAGGTTAAAAAATTATGGATAACTTTAGCGCTAGTATTCTTCGGTTCCTTCGCTATTCTGATTTATTACGGCGGGGAAATTTTTCAGAAGGCGCCTCCCATCCCGGAAAAAGTTATAACGTTGGACGGTCAGGTCCTCTATACAAAGGAAGATATCCAAAACGGGCAGAACGTTTGGCAGCGAATGGGCGGGCAGGAATTAGGAAGTATCTGGGGACACGGCGCCTACGTTGCCCCCGATTGGACCGCGGATTGGCTTCATCGGGAATTAACATGGTTGCTCGATCATTGGGCGCAGTCGGAGTATCAGTCGACTTACGAGGGGCTGTCATTGGAGCAGCAAGCGTCGCTTAAAGCTCGATTGAAGGTAGAAATCAGGACCAATACCTACGACCCCGCGACCGGAGCGATAACGGTCTCCGCCGATCGGGCGCTGTCGATCCAAGCGATGAAAGAGTATTACGTGAAGGTATTCGGGGACGACCCCTCGATGGATGAGTATCGGTCCCAGATCGCGGTTCCGGACAACACGATTCGGAGCGCCGAGGATCACCACAGTTTGTCGGCCTTCTTCTTCTGGGCCACCTGGTCGACATCGACGAATCGCCCGGGGATGGACATAACGTATACGAATAACTGGCCTGGAGAACCGCTTATCGATAACGTGCCAACCCAGTCGACTGTGATGTGGTCGATAATCAGCGTCATTCTTCTCATCGCCGGTGTCGGCGCATTAGCTTGGTACTTCGCCGTTCAGCGTCATCGCGAGGCTCCGGAACAACCGGCTCCAAAGAATGACCCTCTCTTGAACATCAAGGTGACGCCATCCATGCGAGCGACGCTAAAGTACTTCTGGATCGTAACCGCCCTCATTCTTGTTCAGGTTGGACTCGGAGCCATCACCGCCCATTACGGCGTTGAAGGAGACGGTTTCTACGGAATACCGCTCGCAGAATGGTTCCCCTACACCGTAACGAGGACGTGGCACCAGCAGCTCGCCATCTTCTGGATTGCGACGGCGTGGCTCGCGACAGGACTTTACATGGGACCGGCCATTTCCGGTTATGAGCCAAAATATCAACGCCTGGGCGTGAACTTCTTGTTCGGCGCGCTGCTCCTCATCGTCGTCGGCTCGATGGTTGGGCAATGGATGGCCATTAAAGGTTATATCACCGATCTGCAGAGCAACTTCTACTTCGGTCACCAAGGGTTTGAATACGTGGATTTGGGACGCGCTTGGCAAATTCTCTTGAGCGTCGGATTGTTCCTCTGGTTCTTCCTCATGGCTCGCGCCGTGTGGCCCGCGATTCGTCAGAAGAGTGAAGGAAGACACATGTTGATCTTGTTCTTACTAGCGTCCGTGGCGATTCCTGTATTCTACACGCCCAGCTTGATGTGGGGGCAACATACGCACCTCTCCGTTTCCACTTACTGGCGCTGGTGGGTCGTTCACCTATGGGTCGAAGGCTTCTTCGAAGTATTCGCGGCCGTTGTGATCTCATTCCTGTTCTCCAGAATGGGGCTGATTCGTACAGCTACGGCAACGTCGACCGTGTTATTCTCAACGATTATTTTCTTGTTCGGCGGCATCATCGGAACATTCCACCACTTATATTTCGCAGGCACCCCGACAGGCGTACTCGCTTTCGGAGCCGTGTTCAGCGCCTTAGAGGTTGTGCCGCTTCTCTTAATCGGATTCGAAGCGTACGAGAATTTGCGGCATAGCCGGGCAAGTGCATGGGTATCCCGTTACCGCTGGCCGATCTACTTCTTCGTAGCTGTCTCATTCTGGAACTTGGTCGGCGCCGGGATCTTTGGGTTCCTGATCAACCCGCCAATTGCTCTCTATTACATGCAAGGGTTGAACACAACGGCGCTGCATGCGCATACTGCGCTGTTCGGCGTATACGGCATGCTTGGCATCGGGTTGATGCTCTTCTGTCTACGGGGATTGTCCGGCACGCGGTCTTGGAAGACGAAGCTACTGCGCTTCTCGTTCTGGTCGCTGAATATCGGATTAATGGTCATGGGCGTTACAAGCCTCCTACCGGTAGGCATCATTCAAGCATTAAACAGTATGAAAAAGGGGATGTGGTATGCGCGCTCGGTCGAGCTGCTTCACTCCCCCGTGATGCAAAATCTGGTTTGGTTCCGGGCCGTCGGGGATACCATTTTCGCATTAGGCATCGTCGGGATCGTTTGGTTCGTTGTTGGACTTAAGACCGGCAAATCGTTGGAACAAGATACCGCCGTTCATTCAGAATCAAAAACCTATCACGTCTAAGTATATCTGAGGAGGGCTTTCTGATGCCAAACTCGTGGATTCGTTATCCATTTCTATATTTACTGGTCACGGCTCTGGCCGGAGTATTGCTCCGCGGGATGGCCCTCCTGCCCACTGTGCCGGATCTTTACGAACGTTTACTTCATGCCCATTCCCATATCGCGTTGCTCGGGTGGGGATATTCCGCATTGTACATTCTTTACGTAAAATTATATATACCGGATGAGCAGCAACGCTCGCGTTTCCTAAAAGTCAATTGGCTGTTTACGCAGGTTACGATCGTCCTGATGTTCCTCGCCTTTACAATTCAGGGATACGGGTTCTTTTCAATCTTCTTCTCCACGGTCCATATCTTCTTGTCTTACGCCTTTGCTTTATGGATGTGGAAAAAAATAAGACGGCGCGAAGGAAGCTCGTTATCGGTACGTTTCGCCAAAGCCGGTTTATTCTTCATGGCGCTTTCCTCAGTCGGTCCGTGGGGGCTGGCAGTATTAAGCGCCTTGAATTTGACAGAATCCCCTTGGTACCATGCAGCCCTTTATTTTTACTTGCATAATCAATACAACGGTTGGTTTACGTTAGGTCTTTTCGCCATACTGTTTTACAAGCTTGAGCCGCTTATGAATCCAGCGGCGATACGATTAGGGCAGCTTCAATATGGACTTTATGTTACATCCTTATTGCCGTCGTTTCTTCTATCTTTGTTATGGATGAGTCTGTCCGCGGGATGGTATATCATCGCTATCCTATCCGGGATGGTTCAGTTCGCATCGGTCGGGATTTTCTTTCTGCTGTGGCTGAAGATTAGGCGCCAAGTTGCCAACGGCGGATTGTTTTTCTTCGCCTTATTGGCCTTGGCAACGAAGATGGTGCTGGAGCTCGCTTCCGCGATTCCTAAGTTACAATCCCTCGCATTCGAAAATCGGAGCGTCGTGATTGGATACTTACATTTGGTTTTGCTCGGATTTGTAAGTTGCATGCTGCTTGCGTTTTTACTCAAACCGAATCCCGGTAAAGGTGAGAGGAAGGTTTTGACCCTAGGGAGCTTCATATTTCTTGCCGGTTTTGTAGGAAACGAAGTTCTACTGTTCCTAGAAGGGTTGATGAACTGGACATCTCAATTAAGCGTTCCTTATGGACCGGTCCTACTTTTTGCGATGAGTTTATTCATGTTGTTCGGGATCGGCATGATGACGAAGTACAGGTTCGAATGATGAGTCCAACTACAGGATGCGGGCTCGTATCAAAATATGAAAGAGAAGAGAGGTGCGTACCCCATGAAAAAAAAAGATTTACCGCTTGTCTATTCATGTTCTGGTTGTTCTTCGGCAGCACAGACCGCTAACATGATTGCTATTAAAATGGATCGAGAAAACATAGCTGAAATGTCCTGCATCGCCGGTGTTGGTGGTGATGTCAAACCGCTTGTCAGAACAGCAAAGTCGGGACGCGACATCATTGCAATTGACGGGTGTCCTTTATCTTGCTGTAAGAGCTGTTTAGCAAGGCATGATGTTCAACCTAAGCATCATTTCGATCTATCGGACTTTGACGTCCCAAAGCGAATTGGAGAAGATCCTAGCCCCCATCTTTTCCTGAACGCATACAATCAGATACTTGAACGAATTAATTATCAACAGAACTGATTGACATGGGGAATTCCTAAGTAAAGAGAATCGTTCATATCCGTTCATTTCTAACCTGGTGCTTTAAGAAGCAGTACCTTCGGAAGGATCTCAGTCCCGGACTTGCCGCAGTAAATGTAAAGAAGGAGGAAAAGCCCGAGCGGGATATTAATGCCCAAGATATAGTTATCACGATGGCCTATTATAAAGAGCATCCCAAAGTTCTGTCGCCCCTCCTGCTTTTGGGGACGACTGGAATGCGGATTCGGGAAGTTGCGGAGCCGACATGGGGAGCGCTCTACTTCGGCAGCGGATTAAAATACAAAAATCCGCCAATAGGCGGATCGGAGTGGCTCTCGGTATTTTCATAAGCAACCGTTTATAATAAAGCATTAACGCGGTGTCGTGTTATATGATATAGATATAAGAAAGGCTGTCGAGACCAGGGTAACCCTTTTGTGCTACCAGTTGCGGATATCTGCGATGACCTCTTCGCCGAAGCGGTCATCCTCCAAATACGCGATTAGCTTGCCCGCTGCTTCCTGCGGCAAAGTCAGACTGCCGGTCTCATACATCTCCACGAATCGGGCATGGCTCGGAAAACGCTCTTCCCCTGCCGATCGAATCGTCGCCTGCATCGCCGTATCGATAACGCCGGGTGCAACCGACGCGATTCGCGCGCCATGAGGCAGCCCTTCTTGTTCCAACTTCACGCAGCGGGAGAAATGATCGAGCCCCGCCTTGGTCGCGCAGTAGGCGCTCCAGCCCGCATACGGATGGCGGCCCGCTCCCGACGAGATTTGCATCAGCCGCTTGTCCGACGACAGATGTTCCGTCTCCCGCAAGAATGCCGCAGACAGTACAAGCGGCGCCGTCAGGTTAACCGCGATATGACGGGCAACGTCTTCGGATGCGTTGGAAGAAGCCGCGCCGATCGGATCGAGCATGCCGGCATTGTTAATCAGCCTGATGTGCGCCGCGGATTGATATGCGGTTCTGCTCAGCAGCTCCTTCATGAACGCTTCGGCGCCGCCGCTCTCCGTCAGTTCGGCCAAATCCTGCTCCACCCAAGTCAGCTGTACCCCGAGCGTTGCGGCTTGCTGCAGCAACGCTTCATTACGCTTGCGCGCAAGGCAGACGAGCTGATGGTTCGGCGCAAGCAGCCGCTGCGTGAGCGCTTCGCCTAACCCTCTCGAAGCACCTGTCACTATGGTTACATGTGTAATTGCCATGGTCTTCCTCTCCTTTTGTCACTTCATGTTATACCGATACTTCGTGTCTTTCGTCAACTCGTTCATCCCGGCGCTTCGGCTGTAGATGAGGCAATAGTTCGCGTTATATGTACTCGCTGTGTCCTCGCCTCCAAGATCAGCTCCACTTACAAGCGGAGACGGATCAATGAAGAAGGCGAGCTCTTCCAACTTCGTGTCACGCTCCCACAGTTGGACTTCGTGTTCACAATCTCTGCCTCGAACAATTCGAAATCCAAGTATTCTTCAGAATCGCTCACTCGCCTGGCGTTGGCAAACACCATGCTGTCGCCCTTCTTCTTATAGGTGATATTGTACGTATACCAGGGGTAAATATCCAGCAACTTACTGACTCGTTCAACTTTAAGCTCGATATCCCCTCCGTCTTCAAGCTCAGAAGGTTCTCGGCGACCTACTTAATCAGCCGGTCCCGAACCTCGGTTAAAGCAAATCCAAACAGATTCTGTCCTTGCCATGCCATTGGATCATGAACGCGCGGGCTAACTCGATCCCTCCATCACATCCTTCACCGAGAAGGAGGCGAGGATTTTCCCTTTCTTCAAAAAATGGATCTGCTCATTACCGATGAGCGTACGCGAATGCGCCTTATCGCCGAGCAGGATCGTTTTGGCCCAATAGAATAACAACTGCTGCCGCAGATCGGCTTGCTGCGGGAGAAAGTCTGCGCTCAGCTGTACGCCGAACACGTATTGATCCCGATTCTCTTCCGTCAGCTCTTCCGGGAATATAGATTCACCGTTCGCATTGAAGTAACCGACCTCATAATCCGTTTCGCCCAGCCTATACCGAACCTCGATCGGCATTCGCTTCTGACGGGTCAACTCCTCGAAGAACGCTTGGCTGTAGAAATAAACCAAATAGATATCGGTATGCTGATGCTCATACTCGCCCTTGAAGACCCGATCGGCGGTTCCGCTTCGGTTCGGCATGTAGAGCACAAGCGCATGGTCTTCATAATCGGCGCCTATGGCCGTCGGCTGCTCGAGCAATGTCTCTTCGATGACGAGACGTTCGCTGCCCATAATCGTCTGCGTATATGAACTAATGAGCCGCGTACCTTGCCCGGTCGGTAGTTCGATCATAAGATCGATGCTCGCATCGGCTTGGTAGGAGTAACGTTCCGTAAGCTTCCCCATCAACCGCTCTGCTTCCGCACGCAGCCATGAATCGATTGCCGGCCGGCCTTCTCCTTGCCACTCGTATTCATATAACGTATAGGTCCTGTCAGCTGTTTCATGCGTCCCTTGATACAACAATTTCCAGGCCGCCGGCAAGTCGAAGTCCTGGAACGTGGCCTCAACGAACGATTCTGTCACGGGAAGCTCTGGCGTATCCCCCGCATCCGATAGCGGCGGCGTCTGTTGTTGTGATGGAGACGGCTTAACTTGAGACGACGTCGGACTTTCGCACCCGGCCCCGACCAGCGCCAGCCCAACCCATACAACGAGTATGCCATGCCTCATCTTCCTTCGACGATCCGTCATCCGTATCCCATCCCGTTCTCATTGGTATGTTATTCCAGACGTCCGAATCTGTCGCGTTGTTGCAAGCATGGCATATCAAACTTCACTTTCATTCAATCATACTCTAGCAGCAAGTGCTGTGCGCAACGTCATCATCCGTTCAGCCAACATCGCCAGACGATACTTCATGAGGAGCTTATCCGCATACTTGCCCGGAATTCCATCATATCCGTAATAGATGCCGGCAAGGCCGCCCGCAATCGCGCCGATCGTATCCGAGTCCCCGCCCTCATTGGCCGCGAGTTCCACCGCCTCGGCGAAAGATCCGGTAGTAAGCAGGGCATGCAGCACCCAACGGAACGTATCGACGACGTACCCGCTCGTCTCGCACGCTGGCCCTGCAGCTTCAATATCCTCGTATTCGCTGCCTTGAATTTCCGTTCGGCTAGCGGCTCGAAGCTCCTCCCCGTTCAATAGGCGATACGCGATGCGGTTATAGATCCGGCACGCTTCGTTACAGCGGTCATCATAATGGGTCATCTTCGATTGCATATGAGTGATACGCTCCATCTCTGCCAGACGAGGATAGATCAGCGCAACCGGCAGGCAGCGCATTAACGAACCATTGCCAGCGCTGCGGCCATGGAAGTCCTCATGGACGACCAATGCGGCTTCGAACCAATCCCCCTCGTAGCGATGAAAAACGGCGCGTATGATGTTGCCGATATCTTTCGGATTCGATTGGAACCACTTCATGAAATAATCGCCGATCGGCTTATAAGGCTGATCGGGCTCTTCGAGAATCCCCTCCGCTACGCATAACGTCATCATCGTGTCATCCGTCACTTCACCCGGCTCAAGCCGCCACACGCCGCCTCCTACAATCTGATCGAGATAACCGTGCTTCTGCTTGATCTCCCAAGCTGACATGAACTCGGTCGTGCCGCCCAGGGCATCGCCGACGGCGACACCGAACAGTCCGCCTTTCATCCGATTGAATAATGTTTCCTCCATCGTGGTCAACTCCTCCCCAACTTGCACTACACCGTAACGAATTAACGTTCGAACTGCGCTTTGAACGCATGTAAGACTTGTTGATCTGCGGATCGATCGAATATTGCGAAAGTAACGTGGTCGAACAGGAGCCGATACTGCTCTTCAATGAGTACTTGCCTGAACATCGCGGCCACATCGGCAGGATTGTTCCTGAATACGCCACAGCCATAAGCGCCAAGCACGATGGCGCGCTCGCGGCGGGTTCCGGCAACTGCGAGCAGGTAACGAATTCGGTCGAGCATGACCGGAGCAATCGAAGCGATATTGTGTGGCTCGCGTTCGCGAACGACGCCGGCATTAACCGCAGGGGCCGTTATAATAGAGACCTCGTACGGTTCCGCCAGCAACAAACCGCGGTCATCGCGAAATACGGGCACCTTCGGCGAATAGATCATATAATCCGAATATAGGCAGGTCCGGAGCTGACGATTGTGCGCATACATCTCTTCCATTTGCGCAATGCACGGATACAACGCGGAAGACCGGGCCAGGCTTTCTTCCTGTGCTTGGCTGCCGCCCATGAAGCCGCCTCCGGGATTTTTGGCCGAGGCAAAATTAAGACAGAGCGTATCGCGCAGCCCTTGCTTGCCCGTCAGCCGGCGCGCAGCTTCAAGCGTCGATTCCTCCGTTACTTCAATGATCGGTGCATCAACCGTTGCGTCTGTCTGTTCGGCTAATAGAAGACGCTCCGCCTCTTCGCGAATAGTAGGCAGCTGGGCTGGCCGATAAAGCCATGAATCGCGTTTGGCCGCCTCCACCTCATCACGGATCGTAACGGTCTTCCCTTGAGCGTTCGTGTATGCGCCTCTATCGATAATTTCCAGCGTCTGTTCAGCCAGCACGGCTCGCGCTTCTCTTCCCGGTGCGGATGATTTCATCACTCACTCCTCCTCTTGCTCTCTCGTATTCAGACGGTTCCCCGCCATCTTCAGAACGTACGGTTCCAATTCGGATCGAACCGATATAATTTGGATGGCCGGTGTCCGGCATCCTTCGTCAATTCGTTCGTCTCCAACACCATTGGCGCTATCTTCCTGCGGAATGCGGCGGCAAGCAATTCTTTGCCCAGAATCACTTCATACACCTGTTGCAGGGCAGTCAACGTAAACAGGTGCGGCATCAGGTAGAAGGCGATGTCCGTATACTCGATCTTGTTCCGCAGCCGTCCAATGGCGTATTCGATGATCTTCGCATGGTCGAAGCCGATCCCTTTCGATTCGACAATCTCCCTTCGAAGTACGGACTTCCGATCCGAGATCGTCTCGACGAGCTTCACGGTAGCGGTCAGTCGCGTAGAACCATGAGTCAGCGTCAGCTGCACAATCTTCTCCAGCTCCCAGCCTTCTGCGAGATTCGTCTTCTTCTCCTGGAGGACGCGGTAGCCGACCTCGAACCACTGTGCATCGTCTGCATCGTCGCCGGCTTGCACTTGTAATGCCGTGCGGTCCACAAGCGCCAAGTACGAACAGCTTATGACGCGCGTTCGTGGATCGCGGCCAACGTCCCCCCAGGTATACAGCTGCTCCATATAGATGTCGCGTATGTTCGTCTCGCTATACAGTTCGCGCGCCGCGCCTTCGTCCAAGCTTTCATGCGGAGCGACGAAACCGCCGGGCAGCGCCCATTGCCCCAGATAAGGATGTTCGCCGCGCTTAATGAGCAGCAGCTGCAGCGACTTCTCCGGCAGCTTCCTGAAGTTCTCCTGCTCTTTATCCATGACGGTAAAAATAAGCATGTCGACGGTAACCGAGGGTCGATCATAGTTCGAAACATCATACGATTCCAGAAACTCCGACTCCGTTAACCCATTGCGATCACGCTCATCATGAATTGTCATTGTCATCACCTGATTTTATCTTTTAGTTATTATCTACTTGTTAATATCTATGTGTTATTATATACACGACAGTTACTGTGTTGTCAATATTTAGACGACAAAAAAAGGGAATGCCAGCGCGGCATTCCCTTTTCACTTAACCACTGCTTACTGTATTACTCTGCGCGACCACAAATAACGTTTCTCCAGCGAACCGTTCAGCGGAGCAATCGTGACCCCCGGCTTGTTCGTCGTATGGATCACCTGGTTGTTGCCGATATACATGCCGACATGGCCGACGATCTTATTGCTCGTGTAGCGGCCTGGCGTATAGAAGAAGACGATGTCCCCCGGCTGAAGCGCGTCCCTGGCCACGAGTTGGCCGACGGTAGATTGCGCCCGCGATGAACGCGGCAGCTTAATCCCGATATGCTTGTATATGTATTGCATATACGAGGAGCAGTCGAATTTCTTGGTCGTCTCATACGGCCCCGCTGCCCATAGATACGGCGTGCCCATGAACTTTTTGGCGAACGTGATGACCTCTCCAGCTTTTCCTTGCGCAGCCTGCGTACCTTCACCTGTCCCGGCATCGCCTGCGCCCGTGCCATCGCCAGTACCTGTATCCGTTCCCGTATCAGGCGTTGTTGTGACCGGTGGTTTGCCGGGAGAAGGCGTATCCACTTTAGGCGAAATTACGACCGATTGCGAGGCTTCATCCCAAGCGGCTTGCGTCTGCCATAGCTGAGCGAATGAGCTGATCTCCAGGTACACTTGGTTATTCTGCAGCACCGGCGGTTTGTGCAGCGTGATGGTATTATCCCCATTCTTCGCGTTGTAGCTGTCTACTTCAAGCTCGAACAACACATCGGTTTCGCCGATCGTAACTTTCTTGTCGTCCGCATCCCAATCATAGTTATAATCGTAATGATTGGCGATTTGCTCGAGCGGGATCCATACCTCTCCGTCGCGCATAAGCGGCGTCACTTGTATTTTCTCGCCATTGGCTACAGCCAGCGCTTGGAATCCGTTCCCGCCTCCTGCTTGATTCGTCCTGATCTGTGCCTGATTCTGCGTCTGCATGGGCTGCATCCGCGACTCATTCGGCTGCCTCGTCTGATTCGGCGTAACGTTCAACCGATCTTGCACCAAACTTCGGGCATATTGCTGCGACGCTTCTTGACGCTGAGCAGCCCGTTCC
The DNA here is from genome assembly GCF_014192105.1 of Paenibacillus phyllosphaerae. Lineage (GTDB taxonomy): Bacteria > Bacillota > Bacilli > Paenibacillales > Paenibacillaceae > Paenibacillus_Z > Paenibacillus_Z phyllosphaerae. Next base: position 250,206 of record NZ_JACHXK010000006.1, on the reverse strand, counting down.
TGACCTCCCGAACAAGAGACCAGTAAGACGCTGCATACGGACATGACTCCAATTGCTTTCCATTTCATGGTCGCACCTCTTTTTCCGTTATCAAACTACCACGATATATCCTTCCCTCCCGTTTTCTTTTTCATCAAACGTCCATCCGGCAACAACAAAAAAAGACCTGCCTCAAATTAGCAGGTCTTGCCCCTAGACACACGATTGCGTCCTGTCTTCTTCGCTTCGTACAACGCTTGATCCGCAATTTCGACCATATCCGGCGGAAAGCCGTCCCCTTCCCGGTGCCAGGAGGCGACCCCGATGCTTACGGTTACGAATGGAATCGTCGCACGTTCATTCGGCATTTCTTTCCGAGCCACTTCTGCTCGGACCAATTCTGCGAATTGCTGCGCCGCGGCCGCATCCGCGCCAAGCATCACGCAAGCGAATTCTTCTCCGCCATAACGGGCGGCGAAGAAACCTTGATGCTCGGCCGTTTCCCCCAGTATGCGCGCGACCTGTTTCAGGCAAGCGTCGCCTTTCTGATGACCGTACGTATCGTTATAGATCTTGAACGAATCGATATCCAGCAGCACCAGCGATACCGGAACCCCGGAATCGGACCCTTCCCGGAGGGCGCGTTCCAGTTGATGATCAAAGCTTCTCCGATTGGCAAGTCCCGTCAATCCGTCGCGGTTCGATAACCGCTCCAATCGCTGATTCGCTTCAATCAGCTTGTCCTCGGCTTGCTTGCGCGCGCTCATGTCGCTCATCGAGACGACGACCTCGCTCACGCTCCCCTCCTTGAATATCGGATTTAAGGTGAGCAAGAACGTTTTGTGCCGGTAGCCGATCTCGCACTCGACGCCTTCTCCGTTCCAGGCCTTCTCGTACTTCTCGTACAAATCGCCGCTCAGTGCCGGAGGAATCACATCCGATATCGGGCGTCCAACTACGGTCTCGGGAGAGAAGCCGATTTCTTGCAGCATCTGACCATCAGCCAGCGTGTAGATAAACGTACCGTCCATCTTTTTGTATTTGAGCGTAATGCCATGCTGATAATGAATCGTATCCGCCAGGTCTTGTTTAAGCCGAAGAATCTCTTCTTGCGCGCGTTTGCGGTCGGTAATGTTGCGAATGATGCTGCTGAAATAGATTTGTCCCGAAGCAGCCCAGCTCGTGAATGACAGCTCGATCGGGAAGAGCGTGCCGTCCTTATGAAGTCCCAATCCTTCCCGGGTCTTGCGCCCGGCAGCAGCCGCACCTTTCAAGCTGCTCAGTTCATGAATGATCGACACATAGTGCTCTCTCAGATAAGCAGGCATGAGATTACGTACGGACACGCCTATAATCTCGGATTCTATATAACCGAACACTTCGGTTGCCCCTTGATTCCAAGCGACGATGTTCAAATCGCCGTCGGTGATGATAATGCCGTCGTTACTGGATTCCACGATCGAAGCGAACCGGGCTTCGGCTTCATTGAGCGCCAACGCCATGCCGATGCTCGGCATCAGATCTTCGACGAATTTTATTTTGTGCGCCGAGAAAAAATTCCGCCGGAACGACCCCAGATTCATTAAGCCAATGACATGGCTCTTATGTTTAATCGGCACATGGATCGAGGAGCGGACGCCTCTCGAGTAGGCGTTATGATCGAGTTTGCCGGCCGGCCGGTCAATCGTCCAATCCGGATACAGCGTTGAACGGCCATCGATCGCATGCACGAGGCCCCAGATGTCGCCGAGTTCGATCCGCTCGCTATTGTTCACGTACTCTCCATTCGTCAATACCCCAGCTAACGTATAGCGGTTATTATCGACCATTACGATGCTGGCCCTCTCGCACTCGAACAGGTCTGTCAATTCGCGCAGCGCTTTCTCGTAAATATCTTGAACGGTATCCGTCTGTTGAAACGAGTGAATGAGCGTGTACAGCTTGCGGTTCAGAAAATGCTCATCATACGTATTCTTAAGGAAGTAGACGCAACCGGAGACGAACAGACCGCCAGCGGCTTGGAAAGCAATTAACCACCACAAGTTGGATAGCGGCAGATTACTCGATTGTAAGACGACGCCGAATGACCCCAAGGTACTGAGCGTGATGATAACTAGGTTGATCGACCACATCTTCCAATAATGGTGGATACGATCCGCAACCCATCCCGTTAGCAGGCCTATACCAATTAGGAGAAGAGCGGCAGAAGCTGCGGATGCCGATGGTCCGCCGAATGAGAACAAGCGGACGACCGCGATCGTCCCGGCGGCAATGACGCTGCTGCGCATACCGCCGAAGTAGGCTGCGCTGATCACGGGCACAAGCCGCAGGTCCAATATCGCCGCAGGCGCCAGCTGTATGCTGAACATCATCATCAGTGTTCCGAACACGCCTTGATAGAAACCGATGCGCAGCCGTATAGCGATTGTCGAATGGAATCGGTCAGGCAGCTTCTTGAAGAAAAACATGCTTATGAATAACGCTGCGACGATGATGAAAAAATCGGCTACGAAAAAAGATAACATAGTATTGCCTCCGAACATCCAGGTAGAAACATGTTGTCTATCAGACACTTTATCGGTTATCTTAGCGGCGATCATTAGTTTTTTTCTTACGCCGTTTGTCATTATACGATGCCATCGCCAAAAAGTCTGCCCGCTATTCGTTCCGGCAGGTTGCGGGTATATAAGGAAGACAAGCACCTAGCCTAACGAATGGAGTGAATGACCATGACGCATTTGACGAATACGCAGCTGCTCACGCTTACCGTGCTGCTCAAGGATGAGAAGCGGCAGCTGAATCAGCATTTCGACAACGATACCGGAACAACCGGCGCTGCCGAATCAGAGACCGAATCCGTCGGTGAATTGTCCGCTTATGATAACCATCCTGCTGATCTGGGCACGGAAACCTTCGAGCGCGGCCGCGATATGGCGATCGATACCCATCTGGCTAGTCAACGGGAAGAGATCCAATCCGCGTTGCAAAGGATAAAAGACGGGGAGTACGGCATATGCGAAGTATGCGGCGAGACCATTCCGTATGAACGGCTCCAAGCATTGCCTGCAACGACGCGCTGCATCGATCACGCCTCCGATACCATCGCCGAAGACCGCCCGGTTGAAGAGGAAGTGATGACGATTCAATCGGCTCCGGCCCGCTTCGATGACGCGGACGCCTGGAAGAGCGTGTCCTCCTATGGCAATGCCAGCAGGACGGTGCAGCCCGACAAAGGGCAGTGACGACAAACATACAGAAGCACAGGCGATCGATTAAGCCTGTGCTTTGTCTTTTTCTCTATTGAGTTGTTGACACGCATTCGTCATTTGTCCGGGGTATCGGCCGGCGCCGACATGACCGCCGAGCCTACAACCCGATCCCGCCCCGCATTCTTGGCGGTATACAAATTCCGGTCGGCCTCCGACAGAAGCTCAGCGCGGGTCATCTGTCCAATTCGGGTCGTACAGACGCCGATACTGGCCGTGACGCGCAGCCTGCCAGTAATAGAACGCCAATCGGATGTACGGATGACCTCGCATAGAAGGTTCGCCGTTTCCACCACCTTCGCTTCATCATAGCCCGGGCAGAGCAACAGGAATTCTTCGCCTCCCAGCCGAGCGGCTTTGAGCGGTTCGATCGCCGCCGTATCGAGAATCTTCGCAAGCTGTATCAGTACGGCATCGCCGGTCTCATGGGAGAGCGTGTCGTTAATTCGCTTGAAATGATCCAGATCAATCAGAATGACCGACAGCACTTGATCCGAATCCAGATTGCTGAGCAGCGCGTCCATATGCGTATCGATGAATCGCCGGTTGAACAAGCCGGTCAACGGATCGCGCTGTGCCAATTCCTTGAACCGCTCGCTGCTGCGCCTTGCCTCCTCCGTCTCGAACACCGCATGCAGAATTCGCAAGCGAGCTTCCCGTTCCGACGAACGCAACGCTTCGGATTGCTCATGATAACTCCGATACTCCTCATATGCGGACTTATAATTCTCCATCGCCGCGTAAAGCTGTGCCTGTTCCAACTTGATTTTGACAAGAAAACCTTTCACGCCGTACTGCTCGCATAACAGCTTGGATTCATCCAACGTGGATTGCGCCTTGGCGAATTCGCCCTGAACGCGCTGCGCTTCCGCCACCGTCAGCTGACAATCGTATACGGCATAGTGGTCGCCGAGCAGATCGCCTGAACGGAACGCGCTAAGCAGCGGCTCCAGAATCTTCTCCGCCTTCTCCGGCCGGCCGAGCGCGAGCTCGATCCGCGAGGCGGTATCCAGCTGGGATGGCGTAAGCTTGAGCTCATAACGCTCGGCAAGCTCGTACATCCTGGCCACGATATCGGCAGCCGCTTCCAGATCGCCAACCTCATAACGCGTATAAGCCATGTTATTGAGCGCAAATTGAGCTAACTGCACATTATGCGTCGCATCGACGATCCCCATGATTTCGTCGAACCTGCGCTTAGCTTCTTCGTGCTCGCCGCTCGCATCCAAGGTCAAAGCAAGGATCATCAGATGATTCCCCCGCGTCTGCGGAAGCGCGTCTTCAGGCAGATATTCGACCGCGTAGAGCGCATGCTCGAACGCGCTCGTAATATCGCCAAGCCGGAAGAATAGAGAAGACAAGTGTCGGTAGCTTCTCGCAAGAACGCCATTCTTCGAATATTCGACCGCCCAGGACAATACTTTCCGGGTCATGAGCCCAGCTTCGGCCAGATTCCCTTGGCGCAGCACGGCACTCGCATGCATCAGCTCTCCGCGCTTCTTGAGCTCTTCCGATCCTGCGGCGTCGGCAAGCTCGATGGCGAATTGCGCAACGGCGATTGCCATATCGAGATTCTCATAGAGGACGATCTCCAGATCGTCGATTAGTCCTGGCAGCGCGTCACCGGTTGGCAATGGCGTGCGCTCAGCGATAATCCGTTGTTTCCATTCCGATTCCAGACGAATAAAGCAATAAGGGCATCGATCCAGCTCCAGCTGGTCGTATGACCAAGCAATGATAATGTGGCAATGGGGACATCGGTCCAGTAACAAAATGTTGCTAACCTCCTGATGCAAAACCGTTCTGATCACGTACGTTCGATCTTCATTTCTCATTGGTCGAAAAGGCTAATCCTTACCTATTCGACAGCATTTTGAAAATCCCTGTCCCATGCCAAAAGTCACAATAGAAAAAGCAGCCCTAAGTCGGATGAACCAACGAAAGGCTGCTCGCACATGTCGCTTAATGTCTTATTCTTCGAACAAAACCCGTTACTCCATTGTAGCCGTAATTCGGCACTGGCATACCGAATCGTTACCGCCGCTCCAGAATCATGACGCCGAATGCCGGAATGCTCGCCGTGCCGTGAAGTTCCTCATTCGTTAGCAGCTCCATGCAAGGGTGTTCCAGCTGGATCTCCATCGCTTCCTCCGCATAATTCAGCAAGTACACGAGCTCCGAACCATCGGATGCCATACGAACGCCGAGCTCCACCTGTTTCGGGACGGCGCACCAGGACACGACCGGGGATTCCAATTGGAGAAGATCCAGGATTGCGCCGACTGCCGCGATGGAGAATGCCGCTCCGTAATACCATACCTCACCAGCGCCATATCGATTGCGTGTCAGCGCAGGCGTGCCGGCGTAATACGCTGAGTCATACACAGCCTCTACTGTAGCAGACTGCGAACGGACCGAGAGTACTTCATTGAATCCGATCGCCTCGAATGTACGTTCAACCTGACCGGTCATTCTGACGATCGCAGGCTTGGCCTCTCCCGCGATCAAGGTGAATTCCTCCACGTGAATGCCGCATAATGCCGCTGCATAGCCAGGGAACGGCATCATGTAGCAGCGTCCCGTCTCATCTTTATAACCCGTTCGCGCGCCAAAAATCAACGTCCCGCCTTGCGCCGCGTAAGCTTCCAGCAACTTTGCCCTCGACTCGGTCAGAATGGCCGGATGCGGATAGATCAGCACGCGGTAACGCGTGAGATCCTCCAATGTCGTCGTGTCGCGGAATTTGACCCGGTTCATCGGAATATGGCGCCGCTGCAGCTGCTTGAACCAAGCGCTCGTACTCTGACCGCGCAGGTTCCCGTAGAACGTATCCAGCTTCGCATCCCATTCGTTGTCGTAGTCATCCAGCATCGCGACCTCAGCTTTGTAGGTTCGGCCGACTAGCCGTTCGCCGATCCGCTTCAGCTCGGCGCCGATCTCGGTTATCTCCCGAATGCGGCGGTTGGGCTGGTTATGGTAATCATTAATGCCATGCCAATACAACTCGGTGCCGACGGTCGCGGTCCGCCAACGGAAATAGAGAATCATATCGGCCCCATGCAGAATCGACTGATACGTCCATAGCCGGATCTGGCCAGGGAGCGGCGAAGGCAGCTGAAGGCGGTTCACCCAGCCACCCGGTCCTGCCTGCTGTTCCATCACGCAGAAGTTCTCGGAGATGTCGCGAACCACGCTCAAATTGAGGCTCCACTTCCGGTCCTTCAGCGGCTCCTCCTCCGCGCCGTCGCCGAAGATCGAATAGAAGAGCGGATAAGAATCATACGAGAAGAAATCCAACATCTCATCGGTCAATCGGTGGCTGTCCAGATTGCCGAACAGTCCGTTCGTCGTGACCCAATGATGCGGCGCGATCTCGCGCAAAATATCCGCTTGCACCTTGGCATAGCGAATCGCGCTTGCCGAGACGAAACGCTTCTCATCCAGCGCCAGGTGCGGATTCGGCGAATTGGCGGTCGTGCGTCTCGTGAGATGAACCTGGTCCCATTCGCTGTACGTCTGGTTCCAGAAGACAGTCCCCCAGGCTTCATTCAGCTTGGCAAGCGTACCGTATTTCTCTTGCAGCCAGACCCGGAATGCCCGATGATCCGACTCCGAATAGTAGACGTCGATCTCGCAGTTCAACTCATTGTCGATCTGCCATCCGACAATGGCCGGATGGTCCCGGTAATGCTCCGCCATCGTACGCACGATACGAGCGCAATAGTCCAGATAAACCGGTGAATTATAATTATGATGGGCTCGCATCCCATGTTGATAGAGAAGCCCGTCTTGATTCGCATTGAGCACTTCCGGATGTTTATGGGTGAGCCACGCCGGCGGCGTAGCGGTCGGCGTCCCCATAATGACCTGCAATCCGTGGGCATGTGCCAAGTCCAGCGCTCGGTCGAACAACGCGAATTCGAACCGCCCCTCTTCAGGCTCGAAGATGCTCCAGGCGAATTCCCCCACCCGTACGATGGAGAAGCCCATTTCCTTCATACGGCGGAAATCGTCAGCCCACAGCGATTCGTCCCAATGTTCCGGATAATAGCAGACGCCAAGCGTAAACGCTTTCGAAGTTAAGTTTTTGCTCATATGATCCTCCGTCTTCGTATTCTTGCGTCTATTTAACCACACCGCAGGAGCCGAAGATACTAGCAAAACTAGTGGAGTTTGCATATAGACATTACAAGATGAACCGGCTGGCGCTTCTTAACGTCCGCGGCGGCTAACCTCCCGCTTCCATTCTTCATGCTGGCGCATCACGCGCCGCCAGAGTTCTTCCCTCTCCAGCTGCGAATACGCAACGAGCCGCTCATGGAATACAGTCGCGAGCACATCCAGCCAATCGGATTGTACGACAAGCTCGCGGGTCTTCATCCCGCTGGAATCCCACTGCTTCCATACGCAGCCGCGAAGTTCATTCAAGACATGCGCCCCGCGCTGGCGAAGGAGGAATGTATCGATCCAAGGCGACTCGCTGGAGGTACTGTAGAATTGATGCCTTGGCCAGAAGCCTTCAAGCGACGGCTCCGCTGCAGGAGCGAAATCAACGCCAACATAGGCCACCGGCCTCTCATGCTCAAGCCGCCAGCCATGCTCCGCGATTCCGGAAGGCTGCAGCACATACGTGAACGGCCCTCGCTCATAGCTGCCGAACTTCAATGGAATCGGTTCATACGGCATATCGCCGAGACCCGCGTCGACGAGGTAGGTTTCTGATTCTCCGCTTTCCCCCGCTAATCTCACCGTCAAGCCGAGATGGAAGCCGTTAATTCTAGGTTCCTGCCCCATCGGCTGAACGCCTGCCTTGTGCCACATCACTTCGTAGCCCAGGTCAGTCAGCAGCGTGCTGAATGCGCCGTTCAGTTGGAAACAATAGCCGCTCCGCTGCCCTACGATCAGCTGAATCGATTCGCGGACATCCATTGAAGCAGGCCGTCCAGTATAAATATCGACCGTCTGCCATGGGATCCGCTCCACATGCGCCTGCTGCAGCAAGATCAAGTTCGCAAGTGTCGGGGCTGGCACCTCCGTTATTCCCAACCGGTCAAGATAGGCTCTCCGGTCCGATATTGTCAGCATAATCTCTCATCCTTTCCAGCGACCGTGCATGATTCCGTTGCATGTAATAGCAATCACACGCTAGGCAACGCCCTGCCTTTCATGGTATATACTGTATTACGAATGTGACCACTTCGAAATGGTCAGTTAGAATGTCAATAAAAAGACAGATGTACGAGGTGAACGATGCTGAATCTCAACCTGGCAAGCGGTCAGGAACAGCCGCTCTATCTGCAGCTGTATCAACAAATACGCAACCAAATTCGCAGCGGCGCCATTGCGTACGGTTCTCGGCTGCCGTCCATTCGCGCATTGCAGAATCAGTTGAACATAAGCAAGACCCCAATCGAGACCGCCTATCAAATGCTGATCGCCGAAGGATATGCAATCAGCAAGCCACGGTCAGGCCTGTTCGTCATGAATATGCTAAGCGCCCCAAGTTCTGCTACGTTTACGGACATGGACGTTGCCGTGAAATCCCCTTCTAGCCCAGTAGCTCCCGCTGACGAGCAACAGAAGCTCTTGATCGATTTCCGGGCCTCTACGACCGATGAACAGCAGTTCCCGCTTCGTCTCTGGCGGCAAATGCTCCATCATGCGTTAGACCAAGCCGGCGAGCAGCTGTGCAAGCACGGCGACGCACAAGGAGAAGCTTCGTTCCGCAGCGTTCTCGCCGACTATCTGCGCAAGTCGCGCGGCGTTCAATGCGATCCGGACCAGATCGTGGTCGGATCCGGCATTCGCTATTCCATGAACTTGCTGTGTGCATTATTCGAAGACCGCCGCACGATCGCGTACGAGGATCCCGGATATCGGGTTGCGCAGCTGCTGCTGGAACGACGGGGGTTCGAAATCGTTGCCGTTCCGGTCCGTGAACGCGGCATTGTAATCGAAGCTTTGCTGGAGACGCAAGCCGATGCGGTGTACGTTACGCCGTCCCATCAATTTCCGACCGGCACCGTCATGCCTTATTCCGACCGCGAGCAGCTGCTTCATTGGGCGAACAACCGGAATGCTTATGTCATCGAGGACGATTACGATGGCGAATTCCGTTATCACGGCAAGCCGATTCCCTCGCTCCAAGGCCTGGACCGCTCCGGCCGCGTCATCTATATCGGCACGTTCTCGAAAGCTTTTACGCCGGCCATCCGCATGAATTATATGGTGCTGCCGGCAGAGCTGGCGGAACGAGCCAGACAGATGCGTCTGCTGCTCGATGCGCCTTCGCGGATTGAGCAATGGGCGATGCAAGCTTTTATCGAGAAGGGCCACTGGTTTCGGCATATTCGCCGTATGCGGAGCAGCTACCGCAAGAAGCATCACTTGCTGCTCGAGCAGCTGGAAGCAGCTTTCGGCACCTCGGTTCAAGTAACCGGCCATAATGCCGGACTTCACATCCAGCTGACCGTCCGCACTTCGCTCTCCGTCCTCGAGCTCGTGGAACTTGCAGCGGACGAAGGGGTCGGAGTGTACGATCTGGAGCGGATGCAAGCCATCCGCAAACAGACCTATTCCGGGTATCCGCACATTTATCTCGGTTTTGGCGGCCTGCAGGAATCGCAAATCATCGAAGGCGTCAGGCTGTTGCATCGAGCGTGGAGAACGGTCTTGCATACTGACCGCACAACAAAAGAAGACCGCCTTTATGCACGTTGAACGTACGTAAAAGTGGTCCGCGAAGTGACGCCGTATTCGATTAATTAGCGAACAGCTGCTTCTTCAGCTCCCGGTTCCGTTCGATGAACCGGTCATTATGCGAGGAGACCATACCGTAAGCTTCCGCATCCGGCGTGACGAACTTCTTCGCCTTGTTCACCGCATTCGCGGCATCCTGGAACGCCCCTGCAATCAGATGGAGCTTGCCGGGATGCGAGAGCAGATCGCCTGCGGCGTAGATGCCGGGCACGTTCGTCTCGCTCATCGGCGTTCCCGCAATATTCCATTCCCCTTCCATCTCAATGCGCACCTCGCTGTTATGCAGCAGTTCGCGATCCCGGTCGTAGCCATGGCTGACAATGACCTCATCCACTTGCAGCTCGACGACAGCGCCGTCTTCATTATTACGGAGAATGACGCGGTCGATAAGCTCCTCGCCAGGAACGGCAACCAAACGTTCGATCTCGGTATTCAGCAGGCAGTTAATCCCGTTCGCCATCAGCTTGGATACCTCTGCTTCATGGCCTTTAAGCGCTTCCTTCCGATAGGTGAGATAGACCTTCTTCGCGAATGGCGCGAGCTCGTTCGCCCAGTCAATCGCGGTATGCCCCCCGCCGGAGATCATGACAACTTTGTCCTTGAAGCGCGCCAGCGACTTAACCGTGTAGTGGAGATTGCCGACCTCGTAGCGCTCGGCTCCTTCCAGCTCCAACTTGATCGGCTTCAGGATGCCGTAACCGATCGCCAGAATAACGGTGCGGGAACGATGGACGGCACCTGTATCGGAGTGCAGGGCAAAATGGCCGTCTTCCCCTTTCGTGATCGAAGTCACCTTCTCGCCGAGCACGATTGTCGGATCGAAGGTTTTCCCTTGCGCAGTCAGCTGCTCGATCAGCGTTTGACCCGGAATCGGGGTCATCCCGCCGACGTCCCAGATCATTTTCTCCGGATAAACGTTCACCTTACCGCCAAGAAAAGATTGAAACTCGATAATCTTCGTCTTCATCTCGCGCAAACCGCTATAGAAGGCAGAGAAAAGGCCAGCCGGTCCTCCGCCGATAATCGTCACGTCAAAAAGTTCTTGCTCACTCATGTTCCTCATCCTTTCCTTAGCGTTTAATAGGTATAAATATTTATTGTAAGTTGCTTTCAAATCATCATTTCCAAAATCATACATGAATTGTACCACAACCAATTGAGAATGAAAATCATTATTATCGAAGTTAAGCACGCATTCTTCATCAAACGTAAACAACGCCAGGAGTCTCGAACTCCTGACGTTGTTTATTTTCGATCATATGCCGATACATGCTGAATTGTTCAAAAAGGGTTGGTTATACATCGTCCGTCCTCAACCTTGCCGCATGACCGCTCATCCAACCATTCAGATCGGACCAGCCGTATCCCGCTTCCTCCACCATGCTGCCGCCGACTTCGATGGTGGCTTCCCGACGCTTCACCCCGCCGAGCGCTTCATAGAACGATCGGCTTGGATTGGCCTTCAGCACCCAGATCAGCATGCTTCCATACCCTTGCGCGATCAGGTGAGCGGCAATCGCATGGAACAGTTGTGTGCCGATGCCCTTGCGTTGGGAAGTCTTCAATAGATAGAGCGCATACAGCTCGCCCCTGAATTCGGCATCGCCCGTCCGCTCCGGCCCTCCGTCAGCAAAGCCGACAATGCGGCCATCCGCTTCTTCGGCCACGAACATCGCGTACCGCACCGCCTTGTTTTGCAGCCGGTAGCGCCATCGGTTCTCATACACCTCATAAGACATCGCGGCTAGAAAATCAGCGGGCACTAGCCCCTCGTAGGTCGTCCGCCAACTGTCTACATGCACCTTGGCGATTCCGGCGGCGTCGGTTACCGCCGCATGTCGAATCCGCATCGATCCCCCACCCTTGTTGAAACTGAAGCTCACTCGTTTAGAGCGGATTAGCCGAGAAGGTATCTCCGCCTTCGATGGTTCCGGATTGGAACCCCTTATAGAACCAACGTTTCCGCTGCTCCGATGTACCGTGCGTGAAGCTTTCCGGTACGGCATAGCCTTGGGCTTTCTTCTGAATCGTATCGTCGCCGACCGCGCTGGCCGCTGCGATCGCTTCCTCAAGATCGCCTTCCTCGAGGACGTTCATATCTTCCGCATGATGCGCCCATACGCCGGCCAAATAATCCGCCTGCAGCTCGAAGCGGACGGAGAACGCATTGGAGCTCGAATCCCCCTTGCCCTCGCCGGTCTTCAGCAGCGTCTGCACATGGTGTCCTACCTCATGGGCGATGACATAAGCCATGGCAAAATCGCCCGGCGCCTGGAATTTCTGTCGCAGTTCGTCATAGAAACTAAGGTCGATGTACAACTTATGGTCGCCGGGACAATAGAACGGGCCGACCGACGAACCCGCTGTTCCGCAGGCGGATTGCACGCTGCCGCTGTATAACACGAGCGTCGGTTCCTCATAGTCCAGTCCTTTCTCTTGGAAAAGCTCCGTCCATACTTCCTCCGTATCTGCCAGCACGACCGATACGAAAGCCGCAAGCTCCTTTTCCTGCTCGGTCTCGACATAGGCGGTATTGCCGGTCGACGTTGAGCCCAGCGTCGTGACGGAACTAAGGACATCCCCTATGTTCCCGCCGCCGAGCAAAGTAACGAGCAGCACGATGACGATGCTGCCGATCCCGCCTCCGATCAGACCTCGTCCGCCGCTCATGCCGCGGCGATCTTCGACATGACTACTGCCTCTTCTGCCTTTCCATTGCATGATGAAGCCCTCCTCGCACCCGATTGGGAATGTATTCGAAATAGAACTTGTCTACTTCTTAACCCAAAAGAGCGCAAATGATCTTCATCATGGCGAATGTTTATTCGTTAACGCTCCAGTTCGCGAGCCGAACCATCCGCATAACCGACGATAACTTGCGTCGCCATATGCAGGAATAACCCGTGGTCCACGACACCCGGAATGGCATGCAGCGCCAGATTGAGCTGATCCGCATCCTCGATTCGGTCAAAATGGCAGTCTACCGTATAATTGCCGTTATCCGTTATGAACGGCTCATTGCTCGCGGTCAAGCGGATTACCGGCTTGCAGCCCAGCGCTTCCAGCTTGCGCAGCGTCAGCTCGCTTGCGAACGTGACGATCTCGACAGGAAGCGGAAACTTGCCGAGCTGGCCGACGGCTTTGCTTTCGTCGACGATAATGATCAGCTGCTTGCTGGCTGCTGCCACGATCTTCTCCCGCAACAACGCGCCTCCGCCGCCTTTGATGAGATTCCAGCTGCCATCCACTTCGTCCGCACCGTCAATCGTGACATCGATGACCTCGACCTCCGCGAACGGAATGAGCGGGATGCCGAGCTCCTTGGCCAGATTCTCGGATTGCACCGATGTGGCAACCGCCTTAATCTGCAGCCCTTCCGCCGTCCGTCTGCCGATCTCCTGAATCGCATAATAAGCGGTCGAGCCCGTTCCTAGCCCTACGACCATGCCTTCTTGAATAGATTGAACGGCGCGAACCGCCGCAACTTGTTTCGCTTGCATAACCATAATCCTCCTCCATGTCATTGCTTATTAATGGATTCGACGCAATTTGCGATCTCCCTTTTTATCGCCGGTTGAAATCGCTGTAAACGAACCGTTATCAGCATAAAAACGATCGCACCCCAATCTTCTCGGGCATGCGATCGTTCCTATGTGATCCGTCTTATGGCTGTACGGTTGGAGCCGCAGCGAGTGCAGCAACCTCATCCGAGGTCAACACCCCTGTGTAGACTTGCAGCTCGTCGAGCATACCCTTGAACGGCGTATCCCACCAGTTAACGCCGAGGCTGAATGTGCCGTTATCCGTCGTGAAGATATCCGGGAAGTCCGTGCCGGAGAATGTCTCTTCGCCGTTAACGTATACTTTCAGCACGCCATCGTTGACCGTAAAGGCCATATGCGTCCACTGATTCAGCGTGGTATCCACGCCAGTTCCCGCAACATAACGATTATCGCCATATCCCGACCACAGCATGGAAGTCAAGTTCACCGAAGCATCGCCCATCGGTTGGAAGTTAATCCAATTGGTATTCGTCCGCGCTGCGAAGAAGGCCGGTGAATAGGTCTTCAGTTCCGCCGCATTGATCCACATCGCGACGGAGTAATTACGGGAGTTGATTAAACCGCTTGGCAGCACGACGCCGGATTCGCCGTTGAAGACTGCAGCATCCCCTTGAACGCCTTCTGCATACGTAATTTCGCCTTTATTCACCGTGTCGATTTTACCGCCTACCACGGTGCCAGCTCCGAAATTACCAGTCGTATCGGTGAGGTCGTTCTCGAACGAGTATTGCGCCGATAATTGCGCTTCCGTATCTTCCGCGACTGGCGTAAGCTCGTCGGCCAGCGCCGTGACAACCTCTTGCGTAATCGGCAGGTCATAGATCCGAACCTCGTCCATCATTCCTTTGAAAGGCTTATCCCAGTAGTTAACGCCAAGACCGAATACGCCATTGTCGGTCGTGAATACATCCGGGAAGTTCGTGCCCGCATATTTCTGCACGCCGTCCACATATACTTTCACGCTGCCTTGATCGACCGTAAACGCAATATGGTGCCATTCTTGTACCCGGTTTCTGAGGCCGGTCGCGGCATCATACCATTTTTCGCTGCCCGACCACAGCATCGTATTATTATCCCACGATTGCGGTACGAGACTGATCCAGCTCGTGCCCGATTTGGCCCCGAAGAAAGCAGGTGTATATTGCGTATATTCTTCCGGATTCATCCAGAAGGAGACCGAATACGTGTCGTCCGCAATCAAGCCATCCGGGAGTCGAATGCCCGAACTTCCGTTGAATACGGCCGATTGACCGGCGGCGCCGGCAGCATAAGCGATCGTGCCGCCTTCATTTTTATCCAAGCGGTCGCCTGTCACCGTGCCTTCGACAGATTCGCCGTAGGAGGAGTCCAAGTTATTCTCGAACGAATATTGGGCCACCAGACCATCCGTCAGATCGACTGGTACGACCGTGATTTCGAACGACTTGGACGCCGTCTTGCTTCCCTTCGTAATCGTTGCTGTCAGCTTCGCCGTCTTAACTTCCTCATTCGCGGCAGGCGGACTAACGACTCCCGCAGCAGTAACGACGTCGGCGTCAGAAGTGCTCCACTCGATTGTCGCATTGCGCATTCCCGTAGTAGGGAGCGTAAGATTGGACATGATTTTGCTTGTATCGCCAAGCGTGAGTGCTTCCTCAATATCGGCGACGATTTCTTTGTCCGTCAAGTCTTTTTGACGAATGCCCCAGATCGTCTCGCCCGCTTTGGAAATACCTGTGAAGGTCATCGTTACGCCGTTTTGCGTTTCGTCCCATCCTTTAATAAAGACGCCTTCATAGTCAACGCCGTCGATTGTAATATGAGCTTGGTAATTATTCGAGAGCGTCCAAGAACCGTTCACGCCGCCCGTAATCACGCCGTTGCTTGCCAGATCGATATCAACCGACTTCGTAATAGCGCCCGAATACGCCAAACCGTGGTTCACGAATTTGTAGTCGCCATCAATATCGCTCTTCTTCACTTTCCCAAGCGTCTCTCCGCCGTATCGCAGGGGCGCAGTCACAAGCCAGCCATCCTTGTTCAGGAATTGCTGATGCACCCGGAGCTCATGAAGCTCGCCTTGCTGCGGGAAGCGCGCGTGGAAGAACAGGAAGTGTTTGTCAGCGGCTTCATCATAGTAGACCGAGTTATGACCTGGCGACACATAGCCGTAACCAAGGCCAGTGCCCGGGTCGCCGATCTCGCGTTGGAACAGGAAATTGCCGATCAGTTTGTTGCCATACGCAGTGTTCTCGGTTTTCTCGGGAAGCACCGCATCCTTGCCTGCTACGTCGACATAAGGACCATCCGGGTTGGTTGCTCTGAACTGTCTCATGTTGTAGCCGCCGTTAGAAGCAAGACCGCCATACGTGACATTCAGGAAATAGTAGCCCGAGCTCTTGTCGTACACGATGAATGGACCCTCGCCGGATTTGTAATATCCGCCGGCGATCTTCGTACCGAAGTAACGGTCGATCATGCGGCCGTCTTCCGTCTCGCCGTCAACGCCTGGATACTTCGGTTGTCCAGTCACCGGATCAAGTTCAAGGACGAAGATACCGCCGGACCAAGAGCCGTAAGTCATCCATAGCTTGCCTTCTTTGTCCTCGAACAAAGTCGCGTCAATAGCGTTCGGATACTCGTAGTTGTTATAGGCGCCGTCGGAGAACCAATCTTCGTCCACTTCGGTAATATCGCCTTCGTCGATTAACGACTTGATATTCGTGTTGTCCCACTTCTTGTTAACTGTACTGTTCGTGTCGTAAGCTTCATTCTCCGTAAAACCGGTATAGATGATCGTATCCACATACGTATATGGTCCTTCGATCGTCTTCGATACCGCATAACCGATTGCGGAACGCATATAAGTGGAGGAGGCGCTGTAGTACATCATGTATGCACCTTTGGTGTTATCCTCATTCACGTATTCGCTGTTCCAGTACACGTCCGGCGCCCAGATGGCGAAGCCGCCCTTGCTGTCCGAATCGTCCTCTCCCGCCCATGCGAACGATCCAGCAAGATTCTCGGACAGATTGCCGAACAAGACGTTATCCGGCGTCGTATAGCCGTTCGTGAAGCGCGTCCAATTGGTCAGATCGGTCGACTTGGCCGCTTCGATATGCGAACCGAACACGTAGTACGTCTGACCGTCCTTAATGACCGAAGGATCGTGCACCGAAACGTTCGTGTACGTCGGCGCTACGATATCCGAGTCGTCGTCATCCGAATTCGAGCCGGTCGATGGCGTCGTGATGATTACGGATGGAGTCTCTTCCCCTTTAACCGCCTCTTCGCGAACGAGTTTGCTGTCACTCGAATTGACCTTCCCTTTTCCTTTGACCGGGATCGTCTTGTCTGTCTCGATAACAACCTCGTCAATGACCGCCTTTTCTTCCACCACGAGCGTCGCCTGCTGTTCGAGCAGCAGCTTCTTGATCTGGCCGCTGAGCAGCTTCAGCTCCGGTGCGGTCAATGCCCGTACGTCAACTTGGTCGAACTGGCCGGCTAGCTGAATCGTCGCCTGACTGCCAAGTGCCTCGTCGAGGATGATATGCTTGAAGCCCGCGCCGTTATCCGAGGCTTCTTCCTCCAGCTTCACGCCGGAGAGCACGTACACTTGCTCAATGTTCGTAGCGCCTTTCGTCACCAAGCGAATCGTCCCGTTCTTCTTGTTCACGATAATCTGCTGAATCGTGGAATCGTTCAGATGAATGGAATTTTCCCCGCCGCCGGAAGCGATGATCTCACCCTCCACCGTTACATGATCGAGCGTGACATCCCCTTCAGCAATGCCTGGCGTGAGATACAGATTCCCTTTAATCGTAACGTTCTTCAGCGTCGTGTCTGCATGATTGACGACAACATTCTTGGCGACCAAGTCGGAATAGGTGCCCGATTTGTTCAGAATCGTGCCCGCGACGTTATTCAGCATAACGAGCGCCTCGGCTCTCGATATCGAATGATTCGGACTGAACGTACCGTCAGGCAACCCTTGAATGTAACCGCCATTGACAAGCGTTAGCACAGCGGATTTGCTCCAGGCCGGCAATTCATTCAGATCCTTCAATGCATCAGTCGATTGCGCGTTCGCTTTCAATGCAAAAGCCTGCGCGATCATGAACGCCGCTTCCTGTCGGCTGATTACCTGCGTCGGACGAACCGTGCCATCCACGTAGCCTTTCAAATACCCCGCAGCAACCGCTTTCATGAATTCGCCATGGAATTGATTCTGCTGCGGCAAATCGGAAAAGCTGACTTGCGCCTTATCGACGAAATTAAAGACGCGGTTAATCAGCGTCACGAATTCAGCTCTGGTAATCGATTGATTCGGCTTGAAGATCCCGTTGCCGTAACCATGAATCAAACCTTGCTCCTGCCAGTTCGCGAACGCCTGCTGCGCCCAATGCCCCCCAATATCCGATCCCGACGTCGCCGATGTCGTACCGCTGTCAGCCGCAAACCCTGTTCCGGGTACAAGCATGGATAGAATAAGACCGCCAGCCACATATTTCTTCATCGTATGCTTCATCTCGCTTATGTCCTCCTCCAAAATCACTTGCCGTCACTTCCCGTGACCAAACTAAAGCTCCTCGATTCACCTCCGGTCTCGATTGAGATACAGACGCCCATGATTCCATTCACTAATTCTATTAATCTATAAATACTTTTGTTAACGTTTACAGTTTAACGCTTACATTGGCTGAACGTCAATATCCGTTTTAACAATATTTATACATTTTATCATTCGTATTTTCATTAACTACTAATTGAAAAATAATCAGAATCAACAGTTAGGCGATGCTTGGAAACGAGGTACGGTCGTACTTTCTTTTAAAACAAAAAGCAAGGCCCATTGCTGAGCCCTGCTTCGTATCCGAATCTATAGGTTGTTAACCAGCGTTTTCTTCTTAAACCGACGGAACAACTTGCCGGCCTGCTGGGCCGGGACGCTGAACAAGATAAGCATCGCTGCCAAATAGTCCACAGCCATCAGCTGTTCGCCGAGCATCAAGGCAATGAAAGCGAGCGTAATGAAAGGCGTGAAGAAGGTGAAACTCGCGATCAAGGAAGCCGGCGAATGTTGCAAAGCCCGGAAATACAAGAAGAAACCGAGTATGATGTTGCTGAAGCTGAGCCAGAAGATGCCGGCGACGCTCATTAATGAAGGCATTAACGGCTTCGAGAACACGAACAGTGAGCCGAGGGATAGAATGAATGCCGTGAACGTAATGATGAAGGTGCTGAGCAGCATATCCTTCGTATTTTTCTTAATGATATTCGTGAACAGCCCCCAGCTGACCGCTGCGCCGATGGCTAGCAAATCGCCCTTCAGGTTCGTGAAATGAAAGGAAGCCAAATCGCCTTTCGTGACAAGCAGCAGCGTGCCGAGCACGCCCATCGCAAGCGACACCATCGTACTGGTTGTCAGCTTCTCGCCATGAAACGGTACCGCGAAAAGCACAATGAAGATGGGAAACAGGTAATTCAGCATCGAAGCTTCGACGGCCGGAATGAGCGTGAGCGACTGCATATATAAGAAATCGTACAGGAACGTGAACGTTCCGCATACAAGGAGGAGCAGGAAGTTTGCCGGACGCCAAGTCTTAAGCTCTGTAAGACGCCCTTTCATAATGACGATGATCGAGAATACGATGATGGCCACACTGTAGATAGAGAACATCAATTGGTAGCTGTCCAGATGATCGAGCAGCAGCTTGCTGACCGCCGCAAACGATCCCCACATGACCAGCAGCAGCGGCATGAGCACATACGGATTTTTGGACGGTTCGAGCTTGTGTGGAGGCGTTGACATGATGAATGGATCGTCCCTTCTTATTGACTAACCCAATTATTGTAGCTCCACATCGCATTAGCGTCTAGCATAAAGATAGGAACCGCGTACTGGGCGGAACTTGCTGCTAGTAGACGCAACCAGCATCTGGATATATGCTTAAATATAGTTACCAACCGAGTACGTCCTACGTCATAATCGAGGTGATCTTCCTATGTCCGCCATTGCCATCACGAAGCAGCAAGCCAGGCAGTTCCTCTTGTTCTATCAAGGGCTTACGCCCCACGCCTCTTTCACCGGCAAAAAAGGCATTATGACCTTCATTAAGCGCGTCGGATGCATCCAATTCGATCCGCTCAATGTTGTCGGCATGAATCCGGAGCTCGTGCTGCAGTCCCGGATCGCGCATTTTGACCGCAAGCAGTTGTACGAGCTGATCTATCAAGATCGGCAGCTATTCGATTATTGGGACAAAATGATGTCCATACTGCCGATGTCGGATTGGCCGTATTTCGCCAGAATGCGTGGGCAATATCGACGTTGGTGCGAAGCTAATCCCGAAGTAACCGAGCGCGTTCGGCAGGAAATCGCAAACCGCGGGGCGTTATGCTCCGGCGACCTGGATGATAACGAGAAAGTGAATTGGGCATGGGGGCCGACGCGGTTATCCCGTGCCGCATTGGAAGGGATGTATCATGGAGGCCAACTCGTCATCGCCAGCAAAATCGGCACCCGCAAGTATTATGATCTTGCGGAGCGGGTCATCCCTAAGTTGCTGCACACGCAGCCTGATCCGTTCGAGACGGTCGAGCAGTATTACGAGTGGTATGTGCTTCGCCGGATCGGCAGCGTCGGCCTGCTCTGGAATCGGCCAAGCGACGCGTGGCTCGGTATCCCGGGCATGAAGACAGCCGAGCGGCATCGAGCATTCGCCGGCTTGCTCGCCAAGCAGCTGATCATGGAGGTTACCGTCGAGGGGCTCGCGGCTCCTCTCTATATCCGTACGAGCGATGTCGAGCTGTTACATTCATCACTCGCCCTGGCTGCGCCGGCACCTCATGCCAGCATAATTGCCCCGCTCGACAATTTGCTGTGGGATCGCAAGCTGATCCAGGCCATTTTCGATTTTGAATACCGATGGGAAGTCTATAAACCTGCAGCGGAGCGGCAATACGGTTATTACGTGCTGCCCGTCGTATACGGAGACCGGATGGTTGCCCGATTCGATCCGGTCAAGCAGAAGAAGCAGGCGCCGCTCGCCATTCACAATTGGTGGTGGGAAGCAGGCATTGAGCCGGATGACGAGATGAAGCGGACGATCATCGACAGCTTGGAGCGCCTCGCCGCCATGCTCGGTACAAGCTATGACCCGGACGCCTTTGTCTACTGACGGCAATACGCATCACTTTCACCCCTCCGGAACGCCAAAAAAAAGCTGTCACGCAAGCCGTGACAGCTTCTTCATGTTTAAAACAAAAAAATCGACTTCCTCAAATACGAAGTCGTAACCTAATTTTAGATAAATTCTAAGCTAGAGACGTGTGTCCTCGCCTTTCATAATAGTAGTATACCCCCCGGTAAAGAAACAGTCTAGTCTTTTTCCCAAATTTTCCTTATCCTAGTTGAGCCGCTACTAATATCGCAGGAGGTGCTTCGTGTTCTCCCTTACGATTGCCCGCAAAACCTATGCCCAGAACCTGCAATACCGCAGCGCAAATCTGATGCGGACGGCTGCCAGCATCATCATCGGTTACGTCTATGCCTGCATATGGCTAGGCGTTAGCGACCGGGAGGCGCTCGGAGAATATGGCGCTGCCGGCATGCTCAGCTATATCGCCTTCAACCAAGCGTGCCTGTGGACCGTCTTCACAACGAACAGCCTCGGCATCGACGCGTTGGTGCGAACCGGCCAGATCTCGGTGGAACTGATGCGCCCGCTCCACTTCTTCCGCTACATGGCCAGCAAGGAATGGGGCAAAATCGGGTATCAGTTCCTCTTCTGCTCCGTCCCCATCTACCTCGTTTACTGGCTGTTGCTGCACATCCGGCTGCCTGAACATCCCTTAACTTGGGCCTACACCTTGCTCGCCCTCTTCCTCGGCGCTTACATCTCCTTATGCATGAGCTTCATGATCGGAATCGTCGCACTATGGACGACGGAGTCGCGCTGGCTATGGCAGCTGAATTGGTCGGTCAATGTGCTGCTGTCCGGCTTCTTCATCCCGATTGAATGGCTGCCGGGGTGGCTGAAGCATATGAGCCAATACTCGCCCTATCCGAGCATTCACTACATCCCGACGCGACTGTATATGGAGCTTAGCGGGCCTGCGACGATCCTCATTTCACTCGGCTGGGCAATTGTGCTGACGCTGCTCTGCTTCGGATTAACGCGCGTGCTGCGTCGGCATCTGGAGGTGCAAGGCGGATGAACTGGATTCGGCTGTATATTCGGCTAGCCGGCGCAAGCTTCCGGGCGCAGATGCAGTACAAATTCAACTTTGCCTTCTCGTCGCTCATGGCCTTCGGCATGTTCGGCATTGAGTTCCTGACCGTCGGTACCGTCATCTACAAATTCGGCGGCGTCGGCGGCTGGGGCGTCTATGAAGTCGGCTACCTGTTCGCGCTTATGATGTTCAACCGGGCGCTGTACCGCATGTTCGCTTCCGAGATTAACGGCTTCGAGAAATATCTCGTCGAAGGATTGCTCGATCAGCTGCTGCTCCGCCCCGTGCCCGTGCTGCTCGTCCTGATGACGCGGCAATTCCGTCCGATGCTCGGCGAGCTGTTCTTAGGCGGTACGATCCTGACGCTAAGCCTGCAGCAGCTCGATGCAGCCGGCCAGATCGTCTGGTACACGGCCTTAGCCAAGTCGTTCGCAGCCATCCTAAGCGGAGCGATCTTTACCTTCTCGTTCGGCGTGCTGACGGCAACCGTCGGATTCTGGACGCATCGCATCGATGACCTGCGACGCATCACCGACGACGCAACGACGAACGCCTGTTATTATCCGCTCACCATTTATCCCGGCTGGATGCGCATGATGCTGCTTACCGTGCTTCCGATGGGCTTTACTAGTTACGTTCCCGCACTCCACATCATTCGAGGAGAGATCGGCGTATGGGTGCTGCCGGCGACCCTGCTCTTTGCCCTTCTCCTATTGATGGGAGCGCTGCGATTCTGGCGGTTCGGCATCGCCCATTACCAGAGCACGGGAACCTAGACGCGAAATTCCGAATACGACCGGGAGGGCTTCAATTGATAATCGTAAGCAACGTGAGCAAGACCTTTAAGATTCCTATCGCCAAGGAAGGCCGTTTCAAAGGCATCCGAACGTTATTTTCGCGGGAATATCGCGCCGTTCAAGCCGTGCGCCATCTGCAGATGCGCATTGAACCCGGGGAGTTCGTCGGCTACATCGGACCTAATGGCGCAGGCAAATCGACCACGATCAAAATGCTCAGCGGCATCCTGCATCCGACCTCCGGCGAAATCCTGATCGGCGGCGCCAATCCGCAGAGGCAGCGCGAGCAGGTCGTTCGCAAGCTTGGCGTCGTGTTCGGACAACGCACCCAGCTGTGGTGGGACCTGCCCGTCTCGGACTCGTTCGATATTTTGGCCTCGATGTACAAATTGGATGCCCGTACGTATAACGAGCAGATGCGCACGCTGACTGGTGTGCTCGGACTTGATGAATTCATCGACACGCCAGTACGCAAGTTGTCGCTCGGGCAACGGATGCGCGGCGATCTCGCGGCTGCCCTCCTGCACAATCCGGACATTCTGTTCCTCGATGAACCGACGATTGGGTTAGATGTCGTCGCAAAGAAGCAAATTCGCGCCTATCTCAAGCACTTGAACACGGAATGGGGCAAAACGATCCTGCTGACGACGCACGATATAGACGATATTGAGCAATTGTGCTCCCGGGTCATCGTCATTAATCACGGCCAGTCGATCTACGACGGCAGTCTCGATACGCTGCGGGATCGGATCGGCTTGCCTTCTATTATGAAGATTGCCTTCAACGGCATCATCGAGCCGCCTGCTGAAGAAGAGCTGGCCTCCCTCCCCTTTACGATCACGGAACGGCGGGACCAGATCCTGACCATTACATGCAACCGTAACGAAGTGACCGCCATGACGGTGCTGCGCCATGTCAGCGAATGGGGCGATGTGCAGGACGTGCATATGGAGGAGCCGGATTTCGAGGACGTCATACATCGGATCTATTAGCAGGAAAGCCAAGCCCTGCCGCTGAGCGGTGGACTTGGCTTTCTTCGTGCTTCTGTTACGTACGTTTAATGATGCCTACCCCGTCCGGAACGCGTACCATCAGACGTTTATGAACAATGTTTGACGGTTCGCGTTTTACCCGTTTTAGATTTTGACAGGGCTTGTCCGCACCCTCTATAATCAAGTTGACTCATTTCGTAATTATTACTAATTTGAAGGGGGTGCATGTTTGACTAGCCCGCTTGGTCGATTGGCGCTGAATACGGTCACCGTTGCGCTGATCATTGGTCTGTTCGCCGTGTTAACCGGCCATGAGCCGTGGTCGTTCCGCAGCTTCGCGATGACGAGTGAACATTGGCAAAGCTTGAAGACCGTCGCGGTCAGCATCTTTCTCGAGGCGCTCCCCTTCCTGCTGCTAGGCGCGTTCGTCTCCTCCATCCTGCATCTCTATGTGTCGGAACAGACGCTGCGGCGATTCCTGCCGCGCAATCCGGTGCTAGGCGTCATCTACGCCTGCGCGCTCGGCATCGTGCTACCCATCTGCGAATGCGGCATGATTCCGATCGTAAGAAGGCTGATCCAGAAAGGGCTGCCCGTCTACGTCGGCATCACCTATATTCTGGCCGCTCCGATCATTAATCCTGTCACGTATGCGGCAACCGCGCTTGCTTTCCGCAGCGATCCGTCGATGGCCTGGCAGCGTCTGACATTCGCGTTCTTCGTCGCAGCCGTTATCGGGCTGCTGCTCTATGTCTCGACCCGCAAAAAACCGTCCGCTTATTCGGGTACGAGTCTGCTGCTTCCGGACGCGCGGCACGAGCCGTCAAACCGCGCCTTCCACTCGTCGCATCCGACGGAATTAGCCTCTCATCATCACGCGCATTCAGCCGACGAATCGCTTCATGCGCATGGACGCGAAGAGAGCCATGACCACTCGCAAGATTCACATGCGCGGAAGCTGGTCCGCGTATTGACGCATACGGCCGACGACTTCTTCACCATGGGCAAATATTTGCTGCTCGGCGCCGTTGCGACCGCATGTCTGCAGACGTTCGTTACGCGGGAGGAGCTCGTATCGCTCAGCGGAGGAGATATCGGAGCCCATGCGTTCATGATGGTATTTGCCTATGTGATCTCGCTATGCTCGACATCGGATGCCTTCATCGCCGTATCGTTCATGAGTACGTTCCCGAAGAGCTCGCTGCTCGCCTTCCTTGTCTTCGGCCCGATGGTCGATTTCAAGAATACGCTCATGATGCTGGCCGTGTTCCGGTCACGCTTCGTCTTTCAGCTGATCGCGCTTATTGCAGCGGTTGTATTCGTATCGTCATTGGTGCTATATCGGACCCTATGACCCGCTTAATGGACTTTCGTTTCGGAAAGGAGCATCTCTGCCATGCACTCGCATTCGGACCGCCGGATGGCGATTCACCCGATCCTTCGCGCCATGATCCTGATCGGGATCGCCGTCTATGTGGCCTACCTGCACACATCCGGCTATTTGTCGCTCTACATCGCGCCGCGAATGGCGCTCTACGTGAAGCTTGGCGCACTGGCGCTCTATGTGCTTGCCGTCGCGCAGCTGTATGAAGCCTATCGCCTCTGGATAGAGGCTCGAACGCCTGATTGCGGCTGCGAGCAGCCATCACGCCGGCCAATCATGAAACAAGTCATGACCTATAGTCTCTTCATCGTTCCCCTCATCGCTGCATTCGCCTCACCGAGCACGATGATCGGAAGCGTGATGGCCGCCAACAAGGGTTTCACGCTCAGCGCAGCAGAAGCGCTCCGCCTGCCGGAAGGAAGCGTAACGCAGGCCGCCATCGCGACTGCGGTAGTCGTGACGGAAGATAACTCTGGCTCCGGGCAAGTACCAACTGAGACGGATGGAGCTGGTTCAACGATTTCCTCGTCCAACGACCTGAATTACGGGAAGCCCGCCAATCCGCTCGATGCCTTGTTTCCAGCCGATGAATATACGCAGAGCTATGCCAACCTGGGCAAGAAGCTATATCAGCAGGACGGCATAACCGTAGAAGAAAAAGGTTATATGGAGACGCTGACTGCGGTAGATCTTTACCTGGATCGTTTTATTGGCAAGGAGCTTACGCTCGAAGGTTTCGTCTATCGCGATGGGACGCTGACAGACGACCAATTCATCCTCGGCCGCTTCACGCTGCAATGCTGCGCAGCCGACGCGATGCCATATGGCGTCATGATTGAATCATCGGACGGGATGAACTACGAGAACGATACTTGGCTGCGCATGACCGGCACGATCAGCCGCACTTCCTACCACGGTAACGATGTCGTACTTCTGGAAGCCAGCGAGATGGAACAGATCGAGCCTGCCCAAGATCCTTACGTGTATCCGAACTACGATTTTTGATCGCACGGATGGCGTCTACGCCGTATGCCCTTCGCTTGGCAGGAGGCTGAAGCACATTCGGAACTCCCTTCATCATGCTAACAAAACAAGCCTTTGCCTGATTCCTGACGGATCCAGTCAAAGGCTTGTTCCTTGTTATACCTTGAATTGATTGATGACTTCCTCGAGATCCTTCGTTAGCTGCATCAGGGCGGCCGACGAAGCCTTCACGTTCTCCGCGACGGCAAGTTGACTGCCCGCGGATTGCTGGACCTGCGCCGTCTTGCCGTAGGCTTCTTGCGCCAAATGGCTCATCTCGTCGCTGCTGGCGGACAGCTGCTCGGAACCGGCCGACATCTGTTCCGATGAGCTGGAGATCTCCAGCATTCGCTCATTCACGCTTTGAATTTCGCCCACGATATGCTGGAATGCCGCACCGACATGCTTCATCGTGTCGGTCCCGCTCTGCACGTCGGTAAGCCCTCTGTTCATCGCCACGACCACGGATGCCGTATCCTGCTTGATCTCCGTGATGATCTCGGTAATCATCTCTGCGGAGCGCTTCGACTGATCGGCCAGCTTGCCGATCTCGGCAGCGACCACGCCGAAGCCCCGGCCATGCTCGCCGGCTCGCGATGCTTCTATACCGGCATTGAGCGCCAGCAGATTCGTCTGTTTCGTAATGCCCGCAATGACGTTAATGATCTCCCCGATACGGTCGGAATGGTTCTCCATCCGGCCGACGGCAACGGACACTTCCTTCACCGACGCGTTAATGACATTCATGTTGCTGATCGCTTCGCCGACGACGCTCCTGCCTTGGTCGGCACGGATGGACATATCGCGCGTAATCACGGCTACTTCGGAAGCCGACTCTGCGATCCGCTGCACGCCGACGTTCAGCTCATTGAGCGAGGTGGCGCTGTCCACGGTACTCTTCAATTGAAGCTGCGCTCCCTCGGACATGAGCGTAATATCGGATACGACCACATTCGCTGCGCCGCGAGCAAGTTCGGCATCGCGACCGAGTCCTTCCGCCGTAGAGGATACGATCATCGACTTCGCTCCGACTTCTTGAATCGTATTCTTGATGCTGACCGACATGCGGTTGAAGTTAGCCGCGAGCGTGCCGAATTCATCCTTGCTCGTAAGTTCGAGTTTGTGCGTGAAGTCTCCGTCCGCCATGTGCATCGCGATATCATTGATTTTCTTAATGTTGCGCGTCATGTAGCGAATGAAGAGGTACAAGATTGCCGCAAGAATCAGGATGACGGCAACGCCGATCGCAATCGAGGAATAGACCTGATTATTCAATTCCCCCATCAGCTCCGACATGGGCGCAACCAGGCTGACATACAGGTTCGTATTCGGAATTTGGTGATAGAATACCCCTAGATCCCCTTCACTGCCAGCCAGAATGCCCATCCCCCGGCCGGAAGCCAGAATCGCACTAATCTTCTCCATGGAATCCTTGGCATCCGCTTCGGCCATATCCCGCGTCGTCTGACCATTGCCGGAGGCGATGATCTGTCCGTTCTGATCGATCAATGCCGCATACCCGGTCTTGGCGACCGACGTTTCCTTAATCAGGTTCGTCACAGTCGTCAAGTCCATATCGGAGTTGGTAACCCCGATCATCTTGCCCTCGGCGTTATAGATCGGCGCGGCAGCCGTCAAGGTATAGATGTCTAACCCCTCGTCGTAGAAAATATCCGCGAACAAGAACGGCTGATCCGTGTTTCTCGCTCCGGCGTACCACGGTTGGCTAGGGTAATCGTATTCGGCGGTGTTGTATTCCTGCGTAGTTGCGATGCTGCCTCCATCCCGATAAGCGTATGCGGAAAAATATGGTTGGCCTTGTCGATACACATTCGGCTCGAGCCACATGCCGACCCCGAACGTATTCGGATCGGATTCGATGAATTGGCGTGACAACGTTTCGTAGAAACTTAAATCGTATTGCTGCAATTGCAGTCCTTCCACGATTCGAGCAAAATTCACCGCTGTATGCGCTGGCTTCAGGATATCCTGCTCCAGCATCCCTGACACTGCTTTCGTCTTCTCGGTCATAATCTCTTCGATATCCTTATCCATCGTATCATGCAGGACGAGATTCGAATGGGTAACCAACCCGGCCATGCCGATGACGAGCAATGGGACGATGAGAAAATAAGCGGTTCTGCCAATGCTCTTAAATTGAAACATCTATCCTGTCACCTCTTCTTGTCTAGGTAGTATGAGCTCATGGGAAGACGGGTCACGTGTCGCCATCCGAATACTACTTATGCCTAATGATAGAGTTATCGGATAACAACAGACGAGACTGCACAGTTATATTTTGGGGATACCTTGGAGCTGGCAGCAAAATAAAAAGCCCTCCACCATTGAAAGTGAAAGGCTCTGCTATGCAGCTTGCAGTAGGAAACGATTTATTTGTCCTCGCGGTAATCTTGCACGATAACCTCAAGTTCGCCTGTTTCCGGATGGATGACGAATCCATGTACGGGCACGTCTTGCGGGAACAATGGATGCTTGCGGATCATCTTGACGCTGTGCATGACGCCTTCTTCCGGATTCTCGAAGCCGCGGAGGAAGCGATTCATCTCGATGCCTGAATTCTCAAGCGTCTCGATTGCCTTCGGGTCGATGCCGCGGTCGATGAATTTGTTCACCAACCCTTCGGTGTTGAGCTTCGTCATGCCGCAGCCGTGATGGCCGATGACGAGTACCTCGCGCGCGCCAAGCTCATAGACGGCGACCAGAATACTGCGCATCGCGCTGCCGAACGGTTGGGTCAGTACGGCGCCGGCATTCTTGATGAACTTGGCGTCCCCGTTCTTGAAGCCGAGTGCCTTCGGCAGCAATTCGATCAGGCGTGTATCCATACAGGTCAACACGGCGGCCTTCTTATCGGGGAACTTATCGGTCAGATACGTCTCATATTGCTTTTGCTCTACGAAATTGCGATTAAACGATAGAATTTCAGGTACGATAGACATGGTATGGTTCCTCCTAGGCGTTAATTTTTTATCTAATAGTTTATCACGAATGCGAGCAAGTTCATAGAAAAAAACGTTCCACCTCGTAAGTGGAACGTCTTCATGTACGCGATCACACCCGTGCTAGCTCTCCTTATAGATGAGCGCGTAGACGACGCCCGGCCCGTGAACGCCGATCGTCAGGTCATTCTCGATATCGGCCGAACGGCTCGGACCGGAGATGAAATGGATGCCCGCCGGGAGATTCTCGCGGCCCATCGTGTCGAAGTCGGGCAAGATCTCGCCAAGGCGCGTCTTCAGCCGGCTCTCCGGAATGAGCACGAACAGTACGGTCGGCAGCAAACTGACGGAACGCCCTTTGGTTTTGTCGGACAGCACGGTCACCGATCCGGTATATGCAGCCGCGTAGTCCGCTCTGACGATACCGAAGTCCGCTTCCGCAGCCTTGGCCTTCCAGTTCACGTCCTCTTCGCTGTTCCATACCCGAATGCTTGCCTCCGGGAGCGCTTCCTCAAGCGCCAGGCTTGCCAGCTCCTCCTGATCCTGACGGACAATGTACGCGGCGCTCATTTCATTCGCCTTGCTCACGATGAAGCTGCGGACTTCATCCAGACCGGATAGATGGAAAGCATGGCCGCCAGCTGCCTTGTAATTGTTAATGAACTGCTCGATCTTCTCTTCCAGCGTCCAATTGAAATCTAGCCAGAATTCCGGCGCGCCGCGGAACGGCTGGACCGGCTTGCTCAGGACGCGCGGCCGATTCAGCTTGCCGGCGATCTCATCCATGAACGCCTGCTGCCTGGTCTTCGAGGCTGCTTCCAGACGTTGCAGCAGCTCTTGATGCGTTTCAGCCATGTCCGTTACCTCCTTGGCGTTTCTGCTGGAACGCTTCCATCCGCGCTTTCATCGCAGGGTCCATTGCAGGTGTGTCTTGCTTCACTTCTTGCTGCAGCTTATCCCATTGATCCCGGAATGACTTACTCGGCAAGCTCGGCAGAACGCGATACGTATTCCAGCCTTTAAGCGGACCGATCTTCAGGCGGATTCCCCCGTCACGCGCAACCAGCTTCGTCCCGAGCTGACCTAGCTTAATCGCGGTAATCAGCCGCTTCGATTTGCCGGCAACGGCCGCGAAGCCTTTCATGCCGATCGTCTCCATCTTGTTGTCGTAACCGGCTTCTACTTTGCGTCTGCGCAAGAAGACAAGCATATCGTGAAGCGGAATTTTCACTGGGCAAGCTTCATAGCACGCCCCGCATAGACTCGAAGCGTTCGCGATGTCATCCCATTCGCCTACATTGCTCTGCAGCGATGGCGTGAGCACCGCTCCGATCGGACCGCTATACGTACCGCCGTACGCATGGCCGCCGATATGGCGATAAACTGGGCATGCATTCAAGCATGCTCCGCAACGGATACAGTTGAGCAGCTCCTGGAACTCCGGATTGCCCAGCTGATTGGAGCGTCCGTTGTCGACGATGATAATATGCATCTCTTCTGGACCGTCGGCATCTGCCGAACGTTTGGGTCCGGTAATGCCGGACATGTAGACCGTCAACTTCTGCCCGGTCGCCGAACGCGGCAGCAAGGTTGCCATCACCTCTAGGTCCGTCCAGGAGGGAATGATCCGCTCCATGCCCATTAAAGTAATCTGCGTCTTCGGTACGGTCGTGACCATCCGCGCGTTGCCTTCGTTCTCGAATAACACCATCGAGCCCGTCTCCGCGATCGCGAAGTTACAGCCCGTCATGCCGATATCCGCTTCGAGGAATTTCTCCCGCAGCTTCTTCCGCACGAAGCCCGCGAGAATCGTCGTATCCGGCGCGAGTTCTTCGCCCGCTTCCTTGGAGAGCAGATCCGCGATCTGATAGCGGTTCTTATGAATCGCCGGAATGATGATATGCGAAGGCGTCTCGCCCGCCAGCTGAATGATGTATTCGCCTAAATCCGTCTCGATCGCCTCGATGCCGACTCCTTCGAGCGCATGATTCAGATGCAGCTCTTCGGAGACCATCGATTTCGACTTGACGACCGACTTGGCCGATTTGCTCTGGGCAATCTGCAGCGAGATCTGAACGGCTTCGGCACCGGTCTGTGCAAAATGAACATGAACGCCGTTCGCCCGCGCATTGTTAGTGAACTCGTTCAAATAATAGTCGAGATGAGCGATCGTATGCAGACGGATCTGACGGCCGCGTTCGCGCCAGTCATCCCAATTGCCGTGCTGCTCGGCGGCTTGAATCTTGCCGGAGCGAAGACGCTCTGTCGTAAACTTGACCGCTTTGCGCAGGAATTCATCGTTCAGCGCCAGATCGGCGCGTTCTTTGACGCTTGAAGCTTGACCACGGGCTGCACTCATGCTTCCTTCACCCCTTCATACAGCAGCTCGGCCAAATGCATGACGCGGACCGGCTCGTTGCGGTATCTCAAATTGCCGGCAATGTTCATGAGGCACGCCATATCGAGGCCGACAAGCACTTCCGCTTCCGACTCCTTGATATGATCGACTTTCTCGCTGACCATCGCGCCGGAGATATCCGCCATTTTCACCGCGAACGTACCGCCGAATCCGCAGCAGTCGTTGGCGAAAGGAAGCGGCTTGAATTGCAAGCCGCGCACATGCTTCAGCAGCTCCATCGGTTCATCCTTGACGCCGAGCAGTCTGCTGCCGTGACAGGACGGATGATACGTTACCTTATAAGGGAAGGATGCCCCCAAATCGGTAACGCCAAGCACTTGTACGAGAAATTGCGTAAATTCGAATGCCTTGCTCTGCAGCTGTTCCGCTTTCTTCAGGTAGGCCGGATCATCCTTGAACAGATCCGGGTAATGGTGAATCATATACGTGCAGGAGCCGGATGGGCAGACAACGAAATCGCTGTCGTCGAAGGCATCCAGTATCGTTCTTGCAGTGGCGCGGGCTTCATCCCAATATCCGCTGTTGTAGGCAGGCTGTCCGCAGCAGGTTTGCACCCGCGGAAATTCAAGATGAACTCCGTATCGCGCAAGAAGCCGAACCATCGCTTCGCCGACACGCGGGTAGAAGGCATCGCTTAAGCAAGTAATGAACAATGAAACTTTCATGATGAAACCTCGCTTCCTATACGAGCGTTAATGACTGGCACCGCTGGGAGATGCGATCCCGCAGCCGGGCATCCAGCCGCTCGTCGCTGATGACATGATCAATCTGCGACCAATCCCCCACATGGGCAAAAGCTTGAACGCCGAACTTGCTTGCATCCGCCAGCAGAATCGTCTGATCGGCGATCTTCAGCATATTCTGCTTGATACGCGCCTGCGATTCATTCGATTCGCTGATCCCCCGGTCAGGGTGGACTCCTTTGCAGGAGACGAACAGTTTATTAACATAATACGTCTCGAGCGCTCTCTCCGCCAGAGGACCAACGAACGATAGCGATTGCTGCGCAAGCGATCCTCCGGTTGAGATAACGTCGATTTTATCTTTCGAGGCGAGCGTGACAGCTACTCGAATGGAATTCGTCAGCACGGTAAGCGGAATATCCGGTAAGCTGCGCGCCATATACCAAGCCGTCGTGCTGGCATCCAGCAGAATCCGATCCTTCGGCTCAATCAGCTGCACCGCCGCTTCCGCGATCTGCTTCTTATGCTCCACGTTCTGGATCTCGCGCTCCGCATACGAAACTTCCACCTGCGCGACCGGCTGATCCTTCACGCTCACGGCGCCGCCATGCGATCTTCGAAGCCGGCCGAGCGTCTCCAGCCGGTCCAGATCCCGGCGGATCGTCTCCTCCGTCACCTGGCATAGGCTGCTAAGTTCAGCAACCCGGATACTTCCACGCTCGTTCACCAGTTGCACGATTCGCTCGTACCGCTCCGCGATCAACATGTCTCTCGCCTCTTTTCGATCAATTGGATGAACTACCGGTTACTTGGAGGAATCGACGGTAAGCGTCGTCCCACGCCGCAACGTCTTCAGGCTTGTAATCCGTTACCGGGAAAGAGTCGCGAATGATGCGCCGCGCTTCCCATATATCTTGAATCTCGCCCTGCGCGATCCACTGGACCGCCAGGTTGCCAAGCGCGCTGCCCTCTGCAGGGCCGGCCCATACCGGCTTGCCAAGCGCATTCGCCGTCCATTGGCACAGCAGCGTGTTATGAATGCCGCCGCCTACCATATGAAGGCCGCTGAACGTCTGGCCGGAGATCCGCTCCGTCAATTCCAGCACGTTCCGGTACGTGAAGGCCAGGCTTTCCAGGATACAGCGGATGATCTCACCCGGCTGTTCCGGAACGGCTTGCCCAGTTCTGACGCAATAGTCTTTGACCCGCTCCGGCATATCGCCAGGAGCCAGGAAACTCGGATCGTCCGGATTGATGAACGATGCGAACGACTTGGCTTCGCCGGCGAGCCCGACCAATTCAGGGAACGAATAGCTCTTGCCTTCGCGTTCCCACTCTCTGCGGCATTCTTGCAGAATCCACAGGCCCATAATATTTTTCAGCAGACGGAACGTGCCTCCGAAGCCGCCTTCGTTCGTGAAATTAAGCCGCTGCGCTTCTTCGTTAATGATCGGCTGGTCGATCTCGGTGCCGAGCAGCGACCACGTGCCGCAGCTTAAGTAAGCGAAAGACTTCTCGAGCGCAGGCACGGCAACGACCGCAGAGCCTGTATCGTGTTCGGCAACGGCGTACACCGGAATCGGGCCAACGCCTAACTCTTCCTGAACGGATGGCTGCAAGCGGCCTGCGAGCGCGCCCGGTTCCAACACTTCGCCGAACCACTCCACCGGCAGTCCGAGCCTCGCGATCAGCTCCGCATCCCATTGTCTGGTGGTCGGATTATACAGCTGCGTCGTCGTAGCATTGGAGAATTCGTTATATTTCTCACCTGTCAGGAAGTAGCGCAGCAAATCCGGAATCATCAGGAAATGAGCGGCTGCCCCAAGTTCCGGCGACTGATTCTGCTTGCGGGCGTACAGCTGATAGATCGTGTTAAAGGTCAAGAACTGAATCCCGGTCCGCGCGAAAATTTCTTCGGCCGGAATCTCCGCGAACAACTGCTCCATCTTGCCTTCCGTTGCGCGGTCGCGATAATGGAGCGGATTGCCGAGCAAGCTGCCGTCCTCCGCGATGAAGCCGTAATCCACGGCCCAGGAATCGATGCCGATGCTGCTCAGCTCGGCTCCGTTATGCTTGGCTTTGAGCAGACCCTGCTTGATCTCGTGATACAGGCGGAGGAGATCCCAATAAAGGCGATCTCCCACCTGCACGGGGTCATTCGGGAAGCGGTGAAGCTCCTCCGTCGTAATCTTGCCGTTAACCAGCTTGCCGAGAATCGCTCTGCCGCTGCTAGCGCCAAGATCGAATGCGAGTATATCAGACAAACGAATGTCCCCCTCGTCCTCTAATTAGCCGCGCGGCAGCAGAACTTCCTGCTCGTAGGCTTTGACATCGGCGATCCATTGCTCGCGCACCGGCACGCCTTTGGATGCGCAGTAGTAATCCCAGATCGCGCCGAACGGATACGATTTGAACTCTTCCGTAAGTGCCAGACGAGTCGTGTAATCCCCTTCAAGCTCGGCCTTCTTAAGCGCTTCGATCGGTTCGAGCATCGCGCGCAGCAGCGCCTTGATCGTGTTGCGCGTACCGACGACCCATGCCGCGACGCGGTTGATGCTGGCGTCGAAGAAATCGAGGCCGATGTGCGTTACGCCCAGCAGGTCGTGGCGGACCAGCTCGCGGCCGATCTCGATCAGCTCGTCGTCCATAATGACGACATGGTCGCTGTCCCAACGCATCGGACGGCTGACGTGGAGCAGAATGCCGCTTGTGAACAAGGCCAGCGAAGACAGTTTGTTCGAGATGACTTCCGTCGGGTGGAAATGGCCGGCATCCAGACAGATCAGCTTGTCGTTCTGTACGCCGTAGCCCATGTAGAACTCGTGCGAACCGACAACGTACGCCTCGGAACCGAGTCCGAACAGCTTGCTCTCGACGGCGTCCAGATTGTGCGCCGGATTAAGTTCTTCCGCGAATACTTCATCGAGCGAAGCCTTCAGACGTTTGCGCGGCGTCATGCGGTCGACCGGGTTGTCCTTGAATCCGTCCGGAACCCAGACGTTCGTAACGCAAGTCTGGCCGAGCTGTTCGCCGAAGTAAGCGCCGATCTTACGGGACGCTTTGCAATGATCAATCCAGAACTTGCGAATCTCCGGATCCGGATGGCTCAGCGTGAAGCCGTCCTTGGATTTCTCATGCGAGAAGCAAGTTGGGTTGAAGTCAAGGCCAAGACCCTGCTCTTTCGCCCAAGTCACCCAGCGCTCATAGTGCTTCGGTTCGATCTGATCGAGCTCTACGCGCTCGTCGGTATCGGTATAGATGGCATGAAGATTCACTTTATGTTTGCCCGGGATCAAAGAGAACGCTTTCTCCAGATCGGAGCGAAGCTCCTCCGGCGTTCTTGCCGCACCTGGGTAGTTGCCTGTAACGGAGATACCGCCCGTCAATTCCTGATCGCCATTAAGAAAGCCCTTAACGTCATCGCCTTGCCAGCAATGCATGGAGACCTTAATGGTCTCCAGCTGCTTGAGCACGGCATCCGTATCGATTCCATGTTGCGCGTACAGCGCCTTCGCTGCTTCATACGCTTGTTTCACATTCGCCTCGATCATGCCTGATATCCCCCTTAATTAGCGCGTGAACGCCGCCGGCACGCCGCCGTCGATTGTCAACATGCAACCTGTCGTCTTATCCGATTTGGAAGAAGCGAAGAACGCGATGCCTTCGGCAATATCCCTCGGGTAGATGTTCACGAGCAATGTCGTACGCTTACGGTAGTATTCTTCCAATTGATCCGGTTCGATGCCGTAGGCTGCAGCACGCTCATTGCGCCATGATCCGTTCCAGATCGCCGAGCCTTGCAGAATCGCGTCAGGCAGAATCGTGTTGACGCGGATGCCGAATTCGCCGCCTTCAGCCGCGATGCAGCGGGCCAGGTGTGCTTCGAGCGCTTTGGCTGCGCTGTATGCGGAAGCATTCTTGCCTGCGTACACGGAGTTTTTCGAACCGATGAATACCATGTTTCCGCCGATGCCTTGTTGTTTCATCTGCTTGAACGCTTCGCGCGCTACGAGGAAGTAGCCCGTGCCGAGCACGTTAATGTTCAGGTTCCATTCTTTGAGCGATGTTTCATCGAACGGGCTCGAAGTCGCAAGGCCGGCATTGTTCACGATAATGTCGACGCCGCCGTAAGTAAGCGCAACCTCTTGATAAGCGTTCTGTACCGCTTGTTCGTCCGTTACATCCATTTTTACAGCAAATGCGCGATTCTCGCCATACTTCTCGTTAATTTCGGCCGCAACTTTCTGCGCGCCTTCGAGATTCAGGTCGGCCAGGACAACGTGCGCGCCTTCGGATACCAGACGACGAGCCGTTTCGGAACCGATACCGCCGGCGCCGCCCGTGATGAAAGCGACTTTGCGGGTAAACTCGGCTTCAGCCGGTGCAAGCGACAGCTTGTAAAGCTCAAGCGGCCAGTACTCCACGTTGTACGATTCGTTCTCGCTAAGCGATACGAATTCGCCGAGTGCCGTTGCGCCGCGCATTACCGCGATTGCGCGGTGGTAAAGCGCGCCGCTGACTTGCGAAAGCGCCCAGCTCTTGCCCGTGTTCACCATACCAACGCCTGGGATGAGGATGACGCGCGGCGCTGCTTCGAACATCACGTCGCCTTCATGCTTGTTGCGTTCAAAGTAAGCTTTGTACTGTTCTTTGTAAGCGGCAACGCCTTCAATTAACTTCGCTTTCAGACCTTCGATATCCTCTGCGTTCGGCGTCCAGTCGATGTAGAGCGGCACAACTTTCGTATGCACGAGGTGGTCCGGGCAAGCTGCGCCTACTTGCGACAGCTCGGCAGCGTCTGCGCCGCCGACGAATGCCAGTACATCGGCTTGATCGTCGAAGGAAAGGATCATTTTCTTCGCATCGGATACGGCACCGCGAATGGTCGGCATGACTTGCGCTGCGATTTGACGGCGAACATCTGCTGGAAGCGCCGCATGTTTCACGCCGCCGAACAATGTTGCTTCATTCACGCGAGCTTCGATGAACGCTTCTGCTTCCGTGATGATCTTAATCGTTTGTTCGTAGCAAGCTTCGGACGTCTCGCCCCATGTGACGAGACCATGTTTTTCCATCAGGACGAGCTCGGCGTTCGGGTTCGCGAATACACCTTCTGCGATCATCTTCGACAGCGTGAATCCAGGGCGTACATAAGGGACCCATACGAAACGGTCGCCGAAAATCTCTCTTGCCAGCTCTTTGCCGTTGTCTGCACAGCAGAGGCTGATGATCGCGTCCGGATGCGTGTGGTCTACATGCTTGAACGGAAGAAACGCATGGAGCAAAGTCTCGATCGAAGCGCGCGGATGCTTGCTGTCGATCATACAGTTGCCGAGGTAAGCGACCATCTCTTCATCGGTCATCGCTTCGCGTTCGATCAGCGGACGGATATCGTCCATGCGCAGGCCGGTGAAGTTGCCCGCTTTCATCGTGCCGAGGTCGGAACCGCTGCCTTTCACGTACATAACCTCTACTTCGCGTCCGCGGAAGTCCGTTACCGTTGTTTTGGTGGACGTGTTGCCGCCATAGATATTACAAACGCTGCGGTCTGCGCCGATCAGGTTGGAACGATAGACCAGCTGATCCAGACCGTTCGTGAATTGTTCCGCTGCCGAGGAAACCCATAAGCTCTTTACCATTTGTTTACCTCCGAATATTTTTGTTTTTGTTTGATGAGTAGATAATATCACGTTTATTTGGATTTGAATAGTAGTTTTTTAAAACCTCCCCCTTCCCCCTCCATTGGAGGGGAACCAGAGGGCAACCGCCCTCTGGACGCCCGTAAGAGGCGAGGTTCGGAACGCGGCCGTCTTCGATCTGTCCTTTCGGCGAGGGACCGCTTTTTTACTAGCAAACTAGCCGTATGTCTGATGGACATACGGCTAGTTTGCTAGTAAAAAGCTCTGTTTTTGCGCTTCTTTCGCGGCTTTGATGCCTTGGGAGCAGACTTGATGGGATATCGCACCAATGAGGTAAGTGTGCTGACCCTCGCTTGACGTCCACCTTGTGGACACGCTTACACATTTTTAGGCTTAGTGGAGACTCATGCTTTAGTCGATTTAGCTGACAACGTGAATGACAGATGTTTCGTTCTGTAATTAAGACTGTTCATATACGGGAATTCTGCTTTTTCATTTTGGATCCATCTTTGTTTTATGTTTGTTTTGTTTTTGTTTCTGTTTTTACAAAGATTATAAAACAAAAAGCCACCAAACCCGAATAAGGAGAATTCCGGACTTGGTGGCTTTATGGCTTTGCGGTTGATATGAAGCGATTGATGCGGTGACTGACATTTTACTTCAGCGTATACACGAGTTTATCCGCACGGAACTTGCGACTGCTAAACATCTCTGCTAAATCCTCATCGCCTTTTGTCTTCAACTTACCCCGGTACAGCACTTTGCCGCTTGGTAAATCTGCGATGACAAGCTGCAGTTCCAGCTTCGTCTCCGATCCAGCGAGGAAAGCAAGATTATTGCCATATGCCGAGATTAGGGAAACCTGATCGCCGCCATGCATCTGATTGGATAACGTATAGCCAGGTTTCATTGCTGCCGTCTCCACGTCACATGAGGTGACGATCAGTTTATCGCCATTTTGCTGTAATTGATAAACGCTTCGTCCGTCAAAGGCATATGTCGCATCCGGCTGGTTTTTCCAAATCGTCGACAGCTTCTCCGGAAGCGGCTCCGCAGTTCCGGTTCGCATATCGTAACGTAATAAGTTTGCTTTGTGGAACGGCTGTATCGAAATAGAACTATTCTGAAGGTTTTCTTCGTATTTCGATTCCGTGACTTGCAAAAGAACAAACGGATTCGGCCCCCTAACGCCGTGATCCGATATCTTTTGTGCACTGATCTGCACCCTGTCCTGACTTGCGGGCAGAAGCTTAACGACACTGCTCTGCATGGCTTTGCCTGATTCCAGATCAATGCTTATTGTCCATAGTTCCGGAATATTCTCCTGAATCACATCGCTAGTTGTACCGTTAACTGCAATGCTTATCCGTCCGTCCAATAGCTGTACTTCAAGCACGGTAATCCAAAAATAGGCTGAGGCGTCCGAAAGCTCATGCCGATAATCTCGCGTTCGATTCGTATTTCGGTCCAACACTTCAACAACCAGTTCGTATCGATACTTCATCTCCTTCTTATCGAATATTTTGTTCAACTGCGTATAAGCAAGCGCATTATCATCAGCGTATACATTCGAAGCATTCTGTTTGCCTCTCATGAATCCGGACTCCGATTCCAACAACTTTCTAGCATCAGGGTCCAGATATCTCTGATACTGCGACTCATCCAGCGTTGTGTACAATGCACTTCTCTTCGCCACATATTCAGTGCCACTCAAACCGATCATTACCCTGTCATCACTGCGACCGGGCTTGCTGTATTCAGCGTCTAGTTCCCAACCTTCCGCCGCAGACTCGTCCCCTTCTACCTTCTCGAAATAAAAATCCGGCCATGGTACCCTGTTCGCTTGCAAGTAATAGGCGCTAACGCTGAATGCGATGAAGATTATTAATAAGACCGATCCTATGTATCGTTTCATTGCGCCCTCCTATACCGTAATTTTGTGCTTCATCAGATAGAGGCTGAGCCACACGGACAGAGCGCCGACGACAGCTACTAACCCGCTCTGAAGCGTAATCAGTTCCCATGGATATAAAGCCATCCAATACACATCGATAATCGCCGGCAGGAACAGTAACAATCCGATAATGGCCGGCAGGAACAGTAACAATCCGATAATGGCCAAATAGACTAGCATTCCGGCTATGCCTCTAACGATCTTGTAACTCCGTTCCAGCAATACGCATGCATATAGCACCGCGACTCCTGCCATTCCGAACCCATAGTACAGCAAGAAATCCTTCCAGTTGAACGGCAGCACCAGCGTCAGTAATTCAATTTCGGAAGCCAGCTCCACCGCCGTGACCGACTCTCGCAGTTCGTACGGCACAGACGCCGCAAAGGCAGCGGACAAGAGCGGCAGGATCGCCATTTGGAAGGCGACTAGACTGAAGACAAGTAACAGAACAGTCGTCAGTTTGGCAAAATACAGATCGCTTCGGGCAGAAGGCAGCATGAGCAGCCGATAGATGAACATGTTTTTGCCCAGCCAATCCCGATACCACAGAAACAGCGTATAGAGTAACAGAACAACGATGCCGAGTACGATTGGCGCAGTGAACAGCATATTGTCCATCATCACGTCGTTAAAGCTAATTCGTCCGATTTTCTGCACGAATGTCGCAACGCTCATTTGCTGCTCCTCCAGATAATTGCGCTTCACGAATGCAACCCTATTCCGAGTTAAGTACACCACTATTGCGAGCTGCATCACAAGCGTCAGCCCCATCAGCGCGGCAAGCGGCTTCCATGCCCGGCCAAGCTCCATATGGACTAGCTTCAAGTAACGGTTCATGCCTGGTACACCTCCCTCATCACGTCCAGTACCGACTTGCCCTCGCGCTGCCGGATGTCTTCGCAGTAGAATTCTTTGGCAATCACGCCTTGATCTAACATAACCACCTTGTCGATCAAATGCTCGACATCCTGAATCTCGTGCGTCGTGAACAGGACGCCGCGATCCTCGATCAGTTCGCTCGCGAAGACGCTGGCAATATGCTCCCTGCTGAATAGATCGATGCCCGAGAACGGCTCATCCATCAGCACGTAATCCGCGTTAAGGCCAAGACCGAGCACGAGATTGAGCTTCGCCGCGGTACCTTTGGACAGCGAACCTACGCGTGATGCCGGGTCTAGCTTGAAGAAGGCGAGCAGCTCTTCGCCCCGCGCGGCTTCCCAGCTCCGGTAGAAATCCTGCATGAACGTCATACACGCTCGCACCGTCATGCCCGGCGGCATCGTCAGCGTATCCGGGATGAATGCCACCTTCTCATACATCCCATGGTGGAACGCTGCGCCATCGACTTCGACTCGCCCGCCCGACAGCGGGGTCAATCCCATGATTGCCCTGAGCAGCGTGGATTTGCCGGAGCCGTTCGTACCGACCAGACACGTAATCTCGCCCCGACGTGCTTCCATGCTGATATCCCGAAGCACCTGTTTGCGGCCAAAACGCTTGCGTACGTGTTCCACTCGAATCATCGCCTCGTCCATATCGTTATTCACCTTCCTTAGGGGCTTCGTATGCAGCCCTTACGATCTCGACAAGCTCGTCTGTAGGCAGTTGTATGGGGCGAATGGTGGCAACGAATGCCTCTACCGCTTCACGGACAAGCTCAGCCCGGATTGCCCCCAACAGCTGGGCATCATGCGTGACCCGACTCGGGGAATTGCCTTCGGTTATGATCAAACGCTGCTCCTCCATTTCCTTGTACGCTTTCTGCGCCGTGTTCGGGTTAATTTGCAGCAGAGCAGCCAGCTCCCTACGTGAAGGGATCGTCTGGCCAGCCTCTAGTCTGCCGGTTGCGATCAGTTCCTTAAAGTGACGCACGACCTGCAGATAGACCGGGTCTCGGTTGTTGAATGCGGCGATAGGGGGAAATATTCCCGCTTGCATAGCTACCATCTCCAGATTGTGGTGTGTGTACTATGTGGTTCATACACCTGTAGTGTACTATAGGTTTAATACACCTATATGTCAACCATATTGTGGAAAAATTGGGACGCAAGAAGCATAACCGCGTTGTCGCCTAAACATAAAAAGGACTTGCGCTCAATTCGCAAGTCCCTTGGCACCAACCTATTTGATTCCTAGTGCCGTTATCCCACTTTAGCCTTCCCGGATCGCGTATTGCCCTGGAACAATATCAATCACGTTCCGCTTCGGCTCCATTAAAGCGATATCGCGGCTGCATGTCCAACGTTCGCCGCCAAGCCCTTCCAGCGTGCCGCCGTCTGGAATGACATCCCCGTTCGCGTAGAGTTCGTCCCCATATGCATAGAGTCGTTTGGCCATCTCGGTTACTTCAGCTCCCTTATATTGCACTTGCAAATCGGGTAGCCCGATCGAAGCGAGGCCGAGCGTATCCATAACGATCTCCGACTCTGCCCCTTCCATTCGGAATAACCGCACATTCAGGATACCGAGCAGAATATCGTAGTCGGCAGCTCCGGGGTTGTTCGACAAATAGTCTTCGCGAGCAATGAACTGTTCGCTCAGCCGAAAGTGAACCGCTTTGCAGTCGCATGCCTCCACGATCGCATGGAGCGCCTTCTGGAACAGCTTCATCCGCAGTTTGTAATCCATGCCTGCAGCCATCAGGTCGGTAACGAGCATGCAGGTTTTGCAACCATCGACGGTGCTATGCGCCTCCTGCCAACGCCACGATTGGGACAAGGATGCTTCGAATCCCCGCTCCTCGTGCACCTGGTCGTACGGCAGCATGATCGCAATTTGTGCCGGAAGCTCTCCTTCGGCGAAGCTGACCTTGTAGTCCCGGAAGAAGAAAAGCTGCAGATGATCCTTATTGACCATGTCTACGTCGCCGCATTCCGTTCTAAGACGTTCTAAGATCCGTTCGGACGGGATCGTAGGATGTTGCTCGAATAGCAGCTCCACGCCGAAGTTCCGGGCAAACATGTGCTTCAGTTCATCTTCCTGTTCGCCAGCCGCATCCATGATGTCCGGATACATGTCCACATTAGCCATTCGTTCGAGTCTCCTTCCGCCGCATTATCCTCTTGGCGCTACGATCAGCTCGAATGAGCCCTCCGACATGTATACGGTGATCAGATAGGAAGTAGCTAGCGCAGGCAGCGCCGCCCGATGTTCGATCTGCTGGGGTTTCAACCCAAGTTCGATGCCCTGATTCGACATGCTCACGAGAAACAAGCCATTGTGCAAGTTCAAGAATTCACCCACGGAAGCCTCTGCCAACTCGCCAGGAGCTTGGATCTCCTCTTGCGCGTAGGCAGACGCGGTTCGCAGGAACGCGCCTTCGTTCATCGACAGCGCCGTGAACAACGTAACCGTACCTTCGATATTTTGCGAGACGAGCCACTCGGACTGATACCCCTGGGGTACCGCATTCACCTCCAGATAGAGCATCGGATCGATGAAACGGATCATGTTCTTCGCGAACAGGGACAAATAT
Source organism: Paenibacillus phyllosphaerae (assembly GCF_014192105.1). GTDB lineage: Bacteria > Bacillota > Bacilli > Paenibacillales > Paenibacillaceae > Paenibacillus_Z > Paenibacillus_Z phyllosphaerae. Next base: position 207,099 of record NZ_JACHXK010000006.1, on the reverse strand, counting down.
TCGCGGAACCATGGTTGATCGATCGAGGCGTCCAGCTTCAGCACGGCGGCGATGAGCTCTTCGATGTTGCCGTTCTTGATCGCCTCGAACTGATCGTCTGAGAGCAGATGATCCGCTTTATATTGCTCTAGCGCCGCCGTGAATTGATCCAGCGTTATCGCGCCTTGATCGATAAGCGCTTGCCCCAGAACGAGATGGCCTTCTTTCTGCATGCCGAGCAGCTGCTCCAACTGCTCTTCGGTCATATAGCCCCGTTCGACCGCGATCTCGCCGAAGCGCTTGTCCATTCGGGCTTGCAGCTGATGGACCTCTTCCGCCCTGGCCGCGCTCATATAGCCTGCATTGACGGAGAGAACGCCAAGCTTCACGCGGGTGTTCTCAAGCTGCTCCATCGCCTCTTGCAGCTGAATGAGCGACACGATGTTACGATTGAGCAGATAATGGCCGAAATATTGCGTGAACATTAGGCTCCTCCTCCCGCGCTAGCCTTCTCCATCACGCGCGCAATCGCGTCTTGCGACAGCGGTTTCTGGATAAAATCGTAGGCGCCTGCCTTAATCGCTTCTTTCAGATTGGATTGCGTCCCGACGGAGGAAGCCATAACGACCTTCGTCTCCGGCAATGCGGCAATAATTTCGCGCAACGCTTCGATCCCCGTCTTCACGGGCATGACGATATCCATAAATACGATTTGCGGATGCCGCTCCAGACTAATGGCAACGGCTTGCTCGCCGTCATGAGCTTCATGAATGTCCGCGTAACCCAGTTCTTCCAACGCCCCGCGAAGCTTCTTGCGGATTAAGACCGAATCGTCGCAGATCAGTATGGTGAGTTCCTTCTTCATCGTGTCAGCCCTTTCGTTAACCCCGGTATATGTCATAGTTTGCGTCTTTTTCCTCCATTTCATGAATGGCTGAAAGTCGCCACTTAGGAACACATGAACCCTGAGCTTAATAAGATACTGGGGTAACGAGGCTAAAGCCTAATATTCCGATGGTTATTGGAGGACGAAATTTAACATGTCGACGAATGTGATAATCCCTGCGAGCTACGAAACGAAGTTAAGCCCGATCCAGACTGAGCGCGCGATCCAGGCTGTGAAGACGACGTTCGAGCAAGCACTTGCCGGTGCTCTTCAATTAGAGAAGGTGTCTGCCCCTATCCTGCTGAAGAACGGCAACGGGATCAACGATAATTTGAATGGCATCGAACGTATCGTTGCCTTCGATTCGCCTGCTATCGACGATGCTGAACTTGAGATCGTGCAATCGCTGGCCAAGTGGAAAAGAATGGCGCTCGCCCGTTACGGTTTCCCGGTAGGGCAAGGATTATTTACCGATATGAGAGCCATACGCAGAGATGAAATTCTCGATAACCTGCATTCCCTTTATGTAGACCAATGGGACTGGGAGAAGGTCATCACTTACGATCAACGGACGCTGAATACCTTGAAAACGGAAGTATTGAAGATTTACGCCGCGATCCGCCAAACGGAAGCGCAGCTGAATGCGAGCTATCCGGAACTTACTCCTGTCCTCCCGGAACGGATTCAATTCATTACGACGCAAGAGCTCGAGCATCTCTATCCGGAGTTGTCGCCCAAAGAACGCGAAGATGCCATTGCCAAGCAATATGGCGCCGTCTTCGTCATGCAGATTGGCGGATTGCTCCGATCGGGCGAGAAGCACGACGGCCGTTCGCCCGATTACGACGATTGGAAGTTGAACGGGGATATCATCCTTTGGTACCCGGTCTTGAATCGTGCGTTCGAAGTTTCGTCGATGGGCATCCGCGTCGATAAAAAAAGCCTGCTGTCGCAGCTTAAGGAAGCCGGCGAGGAAGAACGCCAGTCGCTCGAATTCCACCAGGCCATTCTGAACGGGTTGGTTCCGTATTCGATCGGCGGAGGGATCGGTCAATCCCGCCTTTGCATGTTCCTGCTTCAGAAGGCCCATATTGGCGAAGTTCAAGCTTCCGTCTGGAATGAACGTATCGTGAGTGCCTGCCAAGAGGCGAATATTCGGCTTCTCTAAATGATGCCATAAAAACAAGCAGGCCCGCGAGGGACCTGCTTGTTTTGTTCCAGCTTCGCCAATTATCGGAACATATCCGAGATGCCGGGACTATGCTCGTTCGGCAGTTCCGGATTATAAGGAATCGGATAGCCTGCGGGAGGCGGAATAACCTGCAGCTCGCCGCCGTTGCGGCTCGGCGATTGGCCGCTGTAAATCTCGGCAATGCGCGTCTCGTCCAGCCGGAAATTGAATTGCGCATTATGGAAGCCCATATCGACGTATTTGCGGCATTCCGGATATTTGTTGATGTCGTAATTCGGAACCGGGAACAATTTGCCCCACTCGACGCCGAGTTTCTCCAGCGCCTTGGCGAACGCATTTTGATGCGCGTTATCGCGCACGATAAGGAACGCGAGCGTTTCGCGGAACGCTTTGTTGGAGCTCATCTCGTATATGCGCGATTTCTGAAGCACGCCCGTGGATTCTAGCACCAAGTTGTCCAACAGATCCGCGATCAAGTTACCGTGCGCATAGACATAGCTGCCTTGCCATGGCAAACCGGCCGCATCCACCGGCAGCGAGCTTTGAGCGCCTACGATAAAGTGGTGCGGATTCGCATGGCGGACGGATTCATCCAGCGGCGCGTCATCCATGCCGCTTGCGCCGGGCAGTTCCTCGCCGGTACCGGTAAGCAGCTGATTGATCGTATTCTGGACGAGCTCCACGTGGCTGATTTCTTCAAGGAACACGCCACGGATCAAGTCGCGGAATTCTTCCGCTTTGCCACGGAAATTGCTGCTCTGGAAAAAAAACTGCATCATGGTCCGCATCTCGCCGAAGCGGCCTCCAAGCGCCTCTTGAAGCACCTTGGCCGCAGCCGGGTCTGGCTTGTCCGGCACGATCATGTTAATCAGATCCGCTTTGTAAAAGTACATGTGACTCCTCCTATGTAAATGCATTTAGCGTGACGGTATATTTTGTCTGTGCAATCACCGACTTATCCAATCGAGATAAAAAACTGCCACTGCGCTGACGCACATAATGTGACCCCTCAATCGCCATTCTAGATACAGCGCCAGTTCAGTCTGTACAACAGAACTTCAGCGACGCATGTTATGCACAAGAGGAGGATCGACGTGACCTTGCGAAAAATCGCGGCTATTGCGGCGCTGGCTTCGGTACCATTAATGATGACGCTAGGTAATTCCATGCTCATCCCTATCCTGCCCGAGCTAGCCAAGCAGCTTGGCGTTAAGTCATTCCAGATCAGTCTTATCATCACGGTCTATTCCGTCATTGCGATCATTCTGATCCCGATCGCCGGTTACTTGTCCGATCGCTTCGGACGCAAGAAGGTCATCATTCCTTCTTTGATCATTGCGGCGATTGGCGGTGGGATCTCTGCTTTCTTTGCCTCTTCCGGCGACGGATCCTATATGATGGTTATCGTTGGACGGTTCGTTCAGGGCATTGGGGCCGCGGGTTGCTTCCCGATTATTTTCCCGTTAACCGGCGACTTGTTCCAGGACGAGAAAGAAGCCAGCAGCGTGCTCGGCTTGGTGGAAACATCGAATACATTCGGCAAAGTGCTCAGCCCGATACTTGGGTCGGCCATTGCCCTATGGGCGTGGTACATGCCTTTCTATGCGATCCCGGTCTTGAGCATTGTATCCTGCTTACTGATTTTGTTCTTCATACACGTACCTAAGACAGAGAATCAGACGGAAGAACCTGTCAAATTCGCCGCGTTCTGGAGCGGAATTAAAAAGATCTTCAAACAAGAAGGCAAATGGCTGTCAGCCGTATTCGTTTCCGGCGGCGCGGGCATGTTCGCCATCTTTACCACCTTATTTTATTTGTCCGAGCAATTGGAGACGCAATATCACTACAAAGGCATCATTAAAGGTTTGTTGCTGGCAATCCCGCTTACCGCCTTATGTCTTGCTTCCTATCTGTCGGGCAAATTCATCGGGGAGAAAAAGAACGTCATGAAATGGCTATCGGTCACCGGCATGGTGATGTTGGCCGTTTCTTCTTTGGCGTGCGCGATGTTCTCGCCGGATAGCTTGGTCATGTGGTTCGTCTGGATCGGTATCGGGTCCATCGGCATTGGCGTTGTTCTACCGTGTATGGACGCGCTGATTACGGAAGGCATCGAGAAGGAAGAGCGGGGTACGGTTACGTCGCTATATAGCAGCATGCGGTTTATCGGAGTAGCGGCAGGACCTCCGGCTGCAGCGCTATTGATGGATAGCGGCAGCGGTCCGGTGTTCTGGACGGTTGCGGCCGTCTCCGTCGTGACTTTGATTTCGATCCTATGGCTTATTCGCCCCAAAGCGTCGGATGAAGGCAAAGGGAATCCGAACCGCAGCGAATTCAAACCGCAAAAATCCGGCGCCCGAACGAGTAAAGCGACGAGCTAACGGATATGACAAAGGCCACGAGCAGCCCGTGGCCTTTGCTTTTACCTATTGCCCAAGGAGGAATCAGCATGGCGCAAGCAGCAGAGAAGAATAAGCAACAGGACAAGCAGATGAAATGGTGGCAGCTATCCCTTCTCGGCGTTGCCTTTACGATCGGTACCGGTTATTTTCTCGGATCGGGACTTGCTATCCAGATCGGCGGTCCGGCCGTACTTATCGCTTTCTTGGTAGCGGCAATCGGCACCTACTTCGTCTTCGAGGTTCTGGCCAAAATGACGGCCAGCGAACCGCTTGAAGGCTCCTTCCGCTCGTATGCGAAGAAAGCATTCGGACGCTGGGCCGGTTTCAGCAGCGGTTGGGTATACTGGGCGTCTGAGCTGCTTATTATGGGGAGTCAGCTGTCCGCGCTTTCTTTGTTCACGCGTTTGTGGTTCCCTAAAATTCCGATGTGGACGCTCGCCTCGGTATATGCCGCATTGGGGCTCATTATCGTCCTGCTGGGCAACAAGGGATTCCAACGATTCGAGAATATCTTCGCTGTTATTAAAGTGTCAGCGATTGTCGCTTTTATCGGCATAGCAGGCGCGGTACTAATGGGCTGGATTAACTTCGACCAGAACCCGCAGCCACTGCCGAATACATGGGGAGAACTGATCCCGACTGGCATGATGGGCTTGTGGTCCTGTTTGTTATTCGCTTTCTATGCATTCGGCGGTATCGAGATAATGGGAATTATGGCTACGCAGCTCGATCAACCGAAGAAAGCGCCGATGGCGGGCAAAATCATGCTTTCCGTGCTGACGCTCATTTATTTGGCGTCATTGAGTCTTGCCATGCTGCTCCAGCCCTGGAAACAGCTCAACGGCGAGAAAAGCCCGTATCTCGTGACATTAACCGAGCTGCATATTCCGTACATTCCCAATATTTTCAATGGAGTCCTGATCATCGCCGGCTTCTCCACCATGACGGCTTCCTTGTTCGCCATTACGACGATGCTCGTCACGTTGTCCAAGGACGGTGACGCCCCGCGCTTCCTCAGTAAGGAGAAGATGAAGCGTCCGTTATGGGCGATAGGACTGACCGCGGCAGGCTTGGTCGCTTCCATCGTATTTTCGCTGCTCATGCCGGGCAAAATTTATGAATACGTCACGACGGCCGCAGGATTGATGCTGTTGTACAACTGGATGTTCATTCTCGTTACCGCCGGCAAACTGCTCGATCTGACGGCATTCGGGAAGACCAAACAATTTGCCGGCATCGGCATTCTGTTGCTTGCCATTAGCGGTTCGTTATTTCATCACACCAGCCGGCCCGGTTTCTTCATCAGCCTCGGTTTCATCGTTGTAATCGCTGCCGTTACGCTCATTATGAAACATATTTGGAGCAAATCCGGCAATGACGGAGGCAACCAAATTCACCGAGCCTCCTTCTCATCGGGCAAGCAGGAGACGAAAAGCCTCAATGGCAAAGTACGCGCCAAAACCGACTAAAGAAATGCCGGAGATGAGCGCAATGATCTTCATGAAAGTGTCGGATAGAATTTTCCGGAAGAACCCGGCAAGACCGGACATCGTGATATCCCAGCATAAGACGCCGCAAATAATAGCCATGCTATAGACAAGCAGTTGATCTCCGCTGCTCTTGGCCGCTGCTTCTGCCAGAACCGACCCATAGATTCCGATCCAGAACAGGATCGTCAGCGGATTGGCAAGCGACATGAAGAAGCCGGTCGTCCATGCTTTCAGCAGCGGCGTCTCATTCATGTCGCCATTGGCCTGTATATGCAGATTGCGTATGCCGATCAGACTTTCAACGCCGGTATAGATAAGCACGAAGGCGCCGAACAGCCAGAGGAAGCTCTTCACGAATGGAACACTCATGAAATGGACGAATCCCATAAACACAAGCAGCATATAGATTAAATCCGCCGCTAACGCCCCCAGTGCCAAGAACCAGGCCGGCATAAACCCCCGTTTGATCCCGGTGTTCAATACAGCCGCGTTAATCGGGCCGATCGGTGCGGATAAGGTGATACCGAGTAGAAAAAAGCTGAGCAGCATACTCATGCGACAATCCTCCCATTATGATCACTACCTATATCAGATACTTGTACTACTCTATTCAGCGAGTCGGGCATGTACCACTCGATAGATCAAAAAACCGACCAAGATATCCGGTCGGTTTGCTGTCTTTCCTCGAAGGGTTATATTAAGCATGCCGCATAATGTCTTGGAGAAAGTTACGCGTCTCCGCAAGACCTTCGCGAAGCACCTCCGGCTTGCCTGCGCAGCCAATCCGCACATATCCCTCCATATGAAAGCAAGAGCCGGGGGTGAGCAATACGCCGGTTTGATCGAGCAGCCGTTTGCAAAAATCTTCAGTCGGTATCGGAAGCTCAAGCCGCAGAAGCGCCGCAGTTCCCGCTTCCGGCGGAATATAGGACACATGCGGAGAATCTGCTGTCCATGCGGACAAGTAAGGCACATTCTTGCGCAGCAGCTCTCTGCCTCGCTCCAGTAGCAAAGGCAGATGGTTCAACGCTTGCTCAGCCAATGTTTCATGCAGAACGCCGCAACTGATCGTCATGTAATCATGTGCCTTTTTGCATGCGGCGATGACCTCGGGCGGCGCCGCAATCCAGCCGATTCGAAGACCGGCAAGAGACAATCCTTTGGACAAACTGGACGTAGCGATTCCTCTCTCATACGCATCATAGATGGAGGGCACTGTCAACTTATCCTCCGTCCAGATGTGCAGGCACACCTCGTCGCATAGAATATATGCCCCGACGCCCCTTGCAATCTGCGCGATCTGTTCGAGCAGCCCCTGCTTAAGCAAGGTTCCTGTCGGATTGTTCGGATTGTTCAACGCGATCAGCTTCGTATCGGGTCGTATAAGCCTTCTAAGCTCATCCAGATCGGGAATGAATTGGTCCTCCGGACGTAACGGAATCAGATCGACTTTAGCACCTAACGCAGTCGGGTATTCATCGCCCGGGTTCAACATGGCCATCAGGATCAGGTGGTTCGCGCTTACCGCTCCATTCATCATGAGGATCTGGTCCGCGTTCCCTCTCCCGTACTGCTGAGCGGCCGCTTGCCTGAGCGTATAGGAGCCTAGGCTGTCCCCATAGGATAATGTCGTATGAAGCAGCTCTTCCAGCAGCGCATTCCGCTTGTTCTCTCCTCCAAGCCGCAGCAGCTCGTTTAATGTCATGCAATCGACGCACGTGTCAGCGAGATTATAGCGTGCTTGCTTGGAGAACTTGTCCATCCAGGCTTCGACAGCAAATAACGGCAGGTCCATGCATGTGCCTCGCTTTCCTTGATGGTTTCATTTGAGATTTAGTGGCAATACTGAGTGCTGACTTTATGTAGCGAAGGAGTGTAAGGAATGGGAGTATTGGATGGATATCCAAAGGATGAACCGATGCATTACGGGGAAATTTTTAACGTATGGGCATTCTCGGCCAAAAAGAAAGGCATTCGCTCCGTTTATCAGGCTTACATGTATCATGCCGGCGATCATGAATTGCAGCGATTAGTCGATAATTTGCATCGTCAAGCGGAAACGGAAGTGAAGGAATGTGACACAATCCTTCTTCATAATGGGTTCGTACCCTCTCCGGACTTGCCGGAGCGTCCTCCCGCTCAATGGGATGAGATACCCGTTGGCGCTAGATTCACCGATCATGAGATTGCAGCCCTGGTAGCCCAGGATATATCGACCGGACTTGTCCTATGCAGCCAAATCATCGGGATGTCGATACGCGTGGATATCGCCGCGCTCTTCTCCAAGTATTACGCGCTTCATCTCGCTTCAGCTTCGGCGATGCTCACCTTGATGAAAGAAAAAGGCTGGCTCCCGCTCCCGCCGCTGCAGCTTCAGCGTCCGGAGCATTAAGCCGTGAAAAGAGGAAGACAGCCCTTGAACAGGCTGTCTGTATCCGTGCGTTATACGTGAGCAAGCTCTGGGCGATGGATCTGAAGGGGAGGCGGCACCAGCCATCCCTTTTCCTTCGTAATTTGCAGCAGTTTAACCCCAGTAGCTGTTTTCGTTGCATGATACTTGGCGAACAGAGCGCCGATATCTTCGCGAATGGAGATACCCATCGACGTGCTGCAGGCTACAAGGCTAGCCGCCAGCGCTGCGGAAGTCATGGCCGCAATCTCAGGGTCCGTGAAGCGCGCGCCGACCGGAATCTCCTCCAGCTTCGCTTCCGGACGCTCAGGCAGGCTCGGCGATGGGGCAATGTTATTCGCGAGCAAAATTTGGTCAAGCTCCTTGACCTCGAGCTTCGCTTGCTGAATCACGTCGTCAAGCACATCGCGCAAATCTTTGTCGCCGGTATGAAATTTTAACGCTTGCGTAGAAGAGATGCTGCCTTTGGCAGACATAGATGCCTGCCATATGCTGTATACTTCGCCAAAATGTAAAGGCTCGTCCTTCGGATTGCCGCTTAATACGCCCATTCCCGATTTCCTCCTCTGGTCTGAATCCATATTCACTTGCAGTGAACGAGTAATAATATCTCCTGCAGGCATATGGCGCATTCCGCAAGGCTCTGCACAGATTTTCCCAAGCACATGAGGAATGGAAATGGGCTAGATCAAATCCCTTCGATCATAGCGGTAATACCCTGGTAACCGAAATAAACTCCGAATCCGATCAACGACAAACCCGAGAACACGGAGATCCCCGTTAAGCTTCGTTTGTTCAAGAAGCGCCGCATCCCTGTCGTTAAGGTCGCGAAGAAGATGTCCCATAGGGCTAGTCCCAAGAAAATCATACTGCTGTACAGCAATAAATGCGTCGTACCGTATGAAGTGGCCGTCTTCGCGAGGATCGATCCGTAGATGCCTAGCCAGAACAAGATCGACAACGGACTCGAGATCGATAACAGGAATCCCGACAGGAAGCTGCGCCACAATGCTTCCTTGCGGCGGGTTCGGTATTCCACGTCCACTTTGTTCGCAGAGGTAATGCTCTCGATTCCCGAATAGATCAAGATGATAGCGCCGAACAGCCATAAGTAGATTTGGATAATCGGGATGTTCAGGAATTTGGCTATTCCCAAGTAAATGAGCACCATGAAGATACCGTCCGCGATCATCGAGCCCGTCCCCACGATCCAGGCATGCCAGAATCCGTTCTTGATCCCCTTGTCCAACCGGGCCGAGTTAACGGGACCGATCGGGGCCGCCAACGTTAGCCCGAGGAAGATATAGCTGACTAGCAGTTGAACACTCAAATTGGATCACTCCCGCATCATAAGCATAGACTTGTACACTTTATGAGCGAAGGACGTATTTTAGTATCTTTGACCTGCTTATGTTGAGCGATCCACTGTCCTTGATAGCTGCTTATTGCTCCCTCTTAATTGCGGTCGGGCTTACGCCATATTGCCTGCGGAACAGAGCCGCGAAATGATTATAGCTATGGAAGCCCACATCATAAGCCGCTTCCGTCGCCGTTCTGCCCGCATGCTTCATTAGCAGCACGGCCTGCTCGACCCGCATGTTGTTCAGCGTATCGATAATCGATCTGCCAGTCTCGGCCTTGAACAGATGGGACAGCCGCGAGGCGGACAGACCGACTCTTGCGGCAAGCTCTTCGATCTGGACCGGTTCCTTCATCTGCGCGGACAACAGGCGGATCGTGTGGCTGACGCGCGGATCGAGCCGGTCCGCCAGCTGCTCGGCCATGAGCAGCAGCAAGCCGCTTAGCTGATTGTTGCACAGCTCTTGCCATAACGCGCCTTGTGTCCGAAAGTCAAGCAATAACGTCTTAAAGCCGCGAAGCACCCTTCGTTGCAACGAACCGACAGGCAGCCGGCAGATCAGCACATCTTCGGCAGGCAGCAGACTCGTCTCCGGCAGCCGACGAAAGTGCGACCACATAAAGTGCCAACTCTGCCCTTTGGCGGTGCCGTATGTATGAGGCACGTCCTTGCGTAGCAGCACGAGTTCTCCTGCCCGCAGCCGCTTCTCCACTCCCGGCGTCTGGCAGTATCCCTCCCCTTCTAGCGTGTAGAACAGCAGCCAATCCTCCATCCCGCCCAGTCGATTGACCTTATACGTTTCCGTCTCGCGAAAATGCCCGGCCACGACTCCGTTATTATGTGCATGCGACAAATCGCTTCCTCCCCCACAGTTAACCTATTGCCCTAACCATAGCCCTTTGCGCCTATATTGTCTATACCGACAGCAGAATCCAACCAGTATTGAGCAAATATGTGACTTCTTCTTATCACGTTCAACCCTTACACTTAAAGTAATTCGCAGGTTAATCCATCGATAAGGGGCGATTGAATTGGTACAGTCACGCAAACGATTAACGGATGAGCAAATGAAGCAATTCGAAACCGAAGGATATTTGATCGTACGAAGCGTGTGGACGCCTTCGGAGATCGCCGAGATCAAAGCGGAATTCGAAACGATCAGCAAGAGCGTCATCCCCGGCTTCTTCGAACCGGATCTGGCCGAGGATGTAACCGACCCGCTGCGGCGATACCCACGCGTCATGCATCCGCACCGCTTCAATGCATTGAGCAAGAGATATATGCTGCATCCCGAAGTCATCGCCATTATGGAGGACCTCTATGGCGAGGAAGTTTTGGCCGCACAGAGCATGTTCTATTACAAACCGCCAGGTGCCCGCGGCCAAGCGCTTCATCAGGATAATTTTTATTTGAAAGTGGAGCCGGGGAACTGCATCGCGGCTTGGGCGGCCATTGACGAATGCGACGAGGACAACGGCTGCATGCTGCTTGTGCCGAAGACGAACGTATATGATATCGTCTGCCCGGAGGTGTCGGATTCGAAGGAGTCCTTCACGACGCATTATGTGAAGCCGCCTAAAGAAGAGAAGCCGATAGCGGCGATCATGGCGCCGGGCGACATCCTCTTCTTCAATGGCAATCTCATTCACGGCTCCTATCGGAACAAGACGAAGGACCGTTTCCGCCGCTCCTTCATTTCTCACTACGCCAATGTAAGCGCGACCAAGATTTCGCATTGGTATAATCCATTGTATCGTGCAGACGGTTTTGAATTGACCTTGGAGAGCAATCCGGAGGGAGGTCCATGCGGCATTGAGACACCAGCCTATCACTAACGACGAGCAGCGTCTGCAGGTCCATATGTCCTGGTGGGGCATGACGGGCATCGCGGCGGATGGGAGACCGCTCGACGAAGAAGAGAAGTTTCAATGGATCGCCGGCGCCGGATTCGATGGCATCGATGCCTTCATCCCCGAGCCGGGCGAATCCGAACAGCGATGGCGTCATCTGTTGGAAAAGTATCGGCTGGCGCTCAGCGTGAATGTCTATCCGACTTCCGCTCAGACGATGAGACGCGAGATGGAACGCGCCGCAGCGTACGGCGGAATCAGCGCGGTCAATGTGCAGGTACTTACCCCGTTCCTGACCGGCAATCCAGCTGTTCAACTGCTATCCGAGCTTGCTTCGATGGCGGAGGAATATCGCATTCCCGTCAATATCGAGACGCATCGCGGCACCATTACGCAGGACCTTATCCGGACGGCATCCTATGCCGAGCAAATTTCTCATTTGCGCTTAACAGCCGACCTCTCGCACTATGTGCTGGCAGGCGAGATGCTGAATGTGTCTGAGGAAGCCCAATCCTATATCAATCCGTTGTTAGGCCGGACGGACTGCATCCACGCCCGCCTCTCTAACGGAGAACAAATTCAAGTCGATATTGGTCCGAACGGTTCGCATCCCATGCTGCAGCAATACGGCAGTTGGTGGAAGGAAGCGATGCGCAAGTGGCGGCTCACCCACCAAGAAGGCGGCAGCTTCCTCTTCATCCCTGAGCTCGGCCCTCCGCCCTATGCGATCACGACCGATGAGCCGACGGGACGGAAGACCGAAATTTCCGACCGTCCGCATCAAGCGTTATTCCTGAAAGATTACGCCCGCCAATTATGGCAACAAAGCGAATTGTGACATAAAAAATATCCGCACAACGAACAGGGATCCCGCGCTACCAGGGATCCCTGTTTTTTAGTTGGACATTTCATTCATTTAGATGGACACGACCCTATTCCTGCCGGATCGTTTTGCTTTCCGCAGCGCTTTCTCGGCAGCATGGATGAGATCCGCAGACCCATACGTCAGATTCGGCAGCAGGGTTGCCGTACCGAGACTAACCGTGACGTAATCGCTGTCGCCGGCGCCGCTCAGCGGAATTTGCATCGCTTGGATGCCCGATCGCAGCAGTTCGGCATGCGCGTTGGCCTGTTCGAACGTATAGCCTTTTCCTTGTATCTGGATGTCTTCCTCGTCATTATTCGGAGGCGTTCACCCACTGATCCAGGAGAATAAAAGTTTCCTTCGCCGCCTCGATCGTCTGGCTCGCGGCTTCATCAGAACCAGCCGTTTGTTCGACCAACGCTCTGAACTCGCCCCAACGTACGCGTACTTCTTCCCCGTAGCTGTTAAAGTAACGTCCGTTCAACTCTGTCTCAATCGGAAGGAATTTCTTCAGTTGCTTCGTGATAACCTGACCGCCCAATGTCGAGCCTTCGATCACATACAGATAACCAAGCGCTCGAGGGAAAGTTGATACGTCCGGCAATGCCCTGCTCCTTGGCAGCTGCGCGATCTGCTGCTCCGACAGTCCCAATTGACGCAAATCCTGCTCGATCAGAGGCGCTTTCCTGCGCAGGTCGAAATCAAAGCCGTTCGTTTCCCATCCCGGGAGCTGCGCAATGGCTTCTTCCACTGGCGCGATGAATCCGTAAAACTTCTGCAAATAAGTGATGTAGCCTTCTAGCGTCATCGTTTTGTCCATCATGCTCGCGGCATACGGATTCTTCTCGATCTGAATATGATACGGCGCGGTTTGTTCCTTCAAGTCTTGAAGCACATTCATAGGTTCCCTAGCTCCTTCCTAATAGGCAGACGGATGGATGCGAGGCCGCATAGCATCCCTCTTATGTTTAATCTATTACTCTATCATACCGCTTGCTGGCATTGTATGACAAATGCCTCACGTCTCGCAGCTGCTCCATCATTCGACATCGCCGACAGATCGATGCATATTTCTGTAACGGGATGCGCATTTTACCAAATAACCCTTTTCGAAAGGAGCATGCGCATGACAGCATTAGGGACCTTCGTACTCGCACTGACCGGAATACTGCTCATGGCCATGCTAGACACCTTGGTATATCAGGAATCATTGTTCCGTGCGCTTATGGGGTTGCTCCCCGATTCTACCCGCGGTCCGTTGGCCATGATCATTGCCGCTCTTCTCATCGCCCTGTGGGCTGATCTGAAGCAAACCGGCTGGATGAAGAAGGCGATGGCTCGACTGTCAGGATGGAAGAATGCGTGGAAGCCTTGAATGCGTCCAAACTCAGCCCCATTCATATCTATACAATTCAGCTCGTCTTCTTGCTCGGAACCTCGATTATATTCGGCACGCCCAAGTCGGTCCCCGATACTTGGCTGATCGACCTGATCTCGCTCCTGCCAGCGGCACTGCTATGCTGTCTCTATGCGGGGCTGGTCGATGCGAGCCATGAGCAAGGACTATACCCCCTGCTGGAAAAAGCTTGGGGGCGATACGCCGGCAAGCTGCTGACGCTGTGCTATGCTCTCTATTTTCTCTATATCGCGTCGCGCAATATCCGGGACATGACCGAGCTTGTCATGACGACGCTGCTTCGCTTTACGCCTAACGGCCTGCCGGTCGTCATGTTCGCCTTGCTGGTCGCTTATGCAGCCGCAGGCGGCTTGCCGGCTATCGGAAGGTTGTCCGTCATGATCGCGGCTCTCGTCATCCTGTTCTTCTTGACCTTGGCCTGGATGTTGTACTTCAGCCAATCCATCGATTTCGAACGGCTGCTGCCTTTCTTGTCCCAAGGGTTCGGCAAGGTCCTTCAAGCGTCGGCGAGCCAATCGATCTGGGTGCCCTATGGGGAGTTGATCGTGTTTCTTGTTTTCGTCCCCCATCTAGGGGCGAAGCGGGAATATCGCCGGATCAGCCTGATTTCGCTCGTTAGCGCCTGCGCAATCTTGACCATGTCGGACATCTTGCAGACGACGACGCTCGGGATGGAGAATATCAAGTTTTCCGTATTCGCTTTACTGGACGCCGCGCGTATGATCGATATATTTCATTTTATTACCCGCATGGATGCCCTTGTGGCGCTCATCATTATCTTCGGCGTCCTGCTCAAATGCGCGATCTTCCTCTATGCTGCGGTCAAAGGGGCATCCCGCGTGTTCCCAACCCAAGCCAAACACCTTCACTTGTCGTTTGCCCTGTTAGCCGGCGCCTTCTCCATGATGGTCTCGCACAACGGCGCCGAACATGTGGCCGAGGGACTTAAGTACGTGATCTACGGGCTCCATATTCCGCTGCAGTTTCTTCTTCCGCTCGGAACCCTGTTGCTTATCTGGATTCGTTATCCGAAAGGAGAACGTTAATGGAAAAGTCGAACGCATCGCATAGTGCCGCAAGCAAGATCGCCCGCATGAAAGAATCGTTGGAGCTGCAGTTCGGCCATTCGGATGACCTTGCTCTCTACCCCCTTCGGGTTGCCGGCCAAGAGGGACTCCTGTGCTTTCTCACCACGATGACCCGGTCGACCTCGATGATGGATAACGTCGTGAAGCCGTTGGTCATTCAGGACCTCTCCGGCATATCGCGGGAAGAGGATGATCTGATGACGCACATTCGCAAGCATGTGCTAGCCGGGTTAACGACACAACTGACGGATCGTTCTGAAGGCTTAGCCCAGAAGCTAGGCCTCGGCTTTGCGGCAATCGTGCTAGAAGGCGAGCCTAACCTCCTGCTTATCGATGTCAAAGACCTGGAAGTTCGCGCGGTATCGGAACCAACGACCCAGAACGTTGTCCGGGGGCCGAAGGAAGGGTTCACCGAATCCGCGACGACGAATATGAGTCTCATCCGCAGACGCATCATCAACGACAAACTTCGCTTCGAGAAATATGAGCTTGGCGAACAGACCCGAACGGAAGTCTATCTGACTTACGTTGAAGGCGAAGCTGATGAACGAATGCTAGATGCGGTAAGGCAGCGCTTGAACGCATGCAGTCTGGTCAGCTTGTTCGATTCCGGCAGTCTCGAGTCATTGTTAAGCCCTGAAGGCATTCAGCTCTTCCCGACGGTCTATAATAGCGAGCGCCCGGATGCGATCTGTTCGCTTCTGCTGGACCAACGGATTGGGGTTATCGTCAGCGGCAGCCCTTTCGTTCTGATCACGCCTGCGCTGCTGCACGATTTCTTCCAAAGTCCCGAAGATCGCTATCAATGGTTTGTGCTCAGCCACTTCGTGCGTACCATTCGATACATCGCGTTTTTCTTTTCCATATGCATGCCGGCATTGTATGTGGCCATTACCAGCTATCATCAAGAGTTGATACCAACGATGCTGCTCACCAGCATTGCCGCTCAACGGGAAGGGATCCCTTTCCCTGCCGTGATCGAGATTTTCCTGATGGAGCTGTCGTTCGAATTGCTCCGTGAAGCGAGTACGCGCATGCCGCGGATCGTCGGTCCATCCATTGCGATCGCCGGGGCGCTGGTGCTCGGAGAAGCGGCCGTTCAGGCCGGAATCGTCTCCAATATCAATGTTATCGTCGTCTCATTGGCTGCCATCTCGAGTTATGTGGCGCCGATCTATTCGTTTGCCTCGAACATTCGTTTATCGCGATATGCGCTCATCGTATTCGGTGCCTGTCTAGGATTATATGGGGTTATTGCGGGATGTGCCTTCCTCATGATTCATCTCTCCCGCATCGAAACGTACGGCATCCCTTATGTGTTCTCACGTTACCAACGAGCGAGGAACAAGACGACATGTTGAGATTCATTCCTTTAATACAACTCTTACGGACGCTCCTCCTCGCGGGAATGTGCGTTCCTCTTGCAGGATGCTGGGATATGATCGAAGTCAGCCGCTCCACCCTCATTACCGGGTTAGCCATCGATAAAGACGGCAAGAAGAACGATATCGTGAC
The DNA here is from genome assembly GCF_014192105.1 of Paenibacillus phyllosphaerae. Classification (GTDB taxonomy): domain Bacteria; phylum Bacillota; class Bacilli; order Paenibacillales; family Paenibacillaceae; genus Paenibacillus_Z; species Paenibacillus_Z phyllosphaerae. The sequence goes on along the minus strand of NZ_JACHXK010000006.1, from coordinate 190,645 downwards.
GTTCGAGGTGTTGAATACCTCGGAAGCGCAGCCGCACAACCAGAGCGGCGGAGCGCCCACTACGTTATACACGAGCGAAGGTGATAGCGTGGCGGATCTGGAGCGATTAAACGAGAAGCTTGAGCGGCAGATCGTCACCTCCCACAATCAGATCATCTTGATCGATGAGGATATTGCCAGGGAAGGCTTGAGCCAATACATCGATATTCTGCAACGCTCCAGATATGTACGCGAAGACGTCACTTTGCTAATCACGCATGATGTTCCGGCCTCCCGCCTGCTGAAGGTCGTCTACCCGGGGAATATGTATGCGAGCTTGAAGATCCGCTCCCAAGTCGAGAACTACCATGAGAGGTGGGGCGGCGTTCCGATCAGCCAATTGTTCAATTACACGCAAGCGACGTTGACGGAAGGCAATTCGCTGATTCTAGGCGCAATTACCGCGACAGGCGATCCGCAAGTAAGCCAGAATATGGATAGCGTCAAATCGCTTGTCCCCAAGTCCACGATCCTAATCACCGGGTCCGCGGTCTTCCGGGAAGACAAATTGATCGGCTTTATCGGGGCGAACGACACTCGTTACGTGAACATGATCCGCAATCAGCTAAGCAATACCTCCTTCGCCGTGCCTATTGCGGACGGGAAGAGCGCGGCCATCCGGTACAAGCATTGGGACACCGAACTGAGCGTCGTCATGAACGGCGATGTCCCGCATGTTAAGATCCACCTCTCTGGAGAAGGACAAATCGCCAGCATCCTCGGCGATGTGCCGCTTGATGAAGTAACCGGGTTTCAGCAGGTAGAGCAGGCGGCCGATCGATATCTCGCCGATCAGGTTCAAGCGACGGTCAACAAGATCCAGACCAAGTTCGGCGTCGATGTATTCGGTTTCGGCCAGCATCTGTACCGGCATCACTACCGCCAATACTTGCCGTTCAAGAAAGACTGGAACTCGGCCTTCGTTCGAGCCAAGGTCGACGTAACGGCATCGGTTCGGATTACGAACTCGGATCTGAAGACGTCGCGATTGAAGAAGGAGCCCTCCTGAACATTCATGCCGCAGGTAGTCTGTGGTTCGGCCACTCCAGCGTATGTTATAATGAATGTTCATTTTGCACGGTGGAGGTGGATTTGTTTTGGATTTTCGGAATTGGCTGAGCGATCTGGCGGCTAAGGTCCAGTGGTGGGATTTGCTCATCGCATTGGGCATTGCGGCGGTGTTCCTCATCTGCCGCAAAATTTTCGTCAAATACGTATTCAAGTTTCTTATACGTAAATTTCAGCGATATCAAAGCCTTGCCGCATGGATGCAAGCTTTCGAGAAGCCGCTCAGCTACGGGTTTGTCATCTTAGGCGTTTACTTCGGCTTGAAATACGCGCTGCCCTTGAAATGGGAGCTCGACTTGCAATTGATCCATTTGCTCCGCAGCGGCATCGTGATCCTGATCGGCTGGGGCATCTACAATGTATCCGCCGCTTCTTCTACCCTGCTCGAGCAGATCAGCCGACGGTTCGGGCTGGATGCCTCCAGTATGCTGATTCCCTTCTTGTCCAAGACGCTGCGGTTCGTCATTGTGCTCCTCATCGTGACTATCGTAGGGTCCGAATGGGGATTCAGCATCAACGGGGTCGTCGCCGGCATGGGACTTGGCAGCTTAGCGATCGCGCTTGCAGCCAAGGAGACGCTCGGCAATATGTTCGGCGGTATCGTCATCATCTTGGAGAAGCCCTTCGCGAAGGGGGAATGGATCTTGACGCCAAGCGTTGAAGGCATCGTCGAGGACATTACGTTCCGGAGCACGCAGGTGCGGACCTTCGCCGATTCGGTCGTCACGGTTCCGAATTCGATCGTGGCCAATCAGCCCATCACGAACTGGAGCCGAATGGGCAAGCGGCGCGTTTCCTTTAATCTGAAGGTGGCTATGGATTCCGACCGCATCAAGCTCGAGCGGGCCATTGCCCGACTGGAAGACCGGCTGACGACGGACGATCAGATCGACCCTGCCATGATTATGGTTCGATTCAATGAATTTCAAGAAGGCAGTTTAGGCATTTTCTTTTACTTTTTCACCAAAACAACGGTATGGAAAGAATATTTGGCTATACGGCAGGAACTGAATTTTGCCATCATGCAAATTCTTGAAGAGGAAGGCATCCGGCTGGCCTACCCGGTTCAGCAGCTGTTCGTGGAGACAAGTTCCGAAGCGGAGAAGCTGAAGGAAGCCGGCATTTTTTGAAACAGGCAGGTAAAATTCACGCCGTTCGCAAGAACAACCCAATTCGAATGTCGCATGAAATGGCGTCCTTGCAGCGATAATAAGCCTCGTAGTTCAATTCACATCACTGCACACGAGAGGGGCTAAGAACACGATGAGAGAAGGACTTATTCCTACCGTTCTAGGCACGGCGGTTACGGCAACTGGTGCAGCCATGCTCGGTAAAAGCCGCAATCGTCAACTTGCAACCGCCATTCTGGGCTTCGGAGCGGCTCACATCGTTCTCGGCGCGATTGATCTGGTCGAGCATCGCAAAGAGCAGCAACAGCAGCGGCAGGATCTGTATTGAACGACAAGATGAACTAGGATCGCAAGATCCGTTCTGACACTGGCATGAAACAACACCAGCCCGGACCGCTTGCCGCGATCCGGGCTGGTTGCTATTCACATGGAATGGATTGCGCGCCTGAAGGCACACTAATTAAGACGAGATTGCGCGAAGGGCCGATTGCAGGCTCTCGATCACTTTGTCGCACCATTGGTCGAATTCCGGATCTTCGGTCTGGAGCTCGGGATGGGCCAGAATATGTTGGATCGTTTCTTTGATCCCTTGGTCAAGCCTTGTCGTCGCGACAAACTCAGGAACGAGACGCTTCAGCTTCGAATTATCGAATACGACCGAATTCGCTTTGTCCCCGAGCAATCCGCCCCGGTAATCCTGCGTGCTGCAAGCAGCGAGGAATTCGGATGCGACATATACCGCTTGAAGCTTCACGCCAAGCGCATCGGCAATAATCTCGTAGATTTGATTCCACGTGACCGACTCGTCGGACGTAATATGTACGGACTCCCCGATCGCATGGATATTGCCCATCAGGCCGATGAACCCTTTGGCGAAATCCCGGTTGTGCGTCATCGTCCACAAGGACGTGCCATCACCATGAATGATAACCGGCTTATTGGCCAGCATCCGCCGCGCTACCTGCCACGTCCCCTTGTTGCCATGAACGCCGAGCGGGATGGAGCGTTCGTCATAGGTATGGCTTGGTCTGACGATCGTGATCGGGAAGCCGTTATCGCGGTATTGGCGGATCAGATATTCTTCGCAAGCGATTTTGTTTCTCGAATAACCCCAGTACGGATTGGATAAAGGCGTCCCTTCCGTAATCCTGTAGTCCGATAACGGCGTCTGATAAGCAGATGCCGAGCTGATGAACATGAATTGTTTCGTGCGGCCTTGGAACAAGCGGTAATCCCGCTCCAGCTGCGCCGGTTCGAAAGCGATGAAGTCGGCCACGACATCGAAGTTGTGCCCCTCGATCAAACTGGCGACCTGCGCTTCATCGTTAATATCCGCTTGAATGATTTTCACGTTCGCGGGAAGTCCCGCATTCTTGTTCCCCCGGTTGAGCAGATAGAGCTCATGACCGGCCTCGGCCAGCTGCCTCGTTATTGCTGCACTGATCGTTCCCGTTCCTCCAATAAAAAGCGCTTTCACAAAACCACCTCCAGGAGTATGAAAAAAGAAGAGCACGCTGCTTCTATACGATACCACGGCGCGTCCATGTAGAAAAGCCTTGTGCAATTTCCTATCAGGGAGAACGCGCACCTACGAATAATGAACAAAAGCTGCAACCGGTCATCAGCTGCAGCTCCTGCTTATGCATTACGTGGTGTATTTTTCGATAATGTCGTCCAATTCGGTCGCATGCTCTTGGCTCGCCGCTTGAATCTCCTTGTCGACCTTGTTCAAGCCTTGGATCTCGGCAGCGGCCTGAGCTTGCTGATTCAACTGCTCTTCGGCTTGTCCGAGGCCAGTCGCCTCTTGATGGTTTCTACTGGATGTCATCGTTATTTCCTCCTTCGCTTCATCGCATGCGGCTGTAACAATCCGCCCCAGTTACGATTCGCATTCGGTTGTGGAAATATACGACTTCCCCGCATTCCTTCAAAGGTTAAGGCAGCACATTGCCCGCCGCGCGGAAGATCTCGTACCATTCTTGGCGAGTGAGCGTGATCTCGCTTGCCTTGGCGCATTCGAGCAGACGCTCCAGGCTCATCGTTCCGGTCACCGGCTGCATGCGCGCCGGATGGCGGAGCAGCCAAGCCATCGCGATCGTAGTATTGCTGACGTCATATTTGGCCGCAATCTCGTCGATTTTCTGATTAAGCTCCGGGAACTTGTCGCTACCGAGGAACACGCCTTCGAAGAAGCCGTACTGGAATGGCGACCATGGCTGAATCGTAATATCGTGCAAGCGACAGAAATCGAGAATGCTGCCATCGCGGTTCACTGCCGATTCATTCGCCATGTTGACGTTGAAGCCTTGGGTGATCATCGTCGCGTTCGTAATGCTCAGTTGGAGCTGGTTGGCGACGAGCGGCTGCTTTACGTATTTTTTGAGCAGCTGGATTTGCATCGGATTCTGGTTAGATACGCCGAAGTGGCGGACCTTGCCCGATCGCTCCAGCAGATCGAACGCTTCCGCTACCTCTTCCGGTTCGACCAGCGTATCCGGACGGTGGAGCAGCAGAATATCGAGATAATCCGTCTTCAGACGCTTCAGAATGCCGTCCACGGAATCGAGAATATGCTCTTTCGAGAAATCGAACATGCCCGTACGAATGCCGCATTTGGACTGTAGAATCATCTTCTCGCGGATATCCGCGTTCATGTTGATCGCGTCCGCGAAAATCTCTTCGCACGCGCCTCCGCCATAAATATCGGCATGATCGAAGAAATTCGCGCCCGCTTCCATCGAACCGCGGACGAACCGTTCCGCCTCCGCCCGTTCTAGTCCGTTAATCCGCATGCAGCCGACGGCGATTACCGGCACATCGAGATTGCTGGTGCCCAGCTTTATTGTACGCATGATGAAAGTCCTCCCTATAGGCTTGTATGTATCGGTTACCACCCGCATTGTCTCACACGATTGATATCGATTTCAAGGCAGAATGATGACAAATTTACCAAGACCGCGCCAGATACCGCCGCCTTGCACAATAAAAAAAGCGAACACACCATAGGCGCGCTCGCTGCTTGATTCTCTTATTCCAGCTGAGCCGCTAACGTAAATTAGCAGACGCAGCATGATGGACAAACTTCATGGTTGCGGGCTTCCCGACCATAGTAGGCAAAGGAAATCGACCGGAACCCTTTCTTGCGCAAGAAACGCGAAGCCGCGTAGACTTCCGTGCGGTTCGCCCCGATCACCACGAGCGGACGGCTGCTGACCAAATGCCGCTTCCAAAAGGTGCTGAGACGTCCCAGCGACAAGTTAACCGCAGCATGATGATGTCCTTGCTCGAATTCCAGATAGTCCCTGACATCTAGCAATTGAACGTCCCCTGCGGAGGGTGAGGCCATGCTGTTAAGCTCCTCATACCCGATCTGACGCAACCCCCGAACCGGTACGAATCTGCGATAGGCCCATACGACGAGCCATAACGCCAGCAAACCTACAATTAAATTCATCATGAACGCTTCTCCTTCCGTTCGATCGGATTGGACTTGCGACTTGTTGCTACCACTTACTGAGTTTACCGCGCCATCCGCCAATGCCACCCTTCAGATGGGTAAGCCTAGCGTAGCCTTTGCTTCGGAGAACCCGCGCTGCACGCTTGCTTCTCGCGCCGCTCCTGCAGTACAGATAGACGCTGCGATCTTCCGGTATCTCATCCAGCCGCTTATTGAGCGCAGACAGCGGAATGTTCTTGGCACCCGGAATATAGCCGTCCTTGAATTCATGCGCTTCGCGGACATCAATAAGCACAGCGTCGCCGGATGAGGCAAGCGATTCCCGGAACGCCTCTTCGCCGAGCGTCTTAAGTCCTCGAACCGGTCCGAACTGCAAGTAGAGCAGCCAAATAATCAAGAGTACGATTGCTACATCAATAATAGAATTAAACGTCATTTGCGGGCCTCCATATGCATCTTGCGCGAATCTGCTACGAGTAAGAGTATAACCGATCATGCGTCAGATCGCGAACCGGTATTTCTCTCCCTGCTAGCGGACAAGAACGGCATAACCGACAACATTTTAATATTAGTGAGTTACTTAATTTTTGTCAACAAATCTGGTTCGACTGGCAATTCGTACAGTAACTTCATGCGAATAGCCTATGCGGCATTCGCATAGGCTTATCAACCGATCGTGCATGCACATTCTTCTTCAGCTAAGCAGTAGGCGTATCGACAAGTTCGGCAGTTGCGGCATCAACCTGGAAGGAATAGCGGCCGGACCCTAGTGCCAAGATCACTCCACCCTCTTGCTCCGTAGCCGACAATACGCCGGACCCTGCGTCAACGGTTAATCTGCCGGACTGCTGTGCCAGCTTCACGCCAGTAAGCGCAGCGCCGCGCAGTATAGCGGTTGCGGTCGTGTTCGGCGGCACTTCGAATTCATAGTGAACCGAGCCGTCCTTCTCCTTGCGCCATTCGCTGCGTATCGTGCCATACACCGACTCGTAGGAGGCCTTGGCGAATTCGAGCTGGGAGTCCGGACGCGGACGGAATAGAATACGCTTATAGGCGGGCTGCGCTTCATCCATGTCCAGACCCGCAACGGCCCGGTACAGCCAATCGCCTACCGCGCCATAGGCATAGTGATTGTAAGAGTTCATATCGTCGCTCCAGAATGAGCCATCCGGCTTGATTCCGTCCCAATGCTCCCAGATCGTCGTCGCCCCTTGGCGGACCGAGTACAGCCACGACGGGTATTCTTCCTGCTGCACCAGTTTCACGGCGATATCATGCAAGCCATTCTCCGTCAGCACATGAGTCAGATACGGCGTCCCGACGAAACCTGTCGTCAAATGATTCTTCTGTTCTTCCACATATTCGGCGAGCGTGCGCGCCAGTCGCTCACGGACATCGCCTTCGACGAGACCGAACATGAGCGGGAGCACTTGACCGGTCTGGGTATGCGCGGCAAGCCGTCCGCTCGGCGTCAGGAATTCGCGCGTGAAGGCGGCGACGATATTACGATACAGCTCCCCGTATTCCGCCGCATCGTTCGTACGCCCGAGCACCTCGGCCGTCTTCACGAACAGGCCGGTCGAATACGCGTAGAAGCACGTCGCGATCAAATCTCTCGGCGTTGCCCCGATATAGCTGCCGTCCTTCGCGTCCAGACCGAGCCAATCGCCGAAGTGGAATCCCGTATTCCATAGGTACGGGTCTGATCCCTGCTCGCGAATATAGTCGACCCAACCCTTCATGCTCCCATACTGCTCTTCGAGCACGCGCTTGTCGCCGTAGCATTGATACACCACCCATGGACAAATAACGGCAGCATCGCCCCATGCCGCAGAGGAGAAGGAATTATCGTCCAGTATATGCGGCACCACGAACGGAACTCCCCCGTCCTCGCGTTGATCGGCTTTCAGATCCCGCAGCCATTTGGCAAAGAAAGGCGCAACGCCGTAATTAAAAGCAGCCGTTCGGATGAACACCTGCGCATCGCCGGTCCACCCAAGCCGCTCATCCCGTTGCGGGCAATCGGTCGGTATGTCGAGGAAATTGCCGCGCTGACCCCAGACGATATTCTCCTGCAGCTTGTTCAGCAACGGATGCGAGCATTCGAACGATCCCGTCGTCGGCATATCCGAGTGAATGACATGGCCGGTGAAACGGTCAAGCGCCAGCGGCGTATCTTGCGGCCATCCGCTTACCCTTACATAACGGAAGCCTTGGAACGAGAACCGGGGTTCATAGCTCTCCCCGCCGCCGCGGCATATATATTCCACCGTCTGTTTGGCGCTTCGCAGATTGCCGGTATAGAAGTTGCCTTCTCGATCGAGTACCTCAGCGTGTTCCAGCTTAATGACCGTTCCTGCCGGAAGATCGAGGCGAAGATGAAGCCGCCCTACCATATTCTGCCCCATGTCGATCACGGTATCGCCCGCTGGCGTCTGCAGCAATTCGATCGGCGCGATCCGCTCCGTGATGCGTACAGGTTCATTCTCCTGCATGACCAGCATATCGAACGGATGCTGCAAGATCGCAGTGTCCTTCCAACTACTGGAATCGAAATCCCCCTGGCTCCAACCGCTCAGTTCGAGTCTCGCATCGTACCGCTCGCCATGATAGATTTCGGCCATCTGAATCGGTCCCTTAGCTGCCTGCCACGTATCGTCACTCGCCAGAATCTCGCTCGATCCGTCCGTATATTCGATATGCAGCTGGAGCAGGAGCGCTCTCGTATCTCCGTAGACCTTTACCTGATTGTTGAAACCGATATTCCCCTTATACCAGCCGTTCGCCAGCATCGCGCCGATCGCGTTCTTCTCCCCCGCTCGCAGCTGCCGCGTGACTTCATAGGCTTGCACCTGCAGACGGTGGCGGTAGCTGGTCCATCCCGGCGCGTATTGCAAGTCCCCTACACGCTCGCCATTGAGCTCAAGTTCATAGAAACCTAGGCTCGTCGCGTATATGGTCGCCTTGGCAACGGCCGATGCGACCGGGAATGCTTTGTGCAGCATGAACGCCTCTTCCGAATCCGGATCAATGGCATTGGGGTCCGGCGTAATCCAGGAAGCTTGCCAATCCGAGATGGCTAGCAGCCCCATCTCAAAGTAAGCCGTCTCGCTCCACTTGGACTCACGCCCCTTGTTGTCCCAGATGCGAATGCGATAGTAGTAGCGCTGCCCCGATTGCAGTTCAGGTCCTTCGTATTCCGCCAATATCGACTGTTCGGAATCGATCCGCCCCGTATCCCAGAGCAAACGATCCTCCTCCAGCGCCGCGGCTGATGCCGCCAGCTGAATCTGATAAGCGGTCTGCAGCACGTAAGGCGCATCGGAATCCAGCTTCCAGCTGAATCGCGGCTTGCCGCAGCCGAGACCGATCGGATTTTGTTCGTATTCGCACCGAATCTGTTTCATGGCAAGTTCCGGTTGGTTCATCATGCAATCCCCCTGTTCGGACATGTACGAGATAAGCGCATTTCGGCGTTCTCTACTCTTATTGTAGAAGCAGACGCTCATTCGTTTGGCGGGTGATTCGGACATTATTATAGGTGGATCTAGACATAAAGAAAGCGATTTCGTACAGTATCAGTAGGAATTCATCCGAATGGGAAAGGAGGACTGGATGAACATGAAGCGTCCCCCGATGATCATGACCGGTCATGATTTATTCGAAGCGGATATGCCCATCTTCGTCAATCGGGCCTATGAATCGTTTGACCTTAGGGAGCATGCGCACGATTTCATTGAAATCACGTACGTCAGCGAAGGCGAAGGCATGCACTATATCGATGGCGAAGCCGTTCCCGTCCAGCAAGGGGCCATCTGGTATATCCCCGAAGGACGTAGCCATGTCTTTCGGCCGCGGACGACGAAGAAGGACCGGCCGTTGATCGTCTACAACTGTTTGTTCAAGACGGCGTATCTCACCGAGCTTGGCGCTTCGATTCCGTCCTTCCAAGCGATCGCTGCCCAGTACGCGGCTCAAAGTCTGCAATTCTTCGAGGTGAAAGATACGCGTGGAGAATTCCACGCGCTCTTCCGTGAACTGTTCCGCGAATATAGCAGGCGTACCGAAGGCTTCCTTGCCATTATCACCGCTCTTCTTGTACGCATCGTTACCGGACTGCACCGGCAACGCGGACATCAACGAGTAGCTGATGGCGCTTCTCCGCCGAGCTTGCTGTCGCTTGAAGAGTCGATTGCTTATATCGACCGCCATTATGCCACGGAACTGCGCCTGCCTGATATTGCCGCGCAAGCCAGTTTGAGCGAACGGCAATTCAGCCGGTTGTTCCGCAAGCAGACCGGCATGAGCTTCACCGCTTATGTTCAGAATGCCCGCATGGAAGAAGCATGCCGTCTGCTGGCCGCAAGCCGGCTGTCCGTATCGGACGTCGCCGCTCAAATCGGATACGCGGACATGAAATATTTTCACCAGCTGTTCAAGCGGAAGACCGGCGTTACGCCGCGTGCTTACCGGGGCGCTTCATCACCGAACGGCAATCTGCCGCAACAACGCCAAGAAGCACCATTCCCCGATTGAGGAAATGGTGCTTCTGTCACTTTCTCTAGTCGCGCTTGCCATTGCGAACGGTCAGTTGCTTCGCGAAGTCGTCCAGCGGAACGGGTCTGCTGAACAGGTAGCCCTGCATCTCTTCGCACCCCATCTGCTGCAGCAGTTTCATCTCCTCTTCCGTCTCGATCCCCTCTGCCACAACCCCGAGCGACAGGCTGTGCGCCATCTGGATCATCGACTGGACGATGGCCGCCTTGCCGGCATCCGTGCTCATCGGCGATACGAACGACTTGTCGATCTTAATGCGGTCCGGGAGCACCCGGTGCAGCTGCCCGAAGGACGAATAGCCTGTCCCGAAGTCATCAATGGCGATACTGATGCCCATATCCTTAATCGTCGTGAGCCTTTGCATCGCTTGGTCCTCGTCCCGGATCAGGAACGCCTCCGTAATCTCCAGCTCCAGCTTCTCCGGCGGGAATCCCGTCTTCTCAAGCATCGCCTTCAGTTTCTCGATCAAGTCAGGTTCCTCCAACTGCCGCGGGGACAAATTGACCGCGATCGTAAGTTCAGGATAACCCAGCTTATGCAGCTGATCCATGGCCAAGAATGCTTGCTCCAGCACCCACTCGCCGATCGGCACGATCTGTCCGGTTTCTTCCGCAACCGGGATGAACCGGTCCGGCGGCACGATGCCCCGTTCGGTATGGTTCCAGCGGATCAACGCCTCAGCGCCGGTAATCGCGCCGGTCGCGCTGCTTACCTTCGGCTGGAACAGCAGCATGAACTCGTTGTGGGCGATCGCGTGATGAAGCGCATGCTCCAGCTGCAACCGATCAAGCGACTTGCGGTCTAACATTGCGGTATAGACGGCCGGCTGATGACCGCCTTTTTCCTTCGCATGATACATCGCCGCATCCGCCTGCCTCAGAACCATATCGATCGTCATGGCCGGATCGTTGCAGATTGCGATGCCGATGCTCGTCTTCACGAAGATCTCATGCGAATGCAAATAAATCGGCTTGCTCAGCGCCTCGAGCACATTGCCGGCAGCGGATTCCACCTCGCCCATTTCATCGAAACGCACGATAATAACGAACTCATCCCCGCCCAGTCGGTAGATGCCTTGATCCGGCAATGCGTTAGTCAAGCGCTGCCCGACCTCCAGCAGCAGCTGGTCGCCCGCGTGATGGCCCATCGAATCGTTCACCTGCTTGAAGCGGTCCAAGTCGAGCAGCAGCACGGCAATTCCCCTGCTGGCAGCAGCGCCTCTCAGCTCGCTAAGCAATTGCTGCATATCCACGTTAAAATGGAGGCGATTCGGCAGATTCGTCAGCATATCATAATGCGCCAGTCGATGCAGCTGCTCGGTCTGTTTCTGCAGTCGTTCATTCATGACCTGCGTTTCGTGGAACATGGCAAGCAGCTCGCCGGACATGGTCTGGAAGTTGGCGACCAGCCACCGCATCTCAACGAACGGCGACGTCGGCCAAGGAATATTTTTCTCGCGTCTTAGCCGTTCCGGCAACCCCTTGGTCATCGTGGCAAGCTTGTACAGCATGAAGAGCAAGTAGCGGGAAAGCAGCAGATTCGCTACTGCAGACAGTACAATGAACGCAATAACGATCGCATAGGTTAACGCTTGAATCTTCCGTTGGTCGATCATGCCCGATTCCGTCGGCTGCTCGATGACAAGATGCAGTTCACGCGGTCCGAGCGGTCCCCTATAGACGAAACTCGATTCATTCCATTCATTCGTCATGACCAATTTGGAGCCTTTAGCCGGCTGCCACATATAAAAGGACGGCCCTTCCTTCCCCCAACGCCCTGCTTGCAATTTGCTCCATTGCTGGCCGACGGGCTCCGTTTTGTCCGTGGTGTAGACGATATGCCCAGAGGCGTCGAGAATATAAATTCGGACGCCATGCAGTTCACTCATTCGCTGCATGCCGGGTTTCATCGGAGTCGGAATCGATAATTCATTCGGCAATGGTTCCATCGATTGCCACTGAATGTAATCATGACGCAAATTCTGATGAATCGTCGTGAGCTTCATTTCGTAGTTCTGCGTTACGTAGTTGCGATTGTGTATGCTGTAGATAAAGATGAAAATCATGAACGGGCACACGACCATAAGCATGCTGGTATGGAAAGCAAGCCGGTTAAGCGAAAGCTGGCCCCGTTCTCTTCCCTTAATCCCGGCAAGACGATGCAGCGGCAAATAGAACACGATAATCTCTGCGATAAGACTGTTGAAAGACGTATTAAGCACATATTTGAACAAGAAGACGAGCCAGCTGAGGCCCAATTCCCCGCTGTCCATGTAGAACGGTACTGCGATAATAATCCATCCGGGAATTAACCAGAACAGTAAATTGCTTAACAACAAATACGGGACCTTCATCTTGCGATATAGACCTGTAAACAAAATCATTAGGATCGCTAGAAAATATAAAAAATTGTTCCCGAACACAAATATAGTGGTCATGTACACGGCAATGGTAAGGAGTGCCGCCCGCTTCGTGCCGAATAGCAGCAGCGCAATATACAGAAACAACGAATCGAATAAATAATGGAGACCAAAACCGAGGGGAAGCGTGTATATGTTCGTTAACAAGGCGCAGATATACAGCACAATAGCCGCAAGAATAGGGCGTATTCTGCTAAGTAAGTGTTGAGTTGTCATCAGGATCGTTCCTATCTGGTTGAAGTGACTTCTCGTGTTGAATATAAGATACCGTTCGTAAATTCGACATTGAGAATCATTTTTCGACATGGCATTCTTATATTCCTGCTTGCCCTTGATGGATTTCATCTAAATTTAGGACTCCTGCATGTTTCTTGTGCGCAAAAATAGCCCGCAAGCCATGGATGTTGATCATCCGTGCCGCGAGCCTTCTCCTTGCTTAACGGGCTTAACCGCCTAGTGCCTGCTGACGCGGGATCCAGCGATACCCAGCCATGCCGGCCCCACGTTCACTCCTTCCATAACCTTAATACGACCAGGAACAGTCCTCCACCCGCTTATCGAAGCGAAAACCGATGAACTCCGTATCTCCCAGCTGATGCGTATCGGAACGGTCCCGATATTGAATGGTGCACACAAGTAACGGTTCCAGCCATTGCGTGCGCCCGTCCGATGAAGTATGCAGGGGATGGGCAAGCGCCAGGAATTCCTTTCTGGCTGCTTCACTGATCCCCGATTCGACTATGCCAACCGGCTTGTTGCGGACCGTTCGAAAATGCAGCCCAATAACAAGCCCGAACCGGGGCTCCGTGCGATAGCCGAGAATGATCGCGTCAATGCGCTTGGCATGCTTGATCTTAATCCAATCTTGCGAGACGGTGTTCACCTTGTAGCAGGACGACGCGCGCTTGGCGACGATGCCCTCCATCTCCTGCTCCCGCGTCCATGCATAGAGCGCCCGGCCTTGCTCTGCGATATAAGCAGACGGCACGATCACGTTAGAGACGGTCAGCATAAGTTGCAGCCGCGCTTTGCGCTCCAATAACGGTTCCTTCAGATGCTCTATCGTCGAGCGCAGCACATCGAAGACGACGAAAGTTGCCGGATGCGTAGTGAGCGCCGATCGGATTTTCATAGCGTCGCTTAACCGGCACCGATAGGCAAAATCATCGAACGCCGAGCGGCTCCCGCGCAAACATACGCCTTCACAATCAAGCACGGCCGTATGTCCGCCGATGGCGGCGGCTGCTTCGCGCAGTTCCGGGAACTTGTCCGTCACCAATCGGCCGCTGCGCGTATAAGCCTCTAGCCGATCCCCTTGCTTGTGCAGCAGCAAACGGATGCCGTCCCACTTGGGTTCGAACAGGAATTCGATGTCGTCGAACGGTTCTTCACCGCTTGTAAGAAGCATCGGCTTGATGGGCGAGAATAGCATGGGCGGCTCTCACACCTTTCTGACTGCAATCGTGTTATTAGGATCGACGGATATGGGAATATCATAACATCGGATACGCAAAAAAAGCCCCGCAAGGGAGCTTTTTCAAGAAGAAACAATGGCGCTATACGTTAAGCTGCTACGTCTCTGCGCGTGAATACGAGCCATGAGACCAGATTGAAGAGAATGAAATACAACGCCAGCACGATAACGGAGAATGACAGCGTCATGCCATCTTGATAAGGCCGCCCGCTCAAATACTGGGACAGATCGAGATTCGCGAAGAGCAAGTACTTGCTCCATTCATAGCGCTGCAGCAGCTCGAGCACGATCGTGCCGGCGAACAGCGAGAAGATCGAGATTCCGATCGCCATGGCGCTGCTGCGGAAAGCGGATGAGATCATGAACGCCATCGTGACGAATATAATCGTAGATACGCCGTTCAGAAGATAGGTCTGCCACAGATTGGCTACCATACTTTTCTCCACGACGACCCCCTCGCCATTCACGGTCAAGAGCGGCAGATCGATCGCCTTGAATTGATAGAGCAGACCATTCACGAGCACCGAGACGACGAAGAGGATAATAAGCAGCCCGAAACCGAACAGGATCATCGATAGATACTTGGAAATCAGAATCTTCAGACGGCTAGCGGGGCGAATGAGCAACAACTTGATCGTCCCGGCCGTGAATTCCCCGGCTAAGCTATCTCCGGCGACGATGACCGTGAATAACGTAATTAAGATGAAGAGCGAGGCCGAACCGTTGATGCCGTCCCACATCGTGCCCGGCTCCGGCCGAATGTCATGGGTGAGACGATAATCGATAATCGCAAGCTGATCTTTGTAGTAGACCTGCGATTCCGGATCAAGCTCAGGGTCGCTCAATACCGCTTGCATGTCCTGCTGCTGCTCGATAACATCGTTACGCCAGCTGGCGTCCGAACTGTCATAATACCATTCGACGAAACTGCCCACCAAGACAGCCGCGATCATGAAACCGACCATCACCCATGTCCGCCAGCGGCGGTACAGCTTCATATTCTCGTTGCGGATCAAATTAACCAACCTGCTCACCTCCAGTAATCTGCAAGAACCTGTCTTCCAGCGATTGGCGAACAGCCCTGACGCCATAAATCTGAATATCTTGACGCATCAAATGAGCGAGGATAGCCGGAATCTGATCCCGCACGGCTGTCACCAGCAACCCTTCATCGGTCATCTCCACGCCTTGCACGCCTACGATCGCTTTGATTTCTCCCAACGCTTGTTCTGCCGGCGTCGCTTCGATCAAATAGGTCTGCGCCTGTTCGTTCCCGCCGATGAAATCGCCGATCGGTTTCACGTCGACCAGCTTGCCGTGCATCAAGATCGCGACGCTGTCGCACATCAGCTCCATCTCCGACAACAGATGGCTGGAGACGATAACCGTAATGCCTTCGGTTCGCGTCAGATGGCGCAAATAATCACGCAGCTCTCGGATGCCCGCAGGGTCGAGGCCGTTCGTCGGTTCGTCCAAGATAAGCAGCGACGGGCGATGGAGCAGTGCTTGGGCGACGCCAAGCCGCTGCCGCATGCCGAGCGAATATTTGCGCACCTTATCGTGAATGCGGTCTTCCAGCTTGACCAAGGCGATGACCTCATCGATCCGTTCCTTCGTTACGCCCGGCACCATCCTCGCAAAGTGAATGAGGTTCTGATAGCCGGTCAGAAACTTGTACATCTCCGGATTCTCGACAATCGCGCCTACGTGGCGGATCGCCTGCTCGAACTCGGTCTTAATGTTCTTCCCTTTAATCCTGATCTCGCCTTCGCTGATCGCCATCAACCCGACCATCATCCGAATGGTCGTCGTCTTGCCCGCGCCGTTCGGACCGAGGAACCCGAAGATCTCGCCTTGCGGCACTTCAAAAGTCAAGTTGTCGATAAGCGTCTTGCGGCCCACGCGCTTCGTCACCTGACGAAGACTTACGATCGGCTCATTAGCCATGTACCTCATCCCCCTAGTTAGATGGTCGATTGCCTATTCATTCGAAGCATGGTGAACGATAATGTTCGCCGCTACCGCACGGACTTCGACACGCTGCGACCCATCGCCAACCTTGCTTGTCATGCGTTCCTTATTCCCTTCTGTCTGCTCGCTCCCGGCAAGCGTCGTAATGATGCCGCCGTCCTGCGTCTCCAGCCAGAGCGCATAACCGATCTCGGCTGCCAGCAGGACCGTAATTTCTCCATCGTCAGCCTTCACTCGCATATCACTGCGTACGCCGTCGAGCAGCAGATCGGTGGCGAGCGACGTCATCGCCGCGGACCCGGCAATATCATGCAAGTTCACATAACCGTATCTCGAGTCGCTCGTTACGTCGCCATCGACGCGCTTAACGACCGACTGACCATTGACGGTCCTCAAGTCCAGATCGCCGGTAATCCCCTCGATCATCGCATCGCTGAAGTCGGTAGTCAGATCGATATCGCCTGTAATCCGGGTCAACAATACATTGCCGGAGTACGAACTCAAGTCAAGCTTGCCGCTCGTGTCCGATATTTCGAGCATGCCGCTCTTGGATACGGCTTCGATGTCGCTCTTCACGCCTTGTACGGAGACAATGCCGTATTCGCTGTTCACCTGCAGCTTCAGCCCTTCCGGAAGGAGCAGCTCATAATCCACCTGAACGGCGACCGAATCGACAGGTTTGCCGTCAGCCGATAACGTGAATGTCAGCTTGCCATCCTTCACCGATTGCTCGACCTGCACAGCCTTGCTCTTTAGATCCGCCGCTTCTTGCGTGGAGCCCGTAGCCGTGATCGCGGCCTTCAGTTCGATCATTCGTCCCGCCGCACGTCTTATTTCGACCTTGCCGGACGTATGCGACAGTTCGATGCCTGTAATCGTCTTACTGTCTAACTTCAGCTGCCGCTCGGATTGCGCCGTCATGGCGCGATGCGCGTCTTCATACTCATTCGTCCGCTGTTCATTCACGAACTGCCTTCCGACGCTCTCGAAGATTTCGAACTTCCTCACCGAGATGTCTACGACAAGACCGGCGAGGAGAACGGCGATTACGGCGATAAGCAGCATTTTTTGGGCCTGCGTTGTCATCCTCACACCTCCACGACCTTCTGGAATATATAGCCGTTCAGCCATGTAAGGACGATCGTGAAGAGCAGCAGCACCAGGAACGGGCCGCTATGCAAGTACAACACATCGTAATTCTCGCCCCCGAAGTAGACGTCCGGCAGCCATAGCAGCAGCTGGGATAGAAGCGGACTTACGCGGAGAACCAGCCTTAATGCAGCCAGGAAAGCACCGGTGACGACCAGCCATTTGAACCGATGAACGAGTTGGCCGCACAGGTAAGCGAACTGGATCAGGACGAGCACGAAGCAGACGAGCAGCGTGTAGATCCAGAAGCTGTTGGCCGTCAGGTTGAGAAACAGCGGGAATGATTCGAATATCTCCGCGCTCTCCTTGAATTCCGGCCAGATGGCGTGCAGCAGGATGATGGCGAAGCTTATTCCCGTAACAGCCAGCGTTAGCATCAAGGCGGTAAGGACCGCCGACAATTTGGCGACCAGTACAGCCCATCCCCTGATTGGCAAGGACAGGAGCAAATAGATTGAGTTCGTCCGCCATTCACTATGCAGTTGATAGTACCCCGTCCCGACCGCAAGCATGGAGACGAACAAGAAAGGCATGAACAAGGAGGTGATGAAGACGACGTCGTCATCCCATACGTTGGTTTTGGAGAGAATGAAGAAATGAAGAATAACGATGATGAGCGCGCATACGCCGAACACCGGTGCGATGCTCCTGCATTCCTTCCCATATAACCTGCGGAAAGCCATCTACGTATACACCTTCTCCCATATATTCTCGAGCGAGCATCCGTAGGTCGAACGGAGATTCTCTGCGGAATCGAACAGTTTCACGCGACCTTGATGCAGAAAAATAACATCGTCGAACATCGGTTCCGACTCGCTGACCGTGTGAGTCGATAACAGAATCGTCTGTTCCTCGGACTGAAACTCCGAGATGATGGAGCGGATAATCTTCGCCCTCGACGGAGGATCGATGCCGGAGAACGGTTCATCGAGCAGAATGAGCGGGACATTGCGGGCGAAAGCCGTAATCAGTTTCAACCTTGCGCGCATGCCCTTCGATAGATTGCGCATCTTCTGCTTGCCGTCAAGCTCGAGCGTTTCCATTAATGCCGCAGCTTTGTCCGCCTGCCAGTCGCTATAGAAACCGGAGAGGAAGCGCAGCGTCTCCGCGACCGTCATCCAGCCGTAGAGATGGTCAATCTCGGGCAGATAGGCGATATGCTTCTTGTTGTGCACGTCCGGCGTTCTCCCGGCGACTTGAATCATGCCGGAAGTGGGATAGATCAAGCCGGCGATCATCTTCATCAGCGTCGACTTGCCGCTACCGTTCGGGCCCAGTAAGCCGACGATGGTACCTGTACGGATTTGAAGATCAATATCGGTGAGCGCCTGTTTGAGCAAATAACGTTTATGTATAGCGGTGAGCTCGATCATGTATGGATTGCCGTCCGTCTGCACGAATTACCCCTCCTCCTCTTGGTACAGGTGCCGGCGCAGCATGCGCTCGGTCTCTTCCGGCTCTATGCCGAGCCCCTGCATCTCCTCTATGAATTGCCGCACGGCAGCCTGCGCCATCTCGGATCGAATATGGACGAGCAGCGCCGGATCTTTACGTATGAATGTGCCTTGTCCCCGCAATGTTTCCGTCAGTCCTTCCCGCTCCATCTCTTGATAAGCCCGCTGCACCGTATTCGGATTGACCTTGGATATCTGGGCTTGCTCCTTATGCGAAGGTATCTTATCCCCTGGCGACAGTTCGCCTCTGGCGAGCGCCTTCTTCACTTCATCCACCATTTGCGAATAAATCGGTTTGGGGCTGTTAAAATCCAGCTGCAATATGCCACCTCCCTTACTCCATTGAACCAGTGCACTATCTCACTAGTGCACTTAAACCATATAATCCTTCTCTCCGTTTGTCAATACGCATTGAAGTAGCTTCTCGGGACGTCAATAAATACCAATTGGAAATTGATTTACAATCGGTCTATTTCTCACCTATAATATCGGGTAATTAGACCTATAATTTAGTCATCAAGAAGGAAGTCGCATATGCCTTTGTTAGCATGGAGAAAGCCCCTTCAAGTTATTATCACCCTCTATATCTGCGTGACCATCTTGCTCATGCTGCAATATCCGACAAATCTCACCCTCAAGACGATTCTTCTCTTCATCCCTACCGTATTCGCGGTTGCGCTGAACGTCCTAACCGTCCGATACAAGCAAGGCAACTTTCGAAAATTCTGGATGTTCATTATGCTGGGATCTGCCAGTTATTCCTTGGCCAACCTGATCTATTACGCTAGCGTCTGGTTCAATTTACCCAGCGGGATCACGTATGGGGCGGACCTGCTGTGGAATATGCAGACGATTATGTTTTTCATGGCCCTCGTCCTGCTGCTGCTCCAAGAGAAAAACCATTTCCGAGGCATTCGTTTTATGTTGGACTCGGTCATTATGATGGTCATTCTAGTGACGCTCAGCTTGAAATTCATCATTATTCCGAATATCCAGCTGATGCTGACGAATATGACGATGCTCGGCGTCATTACGAATGTCATCTATCCGTTGTCGGACCTGGGCATCTTATTCTGCATCCTCCATGCGGTATACAGCTATCGGATCGTGACTAGGTACGAAACGACGGTTCTCGCCTACATTTTGACCGGCATGGTCATGTTCGTCGTCGCCGATGCCTTCTATATGTACCAACTGGCGGTCGGCACCTTCATCGCCGGCGGATGGCTGGACCTGATCTGGGATATCGGCATCTTGCTGATCGGTTTTGCGGGCTTGTACTCCTTCGATCGCCCTCGCGGAGAAACATCGTCGAGATCCGCTGGCTCTTCGACCCAGCTTAGGCGAAACAAAAGCGAAATGTATAATTTTAAGCGGGCCATTCTGCCGTATACCGGCTTTTTCTTCATGGTGGGACTGCTCGTCTACGAATATAAGCTGCACCGCGACCAACTGTTCATTGGCGTGCTCATCGCCCTGCTGCTCATGCTGCTCCGTCAAGTTGCGGTCATCAACGAGAACCGCATGCTCATGTCCAAACTTCAGTTGGCACTCGGTCATACCGACCATATGGCCAACCATGATGAGCTGACCGCATTGCCGAATAGAAGGATGTTCATCCGCCAGCTTGATCATGCCGTCGAAGCAGCCTCCGCGTCTGGCGAACAGCTTGCCGTCATCTTTATCGATGTCGATCATTTCAAATCCGTGAATGACCGCTATGGACATGGTATTGGGGACCGGCTCATCTATGAGGTATCCAGGCGGCTTAGCCGAGCTGTCAAAGGGCAGCAGGCGCTCGTATCGCGATTGAGCGGGGATGAATTTACGGTCATGCTGCGTTATGTTACGAACAGCGGGCTAGAGGAAGTGCTTGCGAGCATTGTCACCGAGCTGGCTGCTCCTTTTGAGCTGGCTCAACATTCGGTCCATGTGTCTGGAAGTGTTGGGGCGGCCAGCTATCCGCTGCTCGGGCGCACAAGAGAGGAACTGCTGCGCCATGCAGATGCTGCCATGTATTTGTCCAAGAGTCTCGGCGGCAATCAGTATCAGGTGTATTGCGGAGCCATTATAACGGAAAAATAAATAACGGCCTCTCTCGTTCCGTATGGCGAGAGAGGCCGGTTTGTTAATAGATTTTCCTTCCCCGCTCATCCGCTATGCCGGATTTGCGGTAGAAGTAGGTGTTGATGACATCGCGCCAGTGAGTAGCGTGTGCAGCCTGTTCCTCATGCCGGGATTGCACGCGGGCATAGGTCTCCGAATCGATGAATCCTTCGAGGCCAGTCCACGCTTGGAGCAATTGAGCGGCTGCTTCTGCGCCTTCGAAATGCGTATCGTAGATATGCTGAATGATCGTTTTCCCACTGTGAAGCCGATGCTCGTACGGCACATGATGGAAGAATAGCAGCAGCTCATCCGGGCATGCTGTGACCGACTCATAGCCGGAACGATGAGGCTCGCGATACTGCGCCGTATAGCCGGTGCCGTTTGCTGTCGTACGATTCACGCCGATTCCCGACCTGTCCGCAAAGTGATAGGTCCCCCATCGCGAATATTCATAACCGTCGACGTCCGGACCGTAATGCGTATGCGGCGTCACCATCCAGCCGACGCCGAGCGGCGCCGTGTAACTTTCGTAGATCGGCCACGAGCTCATCAGCATCTGATGGATTACGGTCCGCGCTTGCTCCGACGAGCCGAACGTCAGCTTAGTCCATTCGTCTGCAATCTCCTCGGAGGTGAGCTGCGGATTCCAAGCCAGTCGGCCATAGCCGTATAAGTTCGCCTGCGCTAGCGGATGCCCCGTCCAGAAAGCATCGTCGCCAATATTGGATACACTCGCGATACCGCCAAGCGGCCGGTTATGCAGCTGTCCACTGACGGCACGACTTACGGTTGAGCCCTCGCCTTGGGCATACGTTTCGAACGACAAGGCTTCCTTCCATTGCGGGACGAGATAACAGAGATGCCGCTGCTGTCCCGTATATTCTTGAGCCGCCTGGAATTCAATGATCTGATTCGTGCGGGGCATCGCCCCGAGCAGCGGCGAGACCGGCTCCCGAACCTGGAAGTCCATCGGTCCGTTCTTGATCTGCAGCACGACATTGTCCCGGAATCGCCCATCGAGCGGGGTAAAATGGTCGTAGGCCGCCTTCGCCCGATCCGTACTCCTGTCTCGCCAATCCTGCGTGCAGTTGTAAACGAAGCAGCGCCAGACGACGATCCCGCCATGCGGAGCAAGCGCATCCGCGAGCATGTTCGCGCCGTCGGCATGGTCCCGCCCGTAAGTGAACGGGCCTGGGCGATGCTCGGAATCGGCCTTGACGAGGAAGCCGCCGAAATCCGGTAACATGGCATACAGCTCTTCGGCGCGTGCAGCCCACCAGTTGCGAACATCATTTTCGAGCGGGTCAGCTGTCCTCAGCTCGCCAAGCTCAACCGGGCTCGCGAAGTTGACGCTTAAATACAGCTTGATGGCATAAGCCCTGAAGATAGCTGCGATTCGCGCCATCTCCGGCATCATGTGCCGTTGGATAAACGTCGTCTCGACGGCGTGGACGTTCACATTATTGATCGAGATGCCGTTGACGCCCACCGACGCGAGCAGCCGGGCATAGTCCCGCACGCGGCTCAGATCTGCATGGATCCGGCCTTGCTCATAGAAGATGGAATTGCCCGCATAGCCGCGTTCGATCGAGCCGTCGGCGTTATCCCATTGATTCATGAGCCGTAGCGGGTTCGCCGGCCGTTCGACGAGCTGAAGCATGCTAACGTCTTCCCCGGCTAGCAATAGACGGATCACATGAAAAGTCCCATACAACAATCCGGCTGGCGAACCGCCAGTCACGGTCAGTCGACCTGTTTCTTGACCGATACTCGTTGCCGATAACCGATATCCTTCTTCGCCGAGTAACGCTTCTTCGTTTGGATTGAAATCGCTCGTATCCGATACGGTCAATCGAATGCCTGCTCCCAGCTCAGCACTGCTCGCTACGACTGGCGTTATCCCGAATCTCGCTTCCGCGAGCTTCTTCAGTTCATCAACAGCCGTCGCAGCAGCCGGATGGGAAGTCAGCGTCAGATCCGTGATAACAATATGAGACAGCAGCTTCTCATAGCATCCTTTAAGTTCGGTGGACAGTTCCATCCGATTCAATCCTTCAACTTGCAGCCAAGCCTGATAACCATGTCCGTTCATGGGCGGACCTCCCCTTCTGCCCCGGCTGCCCGCAGCACGCGCCAATAAGCTTCCTTCGGCTGATGGTTGGCATCGAACAGCATCGGCCAGTTTTTGCGCTCGCGCACCGGGAAGTAGTCCAGCCAGGTGTAGTCGTCCGCGGCCCCCCAGAAAGTCACCGAAGTCAGTACGTCGCGGTATTCGCGGAACAAGCGGAAGATCTCT
Organism: Paenibacillus phyllosphaerae; assembly: GCF_014192105.1. Lineage (GTDB taxonomy): Bacteria > Bacillota > Bacilli > Paenibacillales > Paenibacillaceae > Paenibacillus_Z > Paenibacillus_Z phyllosphaerae. The sequence goes on along the minus strand of NZ_JACHXK010000006.1, from coordinate 167,522 downwards.
TCGTACCGCTCAGCTTGCAGCTCCAGCATCTCCGCTGTAGGAGCCGTAAGATCGGTTCTGCGGTCATCGAAGGCGAACATCGACAGGTCGAGCTCCGTAATTTGCAGCTTAAGCCCAAGCGATGCATAGCGCTCGAAGGCTTCTCGAATCTCGTCGATCGGCGGACCGTACAGATTCCAGTGCCCTTGCAGTCCGATCCCATGGATCGGCGTCCCCTGTGCAAGTAGCGATTGCACGAGCTTGAAGATTTTCTCCCGCTTCGCCGGGTTCGTCTCGTTGTAGTCATTATAGAACAGCAGCGCATTCGGGTCCGCTTCATGCGCATATTCGAACGCCTTGGCAATGAATGACTCTCCGGTAATCTCGAGCCACTTGCTCGAACGCAACAGCTCGGGACCCTCATCCGCAATAACTTCATTCACGACATCCCAGCAGTAGACATCGGACTTGTATCGGCCAACCACGGTCTGAATGTGACCGCGCATCCGAGCCAGCAGCGTATCATGGTCAGCTGCGCCATCGCCTTGCTCGAATACCCAGTTCGGCGTCTGGTTATGCCACACCAGCGTATGCCCGCGCAGCTTCATCCCATGCTCCCGCGCAAAAGCAGCAATACGGTCCGCTTGCTCGAACGTGTAACGATCCTCATCCGGATGGACGAGCTCGAACTTCATTTCATTCTCAGCGGTGATACTGTTATATTGATCTGCAAGCAGCTTCTGCTGCGACTCAATCGTGCGCACGTTCACCGCTGCGCCAATCAAAAAATCGCCAGCAAATGCTTCACGAAGCTTCGGTAGATTCATCATGGTAAATGCCTCCCTATCAAGATTAAGAAAGGGGCTGCATTCCTGCACGCCCCTTTGCATGATTTGCCTTGTTCTTAGCCTTTTACGCCGCCTACCGTCATCCCTTTGACAAAATACTTCTGCAGGAACGGGTACACCAGAATGATCGGCACGCTGGCCACGATCGTCATCGTTGCGCGAATCGAGAACGGCGTCACCATGTTCGCATTGGCATTATCCGCATTGGCGAACGCATCCCCCGCGCTCTTGGCGCTCATGGACGCATTGGAGTTCTGCAAAATTTTCTGCAGCTCATATTGAAGCGTGCTGAGCTTAATCTCCGACGAGTTGTACAAGAAAACGTCGAACCAGGAATTCCACTGCCAGACTGCCGTGAACAGCGCTACCGTTGCGAGCACCGGAAGCGAGAGCGGCAGCACGATCTTGGCGAATGTCGTAAAGTCGCCGGCGCCGTCGATCCGGGCCGACTCAAGAATACTCTCCGGCAATCCTTCGATGAACGAGCGGATGATAATCAGATTGAACACCCCGATAATGCCGGGAATGATGTAGACCCAGAAGCTGTTGATCATGCCAAGGTCGCGGATCAACAGGAAGTTCGGGATCAGACCGCCGTTGAAATACATGGTCAGAATAAAGGCGATCGTAATGAACTTGCGCAGCACGAAGTCCGGACGGCTGATCGTGTAAGCGACCATCGCCGAGCAGAAGACCGTTACGATGGTGCCGATCACCGTACGCATGATCGAGATGAACGTCGCGCCGAGAATGGTCGCTTCGTTGAACACATAGCTGTAGTTCTGCAGCGTGAATTCCCTTGGCCAGAGATAGATGCCGCCTCGGATCGAATCGGTCGCGTTGTTCAGGGAGACGGCGAGCGTATTCACGAACGGATATAAGGTGACTACCATCAGCAGCAGCATAAAGATGATGTTGCACGTATCGAATACTCGGTCGCCGAGGGAGCCGTAACGGCCTCCCCCGCGCAAGCGGCGCTTCTTGCCTTCCGTGCTTGCGGTATTGCTTGTCATGATGTTCGCCATGCTAGCGGACCTCCTTTGTCAGACGAATTAGAACAGCCTGGATTCTCCCATCCGCTTGGCTGTGTAGTTGGCGGCGAACAGCAGAATGAAGCTGATCACGGTCTTGAACATGCCGGCGGCAACCGAGAGGGAGAAGTTGCCCATTGCGATGCCATATTTGAGGACGAAGATGTCCAGATTTTCCGAGTAATCCACGTTCATCCCGTTACCGAGCAAATACTGCGGCTCAAAGCCAGATTCCAGCAAGTACCCGATGTTCATGATCAGCAGTACGATGATGACTGGTTTAATGCCGGGAAGCGTGATATGCCAGATCCGCTGGATGCGGCCTGCGCCATCGATCTCCGCGGCCTCATACTGGGCCGGGTCGATCATCGTCATCGCGGCCAGGTACACGATCGTGTTCCAGCCGACGTTCTTCCATACTTCACTCAGTCCGTTAATGCCCCAAAAATATTCCGGAATCCCAAGGAACAGAATCGGTTCCTTGATTACGCCCAGCCACATCAGGAGTTCATTGACGATGCCGTTATCCGGCGAAAGAGCGGTCGCGATAATGTTCGCGGCGACAACCCAGGAGATGAAATGCGGTAAATAGCTGACCGTCTGCACGAGGCGTTTGAACAGTACGAACCGCAGCTCGTTCAGCAGCAGGGCAAGGACAATCGCGGTAACGAATCCGAGCACCAGATTGATCGTGCTCATCGCCAGCGTGTTGCGCAGCACCTGAATGAATTTCTCGTCTTGGAACAGCATCTTGAAGTGCTCGAAGCCTACCCATTTTTGGTCGGAGAACGATTTGGCCGGCTTGAAGTCCTGGAATGCGATCGTCCAGCCCCACAGCGGCAAGTATTTGAAGATGAACAGCCAGATTAGGAACGGAGCCGACATCAGCAGAAGCACTCGCTGCTGAACCAGCTTTTTGAAGAATAACGGTATGTGCGACGTCTGCGGTTTAGGCGTAGTCGTTTGAATGCCTGGTGATGCTTCTTTTGCCATTATGTTCTCTCCCTTCTCTCTCTAGGTCAGCGGTTTGCGTGCATGGTCGCAAGACCAGGAAGCCGCATGGACCGACCAATCTGATGGCTTACAGCTGCTTGAAGGTATAGGAAAGGCCGGCCCGGTCGCTTCATGCGCCGTCCGGCCTCTCCTAGCTAGCGCCTACTTGCCGTTACTTCGTTTGCGCAAGCTCAATGCGTTTCTTCACTTCATCCGTCGTCCACTTCTCATAAGCGGCGGTATCCAGCTTGCTGAATTGATCCAGATATTCGGTCCACATCGACTCGAATTCTTCCGGCTTCGCCAGTACCAGCTTAGGGAAGTATTTCTTCGTCAGCTCGTCCTTCTTCGTCTCCCAGATTTGGGCGTCGGATCCTTGCTCCTTGGAGAAGCTCCATGCCGGGAACCACGGACGGTCATCCGGAGCGGCGAACAGGTCCGCATACGTCTTCGCGCCGTATTTCTCGAGAATCGTCTTGTCGCCTTCGGTCAGCGACATCTGGAACACTTCCGCCTGGCGGCCAGGCGCTACCGAGTTACCGTCAGGCAGCGAGGAGCCGTTGCCGTATTTCGGCCAGTTCCACTCGAAGTATTTGAACCCGAACGTTTCGCGGAACGATTCGTCGATCTTCGCGATCTGCTCTTCCGTGCGGTAGAAGCGGCCGTTCTCGTCCACTTCATACGTCTCGCCTTTGATACCCCAGTTGGACAAAATCTGATTCTCGTCCGTCAGCAAGTTGTCCAGGAATTGCATGATGCGCTCCGGATCCTTGGCGCTGACCGTAATGCCGATGCCGCGGTTGCTCGTGAAGCCCGGAGGATCGAGGTATTGATCCTTCGTGTTCGCGTCGAACGTCACCGGAAGCGGGAAGTAGCGCAGATCGTCGTTGCCCGCATCTTTCAGCGCGTTCGTCGCATTGCCGACTTGCCAGCCGTAATCGAAGAATCCGACGACTTTGCCGCTGGTCAGCTTGGCCAGGTATTGGTCGTAGTTATCGACGAAGGACGACTTGTCGAACAGCCCTTGCGCGTTCACGTCGTTCAGCTTCTGCAGCCATTTCTTCGTCGAATCTTTGTCCGCGTACACTTTCGCGTCGAACGTGCTCATGTCGATCGTGACGTTGCCGTCGTTCGGGAAACCGGCCAGATGCATCGGCGGGTTGCTCGTCGCGAAGAAGCGCCAGTCGTGCGTCAGCGAGATGAAGCCGGTCAGGTTCTCGTCCTTATGCTTCTCCACGTAGTTCTTGACCATATCGAAGTACTCGTCGAGCGTTTTGATCTTCGGATAACCGGCTTCCTTCAGCACGCGGCGCTGTACCCAGAATGCGCCTTGGTCGATGGATGGGCTTGGAATATATTCGCCGACGACGTTGGAGAACGGAATGAAGTAAATGTTGCCGTCGGCTGCTTTCATTTGGTTCATATATGGGCCGTATACGCGCTTGATGTTCGGGCCGAATTTATCAATAAGGTCGTTAAGCGGGATGAACGCGCCTGCGTCGATGACTTTGTCGATCGCCGCATCCGGGATCAGCAGATCCGGATAATCGTTGGAAGCGATCATCGTTCCGATCTTCGTGTTAATGTCGCCGACCAGATGTTCCATCTTGAAGTTTACGCCTGTCTGTTCCTCGAGCAGTTTACCGATTGTCGTTTCGTTGGAGTTGATGTCCTTGGCAGCGCCTGCTGCGTTGAAGACGCTGAACGTGACTTTCTCTTGTACCTTCGATTGTTCCGTTGTGGTCGCGGCTTGATTGCCGTTGCCCCCCGAATTCGTTCCCGCCTCCGTGTTGTTGTTCGTGCCGGAATTATTGGAGCAGGCCGTCACGGCCGTCATGGCCACGATCATTGCGGTAAGCAGAAGTCTCTTTTTCTTGATCAAGCTTGTGTTCCCCTTTCCGAATGTAATCCCTTACATTTCTTAGTATAGATAGGATTGGCGACTTCGCTAACCCAACAAACTTTAGTTTCTACTCCAATAATTATAGATTGTGGGCCTCGCTTTTCTACTCCCGGGGAGTAGAGCCAAAGGGCTGGCGCCCTCTGGACACCCAGGAACCAAGGGCTTCGCCCTCTGGACACCTAAAGGACCAAGGGCTTCGCCCTCTGGACACCCAGGAACCAAGGGCTTCGCCCTCGGAACACCCTAAGGACCAAGGGCTTCGCCCTTGGAACACCCTAAGGACCAAGGGCTTCGCCCTTGGAACACCCTATTTCGGCTACACCAAACCCTTTACTTCGCCTCCCCCTTCCCCCTCCATCGGAGGAGAACCAGAGGGCAACCGCCCTCTGGACACCCGTAAGCAGCGTGACTCGGTACGCGGCCGTCTTCGATGTGTCCTTTCGTGGTATGCCCGCTTTTGTCTGTGCAGCATATCGCATGGTGTAGAACACGCGATCTGCTGCAATAGACAAAGCTCTGCTTTCGGGCTTCGTTCGTTACTTTGTTGCCTTGGGGTGGTGACTTGGTGCGTTTGCGCTTGTTGCGCTTCCCTGTGCTGACTCTCGCTTGACGTCCACTTTGTGGACACGCTTACTTCAACCTTTTATTTGGCCTGCGGCCAAAGCAAAAGGGATTGCCTGTCTTAGCAATCCCTGAATGATTATTTTCATTGTTCGATTTCGATCGGTATGCCTAACGTAATGCGCGTTCCTGCTCCCGGTGCACTTGCTACTTGGAATTCGAAGCGCTCGCCGTAATACAGCTTCATTCGATAGAGGACGTTCTGCACCCCGATGCGCTCGCCCATCGCTTCCTCCTGCTTAAGATAGCGGAGCAGCTGCGCGACCTTGTCCTCGTGCATGCCTGCACCGTTGTCTTCGATGACGAAGTGGAGCATGTCGCCTTCGCGTGTGATGGCGATGGCGATTCGGCCTCCGCTCTTGAGCGATTCGATGCCGTGTATGCTCGCGTTCTCGACGAACGGCAGGAACGTCAGCTTCGGCAGCGTAATTCCGTATACTTCCGGCGATACGTTGATGTCGTAGCGCAGCTTGTCCTCGAACCGGTACTTCTGAATTTCGAGGAAGCAGACCACCAGCTCGAGCTCTTCTTTGACCGTGACCCGGTCTTTGTTCCAGGTAAGGGAGTTACGGAAGATTTTGGCCATATTATGGATGATCTTGGCCGTCTCCTTCTCCTCCTTCATCAAGCTGCGCATCCGGATCGTCTCCAGCGCATTGAACAGGAAGTGCGGGTTAATCTGGCTTTGCAGCGCATTCAGCTGCGCCTGCCGCCGTTCGAGCTCGAGCGATTTGCGCTGAATATCCGCCACGTACACATCGTCGATCAAACTCTTGATCGTAAAAGTCATCCGGTTGAACTGGGCGGCCAGCTGGCCGATCTCGTCCCTGGCCTCGACATGCGGGATCGGCTCGAAGCTTTGCGTCTGCACCCGCTTCATCTGCTTCAAGATTTGAATGATCCGCGCATTGACCGAACGCGTCGTCCAGACGATGATCAAGGTCGGGAGGAGAATGATCGCGAAAGCCGACCATACAATGAAGTTACGGGACTTCTGCACTTCGCGCAGCACTTCGTGTTCCGCAACCGTCGCCACGATCCGCCAGCCGTTCAGCAAATTAATATACGCGTAGTCCGCTTGGACGACGATCGTATCCTTTGGCATCGCAGACGGATCGAATTGTACCTGCTCCGTAGCCCAGGTCGATGCCGGATCGGTGCTGAAGGCGACCTCATTCCGTGGATTCAACAGATACAAGTTGCCTTGAAAATTGACGTTCGTAAAAATTTTCCGCACCGCATCCGTCCGCAGATCCACCTTCAGCACCTTATTGTCCGCCTTATGCGAGGAGTAATAATCCATCTCGCGAATGATGCTGAACGTATCGAGCAGTTCCGGATTCGCGCCCGTCTGCACGAGAAGCGGTTGAGACAGCTTGCTGCTCGCGGCAAGCCGGTACCAATTGGAGCGCTTCACCTCATCGGACATGAACGCAATGCCTCCGGAATAGAGCAAGGTTGTATTGTCGACATAAATCGTGACCGCTTGCACGGAGTGATACACGGGCGTGAAACTGTTCAAGATACGGCGCAAATAGGAATCGTACGCTTCGATATAATCCGCGGGATTTTCGTATTTGGCCTCGATAATTTCATTGAGCAGATGGTCGGTATAGAAACCGGATGAGATGGTGACCGCATCCTCTACCTCGGAACGGAATTCGTTCTTAACCTGCTCCACGCTGCGCTCGATCTCGGCCATCCGCTGCGCCTTGACGTTGCTTGCCGTCACACTATAGAAGATATAATCCGTTATGATCAGCGGCGCGAATACCGCAAGACAGAAGACGATCAGCATCTTATTGCGAAGTCGTACATTGTCGAGTCCCAAGTTCATGTCGGCTGCGTCCCTTCGACTAACGTATGGTTACCGCAGCAGTGTCGCACGGTATTCGCTCGGGGTCATCTGCTCGAGTTTCTCGAACTGGGTGACAAAATAGTCCGAGTTGCTGAAGCCGACGCGCTCGGCAATTTCATAAATGCGGCAATCGGTCTGGCGGAGAAGACGCTTGGCCTCGTCAATCCGCAACCGCAGGACGTAGTCGTTGAAATATACGCCGTACGTCTTCTTGAACAACTGGCCCAAGTAAACCGAATTGACGAAAAAAGCGGCCGCAATCGATTTCAGGCTGATCGAGTTGCTCGCATAGTGGGCATCGACATACGCTTTCACCTTCTGGATATTCCCGCGCCCTTGATCCTGCCGCAAAGCGCCCAGGCATTCGGCCGCTTCGTTGCCGAACTGTCCGAACAACTGCCTAAGCGCGCCGAGCGTCACATTCTGGTCTTGCCACTGGGCAATGACGGGAAGCGTGGGCAGCGTCCGTTCGTCGCCGCCCATCCGCTTGATGATCGAGGCCGCTCCAAGCACGCATTGATGGATCGCCGCCTTAACCGCTTCCGGAGCGAACCGCTGCTCGGCGAACGACTGGAAGATCGCGTCGCCCGCTGTCGCGAGCCCCTCGCGATCGCGTTCTTCGAGCCGAAGCAGCCAGGCTTTGAACAAGCTTTCGTCCAAATGCGTATAAGCGAGCGACTGCGACTGAATTCGCTCGTACGTAACGGTTTTCGCCTGGTCTGCCTGGAACTTGTAGGTCAGCGTTTCTTTGGCGCTGATATAGGATTCCTTCAGGTCAATCAGTTGCGCGACCTGTTTGCCGGCATAGACGAACACCGTCTGGCCCAGTCGTTCGCTTAGGTTCGCTTGGAGCTTCCGGACGTACCATTCGATATCGCCGTTCCAGGCGGTCAGATCGGACCCGGCAATGAAACCGTATCTTCCGTGGTGCTCATACAGATACGGCGGACGTTTCAGCCCAAGGCTGTCCTGTATGGTAAGAGCAATGAGGTTTCGTTCTTCTCCCGAAGCTGTAATCGTGTCTTGTCCGGTCAATGTGAGCAGCCGGTCATTCAGCTCCACGAATACATACCGAGCGCCTCGCGAGCTATCCAAGCCAGCTGCTGCTGCCCATTCCGCAGTCTGATGCGAATCCGCTTCTCCGCGGATGAGGCTTTCGATCATCCGCTGGTTGCCCCGCTCGATCTGCTCGGTACGCTGCCCGATCGCTCCTTCGATTTTTTGGCCGACGCGGAGCAGTATCTCGGTCAATTCATCCTGATCGATCGGCTTCAGGATGAATTCGTGTACGCCGTACCGGCAAGCCTGTTGGGCATAGCTAAAATCGTTGTATCCGCTTACAATAATAAACGCCGTATCCGGCAATTCTTCTTTCACCAGACGAATCAGCTCCAGCCCGTCCAGCACCGGCATCCGGATATCGGTAATGACCAAGTCCGGCCGCTCGGCGCGAATGATCGCCCACGCATCTTCGCCATTATCGGCTTCAGCCGCAACCACATAGCCGCAAGCCTCCCAGTCGATCAGACTGCACAACCCTTTGCGCACGTATGGCTCATCGTCGACCAGCATTACTTTCAGCATTCGTCACCCTCCTTGCATTCCTATCGCTAGCATCGGATTTTTACCATTGTAAACGCTATATCGACTAGCCGTAAAGAGTCTACAGACCAAGCAAGTTTAAAAAATTAATCTCCCTTTTATCTTTATTTCAGCTTCCTTTCAGCTTTGACATCCAATATGAGGGTATTCGCGCATATTGGGAGGTCTTGGAGATCCTTGACGATTCGACTACGGATTACATTATGGTATATGGGTCTTCTCATTCTCGTGCTCGTCATTCTTTGTTCCGCGTTATACAGCTACGTCCGTTATACGACCGGTCAAGATATTAAGAATACGATCGACCGTACCGTTCAAGACATTCATATTACGCAATCGGTCGACTTCTGGAGAAGCCTGCAGATCAATCTGTCCCCTCGCATCGAGAACAAACAGGTCATCATTCAAGTCGTCGACTATATTACCGGACAGGTCCGATATACCAGCAATTTGGCCGATTCCGGCTACAACTTGGCTTATCCGGAACCAGACAGCAATCTTCAAGCCGCTTACAGCAAAGTAGATATTAACGGTTCACCGTTTAAGGTGCTTAGCGTTCCGATTACGTTGAAAGATAACAGCCTAGTCGGCTTGCTACAGGTCGGCGTCTACACGGGCAAAGAAGAACAAATCCTCGGCAATCTCAGGCTGATCTTGGTGCTGGCCTCCGTGAGCGTGCTCTTGATCGCGTTCTTGCTCGGCCTGTACGTTTCGCGGCAAGCGCTCAAGCCGTTGCACCGTGTCACAGTCGCCTCAACCCGGATTGAAGGCGGGCAAGATCTAGGCATCCGGATTCCGCGCGGCAAAGCGCAAGACGAGATCGGTACGCTGACCGATACGCTCAACGGCATGTTGTCACGGCTTCAGCAAGCCTACCTGGACATGAATCAATCGTACGACACGCAGCGCCGCTTCGTCGCCGATGCTTCGCATGAACTGCGAACGCCGTTAACGACGGTTCGCGGCAACAGTGATTTGCTGAAGAAACTTTGGGTTAAGCTGTCGGCTGACCGGGTGGAGCAGCATCATATCGACTTATCGCTGGAAGCCATTCAAGATATCTCGGATGAATCGGAACGTATGACGCGCCTCATTACGGATCTGCTTGCGCTCGCAAGGGGCGATGCCGGGCAGATCGTCGTGAAATCGCCCGTGGAACTGTACCCTATCGTTGCCGAAGCGGCCAGAAAAGCGGCACTCCTGCCAAGAACGGCAGGATGGAAGAACGAGCTGGATATTTTCCGTACCATCGTCATTGAAGCCGACCGTGCTTACCTCCAGCAGCTGCTGCTGATCCTCATCGAGAATGCCTTCAAGTACACCCCTTCCGGAGAAGTCCGATTATCGGGGGTCCGGCGTGACCACGCTGTAGGTATTAAGGTGCAAGATACGGGAATCGGCATTAGCGAGGCGGAGCTGCCCCATATCTTCGACCGATTCTATCGGGCCGATGTCTCAAGGGGACGGACGGCAGGATATGGACTGGGACTCTCCATTGCCAAATGGATCATCGATGAGCATCATGCCTCCGTTGAGGTCTATTCGAAGGAAAACGAGGGATCGACGTTCATCGTGTGGTTTCCTATTGCGGACCAATCGCTCACGGTACGGGTTGAAGAAGATGATAGGGAATAATTTAATGCTTTAGCAACAAAGAAGAGGTGTCCCCTATTAACATAGGGACACCTCTCTTACATTTGAAACTTACACTGGCACGCCGTCCGGACTTCCTTGGAGGAACAGATTTTTGGCTACTTTACCGATTGTGGCCGTGGATATCCCATCCGCCGTTCCCCCGATGATACCGCCAGCTAGCGGAATCATTTTCCCCAGATTAATAACGCCCTTTGTACCGAATTTCGTCAGCAGGCGGAAGCCCACTTTTTGATTGATCTTGGTAATGACCGTTCCGGAGATGCGATGGATGGCTGCCTGCGTTAATTTTTGGCCGACAACGATACCTACGTCTTTGATAATATCTTTTAACCCGTTCCCGCATAAACACATAAATACAAAGGTTTTTACTTTATCGTCACGCAGATCGTATCCGCCCATATGCGCGATCGCGGCAATCATTCTCAGCTGTACATACAGCACGCTGGCCAGATTCGCCGGTATGGCTACGGGAAGCGTGACCAAGCCGCCCAGTCCCGTCAAAAAACCGGATGTAGCGGATTTCGAAATCTGCCAGTTGATGAGCGAGTTTGCCGCTTCTTCCAAAGAAGACGATTTGCGCATGTAGTTTTCTGCAAGCTCTTGCGCAGTTTCCGCGCCTGGCAGACCGTTGACTGCTTTTTCATAAGCCCAATCTAACGCTTTGGTAATTACCTCTTGATTCATCTTTGCCATGATCCCTGTCCTTCCTGATGTTGAATTGAGAATTATGTACTAGGTCGTTATTCGCGGATAACATCCGAATTCCTTCTTCATTTAAGAAATTATGGATAATGAATAGATCTTTTGAACCAACTTAATTCAATCCGTTCGTCCTTGAAGTGAAAAAGAGGCAGCCATCCGTCGGCCCCCCCTCTCCTACCTATAAAAGCACGTCGCTGCGCTCATCGTGTACGAGCACCAGTTCATTCGTCAGATGCTCATACACTTCTACCCAATCCCGCTCGACGAGAATCTCGCTGAGCTCTTCATCGCCCAGCTTCCCTTCGCGGCGCAGCTGAATGAGTTCGATCAGCTGATCTAGCGTAGTCGCTTCGCCGAACTCCATGCGGTTCTGCTCGCCCAAAAACCGTCCTCTTACATGTTGCGATGCATTCGCCATGCGCATGACGTCGAACTGCATGGCCAAGAACAGCATCATTTCCTCGAGCGCCTCCCCGTACGTTCTCGGTTGCGCAGATTCAACATTCCGCTGCATGATCCCTATTTGCTGGACAAGGTCCAGAATCGTTTTCTCCGAACCGGACAGCTTCTCGTCCGTCCAATATTTCAATTCGGAAGCCGGGATCTCCCAGCTGCCGCGCTTGCCGCGCCGATTGCCCTTCAGCTTACCCGTAGCCAGCCAGCGGTAGACGGTCCCCGCATCCTGCTTCAGGATCATCGCCGCTTCTTCGACCGTGAACAAATTTTCACTGAGCATAGTACACACTCCCTTCACGATGAACATCCGATTACTAGAGTCTATGAAGGGTTGATAGATTTCATGAACGGCAGCAGCAAATAAAAAATCACCGCCCGGCAGTGGACGGTGACTCCTTATCGTCGTTCTTCGAGAACGTTGTCTTTCGCAACCTGCTTCTTACATCGCCAAGTCCTGCGGAGCGTTGGCAGCAGTAGCTTTCACATCCGCAGGCAACTCGACCGATACTTCCCGCTTCGACTCGGCCGAACGCAGAATACCGTCGATAATCGCCTGCTGGATGACGATCTCGTCGCCCGGAATCGGCGCCGGCCGGTTGTCGCGGACCGCTTCGGCGAAGTCGCGGACTTTCTCGTCGAACAGATTGAGATTGTGCCCGATCAGCGGCACTTCGGTCGCAGTGTGTCCGCCGAACTCATCATGGAACAGCGTCATTGCGCCGATTTTGCCATCCCAGACGCCGGACCAAGGCCCCGTTCCATGAGGGAGCACCTTCAATCCCGCATCCGTGCCGAGGAACATCGTCGCCCCCAGCGAATCCATATGCATCGCCCAGGAAATCTTGAACTGGAGCACCATGTCATTCTCGAATCGGACCATCGCCGCGCCGAAGTCTTCCACCTCGAATTGGTGCGCTTCCTGGTGATAGAGCGGATTGCGGCCAAAATGGTTCGTCGTAAACGCCGAAACCGCGACCGGTCTCGGATAGCCCATCGTATTGAGCGCCATATCGAGCGAATAACAGCCGATATCGGCCATGGCCCCTGCACCGGCAAGGTCCTTGCGGATGAAAGTCCCGCCCGGCATGCCTCGTCTGCGTCCGCCGCCGGTCTCTACATAGTAGACATCCCCCAGCCGGCCGCTCTGCACGATGCGCTGCAGCAGTTTCATGTTCGGATCGTAACGTGGTTGGAAGCCGATCGACAGCATACGTCCGGACGTCTCGGCCGCTGCCACCATCTCCAGTCCCTCTTGCAGCGTAACCGACATCGGCTTCTCCAGCAGCACATGTTTGCCCGCGCGAAGCGCATCCACCGAAGTCCGGCAATGCGACGCGTTCGGCGTACAGATGCTGACGCCATCCAGCTCCAGCTTCAACAGCTCGTCAGGATGATCGAACGGCTGCGTATCCGTCAGACCATGCTTCTCTATGAATTGCGCGGCACGACCGGGAATAATATCCGCGACGGCAACAATCTCGACGAACGGGAGTTTGCGATACGCGGCCGCATGAGCACCGGCGATTCCTCCGCTGCCGATAATGCCTACTTTGATAGTCTTCATAAACCATGCTCCTTTGCCGAAAGTTTAGGCGTTTCTTCAATCGCGTAGAGCTGCTTCTTTACCTGAATACAACGTATCACAAGCCCCTGCCTCAAAAATAGGTGCGAACCCGCCATTCATACTGCGACATTGCGCCAATGTAAACGCTGTTAACCGGATGAAGCGGCCCTTTTGCGATGTTTGCCCCCGTGGCTTTTGGTGTATCATGGATATAGCTTTGAATAGAAGAAGGAGGAATCCTATGAGAACGCAATGGTCCATTATACTATCCTTATTGTTTGCCCTAGTCATCGCGATCTTCGCGGTCGTGAACGTCGAATCCGTTCCCGTGGATTACGTCTTCGGGCACGCGAACTTCCCGCTTATTCTCGTCATCCTCGGTTCTTCGCTGCTGGGTGGTTTTGCGGTCGGCATATTCGGAATCGTGCGCCAATACAAGCTGACGAGGCGGATCCGCAGCCTAGAGAAACAGCTAAGCCAATCGGAGAACGCCTCCAACATCCCGCCGGAACTAGTCGATGATCACCTGAACCCGTGACCGGCGAATCAGTGTCGTGACCATGGATTCAGAATGCCGGCCCTTGTGGCAGCTTTGAGTACACCTTAAGCCTCATTTTCGCCCGCTACCCTCTCAATTCATGGGACAAGCAACGAACGTTATACGCACAAGTACATGAAACGTTCAAGCGAGTCAGCCATCATGAATAAGGGAGCGGGATTGACGATGACGATTGTAGATCTGAGGAAGAAAATGGAGCTCGTCGCTTACTTGGGGTTCGATGAGATAAAAAAAATGTGGGTGTATTCGTTCAAAGATATTTACGAGCGTACGCGCACGTTCGGCGTGCTTGCCGGCCAACTGAAGGTCATCGAGCTGCTGACCCTGCAAGGTCTGAACCTGTGCAAGCAGTAGGCGGCTTGGCTCATCCACTATAAATAACGGCAGCCCGTCGGGGGCTGCCGTTTCTTCGTTTGGCTTCATATAAGCTTATACAACAGTTCCACGTCCGGGTCCTCGCCGATATGCTTCGGCAGGACGAAGCCGCCGCTGCTGCCGAAGGCGATGTTGTTCTGCGCGAAACATTCCGCGACATATTCGGAGCAGATGTAGGCATCGTCCTCATCCCGCTTGCCGAGTCCGGTCGTTAGGCGCAGCGCGATCTTGGACAGATCCTCGGTATCGTATCGCTTGCCCATCAAGTCCAGCGCGCGATGCATGAGCCGATCCTTCGCATCTTTGGTGCTGTCTTCTTGCTCAAGCTGCCTGTTCATGACGCGATGCCTCCCGATGTAGACGTCCCCGTTATAAGGCTTGCCGGAATTGTCGTAGTCCGCGATATAAGAGGACAACGGCACCATTCTCACCCCGACGTCCTCCACGCTCTCCAAGACCATAAGCCGCTCATGAATCCACATCACGAAAGCCGCATGGCTGAAAGAATAATCGGATATGCGGCGGATAAGCTGGCTGATCACGTAATTGCCGCTGCAGAACAGCAGATCGCCATTGTGTATGCAGCCACGGACCTCTTCATAGCGAGAACGTTCCATCCTTGTCTCCTCCTCGAACCCGCTCAGCCTTTGCCGAACCAGTCCGCGCCAGCCTTCGCCTGCCATTGCGCCCGAATCGCCTCATATTGCTCGGCGGGCAGCAAGCCCTGCTCGAGCAGCTTGGCATTCTCGAGCCATCGCTCCGGCTTGGCCGTTCCGACAATGGCCGTATGCACGCCCGGAACCGTCAACGTGAACCGAAGCGCGATCGCGATCGATACTTGCACATCGCCGCGGAGGAAGTCGTAGTCCAGCTGCCGCAGCCGCTCCCAATAAGGGACATGGTAATCCGAGGCCGGCTTGGCGCCCGTCTTCCAGGCCGCATTGGCGATCGGACGTTTGACCGTAACGCCCATGCCGCGCTCCAGCGCATCCGGCAGCGTCAATGTAATCGCCTCTTGGTCGGCGATGTTGAGCGAGGTTTCGAGGGAATCGAATGCGCCGCATTGCACGGCATACCGCGCTGCGAGATGATCGCCGCTATATCCGATGAAGCGCGTCTTCCCCTTCTCCTTGGCCCGCTTGAGCACGTCGATCACATCGCCTTGGCGCAGCAGCTCCTCGGAGCAGCTATGCAGATGAATGACGTCGACATAGTCGGTCTTAAGTCGGCTTAAGCTGCGGTCGATACTGGCCTCCAGCATAGCGGGATCCCAGTCCGGTTGATCGAATCCTGAAGCATGGCCGCATTTGGTGAACAAGTAATAATCGTCTCGGCGATGGGAGACCGTTCTGCCGATCAATTCCTCGCTCGTCGCATAGCATTCCGCCGTATCGATGACATTCAAGCCCGCGTCGAGCGCGCTGCCGAGCAGCTTGTCCACTTCCGCCGCCGTAGCTCCCTCGAAGCCGATCTCGGCTCCGCCGAAACCCAGTACGCTAACGTTCATGCCGGTCTTGCCATACTGTCTCTTCTCCATAATGCCGCCTCGCTTTCATGATTGTTAGCCATCCACCAACTTCCATTATAGGACGATCGCTTCCTCCGGTGAAGAAGTGAACTCGAACGCTATTGCTACACTCGGGTATAGTAACTATCGGCGAAAAAGCAAACGCCGATCCAAGGAAGATCGGCGTTCGTTATTTAACTTCGCATGAGTCCGAAACGGTGCCATTAATGAAGCAGACCTAGTCGGCGCGCCTGCTCTTCGGTCAGGATGAACTCCTCATTGGGCCACATTTCGTCATCGTCGGTGCGGCCGAACATGGCCATCACGTCGGTCCAGATTTCACGTTCGATCGCTTCGGTTACGGTAATGATTACCTTCATCGCTGCCATCTCCCTTCAGAGCGTCATACTTCTATTGTACCCTTCGAATAGGATGGACAAACCGCAATGGACTGCCGGTCGGAATCGGCCGAAGGATTCATGAAGAGCCGATTCGTTCCACCTTCGTCGTACCGTTCCACCCTTCCGGCAGCTCGATATCCAGCTCCAGGTCCGCCGGAAGACGAACATGCAGGTCCAATGCCGAGTCGCCGATAATACGCCACGCAACCTCCACTTGCCCGCCCTGCGGGAGCGGCACGCACCCTCGCGCCCAGGCCAACCCCGACGGTTGGGGAGCGACGACGACGCGCTTCCAGCCTTCCGCACCGCTGCGGACGCCAAGCACATTCGCGCCGAGAAAATAGCCCGGGGCTGCCGACCAAGCGTGACAATGGCTGCGCGTCAGCTGGTCCGGATTAGCTCGGTTCTCCGCGAAATTCGGATACATCTCCCAACAGGTCGTCGCGTCATGCTCGACCATCTGCCCGTAGTGCTTCCTCATATCTTGAACCATCAACTCATGCTGCCCTAGCTTCACCAGCGCCTCGTAATAGAAGAACGACATGAACGGGCTGCCGATCTGGACGAACGATGGCGGAGGGGCGATGATATACCGCTCGAGCGTTAGCGCCCGATCGCCGGCCGCTATGCCGCACAGATAGGCGACTACTTGCGTCTGCATGCTGAGAACGTCCGATGCGCGGCCATCCGCATGAATGCAGTCCAAGTAAGCTTGCTCGGTTTCCGACCACAGATGTTCATTAATGGCCGCCCGCAGCCGTTCTCCCTCCTCGGCAAAAGAAACGCCTTCTTCCGCTGACCCGGCTATGCGTGCCAGTTCCGATGCCGAATGGAGCGTGCTGACCAGGATGGCGTTCTGATGCGTGACCACGCCATCGCCTGGCTGATCGATCGGCGCCCAATCCAGCAGGTTCCAGCCCTTCATATGGAGCAGCCCTCTGTCATCCAGCTTGCCCAAGTAATGCGTCAGCGTGAACTTAACATGCGGCCAGATCGACTTGGCGAACTCGCGGTCTCCGGTATGCTCCACATACTCGGCGCAAGCCTTCGCCCAGAAGAAAGTCCAATTCGGGATCACGCTGCTCCATCCGCTCGGCACCTGGTCGGCATAGAACGGCGATTGTTCCCGGGAACCGGGCACCAGCTGCAGACAGCGCTTCACGATGTCCGTCGCGCCGAACACGTAGTAATTAACAAGCGCTTCATTGCGGCTGTCGCCTACCCAGAACGTTTGCTCATAAGCCGGGCAATCGACGAACGTATCCTCCATGCATAAGCGGGTCGTGTGCTTGCTGATCTCCCAGATCCGATCCAAGAGCGGATCCGAGCATTGGAATCTACCGATTTCCGCAATCGGATAATTGCTCTGCAGCATGCGCACGCCATGCAGCTTCACCGGCCGCGCGGCGCCTCGCACCGTCACCATCAGGTACCGGAAGCCACGCCGAACCGCCGACGTATAGGACTGCCGGCCTTCCTTGCAGCGATAGCGGAGGGTATTATCAAGCCCATAGGTATCTTGCCGGAAGCCGCTTGCCATGTATTCGAAACCGTAGCAATCGACGATCGTGCCTGCGGGAGCGTCCAGCTCCAGCTCAATGTAACCGGACAGCTCACGGCCAAAATCGATGATGAGTTCCGTGTCCTTGCCTTCATAGCTTGGCACCGTCCCCGCAAGAGCGTTCGGCATCACCGCTTGCTGCAGCTCGTAGGGAACCGGTCGTTCCTGCCGGCTGCGATGCCATACCGACAAGGCGAATACCGAATCTCGTCCGACGAGTTCCGTCGGGAAATCCCGCAGCAGATGCGCGAAGGAGGCAAGCTCTGCGGCCGTAGCCACTTGCTGAAGCTGCTTATAATCGTCATATCCGGCAAAAGCTTGCTCATCCAGCTCCCGGCTTCCATGGAATCCGACATAATCCATGAGCGGCGAAGTATTATCTTGATGATCGATCCATTCGAACGTCGCGAACGGTCCGATACCCGCGAATGGAGACGCATCATGTTGGGATGATTCCAACTTGGTCGGCGAACAGATCTCCACGTTAACGTCCGCATCGATGCCAAGATGAAGCCCTTGGCCGTGCTCCGAGCCAGCGAGCTGCAGCCAGAGCAGATTGTCGCCCTGCTTGAAGCTCACGTTCCAATACCGTTCCGGGCTGACGCCATCCATTTCGCCCACACGGCATAGGTTCCCATTGAGTCCAAGCTGAATAAGGGGCGAATAGCCGTTCGGAAACCCGATCGTTCCCCTTCCGTCCCGATCCGCCCGTATGACGGCGTACACATAACCGACATACCCCATCGGATTCGCATGACGGATGCTGTCCGGGGCCATAAAAGCCCGTACATCCAAATAAAACGTATGTGCCACCGGCTCCACGGCATGAAGCGAACGAATACGGACAGGCCACATCGGCTCTTCCGTCAGCGGCGGCAATTCGGAAGGGACTACCGTTGTCCAAGGCTCCATCCCGGGTTCGCCCAGCTCCCGGGCTTCAAGCCAGCTGCCTTGAAGGCAGCTTACGATCGTCCAGGCTTCATCCCAGCGCTCGGCATCAACGCGTTCCGTGAATGCGAGCTGGCACGACATGCGCGAAGCATGCCGCTCGTAACCCTCATGAATTGAAGTGCGCCAATTCCGGTCCGTCCCGATCGTGAACGCCGGATTACCATCTTGGAAAACATCGAGCTGCGCCAGCAATCCCGGACGCCCGAGCGTGTAAGAGAACGTGGCGACGCCAAAATGCATGACAAGGACGGCGATCGTATTCGTAGCGCCGGCCCTCAGCAGATAGCCAACCTCATGCTTATCGCAGCTTTGTTCGAACGTCCACGAACGGTTCGGTCCTCTGCCCAAGCGAACTCCGTTCACGTAGACGATATATCTGGAATCGGCCGTGATGGACAACGCCGCCGATTCGAAACCCTCTTCCGGCATCGTAAAATCGCGGCGGAAGCATCGCCATTCATTGCGGCTGCTCTCCTCCAGGCCGCCCCATATCCAGCGCGCTTGCCATTGCACGCCGGAAGGTTTGGCAAGTCCTGCGTTGTGCTGCAAATTCCCGTTCATTCGCAATCGTCTCCCTGTCACAAAGTCACCAATCAACGACAATTACTTGATGGCCGAATGCCAGCTTTTGATCATGCAACATGTCGGAACTGCCATGCGCGGTAATCCGGAGGCTGCCCTTCACTTGTTCGGGAATCGTAATATCGAGAACCAGTCGTCCCTCTTCCTTGCGCCAAGCGGCTCGAATAGTTCCTCTTACCGTGTCGATCGACGCTTCCGCCGCTTGAAGACCATCCGGAATCGACGGCTGGATGAGGATCTCTTCATAGCCCGGCGACAGCGGCCGAATGCCGGCCAACCGCGTATAGAAGGAGGCTCCGATTCCTCCGAACATCGCATGATCGTGCGAATGCATCCCGCCTTTGAAGCTCCACTGTTCCCACAGCGTCGTCGCGCCGTTCGCGATCTGATAACCGAAACTCGGATACGCCGTCCGCGTCAACATCGCATACGCAAGGTTGATCTGCCCGTGATCCGCCAAGACATCCATCAGGTATCGCGTGCCGTAGATACCCGTATCCAGATAGCCGCCCTTGGCTGCGACTGCTTGCACGAGCCCCGCCACGGCTTGCGCGGTCTGATCTTCCGGTACCATGCCAAGGGCGAGCGGCATGAGCTGCGCCGTCTGGGAACCGTTCCCGTATATGCCTTCTCCACGGTAGAACCGTGCATGGAATGCCCGATTAATCTCCTCCGCCAATACCCCGTACCGCTGCCGTTCATCTTCCTTGCCGAGTACGCCAGCTGCTTTGGATACCGTTAACGCCTGCTGATAATAGAGGGACGTATTAACGATCTCGACCTCTCGAAAATACTGCTCCCAGCCGTCCTCGTTCGGCGCGCACCAATCGCCGAAACCTTCCTTCACGATTCCGTCCGGCCACGCGGCCTTCAGATGATCAATGTAGGCTTGCATCGACTCATAATGCTCGCGAAGCGGTTCCGCATCGCCGTAATACCAATACAAATGCCACGGCAGCGTTATTTTGTCGCCAGCCCAGTCGGGGTTCGTCATGCTGTCTTGAATGTCGCGCAGCCATTTGCGGTAATACAGCCGCATATCGAAATTATGGATCGCAGCTTCCTCGACGACGGCTGAATCCATCAAACACGGCGTCCGCTCGTCGCGCTGGCAGCAATCGGTCGGAATACTGACGAAATTGTTCAGCATCGACCATCGGATATTGCGCTGAATCTGGTTCAGCAGTTCGTCCGAGCTTGCGAAATGACCGGCCTCCCTCACGTCAGCATGGATCGGAACCGCTTTCAGGTCAAGCAGTTCGCCAGTCCCGCTCGCTTCCACATACCGGAAGCCGTGATACGTGAACCGCGGCTCATACGTCTCGATCCCTTGCCCGTTCAAAACGTAGCAATCCTTGGCATGCGCGTTCCGGTTCGTCCACGGATCGATCCTTCCCTCGTCATCGACCAGCTCGCTGTAGCGGAGCGTCAATCGGCTTCCTGCCGCGCCTTGGACGGTCGCGCTTACCCATCCGGCGATATTTTGGCCGAAATCATAAATCGTTCGATCGGCGAAGGCAAAACTGCGCACGGGAGCCAGCCTGTCATGCGGCCTGACCGGCGGTTGCATGTTCGGTTCAAGAAGACCTTGCGGAGACTCCGCCTCTGTCGCGTTCGTCCATCCTTCCGCCGAATAGGAGCTCGTGTCCCAACCGGGATCGTTAAGGCGCGCATCGTACAGCTCCCCGTCATAGATATCGTTCAGGAGCAGCGGACTGCCTGCCGTCTGCCAGGATGAATCGCTCACGATCTGCCGCCGCGTACCGTCGGTCAGCGTCAAGTCCAGCTGCAGGATGAAGGCTTTATCCCGCTTCCACTTCCAGCCCCAACGGGAGTAATTCATGTTATAGCCATTGCCGAGCCACAGGCCTATCGCATTGCCGCCTTGATTCAGCAGTCCGGTCACGTCATACGTGTCGTATAGCATCGTCCGCTCATATGGCGTATTCGCCGGCGCAAGCACCCGGTCATCCGCTTGGCGGCCATTGAGGCGAAGCTCGTACCAGCCCAAAGCGTAAACGCGAAGCGCTGCATGCTTCACCTCGGACGCAAGCCGAAACGTCGTGCGGAATCTCGGGCTGTCGGCCGGCACCGGCTTGTCGCACAGCGACAGTTCGCGTTCGCTAAGCCGAAGGCCGCTGCCGGAGGGATGGATCGACCCTGCGGTGAACTGCAACGTCGACGGATCGTAGAAGCGGTTCACGTATAACGCGCGCCCCTGCACGTCGTATACGCGAAGATCGCGGATGACCGCCGCTTCGCCTTCTTCATTCCTGAACCCTATCGTGCCTGCTCGTATTGCGCCGGCATCGGCGGACAAGACTAGCCTCTCGCCGATGTAAAGGCAAACTTCCGTACCGCTCCAAACAAGCCGAATGGCATGCGCGGCGGGAGCGAGCGCAAGCTCTGGTGCCGGCGCTCGTTCCAACTCCGTATGAATGCCATGCTCGATTAAGTTGAAAGTCACCTCTTGTTGATCCGAATCCAGATGGCAGGCGCAATAGCGGCCGCTGCCTTGAACGCCGATCAACAGGCTCGTGCCCTTCGATTCGATGACGACGCTGGCTTCCACGGTATAATTTTTCCATTCGAGATGGTCAGGCGCAGGCCTCGTTATCCACTTCGCTGCCCAGCCGCCGAAATGACGTTCTTCGTTGCGTGTGGTCAAGATGAATGTCCCTCCCATTTAAACGTAGCACTTTCTTGCCGCGCGATATACTTCATGATTGCGCCAGTGTAATCCGGGCCGTGTTCCAGCCTCCCAGCGTAAGTCCTGCCATAGATTGTCCGCTGCCTGCCTCGAACCCGATCACCCGCTCTTCTCCGGGATACAAGCCGAAGTCGTTGTCGGCCAAGTAACAGTCCCAATCCTCCGGAAACCCTTCGATGATGACTCGTATCGCCGGGTACGGTCCGATATTGCGAACCTTGATCGTACCCCCGGTCTCTTGCTGCTCCATCGTGCCGATCAGTTGCGTAAGAGGCAGCTGACGCATCGGTGACGAAGGCAAGTTCGCGTATCGTTCGAATGCTTGCACCGCCAGCTCGCCGGGATATTCGTTGTCGTTATGGGTATGCGCCTGCTCGAACGCAAGCAATTCTTCCGTCTTGGGCTGCGCGTTGAACCAGTACCACTGGCCGGCGATCAGCTTGCCCTGCTGTGCATGCAACGAGACGGCAAGCAGGAACGGTTCGATCTCGGATGCGGCGGGCAGCTTCACGGATATGGAATCAAGCGCAGTCAGACGATTGGCCTCTATCGTAATCCCGTCGTACTCCTGCGACCACAGCTTCTTAAACCGGCTGTCATACAGCACCGCGCGAGCTTTGGCTTGCTGGAGGGGCTCCAGCGTATCGTTCGCGATATGCAGCGAGGCCGTGAACGTCTCGCCTGCATGCCATCCGTTCATCTTCTCGTAGAAGGCGAACACGGATTGCGGCCTGGATGTCTGCATCGCCCGATAATAGGACAGCTTGGGCGTGCCGTAATAATCGACGACGGCCCAGGAATGGCCGGGGAACAGATCGGTGAATTTGTAGTACCAGAATCCGGATGCCGTCTCTCCCGCTCCGGCGCGCTGCATCTCCGCGGTGTACCGGATCGACTCGCCTTGCGAGGTTTGCGAATACGCGATGTAATCGTCCCAGTTCCGGATCGGGCCGTAAGCGCCGTAACGCATCACTTTGATCGGATCCTTCAGGCTGAATTGGTGAAAATGCGCTTTCCAGCCCCGGCTCTCTTCGGTCGGCGGGAACTCGCCAAGCGCTTCCTCCGGCATATACTTCAAGATGCTGGAGCGATTCGTCATGCTAGGGATGCCATATTCCCCGACCATAACGGAAGGCATCGCGCGAGTTGAAGCGTCGAGCGGCTCTCCCCCGTGATAGACGTTCCAATTATGCACGCTCCCGCCCCACGGATCGGTCCGATGGAAGGGGCGCGACGGATCGAATTGCCGGCAGCGTCGTCCGGCGAGGAACAGCCCCTCGTCCGCGCCGCCATGCGGCCCGTTCTCGTTGCCTCCGCCCCACATGATCAGCGACGGATGGTTGCGGAGCCGCTTCACCGTCTGCGTTACTTGCGTGTCGATGACGGACAAATCGGTATAAGGGGCATCCATCGGTCCCCAGCAGAACGGGAACTCCTGATAGACCATAATGCCTTTCTCATCGCATATCCGGTAAAAGAAATCCGGTTCGATGATACCGCCGCCCCAAGCGCGGAGCATCTGAACGTTGGCGCGGCGGGCAAGCTCCAGCAGCCGCTCATATTTGGCTTCCTGCTGCTCGAGCATCGGGTCCGGCCAGCACCAATTCGCTCCCTTGACGAACATCGGCACGCCGTTAATGACGAACTGCCAACGGTAGTCTGCCTCCGGCGCCGACACGGACAGCGGCCGCATCTCGATCGTGCGGATGCCGAAACTCAGCTCCGCGGCGTCCAGCCTTTCCTGCATGACCGGCTGTTCCCGATCATCTTGCTCCTCTTCGGCTAACCGGCTCAACTCAAGCGTCATCGTGTAGAGAGACGGGTCCCCGTAACCGAGCGGCCACCATAAGGCGGGACTAGGAACCGCCACTTCCGTTCGCCATACGCTAGGTCCGCAGCCGATTTCCATCACATTGCGGAACCGAAGCGCCTCTTCGTCCGTTCCCGCCCCTTTGCGGTCAATTTCGCCCGTTACGAGCACCTTGATCGGCTGCGCGAGCTGGCTATTTATGGTGTACTGAACCAGCAATCTTGCTTCTTCGGCTTCGATATTCCGCGTGACCACGTAAGGGTCGATAATCGAAATCAGTAGCTCCGCAGACAGCCACACATCCTTCCATATCCCCATCGAGATGAGATGCCCGTAATGCCAGCCGAATCCCGGACTGCCCTTAAGCAGTCCATTCCAGGATTGCGGCGCCGGGTCGATACGGACGACAAGCTCATTCACGCTTCCAAATAGAATCAGGTTGGTCACGTCATGCTCAGGACCGCCGAACATACCCTTGTGGTGGCCGAGCGACATCCCGTTCAGGAACACCGTTCCGGAGTAGTCAATCCCGTCGAACCGGAGCGTTAGCCGCTGCCCCTGCCATGCCGAAGGAACTTCGAACGTCTTGGCGAACCACCAGTCCCGGCGCTCGGCGCGCGTGCGGCGAAACCAGACCGGCAGCTCCTTAGGCTCGCCGTGCGTATCCAACTCGTCGATCGTGTTCGTATCCCACAATGGATCTTCCAGCTCGCCAAGCGTGACCAACGCGCGCTGCACCGTCGTCGGCACTTGCACCTCATGCCAGCCGCTCCGGTCGTATCCCGGTTCATACCAGCGTTCCGCCATGCCCGGACTATTCGTCGCCTTGCGACCGAACCAGCCTGTCGCCGGCGCGGGGTCGCCAGGGAACGCCGGGTCGCAATCGATCATCCGCCATGCGCCCGATAGACTAATCCTCTGCTTGTTCACGGCTGCCGTATCTGAGCCTGCTTCCGTCGGCGCGGCCTGTACGTCCCTGACCGGAAGGCGGCTCTCCGCCTCCAACATTGAATTGCCATGCAGGGTAGAGCGGGCGTAGGCTTCGTCTTGCAGCTCATCGAGGTACCGGACGCCATCATTCGTGCGATAGTACGTAACGTCTCCCATGCTGATACCTTCTCTCTTTTATTTGTAAGTTAGCGGATCGAATAGACCCAGTAATAGAACTCGTTCCAGGCACGCGTCTCGCCGCAAGGTACATACGCCAGACGGATCACGAGATCCCGTTTGCCAGCCGTATACTGCGGCGGAATGTCGAATTCGTCCTCCAACCAGCGTTTGTACGGATTGCGGTCGGCCGCATACCAGTCCCGCTCCTCCACAAGCATGCCATCGACATACACGCGAGCGCGCTGTCTGCCGGTGATCTGGTCCGACCTTCGCCGCAGCCGCACGCCGCGATTATCCGGATCGACGCTGATGACGAATTCGCTCCACCCTTCCGTCTCATGGCCGACGTCTTGCACGAGCAGCTGATCCTCACGCCCCTCGTAATAGCTCGCGAGCGTGTAGCAGCCGCGGCTGCCTGAGCTGCGGTAACGATGAATGCCTTCCGAAGCTCGGTTGCCGATATCCAGCTCATCCGTCAGCGCCATGCCGGGAGCATCGATGCCGTAATAGAACAGCAAGCCCGAATGGCGAATGTACTGGTTGTTGAACTCGCCGGACTCGATGCCGAATACGAGCTCCGTCCGGAACGGATACCAATCGCCGGCGCACATGCGGACCATCGACCACGGATTGTCGGGAAGCCCGTCATAGGCGCTCGCCGGATTCATCTCCGGGGGCGTCGGGAACCCCCACCCGTAGCACACCCAGCTCTCCGAGCCGTCGCTTTCCACTTGCGGCGTGCCGTTCCCGTCGATATAGACGCGCACATCCCCTTCGCAGCTAATGACGCCGGGCTCGCGGGTGACGCCGGTGATCGTCCCTGCGACGAGATGGCCGCTGCCGGTCAATCGGCCGATGATGCTGTCGGAAGCGTGCGTCGCCTGAGGCGGATAATAGGGCGAAGCGCGGAAATATCCCGTCTTTCCTTCTTCGAATGCGGCATTATAATCGGTCGTTATATGTGTCTCCCAATAGGGTAACGACACGCTGTCGTCACCCCGATTGATCAGCTCGATTCTCGCCTGCTTCCAGTACGGCATCGGGAAATAGCAATAGAATTGGCCGCTCGCCAATCTGCCGTGTGACAGGACGCCAACGGCATTAAGCCCAAGTTCATTGCCGAAGAAAATGCCGATCGGACACTCCACATCCGGCGTCTGATGATCATCCCACGTTGCCCGGATCCACAGCTGCCGAAGCCCATGCTCGCTCGCGGGCGCCAGTTCAGCCAGAATCGATACAACGCTCCCTTGCCCGGACTGTTCCAGCACGATCGCCGAGTCCCCCGGTGCAATCTCCAATTTCTCGGCACGGCATGCCGTTGCATGTACAAATGGTTTCGGATCGGAGCCGACTGCCCCCCACATCTGCAATACGCGATCATAATCTTCTTTCCCGGTGAAGGTCTCGATGCCTTCGGACGTCGGATAAGCGTGGTAGACGACGTGGCCCCAACCGCCATCCCCTTTGGCATGGCCTTTCAGTCGGATATCGGTCGTAATCTTGCACGATCGCCTATAAGGCATCGGCACGAAGCTGCGGACGACTCGGATCGGCCCCCTCCCGTTATCCTCCGGTCCCAGGTACGCATCGGCAAGCGGCTGAACGAATGGTGCCTTGTTACCGAATTCCGATGGTTTGATCACGAACGAAGGATCGCGCTCCCCGTCAAAATAAAAGCGGAACGTCGGCTCCTCGCTGTCCGGATACCGATGCTGCACGAAATTGTAGATGCAGCCGGGTCCGTCGACATCGAAGATGACCCATTCTTCGCGGTCCTGATAGAGCCACCAGTCCCAATCCGCATTGAAGCCTTGCTTGTCGATGCTTCCTTCGTAATGAACTTGCACGCCATCCCGCAGAATCGGCAATAAATCGAATCGTTCCAGATTGGCAAGCCCTCTCGGCTGAATCGCCGATATTCGTTCGGACACGAACAACACTCCATTCCCAATCGCCGGCAATACGGCGTATCTGTGTGGTAACTCCGTATGACAAAGCGGATCAAACGCGCCGGTTGGCGCGTTTGATCCCGAATCCCTAATCGATCGGTCGCTTACCGCTTAATTCAATTTGGCGATATTCGCTGCGTCCACGAACGCCGTGCTATCCCCTGTCGTTGCCGTTCCGACGAACGCGATCGTCAAGCTTCTGCCCGAAGGTACTTCGAACGGCTCCGTGGCGTAAGTCTGGAACTCGACCGTATCCGGCGCGAAAGTTCCGATCACCGCGTCGCCTGCACGCACTTCAATCGTCTGCAAGCTGTTATATCCGCCGCGCTTCGCGGCTTGGAAGCTGATGGTATACGTGCCTTTCGGGAAGAACAGCGTCTGGCTGAACTGCCCGATCTTGCCGTCTTTATTCTGGAGAAGCCCCGTCTGCTCGCCTTCCGGCGCAGGAGCGGCACCGAACGCGCTGCCGTTGCGCTGCACGCCCGCGTTGGCATTGAACACCCAGCCGTCCGTCATGTTGCCGCGAACGGAGGTCACCTTCGGCGACTCGAATCCCGCATTCGCGAGGATAGGCGCAGCCTGCGGCACCGGATCTCCGATCGTAACCTGGTCAATGAAAGCGGTATTGTCGCCGCTCGTCGTCGTGGCCACGAAACGGAGCGTATGCTGCCCGGCTTCCACCGTGAACGCATCGGTCGTATAAGCGGCATAAGTAGAGGTCCCCGGAGCGAATGATCCGATGAGGGTATCGTCGATCAAGACATCGAACTGCTGCTGGCCGCCGAAATCCCTGCGGGCCGCTTGGAACGTTATCGCGAATGTGCCGTCCGGAAGATCCAGCGTTCGGCTGATCGTTCCCTGTCCTCCGTTCGTATTCAAGTAAGCGGCCTGCATGCCCGAAGGCGCCGGCTTCTGTCCGAACACGCTGCCGTTGCGGACGATGCCCGAATACGTGTTGAACGACCAACCTTCCGCCGTTCCGCCGATCTTAACGCCGTTAGCCGCCGTGACGGCAGGAGATTCAAAGCTGCCGTTCGGTATCACGGGACCCGTGGGAGCCGTATAAGGCACGATCGTTACGGCATCGATGAAGGCCGTATTATCGCCGGTCGTCGTAGCCGCCTTGAAGCGGATCGTATGCTTGCTTGGCTTCGCGATCGTAAATCCGTCCGTCTTATACGATTGGTAAGCGCCCGAATCAGGCGTGTACGCGCCAAGCAGCTGGTCATCGAGATAGACGTAGAAGGACTGCTGCCCGCCGAAGCTGGTACGCTTCGCCGATTGGAATTGCAAGGCATAAGCGCCGGCCGGGAATACGAGCGACTGGCTGATCACGCCTGCAATCCCTCCATTCGTCTGCAGCAGTGCCGATTGCGTGCCTTCCGGGGCGTCGGAAGCGCCGAACGCGCTGCCATTGCGCTGTATGCCTGCCCGCTCATTGAACGTCCAGCCGTCTCCGCTGCCGATGACGCCGCTTGTGTTCGTAATGGTCGGCGCTTCGAATCCGGCATTGGCGAGCTGCGGGAATTCCGGTATCGTTATTCGTTCGATCGTTACGGCATCGATGTAGGCAGCGCCCTCTCCGGAAGATGCCGCCGCAACGAACTTCACGTCATAGCTGCCGGTCTCGACCGTGAAGAATTCCGTTTGATACGAGCCGTAAACGGATGCTTGCGGCGAATAGGTCCCGACGAGCTGCTCGCCGACATAAACTTCGAAGCTCTGAGGCTGGGCAGCGTCTTTGTTGGCCGCCCGGAAACCGATGGCATAAGTCCCTGCCGGGAATTCGACGGTCTGGCTGAACTGGCCCGGCTCGCCGTCGGTCGACTGAAGCAATCCGGCCTGCACCCCGAACGGCGCGGACGGCTGGCCAAGCGGGCTGCTATTGCGGAGCGCGCCTGAGGCTGCGCTGAACGTCCAGCCTGACGTAACGCCGGTGACTAAACGATCTTCATCGGTCGCTGCAGGCGATTCGAAGCTGGCGTTCGCGATATGCGGCGCCTCATCCGGCTTCGGCAGCGTAATGCGTACATCATCGATGAAAGCCGTGTTATCGCCGGTCGTGGTCGTAGCCGCGAACGTAATCGTATGGCGTCCGCCATCGGTCGCGAACGGTTCGGTGCGATAAGTCGCATATTCGCCTGAGGTCGGCGCGTAAGAACCGATGACCATGTCGTCGAAATAAACGTCGAACGTCTGCGTGCCTCCGAAGCTCGTGCGCTTCGCGGCTTTGAATTCCATTTGATACGTGCCCGGCTTAAAGTTGATCGACTGGCTCAACACGCCGGATACGCCGCCGTCGGTCTTCACATACCCCGTCTGTACGCCTTGCGGAGCTGGCGTCGCCTGGAACGGGCCGTTATTGTGCTGCACGCCCGTGCGGCTGTTGAATACCCAGCCGTTCGTCATCGGACCCGGTTTGGCCGATGTCGTGGCCGGTTTCTCGAACCCAGCGTTGTAGAACGTGACGACCGGCATTTCCTCCGGAATGTCGAAGCTTACGAAGCAGCGTTTGTCCGCGCCCGGATTCGGATCCCCGAAGAACTCCGCGCTGCAAGTGACGCCGTTCTCGAAAACGCCGTAATTGAACAGGCCGTCCGCGCCGAACGCCACGATCGCTTCGCCTTCGAAGTAGCACTCTCCGCCTTCATACATGCAGAACTCGTAGCCGTCCGGCGCATTGCTCACGTCGTTGATCTGATACAACGCCGATTGGTAACCGGATGGTTTCATCCCTTGCTTGAACGCCTTGGCCTTATAGAGCGCAAGCGATGCGTTCTTCAGGATGATCGGCCGCGTATAGAGCGGGGATGATTCGGTCGGCGTGCTGCCATCCGTCGTATAGCGAATCTGCGCGCCTGCGGTCGCGGTTTCGAGCGACAGCGCTTCAGCCGATGGATAGACGCCGGACTTCAAGCTGAAGGTCGGTACTTCCACTTTGTTCGGAACCGATTTCGGCAGAACCTTGACTAGAACGACGCCATAGCTGGAAGGATCGCTATTGCTGGTTGCCCGAATCGCGATATAGCGCTCGTCATCTACTTGCGGCGCGTGATACGCGCCTGTGTTTTTGTTGATGGCACCGTTGTTCTTGCCGACGATGCTCCATGTAACGCCGCCGGTGTTGTCGATCACCTCGGAGGTGAGCTGTACCTTATCGCCGGACTTCACGGTTGGATTGAGCGGAGCGACAGCTACCTGCGTCTCCGGCGCATCGGTGGTATAGACCGCGACGTTATAGTTACCGTCGATCCCCGCGTCGCGGAAATCCGTATCCGCCGCGAAGCTCGCCGTTACCCGAGGAAGCAGGCCGTTGCCTTCTTTGACCACGTTGTCTTGGAAGTTCAGCTTGCGGAACGTCTTGCCGATGTTCAAACTTCCGAAGTCGAACGTGACATCCTTCGCCGCTCCTGCCTTCGTCTCGAGCAGAATCGTGTATTCGCCATCCGCCGAGCGGAATGCCGCCGCCCGCACGTCAGGAGAATCCGTATCGACTTCAAGCACTTGGCTATGCTCCGGTATGTACCGATTCAACATCCCGGTAATGTAGAACGTCTTCCGGACATCCAGTCCGAGCACGACGGAATCCCACATCGTATAGACGCCGTTCGTGCCGCCGTAAGGGTCCGGGCTCCACACGCCGTTCAGCTGCCAGACGAGCGCGGATTTCACGCCGCTGTTCGCCGCTTGGATTACGGAATTCGCGTAGCCCGCGTCCCAATTGCTCGCGTTGTCGTCCGCCCAACCGAATTCCGTCAAGTGAACGGGCTTGGTTCCGACGTATGCTTTGCGGTCGGCGAACGCTTTGCCCAATCCTTCGTATGACTCGCCGTACACATGGAAGCTGTAGCCGTCGATAACGTCATCGGCATGGTCCTTCATGTATTGCGTCCAACCGAGCGCGCCGGTTTCTTCCGGTCCCCAGATCTCGATCTGTTCCCGCAGTCCATCGGTCGACAGCCGCTGGCTGACCTTACGGACCATCTCGGCGTAATAGGCCTGCTGATCGCCTGGCGCTTCGAAATCCCAGCTTCCGTTCGGCTCGTTATAGAAGGTCAAATACTTGACATTATCATAGCCGCGTTCATGGATCAGTTCCTGCAGCAATGCCGAAGTCGAAGCCGCATACGCATCCAGGTCCGCCGGCGCGCTCGTCCAGGGGTCAACGCCCGGAATGTTGAACCAGTCGTGAACCTTAGATCCGATTTTCCAACCCATATTCAATTCGATCTCGGTACCGGCTTCCTTGAAAGCGTCCAAATATTGATAGAAGGCCAGCATCTCGGAACTGTCCCAGGTGTAGACGCCCTTCTGCGGTTCCATCCAATCGATCTGGAACCAGACGCGCGCCACCTTGGGCTCGACGGTGTTGATCCGCTTCCGGTCGATTTCGAAATGCGCTTGCGTGTAGCCTTGCCGTGTCGTCCCGTCCATCAAGCCCGTCGGGATGACATTGACGCCTACGCCGAGGAAGTCTTCTTGGATGATGTGGTTCGGGTTCATGCTGACGGTTACCGATTGCGCCGCTGCCGGCTCCGGCGTCTCCGCCGATACGCCTCCCGCAGGCAATGCCATCGCGGAGGCCAGCATGAATGCTGTCATGCCTGCCGCGGTCGATCGCTTCCATATATTCTTCATTCCCGCCGCTCCTTTGCCATCGATTCAAGTTGAAGCGCTGCCTTTATCCCTCGTTCCCCCTGGCTCCGACCACCTCCTCCATCTAACTCCATCGTAAAAGAACGTAAGCGCTTACGGTATGAAAGATCTACCGATTCGATTGAACTGTTTACGACAGTCGGTTAACTCGTAACCAAGTTGCCTTGAACAAATTTAGGAAAAGGTTGAACGCCCCTGCCACTACTCGCAGAAGTTCATCGCCAGCACCCAGTCTTGCCCTCTGCCGCTTGTCGGCGGCCGGAAATTGGCGGTGCCTTCTTCCGCGTAATCGCCGGCTTCCCGATAAATTCCCGTACGCGGATCATACCAGGCTGCAGCCATTCGTTCCCCGCAGAAGATATCCGCCGAGACCGTAATTTCCACGCCATTGGGCGAATAGACCAACGCGCAGCGTTCTCCTTTCATGGCGACCATACGATTCGCCCCTTCGAGGTTGGAAGCAAGCACACTGTCATCCGGCGCCATTCCGCATTCGGAGTATGCTTCCATCAATGCTCGCAAATGCTGCATTTGCGCAGCGCCTGGACGGTGAAGCGCCTCCTGCCAGCCATAGAGAAACTCGGCGCCCCCTCCTTCCCTGGTCATGGACCACACGCTGTGATGGCCATAGGTATGGCCCAGCGCACCGGAGAATACGGCATAATAAGCGGCACGTCTGACGTCTGACGCGTCAAAATATCCATTGCGTGGATCGAACCCGATAGGAATATCCTCGTAGCAAGGCTCGCCATCCAGCGTCGGTTTCGCTGGCATCAACCGATAATCCGCTTGCACGCGAGCATAATTCGTAATTTCCCGCTCCCCATGCCCGGATTGGATCATGTTGAAATCCAGCCATGCCTCCCGGTGCACATTCAGCGAGGAAGACCGGGCCCCTGCCGGATGGAAGCTCATCAGATGCGCGCCGCCATCCCCTTCTTTCAACCCCTCCGCCATGCCGCGGATGATGGCAAAGTGCTCGTATTCCTCCATCGGCCGGTCGCCGCCCAGCACCCAGATGATATTCGGGCAATCGCGATAACGCGCTCCGAGCCACTTCCCGTATTGACGTGCGTTAGACGGCGTGAAAATGACCGGTCCCTTGCCATGCTTCACGTTGAATTTATCGCCCCAGGTCGGCAGCAGCGCGACATAGATCCCTAGCTCAGCTGCCTGTTCTATGATGTAATCCATGTGATCCCAATACGAGTAGCCTGACGTATCCGGGAGGGACGGATCGTACGCTCCCGCATCATTCATGAGCAGCGGCGTGCGGCCGTACGCGTTGCCTTCCTCCAAGCCATCGAGCTCTGCCAGCGCCACCGCTTGCACGACATTGAAACCAAGGCTTTCACGCTGCCGCAAATAATGTTCGGCTTCCTCGCGCAACAGCTTGTGGAACAACTCCCACGCCGTATCGCCGAGCCAAAAGAATGGCTGTCCGTCCGCCGTCGTTAACCTGCGGCCGTCTGCGCTTACCCGCAGCAGCTGCATGTTTTCTTGCATATGCGAGTCGCCTCGTTCATTCCCGTTCATTTCCAATCCTCCTGTTCGATTCGATCGGCTTCGAGCAGCTTGATACAAGAAGAGCCAAAGCGCGGATACGCTTTGGCCCGTTGAACTTGATTCCTTGCTGCTAAATCCTGGCTTGCCTGTTGTTAGCTCCTTGCTTGTATGAGCTTCTGACACCTTGCTTGCCTGCTGCTTACAGTCCGTGAGCCGTTCTCAGCTTCGTGACTTCTTCGTTGTAGAATTTCGTGAACTCGTCGGCGCCGGCTTTCTTGAACGCCTCGATCGCTTCCTTCTTGTTCTTCGCGAATTCCGCGTCGTCCTTGGACAGAATGATCTTCGCCGCTTGGCGCGCAGCCAGTTCTTTGAGCGAAGCCTCGGTCTTCTTCAGATCCTCGGTCAGCGTCACGCCAGGAACCGTGTTGCGCTTCAAGATCTCGTCGTCGGACATGCCGTCCATCCACGTCGTGAACGTGGTCAACTTGCCTTCGTCGATCTGTTTCTTGAACACCTCACCCGAATAGCTCGCGCCGTAATGGGAGGAGAAATCTTTCTCGAGCGGCGTCGCCGCCTTCGCAAGCGCCTCCTCGGAGGAGAACAGGTCAAGCGGCTGGCCGTCGTTCGGATTGACGACGCCGTTGCCAAGGCCGATGATGTTGCGGTCGAGCGACAGGCCGGTCGATTCGAAGTCGAGCCCCCCGCCGGCTTTGAGCGCGAGCGTCTCTTCCGTCAGCGTCGGCTTGCCGTCCACCACGGTCCATTGGCCGCCTTCAACACCGTTATACATCGTTCTTGCGCCTTCGTACGAATAGATGTAGTTCAAGAATTCCATCGCTTTCTCCGGATGCTTCGAGCTCTTGGAGATGCTGTACGATTTGTCCTGCCAGCCGAGCGGGCGAACCTCGCCCGTCCAAGCCATCTTGCCGGCCGGCACGACGATATAGCCTTTGCCGTCGTTCGCATGTTGGGTGTTAAAGTCGCCCATCGCCCATGTAGCCGGGCCGACGACGATCTGGCCTGCCGTTGCTTTGGCCATATAATCATTGTTCTTCATCGTCAGCGAATCCGGGTCGAGCAGTCCCTTGCGGTTCGCCTTATTATAGAAGTCCATCGCCGTCCAGAAGTTCGACGACTCATCCGTCAACGTGCTGATGAACGTGCTGTCGCCGACTTGCGCAGCCGTAAGATCGCTCGTCGCGCCGGACGACTTCGTGAAGACGATCGGCGGAATAAGATAAGGCCACAGCCCCCAGTCCTGCCACATCGAGACGCCGTATACTTTCTTGCCGTCGTCCGTGGTCGGATGCTTCTGCACGATTTGTTCCACCGCGCCGAGAAGATCATCCATCGTATCGAGCGCCGGCGTGCCGATCTCCTTATACCAGTCCCAACGAATCGTTGCCCCGATCGTCACCGGCGGAATCGCCGTACCCGGCTTCGGCTGCACTTGCGGCGGGAGGAAATAAAGCTTGCCCGTGCCGTTGCTCCAATTCTTCTTGCTATAGTCCACGACCGTGCCGATATTGGCCGTAATGTCTTGGCCATATTGGGTCAGCAGATCGTCCATCGGTATGATCAGCTCGCCGTCGATCAGCTGCTTCTGAAACTTGTTTACGTCCGAGCGGACGATATCAGGAAGATCGCCGCCGGCCAGCAAGACGTTGAATTTGTTCTCGTCGGCTTCTACGTATTCGATCTTGACCCCGATCTTGTCCGCGATCGCCTTGGCGACGACGCTGTCCTGGTACTTGTTCCATTTGGTCCCCGGCTCCATGACGAGAACGCGAAGCGTGACCAGTTCTTTGGCGGCTTCCGTATCGGTGTTCGTGCCCGCATTCGTCGACGACTCGGCCGTCGTATTCCCACTTGTATTCTTGGAGCCTTCATTGGTGTTCGCGGCATTGTTCGAACAAGCCGACAGCAGCGAGGCGACGACCACCGTGGCGATCGCAAGGTTCGGTAATGCTTTCTTTCTCATTCCATACCCCTCCTAAGATAGTAGAAGCTATAATTATCGGCGATAATAGCCGGATAATCCAGTAGATTGTAGGTATTCGCGTGCCGGTAAGGCGCTGTTAGCCTTTGACCGCGCCAAGCATGATGCCTTTGACAAAATAGCGCTGCAACAGCGGGTACACCAGCACGATCGGGAGCGTCACGAGCATCGTAATCGTCATCCGAATCGATTGCGGGGTCAGCGTGCGGACCAGATCGCCCCGAGACAGCTGATCGGTCGTCATATTGGATAAGTTGCTGGACTGGTTCAGCAGGTTGTAGAGCACCAGCTGAAGCGTCTGCAACTTCGGATTCTCGACGAGAAAGTAGTTATCGAACCACGTATTCCACTGCCCGACGGCCGCGAATACCGCGATGGTCGCAATGATCGGCATGGAGAGCGGGAAGATGACGCTCGTGAAAATTTTGAAGTACCCCGCGCCGTCGATCTTCGCCGATTCCTCGAGCGACACCGGCAGCTGCTCGATGAACGTCTTGATCAGGATGACGTTGAAGCCGACGAGCGCGCTCGGCAGGATGTAGAGGAGGAAATTGTTTTGCAGCCCATAGGCCTTCATCGTCAAGTACCAAGGAATGAAGCCGGCGTTGAAGTACATCGTGACCAGCACGAAGCGGTAAATCCACTTGCGGTAAGGCAGTTCGTCCTTGGTGATCAAATAAGCGAAGAACGAACAGCAGCATACGGTGAGCACGGTGCCGAGCACGGTACGGGACAAGCTGACCAGCGCCGCATCCATAATGCCAGGCAGCGCGATCGTCGTGCGGTACGACTCCAGCGAGAAACCGGCCGGCCAGAGGAAGACGCCCTTCTGCGCCTCGATCGAATCGCTGATGGAGTAGATGAAGATGTAATAGAACGGATAGATCGTGACGATGACGAGCACCGACAAGATGAAGTAGTTGCAGGCATTGAAGGCCAGATTCTTCCAATCGAGGCTTCGTTTGCGGGATGCCCCCGATTGGCTTGCGATGGTTCGGGTACTCATAGGGATGCTCCTTTCTCGCTTTATACGATGCCCTGTCCGCGGAATTTCTTCGACAGGAAGTTGACCGTGAACAACAGGATGATGCTGATGACCGATTTGAAAATCCCTACGGCCGTCGAGTATGAATAATCGCCGGTTACAAGCCCGAGCCGGTATACGTACAGATCGAGCACCTCGATCCGGTCGGCGATCATGACGTTGCTGAAGACGAGATATTGCTCGAAGCCTGCCGACAACAGATTGCTGACGGAGAGCAGCAGCAGTACGATGAACGTGGGCATAATGCTCGGCACCGTGATGTGCCAGATCGTACGCAGCCGGCCTGCCCCGTCGACGCGCGCGGCATCATACTGCTCGCTGTCAATGCTGACGATCGCCGCCAGATAGATAATGGCGCTCCAACCGACCGACTTCCATAGCAGGAGCAGCGTCTGCACGGTCCATACCCGGTCGTAGTTGCCGAGCACGTTGACCGGCGTATCGCTTAAGCCCAGTTTGAAGAGGATCGAATTGACGGCTCCCTCCGTGCTGAACATGCTGAACGCCAGCGAGAACACGATGATCCAGCTGATGTAATGCGGCAGCGTCGAGGTCGTCTGCACGAGCCGCTTGAACCATTCGCTCTTGACCTCGGACACCATAATGGCGAATAGCATCGGAATCGGCGCCGTCGCGATCGACAGCAGGCTGAGCGCGAGCGTGTTGATTAATACCGGTCCCATCCGGGGATCGCTGAACATCGTCCGGAAGTTCTCCAGGCCGATGAATTCCGTGTTGCTGAGCGGGATCCCGGGCCGATAGTCGAAGAACGCGTAGATCCAACCGAATAACGGCACGTAGCTGAAAGCAAATGCGAGAATGACGAACGGCAGCGCCATGAGCAGCAGCTTGATGCCGTCTTTGCGGTAAAGTTTGGATTTGCGCGCAGCCTTGCGGGCTGCTTTGCGTTTGGTTGCGGGTTCGGTAAATTCCATGGCTTTTCTCCTTTATCCGTTGTGCTTGCTCTCTCCTTATGGCTTAATGATAGCGCTTTATCGCAGGCGGCCGAATGAACGATCTTATGACTTAATTGAAAAAAACGATGGGCGCATCGTGGCGCGATTGAACGATTTTACGATTAGGTTGAAACAAAGGGCTCCGCCCTTTTGAAACCCCTTTTACTCGCCTCCCCCACACCTCCATCGGAGGGGATGCAAGGGCCTCGGCCCAGCCTATGCTTCCGAAGTGAGTTTTCCTTTGGAAAACTCTGAGCACACCCGAAATTGGCGTGACTCGTAACGCGGCCATCGTTGATGTGTTCTTTCGATGTGGGCTTGCGTTGTCCGCTGTGGATTGATGGATTCAATCCGCTGAGGACAAAGCTCTTGTTCGAGCTTCGTTCGTGACGGGTTGCCTTGGGGAGCAGACCTGTAGTTACGCAGCGTTATGTATGCTTCCAGCGATTCCTCGCGTTGTCCGCTTGCGCGGACAAACTTACGTTTTTTCACGAGCGTAAACGTCATGTCCTGCAAATGAAAAAAGGACAGCCTTGGCGGCTGTCCTTCAGAGTGTCGAGAAAGTCCTATGGACTTTCCGACACTCTTATTTTTATAGGGTGGTTCTCATCTTTTTAAGGATAAAATCGTTTTAAACAGCTCTGAGAGCCAAGTTATCGAACTACATTGGGGTCTGTTTTCGGTGTCTCGGAAAAACAGGGGGGTTCGACAGCCTGGCGTTACAGGGTCTTATCCCTGTTGCTTGACGGCCGCCTTGCCCCAGACGAAGGTGTACCGGTTGGCATTGGCTTCAATCTTGGTTCCATCGACGAAGTAATGCATTCGCAAGGACAGTTGGTCCTTGGTATATTTTTTGTTTTTGAAATTTTGAGTAGGGTTACCTCAAACGGAGAGGTCGCATGATTCTGGAGAAGCGTAAGCGTTCGCCTTTGTGAGCGGATTCCTACCTTCACCCATTTCATTCAGGGAATCCGGGAACAACAGCGATCGGAAGAACATGCGACCACGCAGTGGATGCGGTAACCAAAATATTGCATTTGAACAAAGAGGTGTCCCAACGTCATCTATTTGATGACTTTTGGGACACCCCCGTCAATTCGTATTTAGCTTTTCAAGAAGAATGAATCGATGGCAATCTTACGACAACCTCTGCCCCTTTGGCACGAGGTACGAAGTGAAGGCCATAATCCGGGCCGAAATACAGCTGAATCCGTTTGTTCACGTTGGCGAGGCCGATGCCGCTGCCCCCGCTTGACGATTCCGTGCCTTCGCCGGATTGCAGCTTGCGGTTCAGCTCTTCCAACTGCTCGGGATCGAGTCCTGCGCCCGAGTCCGTCACCTGGATAACCAGCTGCTCGCCCTTGACCTGCGCGCGGATGCCGATGAAGATGGCATGGTCTTCGACCTGGCGGCCGGAAGCGATGGAGTTCTCGACCAACGGCTGCAAGATGAATCGCGGCACCCGGCAGTCCCAGGACGGCTCGTCCACGTCGATGTCGAATTGAATGCTGTTATTGAAGCGCATATTCGTAATGGTCATGTAATGCTGCAGATAGCTGATTTCGTCGCGCAGCGAGCACATCGGGTCCTTGCTCGAGAACACCGGCCTAAGTATGTTGCCGAGCGCGACGATCGTATCGACGATATTGTCCGCCTTCATCATCGAGGCCATCCACCGGACCATGTTGAGCGTGTTGTACAGGAAATGCGGATTGATCTGGTATTGAAGCGACTCAATCTCCAGCTCCCGCTTCTGCTCCTGCATCTTATTGTTCTTCTCGAGCAGGTCGACGATGCTGAGCGACATCTCGTTGAATCGCCGGATGACCGTACCGAATTCGTTGTTCGGCACCTGATCGAAGGTGACGCCGAGCTCCCCGCGGCTCATATCCTTCATTTTGCCGGCCAGCAGATGGAGCGGACGCACCATCTTGTTCAACCAGAACGCCGAGATGATGAAGATGACGAGCAGGCTGAGCAGGAACACGACCGCAATCGTACGCTGCACTTTATAGATCTGCGCGGAGTAAACGTCGAGCGGGATCTCCTTCATCACGTACCAATCCGTCCCTTGAAGCTTATAATAGACGACCTGCACCCGCTCGTTGCCCTTGTTCATGTCGCGGCTTCCATACGTCTGCCCATCGGCGGGATCGGGCATATACAAGCTTGGCGATCCGATACGCGCCGTGCTGCTCCCGGACAGAATGATGCCGTCCCCGTCCGCGATATACATCTCGCCGTCATTGGCATCGAGCGAAGTCGCGTAGATGGAAGCCAAATACCGTTCGTCGATGTTGAAAATAAGCGTCGCGCTTATTCGCGGGTCATAGATCGCTCGCGTGCCGCGCATGACGCTGATGACTGCCCCGTCCTTCTCGCCTGACATATACGGATTGAAGAACGACTTTTTCATCCGGCCTGCGACGATATATTCCGGATAGGCAGCCACCGTCCGCTCGTACAGCTCCGAATCGAAGAAACTCTTCTTCCACTCCTCAACCGGCTGCACCAGGGTCGTATCCCCGCTTCCGCCGATCGCCCCGTGATTCTCCGCGGTAATGTAGATGGAATGCACGTAGTTGTAATTATCGATGAACAGCTTGATCCGCGAATGCAGCGTGTTCTGATAGCTCAGGAATTCCAGTTGGCTCTTATCGGTCAAATTGAGCAGCAGCTGCTGCACCTGCTCGTCGTTCAAGAACAGCTTCTCCAGGCGGTCCACGTCGGCGATGAGTCCCTGGATATTATGGTCGATCTGCTGAAACTGCTGGAAGAGCAGCCGTTCGTTCTGGTCCTTGACCGTGCCGAGCATGAACGAATAGATGTAGTAGGAACCGGCCGACAGGACGACCAGGCTGATGACCATGAAGGAGATGATCAGCTGCGTCCGCATGCTGCGGAATCGGGACCATCCTTTCATTCGTCCACCTTGGCCCCTAGCATCCACTGCCTGCGGAATTCATTGGGATTAAGGCCCGTCATCTTTTTGAACACCTTGCTGAAGTAGGTATATTCCGGCGAGAAACCGACCTGCACCGCGATATCGTACGATTTCATCTGCGTGCTGATGAGCAGCTCCTTCGCCCGTTCGATGCGATACCGGTTCAAGTAATCGACGAACGTGATCTGCAGTTCTTTTTTGAACAAATTGCTCAAGTAGCTGAAACTTAAATTGACGTGGTCGGCTACCGTCTGCAAGCTGATGTTCTCATGATAATGCCGCTTCATATATTGCAGCGCCTTCGACACCTCGTCGCTCATATGCAGCCGATGGTGCGCTTCCTCCGCGATTTCGGACAGGAACACCTGCACCTGCTGCAGCATATCCGGCAAGCTGTCGCATTGTTCCAGCTGCTCGGTGATGTTGAGGAGCAGCGCCTTCTCGCTCTGATTGTCTTCGTAGACATTCGTGCTCACCCATTGCACGAACTGATACACGAGCGTCTCGACCGTCTTCCGATTCTCGCCGAGAGCGCTCGCGAAGTAATCGAGGTAACGCTCGTATTCCTTCTGTTTGGCAGGCAGCAGCATCGCTTTAATCGAGGTACAAGCGCGCAACTCCGCCAGCTGAGCGTGAAGTCCGGTCAAATCCGTTTTATCATCACCGGCAAAAATCTGACCCGCGCCGGTCCAGAATTTGCGGGCAAGCGCGCGCTCCGCATCCGCATACATCCTTGGAAGCGCTTTATATCCGCTGTGAACGCCGCTCATGCCGAAGGACACCGAGCCGCTGAAATACGTCTGCATCACTTCTTGGATATGGTGCAGGATCGCGGCCGTATCCTGACCGATCGTTTGCTCGGAGTGGACGTCGTCATAATGCAACAGCAGCAAATAGCGGGTCTCGTCGATGTAGAACGCCTCTCCGCGCTTATGCACCGACGTGATTTCGCTCAATATATTCAGCATCGTCATTTTGATCAGATGGCCATGCTCATCTTTGAACTTGCGCTTCACCTGATGGATATGGTCTACCTCCATCAGGCAGGCCACGAGGCGGGCCGGCGATAACTTCAGGCCGCTCTGCGAGACGAAGGATTGGAATTCGGCCGGACTTAAGATGCCGTAGAACAGAAAGTCCTTTAGCATTTTTTCCTTGATCAAATC
This sequence comes from Paenibacillus phyllosphaerae, assembly GCF_014192105.1. Lineage (GTDB taxonomy): Bacteria > Bacillota > Bacilli > Paenibacillales > Paenibacillaceae > Paenibacillus_Z > Paenibacillus_Z phyllosphaerae. Next base: position 126,519 of record NZ_JACHXK010000006.1, on the reverse strand, counting down.
CAAATCGCGCGAGGCGAGCGGCGTCCCCTCAGCGGACACCGGCCGGCCTCCCTGCTGCTGGAGTTCTTCCTTCAGAGCGCTCAGCACCCCTTCGATCTCCGGCTCGGTCATCGTCAGCTTCAGAATGTAATTCGAGACGCCGAGTCCCATCGCTTTGCGCGCCAGTTCGAATTCCTCCAGACAAGACAGGACGACGATTCGGGTCGATTTGTTCTGATTCCGAATCCGTTCGATGAGCTGCATCCCGTCCATCTTCGGCATCCGGATATCGGTTATGACCACATCCGGCTTCTCGCGCTGGTAGTGCTCCCAAGCGGCTTGCCCATCCGGCAGGTCGGCTACCACTTCCATATCGAATTTCGCCCAATCGACCGAATTTTTGAGCCCGATCCGGACGAGCATCTCGTCTTCCACAATCGCTACCTTATACATTCATGCCCCTCCGTTCCTTCTGCAAGCTGATGACGGCCAAGAGATGCACATCGCAGTTACGTGTCGTAAGCATCGGCTAATATGGTATGCCTACTTCCATTCTCCCCAGTTGCCGGTCATCCGTCAACGAGTATGTTGCGCCGGCGGAACGCTCTTCCACGACTTCGCCGCTCAATGACGCATACTCAATCTCATGATTGTGAACGCAAACCAATGCGCTGATCATGACGCAAAAGCCGCCCCTCGGCTTCAATGCCAAGTGGACGGCTATTCCCTCTTATTTGCCCAGCACGAATGCTTGTGCTGGATTGTCGATCATCATCTTGCGAATCTGCTTCTCCGTCGCGCCGAACTCGCGCAGCATCGGCAGGAAGACCATCGCCATATGCGTCAGGCCGATCGCGCCGCCGTAGGATCTCAGCCGAGCCCGTGTCGTGTCGAGTCCGAGCAGCAGCCGGTCTTCATGCCCGCTCTCCAGCATGCCGCTGATCCACTTGGCTTCCGCCTCATCGCTGTGGTATTTGTAACGGCCGATCGTATCATATTCCAGATAAATGCCGCGATCCGCCAGCTTACGGTGCACCTCGGGACGGTCGAGTTTCCTGTCGAGATGACAAATAACGATCTTCTCCGGCGCGATGCCGTGGCTCTCGTAATAATCGCACAGCCATTCCGCTTGCTCGGCCGACTCGATATGGCAGAGCAGCGTGGCGCCTGTCGCCTTCGCGGCGTCGGCCGCCGCTTCGAACCACCTTTTGTCGGGATCGCGCATCCGCTCCGCATCAACCGCCGTCTTGATGATCCCCGCTTTGCCTGTGATGCGCTGGCCGGGATCCGACGCGTCGGTACCAACGAACATGCCCGTCGTCAATTCGCTGGTGAACACGTCGCGAAGCTCCTCCGTCGTATACCGGTGAATCCAGTGCCCCTCATCGTATAACAACAGCTTGTGGAAGCCGGTCGAGGCGACGATATGAATCCCCGTCTCTTCCGAAGCGCGGATCAGCTCCGACTCCATTCGTCCGCTGCCGAGCGGCTGCGCATCTATGATCGCTTCTCCGCCCGCTTCGCGGAAGGCGAGCAATTCTTGCACCGTAAGCGCATAATCGTCGATGCGCAGATCCGGATTCACGGTTGCCGGATGACCTTGCGCAAGGAACAGATGTTCATGACTGTGGCAGAATCCTAGCTTCTCTTGGGGCAGCAGGCCCCTTACCGTCTGAATGTTCAAAGCCGCACTCCCCCTTATGTTTATGAATACAACGGACCATAGGCGGCGCAGGCCCGGAAGTCGGCGCCTTCGAGATCCTTCGTGCCGAATGCGCTCCACGCGCTCGGGCGGAAGATCCGCCTTGCGCTTACGTTATGCATATGGACCGGAATGCGCAGCATGCTGGCCAGCGTGATTAGATCCGCCCCGATATGGCCGCAACTGACGGCGCAGTGGTTCGATCCCCAATGCTCCATTACCGAGTAGACGTCGTCGAAGACCGGATCTCCGGGAACGAGGCTTGGCGCGAACCAGGTCGTTGGCCATGCCGGCGTCGTGCGGGCGTCCAGTTTGTCATGCACCTTATCCGGCAATTCGATCGTATAGCCTTCCGCCAGTTGCAGCACCGGACCGATCCCCTCGACCAGATTCAGCCGCACCATCGTCGCCGGCATCCCGCCTTTGGTGACGAAGTCCGTCGAGTGTCCGCCGCCCGCGAACTGGTCCATATACGTCGGACGCCAGGAAGTCGCCGCCAAACAGCGGTCGATCTCCTCCTCCGTAATCTCCCAATGCGGCTTCATCGCGGGCAAACCGTCTTGCCCTGCCTGTTCCCCGGTGCCATCGAGCGCTGCGGGACCCGAATTGATCAGATGCAGGATGCCCGCGGCGGCGTGGCCCTCGAGCCGATAGCCGGTGACCCGCTGAACGGATTCGGGGCTCCAGTAGGTTCGAACGTCAGCGAAGATCTGCGCCGTGTTCGTCAAATAGTGGCCCAGCAGCATCGTTACCGCGTTCAGATTATCATTCTCCGTTGCCACGATGTACGGCTCCCGCGAGCCGTTCCAATCGAAGGAGCTATTCAGCACCGCCTCGAGGAAATCCGCGCTCGGCCGATGATCCGTCCACTCCCGCTGCCCTTGGAACCCGGCGGCGATCGCGTTGTTGCCGTAAGCTTCCTCCTCGTATCCCATGGCGGCGAGCTTCGGATTGCCGATCATCAGATCGCGGACGATGAGCGTCATCTTCACAACGGTCTCCCAATCCTGCGACTTCTGATCGTCCGGAATCCGCATATCGATCGGATTCGGGTCAGGTCCGACGACGCATTTCTCGCGAACCCAAGCCAACGCCTGCTCGAATTCCGCGGCGTCGTATATCCCGTTATCGATACGCCGCGATACCTCGGTCATATCGACGTACGCGTTCTTCATCCCCAGATACTTCTGGAAGAAGCGATCGTCAACGATACAGCCCGCGATCCCCATCGATACCGAGCCGATCGACAGATACGACTTCCCGCGCAGCAGCGCCACGGCAAGTCCGGCGCGGCCGAACGCGAGCAGCTTCGCCTGTACGTCTTCCGGGATGGATGTGTCATCGATGTCTTGCACGTCCCGCCCATAAATTTTGAACGCCGGCAGCCCTTTCTGATTATGGGCGGCATGAAGCGCCCCCATATAGACCGCGCCCGGGCGCTCGGTGCCGTTGAAGCCCCAGATCGCATGCGGCAAGACCGGATTCGTCTCCATCGTCTCGAGCGGGTAACACCAGCCGAGCGCGACGGTTATGATGACGCCGACCCCTTCCTTCGCAAAACGATCGGCGCATTCGGCAGCCTCCCGGAAGCCGGAAATACAAGTCTCGTTCACGATGCATGCCACCGGAGATCCGTCCGGATAGCGCAGATGCTCCGTCAGCAGCTGAGCGGTATGAAGCGCGAGCTGCATCGTATTTTCGTTCAACGCCGCCTTGACGAGCTTGCGCCGGTCAATGATGGGCCGGATGCCGATCTTGGGAAATCCCGCCGCATACCGATGTGTCTGATCCGCCATTCTACTGTCCTCCCGGTATCTTCACGATTGTAAGCCGTATTTGCGCATGAGTCCACGTATATAAGCGACGCCTTCGCGCACGAGCGTATCGCCGTCCGGAGCAAGCTGGCGCCATACCCACGTCTTCATGTTATCCGTCGTATCGACGAAAGACTCGAGTGCCGCGTACCCCCGATAATCCAGCTCGCCGAGCGCTTTGAAGATCGAATTCCAGTCGACAAGGCCCGTTCCCGGTATCCCGCGGTCATTCTCGCACAGATGGTAATGGATGAGGTCGCCTCCCGCCGCCTTGGTCGCCCCGTAGAAACTTTTCTCTTCGATGTTCATATGGTACGTATCCAGATGGAGGCGGATATTCGGCTCGCCGATCATCCGTTTGAGCGCCAGCGCCTGCTCGCATGTATTGATCAGATTCGATTCATAACGGTTCACCGGCTCAAGTCCGATGAGCACGCCGTATTCCTGTCCGATCTTCGCCGCTTCCCGAAGCCCTTCGGCCGCCAATTCCCACTCGCGGGCCGTAGGCCGGTCGTTCGTCTCCTTCACATGTTCCGCATAAACAACCCCTGAGAAGCTCGTAAGCCCCATCGCCGCCGTCGCCCGCACGCAATCCTTCAAGTATGCGATCCCGTTCGCGCGAACGTCCGCATCCGGACTCGTAATATCGGTTCCCCGGAGCAGCACCGTGGAGGTGACCGCATCCAATCCCGCATCCGCGAGCCTTTTCTTGACCGCGGCGGGATCGAAACGGTCCAAGGTCATCAGCGGAATTTCGATAAAATCAAGTTCCAGTCCCGCCGTCCGGTCGATCAAACCTATCGTCGCATCGCTCCATTCCGAGCACCAGGCGTACGCATGTATGCCAAGTTTCATCGTGATCCTCCTTCGCACAAATAGTGGATGACGCGCTCCGACGCCATCAGTCCCATATTGTCGATCGCCTGTACCGTGGAAGCGGCGCAATGCGAGCCGATCACGATATTATCCAGCGACAACAGGCCCTTGTTCTCGGGCGGCTCCTGCTCGAAGACGTCCACGCCCGCTCCCCATATCCGGCCTTGCCGCATGGCGTCAAGCAATGCCCGTTCGTCGATCAAGCCGCCTCGAGCGGTATTGACGAGCACGGCCGTCTCCTTCATCAGCGCGAATTCCCGTTCGCCGATCATATGGCGCGTCGAAGGCAGCAACGGAACGTGCAGCGTGATGAAATCCGCCTCGCGCAGCAGTTCATCCAAGCTGGCGGTATACTTCACCCCGTGCTCAGCGGCAAAATCCGTGTCTTGTTGCGCGTCGTAAGCGATGACGTTCATCTTGAATCCCGCCGCCCGGCGGACGACGGCCTTCCCGATATTGCCAAGGCCCACTAAGCCGAGCGTTCTGCCGTACACGTCCACCGTCGTGATTTTCTTCCAATCGCTCTGGCGGCAGGCGCGGTCGATCGGCACCATTTTGCGGGCGGCGGCCAAAAGCAGCGCGAACGTATAATCCGCGACCGCCTCCGTATTCGCTCCGGCCGTCGTCGTGACGGCAATCCCGCGGCTTGCCGCATATTCCATATCGATGTTGTCCGTCCCAACCCCGTACTTGGCGATCAGCTTGAGATTTCCCGCCTCCGCGAGCACGTCGCGATCCAGCGGATCCACGCCCACGATGACGGCATCCGCGTCCCGGATCAGCGCCCGCATCTCCTCCCGCTCCAGAATGCGGCCATGCGGGTTGAACACGACCGTCAGCCCGCTTGCGCGCAGCAGCTCGATCGGCGCGGCGCTATGCTTGCCGAAGGAACGCGGCGTGACCAGCACTTTCATAGCCATGAACCGTCACCTCCTGCTCCACTCTTAGGTCCAATGCGGATTGTCGATGATCGCAGGCGCGCCATCGCGTTCGACGACGATTTTGCGAAAGCCCTTCGTCTCGATCGAGCCGTAGTCGTGACCCGCATCCGAACGGAAGACGTAGAAGGTGATGAGCGGTTCGGTTCCCGTATTGATGCTGCGGTGGGCATACCCGCCCGGCACGTAGACCGCCTTCCCGGGCGTGAACGGCTCCCCGATCCAATCGCCTGCTTCGTTCTCCATGAGCATGAAACCTCTTCCACCAATGCAATAATAGACCTCCGCCGTATCGCGGATCGTATGGTAATGGCCTTTGGTCATGTAATATTCGTCGCCGACCTTGCCCGGGTACACGATGCTCGTGCCGAATGCGAGGCTGCCTTCGGATTCCTTCACGCCCAGATCGTAGAATTCATAGAGCAGCGGATCGCCCCCTTCCAGCATTGCCGCTTGCGCCTTGCCATCCGCATACATCCCTTTCATGTTGGATAGATGCCGCTTGAGCGACGGCGCCGTATCCGACAATCCGTTATTGAGGCTAAAATAAACCGAGAATGGGTTGGTCCCCAATGCGTGCGTCATACGTTTGCTTCCCCCTATGATTGAATTTGCCCTTGCTGCAAACGCAGCGCGATATCGGCAAGCCGCCTAAACGCCGGCGGGTCGATGCGGAGATGGAACACGTCTTCGATCACCTGCGTCCAGCCATGCAGAAAATAGACCCAGCCGTCCTCCACATGAAGATGACGGGCTTCCTTCTGACGGTTCGCCTGATGCATGAACCGCAGGTCGCCGCGATAGTTCAGTTCCCAGACGAGGCTGCCCGCCGGAAACTTGGCCGCATCCGTCAGCGGTGAACCCGGCCGATCCTTCCCGAGTCCGGTCGCGTTCACGATCAGCGAGCGCTCCGGCAGTGAAGCCAGCACGGCGCCGTTCTCCTCCGGCGTCGGACAAAGAACGTATTCGAAGACGACCGGCGTATCGATTCGGCTCAGCAGCGCCTGCGCGGAAGCCAGTCGTCCTTCGCTGCGATTGCTGATGACGATTCGCCTAGGCACGTTCCCGCCGTGCGACTTCCGGGTCAGGTAGGAACTGATCGCAAGCGCGCTGCCGCCGGCTCCCATCAGGAACGCATCGCCTCGACCCTCCCAGTATCTCTCCGGAATAAAAGCCTCCATCGCCAGCCCGCTCGAGATCGGATCCTTCGCGCGCCCGACCAGCTTTCCGTCTGCCTTGGAGATCGACGATAGCTCCTCGAACATGACCGCGTAATCGTCCAACTCGTCGAACAGATCCTTCGCGGCATGGTACAGATCGATTTTGTGCGTCGTCACGAGCGCGCCGAGCGAATGGGGATCCTGTTTGATGAACGATACGGCATCGCGGTACACCTGCGGATCCGCGTGAATCGGCAGATCCATGCCGCGAATGCGGACATCGCCCAGCTGCAGCGCTTCCGCCCATAATGGAAACAACCGCATAATCGAGGATTGCCCGGTCGTCACGCCGATGAAATAAAAAGTCGGTTTATCGTTCGGCTCGTAAGCCATCATTGATCATCCCTTTCTTCGTTCACGATTGATTCATACGGCCATATAATTGAGCCATTCCTTCCACGGCTATCCGGTAACGAGCAGCATGTCTCTCGTATTCCGCTCCGCAGGTTGTATCGGGCAGGAATGTACGGTCATAGCTTACGAACGATTCGGCTGCGCCTGCCAGATCATCGAACAAGCCGATGCCATACCCGGCAATTGCGGCATTCGCGGTCAGCGCGCTGTCTCCGTGCGTCAACGTCCGGAGTTCAATGCCTAGCACATCGGCCTTAATGCGGTTGAACAGTTCCCCTTTGGCGCCTCCGCCAACGACCGTCGCTTGCGTAAGATCGACGCGTCCCGCCAGCCGACCCAGAATTTGCACATAGTGCTTGTATTCATAGGCGATCGCTTCCATGATGGCCCGGTACATCGCTCCTTGGCCATGCGCCCAATTAAGCCCCGCCCAACTGCCGCGTAGCTCCGGGGTGTTCGGGCAAGTACGACCGTTAAAATGCGGAATGAACAATAGGTCGTCGCAGCCGGCCGGCACCTCTTCGGCAAGCGCATTCAGCTGGTCGAACGTAATGTCGGCGGAACCGACAAGCCTGCGGTACCAGGCGAGGCATTCCCCTCCTCCGTTCACATAAGCGAGCGGAGCCCACAAGTCCGGCAGCACCGAACGGGCGTAGATCAATGTTTTCGACTCCGTATCCGGCGTGTAGCCGTTCACCGCGCAAGAGAGCACGGAAGCCGTACCGGCGATATCGAGCAGACGGCCGGGCCGCACCATTCCCGCGCCGAAGGCAGCCGCTGCCGTGTCGCCGCAACCGGCTACGATCGGCACCCCTTCCGGCAGCCCGCTTAAATCCGCATAGGGGCGCTTCAACCGACCGATCACTTCCCAGGGAGGAACGATTCGCGGCAGCTTGCTTTTATCCATGCCGAATGCACGCATCAATTCTTCGGACCAAGCTAACCGTTCCACGTCCGCGAAGCCCGAGAAATGCAGATGCGTATGGTCAATGAAAGCCTCCTTTGCTTTCAAGCCCGCCAGCTTTCCGGCGACGTAAGCGCTCGGCACGACGAATTTGCCGATCCGCTCGAACATCTCCGGTCGCTCGCGTTTCCACCATAGCTTCTTCGGACCGTGCGCATAAGTGACGGGGCAGCCCGTGATCCGAATAATGGCTTCCTCGCCCCAAGCCTTCATGCCAGGCATCTCGCTCTCGCAGCGGGCATCGAGCCACGAATCGTAAGACGTGACCGGATTCCAGTCCCGGTCGATCCCGATTACGCCCGCCATCTGGCCCGCTAATCCGATGGCCGCGACTTGCGACCTCGGCACGGTTGACTGGTCCATTGCGCAGCGGATGCCTTCCAGCACGGATTGGAACATCTCGTCCGGACTTTGCTTCACTACGCCTCCGGCCCGGCGAATAAGCGTCGATGGCTGGAACGACGTTGCGATTATTGTCCCTTGCTCGTCTATAACGGCCGCCTTCGTGCCCTGCGTGCCGATATCCGCGCTAATGAAGTATAGCAATGCCTATTCCCGCCCTTCTTACCCGGTTGTCAGCAGCGTCTTGATCCCTTGACCGCCGCTTGCCGCAGCCAGCGCTTGATCGATTTGGTCCAGCCGGAAGCGTCCTGTGATGAGCGGTTCGACCTTTAGCATGCCGCTGGCGATGAACTGCAGCGTTTTGCGAAAATGATGATTGTTCGCTTTCGTCGAGCCCGTCGCGATCAGCTGCTTATAATGGATCAGATTCGTATTGATGGCCACTTGCTCGCTAGCCTTAGGAAGTCCGCCGAAAAAATTGATCCGTCCGTTCATCGCCGTCAGTTGAACGGCCAGCTGCTGCGCTTCCGGTGACGGATTGGCCGTGACGCACACGTCAACGCCGCTTCCGTCCGTCTCCGCATAAATCGCCTCCGTCAATCCCTCAAGCGGGAGCGTCCGCAGCTCCGGGTCGATATCCCTGCACAACCGAAGGCGTTCCGCGGATCGGTTCGTAACGAAGACCTTGCCCGCTCCCGCCCGCTTGGCTAGCTGCGCATACATGATCCCGATCGTGCCGGCCCCGATGATGAGCACATTGTCGCCCAGAGCAATGGGACATTGCAGTATACCGTTGTACACGCACGATAACGGCTCGATCAGCGCCGCTTCCTCGAAGCCCACATGGTCGGGCAGGCGCACGATGTTACCCGAACGGACCGCCTTCTCCGGGATCTTCACGTATTCGGCGAATCCGCCGTCCAGCTGCACGCCGAGCGCCTCATAGTTCGGGCATAGATGCACGTCGCCCTTCACGCACTGACCGCATATGCCGCAGCCCATATTAGGCGCGATCGCGACGCGGTCTCCTGACCGGTAGCCTTCGACGCGCTCGCCAACCGCCGCGATGACGCCGCTGATTTCATGGCCGAGCGAACGCGGCGTGTTCGGTCCGATGCCGGGATAGCCATTGTTGATCATCCTCAAGTCGGTTCCGCATATTCCGACTGCCTTCACCTGCACGAGAACCTCATCGGCGGATAGGTCCGGGATCGGCGTGCGCTCTACTCGCACGTCGCCGGCCCCGTACATTTTCACAGCCTCCATCATCGGTTCTTCACCTCGCTTCTTCCCCATGGATTGCAATGTTGTTTTCTATCCTGTCACGATACTATGCCATGGCAAGGTCGTTTCCAATGAACTATTTTTCGATTTAGTTGCCATGTTGTTCTCAAATAACAACAAATGATATAATTCGATTACAACTGCTAGTCGATTGCGAGAAGGAAAGGAAGCTTCTTATGACCGATAGAAATACGGAGATCTTGTTCGCGGAAGAACGGCGGGCTGATATCGTGCGATGGATTAACGAGAAGAAGAAGGTGCTCGTGCCCGAACTCATCGAGCATTACAAGGTGTCGCCGGCCACCATTCGCGGCGATCTGCGGGATCTGGAAGCGTCGGGCTTGATTAAGCGGACGCATGGCGGGGCCATCCCGGGCGATGCCGCGAAGGCCGGATTCGAGCCTGACGCCGCCGCGAAGAACGTGTCGCATCTGGCCCAGAAACGCGCGATTGCGGCAGCCGCCGCCGAACTCGTGGAAAACGGCGATATTATTATTCTGGATACCGGCACGACGACGCTCGAGCTTGCGAAGCTGCTGAAGGACCGGAACAATGTGACCGCCATTGTGAACGACTTGGAGGTCGCCTTATGTCTGGAGCAATTCGACGGGGTCCAAGTGATCGTGATCGGCGGGACGCTGCGCAAGAAGTTCCATTGCACGGTAGGTCCGTTCGCCACGAATTTGCTGGCTGAGCTGAACGTGGATAAGGTATTCCTCGGCACGAACGCATTCAGCGCGCAGAAGGGCTGCACGACGCCGGACATCAATCAAGCGGAGATAAAGAAGATGATGCTCCGCATTGCGACGCAAGTGTACATCCTGTGCGACAGCAGCAAAATCGGCCATAACTCGTTCGTTCCGTTCGCCGGCCCGCAAGATATCGATACGATCATAACGGACAGCCACATCAGCCAGCGCCTGCTCGAAGAGCTGACGGACTCTGGGCTCGATGTTCGTCTGGCCGGGGTTTAACGTGAGGTTGTAAAGCCGACACACGCCTGCGATTCGCGAGCATTCAAGACGCGATATGTCGGGAGTTCGGCGAACACGAACAAGCTTAGCAAACGGATTGACGATCCGTTCGCTAAGCTTGTTGCGGTTACTTACGCTTTCAGTTTGACGACCTCGCCACTTGTCAAAGATCGGTTGCCGGCCTCAACTACTTTCACCGCCATCTTCCCGTCATGTCCGCTTACGCTAGGCGGCCGATCCTCCAGAATGCACGCGATAAAATCCGTATCCTCGGCGAGGTACGCCTCCTTGAACAAGGATCGCCAGCTGTTCATGAACGGCCTTGTCAGCGTCTTGCTCCTATTGGCCGTAACGATCGTCCGCTCATGCGTCTGCCCTAGGAAAATGACCCCTTCCGTCCCCAGAATTTCGACCCGGCTGTCATATCCGTACTGGACCCCCATCGCCCCGTCAATGCTGCCCGTCTTCCCGTCCTGGAATTTGACCGTCATGGTGACGTTGTCGTAGAAGTCGGGATACGTCTCCCGGATATCCGGGCAGCGATAATTACCGCCAGCGGCGTACAATTCCGTTATCTCCGAGCCAGCGAACCAGCGGAGCGCATCGATGTCATGGCTGCTCACTTCGGCAAGCGGCCCGTTGCTCTTCTTCAGATCATACATCCACGGCTGCGGCGTACTCGGCCCTCTCGTAAGCGACTTGACCAGTACGACATCCCCGATTGCCCCATCTTCAATGACGCGTTTCGCTTCCCGGAAGCTCTCGTCGAATCGCCGCATGAAAGCCAGCTGCAGCTTCACTTCCGCCTGCGCGCAAGCTGCGATCATATCGTCGCATTCCCGTTCGTCCATGGCCATCGGCTTCTCGCACAGGACGTGTTTCCCCGCCCTTGCCGCCGCCACGACGATCTCCCGATGATAGACCGTCGGCGTCACGACGACGACCGCATGGATGCGATCATCCGCTAATGCCTCTCGATAGTCCGTGTATACCCGTTCAATCCCCAGCTCTCTGGCCGCTTCCTCTGCGGCTGCACGATTCGGATCCACGATCGCCACTAGCTGCGCATACGGAACGCTCTTCCTGTAATTCACGGCATGAATGCGTCCGGCTCTACCCGCTCCGATAATACAAACTCCGACTTCGCTCCCCATCTTAGCGCCCTCCCATTATTCATTATCGTATGTTATTGTATTCTGTTATTTATTATCATGTCAACAACAAATGATAGTTCAATCGATCATACGAGAGTGTTAATCTCCTTCTCCCTGGGTATTGAATGACGCTTGTCTTTTTCCGTTACTTGTTTGTTCATGTTTTCCCCCTTGTAATAGAGGTTTTGCGCGGAGCGCGTGGGGTTCGCCCTCCCCGGACGGACGAAATTGGATTTTGGTACGTATAAAGATCACTAAGTTGCCCGCTTCAACTAGATAAGAAAATAGCTAACTAAGCGGAGATAACGAAACGATATGCGCGAATCAAAACTGGAGAGCGGCAGTCGGCCGAAAAGAAGGTACGTAACGCGGGCCGACGTGGCAGCATGCGTCGAAAGTGCGCCGCAGTCATGCGACTGGGATGAGAACACGTGTGTTAACAAGTATATTGATTAAAAGTATTTGTAGTTTGCTCTAAGCTCTTATCGATTTAAGTCTTTACTCACTCTCTCTCTCTCGCCACTTAGATGCATTAAAGCATCTATGCAACAACGCTGTAATGCAAAAACGTCTAATCGTACCTGTGCACCTTCCTTTTGTATCTGCGACGGCAGCGATCATAATAGCGAGTCCGATGCAAGTTCGGAGCCGATCCCATATACATTCGAAATCCTCACGGTCCTACACGCGTACCAATCCACTTCAGGACAAAACAGCTCCGCGATGCTATAGTGGAAGTATTGAACATAAAAGGAGTGATGTGTCATGTCATGCATCTCTATATATAGCCCTACTGCTGTTAAGTCTCTAACGCTTATCAAATCGATAAAGGATGGACGTATCTGAACAATAACAACCCTGTACCCGTTCGCTTTTTCGCCAACGAAGCAATCAAGTTCGAGAAAAATGCGATCGAGGAATTAAATCGATTGCTTACCGTGAACGAATCCTTACAGCAACTGCAATCGCATGTGCCCGATTATTTTGCGAACAAGCATGCCGCCATTCAAGAAGTGGCGATCACGCCCGACTTTCACAAAGGCAGCGGGATTCCGATCGGCACGACTATGTTTACGCAAGGATTCGTCATCCCTCAAGCAGTCGGGAACGACATCAACTGCGGCATGCGTCTTTACACGACTTCCCTGAACGAAGACGATATTCGCCGTAACCTGAAGAAGCTGGAATCCGATGTCCGCCACATTTTCTTCGAGGGCGGACGCGACATTCCGATGACGAGACTCCAGCGGGAGGCCATTCTTAAAGAAGGGCTGATCGGCATTCTGGATAGCCAGTCTTCGCTTGGCGGCAAGGGATTGTGGAGTTTCTACGATTCGAAGCAGCAAGCTGAGGACATTGCGAAGGTCAATCGAATGGGCTCCTTTTTAACCGATGAGGTCATTGGACTCGATCGTTACCTCGGCAACGAACAGATTTCGTACGACAGCCAAATCGGCTCGATCGGCGGAGGCAATCATTTCGTGGAAATTCAGAAGGTCGTGAGGGTACGGGACCATCAGATCGCGGGCCAATGGGGGCTGAAGCAAGGTCAGATCGTCGTGATGATCCATACGGGCTCTGTCTCGATCGGGCATCACGCGGGCCTGAACATTCGGGAAATGCTGAAAGAAATCTACCCTGCGTCGCTCAAACATCCGGAAAACGGCATCTATGTACTGCCGCAAGCCGAACAATTTCAAGCGGAATGGAATCGTTATTGGTCCCTCCTCCATAATGCGGCTAACTTCGCGTTCGCTAATCGGCTGTTCTTAGGGTTAATGCTGCAAAAGGCCCTGAATGGAGTAGCCGCGGATTTTGAATATAAACTTCTGTACGACGCCCCCCACAATTTCGTATGGCAGGAGTCCATCGATGGCGTTGACGGTTTCATCCATCGCAAAGGGTCCTGCACGGCCAAATCCGCCGAACAGATGCAGCATACGCCTTTCCAATACACGGGAGAGCCTGTCTTTATTCCGGGTTCGATGGGAGCGAAGAGCTTTATCCTGGCAGGCCTCGGGAACAGGGAAAGCCTATATAGCGCAAGCCACGGTGCGGGCAGGAAGCTCTCTCGCGGCGATACGCTCAAGGTCGATGAAGCGAAGTTCAAGAAATTCGTATCCCGGTTCAACATCGTAACGCCGATCGATCCCTGTCGACACGATATCAAATCCCGGCAAGACATTCTGAAGAAGTGGGAAGACGAACTGAAGAAAGATGCTCCATACGCGTATAAAGACATCAATCCCATCATTGAAACGCACGAGACCCACGGCATGGCTCGTGTCATTGCGGAAGTAGAACCTATCCTGACCATTAAAGGTTAACCAATCGCTATGCCTCCTCTTTTGGAGGCATTTTTTTGTTTTCGTTTTCAAATTTTTCATGCCAAATCTTGCAACTTTATGCTGTCATGCGTCGTCTAACATTGGAACTCATTTACATAAAGGATTGGTTATACAAATGATACCCGTGCGCTTGCGAGACCAGAACAATCTCCCGCTCCATACACAAATACATCCGAAACCAACGCTAACTATAAAGTCCAAAATCAGTCTAATTCTCGCTATTCTGCTGCTCGTGTTGTTCCCATACGGCCATGAAGCGATCGCGATTCAGACCTACTTTAACGGGTGGGAAGCTGAGCTGCACCACCGGCCTTTCGAGCGATCCGGAAGCCTCTACCTCTCGCTTGACGATGCGGTTTCCCGCTTCGGGCTAGAGCTGGAGACGTTGCCGGGAGGCGTAACGCTTCACGCCAACGAGGCATTGCCGGCGGAATCGAAGGCGTTAAATTTCAAGCAGGCGGAACTCATCCAGCGCAAAAACACGCTCTATTTTCCCGTCGATAAGCTGATCGGCTTCGGTAATTATTCGGTGAACTGGAATCCGCTCACGCACCGGCTGAGTATCGCCAATAACGGTGAGCGCTATAGGACGGAGAAGGACGCGCTGCCGATTCTGATGTACCATCATTTTCAGACGAATCAGAACGCTTCTACCATCGTCCATCCGAACATGCTGGAGAAGCAGCTCGCCGCGCTGTCGGAGAACGGGTATATGACGTTGTCTGCCGCGGAAGCGCAAGCGTATCTGGAGGGGAAGCGGCTCTTCCCGCTGAAGCCCGTCTATCTCACATTCGATGACGGCTACGAAAGCAACTATGCGCTGGCCTACCCGCTGCTGCAGAAATATAACGTCAAGGCGACGATTTTCGTCATTGCCTCGATGATGCGCAAGGACGAAGGCGTCCAACAAGGCGATGACGCCGCGCCGAAACTGACTTGGGCCCAGATTGCCGAGATGTCGGCTAGCGGACTCGTCGATATCCAAAGCCACACCTACGACTTGCACCGCAAAGGCCGGGTTCGCGGTTCAAAGGACGAACGCGGTCTCGTAACGGCGCCAGCTTATGTCGGGAAACGGCCCGAGACGAAGGCGCAATTCGAGCGCAAAGTGCTGGACGATTTTATCCGGTCGAAAGAAATGATCGAGCATTATACGCATCGTCCCGTCTTCGTGCTCTGCTACCCATTCGGCGATTACAGCCAAGCGAGCGAATCGATCGCCCGCAAGGCAGGATTTACGATGACGCTGCTCGTCAAGCCCGGCCAGAATGTCCCCGGCGCCCAGCCGAGCACCCTCCGTCTGAAACGGATCAATATGACGAATACCGACGTCGGCGATGTCTTGTTGCAGAAGCTGGAGCAAGTGCGTTGATGGGGTTATTATTGAAAGAGAAAGAGCGACGAGTTCGGAAGTTCTTCCGGATCTCGTCGCTTTGTTGTGCCCGGGTTTACCGCATCAACAAATCCTCAGGAGGTAGCGTCCAAGATCGAGCTAGCTCAAGCAGCATTTCTTTCGCACCTGGAAGTTTCTCCGTCCCCGAACTTATGAACAGCGTTAAAGCGAGCTGCCGATCTTGTTGAAGCAACGCCGCAGCGGCGTCTTCAAAGGTCGCTACAAGACAATATTCGTATTCCATTTCACCGTTGTAGCGGCTCTCTTGCCTGTCATAGTGATCCCGCTCTATCTCGAGATAATAGAGCGTTCGTTCATTTATAGATACGGTTTCCAGCCTCACGATTCCGGCATGGTTGCCGATCAACATTTCGAAATCTGGTTTCCCACGGTATGTGGTCCAAAGATCTCTAATGCCAAGGCTCACATCCAAACCCTTCCAGCGATACTCGGCTAAACCAATTTTCTCTACTACATTCCCTTGTTCTGGCAGTAATAAGGTGTGGAATCTCTCCCAGATATGAATTGTTTTTGGCGATGTCAGATTTTTTATCCGCCGTTCATGTTCGAAGGACAGCTTTTGGTCCCCAAGAATGATATAGGACTGGCCATTCTCAAATTGCGCATTTTGGTCATCTGCGTCCGGTACATAACGAACCGTATAGTTTGCTATGACGACCTCTGCCCTGCCTAACAACGCATCACCAAGCTCCACCTTCAGCGCTTCTTTCGGGAACCGATATCTAACGGTTAGATTTGCTGCATTGTCAGCAACTTGAGGGAGCCGTTCTCTGGATGTCTTATCCGGGTAAAAGTACATTTCCCCTTCGTAACCTTGATAATAATATCCCTTCAATTTCAGCTCGCCCTCCAACTCCATAAGGAAGTATGGCATCGGTGACGTACCGCTTTGTATGGACAGGACCTTCATTCCAGCAATCGTATCGCCAATGCGAACTTCTTCAGGGCTAAAGCGAGGTGGATGGCTTTTCGGTAATCTATTCTCCTCAATAATAGTCGCGTCTCGAACAGTAGCCGATATGTGCTGGCGTTCTACTAAGAAAAAGGCTAGTAAAATCAAGAGTATGCTGCAAGTGATAGATAACCTTCTGGACTTTTCTTTCCGATCCATGATTTAACCCCCGTTATTCGCCGCATCGCGCATTCGAAGGATAATTTACCCAGACGATTTTCGAACTATCCTGCTTTTCATTCAACAATAACAACCGCTCATTAAAGAACGGTTGCCAAGGTGTCAGCTTTGTATGTTATTTACAAATAGGACTTCGTTCGCTTCATATCTGTAATCAAAAATGGATTGTCCTTCTTCATATTTTCGATCAACCTTCCAATCTGATTGCGGTCCTCTCTTAACACTTCTAACTCTCGTTGGGTAATGCCGACTAATTGAACAAAATCCACCTTCCCATGGACGGTATCTATGCCTTCCACTTCCGTGTCATTAACCAGTAATAACGCCGTTATCGCTGACTCAATGTCAGTTCGAATGGACGTTCCTCTGCCAGCCACAAATTGAAGCGGCTCTAAGTCCCGCTCTTGTGTGTAGGTGTAGTACGCAAGATTAGAAAGCATATTAATTGCCCATAGGCACTCCTCGATGGAGTCCTCTTTTAGTTTCATGGTCATTTCATATCCCCATCGACTCCACTCTCCACCGACAGCTTCCTCTTCAACGTACAGTTCAGTCATGCCATACGTCACTAAATGCTTGTATCCATTTGGCGAGTCGTAAATACTATAGCCATCCAGATAATTTTCTCCGCCAAAGACAGCGCGTTGATGTAACTCGGTCCCATAATGAACCGGCGTCTGACCTGGATAGAGTCGTTCGAATACTATATCAATTGCTTCCCACCCCGGTGCCCAATCTTCCACTTCGGATGCCCGGTTCCTATACTCTTCTAGCTTCATTCCATGACCATTCAATCAAATTCCTCCAGTAACATCCCGGCTAGATGCTACTATCAGCATACAAAAAGGTACCCTTCACATAAACACTTTTTTGTAAAGTGTCCCGTGTATGGGTACCTACTTCCCTTTGGATTCAATTGGAGACATCCAACCCTTTCCGCTTTTCAAGAACAATCAACACGCATCAATTCCGAAAGAATGGCGGCGAGTATCCCGCCTTTTCCTGAAACGCCTCTTCCTCTGAAGGACCGTACGCAACTTCGTCGAGCGCCAGATTCGCCTGCTCGGCTTCCAATTGTTCCTGCGTCAGCCCATTCGCTTCCGTCTCGGCCTGTCCTTGCTTGTAGTCCGAACGCCGTTCCATGCCATCTTCCTCCTTATGAATACGCTAGCCTTTGTCTGGTAGTATATCCAGTTGAGCGACGTCTCTACTCTGGCATCAATCCATTGTTGCTCACTTCCCACGTAGTCATGATTGATGATCTCAGCAATAATTCATATTTTCGCATCTCATGTCTGTTATACGTTGGATTTCCTTATCTTCACTTGATAAGCTGCGATCATGAAAAAGAAGATCATGCACATCAAACAAAGGATCGCCGCGCCAAAGGCACCCGCAGGCGCATCGCTTGCCTGCAGCCACCGCACCGAAATTTGCGGCAAGGAACCGGGGCTGTAGGCCGTAAACCGTGGCAGCCATCCCGAAGCCATGGACAGCAGTATGGCCGCTCCAATGCTAACGAAGGCGATGCCTGCCGCAGGATTCAGGAGAGAACTCATGAGCAGCGTGAGCGATCCGGTAAACCAAAGCCACAGCAAATAGAGTAGTCCTGCTTTGACGGCTGCCCCGGTCTCGACGTTTCCGATCATCTGCATCGTATAATACCAGGCCCCCGCATAGCCGAGTACGAAGGATGCGGTGACGAGAGACAGCATGCTTGCCCACTTGGCCGCCGCATAGGATACGTAAGACACCGGCTTTGCAAAAATCATCTGCGAAACGCCGCTTTGACGTTCACCGGAAATCAGGGTCATAATGGACAGCACCAAGATCATGAGCCCGACTGAGTTGTATTGACCAAGCGTCTGCGCCATCACTTCCGATCCCGAAGGTGGCTCGATCGTGATCGTCATGCCTTTTGGCAAATTGCCCGAGGATTCCAAAATTTGCGGCATAAAACGCGTTACCACGGGCTGTATGATCCCCAGCATCAAAAACACGAGCGGCACCCACAGCCATTTAAAGCTGCGCCTCATCTCCATCATTTCTTTGCGAAAGAACAATAAGAACTGCCTCATGCTTGCACCACCTTTAAGAACAAGTCTTCGAGCGTGCTATGGCCCGCTTCCAACGAACGGATCATGATGCGGTGGGATACTGCATCGGCCATGAGCGCACGGGAAGCTTGCTCGACATTCGCCACCTTCATCTTCGCACGTCCTCCGGACACCTCCGAATGGATGACAAAATCTTTGCCGCAGGCAGCGGTCAGCCAGGACCGCGATGCCTCGTCTCCCCCCACCTCCAGCCTGATGACCGGCTCGCTGTAAGTTCGGCGAACATGATCAAGGCTTCCTTGGAGGGCGATATCGCCATTGCGAATCATAATAATTTCATCGCAAATCTCTTCTGCATCATGCAACACGTGCGTGGAAAACAGGACCGTCGTCTCCCGGCGGATGCGTTGGAGCAGAGTCAGCACATCCTTACGCCCCGTAGGGTCAAGCGCTGACACCGGCTCATCAAGAATGAGCAGCTTCGGTCGGTGAATGAGTGCCTGAGCAAGCCCCAAACGCTGTTTCATGCCGCCTGAATAACTGCCGATCCTGCGCTTGCCCGCCTCCCGAAGGCCCACTGCCTCCAGCCACTCGCCGGTCTCGCTCTTGACTTCACGGCTTGTCAACCCAGCAAGCTCTCCGGCATAGAGCAGAAACTCAACCCCGGTCATCCATGGATAGAACACGGGCATTTGCGGCAAAAATCCGATGTAGGGCCGCCGATCCGTAGTCGGGCTTCCGTTCACCAATAGCTCGATCGATCCCCCCGACGGCTGAAGCAATCCAGCCAGCATACTGATCGTCGTCGTTTTGCCTGCACCGTTCGGACCGAGTAGAGCCGCGCAGCTGCCTTCGGTGATATTGAACGATATCCCTTTGACGACTTCGCGCTCCTTAAAGCGCTTGGATAACTCCCTTACCTGCAGCAGCGTCCGGGTCATGAGGCATCCTTCCTTCCGAAGACAAAATAAACGACCGACCCCGGAATGTTGCCGCACAGAATGATGATGACCCACAACCATTTCGGTCCGCGTGTGGCTTCCGCTTTATATAGAGAAAGTAATCCCACCACAGCCAAAATCAGCTGCAGGACGATTAAAGGCATGATCAGATTCCAAGGTATGCTTGAATTCATCGTGTCCATGAATGTTTCCCCCTAAGTTTCCTTATGACCACATCAGTCCGTACGCGACTCATGCAATCAAACATGTGACGAAGAGGTTCATGAAATTGTTCACTGAAGCGTAAAAAAACTTTTAGAGTATGACGTTCCATGTTGTTGTCTGCATAAAAAAAGGAAGCCTGCACCAATGGCGCAGCTTCCTCACAATCAATTATAGACAATAATGCGACGATCCTGCGTTGCGCCGGTTAACGTTTCGATCTGGTCCTCGAACGACCTCGTCTGCATGTTTAACTCGCTGCGCAGCGGCGCAATGACATTCGCCCACATGAACCATGCGGCGATCAGAATAACGCCGAGCAGGATAAGCCGCGCCGTATGATGACGCCACGATACGATATTCACCTGCAACCCCTCCCCTTCATGAATCTGACACCATCATAAGCCAAGTACGCCTGCTGTCAGAAGTGACGGCAGCCATGATGACAGTCACTAAAATGATGACATGTTTGTCATGTTGCCATGAAGGATTGAAGGATTCAGGGACGCTTACAGAATAACGCCGTCTTTGAAAATCGCGATCTCCCGGAAGCCGTTGCGCTCATTGTTCGTCTGACGTTCGCCGGATGCAATCGCAATGAGCTGCTGCCACAACGTCTCGTTCATCTCGCCCATCGACTTGTCCTCCAGCAGCTGTCCGGCATTATAGTCGATCCAGTTCTTCTTGTGCTGCGCCAGATCCGAGTTGGTCGCGATCTTCACCGTCGGTACCGGTCCGCCGAACGGCGTGCCGCGGCCGGTCGTGAACAGGACGATATGCGCGCCGGCTGCCGATAGCGCCGTCACCGACACCAGATCGTTGCCCGGCGCTTCCAACAGATTGAGCCCGTGCTTGCTTACGCGTCCGCCATAGCTGACCACGTCGTGAACGGTGGCGCGTCCGCCCTTCTGCGTGCAGCCGAGCGACTTCTCTTCGAGGGTGGTAATACCGCCCGCCTTGTTCCCCGGGGACGGATTCTCATAGATTTCTTGACCATGCCGGATAAAATATTGCTTGAAATCGTTGACGAGGCAGACGATATCCTCGAATACGGCCTGGTCGGCCGCGCGGTTCATCAGGATCGTCTCGGCGCCGAACATCTCCGGCACTTCGGTCAGAATCGCCGTACCGCCGTTTGCGATCAGCCGGTCGGATATCGTTCCGACGAGCGGATTGGCCGTAATGCCGGAGAAGCCGTCCGATCCGCCGCATTTGAGCCCCAGCTTCAACTTGGACACGGGAACCGGCTCCCGCTTGAATGTACTGGCGTAAGCGATCAGCTCATCGATCAGTTCAAGCCCCTTCTCCAGTTCATCCGCTTCCTCTTGCGCGCTCATGAACTTGACCCGGTTCGGGTCCACTTCCCCGATCGCTTCCCGGAAGGAGCCGATACCGTTATTCTCGCAACCGAGCCCGATGACAAGGACGCCGGCCGCATTCGGATGATTCACGAGCGAAGCGAGCAGCCTCTGCGTGTACTTCAAGTCATCCCCAAGCTGCGAGCAGCCGAATGGATGGCTGAAGTGGAACACGCCGTCGACACCATCGCCGCAGCGGTCATTGCCGCGCTTGGCTAAGA
Organism: Paenibacillus phyllosphaerae; assembly: GCF_014192105.1. Taxonomy (GTDB): domain Bacteria; phylum Bacillota; class Bacilli; order Paenibacillales; family Paenibacillaceae; genus Paenibacillus_Z; species Paenibacillus_Z phyllosphaerae. The sequence goes on along the minus strand of NZ_JACHXK010000006.1, from coordinate 105,225 downwards.
TTTCGCATGTTTTGTTAATGCAGCCGACGGTGTTGATGATCCAGATCTCGTTGCGGATGCCGACCTCGCCATTAGGGCGAACGTAACCTTGGAAGACCGGTACGTCCGCTGCGGGCGCCGCCTGAATGACATCCGAATCCGGCTCATATTGATACTCGAGAATGGAGCCAAGACCGGTCTTCAGGTTATGCGTATGCACCCAGGAGCCAGCTGGAATATCCGTCTTGGCAAGACCGATCGAGTAACCGAATTTGTAGACATGCCCGCCAGCGGCTACCGGAACCGTGAGCAGTTTATGCCCCTTCGGTACGTCCTCCAACGTCTCGATAGCCTGGCCATTCTCCAGCTCGAGCGTCTCGCCCTTCACGAGCGGACGCAAGGCGATCACCACTTGATCGCGATCCGACAAGCGTACCCAATCATTCATGGAAATCACCCCGCTCCAGCTGTTCCATCTGCCGTGCGACGGCTTCCGTCAGACCGTTCCATTCGGACAAATCCTGCCCCCACAGTTCAACGTCTGCGAGCAGCGACTTCACGAGATCATCTCGCTGCGATTCGGCGACTCTAGCACCTTCCCAATGCGCCTCTATCCGCGCAAGCGACTTCTCATCATCGCGTACCGCATAAGTCTCTCCGTTCAAGCTAACGCCTTGATAGACGCCGTCTTCGTTCCGCGAGACGTTGTAGTAGCACAGCAGGGCAGCCAAGCTTAACGTCAATCCAGCCGGGATTTGCTTGCCTGCAGCCGCGTAATAGGCGAAGGACGGCAACAGCCGCGTCTTGAATTTGCTCACCGAATTCATCGCGATATCCGCAAGGCGATGACGGATGTACGGGTTACCGAAGCGGTCGAATACCGTGGCTGCGTAAGACTTGAGCTCCTCTTCCTCATATGGCAACGTCGGCAAAATATCCTCTTGCACGATATCGCGCACCTTCGCTCCTAGTACAGGGTGTTCGAGCAGCGCTCGGACATGCTCGACGCCGTGCAGCAATCCGATCGGCGCCATCCACGTATGCGCACCGTTCAGGATTCGCACCTTCCGCTGTTGGAACGGCGCGAGATCATCGGTCCAATGCACGTTAAGCCCTGCTTTCCGCAGCGGTAGAAGCGCTTCCATTTCCGCTCCGGCTTCGATCGCCCACAGATGATACGGCTCCGCGGTACACAGCATCGCGTCACGATACCCCCATTCCGCGAACCAGCTCTCCGCCTGCGACTCTTCCGGATACCCGGTAACGATGCGGTCGACGAGCGAGTTCAAGAAACGGTTGTGCTCTTGCACCCACGCACAGAAGTCAGCGGAGAACCGCCAATCCTTCGCATAACGGAGCACGGCGTCCTTCAGCACATCGCCGTTGCGCTCGAGCAGCTCGCACGGGAGCAGAATGAGTCCTTTGGACGGGTCGCCTTGGAAGGCTTGGTAGCGTTCATGCAGCAAGAATGCGAGTTTCCCCGGATAGGACAGGATTGGTCCGTCTGTTAATTCTTCCGGCCGATAGACAAGGCCCGCTTCCGTCGTGTTGGAGATGACGAACTGCAGATCGGGGCTGACCGCAAGCTCGATCAGACGCTGCCATTCCGAGTACGGGTCGAATACGTGAGCGAACACGCCGATCGTTTCTTTGCGCATGACGGTCTCTCCGTCCTCGAGCCCTTGCGTCACGAGCGTGTAGAGACCGTCTTGCCCAGCCAGCTGTTCAATCTTCGGCTTACCGGACGGTCTTGGCTGCGTTACCGCTACGCTTCCCGCGAATAGGCCTTGCCCGCGCAGCACATGTATCATCCAATCGGCGAATCCCCGCAGGAAATTGCCTTCCCCGATCTGCAGAATTTGTACCGGCGATTGCTTGAGCGATTCAATCACATCCTTATTCTGCTCCGAAAGCGTCGTCATTTCATTCGATAGCGTCATCGTGTATCCAGCTCCTTTTTCGATTGCCTCACCTTTTCTCCATTATAGGGTATCAAAATAGACAATCATATTGCTCCATTTTGCACATATATACTCAAATTTGATATATTCCGAACCTATCCCCATCGCTTATGGCTCATAGCAAAAAGGGGCTGTCTCATAAGTCATCATAGATGACGGTTGGGACGGCTCCGGTTCATTTTAAATCAGGTTAGGTTACCAAATTCACTGTGCAGTCAAATGTTCTTCCACTCGCTGTTGTTCAGGGATTCCTTGAATAATAAGCTAAGGTGGGAATCCCTTCACAAAGGCGACCGCTGGCGCTTCTCCAGAATCATTTGACCTGCTCCGTTTTGGGTTAACCTTCAAAACTTTAAAAGCAAAAGAATATACCATGGACCAGCTGTACTTGCCAATGGACTTGCAAGAAGATATTCCTCAAAACCATCTCGTCCGCATCATCAATGACGCCGTCAACCGTTTAAGTATGATCCTCTTCACCAAAGCTTACCCCGGCGGCAGCCGGGACAGCTTTCACCCTAAGATGCTTATGAAAGCATCATCTATGCGTACATCTATTCCTCTCGCCAAATCGCCAAAGCGGTGCGCGAGAATATGATGTTCATGTTGCTTGCCGCTAGACAGCGTCCAGATTTCCGTACCATCAATCGCTTCCGTTCCGAGCGAATGAAAGACGTGCTGGAGTCCGTTTTCACCACCATTCTTCAGTTTCTCGCCGAAGAAAAATACGTTAATTTGGAACACTACTTCGTCGATGGAACCAAGATCGAAGCTGAGAAGCAGGAGGAGGCTGCACTGAATGGCCTAGATCTCAGTGACCCTGAAAAAGCCGCGGCCATTACAAGCGAAAAGCTTGACCAAGCAGTTAAACAGCTTGAGGCCAAAGGAAATCGTAAAATACAAGTCAGCTTGAACTACCTACATATTAAACGGAAAGCCCGAGAACACCTGCATGAACCTGAGAGTGTGTTTGGGCAAATCAAAAACAACCGAGGATTTCGAAGGTTCCTGTTTCGGGGCTAGCTAAAAGTGCGCCTGAGGTCGGGTGGCTTTCGCTTGCCCACAATCTGCTGAAGAAAGCAGCAACAGATAAAATAGCAAAAGTGACCGTGCAGGTTTAGGACCCGCTCGGTCACTTTTTTGTTCAGATATCGAGCTATTTTAGGATTCACAAGAGTGAAAGTGAATCCTTATGGGTCAGCCCCTGCCGCTAAGCGTCGGCTAGAGCATGGGGACTTTCAGCGCCGTCTCGATGTTCTGCTGATCCAGACGGAACTGTTCCTCTATGTTCCATGGATGATACCAGCCGCGCTCGATCATGTAATTCATGATCCTCTCGTGCATGTCGATGGATTCTTCCAGATGTTTTGTCAGCATCGCCTTAACCTCCGGCGTACCGGATTCCGTAACCGCCATCGCGTAGTTGCGCACTCCGCTCTTGGCATTAATCAGCAAGTTCGTCGCGACGACCTGATCGGTCAACGTACTCATACCGGTCAAATGTTCAATGATCGTGTTCATGGCGCCACTCCCGCTTGGACGTAATTCGCCAGCACGGAATTCAACTCCTGCAGTTGCACATGCGTAAGCTCGACATCCTGCTGCATAATGTCTTTGAGCTCCGGGTCGGACACGAGGGCGCGCATCGTCTTGGATGTCGTCAGACAGATCGTTTTGAAGGCGGCAAGCTCATGGACCTCCAATGTCTCATGCAAGGCACTCTTCATCGTTTACCTCCTAGGTAACATCAAGCCATGCTCTTCCGCCAGACTAAGGCTTCAGCACGACCTTAATGCAGTTATCGACTCGCGTATCGAAAATTTCGTAGCCCTTCTTCGCTTCGCCGAGCGGCATGACATGCGTAACCACATCGCCCGGATCGACCTTGCCGGTGTTGATCAGCTCGTACATATAAGGCATATAATGAATGACCGGCGCCTGTCCGGTCCGCAGATTGACGTTCCGCTGAAAAATATCGCCGAGCGGGAAAGCGTTGTACCTTCCGGCATACACGCCGGTAACTTGAATCGTACCGCCTTTACGTACCGCCTGCGAAGCGATAACAAGGCCGCCCATGGCGCCGCCGTGCAGCTTCAATCCGGAGGCCAGCGATTCCATCGGGGTCATCTTCCCGCTCATGCCCGTGCAATCGATGACGATATCGGCCCCGCCCTTCGTCATTTCCTTGAGCACGTTGCCGACGTTCTCATGCGATCCGGCATTGACGACTTCGACGCTGTTCGTCCGCTTCGCATGCTCGAGCCGGTAATCCAAATAATCGACCGCGATGACTCGGCTTGCGCCTTTGAACCAGGCGAACTTCTGCGCCAGCAGGCCGACTGGCCCGCAGCCAAGTACAATAACCGTCTCTCCGCCTTTAACCCCGGCATTATCCACGCTCCAAAACGCCGTCGTCATCGCATCGGAGATCAGGCATAGCTTCTCGTCGGGATGTTCGCAATCTTCGGGAATTTTGAAATGAGTGAAATTCGCGAACGGCACGCGCAGCAGCTCCGCTTGGCCGCCCGGGAAGCCGCCTGTCGTACCCGAATAGCCGAAGAAACCGCCCATCTCGCCATTCTCGTTGGAGTTGTCGCATTGGCTTTCCAGATGATTTTGGCAATAAAAGCAATGTCCGCACGCAATGTTGAACGGAATGATGACTCTATCGCCTTTCTTCAGGTTGGCCACGTCAGGGCCGACTTCTTCGACGATGCCCATCGGCTCATGGCCAACGACGTAATCCTCCTGCAGATTCGGCACCATCCCATGGAACAGATGCAGATCCGACCCGCAAATCGCCGTCGTCGTCAGGCGGATGATCATGTCGTCGCCCTTCTCAATCTTTGGATCCGGCACGTCTTTCACAACGACGTTCTTGATGCCTTGATAGGTAACGGCCTTCATGCTTCGCTGCCCCCCATGTGTGCGTCCGGCGTGCGATCGAACATGCCTTTTCGAGACGTATCATCCGGGAAGAAGCGTTGTTTGCTTATCTCAAGCGTGTTCTGAAGGGACAGCATGTCGAGCTGGAACTGCTCCTTGAGCCCATAAGGATGGAACCATTTTTTGCGAATCATCAGCTCGCTGATCTCTTGATGCAGCGCAATGCCTTGGCGGAGCTGAGTCCGGAGCAAGGCGCGGAGATCCGGCGAGACCGACTCGGTCAGCGCCACCGACAGATTGCGAACCCCTTCCTTGACGCGCGAGAGAAAATCCATCGCGAACGTCATATCTGCCATCTCCGGCATATTCAGCGCATTGGCGGGATCTAGGTAATCCATCTTGATCGGATCGGCTTGCTGCATGTTCATGGTGTCTTCGAACTCCTTTGTCCGCATTAATTAAGAATTGGCGTCGGCCGAAATTCCGGTACAGGCGCATGGAAAGGAGCTTTCGCATAGACAGCCTGCAATTCCGCGATCGCCTGCTGCGTCTGCTGCACATCCTTCTCCATCAAGGCCCTCAGCTCCTGGTCGAAAACAAGCCCTTGCATCAGCTTCGACTTGGCGAGTCCCAGCGTCTTGAAGTTGATGATCTCGTGCAGATCGATCGCTTCATGTGCCGCCAATAGCTGCTGTTGATCCATTCCGTCATTCTCCCTTCAGAGCTGTTGTTCTTCGATAGCGTCTGTTATGACAATCCTTTCTATACCATTCACATGCTGACAGTCGTATTACCGTACGAATCGAACAGGAATTGCGTATTTATACGTTTTCTTGCTATGGTAGAAAGGTGAAATTAACGACGGGAGACGATTATGATGGAGCCCTTCCGCAAACCTTTTATTGGCGATCCGCTCTTCCCTTTTCATATTACGCATAAGACGCTCAAGCTCCCGCAATTCGAATTGCCCGACCATCTGCACGATCTTTACGAATTGGTGTACGTCTACGAAGGCAGCGGCACCTTCTTCATTGATCAAACGCTATACGACAAGAAGCCGGGCAACTTATTCCTCATTCCCGGCAATACGGTGCATCGCGCCAACCCGGAAGACGTTAACCCCATTCTGTCGAGCGCGATCTTCTTCTCTCCCGCAATGGCGGGCGCCGGCGCGTATGACGATTCTTATTCCTTGCTCCAGTGCTTCGATCTGGCACGCAAGCGCCGCTGCTTCAAATTCGAGCCGCCGGAGTATCTTCGCGACATGCTGGAGAGCACGCTACCCTATCTCCACGAGGAATACGAACGGCAACAGCCAGGTTATCGGGCCGCTATCCGGTTGGAATTGGGCCGTCTGTTGCTTGCGCTCAACCGGTATCTGAGCGAGCAATTCACCGACCGTCCGCTTGAGCATAAGCCAGGTCCGTCCTGGATCATTAGCACGCTCCATGATATCGATGCGCATCCCGAGCAGGATCACAGCCTGGCCGCCTGTTCGGCCAAGGCGGCCGTCTCGCAAGCGCATTTCTCCAGGGCATTCAAGCAATTCACCGGCATGAATCTCACCGACTACGTGAATGCCAAACGGATCATTCGGGCGAAGGAACTGCTGCTCGCTTCCGATGAGAACGTCTCAAGCATAGCGGAGAGATGCGGTATTTCGAGCCTCCCGCATTTTCACCGGACATTCAAGCTGCTCACCGGCTTCACGCCTTCCGCTTATCGGAAAACGACGACCCGCAGCGGCTAATCCGAGATGCCAACTGCCTGTATCGGCAGACGGTTCAGGCCGATGCCGATGCCATGGAACAGCAAAGAGAGCACCGCTATTGGTGCTCTCCGAGTTCCTCTCTTTCACTAAGACCGTTTCCGGCTAAACAACACATAGACGATACAGAACAGCACGACCACGAAGAAAGAATATCGATACATCGCTGCATAGCTGCTCGCTTCCGCAAGCCGACCGAGGATCAAGGCGCCTCCGCCGATCCCCAGATCGAATGCCGAATAGAACGTCGCATTCGCAGGACCTCGCCGCGCCGGTTCCACTCGGTTCAATACCCATGGCCTTAGCGGTCGAACAGCCTCCCGGAGATAAACCGGACGATGAGCAGACAGACGGCATTCAAGGTAAAGAAAAGACCGACGTTGCCGATATCGGCTTCTTCGCCGAACAGCGTAATGAAGCTGACGATCCCGCCGTAGACGATGCCGATCAGCAAACCAAGCATCGAAGGAAACAACGCCCGCGGCTCGAATAGCTGCGAACGGAAGGAAGGCTTCTCTTGTACCGGCTCCGCTCTGCCTATGCGAGAATCGACCGGTCTAGATTGTCTCTTCACGCCCCATACGCATAACAGCGATAACATCGTGCTGACGGCTGCGACGCCAATAACGCTAGGCATCCGCCATTCTCCGTTCAACAGCGCAAGCCCGATCGCCGGGGCCAACGCCATGGCCAGCGTGCTCGCAAGCCCGAAGAATCCGATGCCCTCTCCCCGCCGGCTTGCCGGAATCACATCCGAGGCGATCGTGCTCGACGTCACCGTAACGATTCCCCAACCGACGCCGTGAATGCACCGTGCCAACAGGAGCATGGCGACCGTAGCCGTCCAATGATAGGACGCAATAATGACAAAGCATAGGATAAGTCCTGCCGCGAGCCAGCCTTTCTTGTTCTGGCCCATAAGCGCGCCGACCAACGGCCGGGTGAACAAGGCGAATACGGTGAAGATGCTGATGATCAATCCGACGGCCGTATTGTCTCCGCCCAAGTCCAGCATGTAGACCGGCAACGTCGGCAATAACATTTGGAACCCGAAGAACAGGAAGAAGCTGGCTGCCGTAATCCGCGTCAACGCTTTGGAGCAAAACGGACTTCTTCAGCGCACGATCGACCCGAAGGATCGGCGCGCGACCATCCTAACGCTGACGGATAAGGCCAAGCCCCATATTCGGACGATTCGCGCCGTCACCGCGGAGATTTCCGAGAAGCTCATGGGGAAGCTCACCATCGAGCAGCGCCGGCAGCTGAAGGTGATGCTGCACGCGTTAGTTTAGCTTTATCCGCTCATTTTCATCATATATAATGGGTTTATCCTATGTCCTTACTTGGAAAATGAGGTATGACCATGACGATTCTTCCCTCCTTCCCGATCGCTTCTCCCAAGAAGCTCATCTATACGCATATTGCCCGTCAGGGAGTGACCTCCAAAGCCGAGCTGATGCCGCTGTCCGGCATGACCAGCAGTTCGTTAACCCGTCTGCTTGAGGAGATGGTGGCGGACAAGCTGCTTATCACCGGATATGGCCCATCCAGTGGAGGGCGAAGACCTATTCTCTATGAAGTGAATGCAGATTACGGCTATTTCTTCGGCCTGGATATCTCGCGTCGCACCTCCACGCTCGGGTTCTTCGATGCCAAAATGAATTCGAAAGCGCTCCTCCGCTGGCGCATGGACGAAGCGATGACCCCGGAGGCCTTGATCGACTATGTCGTGTTGAATATTCGATCCATCATGCTGGACCACCATATTCAACCGCATCAAGTCGTCGGGATCGGCATCGGAGCCGTCGGCCCGCTCGATCGGAAGACGGGCGTGATTATCGAACCATCCAACTTCCCCGCGCGAGGTTGGAATCAGGTGCCGATCTGCAAGCTGCTGGAAGAGCGGACCGGCATTGCCTCCCGGCTGGGGAACGGCGCGGATGCGGCTCTCATCGGCGAGCATTGGTCCATGCGCAGCGAGAATCTGCAGCACATGCTCTACGTGCATGCGGGCGTCGGCCTACGTTCGGCCATGATGTCGGGCGGCCATATCGTTCACGGCAGCGTCGATATGGAAGGCGCCGTCGGCCAGATGATCATCCAGATGGACGGCCCTCGGCTGCATGATCATGGCAACTACGGCGCTTGGGAAGCGCTTGCTTCCGTGCAAGCGTTGGAGAAACGGGCACGTGCGGTGGCCAAGACCGGCCGCGCCGATATTCCCGGCGCCGGGCAAGTTCCCCCGGAGCGCCTAACGTACGACGTGCTGCTGCAAGGCCTGCATAGCGGCAATGCCTATGCCCGCGAGATCTTCACCCAGTCCGCCGTCTGTTTCGGGATCGGGCTCGCGAATCTCATTAATGTGCTGCACCCGGAGTCCATCGTGCTCGGCGGCCCGCTTATTAACTCCCATGAGCTGTATTTCCAGACCGCGATCGATACCGCTAAGCGCAATATTTACTATTATCCTGACTATGTGCCGAGCTTCTCGAAAGGGAAGCTGCAAGAGGACGCCGTTGCCGTAGGTTCCGCCATGATGGTCTGGTCGAACATGGTCGTATAAGGAAGTGAACAACTGACAGACTGAAGCTTGGGATTCGTCCCCCATGCTTCAGCCTTTTTAATATTTTCATTTTGAAATAAAGTCCTCGGAATCCGATCTGATCTCCGCCTATTCCATAGCGTTCGCACCGGAATAATAACCATAAAACCGTCCAAACACCCCTCTTATAAATCTAATAAGGTTAATTGATAAATACGTCAGCTAAAGTTTATTTCAATTTGGATAAAAGCTGTTATACTTAGAGAAAAAGCTACCAAGGAGAGGTGGCAGCTATGAACGAACAGCTTCCAACAAGATTATCCGTATTGCTTCATCTATTCTGGATTTTCTTCCGGATCGGCCCTTCCACCTTCGGCGGCGGATACGCCATGATTCCGATTATCGAACGGGAGATCAGCCTGAAGCGGAATTGGATCGATCAACAGCAATTAAGCGACCTCATGTCGATGGCAGCCGCGGCGCCGGGAGGCGTCGGCGTCAATGCCTCGGCCTTCATCGGATACCGGATCGGCAAAGTGCCTGGCGCTATTGTAGCGACACTCGCGATTACGCTGCCCACCTTCATCATCGTCTTCCTGCTTAGCGCTTTGTATGCCGCATTTCAGCATGAACCGAAGGTGCAGGCGGCTTTCCAGGGGATTCACGCCGCGATTATCGGCCTTATGGCCGTCGCCGCCTACAAAATGGGCAAACAAGCGTTATTCGACCGGACGACGATCGCGGTTGCCGCATGTACGGTTGGCATCATGCTGATAACGGGTATCAACCCGACGGTGATGATCGCTGTTGGACTCGCGCTCGGGATCTGCCTGATCCGCCTGAAGAAGGCGCTCGGCCTTTCCGTGCAGACGGAGCGAACGACTCCGGATAATCAACCTATCATCGAATACTACATTTAGGAGTGATCGCATGCTGCACTGGCAGTTATTTCTCGCCTTCTTAAAAATCGGCCTTCTGTCCTTCGGCGGCGGCTATGCGGTCATCCCAATGATTCAATATGAATCGGAACGTTACGGCTGGCTGCCCGGCGAAGAGTTCCAACGGTTGGTTGCTCTTGCCGGCATGTCGCCCGGCCCCGTCGCTACGAACAGCGCGACACTGATCGGCTACGAGGCGGGCGGTTTGCTGGGCGCTATCGTCGCAACGGCCGGTATCGTTCTGCCTTCGCTTGTTATCGTCATCGTCATTGCCGCCTTCTTTTACCGCATGAACGCGAATATATGGGTCAAGTCATCCTTCTACGGTTTGCGCCCGATCATTACGGGATTGATCGTCTATGCGGCCATCCACTTCGGTCTCTCCAATCATTCGGATACGATCTACCATTGGTCTACCTTCGCGACCTTGCTGATCGGCGTCCTGGCCTTCCTCGCGATCGTCAAATACAAGCTCCACCCCTTCGGCGTCATTGCAGGGGCGGCCATTCTCGGCATTGTCCTCTTCTGAATGAATGTCCACGCAACCTTCCTCTTTTCCGCGAGACAACGCAAAAAAGGACCGTCCGCGCCTTTCAACCGGCGGACTGCCCCTTTCGCTACACGTATTCATCGTTTGCGCAGATTGTTCATGATCGCTTTCCCTGTCGGTGTTTGCGCCAGTCCACCGCCAGCCGTCTCGCGATGCTTCTCCGGCATGCTGGAGCCTACCTCGAGCATCACCTGAACAACCTCATCGGACGGGATGACGCTTCGTACGCCGGCCAATGCCATATCCGCCGCGGCGAGCGCCGTTACCGCGCCGAACCCGTTGCGGACGATGCACGGAATTTCCACTAGCCCTCCGACCGGATCGCAGATGAGGCCGAGCGTGTTCTTGAGCGCAAGTCCGACGGCGTGGATCGACTGAGCCGGCGTCCCGCCCCGCATATCGGTTAGCGCGCCGGCCGCCATTCCGATCGCCGAGCCGACCTCTGCCTGGCAGCCGCCTTCCGCCCCGGAGACAAAGGAGTTATTGGCGATGACGTATCCGATCGCGCCCGCTGCGAACAGGCCGTACACCATATGCTCGTCGCTCCAGCCGAACCTCTCCTGGCAACTGACGAAGACCCCGGGAATAATCCCGGCCGAACCGGCCGTCGGCGTGGCAATGATTCTCCCCATCGAAGCATTCACCTCGGACACTGCCAGCGCGTAAGCCATTGCGTCTCCTGCGGCTTTGCCGAGACTCATCTCCTGCCCATCGCCGAACGCCATGACCCGCTGCGCATCTCTGCCGGTCAGCCCGCTGCGGGAGGTTGTGTCTTCCGTCAATCCGCGTTTCACGGCTTCCTTCATCACGTTATAGTATTGCGCCATCAGTTCGAACTCCTGCTCCGGCGACTTGCCCGATTCCATCGCTTGCTCCTTGAGCATCAACCGCCCGATCGTGACTCCGCGTTCAGCGCTCAATACCGCCAACTGCTCCAGGCTGTGAAAATTCATGCTGTCTCCTCCTCTATACGCTCTAGCCTTTGCTCAAATCCACTTGGCGAATCGCCTCCACGTTATCCAGAGCGGACAACTCTCGCAGTAACGCTTCATCCAAATCCCCATCCAGTTCCAGCACCGTTAACGCATCGCCGCTTCTCGCCTTACGGTCAACCGTCATATGCGCAATATTGCAGGCATGCCGGCGCATTACATCCGAAACGCTGGCAATAATCCCGGTCCAGTCTTTATGACGGACGGCGATCGTGGGATAGTTCCCCGACATTCGGACCGTGAAGCCGTCGATCGCGATAATTTCAATATTGCCTCCGCCAATCGACACCCCTGTCATCGTCAGTTCTTCTTGGTCTTCCCCATCTCCGCTGGAAAGAATCAGCTTCGCCGTGTTCGGATGAGAGAACAAGCCTTTCCCCTCCCGGAACGCGATCGCCATGCCCGATTCCTCCGCCGCTTCCAGTGCCCGCGGGATACGGGGATTGTCCGTCTGATAATCGAGCAGCCCGCCGATAATCGCAACGTCGGTCCCATGGCCTTGATACGTCGCCGCAAAAGATCCGTAGAACAGCACCACGACCCGATCCGGCTGCTTCCCGAACAATTGGCGGGCGGAGCGGCCGATACGCGCCGCTTGGATTCATGCCATTCTGATGAAGTTGTCGCTCAAGAACAAAGGCACGACCGTCATTATGCGGGCGTTACCGCGGCTAATCCCCGCAATAAGACGTTCATCTCCATCGCTTCGGTCGCCCAGCGTTTTGCCTCCAAGCGCGAGCCTGCCGCCTACGATGAGGAGACGTCTGCCGGCACGTTCAGCCGGTATATCGTCCCGATTATAGCCGCCGACGCTTGCCTTGGTTATGTCGTCATCGAACTGAAGCGCGAGCTCAATACGCTCGACCGCCTCATTCTGGAACAAGGCCGATCGATCCTCTCGCTGGAGATGGTTCATAAGAAATCCCAAGCCGATTATTACTACAAGAAGGCATACGACCGGTTCAACGAGCTGCTCTCGCTGCAGGATCTTGCCATTCTTCGGCGCAAAGCTGGCGAGATGGGATTGGACGACACCCAGATCCTGTCCGCCATCTTGTTCGATCTGGTCCCTCTGTCGGATTTGCGCCTTACGAACGTCCAGATCTATCGGCTCGTCGCCTTGGTCAAAAAAAGTTGCCAAGATAAAGCGGCCGTCGTCTTCGCATTGGGAAGCCGAGTAACGGCGCTCGTCCAAGTCAGCGATCCCGCCGGGATGAAGGATCTGAAAGCGAGCCTAGCGGCTTTGTTCAAAGAATGGGAACATAGCGGAGAAGGAATGCTGCGGGCAGGCGTTAACGGGGACCAATCCCATCTTTTTCCGTATGAAAAGATGACATTTCGCCAGAATGGGAGTATCTTTCAATAGAGAGGTTCACCACGGAACGGGAGGAGCGTGTCATGGAATTGGCTTTTATGAAAAAATATGTAAAACGGCACTGGAAGCTGTTTCTGGTCGCCGTATTCTTCGTCATGCTGGAAGCGCTTGCGGATTTGCTGCAGCCGACGATCATGTCCTACATACTCGACCATGGCGTAGCTGAAGGCCGGATGGATTACGTCCTGCGCATGGGCGGGCTCATGCTGCTGATTACCGCATTCGGCGCGATTGCCGCGGCGATCCGCAACGTCGTCGCATCCCGGGTGTCGCAGAAGTTCGGCATGGAGCTTCGGGCGGATTTGTTCGCCAAGATCCAATCGCTATCGTCGCGCAATATCGACCAATTCGAGCGGGCATCGCTCATTACGCGTCTGACGAATGACATTACGCAGGTGCAGAACTTCGTGAACGGGCTGATGCGTATTTTCGTCAAAGCCCCGATCTTATGCATCGGGAGTCTGATTATGGCGGTACGGCTCAATATGCATTTGTCCGTGGTGCTGCTGGTGGTCATCCCGATCGTCGTCCTGCTCGTAGCCCTGAACTTAAAGATCGGGTTCAGCCGTTTCGTGAAAGTGCAGCAAGCGCTCGATAACGTGAACCGCATCATTCGCGAATATCTGTCCGGCGTCCGCGTCGTCAAAGCGTTCAACCGATTCGACTATGAAACCGATAAGTTCCAGTCGGCGAACCTCGATTATCAGAACCAATCGGTCCATGTGAACCGCCTGCTCGCGATCTTCAACCCGTCGATCCTCCTTACCGTTAATTTCGGGATCGCAGCCGTCCTCTGGCTCGGCGCCTCGCGCGTCAATGATCATCAGATGCAGGTCGGACATATTGTCGCTTTCGTAAACTACATGACGCAGATTTTGTTCGCTCTCATGACGATCTTCCTCGTATTCAACATGTTCGTCCGCGCCAAGGCTTCCGCGCTGCGCATCGGCGAAGTATTCAACGAAGTGAACCGGATTACTTGGGATAACGCCGCAACTCTGCCTCGCATGGAACAGGCTGGCCGCATCGAATTCGATCAAGTCTCCTTCTCCTACGAGGGCGCCTCAGGCGAACCGGTGCTGAGGAACATCACATTCGCTTGCATGCCCGGCGAGACAATAGGGATTATCGGATCTACCGGCTCCGGCAAAAGCACTTTGGTCAACCTGATCCCCCGCTTCTACGACGCGGATTCCGGGAGCATCAAGGTCGACGGAGCCGATATCCGCAAGCTGGATCCGGCCAAGCTGCGCGAGCGCATCGCCATCGTGCCGCAGAAGACCATTCTGTTCAGCGGTACGATCGAAGAGAACCTGCGATTCGGTAAGGACGAGGCCACGCAGCAGGAGATCGAACTGGCAGCCAAGATGGCGCAGGCAGATGCTTTTATCACCTCCTTCCCCGAAGGGTACCAGACGTTGCTCGGACAGCGCGGCGTCAACTTGTCGGGCGGCCAAAAGCAGCGGTTATCCATCGCTCGCGCGCTGGTCCGCAAGCCGGATATTCTCATCCTCGACGATTGCACCAGCGCCGTCGATACGGAGACGGAAGCGAATGTCAAAGAGGCGTTGGCGCAATATGCCAGCGGCGTCACTTGCCTGATCATCGCGCAGCGGATCAGCTCCGTGATGGATGCGGACAAGATCGTCGTCCTGGATGAAGGCGAAGTCGCAGGTGTCGGTTCGCATGCCTCGCTCATGGCCGGCAACCGTATCTATCGGGAAATATTCCAATCGCAATACGGGAAGGAGCTGCTCGTCCATGCCGACCACGAATGATAAGTCTAGCGCGCAGCAGCCTTCTGCCGCTGCCGCCATGCCTAGTCCGGGACAGCCGCGCGGCGGACGCGCTCCCGTCGTCAAACCGAGGAATTTCAAAGGTACGCTTCGACGTCTCTGGTCTTACATGGGTACGGAGCGTAAATGGTTGACCATTGTTTTCCTCTTCATCGCCGCTAACTCAGCCTTGACGCTTGCGGGTCCCTATCTCATCGGGGTAGCCGTCGATGCGATGGCAGGCGGACAAGTTGACTACTCCGTGCTCAACGTGACGATGATTGCGCTCATCAGCACCTATGTAGCGGACGGCGGGCTCGCTTTCCTCCACAGCTGGATTATGGCCGGCTTGGCCCAACGCGTCGTGATGCGTATGCGCCAGACGATGTTCGCGAAGCTGCAGAAGCTGCCGCTCGCTTACTTCGACGGCCGTTCACATGGCGATATCATGAGCAGGCTCTCGAACGATATCGATAATGTGAGCAACTCGATTTCGCAGTCGACGAGCCAACTGATGTCCGGCGTAATCGCCATTGTCGGTTCCTTCGCCATGATGCTGATCCTCAGCCCTTCGCTTACGCTGGCAAGTCTGATCACCGTGCCGCTTGTGTTCTTCTTGGCCAGGACGATTACGAAACGGACCGGCAAGTTATTCAAAGATCAGCAGGCGCAGCTGGGCAAGCTGAACGGGCATATCGAAGAGACGATCTCCGGCCTCTACGTCGTCCAAGCGTTCAATCGCGAACAGAGAGCTGTTGCGGATTTCGACGCCGTCAATGAGCGGCTGTACGACGTCGGCCTGAAGGCTCAAATCTGGTCTGGCTTCCTCATGCCGATGCTTAGCGTCATCAACAACATTGGTTTTGCAGCAGTAGCGATCGTCGGAGGCGTCCTAGCAGTGCAAGGCGACATAACCGTAGGGATCATTGCCAGCTTCCTCAGTTATTCCCGCCAATTCGTGCGTCCGCTGAACGATCTGGCCAATACGTACAATATTCTGCAGTCCGGCGTCGCAGGCGCCGAGCGTGCCTTCGAAGTGCTCGACGAGGCCGAGGAAGCAGCCGATGAGCCAGGCGCGGCGGAGCTTGTGAAGCCAAGAGGCGACGTCGTATTCAAGAACGTTACGTTCGGCTATCGTTCCGATGTTCCGATCCTTAAAGATGTCAGCTTTCGTGTTCCGGCCGGAGACAGTCTCGCGCTCGTTGGCCCAACCGGAGCCGGCAAGACGACGATCGTGAACCTCGTGACGCGCTTCTACGAAGTAACCAGCGGATCGATTACGATCGACGGACGCGATATTCGCACCTATTCCCGCGACAGCCTGCGCCGCAGCTTCGGTATCGTTCTGCAGGATACGTATCTGTTCTCCGGCACGATCAAAGAGAATATTAAATACGGCAATCCGGAAGCGACGGACGCCGAAGTGTATGCCGCAGCGAGAATGGCCAACGCCGACGTCTTCATTCAACGCCTTCCGAAGCGCTATGATACGCTCCTCTCCGAGAATGGCGGCAATCTGAGCCAAGGGCAGCGTCAGCTTCTCGCGATTGCGCGCGTTATCCTTGCGAACCCGTCAATCCTCATCCTCGACGAGGCGACGAGCAGCATCGATACGCGTACGGAGCTTCATATTCAAGAAGCGCTGCTCTCCATTATGAAGGGACGCACCAGCTTCATCATCGCCCATCGGCTGAACACGATCCGGGATGCGGATACGATCATGGTCATCGACCGCGGCGAAATTGCCGAGCAAGGCAGCCACGGCGCATTAATGCAGCATGAAGGCAAGTACCATCAGATGTTCGCCAATCAGTACAAAAATATCGAAGCATAAAACCATGCAAAAAGGTCCACGGGAAGCGAGCTGGAAACTCGCCTCTCGTGGACCTTATTTGTATGCATCATTAACTTCTTATTCGTGGAAATTGGTACCGTCGGTCGTCGCGGCGATAACGCCTGCGCGAATAACGAAGTCGCCAAAGTGTTCGCCGTTCTCGCGTTCTTGCGCATAGCGAGGAATCAGCACCTGGAGCTCGCGGAGGATCTCGTCCTCACCGATATTCTCCCGGTACATCTTGCTCAAGCGGCTGCCATTGAAGGCGGCGCCCAGATACATATTGTATTTGCCCGGCGCTTTGCCGATGAAGCCGATCTCGCCGAGCGCGTGGCGCGCGCAGCCGTTCGGGCAGCCGGTCATGCGGATCGTAATTTCTTCGTCCCGCAGTCCGTTCGCGTCCAGAATGTCGTCAATCTTATCCACAAGCACCGGCAGGTAACGTTCTGCCTCAGCCATAGCCAGACCGCATGTCGGCAACGATACGCAAGCCATCGAGCTGCGGCGCAGACCGGAGAAGCGCTTGCCGTCCGTCAGGCCGTAACGTTCGATCAGTTCGCTGATCTCTGCCTTCTTCTCAGGCGTGACATTGGCGATAATCAAGTTCTGATTTGCCGTCAAGCGGTAGTCGCCCGTGTGAACCTTCGCGATTTCGCGCAAGCCTGTCATGAGCGGATAGTCGGCGTCATCCGTGATCCGGCCGCCTTGCACGAACATGGTGTAGTGCCAGCTGTCGCCTACGCCCTGTACCCAGCCGTAGCGGTCGCCGTTATCGTTGAAGTGGAACGATTTTGCTTTTTGCAGCTTCCAGCCCAAACGACGTTCCAACTCGGCCTTTACGTTCTTAAGTCCGAGACGGTCCACCGTATATTTGAAGCGGGCGTTCTTACGATGCGAGCGATTGCCGTAGTCGCGCTGTATCGTAATGATTTTCTCGGCCACGTCCACAATCTGTTCCGGCTTACAGAAGCCGATAACCTTCGAGAGCTGCGGATACGTTTCCTTGTCGCCATGGGCCATCCCCATACCGCCGCCGATAGCAACGTTAAAGCCGACCAGCTTGCCGTCTTCGACAACCGCGATATAACCCAAGTCCTGCGAGTAGACGTCAATATCGTTGGAAGGCGGTACGGCAATGCCGATCTTGAATTTGCGCGGCAGGTAGAGCGGACCGTACATCGGTTCGACTTCATCCTGCTCGGGGCTCGAAGCGACCTTCTCTTCATCTAGCCACAGCTCATGATACGCGCGCGTCCGCGGCAGCAGGTCGTCGCTAAGCCGTCTTGACCATTCGTACACCTCTGCATGGACGTCGGACTGATACGGGTTCGGATTGCACATGACGTTCCGGTTAACGTCCCCGCACGCTGCGATCGTATCGAGCATCGACTGATGAATCTCTTGAATCGTCTTCTTCATGTTCCACTTCAGGATGCCGTGCATCTGGAACGTCTGACGCGTCGTCAGCTTCAACGTGCCGTTGCCGTACTTGTTCGCCAATTCATCCATGACGAGCCACTGTTCCGGCTGCGCCACGCCCCCCGCCATACGTACGCGGAGCATGAACTGATAGGCCGGCTCAAGCTTCTGCTTCTGACGCTCGTTGCGCAGATCGCGGTCGTCTTGCAAGTAGCTGCCGTGGAATTTCATCAGTCGGTTATCGTCATCGGAGATGCCGGAGCTAAGCGGCTCGAGCATCGATTCGGCCAAGGTTCCGCGCAGATAGTTACTTTCATGCTTGATACGTTCAACATCGCTCGGAGGTCCATCCGGCCTGCTTAATTTTGTAGTTGCCATGCTAAGTAATACTCCTCTCCATCCGAATCAATACACGTCGCGCTGGTAGCGCTTGTTCTTCTGCATCGCCGCGACATATTCCTCGGCTTGTTCACGGCTCACGCCGCCTTCTTGCTCGACGATATCCACCAGCGTACGGTGCACATCACGAGCCATTTGCTTCTCGTCGCCGCAAATATAGACAGCTGCGCCCTGCTCCAGCCAAGCGTACAATTCCTTGCTCTGCTGCAGCATACGGTGCTGGACATATACTTTATCTTCCGTGTCGCGCGAGAATGCCACATCCATGCGGGTGAGGACGCCGTCTTTGATCCAGCGCTGCCATTCGGTCTGGTACAGGAAGTCGGTGACGAAATGCTGGTCGCCGAAGAACAACCAGGACGGTCCGCTTGCTCCAGTCTCCTCACGCTCCTGCATGAACGAGCGGAATGGCGCGATCCCCGTTCCCGGTCCGACCATGATGACCGGCGTTTCCGGATTCTCCGGCAGCTTGAAGTTCGTGTTCTGCTGCACGTAGACCGGGATCTTGTCGCCAGGCTGCAGCCGCTCCGCGGTGTAGACCGAGCAGACGCCTTTGCGCTCGCGGCCATGCGCCTCATAACGAACTGCGCCGATTGTCAGGTGCACTTCCTCCGGATTCGCCGCCAGGGAACTTGCGATCGAGTATAGACGCGCCGGCATTTTGCGAAGCAGCGACACGATATCCTGCGCGCTTCCCTGCAGCGGGCCGTATTCACGAATGAAATCGAGCAGATCGCGACCTTGAATATAAGGTTTGAGCCGATCGCTTGCGAGCAGTTCAAGTGCTTCCTTGTTCGCGGCAAGAGGCGTCAGCTTCTCCAGCAGCGATTTGGACAACACCGTAATATCGAAATATTCGATCAGCGCTTCGCGCAGCTGTCGTACTTCGCCCTGCTTGTTGATCGTCACCTGTTCTTCCGGATTCCATTGCGTCGCGGCAAGCAGCTCGTCGACAAGCGCCGGATCGTTCTGCGGATAGACGCCAAGAGCGTCTCCCGGCTGATAATTCAGTCCGGATCCCTCAAGCGACAGCTCGAGATGACGCGTCTCTTTGTTAGAGCCGCGTCCGTTCAGATTCAAGTTCGCTAGTACCTCGGCCTGGAACGGATTCGTACGGGAATAAGCCGATTCCGTAGTTGCAGCGGCTGCCGCCGTCGGAACAGTAGGCGCTACCGCGCCCGAACCGGCTTGAGCCTGGTTCAAGCTTCCGACAACACCTTGCAGCCATTGCGCTGCAGGCTCGTCAAAGTCGACGTCGCAATCTACGCGATCGAATAGACGTACGGCTCCGAGTTCTTCAAGCCGCTTGTCGAAGTCTTGGCCCGTCTTGCAGAACAGCTCGTACGAGCTGTCGCCGAGCGACAGCACCGAATAACGCAATCCATCGAGCTTCGGCGCGCGCTTGCCAAGGAGAAATTCATGGAACGAGATTGCATTATCGGGTGGTTCGCCTTCGCCATGCGTGCTGACCACGACGAGCAGCTGCTCCACTTTCTTCAACTGATTCGTCTTGAAATCGCTCATCGACGACAACGTCACCTGGAATCCGCTTGCTTCCAGCGTCTTCGCCGTTTTCTTCGCCAGCCCATGCGCATTACCGGACTGCGATCCGAATAGAATGGTTACTTCTTTGCTTGCCGCCGGAGCTGCGCTCGTCGCCAGCGGCGCCGCCGCTGGCGCACCCGATGCCGCTTGGTTCTGTGCCGATGCGGCGAGGAACCCGCTTAGCCAGATCCTTTGCGTATCAGTCAAGCTCGGAAGAAGTCGATTCAGAAGGTCGACCTGCTCCTGATTAAACGGACTGTTGTTTACCTGCAATTGCAACGCTTCCACCTCACAATGAATTCGAACTACGAATGAATGCCCGGGCCTAGCCGACAACCTATACCCGCAAGTTTATCTTACCTTTTGAAAACTATACCATACTTCGAAACCAATTTGAGCGACGAAATGATAAAATTCGTCTTAATCCGATAAAAAATATGGGATTATCCTGTAGCACGAAAAAAATCACCCCTCAATGCTGACTCCTGAGAAGTGATTTTGTGTTTTTAAGTGGTTTAAAGTTTTGTGATCGGCCTGTAGGTGAAATCTTTGGCCAGCCGCAGCACCTTCAAATTCCGAAGACCTTTGGGCTGAGGGTTGGTCACCTTGAATTCCATATAAGGCGTGAAGCTTTTAATTTCGGTATCGACGCGGAAATGATCCTTAAACAGCCGAATATAATCGCCGACCGTCGGTTGCTTCCCCTTCTCGAGGAACAAAGGGATTTGCTCGCTTTTCACTTCATAATAATCGGTCGCCTCAACCAGGGCGTAATACTTATCCTTGGAGACAATCGCTTCATCATCATTCAAAAATTCTTTGCTCATCCTGTTGTTTCCCCTTCTCTGACTTAAATCGGCTGCTCCCTGCTCCTAATACAATATCCAATGCCTACCTTGTCAATTCATTGGCATGGGCTGCGGTAGTCGGACGTTAACAGCTATCCATCGCTTTAGTCTATGGAAGGCAATCTGCTCATCATTGCGGTGTTGCCAAAGCCCTAATAACCTTATGAAAAGGGCGAATGAATATGACCTTCGATAGCGTGGACCTTAACCATACCATACTGAAACATGGAATGAAACTTTCGACTACAGTTTGTCAATAGCTTTCGCGAATTTCGCGTCCAGTAATGGAATTTCTTTGTTGGCGGACCAGTAAATGACGACGATATTGCCCTTTTGACGAAGATTCGGATACAGGTCTGCCATCCGCAGTGAGGCAAGATCTTGCGACCGGCCGGCAGTCTGTCTTGCTATATCCGTTTCGTATTCGTAGACGAAGACATATTCGGGCTTAGCCATATCCGCCGTAGGCAGAGCAAGTTCGAACGCCTCCGGATGGACGCCGCTTAGTTGCAAAGAATCGCCATCTTCCCCGCCCTCTGCGACGGCTACATCAATTTGGGTTGCTTCGAGACCTTGTCGCTCAAGCGCATGCTGTACGTCCTCAGCTGTGATCCTGTCCGCGCTGCATGCGCCTAGAACAATAACGGAGAGCGCCAGACAGCCTAGCCTTATTAGTCGATTCATCCTCTATCCCTCCCAGTGCGTCGATTCTTCTAACTTTCTGACGCATGGATAGGCGGGTTAGTGTGCACAATCAACCAAAATCACCCGTTCGGGTAATAGGCGGATTCCGCTCCTGCCGTTACGATTAATGATCATGACATCAACGTGCGATATGACAACTAAGGAGAAATTAGCATGCCACATAACATTTTAATAACCGGCGCCTCTTCCGGGATCGGCCGATCATTCGCGAAAGCGCTCGCCTTAAGAGGCCATCACGTCATTCTGGTATCGCGTGACAAAGCAAAACTGGAACAGCTCGCCAATGAGCTGAGTGCCGCGCATGGCGTGGACGTAACGGTCATTCCGATGAACTTGACGATTCCCGGAGCGGCAGCAGCCTTGTATCAGGAAACCGAAGCAATGGGAATATCGGTCGATTGGCTAATTAATAATGCAGGATTCGGTTTGAGCGGCGAGTTCCTCAGCCATACGGCCGAAGAATATCAACAGCAGATTGCGCTTAATATAGGCGCCGTTGTGGAACTGACTCACCTGTATTTGCCCGGAATGGTCAATAGAAAGCAAGGTGCCATTATTAATGTAGCCTCTTTGCTCGCCTTCCTCCCTTTCCCCTACTGCTCGGTGTATAGCGCCTCCAAAGCCTTTGTGTTATCCTTCACCGAGGCGCTGTGGGAGGAATACCGCCATCACGGCATTCGCGTGTTGGCTCTATGCCCGGGTCCGACCGACACACGCTTCTTCGAGCAAGCGCGCGAGGTCGAGACGAAGAACAAACGAACGCCCGAACAGGTCGTCGCTACCGCGCTCGCGGCGCTCAAACACAACCGCAGCTTCGTCATCGACGGCGCTTCGAACCGAATGTTGGCCTTCATGGGGCGCATATTCTCGCGAAGCGGCCTAGCCAAGATGCTGGGAGCTCAAATGCGCAAATCGATTGCGGCTAAGCCAAAAAGATAACGATCAAGAAACCGGATTGAGCCAGTTAGAGGGCTCAATCCGGTTTTTGGTTATATCCGCTTATTATGCGGCACTCTCTCCGCCGTTAGCGCGAAACTCAAAGACAAGCTCGCTCGATGCTTCTTCAATATTCGCGTACGCCCAGTGCGACTTGCCTACACCGGACCATGTTGTCAAATATACGATGCGGCCAGATGCCTAACAAGCAATAAATACTGGCAGGAATGGCGAATGATTCGGCTACTAGTTTCCATACAGAACTTTAATATTTTTTGGGGCTTCAAGGCTATTCATCGCGTGCCCGCAAAGCATGCATAATCTAGTTGTGTTTCATAGATATCCAAGGAGGGAATTTATGCGTTTCGCCAGTTCAATGCGTCTTGTTCGGAAGCCCGCACGCGTCCTCTCGTCCGTCGTTCTCGCATCGCTCATGTTCGGAATGACCGTTCTGCCCGCAATCGCCGCTACGCCTGTGAAGACCGTCAATGCGTCAGCCACCCTCGCCTACGATCTTAAAGGATTGAAGCACAATCTGGCCGTGCAAAAAGCGTACATCGCGTCCAAGTACGTCTACGTCACGCAGCGTTCCGGGGGAACCGTCTATCTATCGCGGCTGCTGATCGATGGGACGAACGCCACCTATGTGGATGAGATGACCATCACCAATTCCGGCCATGGGCAGACCCTCGACATGTACACCTACAATGGCATCAATTATTTCTATTTCAGCTCCAAAGCCGATCCTGCCACGACGTATTACTGGTCGCTGCAGGTAGCCCGATTGCAATACTCGGCTGGCGACACCGTCGATTATACGGACCTTCATCGCTTCACTTATATGAATTACGCGAATACGGCCGGATCGCGATTAGGCGAAACCTATCGGGTAGATGGCGGCGGCAACAGTACCTATACGGCGTTCCGAGTTCAAACTGCCGAAGGAACCGTGACGTGGTCCATTTATGACACGGTCAAATTGAACCAGCTGCTCGATAGCAATGAACAGGTACGAATGGACAGCACCGCCGCGGTTAATGCCTCGGTGGCCAGCTTCACGCAATCCGGCGACGCGATCGTTAGGCCGAACGGTTCTTTCCAAGGGATGGATATGTTAAGCAACACGGAAATCTATACGTCCGGCGGCGCGGAGGGCGAGACGCCGCAGATCGCAATGCTGTCGAATACGGGCGCCTACAAAACGTTGGTGAAGATTACGAATGTGGGGACGCATGAAATCGAAGGCGTTCAGACCAAAGACGGCAACGTCTATTTTACGATCGTGACCGATCCGGACAGCAAGCAAAACACGCAAAAAATCTATTACGTGCCAGACAGCGTCTTCTAATCGCCTGATGACAATATGAAAGGGAGCCGTCAGTTCACGGCTCCCTTGTTCTATCGATGCGTATCTATTATTTGATAAAGACCGGATCAAGCATCGCGAATTCCGAGGTTTCCGCAGCCGAGCCCGATACGGCAAAACGAACCTTATCGACATAGCGGAGCGGAATCGAGATGTTCGCGGAACGTTTGTTCACGGAGAAGATATACGATTGGTAGAGCGTTTCCTTGCCCGCCTCATCCGTCGTATACACTTTGAGGGTCACAGCCGAAGTAGGCAGTGCCGCCTGCTTCTTCTTCACGATGCTCACCTTCGTATTGAACGATCTGAACTTCTCCTCCGGCTCGAAGGTAACCGAGCTCTCCGTCTTGGAGACCTCTTCATTTTTGCTCAGCAGAAAATGAATATAATTGCCGTATTTTTTGCCGTCATTGGTTGCAATCAGATCATTGCTCTCGTAAGCGACATTCACGGTGCCGCCGGAGCTGTTGATTTGCTTCGCTTCAATAAATGGCTTGCCCTCTGCCATATTGTAGCCGTTCTGCGGGTAGAACGCCTTGCCGGTTTCCTCCAGATAGACGATACGGCCGTCAGCGGAACGCGATGGCTTATAACCCATCTCCGTCAACATGTAGCTAGGCACATAGGCATAGCCTTGGAACGTGAACGGCTTGTTCTTGCTCTGCGTCGCCAGCTTCTCCCCGTTGACGAACACGGCATCGATATTAAACAGCACCCCTTTCAGATCGGATGCAAATACGGATGCACCGCCGAACAGCATGCCGCCGATTAGAAAACCCGCAATAAACTTCTTCATGAATGATATCCCCCTCTATTCTATTCGCCAGTCAAATCGCGCAGCATCTGCGATGCAAGCGCATTGTCGCTATCGATCCGCTTCAGTTCCTTGGACAGACGGATGACTTTCTCCGTATCGTCCTCTACGTTATAGGCGCTCATAATCGCTTCTTCCAGCTGCTTGATCCGCTTCTGCAACGCTTGCGCTTCAGCGGCTTTCTTCTTCACAGCCTCGGCTGCAGCTTTGCGGGCCGCCTCTTCCTTTGCTTTGGCGGCGGCTTCCGCTCTTGCTTCGGCTTCGGCTTTTGCCTTGGCTTCCGCTGCTGATTTAGCCTTAGCTTCTGCCTCCGCTTTGGCCAGCGCTTCCGCCTTTGCCTGCGCTTCCGCCTTTGCCTGCGCTTCGGCCTTGGCTTGCGCCTCTGCTTCTGCGTCCGGCGTAGTTGTAGGCTCCGCAGTCCCCGACGCCGGTGTTTGCGACGTGGACTCAGCCGGAGTGTCTTGATCAGCCGAAGGTTGCTCCTCGGCCTTCACGTTCGTTGCATCCGAATTCGCATCGGACGTCGCTGCTTCCGCCGTCTGTATGGCTGTCGGCGGCGTAAGCGGCTGATCTCCATCGCGTGACGCCCATGCGCCGACGCCGAGGCCGAGCATGACGACAGCAGCCGCGGTGACACCAATCAGCATGGTTCGGTTACGTTTCCGAGGGGCCACAATCGGCTGTTCAGCCTGCTTGGGAGCGGATAATTGCCGGTCCAGCGCTTCCTTGACCGCTGCTCGCGCAGCTTCGATCTCGATGCCGAGCGGCGAATGCGCCGGCAGCCGGGACAACAGGGAAGTATATGCTTCGAGCGCATCAGGCAGCTGGCCTCTCTGCTGCAAGATCCGGGCTTCCTCCAACAAGCGAGGATCCCAATCGGATGGGAGCGCCGCCGCTGCCGGAGCAGAAGAACCGCCTGGCGCGGAAGACGACGTCCCCGCTGTCCCTTCCGGCTTTTGTTCCATTTTGCTCGTAAGCTTGCTATCATCCTGTACCACGATCGCTTCCGGCCGTTCCAGCCGTTCCTTCAATGACGACAACGACATAAACCATTCGCCGAATGTCGGGCATTGGTGCAGTTCGGTGCTGCGCCAAGCTTTGGCGAACAACGCCGCGATCTCTTCGCCGCAAGCCTCCTCCAGCACGCGAAGCATGATCGACGAACGCGTATCGTCCCGCTGCATAAGGTCCGGATCGTAATAGCTCTCGCCCCATGCATGGTTACGTATGTCCGGATGGAACCAGGTCAACATCTCGGCCAACAATACGGCTCCGGCAAAACGGTCCGCATATTTGCTCCACGCAGGTTCGCTTGCGGTTCGGGCGAACGCGTACCCCGGCGAACCTTTGGACAACTGCTCCGGCCTCGTGAAAGAGCTCGCGTACATCTGCTCCACATCGACGAGCTGTACCCAAGACTTCACCGACGGCTTAATATCATGCAGCATGCCGGGAATCAGCACGTTCGGTCCGGACAGATCGCAATGCGCAAGTCCCCGTTGTTCCATCGAAGAGAGGACCTCGGCGAACGCGAGCGCCGTATGCAGTCCCGACGCAAACGGAAGTTCTTTCTTATCGAGGACGACATCCATCCATGTAGGCCCTTCCACCCATGGCATGACGACCGCATACAGCAGATCGGGATTGGCGCTCAATAGCGTCATGTCCTGCTGCGGCGTGAGCACGCTCCGCCGGCAAACCTGAAGCCCTTCAATCCGGGACAGCGGCTCCAGCAACTCGGACAAGTACACGGAATCCGGATGCCGGAATGCGCTGCGGAATACTTTGAGCGCTCTGGCTTCGCCGTCCTGAACGGACGCTAACTTATATACGGTGCCTACTCGCCCCTCCTGCCCATAAGGCATGGCGGGAAACGAAGGATGGGGCGCAACGCGATAGACCTTGCCGCCCATGATCAGCTCATCCCCCGCCTTAGGGTCAAATCCCATCTCCACCTCGCTCCTTTACTTGTTCGGTATTATGCGATCCGGACGGTTCGAACAACGGAACCGTTTCGGTAAAATGCGCCTGTTGCCGCTCTTGCGAGGCGGTGGAATAAGAGATCGTCTGCGTAAGCCGAAGCTGCATGCCATCCAAGATTCCTTCCTCCACCAGCGTCGCTTCCTCTCGAAGCAGCCGCCAGTTATCACCTTGAAGGCTCGCTTCCGCCCGGCAGCCGACTTGCCCGTACGGATACGTATTCCATTCCTCCATGCCCTGCAAAATGGCTTCGCCAAGCTGGCCGATCGGCAGATCCGCCGGAACGTCCAGATCGAGCTCCTTCCGGGAGGGAAGCGCAATGACGGTAATTTCGGTCCTATTCAATTACTCTTCCTCCTTTGGTGCCGCCAGGCCAGTCAACATGCAGCACGGTGATGTCGTCGCTGGACGGTTCGGCTGCAGCTTCTTGCAACACATGCTGTATGTGAGCTAGATCAGGCAAGGACAACCCGGCATCCAGATTAGATCCGCCGTCGGTGTAGACGAGCAGCCGGAGCGAGTCCTGTTCTTCCCACGTTAGATGCAACTCCATGGGCGAACCTCCGATTGCCCCGCGCAAGGTCGACCACCGCTGGTTGGTTTGATACGTCGGATCGCCTTGCAACGCGAGCTCTTGGCCCTCTTGCCACAGGCGAACCCGAATATCGCCGGACCAGTATAGCGACAATTTCCCTTCGCGCCCCTGCCGCGGAAACATGAGGCTGCCGCATGCGAACATCGCTTCACTTCCGCTTGCCCTTTTCTCTTCCAGCACGGAGCGCAGCATCGGCACGGTGTCCGGAGGCAGGGGAAGCTCACGAGTCAGCCTCGTCGCATCCTTGGTCCACTCCAGCAGCTCTCGCTCTAGCTGCCCGAGAGATAAACCAAGGGGGGACGGATGACCGCACAACCATTCATGCAGTCGCTTACCTAAGAAGCGGGCTGCAAAACCGCCTTGGAAAGACATCCCCACACCGTCGCACACAGCGAACGTCAACTGCTCGCCGTTTAAGCGATAGATCAGATAGTCCTGGCTTGGATCTCCATACGACCGGGTTTCGAAAGCTCGGATGAAGGCATGGTGGGCCGTACATCCGCCGAGCTTCGCCGCTTCAAGTACCGGAATGTCGCCGCCTTGGTCCGACCGGAACAACCATTCGTTCTGCATGCCGGCCACCATTAGCGCACCGGCGTGGCCGCCGACATCTGAAAACCTAGCGATATCAGCTCTTTGCTCGTACCCGGCAGCAGCATCAAGGCCCCTTCCTCGATGTGGAAGGAGGACTCCACCATCATCTCGCGGTAGCTCTCAGGAATCGTCGATGACATCCGCTTAAGCTTCTCGGCGAACGGATCGGATAGCGGCGTATCCGGCTTAATCCCCGGCCATGCACGCAAGTCGCCTGACGAAGCTTCGGCGACCGCTTCCGAGATGAAAATATTCTCGACCAGCACATGGCCGTCCGCCACCGCAAGCTCCATGATCCGTCTGGCAAACGGCTCAGGATCGTCGCCCGTATGCGCGCCATCGGTCATATGGCAGACGAGCGGCGCAGGGCAATGCTGCATATTAGGCAGCTCGTTCATCAACAGCTTCTCCGCCTGCTCGAACGCTTTCGCCGTATCGGTGAATTGATGCGGGGTCAGTTCGGGCAATCCGCCCATTCCCGCGATCTCGCCGATCGTCTTCACCCCGCCGAGCAGATCGTACACCTGATCGCTGTAAGCGAGCATCGCAACGCGGTAACGGGGCGACAACCGGCTGCCTTTGGTCGAACGGAAGACCATCTGCCGCAGCGCGGTCTGCAGCGCATGCATCACGATATCCATTTTGCGGCGGCCGCCGATCTCCAGCGTCATTGACAAGCTTGTATCGAGCAAGTAAATAATAAGCGCCGGCGCGCTCTGTGAAGCTTGCAGCGTGTAAGGCATTCTCGAATCCAACTCCGTCGTTATGTATAGTCAAACAGCAAGCGAAGACCAGACAACAGTTGCCTGGCCTTCGCCCACAATCGAATTTACGTTTGCTTAGCCCTGTTGGTCCGCTTGACGGAAGCGGTTAGCGATGGTGTTCAGTTCGGTCTGAATGCGGAGCAACGTCTCGTTGAACGTTCTCATCGTCTGCTTGGCTTGCTGGAAGTCCTGGAAGAAGCGCTGCTGCGTCATCCCTTCCCATTGTCCCTGCATACCCTCGATTTGGGCGTTCAAGCGAGTGATCAGATCTTGGCTCTGCTGAGCCCCTTGCTTGAATTGATTCGCGACTCCGTCCATTTGATCCGGGGAAATTAAAATACGTTGTGCCATCTTTGTCAATCTCCTTTTCTAGTAAACTTCTAAGCGCTGCCCATTCAAGCAACAACATCTTACTAAATAACTCCACATTATGTAACATATAATCCTAAAAATAGTTCAACAGTAAGAATTACCCTCTAAAATCGCTATTGAAACAGCTGTGTAAGATGAGACGATAGACCTGTAAGATTCGGTCCGATCACCTATGAAGATCGTCATGGATCGGAACCTTATCCTTTGGCGTTCTCATCCGCGCCAAACGGCGTCTTCCCCTCAGTGGCTTCCCAACTCTCCCGGCATGCCGCTGTTGCATAGGGCAAAATATGCTGCCTGACGACAAGATCGATCTCTTGCTGGGAGACCATGTTGTACGTGCTGAAGTAATACCGGTTGTTGCGAACCGTGCGCACGACGAGAGCCTGGAACACCATCCCCGAAGGCCGATCCGTATGCCAGCCGTAAGTCAGCTCATCGATATCGGTTAGCGCGACTTTCTTCCGCTTGTTCTGCAGATAACCGCTGCGCACCTCGAAGAGCGGCTCCTTACTCCGGACGACGGACAGCACCTTCAGGAGAGCGCCGCCGAAGAATAATGCGCCGATCACGCCCACGATCCCATATAGAATGCCTTTTAAGATGAACATATCCTTGGCAAAATAGAGCAGAACGGCGGCGCCCGCCAGCATCAAGACGCAGACCGATACGAAACAGCCCGCATCGAACTTCGCCGGAATGACTTCGATCCCGCTCTCGGTCTCCCGCAAGCTCTTCATGCGTTCACCTTACCGCCTTGTTTATGCGCAAAAGACGGGATCGTCTTCGACAGCTTATGGACAAGCGCTTCCTTGCTGCATGTCTGTACAAAGAACTGCTCATCGGTCTTGGCGACCATCCACGACGCGGACGAATCGCCGAGCATCATCAGCATTTCGGCGACGATCGGCTCGTTGTTCGCATCGAATTCGAAGCCGATTAGCGTATTCATCCTGCCCTTGCTTGCAGTCAGCGCTTGCAGGAACTTCTCCTTCTGCTTCTCGGCGCCTGGCAGATTCGAGGCATACTCCGCAAGCTCCTCCGGTTGGCCGTCGATGAGCGATAGCAGCGTCTCTAGCTGCACCTGCGTCAACTTGGTGACGGATTCGCCGGCGGAAGGCAGCTCAGGCAAGTCGAAGAAGCTGCCCAATCGTTCCGCCGCTTCGCCCTCCTCGAGCCGCTCCACAACATGGACCTGCCCCTCATAGCGAAGGAAGTGGGCGTACGTCCCGCTCTGCGCAAGATGAACGGACAGCGTCTCCTGCCCCCCTCCTTCTCGGAACTTCGAAGCCTGCAGCGAATGATCCGCATGATGCAGCACGCCGATCATCGCGGCTACTTCCGGCTTAAGCATAAATTTATGATTGCTGTAGGCCAAATAATCCTTTGCCAGCAGCGAACGGCACGTGACTTGCAGCAGCAAATCCATTTGCTCGTCGCTCAGCTCTTGGAAATAGGTCGCTTTCAGCGCATTACCCTGCTCGAACAAACCCTCTGAATAAAAGGCGTAAATCAACTCTTCCAAGCTGAGTGTAATTTTCATCGTTTGCTATGCTCCTACGCCCAAATTGGTTTTGAGAATAACGATTTGGCGCCGTTCCATAACGACGATGCCGTATCTTTCACATCGCCGGCGAAGTCCTTCACGGCACGTGCGCCATCGGCGACCGTCTCCGTCACGGCATAGACTTGATCCTTCATCTTCACCGACAGGTCATCCACGAATTGAGGCGTATTCTCGGCCAGCTTCTCGCCGATAAGGCTGCCTACGAAACCGCCGACGTGCGCGCCGATTACCGTGCCGACCGGTCCGCCAAGACTGCCGATCGCTCCGCCGAGCACGGCTCCCGCGCCGGCCGCGACGGTCACGACGCCCGTTTTGTAGATCGCTCTTCCGACTTCCTTGGCGTTCTCCCGCTTGAGCACTTCGACGTTGTTGCCGTATTTACGGTAATTCTCGGCGATCTTGATGCCGGCGCCGATCGTCTCGCCGCCCGCCGTCAGCGCGAGCGCAAGCAGCGCATTCGACTTGCCAAGCTTGGACGCGCCTTTGAGCAGCGTGCCGGCGTTGCTCTTGATTGCGCCGAATACGCCTCCGGCCGAGGTCGCGCTCTTAATGCCGGATTTTAGCGCGTCCATCGCGGTCGACACCTTGATCGCATCGCTGGCAAAATGCTTCGTCAGCGATTTGAAGATCAGATCGGCCATTCCCTTATCCTTGTACTTGAATAACGTCATCGGATTGATCAGGAAGCGCGCTACCGGGTTCGCCCGGGAACCTTCCACCCAGTCCACCGCCTGCCGAATTCCGTTACGCAGCACGACCGTGTATTGGCCGTTCACCTTCACGAACTTCATGCCTGTCGAATAATGGAGCAGCGGAGCGAACATCGCGTATTTGCCGTATTCCAGCAAATTTTCCCATCGGCCGACCGTGTTGCCATACGTCTCGTACAACTCGCTGACGGTAAGCGGAATGCCGTGAAAGTTCATATCTTGCTTGGCGAATTCGGTCGCCGCCTCGCGGATGGCCGACTCGCTCTGGTTCAGTTTGCCGATGAGCCGCGAGCCGGATGCTTGCGACTGGTCGCCCGACAGCGCGCCGCTGACGCAGCCGAAGAATCTCGGATCTCCGCTGTAAGATTGGGAACGGAGCTCGGACAGCTTCGCGTTCATACGTCTGTGCAGTTCTTCCATTTGCGTAATTTCGCGCACGTGGTCATTGGCCATCCGGCTGACGCGATCGAAATCCATCGCAATTGTCTTGGTCATTCTTATTGTCCCTCCAACAACTGATAAGCTTATCGTTACTTCGCTTCTCTGGCGCGGCGCTCCCGTTCCTCGCGTTCGCGCCGCTCCTGGCGTTCGATTTCGCGCTTCAACTCATCGATCTTGTCGGCCGCTCTCCGCAGCTGTTGCCCGGTATGGATCAAATCGTGATAATACGTCCGGTAAGCGGACTGCGTATCCTCGTAATCGCTCGTAAACTTATCCCGAAGCTCGCCCTTCCAATGCGGGCCATTGTTGGCAACCGTCTGCTGAACCCGGTTCTGGCTCTCCTGCACGCGTCCGGCCGCTTCCTCGTATTCGGATGCAAGTTGACGATAGCGGCTTGAATCCATAGTCTCACCTCCCTTGCAGCGCGGTCTGTCCGGCTGGTACCGGCATAGCCGCCTTGATACGGGTCATCTTGCGTTTGATGTAAAATCCTTCGCCGGCCGGAAGCTGCTTGCCGGTCTGCTCATATGGCAGCCGGAGATTAAACAGCTGGGTATCCGACACATCCGTCGAGCCCAGCAGGAACCCGGTCTGCGGCATCTTCAGCTCCTTCAGCCACGTATCCCAGCTCTGATGCAGCTCGCCGGCCTGGCCCGCGGCGAATACGGTAAGACCGAGGTCTCGGCCGTTCCGCAGAATGTACTCCAGCTGCTGCGTAATCGTGAACGAAGCGGATATCCGTTTGGCGAGCAGGTCCGCATCGTCAATCAGGAGCAGCAAGCGGGGCTGCCCATCTCCCGATCCTCGGGCCAGACGCTGATCGATCTCTTGCCTGAGCCGGTCCAGCATCTCTTCCAGGCTTGTTTCATCCGCCGCGAAGCCCTTCGTCTGCGGGAAGTGGACGATCCCCAGGAGACCTCCGCTCTGGCGGCGGAAATCGCAGCCATATAGAGCAAGCTCTTCTGTCCCATAGCAGCTTGCGGAAGCTTGCGCGATAGCGGTGAGCATGGACGTCTTGCCGCACTCCATCGGTCCGGCGATCAGGAAATATGGCCCATCCGACAGCTGCAGGGCGAACGGCTTCAAATTCTCGGCCATTAACCCGATCGTTAGTCCATCCGACCGATCCGGCGCGGCCGCAATCTCACTTAGCAGCACCGCTTGCGGCAGCGTGCGGATCGGCTCCGGCTTGTCGCCGTGCCACGCGGCAGCGAGCTCGCGGTACCTGTCCCGCTGCAGCCGCGCGCGCTCGGATTCCATGCCTCCGCCCGCCGCCAATGCGATCTGGAAGGAGAGCGGCGGTATCTTGCCTTTGACGAAGCCTCTGCCCGGCGGCAATTCGCCCGGTGTCTTCGCAAGCCGCCCGACGGCGTAATGATAGTCGCTCGGATCAGCGAGCTCGAATGCGAGCGCGTTCGGGAAGCTGCTCCGTACCTTCTCCATCAAGTCGGATACTTTATTGCAGGTTAGGACGAAATAAATACCAAGGCTCGCGCCCTCCCGCACGATGGCCTCGAGCTGTTCGTGCTCGGTCTCGAAACGGTTGCGGAAACTCGGATAACCGTCAATGACAGTTATGAGCGCCGGCAGCTGCAGCCCGGTTTCCCGGCAATACGCCAACCTCGATTTGGTGCCGCTGTCGGCAAGCAGCTGCTTGCGGCGGGCTACCTCTTGGGATAGACGGCCAAACAGCCGCGTCACCTTCTCCTCGTCTTCTTCCTGAATCACGTCCCCGACATGGGGAAGCAACTGGAGGTCTTTGAGCATCCGGCTGAAATCCAGCACGTAGGCGTGCGCCTGTTCGGGCGTGCTCGACAAGGCCAACGAATAGAGGAACGTCTGGATGAACGTCGTCTTGCCCGTCCCGGGCATCCCGTACACGATCCAATGGCCTTCATCCACATCGATCGCGAGCGGGATCTGGCGTTGGTTCGCCACATCGTCGACCAGACCGACTTCAGCTGCAAGCCTTATCGAGCCGGCAGGCTCAGCTTGCGAAGGCAAGTCTTCGAGCGTAAGGATCTGCGGCAAGGGATTCAGCCAAGGGCCCCGCAGCCTTGCGATGCCCGCCCGCTCCGCAGCTACGGCGCAAGCGTCGATCAGCACGCCTAACTGCTTGCCTCCTCGGATCGTCGCATCCGCATCGCCGGCAGGCACATCATCCGCCCGTTGCCCGGCCTTTAGTTCCTTGCGGCGCCCATCTAGCTTAATTCCTTTAATGACAGTATGGTGGGACCGCGACTCGCCGGCCGGCTGGTATGGAGCGCCGCTCCAAGCGTACTGAACGGTCTCGAACAACTCGTTCGTGCCAACTTGCAAATACCCCCGTCCGGGGTTCGTTATGTATGCGGCATCGGGAACCTTCAACATCTCCCGGCTATCCGCCTCGTCCTGCACGCGCAGGCATATCCGGTACCTGGAGTTGCTCCAGATGTTATCGTCGACGACGCCGGCAGGCTTCTGCGTCGCCAGAAGCAGATGGACGCCTAGCGTTCTGCCGATTGCCGCGATGCTGACCAGCTCGCTCATGAATTCGGGCTGCTCCTTCTTGAGCTGCGCGAACTCGTCGATGACGATGATCAGATGTGCCAGCGGCTCCCGCTCGCGCCATGGTGTCTCGTAATACTCGTCGATATGCTGGACGTTACCCGCGGCGACGAACAATTTTTGCCGCCGCTCCAGCTCCGCTTTGAGCGACATTTTGGCCCGCTCGATCAATCCTTCGTCTTCCAGATTCGTGATCGAAGCGACTACGTGCGGCAGCTTGGCGAATGTATTCGACATGCCCCCGCCTTTATAATCGATCAGCATGAACGTGACGTCATGCGGATGATACGTGACCGCGAGCGAAGCGATCAGCGTCTGGATGACCTCGCTCTTGCCGGAACCCGTCATACCTGCCATCAGGCCATGCGGACCGTGCCCTTGCCGCTCGATTTTGTCATGAAGATTCAGCATCACTTGCTTGCCGCCGCCCTTCACGCCGACGGCAGCCGGCAGCGAATCGGGGAATCGGCGCTCCTGCCACCGCTGCTCTGCCTCATACGTCTCAATGCGGTCAATGCCTAGCAAGTCGAACAGCGTAAGCACGCTCGGGATCTCGTCGGCCGATGATTTGCGAAGACGGTATGGGGCCATCGATCTTGCCAACCGCTGCGCATCGGCAAGCTCCACCTGGTCGGCCGCGAACGGTTGCCCCGCCGCCGTTACGTTTCGATTCGCTCGATCGGTCGAGGAATCTCCCTTGGAAGTCGTATGCCGGATGACGCTCTCCTGCTGACTGACTTCTATGACGAGCTCGCACTCTTTCGGCAGCTGCTCGACGCGCGGTGCGATAACGATCGTGCACGCGCCCGCTTTGTCGGCTTCATGGAGCAGAAGCGAATAGGCGCTTTCTTGCTCAGTCTGGGCGCTATGCGGGACGATGCACACATACCTAGGCACAATCCGCACCCCATCGTGACTCGGAGCGGATTTGGCAGTCAGCACCCTCCGCTGCAGGACGGCCATGAAGTGGTCCATGAGCGGCGCCGAGTAGACCGGGCCTTCGAACATATAACGGAATCTGCGTTCGTCGTCCCACGCATGCGGCAGCCATCTCAGCCAGCTCCACGACTCTCTCTCCGATTGGCGGAAGAACGCCGCAATCTTGACCTCGTCCGGAGAGTGATGTACCGCAAGCTGCACCATTAGCGAACGGATCAACGACTGCACGTGCTCAGCCTCTCCGACGACGCCGATTACCCGGTGCATGTTCAAATCAACCGTCACCGGGACATCCGTAAGCGTATGGAACTCGGCGGCAAGCTGCTCTGCATTCGTAATTAGTTCGTCCTTATCAATACCTTCTTGCCGAGGCGCATGAATGTGGATGCCGCTCGATGCCCAGCCGATTCCGCACCGGAGCTTCAGAAAATCCGGATCGGACGGAATTCGCGACCAGACGGACCTGCTGCGGGAATCCACCATCTCCAGGCAATCCGCATAGGGCGGATTCGTGTCGATCAATAGCTGCGCACGGCGCTGGGACAAGGCCTCGAGCATCGCGCGTTGGTCCGCTAAATATTGGGTATATTTCATGGTCCGCTCCTGCGTCTCTTTGCGGAACTTCTTCTTGTTCTGCAGGTGCATTAGGAACGGAATCGAATACGAGCCGGCAATGGTCGACATCGACACAAGCTGCAGCAGCACGTAACTGCTGCCGCTCGTCTTCGGAATTAACATAAACATGGCGGCAGCCCCGGCTGCCGTAATCGCCACCGGTATGACGATCGACACATAGCTGAACGACAGCTCGGCTGGCGCGGCTGGCGGCCGGTGCAGTTCGATCTCCGCAAGACCGGGATCACTGTGCATTCGAGGTGAACGCTGGTAGTAGAACATGCTCACAGTAACGACCATCTTTCGATATCATAATGAAAGTCTCATCTGGGGATTTATGGGTAGTTGATTCTACAGATCGTAACATGCCGCAGTCCGTAGGCATATCCGACTACATGCATAATTTTATCTGCCATAAGCCTGATTTTTGTTCCGGCAAGATAGATAAGGCAAATATTCCCTTTTGTACTTACCCGGTATTAGGCCGGTTCAAACGGGTTGAAACAAAGCATTTAGCCCTATTTTTCTGGTACCAACGATCTAGATTCTGCTTAACAAGATTCGTAAGCGTATTCGCGAATATCGACGTTTACTTCTATATTATGCAGCGCATATAATGCTTGTAGTTATTGTAGACAAGCCTTGTCTGACCGGCAGTGTCCAGCCTCTCTCCCTATAGAGGAACGACTTGCCGCGCGAACGCCATTATATGCAATGAATCGGGAGGAAACATGCTCGCACTAGCTTCATTATTATTTCTCGTCACCCTTATTTTCGTTATCTGGCAGCCTCGGGGCTTAAGCATCGGCTGGTCCGCTGCCGGCGGCGCCGTCATCGCGCTGCTATGCGGCGTAGTTAATCTGACCGACGTATGGGACGTGACCCAAATCGTCTGGAATGCCACGCTTACGTTCGTCGCGCTCATCATCATTTCATTGATTCTGGAAGAGATCGGATTCTTCGAATGGGCGGCGCTGCATATGGCCCGAACCGCAGGCGGCAACGGCCGATTAATGTTCATCTATGTCATCTTGCTCGGAGCAGCGGTATCAGCCTTGTTCGCCAATGACGGCGCCGCTCTGATCTTGACGCCGATCGTGCTTGCCATGGTCAGGGCATTGAAATTCGATGAACGTATGATCCTGCCGTTCATTATGGCGAGCGGATTCATATCGGATACGGCATCGCTGCCCCTCATCATCAGCAACCTGGTGAACATCGTCTCCGCCGACTTCTTCTCCATCTCGTTCGCGGAGTATGCGAGTCGAATGATCGTGCCGACTTTGTTCTCGATTGCGGCAAGCCTGATCGTGCTGTTTCTCTTTTATCGCAGCCACATCCCGTCCCAGTATGACGGGGAGCAATTGAAGCAGCCGCGCGACGCGATTAAGGATCATCGGTTATTCCGCTTGTCCTGGTACATCTTAAGCGCGCTCCTAATCGTCTATATGGTCAGCGAGTTCATTCATGTTCCCGTCTCCATCATCGCCGGGGCCGCAGCCGTCTTGTTCCTGGTTTTTGCCAGGCAGAGCGAAGCCATTCACACGTGGAAATTGGTCAAAAGCGCGCCTTGGACCATCGTCGTCTTCTCGATCGGCATGTATGTCGTCGTCTACGGCCTTCGCAATGTCGGGCTCACGAATGAACTCGGCCAGGTATTCCAATGGCTCGGCGAGCAAGGGTTGTTCCTATCCACCATCGGTGCCGGATTCATCGCCGCCATACTGTCTTCTATTATGAATAACTTGCCGACCGTCATGATTGACGCCTTAGCGATTCAAGGCACTTCAACGGAAGGCATCATTCGGGAATCGTTGATCTACGCGAATGTCATCGGCTCGGATCTGGGTCCCAAGATCACCCCGATCGGATCGCTGGCTACCCTGATCTGGCTGCATGTTCTGTCCAAGAAAGGCATTCACATCGGATGGGGCACCTATTTCAAGGCAGGAATCGTATTGACGGTGCCAACCTTGTTCATCACGCTAGTCGGTCTGTACCTGTGGCTGCTCGTGATCGATGCGGTCAGCGTGAATATCTGGATCATCATCGCCGCAATCGGGCTGGCTATCGTGTTGGGGTTGCTGCTTGTGAAGCTCATGCGAACGGACAAAGTGAAGAATGCGGAACGAGGTTTGGCCGAATAGAATTCTTCTGAATAAAAACAAAGGCAGCCGTTCAGTTCAACTGATGGCTGCCTTAACTTTATCTAAACATCGATTGATTGTTACAGCGCCCCGACGACGCGATGTGGAACATACAGCTCCTCGAGCGACTTAATCTCGTCCTCCGTTAACGTCACCGCAAGCGACCCTACAGCCTCTTCGAGCTGCGCGTTGCTCGTCACGCCGAAGATCGGCGATGTTACCGGTTGTTTCTGGAGCAGCCAGGCAAGCGCGATATGTACGCGAGGAACGCCGCGCTGCTCCGCGATAGCCGTCACGCGATCCGCGATGACGCGGTCGATCTCGGCCGTTGCCCCGTATTTCATCTGCTGAGCCTGATCGGTCTCGGAACGCTTGGTCACTGCGGACCATTCGCGAGCCAACCGGCCGGAGGCGAGCGGGCTGTACGGAATGACGCCGATTCCCTCTGCCTTGCACAGCGGCATCATCTCCCGCTCCTCTTCGCGATAGATCAGGTTAAGGTGGTTCTGCATGGCGACGAAACGGGTCCATCCGTTGCGCTCTGCCACATGCAGCGCCTTCTGGAATTGCCAAGCATACATCGCCGAAGCCCCGATGTATCGGGCCTTACCTGCTTTGACGACGTCATGCAGCGCTTCCATCGTCTCCTCGATCGGCGTATTGTAGTCCCAACGATGAATTTGGTACAGATCGACATAATCGGTACCGAGCCGTTTCAGGCTGTTATCGATCTCGCTCATGATGGCCTTCCGCGACAATCCCGCGCCGTTCGGGCCTTCTTGCATCCGGAAGAACACCTTCGTCGCGATGACGACTTCATCCCGGTTGGCATAATCCTTCAGGGCACGGCCCGTGATTTCTTCGCTCGCCCCGGTCGAATAGATATTCGCCGTATCGAAGAAATTGATGCCCAGCTCAAGCGCCCTCTTGATGATCGGACGGCTGTTCTCTTCATCGAGCAGCCATGGATGCGTCCACCGATTGACATCGCCGAAGCTCATGCATCCCAGACAAATCCGGGAGACATCCAATCCTGTATTGCCCAGTTTCACATATTCCATCGTTATCCCCGCTTTCCAAGTGAAATCATCCTTCGCGAACGTACCTCATGATGATCGACCTGCAGTCACGATGTATTATCTCACTTAGAGTTTACTCGAAGTCAAGCGATATGGAATATTTCCCCGCTTGCTCGATTAACGGCGCTCGTACCAATATCCCGGAATGCCGCGCTCCAGCCGCAGCAGCGCTTCCAGATAGTAATAATCGCCCCATATCATATAGCCATCCAAGCCAAGCCCGCCGCGGACATGATAAGACCCGTGGTCGAGCAGGCCTTCGGCCTCCTCCCCGACCGTCGCATAGCCGTTCATGAGGGCGTCCATCGTTCGGCTGACCGCTGCTTCTAACCTTTGGCGGCCGTGATCCGCTTCAGGCAGATGCGTCAGAATTTCCAGCATGCCGCAGGCCGCAATAGCGGAGGCCGAGCTGTCCCGGCTCGTATTCTCCCCGAGGGGAGCATGGAAATCCCAATACGCAACCCCGTCTTCAGGCAGATGCCGGATAAAATAATCCGCAAGCCGTTTGGCCGTCTCGAGAAACTCGGCTTTCCCGGTGTAGCGGTACGACAACGCAAACCCGTAGATGCCCCACGCCTGTCCTCTCGTCCATGTCGAGCCGTCGTTGTACCCTTGATGCGTGCCGCCGCGAATCGGCTCCCCGGAAGCCGTATCGAAGTAAAATGTATGGTAGGACGAGTCGTCCCCTCTCACCAGGTAGCGTCGCGATAACTCGGCTTGCTTGAGCGCAATCTCCTTGTAGGCGTCATTGCCGGTTGCCTCTGCGGCCCAGTACAGCAAAGGCAAATTGAGCAAACAATCGATAATGATCCTCCCGCCGTTATCGGGATCTCCTTCAGGTCCCCAAGCTTGGATATAACCTGCGCCTCGCCAGCGTTCCATCAGAAGATCTGCCGCTTGGATGGCCAGTTCGCGATGATCCTCCTTTCCTTCCACGACCCAGCCAGCGAACGCGGACAAGCCATAGAGGAAGCCGATATCGTGATGATCCAGACAGATCCGCTCCGTAAGCCTTCTGCGGAAATCATCGATCTGCAGATTGGCTTGCCCCCGGAAATAGTCATCTCCCGTGTACTCGTAGCATAGCCAGGCAAGCCCGGTATGGAAGCCCTCGATCCAATCTTCATTCGCTCCCCAATCATATCGTTTGTCGTTCGTAATATGCGGGAAGCTCTGCCCGTTACGTTCGAGGTTCCTGCGTACTTTGGCCACGGCATCCTCAATGGCTGCCAGCCTCTGCGAGGCTTGGGCTGCGATTCGGTTCATCTGTTCCTCATCCTTTCACCGCGCCTACGGACAGGCCGGAGATGAAATATTTTTGGGCCGCGAAAAAGACGGCGATGACAGGAAGGAGCGAAGACACCGCGCCTGCCATGATCAGATTGAATTCCGACGCGAACTCGCCGTTTAGCGCCGCCAATCCGAGCGGAATCGTCTTCAAGCGATCGTCGTTCAGATAGATCAGCGGCGCCTGGAAGTCGTTCCATACCCAGGAGAAGCAGAAGATCGTCAGCGTCGCGATCGCGGGTTGGGCCAGCGGGAGTATGATCCTTGCGAAAATCGCGAACTCGCCGCAGCCGTCGATGCGGGCCGCCTCCGATAACTCGCGGGAGATCGAGATAAAGAATTGGCGCATCAGGAATACGCCATACGGGCTGAAGATCTCTAGGAAGATGAGCGCCCAATGCGAATTGACAAGCCCCAGTTCCTTCATGGTGAGATATTGCGGAATCATGATGACTTGATACGGAATCATGTACGAAACGAGATAAACAAGAAACATGCGGTTGCGGCCGGGGAACTCCAATCTGGCGAAGGCATAGCCGGCAAGGGAGCAGGTGAGCAGCTGCCCGAAGGGGACCTGACGTTACGTTATTGACCTGACGCCAGTTGCAGCAGAACCCATTCCGAAGCGCGATCTGCCGAATGCTGCTCGGCTTCGATAATCTTCAAGCTTCCCGCCGCGCTGTCCGCCGGGCAGACGAGATTCGGCTCACCGCTCCGAATCGTGTGCATATAGGCGCGTATCATCCGGTAATAGCCGGTGTCGCTGGACAGTTCCGGCGTGTAGGCTTCGCCCGCGCTTGGGTAGACGCGAACTTCGCCTCGCTCGAACACGATCATGCCATGCTCGAAGTTGACGCGGTAGCCCATGATGAAGCCATGCTCCCCCGCATACGTCCAATCCGCTTGCGCGTCGATCAGCTTGCCGTCAGGGTACGCGTATTGGGTACGGACGATGTCATAGCCGCTGCCCGCGATGACATTCTTGCCCGCGGCGGACACCCGGTCCGGCATGCCGAACAGCCAATGGATCATGTCCGTATCATGAATATGCATATCGAGCAGGCAACCGCCGCTCAGTTCTCCGTTCAAGAACCAGCCTTGTGGCGACTCGGAGCCGCGGTAGAACGTGCCGGCATGGACGCCGCCGAACCGCTGGTCGTCGACGCAGTCCTTCAAGAATTCGTAGGCCGGCCAGTAACGCAGGCATTGCCCGATCAGCAGCTGCCGCCCGGTCCGTGAAGCCGTCTCAGCCATCCGAACCGCTCCCTCATAGGTGCGCGCGATCGGCTTCTCGCACAGGACATGATAGCCGCGTTCCATCAGCCTGCAGCTCAAATCCGCATGCAGCGGCGTCGGCAGCGTGATGTCGATGACGTCCAGCCGTTCTGCATGAAGCATCTGTTCGATGTCCTCATACAGGTTGAACGCCGACAAGTCATAAACCTCCCGATCGGTCGCGATATTGCCGGGCGCCTTGCTGTTCTTCAATTCATGGATGCGAATATCGCATATGGCCGTTAATTGGATCGGTTCCCCTTCAGCCATCAAGCGAACATA
Organism: Paenibacillus phyllosphaerae; assembly: GCF_014192105.1. Lineage (GTDB taxonomy): Bacteria > Bacillota > Bacilli > Paenibacillales > Paenibacillaceae > Paenibacillus_Z > Paenibacillus_Z phyllosphaerae. The sequence goes on along the minus strand of NZ_JACHXK010000006.1, from coordinate 63,399 downwards.
ATTGTCCATATGCATCCTACCCATGAAACCGAACCCGATCAATCCTATCTTGAGCATAATGCCGCCTCCCTCTCCCTTCGATAGTGAACCATGTTATCGGCCCCGTCCCAGAATCGCATCGATCGATGCGGACGTGTTATAGATGATCTGCTCCGCGTGATGCGTGTAAGGCGGGATCATCTCCGCGGTGACATACCCTTCATAGCCCACTTCATGCAGAGCCTCGATGACGGCCGGATAATCGACATCGCCTGCCAGCAGGTCGACGAATCCATGGAGCCCTCCGGCGCTGCGGCGGTAATCCTTCAGATGTACCTTCTTGATCCGATGGCCCAGAATGCGCACCCATTGCTCCGGATATCCCACGAATACGACATTGCCGACATCGAGATAGGACCCGACGTAATCGGAACCGACCGCATCGATGAAGCCGCGCAACTCGAGCGGCGACAGCAGGAATTTGTTCCATACATTCTCGATCCCGATGTTCACGCCGGTCTGCTTGGCTTCTTCCGCCAAGATCGCGATCGCTTCCAGCGCCCGATCATAAGCGCGGTCGTAATCGACGACCGGATGGTCCGGGATAAAATCGACGCCGACCGCGCCCGGAATGACCAGGATCGTATCCGCTCCCAGCAAGGCGGCGGTCTCCAGCTGTTTCTTGCCGATATCGATCGCCTTGGCGCGGATCGCGGCCGAATCGCTCGTCATCGAATAGGTCCAGTACAGCCCCGTCGCCAGCCCGCATAATTCCAGTCCGCTCTCCGCCAGCCGCGACTTGATGCCGAGGAGCTCCTTCTCGGTCGCTTCCAAGCTAAGCTCGCCTTGCTCGTTCAAGGCGAGCTCGATGCCCTCGAATCCTGCCGACTTGGCAAGCTGGATACATTCCGCGATCGGCATGCCTTCGCGGAAGGACCAGATGTTGATGCCTTTTTTCATTGCATACGCCTCCTATTTGCACAATTGTGTTCGATATGGATTGGTGAAATACGGGTGACGAATCAAGTAATACCTATAGTATAATGGGATCTAAGCTTGACGTAGTTAGCGTATAGCGCGACTACTTGGACTTTTCCTGCCATTATCGTTGGAGATGAAGGAGCGGTAGACTAATGAAGGAGAACACGGCGGACAGCATAACGATCCCTTACGTCCGACAGATGCGGCCGTATAGGGAATGGTCGCCCGGCATTCATTACGCGCAAGCCCAGACGATGCCGACCGGCAAATTGAATTGGCGAAGACTCTACGACTTCGAACTGCTCTACGTCAGCCAAGGCGCAGCCGTAACCACGATGCATGACGCGGCCTATCCCCTGCAAGCCGGACAGATGATCCTGCTGCCTCCGGGGGTATGGCACCAGAATGAGGTACTCTCCGAGCCGCATGCCAAGTTCATCGGCATTCATTTTGACTTTTTGGGCGAGATGGATGTGCAGTGCGAGGATGATATGGTGGTCAATGAAAATCATGTCCAGCCCCGCAAATTTGCCGTGGAAGCCGTATCGGACGAGTTCAGCCCGCTCTCGGACCACTTGGTCTACCATCCCTCCCCTGCCGTAGTGGAATGGATGGAGCAGCTCATTCAGGAATTCTCCATGCGCAGTCCCGGATACAAACTGATCTGCAAAGGATTAATGCTGAACATTCTAGTCAGCCTGCTCCGCACGCAAATGGCGCGCCGCATAGCCAAATCTACGCCGCACGGCCCTCAGATCGCCGCATTGATGCAAGCGGTCGAGGCTGATCCGTCGCACGATTGGAGCAGCAGGTCGCTGGCCAGCCGAGCGAATATGCATGAGGATCATCTGGCGAAGCTGTTCAAGCGGATTGCCGGCAAGCCACCAGGAGAATTCGTCGCCGATATCCGCCATCGCGAAGCCAGACGGCTGCTACGGGAAACCGAACAAACCGTGATGGAGATCGGACAACAGGTCGGCTATGAAGACCTGCATTATTTCAGCAGAGTGTTCAAACGTCATGAAGGCATATCGCCTCGGGAGTACAGGAAGCTGGCCCGGATGTTGTAATCTTTGCCCCGCAAAAAAAGTGGAGAAGACCTCATTGCCGTCTTCTCCACCGCCGCTTAGTCTAATCCGGAAGCCTATGCTTCACACTTGGCAGATCCCATCCTATTGCCTGCTTCCTTTCTTCTCGCTCAGCCCGAGCTTCAGCACGAGCGGCTTGATCGTCAACCCTTGGATGAGCAAGGAGAACAAGACGACGCTGAAGGTCAGGACGAGCACAGTCTCTCTCCCTTCGAATGAAGCGGGCAGGCTCAAGGCGAGTGCGATCGACAGGCTCCCCTTCAGACCGCCCCAGTTCAGAATCGCCTTCCAGCTGCCCGGGAAGTTGCGAAGCATCGAGACGCTCGCATAGAGCGCGACCGTTCGGCCGACAAGGACAATCAAGATCGCGCCTGCGATCACAAGCCATTTGTCGGAGAAGTCGATCTGTTTAATCTCAAGACCGATCATTAAGAAGATGAGGGAATTGGCGATCAGCGTAATGACATCCCAGAACGAATGAATGTTCGTTAGCGTCGTCTCCGACATGCCGATCTTGGCGCCGTAGCTGCCGAAGATTAAGCCGCCCACGACAACCGCAATAACGCCGGACACATGGAAGTGCTCGGCAATGAAGTAGCTGCCGAAGAATAACAGCATCGAGAAGCCGATCTCCAATGGATAGTCATCATAGAAACGGATCAGCTGGGAGAACAAATAGCCCATGACTGCGCCGACCGCGATCCCGCCAAGCGCGAACTTGAGGAACAAGAGCACGCCGCTTCCTACGCCTGCAATCCCCATCTCCATGTAAGAGAGCAAATAAATCGATGAGATTTGGAATAACACGACGGCAATCCCGTCATTAAACAGCGATTCCCCTTCGATGATGGTGACGATGGACTTCGGTACGCCTAACGACTTGAAGATGGAGATGACGCTGATCGGATCTGTCGCGCTCATCAGCGAAGCGAAGGTAAAGGCGACAACAAGCGGCAGATCAAGCAGATAGTAACCCGCCGCTGCAATGACGAAGAATGACAACAGCGTTCCGCCGAACGCAAGCGCCAATACGGGCTTGCTCTGCTCTCTGAGATGAGAGAACGGCAGCTTCAAGGTCGCGTCGCCAAGCAGAATCGGCAAGAACAACGAGATGATGACCGCTTGGAATACATGAGATTGCGTGATGTACGTTTCCGCCTCCTCCAAGAACGGAACATTCGTAATGCCGAGCACCAAGCCGACAATGACGAGTGCGATCGAATAGGGTTGATTCAATTTCTTGGCAACGGCAATGACGAACATGGAGACCGCGAGCAGAACTAAGAGCTGAATAAAAGTTTCGTTGAACAGATGCATATCGATTTCCTCCTTAGACTTAATATGGTTCATTGTTACAAAAAACAACAAAAAGAGCCGCATCATCCGAGACTGCCGCGCATAATGACACAGCGATCCGGTTGACGGGCTCCTCCATGCGTAAAGATGACGCGTTCATCGCCATACTTCCCGCAATAAGCAACAAGGAGCCCTTGGTGACAGGCTCCTCCGGTAATTCACGTTATTCAGTTAATTCCTTGTCATTATACCCGAATTTTTCCCAGGAGTAAACCGTGGTTTGCCGCTTAGCCCAGCAGCAACTGCCTGTCAGTCATCAGCGCATGCCAAGCTTATTCCTAATATGCAGGTATACTTCGTGATGTGTCATCTTCTTCAACGCAGCGTCGCGAACTAGACTTTCACCTGAGAAGACTCTTCAGACGCGGTCTCTCGTTCCAGCAGTTTTTGCAATCGGATGCGCTGCTGCCGCTCCCGCTTCTTGAGAAGTTTGTCTTCCTCGCTTAATGCCTTATGTAAAGAAACGCACATCCCGATCAGGATGACGGCAAACGGCAGCGCCGCAGCAATAGAAGCGGTCTGTAACCCGTTCAATCCCCCGCTTATAAGAAGCACAAGCGCGATGGAGGACTGCAGGATGCCCCAGGTAATCTTCACCTTGTTCGTCGGATTGAGATTACCATCTGACGACAACATGCCTAGCACGAATGTCGCGGAATCGGCCGATGTGACGAAGAACGTAATAATGAGCAGCGTCGCGATCCCCGCGATGATCGTTCCTAGCGGCAGCTCTTCCAACGTCAGGAACAGGGCCGAGGTGACGTCCTCCTGAACGGCCTTAGCCAGCTCTACATGATCGAACATTTCCAGCTGAAGCCCAGTCCCGCCGAAGACGGCGAACCAGACAAAACCGAAGGCGCTCGGGATAAGCAACACGCCGAGCACGAATTCCTTGATCGTCCTGCCCTTCGATACCCGGGCGATAAAGGTGCCGACGAACGGCGCCCAGGCGATCCACCACGCCCAGTAGAAGAGCGTCCATGAACCTACCCAAGTTCCTTTGGTAAATGGTGTCAGACGCAGGCTCATCTCGATTAGATTTTGCAGGTAACCCCCGAGCGACAACGTGAAAGTATCGAAAATAAACGAGGTCGGCCCCATTAAGAGCACGAACAACAACAGAATGACGGCTATAAGGAGGTTCGCATTGCTGATCATCCGGATTCCCTTATCCAGACCGGTCGTAGCCGACAGAAGGAACAGCACCGTTACGATGACGATAATGCCGACCTGCGCCGTTACCGACATGGGCAATCCGAACAGATGATTCAGACCTCCATTGATTTGAAGCGTACCAAGACCAAGCGAGGTCGCTACACCGAAGGCGGTCGCAATGACCGCTAGGGTATCGATGGCTTTGCCGACGCCCCCTTCAACCAGTCTGCTGCCCAGGAGCGGTATGAAGGTTGGGCTGATTAAGCCCTTATAGCCTTTGCGGAATTGAAAATAAGCGAGCGACAGCGAGATGACGGTATAGACCGCCCAAGGATGCAATCCCCAATGGAAGAAAGCATATCGCATCGCCAGGCGAGCCGATTCCACCGTTCCTCCAGTTGCGCCTTCAGGCGGACTCATATAATGGGAGAGCGGTTCCGCGACGCCCCAGAAGACGAGCCCTATTCCCATGCCGGCGCTGAATAACATAGCGAACCAGGATATATTCGAATACTCCGGTTCATCATCGTCATCCCCCAGCTTGACCTTCCCGAATCGACTGAACGCCATATATAAGGCAAAGACGAGGAACATTAAGGTCGACAGCAAGTAGAACCAGCCGAAATTACCGATGGAGAAGGCAAAGGTCCGGTCCGCCACGGCCGATAATTGATCCGGGGCAATCGCACCCCATAACACGAACAATAAAATTATTACTAAAGATATTCTAAATACCATCTTTAACCTCTTTTCATAACTTGCATGGAATCGCATGTTCCCCGTTCATTGTTTGTAGATCTTCTCCTCCTTATGCAGAAAAAGGGAAGGCCTACTCCCGCCGATAACAAGGCAGTCAGAAGCCTTCCTTCTCTATTCCTTCATGTACCCTCGAACCGAGTTATTCAATCCCGGCCAGCCATGCTTTCACTTGGTCTTCATGGCTGTCCACCCATGCTTTGGCCGCTTCTTCAGGGGATTTCCCTTCCTGAATGGCTACCATCACCTCTGCCATATCGTCCGGGGTCCATGTAAACTGATCGAGCAGCTTGTAGGCGTCAGGCATATCCGATTGCAAATCTTTGCGCGCCATCGTATGGATCTGCTCATCGCCGCCGTACACACCTTTCGGATCCTCCAGATATTTGAGGTCCATCTTGGCGAACATCCAGTGCGGCGTCCAGCCTGTCACAATTATTGGCTCCTTCGCTTCATAGGCCTTCTGGAGCTCGGTCGCCATCGCCGCCGAGGAGCTCTCCACCAGCTTCCAATCCGAATCGAGCCCATAATCTTTGAGCGCCTGGTCGGTCGACATCATGATCCCGGCGCCGGGTTCGATGCCGATAATTTTATGTGCGACATCACTGCCAGCGGTCTTCAAATCTTCGATCGAGCTGAGTTCCATATAGGAAGGGACGACCAGTCCGACTTTCGTTCCGCTCAAGTTCTCTCCGAGATCTTCCATATCGGCACCGTATTTCTCCAGATAGGAAGCATGCGTCGATGGCAGCCAAGCCGCGACCATCGCATCCGCGCTGCCGTCGGCAATCCCGGCCCACATCGGTCCGGCATCGACTTGCAGCAGCTCGACTTCATAATCCAGCTTGGACTCCAGCACGTATTTCACCACGTTCGTGCTGGCGATCTCGGAATCCCAAGCGACGTAAGCAAGTTTGATCGCTTTGTTATCTCCAGCGTTCGTACAACCTGCAAGTCCTGCTGCAATGATAACGGCGGATAAGGCCAATCCCCACTTCTTCTTCATTATTCATTCACCTCTAGCGTTTATTTTTCTTCATGACTCTCGACGTCAAGCGATCGAGAAGGATGGCTAGTACAACGATCGCCAAGCCAGCTTCGAAGCCTTGACCGGTCTTCGTCTGCGTGACGGCGCGATAAACATCGGCGCCGAGCCCTTGCGCGCCGATCATCGACGAGATGACGACCATGGACAACGACAGCATAATCGTCTGATTGATACCGGCCATCATGGTTGGCAGAGCCATCGGCAACTGAAGTTTCAATAGCTTCTGGTTCGGCGTCGATCCGAAGGCGTTCGCCGCCTCGACAAGCTCGGCAGGAACCTGCCGGATACCGAGATTCGTCAGACGAATCGTCGGAGGCACGGCAAATATAATAGAAGCGATAACGCCGGGCACAACCCCTAGGGAGAAAAATGACACGGCCGGCAGCAAATAAACGAAAGCAGGCATCGTCTGCATGAAGTCCAGCACCGGGGTCAATACATTCTGCGCCACTCGGCTTCTGGCGCATAAGATGCCGACCGGCACGCCCACTAGAATCGAGAATAGCGAGGCTGCCAGCACAATGGCCAAAGTTTCCATCGCATGCTCCCAATAACCTAAATTATCGATTAACAAAAGTCCGATTAATGCGAAAATTCCGATTCTCCATTTGCCAATCAACCAGGCAATCAGGGTCAGCACGAGCAGCATCACCAATGAAGGTCCGAGCATGAGTACGCTGGCGAGGAAATCGACGACGGAACCGATAATGACTCGAATAAGTTCAAATAAAGGGTCAAAATGATTCTCTAACCATGCTTCCAATGTTTCGATCCAATCGCCCAATGGCAGTTTTGGCAAATTCATCGTGCAGCACCTGCTTCCGGTACGGTGTTCCCTGCTAGCGCAGCCAGGACGGAGCCTCGAATAATAATGCCGAGCAGCCGCTCCGCCTCATCGATAACCGCCAAAGGCACATGCGAAGAAGACATCGGATCGAACAATTCATGGAGGAACGTATCTGGCGCGACCTTCGGAATATCGCGGACCAGAATATCTTCAAGCAATAATCCTTCCTTCAAGGCAGCCGAAGCACCTTCAGCCGTAATGACCCCGAGCAGCTTCTTGCCTTTGTCCGTTACATACAAGCTCGAGACGCCTTGTTCGCGCATGAGCTGCAGCGCGACCCTCGGTCCCCGTTCGAGCCTGATCGTCTCCGGCCGAATCATGACATGAGCGGCGGTCAACACTTTGGAGAGGTCAACATCCTCAATAAACCGCTCCACGTATTGATTCGCGGGCTCCATTAATATTTCTTCAGGCGTTCCGATCTGGACGATAACGCCGTCCTTCATGAGCGCGATTCTATCCCCTATGCGCAGCGCTTCATCCAGATCGTGCGTAATGAACACGATCGTCTTCTGCATCGTGGATTGCAACTGCAGCAGCTCATCTTGCATATCTTTGCGGATCAGCGGATCCAGCGCGCTGAATGCTTCATCCATGAGCAGCACGTCGGGATCGTTGGCCAACCCGCGAGCAAGACCGACGCGCTGCTGCATACCGCCGCTCAGCTGATCGGGATAGCTGTCCTCCCAGCCTTTAAGGCCGACCAGCTCCAGCGATTGCTGCGCCATCTGCTTTCGAGTTGTTTTATCGATACCTTGAATTTCAAGCCCATACTCGACATTCTGAAGAACGGTCCGATGCGGGAATAAGGCGAATTTCTGGAACACCATCCCAATCTTCTTCCGTCTGAATTGGCGCAGCTCCTGCGCATTCATCGTGACCACGTCACGCCCTTCGAACAACAATTGGCCGCTCGTCGGCTCGATTAATCGATTCAGCAGTCGGATCAGCGTGGACTTCCCGCTGCCTGACAAGCCCATTATGACGAAGATTTGCCCGGCTTCAATCGTGAAACTTGCTTGATTCACCCCAATGGTATGCTTCGTTTCCTTCAGAATCCGTTCTTTCGTCCACCCTTGCTGTAGCAGCTGAAGTGCTTTGTCTGGGTCGCCTCCGAAAATCTTGGTTAGTTGTCTGGCTTCAATGATGGACACGTTGTTCCCTCCCTTGCTTGTAGCGATTGGTTACAAGTTTAGGCGGTTAGTCCTGTTTAGTCAACAGTTAATACGGTTTATTAATTACGTACAGTATAAACTGTACAATATGTTTGCTGCTGTATACGCCTATTTCCTAACTAATTCTCCTTCCAATGAATGCTTTACTTTTATTTTCAGATAGGATTACAATAACATCAGAAGTTGGACTTGGTGACCTTTAGGAGGCAATTATGAACGAGGAATTAGACGGATTAACGCCTGATCAGTTGGGGTCGCTGCTCAAATCCCGCCAGCGTGTCATTGATTCAATCGGTAAGAACATGGATCTTTACGGCATAACGTTGTCCATCGGACACTTATACGGATATATGTACTTCCAGGATGGACCGGTCACCTTGGATCAGATGAGCCAGACCATGGGCATGAGCAAGACGTCGATGAGTACGGGCGTAAGGACCTTACTGGATTTGAAGATGATAGACAAGGTATGGGGAAAAGGCTCGCGGAAAGATTTTTACGAGGTGGTGCCCGATTGGCATCAGAACTTCAGCGACTTCTTCTCGATCAAGTGGCGCAAAGCCGTCGACGGCAATATGTCTGCATTGGAGCGGTCGCTCAAGGAGATACGGGCATTGCGCGAATCCGACCCGGACAACGAGCAGCTGCACAACCTGACCCTGTTCGACGAAACTAAAATCATCGAAGCGCTGAAGTACTACCGCTGGTTGGAGCGGCTGATCGATTCGCTGGAATCCGGAGACATATATAACTTTATTCCTAAAGAAGAATAGGACGAAACGTGAAAAAAGGATTCAAAAATAGAACGAGGCAGGGGATTTCATCCCTTGCCTCGTTTTTTGCGTCTTCGTCTAACCAAACGTTCACAGTACGAACTTCTCAAGCGCTACAGCGACACCATCGTTATCATTGGATTCGGTAACGTATCTCGCACAATCTTTTAGTTCTGTTATCCCATTCCCCATTGCGACCGGAAAACCGCACATCTGGAAAAGTCCCAAATCGTTAAAATCATCTCCGAACACCATGACATTTCCGGATTGACCCCGATGTCATTTAATACCGATTTCACTGCATTTTCTTTTGAGGCTGATTTATGCATGATTTGCACCAATACTTCTCCATCGGTTGCGATTACGTTAACCTGGTCACCGAATCTCTGGCTAACATCCCTCCAATTGCTATAACCGAGAGCTAATATTTTGGTCGGGGAGATTGAACGGATAAAATCGTAATCGACTACCTGTGGTTGAGCATCATTCGAACGGGCACCGAACTGAGCACTCTCTGTCTCGGGCACCGGCGTGCACGTATACCATAGGTCATTTACTTCATACGAGATTGTTGACTGAGGCTCATTCAGCCTCATGAATTCGTTTATCTGCTCACTAACTTCTATTGGGATACTGATGTGCTGTTGCGTCTGCTTGGATTTGCATTTTACCAGGGCACCATTGTAGAACACCAAATAGTCTACAAAAGGAAGTGACTGTACGAATTGTTCAGCGATTCTAGGCGGTCGCGCAGTAGCAACAATAATATGAATACCGGAATCGTAACACCTTTTAACAGCACTATAATTTCGAGGAGATATAGACTTATGACGATCTAGTAAGGTACCGTCCAAATCTAATACAATTGCCTGAATTTCTGTCACTTCCTTCCCTCCCGCAGATTGATTTTTTCCAATTATACACAAGTGACTACGAAAGTGGCAGTACATTATCAAAACAAAAAAGATACCTACACGCAAACCACTTGAATTCCAAGTGTCCGCACATAGGTACCCGCTTCGCCTCTTCACGTTCTATACATTCATCTATCTATCATTCATCTATTTGAAAAATCGATCGATTTCCATCGCCGCATTATCCGGCGAATCCGATCCGTGGATGACATTCTCTTCGACGGTCAATCCGTAGTCGCCGCGAATCGTGCCCGGGGGCGCTTCGGCCGGATTGGTCGGACCGATCAGCGACCGGGAGTTCTTGACCGCTCCTTTGCCCTCCACGATCATCGCGAACACTGGTCCGGACGTAATATAATCGACCAGTTCGCCGAAGAATGGCTTGTCCTTCAAATGTCCGTAATGCGCTTCCGCTGTCTCATGCGAGACGACTCTTAATTCTGCGCGTACGAGCGCCAATCCCTTCTCCTCGAATCGGCACACGATCTTGCCGATCAATCCGCGTCTTACCCCATCCGGCTTAATCATGACGAAAGCTTTTTCACTCATTGCTAACATCTCCTTTTGAGCGTATTTTACCCCGATCGGGCTAGTTTGATTGCGTTCAAGTTCCATGCGCCGCGCGTTACATCTCCGGCTTCGCAGCAGGCAGCCATAGCGTTACGACGGTCCCTTCGCCCGGCGAGGATTCCACCGACAGCGTTCCGCCCGCGATGCGCGCCCGCTCGGCCATACTCGATTGGCCGACGCCCGTCGAAGCCGCCATCGTATCGAATCCTCTCCCTCGGTCGGCAATTCGCGCAGTCACCTCACCGCCTTGTTCGAAGACGCTGACCTCGACTTCGTCGACATCGGCATACTTGGCGATGTTCGTCAACGCTTCCTGAACGACGCGGTAGATGACCGTTTCGTAGTCTTTGCCCAGCCGGCCGCGCAGTCGGCAATCGAAAGCGACCTTAATCCCGTAATGGGAGACGTAATTCTCGATGTACGTCCGCAAAGCCGGCACGATCCCCAGATCGTCCAGCACCGACGGCCGCAGTTCCCACGCCAGGCCGCGCACCTCTTCGATGATGCCCGCGACCTGCTCGCGAATCATGGAGAGATCCCGTTTCTCCGTCGCTTCTGCAGAGATGACACGATCCAAGCCAATGAGAAGCGAGAACAGGCTTTGCCCGATGCCATCGTGAAGCTCCCGCGAAAATTTGCGCCGCTCTTCCTCTTGGACGGTCATGACTTTGGCAAGCGTCTCCTTCAGTTCTTCTTCGACATTCTTCAGCCGGGTCACTTCGTTGCGGATAGCCAGGAACTGGTATGGTTTGCCTGCTTCATCCACGAACGGAACGATCGTCGTATTCACCCAATAGAACGTACCGTCCTTCGCCCGATTGCGGATATCTCCCATCCATACTTTGCCCGCTAATATGGTTGACCACAATTCGTGCATGAATGACTGAGGGTGGTAGCCGGAATTCAAGATGCGATGATCCTGCCCGAGCAGCTCGTGGCGGGCGTATTTCGAGATCTGGCAGAACTTATCGTTCACGTATTGAATTTTGCCGCGATGATCCGTGACGGCAACGATCGAGGAAGCGTCGAGCGCTAATTTCACGTCGGCCAACTGCTTCAGCGATTGTCTCAAATCATCGCGGAATCCGCCTTCTTCCAGCTGCGCGTCGAGCTGGGACAGCAGCGTATCGACATGTTCGGCAATGACGTCGCGCTCGGGGTAGCGGGAATCGTTATTCAAACTGCAGCAGCCCTTTCTTTATCGCGTATTTAATCAGCTCCGGCCGCGTCTTCAGACCCAGCTTATCCATGACGTTGCTCTTATGAGTCTCTACCGTCTTGACGCTAATAATCAGCTGCTCGGCGATTTCCTTGTTCGCGTACCCTTGCGCCGCGAGCGCCAGCACTTCCTTCTCCCGCTCCGACAGCGTGTCGAATACATCCGTGCTCTCGCCGCGCTTCATCCGCTCCATATATTCATTCATAAGCCGCTTCGTGGCGCTCGGGGTGAGATACGCGTCTCCCTTGGCGACCGAGCGGATCGCGGTCAGCAATTCCTCGTGCGGAGCGCTCTTGAGTACGTACCCCGCCGCGCCGTTATGTATGGCCCGGAACAAATATTCATCATCGTCATGCATGGTCAAGATGAGCACGGCGATCTCTGGCATGCGTACCTTGAGTTCCGCCGCGGCCGTCAGCCCGTCTTTGCCGTGCGGCATGCTAAGGTCCATCAAGACGACATCCGGACGAAGCGATTCTGCCGCGCGAATGCCTTCATCTCCTTCGGATGCCTCTCCGACGACTTCGATATCGTCCTTGCCTTCCAGCAGCATCCGCATGCCGGATCGAACCATGGCGTGATCATCCACAATTATGATTCTGATCATTCGTTTCCTCGCTTTCTTGAACTTAAGCCGGCTCTTAGCCTATCGTGCCGCCATTCATGACGGCCGTAAGCCCTGACAGCCAGGATTGTTCCCAGATTCGCGCAATCCCGCTTCGCTCATAGCTATGCTCCCCTCGACTGCCGAGCAGGAGGATACCGTCAGCCGATCCGCTGCCGTTGCCTAGCAAAGGACACGCGAATCCCGCTTCCAACCGTTCGGCGAGCATGACGGGACATTGGGCCAGCAGTTCAGCATTTTCCCTTTCGCTAACAGTGTATACCGTTCCGTGCCGCAGCACCATACCGCCAATACCGATACCCGGCTTGATCGCCATCCGCGAGACTCTCCCGTTGCGGCTGCCGAGCACGATCTGCCAGCGCATGGCCAGATTATCCGACGCCGGTAGCGCGATCGCGGCAAAATCGCTGCCGCTGCTTTTGCGCAGCCGTTCCAGCTCCAGCGTGAGCCGCTCTCTTATATGCGCACCATGCATAGGTTCATCACCTTTCTTTCCACCCGGTAACTATAGGTTCCCTATTGCCCGCCATGTGAGGGTTCGTAGCGATATGCGTTCAACGGGAATTCCCTTAGTCGCAGCTAAGGGTTCTCCCTGGGAACATGCGCCCTGTTACATCCGGCAAATCTCCTTCGGGCAGTTCTCGCAATGGCAAACGTCCCGCAGGTAGTTCAAGTCTTTGATGGTGAAATGACCGTCGGCATACTCGATGACGTCCGCTTTCTTCATATCGCTCAGCATGCGGTTCACGCTCTCCCGCGTCGCGCCGATCATGTCGGCCATCTCGGTGTTGTTGATCTTCAAGTCGATGTAGATCCCGCCGTCCCTCTGCTTGCCATACGAATTGCTCAGCCGGATCAGCAGCGAACACAGCGCGCCGGTCTTGCCGAACAACATCAGATCGCGGAATTTGCTCTGCGTCAAGCGATGCATCATGCCCATCCATTTCATGAACTCCACCGCCAGATCGCCGTGCTGCCACAGCAATACTTCAAGGTCTTTGCGCTGAATGACGCCGACCTTCGCGTCATGGGTCACTTCGGCGCTGAAGCTGTGCACGGAGTCGTTGAACGGATCCATCTGTCCGACTAGATCGCCCTTTTGATGCAAATACAGGGTCAGCGCCCGCCCGCTGTCCGAAGTCTTGGTCGTTCTTACCCGACCGCTGAAGATGAAGAACAATTTATCCGCTTTGTCGCCTTCCCAGAACAAGCAGCTGCCTTTCTCGGCGTTCTTCATGTACATGATGCCTTGAAGGAGTTCGAAGCTCCCGGCCGATAATACCGGTTCCAGGCCCTCCACGCGATTGTTCATTACTTCCATCTTCATCCGTCCCCTTTCCTAAGCTCACCGAGCTTCCTTGTTGATTCCATCATACCGCACCGCGAGCAACGCCGAACATCGGGGACCTCACCGATTTTTATAAGGGGGAATTCCCTTAGCGAAAGGGATTCCCTATAGGAGAAACCCCCTGACGGTAAATGCGGTATATGCAAAAAAGGCGCCTATATGCGCCCTCTTCGCTTCGTTGCCCGGAATTATAGCACGATATGATTCTTGGCTCTGTCTATGATCTCGCGAGCTCGCCGGACATCCCGGTCCGTCGGGGTCGGTACTCCTTCAAGCGGGTATTCGCGGCCCAAGGCCTGCCACTTATAGACGCCCATTCGATGGTACGGCAGCAATTCAACTTTCTCTACGTTGGTCAATAGCGAGATGAATTCGCCCAAAGCGTTCAAATCCTCAGCGTTATCGGTATAGCCCGGGATAAGCACGTGCCGGATCCATGCCGGCTTGCCGATCGATGACAGCCAACGGGCGAACTTCAAGATCCTGTCGTTCGACTGACTCGTCAGCAGCTCGTGCTTCTTCTTGTTCATCTGCTTCAGATCGAGCAGCACCAGATCCGTATACTTCATGAGCGTTACCGCGTGGGTCGGTTCGCAGAAACCCGAACTGTCCAGCGTCGTGTGCAGACCGAAACGTTCTTTGCACGCCTTGAAAAGCTCGGCGACGAAAGGAGCTTGTAGCGTCGGCTCGCCTCCCGTTACCGTAATGCCGCCGCCCGAACCTTTGTAGTAAGGTACGTAAGGTTCGATCTCCGCCAATACCTCTTCCACCGTTACTTGACGGCCTCCTGCCGTATCCCATGTATCCGGGTTATGGCAGAACTGGCACTGCAGCGCGCAGCCCTGCATGAACAGGACGAAGCGGATGCCGGGACCGTCCACGGTCCCGAATGTATCCATTGAATGTATGCGGCCTTTCATGCGGGCCACGCTCCTCTCTCCTCTTAAGCCTTGTTGTCAGATTTCCCCGTGGAACGTGCGGTTAATGACGTCTAGCTGCTGCTCTTTGGTCAGTCGGATGAAGTTCACGGCATAACCCGAAACCCGGATCGTCAACTGCGGGTACTTCTCCGGATGCTCCATCGCATCAAGCAACTGTTCGCGGTTGAACACGTTCACGTTCAGATGGTGACCGCCGCTTGCGGTATAACCGTCCAGCAATGCTGCCAAATTAGTAAAGCGAGCCTCGTCTTCCCGGCCGAGCGCCTTCGGAATGATCGAGAACGTATTGGAGATGCCGTCCAGGCTGTGCTCGTATGGCAGTTTCGCCACGGAAGCGAGCGATGCGAGCGCGCCTTTGCGATCGCGGCCGTGCATCGGATTCGCGCCCGGCGCGAACGGCTGGCCAGCTTTGCGTCCGTCCGGCGTGCTGCCGGTTTTCTTCCCGTACACGACATTGGACGTAATCGTAAGCACCGACATGGTCGGAATCGCGCCGCGGTAAGTCTTATGCTGGCGCAGCCGGTTCATGAAACCTTCGGCTAGCTCTACGGCAATCGCGTCTACGCGGTCATCGTTGTTCCCATACATCGGATAGTCGCCTTCGATCTCGAAATCGACCACGATGCCTTGCTCATTGCGAACCGGGCGAACCTTGGCGTATCGGATTGCGCTCAAGCTGTCGGCCACGACCGACAGTCCGGCAATGCCGCAGGCCATCGTGCGGACGATATCCCGGTCATGCAGCGCCATCTCGATGCGCTCGTAGCAATATTTGTCATGCATGTAGTGGATGACGTTCAGCGTGTTCATGTACAACTTGGCAAGCCAGTCTTGGACGATATCGAAGCGGGCTTTCACTTCCTCGTAGTCCAGCACTTCCGATGTAATCGGCGCAAGCTTAGGTCCGATCTGCGTACCCAGCTTCTCGTCCACGCCGCCGTTGATGGCGTAGAGCAAGGTTTTGGCCAAGTTGGCGCGCGCGCCGAAGAATTGCATTTGCTTGCCGATCCGCATGGCCGAGACGCAGCAGGCAATGCCGTAGTCATCGCCGAAATACGGGCGCATCAGGTCGTCGTTCTCGTATTGAATCGAGCTTGTTTCCGCCGATACCCGCGCGCAGTATTTCTTGAAGTTGTCCGGCAGCTTCGCCGACCACAGAACCGTCAGATTCGGCTCTGGCGCAGGTCCCAGGTTGTAGAGCGTGTGGAGGAACCGGAAAGAGTTGCGCGTCACGCGCGTCGTCCCGTTAAGCCCCATGCCGCCAACGGACTCGGTTACCCAGGTAGGGTCTCCGCTGAACAGTTCGTTGTAATCCGGCGTGCGCAGGAATTTCACGATTCTCAGCTTCATGACGAAATGGTCGACCAACTCTTGCGCTTCGCTCTCCGTGATCGCGCCTTCTTCCAGGTCGCGCGCAATGTAGATATCGAGGAAGCTGGAGACCCGGCCGAGGCTCATGGCCGCACCGTTCTGTTCCTTGATTGCCGCCAGATAAGCGAAGTACAGCCATTGTACCGCTTCCTTGGCGTTAACGGCCGGCGCCGAGATATCGAAACCATACGAAGCGGCCATCCGCTTCAGCTCGCCGAGGCTTCGAATCTGCTCGGACAGCTCTTCGCGCAGCCGGATCACGTCTTCGGTCATCGCGTCCGCCTCGATCTCGAGCAGCTCCGATTTCTTGCCGGCGATCAGTCGATCCACGCCGTAGAGCGCTACGCGGCGATAATCCCCGATGATGCGTCCACGGCCATAGGCGTCCGGCAACCCGGTAATGATACCCGCTTTGCGCGCTGCCCGCATCTCTGTCGTATAGGCGTCGAACACGCCTTGGTTATGCGTCTTGCGAATGTCCGTGAACAGCCGGTCGAGCTCCGGATTCAGCGTATAGCCATAGGCTTCGCAGGCGTCCGCCGCCATCCGGATCCCGCCGAACGGCTGCACGGCCCGCTTCAGCGGCGCGTCGGTCTGCAAGCCGACGATCCGTTCCCGCGCCTCGTCGATATACCCGGGTTCGTGCGAAGTAATCGTCGATACCGTATCCACGTCGATATCATGAACGCCGCCGCGCTCCCGCTCTTCCTTCAGCAGCTCGCTTACCCGTTCCCATAACGTTAACGTGTCCTGCGTCGGGTCCGCGAGGAACGTCTCGTCCCCTTCATATGGCGTGAGGTTAAGCTCGATGAAGGCGTTCACGTCGATCCGCTTCTGCCAGTTCCCTTCCGCAAATCCGCGCCATGCCTCGTTCCGTTTCAAGCCTTCCTTGATGTCGTGTTCTTTCATCGCCATCTTCCAACACCTCCGTTGATCTATGTCTCTAAGTTACCTGCTTTTGACCCGCTTCACTATGACATTACTCACAGTCCTGCGGGATTTTAATGGATGCGTCCGTCTGGCGACTGTCGCGCCGCGTTCTGCGGAGAGGCGTTCCCAATCCGCCTTCGATTGAATCGCGCTTACGAAGCCCCCGTCTATGCCATGCTCGCGCAGCTCCGCTTCCTCCATGTGCTGCCAGCTGATTGCTTTCAACAAGTCGGCTTTCGTCGTGCAGCCTTGGCTCAGCAAGGCTTCCAGTCTTCCGGCGCAGTCGCGGTTATAGATACCGTGAAGCGGATGAGGCGCGTCTCCGATCCAGGGGAAAATGGCGTCCATCCCTTCGAGTTTGCGCTCATGTAACAATTTCGCCGCGGCTGCCGAAGGGAACGGCATATGGCAGCCCAGCAGCCAGACGTGCCGGTTCTTCGCGAGCGCCAAGCCGGCATGCATGCCGCTTAAGGGACCGCTAACCGGATAATAATCGCTGATAATGCGTATGCTCCGGTCTACCGCGCGAAGGAAAGCCCCCGGCTGATCGGTGACGATCGTAACTTCGCTGCAGCATGCCTGCATCTCCCGAATTTGTTTGTGTATAAGCATTTGCCCTTCCAGTTCGTAGAAGGCTCGGTTCTCTCCTTGGGTAGCGGCATGCCCGCCCCCAGCCAATATGACGCCGGACAGCATAGGGATCAATCCTTCCTTGGTTAAATGGCAGCGTACGCTTGCCTTACTATTACACCATGCGCAAGGGCATTCCCGCAGTGAGATACATCACGCGCGAATCGCGGAACCTTGCAATCGCCGAAATCAAAAAGCTGCCGATAGTGAATCGGCAGCGACGCGATACGGATTCGGATCAGAATTTGCCGTAGAAGGCATTGCGGTACACGTCGGCCAGCTCCGTTACGAGCGGCATCCGCGGATTCGCGGTCGTGCATTGATCCTCGAAGGCACGGTCGGCCAGACGGTCGACCTTGGCCTCGAAATCGGCCGGATCAAATCCGAGATCCAAGAACGTCTCCGGAATGCCCAGCGATACGTTCAGCTTGCGTACCGCCTCGATCAAGCTGTTCACGCCTTCTTCCGTCGTGCGGGACGGCAGACCCAGCATGCGGGCGATCTCGGCGTAGCGCTGATCGGCCACGAAATGGCTATATTTCGGGAAAGAAGCGAATTTCGTCGGTTTCTGCGCATTATAACGGATGACATGCGGCATCAGGATCGCATTCGTGCGGCCATGGGCGGTATGGTACTGGCCGCCCCACTTGTGCGCCAAGCTGTGGTTGATGCCCAGGAACGCATTGGCGAACGCCATGCCCGCGATCGTCGAAGCGTTGTGCATTTTCTCCCGCGCCACCGGATCCGCCTCATGATAGGACTTCTCCAAGTTCGCGAACACGAGCCGGATCGCATGCAGCGCCAGGCCGTCCGTATAATCGCTGGCCATGACCGACACATAGGCTTCGATCGCATGCGTCAGCACGTCCATGCCCGTGTCGGCTACGGCGGTCTTCGGCAAGCTGTAGACGAACTCCGGATCGATAATCGCCACGTCCGGCGTCAGCTCGTAATCGGCCAGCGGATATTTGGTCTGCCCTTCCTTCTTATCCGTGATGACCGCGAAGGAAGTGACCTCCGAACCCGTGCCGGATGTGGTCGGGATGGCAACAAACTTGGCCTTATCGCCCAGACGCGGATACTTATAGACGCGCTTGCGGATATCCAGGAACTTCTGCTTGAGCGAGTGGAAGCTCGTGTCCGGATATTCGTAGAACAGCCACATCGCCTTGGCGGCATCCATCGGCGAGCCCCCGCCGAGCGCGATAATGCAGTCGGGCTTGAAGCTGTCCATCAGCGCCGTGCCCCGTTCGACCGTCTCGACCGACGGATCGGGCTCGACATCGGAGAACACTTCGATCGCTACCGGGTTCGTCCGTTTGCGCAAGTAGTATTCGAGCTTCTCGACGTAACCGAGCTTCACCATCATCGCGTCCGTCACGACCAGGACGCGGGAGATATCCGGCATTTTCTCGAGATATTGCGTCGCGCCTTTCTCGAAGTAGACTTTAGGCGGAATCTTGAACCATTGCATATTCACCGTGCGGTAAGCGACGCGCTTCACGTTGAGCAGGTTGACCGCGGAGACGTTCGACGTGGTCGAGTTATGCCCATAGGAACCGCAGCCGAGCGTTAGCGAAGGCAGGTTCGTGTTGTACAGATCGCCGATCGCCCCGTGCGTGGAAGGCGAATTGACGATAACCCGTCCGGTCTTCAGCCGGCTGGCGAACGCTTGAACAACCGCGTCGTCGTTCGAATGAATGACCGAGGAGTGGCCAAGTCCGCCGAATGCGACGACTTCGGCTGCCCGGTCGATGCCTTGCTGCGCGTTCTTGATCTTATAACAAGCGAGCACCGGGCTAAGCTTCTCGGCCGACAGCGGGAACGCGGCGCCTACGCCCGCAAGTTCGGCAACGAGTATCTTCGTCTCGCTAGGGACTTGAAGGCCGGCCATCTCGGCGATCTTCACGGCGGACTGGCCGACGATGACCGCGTTGACGGCGCATTTGTCGCTGTTAATGACCAGCTTGGATACCGCTTCGGCCTCGGCTTTGTTCAGGAAATAACAGCCGTTGTCCTTCATCAGCTTGCGGACTTGATCGTAGATCGGCTCTTCGATAATGACCGCTTGCTCGGAGGCGCAGATCATGCCGTTATCGAACGTCTTCGACAGGATGAGGTCCGTTACGGCCTGCCTGAGGTCGGCGGATTGCTCGATGAAACAAGGCACGTTGCCCGGCCCTACGCCTAGCGCCGGCTTGCCCGTGCTGTACGCGGCCTTCACCATGGCGGATCCGCCCGTTGCGAGCACGAGCGCCACATCCGGATGGTTCATGAGCAGCCCGGTCGCCTCCAAGGATGGCGTCTCGACCCATTGCACGCAATGCTCCGGCGCTCCGATCGCGATGGCCGCATCACGCAGCGTACTGGCAGCTGCCGCGCTGCATTTCTGCGCGGACGGATGGAACGCGAAGATGATCGGATTACGCGTTTTCGTAGCGATGAGCGTCTTGAACATCGTCGTGGACGTCGGATTCGTCACCGGCGTTACACCCGCGATGATCCCGACCGGCTCGGCGACCAGCTTGTAGTTCTCGAAGGCGTTCTCTTCGATAACCCCTGCCGTCTTGTCATGCTTGATGCTGTGATAGATGTATTCCGTGGCGAAAATATTTTTCGTGATCTTGTCTTCGTATACGCCGCGGCCCGTCTCCTCCACGGCCATCTTGGCTAACGCCATGTGTTGATCCAGCCCGGCCAGCGCCATTGCCTGAACGATGCGGTCGATGTGTTCCTGATCCATGCGCAGATAAGCTTCCTGGGCCTGCTTGGCGCGGGCTACCAGCCGGTTCACTTCCTCTTGTGCGGAATGCCTAGCGTCGAGTTTGCTTTCTTTTACAGCCATGGTCTACTCCTCCTTGGAGAGCGGTTTGGTATATGCTCCTCCCTGATGGCTTAATCTTACGGCTTCCATGTCTGCCAAACTATGACATTACTCACAACGCAGAACCTAATTTCGCAAACACCTTTCGCGGTGATCTGATCACATGAACAAGGCCCGCCAAGTGCATAAGCACAAGCGGGCTTACAGGCATATGGCATCATTCCTGTTCATGCATGGTCCTGGTCTGCTTCAGGCGGCTGCTTCGGTTCGATGCGGCAGTCCAAGCAAATCCAGCTCGATCCTGGCGCCCCCTCTCCGGTCGTTCTTCCGCAATAATCGCAAGTAATCAAAGTTCATCTCTCCTTTACGAGAACAAATAGTCCATATCCGTCAAAATCTCTTCCGCCATCGGATAGATAAGCTCTTCCTCCATCTGAAAATGGCTCGTCAAGATCAAGCAGCCCTGCGTCAGATCATCGCAGCTGTGCTTCACTTCCGATAACGAGGCGCCTAGTTCCTCCACGACCATGAGGCCCATCAGCGAATTGCTCGCCTGAAGGAATGACGCGAAGAATTGGAGCGCCAGTTCATGATCCTTCTCGAGCACCCATAGCGACGGCATAATCGTCGGCTCCATCTTCAGCTTGTAATAGCGCGAGAAGTAAGGGAATAGCTCCTTGTCCTCCCACCTCGAATGGCGCTCCAGCTGTCTGAGCAGCGTCGACGTATGTCCGCGCAGTTCGGTCAACATCGGAATCGCGCCGGCTAGACTCGTGCTGGCGGCGGTGCGGCTGCTCAGCTCGCGCAGCGCGTCGCATTGGTGCTTCAGCTGCTCGTGCTCGCGCGCAAGACGCATCGCCAGCTCCATGAACGCGCTCGATCTGGCCGAATTTTCGGGTTCCAGTATCACGGCCTTGTTCGTGGCCGCAGGCATGCCTTCTTCCCGCCGCCGCTTCAGCCCTTTCATCCCTCTAACTCCCTTCATCTGCTTCACTCTCCCGTTCCCGATCAAGATGCCGCCGCGTGCGGAATGCTTAGCGACGACGTGAATTAAATCACATACTAGTCCGCAGTTCGCACATGGGGATCAACAGTTCCGTCTCTTCTTCCAGCTGTCTGCGGACCAATCGGCAGACATGGATCAATTCCGTCATTCCTAGCCGCAGTAATTGTTCGTCCCGCAGCTCGCAATAAGCTTGCATATCGTGAACATAAGCGCGATAACATTGATCGGCGGTCTGATGCGCCTTCTCCAACATCCATAGCGACGTAGGCAAATCGGGATGGCGCTCAATCGGGAACAGCTCCGTCAAGAGCGGGAATAGCTCTTCGTCTTCCCACTTCCCATGCCGCACGAGTTCAGTCCCTAGCTCCGCCGCGCATTGCTCGACTTGCCGGATTCGCGTCCAGTCTATCGCCTCCGGGCAGTTCTTCACCGCGTCAGCTAACCGGAATGCCCGGGCAGCCGCTTCGCGAAGCTTGCTGTGGTCATCCCTTAGCCTGCCTAGCGATAATTGAAGGTTCGCCTTGGTTGTCATCCACTTCCCTCCTATTGCTTCCATTCGTCATAAGCAGCGTCGTTCAAGGTGGAACGGCTGACGCCGTCTTTGAAAGCGCAGCGCTTTTCATTCCTGAGCAATAGAGGATGCATCCTCCAGCGCGGCATCCCCTTCGCGCGATCTGATTTATGCGGGCACTTCGATGTGCACGCATCCGTCCTTGATCTTGACCGCGTACACCTGCGCCTGCCCGGTATCCGGCTCCTGCACGCGTCCGTCCCTGACGTCGATCTTCAAGTCCCTCAGCGGACAATAGATGTAATGCCCGCTCACGATCGCTTCGGCGAGCGGTCCGCCCTTGCGGTGCGGCGTACGATTCTCCAGCGCGTATACGCCGCCGTCCGCCATGCGGAAAACGGCCAGTTCATGCGTGCCGATCCGCACTTCCTTCCCCACGCCGGGGGGGAAGGAAGTTAACGGGCCGACCTGATGATAAACGCTTTTTACCTGAATGCTCATAGCGATAGCCTCCTTATGCCGTACTAGTCTTGCGTCACTTCGATTCGCTGGAAGTAATCATTCCGCAGCTTGCCGCTCTCGATAATTTCCCGCCAAGGATCTTGCAGCTGTGCAAGCGCGGTCTCCACGCGATCGATAAGCGCCTTCCGGTTATCCATATCTTCGATAACGAACTTGCGCACCTGCTCAAGGCCGATCCGTTCGAGCCAATCCGACGTCCGCTCCGCATAGTTGCCCGTTTCCCGGTAATACTGAATGAAAGCTCCGCAAATATCTACCAGTTCTTCGTCGCCCTTCACCTTGCACAGCAGTTCGGCTTCTTTCATCTTGATGCCGCCGTTGCCGCCTACGTACACTTCCCAGCCACCGTCATTGCCGACAATACCGAGATCCTTCGTGCCCGATTCGGCGCAGTTGCGCGGGCAGCCGTTGACGGCCATCTTGAACTTGGCCGGCATCCAGAGCCGCTCGAATTTCTGTTCGAGCAAGACGCCCATGCCGATCGAATCCTGCGTGCCGAAGCGGCAGAAGCGGTTGCCTACGCACGTCTTGACGGTGCGGAGCGCCTTGGCGTAACCGTAACCCGACGGCATGCCGAGTTCCGCCCAGATCGCGGGCAAGTGCTGCTTCTCGATGCCGAGCAAGTCGATCCGCTGACCGCCGGTCACCTTCACCATCTTGGCGCCGTACTTATCGGCGGCGTCGGCAATCTGGCGGAGTTGCTCCGAAGTAGTCACGCCCCCGTACATCCGAGGGATAACGCTATATGTCCCGTCCTTCTGGATATTGGCATGCAGCCGCTCATTGACGAAGCGGGAATTCCGGTCATCCTCATACTCGGACGGCCACGCCATGCCGAGGTAATAGTTCAGCGCCGGCCGGCACTTCGAGCAGCCATCCGGCTGCTGCCAGCCCAGCACCATCATCACTTCCTTGACGCTCGTGAGATGCTTCTCCTGGATCGCGGCTACAATCTCTTCCCGCGAGCAAGTCGTGCAGCCGCAAATCCCTTGCTTAGTCTCTTTCTTGTCCTGATATTCACTGCCCAGCACGAATTGCAGCAGCTGCTCCACGAGCGGTTTGCATCCGCCGCAAGACCGCGTCGCCCCCGTCTTGAATTTAATCTCGTCGACGGTGGACAGACCGTCTTCGCGGATGACGCGCACGATATCGCCTTTGGTGACGCCGTTGCATCCGCATACGATCTCCTCGTCGGCCATGCCCTGAACGGCGGACGGCTTGCTGCCGCCACCGCCGCCGCAGCAACCCGTGCCGCCGCCGAACAGTTCCCCGTAGAGCTCGTCGGTCATCATGCCGCCTTCCCGAACCAAGCGGGTCAACAGCGGCGCGTCATTCACGTCGCCGTACATGACGGCGCCGACGATTTTCTTCTCGCGCAGCAGCACTTTCTTGTAGATGCCGCGCCAATCGTCGTGAATGCGCAGCACCTGATGATCCGGCGCATTCTGATATTCGCCGGCAGAGAACACGTCAATGCCCGAAATTTTCAGCTTCGTGGATACAGACGAACCTTCGTAGGGAGCCGTGTTGACCCCTGCGATCGTTTTGGCGAGAACTGCCCCCTGCTCGAACAGCGGAGCGACCAGACCGTAACATACGCCGCGATGCTCGCAGCATTCGCCGACCGCATATACATCCGGCGCGCTCGTCAGCATGTAATCGTTGACCTTGATGCCGCGTCCGGTCTCGATGCCGCTCGCCTTCGCAAGCGCCGTATTCGGAATGATGCCGGCGGACATGACGACCAGCTGAGCATCCAGCTCTTCGCCGTCGGCGAATCGAAGACCGCTCACTTCCGTGCCCCCCAGCACTTCAACTGTCTTCGTCCCCATCCGGAACTTAATGCCCTGCCGCTCAAGCTCCGCCTTCAGCATCCCTGCGGCCGTATCGTCCAATTGGCGCTCCATGAGCGTATCCATCAGGTGGATGACCGTCGTCTCCATGCCGAGCTGCACGAGCCCTTTGGCCGCTTCGAGCCCGAGCAGGCCGCCGCCGATAACCGCCGCCTGCTTCACTCGGCCTGCAGCATCGATCATCGCCTCGCAATCCGCGATATCCCGGAAGCCGATGACGCCTTTTTTGTCGGCGCCCGGTATCGGGAGCACGAACGGCTTGGAGCCGGTCGCGATGATCAGCACGTCGTAGTCCGCGGCGTCGCCGCCTTCGGTATAGATCTTTTTGGCCGCCGTGTCGATCCGCTCGATCTTCGTTCCCGTATGAAGCGCGATACCGTTCTCCTCGTACCATTCGCGGCTGTTCAATATAATATCGTCGATCGTCTTGCTGCCTTCCAGGACATAAGACAGTTGAATCCGGTTATAGTTGGGATAAGGCTCTTCGCCATATACGGTAATCTCGAATGTATTCGTCAGCTTCAGCACTTGCTCAAGGACGTTAACGCCTGCCATGCCATTGCCGATCAGAACCAGCTTGCGCCGCTTGTTGTCTGTTCCGGTCATTAGAATCACTTCCCAATCTGCTTGGTATGGGTTCATTATAATGAAACCGATCCGGCTTGCCTGTGATCAATATCACTCTCGCCGGCCTAACTTTATTTCGCTCGGCCCGCTCACGTTGCAGGGACCAATAACAGGTTCAAGCTCGCGAACACGATCGTCCGCGCATACCGCTCATAGAAAAAGGCATTCACGAACTGCCGCGTGAACACGATGCCGAGCAGCAGCACGAGACTTAAATGAATGACGCCCCGGTAACTACGTTTCATAATGCTTCACCCGGTCGCATAGATGACTCCCTGCGATACTTCGATCTCGATCTCCGGCAAAGGCCGTCTCGGCGGGCCGGCCGTCGGCTTGCCGGTTCGCACGTCGAAGACGCCGTGGTGGCATGGACAGAGCAATTCCCCTTCCGCCTTGTCCCAGAACACCGGACATTTCAAGTGCGTGCAGGCATTCTGGTACGCCTTATATTCGCCTTCGGACAGGCGCACCAGCAAGGCCGTCTCATGCTCGCCCGGATAGGCGAATTCCAGCGCCTCTCCTATCTTGAGCTCTGCGACCATGCCGACCTTGCTCTCGGGACGAGCTTCTCGCCATGGTGGTATTTGTTCGCAATCGGTGCTTTCACGGCGGCATTATCCTTTGGCATCCTGGTTCGCCTCCTTCACGCGGATGTTATGGGTAGGGATGCCCGTGAACCGGGACATCCGGTATTTCCTGCGGCAAGGCAAGCATAGCTCTGCCAAGTGGTCGCCTTCTTCCGTCTTGAATTCCATGTTGCTTAGCTTGAGCACGGCTACGACGTCTTGCGACTGTTCGGTTGACACGAATGCCATCCCGCACACCTTGCACGCTTTCGGTGCCGTCTGGCCGTAATGGTCGCGGTAATTCCTTGCCAGCACGCTGAGCGGACGCATCGGAATATGCGCCAGCTTGCCGAACGGCAAATAGTTCAGCGTCAAAATGACGGACCATTGATGAATGATCGACATGACCGGATGCCCGAAGCCGTGCAGGAACAAGTTGCTGAAGGTCAGCAGCAGCCCAGTTACCGAGATGAACAATAACAGGTACAGAGGCAGGAAATCATAAGCAAAGCTCTGTTCGGCTAACGCCTGCTTGTTGCGAATCCGTCTGTACAGCGCCATGCATACGCCGCCGATCACCATGAATGCCGTAATGTTGAGCGCATTGTAGAACAGGAAGGCGATCCAGCCGTCCGCTGACACCCGCATCAGATCGATGCCGAAACCGACGACCGTGTATGTGCCGTTGTCCGACATGGTGAAATACATCCACCCGAACACAAGCGGGAACGTAACGAATGCGGACAAGATGCAGCCCCAGCCCAGCAGAATATGCTGCATCCATCGGTACCAGCCGCGATTCCAGATGAATCGGTGAACGACCAGATGATCCGCCGCGACAACGGGCGTCGATCTGCGCAGCAGCAACCGTATCCCCTTGCGCAGCAGGAATCGGGTTGGCGGCCGCTCAGCCCATGCCATAAACCGATAATAAAAACCGCCGATGAAGACCACGGTGCCGACCATGTACCCATACAGCGCCAAATCCAAATGCGTAAAGAAACGCGAACCTATGTACATGAGAACCGCAAGCAAACATACCGTGGCGAATACGTTCCTCGCCCATCTTGAAGCAAACGCTTGATTCATATTCATTGCCTCCGCTTCCATCGTTTCTGTATGTAGTAGATCACAATGGCCAAGCGCCCCGTTGTGACAAATATCACTAGCGAGGCGCGCCATTCTCCATGCGCCGTTCGAATGCTGACGCTAAACTACCGGTGAACCCTCGTCTGGAACCTCGCGCGGATTTTGTAGATCGCCATCGCGCTGATGAACCAGACCGCCAGCCCAAGCAACAGACTAAGCGACCAGAGACCTGTCAACTGCAAAGCGTACAGCACCGTCACGACGCAGACCGCGCATCCCGTCATGCCATAGACGGAACCTCTGGCGATCGCGGCGGCCTTGTCCGAGCCTTGGCTGATCCCCATCATGAGTACAGCCACGATCATAACTGCGGGGAAGGCGGCGAATATGCCGCCGAGCGCTTTCCATGGCAGCAATGCCGAAGCAACGTAGCTAAGGACGACGGCTAACCCGCCCAGGAAGAAGCGGAGCAGCAATTCTTGCGGTTTCATCGTAATTCCCCCTTGGTTACACGCTGAATATCAAATATGAGATAAAGACCGACGTGATCAGCCAACCCAGCACGGATAAGGACAACCCTTTCTTCCATCCTTTGCTCGTGCACAGCCAGCCAACGGCGATTGCGCATGCCACATTGATCCCCATGCCGATCAGCGCGCCCTCGGACAGATCAATCGAACGGGCAATCAGTTGGTCGCCGGCATGATCGAACCGGATCGTAAGCAATGCGGCCAAGAAAACAGCCGGGAACGCGGCGAATATGCCGCCGATCGCTCCGCCGGCACGCTTGGATATGAGCGAGGCTGCGGCGACGGCCGCTCCGCCGAGGACGAATCGCAGAATGATAGCGGTAAGCGATAAATGAAGCATGATGAATCTCCCCCGTTACTTCGTGAAATTTTTCACTTAACAATTAATGGCTCAAGCATAGCAGCTGTCTGCCCTAGCGACTGTAATGTAGATCACACCCTGTTCTTTGTGAAAGATTAACAATCCTCTGTGATTTATTTTACAGTGCCGCGCCATCTTCCATTGCTATACTGAGGCCATCAAGCAACGGTGGAGCCCGAATCAAGATGAACTAGGCTCACATCCGACAGGAGGCACGATTATGGCAAGAATCAACAAATGGGATCCCGAGAACGCGGAATTCTGGAGTCAAGAAGGAAAACGTCATGCAACGCGCAATCTATGGATATCCGTCCCATCGCTCATGCTCGCATTCATCGTCTGGCAAATTTGGTCCGTCGTCGCCGTCCGGCTGAACGATATCGGCTTCCAGTTCACGGAGAGTCAACTCTTCACGCTGGCCGCTATTCCCGGCTTGGTCGGGGCAACGCTCCGGTTCGTCTACACGTTCGCGGTCGGCATTGTCGGCGGTCGCAACTGGACGGTCATCTCGACTGGGCTCTTGCTCATCCCGGCGATCGGAATCGGGATCGCGGTTCAGAATCCCGATACGTCTTACTCCGTCATGCTGCTGCTCGCCGCGCTCTGCGGCCTAGGCGGCGGGAGCTTCTCCTCGTCGCTGTCCAACATCTCGCTCTTCTTCCCGAAGAAAGAGAAAGGCACGGCGCTCGGCCTTAACGGCGGACTCGGCAATATGGGCGTATCGGTCGTCCAATTCGTCACGCCGCTGATCATCACGACCGGCACCTTCGCCGCGCTGTCGGGCGACGGGCAGCTGCTGAAGGACGGGCAGCAGCTCTGGCTGCAGAACGCCGCCTTCATCTGGGTCATTCCGATCGCGCTTATGACCGTAATCGCCTTCTTCGGCATGGACAATCTGCCGGGCGCCAAGCAAACGTTCTCCGGTCAATTCTCGATCGTCAAACGCAAGCATACCTGGATCATGACTTATCTGTACGTGGCTACCTTCGGTTCCTTCATCGGGTTCTCCGCGGCGTTCCCGCTGCTGCTGAAATCCCAGTTCCCGGAGCATGTCTCGCTCGCCTTCCTGGGCGCTTTCATCGCTGCGGCCGCCCGTTCGTTCGGCGGTTACATCTCGGATAAATTCGGCGGCGCCAAAGTTACCGCCATTACGCTGTTCGCCATGGGCCTTGGCTCGCTCGCCGTCATCTATTTCATCCAGCAAGGCAGCTTCGCCGGCTTCCTGATCTCGTTCCTGGTCCTGTTCCTGGCCGCAGGCACGGGCTCCGGCTCCACGTTCCAGATGATTCCGTACATCTTCCCTGTGAAGGAAGCGGCGCCGGTGCTCGGCTTCACGGCGGCATTCGCGGCATATGGCTCCTTCTTCATTCCGAAGCTGTTCGGCTGGTCCGTCAATACGACCGGATCTTACGTAACCGCCTTCTACGTGTTCATCGGCTTCTACGTCGTGGCGATCGTGCTCAACTGGCTGTTCTATCAGAGCAAACGCGCCGAAGTGACGACTTTCGTGACCGTGAAGGAACCGGCGGAACAGCCGAAAGCCGCGGCGCATTAAGACGCCATGGGCAATCGATTCGCTTCATAATAAAAAGGTTAGTGCCGCATCCGATTGCGGGCACTAACCTTTTTTGTTACGAGCTAGGCAAAATATCGCATACAAGAAAAAGGCAGCCCCTGGAGCTGCCTTCCTACCCGAGTTATTCCTTGATCGGTTCTGCCTTGATCTTGCCCGCCTTCCTGGTCAAGTCGCTGAACATGCCCGAGTACAGCATCACATCGCCCGCATCGTTCTTCACCGAGCTGATGGTGAGCCATTCTTGGTAGACGTCGCCGCCCTTCCTGCGGTTCCAGATCTCGCCCTGCCAGGAGCCGTCCTGTCTTAACGAATCCCACAATTCGCGGTAGAAGTCCTCGCCTTGAATGCCTGATTTCAGAATGCTCGGCGTCTTGCCCACGACCTCATGCTCTTCGTAGCCGGTGATCTGCGTAAAGGCTGCGTTCACGGAGCGGATATGGCCCGTCGTATCCGTAATCATAATGCCTTCCACCGCATTCTCGATGATTCGGGCCGACAGCCCCAGTTTCTCCTGGAAGAACATCCAGACGATCAGAATCAGGCAGGCAAGCGCGACTTCCGACATGGCCATGAACCCGATCGCGTAGTGACCCGTCAGCTTGAACAAGAACGCCAGCATCAACGGCGGGAAGAAGCCGCCCAATCCGCCCATCGCGGAGATGATCCCGTTCGCGATCCCCGCTTGCTTCGCAAAGTACATCGGCACCAGCTTGAAGATCGTCCCGTTCCCTAGTCCCGCACACAGCGCGATCGTCAGGCAGCTAATCGTGTACCATAACATGGAAGGCGCGAACGATAGCAACACGCCTGCCGCGGTCAGCCCGACGAACACGAGCATGAGAATCTTGAACGGATTGAACTTGTCGCCCAGATAGCCGCCGAGCGGCCGCATGAACGTAGCCAGGGCGATAAAGCCCGCGGTGCGCAAGCCCGCGTCCACCTTCGTCAGTCCGAAGCTGCTCACCAGGAAATTCGGCAAATAGACGGTGAACGCAACGAACGATCCGAAGGTTAGAAAATAAAAGAGACAGAGCAGCCATAGCTTCGAGTTGCCGGCTACTCCCCTGATCTGATCCATTAAGGAAGCGCGAACAGGCGTCTCCTCCCGATCGCCGAGCAGGAACATGACGACCGCCATCACAATCAGCAGCGCGCCGTAGGCCAATATGGTCTTCGACCAACCGATCTGATTGGCAAGAACCGGCGCGCCGAAGGTCGAGATCGCGGTGCCGAGGTTCCCCATGCCATAGATCCCGTTCACGAAGCCGTGGCGGCTTTTCGGATAATACTTAGGCAGCGACGTCACGCCTACCGAGAATACGGCGCCGCCCATCCCCAGGAATAGCCCGCCTATAATCAGATCGCCGAACGAATCCGCTCGGCTGAGCCAATACACCGGTAATAGTAGCACGATGAAGCTGAGCGTGAACAGTTTTCTCGCCCCGAAGCGATTGGTCCAGTACCCGACGGGCACCCGCATGATGGACCCGAATAATACAGGGGTGGCCGTCACCCAGGTCAGCTGGGAAGGGCTAAGCGCAATGCTTTCTTTAATGAACGCAATAAGCGAGGATAGGATCACCCACACCATAAAGCCGAGCGTGAGACTGCCGGTCTGCAAGGGAAGCTGAATGTTCGAGCGATTCATGTTGTCTGCTGCACCCCCGTCTGGTCTACTCGTCGATATTAGCTAATGCTGCACGATATGCTGCCGATACCCGGAGATTTGGTCGACCGCTTGGTTGAGCGCTTGTTGCGGGATCCGATGCTCCTGCAAGGTATCCTTAAGATGTTCGACTACCTTGTCGAAGTGCCCATGACCGGCCTGAAGCTTGGCATGCGCGCCAGTTAACAAGCGAGCATCGTAGTCTTCTCCCGAACCGAAGGCCGCTCCCAGAAAATGCGACATATGCTGTTTTTGCCTATCCATATCGCTATTCTTGAAGAAATGGTTGACTTCGTTATCCGCAATGACCCGATCGTAAAAATCGTGGACGATCCGGGACATGCCCTGCTCTCCGCCCAATTGTTCATATAGCGAGTTACTCAACTTGCACCGCTCCTATCTTCCTATTCATTTGGCCTCGTCGGTACGCGTGAAAAACCAAAAGGCAACGATGCCAAGCACCAGCATAAAGCCCAACGCCCAGACATAGCTCCACATATCCGATCTGCCGGCCGCATAATCTTCGAGCAATTCCTGCATCAGTATGATGGAGACCGATATCAGCGAGATGAACACCCACCATCCCATTCTCATCCTGGTATCAGGCTCCCTTCACGAGGCCGACGGCGAACACGCCGCTGCGTCTGACGGTAAGTTTGACCGTCGTTAAGGGACGAGGCGGCGGACCGGCAATGACCGAGCCGTCCAGAACGGAGAAGATTCCGTTATGGCAAGGGCACTTCAATTGCTCGGAAGGCTTGTCCCAAAAGACCGGGCAGCCTAGATGCGTGCATTTGATCTGGTACGATCTGTATTCCCGTTCCGAGAGCCGGACCAGAATCGCGGCGTCCTCTTCTGTCGGGAAGGCAAACAGCTTGCTCTCGCCGATCGCAAGCTCCTCCGCTTCCGCGATCTTCAGCGGCTCGATACGTTGCTCGGGGGCCTCCTTGCGCTGCATCGCTTTGATGGTGAACGGGAAGGAAGAGAGGAACAACCCTCCGAGCAAAGTTAATGACGCTGCAATGAACCCCCTGCGATTAAGCACCAGTTCCCGGTCCCGTTTGATATTGAATGTGACTTCCCGCCAGTAATTCTCAAGTTTGTCCCACATAAGGATCGCTCTCCTCGGCATCATAATATCCATATTTATGTCCGGCCAGATCCGGTAGCCCGATGACCGTCCTTGTCTCGATCTCCGTCGCGCCGAACTGCCACTGATATTGAACCGGCTTGCTGTTCTTCAGCTTGACGACCTCTTCGTCCACATACTGGATCGTATCCGTCGGACAGACGCTGACGCACATCGGCGGCCGGCCTTTCGATGTCCGGTCATAACACATGTCGCACTTGTACATCAGTTTCTTCGCTTCGTCGACGCGAGGGATGCCGAACGGACAAGCATAGGTGCAGTTCTTGCAGCCGATGCATTTCTCATGGGAGGCCGACAAGACGACGCCATCCATCACTTGAATGGCCTGCACCGGGCAAGACTCCGCGCACAGCGGCGTGTAGCAATGCATGCAAGGGGTCGGCGAAGTCGCCACCGTCTCGCCCGGCGTCAATTCGTCGACGAACATCCGCGAGAGATGGTCGTGACCGCTGCACTCCTCGCAGCCGATGACGCAGGCGCGGCAGCCGATACAGCGTTCGAAATCAATATAGAGCACTTTGGGCATGCTTGATATCCTCCTCACCCGCTTTTTCGATTTGGACGGCACAGACCTTGAACTCCGGGATTTTGGACTTCGGATCCAAAGCCGGGTTCGTTAATCGGTTGATGCCGAGCTGCTTGCCCCAATGATAAGGAACGAAGAGGGAGTCGGGCCGGATAATCTTGGTAATCTTGGCGGGGACGGTTATGTATCCTCTTCGGCTTGATATCTTCAGAAACTCGCCGTTCTTGATATGGAGCTGAGCGGCGGTATTCGGATGGATCTCGATGTACGGATCGGGACATAGCTTGCGGAGCGCTTCGATCCGCCGAGTCTGGTTGCCGCTTAAGTAATGGTAGACGACGCGGCCGGTCGTCAGGATGAACGGATAGTCCTTGTCCACCTTCTCATTCGGCCCCGTGTGCGTGAAACCATGCAGCTTCGCTTTGCCATCCGGGAATTTGAATTTCAAGTCCTCGAACAGTCGCGGCGTCCCTTCATGTTCAAGACTTGGGCATGGCCAGAATACGCCATCCATGCGGTCAATCTTGTCGTACGTAATGCCGTAATAATCGGCCACGCCGCCTCTGCTCGCTTCGCGGAGCTCATTGAATATGTCTTCCGGGCTGCCATAGTCGAAATATTGGCCGCGGCCCAGCCGCTTGGCGATCTCGCCGATAATCTCCCAATCCCGCTTGGATTCCCCCGGCGTCCGATCGATTCCCTTAATCCGGATGACCCGTCCTTCAATGTTGGTCGTTGTGCCGTTATCCTCGACCCATACGGTAGACGGCAGGACCACATCCGCCAATTCGGCCGATTCAGAGAGAAACATGTCGATGCAGACGAAGAAATCCAAACTGCGCATCCGCTCCTCGATATCGCCGATGCTCGGCGCAGACACAAGCGGATTGCTGCAGATCAAGAGCAGTCCCTTGATGTCCTGCCCTAGCGATTTGAGCATCTCGTAAGCAGAAATGCCGGGACCCGGAATCTCGCTCTCGTCGACTCCCCATACTTTCGCGACATGCGCTCTTGCAGCTGGATCGGTAATGACCCGATAACCTGGCAGCTGATCCGCCTTTTGACCATGCTCGCGGCCGCCTTGACCATTGCCCTGACCGGTAAAGGTAGCGACACCAGATCCTTTGCGGCCGATTTTGCCCGTCAGCAAACTTAGGTTCACGTAATTCGAGACGTTGTCGGAGCCAGTCGCGTGCTGCTCGATCCCTCTGGCAAACATGACCATACCCTCGCGAGCCTTGCCGAACATATGGGCGGCTTGTTCAATCTTGCGTTGGTCCACCCCCGTAATCATCTCGGCGTGGTAAGGGGTGAATTCGGCGACGGTCTCCTTCAGCGCCTCGTACCCGTTCGTATGCGCTTCGATAAAGGCGTGGTCGACCAGATTATCGCGGATCATCACGTGAATGATCCCGTTGACGAGCGCGATATCGGTCCCCGGGCGAAGATCGAGATGCAAGTCGGCGACCAACGCCGTCTTCGTCTCGCGAGGGTCTACCACGATGAGCTTCGCTCCCCGGTCTCTCGCCCCCCAGACGTATGGCATCGATAACGGATGGCATTCCGCCGTATTCGATCCGGCGATCAACAGCACGTCGGCGAATTTGATGTCCGACCACGGATTCGTCGACCCCCTGTCCATCCCGAGGCTTTGCTTGAATCCGGTTGCCGCAGCAGCCATGCAATACCGGCCGTTGTAATCGATGTTTTTGGTCCCGAGGCCGATCCGAGCGAACTTGCCCATCACGTAGCACTTCTCGTTCGTCATGGAAGATCCGCTGTAGATGCCGAAGGCATCCTTGCCGTGTTGCAGTTGAATCTCCCGCATCTTGGACGCCACCAGATCCAGCGCCTCGTCCCAAGTCGCCCGCTCCAGCTTGCCATTGCGCCGGATCATCGGATAGAGCAGCCGTTCCTCATGCTCCACCTGCCTGTAAGCCGAGACGCCCTTGGGACATAACCTGCCCCCGTTCATCGGGAAATCGTAGCGGGGCTCGACGCCGAGCACTTCCTTGGTGTCCGGCTTGAACCGAATATTCATGCCGCATTGCATGCCGCAGAATGCGCAGTGCGTCGCCACCAGTTCTTCGCCCTCGCGCGTAATCGCGTCGAACTCCCGCATGGCGTAATCAATGTTCTGGATGTGTTTCAATGAGCGGTTCTCCTTCCTTTAAGGCCGTCAGCCCGTTATGTCCATTCCCCTGTACCCATACGCCGGCTTGAGCGAGGCCCACCTTCATTCTGCTCGCGGACAACCGATTGGAGATACGTCTGCATTGCGAGCACAGATCGGACATATGCAGCGGCGTATGCTCGATCGGTACGGACAGATCCCGTTTGGAGAGCGCCGTCTGCACATCCTGGATCTGCATCGAAGTGGCGTACTCCACGCCGCAGCGCGCGCATTTCTTTTGCTCGGCTAAGCCATGGTAGGCCGGAATTACCACCGCCAGGAAGCGGAGCGGGATATGCCAGAACTTGCTGAACGGCATATAGAGCAGGAAGACGATGACCACGATCTCATGCGACAACGAAATGCCGTAATAGAACTCGCCTTCCATCCATAGCGCGGAGACGGTCAGCAGCGAACCCGTAATGGAGATCGCCATCAGCAGCACGAGAGGGAAGAGATCGTACTCGTCGCGCTGTTCGACAAGCCGGTTCTTCTCGTATACTCGCCGGATCATCGCCATGGCGCAACCCGCAATGACGGCGATTCCCGTCCAGTTGAGCCCATGATACAACGCGATCGCAAGCCAGGATTCGACTCCCATCCGGAAGAGAGGAATACCGAACATAACGACCTCGTAGGTCGTAGGCGCGACAAGTTCGAAATGCATCCAGTTCAACACGAGCGCGAATGTAATGCCGAACGAGAACAAAACTCCCCAAGATATAAGCAGATGCTGCGCTCCGCGGAACCAGGAGCGCTTGACGATAAACTTCTGCGTGCCGATGTTCGTGCCGAGCGTGTGGAATAAAAACTTCAGCCCTTTGGCGCTCGTCATCATCTCGAACCCTTGCCGCCAAAGTCTTCTCGTAGGCGGACGAAGCGACCATGCCGTAATCCGCATCGTGAAGAAGAGCAGACATAGTACCGTCGCGACCAGATAGCCGATTAACGCCAGGTCGACATGATGAAACTGCTCCGATCCCAGATAGACGGACACGAATATAACGATTGCTGTAATGAGGCTGTTGATAAGCGCCTTCCTCAGAAAGGAGCCCCGGTAGACCACCGGCGGCTGCACCGCTTCCTCTTTCATCTTATCCGCCCTCCAATTTCATAACTTGCCAGTTACGTCAAGTAGTATGGGTTATCCATGTTGGAGTTATTCGACTTTTATGCATGTTGCCTATTCGGGGAGTAGTTCTCCTGATATTGGGAAGAATAGCGATCATTACGCATGAGGAGGCGGTATCTATCAGCAGCCAGACGCAGCCGAAGTATCTATCTATCGTGAGCGGCAAAGGCGGGGTGGGAAAATCGACGGTCGCCGTGAATCTGGCCGTTTCCCTTGCCGAACGCGGCATGTCCGTCGGTCTTATCGACGCGGATATCTACGGCTTCAGTATCCCGAGCCTCATCAATATGCGGGCGGAAGCACGTTCGGACGAGAATCGCATCTTCCCGATCGAACGGTTCGGAGTGAAGTGGATTTCGTCAGGATTTCTGCGGACGGATAACCAGCCCGTCATTATGAGAGGTCCGATGCTGGGGAAGATTATCCGAACTTTTCTGGAAGACGTCGAATGGGGAACGCTTGATTATTTGTTGTTCGACCTGCCTCCGGGCACAGGCGACATTCCGCTCGATCTGCATCAGTTCCTCGGATCCATGAAGGAGCTTATCGTGACTACGCCCCATGATACCGCGGCGGAAGTCGCTTTTCGGGCAGGCGCGATGACGGAGCGCACCGGCCATGACCTGATCGGCATCGTTGAGAACATGGCTTACATGCAATGTCCAAGCTGCAACGGCGCTATCCATGCTTTCGGGCATGAGGGCGGCAATCGGCTGCAGGAAGCGCTCCAATGTAACATTCTGACCCGTTTACCGTTAGAACGACCCGGCGATCAAGCACCGGCGCCAGGCGTATACGATTCCTCTTCCGAAGCGGGCATGCTGTTTAGGCAGTTAGCGGATCACGTGATCCAAGTGACCCATTAACCCATTCGCGAAGACCAAAAAGCACTCCAATGAAGGGGAGTCTTCCATCCCCTTACTGGAGTGCTTCTTCTATACCGTTATACCCGGCTTGCCCAGCGCGCTACTCGATGTTGCCGAACGACCCGAAGAATTCATAATGCACGCGATTCGCGGGAACGCCTAATTCCTTGAGCTGTTTGTGAACCGCATGCATGAAGGAACGCGGACCGCAGAAGTAGTAGTCCGTATCCGCTTGAAGCGTCAGCGCGGACTTCAACCATTCGGATGTGATATGCCCTTCCTGATCATAGGATTTGGCAGCCTGATCCTCTTGCGTGGGCTCCTGATAGATCACGAACGACTTGACCGACGGATGGGTGTCGGCTAGTTGCTTCACATGTTTCCCGAACGCGTGAACCTTCCCGTGCCGGGCAGCCTGGATCATTGTGACCTCTCGCGTCGGATTGACGGCTGCAATCGTGTTCAGCATGCTTAACAATGGCGTGATCCCTACGCCGCCGCTAATGAGGACGACCGGCGTGTTGGCCGCCACATCGAGGTAGAAATCGCCGGCTGGCGCCGTAATCGCGATCGTATCCCCTTCTTGAAGCTTGCTATGCAAGTAGGTGGATACCACGCCTGCAGGATCGCCATCATGCGCATCTTCGCGCTTAACGCTGATGCGGTAGTAGCTTTCGCCGGGACGGTCGGATAGGCTGTATTGCCGCAAATGCGTATGCTCTTCCCCGGGGATATCCGCCTTCAGCGTAATATATTGACCCGGCAGGAACTCGACGAGCGGCTTTCCGTCCGCGGGTTTCAGGTAGAATGAAGTGATGACGTCGCTCTCCGCTACCTTCTTGTCGACGACAAAATCCTTAAACCCGGCCCAGCCGCCGGGCAGATTCTCCGTCGTCCGGTACATGGCGTCTTCCATGCGGATGAATACATCCGATATGACATCGTAGGCGTCCGCCCATGCATCGAGAATTTCGTCCGTCGCCGCGTCGCCGAGCACGTCTTTGATCGCCCCTAGCAAATGTTCGCCGACGATCGGATAATGCTCCGGCTTGACTTGGAGACTCCGATGCTTCTCGCCGATCCGTTCGAGCACCGGCATGATTTTCGACATGTCCTCAATGTTGGCGGCCGCCCCGTAGACGGCATCTGCCAATGCTTTGGGCTGATGGCCCGAGCGTTGATGCGACATATTGAATATGTTCTTGAGCTCCGGATGCTTCTCGAACAACCCTTGGTAGAATCGTCTCGTAATTGCTTCGCCATGCTCTTTGACGACCGGCAGCGTGGCCTGGATCACCTTCAGCTTGTCGGGTCCCAGCTGCTTGATCGTTTGCAGCGCGTTTCTCCATTTATTCTTCTCTTCTAATAATTGCGTTAATGCGGTTGTAGTCACAACTTTCCCCTCCTGCTTCATTCTTCCTTAGTAGAATGACCAGGATTCCTCCAACGGAACCAATGTAATAGTTACCAATCGATAGCGTTATTATCGCTGTTCCAAGGCGGGGAACAACAGCGAATTCTCCAGATGGATGTGCGTGAACATATCGGCCTCCAGCTCCTCCAGCTTGCGGAATGTCAGCGAGTACGTCCTGCAAGCGCCTTCCGGCAGTATATAGTCCTCCGTCACCTCGCGCATGCGCTGCAACAGTTCTCCTGCTCCTTCATGTTCGGCCTCAAGCGTATCCAGCAACGCCCGCGCCTGCGTGAATGCCTCGTCCGAACCTTCCGCTTCCGCCCGGATGATCGCCGGGAACAGCTGTTGTTCTTCTTTATTCAAATGCTCCAGCAGCTCGTCTGCCAGTTCACGGTACAACTGCTGCAATTGGAGCAGCTCCCGGTGCTCTTCGCCGTGCACTCTTGCTACCTTATTAACGAAATCACGCAGCACGGGAAGTTCCTCGCGCAAGAATTGATGATGCGTCGCGGTAATATGGGCAACTAATTTGGCCAGTTTACGTTCATCCTGCTGCCAATCCAGCGGCCAGGCGGGACGTATGGCCGTACATACTTCGTTCAGCTTCGTCAGCAGTTCTTCCTCCGGCAACTGTTTCTTCTTCGCCGCTTCAGCTACGGTCTGCTGCCCTCCACAGCAGAAATCGATGCCATAAGCCTTGAACACATTGCTCGCCTGCGTATATATGGACACGATATCCCCTACTCGCTGCTCGCTTCCGATTACCTTATTCATACCGTTTCCCCCTTCAGCATCGATTCGTTCGAACTCATCCGTCAGCAGCTTGATCTCTTCTTCCGTCAGCATCGTATTGGCCATCGGGAACAACGCATGTTCTTCCTTGCAAAAATGCTCCATTAATATAACGACCGCTTCGGCGGCGAATCCCGCAGCTTCCCGGATCTCGGATACATCTGCTTCATCCGATAGCCCCCTGCTTCGCTCGAAGAAGGTGCGAAGGTGCTGCTTGGCGAGATCATGCTCGAATTCCATGACGGCAATCGGTCCGGTATCCCGTCCGATATAGCGGGCCATCATCGGGAACAGCAGGTCTTCTTCCTTGCCCGAATGGCGCAGCAGGTGAGAATCGAATGCCTCCACGATCAACATCAGTTCCGCGAACTGCTCTGCTTCGTTTGCGCCCTCAACCTTGCCGATTTCATCCGCCCTTCGATATATGTCATCCATCTGCATGCGGAGCGGACTATGTTCCTCCAGCAGCTGCTGAAGCGGAGGCTTAAGCACCGGCATGTTTTCGTTCGCCGCTTCATAAGCGGATTTCAATCGTTGTTCATCCATCTTCGCGTTCATTGTGATCTGCCACCTGCCTCACTGAGAATTAATCTCAGTATGACGCAAGATGAGCGCGGACGAGGTGATCACAATCACATCAGTTATGGAAGAATTGTGAAGCCTTCGCTATTGGGTACCGGCAGGCAGCTAAGCTACGGCATATAATCGAAAAAAAAGCCTACCATTATAATGGTAAGCTTAGATAAAACATTCACGTATTCAGTTATTTCACATCAAACTTAACTGCGCTTGCCGTCGCCCACGTTCCGACTGGAACGACCTCATACGTTACGCCGGCAGCCAGTTTGCCGCCATTCTGAAGATCGAAAATACCGGTCTCCCCTTTGCGGGTCTGCACTCTGTATTGAGCCGTCAGTTCCGATCCGTCGCTGCCTTTCAATTTCACCGAGCGGTAGGCGAACAGCTCATCGCCTGGGTCCGCCGTAAGCGAGACCGAGATGGAAGCGCCGTCGATATTCGCCGCGGATGCGATCGTAAGCGGCTCGATCGTGCCAGCAGTAAACGTATTATTCTCAAGCACGAACCAGTCGGACGTCACCGTATATTTCACGCCGGATTGAAGCGTCGTGCCCGCTGGCAGACGGAATTTCGGTTCTTGCTTGCCGTCCGTCGATTGCGTGAAGCCGACGTAGTTCACCGTGATCGGCTGGCCGCCTTCCGGCGTCAGAACCGCTTGGCGAGTCGCCAAGGAAGAGATGATCTGAAGCGGTTGACCGTTATACGTGTTGTCTTCCTCCAGCACGATCGCATTTGCCCCGCGGCCTCCCGCATAAGCCGAGATGACGTAGCCGTAGTCGATCACGCCGTCCTCACGCAGGGAGCTGACCTCGAAGGTGTCGTTTGTCACCTGCTGAACGTTTTTCAGACGGATGGACTCTTCGCCGGACGCAATGCTGAACGTTTGGTTCCCTTTATAAGTCAGCGAGAACGTCTCGCCTGTTTTCATCGTTTGGATAGGCACGATATAGGTTGCGATCGATCCCGTCTTGAGTCTTGGCTGGTTGACGAGTTTCAATCCGTTGCTCAGCACGAAGTTCGCCTGCGCCGTTGCCGTTGTCTCGTCTTCGAGCGTCATCGGACGATCGAACGTGACTTCGAGCGTAATTTTGTTCAACGCCTTCACCGACACGATCGCCGCGGATTCGCTGCGGACGGCTTGCTGCGCCAGAACGAGCAGTTGCGCTGCCTCGCCGCGCGTTAATTTATCTTGGCCGATCTGAAGTTCGGTCATCCAGTATTGCACGGATTTCACGTCGCGCTGCAGCGCTTTGGCAATCATCGAAGCGAGGTTGCTGCCCTCAGCCGGTTGATTCGCTACGAACTTCGCGTCTTGCGCAATCCATCCGCTTGTAAGAGCGGCACTCACATAAGCGTCGTACCACTTGGCTTGCGGGCGTTCGGCAGCTGCCATATCCGGCGTAAGACCAAGCGCGAGGACGGCCATCTTGATGAATTCCGCATTCGTCAGCTGGCGTTCCGCATGCAATGCTCCGTTACCCGAGCCTTGCAGAATGCCTTGCTCAGCCAGTTGCGCTACCGCTTGCTGGATGGTTACTGACGTGCTATTCACGGTAGCGGCAGACGCCTGCGTATGGAATGGCAGCAATGCGCCTCCTCCGATCAGGACCGCGATTGCGATTTTGGCAGCTTGTTGGTTCGTCTTTTTCATATTATTTATCTTCCTCTCGGCTATCGGTTTTTGGCGTTTCCCTTTGACAACTTCATCATAAAGGACGGCCTTAAACCGGCTTCTAAGAAAGTTTAAACATTTTATAAACGAAGACGAAACAATGTTCGAACTCCCATTTCGTTAGATGGTGAAACGGTAACCCGCTCCCCAGACCGTTCCGATGTACTGCGGATTCGACGGGTCTTCTTCAATCTTCTCGCGAATCCTCGATATGTGGACGGCGACCGTCGCGATCTCGCCGCTGGACTCCAGCCCCCATATACGTTCGAACAGCTCTTCCTTGCTGAACACGCGGTTCGGATGCTCCGACAGGAACAGCAGCACCTCGAACTCCTTCGCGGTGAGCGTCACTTCGCGATCATGCACGAAGACGCGGTAAGCGGCTTTATGGATGGCAAGCCCGCGGATCTGAAGCACCTCCGAATCGGGTTTCTTCTCTGGCCCCCGTTCACGCGTGTATCGCTCGTATCTGGCCAGATGCGCCTTCGCCCGCGCGACCAGCTCGCTCGGACTGAACGGTTTGGTTACGAAATCATCGGCGCCTAGGCCGAATCCGCGAATCTTGTCCACTTCCTCGTTCTTGGCCGATACGATCAGCACCGGAATGTCGAGCTTCGCTCTCACCTGCTTGCAGATGTCGAACCCGTTCGCCCCAGGCAGCTGCAGGTCAAGGATGATCAGGTCGAATTCTCCGCTCAGCGCCCGATCAAGTCCCGCGTTGCCGTCATGCACGATATCCGCATCCATGTCATGCAGCCCGAAGTAGTCCTTCTGCAGCTCGGCGATATAAGGATCGTCTTCAATAATCAATATTCGTTTCATCTTCTTATCACCGGCGTTTCTGTAAGATTGGCAGCGTAAAACAAATCTCCGTTCCATGTCCTTCTTCGCTCTTCGCGGTTATACGCCCATGATGGCCTTCGACGATTTGCTTGGCGATCGCCAGGCCCAATCCGCTTCCTCCGGCTGTCGGCGTCCGGGAATCGTCGGCCCGGTAGAACCGGTCGAACACGAGCGGCAGCGCTTCTTGCTTGATGCCCGGACCATTATCGGCAATCGATACATTGAACGTTTCTTCCGCTTCGTTCACGCGCAGCGCAAGCGTTATGATCTTGGGTTCGCGGACCATGAATTTGATGCTGTTGGAAAGCAGATTGCCGACGACGCGCTTCAGCTTCTCCCGGTCGACCAGGACGGGAACGGGCCCATCCGGCAGAGGCAACCAGTTCACTTGAATGCCTTCCCGCTCGAAATCGATCGCATGCTCGTCTATGAGTCCGCGCAGCAGCGCGATCGCATCGGCTTCCGCAAAGGTGAACGGTTCTTGGCGCAGGTCGAGCTTCGAGTAATAGAACAGCTCCTCGACCAGCCGTTCCATGTCGGCTGCCCGCGTATGGATCGCGCGCGCATATTGGTCCAGCTTCTCCGGCGTTCGCGCGACGCCGTCCCGGATTCCTTCGGAATATCCTTTGATCGTCGTAATCGGCGTCCTGAGATCGTGCGAGATGTTGGCCAGCAGCCGCTTGCGGTTCTCCTCGTATTGGAGCGCCAGTTGGATCGAGGCCTGTAGCTGGCGTCTCATCTCGTCGAAGCTCAATACGAGCTGCCCGACTTCATCCTTGGAGCTTGCCCGCAGTTCTTGGGTCAAGTCGCCTTCCTTGATGCGTTCGGCGGATTGGCGCAGCCGCTCGAGCGGCAGGACGATTTTGCGCGTGACATAACGGTAGAGCACGATTCCGGTCAGCAGGACAATAAGCGCGAACAAGCCTACCAAGACGGGCAGCGTCTTGCGGACGATCTCCGCGAACGGGCTTCGTTCCCGAATGACGAAGATGCTTCCCTTCTCGTCGGTTGCGGCATCGTAATGGAAATCGAATTTCGCGTAGGCAAAAAAGCGGCTTCCCACGTTCATCGTATTGCGGATCGAATAGTTGCCCATCTCGTAGTCCGGCAGCGACGCCGTGAAT
The DNA here is from genome assembly GCF_014192105.1 of Paenibacillus phyllosphaerae. Lineage (GTDB taxonomy): Bacteria > Bacillota > Bacilli > Paenibacillales > Paenibacillaceae > Paenibacillus_Z > Paenibacillus_Z phyllosphaerae. Next base: position 20,291 of record NZ_JACHXK010000006.1, on the reverse strand, counting down.
TCGGCCTCCTGCATGTTGGGCGTCTCGTACAGCAATTCTTCGTCTTTGCGGACGAGCAAGCCGGCCTGCACCATTTTGAGCTGACTGTCATAATCCTTCAAGAGCGACAGGTCCGTCAGCTTGGACGGATCGTTCTTGGCCAAATATTTTAACTCGAGAAAGATGCTCTCTTCTTCGTCAGACAGCGGATGGAGCGAGTAATGGATCGTGTAGAAGCTGCGAACGCTCTTGTAATCGCCCGTTACCGCAACCGACAACAGATAAGTCGCAAGCATGAAGAGCATCACCGAGACGATGACCACAGATGTGAATGATAGCAATAAGCGAAACCGAATCGACATAGTCTCTCCCTCCTCTCCTTGTTGCGATTAAGCCATCACCCTTAAACGCAATGTGTTTATTCTAGCACAGGAGCCGCTGCGCAACGAATCAATATGATTCGAGGCGATCGATGGAACTCACGGCAGTATTTACTAGTCCGCAGTTTGCCTTCAATGTATTGTCGATTGAGGCCTTTTCGTCGATATCACATTAAAGAAATTAATTATTAAATAAAGGAGCTATCAAAATGAAAGCAACCATGCTGCAGCGCATGCAGCATATGTCACTGCGGAAGAAGCTCCCCTTGATGATCAGCGCGCTCGTGATCACCATTCTTGTGGGATCCAACGTGTTTGTATACCTCATGGGGTCCTCCATGATCATGGAAGAAAGCAAACAAGCGATGAATGATAATGCCGACCGTCTTAGCGAAGGTCTATGGACGGCTGTGCAAATGGCCGAGCAAGCCGCCTACCTGACATCGGACCACAGCACATTCCGAGATCTTCTCCATCTTCGAGCAGCAGGAACAATGTCCGACGAAGAATTCCTTTCTTCCAAGAACCCCCTGTACACGAAAGCGAACCAAACCTTGGCTTCCAGCTTCCAGGGCACGCGAGGCAACGATTCTTTCGTCCTCATGGATACCAATGGTACGATTATTGCAAGTACGAATCCGAATGTAATCGGTCAATCCCGGGCTGATCGTGATTACTTTGCCGCCAGTATGACGGGACAATCCTTCATCAGCGATGCCCTTGTTGCCAAGGACAGCAAGAAGCTCATCTTCGCTTTCTCCCACCCGGTTAAGGATGCGTCAGGCAAGATATTGGGCGTTTTTGCAACGGCGGTGACTTCGGACTATTTCACCAACAAATTCAAGGATATCAAAGTCAACGATGAAGGCATGATTACGATTCTCAGCCGTACGGGCGTCGTGCTGTACACAGCGTCAATCCCGACGCGATCGGCACTATGATCGAGGATCCCGGCGTGCAAGCATTAATTCAAGACCGCGCGCTAGGCGAGATGAAGACGGGCAACGCGGATTACGGCGGCCAATTCGTACGATATGCCAAGATTCCATCGGCGGATTGGACGGTGTCCGTGATGGACAGCTATGCGGACATTCAAGCTCCGATCCAAGACTTGGCCATGGGTATGCTTCTGATCGTACTGGTTGCGATCGTGGTGGCCGTTGCGGTCGGATTGCTCTTGTCCCGCAGCATTACGGTGCCCATTAAGCGTCTGACGGAACGCTTCCGCCAATTGGCTACCGGCGATCTGACCGTTATCGCAGACGGCACGTACCGCAGCGAATTCAAGGATCTGGCGAGCAGCTTCAACATCATGGTGGAACAGAATAAAGAACTGATCATGAACATGAACAAAACGATCGCCGTGCTCAAGGACAGCACCAATCACCTGGATGAATCCGCGGCCCAAACGTCCCGCTCCATCCATGAAACGACGACAACCACGCTCGAGATCTCGACCGCGATGGAATCGCAGGCTGAGGATACGGAGATGATCGTGGACAAATTCTACAGCTTCGGGGAGAAATTCGCGGGCATGAGCGGCAAAGCGCAGTCGGTCAAGAACCGCGCCGACGGCATCATCGAGGTATTCCATACGAGCGGTGAGGTCGTAAAGGAACTCATCAACATCAACGAGAAGAACGAGAACGAAGTGCAGAAGATCTCTGAGGTGACCGGCAAGCTGCAGGAGAGCTCCGCGCAGATCAGCACGATCACGGTGGCGATCAAGGATATCGCGGGCCAGACCAACCTGCTCGCGCTCAATGCCTCGATCGAAGCCGCGCGTGCCGGCGAGCATGGCAAAGGCTTCGCCGTCGTAGCCGACGAGATTCGCAAGCTGGCAGAGCAGAGCTCCCGTCAGTCCGAACAGATCAACGCCATCATTAGCCAGAACCTCGCGTATGTCGAAGAGAACAACCAGAGCGTTCAGGAGATCCAGCATATTTCGCAGCTGCAGGACGAGTATGTCGCGAAGACGAGAGAAGCGTTCATGACGATCGCTAATCACGTCAACGACATTACCGAACAGATTAAGAGCATGGCGGACGAAATTAGCCTTATGGAGGAAGATAAGGATACGGTGCTCGAATCCGCACAGACGCTATCCGCGTCCGGCGAGGAAGTATCCGCGTCCGTACAAGAGGTAACCGCTACCCTGCAAGACCAGAACGCCATGGTGCAGCGACTGGCGCAGATGGTCAATGCGATAGATCTGTTGAGCAAGGAGCTTGCGGCAGCCGCCGGCAAGTTCACCATCGAATAGTAGCAGCAATAGCACGAAGCAAGGGATGTCCCCTGCCTCGTGCTATTTTCATTATCGGTCCAGCAATCGCTTGAAGAGGAAGGCAAACTTGAGCCGCAGCAGGCTCCCGGTCTGCTTCAACTTCATCCCGAGCAGCTTCTCCAGCTTCTCCAGCCGATAAACGGCCGTATTCCGGTGAATGTACAACCGCCTGGCCATCTCGTTCGAATGAGCCCCGATACGGTATCACCGTTACCAGTTTCTCCATCGCTAATCGTTGCAGGACGTTGCGGATTGGCGTACGACTCACCTGGAAGGCTTCCGCGAGCGCGTCTTCGATCAATTGCATGTTCGGAAGCAGCCTATGTTGCGTAATCGCAAGCTTGATCTCTTTGTAGCTTTCCGACTCCTTCTTCTTGGACACAGCGTTCCTCCTTGTCTGGATGAATAACATGCTTACGCGACACTCATGTTAGCTATACTGACATTGTAGTCTTGCGACTGCCACAGGGTCAATGAATAGGCGGCATTTTCGTCACGACGCATAGGAAAACGCTTACAACACTAAGTTTGGATTAATCGTTATCTTAATCCGAGCAAAGCCGGTGAGTAAGAAAAGCCGCCAGGAGGCGGCTCCAACTCGTAAACTCAAGACAGCAGAAAAAAATCGCTTACCGGGTGGGGTAAGCGATTTTCGCGTGAAATTGCGATTATTTCTTGTTCGCGGCAAGCCATGCATCAAGCTGTTTCTGCTTCTCGGCGATAATCTTGTCAATGCCGGCTGCTTTTAGCTTTTCATTGAACTGCGGAAGGATCTTGTCCGGATCCACGCTGCCGGTTTCGAGCGCCGCCACGTACTGAGCGGTCACGTTCTTCACGGCTGCGAGTTCTGTCTTCACCGCATCCAGGTTCGCCGTGAAACCAAGTGCTGGCGAATCCACAGATATCGCTTCGAATGCTGCCGCATCGCGGGTACTCTCATCTTGGCCTTCTTCCAGATACGTGAGCGCTACGTCACCGAACATGAACGATTGATGCAGCTCATAGCCGCTGTTCGCTACGCGAGCGATGACGTTGTCGCTCTTCTTCGTATAATGTTTGCCCTCGATACCGAAATTAATCAGATTGACGATGTCTGCGTCCGTATAGGTCAGGTTCAAGAATTCCATTGCTTTCTCGGGATTGTCCGAGTTGTTCGCCGGAATCGCCCAGTCGAGGCCGAGCACGTCTTGCGTTCTGACGAGCGGCTGCTGCATGGACACTCTCACCATTTCCATACCTACGCTTGCCGAGCTGGTTTTCTCTTTGTTTGGGCCGTCGGAATCGTACAACGAGAACGCTTTGCCCGATTTCATCAAATCCGTATTGTTGACCTTCGTATTGACGGCATCTTTCGGAACGTAGCCCGCTTCGTACCACGTTCTCAGTTTTTTCAGCGCATCCACATAAGCTTGCGTCTCGTACAAGTTGACGACCTTCGTGCTGTCCGTCGAGAGATCGAGTACGCCCAGGCTGTCCGTCAACGTATCGATGTTAGCCAGGCCTTGCACGAGCGAAGTCATCGGCATTGTGCCCGTTGGCGTAGGCGCAATGACTGCCAGATCCGGGTTCTTCTCGTGAACCGTCTTGAACAGGTTGTCTAGATCGTCGGTTGTCTTAATGGTGCTCGCGTCAATGCCGGACTGATCCAGGATATCTTTGCGCATATAGATCGCCGAGCCGCCGAGCGGAAGCTGATTAACCGGCGTCGCGTAGATTTTGCCGTCGATGCGGGCTGCTTCCAACTTGTCACCGAGCGCGGTCTTGATGCCTTGCCCCTGCTGTTCGATCAGATCGTCGAGCGCCAGCAGCTGTTTACGAGCTACCATGCCGCTATATGCGGAGAAATCCGTCAGCATGATATCCAGCTTCTCGCCGCCGGTCAGCATCAGGTTCGATTGCTGCGCCCACTGGCCGATCGGAATGGCGGCGAACTTCACCGTCGCATTGATTTTCTCTTTCGTGATTTTGCTAATTTCCGCTTCGACTGCTGCAAGATCCGCAGGAACGTTGCCCAGTACCGGGAAGCCGAAGACGATCTCGTACGTTTCTGCCGAATCGGTCTGCTCCGTGGATGCATTCGCGTTGTTCGCGCCTGCTGCATTCGTATTATTCGTTGCTTGGTTCGAATTGCACGCTGTCATTAGTGCCATTGCTGCGATCAATGTCAACCAGGTTGCTTTCTTTGCTCGTTTCATAACGCTACCCCCAAGACTGGTTTGTTTTGAATCTGTTCTTAGTGTACAGCGTTTTCATAGGGGCGACCGCTCGAATCTCGACCTGATGACAACACAATTTCGACCTAATGGATCGGATCCTGTACGGGCTTCTGCTGCCGATACTCATTGGGATTCAGGCCCGTATGTTTACGGAAGTTCTTGGCAAAATGCGACAGGTTCGAATACCCGATACTCGCCGCAATGACGGTCACGGGCTGATCCGTGCCGGCGAGCAGTTCCATGGCGGCATTCATTCGTTCGTGCTGCAGGAATTCCGTCATGGACATGCCGGTCTCCTTCTTGAACATCCGGTTGATATAATCGGGATGAAGGAAGAAGGAAGCCGCAATGTTTTCCCGGTTCAGATCCTCTTGTATATGCTTCGATATATACGCTTTTACTTTATCCACGATCGAACCCGACGCTTCGAGATCTGCCGCGTAGTCGAACGACTTGTCGATCAGATGCTGCGCCCACAGCTTCAGATCCGTGATCGAACCCGATGCGCGCTCCAACAACTCAACCGAGCTGCGATCTTGGAACAACTGATGGGCCTGGATCCCCTTGTCGTGTAGAATCGAATAGGCGATCTGCAGCATATTCTGCACGAATTGATGCAGATCCGCTGAAGTTACGCCTGGCGTGGAACGAAGGGTGTCCAGAAAATCATTCACCTCCAGATGAATCTTCTTCCGGTTGCCTTCTTCCAGATGAATCCGCCACAGCTTCATATTCGGCCTCGGAATGGCTCCCGGCGCCCCGGCTGCCTTGCTCTGCAGAATGAGCGCTTCATTGTCGCTCGCCACATGATTCCGCTGCAGTTCTTCCAAGCGCCGACGCAACTCCGGCAGCTCATCCACCGGTGCACCCGCATCGCTGATATAACACGAAATATCGCAATAGAAGAACTTCCTGCAGCTCTCAATATAGGATTCCATGAGTACTTTGATCTCGGGTCCGTCCAAGGTCAGCTCGGTCAGAATAGCCAGCAGCCGTCCCCGCTCCAACGGCACGACCCCAACGCTCCGCCCGACGCCTTGCACCATTTCCTGCAGCGAATTCATGAGCGCGTACTCCAGGATCTTCTCATCGCGCAAGCTGAGCTGCTTGTGCCAGCGCCGTACCTGGATGAGAATCGGCATGACCTGCATATCGGCCGGCAGCTCGATATTCCGTTCCTTGGCGGCTGCTTGAATCGCGGCAGGATTCGAAGGAATCGCACGGCTAAGAATATCCAGCCAGAATCGTTCGAGGAACAACGGATGATGCTTTACCCAAGATTTGCTGCGCTGCTTAATCTCATCCTCTACCGTCCGCTGGCTGACCGCCTTACGGATCGCGGCCTCCAGATCTTCCGGCGGGATGGGCTTGAGCAGATAGTCCAAGCTGCCGAGCTGAATCGCCTTCTGCGCAAAAGTAAAATCCGCATGGCAGGTGAGGAAGATCGTAGCCGTAGTTGGCGATTGCTCCTTCACCCATGCCAGCAGCTCAATGCCGCTTTCCTGCGGCATCTCGATATCGCATAGCATGATGTCAATCTCATTCGTTTCGAATAGCTGTTTGGCTTGTTTGGCATTGCCTGCCGTCAAGACATTGTCTATGCCGACGCCTTCCCAATTCACGGCATTGACGACGCTTCGAATCGCAAGCGGCTCATCGTCAACGATCAATAGCTGTTTCATCTACGATACCTCCCCGGTTGAGCCTTCCTGATACAACGGAAGCCTGATTTGAACGATTGCTCCTTGCGGTTCATCGTTCCAGAACGCCATCTCTGCTTGATTACCGTACAAGAGTCTGAGCCGGTGCCAAATATTCCATACGCCGATATGCTCGCCTTGTTCGTCCACCACCCGCTGGCCCGCGTTCAGCAGCTCAAGCACATCCTCGCGGAACCCTTTCCCTTCATCCCTAATCATCAGGCGCATATATTCGCCGTGCTCCGTCTCATCCAGATCGATCACGACCTCGATGACCGGTACGGTTTCTCCATCGGGATAGGCATGTTTAAGCGCATTCTCCACGAAAGACTGAATGACCAGAGGCGGGATCGGAGCCTGCAGCAATGGATCGGCCACTTGAATGCGGGTCGTTAATTGCTGTTGGTAACGAAGCTCATGAATACCGATATAGTTGCGGACGTGTTCAAGCTCATCTTTCAGCGGCACGAAAGTCAGATTGCTGCGGAACATATAGCGGAAATATCGGACCAGGCGCAGCGTCATTTCTTTAATGAGCTCATAATCTCGATCAAGCGCCAGGCTGTAGATCAGATTGAGCGTATTCATGAAAAAGTGCGGATTGATCTGAAGCTGCAAATGTTGGAGCTCGGCCTTCTGCTTATCGAGTTGCTCTTCGTACACGTGAATCTTCAGTTCCTCGATCTGCTCCATCATCCGGTTGAACATCGTATGGACGATCGTGAATTCCTCCGACGTCCGGATCGGCTCAATGCGCGTATTGACGTTCCCGTCGCCGATTCGCTTCATCGCCGCTACGATCCGGTTAAGCGGAACAAGCACGACTTTGCGGATAAAGAGGAAGAACGCGGGCAAGAGCAGCACCCCGATAACCGATATGAAGACGACGATCCGATTGAGATACGGAAGATTCTGCAGAACGGTAGCCGTCGGAATGACGGCCGCCAAGCTGAAGTCACCTTTGGCCGAATGCTCGCTGACGACCAAATAGTCCTCATCGTCTCCGGCGGTCAGGAATGTCTCCTTCTGCTCTCCCGTCAACGCCAGCCGATGCGACTGCCAATAACCGATGTCCGTAAGCGGCTGATTCTGTTCGTTCAGGAAAAGCGAGGCTCCGTCGGCCCCCAAATTGACATAGGCCAGCGGGCTCTTGAGCGTCTGCATGTTCACCCAGGCGCCGACCCACACATCTCCAGAACGTAAGACCCGGAACAAGTAGTGGTTTCCTTCAATATTCCTAACGAACCATGCTCGGCTTAAACGGCCTTCTTGACCACTCGTGAACAACTTGTCTTCGATGTATTGGACGACCTTGTCGTATTCATCCATATCCACTTCGTCAACGGCATCGGCGGCTATCCTCTCCCGTTCCGGGGAATAGACGAATATCGAATTTACCATCGTCTTGTACATGAGCAGGTCGGTTGTTAATTGGTTGGTGAGCGAAAGCTGCGACAAGACGAAATCGTCCTCTGACCGCGGCCTGTCCAAAATCTGTACATTGTAGTTGGAAGCCGCAAGCCCAACGAGATACTGATCCACGTTACCAAGTCCCGTGTCGATCTCTTGCATATAGAGCGAGATCATATTCCGGTTCGAGATGGAGACTTGATTATGTACGACACTCGCCGCGTAGTAATTGTAAAAATGCAGAAGCGCGATAAGCGGCCCGATTGTGAGCAAGCCGCCAAGCGCCAGCTTCATGCCGATAGAGTTTTTTCCCATCCAAGGGTATGGAAACCACTTCACTTTTTATGTACCTCCCCCTTAGGTTCCCCTCGCCCCATCGTTTTTCCCCCTCGCCCCTTCCCCCTCCGCCGAGGGGAACAAAGGGCAACCGCCCTCTTGACACCCGTAAGTGGCGAGACACGTAACGCGGCCGTCTTCGATCTGTCCTTTCGGCGGTGGGCCGCTTTTGTCCTGACGGAATGATCGCATGCATATGAGGCATGCAGCATTCCATAAGGACAAAGCTCTGAGTCGAGCTTCGTTCGCAGCTTTGATGCCTTGGGAGGTGACCTGAGCGTTTGCGGATATAGCATTTCAACGTGCTGACTATCGCTTTTGTCCGCAAGCGGACAAAGCTTACTTTTCTTTTTCAAGACCACTAAATTCAAAAGACCGCCATGAAATCTGGCGGTCGATATCGTTATATCATAGCAAAAACGAGTGGATGAGCCCAATAAGTTCCTGCTTAAAGTTTCTCATCCTATCGGGAGGACTATGCAAGGAATGAACCTTCTCCGTGAAAAAGGCAGCCCATTGACCGACTTAACCAACAACCCTGTTCAGTTCCTGGAGCAGCTTCGCCACTCTTTCTGCCGTGATCCCTTTTTGCGGATCCTCGGTCAGCTGTTTCAGGCTTAACTTGCCGACGTAGAACTTCAGCGGCGGGCGCTCGATTTCAGGTAGATGACGAGACAGGATCGCCCGGTCTTCTTCGTATGCCAACATGTCGCGGATCAACGTGTTTTCCGTGAAGACGACTTGGAACAGCAGATCATTCCGATACGTGAACGTATAGTCGCCTGAACCCACTTGGAGGTACAAACCTTCGTTTGACTCGTCGCCAAGTTTAATACCATCCATCGTATCTAGCGCTTGACCATTCACCCGCACCTCGGACGCCGATGCGCCATGCAGCCGTACTTCTGCTTGCGTGTTGGCCGGGATGCGAACGGTTATCTCGATCTGACCGCCCTCCACCCGCCAGCCCGAATGAATCTCGCCGTACATCGATTCGAAGGACGCCTGCGCATAACTCATGCCTCTTATCCCGAGCTTCGGATGGATGCGGATCTTCTTATAAGCCGGGGCCGACTCGTCCATATCGAGGCCGGCTACTCTACGGTACAGCCAATCGCCGATCGAACCGTACGCGTAATGGTTGAAGGAATTCATATTGTCGGACCAGAACGAGCCGTCCGCTTTGATGCTGTCCCAATGCTCCCAGACCGTCGTCGCGCCTTTCGTAATCGGATACAGCCAACCCGGGTAGCTTTCCTGCTGCAGCAGTTTCATGGCTGTCTCATGGTAGCCATTGCCCGATAACGCGAAGCACAGATAAGGCGTGCCGACGAAGCCAGTCGTCAGATGGTAGTCGTTCTCGACGATCAGCTCGTTCAAGTCACGTGCAATCCGCTCGCGGATCGGACCTTCCACCAAGTCAAAGACGAGCGCGAGTACATGAGCGGTTTGCGTAGGCGACGCCATGCGCCCGAACGGCGTGACGTACTCGCCTCTGAATTGCGCGACGATCCCATCTAGCAGATGTCCATAATCCGTGGCATCCTCAGTCTTACCCAGAATTTCCGCACTGTTCCGCAACAGCCGCGTGGAGTAGGCATAATACGCCGTTGCGACGAGATCGCGCGGCGTCGCGCCGACATAGCTGTTCTCTTTGGCATCCAGCGCCAGCCAATCCCCGAATTGGAAACCGGTGTTCCAGGCATGCTCGTTCGTTCCTTGCGCCCGGATATAATCCACCCACGCTTTCATGCTGTCATATTGCTCTTCCAGCAAGCGCGTATCGCCATAGATTTGGTACAGCGTCCACGGAATAATGACCGCCGCATCGCCCCAGCCGGCCGCAGAGTCCCCGTTCATGACGTTCGGGATGACGAAAGGCACGCCGCCGCCCGGCAGCTGATCCGCTTTCAGATCGCGCATGTATTTGGTGAACATCGGGCCGCCCTGATAATTGAACAACGCCGTCGCGACGAACACTTGCGCGTCCGCCGTCCAGCCCAGCCGCTCGTTGCGCTGCGGACAATCCGTCGGCACGTCGAGGAAATTCCCGCGCTGCCCCCAGACGATATTCTGCTGCAGCTTACCCACGAGCGGATCGGAGCAAGCGAAGCTGCCCGTGCGGGTCATGTCCGTATGCAGCACTTGGCCGACGAAGTTATCGATCGGCAAGATGCCGCCAGCCATCATCGGATACCCTTCGACTCGCACATACCGGAAGCCTTGGAACGTAAACTTCGGCGCATACGCTTCCGTCCCGTTCCCGCTGGCGATATATTCGATCTCCTGCTTGGCTTCCTTCAGATTGCCGAAATAGATATTGCCATCCTTATCGAGCACCTCGGCATGCCTCAGCACGATGCGAGTACCGGCAGGAGCTTCGACCGTCAGCCGGATGCGTCCGACCATATTTTGCCCCATATCCAGCACGGTATCGCCATTCGGCGTACGCAACACCGCAACCGGACGAATTTCTTCGGTCACGCGAACCGGCTCATTCTCCTGAGCGACGAGCTTATCCGTCGGTCCGTCGATCGTTTCGACCGCTCCCCAACCGGAATCATCGTAACCGCCGAGGCTCCACCCTGCTTGTTCTAAGCGGGCATCGTATTTCTCCCCGTTATAAATATTGCTGTACACGACCGCGCCCGTGCTCGACTTCCAGCCGGAATCCGAGCCGATCCAAGCTTCCGAACCATCCTCGTAGGAAATCCACAGCTGCAGAATCCCCGCGCGGCGATCGCCATAGCGGAACCGGCTGTCGCCCATCCCGCCCTTGTACCAGCCATCCGCCAGCATGAGGCCAATACCGTTCGCGCCGGACTGCAGCAGCTCGGTTACGTCGTACGTTTGGTACTGGGTCCGATGTTCGTAACTGGTCCAACCCGGCGTAAGCTCTTCGTCACCGTGACGATTGCCGTTCACATACAGCTCATATAGGCCAAGCGCTGATACGTAGGCTCGCGCAGCCGCAATCCGTTTGTCGACGGCGAAGCTTGTTCGCAGCAGGAAGGCTTCCTCTGCGTCCGGGTCGATTGCGTCCGCAGCTGGCGTGATCCAACCCGCTGTCCAGTTGCCCGTATCCAGCAAGCCGTTCTCCCACCAGGAAACTTCGCTCCAGTCCGACTCGCTTCCGTATGAATCCCATACCTTCACCCGATAGTAATAACGGGTCTGCGCCGCTAGTTCGGAGCCGGCGTACTCGACATGAAGGGACTGGTCGGATTGGATCTGGCCGCTGTCCCATTCCGGACTTCCGAACGAGATGTCCGACGACGCTTGGATGCGGTAAGCCGCCTGCATCGTGTTATGGCGGTCGGAACGGATTTTCCAGCTCAGTCTGGGCTTCCGAACATCCAACCCCAGCGGATTAATTCTATATTCACAGGACAGGCCGAATGCCTTTACCTGACTCATACGATTCATTCCCTTCTTAGATAGCGACTTCTAACCTTCCAGCGTCTTCGACTCGGCAAATCGGCCTAAGTAGCGCGCGCTCTCCTTGACCTGTCGCTCTTGCGTTGCGCGGTCAACCGCAATGAGACCGAAGCGCATGGAATAGCCCGCATTCCATTCGAAATTGTCGAACGTCGTCCAGTGCAGGTAGCCCCTGGCGTCAATGCCATCCTCGATGCATGCATGCACGCCTTGAAGTCCGCGCCGAATGAACTCGACGCGTCGCTCGTCATCATCCGTAGCTACGCCATGCTCTGTGATGAAGATCGGCAGCTTGATCGACTTCGCGACTTTGCGAAGGACTTGCCCGAGCGCTTCGGGACAATACTCGTATTTCATCTGGGTCAGCTCGGCATCCGGTTCAGGCTTCATCCGGCCTTCCGGACCATATACTTCACGCGTATAATTTTGCAGACCGAAGAAATCATCACCCTCGATCGCCGGCAAATATTGTTCAAAATATTGCTGCCACTTCGCAGCTGCGATCTCTTCCCCGCCAGGAACGGACTGAATATCGGACAATGCCATGGACAGCCCGACCTTGGTGTCCGGCTGCAGTTGCTTGATCACTTGTCTGGCGCGGCGATGCGCATCCTTGAGCAATTCGATCTTCTTCTCGTCCGAAATCATATGGAACGTGATGTAACGATCTACGGTCGTACCGCACAGTTGTGCCGCAGACTCTCTCCATTTGGGCGCTGCCCATGCCTTTCCGGCAATGCCGACCGGCGGGATCAGCCCGATATTGCTGAACACCTCGCGAAGCATGACCGGCAGATTCACCTCGTTAAAGGTGAGCACGTACGGAATGAGATCACCAATCTCGCGGAACACGAATTCGCAATAGTTCGCGAACCGTTCGGGCGTATCTTCGCTGCCCCATCCGCCGAACCGCATGAGCCACTGCGGCGACGAGAAATGATGCATCGCCACAAAAGGAGTAAGACCGTATTCGTAACAGGCGTTCAGCACATCCCGATAATGAGCAATCGCCGACTTCGAGTATTGCCCGGGCGCCGGTTCCACGCGCGCCCACTCGATCGAGAAGCGATACGCTTTCAATCCAAGGCTCGCCATAAGCGCAATATCTTCCCGATACAGCCGGTAATGGTCGATCGCATCGCCGGATTTGTCCGCATAAGGAGAACCTTCCGCATGTTCTTCTGCCCAAAAATCGCTATTCGTATTATTGCCTTCCACCTGATACGCAGCCGTCGCGGAACCTACGATAAAGTCCTTCGGAAAGTTCGTATTCACAGCAATCACTCCTAATCGTTAGTTGTCATAATCGACAGCGATCTGAATGGCTTTCAGTTGGACATCGATCGCTTCGAGCTTCTCTGCCGACAGCTTTAGGAACGGTTTGTGCACATGTTCCCTGAGCGAATTCTGGGCCAACATGCTTGGAAGCTCGAGGAGCTGAGGCAGATAATCCGCCAGGGCCGCATGCGTCCGCTCGTCCTGTACGAGCTCCTTAATCAGCATATCAACGTTGTAATACTTGATATAAGGCTCCGTCGGCATATAGCCGAATTCGTACGTGCCGCTTACGACTGTCACATGCACCGACTGTCCAACCTGCTCGGCTGGCAATCCCGCTTCCGACAGCAACTTCCCGTTGACCGAGACCTGTTCCAACAGGGCATCAGGCAATTTTACGGAAGCTGAAGCATTGAACGGGATCACGAAGCGGAATGACAACGATCCGTCTTCTTGCAGCTTCCATTCGCTCTCATACCGTCCCGAGGCGGAATCCAGCGCAGCCTTCACGAATTTCATCCGGTAATCCGGCTTCGGCGCGAGTCTCACCTCTCGGAATCCCGGCTTATCCTCAACGGGATTAATGCCCGCCATTGCGCGGTACATCCATTCCGCGATCGAACCGTAAGCGTAATGATTCAGCGAATTCATGTCCGTGCCGCTGATCTTGCCGTCCGGCAGAACGGAATTCCATCGTTCCCAGATCGTCGTCGCTCCCATCGTGACCGCGTACAGCCAACTCGGATAATCCTTGTTCAGCAGCAGCGTATAAGCCAGATCATTGCAACCGTTATCCGACAGAACCCGGCATAAGTATGGCGTACCGACGAACCCGGTCTTCAGATGGTTGTTGTCCCGCATCAGTCGTGCTCTCAGATCGCTGACGATTCTTTCACGGTGCGCGTCCGGTACGAGGTCTATAAACAACGCCAGCACGTAGGAAGTCTGCGTCTGCAGGGCAAGCCGTCCCGTTACGGTAAAATACTCCTCCCGAATCGCGGTGCGAACCGCGTTCGACAGCTCTTCATATTCCTGCGCTATCTCCACGTTCCCGAGCGCACGTGCCGCTTTGGCCACTAGCCCAGCGGAATAACAATAGTAAGCCGAAGCGATGAACGCCCGATCCGTGCCGCCCATCGGCGAATTCGGGTCATCGCCGTCCAAGGCCAACCAGTCTCCGAAGTGGAAGCCGACCGTCCACAAACGTTTCCCGCCGGATTCGTCGTCCGCGCGTTTCATATAGTCGACCCAAGCCTTCATGCTCGCGAACTGCTGCTTCAAGATGGCTTTATCGCCATATTGCAGATAGACCGTCCATGGAATGACTGTCGCCGCGTCGCCCCATGCGGAAGAACCGCCTTCTTTCAAGTTGAAGCTCGGCACGACCATCGGTACCCGGCCATCGGCAGCCGCCTGCTCTTGCCACAGGTCATAGCCGTATTTCGCGAAGAACGCGTACGTATCCATGTTGAAGGTCGCCGTCCCGGCGAACACTTGCGCATCTCCTGTCCAGCCCAGACGTTCATCCCGCTGCGGGCAGTCCGTCGGCACGTCCAGGAAGTTGCCCTTCTGACCCCACATCGCATTGAGGAACAAACGGTTAACGAGCGGATTGCTCGTCTCGATATGCCCGGTCGTATCCATGTCGGAATACAGCACGCACCCGGTAAAATCTTCGGCTTTCAGTTCACCGTGCCAGCCGGACACCTTCACATAGCGGAACCCGAAGAACGTAAAACGCGGCCTTACCGTCTGCTCGCCGCCGTCCGAAATGAAGCGGTATTCCGCCAGTGCGGTACGCAAGTTATCCCGATAGAAATTGCCCTCTTGCAGCAATTCGCCGTATTGCAAAAGGATCTCCGTCCCTTGCGGCGCTTGAGTCCGGAACTCTACCCAGCCCACCATATTCTGGCCGAGGTCCAGCACCGTCTCTCCCGCCGGCGTATGGAGGACTTCGATCGGAGTAAGTCTCTCTTTGATCACAACCGGCAAACTGAGTCTCGCTGTCAGTTTCTCATATCCGATATCTGCAACGGTTACGCCGTACCGGCTCGTATCCGCGAACGTGGCATCGAACACTTCCCCGTCATACAAGTTGCTCGCCTGGATCGCGCCCTTCCTGGCCCGCCAGGTCTCGTCGGTGCTGACGATTGCCGTCGTTCCGTCCGCATAGGCGATGACGATCTCGCATAACGCGGCGAACCGGTCGCCGTAGAAGTCGCTCTCTCCGCCGTTGAAGCCGAAGCGGCCCTTGTATAAGCCATTGCCCAGCGCAATCTCGACTTGATTGTCTCCCTTTACAAGCAGTTCCGTGACATCGTAGGTTTGATATTGCAGCCACTTGTCATAGGCGTTGAAATTCGGGGTTAAGTATTCGTTCCCGGCTTTGCGGCCGTTCAGTTCCATCTCATATAAACCTAAGCCGCACACATAAGCTCTGGCGCTCTTAATTTCGCCTTCCGCGCGGAAGTTCTTCATCAACACGGGATGAATCTCGGGGTCAAGCTCCGGCGCGATCCACTTGGCCTGCCAGTCTTCCTCCATCTTGGCCGTTTCGAACCAAGCGGTATCGCTCGTCGCGGTATCGCCGTTATCCCCCCATACGGTCACCTGCCAGTAATAGCGGGTCCGGGCCGCAAGCGTAACCGGAAGCTCGTAAGCAAGACTGTCGATCGATTCGCTCTTGCCGCTGTCGAAGACGATATCGTCGAACGTATCATTCAGCGCGACGACGATCTGTGCCGCGATTTGTTTGGTCGCAGCCGTATCCATAACCACATAGGACAGCCGAGGCTGTCCTAGATCGAATCCGAGCGGATTGATGATTCGGTTTGTTTTCATATTCGTAATGCGCATGGATCGGTTCCCCTTTGCGTTCAAGTTCGATTAGCCTTTGACCGCGCCGCCTGCGATGCCCTTCACGAAGAAGCGCTGGAAGAACGGATAAGCGATGAGAATCGGAAGCGTGCCGATGACGGCGATAGCCATACGAGCCGTTTCGCCCGGCAGCTCTACTTGGGCAGCACCGGCGCCATACGCGGAGTTCGCGTTTTTGAGCGCGTCGATATTCTGCATAATCTGGTTCAGCAGCATCTGGATGCTGTACAGATCCGGGTTCGTAATGTAGATCAAGCCATTGTTCCAGTCGTTCCAGTACATGATGCCGGTGAACAGACCGATCGTCGCCATAATAGGCAGCGCGAGCGGCAAGACCATCTGGAAGAAAATCCGGTACTCCCCGGCGCCGTCGATCCGCGAAGACTCGAGCACCGGCGCCGGAATGGCGGTCATGAAGAAGGAGCGCGCCAGCAGGACGTTAAAGCCGTTCATGAGCAGGCCCGGAACGAGCAGCGCCCAGATCGTATTCTTCATATCGAATACTTGCGTGTAGACCAGGTACGTCGGTACCAGACCGCCGTTGAACAGCAGCGTGAAGAACACGAGGAAAGCGTAGATCCGGTGTCCGGGCATGTCCTTTTTGGATAACGCATAACCCAGCATAGCCGTCATGAGCAGGCTCACGGACGTACCGACGACCGTGACGAGTACGGTGATGCCATAAGCTTTGCCAATCGTCGAAATGTTGCCGATCAGGTAATTGTAGGCGTCCAAGCTGAAGTGCTTCGGAATGAAGCCGTAGCCATCCGTCAGAATGTCATTCTCCGTGCTGAACGAAGCCGAGATCAGAAGGATGAATGGAATGATGCACAGGATACATAATACAGACAGCAAGATATGGGAGATCCACTGCCATAGTTTCGAGTCATTGTTGTTCATGCATCTCACCTCGTCTTAGAATAGTGCGTTATCTTTGCTGAATTTGCGAACCGCGTAGTTCGATAGAATGACCAGGATGAATCCGACGATCGATTGATAGAAGCCGGCCGCGGCGGACATGCCGATATCGTTGTTGACGAGCAATCCGCGGAATACGTAGGTATCGATTACGTTCGTCGTATCGTAGATCATGCCGGAATTCATCGGCACTTGATAGAACAAGCCGAAGTCGGAGTAGAAAATCCGTCCGATGGCAAGCAAGGTCAGCGTAATGATCGTCGGCGCGATAAGCGGAATCGTGACCGTACGGAACTGCTGCCATTTGCTCGCGCCGTCCAAAGTCGCCGCTTCGTAGTATTCCTGATCGATGCCGATAATGGCAGCCAGATAGACGATGCAGTTGAAGCCGACCGACTTCCACAGGCTTACGATGGTAAGAATATAAGGCCAGTATTTCGACTCCATGTACCATGAGATGGGCTCAAGACCGAGCATGGGCAGAATCGTATTGTTCAGATAACCTTGCTCGCTGCCGAGGAAGCCGAACACCAGATAGCTCACGATGACCATCGAGATAAGGAACGGCAGCAGGATGACCGTCTGATACGCCCGCGAGAAGAAGCGGTTCTTCACTTCATTGAGCAGAATCGCGACGCCGACCGACAGGATCAGGCCGAGTACGATGAAGGTGCCATTATACAGCAGCGTGTTCCGGGTAATAATATAGGCGTCCGTCGTTTGGAACAGGAACTTGAAGTTGGTCAGCCCGTTCCAGTCGCTGCCGAGGATCCCCCAGATCCCGCCTGAGTAATCGATATCTTTGAAGGCGATGACGAGTCCGAACATAGGTAAGTAGTTATTGATGAGCAAGTAGATCATGCCGGGAAGCATCATCACCAGGATCGGCAAGTAAGGTTTGAATTTGCGGCGTGTTTTCCGAACCGCTTGCTGCGTGTCAGAGGACGCGATCGTTTTCGTCGTCATAGTGGTTCTCCTTCCGGTCTTAAGCAAGTTTGTACATTCATCATAAAAAAATGCGGTCCCCCTCACTACTCTGTATTCGACTTCGTAACAACACAATTTCGACCTCTTCGATCACGTCATTCAGGCGCATAACGCAAAAAACGACCACCCCCGATAGAATCGGCAAGTGATCGTTGTATATTCCTATTCAGCCAAGAATCAGCCAGTTCGAGCAATTCAACCCTCTAACCGTGCGAGCACAACCCCGCTGCCCCTGCAACGCCTGCGTCTTTAAATAACTCGGCCTCTTCCGCTACCTTGCGCCTACTAGATTTGGTTGGAACGTAACCGCCCGATTCTCTGCTGCCGACCGATAGAACGCGTCGACGATCGACATGAAGTAGACGCCGTGTTCCGCGGGCGCCAGAGGCTGACGGCCGGTGAGAATGCAGCCCGTGAAATGCTCGAATTCATTCAGCCGCTTCACGTTCGGATTCAGCTTCGGCTGCATGTCGATGCAAGTATCGAACTGCTCGGTGAACAAGCTGAGCTTGCCGTTCTCGAATTTAACGCCGCCTTTGGTTCCGATCAGCTCATAGTAAGCGCGATCCTGCTCAATATTGGACGCCCAGCTGAATTCGAAGCTGACCGATGCGCCGTTTGCAAGTTTCAGGAAGCCGACCGCGCTGTCTTCGACGTCGAATACCCCTGCCGGATTGCCTTTGTATCCGTTACGATTGCGGGAATCGGTGTTCGTAAAGGTCTGTCTGGTGTTCCCCGCGATGTAGGCAGGTTCCGGCATGCCCATGAGGTACAGCACCAGATCCAGATAGTGGACGCCAAGGTCGATCATGACGCCGCCGCCGGATAACGCGCGATTCGTGAACCACGTGCCGCGTCCGGGAATGCCGCTTCTGCGGATCCAGCCCGCCTTGGCCTCATAGATATCGCCCAGCAAACCGGCGTCGATATACTGTTTCACCAACACCGCTTCGTTCGTAAAACGGTTGTTCAAGCCAACCATCAGCTGCTTACCGGATCGCTGCCTGGCCGCCAGAATCTCGCGCGCTTCCGCTTCGTTGACGGCGAGCGGCTTCTCGCAGTGAACGTTGACGCCTTGGCTCAGCGCGTAGATCGAGATTTCCGCGTGCAGGAAGTTCGGCGTGCATACGCTTACAACATCGAGCTTCTCCCGCTCCAGCATCTCTCTGTAATTCGTGTAGACGGCCGGAATATCGTATTTATCCGCCAGTGCTTGAGCCGCAGCCGGATTCACGTCGCACACTGCCGCCAGTTCGACGTGTGGCAGACCGCGGTAACCCGCAATATGTTTCTTCTCGGCATTGCTGCCTGCCCCGATCAATCCGTATCTTAGTTTCTCCATCCTCATGCCGCCTCCTTAGTGGTCGATCCGATCATCTATCCCCGGAACAAAAGCTCGTTCATATAGCGAATCGTATACTGAATGCCTTGTTCCCCCAGCTCCCCTGTCCATACCGGAGAATGAGGTTCAATGCTGAGTCCGCCCGTGTAGCCCTTCACGCGAAGCAGCGACAGGAACGTCTTCCAATCGGTCTGATCCAGTCCTGCCGGCGGATCGTCGACGCGCTGGCCCCCCACGATCATCGAACCTTTCAAGTGGACATGCCGGTACCGATCTCCCCAATCGAGCGTCTCTTGCAAGTAGTCTCCGCCAAAATAACGGCTGTGCGATGGATCGAACTTAATGCCCAGTTCCTTCAGATGGCCGTGAATGATCGTCCATGCTGCAGGATTATGGACGAAATTCACCTTACGGCAATTGTAAGTGGAGATATGAACCCCTTTGCCTTGCGCATACTCCATGAGCATGGTGAAAAATGCAATGGCAGACGTACAGTTCTCGTAATAGGAACGTTCCTCGACGTAATTGCATCCAACGACCACATTCTCGCAGCCGAGATCGCTGGCTGTATCGATGAGCTTACGGCAGATCTCGAGCTCGCTCGGAATTACGCGGCCTTCCTGATCGATCCGGACCGATTTCCAACGGCCGACCGAGGCGATCTGCTGGCCATATACTTGCATCCATTCCTTGATCTGCGCTCTGCTGCGGTAGAAGTCTTCGCCGTCGTTTCCTTCATTAATGCAGAACTCCAGGAACTCCAATCCCATACGCTGCGCCCGATTGAAGCTTTCCTCGACCGGCTGCGCGATAATGCCTAGCTTCATGCCTGCCACTCCCTTTGCGGTATCTCTAACCTGCATTTATATAAACCATTTACATAGAGTTAACCCTTAACATGATGATAACACATCTGATTTCAACCTGCAACGAAAAAAGTTCACGCGCCAAGATCGTAACGAGCCTCTTTTAATGTAGCACGCGCGATACATCCATCGTAAATACGCCCCAAAATGCACGAAAAAAAGACTGCCGAGCCATGCTCAGGCAGTCAGGCTGTCGAGAAAGTCTCGACAGCCTTTCTTATGCTCAATGAATTTAACACGACACCGCGTTAATGTTGTATAATGGAAGTAACCATTAATA
>NZ_JACHXK010000005.1:188803-492807 GCF_014192105.1 Paenibacillus phyllosphaerae | reverse complement strand
GCACGCCGCCAGCGTTCGTCCTGAGCCAGGATCAAACTCTCCATAAAAGATGGATTGGTTTGAGCGACCCGAAGGTCGATCAGCATTCCATCAAGTAAAGAAGCTTGTTAGCTCATTACTTAACTAGCTATAAAACATATCGCTCATTGTTCAGTTTTCAAGGAACAAACGGTGATTGGTTTGCGTTCATGATCGCGAGATCAGGAATGCAGCATTCACCAGATTTCTCAATGTCTGCCGTATTGCTCAGCGGCGACTTTTATAATATATCATAGGTATTAAACTAATTGCAAGCACTTTTTATAACTTTCTTCAAAGAAAAGATCCGTGCTCTATGACAGCCTTAAAATGGCCTATTGTCATAAAGCACAGATCTAATATTCACGCTTGAGAATACGGCTACTTATCATTACGCGACATGATTTCTTCGATGTACAGCTGTCGCTCGTTAGTCAAGTTTACGATGGTTCCATTGACCGATACCCACGGACGAGTCGGATGATTGCGATCGGAGAATACAATCTCTCCAATACGGTCATCACTAAGGCGCACAATTGTACCGTTGTGGAACTGCGTAGCTTTATCGATGAAGATCTGAACATAGGCAGGCTCAAGCTTGCCAAACGAATCCTTCTGGATCTGCTCTAGTACCAAATAAGGCGAAGCTGCCTTGCGATAGACCCGCTTCATGGTCATGGCATTAAAGATATCACTTATCGCGACAATCTTGGCATAAGGATGAATCTTGTCCCCCATAATACCAAGCGGATAACCGCTCCCGTCCACGCGCTCATGATGCTGCAGCGAAGCTAGCTTCACGCCTTCATTAAGCGCAGCTACATTCTTCAGCAACTGATAGCCCAATACAGTATGGCGCCGCATCTCCTCAACCTCACTTAACGTAAGAGAGTCCGGCTTCTCCAATATTGCCCGATCTACCTTTACATTGCCGATATCATGAAGCAGTCCCGCCAAAGCAACCGGCATCCAATCTTTCTTAGGAAGCCCCACCCATTGTGCGAGCAAATAACAACTCATCGCCGACATGACGCTCTTATGTTGAATATAATCGTCATCTTGTACGACAAGCGGCGAGAAGTTGAGTATTCGATAGTCGTCAATATGGGCGAGAAGTGCTTCCATCTGGTTGCGCAGATCAAGAACAGGGATCAGTTGTCCGCTCATTGTCTGGCTGTAGACACGCTTAAGCAGTTTCACCGTCAAACCGTATTGCTCGGTTAGGCCTGTCTGAACGGCAGGCAGCTCCCCCTTCGCGATTGCGCTGCCTGACTGCTTGACCTCTTCTTCCTCAGCCGGAGCCTCGGATTCAATGGTAACGGTAGGCACGAGAAAAGCTTGCAGAATGTCCAGTTCTCGCCCAGTAATGACTTTACCTTTGTGGAAAAGGACGCTGCCGAGCGGAGTCAATGCATCTTCCGTCAGCTTATCTCCTAGCTTAACTTGCGTGACTGCTACCGTTGCCATCTTCCAAGCCCCCATCTGCCTTGTTCTTCACGTCTTATTCTTCCGATTCCGCCGGTGCCGATCCTTCTTCCGGAGTTTCGCCTTCTTCTTCATCCGTTGCTTCTTCTTCGCTGCGGGCTACACGGGTAACGGTAGCTACCGCATCATCTTCACGGATATGAATCAGCTTAACGCCGACTGTGTTACGGCCCATGGTGTTAATGCCGTCCATGCTTGTCCGAATCATCGTACCCGAGGAGGTCATAATCATGAGATCCTCATCGCTCTGAACGATTTTGAGCGCAACAACCGTTCCGTTCTTCTCGGTCACATTGAGCGTCTTAATGCCCTTACCGCCGCGTGTCTGAACCCGGTACTCGCTAATTGGCGTCCGTTTGCCATAGCCTTTGGCCGTAACGATCAACACCTCATGATCCGGAACAATTACATCCATGCCGATCACGTAGTCGCCATCGTCAGTCTGGATACCTTTTACCCCTGTTGCGCTACGGCCCATCGAACGGACGTCCTGCTCTTGGAAGCGGATGGACATGCCCTGGCTTGTACCCATGATGATCTCTTGATTGCCATCTGTCAGCTTAACGCCAATGAGGGCATCTTCCTCACGCAGATTGATCGCAATCAGACCAACCTTACGAATGTTGGAGTAATCATCCAGAGGCGTCTTCTTCACAACCCCTTCTTTGGTCGCAAAGAACAGATAACGATCCGGCTCGAATGCTTCAACCGGAATGACTGCGTTCACCGTCTCGCCCTGTTCAATCTGGATCAGGTTGATGATCGGCGTTCCGCGTGCCGTACGGCTAAGATCCGGAATTTCGTAAGCCTTCAGGCGATACACTTTACCTTTGTCCGTAAAGAACAGGAGGTAATGGTGGGTATTGGATACAAAGAGATGTTCGACAAAGTCGTCATCCTTCGTTCCCATACCGGTAATACCTTTGCCCCCGCGCTTCTGGCTGCGGTAAGTCGTAACCGGCAGACGCTTAATATACCCGGAATGGGTAATGGAGATAATGACATCCTCACGAGGAATAAGATCCTCGTCAAGAATCTCTTCATCGCTCAGCGTAATCTCCGTGCGGCGTTCATCGCCAAAGCGTTCCTTGATTTCATTGAGTTCCTCGCTGATGATCTCAAGCACCAGCTGCTCGTCGGCAAGAATCGCTTTGTACTCGGCAATCTTCTTGAGCAGTTCGGCATATTCCGCTTCGATCTTCTCGCGCTCCAAGCCGGTGAGGCGTTGAAGACGCATATCGAGTATCGCCTGCGCCTGATCATGACTCAATGCGAACGTATTGATGAGCCCTTCGCGCGCCTCATCCGTCGTTCTGGAAGCACGGATCAGCGCGATGACCTCATCAAGATTATCAAGGGCAATGCGCAACCCTTCGAGAATGTGCGCGCGGGCTTCGGCTTTCTTCAGATCGTACTCGGTACGTCTGCGGATAACCTCGATCTGGTGCTGCAAGTAGTAATAGAGCGTATCTCTCAAGTTCAAAACGCGCGGCTCTTTGTTGACGATCGCGAGCATATTGATTCCGAAGTTGGTCTGCAACTGCGTTTGCTTGTACAGATTGTTCAACACGACGTTCGGGTTGACGTCACGGCGCAGCTCGATGACGACGCGCATACCGTTACGATCGGACTCGTCGCGAAGGTCCGTAATGCCTTCGACTTTCTTCTCGCGAACAAGCTCTGCGATCTTCTCGACCAGACGCGCTTTGTTGACCATGTAAGGGAGCTCATAAACGACGATACGGGCTTTGCCGCCATTCTCCTCGATCAAGGTACGGGCACGCATCGTCACCGATCCACGGCCTGTAGTGTAAGCCTGGCGAATACCTTCCCGGCCCATGACAAAACCCGCGGTAGGGAAGTCCGGTCCTTTAATAAACTCCATCAGCTCGATCGGCGTAATATCCGGGTTCTTGATTAATGCTTGTACCCCATCGATAACTTCGCTCAAATTATGCGGCGGAATATTGGTGGCCATACCGACGGCAATACCGGATACGCCATTAACCAGCAAATTCGGGATCCGCGCCGGCAGTACGACAGGCTCGTGCTCTTCCCCGTCATAGTTCGGGACGAAATCAATCGTCTCTTTGTTAATATCGCGCAGCATCTCCATAGCGATCTTCGATAGGCGCGCCTCGGTATAACGCATTGCCGCTGCCATATCGCCATCGACCGAACCGAAGTTGCCATGGCCTTCGACCATCATATAACGCAGCGAGAAGTCTTGAGCCATCCGTACCATCGAATCATAGACGGCAGTGTCGCCGTGCGGATGGTACTTACCAATAACTTCGCCAACGATCCTCGCTGACTTCTTGAACGGCTTGTCTGGTGACATGCCTAGTTCGGACATCGCATACAAAATGCGGCGGTGAACCGGCTTAAGTCCATCCCTGACATCGGGAAGGGCACGGCTCACGATGATGCTCATCGCATAGTCCATAAACGAATCGCGCATCTCGGTACCAATATCGCGGTTATGAATCTGCGAATGTTGTTCTTCCGCCATCGGAAACCTCCTAAAATTCTGCGCCGCCTGGCCGCCTCAAACGTGAAAAGCCCCAAGCTTGCGTCGCAAGCAGACCTATACAGCAGCTGCTGCAAGTTCTGACTAGCGGGCGCTATATGTTGATGAAGCTCTGTTAGGAGCCTCACATTCATCTCGCAAATGAACAAGTTAACATTACAGTATGCTCATTATACGGATCGTCTTAAACCATCCCGACAATGACTGTGCCTTGCTATACGGGTATTCATCCCGACAGGCTATTAACGTAGGTTCAAGCCCTCTCGTCGGAGCGACGTGCACCATACACTAAAACGGGGATAAATTTGAACGCAAAATAGGCATTATCCCTAATATTATATCATTATTTTCGTCTCTTTGTCTTGCTTGCTTTCCTTCTAGCATCCTTATCTTTTTGAAAGGCGGAGCGACCTTGTCTATCCAGAGGGTACGAAGCAAATGGGCAAAAACAAAAGCCCTGCTGAAGTCGGAATCATTAGCCAGTCATGTTCCGGAAACGGTGTTCTGGAGCACGGAAACGTTGAAAAACATGCTGAACGAGCACGGCATGGTGTACATCAAGCCTGACCAAGGGACATTCGGAACAGGGGTTATCCGTTCCAGCAAATTGTCCGACAGCGAATTCAGCTACCAGCTCGGCACCAAAAAACATACTTTCTCGACGTTCGAGGGTATGGCCGTTTCTCTGTCTCATGTCATCGGCAAACGGAAATATTTGATTCAGCGCGGCATTCACTTGCTCGAGTATCACAAGCGAAGATTCGATATTAGGGTCATGGTCCAAAAAAATCCGAAGAACCAGTGGGAGACGACCGGCATTATCGGCCGCTTGTCCCATCCGGAGAAAATCGTGACCAACTACCACAGCGGCGGTACGCTTATGTCCGTCGGGACGCTGATGAGTCCGCATACAACTGGAAGCCAGTACGCCGAATTCCAGCTTGGTCTTAAGCTGCTCGGAACCGAAATCGCCAAACAGCTGCAAGGGAGCTACCCCGGGCTAAAAGAGATCGGAATCGACATCGCCGTCGACCGGAGGCTGAAGCCTTGGGTGCTGGAAGTGAACACGTTGCCGGACCCGTATATTTTTCGCAAAATCGGCGACTCTGCCGTCTTCCGTAAAATCCATCGCTACTGTGTCCACTACGGCCGTTTCACGCGCAAGAAAAAAAGAAGCTAAAACCTACATGCAAAAAGAAGCCGGCTGGGCGCTGTAACCCATCGGCTTCTTCCACATTTGAATTACTGCGCCTACACGATCGCTGCAGCGGTTCGTTATCTAAACATCCAAGTTCTTGACGAATTTTGCAAATTGCTGAATGAAGTCGCGACGCGGTTCGACATCGTCACCCATCAGTGTCTCGAAAATCTCGTCGGCCTTAATAGCATCCTCGATCGAAACTTGGAGCATCGTTCTGCTCTCCGGATCCATCGTCGTCTCCCACAGCTGTCCAGCATTCATCTCGCCGAGACCTTTATAGCGCTGTACGTTGACTTTGGCGCCTTCGCCGAATTCCCGAATGATCTGATCACGCTCTTGCTCGCTCTGCGCATAGCGGATGACCTTGTTACGCTCAATCTTGAAGAGCGGCGGCTGGGCGATGTACACGTAGCCTGCCTCAAGAACCTTGCGCATGTAGCGATAGAAGAACGTCAGCAGCAGCGTACGGATATGAGCACCGTCGACGTCCGCATCGGTCATAATAATGACTTTGTGGTAACGTGCCTTCGCAATATCGAAATCGTCGCTAATGCCGGTACCAAGCGCCGTAATGATTGCCCGGATCTCCGCATTGCCCAAGATTCGATCAAGGCGCGCCTTCTCTACGTTCAGAATTTTACCGCGCAGCGGCAAAATCGCCTGGAAGTGACGGTCGCGGCCTTGCTTGGCGGAACCGCCCGCAGAGTCACCTTCGACAATGTAAAGTTCGCTGATCGAAGCATCCTTCGAGGAGCAGTCGGCCAGTTTGCCAGGCAGGGAGCTCACTTCCAGGGCACTCTTACGGCGTGTCAGCTCACGCGCTTTGCGCGCGGCTTCCCGCGCCCGAGCAGCCTGCAAGCTCTTGTCGATGATTTTGCGCGATACGGACGGATTCTCTTCTAGGAACTCCTGGAACTTCTCCGCGAAGAAAGACTCGACAATTCCGCGAACCTCGCTGTTGCCGAGCTTCGTCTTCGTCTGACCTTCGAACTGAGGCTCCGGAATCTTCACGGAAATGATCGCCGTTAAACCCTCACGCACGTCATCCCCGGAGAGATTCGAATCATTGTCCTTGATCAGATTCGTCTTGCGCGCATAGTCGTTAATAATACGCGTAAGGGCGCTCTTGAAGCCCGATTCGTGGGTGCCGCCTTCATGGGTATTGATGTTGTTGGCGAACGAATAGATGTTCTCCGTGTAGCTGTCGTTGTATTGCAAGGCAACCTCTACTTGGATATTATCCTTCTCGCCTTCGACATAGATCGGCTGCTCATGAAGAATCTCGCGTTTGCGGTTCAAATGCTGAACGAATTCGATAATGCCGCCATCGTATTTGAACGACTGGGTCTGAGGTGTCTCGGCACGCTCGTCGGTCAGGCAAATCTCAATGCCTTTATTCAAGAAGGCTAGTTCGCGAATACGTCCTTGCAGAATCTCGTACTCGTAAACCGTCGTCTCTGTGAAAATCTCAGGGTCCGGTTTAAAATGCACCGTCGTCCCCGTATCGTCGGAATCGCCGACGACCTGGAGTTCATACTGAGGCACGCCGCGGCGGTATTCCTGGCGATGGACCTTGCCTTCACGCTTGACCGTTACGGTAACTTGCTCGGACAACGCATTCACGACAGAGATACCTACGCCGTGCAAGCCCCCGGAAACCTTGTAGCCTTCGCCGCCGAACTTACCGCCGGCATGAAGGACGGTCATAACAACTTCAAGGGTCGATTTCTTCAGCTTGACGTTCTCGCCGACAGGGATGCCGCGGCCGTTATCGACAACGGTAATGCTGTTATCTTCATGAATATTGACGTCGATCCGCGTACAGAAACCAGCCAGTGCCTCGTCGATACTGTTATCGACGACCTCCCATACAAGATGGTGAAGACCCTTGGTACTCGTCGAACCGATGTACATGCCTGGACGTTTGCGAACCGCCTCAAGTCCTTCTAAAACCTGTATCTGACTTTCATCATAGGTGTGTTGATTCAACGACATGCTTGAATTCACTGCTCCTCTCAACTGCTCTTCCCAAGGTGCGCCTTAGTCTATAAGGCATACCAGCGCCGGCTTCTCGCAAGGCTTGGGGCCTCTCGCTTCATGTTTTGCTCTATTATGTTGTCGCAAAATGATGCGATCGCTTCTTAAGCGTGGAGGACGAGATCGGCGAATAGTAGATTTTGTGTTCCGTCACAACAATCGATTTCGCTTCTTCTTCGCCTATCACTTCTACGTCTTTGCGTTTCCGGGCCTGTGCTACAAACTGCTTGGACAGCTTGGAGGATTGCTCAATGGAAATATCGAAGATCGCCACCAATTCCGCAGCGCGAATGATCTTTTCCCCACCCAAATGAATGTACATGGCTATGCCTCCTTGGCTGAAACAATAGTAGTGGCAGAAGCGCCGCTACCGCACAACCTGGCCGTCCCGTACCTCATAGATTCGGGAATCGTGCAGCTTGGCGATATTGACGCTCTCAAGTCCGGTCGTCGTAACGAACGTTTGCACTTTGTTCTGGAAAGTCTCGATAAGTTGTGTCTGCCGGTTCTGGTCGAGCTCTGACAGGACATCGTCCAGCAGCAGAAGCGGATACTCGCCGATCTCTTCGTGGATCAGCTCGATCTCCGCAAGCTTCAGCGATAGGGCCGTTGTCCGCTGTTGACCTTGGGACCCGTATACCTGCGCTTCTTTGCCGTTAATGAAAAAGGCAATATCGTCACGATGGGGGCCAACCATCGTCATCCCCCTGCGCAGTTCCTGATCCTTTACCTGTGTTAACTTTATCATAAATTGATCGAATAAAACAGATTCTTCTTTCTCCCCGTCCGTATCGAAGGAGGGGCGGTAGACAATTGTCAGCTCCTCGGAGCCGCCCGTGATGCCAGCATGGATCTGCTCGGCCCATCTTTGTAGTTTATAAATAAAGTTTTCCCTTTTTTTCATGATTTTAACACCATACTCAGCAAGCTGCATATTCCATATATCAAGCATGCTTGTATTGACGCTGCCTGGTGTTGCCGATTTCAAGTAGTTGTTGCGCTGGACAAGCACCTTCGCGTATTGGCCGAGCGTATGCAAATAACCGGGCTGCACCTGTCCGATTTCCATATCGAGAAACCGTCTGCGTATGCCCGGCGTTCCTTTTACGATTTCGAGATCCTCAGGCGCGAACATCACGACATTGAGGGCGCCAACGAAATCGCTCAGCTTCCGCTGTTCGAGCCCGTTGATCTTAGCCTTCTTCCCCTGGCCGGATAAACTCAGGTCAAGGGTCACTTTGCCGTAGCGCTTCTCTACTTCGCCCCGTATCCGCGCATTCTGGGACTGCCAGCCAATTAGCTCCTTATCCTTGCTCGTCCGATGTGACTTCGTAAGCGCCAGGACAAAGATCGATTCCAGCAGATTCGTCTTGCCCTGCGCATTCGGACCGACAAACAGGTTCACCTGGCTGTCGGTCGCAAGTTCCAGCTGCTCGTAGTTACGGTAATGCTGCAGTTGAATGGAATTTAAGTACACACTGGAACCTCCCGGCCCGCCTCGGGCCTTTTGCGTTACCGATAACGCAATTAACGTTTAACAACTGTGAACTTGCCGAATTCGCCTACTTCAATCTGATCGCCAGCGTATAACTTCCGGCCTCTGCGGTTATCGGGCTCGTTGTTGATAATGACTTCGTTCTCCTGCAAGAAAAACTTCGCTTCCCCGCCGGTACTGATGCAATCTGCTAACTTCAAAAATTGGCCAAGGGCAATATACTCGGTCGAAATCGCAATTTCTTTCATCTGGTGCTCAAACTCCTCTATGTTCGGGTAGCTTCTTAGCCGGTCGTCCGGTAAGGAAGAATCAGGTGCAAGCTGTGCGGATGGTCGGACGGCTTAATGATGATCGGGCTCATCGGACCGGTAAAGCCAATGAATAGATATTCGCTGTCGATGACTTTGAGGGCATCCAGCATATATTTGGAGTTGAAAGCAATGCGCAGCGGATCGCCGCTGAGCGATTTCACTTCCAGCTGTTCCGTTACCCGGCCAAGCTCGGTCGAGCTCGAGGAAATTTCAATCGTACCGTCCTCGAGCGTGGCTAGCCGGACGATATTCGTTTTCTCTTCACGGGACATCAGATACGCGCGGTCAATCGCGTCGGTTAATTTTTTAGTATGCAGAACGAGTTCTGTTTTGAAGTTCTGCGGAATAATCTTGGAAGTGTCGGGATAAGTCCCGTCCAGAATGCGGGAGAAGAACAGTACATGTCCGATTTTGAACAGCACCTGGTTATCCGCAATGACGATCTCTACCAGACTATTGTCATCGGCTACAAGTTTGGATAGCTCGACAAGTGTCTTACCTGCAATGACGATGTTGGAAAAACGCATCTCGCTGTCGGTTGCGACCGAGGCTACGCGGCTTGCCAGTCTGTGACGATCCGTAGCAACGAATTTCAGCTGTTCGTCTTGAAGATTCCAGAGCACGCCCGTCAGGATCGGCGTCTGCTCGCTAGTGGAAGCGGCAAATACAGTCTGGCGAATCATGGATTTGATCAGATCGCCTGGTACTGAAATGCTCTCGCTCTGGTCAATGGTAGGCAAGACCGGGAACTCCTCTGGGTCGAGACCAACCATCTGGATATCGGTAGAGCCGGAACGAATCATCGTCTGATGCTGTTCTTTCACTTCGATTTCGACATTCTCCGATGGAAGCTTTTTGACGATCTCGACAAAAAACTTGGCTGGAAGTACGACGCTGCCGGGTTTGTCGACCGTTGCGATAACTTGATCACCGATTTCGACAGGGATGAAGCTCTGGATCGAAATATCGGTATCCGAGGCCGTTAACGTAATACCTTGGTGAGTAACATCGAATTTAATGCCGCCAAGGATTGGAATAGCAGGTCTGGACGAAGAGGCTTTGGATACTTGTTGGATCGCGTCATTCAATTCGTCTTTGCGGATCGTTAATTTCATTGTTTCACTCCTCATAATTTGGAGAACGGTTGTCGGTTCAGATGACGATATTCGACGTTGTTCTATGATGATGATTTTCTTTAAAAAACAGTAGAAGTAGTAGTAGGGGCGGTGAATATGTGGATAAGCCCTTCAGATGCTGATAAATCAAGCCTATCCACATGTTAATAGCTTGTGCATAGGCTTGTACGTATAAACTATACACACGTGCATAACTTTGCTCGTATGCGCGCGCTTGTCGAAGCACCGCTCGAACCTGTCGGTTACGAGTGGTTTTTGATTTTCTCGGTGAGCGTCTGAATGATCTTGAACAGGTCCGGATCGCTCTTCAGCTGCTGCGAAATCTTCTCGTGGGCATGGATAACGGTGGTATGGTCGCGGCCGCCGAACGCCTCGCCGATCTTCGGAAGCGAGAAATCGGTCAATTCGCGCGACAAGTACATCGCGATCTGCCTCGGGAAGGCGACAGCCTTCGTTCTTTTGCGCGCCTTGAACTCCTCCATCCGCAGTCCGTAGAACTCCCCGACTTTCTGCTGGATTTCCTGCATCGTTATCATTTTCGGCCGGCTGGTCGGAATGATATCCTTCAATGCTTCCGCTGCCAGGTGTGAAGTGATGTCGGCATTAATAAGCGAGGAGTAGGCGACGACGCGGATAAGCGCGCCCTCGAGCTCCCGGATGTTCGTATCGATCTGGTTCGCGATATATACCATCGCTTCGTTCGGAATGTCGAGGTTCTCCGCACGGGCTTTCTTGCGCAAGATGGCGATCCTCGTTTCGAGATCCGGTGCTTGAATATCGGTAATCAAGCCCCATTCGAACCTCGAACGAAGTCGTTCTTCGAGGGTCGGAATTTCTTTTGGCGGGCGGTCGGAGGAGATGACGATCTGTTTGCGTTCCTCGTGCAGGGCGTTAAACGTATGGAAGAACTCTTCTTGCGTTCCGTCCTTGCCCGCGAGGAATTGAATATCGTCAATGAGCAGCACGTCGATACTGCGGTACTTGTTCCGGAAGCTCTCGCCGCGGTCGTCGCGGATCGAGTTGATAAATTCATTGGTGAACTTCTCGGATGACAGGTATAGGACGCGCGTACTCGGATTATGCTCCAATATATAATGGCCGATTGCGTGCATTAAATGCGTCTTGCCAAGACCAACGCCCCCGTATAAAAAGAGCGGGTTATAGGCTTTGGCCGGCGCTTCGGCTACGGCAAGCGATGCCGCATGCGCAAAGCGGTTGTTCGCACCGATGACGAAGGTGTCAAAGGTGTACTTGGGATTGAGCATATGTTGGACCGTCTCTTCCGGCGCAGCCGGGACGGCCGTTATAACCGGAGCCTGGACGATCGGCTCAGGCGGCTTGTTCTCTTCAATGATAAATTTAATGTCAAATTGACGCCCCATATATTCCTGAAGCGTCGTTCGCACTAGTTTGGTATAGCGGCTTTCCAGCCATTCTACGGCAAATGTTGTTGGTGCTGTCACGATAACCATTGATTCTCCGTGCAAGGAAGCTTTGGTTGCCTTAAACCACGTATCAAAGCTTGGTTTGCTCAGCTTGGTCTGAATGATCGACAGCACCTGCTGCCACATATCGCTCGTGTGGGCTTCCACAGATTGTCACTCCCTTATCCAATTCGCCCTTTTGCGGCGCAGCTATGCATGTGATGTCGAATAGACCCGTATCGGGAAGCGCTCATCCACAGTATAAAGAGTATTCGAAGGAAAGATATCAATAGGTGGAATACGTTGTTCACAGTATTATCCACAGCCTGTTGATAAAATAGGGATAAAAGGTTGACTATCCACATCGAAAACATAACTATCATAGCAAATGAGGCCTGTGTTTTCAACGATTTGCCACCGACTATCCACAAATTCTATAGGTTGTGTATAAAACTTATCACCAATACTACATATTGTTTATAACGTGTGCGGTTTCGACAAAAGCTGCAAAGCGGCCTTTTTAATCATCCACATGTTATTAGATTCGTTGTGGTTATCCCGAAAATACAGTTTATCCACAGCTAGGTTTTGCCCCGGCGCCGTTTATATACATTTATAGAAGACAAGCCTTTTAACATGGCGCGCTCAGGTTGACAAAGCGTGCAGCACATGCTTTAATGGAAAAAGCGTTTTTATTTAAGCAGAAGTCCGTCGTACGATCGGCGATGTATAGAAAGTCGCTTGGCGAGGGAATATGGAAACAGGAGGTGCAATATGAGACCGACATTCAAACCGAACGTAAGCAAACGTAAGAAAGTGCACGGATTCCGTAAACGGATGGCATCGAAGAATGGACGTAAAGTGCTTGCTGCCCGCCGTCTTAAGGGTAGAAAAGTACTGAGCGCGTAAGCTTAAGACCACGTACCGTGGTCTTTTTTTTATGCCAAATGAGGGTTGGAACGGGACAAGCCGGCTCCTGGCAGAAACGTTCGGGTCTAGAGGGACCGTTTTATGCTGGCGTCAGCAGGCTATACTGGTATATATAGAAGGCTTAGGGAGCGAGAGGACGTGCAGAGGAAATTACGTTTACGGAATCGGGAAGACTTCAGCCGAATTTATCGGCACGGCAAATCATTCGCTAACAGCCAGTTTGTCGTCTACTGGTCGCGTCAGCCGAAAGCGGAACCGTTCCGCCTTGGCGTGTCGGCCAGCAAGAAAATCGGCAACGCGGTTGTCCGCAACCGAATGAGACGGATGGCCAAAGAGATCGTGCGTTTGCAGGCGGATCGGATCCAGGAGCACATCGACTTCGTCCTCATCGTCAGGAAGCCGGCTGTCGGGATGAAGAGCAAGGAACTGGAGAAGAGCATCCTGCATGTTCTGAAGCGTGCGGGGCTGCTAAAAACGTCGAAATGACGGCGGTTTTGGCGGTTTTTTGTGCTGCCCTAAGCTTGTTTCTTTGTTTCATAAAATATGCTATAGTTTGAAATGTATGCATCGGGAGCGGGACGCTTCGTGCAGAAGCCCTCGGCGCTTGAATGCGATGGTACTCTAGAGAGGAGTTTTCATGTTGTCCCGTATTTCTAAACGCAGTTGGTTCACAGCAATCACGCTAGTGCTTCTCACACTCTTCTTGTCGGGCTGCGCACCGTCAGCGTCGCACACCGTAGAGACAGACGATCTACTTGAGGGGAACTTCTGGGAGAAGTATGTCGTGTATTACTTTGCCAAAATGCTGGATACCTTCGCCGATTGGTTTGGCGGCGAATATGGATTCGCGATCTTGCTGATGGTTATTATCGTCCGTACGCTGATCCTCCCACTTACACTGAAGCAGTACCGCAGTTCCAAAGCGATGCAGGCGATCCAGCCTGAGCTTCAGAAGATTAAAGAAAAACATAAAGACAATCCGCAGAAGCAGCAGGAAGAGACGATGAAGCTGTTCCAACAGCATCAAGTCAATCCGCTTGCAGGCTGCTTGCCGTTGTTCGTGCAAATGCCGATTTTTATCGCGCTCTATAACTCGATTTATTGGAACCCTGCCATCCGTGAACACTCGTTCTTGGGCATTAAGATGGGGGTTGCCGTTAACGATCAATCCTGGTATGCGTATGTTCTGCCGCTGGTCGCTGCAATAACGACGTATATTCAATCGAAGATGATGCAATCGCAGCAGAAGGGCCAGAACAATCCAATGATGCCGGCGATGAACAGCATTATGCTGATTTTCCCGGTACTGATCTTCGTTATGGCGTTGTCGCTTCCAGCTGCACTGCCGTTCTACTGGATTTTCAGTAACGTGTATACAATTATTCAGAACTACTTCTTGTATGTACGTTCCTCATCGAAGGATAAGGAGAGTGCACCTGCGAAATGAAGAAAATCGTAGCATCGGGGAAAACGATTGCGGATGCTGTGCGTAAGGGATTAACGGAATTGCAAACGACCGAAGACCGCGTCACCGTGACGGTCATGGAGGCGCCGACCAAAGGATTATTCGGCCTTATCGGAGCAAAGCCCGCCCGGGTGGAACTTACGATGCTGCCGGATCCCGAACCAGAGCAAGTGGAGAGACCGGCTGATCCGATCGAGAAGACGGAGCAATTCATCATCGAGGTCGGACAAGCGATGGGCTTAACGTTGTCGGTGT
The DNA here is from genome assembly GCF_014192105.1 of Paenibacillus phyllosphaerae. Lineage (GTDB taxonomy): Bacteria > Bacillota > Bacilli > Paenibacillales > Paenibacillaceae > Paenibacillus_Z > Paenibacillus_Z phyllosphaerae. Next base: position 478,520 of record NZ_JACHXK010000005.1, on the reverse strand, counting down.
CGAAATCCGTATCACGAGACGGGACGACTCTTTCGATCAGCGGAAGCGGAGATCTCGGTCTAATGATCGGCCGTCGCGGACAGACGCTGGATGCCATGCAATACTTGGCCAATATCGTAGCCAACCGTTATTCCAATAGCCATCTTCGTATCGTACTTGATGCTGAGGATTTTCGTGAACGCCGCCGCAAGACGTTGGAGGACTTATCCGAGCGTCTTGCCGGCCGGGTCATTCGCACGAAGAAGGAAGTTGTGCTGGAGCCGATGCCGGCCCAGGAACGTAAAATCATTCACGCCCAGCTGCAGAATCACCAGAAGGTGAAGACATACAGCAAGGGGGACGAGCCGAATCGCCGGGTCGTCATCACATTAAGATCGTAGTCGCATAAATGAGAGATGAAGCAATGGCATGCAACAGTTGTCATTGCTCATTTTTTTAAGGGAGTATAGATGGCATGATGAACCAAGATACGATCGCCGCAATCGCCACAGCTGTTGGGGAAGGCGGCATCGCTGTTATAAGGGTAAGCGGTCCTGGCGCGGTATCGGAATCGGCAAAAATCTTCCGGTCCAAGTCGAATATTGCTGACGCGTCGTCGCATACCGTACATTACGGGCATATTGTGGATCCGCAGACGGACGAGAAGGTGGAAGAAATTCTGCTTACGGTGATGCGCGGACCGCGTTCTTTTACGGCCGAAGATGTTGTAGAATTAAGCACGCATGGCGGCGTGGTCGCGGTGAAGCGGGTATTGGAGCTGCTGCTTCGTCAAGGCGGCGTCCGGATAGCCGAACCAGGCGAGTTCACCAAGCGCGCTTTTCTGAACGGCCGAATTGATCTGGCTCAGGCGGAAGCCGTTATTGACCTGATCCGGTCCAAGTCGGATCGGGCGTTCTCCGTTGCGATGAAACAAGCGGAGGGAACGCTCTCGAAGCGGGTGAAGGCGCTGCGCCATAACTTGGTGGAACTGCTCGCCCATATTGAAGTGAATATCGATTATCCCGAGCATGACGTTGCGGAGATGACAAGCAGCTACATTCGCGAAAAAAGCGAGGAAGCGGTCGCGGAAATCGACCGTCTGCTAAAAACAGCAAGCGAAGGCAAAATATTAAGGGAAGGCATTACGACGGCGATTGTCGGCCGGCCGAATGTCGGCAAGTCTTCGCTGCTCAATGCGCTCGTGCAGGAAAATAAAGCGATCGTAACCGATATTGCGGGAACGACGCGGGATGTCATTGAGGAATTCGTGACGCTCGGCGGCATTCCGCTCCGACTTCTTGATACGGCGGGCATCCGCGAGACGACGGATGTTGTCGAACAGATCGGGGTTGAACGTTCGCGTGCAGCGCTTACGGATGCGGATCTTATTCTGTTCGTCGTGAATGCAGCGGAACCGCTGCAAGCGGATGACTATAAATTGATCGAACAGCTTGGCGGTCGCCCGGTGATCGTCCTGCTGAACAAGACGGATCTTCCGGTCGTAGCGGATACGGAGGAATTGGCCGCTCGATTCAAGCCGGAGTCGATCGTTCGACTATCGGTGCTGCAAGAGCAAGGGTTAGATCAACTCGAGAAGGTGATTGCCGATATGTTCTTCGGCGGTGAGCTGGAGAGCGCGGATTTGACATATGTAAGCAATGTTCGACATATAGGGCTGCTTCATCAAGCTAAGCAGTCACTAATCGACGGAATGGAAGCGACAGCATCCGGCATTCCGATTGATCTGGTGCAAATTGATGTCAGAACGGCGTGGGAGCAATTGGGCGAAGTTATTGGAGATTCGGTAGCTGAGTCGCTTATTGACCAGATCTTCTCACAGTTCTGTTTAGGTAAATAAATAGAAAATGCAATTTCCAGTTCTGGTTTTGAAATCCTTACGTTAAAAAGAGGATGAAGCGGATCTGGCAAGGAGGGAAATGACAGATGGGATACGAAGCTGGACAATTTGATGTCATCGTTATAGGGGCTGGCCATGCAGGCTGCGAGGCAGCTCTGGCCGCCGCGCGTATGGGATGCGAGACGCTGCTCCTGACGATTAACTTGGATATGGTAGCATTCATGCCATGCAACCCGTCGATCGGCGGACCGGCCAAAGGTCATGTCGTTCGGGAGATTGACGCGCTAGGCGGCGAGATGGGACGCAATATCGACCGTACGTTCATTCAGATGCGGATGTTGAACACCGGTAAAGGCCCGGCGGTACACGCATTGCGGGCGCAAGCCGACAAGTTCCTTTATCAGCATACCATGAAGAAAACGATCGAAGAGACCGAGCATCTGACGCTGCGCCAAGGGATGGCCGAAGAGCTGCTGGTGGAGAATGGGGCATGTGTCGGCGTCATTACGAAGACGGGGGCAACATACCGTGCGAAGACCGTCGTACTGACAACGGGCACTTATCTGCGCGGCAAAATTATTATGGGCGAGCTCATGTATGAGAGCGGACCGAACAACCAGCAACCTTCCGTGCGGCTATCGCAAAGCTTGAAGGAGCTGGGATTGGAACTCGTGCGCTTCAAGACGGGGACGCCGCCTCGCGTGCATAAGGACACGATCGATTTTGACAAAACGGAAATTCAACCAGGCGACGAGAATCCGAAGTTCTTCTCGTTCGAGACGGAGTATTCGGACAACGAGCAGCTGCCATGCTGGCTGACTTATACGTCGGAAGAAACGCACCGGATCATTAACGACAATCTCCATCGCGCGCCGATGTTCTCGGGTGCGATCGAAGGAACAGGGCCGCGCTACTGTCCTTCTATTGAAGATAAAATCGTTCGCTTCGCCGATAAGCCGAAGCATCAAATTTTCCTCGAGCCTGAAGGAAAGCACACGTCGGAGTATTACGTACAAGGCCTATCGACAAGTATGCCGGAGGATGTGCAGCTGCAAATTCTGCGTTCCATTCCAGGACTGGAACGTGTCGAGATGATGCGTACCGGTTATGCGATCGAGTATGATGCCGTCGTGCCTACGCAATTGTGGCCGTCGCTGGAAACGAAGGTCGTGCCGAATCTGTTCACAGCCGGTCAAATTAACGGGACATCCGGTTATGAAGAAGCGGCTGGACAGGGCGTTATGGCCGGTATTAATGCGGCACGTAAAGCGCAAGGCAAAGAGCCGGTCATCATTGAACGTTCGCAAGGTTATATCGGCGTGCTGATCGACGATCTAGTCACCAAAGGAACAAGCGAACCTTATCGCCTCCTTACGTCGCGTGCGGAGTATCGTCTTCTGCTCCGTCATGACAATGCGGATCTTCGTCTTACGCCTACTGGATATGAAATCGGTCTGATCGGCGAGGAGCGATATGCGAAATTCCAGCAAAAGAAACAATACGTCGAGGAAGAGATCGAGCGTCTGAAATCGGTGAAGCTTAAAGCTGAACAACCGGTGCAGGATATGCTCGCTGAGCTTGGTTCCGCACCGTTGCAATTTACGACCGATGCGCTTACGTTGCTTCGTCGCCCGGAAGTGAACTATTCGCATGTGGAACGCTTCGTACCGTCACCCGTAGAATTGACGGAAGATATGAAGGAACAGGTCGAGATTCAAATCAAATACGCCGGTTATATCGAGAAACAGCTTATTCAGGTCGAACGCCTCTCGAAGATGGAGAAGAAGCGGATTCCGGACAATATCGATTATAGCGACGTTCATGGGCTGGCCTCGGAAGCGAAGCAGAAGTTAACGAATATCCGCCCGCTATCGATTGGGCAGGCATCACGGATCAGCGGCGTAACACCGGCAGATATATCGATTTTACTCGTGTACCTCGAACATTATAATCGGGTTACTGCAGCGCGGGGGTAACAGAACATGAATGAAGCACCAGAGTGGTTCCTTCCTCTAATGGCAGAGAAGGGGGTAGAGCTGAACGAGGAGCAACTGCGCCAGTTCGGTCTCTACTTCCGCCTGCTGGTGGAGTGGAACGAGAAGATGAACTTGACAGGGATTACTGAGCGAGAAGCGGTTTACGAGAAGCATTTCTTCGACTCGGTATCCCTTGCGTTCTTTGTTAATATGGGCAAGGTGCAGTCGATTGCAGATATCGGATCAGGGGCAGGGTTCCCGAGCATTCCGCTTAAAATCTGCTTCCCGCATTTGAAAGTAACGATAGTGGATTCGTTGAATAAGCGGATCCAGTTCCTAACTCATGTTGTGGAACAGCTAGGTCTGCAAGACGTAGCTTGTGTCCATGGACGTGCTGAAGATATTGCCCGCGATATCAGTCATCGCGATCGTTATGATCTGGCGACGGCAAGGGCAGTTGCCAAGCTCAATGTACTCAATGAGTTCTGCTTGCCGTTCGTGAAGAAGGGCGGATCGTTCGCAGCGATGAAAGGCGCCGATCCACAAGAGGAGATCAAAGAGTCCGTTAGAAGTTTGTCTGAGTTAAAAAGCAAGGTAGCTAACACCTTTCACTTGAAGCTACCGTTCGAGCAGTCCGATCGGCATATCGTCGTCGTGGACAAGTTGGACGGAACACCTAAGAAATATCCGCGCAAAGCTGGTCTTCCTTTAAAACAGCCAATTGCGTAAAACGAGAAGCAAAATGTTCCACGTGAAACATTTGCCGATAAATTGGAATTTAATCGCTTCTTGTCAAGCAGGAAATCATTTTGCAGCCGCAGAATTAGTGTAGTGACAATTCTCGGCACTTTGAATTCGGGTGGTAGTTGACGAGATGAAAGAACAATTTTCGCGTTTATTTGGTCTTGCCGACCAAAAGAGCAATCAAGACGAAGTCAAGCAGGTGGCAATGGGCGAGATAGACACGAGCCCGTATCAGCCGCGTACCGTTTTTGATGATGAGCGTATTGAAGAGCTCTCTCAAACGATTCGAACACATGGGGTTATTCAGCCGATTGTCGTTCGGATGCGGAATGGACGTTATGAGATCATTGCTGGTGAACGGCGCTATCGCGCAGTGAAGAAGCTAGGGCTGGAGACGATTCCGGCTATCGTCCGTGAGTTTAATGATTCTCAAGCGGCTTCGATTGCACTAATTGAGAACTTGCAGCGTGAAGGTCTAACCGCCATCGAAGAAGCGGTCGCTTACCAGAAGCTGATTGATCTCCATTCGTTAACCCAAGAAAGCTTGGCGCAGCGCCTGGGCAAAAGCCAGTCCACAATCGCGAACAAGATCCGCTTGTTAGGTTTGAGCGAGCCTGTTAAGAATGCACTTATCGAACGGAAAATAACAGAACGCCACGCTAGGGCGTTGCTCGCTTTGGATACGGATGAGCTGCAGCAAAAGGTGCTTGAAGATGTTGTAACCAAAGAATTGAACGTGAAACAAACCGAAGCCCGTGTCGCTTTCTATAAGGAAGCGGCGAAGATGAAAAAGTCGAAGCGGGTTTCATTCACGAAGGATGTTCGGCTAGCGCTCAATACGATCCGCCAATCGATTGATATGGTTACAGAATCTGGGCTTCAGATTAAGACGGACGAGAAGGATTATGAAGATCATTACGAGATTGTCATTCAAATCCCGAAACGTTCGCGTGAAGGCAAGGTTTAAAGTTGGACAAATGCTATTGGTAAGACCGGGATATTATGAAACTTTCTTCATATAGTAGCGAATACTAGAGAAACATGAGAGAATAGAGAAGTCGAGACGAACATTAATCTGTTCAACACCAGCCGTCCTGTGTAAGGGCGGCATCGCCATTTTTACAACTATCGTACAAGATATGCAGTCGCAGTAGCATTCATCGCGATAAAGCGGAGATTAAGGCAATGTTCCGTTTTGTCGTTTTTTTGCGATCAATGTATAATAAGATAGATTGCAGGGAAGTGTGCGATCGACTGCATTTGATAATGAAGATAATCGGCGACGAGATGCGCTGCGTGATGGATAATGGACGACTATTCCAATTTCTTCTAGAAGGTTCGAGAGAAGGTATTAAAGAAGGTATCGGAAAGGCAACTCTTGTGTGTCACGGGTGAAGATCGACAAGCTATCAACATAGAGGTGAACGGTTTGTCTAAAACGATTGCGATAACCAACCAGAAGGGCGGTGTCGGTAAGACGACAACGTCTGTCAATCTGGGTGCCTGCCTCGCCACACTAGGCAAGAAAGTACTGTTGGTCGATATTGATCCGCAAGGCAATACGACAAGCGGGGTCGGCGTTAATAAAGCTGATGTTCGGCATGATGTATATGATATTCTCATTAATGATGTCCACCCTAGCGATGCCACCATTGCCACAAGCATTGAAGGGCTAAGCATCATTCCTGCGACGATTCAGCTTGCCGGTGCGGAGATTGAGCTCGTACCGACAATATCCCGCGAGATGAAGCTGAAGAAATCGCTGCAGCAGGTGAAGAATCAGTATGACTACATTCTCATCGACTGCCCGCCATCGCTCGGTATTCTGACCGTCAATTCTTTAACCGCGGCCGACTCGCTGATCATTCCGATTCAGTGCGAGTATTATGCGCTAGAGGGCTTGAGTCAACTGCTCAATACGGTACGTCTCGTGCAGAAGCATCTCAATACGAATCTTCAAATCGAAGGCGTATTGCTGACTATGTTAGATGCGCGTACGAACCTGGGCATTCAAGTTATTGAAGAAGTGAAGAAGTATTTTCAGCAAAAAGTGTACCAGACCATTATTCCGCGCAATGTCCGTTTAAGTGAGGCGCCATCTCATGGACAAGCCATTATTACGTATGATCCGAGATCCAAAGGGGCCGAGGTTTATCTTGAACTCGCGAAGGAAGTGATTATGTATGAGCAAGCGGCTAGGTAGAGGACTTGATGCGCTTATTCCATCTCTTTCAGTTAGCGAAGAAGATAAGGTCGTTGAAGTTTCATTAGGTGATCTTAGACCCAATCCGTATCAACCACGAAAAACATTCGATGATGATGCAATAAGAGAACTAGCCGAATCAATTAAACAGCATGGCGTTATTCAACCGATCATCGTTCGTACGGTTCTGAAAGGTTATGAAATCATTGCAGGTGAGCGTCGTTTCCGCGCTTCACAGCTGTGCGGTAATAGTTCTATTCCGGCTGTCGTACGGAATTTCTCGGATCAGCAAGTGATGGAGATCGCGCTGATCGAGAATTTGCAGCGCGAGGATCTGAATGCGATCGAGCTTGCCTTGGCCTATCAAGCTCTCATGGATAAGTTTGATTTGACCCAGGAAGAGCTCTCACTAAAGGTAGGTAAGTCTCGTTCTCATATCGCGAATTTTTTGCGTTTGTTATCGCTGCCTGAGGAGATCAAAGATAATGTTTCACGTGGAACATTATCGATGGGACATGCAAGAGCGCTCGTCGGGGTTAAAGAAGACTCGCGTAAAAAAGAGTTGGCGGAAATCGCGATTCGTAACGAGTGGAGTGTACGCGATCTGGAGGAAGCGATTCAGAAGCTGGATCAGCAGACGCCGCTTAAGACGAAACCTGCCGCCAAAAAACGCGATCCTTATATTGAACAAGTCGAGGATACGCTGCGCGATCAATTCAAAACAACAGTGAAAATTAAACAGCAGAAGGATAAAGGACGTATCGAGCTGCTGTATTACAACAAGCAGGATCTAGAGCGTTTGCTCGAAATGCTGCGACTAATGGCTTAAATCAGATAGCATACCGAAGCGGAGGAGGAAGATGAAGATGCCGCTTCGGTATGCTATTATTAAGTTGCGGAACAAACGAGAGGGAGGGGGAGAAAGATGGATCAGGAGCAAACACGCCCGATTATTTATTTGGACCATGCTGCAACCTCGTGGCCGAAGGCACCTGGCGTGATCGAAGCTGTCGTCCAAGCCATGGAGAACGATTCGGCAAACCCGGGCAGAGGAAGCCACCAGATGGCGGTTCGGGCTAGCCGAATTTTGTTTGATACCCGCAAACAATTAGCTAAGCTCTTCCGGATTAAAAATCCGAATGATATTGCCTTTACCTTGAATACAACAATGGGACTTAATATGGCGATCAAAGGATTGGTTACGCCGGGGGACCACGTTATCGCTACAGCGGTAGAGCACAACTCGGTTCGCCGTCCGTTGGAATATCTCAAGGCAACAGCAGGGATCGATGTTACGTACCTGGAACCCGATGATAAAGGTTATCTAGATCCGAATCTGGTGAAAAACGCGATACGCTCAACGACCAAACTGGTTGCAGTTAATCATAGTTCGAATCTGCTCGGGTCGGTCATATCGGTTGGCGATATTGGCGCTATAACCAAAGCCAACGGCGTTAAGCTGCTCGTAGATGCCGCGCAGAGTGCGGGGACAATCGATATTGATGTGGCAGCTATGGGAATCGATATGCTCGCTTTCCCTGGACATAAAGGCTTGCTAGGCCCCCAAGGGACCGGTGGATTGTACATCGCCCCAGACCTGGATTTGGAACCGCTTATGCATGGTGGAACGGGCAGTCAATCGGAGTCGCCTCAACAGCCGCTTGTGAGACCGGATCGCTATGAAGCCGGGACCCCTAATACATCGGGATTAGCCGGATTGAAAGCGGGCGTGCAGTACGTCCTGCATGAGACACCGCAAAAGATACATACTAAGGAGTGGGCATTAACCCAACGCATGATGGAAGGGCTATTGTCTATCTCTGGCGTGCGCATACTAGGCCCGGCACTGGGAGAGAATCGCTCGGGCATTGTATCCATTATCGTGGAGAATGTGGATCCTTCGGAGACCGCCTTTATCCTTGATCAGCATTACGGAATTGCCGTGCGCTCGGGATTCCATTGCACGCCGCTTGCCCATGGCATAGCCGGAACATTGGAGACAGGCGCAATTCGATCGAGTGTGGGCTGCTTCACGACAGAAGCGGAAGCCGATGCATTCGTAGATGCGATCCGAGAAATCAAGCAGCATTATCAATAACAGTAAGCAGGCAGACAGGGGAGCGGAACAAACTGATGGAAGAGTGGACATTGCAGCCTATGGATGGGGTAACGATCGGACTTGCAGCGCTGGTACTAATTTTATTGATCCGGTCGTTCGTGATAGGCAGCAAGTTGAAAAAACTGCGTAAAAGCTATACGCAGTTTATGGACGGAGCAGGCGTAGAAGATTTGGAACAAGTCATCCTCGGTCTTAAGTCGCGGATCCAGGAGCAGGATGAACAACTCGCTCAGCTTCGCACGCAGCTGGGCCAGTTGAGTCAGAACGCCAAATCGAAGAAGGGCAATGTTGCGGTTCATCGCTATAACGCCTTCACAGACGGCGGAAGCAATCTCAGCTTCTCTCTGGCGGTGCTTAGCGATGAGGAAGAAGGCTTCGTGTTAAGCGGACTGCATAACCGAGAGACGACGTATGTGTATGCGAAGCCGGTAAAGCAGAGAGATTCTGAATATCCGTTGACACCGGAAGAGAAGATGGCAATCAATCTTGCGTTGAAGCAGGAATCGTAGGGCGGACCGTCTTCATGATGGCCGAGAAAAGGCTATGTGAAATGACGTCTGACATCCGCATGACGAGATGAAGACGCGTATTCTGCAAAACAAAATATTCCATAAAGCCGCCTACGTTAACGATACCCGTAACATGAATATCGCCGACGGGCGGCAGTTCTTTATTCACGCCTGCGCCGGGGCGAACAGGGCCTGTCCCGACCTGGATGCTGCCGACGCTGGATACCTGACCTAGACAGGCATCAATGCCGATAATATAAGGATTGCGAACTTGGCGGCTGATTCGTTGGAGCGTATCATCCAAATTCATGGCATGAACCGGATCCTCGAGCGTGCCATAAAGATCGAAGTAGCGGCTGCGATATTTGCTCAGAGAGGTGCCGACCAAGGGGCCGAGCGCGTCACCGGTAGAGCGGTCGGTGCCTACACAGACGACGACGATCCGGGCATGATCCGGGACGTCAGCAAGCAAGTGCGTCAGTCGATTGATCAACAGACCGGTAACATTCGGCTCCGTGTAAGGTACTTTGAATGGATTGTCTTTCATTCCCGTCAGTTTCATGGAAATCCCTCCCGCCTAATTGAGCAAGAGCCCGCGCGTCGGCATCTCTAGCATTCTATCAACAGCGCAATCTCTTAGATCCGGCTTCCTAAGATCATAGGATCTTTATTGTTGTTTACTAGCTAGTATATGGTTGGGACAACCATTTTATACTTGCCCATAAGGAGAAACGCTACTTTTCGTTAGAGGGGACGAAAGCTTGTGCTTATCGCATTTGATTCAACGCAGCAGGCGCTTCGTGCGGAGATGCTGCTAGAGTACGTGGACATTGAAATAGATATTTGTCCCACGCCGAAAGAAATAACGGCAGGCTGCGCGCTATCCATTCATTTTGCCGAAGAAGATCTGCAGATGGTCCACCATGTCATTACGGAAGAAAAAGTGGAGATCCGCGGATTATTTCGTCCATCTGAGGGTGGAGGTTATGAGCAGGTCATCGTATAATAGATGAAATGATGCTTAGGCTAAGGCGCACGTTCGCACCTTGCCAGAAGGGGAGCGTAAGCGAATGGAACGCAAACAGTTCGATCTTGGCGACGTGGTACAGATGAAGAAGCAGCATCCGTGCGGCACGAATGAGATGGAGATTATCCGGATGGGGATGGATATCCGAATCAAATGTGTCGGCTGCAAGCACAGCGTGCTTATACCGCGGGCAAAGTTTGAGAAGAATATGAAGAAGGTGCTTCGTTCGAAGGCAGCCCAGGAGGGCGGAGAAGCGGAACAAACGCAGGAGTAAAGCAAATGTAAAAAACTTTTGCGGGGCGCTTGCATTTGGACGAGTACCATGCTACAATAATCTTCGTTGACCGAATTGGAGAGGTACCCAAGAGGCCCAAGGGGGCTGACTCGAAATCAGCTAGGCGTGTCACAGCGTGCGTGGGTTCGAATCCCACTCTCTCCGCCATACATACAATCAAGCGACTCTGATGAGTCGCTTTTTTTGTTGCTTAAGACCAGGCACAGTCGTCGCAAGTTGATGGTTGTGCGAGCTCATAATGGCCACAGTAGGTATGGGGGTTCAAGGGCAGAGCTTCAAGGAAGCCGGAAGCATACAGGACCCTCAGGAATATAAGATCGAGTAGGGCAGCACAAGGCGTGCACACGGATCACGAGGCTGGCCTCTGGCGCATGATCATTACCATATGACCGAGCCACACTGCATGTCGCGATGGAACGGCGAGATACCCCACCACAGCTCCCGGCAGAACTGCGGCGTCCTAAGACAAGCGTATGAAGCGATAGACCACCCATGGAGTTGGACTTCGAGTGAGGCGTTTTTTCAACCGATGCATTGTATGTGTTCAGTGAAGAGCATGAATGATTCATGCAAAGAGGTAAGAGCAGTTGAGGGTCAGCCAAGGAGCAGGAGACAGACAGGTAAAGGTATAGCAAGAACATTCCGCAGGCACTTTGTCACGAAGTTAGATGTGAGCGGCAGGTTCTGTAAGCGTGGAATGGAAGGTACAGATGACAGCGAATACGCAAGCGCTTATCGCAAGAGGGGAAGCGGCGAACATTCGGCAGAGATTCATGGGGAAGACAAATAGAAAAAGGGCTCTTGCGAGCCCTTTCCGACGGTGGTTGATCGATTGTAATTCGTCACAGATAAGCTTTAGGAAGAAACCACGGTCATCGGTTAAACCGATGTGCTTGTGTTACAGACGCTGGTCTTTGGCACAACCCCTCGCTTCTTGGTTCATGCTTAATTAGTGGACTAAATCACCATGCGTTCCTTGCGCCATTAGGTTCAACGGAACCACGCCTCTCTTCGCACCGTCATGAATTAGAATGAGCAGCCTGCGCTGTTTTTATACATGGCTTTTTTATTTCATTCGCGTCCACTTGCGATTATGGTTAGACGTTTCCGGGAACCTGGCGCCTTTATCGAGATGAACTTTCTTCGGGTTATTGATCCCCATATGGAAATCGGCCTCGCCAACCTCAATATAAGTGCCTTCATTCGGAGCGCGATCGCCAGGTCGAAACTCTGTCCATTCACCCACAGTATTCAGCCTCCTTAAGGATATATAGAGGATGATCTTTCATAAGCCGTGATGGGCAGAACGAAAGACATCCGGCTAATAGTGTGTGCGGACTTGCCTAGAACATGAAAGGCAGAATGAGGGATGTCGAAAGTTGAATTGTTTTGCTTGCTATTAGCCATAAGGATTTGGTATAGTGTTATGGTATGCGAGGAATTACTCGCTCCTTGCTCCCTTAGAGGGGGCCGCTAGTCCAAAAGGAGGTGAATCAGAATGCGCAAATACGAAGTGATGTACATCATTCGTCCGGATGCGGAACAAGAAACGGTACAAGCTCTTACCGAGAAGTTCCAAGCAATCATCTCGAACGGCGGAGAGGTTACAAAGCAAGACGTAATCGGTAAACGCCGCCTTGCGTATGAGATCAACAAGGTTCGTGACGGTATTTACGTTCTCGTTCATTTCAACGGCACTCCAGCTGTTGTTGCTGAGCTTGACCGCGTCATGAAAATTACGGATGAAGTTATCCGTTTCTTGGTTGTTAAAGACGTTGCTTAATTATAAGTCGTCTACATTACGTAAGGAATGTTTGATTGGAGGCGAATGTCGATGTTGAACCGTGTTATTCTTATCGGCAGATTGACGAGAGATCCGGAGATGCGTTATACCCCGGCAGGCGTTGCGGTTACGCAATTCACGCTTGCAGTAGACCGTCCGTTCCAAAGCGGCGGAGAACGGGAAGCGGATTTCATTCCGGTTGTTACCTGGCGTCAACTCGCTGAGCTATGTGCGAATTATTTGCGTAAAGGTCGTCTTGCGGCGGTGGAAGGTCGCATTCAAGTGCGGAACTACGAGAACAACGAAGGCAAACGCGTCTATGTGACGGAAGTAATTGCCGATAACGTTCGTTTCTTGGAATCCAATCGTGAACAAGGCGGACAGCGCGAAGAATCGGGCGGCTTCGGCGGCGGTGGCGGTCAAGGCGGCGGCGGCAGCTATGGTGGAAACCAGGGCGGCAGCGGCGGCGGAGGCAATTATGGTGGCGGCGGCGGTTCTTACGGCGGTGGAAGCCGATCTGGTGGATCCGGAGGATCTTCGCGGAACGACAATCGTGATCCGTTCTCGGATGACGGACGCCCGATCGATATTTCGGAAGATGATTTGCCATTCTAACTGAAAGGACGGATGAATATGAGCTTCAAGCAAAGAGAAGGCGGCGATGAGCGTCCAGAACGCAAATTCGGCGGTCGTAAAGGCCGTAACAAACGTCGTAAAGTTTGCTTCTTCACGGCTAATAAAATTTCGCACATTGACTATAAAGACACGGACTTGCTCCGTAAATTTATCAGCGAGCGCGGAAAAATTTTGCCACGCCGCGTAACAGGAACAAGCGCGAAGTACCAACGTCTCCTGACGATCGCTATCAAGCGTTCCCGTCAAGTAGCGCTCCTGCCTTACACAACAGAATAGTCTTCCCGCGTACATGTACGCTTACGGAAGATCTAACGGAACAGCCGACTTTGTCGGCTGTTTTTGTTTTTCTTGGCATTGTAAACGACTGCAGCTGCTGTCGCTCTAACTGTGATACGAATCAAAACAACTGCGACTGGCGTTCGGCATACTCCCCGATAAGCGGCAGCTTAAACCAGCGTCCACGCATGGCGAGTGCCATCATGGCAATCCAGAGGATGACGCAGAACGGAGCGAAGAAAATGCCAATAATCCACCCGATAATCGGCAGCAAGCCGAGCACAATATTGATTACCATCAAGGCGATTGAGACCAGAATGGACTGGAGGGCATGGAACTTCACGAATCGGCTTTGCTTCTCCCAGACAAGAAAAATAACACCTGTAATGCAAAGGCCGAAATAGCAAAGCAGACCAACCAGCCTGGGGTCCATTCCGGTCGATGAACGGTCCGGCATATAAGGCTGCATAAGACTTGTCTCCCTTCCCGAATATGTCCTAGTGTTACTTATTCGTTAGTAAGGCAAACTATGCCCTCAAGGCTTGGCAAGTGACACGCGATCGAACAAACTGTCAGCGGGATTCACCAAACCTTAAGCATCCAATCGTTACCAAGTTGTAACTTTCGTCTTGGCTATATCGTTTAAACTAAAGGCGATCCGTTTATATAGATAAAGGAGTTAGGGGTTAAGCCATTCATGACACAACAACAAGAGGCACGTACATCACGTAGATGGAAATGGGTGGCTGCGCTGCTCGCTGTCGTTCTTGTATCCGGCGTTGCCGGATATGCCAATCGTACGCGGCTGGCGTCATGGGGATTCGATCTGTTCTTCGCCGATCAGGTGAAGGAGAAGCTCGATCACTCCTACAAACCGCTTACTGGACGTGAAGCCAAACCGATTGCCACCTACAAGAAGGAAGAGCCGCTATCGTTGCTGCTGCTCGGCGTTGATCAACGCGAGGATGAGATCGGCCGGTCGGATACGATGATCTATACCGTCATTCGCCCGGAGGACGGAACCATTCTGATGGTATCCATCCCGCGAGACACGTACACTCCTATTGTAGGCAAGACGAAGAAGAATGGTGATCCGTGGGAAGACAAAATCACGCATGCCTATGCATTCGGCGGCGCGAAGATGTCGGTGGAGACGGTAGAAAACTTATTCGGCTCCCGCGTGGATCACTATGCGACGATTAATTTCAATGGATTCCGGAACGTCATTGACGCGATAGGCGGCATCCCGCTGCCGATCACGGAAGATCTCGTGAATGATGATCCCGACCATGAGAAGTTCGTCGTCAAGGCAGGGCAGGATGTGTACAACGGCAAGGACGCGCTCAATTATGTCCGTTACCGCGAAGATGCGGGAGGAGATAGGAGCCGGACGGAAAGACACCAAGTATTTTTGAATGCCATTATGGATAAGGCGTCTCAAGTCAATCAATGGTCGAAAATACCTGCACTCATGGACATAATGGGAGATAATTTTACGACCGATCTGACTTCTACCCAAATCATTGATTTGGCCAAAATCATGCTGAAATCGAACCAGCGGACGATCTACAGCCATACCTTAAAAGGGGAGGGGCATCGTAAATCGAGAGGCGGGGCGTGGTATTATTTTGCCGATGAAAATGATTTGGCGGCTGTGAATGCGTTAATCGAGGCTTGGCTGGATCCAACCTTGAAGAGCAGTCAGCTGCCGTTGCCGGATGAATATAAACCGAAGACACCGCCTGCTGGATCGCCGAAGGGAAGCGGCGGGACGGTCAGCGAACATACGCAGTCTTAAATAGAAGCAGAACGGATCGGATGTCTCCAAGGCTTAAGCTGGCGGTCAATGCGTCATTCCAAGTCTTACGGCTTGCAACGCAAACCAATGCCGCGAGAGGCCGACTATATATGAAATAGGGAGATCCTTTCATGAATATTGCGTTTTTCTTATTACCGAAGCAAGAAGTCGTATGTCTGCCGCTCGAAGCAACGCTGAGGCAGACGCTGGAGAGAATGGAGCATCATCGCTACACGGCTGTACCGATCCTGGACCAGGATGGTTGTTATGCGGGCACCGTGACGGAAGGCGATTTGTTATGGCATATGAAGAACAATCCCGAGCTGACATTCGAGCAAACCCACCGGGTGAAGCTAGCCGATGTTCAGCTTCGCCTTGCGCATAAGGCCGTACGTATCGATGCGAATATGGATGACCTGATTACGCTGGCGAAGGTTCAGAATTTCGTACCCGTTATCGATGATATGAACCGCTTTATCGGTATCGTTCGCCGGAGCGATATTATCGATTACTGCGAGAAGACGATCGTGAACGGCGGCTTGCCCATGAAAGAAATCGCGGCCGGATAACGTTTGCGTTGGCGACTTCATCGTAGTAGGATAAAGGAAACAGTTGGTAATAGGGTATGAGGCCGTCCTCCTGTGAGGGCGGCTTTTTTTATGAAAACAAGCGATGCAGATGTGTACACAGGAGGCGTTAGAATGAGTAATCATGAAGAACGCAAGAGAAGCAGCGGCCGAGGCTCCATGCGCGGACTGTTGACGCTTGCGGTTGTGCTTATTATCGCATTCGGCGGATATTTGGCTTACTCCTTGTTACAAGACGGCGGCTCTGCCCCGAAACAGCAGCCGAATGAGACGGCAGAAAACAACGAAGGATCTGGCGCAAGTAATGGGACGAGCGGCGCCGGACAAGCTGACGAGGGTGAGGACGGAATCCCTGAGGCAGAGAGTGACGGTAGCGGGCAGGTACAGCCTCTTGATCCCGCCGCAGAACTGGAGAAGACGGTGACCGAAGCGGATCTCGCCAAGCAATACGATATCGTCATTACCGGCGGACGTGTCATTAACCCGGAGACCAAGCTGGATCAGGAAGGATTGAATGTCGGCATTACCGGAGACACCATCGAGGTCGTGACGGCCAAGCCGCTTCAAGGGAAGAAGGTTATCGACGCGACCGGCCTCGTCGTATCGCCGGGTTTCATCGACAATCTGTCCTATGACCCGAATCCGCTGGGCGTCTGGCAAAAGATCGGCGATGGCGTCACCTCCAATATTGCGATGCATGGCGGCACGTCGACCCCGAAGGCTTGGTATGCGCATTATGAGCGGGACATGCCCCCGGTTAACTTCGGCGCCTCCTTCTTCTACACGCAGGCGCGCAACCAATTCAAGCTAAGCCGTTACGAGGCAGCGAAGCCGGAGCAGATCGCCAAGCTGCGCGAGCAGGCGGAAGATGCGCTCAACAACGGCGCTCTCGGGATCTCGTTCAGTCTGGAATATGTGCCGGGCATCTCGAAGGAAGAGATTATTCCGTTGATGGAGCTTGCGCAGGAGTATAATGTGCCGGTGTATTTTCACGGGCGGTATTCCGATGCAGAGGCACCGGGAACGGAGCTTGAAGGGACGCAGGAATTGATTACTTACGCGGAAGAGACGGGCGCGGCTGTCCATATTGACCATATTAACAGTACGGGCGGAACGTTCTCGATGACGGAGGCGCTCAGCCTGATCGATGCGGCGAGGGCGCAGGGATACGATATTACCGCATGTACATACCCGTACGATTACTGGGGTACCTACCTGAATTCGGCTCGATTCGACGAGGGCTGGCAGGACCGGTTCCGTATTTCGTACAATGATCTGCAGATTGCCGGCACGACGGAGCGCTTGACCGAGCAGACCTTCCGGCAATATCAGAAAGAAGGCAAGCTGGCCGTCGCTTATGCGATTCCGCCGCAAGCGGTCATCGACGCCTTCAAGGCGCCGTACGTGATGATCGGCAGCGACGCGATTCTAGAGCCGGGCCACAACAACCACCCCCGTGCTTCCGGGACGTTCGCGCGGGCAATCGGGCTCTACGTGCGCGAGCAGCAGGTTATGTCCTTGATGGACGGTATCGCCAAGCTGAGCCTGATGCCGGCGCAGCGGCTGGAGAAGCAGGCGCCCGAGCTCCGCAAGAAGGGCCGGATCGCTAAAGGAATGGACGCAGATATCGTCATTTTCGATTACAACACGATCAATGACCGTTCGACGGTGGAGCAGCCGGATTTGATGTCGGCAGGGATCAATGTGGTGATTGTGGCCGGGCAAGTCGCGCTGGAAGACGGCAAGTTGAACAAAAAAGCGCGCCTTGGTGAGCCGCTGCGCAGCCAATTCGTCCGTGTCGGCGCTCAGACGGCAGCGAGCACGCTGCAATGGGAAGGCAAGAGCTATCCGGTGCTGTCCTACAATCAGGCCAGCTACGTCGATCTGGCGGCGCTCGGAGAGCATGGATACTCGCTCACGTGGGACAAAGTGACGAGTACCTTCACGGTTGCCCAAGGCAGCGCTGCAGCGGGCACGCAGAGCGCGAGCACGCCAAGCGAAGCGCCGAAGCAAGGGATGCTCATGCTGCAACGCGGATATGAAGCTCAATTCGGCGAGGTAAAAGGGGAGCTGCTCTCGATCGGCGACCGCGCCTTCGTGCCGATCTCGTTCCTCGCCGGCATCGGATTGAAAGCCGAAAATGACGGCGACGCATGGATGATCGAAGCGTGACAAATAGCGCATCCGGCTAGTCAAGGGCGTTCTCGCGCATCGCGCGGAGCGCCTTTTTGCCATAGCAAGGCTGAAGGGGCTCACGGGAGGGCGCGCATTCTCAGTTGCGCTTTGTTTTATGGTATAATGGGGATTAAAGTTTAATTGCATAACCTAAAGCTGCAAGAGGTGAACAGGTTGAAAACCGGCATGAAATCTATTGTATGGAGCGCGTTGCTGCTGCTAATGCTGCTAGCCATCGCAGTTCCGCTGCTTAATGTCCTGAGCGTAATCGTCATTATGGTTCCGGCGGTTATTCTGTACGTGTCATTAACCAGAAAGGCTTTTGCTATTCACATGCTGGTTGTCTACGGCATCGCATTGGCTGTGCTAGGTCCCGCATCGCTTATCGTCGGCTTGTTCTTCTTGGTGCCCGCCATCGTAATGGGTCATCTGTACAAGAAGCAGGCGACGGCACGCAAGGTGCTGACGGCGACGATGTTGACGCTGCTCGGCGAGCTGCTGCTGGAACTGGTGCTATTCGACATTCTGTTTGGCGTATCGATGTTGGATGAGATCAGCGATATGATGCGGCAGACGATGTCGAACATAAGCGCGGAAGGCATGATGCCCGCGTATATGACCGCAGATGTGACGGATGCCTTCATCCAGACGCTCATTCACTCCATCCCAATGACGCTCATCGTCGTCGCGTTCCTGTACACCGTCATTACGCATGCGATCGCAAGACCGACGCTTGCCAAGGCAGGGTACACGGTACCGAAGCTGCAGCCAGCCCGCGAGTGGATGCTGCCGCGAATTTTCGTTCTTTATTATCTCATCGTTTTCTTAGCTGATATGGTCGTGTCCGATCAGAACAGCTCGTTCCTGGGCGTCGCGCTGCTTAATCTGGCACCGCTCATGCGGATGGCTTTCTCGATTCAAGCTATCGGATTTTTCTTCTTTGTCGCACATGAGCGCGGCTGGAACCGGATCGTTCCGATTCTGCTGGCAGCCCTCATCGTCGTATTCCCGCCACTGTCGATGATTGGGGTATTCGATACCGCATTTCCGATCCGCAGAGCGTTCAAGAAACCGTGAGTACAGGGGCGAAGTAGCGATGCCGAAGTTTCTGATGAAAAGATGGCACGGCATGCACCACTTGTGGGCGTTCGTGCTGATGCTGCTGCTGACGGTGGCCCTGGCTTGGTTCGAGTGGAAGCTCGGCCTGCTGGGGCTTGTGCTCTCAGGCGCTGTAGGCGCCTTCTCATGGATGGCGGAGCGGGCGTTCCGGCGTGACCTGAAGTCGTATTTGGCGACGCTGTCTTACCGCGTGAAGAAGGCCGGCACGGAAGTGATCAGCGACCTGCCGTTTGGCATTATTTTGTATAATGAAGAGAAAACCGTGGAATGGCATAATTCGTTCGTGACCGATATGTTCGAGCGGGAGTCGGTGATCGGGGATTCGTTAACCGATCTGTTCCCGGCACTGACGCAAGCGAAAGACAAGGAAGGGACGATGGAAGTCGCCATCGGTTCGTCGATCTATGAGTTGATGTTCCGCTTCGAGGAGCGGCTGCTGTACGTGCGCAACGTGACGCAGCGCTGGGAGCTGGCCAGAAGGTATGAGGAAGAGAAGCTCGCCCTTGGCATCGTCATGATGGATAACCTCGAAGAGGTGACCCAAGGAATGGATGACCAGCAGCGCAGCATGCTCCTCTCCAAGGTAACGACGGAGATTACCGAATGGGCGCAGAAGTTCCAGGTTTATCTCAAAAGGTTGACCAGTGACCGTTATCTGATCGTCACCGATCAGCGGACGCTGAAGCAGCTGGAGCTGTCGCGCTTCGTCATTCTCGACGAGGTGCGGGAGATGACCGGCGATCAGAAAATCCCGATGACGCTCAGCATCGGCTTCGCGGCCGGCGCCGAGACGATCGTGGAGCTCGGTCAATGGGCGCAGACCAGCCTCGATATCGCGCTCGGGCGCGGAGGCGACCAGGCAGCGGTCAAGGTTGGCCAGCGACAGTCGTTCTACGGCGGCAAGTCCAACGCGGTGGAGAAGCGTACCCGCGTGCGGGCAAGGGTCGTCGCGCATGCGCTGCGCGATCTGATCAAGGAAAGCGACAATCTCGTGATCATGGGCCACAAGATGCCGGATATGGATGCAATCGGCGCGGCGATCGGCGTGATGAAGGCGGCTCAGCTGTTCAACAAGGAAGCGTTCATCGTGCTAGAGGGCATCAATCCGGCGATCCAGAAAATGATGGAGAACCTGAAGGAAGACGAACGTTTCGCCAAACGGTTCATTACGCCGGATCAAGCGACCAACCTGATCGATTCCGGTACGCTGGTCGTCGTCGTCGATACGCACAAGGCTTCGATGGTCAAGGAGCCGCGGCTGATACAGCAGGCGGATCGGATCGTCGTCATCGACCATCACCGTCGCGGCGAGGAATTCATCAACAATGCGATTCTGGTCTACATGGAGCCTTATGCTTCCTCGACCTGCGAGCTCGTCACCGAGCTGCTGCAGTATATTCATGACCGCGTCGTGCTCGACGTGAGGGAGTCGACCGCTTTGCTTGCGGGGATTACCGTCGACACGAAGAGCTTCTCGCTGCGTACGGGCTCCCGCACGTTCGAGGCTGCTTCGTTCTTGCGCCGAAGCGGGGCGGATACGTCGATGATCCAGAAGATGCTGAAGGAAGATTTGGCCGAATATATCAAGAAAGCCGAAATGATCAAGCATGCGGAGATTATGTTCGAGCATGTGGCGATCGCTGTGACCGAGCCGGGGCGCAAGTATTCCCAGCTGCTCATCGCGCAATCGGCGGATACGCTGCTCAATATGACCGACGTGCTCGCCTCCTTCGTCATTGGGGAGCGGCAAGACGGGCTGATCGGCGTCAGCGCCCGTTCGCTCGGGCACATGAATGTGCAAATCGTTATGGAACGCATGGGCGGCGGGGGTCATCTGACCAACGCGGCGGCTCAGATAGAAGGAACGGTCACCGAGGTGTCCAATCGACTGAAGCAGGTGCTTCAAGAACTTGATGAGGAAGAGGGGTTATTCGAATGAAAGTAATCTTTTTGCAAGACGTAAAGGGCCAAGGCAAGAAGGGCGAGGTTAAGGAAGTATCGGAAGGCTACGTACGGAATTTTTTGCTGCCTAAGAATTTAGTGAAACCTGCATCAGAAGGCAACCTCAAGACGTTAGATATTCAGAAGGCAGCCGAAGTGAAGCGCAAAGAGAAAGAGAAGGAAGATGCGCAGGCACTCGCGGCGAAGCTCGGAGAACTTACCGTCGTCGTGAAGACGAAAGCCGGCGAAGGCGGCCGCGTATTCGGCTCGATCACGAGCAAGCAGATCGCCGAATCGCTCGAGAAGCAAGGCTACAAGATCGACAAGCGCAAAATCGAGCTCGCCGAGCCGATCCGCGCCATCGGATTCACGAATGTTCCCGTGAAGCTGCATCCGGAAGTGAAAGCAACGCTTAAAGTGCAGACAGCGGAGGAATAATACTCTAAGGGTAAAGGAGACAAGCGAACAATGAGCGAAGAACAGCTGATGTTTGACCGTGTACCCCCGCAGAATACAGAGGCCGAGCAAGCGGTCCTGGGCGCTGTCTTATTGCAGACAGAGGCTCTGGTTACCACGATGGAACGGCTGCGCAGCGAAGACTTCTACACGCCGTCTCACCAGTTGATCTATGAAGCCATGATCGAGCTGGGGGAAGCGAATCAGCCGATCGACCTTGTCACACTGACTGCCCATCTGCAAGGCAAACAACAGCTCGAAGAGGTCGGCGGCGTCAGCTACTTGGCGAAGCTCGGCAACGCCGTTCCGACGGCGGCGAACGTGGATTACTACGCGCAGATCGTCGAAGAGAAGTCGCTCTTGCGGCGGCTCATCCGCACCGCGACGCAGATCGTCTCGAACGGCTATGCGGCAGCCGACGATATCGGCCTTATGCTCAGCGACGCCGAGCAGCGCATTCTCGAGCTGTCCAACCGCCGTTCGAGCAGCGGATTCATCTCGATCCGCGAGGTGCTCATGGAAGCCTTCGAGAAGGTCGAGCAGCTGTATTCGAACAAAGGCACATCGACCGGGATTCCGTCCGGATTCATCGATTTGGATAAAATGACGGCCGGCTTCCAGCGCAATGACTTGATCATCGTGGCGGCCCGTCCTTCCGTAGGTAAGACGGCCTTCGCGCTGAACATCGCCCAGAACGTCGGGGTCCGCGCCAAGGAGACGGTCGCGATCTTCTCGCTCGAGATGAGCGCCGTGCAGCTCGTAAACCGGATGATCTGCGCGGAGTCGAACGTCGATGCGGGACGGCTCCGTACGGGTTACCTGGAGGGAGACGACTGGGAGAAACTGACGATGGCGATCAGTGCCTTGTCGGAAGCTCAGATTTATATCGACGATACGCCGGGAATAACGGTCGCCGACATCCGGGCCAAGTGCCGCCGCCTGAAGAAGGAGCGGGGCCTCGGCATGATTCTGATCGATTACTTGCAGCTCATCCAAGGCCGCGGCAAGGCCGGCGAGAACCGTCAGCAGGAGGTCTCCGAGATCTCCCGTACGCTGAAGCAGATCGCTCGTGAGCTCGAGGTGCCGGTTATCGCGCTGTCGCAGCTCAGCCGTGGCGTCGAGCAGCGTCAGGACAAGCGCCCGATGATGTCCGACCTTCGCGAATCCGGATCGATCGAGCAGGATGCCGACATCGTTGCCTTCTTATACCGTGACGACTACTACGATAAAGAATCCGAGAAGAAGAACATCATCGAGATCATTATCGCCAAGCAGCGTAACGGTCCGGTAGGGACGGTGGAGCTGGCGTTCCTGAAGAGCTTCAACAAATTCGTCAGTTTGGACCGGACGCATCAAGAGCCGGGGCAGGCCTCATAAAATCAATTATTTGTGGTTCGAAGTTGCGACAATCCCGAACAATCGTGTGTAAGCCCATGCGATTGTTCGGGATTTTTTGTTGACTTTGATTTTTAACATTGCTACACTAAGACTGCTGCCATACGAACCTGGCAGTAATTTTCGGTGTGCACCTGCACCGAGTGGGGGTATGAGCATGTCAACGGTAGTTGTTGTCGGAACCCAATGGGGAGACGAAGGAAAAGGAAAGATTACGGACTTCCTCGCGGAAGGCGCTGACGTGGTCGCCCGTTATCAAGGCGGTAACAACGCAGGCCATACAATTATGATCGGCAACAAGAAATATAAGCTGACGATGATTCCGTCCGGTATCTTCAATCAGAATAAAACTTGTGTCATCGGGAACGGCATGGTTATCAACCCATCCGCGCTCATCGATGAAATCAACTATATACATGACAACGGGTTCTCGACAGAAAACCTGCGCATCAGCGACCGCGCGCACATCATTATGCCGTACCATCTCGTGTTGGACGGTCTGGAAGAAGAGCGCAAGGGCGACAACAAGATCGGCACGACGCGCAAAGGCATCGGCCCATGCTACATGGACAAAGCTGCGCGCAACGGTATCCGCGTAGCGGATCTGATGGATGCGGAAGAGTTCGAGCAGAAGCTGCGCCGCTTCGTAGTCGAGAAGAACCAAGTGATTCAACAAGTGTACGGCAGCGAAGGACTGGACGTGGAGAGCATTCTGAAGGAGTTCCTCGGCTATGCAGAGGTGCTTCGTCCATACGTCACCGATACGTCGGTCGTGCTGAACGATGCGATTGACGGTGGGCAGAAAGTACTGTTCGAGGGCGCGCAAGGCGTCATGCTCGATATCGACCAAGGTACATATCCGTATGTAACTTCGTCGAATCCGTCCGCTGGCGGCGTCTGCATCGGTTCCGGCGTAGGTCCGTCCAAGATTCAGCAAGTCATCGGCGTAGCCAAAGCTTACACGACTCGCGTAGGCGACGGCCCGTTCCCGACTGAACTGGCGAACGAGACTGGCGATTGGATCCGCGACCGCGGCCATGAGTACGGTACGGTAACAGGCCGTCCGCGCCGTGTCGGCTGGTTCGATACGGTCGTTGTCCGCCACGCACGCCGTGTCAGCGGCATTACAGGTTTGTCCCTCAACTCGCTGGACGTATTGTCGGGCCTTGAAACGGTCAAGATCTGTACGCACTACAAGCTTCGCGGCGAAGTGATCGAGCATTACCCGGCGAGCCTGAAGCTGATCTCCGAGTGCGAGGCAGTCTATGAAGAGCTGCCAGGCTGGAGCGAAGATATCTCGAATGCGAAGACGCTCGATGACCTTCCAGAGAATACGCGCCGCTACGTTGAGCGCGTATCCGAGCTGACAGGCATCCCGATCGCGATCTTCTCCGTCGGCCGCAACCGCGAGCAGACGAACCAAGTTATGCCGATCTACGTCTAGTCGATCAGAAGATAAGAGCAGCGAGCAATCGCTGCTCTTTTTTGCGTCCAGGGGGCATCAGCGGATAGGGCAATAGAGGGGAGGGTGTAACATTTTTAACCAGGCCTGGTGAATGGTTCAAGTCCGCGATGCGCATACTAAGAAGTATGAATTGGGGATGCAGGCGCCCCTCCCAAGGAGGTACGGCGGTGCATTCGCACGCGGAGGATGATCAAAATGGGTTGGAAAATGGCAAGCTGGTTAGGGAAGACGGTCGCGGCAGGATTAATCATCAGCTTCTTATCGATCTGGACGACGGGTTACATCGTGAACAGCTACGTGGAGACGCTGCTGAAGCAGTTCAACCTGCCGCTCGAAGTGCAGCCGGTCGCGCTTAGCGGGGTATGGGGCGGCTTATGGGGAGCTGACCCGGTGGAGGAGAAGGAGACGCAGACGGCTGAGACGGACAAGGATGAACCTGCGGATAAGGCCGCGACGGAAGATCCCGCTGATGAGGACAAGACCGGCGAGAAAACGGCGGTAGACGGCAGCGGAACTACGACAAGCCCTACGTCGGATCTTGACGAGACCGCCAGCGGAACGGATCCGGCAGCGGACGAGGATAGCGGCAGCGATCCGCTCGCAGTCGATGCCTTCGGCGATCTGCCGGATGGCGCGGTAACGGATATCGGCGGCGGGACGGGGACGAAGGCGAACAGCGGGGCTACGGCGGATGACGGTGCTTCTGCGCTCGATGAGGCGTCAGAGGGCGGCGTGGCGATGTCCACGGAAGAAATCAATGCGGCCAAGAGCCAAATTAGCGATGCGGACAAAGCCGAATTGTTCAATGTCATGATGACCAAGCTGCCGCAAGAAGCGTGGCAGAACATCTCGACGATGATGGAGGAAGGGCTTACGGAAGTCGAGATGACGGATGTGCAGCAGCTGATCGCGCAATATTTGAGCCGGGAAGAGTACGACCGGATGATGGAGATTCTGAAAAAATATTAATGTTTCATAAAGGGCGATTTGTTTGATCGCGTCTTAGCGCGTGTGATACAGTATAAAACGGAGCCAATCGATGTAGAAATTTGATGTCGAAATCGAGCAAACGAACGTACCAAGACACGAGAAGGAGACGATCATGTCCGTTTTTAACGATAACGATCGGATCCGAAAGGTGTGGAACTCGTTCCGGCAGACCTTTCGGCGCGTCCGACCAGAAGCAGACAATCCAGAGCAACAACAAGACGCGATCAAACATATAGCAGCAAAGCGAATCCTACATAAGAAACCTCTTATTATGGCAAGCGGTGCTATCGCAATCCTGCTCATCGCCGGTTTCGGCGGGAATGAGTTTGTAAAAGCCAACACGACCGATTATTACAATGTCTATAAGGACGGTCAGCTAATCGGCGCCGTCGCAACCGAAACGCAAGTGAAGGAGCTCGTCGCGAAGAAGGAGCAGGAGGTCAAGGCAGCTAATCCGGACCTCAACATGGTGCTCAGCACGGGTACGCTTACCTATGAGAAGAAGAGCGAGTTTAAGGCGGATCCGGACACGGAAGACACGCTGCAGAAGCTTCAAGGGCTGTTCACTTCCCATGCTACAGGCGTGGAACTGAAGGTCGAAGGCAAGACCATCGCGATCGTGAAGGATCAGGCGGCGGCAGATAAGATCCTCGCGAGTGTCAAAGCGCGCTATGCGCCGGAGACGGCTGCGAAGAATAAAGCAACCGAGGTAACCGCGCTCGCTTATGCGGAAGAAGCAACGACGGACAAGCCGGTTACTGAAGTGAAATCGGTCGAGATCGTCGAGAACGTGACGACCGCGGCGGCCAATGTAGACCCGGATCAGATCGTGGATGCGGGCACTGTGTATGCTCAGATGGTGCAAGGATCCGTGAAACCGACGAAGTATACGGTGCAAGACGGCGACTGCATCGGCTGTATCGCGCAGAAGTTCGAGATCTCGCCGCAAGTCATCTATGAGAACAACAGCTGGATTCAAGACGATATGATCAAAGTCGGCGATGTGTTGGATCTGACGGTCCGCCAGCCGGAAGTGACCGTGGAGACGGTTGAGCGCGTGACGGAGATCGAGTCGATCGAACCAACGACGGTCGTTCAGAAGAACAGCAATATGATGGCTGGCGAATCCAAGGTGATCCGTCAAGGCAAGAGCGGTTCGAAGAAGGTTGTCTATCAGCTGACCAAGCAGAACGGTTACCTCATGAGCGAGGAACTGCTCGGCGAGCAATTGATTGAATACTCGGTGCCTACGATCGTGATGAAGGGGACGAAAGTCATCCTCGGCGAAGGAACCGGTAATTTCGCATGGCCGGTATCGGGCGCCAAACTGACGAGCAGCTACGGCGAACGTTGGGGACGGATGCATAAGGGGATCGACATGGTCGGGAGCAGCACCATTATGGCTGCGGACGACGGCGTCGTTATCTTTGCCGGATTCAAGAGCGGCGGTCTCGGCTATGCCGTCATCGTCGACCATAAGAACGGGTATCAGACCACTTATGGGCATATGAGCGAGGTTACGGCGGAGAAGGGGCAGATCGTCGAGAAAGGCGATAAGCTCGGCGTTATGGGCAATACCGGACATTCGACCGGCACCCATTTACATTTTGAAATTTCAAAGAACGGGGTCGTGCAGAACCCGATCAAATATCTATAAGCTTGCCGCAGAATCGGGCAGGCTGAAGGAGAACCACACTTGCTGGAATGCGGGTGTGGTTTTTTCCATTTTCCGGGCCACATGAGGGAACTTTCATTGGGACTGGCCGAGTACCTATGTTAGAATGGGTATTAGGTATGGCAAGCATTCTTACTAGGCTGAAGCGATGCACAATTCTAGCAATGTGACAGGCGGTGGCATAGGTTGCACGGTAAAATATTGGTCGTCGATGACGAACAGCCAATTGCGGATATTTTGAAGTTTAATTTGGAGAAGGAAGGCTATCAGGTGATCTGCGCCTTCGATGGCGGAGAAGCGGTGAAGCTGGCGTTCTCGGAGGCACCGGATCTCATTCTGCTCGACCTGATGCTGCCGGTGAAGGACGGGATGGACGTCTGCCGCGAGGTGCGGACGCGTCTGTCGACGCCGATCATTATGCTCACCGCGAAGGATACCGAACTGGATAAAGTATTGGGCCTTGAGCTTGGGGCGGACGACTACGTGACCAAGCCGTTCAGCACGCGCGAGCTGCTGGCACGGGTGAAGGCGCATCTGCGGCGTCAGAAGGCTGAGCCGGCGCAAGCGGCTGTCAGCCAGCCTCAAGGAGCGGGAGAGCCTGCGGAAGAGAAGCAGGGCTTAGCGATTTTCAACCTGTTTATCGATACGGATATGTACGTGGTGTACAAGGATAACGAGCCGCTCGATCTGACGCACCGGGAGTATGAGCTCGTCTATTATTTGGCGCGCAACAGCGGCAAGGTGATGACGAGGGAGCATCTGCTCCAGGCCGTATGGGGCTTCGAGTATTTCGGCGATGTACGTACCGTGGATGTGACGATTCGCCGTCTGCGGGAGAAGATCGAGGATGATCCGAGCCGTCCGGAATATATTCTGACGCGCCGGGGTCTAGGCTACATGATGCGTAATCCGAAGCTTGGAGGTTTCGGAAGCGGATGAGCGGCATTCGCTATTTTCGTTCCATTCAGGTCAAGCTGATCATTATTTATGTGCTGCTCATTCTCATTGCGATGCAGCTCATTGGCGTCTATTTCATCAGTACGATGAAGACGTCGCTGACGAGCAACTTCACGACCAACCTGAATAATCAGGCGGACGTGCTGGCCAGCTTCGCGGCCGAGAAACTCGATGCAAGACCCGAGCTGCCAAGCGGCGATGGGCAGCAGACCGAGGAAGACCTGAACTCGCTCGTTCGCAACCTGTTTAGCGTGAACGAGGCGGAGATTCAGCTGATCGACGCCAGCGGCAAGGTGTTGGCGACTTCGCTGTCGACCCATCAGGAGTATGTAGGGAAGAAGAATACGTCGCTGGCGGTCAGCCGTGCGCTGCAAGGCATACGGGATAACGAAGAAGAAGTGATCGACGAGGACAATGTGCGCAAGAAGATTATTGCGAAGCCCGTCGTCTACGATACGAAGATCGTCGGCGCCGTCTATCTCGTGGCGTCGATGAAAGAGCTCTACTCGACCGTGAACCGGATTAACCGGATCTTCATGTCGGGGATGCTGATCGCGCTCGGATTGACTGGCGTGCTCGGCATCGTGCTCGCCCACACCATTACGAATCCGATCAAGGGGCTGACCAGGCAGGCGGCCGCGGTTGCCGAAGGACGGTTCGACCGTCAGGTACCGGTGCTCGGCGATGACGAGATCGGGCACTTGAGCGAAGTGTTCAACAACATGACGATGCGATTGCGCGATGCGCTGGAGACCAATGAGGAAGAGAAGGAGAAGCTCTCTTCCGTACTCGCCAATATGAGCGACGGCGTAATCGCGGCTGATGAGCAGGGAACGGTGATCATCTCGAATCGGCGCGCGGAGGAGATGCTGGGCGAGACGTGCCAAGGCCGGAAGATGTCCGAGCTGCTCGATATGGGCGAAGGCCAGCTGGCCGCCCTGCTGTCCGGCCATGAGTCGTCGTCGGTCATTCATCGCCAGCAGCCGGATGAGGATCTCGATGAGGTGATGCGCGTCACGTTCACGCCGATCCACCGCCGGGACAAAGGCATCTCCGGCGCCATTGCCGTGCTGCAGGATGTTACCGAGCAGGAGCGCCTGGAGCAATCGCGGCGCGAATTCGTCGCGAACGTCTCGCATGAGCTGCGGACGCCGCTGACGACGATCAAGAGTTATACGGAAGCACTCGATGACGGAGCGATGGAGGAGCGCGAGCTTGCCCAGCGCTTCGTCGGCGTTATCCGCAATGAGACGGAACGGATGATTCGGCTCGTAACCGACCTGCTGCATCTATCGCGGCTCGATTCCAACCAGGCGCCGCTGCGCAGGCAGCCGACGAATGTGCCGGATATGCTCGAGGAGGTAGCCGATCGGTTCTCCTTCCAGCTGCGGAAGAAATCGATCCGTGCTGAGGTGAAGGTGGAGAACGGCATTGTCAACGTGCTGCTCGACCGCGACCAGATCGATCAGGTATTGGACAATCTCGTATCCAATGCGATCAAATATACGCTCGACGGCGGAAGGATCGAGATCGCCGCACGCATGGCGGAACAGAGTTCGATCGCAATCAGCGTGAAGGATACCGGAATCGGCATCTCGCGCAAAGATTTGAACCGCATCTTCGACCGGTTCTACCGGGTAGACAAGGCTAGATCGCGCAATATGGGCGGTACTGGCTTAGGCTTGTCTATTGCCCGGGAAATCGTCAAAGCGCACGGCGGTTCGATCGCGCTCGATTCGGAGCCGAACGTCGGGACGACCGTGACGGTCACGCTGCCTGCCCTTCATGAAGGAGGTGCGGCCTCATGATCGAGAAGGTGAAGACGGTGGTCCTGACGCTGCTCGTGCTGCTCAGTCTGCTGCAGAGCTATTGGCTCGCTTACAGCATGCCGGGCATGGGAGCGACGGTAAGCCAGAAGCAGGATTACGTGAAAGCGGAGCAGATGGGTACGGAGGCGAAGGTCGAGGATCTTATTTTCCCGGCGGATATCGTGCTGCACTTCGGCAATGACCGTCATACGGTGCTGTATCCGGGCGTCAACTTCTATCAGATTATTTATGAACGCGTGATGGGCCGTGAGTTCAAAGGCTTCCAGCGCGACAACGTATATGCGATCGATTGGGACGCGGTGCGCAAGAGCGGCATCGGCGTCGAGCTGCGGTTCGGTTCAGGCGTTCCGGTCGAGCTGCTGAGCAAGGTGCTGAAGCTGTCCGAAGGCGACGTGGCCTTCCAGAAGGACGTGATTACCCGCATCTGGATCTACAAAAGCAATGACCGCGAGGAAGTGAGCACGTATTTCTTCAGCCTCGACGGCACGACGGTCTATCAATCCGTGCGCGCCGACTTGACCGTGCGAGACGTGCAGAACTATGTGGGCTTCGGCCAGTATTGGACGCCGTATCGCTACGTGGCGGACGAGCTGTATCTTGCCAAGGAGCCGCTGCAGGCGGTCGAGTCGCAGGTGAGCTATCAATCCTATACGCCGGAGCAGATGCAGCATAATCTATTCTTCGACCCGAGCGCGACGCGGGCGATTAACGACCGTGACGGTTCGCAGATCTATACCGATAGCAAGAGGGCGCTCCAAGTAGAGCAGGACGGCACTTGGATCCGCTATCGCGACCCCGCTGCCGTTCAAGACTCCGAGGACGATATGAGCGAGAATGTCTATGCCTCCGTCGTCTTCATTAATGAGCATGGCGGCTGGAACGGCTTGCACCGATTCATCCAGCCTTGGTCGGGAGAGAGCGTGCCGACGATTCGTTATCAGCAGTATTACGGCTCTTATCCGATCGTCTCGAAGCAACCGTTCTTGTTCGGCGAGATGCTGCTGCGGATGCAGCAAGGCGTCGTGACCGAGTATGAACGTTCGCTTATTACGCTCAGCGATACGCCCGAGAAGAAGGAAGTGCGCTGGCTGCCGGGCGGGCAAATGCTCGTCGATGCGCTGGCGAACTACGCCCGCCGCGAAGAGGTACAGTCCGTCTATCCGGCCGTTGAGGTAGCGATGCTGGCAGGCAGCAAGCTGCGGTTCTCGCCGATCTGGGCGGTACGCCTTCTCGATGGCACGCAGGAGAAGCTGCTCGGGGCTATGCAAGGGGCTACGAAGCCGGGACCGGGCGAGCCAGGCGGCGCCGATCCAGCCGAATCCGGCAATGGCGGAACAGCCGCCGGATCCGCTAACGGACCTTCAAATGATGCCGATCAGACCGCTTCTCTGTCCAAGACAGGGGCAGCTGTCGTATGGAGGTGACGGAAGCGAGATGGATTGGGGCAGAGCGAAGAGTGTGCTCATTCTGGCTTTCCTGCTGCTGAACGTGGCGCTTGGCTATCAGCTATTGTCGAGTATCGGCGAGGGGCTAAGTCCAAGCACCGATGTGAATGACCTGCCGGCCGAGACGCTGGCGATGATCCGGGAGAAGCGGATTGAGCTTGAAGCGAGCATTCCGCCGGAGACGCCGGAGCTGCGGGATTTGACCTATAAGGCCGCTTCCGAACCGGGTGGAGGCGAACGAACGGTACTGAAGACGCCAGTCGAGAATACGGTCGTGTATCAGGACCAGAAGCTGGAGGACGCGCTAGGCGGCGTCATTCCGAATTTGGACCAATATACGTTCGACCAAGCGGTCAGCCGTGACGGGGTGGACGGCGTGTTCGTCCTCTACCGGATGGTGGAAGGGCGGCCCATGTTCGACGTGAAGCTGGAGCTGTACTACAGCAACCAGAAAATCGTCGCGTACAAGCAGGACCAGATCGAACTGATGAACGTGGAAGAGACGGAGAAACAGGAGGTGCTCCCGGCGACGAAGGCGGCGGCAAGCTTGATCGACCGCAACTATTTGCCGACGGGGGCCGTCATTAAAGAGATCAAGCTCGGCTATCATCACGGGCAGATCTTCAACTCCGAAATTCAAGTATCCGCGCCTTCGTGGCGGATTCTGCTCGAGGACGGCAGCGCGTATTACGTCAATGCCATCAGCGGGGAAGTCGTGACGGGCAAGGAGAACGAGTCTTAAAGCGAGACTCGCGCAAGGCACATACAGCAAGAGTAGCAACTTACATCATGGGGAGCAGGAGAAAGGACAGGTATAACGAGCATGGGGATGCGTTTTACCGTACTGGCCAGCGGTTCGACAGGCAATGCGACCGTTGTGCAGACTGATGAAGCCACCGTACTGGTGGATGCCGGCATGAGTGTCAAGAAAATCGAGGAGCTGATGCGTGAGCGCGGAATCGCAGGCCATCATATGGATGCGATTCTCGTGACGCATGAGCATTCTGATCATATTAAGGGACTTGGCGCATTCGCCCGCAAGTTCGATCTTCCGATCTACGCCAACGAGGCGACATGGGGCGCGCTTGAACGCCATGTGGGGAAGATCGCGCCGGAGAAGCGGGTCATTATGCAGACGGGCGAGACGGTGAACTTCGGTAATATGAAGACCACCTCGTACGCGATCTCGCATGATGCGGCCGAGCCGGTGGGGTATGTTTTCGACGATGATGACGTGAAGCTAAGCTTGGCCACCGACTTGGGTTACGTGAGCGATAAGGTACGCAAGATGATCGAGGATTCCGACGTTCTCGTGCTCGAGTCCAATCACGATGTGGACATGCTGCGGATGGGGCATTACCCGTGGAATACGAAGCGCCGCATCTTAAGCGATATCGGCCATCTCTCGAATGAGGCGGCAGGCGAAGCGCTCTGCTATCTGATGACGGACCGGACGAAGCGCGTCTATCTGGCGCACTTAAGTCTCGATCATAATTTGATGGACTTGGCGAAGCTGACGGTGAATAATGTACTAGAGGGCAACGGCCACTTCTACCGAAGCGACGAGAAGCCGCTGCGCGAAACCTATCATGACCGGCCTACGCCATGGGATGAAGTGAGGCGGAAATAATCAGATCCAGCTCCAGGTCCAAGGCAGCTGTTTTCTGCTCCAACTCTTCTCGGGTCAGAAGGCCTTTGTCGATCAAGAGCTCGGTCATCGCACCAAGGGTGAGCAGCAGACGAAGATGGTCTCCCTTCAGATCGGCGAGCTTGGCCGCCATATGAACGTGCTCCATCGCGGCAGATGATTGATTACGAGGCATTATTATCGCTCCTTTAATGGCTTAAGTTTGTCCTACAGCGGAATGCTGCATGTCCAACCTCGCGGTTGTGCAAGCAAACCAATCCGCGGGCGTAGCGGAATGCTGCATGTCCAACCTTACGGTTGCGCACGCAAACCAATCCGCTTACCAGTCATAAATTTCCGCTTTTCTATCTATACTCTATTATTAGTGTAGGCGATTCTTCCGATATCATTCCTAGATTCGTAAAAAACATTCTTGATGCGCATAAGGCCATCGAGAGGAGCGATTATAGATGAGCTTGTTCGACGACGATTTCTATTCCACGCGCGTATCCCGCCGTACCCGCTGGACGAAACAAGAGGGCAAAGGCTTCTCGCCGATGCCAAGGCGCAGCCGCCGTTCCTGGTCAAGCTTCCGCCTGGCGATGTTCTCGTCGGTGACGAGCGCGATCGCGGTCGTGCTCGTGTTCGGCCTGTTCACCGGGTTCGACCGAGGCACAAGCTTCATTGCGGACGGCAGCACGGCTGTCGCTGCCATTCAGACGAACGACCCGCTGGAGCGGACGGTGCAAGCCGCCGATATGGTGCGTCCTGCGGTCGTCAGCATCATCAACGAGCAGTCGTTGTCCACGCTGCAAGGAATGGCAGAAGGCAGCGGAGACGCGGCTGGCAGCGAGGATGAGCTGACGGAGGCCGCGCTTGGCTCCGGCGTTATTTTTGAGAAGGTCAAAGGCAAGGCGCATATCATCACGAATGCGCATGTGGTAGCTGGCGCGCAAGCGGTGAAGGCGGTCCTCAGCACGGGCGAGGTTCGGGAGGCCGAACTGATCGGCACGGACGAGATTACCGATCTGGCGGTGCTCGAGATTGACGCGAGCGGCATCGATACGGTAGCCGAGATTGGCGATTCCACTGCGCTGCGTGCAGGGCAAATGGTCATGGCGATCGGCAACCCGCTCGGCTTGAGCGACTCGCTGTCCATGGGCATCGTGAGTAAGACGAAACGCGTCATTCCGGTGTCGCTCGCGCAGGATGGGAACTACGACTGGGAGCAAGAGGTCATCCAGGTGGACGCCTCGATCAACCAGGGCAACAGCGGCGGTCCGCTCATCGATCTCGATGGCCGCGTCGTCGGCATTAACAGCATGAAGGTCGCCGACTTCGGCGTAGAGGGCGTTGGCTTCGCGATTCCGACGCACGAGGCGATGCCGATCGTCGAGAGCCTGCTCGAGTACGGCAAAGTGAAGCGGCCTTACCTTGGCGTCTACACGATGGATCTGGGGCAATACCTGGCCCAGCAGGCGGCAGCCCGCGCGGTAGAGGATGATCCGGCGCTGGAGAGCGGCGCAGACGAGGAAGCCGGTCCACAGGACGACCATGGCGATGTACCGGATGCCGAGGAGCAGCTTGAAGATCCGGCTGACCTTATTTTGCCGGAGGACGTGGACCAGGGCGTGATCGTGCTGGAGGCCGTCGGGCCAGCGCTGGATGCGGGTCTTCAATTCAATGACGTGATCGTGAAGCTGGATAAGCAGACGATTACGAGCACGCTGGATCTTCGCAAGTATCTGTACGAGGCGAAGGAGATCGGCGACTCCATCGACGTGACCCTGTACCGGGACGGCAAGCGGGAGACGCTGACGTTCACGCTGGGCGAGAAAACTGACAAATAAACGGCTAATTTCGATCGTTTTGGTCGATGCTAATAGATACCGTTAGCGACATCATCGGGAAAATGAGGGACTAGTGAAGCATGTATTGTGTGTGTAAGGAACATATTGAGCTGGCGATCGACAAGTTCGTAGACGACTACGAGGATGCGCCGGATATCGTGGACCTAGTAGAAACGAAGTTTAGCGACTGGGAGGCGCCGGCGACGTGCGACATGTGCTCGAGCATTGCCGCGTACTTAGTCGTGTAGACACTGGCGCGGCGGAATAGAGCGTCGTTGCCAGCTAGGAGCGAACAGCTGGCAGGCGGAAGGACATCACCTGAAGTGGATAGGTTTGCGTAGACAACCGTGAGGTTGGATATGCGGCATTCCGCTGCTTTGGGTGGTGTCTTTTTATTTGCTGTAACTGAGAAAAGAGTGAGAAAATTTTTCGATATGGGTTGATAATAATTATCATTCTTGGTTAATATAGAAGTGAGCAAGACGAAAACGCGGTAGACGCTCGCAAGCGAGGTTGCCGGTTTCGTGCCTGACGCGATCTTCCCGGACAAGGTGGAGCTTGTACGTGGGTATGACGGACAGGAAAAAGGACAGCCGGTGGAGCGGCTGCCCTCGAGTAATTGCTTAAGTTAACCGTTAGATCTTAGGTTCGAACGTTTTGCAGTCGGTTTCCTCCGAGTTGTTCGCTTGTTTGCCGCGGTGGCTGACCACATAGATGGAGGAAGCATTGCATTGGTTGCCTGCAGCCCAATACTTACAGGAATTCACTTCGCACAGAACATCTTTCGCCATGAGTAATCACCTCCTTGGCATTAGGATGGACGAACGGTGTACCTCTTTATACCTCGGACAGCCCGCTTTGAATCCCTTTTGTGGAGTCGAAGCGGGTTTGTTCGCGTTCCCTTCGGGATATGGGGGCATCGTGTAGATGGTGGTCGGTCGACGCTTGGCTGCGTGTTGGGTACAATAGAAGGAAAAAGGGATGCCGCCAACAGAGTGGCGTCGTTAACGATAAGGGAGTTCAGACAGATGCAGATTCAATTGATCACGGTCGGCAAATTGAAGGAGAGATACTGGAACGACGCGGTGGCCGAATACGCCAAGCGGCTCGGGCCCTACGCTAAGCTCGACCTGCGCGAGGTGCCGGACGAGAAGGCGCCGGAGAACATGAGCGCCGCGGAGGCGGAGCAGGTGAAGGTGCGCGAGGGCGAGCGGATCCTCGCGGCGATCAAGGCAGACGCGCACGTCATCGCGCTCGCGATCGAGGGCGAGACGTGGACGAGCGAGCAGCTCGCGTCGCATATGGACAAGCAGGCCGTCTACGGGGGCGGGGCGTTCGCTTTTGTCATCGGCGGGTCGCTAGGGTTGTCCAGTGCCGTCCTGGCGCGTGCGGATAAGAAGCTGTCGTTCGGGCGGATGACGTATCCGCATCAGATGATGAAGGTGCTGGTGCTGGAGCAGGTGTATCGGGCGTTTAAGATTTTGAGGGGAGAGCCGTACCACAAGTAACGACTGTACAACTCATCAAGTAACCGACAGAGATTAAAGGGAAATTCCAGAATTAGAGGGGTTACAAATAGATTGTAGTCGGTTATAAACGGTGTTACTCTAACAACGGTATATTTAAAATCGATATTCTGCAAAAAACATCTCATAATAATCAACTACTCTAGCTATAAAGAAAGGTCATACCATGATAAAAGTTGAACGCTTATCCTTCTCATTTCCGCAAAAAGAACTATATAACGACATTTCATTTACGCTAGAAGAAGGGCAACATTGCGCTTTTATAGGAACAAGCGGCAGCGGGAAAAGTACGTTAATCGATATACTGATGGACCCCGAAAGCTATCTGTTCGATGGCAAATTAGAGATGGACCCCGAGTGCACGATTGGGTATGTAAGTCAGTTCTCAGAACTAGATAGCACCAAAGATACAACCGTTTTTGAATATATAGGCGAACGATTCCTAAAGATTCAAAATGAAATTCAATCGATTTGCGCGGAGATGGAAACTTCAACCGATCTTGAACCGTTACTGGAAAAGTATCAATTAGCGTTAGACGCCTTCGATGCGATGGGCGGGGAGGATTATGAAAGCAACATTCATAAGCAGCTGAATCTAGCAAACCTCATGAAGCGAAGAGATAGTAAGGTAACCGACCTGAGCGGCGGGGAATTCAAACTGATTCAAGTAATGAAAGAGATGCTTAACCGTCCCGACTTGATGATCATGGATGAACCAGATGTATTTTTAGACTTCGACAATCTCAATGCGCTTAAAAAGTTGATTAATTCCCATAAAGGCATGCTGCTAGTTGTGACGCACAACCGATATCTATTGAATCATTGTTTCAACAAAATTATACACCTTGAAAATACGGAGATCCAAGAGTTCGATGGGCGATATATCGAGTATAACTTCTCCTTGCTGGAGACCAAAATTGAGCTGCAGGAAATCGCGGTTGCTGAACAGGAAGAGATTGAGCGAAACGATAAGATCATCGATAATCTTAGAGTTATCGCAACGTACAATTCAGAAGCATCCAGAGGGAGAGCATTAAAAGCCAGGGTTAGATTTCAAGAAAGATTGGAAGCGCGTCGAATTAAAGCGCCATTCGTTGCTATTAAGCAACCGAATATCCAGTTTGATATGGACCATGAAATCGAAGACACTGTTGTTATAAGTGTCAATAATTTTAGTGTTGCCTTTGATGAGCTGCTTTTGGACAAGGTTAACTTTGAGATCAAATCTACGGATAAAGTCGCTATTATCGGTGCAAACGGTACCGGGAAAACGACCTTGCTCCGAGATATTTTTAAGAATAATCATGATTCGATTGAAATCAATGCGGATGCTAAAGTGGCTTATTTATCTCAGCTTCAAGGCGAAATGCTAAAGGACTCGAATACAATTCTGGAAGAATTCATCGAGGCGGGGTTCAAAACGTATGATGAGATCCGATTGTATCTCTCAAACTATGGCTTTGAAGGAGAAATCGTTAGTCAAAAGATAGCATCTCTATCCGGCGGAGAAAAAAATCTGCTTCAATTGGCTAAAGTTTCTGCCAGTCAAGCAAACGTATTGCTTCTTGATGAACCGACAAGCCATTTGGATACTTATACTCAAATCGCGCTGGAGAAAGCCATTGGAGAATTTAAAGGCGCGATTCTCATGATTTCTCATGATTTCTATTCCGTTGTAAATGGTATGGATTATGTTTTAATTATTGAAGATAAGACGATCCGAAAAATGGATTTACCGGAATTTAGACAGATGGTTTATGCGAGTCATTTTGATAAAGACTATTTAGAAATGGAACAAAAGAAAAAATCAATTGAAACAAAAATAGAACTGGCTTTAAAAGAAACTAATTTTGAACTTGCAAAAGGATTGATTGATGAGCTGGAAGCGCTGATTAAGTTGCTTTAGCCATGAATATGTATCCCGCTTTTGCTTGATTAATGAAAAAGATTAAACCATTAACATCCCGTCTCTCTATGAGGCGGGATTTTTTTACTGCCCGAATATTGCATCCCTTGCTAAGCTTCGGCTCGTCTAGAGCCATGAATAGATAGTTGCGAAAAAAATATTCGCTCCCGTGAAAAATAATCGGGCGCTCAGTTGTATTGAAAGTGAAAGGAGGTGCTGAGGTGTACAATTCATTCGAGCTCAATGAATCTGTGCGACGGGCCTTGGAACTTTATTCGCCAAGCTTGATCCGAATCGCCTTCGCGTACTTGAAGAACACGGCGGATGCGGAAGAAGTGACGCAGGACGTCTTTCTCGCCTATCTGCAGAAGCGCCCCGTATTCGATAACGGCGAACACGAGAAAGCTTGGCTCATCCGAACGACGATCAATAAAAGCAAAAATATGCTGAAGACCGGGTGGTTCCGCAGCCGCAACCCGGTTCCCGAAGACCTGAGCTACCTCCCCAAGGAAGAGAGCGACGTTCTGCAGGCCGTACTGGCCTTGGATAAGAAATATCGGATTCCGATCCATTTGCACTACTACGAAGGCTATTCCATTCAGGAGATCGCGGCAATTCTTGAGGCCAAACCCGCCACGGTGGGGACATGGCTGGCGAGAGGGCGCGCGATTCTCAAGGAGAAGATTGGAGGCATGGAGGATGAAGAAGTCTGTTTATAAGTCCGCGATGTCCCATTTGAAGACCAGCGACGATTTCCAAGAAGCAACCTATATCAAATTGATGAATCATAAGGAGACGATGAACATGGAAATGGCGAAGAAGAGAAGAAAAGTAACGGGTTGGACAGCCGGTATCGCGGCATGCGCAGTGCTCGCGGTGGGCCTTATCGCCCTCAATCCGGACTCCCCGGCGACAACGCCTTCGTCTCCGCCTACCAATACCGCGACGACGAAGCCTCCGATCATGGGCAAGGTGGCGGTCAACATTGACGGCATTATCTCCGAAGTGAGCGCGGACGGCAGGAGTTTCAAGGTCGGCGAGCTGTGGGTAGAAGTCACGGATCAAACGAAGCTGGGCAGCAGCGAGCCGACGGCCGCGGCACCATCCGAAGAGCTGCTGCAGAAGAATTTCCAAGTCGGCGACATCGTGTCCGGCTACACCTCGCAGGACGTCAGCACCGGCAAGGTGACGGCCGACGTGATCTACAACCTCATCGCACCGGAGAAGGAGGGCGAGACGAGCGAAGCGAAGCCGGCGATCACGGGCAAGATGGCGGTCAACATCGACGGCGTCATCTCCGAGGTGAGCGCGGACGGCAAGAGCTTCAAGGTCGGCGAGCTGTGGGTCACCGTGACACCGGAGACGAAGCTGGGCATCGACGGGCCGACGGCCGCGGCGCCATCCGAAGAGCTGCTGCAGAAGGAATTCAAGGTGGGGAATATCGTGTCCGGCTTCACGACCGACGACGTCAGCATGGGTAAGGTCAACGCGACGAACATCTACAACAACATGGCTCCGCAGCAATAATGTGCATTCATTGAACAGTAAAAACAGCGATTCTCCATTATTGGAGGATCGCTGTTTGAGTATGATCTATGGCGCCCAAGCCGAATTACTCCAAACGCTACTGACATCCTGTTGTCAGTAGCGTTTTTGTATAGTCGGAGTATACGAATATCGTAGAGTCTTGGAGAACGGGCGACCCTTCTCACCATTTTAACGAAAAGGCGGAATGTAGGTATGAGCACGATCAAATGGGCAGTAGATCCGGAGCACAGCTCTATTGAGTTTTCGGTGACGCATTTAATGATTAACCGAATCAAAGGCGTATTCGAGCATTTCCAAGCCAACGTAAGCTTTGACCCTGATATTCCAACAGCTATGGATATTCAAGCTTCTATCGACGCGAACAGTATCACGACCCGCCAGCCGCAACGGGATGAGCATCTGAAGAGCGGCGACTTCCTTCATGTAGATCAATATCCGGCCATTACGTTTGAGACCACCGGCTGTACCCTTGCTGGCGAAAGCCAGTATGAACTGACAGGCGATTTAACGCTTCATGGCGTAACAAAACCCGTTACGTTCCATACTGTTTTCGCAGGCGTAAACAAAGATCCCCGCGGCCGGGAACGCGCCGGGTTCCATTCAACGGCCCGTATCGAACGCAATGAATTTGGGTTGACGTTTAATTCTCCGCTGGAAGCAGGCGGCGTCATCCTCGGCAATGAAGTGAGAATCGAGCTCAATATTGAGGCAGTTAGAATCGTCGACTAAGTCTTCCATTCCTGGACAGGCAAGATCAATTTATTCTAATTGACGCCAACCGCGCATCCGTGATAATTTCACAGTGTGATAAATAAAGGCTATGTAACCTTCGGGTTCAACCTCGCTGAGAAGTGCGGGTTGGACCCTTTTTGCATTCCACGACCAGGGGAGGAATCGTCATGCGAGGAACAGATTTGCTGCTGCGGCGGCTGGGCGAGATCGGCAAGACGCTTGAACGCAAAGGGGGAGCTCTTGTCTTGTTAGGGGTCGGTTCCGTCGGGGCCGAGACGGAGCGGTTGGATGACTATTCGGATTTGGATTTCTTCGTTATCGTCAAGCCGGGGGAGAAAGACCGCTATATCGACCGCTTGGATTGGCTCGAAGAGACATATCCGCTTGCCTATTCCTTCAAGAATTCGGATGTGGGTTGTAAGGTGCTGTTCGAGGACGGTATTTTCGGGGAATATGCGGTATTCGAAGAGCGGGAGCTGGCGAGCGCCTCCTATAGGGGCGGCCGGGTCATATGGAAGGATCCAGCGTACACCAATACGACAATCGCCGACTCGCCGAACCCGATCCCTAGTCTGAAAAAGGATGCGTTGGACTTCCCGCTGAACGAAGCGTTAACGAATCTTTACGTCGGTCTCGGCCGCTATGCAAGGGGGGAGCGTCTATCCGCGACGAGGTTCGTGCAAGGTTACGCCGTGGACAGAATTCTATCCGTGCTCCACTTGCTGGAGCAGGAGGTGGATTACTATCCTGACCCATTCGGCAACGAGCGGCGGGTCGAGAAGAGATTCCCCCGTTTTGCGGATATCGTAGGAGAGATGATCCAGGGCTACGATCGCGTGCCCGAATCGGCGCTTCGCATTCTAGCTTTCATCGAGGACGCGTATCCCGTTAATCGAAGAATGAGCGAAGAGATACGGCGATTGGCTCAGCTCACTCGGTCGCTCGACTAGCGAACTTATTCGGTATGCTGCATCGACTGCATCCTTTTTAACATCGCTTGCGCCTTCTCGGGATCGTTCTCCAAAGCAATGTGGTACTCTAGCATCAGGTTCAGCGTAGCCAGCATGTGGTCATACTCCTCCTTCTTGCGCTCGATCTCATCGATCTTGGAGGAGATCCATTCGATGACTTGTTGATTGCTGCGCGTGTTCGTATCGTGATCCTTCAGGATGTCCTTCAGCTCCATGAGCGAACAGCCGATGCCCTGGAACTTCTTGATCAGTTTCATGCGTTCGAGCGCTGCGTCCGAATAGTTACGATAGTTATTGTTATCCCGCTGGACATGGCGAGTGTCCAATAAGCCTTCCTTCTCATAATAACGAATGGTGTGAATCGATAATCCGGTCTTGTCGGCGAGTTCCTGAATTTTCATGAATGACGCTCCTCCTTGAACGCTTGCTATAGAGTTAACTCTATAGTTTACAGTAAAGTGGTCAAGATCAAAAGCAAAAGGGGAGATCATCATGCGTATTTTCGTTACGGGAGCA
This sequence comes from Paenibacillus phyllosphaerae, assembly GCF_014192105.1. GTDB lineage: Bacteria > Bacillota > Bacilli > Paenibacillales > Paenibacillaceae > Paenibacillus_Z > Paenibacillus_Z phyllosphaerae. The sequence continues at coordinate 436,607 of NZ_JACHXK010000005.1, read as the reverse complement.
ACAGGATACATCGGTTCTGCCGTCGTCCAGGAACTAATTCATGCCGGCCACCAGGTCGTCGGTTTGACTCGCTCGGATAAAGGCGTCGCGCAACTTAAGGAAGCCGGAGCCGAAGCGCATATCGGGTCGTTGGAAGACCTGGGAAGCCTCCGCAGTGGAGCTGCAGCTGCAGACGGCGTCATTCATCTGGCGTTCAATCACGACTTCTCAGACTTCCCGGGGGCGCTCAGGACCGATCTTCAAGCCATCGAAGCGATCGGCGAAGTGCTCACAGGTTCCGGCAAGCCTTTCGTAATTACGGCTCACGCGAATGGGGAAGCGTCAGAGAATGCAGTGATGGCACTAGCTCAGCAAGGGGTGCGCACATCGATCGTGTCGTTAGCGCCAACCGTGCACGGCGAGGGCGACAAAGGTTTTGTGCCAACGTTGATCAACATCGCGCGAAGCAAAAGCGTGTCTGCCTACATCGGCGACGGGGCCAACCGTTGGCCGGCTGTCCACCGTCTAGATGCAGCGTCCCTGTTCCGCTTGGCGGTAGAGTCCGCTCCGGCCGGGTCGCGGTTGGACGGTGTAGCTGACGAGGGCGTGCCATTCCGAGACATCGCGGGCGTCATCGGCGAGCGCCTGAACCTCCCGGCGAGCAGCATTCCACGCGAAGAGGCAAGCGCCCATTTCGGATTTCTAGGCATACTCGCAGGGCTCGATATTCCGAGGTCGAGCGCACAGACGCAAGCCCTAGTGGGATGGCGTCCCGTACACGCGGCGCTGATGCCGGACCTTGAACAAGGACACTATTTCAACAACGAATCGGTTTAAGCAGGAAACTTGCCGTTAGCGACGTCGCGGGTGCCAATTGCATTTTGCCAGGCATTTAAGGCATATTAGCATTAGGTGTCTGGGTACGGACCCGCTACTCAAGGGTATTGGAGGTTGTTCTGTCATGTCGGATAACAACGCAAGCGGCAATCCGGGCAAAATGCACTTCATGTTATGGTCCACGCCGCCAAGGGCAACGTTCTCGGAGGATATGACGGCCGAAGAACGCAGCACGATGCACCAGCATATCGCCTATTGGACGGAAAAGCAGAATCAGGGGATTGCCCTTGTTTTCGGACCTGTCCGGAAAAAGGACGATCCGCATGGCCTCGCCGTCATCGAGGTGGAGCATGCCGATCAAGTCCCGCAACTCATCGCAGAAGATCCCGCCGTTATTGCGGGAATTATGACGACGGAGTTTTATCCGATGATGGCCGTTGTGCCCAAATAACAGACAGCATGACATGTGAAGCCATCCCGCAAAGGATGGCTTCGAGCCATGGATAGATTGCTAGCGGTAGGCCATAATAGATAGAAAGGCTATTCTACTAGAATGGGAGGGATCAATAATGTCATCTATCGTTGATTTTAAGAACGTGTCTACGGTTGGGGTAGAGTCCTCGCCGGTAGCAGAGGCGCTGGCAGGCTTACGTGCCAATGAAGCCCGGTACTTCATGAATAAGTACAAACATGTATTTACGGTGGTACCCGCTAGCGAAAGTCAGGAGACCCTCGATTACGTGAACCGCGTCTTGCAGGAAGAACGTAATCTTGCATTTGCTGCCCGACCGCTGGAGACGTCGCGGTTTCAGGTGGAGAATATCCAATTCGCCTACGTATTTTATGAGGACGGGCTCTCAATCAACGTCATGTATACCGTGGACGACCCGAAGAAGCGGGCCGTCGGGTTCAAGCTGTCGGAAGGGATGGAGATCCCGCAGGAGCTTGAAGGGAAGTTTAAGTTCGCGAGGCAGAAGTCTGCATTGGCCGGAACGATTCGAGGCTCGTATTTTGTCATTAAAGGCGAATATTAAGTTATGAAGGGAAGGGCACCTGGCAGAAGCCAGTGATGGCGCTCATAGCCGCGCGACCAAATAAGTCAGGCATCGCTCGATCTAGGATGCCCAGGCTGTCGAGAACGTTTCGACGGCCTTTTTCTATGCCCTTTTACGCCATTCCCCGACATTCCCCGCATAACTTTGGACCTCGATATTGCCCTCTTACCCACGAGTTACGACCGCTTAGCCGATAACTATTCCGCAATGGCCGGACCGCCGCTTAAATTAAGGTATGCAAGCAACGTGAAACGAAAGGTGGTCCATATGAAACTAGCCATTCGGATTATTGTCGGCGTCGTCGTCTTTGTGGGCATTGGAATCGGCGTATTAGCCTATGTGAACCGGCCGATATCGGAGGAGGCCGCAACGGAGAAGATTGAACGGCATTTAACGAAAGTCGTCTCCAACAATGAATCGTTATCCGGCGCCTTATTAACGATCGCCTCCGGGCAGACCGGCTACTTGGAACAATTCGCGGCAGGAACGACGCATCACGGCACAAGCGATCCGGTTCGCACCGATAGTCCCTATCATGCAGCCAGCGTCGGCAAGACGATGTGCGCGGCGATCTTCGGTCTGTTAGTCGACGAGGGGAGAATCAGCTTCGACGATACGATCGCCTCTTGGCTGCATGCCAATACCTTGAAGGGGCTCTTCGTCGTGGATGGCACGGATTATAGTGATCAGGTAACGGTTAGACAACTTCTTAGCCACACATCCGGCGTTGCCGACTATTTTGAAGGACCGGTAACCAGCGGGCAGCCCATGCTGGAGATGATCACGGCTAATCCCGATCTCTCCTTCACTCCGGCAGATCTGATTGCGTTCACGCGGGATCGGCAAGAGCCTGTAGGAACGCCGGGCCAACAATTCCATTACTCCGATACGGGCTATGTGCTGTTGGGATTGATTCTGGAGGCGATTGAGGGCAAGCCGTATGCGAAGATCCTGGAAGAGCGATTATTCGAGCCGCTTGGCATGAAGGACAGCTATTTGTTCGACAAGGATAAGCAGGCGGATAAGCTAGGCCTCTACTTGAACGGCATCGATGTTAGCCAGCGCAATGCGCTATCCGTCGATTGGGCCGGAGGCGGCGTAGTCACCACCATGGATGACCTATTAACGCTCATGCGGGCGCTCGAAGCTGGGGCGTTACTATCAGACGGAGTCTATAGCCAGATGACGGATTTCAGTCAGCGCTATGACAAAGGGATTTATTACGGCATGGGGATGATGTACTTCGATTTCAGAGAGCTGTCATTTCTGTTAGGCACGATGAACGATGTCTACGGCGGCGTCGGAGCTACCGGAACGTATGTTTTATATGACAAGAAGACGGACACCATCTTTATCGCTAACTTCGGATCGCTCGATTTTGCGGAGAAGGGTATCGAAGAATTGGTAAAAATAAGGATGATCTATGATAGAATCAAAGAGAAATAATCACTCCACAACCTCATGAGGAGACACATGATGGTTCAATTATTGTGTTCGAATAAAGTCCATGTCAAGCTGAAGCACGAGTTGGCCAAGTATCAGATCGAGCTGGATCCGGACAGCGACGTGACGCTCGTCGAACGGGGATTCGATATTCCCGGCGATAAGCTAAGCGTCGTCTTCGATGCCATCGACTATATGGATGTCGTTAAGCTGCTGGTGTCCGGCGTTCGGGAGGACCTGCTGGCTTGGCATGCGCTGACGGGCTTAAGCGATAATAAATTCGCGGTGATCGAACCGCGCGATATCGTATTTATCGAAGCGGGTCCGGACGGTCTCATGGCGCATACCAAGTCGAAGCCGTACAGCATCAAAGAAACGTTGCAATACTACGAGAATACTTGGGCGGCCAAAGGCTTCATACGGATCAATAAGTCCCAGCTCGCGAATCTGTTGCATGTCAAAGAGATCGTGCCCTGGTTTAATTCCCGGTACGTCCTGCGCATGGATAACCAGACGGAACTGGAAGTATCGAAAATGTTCTCTAAGAAGCTTAGGAATACACTGAACATATAGGAGAACCGGCATGGAGAATATTCACTTCGGCAATATGATTAAGTCCTTCTTTCTTGGTCTCTTCCTGGGTATCATCCTGCAGGTGTATGACCCGTCCGATGCGCTCTTTGAAGATAAGGTCATGGCCGTTCTAGCCAGCGGCAGCATCGGCTTCATGGTGGGGCTGCTTACGGAATGGCTCACTTCGGTCCTTCCGATTCGCCTCGCGAACGCTCGGATGTACTTTTTTATCAACAACCTTATCGCTTTAGCCGTAACGACGATGATCATGGGGGCCTTGATCCTGATTTCGGGTAGCCGTGCGGGGGACAAAGGGGAATTCGTATCGGCATTGATCATCGTGCTGAGCATCATATGCATAGCGAATCTATTCGACTACTTGATGTATCGTCGGGCGCAGCTTAAATTAAAAAGGTTTCAGGCTTCCTTGGAAGCGAATAGTTATACCGATTGATTACCGATTGAGGAAGCAGCAGAACCGACCGCTAAGGGGGCAATCGTTCATGAAAGACCATAACTATTATGACACGTTTATCGGCGTGGCCGAGGACTGTCCCGTAACAAATGCCGAGATTCCGCAGGCCAAGGGCGATGCGAAGCCCGTTCCCGTTCTTCAGTATGAAATGATCGCCGGCCATCCTTACCGCTATACGCAGGAAGACGTGTTGTTCGAAGTGTACGCGATGCGCAATGAGGTCGCGGAGGAGCAGCGGTCAGCGGCTCGCGAAGCTTTTTTCGCCAAAGGACAGCCTTGTCTGCGGACGTCGTCGCTCGGGAAACGGTACGGCTGGGGATTCCATCACGATACCGAAGGCAAGGTGGCCTTATATGCCGTTGAATCCGAGGCGTATGGGGATCTGTCGCAGGATGCCAGCCTCAAGCAGGTGAAAGCGATGCGCTCGAGCCGAGCCAAGCCTTAAAGCGGGCCATATCCCCAAAAAGTCAAAAACGTGGAAAAAACTTGAAATCCCTCGCCAACTTCATCCGTATACCAATAGCAGAGCAAGCCAATATTAACGACGAGTGGCTTTGTCGGTGTGCGGTACTTACCATGAAGTAAAGGGGAGAACTCAAGTTGGATTCCTTATGGTTAGAGTATGCGTGGGCACTACTCATTCTGATCGGTCTGGAAGGATTGCTGTCGGCGGATAACGCGCTCGTCTTGGCGGTCATTGCGAAGCATCTGCCGGAGGATCAGAAGAAGAGGGCCATCAACTATGGTATCATCATGGCGTTCGTGTTCCGGTTCGCGGCGCTGTTTGCGATCTCTTTCATTGCGAATGTGTGGCAGATCCAGGCGATCGGGGCGGCGTACCTGTTGTACCTCGGCCTGAAGCACATCATTAAGGCGAAGTTCGGCAAGGAGAACGAGAACATCCGCGAAGACGTCAAGAAGGACGCCGCAGGCAAAGGATTCTGGCCGACCGTAGGCAAAATCGCGCTGGCGGATCTCGCCTTCGCGATCGACTCCATTCTGGCTGCGGTGGCGCTCGCGCTCGGACTGCCGGATTCGCCGCTCGATAATTTCGGCGGAATGGACGGCGGCAAATTCATCGTCGTCGTTCTTGGCGGAATCGCGGGCCTCGTCTTGATCAAATTCGCGGCCACTTGGTTCGTCAAGCTGCTAGCTGACCGTCCGGCACTGGAGACAACGGCGTACGCGATCGTTGCTTGGGTCGGCGTGAAGCTTGCGGTCATTACGCTCGCACACGAAGATATCGGCGTGCTGGATCATCATTTTCCGCATAGCACGACCTGGACGATCATCTTCTATGCGGTGTTAGTGGGGATCGCGCTCCTCGGCTGGTTCACCCCGGCGAGTAAAAATAAATCGGAGGCGGATTCCCTCTAAGCCGCCGAAGCTCCGAATCGTCTATGCAACAAATAATGGCCAGTCCCGCATCGGGGCTGGCCACTTGCTTGTCTCACCGTGCATCTATGCTGCTCGTCCGTCCGTTCACCACGCGCCAATTCCCGTTCGCGCCAGCCGTAATGCGGCCCCGTTCCCGAATATAGTCGGCCAGCAGCTCCACCATGTCGGTGGCGATGTCCTTCACGACCGGTTTGTCCTGGAACATCGCGAAGTTGCCGCCGCCGCCCGCCCGGTAATTGTTCATGACGACGTCGAACGGCTCATCCTCAGCCAGCGGCTGGCCGTTAAGCTCCAGCTTGACGACGCGCTGACCGATCGGCTGAGCGATGTCCAGCACATAGTCGATGCCTTCCCACATGTCATAGTTGTAATGCTGCGGCTTCGGCAGGAGGAAGGCATCGCTGACGACGATCTTGCCTTGCGCATCGAGCGCAAAGTATTCCGCAGACTTCTCGAGCGCGCTTCGGATATCACGCCCGGAGATGCGGATCACCTTCAACGTATTCGGATAGATGTAGTTAGAGACGATATCCCGCATCGTGATGCGCGAACCGAAGCCCGGAGACAGATTATCGAACAGGGCGGTGTTCGAGATGCGCGCTCCGGAGACGTCCATTTGCACGCGGTTGATGAACTCGATGAGCGGGTGTTCGCGGAGCCGGACGTCGGCATGCGCGGCAATCGTCATATTGCCGTCCACGAAGCCAATCGGTTGGTCCAGCCACGTCTGCGTTAACGTTTCGACCTCATCGGCGATAAGCTCCATCCTCTCGTCCGCCCCGTAATCCGCGGCGTCGATCAAGGCCGACCGACTGCTCGCCACGCTCCAGCCCGACTCGCCTTGCTCAAGCTCCAGCGTCACTTTCCCCAAGTACCGCCCTTCATTCGCAGGCTGCACCACGCACACGCCGTTAATGTGGCAGCTCTCAATCGTGCGATGCTGATGGCCGGTCAGCAGCACATTGATGCCCTCCACCTGCTGGCAGAGTGCATACCCGACATTCTCGCCCGTCAGCGGCTCCGTCGGTACGCCTGTCTCCACGTCACGCTCGAAGCCGCCGTGGTACGACACAACGACGACGTCGACGCGTTCCTCTCGTTTCATCACATCGACCCAATGCCGAGCGGTTTCCACCGGATCGTCAAAAAGGATTCCCTCAATATGCTGCGGCTGCTCCCAGTTCGGGATATACGACGTCGTCAAGCCCAACACCCCGATCCGCACGCCGTTATCCAGCTCGCGAACGAGATACGGTTTGCCGAACAACGGCGCGCCGGTTGCCGCCTCCCGAATATTGGCCGACAGCCAAGGGAAGCCGGACGCTTCAACCGCGCTGCGCAAGTAGGGCAGCCCGTAGTTAAATTCATGGTTGCCGAGCACGGCGGCGTCGTAGCGCAGCTCGTTCATGCAAGCGACGACGGGATTCGCCGGCTCAGCGTTGACCCGCGCATGATAGTACGTCAGCGGTGTGCCCTGCAGCGCATCCCCGTTATCGATCAGCAGCGTATGCGCATGCAGCTGCCGTTGCTCCTTCACGATGTTCGCCACCCGGGCAAGCCCGTGCCCGACCTCATCGCGGGTAGCGTAGCTTCGAGGACAGATAAAACCGTGCAGATCGCTGGTTGCCAACAGCACCACTTCGCATTGTTCGACTCGCATCTTGTCTTCCCACTCCTATACCTAGCCAGATTGCCCCCATTCTAGCACAAAGCCTCTAGCAGATTGAACGAATCTAGCGCGATTTACAAGTTCTTTAACTCCCTCTGACGAGTCGTTAATAAAGCCGTTATATACTGCTGAAGTGATCGAGTTCCAACAGAATATATAAAAAGTGGTGGAGGTTTCCAAGTGAAGAACACATTCAAAATGCTTACGACTGCCGTATTGGCCATCGGGTTGCTCGCGGGCTGCGGGTCGAACAATGCCAACAACAGCGGGAACAACGCTGCAGGCAATGCGGGAAATACGGGTACGCAGACAGAAACGAACGCGGCGGAGACGCCTGCAGCAGATACGGCCAAGACGATCGACGTGTTGAAAGTAAGCTTCGTCCCTTCCAAAGATCCGGAGCAAATCATCACGACAACCGAGCCGCTCAAAGAGTTGCTGAAGAATCAGCTGGCGACGCAAGGCTATAACGTAGGCAGCGTGCAAATCGACGTAGGCACGACTTACGAAGCAGTAGGCGAGGCGCTTAGCGCGGGTACGACGGACATCGGCCTGATCCCTGGCGGTACATACACGCTGTATGACGATGGCGCCGAAGTTATTCTGACGGCGACGCGCAAAGCGCTGTCGAACGACTCGGACAATGCGAAGGACTGGAACGACAACAAGCCGACGACGGGCTTGGATGATCAGCAAGCTTCTTACTACCGCGCACTGTTCATCGCAGGTCCTTCCGCCAAAGGCCAAGAGCTCTCGGCGAAAGTGAACAAAGGCGAAGAGCTGACATGGGAAGATCTCGACAGCGCCAACTGGGCGGTCATGTCCACTTCCTCTTCCGCTGGCTACATCTATCCGACGCTGTGGCTGCAGAACAAATTCAGCAAAGGCCTGACGGATCTGAGCAAAGTGACGCAATCCGATTCCTACGGCAGCTCGTTCGCGCGTCTGGCCGCAGGACAAGCCGACGTCATCGTCGCTTATGCCGACGCACGCCGCGACAATGAAGAGAAGTGGACCAGCGAGTACGGCGGCAAAGGCACGATCTGGGATGACACGAACGTCATCGCCGTGACGGAGCCGATCTACAACGACACGATCAGCGTGAGCAAGAACTCGCCGATCATGAACGACGACCTGAAGAAGGCGCTGCAAGAAGCGTTCATCGCCATTGCCGGCACGGACCAAGGCAAAGAGGTTATCGCGATCTACTCGCATGAAGGGTACAAGGAAGCGCAATCGGCGGATTACGACGGCGAGCGTAAAGCCCAGGAATTACTGCGCAGCATGAAATAGATTGAGTGGGGATGCAACCAATCTATTCGCCAGAATGCTGCATCCCTTTCCTATGGATGCAAACCAATCTATTCGCCAGAATGCTGCATCCCTATCCCATGGATGCAAACCAATCTATTTCGCCAGAATGCTGCATCCCTTTCCCATGGATGCAAACCAATCTGTCTGAGAACATCATGAAACCGTGATGTTCTCATTCTCTTTTTCTACCAATCTACGATTAAAGGATTGAATGCCACCGATGATTGCCTTCATAGAAGTGAACAAGACCTACCCCAATGGGACAGCCGCGCTGCAGAACATTAACTTAACGATCGAACAGGGCGAATTCGTGGCGGTCATCGGCCTGTCCGGAGCGGGCAAGTCGACGCTCATCCGCTGCATTAACCGGATGCACGACATTACGAGCGGCAAGCTCATCGTCGACGACGTGGATGTGTCGAAGCTCAAAGGCGCGCATATCCGCAAGTTCCGCCGCCGCATCGGGATGATCTTCCAATCGTTCAACCTGGTGACCCGCGCGACCGTGCTGAGCAATGTGCTCGTCTCCTTCGTCCCGGAACTGCCGATGTGGCGCAAATGGACGGGGATGTTCACCAAGCAGCACAAGATCCAAGCGCTCGAGGCGCTCGATAAAGTCGGCATTCTCGACAAAGCGTTCATGCGCGTCGACCAATTGTCCGGCGGTCAGCAGCAGCGGGTGGCGCTGGCGCGGACGCTCGCTCAGAATCCCGACATCATTCTGGCGGACGAACCGATCGCTTCTCTCGATCCCGTTACCTCGCGCATCGTCATGGACGACTTCAAGCGGATCAATAAGGAGCTGAACATCTCCGTCATTATGAATATTCATCACGTGGAGATCGCCCTGGAATACGCGGACCGGATTATCGGCATCCGCAAAGGCGAAGTGGTGTTCGACGGCGCAACGTCGAAGGTGACGCAAGCCATTCTGCAAGACATCTACGGCGGCAAGTGGGAAGCGGAACAAGCGGCCATCGAGGAGCAGGCGTCCTATGTGGGATAAGCTGTTTCCACCCAAACCGATAGCGCTTGCGAACGGGAAGGTCGTGCTGCAGAAAAGGTCCCGTGTCCCGCTGATCGTCCTTATCCTGATCGTCTGCACGGTAGCCTCGGCGAGATTCACGGGCTTCAGCTTCCAAGTGCTCTGGAAGAGGATGCACGAGTTCTTCACCCTCTTCCGCGCCATGATTCCGCCGGACTGGGGCAGTCTCGCCGATATTTGGCAGCCGCTGCTCGACACGATCAAGATGTCCTTGCTCGGCTCCATGATCGGCGCCTTGCTAGCCTTGCCTGTCGCCGTAGCGGCTTCGGCCAACATCGTGCAATCGAGAGCGATTGTTGCCGTGAGCAAAACGGTGCTCAGTCTGCTGCGGACCTTGCCGACGCTCGTAAGCGCCCTGATTGCCACGTTCGTGTTCGGCCTGGGACCGATGGCGGGAACGGTCGCGATTATGCTGTTCACGATCGCCTACGTCGGCAAGCTGCTGTATGAACAGATCGAGAACGTCGATATGGGAGCCTTTGAGGCGATGGAGTCGATCGGCATGACGAGGATCGAAGCGTTCCGCTTCGCGATCATTCCGCAGGTGCTCCCGGGCTATATCTCGACGTCGCTCTATTGTTTCGAGGGCAATGTGCGCTATGCGGCGATTCTCGGGTATGTCGGCGCCGGCGGCATCGGGCTGCTGATCAACGAGGGGCTCGGCTGGCGCGATTATCCGGCGGTGGGGATGATCATTCTCGTGCTGATCGTGACCGTCACCATTATCGAGAGCGTCAGCGAGCATTTCCGACGCAAGCTCATCTAAGGAGAACTTTACGCTTATGAATCACATCGAGAAACAATTGTCGGCCGCGCCGCGCCAGCAGTTCTATATCGCGACCATAGCGGGAATTATCGCCGTGCTGTTCATCTGGTCGTTCACGGCGGTCAACTTTAACGATATCGAGCAAAGCGGTCTTAAGATCGCCCGCAATATTGTCTACGGACTTACGCATCCGGATACGGCGCTGCTGTTCAACGTGACGAAGCAAAGCGTGCTGTATCTGCTCGTCGAGACGGTCGCCATCGCCTTCCTGGGCACGGTCGTCGGCGCTGTGCTTGCCGTGCCGCTCGCCTTCCTGGCCGCTTCCAACGTCGTGCCGAAGCCGGTTGCCTGGATCACCAGGCTGCTGCTTATCGCGATCCGTACCATTCCGGCGCTGGTGTACGGGCTTATCTTCATCCGCGTGACCGGACCGGGGCCGTTCGCCGGGGTGCTCACCGTCGGTCTGACGTCGATCGGCATGCTCGCCAAGCTCTACATGGACGCGATCGAGGAGCTCGATACCCGCGTGCTCGAATCGATGAAGTCGATCGGTTGCACCACCTTCGAGAAGATCCGCTTCGGTATCGTGCCGCAGCTGTTATCCGTCTTCCTATCGGTGATGATCTATCGCTTCGATATGAACATGCGCGAAGCGTCGATCCTGGGTCTTGTCGGTGCAGGGGGCATCGGCGCGCCGCTCATCTTCGCCATGCGAAGCTACAAGTGGGACCAGGTCGGCTCGATCCTGATCGGGCTGGTCGTCCTGATTCTCATCATTGAATTCGTCTCGGGCAAGCTGCGTTCGAAGCTGGTCAAGGGATAATTCGTAACGAAGGCCCGCCTGGTTGGCGGGCCTTTAACTTTTTCTCGACAATCACGATCATCCTTAGCGGATAATCGGTTATGATGGTCATGATTGGAGGTGCTTGATGAAATTAGAGCGGTTGATCGCGATTATATACAAGCTGCTGAATCACGAGGTGCTGTCGGCCTCCGTGCTCGCAGAGGAATTCCAGGTGTCACCGAGAACGATCTATCGCGATATCGACGTAATCTGCGCAGCGGGATTCCCGGTCGTGTCGTATCAAGGAATGAACGGCGGCTATGGCATCATGGACGGCTATAAGATGGATCGGAGCCTGCTCGGGTCGTACGATGTTCAAGCGCTGGTCACGGTACTCCGCAGTCTGTCGACCGTATTCGAGGACGAGCGCGCGCAAGGGACCATCGAAAGGCTGCAGACGATCGAGACGGGGCAGGATACGCCAAGTGTGGCGGTCAATCTGGAGACGCACCGTTCAGCTGTCGACGTCCTTCGAAATCTGCGCACCGCGATTACCGGGCGTAACGTCGTCCGCTTCGAATATATTAATGCCAAGAATGAGCGTACGACGAGGGAGATGGAACCGCTCAAGCTCCACTTCAAGTACAGCACATGGTATATGTACGGGTTCTGCCGAACGCGGCGGGATTACCGGGAATTCCGGCTGTCCCGGCTAATGGATTTGTCCGTCACCGAGGAGAAGTTCGAGCCGCATCACGATGTGGCGGAAGACGCCGCCGCGGCCAAGGCATGGCAAGGCCAGCAGGAGGATGTCGTCATCCGGGTAGGTACGGAGGCGCTTGCGGAGGCGATGGACCACTTTCATCAGGCAGAGCGGGAATTCCATGCCGACGGGAGCATGACGATGCGGATCCCGGTCTATCAGCCGCTAGGGGCCAAATGGCTGTGGTCTATTCTGCTCAGCCTCGGCAGCGGGGTAGAGGTGTTGGAGCCGATCGCGCTGCGCGGCATCCTGAAGGAGCAGCTTCAACGCGCGCAGAAGTTTTATGAAGATGTATGACAGTCTGTTGTCATACATCTTTTTTTATTATAGATACAAGAACTTCAGTTCATAGCTGACCCGCCAGAAGGAGACGATACGAATGACGAATTATCCCGTAACGATGTACAACTACCACACCTGGGCGAACCAAACGATTCTTGGCCGAATCAAGGAACTGCCGCCTGCCGTTCTGAGTCAGGAAGTGAACAGCTCGTTCCCGACCGTCGCGCACGCGCTTAGCCATCTCTATGCGGTGGACACGATGTGGTATCAAGTGCTGACGGGCACGGGCATGCCGGAGGCGCTGCAAGCAAGTATGCCGCTTAACGCGCGAATCTTGTCCACGGTGGATGAGTATGCGGATGCCTTCAGCGAGTTATCGGAGCGAATGGACGTATGGTTACGCAGCGAGCCCGATCTCGAGCAGGCGATCCTGCTCGATAATCCGTTCGCCGGCCTTCGCCAGACCCGCTTATCGGAGATCGTGCTGCATCTAGTCAACCACGGCACTTACCATAGAGGGAATGTGTCCACGATGCTGCGCCAGATGGGCCATGCTTCGGTGATGCAGGATTACGCGCTGTTCTGGTACCAACAGCAGTCTGAAGCGGCGGCCGGAAGCCATGGAGATTAGCACTTTCATTCCGGCAACAACAAGGGAAGAACTGAGGAATTGGCTGCAGGAGAATGGGAAGAGCGAATCTTGCTGCTGGGTCGTCGTCACCATGACGCAAGCTCCGGGTAGGCTGCTGTATTTGGAAGCGGTCGAAGAGGCGTTGTGTTTCGGCTGGATCGATGGGGTTAAGAAGAAACTCGCGGACGGTCGGCTGGCGCAGAGACTGTCTCCCAGAAGCCGCAGAAGCTCATGGACGGAACTGAACAAGGCACGCGTCCGCCGCCTCGGGCGATTGGGGCTTATGACGGACCAGGGAAGAAAGGTGCTTCCTGCCATGGACCCCGAGTCATTCGCCATCGATCCGGACATCGAACGACGGCTGCGGGAAGACGAGCACGTCTATGCGAACTTTGCGGCATTCCCCGATCTATACAAGCGGGTAAGGATCGACACGATTCAGAGCTGTCGCAATCAGCCCGAATTGTTCGAGCACCGGTTAGCCAAATTCATCGCCAATACAAGAAACAACCGGATGTACGGCCAATGGCACGATCATGGGCGCTTGCTCGAATAAGGGGCAAGCGCTTGATGGTCATGACAGAGCGAGTCTTCCCCAGATATGGCCGCTGAAGAGGGCGCTCAACCGGCTCATGCCGGCACCGGGTTTCTATAGAAGGTCGGGCTGCCGTTTACCCACATACTTGAACGCATGCATATGCGTCTTGGTCAGGTCGATCACTTCCTGGATGAAGATCTCCTGCGATTCGCGGAAGCCGCTCGTAATCCAGGTGCGCACCAGGCCATAGAAGCCGTAGGCGGTGTATTGCTTAAAGTAGTCCATGTTGACGGGGATATTGTTGATCGTCTCGAATTGGAACTGCTCCATGTAGATCTTCAGGATCGTCTGCGGGAAACCGGTGTGCAGCCCCGGCAGCGTATCGTCATACTGGATGAGATCGAAGAAGTCCCGGTGCTCGTAGATGTAGGTCACGATCTGGAAGGACGGCAGGTTGAGCTTGGCCGTCATGACTTTCTGGCCTGGGATATAAGGCGTGCCGACGGCTTCCTCCAAGCCTTGCATCATCGAGGCGAGCAGATCTTCGGCCAGCTCGATTTTGTCCTGGTAATGGACGTAGAAGGTGCTGCGGTTGTAGGCGGCCTGACTGACGATGTCTCGGACGGAGACCGCATGGTAGCCCTTATCCTTAATCAGCTTGATGAGGGCGGATTTCAGATGCTCCCTGGTCCGGTTCCGTCGCAGAGATGTCACAAGATGTTCATCGTTCATACAAAAAATCTCTCCCGAACAAGACACTTTCCCTTGATGTGTCTACGAATTGGACAGTCGCGATAATCTTGCTGATTGGTTCGTGGTAGGCACAGGCGTACAATTAAAGATGTTAACGCAACATAGTACGGCGCCAAGCAAGGTGCCTGCTATTAAAAATATTGTACTGGAGGAATCCACGATGGGCAAACTTCAAGGGAAAGTCGCAGTGATTACAGGTGGAGCATCCGGTATCGGGGCAGCTACGGCGCGCTTATTCGTCTCGGAAGGCGCGAAAGTGGTGCTGGTCGATCTGAACGAAGAGAAGGGCAAAGCATTCGAGAGCGAGCTGAAAGCATCCCAGGCGGAAGCGCTGTTCGTCAAAGCGAACATCACGAGCGAAGAAGATGTCGCGAACGTTTTCGAACAAGCGGTCGCAACATTCGGTAAAGTAGACGTCGTGTTCAACAACGCAGGGATTGGCCGCGTAACGCCAACACACGACCTCGATTATGCGGAATGGCGCAATACGGTTAACGTCGACCTCGACGGCGTATTCCTGGTGGCTCGTGCTTCGATCCGCGAAATGCTCAAAGCAGGCGGCGGCGTCATCGTCAACACGGCTTCGATGTACGGTTGGGTCGGTTCGCCGGGTTCGGCTGCGTACAACGCGGCTAAAGGCGGCGTCGTGAACTTGACCCGTTCGCTCGGTCTGGAATATGCCGAGCACAACATTCGCGTGAACGCTCTGTGCCCAGGCTTCATCGACACGCCGATCATTCCGGAAGAAAGCAAGCAAGTGCTGGCAACCATGACGCCGATGAAGCGTCTTGGCCAAGCGGAAGAGATGGCCAAAGCCGTTCTGTTCCTCGCGAGCGACGACTCTTCTTACATGACGGGCGGCAGCCTGGTTGTCGACGGCGGATACACCGCGCAATAATGCGACTGCCGGTTCGAAGCCGGAGTGGGCAAGCCTCCTCATAGCGCTATGCATCCAAGAAAGCCTGAAGCGGACGCTTCAGGCTTTTTGCTATTGGATCGCCAAGCTGTTCAGCTCTCCTTCTTATCGGAATCCGGCGATTGCTGCGCAGCCGATTCTGCTTGCGGCTCAGCTGGCTTCGCGGCAGCCGGCTCGACCGCAGGCTGAGGCGGGGGTGAAGGAGGCGTAGGGGCAGGGTTCGGCCTGCGCTCTACCTTGAAGTTAAACTTGCGCAGCAGCAAGATGATCACCAGTACGAGGATAATGAGGAGCAGTACACCGCCGGCGATGAGCAGGATCAGCGTCCAGTTGAGTCCGGTATCCGGTTCGTTGTTCACCGCCATGCGGGAATCGGATATGAACGTCTGAATGTACGGGTAGCCGGGATTGAGCTCGTTCACTTCTCTGAATTTGTCGAGCGCCTTGCTGTATTTGCCTTCGTTGAAGAACGTCAGCCCTTCTTTGTACAAAGTGGTCAGCTGGCTTTCCGTCGGCGTCACGTTCAGCTCATTGAGGAATTGCTTGGCAATGCTGACCGGAATGACGAAATTCATGCCCTGCACTTCGGCGCCATTGGAGGAATCGATGCTGCCGAACGTGGCGATCCCGATGACATCCCCTTGCTCGTTAAACACCGGACCGCCGCTGTTGCCGTGCGTCATGGCGGCATCGACCTGCATAATGTCCCAGCCGCCGGGCATCGTCTTGCGGGCGCTGATCAGTCCGGAGGTGAGCGTCGATTCGAGGACGCTCTCATCGGCCAGCATCGGATTGAAGGTGGCTGCGCCCGGATAGCCGATGACGAAGATTTGGTCCCCGGTGCGCAAGCTGCCATCGTCGCCGAGCGGTACGGTCGGGAGATTGTCGCTGTCGATCTTGAGAATCGCGACATCCTTGCCCGGACTTACCTCGCCGCGCTTTTTAACCTCGCTGACGAATCCCTTCTGCATCACTTGAACGCCCGGAATGGCGACGCCCATCTCGGTATACACCTGCGTCGTAATGCCGCTGAGCGTCGCATATTGGATGTAGAAGGTGGCCGCTGCTTCCCGCAGCTGCTGCAGCGTCTCCTCCGTCGGCTCATAGTTGGCGGCGTTCACCTCATTGATGAAGGCGGTCACGTCCTGCTCGATCAGCTCCTGCAGACCGGTCATGATGAGCAGTTCCTTTAGCTGGTCTTCGGGCGTATAGACGACATGAGCATTCGTCAGAATATAGCCGTCAGGGGTAATGATGAACCCCGTCCCCGTAGCCCCGGCTTGCACTTCTTGGGTCGTTACCGTCTTGGTCGGCAGCAGATACTTCAGCGGATCCTTGAAAATATCCTGGAAGATGGCGTCGATGATCGCATTCGGATCGTTCGCTAGCTTGCCGTTCACGATGTCCCGCGCCAGCTTATCCTGCAGCTGCGCCAGCGCTTCTTGCGACATGATGACTTGGGGAATCGAGATGCTCGCCTTGTATAGCGTGGCAATCATGACGACGCCCGGTTTGTTCGTATCCGCCAGCACTCTCGGATCCATCGGTCCTTGATCGGCGTCGGCAGCCGCGGCTTGCTGGCCATAAGCAACCGTCATGAAAGCAAAGGTTAGCAAAAGGATGATCAACCGCAGCAGCATGCGCCTCATCGGCTGAATCCTGTAGGGATGCACCATGAACCAAGCTCCTCCTTCGGTAATCGCAAATATTGGAAGCCAGTGGTAATTATTCAGTACGAAACGATTGTATTTACACGCGGCTCCAAATAGAATGCAACGAAGCGAAAAAGGGGTCTTGAATGGCGTGTTTTTATTGTTAAATGTCTGTTCCTGTCGCCTTAGGACAGCTCTATACAACGTAAACAACCGCCAACGCCTGAGCGTAAGCGGTTGTCTCCATCAGTCTCCAATTTACTGTCTGCCCCTAACCAGCCGCCTGAGCAATACCTCGAGCGGGCCGTTCTTGTTCCACTTCTCAAGGCTTGCCGCTGCAGCAACCGCCAACACCCAGACAGCGCCCGCAATCAGAGCCGCAACCCCATTGCTTACCAGTCCGCCCAGATCGAATGCGACCGGGGAGAAGAGCAGCACGAGCACCGCCTCATTCCACACGTAGAACGTCAACGAGCATTTACCCAGGGCCATGACCGAACGCGCCGCAAGACCCGGCTGTTCCAACTTCGCGCCGATCAGGCCGAAGACCGCGGCATATGCAAGTCCTCCCGCGACACCGGTTAGAATATGCAGGCCTTGCGCGAGGCCGGCCGTGAACCAATCGGGATGCCAGACGGTGCCGAGCAGCGTTACCGGCAGCGCCCCAATCAGGGAGACCGGCAATCCGATCCGAATGATCGAGGCCAGCGTCTTGGAATGGCGCTGGGGCTCGGTTAATAACCGTTGGCGAGCCATCCAGATCCCGAGCAGTACGGAAGGCAGTACCGGGAACATGGCGTGAATGAGGAGGGGAATCGTCGGGAACGTCACGAGCTGGCCCAGCATCGAATGCAGGTACGTATCCCCGGCGGCCACCTCTGGCGGGAAGCCGTAGCTGCCCATTTCCTGCATATTGAATCCCCAGAACACCGGGACGATCAAGATGTACAGCAGCGTAATAAGTAGGAAGGTACGCTTCCATGCCCGATGTTCGCGGGTAAGCAGGGGGCTGACGATTAGCCCGGCCACGCCGTAAGCCATCAGGATGTCCTGACCGCCGATGACGACCGCAAGGACGATACCGAATAGGATCAGAACCCATGAACGACGCCTAATGGACTTGAGGGCAAGCTTTGGGCTTGTTCCTTTGGCAATAAGGCGATCGAAGGCCAGCACAAGCCCATACCCGAACAGCACTGCGAACATGGCTCTGGCCCGAGCATCGATGAAGAAGAAGCCGAACCCGTTGACGATGTGGTCGAAGAGGGATACGCTCGCCGTACGCTGCATGATGCCAGGGTCCGACGCGTACAGATAGAGCGGTGCATGCGCCAGCACAATGAGAAGCAGCATGGCGCCTCGGGCCAAATCTAAGGAGGCTGCGCGTTTGACGATCGCTGATGGTAATGCAGATGACATTGGAATCCTCTCCTGTTCAGATATTCACTATCTTTACGAGGCAGCAGTTTCGAATCCTAAGTCCGTCACTTGTTTTATCCATTAAATGGTAGCGGAGATGACTGCGGATCGTCAATGGCCTCAGGCAAATCGGCTATCTCGCTGATACGATGCCTTCCGAACGGTCACACTAGCTGTATGCGAACCATGAGGAAAGGAAGCCGAGAATGACTTCTACCGTACAAGACCCATTCATCACGCTGCCCGAAGAGGAGGCACCTGCAGCTGTCCGCCATTGCGAAAACTGTGAGTTGGCCAAACAGCGTACCAGGGTTATATGGGGCGAAGGTAACCCCGAAGCACCGATCGTGTTGATCCTGGATAACCCGGGGGCACGAGAGGATCGGGAAGGGAATGCCTTTCTATGCGGGACACGAGAGACGCTGCAGCGCGGGTTGAAGGCGGCGGGCCTTACGACCGATTCCGTTTATGTCACGTACCTGCTCAAATGCCGTCCGATTCGTGCCTACGACAAGCCGGCCGCCCGGTCGGCTTGTTCGCCTCATCTAGAGCTGCAGCTTCGGGAGAAGAAGCCGGACGTGCTCTTCGGGTTCGGCAATGTCGTGGCGGAAGAGCTGCTGCCGGGAATGGAAAATCCCAGCGTGAAAGAATTGAGAGGAAGCTGGCATGAGGTGCAGGGCATCCCGATCGGGTTCACGTACCATCCCCTGGCGGTCAGAAGACGACCGAACCTGATGCGAATATTCGTCGAAGATTTAACTGCTCTGAAGGATCGTTGGGAAGCAGTAATGAAGCAGCGCTAATGCTAGCCCAGGCGTTGGAGCAATCAGCAAGGTGCGACTCCTTAATGAAGGGGTCTTTTTGCATTGCTTGTTCATTTTCAAAGCAGGTAACGTTTATAATGGACATTGTTCCACGTGCAACAAATTGAACGCATTGAGATCGAACTTACCCGGCTGATGCAAGGCGGGTATGGAGAAGGCCGGCTTCAAGCCATTAGCGAGGAGAGGATCACGCGAATGACTAAGACAATCGTAGAGAAACTGAACCTGCACAAATATAAGCATGCCGCGGTACTTCATATGCCCCAAGGCGACACACTGCTCCCGGGCTTAACCGATTACGATACGGAGCTTGCGCAAGACAGCTACGATCTGATCTTCGCTTTTACGCTCGATATGGAGTCGCTGCGGCAGCTCGTGAATACCGTCATCGCACAAGGCAAGCTGCAGAGCGGCGGCTATCTCTATGCCGCTTACCCGAAGAAGGGCAATAAAGTCTACCCGACTTACATCCATCGCGATTCGTTATTCGAGGGCTTAGGGGCCGACGAGGACGGCTACATCGGCACAAGCGGCATGAAGTTCGCCCGGATGGTGGGGATGGACGACGTATTCACGGTGGTCGGCTTCAAGATCGAGGCGAAGAAAGCGCAAGTCTCATCGAAACCGAGCCAGTCCGTAGACGACTATGTCGCGATGGTGCCGGAGATCGAGAAGGATCTGCAGGACAAGCCGGAGGTGCTGGCGATCTACCAAGCGCTTACACCGGGCTATCAGCGCGACTGGGCGCGTTATGTGTACAGCGCCGTGCAAGAACAGACGAGAGCGAAGCGGCGGGAAGAGATGAAGACGGTCTTGGCGGAAGGCTACAAGACCATGGATCTGTACCGCAGGAGATCGAACTAAGCCGCGCATAGCGATGTAGCGTCGGAATAGCGCAACTGGATGCCGAAGAAGGTTTTACCCTCATTAGAAAGCCTTAAGATTCAACTCCGGTGGTTGGTGCCCATGTTATACTCCTCGTACAGCATAAGACAAACACCAGGAGGTAATGATAACATGAAGAACAATTGGATGAAGAAGACGATCATTGCAACGACCTGTTGCGTTGCTCTTTTGTCTGGCAATGCGCTCGTAGGGACGAGCTTCGTTGGACAAGCCCAAGCAGCAACCGCGACAAGCGCAAGCGCGAAGGCACAGAGTATCGTGGCGTTGGCCAAATCTTTGCAAGGCAAAGTGAAGTATGTTTACGGGACGAACAATCCGAGCTCGCTTATTTTCGACTGCTCTTCCTTTACCAAATATGTATTCGGCAAGTACGGCGTAAGCTTGAAGTGGGGCACGTCTTCGCAGAAATTGCAGGGTACCTACGTATCCAAGAGCAATCTGCGCGTCGGCGACCTGATCTTCTTCAATAACGGCAAAACATCGACGGTCAGCCATGTCGGCATCTACATCGGCAACGGCCAGTTCATTCATAACACGATCGGCAGCAAGATCAATGGCGTCTACATCGCCAAGCTGAGCGACTATTCGTTCCGCTACTCGACGGCACGACGCGTATTGTAATCTGTTGCCCGGTAAAATAACCCTATATAACGAACAGCCCCGGCTTCCAGTAGAAGCCGGGGCTGTTCGTTATATGCGCTGCGGCGTTAAGCCGTCTTATTCCGTTCCGATACATAGACCGCCAACGTAATCGCCAGCGCCAAGCCGACGAGTACGGCGCCGACCCAAGGCAGCGACGTGAGCGACATGTGGGTGATGACCGCGCCGCCGACGAACGCGCCGGTCGCATTGCCGAGGTTGCCCGCGGAATGGCTGGCCGTCGAAGCGAGCGCCGGCGCAGCCTGCGCCAGGTTCATGATGCGGACCTGCATGCCCGGGAAGACGGCGAAGGCGGCGCCGCCCCACAGGATGATCGTCAATACGGCCAGCAACGGGTGGTGCACCGTGAAGGTGAACGCTGCGAGCAGCACGCAAATCGTCATGTAGATGCCGACGATTGCGGGCATCAGCTTCCAATCGGCCAGCTTGCCGCCGATAATGTTGCCGAAGGTAACGCCGACGCCGAAGAGGACGAGGATCCAGGAGACGCTCTGTTCGGCGAAGCCGGTCACTCCCACGAGCAGCGGCGTGATGTAGGTGAACACCGCGAACAGCCCGGCATTGCCTAGCGCCGCGATGAGCAGGAACAGCATCAGCTTGCCGCTGGCCAGTGCCGTCAGCTGCTGCCTAATGCTGACCGGCTCGGCTTGCTTCAACCGCGGAATGAAGATGAGGATGCCGATTAACGTAATCGCGCCCATGACGGCGATGACCCCGAAGGAGGCGCGCCAGCCCATATGCTGGCCGATGAACGTCCCCATCGGGACGCCGATAATGTTGGCGATGGTCAGGCCGGCCATCATAATCGAGACGGCGCTGGCTTTGCGATCCGGCGCGACGAGGCTGGACGCGATGACGGCGCCGACGCCGAAGAAGGTACCGTGCGTCAGCGCCGTGATGACGCGGGCGGCCATCAGCACGGCATAATTCGGCGCGATCACCGAGATGACGTTGCCGAGAATGAACAGGCCCATCAGCAGGACGAGCAGCTGCTTCTGGGGGACGCGGTGCGTGGCGATCGTCAGGATCGGCGCACCTACCGCGACGGCGAGGGCGTACATCGTAATGAGCTGGCCGGCAGCGGAGATGCTGACGTTCAAGTCCTCCGCCACATTCGGCAGGAGGCCCATAATAACGAATTCGGTCATGCCGATGGCGAATGCGCCAACGGTGAGCGAGAGCAGTGAGATCGGAAATGACTTGGTTTTGGGCTGCATTCCCGACTTCAGTTGAGGTCTGGATAACTCCATGATGTCGGATCACCTTTCATGAAATATAAGAATTTATACGGTTACACGCTTATAAATCACCCTTCTATTTCTCTGGAATGAAACGCGCCAACGCCATCAAAGACGGCGTTAGCCGTTTCACCTTGTGTGACTTGCGGAAAATAACCTGCTTTCTATTATTTTGTTTTCGGCGCGAATTAGCAATGAAAAACCGTCATATTTACGATTAATTGAAAATTTACAATCGACGTCTAGAACGGACGGGCTCGGCTTGCTATACTTCGGATAACTGATACGACGAAGGAAATCATTTTATTCCGATAAAGGAGCTTGCATACCAGATGGAAGCCAATTCGCAAGGAAGTCCAACCATGCGCGCAGGGGGTCGAACCCGGACGCTGCTGGAACTGTTCGCAGTATCGGCCAAGCTGGGGCTGACCTCGTTCGGCGGACCGATCGCCCATCTCGGCTATTTTCACGACGAATATATCGTCCGCCGCAAGTGGATGGACGAAAGGAACTATGCCGATCTCGTCGCGCTCTGCCAATTCCTGCCTGGACCGGCCAGCAGCCAGGTTGGCATCGGCGTCGGCATTGTGCGGGCAGGCTGGCTGGGCGGCCTAATCGCCTGGGCCGGGTTCACTCTGCCTTCTGTCGTGATCATGACCATATTCGCCTTGCTGCTGCAAGGCGCGGACATCGCAAGCGCAGGGTGGATTCACGGGCTTAAGATTGTAGCGGTAGCCGTAGTGGCGCACGCGCTGCTCGGCATGGGGCAGAAGTTGGCGCAAGGCCGGACGCTGGCGACGGTGGCGGTATTGGCGGCAACGGCGGTGCTGTTGTGGCCGACGGCTTACGGCCAGGTGCTCGTCATTGCGGCGGCTGGCTTAGCCGGACTATGGCTGTACCGCAAAGAGCAGCCGGTCGCTGCCGAGCCGGTGCCGATCGCGATCAGCCGCAAGCTCGCAGTGGGCTGCTTGACGCTCTTCGCGATCCTCTTGGCAGGCTTGCCGCTGCTAAGAGAGATATGGGACGCCAAGTGGCTTGCGATGCTGGACAGCTTCTATCGGGCGGGGGCCCTCGTCTTTGGCGGCGGACATGTGGTGTTGCCGCTGCTCGAGCGGGAATTCGTCCCGGCGTGGCTGGGCGGCGACGAATTCATGGCCGGTTACGGCGCCGCGCAGGCGATCCCGGGGCCGATGTTCACCTTCGCGAGTTATTTGGGCGCCAGAGCCGATGGCGTGTTCGGAGCCGCCATCGCGACGGCTGGAATCTTCTTGCCCGGATTTCTGCTGGTAGCAGGCGCGCTTCCGTTCTGGTACAGCCTGCGGCGCAGCCCGCGCATTCAAGGGATCCTCACGGGCGTGAATGCGGCGGTGGTCGGTATTTTGCTGGCGGCCTTGTACGATCCTTTATGGACGACGGCGATCGCGGCGCCTGCGGATTGCGCGCTCGCTTTGATCTTGTTCGCGATGCTGGCCTACTGGAAGCTGCCCTCCTGGGCAGTCGTGCTCACGGGGGCGGCAGGGGGCGTGCTGCTCGGCTGGATATGACCCTATGACCTCTGGTGCGCCAGAGGTCATTTTCGTATTGAAGGAAGGATTCGCAAGGTATCTGTAAGTATAGTAAAAATTATCCTTTTTCCCATTTCGGAAGAAGCGAAAAAACGAGGGGACAAAATGCTGAAGTCGGCTCTGCGGCTGCATTTGATTGGCAGTTTTTCCCGATATTCTCAAGGGTTCAATTAAAAAATTAAACTAATAAAAGGAAATCGATATTTATTGTAGAATTTTGTAGAATAGTTATGTAATGTTTTTGGTAGAGTGATGCAGCAAAAGCCTGTCAGCAGGTTTTATATAGAGCAATATATTTTGTGGGAGCGGGGTCTGAGGCATGTTTAAGGAGCAAAAGAGGTATTCTCGTCTTGCGCATCTGACCAAATTAATCAACACCAAGCTGGAACTGCGCGATGTACTCGAGCACGTCACGGCGGCGATATCCGAAGAGATCGTCCAATGCGACTCCGTGGGCATCTATTTGCCGCAGGCGGATGGGTCGTTCCGGGGATACGTGGGCAAGCCGCAGGTCATCAATGGGTGGACACTGAACATGCATGTGGTGGACACCGAGATGGACCTGCTGGCCAAAGAAGTGATCGAGACGAAGAAGACCATCTATATTCCGGATACCTCCAAAGACAGCCGTCCCGATCCGCGGGCAGTGGAAGGCTTCCAGATCAAGTCGCTGCTCGTTCTTCCGATTTCCTTCGAGCAGGAGTTGTTTGGCCTTGTCTTCTTGTTCGACTATGGCATTCCGATGAATTTGACGGAGTCCGAGATTCAGTCTGTAGAAGCTTACGTCAATATGGCCGCAGTCGCCATACAGAATGCCCGCAATCTGACGCATAAGGAGAACCTCATCGCCGAGAAGCAGCTGCTTCTCGATGTGACACGTGATCTGGCGATGTGCTCGACGCTCCAGGAGAGTCTGGATGCGTGCTTCTCCTATCTGGGGCGTGTGCTGGGCAACGCGAACATCGGGGTGCACCTGCTCGACCCGATCACGGAGCGGAAGATTCGACCGGCCAAGCTGAGCAAGGACAGCGATTGGACCGAGGAAGATTGGATCACGACGCACAGTAAGAGCCCGATCGATGAAAGCAATGACGGCGTCTTCCAGGACGCGATCCGTACGAAGCGATCCGTACTCATCCCGGATGTGTTCAATGATGACCGTCCGAATCATGAGCTGTGCCGCAACTTCGGCATCAAGGGCATCTTCATGCTTCCGCTCGTATCGATGGGCGAGGTACTGGGCGTCATCTCGGTGGTCGATCTGGGCGAAGGCAATCTGGTCTTCTCGGATACGGACATCCAACTAGCCCAATCGATCGTCGATGCGACAGCTTCGACCTTATCGAATTTGCTCTATATGGAGAAGCAAGAGATTCTCATCGAGGAGCGCACCTCCGAGATTACGGTCAAGAACAAGGAGCTCGAGCGGGTTATCGCCGAGCTGCAGCAGCTGAGCCGGGAGAAGGAACTCATCCTGAACTCCGCCGGAGAAGGCATCTTCGGACTGGACTTGTGCCGCAACATAACCTTCTGCAATCCTGCGGGGGTGCACATGCTCGGCTACGAAACAAGCGACGAGCTGATCGGACAGCCGTACACGATTATTTTTAACAGCAGCCGCCGGCTCTTGGAGCAGCAAGGCTTGCCGCAGCTTGACGGCAATTGGGATCACCGTGACATGGACCCGCGATTCTACCGCAAGGATCAGTCCAGCTTCCCCGTCGAATACGTCATCTCCGCCATCCGCGAAGGCGATGAGATTGTCGGCGAGGTGGTCACGTTCAAAGATATCACGCAAAGGAAGCAGATGGAAGAAGAGATCAAATACCATGCCTACTTTGATAGTGTCACCGATCTGCCTAATCGCGTCCTGCTGAAGGATCGGCTGAATCAGGGCATTATCCACGCCCAGCAAAAAGGCGAGAAGCTCGCGCTCCTCTATCTTGATCTGGACCGCTTCAAGTTCATTAACGACTCGCTCGGACACAGCGTCGGGGACGAACTGCTGCGCGACGTGGCCAAGCGGCTGAGCGACTGCGTGCCGAAGACTGCCACCGTGTCGAGGCAGGGCGGCGACGAATTTACGATCTACTTGCCGGATATCGAAGGCGAGCAAGAAGTGCTGGAAGTCGTTCATACCGTTATCGATGCGTTCGCTGCACCGTTCCAGCTGCTGGACCATGAGATCTATATTAAGACGAGCATCGGCATCAGCCTGTTCCCTGCGAACGGGGATACGTCCGAGACGCTGATCAAGAACGCTGACACGGCGATGTACAAGTCCAAGGAGATCTCGGGCAATAGCTATCATTTCTTCAGCGACGGGATGGATTCGCGTACCTTCGAGAACGTGAAGTTGGAGAATGACCTGTACCGTGCGCTGGATCAGAACGAGCTGGTCCTCTACTATCAGCCGCAGATTAACAACAAGACGAAGCAGATTGTCGGGGTAGAGGCGCTGCTCCGCTGGTTCCATCCGAAGAAGGGCATGATTGCCCCCGACCAGTTCATCCCGATTGCGGAAGAGACGGCCTTAATCGTGCCAATCGGCGAATGGGTGCTGCGGGAGGCATGCAGACAGCTGAAGGTATGGCAGCAGCTTGGCTATCCGCCGATCAGCATGGCGGTTAATTTGTCCGCACGGCAATTCGAACAGAACAATCTGTTCACGATGGTCAAGAGCGTCCTGGAGGAGGCTCACCTGTCAGCCGAATATCTGCATCTCGAGCTAACCGAGAATTTAATCATCAAGAACCGGGATCTGACATTGGAGACCATGAAAGAGCTGAAGGACTTAGGCATCAAGATCGCGATTGATGACTTCGGCACCGGCTATTCTTCCTTGGGTTACTTGCGAACACTGCCGATCGATACGCTGAAGATCGACAAGTCCTTCCTTCAGGACATTCCGCAGGATGATGACAATGCGGCCATTACGAACACCATCATCACCTTGGCGCAGAACTTGAACCTCAGTGTCATTGCGGAGGGCGTCGAGACCGAACAGCATGTGGATTTTCTGGCTGGGCGCGACTGCTTCTTGATGCAAGGCTACTATTTCAGCCGTCCGATGAAAGCGGCGGATATTGAACAGCAGTTTTTTACGCGGTAACAATGAATTCTAGGTTGGAGGAGTAATAATGAAAGCAGCCCGTGCAGTATTAGAATTTTTACGAGAGAACGGCGTCAAACATATCTTCGGGATTCCAGCAGGCTCCGTGAATGCCTTCTTCGATCAACTCAATGAGCTTCCGGAGATTGAACCGGTCGTCACCAAACACGAAGGAGCCGCTTCCTACATGGCTTGCGCGTATGCCAAATATGCGGGTCAGCTGAGCGTCGCGATCGGCTGCAGCGGACCTGGCGCCACGAACTTGGTGACCGGCGCGGCGAACGCGATGCGCGAGCATCTGCCCGTCCTGTTCCTTACCGGCGCGGTGCCCGTGAATACGATGGGCCTCAATGCCTCGCAGGAGCTGGACGTTGCGCCTGTATTCCGCCCCGTGACGAAGTACAGCGTCCATGTGAAGGACGCAAGCGACCTGCTCGCCGAAGTAGCCAAAGCGTGCCAGATCGCGGTCTCCGGCGTGCCGGGTCCGGTCCATGTCGCGATTCCGATCGATGTCCAACATGCCGAGGTCGCCTTGCATGAGATTCCGGTATTGCCTGGCCGCAAGCCGATGGTTCCGGAGTTGGCTGCGATTCAAGAAGCTGCACGCGCGATGGCGAGCAAGCAAGAAGGATGCATTCTGGTCGGTCAAGGCGTACGCGGCTCGGTGGACTTGATGCTCGAGCTGGCGGAGATGCTGAACTGGCCGATTATGACGACGCCGCAGGCCAAAGGTTTCATTCCGGATACCCATCCGCTGCACGTCGGCGTCTTCGGCTTCGCAGGTCATGAAGCGGCCTCCAATCTCGTCGCGGAGGGAAGCGCGGAAGCGCTGCTCATCGTAGGCTCGAGCTTGGGCGAGACGGCCACGAATAACTACAACATGAGTCTGAATCGCGGGCGGTATACGATTCAGCTCGATTTTGACCAGACGGTATTCAACCGCAAATACGAGATCGACCTGCCGGTGCTCGGCGATATCAATCTGAGCTTGTTGATGCTCATCGAGGAGCTGCGCGTGCTCGGATTGTCGAGATCGGAAGCGGGTCTGGCACCGCAAGCGGCCACGTCGGCTGCCGTAACCGGAGACGAATACAATACGGCCAACGTGCTGAGAACCATTCAGCAGTTGCTGCCGGCCAATACGCGGTATACGGTCGATATCGGCGAGTTCATGTCTTATGTCATTCACTACTTGAACGTACGCGATTATGATACCTTCGACATTAACGTCCACTTCGGTGCAATGGGAACAGGGATTAGCACTGCGCTTGGCGCCAAATTGGCGGATCCGGAGCGGCCGGTCGTGGCGATTACAGGGGACGGATGCTTCTTCATGCACGGGATGGAGATTCTGACGGCGAAAGAGCAGGGGTTGCCGATTCTGTTCGTCGTCATGAACAATGCCCGTCTTGGGATGGTGTACCACGGGCATTCGCTGCAATTCAAGCGCACCCATCCATCGTTCGAGCAGACGGACACGAATATTGCCGCGATGGCTGCGGCGATGGGGATTCCAAGCTTCCGGGCGAACAGTCTGGAGGAGATCGACGAAGAGACCGTAGGGCAATTGCTCGGCACGAACGGACCTGCGATCCTGGAGGTCGCATTGAAAGATAACAATACGCCTCCAATGGGGGACCGCGTGAAATTCCTGTCCTCGTTCGGCAAATAAGAGGTCATGATTATTTAAGGAGCCAACTGCCCGATCGCTTGGCGGATCGCTCGGATGGTCTGTCCCTTGAAGGCATCGGGTACCGCATTGCCGCCGGGATCGGAATAGGTGTAGACCTGCTTGGTCTCGTCGTAGCGGTAGCCGAGCGCGGTCAAGTCGTCCTTCAGCTGCGGCGGGAGCTCGGTCGTACCCGTCAACTGGACATAATGGTCGGTCGTGAGGATCGTGGCGTCGATGTCGCCGGGTCCGGTATGAATGACGAACAGATCGCGCTCGCCGCGGACCATCCATTGGCCCTTGGAGAACAGCGAGAATCGGGCGCCATCCAGGGCCGATAATCCGTCCAGGTTAATGCCGACCGCTTCATTGAGCCGGCGGCGAATGTCCGTCCCCGTTATGGGCGCATCTTGCCGCTGCGACAAGAAGTCTTCGAATACGTCCCTCGGCGGGCGAACCAGATCGGAGAGCGCGTTCAGATCCAACGAGAACGCCTCGCGGACGATGTCGATGATCGCGGAGCTGCTCCATGGTTCGGAATAGGCCTCGATGAGCTTGTCCATCGCTTCGGCCTTGGACATGGCGTGAGCAGGATGATTCATGGGGGGAACAGCCTCCTTCAATATGAACTAATATCCATTATACGGCAATGATAGGGACATAAAGCAACCCGTGAGCAGCATGCTCACGGGTTTGCTTGCGTTCTATGCGGTGGCGCTCAGGCAGCTTACGCCGGTTTATGCTGCTCGATATCCCATCCGCCCGTGATCGGCTTCATCGGGGAGCCTTTGGCATCGATTGGCCAATACGTCCATTTGATTGTGGAGAAGACCAGCTTGATATCCTCCTGCGTATCGGAGAAGCTGTAATCCTGCACGAATATTTCATCGAGTTCGAACATGAGGATTGGCGTGAGGCTGCCTTTATTCGCACGGGTGAATACAATCTTGCCCTTCGGAATCGACTTGCCTCCGAACGCCTGGAGCATGAGGGGAATGGAGGAGGCATCGAACTGTTTCGCAATGGCGAAGCTGTCGAAGCTCACCTTGCCTCCACCGCCGATACCGGGTTGGAAGACCGCGCCGCTCGAGGCAAATTGATAGCTTAACGAGGAAAGCTCGATCCATTTCTCATACCCCTTAACGGTCGATTCGCCTTGAATACCTTCCAATTGTAGGAACACTTGATACCCTTGGCCCGACGCGGCGGCGGATGCCGGGGAAGCTTGCGCATGCAGGAGCAGCAGGAAAACGGCGAGCAGGGAGGCCATTAGCTTTTTCATCGAAACGACTTCCTTTCCGGTCAGGTGTGGAATTAGGATTCCAATACGAACTCGCGCTTCCAGCTGTTATCGCCGGTCTGGATGAATTGCCAGATGCTTGGCGTCTCTTGCGTGAGCTGGATGTCCAGCACCTCCAGCGTAGGGGGAGTCCACGCTTTCTTGCTCTTCTTCTCATTCTCCATGCTAACACGTTCCTCTCTTCTTCGGATTAGGCAGCCTGCCTTGGCGGCGTCCCTTCATCAAAGTCGGCCGACCAGGTCTTCTCGCTGTTGCCCGCCGCATCGATGCTGCGCCATTCGAGCGTATGCGTGCTCGCCGCCTCGATCGTGAACGCGCCCGTATAAGAGGTCCAGGTCCCGCCGTTGATGCGGTATTCGGTCCTCGCGACGCCGGACCCGCCGAGATCGGCAGTGGCAAGGGTGACGGACAGCGCCGTTATTCGATTGCCGGCCGACAAGACGGGAGCATATGTAATGGTGGTCGTCGGAGCTATCGTATCGGTGGGAGAAAAGTTCCATTCCCCCTGAATAGGCTTGCCGGAGGGGGTGCCTTTACTGTCCAAAGGCCAGTAGCTCCACCGGATCCCGCCGAACCCGAGCGAGATGGATTCGCTCCCCGTATCCGCATCGTACGTATAACTGCTGATCGTAATATGCTGCAGGTCGAAGGTCAGATAAGGAGTGGGTCCGCGGGCTCCTGCGCGGGTGTATACGATGGTTCCTGCGGCGATGGAGCTGCCCTTGGCCTCCTTGAGCAGAAGCGGGATCGTAGCGGAATCTACCTGCTTGGCGATCTCGAACCGTTCGAAGTTGGCTTTTCCTGCGCCCCCTGCAGGAGAGGCCCAGGCAGAGGGACCGGTGAGCTCGAAGTCGACCGCCTGCAGCGCAATCCACTTCTCATACCCTTTGTCCCGCGATTCGCCCTCAATGCCGTCCAGCTGCATATAGATCCGGATGTCGGTGGAAGAAGCGGATGCCGCCTCGGCCGGCGCAGGCATGGCAACCAGGACGATGACCATGCTTGCAAGCAGGGCCAATAACAGATTTCTCATGGACGACTCCTCCTCATTTATTCATTTTGATCATATGAGGGGCGGATGTGGAGTATGTATGCGCTGCCAATACAACTTCCACAGAGAGGTTGCGCATCGGAAAGTTAGTAGGGGATCCTATTGCATATTGACGTTCAGGCCAGACAGGCATACAGTGGAAGTAATTTACAATAACCTGTCCAAGGGGGAACTGCAATGAAAGCAAATAGCGCAGAGCAACGGCTAACCGAGCTGGGCATAACGTTGCCGGATGCGAGCGAGCCTGCGGCCCGGTACGCCAACTTCGTGATCGTGAACGGGCTGATGTTCGTGTCTGGCAAGGGACCGGGCGGACATCCGAAAGGAAAGCTCGGACAAGCCTTCACGACGGAGGAGGGCTATCAGTTCGCACGGCAGGCGGGAATCGAAGTGTTGGCCGTGTTGAAGGCGGCATTAGGCTCGCTCGATAAGGTGAAGCGGGTCGTGAAGATTCAAGGCTTCGTCAATGCGACGGCCGAATTCGAAGAGCATCATAAGGTGCTGAACGGCTGCTCGGACTTGATGCTCGATGTGTTCGGGGAGAAAGGCTTACATGCGCGCTCCGTGCTCGGCGCCGTATCGGTTAGGGACAATCTGCCGATTATCGTGGACTCGATTTTCGAGGTGGAAGCGTAAGAGAAGCGCTGGCGGCTGCTTGATTTGCGGTTAGTCGGGGAAAGCTAGCGTAAGGAAGCACCGATATTCATGGTACGGCAGACGCTTTTGTGATAGGATGTAGTCCTATATAGGAAGAGGACGTGATTACAGCGTGATTAACATTACGATTCCGGCACCGGAAGTGACCATTAAAAAAGAGGCGGATCCGCAGATGAGCCATATCTATGGCTTCACGGATTTCCACCTGATTACCCGCGAGAAGGGCGGGATCTTCATGTTCTATAACGATAAGGACGAGATGCTGTTCGTCGGCAAGGCGCGCAAGCTGCGTCAGCGGATCAAGAAGCATTTTGAAGACACCGTATCGCCAATGAAGAATCACCGGGGCGAAGTGGCGACGATCGAGGTATGCCTCGTCGACGATCCGATCGAGCGGGAAATTTACGAGATCTACATCGCGAACAAATACAAGGCGAAGTACAATCCGCAGCAACTGAGCCAATAAGCGGCGACACAAAAAGCCATCCTTGCATTCGGCCCTTTACGTTAGGGAATCGAACGAGGATGGCTTTTGCGTTAGAACCGGCTCTGGCAAGTTCGCGAGACCGAGCTTAACCTTCGATGCGGGCGAGCTCTTTGTTCACGATCGGCGCGACCTTCGTGCCGAGCAACTCGATAGCGCGGAGCACTTCGCGGTGCGGCATCGTGCCGACGTTCACGTGCAGGAAGAAACGGGTAACGCCGAGGTTTTTGCGCAGCAGCACGATTTTCTCGGCGACGAATTCCGGATCGCCGACGTAGAGCGCGCCGCGCAGGCTGCGTGCGGCGTCGAAGGTGGCGCGGCTATACGGCTGGCCCCAACCGCGCTCGCGGCCGATGACGTTCATCTGCGCTTGCGTAGGCAGGAAGAAGGCATCTGCGGCTTGCTCCGTCGTATCGGCGACGAAACCGTGCGAATGCGTCGCGATCTGCAGCTTGCTCGGATCATGGCCGGCCTGGATAGCCGCTCTCTTATAGAGGTCGACGAGCTGAGCGAAGCCCTCCGGCATGCCGCCGATGATCGCGAAGGCGATCGGAAGGCCGAGCAGGCCGGCGCGAATGGCCGACTCCGGGTTGCCGCCGCTGGCGATCCACACAGGCAGCGGCTGCTGAACCGAGCGCGGGTAGACGCCGAGGTCATTGATCGCCGGGCGGTGGCCGCCGCGCCACGATACTTTCTCCGATTCGCGAATCTTGAGCAGCAGCTCCAGCTTCTCGTCGAACAGCTCATTGTAGTCATCCAAGCTGTAGCCGAACAGCGGGAACGACTCGATGAACGAACCGCGCCCAGCCATGACCTCCGCCCGGCCGTTAGAGATCGCATCAAGCGTCGAGAAAGCTTGGTACACGCGAACGGGATCGTCCGAGGAGAGGACGGTGACCGCGCTCGTCAGGCGGATGTTCTTGGTCATCGCCGCGGCACCCGCCAATACCGTCTCCGGCGAACTTCCGGCATAATCGGGGCGGTGGTGTTCACCGATGCCGTATACATCAAGGCCGACCTGATCGGCGAGCACGATCTCTTCAATGGCGTTGCGAATCCGCTCGGCATGGCTAATCGTCTGTCCGGTTGTCGGATCTGGTGTCGTCTCGAGGAATGTGCTGATACCGATCTCCATACGTTTTGCTGCCTGTTCTGTCATAACTGAACCCCTCCTAGATTGATTACCTCTAGTGTACTCCATTTTTGTCACTTTCACAAATAAAGTTGGTTATTAAACAGAAGTTAATTGCGCGACTAGCCCTTGAGGATTGGCAAGGGATAAAATTCCGTTGATCGGTATCAAAAATCGTCGTTATGTGCTCTAGGCCGTGCACTCCCCCTATGTTACGCTTCCTAGCAGATGGCTATTTGTGCATGAGCAGCGCTAGGGGAGGCGTAGGGTGACATGAAGCTGTGTTTTTTAGGGGAGTTGGAAGAACTGCTGCCCGGCATTCGGGAGCTGGCGGGCGAGATTGCATTCGCGGAAGCGTCGGACGGGATCGTCGTGCAGGTCGAGGCATCGCCGGAGGGCTTGGCGGTCGGGTTTGATTCCGGGCAAGCCTATATCAGGTATGCGCAG
The DNA here is from genome assembly GCF_014192105.1 of Paenibacillus phyllosphaerae. Classification (GTDB taxonomy): domain Bacteria; phylum Bacillota; class Bacilli; order Paenibacillales; family Paenibacillaceae; genus Paenibacillus_Z; species Paenibacillus_Z phyllosphaerae. The sequence continues at coordinate 403,270 of NZ_JACHXK010000005.1, read as the reverse complement.
AAGCATCAGTTCTACCGGGGGTTGGGACTGCTCGTTCAGTATGGAGCGGACGGGGCGGATTTTGCGATTCAGGAGAAGCAGCGATTCAAGCAGATCGGCCCGATGTTCGATCTGTCCCGCAATGGCGTGCTTACGGTGGACAGCTTCAAGCTGATGCTGCGAAAGATGGCGCTCATGGGCCTCAATACGGTCATGCTGTACATGGAAGACACGTACCAGATTGAAGACCAGCCTTACTTCGGCTACATGCGCGGCCGCTACTCGCACGCCGAGCTCAGCCAGATCGACGATTATGCCGACCTGTTCGGGATCGAGGCGTTCCCGAGCATTCAGACGATGGCGCATCTGGAGGAATTCCTCAAGTGGGAGGCGGTGAAATCGTACAAGGATACGAAGGGCGCCTTGCTGACGGGGGACGAGCGGACGATGGAGCTGATCGAGCGGATGATCGACAGCGTGACGTCGCCGTTCCGCAGCAACAAGCTGCATATCGGGATGGATGAAGCGGAGGAGCTCGGGCGCGGCCGGTATCTCGACCGCAACGGGCACAAGGAGCGCTTCGAGATTATGATCGAGCATCTGGAGAAGGTGCTGGCGATGACGCGGCTGCGGGGCCTTAGAGCGATGATGTGGAGCGACATGTTCCTAAAATTCGCCTCCGCAAGCGGCGCCGAGCACTATGATCAGGAGACGCAAATTCCGCAGGAGATGGCCGACCGCATTCCGAAGGACGTGGACATGGTCTATTGGGATTACGCCCACCAGGAGCAGGAAGATTACGCGAAGCTGATCGCCAAGCATCGTCCGCTGAAGAGCCGCCTCGTCTTCGCCGGGGCGGTCTGGGTATTCAATACGTTCGGCGTCAACTACGGCTTGTCGCTGAATGCGACGAACAGCGCTTTGAACGTCTGCAAGCGCGAAGGCATCGACGAGGTGTATGCGACGATGTGGGGCGACGACGGCATGGAGAGCAACCCGTATATCGCGCTGCTCGGGCTGCAGTTCTATGCCGAGCATGCCTATACGGAGGGCGAGCCGGATCCGGCGCGGCTGGCGGAGCGGGTGAAGTTCTGCACCGGGATAGAGGAGCAGGCGTTCCTGCAGCTCCGATACCTCGATGAGACGCCGGGGGCCGTGCCGGGCAACGCCAAGCAGAGCAATCCATCGAAGTTCCTGCTCTATCAGGACGTGCTGCTCGGGCTGTTCGACAAGCAGATCGAAGGATTGGCGATGGATGCCCATTATGCAGCGCTGGAACAACGGATCCGCGGGAGCCGGGTGCCGGAGGCAAGGCTGGATTATCTGCTCGAGGTGCCGGAGAAACTATGCGCCGTACTTGCTGCCAAGAGCGAGGTCGGCATTAAGCTCAAGCGGGCTTACGACGCGAAGGACAGGGATGAGCTGCGGCGAATCGCAAGCGCGGTGCTGCCCGATATCGCCTTCAAGGTGCAGGAGCTGCGCCTGGCGCACCGGGACCAGTGGATGCGAATGTTCAAGCCGTTCGGCTGGGAGGTGCTCGACATCCGCTACGGCGGCGTGATCAGCCGTCTGGATACCGCCTCGCACAGGCTGATGGCGTACGTCGGCGGGACGCTTGACCGGATCGAGGAACTGGAGCAGGAGCGGCTGGTCTACAGCAGCGTCAACCGCTTCAATGACAAGGGAGCCGGCTGGTGCAGCTGGTATTACCGGATGGCGACGCCGAATGTCTTTTTTCACGTGTTGAGCCCGTTCTGATCGGTATGGGAGAGGTTGGGGAGCGTTGCCTATTGGCGATGCTCCCTTGTTGGCGTTCGCCGGCTGGCGGTTCGTCACGGCAGGAGGAAATTGGGGCGATGCTACAGAAATTTGAAGGTACTGTAAGGAGGGTGGGGCAACATGGCAATCATCGGTATTGATCTGGGGACGACGAACAGTTTGGTCACGTATTGCGCGGGGGAAGAGGCCATTGTCATTCCGAACGCGCTAGGCCAGCATTTGACGCCATCGGTTGTTAGCAGGGATGAGGATGGCGGCATCCTCGTGGGACAGATCGCCAAAGAACGGCTGATCTCGCATCCGCATGCCACTGCCGCCGTATTCAAACGATATATGGGATCGAAGAAAACATATCGGCTGGGCGATAAAGAATTCCTCCCGGAGGAGCTCTCCGCGCTGGTCATTCAATCGCTTAAGGCGGATGCGGAGCATTATCTGGGACAGCCCGTGCACGAAGCGGTCATCAGCGTGCCGGCCTACTTCAGCGACGCGCAGCGCAAGGCAACCAAGCGTGCCGGCGAGATGGCCGGCTTGCGGGTGGAGCGGCTCATCACGGAGCCGACGGCCGCGGCGCTTGCTTACGGCATTCACTTGAAGGATGCGGATACGAAATTCCTCGTCTTCGACCTTGGCGGCGGGACGTTCGACGTCTCCATTCTCGAGCTGTTCGATCAGGTGATGGAGGTCCGGGCCGTGGCGGGCGATAACTACCTGGGCGGCGAGGATTTCACCGAGGTGCTGACCGCGATGTTCATGAAGCATCACGGGCTTAAGGCAGAGGAGATAGAGCCCCAGACGCAAGCCTTGATCTATAAGCAGGCGGAAGAGGCCAAGCGGCAATTCGCCAGCCAACGCCATGCGATCATGACCTGCCCGGTTGCGGACTCGCTGCTGACGTTCGAGGTGACGTTGGAGCAATACGAGGAGGCCTCCAAAGGGCTGCTGCAACGATTGCGGGAACCCATCGAGCGCGCGCTGCGCGACGCATCGCTGAAGGTGAGGGACATCGAAGCGATTCTGCTGGTGGGCGGAGCGGCGAAGCTGCCTTTCATCCGCACGTTCGTCAGCCGGCTGTTCGGCAAATTGGCTTATGCCAACGTCAATCCGGATGAAATCGTCGGCATCGGATCGGGCATCCAGGCAGCGCTCAAGGAGCGGAATGCGAGCTTCAGCGAGGTGGTGCTAACGGACGTCTGCCCTTATACGCTCGGCACGAGCGTCGCGTTCAAACGCAGCGGCGGGTTCTCGGAGAGCGGCCATTTCTGCCCGATCATCGAACGGAATACGGTGATTCCCGTCAGCCGGATGGAACGCTTCTTCACGATGGCGGATCAGCAGAAGCTGATTCGCATCGATATCCTGCAGGGCGAGGCGCGGCTGTCGCGTGACAATATTTTTCTAGGGGAGCTGAATGTGCCGGTTCCGTCCAAGCGCGCAGGCGAGGAAGCGGTCGATGTCCGGTACACGTACGATGTGAACGGCCTGCTGGAGGTCGAGGTCACGGTCGTCTCCACGGGGCTGAAGAAGTCGCTCGTCATTGAGAAGGACCCAGGTCATATGACCAAGGAAGAAATCGCCGGCCGTCTGGAGGAACTCTCCGGGCTGAAGATCCATCCGCGGGAGCTGCAGGACAACAAGTGGCTCGTCGCTCGGGGCGAGCGGCTGTACGAGGAGCGGATCGGCGAGGAACGCGGCGAGATCGCCCGCTTGCTGCGTTTGTTCGAGGAAGCGTTGGATCAGCAGGAGCCGAAGCAGATTGCGGAGATGAAGCAGCAGCTTCGCGACATTTTCGATACGATGGAAGGCCAGGGAGGGCTATAACATGCGTGGATTTGATGTGCTGGGGATCGATCCGACCACGGATCCCAAAGAAATTAAGCGGGCCTATACCCGCCTCCTGAAGGTCCATAGCCCGGAGACCGACCCGGAAGGATTCCAACGCTTGCGCGAAGCGTACGAGCAGGCGCTCGCGGCTGCGCAGCAGGGCTTGCAGGAGGAGGAAGAAGACGCGAATGATCCGGTCCTGCGCTTCATGAACCGGTTCACGGCGCTGTATGCCGACTACAAGAGCCGTCTGGAACCAGAGGCTTGGCGGCAGCTGCTGGATGACGATGCATGCCACCAGCTTGATACGGGCGAGGAGATCAGCCGCCGCATCCTCCACTTCCTATCGGATCATTATTATATTCCGTTCGCGGTCTGGACGCTGCTTAACGAGCGGTTCCGATGGGATCGGCAGAAGGATAAGCTGTATGACCGCTTCGACCGCAACTTTATCGACTTTGTGATGAATAAGGTCCGCACGGACAATTTCTTCCGTTATGAGGCCCTGCGCGATTGCAAGGAAGGCGATGCGGATGTATTCATCGCGGCTTATCATGACGGCTCCAACGCGGTCGATGCCTACGATTACTACGGGACGAGGACCGCGATCGACCAAGCCGAGTCGCTTGCCCCTTGGCATCCGGATCTTCACGTGCTCAAGGCAAGGTTCGCGATGGCCAACGGGCGGCTAGATGAGGCAGAGCGCTTGCTGTCCGGCTTGCTCGAGCAAGATGCGGACGACTTTTATGCCCGGTATTTCCACAGCATTCTGATGTACCGGACCGGGCGATTCGCGGAGGCGTATGAGGACTGCGCCGTCATTCTGCCGCGCCGGCCGGATATGGCCGATGTGCTGTTCACGTTAGGCAAGAGCGGCGTGAGCTTGGGCAACTACGACGGCGCGATCGAGCATCTCACGACGCTTAAAGGGATTCTCCCGCATGATCATGAGGTGTACCACCTGCTGACTTCGGCTTATCATTTCCAAATCGAGCAGCTGCGTCCGCAATGGGACGAACACCCGCAGGACATGGAGCTCGCGTACAAGCTGGCCGTGGCTTATTGCGAGACGAACAACGCGGAGACAAGCTATAAGCTGCTTAGCGAGGTGGAGCAGCGCCAGCAGACGGCCAAAGTGTATGAGTATATGACGCAAGCGCTGCTGCGCATGGACAAGCACGAATTGGCGTTGGTGACGGTGAATAAAGGGCTGGATCTGTTCCCGGCCGACTACGAACTGCTCTTCTCCAAAGCCCATATGCTCGAACACTTCGGACAGCTCGAACAGTCCGTCCTGTATTACGAGCAGGCCGCGGCCGTTAAGCCGAATGCCGCCGTCATCTACAATAACAAGGCCTACATGCTGAACAAGCAGGCCAGATACGAGGAAGCGCTCGACAGCGCGGCGCGCGCCATCGCGCTGGAGCCGGCAAGTCCGAACGCGCACCGGCATATGGCGGAGGCTTTGCTGGGCCTGGAGCGGTATCAGGAAAGTTACGACGCGTGCGAGGAAGCGCTCCGCCTGTTCGAGGGGTATGCGGAGGCCTATGTCACGAAGATGAGAATACTGGTGCATGTGCGTCAGTTCGAGGAAGCTTTGCTCGTGTTCCAGAAGGCCGACAGCCTTAATCTGAAGAGCAGCCAGCTGTACCGGTGGAAAGCCGAGGTCCTGCGGGCGAACGGCCAATATGCGGAAGCGATCGGCTGGTGCGAACTCGCGCTGGAGCTCGACGAGAACAATACAGAAGCGGTCTATTGCCGTGGCTTGTGCCATTATGACATGGACAACTATGAAGAAGCCATCCGCCTATTCGATCAGGTCATTGAACGGAGCGGGATGGAGCGGGCCCGGTTCTATAGGGCGTACAGCTTATACTTAAGCAACCGCGACGATGAAGCGCTGACCGAGGCGGAGCAGGCGATCTCCCTTATTGAAGATCCGTCGAAGCATGATCAGTACTACGATATTATCGGCGACGTCTATCGCAGAAGAGGGCAGATGGACGATGCGATAGAAGCGTATAAGCAAGCGATGGCCATTAATGACCAGACGGCGGTGTACCCTTCCCAGATCGGCGAGCTAGAGCGCCAGATGGGCCGTTACGAGGCGTGTTTGGAACACCTCAACCGGGCGATCGAGCTTGACCCCACTTTCATTCGCGCTTATGGTTCCTTGATCGAGGCACACTTCTTCCTGGGCAAGGATTATGAAGAATGCATACGCCTGTGCCGAATTGTGCTGGAGATGGAGGGCGATAACACGAATGCGTGCGATTTCCTCGGATGGTCGCTGTTCATGCAAGGCCGGCACGAGGCAGCGCTCGCAATCGTGCAGGAAGGATTGCGCGTGGATGGCGAGCATATCAGCATGCTCCATCTGAAGATGCTTCTCTTGAAGGAGCAAGGCTCGATCCGCAAAGCGCTTGTCGTCTGCGACCGGATTCTCGAACTTGATCCCGAACACGAGGATACGCTGGCCAAGCGCGATGAGATGATTAAGGAGAAGAAAGAACGGTTCTTCGATCGTTTCAGGACGAAGCGGGATCAATAAAGCAACGTATACGCACGTTAGGAGCGAGTCCGCCCATCCAAGGGCGGATTCTTCTTTTTTAAGCAAGCCCGCGCGCATTCTACCCTTGTTTTAATAAAAAGATTCTGGGACAATACTAGAAGGATCATACCCTGTAATATCGGCATCAAGCAGACATGAGGTCTGCATTTTTCGTTTTGAAATGAGGAAGAAAACAATGAGTACACCATCCATCTATGGATTAACTTTAGAGCAATTAACCGCATGGTTGGGCGAGCGCGGGCATAAGAAAGGCCGGGCGCAGCAGGTATGGGATTGGCTGTACCGCAAGCGCGTCACCGACTTCGCGGCGATGGAGGACGTGAACGCGGAGCTGCGCCGGGTGCTTGAAGAGCATTATGCGATTCAGACGCTGGAGGAGCATGTGAAGCAGCAATCCTCGGACGGGACGGTCAAATTCCTGTTCAAGCTGACGGACGGCAATCTGATCGAGACGGTGCTTATGCGCCATAAGTTCGGTCTCTCGGTCTGCGTCACGACTCAGGTAGGCTGCAACATCGGCTGCAGCTTCTGCGCGAGCGGCCTGCTGAAGAAAAGCCGCGACCTGACGAGCGGCGAGATCGTCGAGCAGATCATGAAGGTGCAGCTGCATCTGGACGCGGCGGGCCTTGGCGAACGCGTCAGCCACATCGTCGTTATGGGGATCGGCGAGCCGTTCGATAATTACGAGCATATGTCGAACTTCATCCGCGTCGTGAAAGACCATAAGGGCCTGGCGATCGGACCGCGCCATATTACCGTATCGACCAGCGGTCTTGCCAAGAAAATCCGCGAATTCGCGGACTCCGACCTCGGCGTGAACTTGGCGATCTCGCTGCACGCGCCGAATAATGAGCTTCGCACCAAGATCATGGTCATCAACAAAGCGATTCCGATCGAGACTCTTATGGACGCGATCAACTACTATCTGGACCGTACGAACCGCCGCATTACGCTGGAGTATATTATGCTGCGCGACGTGAACGACCAGAAGGAGCATGCGCTCGAGCTGGCGCAGCTGATCGGCGAGGGCAAGCTGAAGCAGTTGGCTAACGTCAATCTCATCCCGTACAACCCGGTGGATGAGCACAGCCAGTACCAGCGTCCGGATCAAGAGACGATCCGGGGCTTCTACGATACGCTCAAGAAGCAAGGCGTCAGCGTCAGCGTCCGCCTCGAGCATGGCGTCGACATCGACGCCGCCTGCGGGCAGCTGCGCAGCAAGCAGATCCGGGCTGAGAAGGACCGTCTCGGCGTTGGCTAGAACGATCGCGATAGAAGAGGTATGCAAAGGAGCGTCCCCCGCTTGGGAGACGCTCCTTTGTGCCTATCTAGGCAAGTGTAAGCCATGCTTAATGCTGCCGCTGCTTGCGCATCAAGATCAGCAAGCCCCCGCCCGCGATAAGCGCGGCCGCGATGAAAGGCTGCAAGCCCGACAGGTTGCTGAATAACGTCCCGATCGAGAAAATGGCGAAGAACAGCACCGATAGAATCGTCAGGATATTAATCGGGATGAGCAGGTACTTGTTGCGGCCGCCGAACCAATACAGTTCGAATAGTCCGACCGCAGGCGCCAATATGAAGCCCGGCCACATATAGTGCCAAGCGTCGAACAGCATGGATACCTGGCAGACGATCGCGACGGTGAACAGTACGCCGCCGGGCACGAGCAGCCCGATCCCGCGCCGCTGCATCACGCTGAAGTACATCCAGTGGAAGAAGACGCTGAGCGGCAGGACGAACAGCGTCGGCCAGAAATACGTGAAGATCGTGCCTACACCAAAGTTGATCGGCCCGCGCATGAACATGAAGATGCCGAGAAGGACGAGAATGCCGCCGATAAAGGCGTTGCCGTTCCGGTTCAAGAGATTCACTCCTTTATGTATTATTGTTAATCTCAGATTAGCATAGCTGCTTGCGCTTGTCGCCCTACTCGAGGGAAGGGGCAAGCTCGGCCTTAAGACTGATTTTATTCGCCTTTCGTCTAACGACAAAAGCTCCGCCCGGCGATGAACGCCAGCGGAGCTTTTGCGGTGAAGCATTTATTTGAAAATACCGAACGGTTTGCCGATCGGCAGGAATACCTTGCCGAAGTGGGCGTTCAGGACATTGGCGCCCGCACCGTACAGAGAGAGAATTCCGATGCAGAGTTCCGCATATGCGGCCATCGCGTGGAAGAAGTCCGGCGCGACGCCGAATGCATCCATCGCAAGCCCAAGGAACAGGAAGTCAATGAGGAAGAAGATGAAGAACAGCACTTTGTTCGTCTCGACCGCGCCGATCGTCATGAAGATCGTGAATACCAGATAGCCGGCAAAAGCAAAACCAAGCTGCTTCGGCTCCACGCCCTCCGCCAATGTGCTGCCGAACACGCCGAGCTTGATCAGCCAATTGCCTGCCATGGCGAACCAGAAGAAGGCATAGGCGCCGAAAGCGGTCGTGCCGAACGTGTTGCCGCGCTTCGAGTCTTCGATGCAGGCGAATAGCTGCGCGCATGCCCCGAGGAAGATAGCCCAAGGAATAGCATAGCTAAGGCCGGTGGTAATGCCGAGCTTCTGCGAAGAGGCTACGAGCGTAACGATAGCCAGACCGAATAAGCCGAGCGCGCTCGGGTCGGCGTTCGTGATTTTGACTGCGGTGGATGATGGTTGTTGCACGTTCAATAATACCCCCAATATGGTTGTCGATCTGGCTGCTCAGGGCTAAGACAAGCCTAACGCTAATGCATGATGCCAGGTCCGGATACGGCCTGTCTGAACAGATTGCATCTACTGGACACAGCTGTAGATTGTAACATAGCTTGACGCCGGGATGAAAGAAAAACTTCCTGTTTTCAATGAATAGTCAATGGATATTATGGATAAAGTTTGGCAGAATCCTCATATCCGGACGCAGGTTCGGGCATGCTAGAAGGTAGCGCATTTCAATAAATCCCCCTTCATGGGAAGGAAATAACGGAACTAAGCTGTGCTAAGAAGGAATATACGTTACAATAGAATGAGATTGGCATGGGCAGGAGTGAATTGGAATGGCGAAAGAAGAAGTGATTTTAACCCGCGAAGGGCTCCAAAAGCTCGAAGAGGAGCTTGAGGAGCTTAAAGGTCCGAGAAGGCAAGAACTGGCGGAACGCCTTAAGGTCGCAATTAGTTATGGTGACTTGAAAGAGAACAGCGAATACCATTCGGCTAAGGACGATCAGGCTCATATGGAGACGAGAATCCAGATATTGGAGCGAATGATCCGTAAAGCGCGCGTCGTCGATGCGGACAGCCTGAATGCCTCCGTGGTGCAGATCGGATCGACCGTAACGGTACATGACCGGGAGTTCGACGAGAAGGTGGAATACCGGATCGTGGGTCCGGCCGAGGCGGATGTGCTGGAGAACCGCATCTCGTACGAGAGCCCGCTCGGCAAAGAATTGATCGGCAAATCGGTCGGCGCCGTCATCAGCGTGACTGCGCCAATGGGCGTTATGGAATACGAAGTGTTGGAGATTCGCGCTGTCTAGCCGAAGTCCATGTAGAGTGAGAAAGCCCCGATTCGGTCATCCGAATCGGGGCTTTCTCTATGCTTCAGCGGCTGAGAACCAGCCGTAAACTTGTTACACGTGGAACAAATTAGAAGAACTTCACGAGCTCGTCCTTCACGTCGTCGTTGGAACCGCCAACGACCGTAACCTTCTGCTGCTTGTTGAACAGCGCCTGAATCTGCTCCGGATACGTCTGCTCGATCTTGCGAAGCTCGATCGCTTCGTTGAATTTGGCCGGATGCGCCGTCGACAGGGCGACCGTTACTTCGCCTTCAGCCGATTTGCGGTCGCCCGCCGCTACGCCGCAAGCAGTATGCGGGTCAAGCAGATAGCTGTATTCGCCGTAGTACGAGCTGATCGTGTCAAGGCATTCCTCGTTCTGGACGCCGTAAGCGTCGAAGTCGGCTTGCACGAGCGCCAGTTTGTCGGCGCCGATCTCGATCCGTCCTTCGTTCTTGAATTGCGCCATGATCGAAGCAACGGCCGAAGCGTCTTCTCCGCACAGATAGTACAGGTAACGCTCGAAGTTGCTCGCCACTTGAATGTCCATCGACGGGCTGTGCGTGCCGCGGAATTCGCCCGGCTGGTAGATGCCCTCGCGCACGAAGCGCTCGAGGATATTGTTCTCGTTCGTCGCCAGAATGAGCTTGTTGATCGGCAAGCCCATCTTCTGCGCCAGATAGCCGGCGAAGATATCGCCGAAGTTGCCTGTCGGTACGCTGAAGTTGACCTTCGCCGTGACGCCTTGCTCCGCGAGACGGAAGTACGCATAGAAGTAGTACACGGTCTGCGCCAGAATGCGGGCGATATTAATCGAGTTGATGGCGCGCAGATGATAGTGGTGCTTGAACTCCACGTCCGCGAACAGCTCCTTGATGATGCGCTGGCAGTCGTCGAAGGTGCCTTCCACGGCCAGATTCAGTACGTTCGCATCATCGATCGTCGTCATCTGCAGCTCTTGCACCTTGCTTACCTTGCCATGCGGGTGAAGGATACAGATGCGGATGCCTTCCTTGCCGCGTACGCCTTCGATCGCCGAAGCGCCGGTGTCGCCCGAAGTAGCGCCAAGGATGTGAATGATGGAGTTGGTCTTGCCCGATACATACGAGTACAGATTGCCCAGGAATTGAAGCGCGATGTCCTTGAAGGCAAAGGTCGGGCCATGGAACAGCTCGAGCACGTGCAAGTTGTCGTTAATCTTGCGAACGGGCGTAACCGCCGGATCGCGGAATGTGGCATAGCTGTCGTCGACGAGCTTCTTCAAGTCTTCGCGCGGAATCTCGTCGCCGATGAACAGCGAGAATACTTCGAGCGCGAGCTCGGAGTAAGACAGCTTCTGCCAAGCGGCCAGCGTCTCTTGCGACAGCTGCGGGAGATGGGTTGGGACGAGCAGACCGCCGTCGTCTGCCAGACCCATGAGAATAGCGTCAATAAAGCCGATCGGGGCTACCTGCCCTCGTGTGCTGATATATTGCATGATTGGTCCCCTTGTCTATGAGGTTGTTCAAAAAGCCGCCAATTGATCACGAAGCAAATCAAGGAGTAGCTAACCACTTTTTGGACACGCACTCTAATTAAAGAATTTTCAATAAGTTTATCAAAAAAACGGCCGGATGCCTAACCCTGTTTCAAGATTTTAGTGGACAAAATTTAGAAGATAGCGTAATTTCAAGCCAATATCTTCCATAGACTTGCTATTGCCTATATGGAAGGAATGTTGGACCAACTTAATAAGGAAAGAAGGCAGGAGAAGCATGGGGAAAATGTTTACGGCCATCTCGGAGGACCATGGACAGTTCATTCGCAAGCAGCATATTTTTTTCGTGGGAACGGCGCCGTTAGCGGAGGAGGGGAATGTCAGCTTGTCCCCCAAAGGCTATGATTCGCTGCGGCTGCTGTCGCCCAACCGGGTCGCTTACCTCGATCTGACGGGCAGCGGCAACGAGACGAGCGCGCATCTGATGGAGAACGGGCGCATTACGGTCATGTTCTGCGCTTTTGAAGGACAGCCGAACATTATCCGCTTATACGGAACGGGTAAGGTAATCCTGCCGGGGAGCCAGGCGTGGGAGGAACTGTACCCGCAGTTTACGCCTTTGCCTGGTGCCAGACAGATCATCGACATTGCGGTGGACAAAGTTCAGACTTCCTGCGGCTTCTCGGTGCCGTTCATGTCGTATGAGGGAGAACGCGATACGCTGCAGCGCTGGGCGGGACAGAAGGACGAGGAGCAGCTTACGGCCTACCGGCTCCAGAAGAATACGAAGAGCATTAACGGCATGCCTACGCCAATCGGCGTGCAGCTGGGCGCAGAGTAACGGCGGCATTCCGCAGCGAAGGGGAACGGGTCAGGGCGCGTTTGGCGATTGTCGAAACTTCTATGCATGATTGCAGGGAAAATAACCACACTATTACAGGCCCTAACAACCATGCCACCAGAGGAGTAGAGAATATGCCAAGAAAATTAGCCTTCACGATGCTGATCGGCCTGTCGCTCATGCTCGGCGCGATGCCGCTGACAGCGGGTGCGGCTGCGCTCGATCACAAACACGGTCATCAGCGCGGCGGCGCGGTCTCCGCGCAGCAGCTCCAATTAAACCAGGAGCTAAGGAAGCTGTGGACCGACCATGCGCTGTGGACGAAGTCGTATCTGATCGCGTTCTATGGGAATCTGCCGAGCCAGGAGAAATATCTGAACCGGCTCCTCCGCAATCAGAAGGACATCGGCAATGCCATCAAGTCCTTTTACGGCGAAGAAGCGGGCAACAAATTGGGACAGCTGCTGACCGAGCATATCGTTATCGGAGGCCAAGTGTTCACGGCGATTAAGGAGAAGAACCAGAGCAAGCTGGAAACGGCGAACAAAGCATGGTTCAAGAATGCGGACGACATTGCCGCGTTCCTTAGCAAGGCTAACCCGAATTGGTCCCAGGAAGAGCTGCGGTCCATGCTGCATGAACACCTGAAGCTGCTGCTCGCCGACTCGCTGTCGATCGTCAATCAGAACTGGGACGTGGATATCGAAGCGACCGATAAGGGGCTGGAGCATCTGCTGAAGCTGGCGGACGTATTGACCGAAGGGATCGTCAAGCAATTCCCGGACAAATTTTAACCGGTAAGAGAGGCGCCCCTTGCCTCTCTTTTCTTTATGCCTATTTTTCGGGCGAGCTGCTATTGAAACGATGCGACATTGCGTGTAAGATATACAAATATTAAATTTCATAGAACTCGTATAATCATGGGGATATGGCCCATAAGTTTCTACCGGATGACCAATGCAATCATCTGACTATGAGTGAAGGCGCATCAGGCGCACAGGTTCGGCAGCCTACGGTTAATAACCGGAGGGAGCCCCTGTGGAACGGTTGCCGATGCAGCGCAGCTTGCGGGCGAGATAACCCCGCGGATGCGCGACCTAAAGGGATGATATAGCCCAGAAGGACAGCGTTCACTTGAGAATGATTTCAAGTGAGCGCTGTCCTTTTTTCATTTCAAGAAGAGGAGTGAGTGAATCATGAAAGAACTGCAAGAACGCATACGCCAAGAGGGATTGATTCTCTCGGATACGGTACTGAAGGTGGATTCCTTCCTGAACCATCAGGTCGATACGAAGCTGGCGCTGGCGATCGGACAGGAGTTCAAACGGATTTTCCAGGACAAGACGATTACGAAGGTGCTTACGATCGAGGCAAGCGGCATCCAGTTCGCGATGGCGGCCGGCATTGCGCTGGACGTGCCGTTCATCTATGCGAAGAAGAAGAAAGCCGTAACGCTGGCGGAGAGCGTCTATTCCGCTCCGGTGCATTCGTTCACGCGGCAGGAGACTTACCAGGTGAGCATCTCGCAGAAGTATCTCGGTCCGGAAGATAAAGTGCTGATCGTGGACGATTTTCTCGCGACGGGCGCGGCGCTGGTCGGACTGGTCGATATCGTGCGCGAGTCGGGCGCCGAGCTGGTCGGCGTCGGCTGCGTCATCGAGAAGAGCTTCCAGGAAGGCCGCGGCCTGCTCGAGGCCAAAGGGATCGAAGTCCATTCGCTCGCGCGGATCGCTTCCATGTCCCCGGGGCAAGTCCATTTCATCGACGAACTTATTCCGACAACTTAACGATCCTAAAGGAGATGCACCATGAGCACGCTTAGCAAACAGAAAGTATTCACGCTTGGTTTCCAACATCTGCTGGCGATGTACGCCGGGGCGATCGCCGTTCCGCTCATCGTGGGCGCGGCGCTCCAGCTGAACGAAACCCAAATGGCTTATCTGATCGCGGCCGACATGTTCACGTGCGGTCTGGCGACCTTGCTGCAGGCCATGCGGACCCGGTTCTTCGGCAGCGGCTTGCCGGTGGTGCTCGGCTGTACGTTCACCGCGGTATCCCCGCTCATCGCGATCGCTTCATCCTCGAATCTCGCGACAGCCTATGGCGCGATTATCATCTCAGGGTTGTTCGTCGTACTGGCGGCGCCGCTCTACGGGAAGCTGCTCAAGTTCTTCCCGACGATCGTAACTGGTTCGGTCGTCACCATCATCGGCTTATCGCTCATCCCCGTTGCGATGAATAATGCGGCTGGCGGACAAGGCAGCGCAAGCTACGGCGATCCGAAGAACCTTATTCTGGCGCTCGTGACGCTCGTGGTCATTCTTCTCGTGAACCGGTTCGCTACCGGCTTCCTGCGCGCCGTATCCGTGCTTGTCGGTCTCGTCGCCGGCACCGTGGTTGCCTATGCGATGGGTATCGTGGACTTCAGCCCCGTAGGCGACGCATCGTTCGTGAGCATCGCGCAGCCATTCTACTTCGGCACGCCGGAGATCGGCATTACGGCGATCGTGACGATGATCATCGTCAACATCGTCAGCATGGTCGAATCGACGGGCGTATACCTGGCGGTAGGCAAGGCGACCGATCAGAAGGTGGAGCAGAAGCAGATCGTCGGCGGCCTGCGCTCGGAAGGTCTGGCGATTATGCTCGGCGGGATCTTCAATGCCTTCCCGTACACGGCATTCTCGCAGAATGTCGGACTGCTCTCGCTCACCAAGGTGAAGACGCGCAATGTTATCTTCGCGGCTGGCGGCATGATGGTCGTGCTTGGCATGCTGCCGAAGCTGGCGGCGCTTACGACCGTCATCCCGAGCGCCGTGCTCGGCGGCGCGATGATCGTCATGTTCGGCTCGGTAGCCGTATCGGGCATCTCGATTCTATCCGAAGTGAACCTGCGCAAGGACGGCAACCTGCTCATCGCGGCATGCAGCATCGCGGTCGGCCTCGGCTCCGCAACGGTGCCGCAGATGTTCGACCAGCTGCCGGACTTCGCGAAGATGCTGCTGCAGAACGGCATCGTATCCGGCTCGATCACGGCGATCGTGCTCAATCTGTTCCTCTCCCGGAGCAAGAGCGAGCCGGCGAACGTGGAGCAGCAGCAAGCGGCTTAAATTTAGATGGTAAGGAATACGGCAATCACCCCCGTTTGGAAGGAACGGGGGTGATTTTTTGCGTCTAGCGGGGCACTCGATAGATGGGCGAATGGTTTGTTCGGTGCAAAGGATGGGTACTATGTAATGACATGTTATCCCCATCATTAACCCGAACTTGAAGCTTAGGAGGAATGACGAATGAGCGGTGTACCTAGCGATAAGCGTAATGTGAAGGACAAGCAACTGGACCAATTCCGGGTCGATGACGCCGGCCAGACGCTGACGACGAATCAGGGACTCAAGATGGCCGAGGACGAGTTCTCGCTGAGGGTGGGAGAGCGAGGTCCGACCTTGCTCGAGGACTTTCATTTTCGGGAGAAAATGACGCACTTCGACCATGAGCGGATTCCCGAGCGCATCGTGCATGCCCGCGGCTTCGCGGCCCATGGCGAGTTCCAGGTGTACGACGACAGCTTGAAGGCGTATACGAAAGCGAAGTTCCTGACCGACCCTTCGCGGGTTACGCCGACCTTCGTTCGTTTCTCGACCGTTGCCGGCTCGCGCGGTTCGGCGGAAACCGTCCGCGACGCGCGCGGCTTCGCCACCAAGTTCTATACCGAAGAGGGCAACTACGACCTCGTCGGCAACAATATACCGGTCTTCTTCATTCAGGATGCGATCAAGTTCCCGGACCTTGTCCATGCGCTCAAGCCGGAACCGCATAACGAGATGCCGCAGGCCGCATCGGCGCACGATACGTTCTGGGATTTTGTCGCGAACAACCAGGAATCGGCGCATATGGTCATGTGGGCGATGTCCGACCGCGCCATCCCGCGCAGCTTCCGCATGATGGAGGGGTTCGGCGTACATACCTTCCGGCTGGTGAACGAGGAGGGCAAGGCAACGTTCGTGAAATTCCACTGGAAGCCGGTGCTCGGCACGCATGGCCTCGTCTGGGATGAGGCGCAGAAGATCTCGGGCAAGGATCCGGATTTCCACCGCCGCGACCTGTGGGAATCGATCGAGACCGGTAATTATCCGGTCTATGAGCTTGGCTTGCAGCTGCTGCCGGAGGAAGACGAATTCAAGTTCGACTTCGATATTCTTGATCCGACGAAGCTCTGGCCGGAAGAAGACATTCCCGTGAAGCTAGTGGGCAGGATGGTGCTGAACCGCAACGTGGACAACGTGTTCGCCGAGACCGAGCAGGTGGCGTTCCATCCGGGCCATGTCGTGCCGGGCATCGACTTCTCCAATGACCCGCTGCTGCAGGGACGGCTGTTCTCCTATACGGATACGCAGCTGATCCGCTTGGGAGGCCCGAACTTCCACGAACTGCCGATTAACCGTCCGGTGTGCCCGTTCTTCAACAACCAGCGCGACGGCTATGGCCGCCATACGATAAACCGGGGCCAGGTGAGCTACCACAAGAATTCGCTCGCCGCGAACACGCCGGCGCCGGCCAGCGAAGCCGAAGGCGGCTATGCCCACTATCAGGAGAAGGTGGAAGGGCATAAGGTCCGCAAGCGCAGCGACAGCTTCAAGGATTTCTTCTCCCAGGCGACGCTGTTCTGGAACAGCATGTGCCCGCCGGAGAAGCAGCATCTGATCGATGCGTTCAGCTTCGAGCTCGGCAAGGTGAAGAACAAATCGGTCCAGCAGCAGGTCGTCGACATGTTCGCGAACGTGAGCGTGGAGCTGGCATCCGCCTTCGCCGAGGCGATCGGCGCGAATCTGCCGCCGGGCAGCGATGGCCGCGTCGTCAAAACTTCGCCAGCGCTCAGCATGCTGAATACGGTGAAAAGCCCGGCGACCCGCAAGGTTGGGGTTATCGTCGGCAACGGCTTCGACGGGGCCGAGGTGCAGGCGGTGCTGCATGAGCTCGCCGCAGCAGGCATTCAGGCGGAGGTCATCAGCGAGAAACTCGGCTTCGTGACCGGCACGAACGACACCCGCCTGGAAGTCGTGCATACGTTCCTGACCGCGCACTCCGTCCTGTTCGACGCGCTCTATGCGGCGGGCGGCACATGGACGAACCCGCGCTCGGCAAAGGATACGGCAGAGTTCCTGAAGGAAGCGTTCATGCATTACAAAGCGATCGGCGCGAGCAACGACGGCGTCGATTGGCTGCAGCCGGCAGGCATCGTCAGCGGCGTAGGCATCGTGGTGCCAAGCCCGCATCTGACGGAATTCGTCCCGGCGTTCATTGAAGCGGTCGCGGCGCACCGCCATTGGGACCGCTCGCTCGTATAAGCGAGGATGCTATAACCGGATATAAATTGCGAGCGGGAAGAGAGGAGAGATCCTCTCTTTTTTGCGCTGCCCAGGCATGCTATGATGGGACAAATGTGGACGAAGAATGGAGCGGTAGACGTGGTGATTCGCTGGTTGGCGATATTGGTTTATGCGGCGGCGGCTTGGCTGCTATATAGGTACGGCGAAGCGCTGCTTGAAGCATTCCGGCAATCGGATAATCTGCTTCTGGCCGTGGTGATCGCGACGGCGGCCTCCTTCTTCCCCGTAATTCCGTATCCGGTCGTCGGCGGGGTACTGGGGGCAGCCTTCGGGCCAGTGACCGGCGGTGTGGTAGCCTGGACGGGATCGACGCTCGCCTCGCTCTTGATGTTCCTGTTCATCCGATACTACTATCAGGAACTCGGCCGACGCATGTTGCGGCAGAGCAAACATCTGGACAGACTGACCGGACTGTTCGAGCGGAATGCCTTCCTTGCCGTCCTGTTCGCGCGGATGATCCCGATCATGCCGTCTATAGTCATCAACGGCTATGCGGCTTTAAGCCAAGTGCGTTTTAGCGTCTACGCGGCTGCGTCGGCGTTGGGCAAAATACCCTCCATGCTGCTCTTTGCGGTCGTCGGCAGCGAGGCGGTCACGGCGCCTGGCCGGATTGTGGCGGTCATCCTGCTCTATGGCGGCTTCTTAGGATTGACCTTGCTCGTCTATCGCCGGTGGAACCGGTCTGTCTAGCGCGATGCGCGGATGAAGATGGTTTACAGCGGCGAAGCGGGTGTGGTATATTTTTGCCATACACTTTATTGCATAAAAGCATAAAAGCACAAAAGTTACCATGTCCTGCAGGCGGACAGACGCCTCGATCACATCTTGAAGGAGCTGCACATGCGATGGAGCAATCCCCATTAAACCAATTACGCGTCGATATAGACCAGGTGGACCGCCAGATAATCGCGCTCTTGGCCGAGCGTTTCAAGCTGACCGAAGAGGTCGGCCAGTATAAAGCGCAGCAGGGACTGCCTGCTCAAGACCCGTTCCGCGAGCAGCTGCAATTCAACAAAATTGCCCAGCTATCCGAGGAATGCGGTCTGAAGCCCGGTTATGCGTCCGATATCTATCGGTTAATCATGGATTTGGCTATCGCGCGTCATAGGGAGCTTCGGCAGGAGAGCCCGTCGTGCACGGCATCCGGCTCCTAGAGCAGCCGCGTACGGTTGACGGATGAAGAACGTACGAGTAAGATAGTTCAATGACAATCAAACTATCAAGAGACGACGACGAGAAGCGCGTGAAGATGTTCAAGGCATTGGCGGAAGTGAAGCGGCTCGAGATAATCCGTTATATACGCCAGACGGACCGCGAGATGACCTGCGGTGACCTCGGCGAGATCATTGGCATGGATAAGTCCAATGTGTCGTATCACCTGAAGATCCTGTACGAAGCCGATCTGGTGAAGGTGAGCCGAAGCGGGCAGAACAAATTCGCCCAGTTGCGAGAGGATACGTTTCAGACGTTTTTGCCGGGTTTCCTGGATAGCCTTTAGCTGGCGGGAGCCCTTTCTTTTGGCGTAATAGTTTGAAAGTTGTATAACTATATGAATACAGGCGTGCAGAATGCGTATACTTACGAACGTTCTTGCAGAACGCACGCTGCTTACTCGATGGGAGATGCCTAACAATGGTCCAAACATTAACGAACAAACAAATCGTGCTGGTCAGCCGCCCGGTGGGTATGCCGACGAATGAGAACTTCCTGTATCGCGAGGCGCCGGTCGCGGAGCCGCAGGACAGGCAAGTGGTCGTCCAATCGCACTATCTCTCGGTTGATCCTTACATGCGCGGCAGAATGAGCGACGCCAAATCCTATATCGCCCCGTATGCCCTCAATGAAGTCATCGTAGGCGGCATTGTCGGCGAGGTAGTGGCATCCAAGTCGGACAAGCTGCAGGTCGGGGACAAGGTGCTCGGCATGCTGGGATGGCAGATCTACAATGTCGTCGATGCCGGCAACGTTACGAAGGTTGACGACTCCATCGCCCCGCTGTCGGCGTACTTGAGCGTGCTCGGGCTTACGGGACTCACCGCTTACTTCGGCCTGCTCGATATCGGTCAGCCGAAAGAAGGCGAGACCGTCGTGGTGTCCGGTGCCGCAGGCGCGGTAGGGATGCTAGTCGGCCAGATCGCGAAGATCAAAGGCGCGCGCGTCGTCGGCATTGCCGGATCGGACGAGAAGGTCGCCTTCCTGAAGGGCGAGCTCGGCTTCGACGAGGCGATCAACTACAAGACGGCTAATCTGCAAGAGGCCGTCGCCCAGGCATGTCCGAATGGCGTAGACGTCTACTTCGACAATGTCGGCGGGGTTGTCTCCGACGCGGTGATGAGCCAGCTGAACGATCATGCCCGCATTCCGCTCTGCGGCGCCATCTCTTCGTACAACGCAACGGACGGCGATCTCGGTCCGCGCATGCAGACGAAGCTGATCAAGACGCGCTCGCTCATGAAGGGCTTCGTGCTGAGCGACTATGCCAGCCGGATGCAGGAAGGGGCCAAGGCCTTGGCCCAATGGCTGTCGGAAGGCAAGCTGAAATACGAAGAAACGATCGTGGAAGGCTTCGAGAATGTTCCGCAAGCGTTCCTCGGCCTGTTCAAGGGCGAGAATATCGGTAAGCAACTGGTGAAAGTAACTGAATAGACGATCATTGGTTTGCGTTCAAGGGGTTGGAACGCAGCATTGATCGGTGGTAGATTGGTTTGCGTTCCAGGAGTTGGAACGCAGCATAAATTGAAGAAGACCGCTCGACCAGCCGGCAATCGGCGAGGTGGAGCGGTCTTTTTGCGTTTTATCGGTGCACGACCCGGGCTGCCTTCGGCTTGCGCTGCCAGTTGTAGGCGAACAAGCTGATGAAGACGAGGCCGGCGAAGAAGATCGCGAACAGCCAGGAAGCCTGGCCTACCGTCATTCGATCGAGCACCGCCCCGGTCAAGAGCGGCAGCACCGCTCCGCCGACGCCGCCAGCCGCAATCATCATGCTCGGCGTCGATTCCTCGGTGCCCGGCAGCAGCTTGCTGACGAAGACGAGCGCGATCGAGAAGAGGCCTGACATGGCGAGGCCCAGCAGCGCGATAATCGTGAAGCTCGCCCAGATGGAATCCGCCAGCGGCAGCAGCATGAGCAGTACGGTAGTCGCGATACAGCTGAATAGCACGTAGACACGGTAATGGAAGCGTTCAGCGACATACCCGGCGAACAGCCGGCCCACTGACATCGCTACCCAGAAACAGGTGACGCTTAATGCCGCGCCCGACTCGCTCATGGAGAGCTTCTCGATTAGGATGGACGGCATGAAGTTGGCAAGGCTCATCTCGGTCCCGACATAGAGGAAGAAGAACAGCAGGAACATGCCGAGTATGATCCGGTCCTTGCCTTGGACCAGCGCGCGGCTGCTCCCTTCCTTGGTTGGCGTTCCCGGTGCAGGACCTCGCTCGTTCAGCACACGATCCAGCTCCCCAAACGAACCTTTGGTCCACAGAATGAACGTGATGAGGGCGAAGACGGCAACGACAAGGAATGAGAGCTGCCAGTACCCGGCGGCGATCAGACCGCTCGCCACAAGCGGCATGAGCAGGGCGCCGACGCCGAAGAAGACTTCCAACCGGCTCATGGCGACAGCCGTTTGATCCGTGATCGCCGAGATGATGATCGTGCCGATGACCGCTTCGATCATGCCGAAGCCGAATCCGGCGGCGATGGCGATGACATACATCCAGCCCCATGGCGGCAGTAACGTATACATAACCTCTGCGGCAAGCAGCAGCCCGATTGCGATCAAGAGACCGCCTTTCTTGCCGAAACGCCGATTAAGCAGGGGCGAGACGAGAACCCCGACCAGGAAACCGGCGAACTGGGTGAAGATCAGCATGCCGCCTTGGCTGTAATCCTTTTCATAATGGTCGAGAACGACCGGCAGCACGGAGCCGAGCACGACATGCGCAAGTCCGATCAGCAGATAGGATAAGCATCCGATCCATACTAATTTTTTCATGATGAGCTCCTTTGTGCAGGTAATCTATCTTGATTCTAGCCGATCAGAGCGTGCGGCGCTGCAACAATCTTGCCGAATCGTTGTTCGATTTTGACCTCTGGCGGAACGCGCAGACACATTTTGCGCGGGAGGCATTGTAAAGACGGTTCGAAGCGGGTATACTGAAGCTAACTTTTAGACCGACATGTCAGAAGGTCAAAAATAAAAAGAAGGTGAGCGGATGTGTCCCCGCACGAAAGAGCAGAATGAGATCATTCGGCAGCAGCGGCTGCAGCAGATCCGGCATACGGCCGCCGAGGTGCTGCTCGAGAAGGGCCTGAGGATGGAGATGGGCGACATCGCCGAGAAGGCTGGCCTGGGCCGCGGGACCGTGTATCATTACTATAACAATAAGATTGAACTGCTGGAGCATCTGCTGCAGGAGGCGCTTGAGGAAGGCGAAGCGCTCCTGGCCCGCACGATGCGCGAAGATTTATCGCCGATCGGGCGGCTGGCTGCATATGCTAGAGCAAGCCTTGCCAGCTGGGTGCGGGAGCCGGTTCATTTTATTCTTTTTTTATATGCCTTTCAGTATGCGGAGCCGCTTCCGATTTCCCAGCCGGAGAGACTTCAGCGGGAATTCCGGGAGAGGCTGCTCGTCCCGGTACTCCGTACGATACAAGCCGGCGCCCGGCGCGGCGAGCTGACGAAGATCTCGCCGGATACGCTTTTTCACACCTTCATGAGCACGCTCATCGGATCCGCGCACGCCCGCATTCGGCTTGCGATGAAGCCGGAGGATGATCCCCTTCCATGGGTAGAGGACGTTGTTCATGTGCTGATGAAGGGCATTCGTCATGAAGACAAGATCGACAATAACAGGTAAAGGATTATGGTGACCTTCTATGATAATAATTAAAACCCGCGAGCAGATCGAAATGATGCATAAGGCCGGTCAGATTCTGGCTGCATGCCATAGAGAGATCGCCCAGATGATTCGCCCCGGCATTACGCCGCTTGCCATCGACCAATTCGCCGAGAAATTCATGCGGTCGCATGGAGCTACGCCCGAACAAAAAGGATACAACGGCTACCCGTTCGCGACGTGCGCGTCGATCAACGACGTCATCTGCCACGGCTTCCCGAATGAACGCCCGCTGCAGGACGGCGACATCGTAACGATCGATATGGTCGTCAATCTGAATGGGTGGCTCGCCGATTCGGCCTGGTCCTATGCGGTCGGTAACGTGTCCGCCGAGGCGCAGAAGTTGCTGGACGTGACGAAGGAATCGATGTACAAAGGCATCGAGCAAGCCGTGATCGGCAACCGGATCGGCGATATTTCCCACGCGGTGCAGGCGTATGCGGAGAGCTTCGGCTATGGCGTCGTGAAGGAATTCGTCGGCCATGCGATCGGCCAAGACATGCACGAAGAGCCGCAGGTTCCGCATTACGGGCCGGCCGGCAAAGGCCCGCGCCTGAAAGAAGGCATGGTCATCACGATCGAGCCGATGCTGAATACCGGCACGTGGCAGAGCAAGCTGGATTCGGACGGCTGGACCGCCCGGACCAAGGACGGCGGCTTGTCGGCGCAATACGAGCATACGATCGCGATTCTGCCGGAAGGCCCGCTCATTCTGACCGCTCAATAATTACGGAATCGAGACCGTCTCCGACGCTGCGCGAAGCAGCGGGAGGCGGTTTTTTCGAAATATAAGAATTTATATGTTTCACCTCTATAAATCATCTTCTATTTCTCCGGAATGAAACTTAATACGCCGCCAATGGACGGCGCAAGCCGTTTCACCTTGTGTGATCGTTCGGGCAAAGTAGGCGTTTGTTGCAGGATGTCTCATTATGGCAATATTTTCATCTAAAGAACAGTAGTGTATAGTCGTTAGAAGAAGGAATGTTAAGAAGGAATAGAAGGAGCCAGGCGGCATGCTTACCATAGTTGGCTGGGCTGCGCTTCTGGTGATATTCGTGCTTATAGCCGGAAGCTTGTATTTTTACCAGAAGGCGATTGCCCGCGCATCGAAGGATTTTTTGAAGGAAGACCCGGAGCTCGAGACGTCCTCGGAGGAGGCCGCCGCTTCGGACGCGAACGGCCGCTGGTGGAGAAGCCAGTCCTTCCAGAAGTGGGAGATCGTCTCCGATGACGGGCTGCGGCTGCGGGGATTTTATTTGCCGGCGGCACGAGCGACGAACAAGACGGCAATCATCGCGCACGGCTACTCGGGCAATGCGACGCTTATGGGCGGATGGGCGAAACTGTATGCGGAGGAACTCGGCTATAATATTCTGCTGCCGGACGCCCGCGGCCATGGCGCGAGCGAAGGACGTTATATCGGCTTTGGCTGGCACGAGCGCAAGGATTTTGTGCGCTGGATTAAGCAGGTAATCGAGGTCTGCGGCGACGACGTGCAGATCGTGCTGCACGGCATCTCGATGGGCGGCGCGACGGTCATGATGACGAGCGGCGAGCGGCTGCCGGCCAATGTGAAGGCGATCGTGGAAGACTGCGGGTATACCTCGGTGAAGGAGGAGCTGTCGCATCAGCTGCGGCGGATGTACCGGCTGCCGGCGTTCCCGATCCTGTCGCTGACGAGCCTCGTGACGAAGCTGCGCGCCGGCTATTACTTCGGCGAAGCTTCCGCGCTTGCGCAGGTGAAGAAGACGCGCACGCCGATGTTATTCATCCATGGCGATGCCGATGCTTTCGTGCCGACCGAGATGGTCTATCGGCTGTATGAGAGCTGCCCGACGGACAAACAACTGTACGTGGTAGCCGGCGCCGCGCACGGTAACGCCAGGTTGGCCGATCAAGAAGGCTATGCGCGTCAAATATCCGGATTCATCGGCAAAT
Organism: Paenibacillus phyllosphaerae; assembly: GCF_014192105.1. GTDB lineage: Bacteria > Bacillota > Bacilli > Paenibacillales > Paenibacillaceae > Paenibacillus_Z > Paenibacillus_Z phyllosphaerae. The sequence continues at coordinate 379,043 of NZ_JACHXK010000005.1, read as the reverse complement.
ATGTCATCTAGAGGGGGCCATTCGATACCATGACCGCGATATGGAGCATTATTGCAGCCGTGTTCGTGCTGACCTTTGCCGTCTATTTGGTGCTCGTCCTGTACCCGTCCTTTGGCGGCCGAAGGAACAGCGACGAACGGGACGCCCTGATCAGGTCGAAGAACTATGATCAGAACAAATTCGTGAACACCCTCCCGACGAGCATGTCCATGACGGCTATGGACAGCGTCAAAGTAATGGGGGAGATGATGAGCGGCAGCGGTAACAAGAAGCCGGCTCGCCCGATCGATATCGTGAAGTGGCAGCCTCAGGCCGAAGGGCAGCGGAAACCGCGCATCACTTGGCTGGGCCATTCAGCCTTGCTGCTCGAGCTGGATGGCAAGCACATCTTGCTTGATCCGATGTTAGGCAGAGCCCCGTCGCCATTCCCGGCGATCGGCGGGAAGCGATTCAGCAGCGAGCTGCCGGTCCGGATCGAGGATCTGCCGCCGATCGACGCCGTTATCCTCTCGCACGATCATTACGATCATTTGGATTTCGGCACGATCAAACGGCTCAAGAACAAGGTCCGGCGCTTCTTCGTCCCGCTTGGGGTGGCCAAGCATCTGGAGCGCTGGGGCGTTGACCCCGCTGCGATCGATGTATGCGATTGGTGGGACGAGCGTGCGTGGGAGGGACTTACGCTTGCGTGTACGCCGGCGCGTCACTTCTCGGGGCGGGCGCTGACCGACCGCAATGCGACACTGTGGTGCTCCTGGGTGATCGCGAGCGGCGACGTGCGGATATTCTTCAGTGGCGACAGCGGCTATGGACCGCATTTTGAGGAAATCGGCGAGCGGTATGGTCCGTTCGATCTGACGCTCATGGAGTGCGGACAGTACGATCCGCGCTGGGCTTTCATCCATATGATGCCGGAGGAGACGGTGCAAGCGCATCAGGATGTCCGGGGCAAAGTGCTGTTGCCGATTCATTGGGGCGCCTTCACGTTGTCCGTCCACGATTGGCGCGATCCTGTGGAACGGGCAAGCGCCGAGGCGGTAGAACGAGGCGTAGAGATCGCGACGCCTCGCATCGGCGAATCCTTCGTTATCGGCGGGGAAGATTATCCGACCATGGCTTGGTGGCGGGAAGCGCTAGGATAATTGTTAGTTGAAGCCCAGCACGGCTCTCGTGCTGGGCTTTTGTACACGGTCGGGGGACGCCGGTTCCGACGCCGAAGAAGCGGCTCTTCGACGCCCGGCGCAAGCTCAAAGGGATGCTTCCCGTATCGGATTTATTGACAGTCGTACAAGGATGGGCTGAAGGGGGGATTGCGTATGCTGCATATTGTGAACGGAGATGCGGTGGCGGAGAAGTTGAAGCAAGGCGTGGTGCAGGGGGATATTCTCGTCTGGCGCGAGGTCTATCCGGAAGGACCGGTATTCCTGCAGCCGGAGGAGGCGGACCATCGCCGCATACGGGCGACTTATCTCGATCAGGCGATGGGCATTCCGCAGGAAGAGTTCACGAGACTGAGCGAAGCGCAGGAACGGCAGTTAGCCGAGTTTCGCCACTATGACGAAGTCGTGCTTTGGTTCGAGCATGATCTGTTCGATCAGACGATGCTGGCCTATCTGCTGCATTGGTTCGAGCATCAGAATATGGGCAAGACGAAGCTAAGCTTGCTATGTATCGGTTCTTATCCGGGCATCGAGCTATTCCGCGGCCTCGGGCAGCTATCCGTGCAGCAGATGGGAACGCTCGCCGGCACTTGGCATCCATTGGGATCCGCCGAGCTTGCTCTTGGCAGCAGACTGTGGGAAGCCTACACGGGATCGGACCTAGCGCCACTGGCAGAGCTGCTGGAGTCCGATCTGTCCGCGCTGCCTTTTGCCAAGGAGGCGTTCATGGCGCATCTGTCCCGATTGCCGTCGGCACGCAATGGACTCGGGAGCGTGGAGCAATTGACCCTGGAATACGTGGCTGGCGGCTTGCAGGAGCCGTTCAAGCTGTTCGATCAAGTAGGCGGCGTGCTCCATCAGCTGGGCATGGGGGATTTGCAATATTGGCACTGCCTCCGGACGCTGACGCTTGGCGAGGCGCCGCTGCTCCGGTTAGAAGGCGAAGCGGATTTCCCGGGTTTCAAGGATTCACCGGTGCCGTTCGGGCAGAGCCGCTTGTCGCTTACCGAGACCGGGGAACAGGTGCTGCGGGGCGAGCTGGATTATATGGAGATCGCCGATGTGGACCGATGGTTCGGCGGCTATCATCTGATCGGTAAGGACACGCCTTGGCAGTGGGATACGGAGCGGAAGACCGTGGTACGCTATAAGCCGTAGCAGAGTCACGAGCGGCAGCGACACTATCATACTTATAGAGTTGATTAGGGGAAAATCGACGAATGAGCCGATCGCGCCAAGTTTGTTACCTTTCGTATATTGCTTAATATTTTAAAGTGAAATATAATGAATGTAACGATGAATAGAGGTGACCCCAATGCAAGTAGAAGTATGGTCGGACGTTGCTTGTCCGTTCTGTTATATTGGTAAACGCCGGTTCGAGACGGCACTGCAGGAATTCGCGCATAACGAGAATGTAGAGGTCGTGTATCGCAGCTTCGAGCTCGATCCGAACGCGCCGAAGCAAGTGCCTTATGACGCGCACGACATGCTCTCCAAGAAATACGGCATGAGCCGTCAGGAAGCCATCAACATGAATCAGAACGTCACGCAGCAGGCGGCAGCCGAGGGCGTAACGTTCAACATCGACGACATGAAGCTGACGAATACGTTCGATGCGCATCGTCTGAGCCATTTTGCCGACCAATACGGGAAACGTACGGCGGTAACGGAACTGTTGTTCCGCGCGTATTTCACGGACTCGGTCAATGTGAGCGATCACGAGACGCTGGCTAACTTGGCCGCGGAAGCGGGTCTGGATCGTGAAGCTGCGCTGGCGATGCTGGCGAGCGACCAGTTCACGGCGCAAGTGCGTTCCGAAGAAGAGGAAGGCAGCCGGCTGGGCATACGCGGCGTGCCGTTCTATGTCATCAACCGCAAGTATGCGGTATCCGGCGCACAGCCGGGCGGCGTGTTCCTGAATGCGCTGGGCCAGGCGTGGGAAGATCAGCAGCCGCTCAAGGTCGTGGACTCGGCCAACGATGCGGCCTGCACGGACGGTTCTTGCGGCATTGGCGACTAAGCATATAGGGGGCGGGCATTGCAGGAAATCTGGCAATGCGGCCTAGATCGTGAAGGAGACCCTACGGGGTCTCCTTTTTGCATAGGGGAAGGCAGGGAGATGGGAAGACATGATAATGGCAGACCGTTTTATTAGGTTGCGGGCTTCAGCTCAATGACTTCGGCGTGCGTTGACCAATGCACAAGCAGCTGGATGGGGGATTCTTGATCCGGTGATGCAGGGAATGCGGATGGGCCGAATACGTATATCCCTTGCTCAGGGGCCTTATCGATGGTGAGGCTGCCGCCTCCAGTGATGTCCTGCGCGATATATGGAGCGGATAATTCGCCTGTTGGCAGCGAATCTTTGCCGGTGTACACGAGTACGGTTTTCGTCGCGGCTCGCTCAGCGGTTTTCGTTTTATAGATGAAGAAGACAGCTTCCCAATTGCTGCTGTGCCCTCGGAATTCATAGACGTATTCGTTATCGGGATCCATCAACTCGGGGTAGATCTCCTTCTTAATGATGACGCCGTTATGAGGCGAGTTGTCCGTACAGCCGGCCAGAACGATTACGCATAACAGGATGATGCCAAGCGCCCATTTCATCGGCAGCCTCCTCTTCGCGGATAGTAGGTCTTACTATGTCATATTCGTGCGAATCGCAGGAATGCGTACAGCAGTCGATAACGGGCAAAAAAATAGCCCGCATCGCTGCGGGCTCAAGTCGTTCTATATTAAAGGGGGGTTGTTGAGACTTATTATAGGCGCCGAATCTTAATTGAACCTGAGAAGGACATTACGGGGAGATTAAGTTTCCATATCTGCGTCATTACTCGTTAAGGATATTATCGGCCGCCAGCTTCACAAGGTCTTCCTTGGTGAGCCGGCAGCCCATGCTGTCTGCCGGTGAGGGAGAGGCGATTCGTTGAAATAACGCCGAATCCGGGTTTTTCACACGCAATACCTGTCGCCTCTCCCTCTTTTTTATGAAAAAAGCGGGGTTTTCTTTCATTTTCTGATAGATTACGTTCAGATTCCACGGCTTCAGACAGCATTCCTCAGCTGTTCGTGTTCGTTGCCGTCGAACGAATGGTGAAAATACGATCTAATGATAGCTGGATAGGGAGCAACCATTAGAGCGAGTTGCGCATTTGGTCAGATCTGCTCGCTAACTGTTGGTAAAGGTGGAGGGTAGCTGATTCCACAACTTCAGACAACGATAATCGCTGAACAACAAGACAAACTATAATCGGAACTCCAGCATCCAAACTTTCAATTCACTATTATAATGGGACTTCCCGTTTACGTTGTGTGGCATGGCATATCGTGAATACGTTTTTTCAAGATAACGAAGATCATCCCATGCGACAAACTGAACCATTCAGCTCTCCAAGATAACGACGATTACTCCATATAGAACGGCCAATTCTTCGATCCACGCTTACGTTAACATTCCAAACTCGCTTCACGGCTCCATTCCGGCGATCAGCTAACAACACCCAGTTATTGACTTTTAATACCCATCACTTCCAGAGGGACAAGCGGAGATCTGAAATTGGTCCAAAACGGGGTTTTAAACCGTATTTCAACGATGCCTCTCCCTCTTTTTCGTGAAAAAACCGCGTTTTTCTTTCATTTTACGATGAAATTGGCGCTGATCCGGCTTCAACCTGCGGCAATCCTGATGAATCGTCGGTATTCGATGTCGGTCGTTGTCCGTGCGTCGATTTTCGCTGTTGAATTCATGCTTATATATGGAACTTTCATAACTGATCACATATCCAAGTACGATGGTTGATCATTGGGGCCCAGCCCTAGTCATATTAATGTCCAATATCCGTTCAGCCATTGCCCTTAGCAAGCTGTTCGGCGTATACTCTTAACGGTTAAAGTCGCTAACTTAGATCCGTAATCGGACGAATTAACCCGTACGTTCTTCTTCGACATCCTTCACTAAATTGCACGAAATAAACACATGAAGCGCCATGATGTTGTGAGTGATTTTGCATAATTTCACACAAAAATGACGAAGAGAGGCGAGTGCCGATTGCGCAGCTATAAGGTGATTTTGTTTCTTGTATTAGCCAATCTGTTCTGGGCGGGCAACTACATCTTCGGCAAGTCGATCGTCGATGTCATGACGCCGCTGCAGATGACGTTCTCGCGCTGGACCATCGCGGTCTGCCTGCTCTTCCCGATCGCACAGCTGATCGAGAAGCCGGATTGGAGGTCCGTGTTTAAGGCGTGGAGGCTCATTCTGATTCTCTCCGTCTTTGGGGTGATCGGCTACAATTTCCTGCTGTACGAGGCGCTCCGGTTCACGACCTCGATGAACGCGGCGCTCGTGAACGCGATGAATCCGGCATTGATCGTGTTGCTATCGGCCTTGGTGCTGCGAGAGAGAATCTCGGGCAAACATGGGGTCGGCTTGCTTATCTCGCTGCTCGGCGTGCTGCTGGTCTTAACGAAAGGACAGCTCAGCCAGATCATCCATATCGACTATAATGAAGGCGATCTGCTCATGCTGCTCGCGATTCTCGTCTGGTCCATCTATTCCATCCTGGGCCGTAGAATGGCTGGCATTCCGCCGATCGCGGGAACAGCCGTCACGGCGCTATTCGGGCTGATTCTGCTGCTGCCTTTCGCCATATCGTTCGGAGGGTTCAACTTCCCGCTTACGAAGGAGACGATTACCGGCGTACTTTATATGGGCATATTCCCATCGGTCGGGTCGTTTATTTTCTGGAACGCCTCGATTCGACAGATCGGCGCAAGCCGTGCCGGAATTTATCTAAATTTAATCACGGTGTTCACAGCCATAATGAGCGTGATTATGGGTCAGACGATTACGTGGATTCAAGTGCTCGGCGGCGGTCTCGTCTTCGCGGGCGTGTACCTCACCAGCCGAATGAAGAAGCCGGCCAGAAGCGATACGGCGGCGGAAAAGTTAGAGGAGCAAGTGACGCACTAATCATACGAACCCATACATACGGAGGAATCGCCATGTACACAACGATCGGCATGTTCGCGCACGTCGACGCAGGCAAGACGACCTTTGCCGAACAGCTGCTCTATCATACGAACAGCATCCAGAAGCGCGGTCGGGTGGATCATAAGGATGCGTTCCTGGACAGCCACGAGGTCGAGCGCGAGCGGGGCATTACCGTGTTCGCCGACCAGGCGGTCATGACCTACAACGGCAATACCTACACGTTGATCGATACGCCAGGGCACGTCGATTTCTCGCCGGAGATGGAGCGTGCGATCGCCGTCATGGATTATGCGGTGCTCGTCGTCAGCGCGGTGGAAGGCGTGCAGGGACACACCGAGACGGTATGGCAGCTGCTACGGAAAGCCAACGTGCCAACCTTAATTTTCATCAATAAAATCGATCGGACCGGCGCGGACGCCGGTCGCGTACTCGCAGAGATATGGCAGGCACTGAGCGAAGATGTCGTCGACATGACGGGCATAACGTCTGAGCAGGAGGGGGCGGCACAGTGGCCGGAGGAACGAATCGCTTTCATCGCCGAACGGGACGAGATGCTACTCGAACGTTATATGGAAGAAGCTTTCGACGAGCAGTTGTGGCGGGCACGGATGCGAACGATGGTGAAGGAAGGGCGTCTGTTCCCTTGCATGAGCGGATCGGCGCTGCAGGACGTGGGCGTGCTGCCTTTTCTTGCGCTGCTGGATGACCTGAGTGAGACGGACTACGATCCGAATACCGAATTCGGTGGTCGCGTCTACAAGATCCGCCATGATGATAATGGCACCCGAATCACCTTCGTCAAACTAACAAGCGGGCGAATGCGCGTGCGAGACGAGCTCGAATACCGCTTCCAAGGCGAGACGCTCACCGAGAAAGTGACGCAGCTGCGACTCTATAACGGAGCGAAGTTCGCGGCTGTCGACGAAGTGCAAGCCGGACAGCTGGTCGCTATGGTCGGCCTGTCATCGGCGCAAGCGGGGCAGGGGGTCGGCGCGAACGGCCAATCTGCCGTCTATGAGATCGTGCCGACGATGAAATCTAAGGTGCAGCTCCCGGCCAAGCTCCATGCGAAGGAAGCGCTGCGCGCCTTCCGGATGCTCGATGCCGAGGACCCTTCGCTTCAGGTCGTATGGGAGGAAGCGCTGCAGGAGATTCATCTGCATGTGATGGGCGGCATTCAGCTGGACGTGCTCACGCGCATCGCGAAGGATCGCTTCGGTTACGAGATCGCCTTCGGCCCGCCGCAGATTCTGTATAAGGAAACGGTGGAGACGAGCGCCATCGGCGCGGGGCATTTTGAACCGCTCGGCCACTATGCCGAGGTGCACTTGCGTATTGAGCCGGCAGAGCGGGGGAGCGGCATCACGTTCCGTAACGAGTGCCATCCCGATCAGCTGTCGACGAATTACCAGCATGTTATCGAGCAGCATCTGTTCGAACGCGATCATCACGGACTCATGACAGGATCCCCTGTCACCGACGTGAAGATCACGCTGCTCAGCGGCCGGGCGCATAACAAGCATACGAGCGGCGGCGACTTCCGGGAAGCGTCGTTCCGCGCTTTGCGGCAAGGGCTGGAGAAAGCAAGCAATGTGCTGCTAGAGCCGTATTATGAGGTAACGGTTAAAGTCGAGCTCGATCAGGCCGGCCGTGTCATGTCCGATCTGCAGCAGGCGCATGGCACGTTCGAAGCGCCGATCACGTCAGGGGACAAAGTGATCATTACCGGTCGCGTACCGGTCGCAACCTTCATGAATTACAGCCAGGAGCTCGCGGCGTTCACCCATGGAAGGGGAACGATCCGTATGGGCTACGGCGGCTACGATCGTTGTCACAATCCAGGGGACGTCATCGCGATGCGGGGATATAACAAGAATGCCGACCCGAGCTATTCTTCGTCCTCCATCTTCTGTGCCAAAGGACAAGGCTATACCGTCCCATGGGACGAGGCCGATGCCCATATGCACGTCGAATTGCGGCGATAACCGCGCAGGTGCCGGCAAGCCAGCCGTGCGGAGCATCGCGAATAGCAAAGCAAAAGGCCCAAGAAACCATCCGGTTCCTTGGGCCTTTCTTGATTCAACCCGCTACGCGTTCGCCGCACGCTCAAAGCGCTGTACAATCTCGATAATGACCTTCGTCGCCAGCTCCATGTTGTTGACGGAAGCATACTCGTACTTGCCGTGATAGTTCTCGCCGCCAGTGAAAATATTCGGCGTCGGCAGCCCCATATACGACAGCTGCGAGCCGTCCGTCCCGCCGCGAATCGGCTGCACGAGCGGCGTAATGCCTAAGCTTGTCATCGCCTCGTGCGCGACATCGACGATTTCCTTAACCGGTTCGACCTTCTCGCGCATGTTGTAGTACTGGTCCTTAAGCTCCAGCACGATGTTGTCTTTGCCGTAGCGGGCCTGGAACGACTCGACGATGCGCGTGACGTTCGCTTTGCGCGCCGCGAAGTTCTCCTTGTCGAAGTCGCGGATGATATAGGTGAGCTTCGACTCTTCCGCGCCGCCGCTCATCGAGATGAGGTGGTAGAAGCCTTCGTAGCCTTCGGTATGTTCCGGCGATTCCGCATCCGGCAGCTCGGCATGGAGCGCCATCGCGATCTTCTGCGAGTTGACCATCTTGCCTTTGGCCGTGCCGGGATGGACATTGGTGCCCTTCACCGTAATTTTGGCCTGCGCGGCATTGAAGCTCTCATACTGCAGCTCGCCGAGCGGGCCGCCGTCCATCGTGTAGGCGAACTTCGCGTCGAACGCGTTCACGTCGAACTTGTGGGGCCCGCGGCCGATCTCTTCGTCCGGCGTGAAGGCCACGCGAATGCGGCCGTGCTTAATCTCCGGATGCTGGATCAGATATTCCATCGCAGTCATAATTTCGGCTATGCCTGCTTTGTTGTCCGCGCCGAGCAGCGTCGTGCCGTCGGTCGTAATGAGCGTGTGGCCTTTGTACTGATCGAGCTCTGGGAACTCCTTCGGCGACAGTATGACGTTCAGCGCCGCATTGAGCACGATATCGCCGCCCTCATAGCTTTCCACGACTTGCGGCTTCACGCCGGCGCCGGTGAAATCGGTCGCCGTGTCGATATGGGCGAGGAAGCCGATCGTCGGCACGTCTTTGTCCGTATTGGATGGCAGCGTCGCCATGACGTAGCCATTATCGTCCATGGTCACGTCCTGCATGCCGATCGCCGTCAGCTCGTCGACGAGCGCGCGGCCGAGCACGAGCTGCCCTGGCGTAGACGGGCAAGTCTCGCTCTCGTCATCGGATTGGGTATCGAATTGAACGTATGTAGTTAACCGTTTAATGAGGTCATTTTTCATCGGTATCATCTCCTTCAGCTCCATTGTAATCGAATCCGGCGGCTAATGAAAATGGCGCCAAAGCACGAGGTGCGAGCGATGACAAAAGCCGACCTTCGTCACCCGAAGATCGGCTAAAATCGATTATTTACGCTACTGTTTGGGCTTAATCGGAATCCATACCTCGCACTTGTAATCCCCGGCGTTCGGATCCTCGTCCGGATACAGCTCGAACTCCGGACCGCCGGCATGCTCATAGCTAGAGGAAGGGAACCACTCCTGGAAGATCCGTCCCCATAGATTCTGAATGGCATGCGGCATCGGTCCGGTGGATGTGAAGACCGCCCAGGTGGCAGCGGGGATCTCTCTGGCAACGAAGCCGTCATCGGTGAGCGGCGCGCTGCTCTCAGCCCCGATCATGTACGTGAAGCGTTCTTCCGGATGGCGGAAATCCATGCAGATGCCGAGCGTCTCGTGCTTGGGCGACAGTGCTGCGAGCTTGTCGATCGTGCCGTCCTGCCCGCATGCGGCCCAGAACGTCGGGATGAGGCGATGGTTCTCGCCGTCCTTGCAGCTTACCTCATACGTTTTGCCGACCACCGTGAAAGCGGGACGCTCGATGATACGATATTCCATTTCTTGATCTCCCTTCAAGGATAGATGGAAAGTGATGCGGGGGAAGGCCTTCAGGACGACGCCCGGCTCCCGAGCCTCTGTCGGCGTAATGCCGTGCGCCTTGCGGAACGCTTTGGCGAAGGACTCCGGCGATTCGTAGCCGTACTTAAGCGCAACGTCGATGACTTTGGCGGAAGAGGAGGCCAATTCCTGCGCGGCCAAGGTCAGCTTCCGTCTGCGCACATATTCGGCCACCGTGCAGCCCGTGACCATGCTGAACATCCGTTGAAAATGAAACGGCGACGAGCACGCCACGCTTGCGACCGCCTCGATATCGAGCTTCTCCTCCATGCGGCTTTCGATGTAATCCATGGCCTCCTTCAACCGGAGCAGCCATTCCATACCCGCACCTCCCTATGCCTTCATCTTACAGCCTTGCGTTCATGTCCGCCTGTTCTTGCGTGCTCTTATCGGACAGCTTGTCTACTATCAGCATAGCGGAGATATGCCTTTTATTTCCACCCAAAAAAGGAAAATGAGGAGTGGAGCGGCTGAACGAGTTGGAGGAGAAAGGTGAATGCTGCGATCCTTAATGGGGGAGCGCAAACCAACCAAAAGCAATAGGTGAATGCTGTGCCCTTGGAGGCGCAAACCAACCAAAAGCAATAGGTGAATGCTGCGCTCCTTCCTTAGGAGCGCAAACCAATCACCTGCTTAATGCTCAATCACGAACGCATCCACCTTTTGCCCGTCCACGTCATACGCCTCGTACGTCAGCGTGTCGCCGTCGATCGTAATGCCGGCGAACATCTGTTTCTCGTTCTGCAGGTGGACCTTGTGGTAGAACAGGTCCTCCTTCTTCTCGTTGAACTTCGTCCCTGCCGTATTCGTGACGACATACATCGTGCCGGCATGGTTCCTTACCGGCGAATTGCCGTCTCCCGTAATCCGCCCATCGCGCAGCGGGTAGGAGCGGCTGTATTCATGGTTGTGTCCCTGCAGCACGAGATCGACCTCTTGCTCGTCGAAGATCTCGACCCATTTGTCCAGCTTCTTGTACATACTGCCGCCGTAGGCACCGCGGTGCATCGCGACGATCTTCCATGGCTTATCGGTCAGCGCGAGGTCATTGCGCAGCCATTCGATCTGGCCCTTCAGATTGGACTCCGTGTTCAGGACGACGATATGCGCCGATCCGTAGTTGAACGAATACGACGTGCCCGGGATCGATCCGCCGGCGCCGTTGTTCGGCACATGGAAGTGGGAGACGAAGCGCTCGGCGTTGCCGTCCACCTCGTCATGATTGCCGGTCACCGGCATGAGCGGAATCGACGTGACCCAGGAACGGGATTGCGTGAACAACTGCTCCCAGGCGGTCTCGTCTGTGGGCTCCTCCGTGAAATCCCCGTTATGCACGATGAATTGGGCCTGCGGGAAAAGGGCGAAGGCGCGCGCGAGCGTGGCTCCCCACAGTTTGAAATCGGCCTCCGTCGTTCCTTGCGAATCCGTCACGTTAATGAAGCTGAAGGCAGCCTCTTCTTCGCCTTCCGTCGTAAACTGCGCGGGCTCGCTCCATTCCTCCGGCTCGCCGCTGCCGACGCGGTAGGTGTACGCCGTGCCGGGCGTAAGCCCCGTCACATTTACCTTATGCACGCCGCGCTTGACCCCTTTGCCTTCGTCAATGACCGACGATGCCCCCGTAATCGTGATGACGTTCGGTCCGCCGAAGTTGACCTTGCCGACCGCGGGCACGAGCTGGACGACGCTCGCGGATTTGGTCGTGTCGGTATACCACGTGAAAGCCCGGCTGACGCGGGGATCATCGTGGAAGGTGGTCACAAGTGATTCGGGCATGGGCGAGCTACCTTCCTTTTTCCATAACATAAACACAACGGCAACTATAATGAGCGCAATGACAACCGCGATGAGTGCGATATTCTGTCCTCGCATTGGTCTTCTCCTCCTCGAATCTGTCCGGCAGGACAGCCCCTGCAACCGTGAAGCGAACTTGACAATTGTTAAGGGAATGTAAAAACATTCAGCCGGCACTCAGCCAGCGCTAAGGATCCATTCATACTCGGTCCCTACAATATGGAAGTGACAACAGGCGTGAGACGTTGAACGAACGGCCCTGCACGCCGCTAATGATGAAGTGAAGCTTCCCCACGATAAAGCAGCGCGAAGCTGCAGTCTATGAAAGCCAGCTAGAAAGAGGTGTGCAATGAGTCAAAAGCTGAAGTTCCGGCATGAATTGAAGTTTTTTATCAATTACCATCAATTCTACACCATTCGGCAGCGGTTAAAAAATTTGATGCTTCCCGACAAGAATGTCGGACCGACCGGCGAGTACCATATTCGCAGCCTTTATTTCGACGATATGCACAATACGGCGCTGCACGAGAAGCTGGGCGGGGTGCGGGACCGGAAGAAATACCGCATTCGCATCTATAACGTCGAAGACAAAATCATCCACTTCGAGAAGAAGATCAAGAAGGGGGACTTCATCGCCAAGGTGAAGGAATCGCTCACCCGCGACATGTATGAGTCCATTATGGCGGGGAACTACGAGGTGCTGAACCGCCCCGACAAGCCGCTCATGATGGAGTTATACAACGAGATGAAGCACAACCTGCTGCGCCCGAAGGTCATCGTGGACTATGTCCGGGAGCCGTATGTGTGCCACAACGGCAATGTGCGGATCACGTTCGACAAGGAGCTGCGGACGGGACTGCATGCGACGGATATTTTCAACAAGGAGCTGGATCCGGTTCGGGCGATCGACGACAATCTGATGATTCTCGAGGTCAAATTCGACGAGTACATCCCCGACTACATCAAGATCGCGCTGCAGCTCGAGGGGCTGAACCGCCAATCCGCGTCGAAGTACGTCATTTGCCGCAAATTCCTGAAATTCAACACATGGGAGGATTATTAAACACATGGAAACCAACACAACGGCTACGGAGTCGACAAGCTTCACGGACTTGCTGAAGAACTCCGTGGTCGACAATTTCACGTCCGACATCAATCTGTCCAAAATGCTGCTCTCGCTCGGCGTGGCCTTTTTGATCGGCTTCTTCATATACTTGCTCTACAAGCGGGTGTTCAGCGGCGTGCTGTACTCGAAGAGCTTCAACATCTCGCTGATCGGCATGACGATGGTAACGGCTACGGTCATTATCGCCGTCAATTCGAACCTCGTGCTCTCGCTCGGCATGGTCGGCGCTCTCTCTATTGTTCGTTTCCGGACGCCGATTAAAGACCCTACGGACCTCATCTTCCTGTTCTGGGCAGCTGCGGCGGGCATCGTTACCGGCGCGGGCTTCTACACGCTGGCGATCATCAGCTCGGTCATCATTGGTCTGGTCATGTTCTTCTTCATTAAGAAAACGTCGTTCGAAACGCCATATCTGCTCGTCATCAATTGCGACAGCGACGAGAGCGAGCAAGAGGCCCACAAGCTGGTCGGCAAGCTGGTGAAGCGCTATAACGTGAAGCAGAAGACGGTCACCCACGGCAATATCGAGACGACGCTCGAGATTCGCCTAAGCGACAAGGAAGGCCAGTTCATTAACCAAGTGTCCGATCTCAGAGGCGTGAAGAACGCGGTCTTGATCAGCTACAGCGGGGACTACGTATCGTAAGGAAGGAGCGGGATATGAGATGAAAGCGAAGGCAGCTCCTCTTCTTCTCCTGGCGCTTATGCTCGGGCTTACCGGCTGTTCGGGGATCGGCAGCACCGCAACCGGCACGTCGGGTTCGGCCTCATCGGCCGTCACTGCAGCCGCAGCGGATACGACTGCGAAATCCGCGAATGAGCAGAAGCAAGACGAGGTCGTGTTTCCGAAGGAAAAGGTCGTCGACGTGAAGATTACGATCGACGAGGAAGATTTTCAGGATATGCTGGACAATGCGAGCGACGAGGCGTACAAGACCGCCACGGTGGAATACAACGGGGTGAAGCTTACGAACGTCGCGATCCGGACGAAAGGGAACCTCAGCCTGCGCAGCGTCGTGAATTCGGATTCGGACCGTTACAGCTTCAAACTGTCGTTCGATGAATATATTTCCAGCCAGACGCTCTACGGGCTGACCAAAATCAATCTCAACAACAACTACAGCGACGCGACCTACATGCGCGAATTTCTCGCGTATGAACTGGCTGAGTCGATGGGACTGCCGACGCCCAAGTATTCGTACGTGAACGTGTACGTGAACGGGGAGCTCAAAGGGTTCTATCTGGCGGTCGAACAGATCGGCGATGAATACTTGAAGCGCAACTTCGGCGATGCCTATGGCGCTTTGTACAAAGCCAATGGCGGCAACGGCAGCGAATTAACGTGGCTGGAGACGCTCGAAGCGTACGCGGGGCTTGATCTTAAATCCGACAAGGATGACGACGGCGTGCTGTTGGACTTCCTGGACGAGTTGAATAACGGAACCGATTATGAATCGGTGCTCGACGTCGAAGAGGCGCTGGGGTTCATTGCGCTTAACGTGCTGTCCAGCAATATGGACAGCTACCTGGGCCAGAATAAACACAACTATTATTTGTACGAGACGGGCGGCATCTTCTCCGTCCTGCCATGGGATTACAATATGGCGTTCGGCGGATTCGGCGGATCAGGCGTCATGATCGACGAGCCGACGCAAGGCACGCTGTCCGAGCGGCCGCTTGTGGCGAAGTTGCTCGCCGTGGACGAATATAAGGAGCGGTACCACGCGATGCTCACGAGCGCGATGGAAGGCTACTTGGCGAGCGATACGTTCAAGGCGCGCGTAGCGGAGCTGCAGGCGATGATCTCCGAATACGTGAAGCAGGACCCGACGGCGTTCTATACGTATGAGCAATACGAAGCCGCGATTCCGGAGCTGATCAGCTTCAACGACACGCAGATGACGAGCATCGGCAAACAGCTGGACGGTACGAAAGCTTCTTCGGGAGACGGTTCCGGCAGCGGCGGCGGTATGGGCGGCGGTGGCATGGGTGGCAGCGGCCGCGCCATGCGACAAGGCAATGACGGCCAAGGCGCGGGCGGCGGTCAGACCGGCAACGGCGCGGCAACCGAGGCGATGGGAACGGCTCAGCAGCCGGAGAATGTGAAGGTGCAAAACGGCGAAGTCGCGCTGAACGCGGGCGCCGCTGCCGAGGGGCAAGAGCAAGGCAGCGCGGTGCAAGCCGAGGCCGCAGCCGGCCAGAACACCGATGGCCAGTCGGTTCAAGGCAATCAAGCTGGAGCTATCAAGCAAGGCCAGAACGGCCAAGCGGCGCCGGGCGGTCAAGGTCAAGGCCAAGGCTTCCCTGACGGTGAGCCGCCGGATGGCTTCGGCGGCGGATTCGGTGGAGGCGGCATGGGTGGTGGTCCAGGCGGCCAAGGCGGTATGGCGGGAGGCTTTGGCGGAGGCGGTATGGGCGGTGGCCCAGGCGGTATGCAGGGCGGCCAAGCCCAGGCGCAAGGAAGCACGCAAGAAGCGATTACCGCAGGCATCGCGGTCGTCATCCTGCTGCTCTCCTGCTTGGTAGTCGTGTTCTACAAGCGGAAGAGATTGTAGCTAGAAGAAAGCTGTCCGAGCGTAATCGGGCAGCTTTTTTGCATGCCAAGGAGGGGGAGATGATGCAGTACGTTCTATTTGGATGCGGAATACGATGTACCGGACAAAATTGTGAGGGTTTACGAGAGTCCTTATGGAAAACCGAAGAAAGCGGATTTGAGGGAGATTGAGTGCGTCGTCCATGATCGAACGGCCGATTGGAAGTACCGGCAAGACATGCTATTGTCCGTGGTGAAAACCAAGGAGGGCAAGTGGACGGTAAACCCGGAAGAGATCATTCTGTTAGGAATGGAAGAGGTGGAATAACCTCCGCTTGATCTCTATCGCGAATACCGCCGCTTACCCTAGATCAGAGCCAGCATAATCACATCCATAAACACGGCACTCGCGCCGTGCCACAGATACTGCTTCAACAGTCCTTCCTGCTTGAACCCGAGCTTTTTCAGCAACGTAAGTGATCCGCCGTTATCCGGTACCACTTCGGCTTGGAGACGGTGGATATGGAACGTTTCTTTCACGCACGCAATCGCGGCATGCAGCGCTTCGGTCATGATGCCTTGATGGTGGTGATCCGCCGACAGCTCGAAGCCGATATTCACCGGGTGCAGCGGTTGATCCTCGAACGTGCCTCTCATCGGCATGCACATAACGGTGCCGATGAGGGTATGGTCGTCTTGGAGGCAGATACCCCATGGAATGAGCTGCTTCTCATCGAACTTGGCGTTCCATTGCGCGATCAGCTCTGCCGCTTCCTCTACCGACGATGGACCGTTCCAATCCAGGTAGCGGGTGACGCGCTCATCGCGATAATAGTGATACAGCTCATCGGCGTCGTCCTCCGTCATCGGTCTCAAGTAGAGGCGTTCCGTGGCGAGGACGGGCAGACTGGTGAAGAAATCGGCGTCATTCACGTGGGTGCACTTCCTTATGGTTGTCAGTTGATTTACGTTCATTGTACCACCGGAAAATGAACAAAGTGAGAACGGAAGGACGGCCAATATAAGGCAGCGCCCTGTATAAATTCTTGTATTTTGAAAAAAATCATTTTCACCATTTCGTCAAAGGTGTAGAATAGAAAAGAAGGTTCGAATTCGTGTGCCTGCCTATTCGTCACGACGGGATGAATATCCCGAATGAGAGACATCATAAGCGTAACTACAGAACGAAAACTAAGCCTTGGCTTTTTATGTGAAAACTGTCACAAGACGCTTGTTTCAAATAGTGGTTCGTGGATGAGGGGCAGGAACGAGCTGGTAACCAAAC
Organism: Paenibacillus phyllosphaerae; assembly: GCF_014192105.1. Classification (GTDB taxonomy): domain Bacteria; phylum Bacillota; class Bacilli; order Paenibacillales; family Paenibacillaceae; genus Paenibacillus_Z; species Paenibacillus_Z phyllosphaerae. The sequence continues at coordinate 362,154 of NZ_JACHXK010000005.1, read as the reverse complement.
CGTGATTATCCGTAAAGGAGGACGTTTTCTTATGTCAACACCTGAAGTTCAAACGGCTGAGCTGGCTGCTGCTGCAGGCAAACAGATCGATGTCCTGGATCAATTGATCAAGCCAGAGGTGCAAGAATCGCTGACGGTTCTCGTGGAGAACCTGCCAAAGCTCGCTGAGCTCGTCACGCTGCTGACGAAATCTTACGACTTCGCGCAAAGCATAGCGACAGATAATGTTCTGATTGATGACCTTAAAGTCGGCCTGGGCGAGTTCGTGACTCCTGTTACCGAGAAAGTGAAAGGCGTTGCGGCAGCGGCGATCGAAGCTAACGACCGCGCACAAGCGGAGACGGCATCGATCGGCCTGTTCGGTATGCTCAAAATGTTGAAAGATCCGCAAGTCCAAAAAACGCTCCGCTTCGCTCAAGCGTTCCTGAACGCTATGGCTGAACGCGATCAGAACAAACTGTAGGAACGGGGGATAAACATGTCGAAGCAAATTTTGATCCTGGGCGGCGGTTACGGCGGCTTGCTGACTGCGCTCACAGCACGCCAATACCTGTCGGCTGAAGAAGCGACGATCACACTCGTGAACCGCTTCGAAACTCACCAAATCATTACCGAGCTTCACCGTCTTGCTGCAGGCAGCATCGCGGAGAAAGCTGTATCCCTTCCGCTTGCCAAGCTGCTGAAGGACAAGAACGTTAACCTGGTCATCGACACGGTTACGCAAATCAAGCCAGACCAGAAGAGCGTTGAGCTCGCAAGCGGCGTTGTATACTCTTACGATGCGCTTGTTATCGCGCTTGGTTCCGAGACGGCATTCTTCGGTATCCCAGGTCTGGAAGAGAACAGCTTCGTGCTGAAATCCGTGAACGACGCGAACAAAATCCGCGCTCACGTCGAAGCTCGCCTGGACGCTTACAAAGCATCCGGCAACAAAGCGGACGCACGTATCGTAGTTGGCGGCGGCGGTCTGACAGGCATCGAGCTTGTTGGCGAATTCGCAGACAAACTGCCTGCGCTGTGCCGTCAAAAAGGCATTGACTTCAATGACATCGAACTGTACTGTGTCGAGGCAGGTCCTTCGATCCTCGCGGGCTTCCCGCAAGTGCTCGTTGACCGCGCGTACGCTTCCCTCGAGAAGCGCGGCGTGAAGTTCCTGACAGGTCTGGCGATTACAGAAATGACGAAAACAACCGTATCCCTCAAAGACGGCCAAACGATCGAGACGAACACGCTCGTATGGACTGGCGGCGTAGGCGGCAACGCGGTTGTTGCAAACTGCGGTATCGAAGTGAACCGTGGCCGTGCATCGGTTACCGAGACGCTTCATTCCGTATCGCACCCGGATGTCTTCCTCGCTGGCGACAGCGCGGTCGTTATCCCGAGCGAAGGCGCACGTCCTTACCCGCCAACGGCGCAGCTGGCATGGCAAATGGGTGAAGTTGTCGGCCATAACCTGGCTGTCAAATTCAAAGGCGGCGTTGAAGATGTGTTCACGCCAGTATTCTCCGGTACGCTGGGCAGCCTCGGCCGCAAAGACGCAATCGGCATGATCGGCGGCAACCAAACGCATCTGAAAGGTTTCGCTGCAACAGCAATGAAGGAAGCGTCCAACATCCGCTACCTGTCCCATATCCACGGTCTGTTCGCACTGGCTTACTAAGACTTGCGAATGTAACCGAACAAGAAGAGGTCGCCAACCGGCGACCTCTTTGCGTTGCGCAATATCTACAGAATAAGAAGCCGTCGTTACGCTTCATGCTTCATCCCGGTTCATGAGCGACAAAGCCTGTTCGCGATACGTATCGCCCCATTGTTTCATGCTGAGAATAATCGGCTCCAGCGTCCGCCCGAACGGAGTAAGCGAGTATTCGACCTTCGGCGGCACTTGCTGGTAGACCTCGCGGTGGACGATGCCGTCCTGCTCTAGCTCCCGCAGCTGCAGCGTCAGCATCCGTTGCGTAATGATCGGGCATAGCTTGCGGAATTCGTTGAACCGCTTCGTGCCGCTGATGAGATGGTACAGCAAGACGCCCTTCCACTTCCCGCCGATGACATCCAGCGTGAATTCAACCGGGCAGGCCTCGCCGCTCGGAAGCTCGCGAAAATTACCCCCGCGATTCGCCATATGAACGTTCTCCTCCTTAAGCTTGCGGTATACAAAAGGTTGCTACATACCCATATGTTATATACATGCGCATATGTTGGTCAATGCAGCATCCCGGATCTTCCGATCAGGAGGGTTCTAGGGTGCGGTAGCACAGGAAAATGTGAGGCTTAGTATCAACGGTGTGCCTATCGTACAGCAATGTGCGTACTTCCGCTTTTTGGAAATTCATTTTAAGCTAAAGGAGAAATGACGACAAAGGATGGGATGAGAGATGGAGACAGCTGTGAAACAGACCGTAAAGGAACAAATAATCGAGGCTTATCGGTTCCGGCATGCCTGCAAGGAGTTCGATCCCGCTAAGAAGATAACCGACGCGGACTTCGCCTTCATCATGGAGACAGGAAGGTTGTCGCCGAGCTCGTTCGGATTCGAGCCTTGGAAGTTCGTGGTGGTGCAGAATAAGGAAGTGCGTGAGCAACTGCTGCCGGTCACGTGGGGAGCGTCGAAGCAACTGCCGACATCGAGCCATTTTGTCATTCTGCTCTCCCGCACGAAGGAGGGGCTGACGGCTGACTCGGCGCATATCCAACATATGATGAGGCACGTGCAGCAGCTGCCGGAGGAAGTGGTGAAAGGGAAGGGCGAGATGTATGGCAATTTCCTCGAGCATGACTTCAAGCTGCTGGAAAATGAGCGTGCCATGTTCGAATGGGGCGCGCGCCAAACCTATATCGCGCTGGGCAACATGATGACGGCTGCGGCGCAGATCGGGATCGATTCATGCCCGATCGAAGGTTTCGACAAATCCGGTGTGGAACGCGTCCTGCAAGAGAAGGGCATTCTGCATGAGGGCTTCGGCGTGGCTTGCATGGTCGCCTTCGGTTACCGCGTGCGCGAGCCGCGGGCGAAGACGAGACAGCCGGTCGAGGCGGTCGTGGATTGGGTAATTAAATAGCGGCAAGGCGGGATGGTCCGCTGCGGACGGCAGGCGAATGCGCTTGTGTCTGCAGCGGCTTTTCGGCTTAATGGCGATATCGGCGGCAACCAGCGCGATGACGGAGCTTGTGATGACCGGTTCACCGCGAATAAACCCGCTTGCGTCATCACGGCTGCTCAAGCGGGTTCACCTCAGCGCACCAAATATGATACGTTAAAGCTAACGATGAGAGCGAGAATGGGGTGCGTACAGGTGGATTGGGATTCAGGCGCTTATACGGTGGGATGGAAGGGCCGCACGGTCGTGCTGCTGCCCAAGGAGTACGCGCTGCTGCGTTATCTATACGAGCATGCCGGCCATACCTTAACCCGGGAGCAGCTGCTCGATGGCGTATGGCCGCTTGAGGCGCCGGTCGACCGCACCGTCGACGACCATGTGTACCGGCTGCGCCGCAAATTGGCGATGTGGGCCGCGGATCTTCAGATCGAGACGATCCGCGGGCTCGGTTACCGGCTGCGGGTGCGAGAGAGCCGTATCGCGGACAATCCGCTGCAGCGGCTGGCCGCTTTTACCGAGGAGATGAAAGGAATTGCCGACACCTACGTACGGTATGGACGAGGCGACGCGCTCCTTACGTTATCCCGTCACCAACAGGTGCTCGGATTCGAGGTCGACCCGACGCTGCAGCTGCTTATCCGCGTGATGGAAGGCGATGTGCGTTTTATCGTCGACGAGTCGGAGGGAAGCTTCGTGGAGCGGGCGTTCCTGCTGCTGTACTTCAACCAGTTCGTCGCACCGGTGCCCAACAGGCGGTACATCGAGGCAACCATACGGGCGCGGCTGCTGCCGGAACCCTGGCATATGGAGCTTGCCGCAATCAATATCGTGTCGATGCTGATGGATTGGAACGAATTCGAGGCCGCGAAGGAGAAGCTCGATGATCTCGCCGTTCAGGTGGAGCAGAACCATTGGGAAGGGCTCATGCCCTATACGGCGAATTTACGGCTGGAGTATGTGCTGCGGGCAGGGAAGGACGCGCTGGTCGAGGAAGCGATCGCGAAGGTAGAGGAACAGCTTCGCCGGTATCCGTATATGCGGGAGGAGGGACAGTTCCGGATTCTTAAGGGCGTCTGGTCCTATAGGACGGATAAGCGGCAGGGGCTGGAACTCGTACAGGAAGGCATCGCGCTGCTGGAGCAGTCGCAGTTCCTCGCCAACTTAATGAACGGTTACCGGACGCTGACGGTGCTTGCCGCTGCTGCGGCATGGGGGGAAGATCTTAATGCCCTCGATAAAGCGTGGGAGCGCCTGACCGCGAAGATCGGCCTGGACGCGATCGCTCCACGGATCGGGCAGCAGCTGGAGCGGCATCTCGGACGGCTCTGATATTGCTCTGATAATTGTTCGGTAAGATGATGAACATCATCGATATTGTACTTACCGGAGGTTATGGAATGGAACGAGCCAAACGCACGATGCTGTGGAGTCCGCTCAAGGAGCGGGGATTCCGCCAGCTTTTCCTCGGCCAGGTAATGGCGGACTTCGCCAACTGGCTTGATTTTATCGCGCTAAGCGCGCTTATCGTCTATGCCTGGGGGCATGGCTCGATGGCGCTTGCCGCGCTCTCGGTCTGCATCGGCGCGCCTTACGTGCTGCTTGGTCCGCTCCTGAGCGTGCGGCTGCGCAGCCTGCCGGGCAAGCAGATGCTCGTCGTCTGCAGCTTGCTGCATATGGTGGTCGCCTGTTGTCTGGCTTGGGCGCCATCGCTGCCGGTGCTGCTGGCGCTCGTGCTCATGAAGACCAGCATCACCGCCGTCTTCGATCCGGTCCGGCAAGGCGCGGTGAAGCGGCTCGTCGAGCCGGCGAATCTGGCACAGGCGTCATCCCTTAGCCAAATGTCCGCCAATCTGACGAAGATCTTCGGCCCGATGGCCGGCGGCGCGCTTATGGCGTGGCTCGGGACCAAGGCGCCGTTCCTCCTTAGCGGCGGGTTGTACCTGCTGTCCGCCGCCGCGCTTTGCTTCTTGCCGGCATGGAGCGGCAAGGCGGAGCAGGAAGAGAAGCGAGCGGGCGGCTTGCGCGAAGCGTGGCGGTTCCTGCTGGGAAGGGCACGGCTGAAGGCCGCGGTCGTCTATGTGTCCGCCGTCTTTTTTCTCATCTTTCTGTATGACGGATTGTTCGTGCTGCTAGCGCAGGAGGCGGGCTTGAATGAGGACGGCTTCGGACTGATGATCGGCGCGGTGGGCGTCGGCAGCGTCGGCGGCGCGGTCGCGGCGGGGCAATGGAGCGGTTGGCAGCGGCATCCGATCGCGCATATGACGCGATGGGGCATCGTGTCCGGTCTGCTCATCGTCGTGGTCGGACTTGCCGCCATGGGCGTCATTCCGCCGGTGCTCCTGTTCTGGCTGCCGCTCTGCGCGGCGATCGGGTATTGCGGCGCGCAGAGCGCGGTTCCCTTCGGATACGTCTTGCAGACGGAGACGACGGAGGAGACGATCGGTCCGGTATCTGCGCTTGCCAATGCGCTCCAGACCAGCTCCATGCTGATCGCGCCCGTCATTGGCGCGTCCCTGGCCGCGTGGTGGGGGGCTGGAAGCGTATTTGCATTCGTCGGCTGTTTGACCGTCGGCATTGCGCTGTGGACCTATTCGCGCATGAAACAGCAAGCGGGCGGAAGCGCCGCTACCGTTACGGAGGCGGTCAGCTCCGGAGAATCGGCTTAACTTGAAGACGGCTGACCATATCGTGTCAGCCGTCTTTTGCCGTCTCGGCCAAGATTCTGCAAGCACGGGAGAGTGAGGCATGGCGTCAAAAGTCCATCTGCGACCTGTGAAAAATCCATTGCTCCCTGCCGCCTCCAATTTGTATACTACAAGGATTGGCAAGCTTTTATGCCGGTCTTGCTTCGATACATAATCATTCCGCTACAATGGATTAGATAAGGAGGCGCTCCTATGATGAAGCTTATGCGTTATATCAAGCCGTATGGGTGGGTCGCGCTGCTCGCGCCGCTTTTTATGCTGCTCGAGGTGGCGATGGACTTGCTGCAGCCGAGGCTGATGGCGAGCATCGTCAATGACGGCGTTACGGCCGGGAATCTGGATCATATCGTGCATACTGGCCTCATTATGATCGGCATTGCGTTAGTAGGTCTCATCGGCGGCGTCGGCTGCACCGTGTTCTCGACGATCGCTTCCCAGCGCTTCGGCACCGATCTGCGGGAGGCGCTGTTCGCCAAGGTGCAGCATCTGTCGTCCCGCACGCTGGACCGGTTCGGCGCAGGTTCGCTCGTCACGCGGCTGACCGGCGATATTACGCAGCTGCAGCAGCTGGTGCTCATGGTGTTGCGCATGCTCGTCCGCTGCTTGTTCCTGGCAGGGGGCAGCATCATCATGGCGGTGACGATCAGCCCGAAGCTGTCGCTTATTCTGCTGGTGATGATTCCGCTCTTGGTCGTCTTTCTCATCGTGACGACGCGTGCGACCGTTCCGATGTTCGGCACCGTGCAGAAGCGGTTAGACAGCGTGAATACGGTGCTGCAGGAGAATCTGTCCGGGATCCGGGTAGTCAAGGCGTTCGTGCGCGGCGACTATGAGGAACGGCGCTTCGGAGAAGCGAATACGAGCTTCCGCGACGCAAGCATGCGTGCGGCGCGCATCGCCGCGCTTAACGGGCCGACGATGGCGCTCATCCTGAACTTCAGCATCGTCGGCGCGCTGTGGTACGGCGGCGCCTTGTCCAAGGACGGCTCGCTGCCCGTAGGCGACCTTGCGGCATTCCTTACCTATGTGACGGAGCTGCTGTTCTCGATCGTCGGTCTTGGCGGCCAGCTGCAGATGATTGCCAAGGCGAAGGCGTCGGCTGATCGGGTGAACGAAGTGTTGGACGCCCGGACAGGCCGGGATGCCGGCGTTGCCAAGGCAGCTGCAGCGGCACCGGGCCGCGGTCTGCTCGAGTTCAAAGACGTCAGCTTCCGTTATGGAGAAGAAGCGGATGGCGAGACGCTAAGCGGCATTCAGTTCCGCGCCGAACCGGGTCAGACGATCGGCATCGTCGGCATGAATGGTGCGGGGAAGTCCACGCTCGTAGGCCTTATCCCGCGTCTCTATGACGTGAGCGAAGGCGCTGTGCTGATCGATGGCGTCGACGTGCGGGAGATGGAGCCCCAGCGCCTCCACGGGCAAGTCGGCATGGTGCTGCAGCAGGCGCATCTGTTCACCGGCACGATCCGCGACAATATCCGTTTCGGCCGGCCGGAGGCTACTGACGACGAGGTCGAGGCGGCGGCCAAAGCGGCGCAAGCGCATGAATTCATCGTCGGGCTACCCAAGGGTTACGATACGGAGCTCGGGCAGCGCGGGGTCAACTTGTCCGGCGGCCAGAAGCAGCGCTTGTCCATTGCGCGTACGCTGCTTACGAAGCCGAGTATCCTCATTCTCGATGATTGCACCAGCGCCGTCGACCTGAATACCGATCAGCGCATTCGCGCTTCGCTGCAGTCGCTCATGAAGGAGTCGACTTGCCTCATTATCGGCCAACGCATCGCCTCCGTCGCCCATGCGGACAGAATTCTCGTCCTGGAGGACGGCCGGATTACGGCGAGCGGCACGCATGCCGAGCTGTTGCGGCGCAGCGCCTTGTACCGCAATATTGCCGCGTCGCAGGAAGGAGCCTAGCTCATGCAGAGAACACAATCGACGATCCGGCGCATCGGGCGTTACGTGGCCGAACAGCCGTTGCGGCTGATCAGCATTCTCGGGCTAACGTTGCTGTCGGCCGGAATGACGCTGGCTGCGCCTTATCTGCTCGGCCGGGCGCTCGACCGATATATTATTCCGCAGCAGTTCGATGGTTTCCTGACGATCTGCCTGCTCCTGTTTGCCGTCTATGCTGTAGGCAGCCTGGTCAGCTGGCTGCAGGCGTATATGCTCGCCGACGTGGCGCAGCGTACCGTCTGGCAGCTGCGGCGCGACCTGTTCCGCCATCTGCAGCGGCTTCCGATCCCGTTCTTCGTCACGCGCACGCACGGCGAGCTGATGAGCCGAACGACGAACGATGTCGAGAACGTCTCGACGACGCTGAACCAGACGCTCGTGCAGATGATTACGAGCCTCATTACGCTCGTGGGCTCCTTCGCGATGATGGTGGCGCTCAATATATGGCTCACCTTGGTCGCGCTTGTTACCGTGCCGCTCATTTTCTTTGTGTCGAAGTGGATCAGCGGGGTGACGAAACAGCAGTTCAAGGCGCAGCAGCAGCATCTGGGCAGACTGAACAGCTTTATCGAGGAGCGCGTCAGCGGCCAGAAGGTCGTGGCGCTGTTCCACCAGGAGGCGCGGACGCTGGCGCAGTTCAGCGAGCAGAACGAGCAGCTGCGCCAAGCCGGGACCAAGGCGCAGATCTACTCCGGACTTATGGGCCCGGTCATGAACATGATCGGCCACTTCGGCTATCTGCTCATCGCCGGGGTCGGCGGATGGCTGACGCTCCATGATCAGGCGACCGTCGGCGTCATCGTCAGCTTTCTCGGCTACTCGGGCCAGTTCAACCGTCCGATCCGGGAGCTTGCGAACCAGTATAACTTGATCCAATCCGGGGTCGCCGGCGCTGAGCGGGCGTTCGAGATTATGGATGCTCCTTCGGAGTACGGGAATCCGGCCGGGCAGACGCTGCATTCGCTGGGTTCGGTCTCGGGCAAAGTAGAGTTCAAGGACGTCTCCTTCCATTACGCGGAGGGTAAGCCGATCCTGAAGCAGGTCTCCTTCACCGCGGACCCCGGCCAGACGATCGCGCTCGTCGGACCGACGGGGGCAGGCAAGACGACGATCGTGAACCTAATCGGGCGGTTCTTCGAACACACATCCGGTTCGATCCTCATCGACGGCAAGCCGATCGAGCTGTTGGACCGGGACGCCCTGCGCAGGCAGATCGGCATCGTGCTCCAGGATGCGCATCTGTTCTCCGGCACGATCGCCGATAATATCCGCTACGGCAAGCTGGATGCCACCGATGCGCAGATCGAGGCCGCGGCGCGGCAGGCCAATGCGCATAGCTTCATCAGCAAGCTGCCGCACGGCTACGACACGCAGCTGGCCGCCGAGGGAGGCAACATCAGCCACGGACAGCGGCAGCTCATCACGATCGCCCGCGCCATTCTGGCCGATCCGGCGCTGCTCGTTCTCGATGAGGCAACGAGCAGCGTCGATACGCTTACGGAGCTGGCGATTCAGGAAGCGATGAAGACGCTGCTCGCGGGCCGCACCAGCTTCGTCATCGCCCATCGGCTGAGCACCATCCGCGGCGCCGATCAGATTCTGGTCGTCCAAGAGGGCGGCATCGCCGAACGCGGCACGCATGAGCAGCTGCTCGACCGACAGGGGCTGTACGCGGAGCTGCACGGCAAGCAGTTCCAGACCGCGGCGACATCATAAATCATAGCCTGACCTGATCGGACACGAGAAGCCTCCCGCTTGCACGCTAGAATGCGCGCCGGCGGGAGGCTTCTTTATTGCTTATCGGGGATAGGTCTGGAGGTTGCGGCATTTTAAGCATTCACTTACGTATTTCGACAAATATAGGGCTTACGGTGCAGAACTTTATTTCCACCTTATCCGAAATTATGTACAATAGTTGCATAAATATGCATGAGGGGCTCGGGTGGGAATGAAGCTATCGGATATTGCCTTATTTCAAGGGCTGACCAATATGGAGCTGTCCAAACTGCTGGGCAAGCTTGCGAAACGTACGCTGCAGGCAGGACAGACGCTCTTCGAGCAGGGCGATTACGGCGAGAGCATGTTTATTATTGAGCGCGGCACCGCGCAGCTGTATTCCCAGCAAGGCGGGGCAAGGCAGCCGCTCGCGGTGCTCGGGGAAGGCGACAGCTTCGGCGAGATGGCGCTGTTCACCGGTGAGGCCCGCTCGGCGACGGTCGTGGCGGTGACCGAGATTACGCTCTATGAGATCGATCGGGACACGTTCGACCAGTTGATCGCGGAGCATCAGGTTATATCGGCGTACTTCATCAAGCTGCTGTCGTCCCGTCTGACGGCGACCAATGACCGGCTGCACGCGACGCTGGCGACCAAGTCCGAGTGGGTGAATAAGGAACTTGAGGGGCTGCCGGAACCAGCGGCCCGCGTCGTGTACTGGTGCGCGGCGCTCCCTTACGGAACGGAAGAGTTGCTGCAGTCGCAGTTCGGCGGCGGCATGCTGCCGGAGCTGCGCCGATACCCTGAGCTTAGCAAGCTGCTGGGCGAGGAGCAGGGTCCACGCGGCATTCGGCTGCGCGTGAAGGCGGAATTCCGCTCGGTGCTGAAGGAACAGGCGGCCTCCGTGCAAGGCGGCGGCCAGCTGGAACGATGGCGGATAGAGGCGGCCAATTACTATACGCTGCATGGCCATTGGCTAGATCTTGCCGAGTTGCATGCCGAGGACGCCAGGTGGCCGGATGTTCTTCAAGCAGTGAAGCTCGCATCGGCGGAGGCGCATGAAGGCGACCAAGAGGAGCATGCGCTGCTGCGGCTGCTCCACCGCTGCCCATCCGTCCAGCTGACAGGCGATCACGAGGCGCTGGAGCTGTATATCGCGCTCTGCATGCGGCATGACGCCGCCGAGTTGGGGCTTCAGGCGCTGGAGGCTGCCATCCATGAGGAAGCGGACGAGGATAAGCCGAAGCGGCTGGCCGCTTGGTATGAGTGGGCGGCCGAGCTATCCGGCAAGTTGGAACGCCATCAGCAGGCGCTGGAATATTGGCAGCTTGCGGAAGCCGCGGCCGGGTCGACGTCTGCGGCCCAGAGTGAGGAGCGGGTATACGAGCTGGCGCGGCAAGAACGTGCCGGACGCAAGAGCCGGGCTCGCGCGGAGCGGGCAGCAAGGCTGCTCGGCGGACAATGGACAAGCCTGCTCTCCCTGCTCGGCGCGGTTTTCTGCATTGTACTCTCCGCCTTGGTGCCCGAGGTTGGCGGACTGTCCCGCGAAGGGATGATCTTCATCGGTATCGGCCTTGCGGCAGTCATCCTCTGGATCGTCGGCATCATCCCGGATTACATCGTCGCGCTCGGCATGGTGATGCTGTGGGTGCTGATCGGGCTGGTGGAGCCGAAGGAGGCGCTGTCTGGGTTCGCGTCGCCAACCTGGCTGTACATGATTTTCATCATGGGATTAAGCGCCGCCATAACCCGGTCGGGCATTCTGTATCGCTTCTCGCTCTATGCGCTGAAGAAATTCCCGCCGCATTACCGCGGTCAGCTGTGGGGCATCATTGCCGGAGGGATCGTTCTCAATCCGTTAATACCGTCCTCGTCGGCGAAAGTATCGCTCGGGGTTCCGATTGCCCGAACGCTGTCCGAATCGATGGGCTTCAAGGATCGCAGCGGCGGAGCGGCCGGGCTTGGGCTGTCGGCGATGATCTTCTACGGCTTCACCGCGCCGTTCATGCTGACGGGCTCTTACACGAATGCGATGGCTTACGGCCTTGTGCCGAATGCGCCGTCCGTCTCTTGGCTCGCATGGGCGCTCTATGCGCTGCCGGGCTTTGCGATCTTCAGCGCCGTTATGATCGCATGGCTCTCCTTCATGTTCCGCGGGACGAAGGCCGCAAGGCCGATCGAGGCGGGCGTGCTCGATGAGCAGATTCGCCTGTTGGGTCCGCTTACCAAAGGGGAAAAGGTATCGATGCTGACCGTTACGGGGTGCATCGCGCTCATGATGCTGCAGCCGCTCCATGGCGTCGACAGCACCTGGATTCTTATGGCCGGCTTCGCGCTGCTCGTCATGAGCGGCGTGCTCGACCGCCACGCTATCCTGAACGGGATCGACTGGCCGTTCCTGCTATTCCTCGGCGTAGCGTTCAGTTTCGCGAACGCGGCGGATGCGCTCGGCATAACCGAGGCACTGTCGAACTTCCTCGGGGAGCATATGCAACTGTTCATCGCCTCGCCGGCGCTGTTCCTGATCGCCGTAGCGCTGCTGTCCTTCCTCGTCACGATCGTCGTTCGCGACGATCCGGCGGTCATACTGCTCGTGACGGCCCTCATACCGCTGGCCCAGCAGGCCGGCGTCGATCCGTGGATCGTGGTGTTCATCATCTTGCTGTCGACAGATCCGTTCTTCTTCTCCTATCAGTCGCCGACCTATCTGACGGCCTATTACAGCTCGGAGGAAAAGGCGTTCAGCCATCGGCAAGGGCAGAAGGTCGCGATCGGCTATGGCCTTGCGGTCTTGCTCGTCGCGGTGCTATGCGTGCCGTATTGGCGCATGCTCGGACTTATTCATTAGACAGCTAGATGAACAAAGAGGTGGTGCCAGGCTTTCCAAGCCTGGCACCACCTCTTGCGTTATATCCCTCTGATCGGCATTACTGTTCTTGCGTGAATCGTCCGCGAATCGTTTGCGACAGCTGGGCAAGCCCCGCAATCTCTTCATTGACCTCAGCCGACGTTTTGAGCTGGCCTTCAGAGACATCCGATAGATTCTGAATGGAGGCGACGATCTCTTCGGTCACCGAGGAGATGCTCGTCATTTCGCCGGCGATATCGTTCGTCTGGCCGTCGATCTGCTGCATGAATTGATGGAGCTTCTCAATATGGGCGTTGATCTGCTCGAACGCGCTGCTGATATGGCCGAAGCTCTGAAGCGAACTCTCGGCCAGCGACGCGGATTGGGTCGACAGATCGGAGCCGTGCTTGATCTGCTTGGCGGACTGCTCGCTCTCGGTACGGATCGCCCCCAGAATGCCGCGGATTTCTTCGGCGGCCTGACCGCTTTGCTCGGCTAACTTGCGGATTTGGCTGGCGACGACGGAGAAGCCGCGGCCGGCTTCTCCCGCGCGCGCCGCCTCGATAGCGGCATTCAGCGCCAACAGATTCGTCTGGCTGGCTACCTCCTGGATCGTCACGATGATCTCCTCGACCCGGAGCGTGGATTGATACAGCGAGAGCATCGCTTCGGACGCATGTTGGACGGTCGCCGCCGCCAGCTGGGTCTGCTCCACCAAGGTTTGCGTATTGCCGCTGCTCTGCCCGATCATGGCAGAGGCTGTCGTGGACTCGCCGACCATCGCGCTGGTGGCGGTAGTTGCGCGGCGGACCATTTTGGCAATCTCCTGCAAGTTCGTGCCGACGGTCACGATCGAATTACATTGATGTTCGAGTCCATCGGACACTTCCCGATAGGAAGTAAGCGTCGCCTGGTTGGCTTCAATGGACTGGCTCGACTTATGGGAGACGACGGAAGACGTAGCGGCGAGCTCATCGGTCAGCTGCTCGACATGCTTCAGCAGCGTGAGCACTTCCTGCTGCTTGCTCTCTTTCTCCGCCTCCAGCGCTTGCGTAATACGGCGCTTGGATATAATCTGCATCGTGGTTGCCGCGGAAGTCAGGATCAGGAACACCGCATGGGCGGCCAGCATCAGGAACGGATAAGACTCGACGCCGAAGACGAGCTCAGGCCAGACGAAATAACCAATCAAGTGCTGAACGGCGAACAGGACGGTCATGGCCGTAACCAGCTTAACTTGTTCGTAGTAGGCGATAATAGCGATCACCATGAAGATGGAAAAATGGAACTCTACCGTGCCGCCGCCGCCGGAGATCATGGAGAAGCTGGCGAAAGTCAGCGTGACCGATTGCAGCATCGGCAGCCCTTGATGGCCGGGATTGTTACGGAACAGGAACAAGCCGATTACCCAAAGAATAGCAGGCAGTACGAGCAGAATATTCAGAACGAGGCTAGAGGGAACGACATGGGCTGCATGCCCGCCCATAATCATAGGATGATCGATCAAGTGGAAGCCGCGCTGAAGCAGATGAACGATGAAGCTGATGAGAATGGTGGATAAGCTGAGCCAGAGCATAAAATGATTTTTACGCCGAATCACATGAATGTCCTCCTGTTGTTACTGCGAATTAGAAAACGCTATATTAGTCTATTTGATTAAATGATAGTCGATCTGCCTTGTTCTTCACAATAGAATTTTGTTGGATTAAATCGAATTTTGTCGAAAGAATGTCGAATTGTCGATATACACTCGATCATGGCGACTAGAATATGCCATAATGGGAAAGGTAAAACGAAAGGAGAGTCTATTCATGACAACTTCCCGCATTATTATTGATGCAGATACAGGAATTGACGACGCGCTTGCGATTCTGTACGCGCTTCGCGCACCGAATGTACATATTGAAGGCATTACGACCGTATTCGGCAATACGAATGTTCAGCAGGCAGCGGACAACACGCTTCGTCTACTCGCGCTCGCGAACCCGGGTTACGAGATTCCGGTGGCGATCGGCGCTTCCAAGGCGCTTGTACGCGAGCCTGGCACGTTCGCGGCTCACGTACATGGCGAGAACGGCATCGGCGAAGTGCAGCTGGCCCCTTCGGCGCAGCAGGTGATCAGCGAGCCGGCTCCCGAGTTCATCGTTCGTCTGGCGAACGAGAATCCGGGCGAGATCATTCTCGTTACGCTCGGCCGTCTGACGAATCTGGCGCTTGCGCTTCAGATCGATCCGGCGTTGACCGGCAAGCTGAAGAACGTCGTCTGTATGGGCGGCACCATCTTCGAGCCGGGCAATATCAGCCCTGTCGCGGAAGCGAATATCTGGGGCGATCCGGAAGCTGCGGACCAAGTGTTCACTTCCGGCATTCCGATCACGATGGTAGGCCTCGACGTAACGCTGAAGACGCGCATTACCGAGGAGCACCTCAGTTACCTGAAGCGTTTCGGCCGCGAAGAGAACCAACCGCTGATCGCGTTCATGGAAGAGTCGCTGCTGTTCTACTTCAACTTCTACCGCTCGGTCAATTTCTACCTGGGCAGCGCGCCGCTGCACGATCCGCTCGCGCTGATGGTTGCGCTGCAGCCGGATCTTGTCACTACCCGCCGCATGAAAGTGCGCGTCGAGCATCAAAGCCCGCTGACCCAAGGCATGGTCGTCGCCGATCTCCGTCCTCAGCCGGCTGTCGGCACCGAGATCGAGGTTGCGGTCGACGTCGATCCGGAACGCGCGATCGGCGCATTCTTGAGCGTGTTCATGTAAGATTGGCAAGCATAAAGCAAAAGCCGAACCCCATGGGCAATGTCATTAAGATAAGTTCTAAACTTAATGACATTGACCCAATGCGGTTCGGCTTTTTTTGACCCTTACGCCAACATCTTCGGCTTCGGCATAACGGCAAGAGCGTTTGCTTTTCTCTTTTTCAGCACGCTGACCAACTGGTCTTGCACGGAGGTGCTGCACGTGACCTGGATCACGACTTCGTTTTTTCGGTTAGCCGCGATCCGTAATTTCTTCTTGCTGAGCAGCAGCTCGATGATTAGGCCAAGGAAGAATCCCCCGACTAACCCGATCAGCCCCCAAATGACGGGCCCCCAATACCACACGAATCCATAGATCGTCCCAAGCACCATAAAGATCGTGCCGCTCACCATGGCTCCGTCCAGGATACTGCTGCCATCGACCCGATGAAGCGTATCGATGACGTGAGGCTGAGCATCAAGATTCTCAAGCGGCAGCGCTATGATATGCGCAGGTTCCACGCCTAGTTTCTCGATATCATGGAGCACCATCTCCACAAAAGGCGAATGCTCGAAGGTGGCGATGATCTGTACGTTGTCGTTATCGGTCGTGTCTAATTGTGCCAAGTTCGCCGCCCTCACTCTCAGGTACCGGATTTGCTCGATATCGAATAAGATGTTGTTTTCGTTCACCGAGGCATAGGCCTGATAGATCGCAAAGACGTACATCGAAGGCAGGAAGAGAAACCACTGCCAATCTACGACGGCCGCTGCTCCGTTAAAGTCTCCTAGAAACGAATAGAGCCACGAGCGGACGGCCACGGCCTTATAGCAGACGAAGATCCACCAGGCCAGCACGAATGTGCCGACGACCGTACTGCCGCTATATAACTGTCCCAGGCCCGGGCATAACAGAGACCATACGGTTCCGGCCCAAGGGTGCTTTTTGTCCAGTATCGCGATATCAAAAAAACTGACGTCCGAAGGCGTGATCGGCGCATCCTCAATCTCGGACAGTACATGGCTCTTATTGATCTCGACCGCACTTCGGTAGCTGTCCCATATACTGAACACATAGACGGCCACGTAGAGCAGCACCCAATCCTGGTTAAGCACGGCCTTGGCCTCCTCGAACCGGCCAAGAAAGGATAAGGCAATCCCTCGGTTCAGATTCGCTAGGTTATTGACCACAAGCTCCCAAATGACGAGAACGAATCCATGGAGGTACTTGCCGATAAACATATGGCCGAACCCAGGGAATACAGCCGACCACCAGGCCGCGTTCCAAGGAATGCGGGGATAGACCGAATTGATCCCGAGGACGGATATTTGCCCTTTTGAATACCGGGGACGGATGTCGGATGACTGGAATTTCCTGTGCGGCATGGCGAATCCTCTCCTGAGGCAGGGTGTCTTCGTCTACTATTGCCAACAAGCACCTGTATTATGAGGAGGATCTCGCGGTTGGCAGTCCAAACTTTAATTGCAGATCGCAGATTGGGGCAGAATAGACGGTAAATAACAAACTAGGATGATCGAGTTGACGGATAAGAATGTGCTGCTGGAGGAGATCGAGAAGGTTCATCGACAGTTAACGGAGCTGAGGCAAGAGTATTGGCTGCAGGTTGATCTGTTTACGCCCTTATGGTGGCTGCTGCTGGCAGTCATGATCCTTCCATGGGTGGTGTGGTGGAGATTCGCGGACAAACAACGGTTGAGCGAAATCGTGTTCTATGGGGTGACGATCAGCTTTCTCATCTTCCTGCTCGACCACATCGGCTATGAATTGAATTTATGGGAATACCCGCATAAGCTTGTCCGCTTCATACCGGAAGCCTCGCCGATCGATTTTGGCATTTTGCCGGTCATGCATATGTTCGTGTACCAATACTGTCGTTCGTGGCGATCATTCGTCATCGTCAATATCGTGATGGCTGCCTTCTGCGCCTTTATTGCAGAGCCCATCAGCGTGTGGATCGACTTCTACAAGATGCTGAACTGGGAATACATCTATTCGTTCCCGATCTATATTGTGAAGGCGGTTTTCGTTAAGGCTTTACTTGAACGGATTGCTGGCGTGAAAAAAAGAGCGGGCAGGAAGCACGCCGATCCATCCAGTCCATGACACAAGAGCAGGCCGGGGCGGCGCTGCTCGCACAGTTCCTTCAGCTAGCTGATCTCGATCGCATGCTTGACGGCCCGTCCTTCCTCGAACGTGATGACGAGCATCACGATATCGATGACCGAATAGCCCATATAATAGATGAATGTCTGCTCGGATCGTTCATTCGGCTTGCCTAGCAGGTCAATCACTTCCGCTTGCGTAAGGCCGATCAGCTCCTGGTGATCGAGGAAGTCGTCAATCATCTGTTGGCGGTTGTCCTGCTCGCTCACCCATCGGTTATAGTCGAAATGCGAGTTGTGTTCGTTTATGCCGATTTTGGTTATGCTGAAGCCGGTAATAAGCACGCCAATAATGATCATGTTGATCCACATGGCTCGAGGCAGCTCTTTGCTCGTCTTACGCTTGGCATACGCGACATGGAACAGCACCCATACAAGCAGCGGCGCAAGCACGATCATCACGGCGCGCACGGATAACGTCACGAACCACCAATCGATCGCCATATTGATAAACGTGTATACGATTGCATATAGAAGAAACGAAGCCGCATAGAGAAACCCCCGTTTATAATCCCGCTGCATTGGGTTTGCCTCCTTTATGTTCGTATGAGGTGCGTGCGTTGTTGTGAATGTTGTTACATATTTTACCATACACGGCCAGGCAGAACATAGCTTTACTAGGTATAGGGACAAAGAAAGGGCAGCCGGCGGATCGTTCGATCCTTGGACTGCCCCGGGTACACCATACCGGAAGTGCGTGAATTACAGCGTGACGCCTTGTACAAGGCTGCTGTTATAGCTGGACAATTGGCTGCTTAGCGTCTGCAGCGCTTGGGCCAAGCCTCCGGAGAAAGTCGTGCTTGCGTCCATGCTGCCCACTTTGGCTTGCAGTTCGGCGAGCAGGCTTGCGAGATCGGCGGAGGAAATATCCGATTGCTGCTCACCGTCGAGGCTGAACCCGGCTAATGCGTTCGTCGCGTCTTCTTCGCTGCTCGTGCTCATGGCCCATGCGAACGGCGGCATGATGCCGCTCATCGCCATCAGCTGAGACGGAACGCCGCCAGCGTCAGGCGGCTGCGGGCGCGATTCTTCCAGTGTCGCGCCTACTTCCTCGAAGAGCGCGGATACTTCCTCGTCGGTCGCCGTGCTCGCATCGAAGCCCGACAGCTGCTCCTTCACGCTGGCCAGCGCTTCGGCAAGCCCTGGCGGAAGCTCACTGTCCTCGTCTAAGCCTGACAATTGGTTCTGCAGCTCGGCGAGCATGGATTTCATGTCGTCCGCGGAGAGCGCGGCTATTCCTTCTTCGCTGCTAGCGGAGTCGGAGCTTGGCATTGGCGGCGGGAATCCGCCCGGCATCATCGGAGGCCTGCCGCCGGATGGGCGCATGCTGTCCATCGTATCTGCGACAGACTCGAACATCGCGGAGATTTCCTCATCCGTTGCGGTGCTGGCATCGAAACCGTACAACGTCTCGCTGAGCGAGGCGATGGCTTCCGACATCGGCCCTGTGCTTGCGCTGTCCGCATCGGCTTGGGAATCGCTTAGCCGATTCTGCAAGTTGACGAGCATCGTCTTCTTTTGGTCGATGCTGATCTCGTCTTTGTCCTCTACGGCATCGGCCGAAGTTCCGGTTGCGCCCGGTTTCTGCACGTTCAGATAGCTTAGCGCATCCAGGCTGAATGCGATCGAGTCGGCGGCTGAACCGCTGCGGCTCTTGCTGCCGCCCTCCGTGGTTCGATTGGCGGCCGAATCTTCTTGATTCCAAGTGTAGGCATAGGAATTGCGGTAGCTGTTAATCGATATAGACATGCTGCTGCTCCTCTCGTAGTGGCGGACCGATCGGCACGCGAGTCGTGCGCCTTCTCCTCTATTAACGGCAGGGAAGCTGAAGAATGGCTGAATCTACGCTGAAGGAACGCTGAAAGTCTGTTGCATACCTGTAATCGTCCGTTGCATGTCTAGTACAATGAACAACAAAAAACGTTCCCTGGCTTGCCAGGGGAACGCGTTATGATCGGGATAGCCGTATGGGAACCGCAAGCTTAACCGTATTGCGGCCGCCGCGCTTGGCGGCGTACAGCGCTTCATCGGCACGACTGAGCATCGCGGCGAGCGTATCTTGGCCGCTGCCCGGTGTCGCGACGCCGAAGCTTGCGGTAATGGCAAGCTCGCCATCGCGCATGACGAGCGGACTTGCGGCGATCGCTGCGCGGACGCGTTCCGCGAACGCCTCGGCATCGGCGACTGCCGATTGCGGCAGACCGATGACGAATTCTTCGCCGCCATACCGTGCGAACAGTTGGCCTTCGGCGATGAACCGGTTGCAGACGGATACGACGTGGCGCAGCGCCGCATCTCCGGTATCATGACCGTACGTATCGTTGACTGATTTGAAGTGGTCGATATCGAACAGAATGATGGCGAAGGGCTGCTCCGTCTGCCGGGTCTTAAGCAGCAGCTCCTGCGCGCAATGCATGAAATACGTGCGGTTCATGATTTGCGTCAGGCCATCGGTAGTGGCCAGGTGCCGCAGCTCCTGATGCATGCGCGCAGCCTCGGTGATGTCCATGAAGACGATGGCTAGTCCCGCGGATTGGTTGTCGCCCTTGAACACCGGAGAGGCATGGATCTGATACAAGCATTCTTCGCCGTCGGCCCGCCTCCATGGCAGGCGCAGTTCCGACTTGCGCAGCTGCTCCATAATCGAAGGAATCGGCAATGCCAGATGCTCGACGGGCTGACCGATCGCCTCCGGGCCCAGCTGCGGCATCATGCGAAGGGCGGCCTGGTTGTAATCGGCAATCCGGTCGTGCGGGTCAAGGACGACAACGCCGTCGCGCATGCTCTCGAATATCGCGGAGCGGGCTACAGGAACGACGGTCAGCATACCGGACGTCCGGATGGCCCATATATAGAGCGTGTTGGTGACGCTGATCGTGACCGGAACCGGATCCATACCATACGGCGTAAGGCCGATCAGGTAGAGGAACGCGGCCGTCATCGGGATATACTGGCCTAAGATCATCACGGCCAGCTGCGGCCTATAGGCGGATTTGGTTCTTGGCCAATGCCGGATCAGCATTATGCCGCCGAAGAGCAGACAGCCGAAGGTATAGCTGCCGTGGACGATATACCAGAGGCCGATCTCGATATCGACCAGCAGCGTAGGCGCATCCGGCCTCGCATAGAACGAGCTATAGAACAGATGGTGATATTCGTTGGTCATCACCATGAGCAGCGTAATGGCGGGAATGACGAAGAAGAACGGGACGGTCCTGCGCGTGACGTATTTCTCCAACCCGACATACTGCAAGGTCAGCAGGACGCAGCAGGGGGCGATGAACGGCATGCCGATATACTCGGCCTTCGTCCAACGGAGCGCTTCCTCTACAGTGCTGCTCGTCAGCTCGAAAGCGTAGGAGAACGTATAGATCGCGGCGAATATACTCATCCACATGAAGCTCCGGATGCCGGAGAAGGTGGACTTGATGGAATAGGCATACACGGCGAGTACCACGCTGAGTACGCCCGACACGGCAACGACTACAATGATGTTATGAATGGTATTCGTCATCGGGATGCAGACAGCTCCATGGATGTTAGATTATGGATAGTTGTCTTCAAGGGTAGCATAAAAGAAAACCGCCGGAAAGGGATGTGTCAGGTGGGATATATTGGGACAGGAAAAGAGCCCTCCGCATCGGGATGCGGAAGGCTCTTGGTTTACTGTTCGCCAAGCGGAATGCGGTATTGCGACAGCTCCTCCACAATGTGCTCGCCGCCTTGGTAAACCCACCGGAAGCGGAACTCATTGCCTGAATAGCCGGTTCGGTTGCGAATGTCGGGGACGATGACCGTCTCCATGTTATCGAGCAGGGTCTGCTGCAAAATATGAAGGCGCTGCTCGTTCGCCGCGCTCTGCATCTCCGCGATATCTTCCGGGAGGGTCTCCATGTAATACAGCTTGGCGATCTCGTCGTCCTCGAGATCCTCCTGCAGCGGATGGCCCGCGCCGCGGAACATCTCCAGTACCGTATTGATCCAGTCACGGTAGAGATCAATCGTAATCTCATACATAAGGGCATGCTCCTCTTCCACGTCATTAGCCTCGCGAGCATGAGGCACGCGGTGGACAACCTATGCCTCATGCTCGAATACAGCCTCTATTATAAGGGAACATGCGTGAGCGAAAAAGGAGCTAAATGGATTCGGGGTCCGGCCAATATTGATACTGTTCCAGATCGATGGTCCCTAGGGCGGTAACGTGGACGCCTTCAGACTCCAGGCTCATGCGCTGATCCATTCGGGCGAGATCCTCCTGCAAGGCGATCTCGCCCTTGGCGTTCACGACCCGGTGCCAGGGCAGCTTATGAGCCCGGGTCTGCGTATGCAGGATCCGCACGACTTGCCGGGCGCCGCGGGGGCTGCCGGCAAGCGCCGCTATTTGTCCGTAAGTCATGACATGCCCAGAGGGAATGCGGCTGATAATGGCGATGACATGTTTCGTGAAAGGCTGCATGACGGGTGTTAGATCCTCCAAGTTCGTGATGGGCAGGATGCGGTTTCAGTTAAGCGGTAGCCGTGCGAGTCAGCTTGTAGCTAGCCAGCATGTAGATGAGAACAAGCGGAAGGGACCACAGCGTGAGCGACAGCGCCGTCTGATCGAGGAACCAGCGTCCGATCTCATCCCACCACCCGAAGCGGGTGCACAGCATCGAGGCAATACCTGCAACCAAGGACAGGGCGATGAACAGGATGAACGTCCATGTGGCGCGGAATCTGCGGTTGAACATGCCAATGAAGTAGCCCGCGAAGAACATATGCAGCGCCAGCACGAAGTGGACCAGCAGCTGAACATACCATGCGCCGTCATGCACGAACGGAAGATTGAAGAACTGCAGCTGGACGCCCCAGTGGTCGGTCAGGTCCGTCTCTGCATAGCTGAAGAGCATGATGATTAGCGACGCGGCGGCGCTAGCGATGGCGATCATCGCGGTAGAACCGAGGAAGAAATCGGTGCGCCGGATACTGAAGCCAAGGGCGAACGGGAAGAATTGGCTGACGATGATGATGCCCATGACGAACATATAGATGAAGAAGGAGGCGAGTCCGCCGGTAACCATATTCTGCTCCTCATGGAGCGAACCGCCGATGATGAGGTTGATGACGAAGCTGCTGAGCGTGACGAGCCAAGGAATGACGAACCAAGCCATTCTTTCTCTCATGAACATGCGAAGCACGAGTCCGGAACGATTCATCTTGCATCATCCGCCTTTCGGGACATTTTGCCGCTCGTCAATTGGACGATCAGCTGCTGGAGCGATACCGTAGCCACTTCAAGTCCGGCGAGCTCGGCCCGGGCGCGGACGTCTTCTGGTGATCCATTCGTCAGGAGCGTCGCCGAACATAGCGATCCGAGCCCCTGGCGATCCAATTCCTTGTAACCGGCGGCAAAAGCATTCACTTTGGCAAGCGGGCCGGACACGGTAAGCGCTCTGCCGCGCAGTGACTCCGCTTCCTCGTCGAGCACCAGCCGGCCTTGATCGATGACCAGTACGTGTTCGAGCATCTGGCTGACTTCGTCGATCAGATGGGTGGAGAGGATGACGGTCCGGGGATACTCGGCGTAGTCCTCGAGCAGTCGGTCATAGAACAGGCCTCTGGCCACCGCGTCGAGCCCGATATACGGCTCGTCGAATATCGTCAGCGGCGCCCGGCTCGCAAGTCCGACGACGATGCCGACCGAGGAGAGCATCCCGCGGGACAGTTTCTTGATGCGGCGCTTCGGCGGGAGGCGGAAGTCCTCCATCAGCCGGTCGGCCAATTCCTGATTCCAGTTCGGGAACGTCATGGCCGCGAAGGCGAGTACATCCGCAATCTTGCTGGATTCCGGATACTTCTGGCTTTCTTTAATGAAACATAGCTGGCTGAGCACGCGGTTATTCTCATAAGGAGCCTCGCCGAATACCGCTATGTCGCCGCTCGTCTGGATCAACTGGGCCGATAGCATATGCATAATCGTCGTCTTGCCTGCGCCGTTGCGGCCGAGCAGGCCATAGATGCGGTTAGGCTCCAGCGCGAAGCTGACGTTATCGACGGCTTTCACATCGCCGTAGGCCTTCGTTAAGCTGCGGATCTCCACCACATTAGCCATTGTTCGTCCCTCCTCTGCGAATCATATCGGACAGCTGCTCGGCGTTAATCCCGAGCTTCTCCGCCTCGCGGACCATCGTGACCACGTACTGCTCATAGAACTGCTCCTTGCGCTTCTCCACCAATACGGCGCGCGCGCCTGACGCTACGAACATGCCGATCCCCCGTTTCTTGTATAGGATGCCTTGATCAACAAGAAGATTGACGCCCTTCGCCGCCGTCGCCGGATTAATCTGATAGAACGCGGCGAATTGCGTTGTGGAAGGAACCTGCGTTTCCTCCGTTAGGGTCCCTTCGATGATATCGTCCTCAATCCGTTCAGCGATCTGAACGAAGATGGGGCGGCTCTCATCCATTTGTGCCCCCATAGCTCCACCACCTAACTGGTTAATTACTCATGTAACTAACTATAGAGGTTGAACGCCGATTTGTCAAAGGGGTTATCGCCTAAATTTTTGAAGACTGTCCAAGTATCGAGGGTTCGGATATGGCGGAAGGTTCTACTTCTTACCGATGATTTGCTCTATACTAGTAGAGTAGAATACGAACGGACATGTAAGGAGATCGAAAAGCATGAAGGGTAGCAACAAACCATATGCCGTGCGGCACGACGAACAATTGGACGACTTGATGGAAGATTACCGGGATGAACAGGCGGAGGCGGAAGGGGAGGACACTCAGCCGCTCCGGTTGTTTAAGCTGCCGCTCGGGGCGGTCGAGAAGCGGATACCGAAGGCGGCGATGGCGCCTCAAGCCGAAGGGGCCGCGAGCCGAGCGACGAATGCGCCCGACGGCGAATACTTCGAACGGCTGGAGGAGCAGGGCATCCGGCTGAACACCGCGCAGATCAAGGCGGTCCGTCATCATAATGGACCGCTGCTCACGCTAGCGGGCGCAGGTTCCGGCAAGACCTCGGTGCTCGTCTGCAGAACGGGCTATCTGCTGGCGGTTCGCCAAGCGGAGGCGAGCAGCATTCTGCTCATGACGTTCTCGACCAAAGCCGCCGCCGAGATGCGCGAGCGGATCGCGCAGCTGCCGGGGATCGGCGGGATGGCGGCGAAGCGGATCGAAGCGCGGACGTTCCATTCCTTTTTCCTCTATATGCTGCGCCGGAACGGGGTTCGGGAAGAGATATTCGGCGAGACGATCCGCCAGCATATTCTGCTGAAGCAATTCATGCGGGAGGCGGGAATCTCGGATTCGCAGCAACCGGAGACGCTGCTCGCCCTATTGTCCTCCTATAAGATGAACCTGGTTGATCCGGCCGAGCTGCCGGAGAAGTCGGAGGCGGAGCGCAAGACGAAGGAAGTGCTGCTCCGTTACGAGGCGTGGAAGCGGGAGAACGGGAAGCTCGACTTCGACGATATTCTGCTCGTCGCCTATGAGATGCTTAAGGAACGCCCGGGCCTGCTCCGATCGCTGCAGCAGCGGTTCCGCTATGTCATGGTGGACGAGTTCCAGGACACCAACTTTTTGCAATACGAACTCGTCAAAATGATCGTGGAGCCTCATCGCAATCTGATGGTCGTCGGCGACGATGACCAGACGATCTATTCGTTCAACGGCGCGCGCAGCGAATTCATTCTCGACTTCGAGAAGACGTATCCCGGCGCCAAAGTGATTACGCTGGATATCAACTACCGCTCGACCTCGGCCATCGTGGGATTGGGCAACGCGATCATCCGCCATAACAAGAAGCGCCGGGACAAGACGCTCAAGGCTACCAAGCAGAGCGAGACGGTGCCGCAGTACATGACGCCGTTCAATACGAACGATGAGGCGGTCAGGGCGCTGCGGTACATTCAGCAGGAGGTCGCCGAGGACCGCAGAACGTACGGGGATTTCGCGATCCTGTACCGGGCGAACAGCAATAATCGCGCCATCATCGAACAGCTGCTCGAGCAGGACGTGCCGTTCGTCGAGTTTGGCGACGGGAAGCTGCTGTATGAGCAGCGGATCGTGCGTCCGGTCATCGACCATATGCGCCTGGCGCTGTACCGGCGCGACTTCGAGGCGATGGAGAGCGTGCTGCCGACGCTGTACATTGCCCGGGAGAAGGGGATGACGTTCATCCGCCAGCAGGATGCGCTCCGCGCGAAGAAGGGGCCGCTCATCCACCTGCTCTCCTGGCCGGAGCTGAAGGAGTTCCAGAAGGAGAAGGTCAAGGAACGGCTGCTGCTCATCAAGTCGCTCGTGGCGATGAAGCCGGTCGACGCGATCGTGCAGCTCCGCCGGAGCTTCTACGATAACTACCTGGAGACGGCGGAGAAGCAGAACGTGACGCAGCATAAGGAGATGCTCGTGGAGATGCTCGATGAGCTGGAGACGTCTGCCGGCCGGTTCGATACGCTGGAGGCATTCCTCGGCTTCATCGACGACATGCTGGAGAAGAGCGGCGAGCACGCCAGGCAGAAGCATGAGGACAACGGCAACTATGTCACGCTGATGACGATCCACCGCTCCAAGGGGTTGGAGTTCCCGGTCGTGCTGCTGCTCGGCGCCTCGGAGGGCAGTCTGCCTCATAGCTCGTCGCTTGATCCGGAGCGGATGAAGGACAGCCAGCTTCATCTGCAGGGGGCCGTGGCGCAACTTGGGGACGACGCGCTCGAAGAGGAGCGCAGGCTGGCGTACGTAGCGGTGACGCGCGCCAAGGAGGAGCTGGTCATCAGCTCGCCGGCGCAATACCGGCGCAAGAAGACGGCGGTGTCGCGCTTCCTGCTGGCCGCCTTCGGCAGCGCGGAGACGGCGAAGACGGCGGCCAAGGAGTTCAAACGCGGCGGCGCGCTGTCTGGCGTCCGCGTGGCGCCGAGCTCGATGAGCGGCGGCGTTCGCGCCGCGCAAGAAGGGCGCAAGGAGACGGTCGCGGCCTGGCTGTGCAAGCGTCCGGGCTGCAAAGCATGGATGCGCGTCACCACGGCGGAGGACGCGGCGCGGTCGACCAAGGCATGCCCGCTGTGCGGCAAGCCGATGGAGAAAGGCACGCGCGAGGTGCCGGCCGGCTAGAAGCGGACGGAGATACGGCAAGGTTCGGGGATGCTTGCGGGCAAGCGGGCATTCTCCTTTTGCCGCGTTTACAGGAAGACTAATCTTTGCTTCCTTTATGAAATAAAGGAAAATGCAGGGTGAAAGCCGAATACTAGGCTAGAAATAATGACATAGAGAGAAGGAAATGGAGGAGCTGCTGTTTTGAGTGATATTTTGAAGGCCATTATTATGGGTATTGTGGAAGGGTTGACCGAGTTTCTGCCGGTCTCATCCACCGGTCATATGATTCTGACCGGCTATTTGCTTGACTTCGAAGGGGACCGGGCGGACACGTTCAAGATCGTCGTCCAGCTGGGTGCGGTCCTGGCCGTACTGGTGCTCTATTGGAAACGATTCCTGCGGTTTCTGGATATTCGCCCCGGGTTCATGAAGCGTCCGGGTCTTAATGTTGTTCACTTGATTCTGGCCATGGCGCCGTTCATCATCATTGGCTTCACCGTGTACGATTTCATTAAGGAAATCCTGTTCGGCACTGCACCGGTCGTAATCAGCTTAATTCTAGGCGGTATTCTCATGATTGTCGCCGAGCGTTACCGGGGCAAAATAACCGCCGAGACCATGGAGGATATTACATACAAGCAGGCGCTGGGCATCGGCCTGTTCCAGATTCTCGCGGCTTGGCCGGGCTTCTCGCGTTCCGGCTCGACGATCTCGGGCGGCATGCTGCTCGGGACGACGCAGAAAGCGGCGGCGGAGTTTACCTTTATCATCTCCGTGCCGATGATGTTCGCGGCTTCGGCATTGGACTTGTGGGAGAGCCGCGACTTCCTCACGATGGACGATCTGCCGGTCTTCATCGCAGGCCTAGTTGCGGCTTTCGTCGTGGCGATGGTCGCGATCGTTACGTTCTTGAACCTGATCAAGAAGCTGAAGCTGTCGTATTTCGCTTACTACCGTTTTGCGCTGGCGGCGGTGTTCATCGTTATTCTGTATTTCTAGGCTGAACGTATAGCGTGAGGAGCTGACCTTAGGTGCTGCTGGAAGTCATTGCAACGAATATCGGGGATGTGCGCTCGGCTGGCGCGTACGGCGCCCATCGCATCGAGCTAGTCACCGGCATCGCGGAGGGCGGGCTGACGCCAAGCCTGGGCTTGATCGAGCAAGCGGTCGAGGCCGCGACCATCCCGATTCAAGTGATGGTGCGTCCGCACAGCCAATCGTTCTGCTACAGCGACGGCGATCTGGCGGTCATGCGCCGCGACATTGCCGCGATTCGTGCCGCAGGTGCGACGGGGATTGTGCTGGGGACGCTGACCGAGTCGGGGACGGTCGATGTCCGGGCGTTGGAGATGCTTCTCGGCGCCGCTGACGGACTCGACATCACCTTCCATCGGGCATTCGACGAGGTGCGGGATCAGGAGGCGGCGCTTGGGGCGCTCGCCGCTTATCCGCAGATTCGCCGCATCCTCACCTCCGGCGGGCCGCAGCCTGCACCGCAGGCGATTCCGCAGCTCGTACGGCTGGCCGAAGCGGCTAGCGGCACGCACCTGCGCATCCTGGCCGGCCACGGGCTGCAGCCGGAGACGATCGGCGCCTTCGTGCAAGCCACCGGCGTGCATGAGGTGCACTTCGGCTCCGCCGTCCGCGAAGGCGCGAGCTTCGCGCGTCCGCTCGATGCGGCGCGGATCGGCCAAGTGCTGGCGGCGCTGGAGCTTGCGTAGGCAGTTCAAGCTTAGCTGGGGCAAGGCGCCGTGACAGGCACGACAACCATACGATCTCGATCAAGGCGGTGCAGGTATCCAACCTGCACCGCCTTTTTTTACCACTCTAATCCGCGCAAACCTCCCCTGAATGCCGCTTCGCGCTCCGAATACTATACCTATACAGCAAAAGCCCGATCCCCCTTGAAGGGAGACCGGGCCTCGAACGGTTCATCATTGCCTTATGGCTCGTCTGCTGCTTACACCTGCTTCTCCAGAACCGGCGGGAAGTAGCCGATCGCAACCGCGTGGTCGATCATGCGGCGGATGAAGAGCTCGTCCGCTGGCGCGCAGCTGATGCCGGTGCCGCGCAGGAAAGCGGTCGTATTGTCGCAGTTGTACACATACGGGGAATCTTGCGCCCCGTCGCCGCCCAGCTGGGACATGGCGATCCGGGTGCCTTCCTGGTCTTTGTCCATAGTCGGGTCGAGCAGCCAAGCGGTATAAGCTTCCTTGTCCATCAGTTCGACTTCATAGCCGAGCAAGCGAACCATCTCCACCAGATCAGTGTACAGAATTTGCTGCGGATTGACGATGTGGAACAATTCGCCCTCGGTATCCGGACGGAGCATGAGATTCGCCATCGCCTCGCTCGCATAGTTGATCGGCGTGAAGTCGACGTACCAGTCGGCTTTCGGCGCTTTGCCCAGCAGCAGCATCGCTTTGATCAGCTGATAGAAGGCGTTGCTCTCGATATTGCGCTGGAATCGGCCGCTCTCGGAATGGCAGGTCAGATTGCCCGGACGGTATATCGTCGTCGCCAGCCCTTGCGCGTTTGCCTTCAGCACCAGCTTCTCGGCTTCCAGCTTGCTGCTCGAATAGACATTCTCCACTTGAAGCGTATCGGCAAGTTGATTATCCCGCACGACAGCGTTCCACTGCCCGGTATGCGCGAGCGATTCCGGCACGCTGACCGTGGATACGTGGTGGAAATGGATGCCGTGGCCAGCCTGGGCCAGGGCGAGCAGCTCGTTCGTCGAGATGACGTTCGTGCGTTCGAATGTTTTGGCATCCCCAAAATGCCGGACGTCTGCAGCCGCATGCACAATCGTATCGATAACCGCAGGCAGACGGGTAAATTCTTGATGGGACAAGCCGAGCATCGGCTGCTCGAGGTCAGCCTCGATCACCTGTACGCGATATTTCATCAGCTCCACGATAGAAGGACCGAAGTAGAGCGACATGACTTCCTCCAACCGGTCGCAGGCCGCTTTGTGCACCGCTCCGCGAACGAGGGCATACACCATCGCGCGCGAATGCGTCAGAATCTGATAGAGCAGATGGGAGCCCAAGTACCCGGTAGCGCCGGTGAGCAGAATATGCTCCGGCTCGGCTGGCGCCTTCCGAGCTCGTGGACTGCTGTTCTGCTTGACCGGGAATTCGGCCAATGGCTCGAAGGCCGTTACTCCGCCGGTAACTACCCGATCCGAGTTCTCCGCCGCAGCCGACTGCTCCGCATAAGCGGCCAGTGCCTCAACGGTCTCGTACGTGAACAGATCGCCAATCGTCAAATGCGGGAACCGCGGCTTCAATTGCACGAGCACATGGATGATATCCAGCGAGTCGCCGCCCGAATCGAAGAAGTTGGCCGCCGCGCTGATCTGTTTCAGGCCGAGCACTTCCTTCCAAGCCGCGGCGATTTGCTCCTGTACCGGCGTAAGCGGCTCGTCCGATTCCGAAGCTTCCTGCTCGTCCTCCGGAATGGCATAGCCGGCAAGCAGCTTGCGTTCGACTTTGCCGTTCGTCGAGAGCGGCATGGCTTCGAGATGGCAGAACCGCTTGGGCACATAATACGGCGGCAGGGCGGCATGGATGAAACTCGCCAGCTCGCTTGCGGCGGCGGCTTGTCCGTCCTTGGTCGTATAGAAGCAGACCAGATACGTCTGTCCGTTGTCGTCCTTGCGCGCGATGACAGCCGGTATATGCATAAGCGGGTGTTTGGCCAGTGTATCTTCAATGGCGCCGATCTCGATGCGGTGGCCGCGAATCTTCACCTGGGAGTCTCGCCGGCCGACATATTCGATCGTGCCGTCGGCGCGCAGCTTCACGATATCGCCGGAACGGTATGCTTTGGTCCCGGGCTCGAATGGATTGTCGACGAACGCCGCCGCGGTGCGATCCGCTTGATTCAAGTAGCCTTGAGCGATGGCGACCGTAGAGATATACAGCTCGCCAGGAACGCCGACCGGGCAGAGCGACTGCTCGGGCCCCACGATATACACCTTATAGTTGCTGATCGGCGTGCCGATCGGTACGTGGGTGACATGGTCAGCGACGCCTTGCTCCACTTGATAGACGGTGGCGCAGACGGTGCATTCGGTCGGACCGTACAAATTATAGATAGCGACTTGCTCGCCAAGCCGGCGCTGCAAGATCCGTACCTGCTCGCCATAGAGGGCTTCGCCGGCGGTCATGATTTTCGTAATCGAGGCGAGCTTGCGATAGCCATCATCGGATAGATGGGCCGCGACTTCGTTGAAGAAGACGGTCGGCAGCACGATGACCACACTCGTCCGCGTCCGCTCTACGGCATCGGCGAAAGCTTCCACCGAGATCCGCTCCTCCGCATTCAAGAGATAGAGACTCGCGCCGCTCAGGAGAGCGCCGAACGTCTCCCAGACGGAGGCATCGAAGCTGTAGGTCGCGAACTGCGTCATCACATCGTGCTCGGTAACCGCGAACTCGCGCTTAATGTAGGCGCCTAGATTCACGACTCCTTCATGAGCGATTAGCACGCCCTTCGGCTTGCCGGTGGAACCGGAGGTATAGATGACATAGGCCAGATCGCCCGGCTTGACGTCGGCCTGAACGTTGCCACCGGAATAAATGTCTAGCGAGCCGTCGTCGATCGGCATAACCGCGCGCACGCTGCCGATCGAAGAGGCGAGGGTAGCGGCTCTTGCTTCGTAACGGCGGTTGGTCAGCATGAAAGGCGACGAGGTATCCTCCATAATGTAGCGGATCCGTTCCTCCGGATGCTCCGGATCGACAGGGACATAGACGCCGCCGGCTTTCAGCACGCCGAGCAAGCTGACGACCGTGCCGAGACTGCGCTCCATGAAGATCGTGACGAAGTCGCCTTTGCGCAGTCCTCGATCGAGCAGCAGTCGGGCGATCCGATTGGCCTGTTCGTTCAGCGTGCGATACGTATACGTGGCTGTCTCGTCAAAAATAGACGTGCGGTCCGGATAAGCCGCCGCTATCTGCTCGAAAACATGATGGATGACGGGGGCGGCCGCATAAGGCGCAGCGGTATCATTCATCCTCCGGTATAGAGCGTGCTCCTCTTCGGTCAGAATATCAACGGCGCCGATGCGGGCCGACTCATCGGCGAGCATCGCGGCAAGCAGCTTGCGATAGCCGGATGCATAACGCTCGATCGTCTCCGGCTTGATCAGCGAAGCATCGTAGATAAACTGAAGCGACCAGCCGCCCTTCTCGATCGTAAGGTGGGCGTTCAGAAGCTGCCCTGCTGCCGGCGCTGCGGATTGGCCGACGACGAATAGCGTCTCGAAGCTGCCGGGCAGTTCGCGAGCCGTGTCGATAGGGATGGCCGAAGCATCTTGCAATAAGGAAGCGAACGATAACGCTTCTTTCTCCCAATTCCAATGCATGGCAGTCATTGTCCCGCCTTGAACGAGGCCGATACGCCAGTCTGCTTCGCCGCCGGATAGACGGTAGAGCAAGGCGGCATATATGGAGGCAGCCGCTATCTGGAGCAGCCTCTGTCCTTGATAGCGCTGTTGCGCAAGGCGCGCAAGGTCGGAATCCGGCGCAATAACCAAAGTAGCGGCAGGCAGATCGGATCTGCGCTGCAGAGAATAATCACACGGAATGTTCAGGACGGGAGCATCCTTAACCGCGGAATGGTAAATCCTGGATTGTGGTAGGGACATCATCAGTTCAGCTCCTTCAGCCGGTCAGGAATGTCTGCCTCGCATTGAGGTCAGAATATGAAAATCGCCGTCCATCCGGACGGCGACTGAAAGCCAATAATACGTACTAGTGGCGTTTAACCCGGAAACGTTTAATCAGTGTATTCAGCTCTTCAGCCGATGCAGACAGCTCGTCGGAAGATTTGACGATGGCGTCCATCTGTTCCTTTTGTTTCTCGACAGCTTCCGAGATGGTGTCTGCACTAGTTGCGGTGGAGCGAATGTTACTGTTAAGCTGGTCGGATGTTGCCGAAAGCTCTTCTGTCCCTGCGGACATTTGTTGTGCTGCCGTGGATACTTCTTGAATCTGCATCGAAACTTTGCGGGAAGAAGCGAGAATGTCCGTGAACAGGCGGCCTGTATCGACTGCCAGCGTCATCCCTTGAGCAACGACTTGCGTACCGCTCGACATCGCTTCCGCCGTCTGGCGGATTTCTTCCTGAATCTCATGCACGAGACCGGAGATCTGATCGACCGAGCCGCGGGATTGTTCCGCGAGTTTGCGAACTTCGCCGGCTACGACAGCGAAGCCTTTGCCATGCTCGCCGACGCGCGATGCTTCGATCGCGGCGTTAAGCGCCAGCAGGTTCGTCTGATTGGCGATACCCGTAATCAGGCCGAGGATGCTGCCGATTTGCTGCGAACGTTGGTCGAGCAATTTGACCGTATCGGAAGTGGTCGTAACGAATTCGGTGATGAGTTGCATTTGTTGCGCCATATTGCGCACGATAACATCGCCTTCTGCCGATTTGGACTCGACATCCTGTGCATCGCCTGCGGCGTTGACCGAACTGTGGGCAATCGTCTCAATCGCGGTAGCCATCTCGTTAATGGAACGGGATGATTCTTCGCTGGAATGCTTCTGCTGAACCACGCTCGTAGCAATCATCTGAATGTTGCTGTTGATCGCGTTATTGTGCGTCTTGTTCACTTCGGAAGTCGAGTGAAGGTGGCGCGCAGAGTCAGCCAGATGATCAGAGGTCGCTTGGACCTTCAGCATCGTTTCGTTCATGTTGGCGACCATGTGATTGAATTTCTCGTTGATGATGCCTAAGTCGTCGGAGCCAGTCTTGATCGACACCCCCAAGTTTCCCTCGCTCACTTCCTCAATGCCTTTGATCAGCGCTTGAATCGGCGACAGCGTGCGGCGTACAATCCAATACTGAACAGCCAGGATAAGAACCAGGAATCCGCCAAGCAAGGACCAGCCGAACACGAGCATCTTGTGCAGGCCGTTCGGGATAGAGCTTGCATCCGTATCGACGCCGAAGTAAGCGAAGATTTTGCCGGTGTCATCCATGATCGGATAGAGAATCGTTACCCAAGTACCATAAGCATCGTCGTAGTAGTTGGTCAGTACGGGTTCCTTCGTATCGAGCATGACTTCAACGGCGTCAGCGTGAATCTGCGGTTGCTCGTACAGATCGCCGATGTTCAGATTACCTTCTTTCAGCGGATCTACCAGATGCGTGGGGACCGCCACGAGGGATGTCTTCGTGCCGTCGACCAGCTCAGGCTCGAAGAGGTAAGCTTGGGCAATGCTCGGGTTGTAACGGCTGATCGTATCCATAATGTCCCGCAGTTTCGCTTGGACTGGACCGTCATAGCTGGCCTCGTCGATGGCGGACTGCACCGTCTTGGCATCCAACGCTTCTGCCCATTCGCTAGTTACGGTCTTGACCTGCGAGTGAAGCTGGTCAATGAGAATCCGTTTCTCTGTGTAGTAGCTCGCAACGATCAATACCGCTCCGATGAGGATGATATTGATGGAGGAGAGCAACAGATTCTTAGTAAAGAAAGAAAGCCTTGCTTTTTTGCGCACATTCATTGCTAGTGAACCCTCCCATAATAATGATGAAACCCGCCTTTGAATAAACCGCCATCCCCTAGTTTATCAGTCCATCAACTCCATTAGCATGATTCGTAGATATAACAAAATCATTACGAAATATCTTACTTTACTTATATCTTTATCGTCATTATTCGATAAAACGTGAGAGATTTGAAGTGGTGAATAATGCTAGAGTCCCATGAAAACGATGAAATTTGTGACAATATTAGTAATTTTCCTGAATTGGTCCCTATTTCGTCTGCAAAATGAGTGACTTAAGCGGCAGACAGCCTCCAGAATACCCATGCTGGACAAATTGACGGAATTTTCGGTCTACGATTTGACTCCGTGTCTAATGCTACGGGGACCTCATCTGTGTAACATGTTAGATAAAGCTACATGGAGTGCTGAGTCTGCTGTGAAAATCGGCGATTACGTAACATTACTTTACATATCGGAGGGGTCTGTATGGGGCAAGCAGCGGCTGCACCGGAGATTGAGCTAAGCGGAATCAGCATGAGCTATGGGTCGGGAGGCGCGGATGTGCTGGCGATTGACCGCATTAGCCTGAACATCAACAAGGGCGAGTTCGTCTCGCTGCTAGGTCCGTCGGGCTGCGGGAAGACGACGTTGCTGCGGCTAATCGCGGATTTGCTGCAGCCGACGGACGGGACGCTGAAGGTGGCTGGCGCAAGTCCCAGAGAAGCCCGGCTGGCTCAGAAATACGGCATCGTGTTCCAGAACCCGGTGCTCTACGACTGGCGGAAAGTGAGGTACAACGTAACGCTGCCGCTCGAGCTGATGGGCGTCGGCAAGGCGAAGCGCGAGGAGAGAGCGGAGGAGCTGCTCGCGCTAGTGGGCCTTGCGGCCTTCGCGGACAAATATCCGTGGCAGCTGTCCGGCGGCATGCAACAGCGCGTGGCGATCGCCCGCGCGCTCTCGATGGAGCCCGAGATTCTGCTCATGGATGAGCCGTTCTCGGCGCTTGACGAATTCGGGCGCGAACGGTTGAATGAAGAGCTGCTATCCGTATGGAGCAAGGTCGGCAGCACGGTGGTATTCGTGACGCACAGCATCCCGGAGGCGGTCTTTCTCTCCGACCGCGTATTCGTCCTCTCGCCGCATCCCGGCAGATTGTCTGCCGTCGTCGACATTCCGCTGCCGAGGCCGCGAACGAGCGAGATGCGGAACGATCCGGCATTCTTCGGGCTCATTGCCCATATCCGAGACAGCTTCGAAGGGGTGTAGCGTAAATGAAAGGACAACGCGCGCTGCGGCAAGGCCGCCTCTTGCCGACGGTCGTATGGGCGGCAGCACTGCTGGCTGTATGGGAGATTATATCCTGGGTGCTGCTGGACGTCGCGAAGACGCCGCTTGCCCAATCCAAGCTTCCGTATATCCATGAACTCGCGGGGACGTTCGGCGAATATGGCGGCACGCTGTGGCGGGAAGGGCGGGCGACGTTCGGCAATGCCGGTATCGGGTTCGTGATCGGCGCCGTCGCCGGCGCGCTGCTCGCACTAATCATGAGTATGTCCAAATGGATCGAGCAGCTTGCATTCCCGTATGCCGTCGCTTCCCAGATGATCCCCATTCTCGGGCTTGCGCCGATTCTGTACGGCATCGTGCGGGATGAGCAAATCTCCCGGGTCCTCATTGCCGGCTATATTACGTTCTTCCCGGTATCGCTTAATATGCTGCGCGGTCTGAGGAGCGTTCATCCGTCGGCGCTGGAGCTGATGGCGATCCATGCCGCGAAGCCATGGACGGTCTATTGGAAGCTGCGGCTGCCGGCTTCGTTGCCGGGGCTGTTCAGCGGACTGAAGATTGCGGCGCCGCTTGCCGTCACCGGCGCGATCCTGGTCGAGCTGATGGGCGCTCAGCATGGCATCGGTGTCATTATGCTGCGCAACCTCTACTACGGGCCGTCCCATGTGTATATGTTCTGGTCCACGGTGATCGTGGGCGCGCTGCTCGGCATCTTGAGCTATTGCCTCATTAGTCTGTGCGAGCGGCTGCTCACCCCATGGCAGCCGGAATTCCGCCGCAAGGGAGGCGACCGCTGATGGAAGGGAATACGGCACGCAAGGCTGAGGTTGTGCGGGGCGGCGGTACGGAGCCGCCATTGGCCGGAGGAGGGAGCGCCGCGACAGCCGGATCTGCCGCACCCGCGTTGCACAGGAAGACGGCAACCGCTCGTTCAGGCGCCAAGCTGGCCCTTCGGATCGCCATTCCGGCGCTGGGCGGGCTCTTGTTCCTCGCTTCATGGCAGCTGGAATTGTTCCACCGGCTGTGGGGGCTAAGGACGTACCAGCTTCCGCTCCCTTCCGCGATCGCGCAGGCGATGGGCGAGAACGCCTCCTTGCTGTGGGATTACACGCTGTACACCTGGACCGAAGCCGTACTTGGGCTCCTGTTCGGTTCTGCGCTAGGGTTCCTGGTCGCGCTGATCGCCACGGCTTGGCCGAGATGGGGCGCGGGCGGCGTGCTGCTGGTCGCGGCGCTGAACGCGGTGCCGATCGTCGCCCTTGCCCCGATCATGAACCTGTGGTTCGGCGGGGGCATCGGCTCCCGGATCGCGATTGTCGCGATCAGCACGATGGCGGCGATGGCGATGAACGTCCACAAGGGCATGAGTTCGGTCGACCCGCTGTCGCTTGATCTGATGCATGGCTATGCCGCGAAGAAGCTGCAAGTCTTTCGTTATTTGCGTATCCCGGCGAGTCTCCCTTACGTCTTCACCGCGCTCAAGATCAACACGACCGCCAGCATGATCGGGGCGATCGTGGGCGAATTCTTTTTCTCCTCGCGGGGGCTTGGCTACCTGCTGTCCAACTCGATCAAGATTGCCAAAATGCCGCTCGGCTGGTCGTGCATCATCGTGGCCGCGGCCTTAGGCGTAGCCTTCTATCTGCTGATGGAGGGGCTCGAGAAGATGTGCATGCGCTGGCATCCTTCCCGGCGCGGCTAGCTTGCGGCTGCCGCCTGCGTGTAACAGACGCCCGGAGGTTCATCGCATATGCGGCACCTTGCCCTCTTCTGTCCGCCGCACGTGTTTTACATAGAGCCATAGACCCTCGGGACTTGGATGTGCGTTCTGCGAGCGCGGCTAGTTTAGGGAGGGAACTACAATCGCAAGGGAGAGATTGAGATGGAGAACAAGAAACGCAAGGTTCGCGCGCATTCGCTGCTGGCCGTCATGCTGTTAATGGGGACGGTGTTGGCCGGCTGCGGCGGTGGCAATAACAATGCGCCGGCTTCGGGGAGCGCCAATGGGGAGCAGGCGAATGCGGCCAATGCAAGCGCGGAACCGTCAGCCGATCCGGTGAAGGTGAAGCTGCAGCTGAAGTGGGTGCCGCAGGCGCAGTTCGCCGGCTATTATGTCGCGCTTGATAAGGGCTATTACAAGGAAGAAGGGCTCGACGTGGAGATTCTGCCGGGCGGGCCGGATATCGTGCCGGAGCAGCAGGTCGCCAGCGGCGCGGCGGATATCGGCGTGGACTGGGTGGCGAGCCTCTTGGCCAGCCAGGAAGCGGGGCTGCCGATCATCGAGATCGCGCAGGTGTACCAGGAGAGCGGCCTTGTGCTCGTCTCCAAGAAGACGGCGGGCATCAACTCGCCGGCGGACCTGAAGGGCAAGAAGGTCGGCAACTGGATGGGCGGCAACGAGTTCGAACTCTTGGCGCTGTTCGACAAATATAAGCTCGACCCGAACAAGGATCTCTCGTTCGTCAAGCAGGGCTTCACGATGGATCAGTTCCTCACCGGCGAGCTCGATGCCGCCTCGGCCATGACCTATAACGAATATAACGTCGTGTTGGAGCAAGGCATTCCGGTGAGCGATCTGTCGGTGATCGATATGAACAAGGAAGGCGTCGCGATGCTGGAGGATAACTTGTTCGCCAACGCCGACTGGCTGGCGGATAACAAGGAGACGGCGGCCAAATTCGTCCGTGCCTCGATGAAAGGCTGGAAGGAAGCGATCGCAAGTCCCGAGGCCGCGGTGGATAGCGTCATGAAGGTAGCCGAGGAAGGCTCGACGAGCCGCGAGCACCAGGTGACGATGATGCAGGAAGTGGCGAAGCTGGTCGCGCCGGAGGGCTTCGATCTGGAAAAGCTCGGCTACATCGACGAAGCGAAGTTCAAGCAGACGGCGGATATCGCGCTGCAGTTCGGCGTCATTAAGGAAGCGGCAGATTTGGCGAAGGCATACACGAACGAGATCGTTAAGATGGCGATGGAGTAAATCGGGGCTTAGCGGCGGCTGGGTTCGGATGCGGGCATTAAGGTCATGAGCGTTATGCGGAAACCTTCCGAAGCCAAAGCCAGCCGCCGCCCCTTGACGCTGCCCGAGCACGGGAACGGCAGACCAACCAACCGCAAGGAGGAGTAATAATGGATACGGTACGCATCGGATTGGTCCAGACGAAGCATGAGGTGGACGGCAATGAGCCGGTTGCGGCGCACAAGGCGGCCGCGATCGAGAAGACGATCGGGCTGGTGCGCCAGGCGGCGTCCCAAGGGGCGAACATCGTCTCGCTGCAGGAGATTTTCTACGGGCCGTATTTCTGCGCGGAGCAGACGAACAAGTGGTACGACGCGGCCGAGGAAATCCCGAACGGGCCGACCACGAAGCTGTTCCAGGAGCTGGCGCAGGAACTGGGCATCGTCATCGTGCTGCCGATCTACGAACGCGAAGGGATTGCAACCTATTACAACACCGCGGCGGTCATCGACGCCGACGGCTCGTACTTGGGCAAATACCGCAAGCATCATATTCCGCATGTCGGCGCCGGCGGCGGGGGCTGCGGATTCTGGGAGAAGTATTATTTTAAGCCCGGCAATCTGGGGTTTCCGGTATTCGATACCGCCTTCGCGAAGGTGGGCGTCTACATCTGCTACGACCGCCACTTCCCCGAGGGGGCGCGCGTGCTTGGGCTCAGCGGCGCGGAGATCGTGTTCAATCCGTCGGCGACGGTGTCCGGCACGAGCGAGTATCTGTGGAAGCTGGAGCAGCCGGCCCATGCGGTGGCCAACGGCTATTACGTGGCGGCGATCAACCGCGTCGGTTTCGAAGCTCCCTGGCATATGGGCGAATTCTACGGCCAGTCGTACCTCGTGGACCCGCGCGGCCATTTCGTGGCAATGGGAAGCCGGGATCAGGATGAGGTCGTCATCGGCGAGATGAACAAGAAGCTGATCCGCGAGGTGCGCGAAAGCTGGCAATTCTACCGCGACCGCCGGCCGGAGACGTATCAGGAGCTGGCCAAGTTATAAATGAAATACAAGAATTTATAAGTTGCACGCTTATAAATAATCTTGTATTTCTCCGGAATGAAACGCGCTGCGCCATCAAAGACGGCGCCAGCCGGTTCACCTTGTCGCGTGCCGT
Organism: Paenibacillus phyllosphaerae; assembly: GCF_014192105.1. GTDB lineage: Bacteria > Bacillota > Bacilli > Paenibacillales > Paenibacillaceae > Paenibacillus_Z > Paenibacillus_Z phyllosphaerae. Next base: position 322,911 of record NZ_JACHXK010000005.1, on the reverse strand, counting down.
TTCACCAGATGATATGCATGCGCTGTCCCAAGCGGGCATATGTATGCACCAAATACCAGGAAGGAGCATCCCAACTATGGTCCTGACCGCTAAGCCCGTCATACTCCGCAACGTCATTCACGGCGTATGGACGGTATCCAGCGCCGCCGCTTACGAAGAGGTCTGCAATCCGGCGACGGGCGAGGTGATCGCCCAGGTTCCGCTGTCTACGAAGGCGGATGTGGATGAGGCCGTCCGTTCCGCGGCCGAGGCGTTCGGCACATGGCGCAAGGTTGCCGTACCCCGCCGGGCGCGATACTTGTTCCGCTACCAGCAGCTCCTGATCGAGCATGGGGAGGAGCTGGCGCAGCTCATCACGGTCGAGAATGGCAAAAGCTTGGAGGAAGCGCGCGGCGAAGTGCAGCGCGGCATCGAATGCGTCGAATTCGCCGCCGGCGCGCCGACGCTCATGATGGGCAGCCAGCTGCCGGACATCGCCACCGGCGTGGAATCCGGCATGTACCGCTATCCGCTCGGCGTCATCGCCGGCATTACGCCGTTCAACTTCCCGATGATGGTGCCGTGCTGGATGTTCCCGCTCGCCGTCGCCTGCGGCAACACGTTCGTGCTGAAGCCTTCCGAGCGGACGCCGCTGCTCGTCAACCGGCTGGCCGAACTGTTCAAGGAAGCGCGCTTCCCGCCCGGGGTGCTCAATATCGTGCACGGCGCGCATGAGGTCGTGAACGGGCTGCTCGAGCATGTGGACGTGAAGGCGGTTTCATTCGTCGGCTCCCAGCCTGTGGCCGAATATGTGTACAAGACCGGCACGGCCAACGGCAAGCGCGTTCAAGCATTAGCCGGAGCCAAAAACCATTCCATCGTCCTCGCCGACGCTGACTTGGACAATGCGGTCCGCAATATCACCTCGGCCGCCTTCGGCTCGGCAGGCGAGCGCTGCATGGCGTGCGCGGTCGTCGCCGTCGTCGAGGAGATTGCCGACGAACTGGTGGCGCGGCTGATCGAAGCGGCGGATGCGATCAAGATCGGCAGCGGCCTGGAAGCGGATGTGTTCCTCGGCCCTGTCATTCGCGAGGCGAACAAGGCGCGCGCGATCCGCTATATCGAGCTGGGCGAAGAGGAGCAAGCGGAGCTCGTCCGAGACGGGCGGCTGGACGCCGCGGCAAGCGGCAGCGGCTACTTCGTCGGTCCGACGATTTTCGACCGGGTACAGCCGGGGATGGCGATCTGGAGCGACGAGATTTTTGCCCCGGTGCTGTCGATCGTGCGGGTGAAAGATCTCGCGGAGGCGATCGCGGTTGCGAACCGGTCCGAGTTCGCCAACGGCGCCTGCCTCTACACGGACAGCGCGAAGGCGATCCGCGAATTCCGGGAGGAGATGGATGCGGGAATGCTCGGCATCAACTTGGGCGTGCCCGCTCCGATGGTGTTCTTCCCGTTCTCCGGCTACAAGAAGTCGTTCTACGGCGATCTGCATGCCAACGGGCGCGATGGCGTCGAGTTCTATACCCGCAAAAAAATGATTACGGCCCGTTATTAGCGGCGAAGGAGTGAAGCGCGCATGCTCGAGTTGAACCGTTACGATACGAATGAACTGAAGGAGAAAGACAAGAAGCATCTGTGGCATAACATTACGCCGTACAGCGAGCAAGACCGTCCAATGATCGTGACCGAGGCGGCAGGTTCTTGGGTGACCGATTCCGAAGGCAACCGTTATCTCGACGCGATGTCCGGCCTCTGGTGCGTCAACGTCGGCTATGGGCGGCAGGAGCTGGCGGATGCGGCGTATAAGCAGCTGTCGACGATGCCGTATTTTCCGCTGACGCAGAGCCATCTGCCGGCGATCGAATTGGCGGAGAAGCTGAACGAATGGCTGGAGGGCGAATACGTCATCTTCTTCTCGAACAGCGGCTCGGAAGCCAATGAGGTCGCGTTCAAAATCGCCCGGCAGTACCAGCAGCAAATCGGCCAGCATAACCGCTTCAAGTTTATTTCGCGTTATCGCGCTTACCATGGAAGCTCTCTGGGCGCATTGTCGGCGACAGGCCAGGCCCAGCGCAAATATAAATACGAGCCGCTGACGAGCGGATTCCTGCACGTCGCGCCGCCGGACAGCTACCGCCGTCCCGACGGGATGTCGGTCGAGGATTTCAACCTCCAGTGCGCCAACGAGATTGAGCGGACGATCGTGTGGGAGGGCGTCGAGTCGGTGGCGGCCGTCATTATGGAGCCGGTCATTACCGGCGGCGGGATCATCGTGCCGGAGCCGTCCTATCTGAAGCGGGTCGAGGAAATCTGCAATCAGTACGGCGTGCTTCTTATCATCGATGAGGTCATCTGCGGCTTCGGTCGTTCGGGACGGAAGTTCGGACATCAGAATTTCAGCATCCAGCCGGATATCGTCACGATGGCCAAAGGGCTCACCAGCGGCTACTTGCCGCTCTCGGCGACGGCGGTCCGCAAGGAGATCTACGATACGTTCAAGGACAATACGGAGATGTACAGCCATCTGCGGCATGTGAATACGTTCGGCGGCAATCCGGCTTCCTGCGCCTTGGCGTTGGCCAATCTGCAGCTGCTCGAACGCGAACAGCTGGTGGCGCGCGCGGAGGTGCTCGGTCAGCGGCTGCGCAGCGCATTCGACGACTTGCTCGAGCATCCGCTCGTCGGCGATATCCGCCATTTTGGCTTCCTGCTCGGGATCGAGCTGGTGGCGGACAAAACGACCAAAGCGCCTGCCTCCGTCGACGTCGTGAAGAAGATCATCGGCGAGTGCAAGCGTGCGGGGCTCATTATCGGCAAGAACGGCGATACGGTGGCCGGCTATAACAATGTGCTGACGTTCTCTCCGCCGCTTGCTTCGACGGATGATGATATGGCCTTCATCATCAGCACGTTCAAGCAGGTCATGGCCAATCAGATCGCTTCGGCGGATGATGCGGGGTGAGAGGCGGATCGGCAAGGGGAGGCGCGGAAGGGGACGCAATCGAGCAGTCGCTCCATGCTGCATTCCCAATCTTACGATTGTGAACGCAAGCCAATGAGCTAGGGAGGGTCATCATCCGCCTAGCTCGCGCTGCGGTTTGCGGTCATTCGTTCGGCGGGCGCCCTGGAACTTCTCGGGATGGAGCAGCTGATAGGCGCGCAGGGCGACCTGGATCGCGATCCGGTTCTCCGGCGACATGAAGCCCTCGCCGAGCAGCTCCGCGATTTTCTCCAACCGATAATAGAGCGACTGCCGGACGATGAACAGCTTCTGAGCGGCAATCTGTTTCGATCCGTCGTGGTCGAGATACACTTTGAGCGTGAGCAAGAGATCGCTGCCCTTATTCTGGTCGTGATCGAGCAGGGGACCCAGATAGCCGCGAATGAACTGCTGCAGCATCTGACCGTCGTTCAGTCGCAGCAGCAGCTGGAAGACGCCGAGCTCCTCGTAGAACAGCACCGGCTGCTCATAGCTGGCATGCAGCGCGAGCGCCTGGATCGCCTCCTGATAACTGTCGTACGCATAGCGCAGCTGCTGGTGAGATTGGCCGACGCCTGCTTGCAGCTTGAGTCCTTTCAGCCGCTCATCGCCCTGGATGTCCCAGAGCACCGAGAGCGCTTGCGTCAATCGGGCGCGGGAGCCGAGCTTGGACTTCAGATCGAACGCGATGACGACGAGCCGGTTGTTCTTCAGCGTAATGAGCGGGCGGAACGCCTGCTTCTCCATCGCCGAGCGCAGCATCAGCGACAGATGGATCCGGACGGCTTCCCACTCATGGTCGCTCATCCCGAGCGATTCGTCGTACAGATTGTCGATCTCGATGAGGCAGACGCGGTAGTGGCTTTCGTTCAACCGCTTGAAATCCGGGCCGATGAGCGTCTTCAGCTGCTTCTCGTCCTCGATCCCGCCGTTGAGTAATTCGCCCATCCATAGATTCTCCGAGAACAGCTTTCGCTCTTCCATGTAACGGGTACGCAGCAGTTCTTGGGCAATGGAGAGCGCCGCCGAGTCGAGCAGCAGGTAGTCGAACTCGCCCGGTCGCTGCGTGCAGACCATCATGATCGTCGCCCATGTCTGCTCGAGCGCCCCGATCGGCTTGAGCACGAAGTAACGGTCTTCCTCCTCGTGCAGGTAGGGAGCGGCATTCGGCCGGATCTCGCCCATCTCTTCCGAGCAGGCGGCCGCGATTCGCAGCAGCTCGGTCTGCTCCGAGGAGGCGGCAGGCGGGAAGAAGATCGGCTTGCCGGTCAATGGGCGGTAGAGCAGCTGCGCCTGCGTGCTTTTGTGCAGCAGCTTCAGGACGCTGAGCGCCCCTTGCGAGGCCAGGGTAAGGCGGTGGAATTCGCGTGACAGCCGCTCGAGTTCCTGCAACATGAGGTGATGGCGGTTGATGATGATCGAGTGAAGATCTTGGGTGATGTCGACGTACCGGACGGTATGCGGGAAGAGGATGATCGGAAAGTTGTGTCTGTCGGCCAGTTCGATCAACTCGGGAGGAGCGGCAGGGAAGTTCGGGCCGAGCTCGATGCACAGACAGGCGGCATTGCGGTCCATCAACGCCTGGACGAAGGCGACGGCAACGGACGAATCGGTCGTAAGCTGGAAGCCCATGCCGGTCGTCAGGATCATTTCTTCCCCGTGAATCAACGTCTCGAAGCTGGTGATCTCCAAGATATGCACCCAGCGGATCGTACGGCTAAGCCCGCCTGCGCCTGCAATGAGCTCCGCCCCGTGGAACAACGGCCGACTTAGCGCTTCCTGGGCCGTCAGATTACGCCTTGTTTCCATCGCAAGACTCCCCCTTACGTTGAAGTGATGTGACGCGTGTGGATGTTGTAGAAATGTGCGGCGACAATTTTGACAGGATGTCTAATGTAAAATAGGCACGCGATCACTATAGTTAGCATATGGTATGTGAACTAATATAACACAATGAATGTTGGTTGATAGGTGGAAAATCACCGTTTCGCACAAAAATCAGCTGTTTATCGGATGAGTTTTTAGAAAATTGAGATTATAGGTCAGGTTATCTTACATATTTTCATTCGGGGAGGGATGGGCTTGAACGAATGGAACATTGACGCCGATCGTGTGGAGGCGCGCATCAACGAACTTGCGGAGATCGGCAAGATCAGCGACACCGGCGTCTGCCGACTGGCGCTGTCGCCGGAGGATCTGGAGGCGGTGCTTGTCGTGAAAGGGTGGATGGAGGAAGCGGGCATGACCGCCCGCATCGATGCGTTCGGCAATCTGATCGGACGCCTCGAAGGGCGCCTTCCGCATCTGCCTGTCGTCATGCTCGGCTCCCATATCGATACCCAGCCGTATGCCGGACGGTTCGACGGGATTATCGGCGTCATCGGCGCGATCGAGGTCGTGCAGACGCTGGCCGATCAAGGCATCGTTCCGGATGCGCCGATCGAGGTGGCCGCCTTCTGCGATGAAGAGGGATGCCGGTTCAACAAAGGCTTGTTCGGCGTTCGCGGGATCCTCGGCCGATTGGAGGAAGGAGAGCTGGAACGCGCGGACAAGAACGGCGTGACGCGGCGCGAAGCGCTGATCGCCTTCGGCGGCGATCCGGCGAAGTTCGCCGAATCCGAGTATAAACCCGGCCAAGTCGGAACGTTCCTGGAGCTTCATATCGAGCAAGGACCGGTCCTCGAATCGCTGGGCAGTCCCGTAGGCCTGGTCACCGGCATCTCGGGGCCGCTCTGGTGGACGATTGATCTGCACGGGTTCGCCGGCCATGCGGGCTCGGTGCCGATGAAGCTGCGGCGCGATGCGCTTGCGGGGGCGGCGCGGATCATTACGGGGCTGCAGACGCTCGCAGCCAGCGATCCGGACGCGCCGACGGTCGGGACGGTCGGTTCGCTCCAAGTGTTCCCGGACTCCCGGAACATTATCCCGGAGCATGTGCGCTTTACCATCGACCTGCGGGACATCGATCTGGCCCGCCGCGACCGGCTGGAGCAGCAGCTGCGGGCGATCATCGACGATGCGGCGATGGAGAACGGGCTCACCTACGAGATCCGCGAGGATACGAACAGCGAGCCGCGGTATTGCGCGGAGCGGATTAAGGATGCGATTCGCGCTTCGGCGGCAGAGGTTGAGGTCGAGCTGCCGGAGCTGATGAGCGGGCCGTTCCACGATTCCTTGGCCATGTCGCACTACTGCGATTACGGCATGATTTTCGTCCGCTGCGAAGCGGGGATCAGCCATAATCCGAAGGAGTTCTCGAGCAAGGCAGACATTGCGCTCGGCACCGAGCTCTTGTATCGCAGCGCGCTCCGGCTGTGCAAGGCGGAATCGTCCGCTTCGGCCGCGGGGAAGGCCTAGACTCACCCAAGCATCATTACGATCAGGAGGGATTACGATGGAACAACGTATACCGCTGCGAAGCCTCGCGCCGGAGCTGCTGGCACGCAATTTCGCGGAAGCCGAGCCAGGCCTGACCCCGAAGGCGGCGGTCGAGGAATCGAACCGCTGCCTCTACTGCTACGATGCGCCTTGTATTAAGGCTTGCCCGACCGGCATCAATATTCCTTCCTTCATTAAAAGGATCGCGACTTCCAATCTGAAAGGGGCCGCGACGGCGATCATGGACGCGAATCCGGTCGGCGCGAGCTGCTCGCGCGTCTGTCCGACCGAGATTCTGTGCGAGGGGGCCTGCGTGCTGAACGATGCGTCGGAGCCGATCATGATCGGCAAGTTGCAGCGCTATGCCACGGACTGGGCGATCCAGAACGGTAGGCCGCTGTTCAAAGCGGGGACGCCGAATGGCCGCAAGGTCGCCATCGTCGGCGGTGGGCCTGCCGGATTATCGGCCGCGCGGGAGCTGGCGCGGGACGGATTCGCCGTCACGATCTATGAAGCGAAGCCGCTGGCTGGCGGACTCGACACCCACGGTATCGTGTCGTTCCGTCTGCCGCAGTCGGTCTCGCTATGGGAAGTCGAGCAGGTGGAGAAGCTCGGCGTGACGATCCGCACCGGCGTGAAGGTCGGGACGGACGTTCCCGTGTCCGACCTGATGGATAACTTCGACGCCGTCGTGCTCGCGGCCGGTATGGGGTATGTGCCGCCGCTCGGCATAGAAGGCGAGTTCCTGGACGGCGTCTATGACGCGATTCAGCTCGTGGAGGGCACGAAGTCCGACGAGCTGCCGATACTGGCGCTCTCCGGCGCGCGAGTTGCCGTCATCGGCGCGGGCAACACCGCGATCGACGCGGCTACCTGTTCCGTTCGTCTCGGCGCGGAGAACGTGAAGATCGTCTACCGCCGGACGAAAGACGAGATGACGGCGTACGATTTTGAATACGAATTCGCCAAGCAGGAGGGCGTAGAGTTCAGCTGGCTGACCGCCCCGAGCCGGATTATCGGCGACGAGAACGGCAAGGTGATGCACCTGGAGTGTGTGCGGATGCAGCTGACCGAGCCGGGCGCGGATGGGCGCCGGACGCCGGTGCCGATCGAAGGCTCGGAGTTCCTGATGCCGGTCGATGCGATCGTGACGGCGATCGGCCAGAAGCGTCGTACCGGCCTGATCGAGATGTTCGGCCTTGCGCATAACCGCGGGGTCGTGCAGATCGATACGGCCACGCACGTGACGTCGAATCCGAAAGTGTACGCCGCGGGCGATATCGTGTTCGGCGCCGGCCAAGGCGAAGCGATGGTGGTGTCGGCCGCGGAGCAGGGCAAGCGGTGCGCCCATGCGATTCGCGAACATTTTGCGTCTGCTGCCGATGATGAATCCGGGCCGGAGCAAGTGGCGATCTAGGCGACGGAGCGTCCGGATTGAAACGCGCTATACAAGCCTTTATGAAGCGGATTGGTTGGTATTCCTAGTCTTGCGACCGTGAACGCCAACCAATCCGCTGCGCTTCTCGCCTCAACATCAACCTCATGGAAAGGGATGGTCCTATGGCAGACTTGACGATTAATTTGGCAGGGATTAAGGCACCGAACCCATTCTGGCTGGCGTCCGCGCCCCCGACGAATACCGGTTACCAGGTGCAACGGGCCTTCGAAGCGGGCTGGGGCGGCGCGGTGTGGAAGACGCTTGGCGAGCCGATCATTAATACATCCTCCCGATTCGCGGCCGTCCACTTCAACGGACAGCGCGTGGCCGGATTCAACAATATCGAACTCATTACGGACCGTCCGCTCGAGGTGAACCTGAAGGAGATCTATGAGACGAAGAAGCGGTTCCCGAATCATGCGGTCGTCGCCTCGCTCATGGTCGAGCCGAAGCGGGAGAAGTGGCATGAGATCGTCAAGCGCGTCGAGGATGTCGGCGTCGACGGGTTGGAGTTGAACTTCGGCTGTCCGCACGGGATGGCCGAGCGCGGCATGGGCGCGGCTTCGGGCCAACAGCCGGATCTCGTCGAGAAGCAGACGATGTGGGCGAAGGAAGCGGCGAAGACGCCGGTCATCGTGAAGCTGACGCCGAACATTACGGACATTACCGTGACCGCACGGCATGCGGTAATGGGCGGCGCGGACGCGATCAGCATGATCAATACGATCAACTCGCTGGCGGGCGTCGATATCCATTCGTGGAACACGATTCCGCACGTCGGCGGCAAAGGTGCGCACGGCGGCTACTGCGGACCGGCTGTGAAACCGATCGCGCTCAACATGGTCGCGGAATGCGCGCGCCATCCGGAGATCGGCGTGCCGATCTCGGGAATCGGCGGCATCTCCACTTGGCAGGACGCCGTCGAGTTTATGCTCATGGGCGCCAGCGGCGTGCAGATCTGCACGGCTGCCATGCACCACGGCTTCCGGATCGTCGAAGAGATGATCGACGGTCTCAATAACTATTTGGACGAGAAAGGCATCGAGTCGGTTATGGAGCTGGTGGGCAAATCCGTGCAGCGCTACTCCAACTGGGGCGACCTCGATCTCAACTATAAAGTGGTGGCGCGGATCAATACCGACACGTGCATTAACTGCAATAAGTGCCATATCGCATGCGAAGATACGTCGCATCAATGCATCGATATGCTGACCGGGGCAAGCGGCAATTATCTCGAAGTGCGCGAAGAGGACTGCGTCGGCTGTAACTTATGCTCAATCGTCTGTCCGGTCGATGGGGCGATCGAGATGGTCGAGATCGCAAGCGATTTGAATCCGATGAGCTGGAACGACCGTCAGCGGACGCTGGCGAGGCTGAATGCCGGGCAAACCGAGATGGAGGTGGTATGAGCATGAAGAAGCTCATTAAGAACGGAACGATCGTGACGGCTGCCGATACGTTCTTCGGGGATATTCTGATCGACGATGGCGTCATTGTCATGATCGGCGTCGATCTGGTCGCGCAGGGGGCCGAGATTATCGATGCCTCCGGCCACTTCGTGTTCCCCGGCGGGATCGATCCGCACACCCATCTGGATATGCCCTTCGGCGGCACGGTGACGAAGGACGACTTCGAGAGCGGCACGATCGCGGCAGCGTTCGGCGGCACGACGACGGTGATCGATTTCTGCCTGACGAATAAGTCCGAACCGCTCAGCAATGCGGTAGCCGCATGGCATGCCAAGGCCAAAGGGAAGTCTGTCATCGACTATGGCTTCCATCTGATGGTCGGCGACGTGAACGACGACGTGCTGTTCGAGCTGCCGAAGATTATCGAAGAAGAAGGCATTACTTCATTAAAGGTGTTCATGGCGTACAAGAACGTCTTCCAAGCGGATGACGGCACGCTGTTCCGGACGCTGCAGATGGCCAAGGAGCAGGGCGCGCTCGTCATGGTGCATGCCGAGAACGGCGATGTCATCGCCTATCTGATCGACAAGGCGCTCGAAGAGGGCAATACCGATCCGATCTACCACGCGCTGACGCGGCCTTCCGTGCTGGAAGGCGAGGCTACGGGGCGGGCGGCCAACTTGACGGAGCTTGCCGATTCCCAGCTGTATGTCGTGCACGTTACCTGTACGGAAGCGGTGGAGAAGATCGCCGAGGCGCGTCGCAAAGGCTTAAGGGTGTACGGCGAGACGTGCCCGCAATATTTGACGCTCGACGTGTCATATCTGGAGAAGCCTGACTTCGAGGGAGCGAAATATGTCTGGTCGCCGCCGCTCCGAGAGAAATGGCACCAGGAGGTGCTGTGGAACGCGCTCTGGAACGGCTCCTTGCAGACGGTCGGGTCCGACCAATGCTCGTTCGACTTCAAGGGGCAGAAGGATCTCGGCTTGGGCGACTTCTCGAAGATCCCGAACGGCGGGCCGACGATCGAGGACCGGTTCTCCATTCTGTACTCGGAAGGCGTGGAGAAGGGGCGGATCTCGATCAATAAGTTCGTCGATGTCATCTCGACTTCCAGCGCCAAGCTGTTCGGCCTGTTCCCGAAGAAAGGGACGATCGCGATCGGCAGCGACGCGGACATCGTCATCTTCGATCCGACGGTGGAGCGCACGTTGTCGGCGGAGACGCATCATATGAAGGTGGATTACAACGCCTTCGAGGGCATGGCGGTCAAAGGCGAGCCGGTATCGGTGCTCGTGCGCGGCGAATTCATCGTCCGCGACAAAGCGTTCGTCGGCACGCCGGGCCACGGCCAGTACCTGCACCGCAAACGGTTCGAGCAGCCGCTGAAGCTGCCGGTGAAGGAATCGCCAACGCTCGGAGGTGTATCGTAATGGCTGCTTTTGACGAGTACATGCGCGAGAAGGAATCGATCGACGAGCTGCTGGCGAGCGGGTATCGGATAACGGCCATTCGCGAGGATCTCGACGGGGCCGCCGTGCTGTTCAAGCGGGCGGGTACTCCGGCGGAGGTATCGGAGCTGCAGCTGCTGACCGCCGATGCGCGGAAGTATGTCGTGACGCTGCTGTTCGCGGCGCTGCAGGAGACGGCCTCGGCTTCCGAGCCGGCGTGAATGGGCGAGCGAGCAGGATAGAGCCGCGTGACATGAAGCATAGCGAGGCGAAGGGGCACCGGTGACGGTGCTCTTTTTTGATGAAATATAAGCGTTATCAGCTGCGCCCTTATCCATCAGCTTCTATATCTAAGGAATGAAACGCGCCTGCATCATCAAAGACGGCGTCAGTGAAATAAGCTGGAGCGACTGGACTCGGTATATGAGAGTGACAGGGTAACCGCAGAAGTATGAGGTACAGACGCGGTTAACATCATTTCGCTCTCACAGATAGTTTCAGCAGATCAATTTGTGCTACAATCAGGCGAAAGTCGAGTGTCAGGTTGAAGGAAAGAGGCGATGATATGCAAATCTTGATTGTGCTTGGAAGCATGCTAATGATGGCGGCTGTCGCGATGGGGGCATTCGGAGCCCATGCTCTGAAAGGGAAAATGAGTGCAGATAAACAGAAGGTGTATGAGACAGCCGTATTGTATCACATCATCCATGCATTGGGCATTATTGTCATTGGTCTGCTGGGCGGTCAATATCCGGAGAATGGCATGATCGAAGCAGCAGGCTGGTTGATGGTGGCGGGGATTGTCTTGTTCTCCGGAAGCTTATATGTATTAAGTTTGAAGAGGGCACGGTTGCTTGGCCCTATTACGCCGCTGGGCGGACTGTCGTTCATTGCAGGCTGGCTGCTTGTCGCACTTGGCGTCCTCTAATTGCAGTGATTGTTCAAAGTAATGAGGTGAAGGAGCATCGGCGACGATGCTCCTTTCGGTATCTCTACATGACTTAGCCGAATAATTGATACAACCCCGGTACGTTTTTTTAGGAAATCCTTCGCTAATTTCGTTAACCTATGGTCCTGTATCAATTCGATAATTAAATGAAGATATAGACCTGAACCTCCCTTTTTGGGAAGTGGGACTCGGACCCTGACTGGAGCCTTCTTGGGCAGCAAGATGCCAAGCTAATTTAAAGGGATATGTTTACGGATCAGCACCTTCTGAGTATGTCCGATGAACAGTTAAATGAGATCAAGTTGGTCCTCCAGCGTCCTAAGTTCAGTAAATACGTTAATGCTAATGAAGTTGCGGAAATAAACCCGTATCGATGGATAAAAATATGGACTCCAATGGCATTAATCAAATTTGTATACGGAATTGAGTGATAATTGAAAAATCTTCAAACGATCTAAAGCACAGGAGTTTAATAACAGCGGCGGCCTAAGACTCTTTCAAGTCTTGGGCCGCCGCTGTTTCCATTTAGGTCAGTTACCTATTTATCTTTAACAGTCTGGCATTTCTCATTTTAACCAGCGTAACGGGTACCGGATGCGAGGTGGTGTAAGCGGACGAAATAGCGTTAAAAGTGCGGCTATATAAGATGAACAAAAGAAACGAACAGATGTAGCGGAGTAAGAGAGATGAATCGTAGAAGCGCTAGCGTTCGCCTTTGTTCTCGGATATCTCCCTCACACTATCCAAACAGGATATCCGAGAACAACAGCGATCGTAGATCATCACTCTTTCGAAGTGGAATCTTTGTTCGGATCTTAAGTTCAGTCTATATAAATAATGAATTATAGCACACGTCGAAAAAAATACATGGCGAATACACTTCGACCATTGCCCCAGCCGGCCCCTCATGTAGGCAAACTTTAGAACCTAGGTGGGGAAACTTAAGATTGCTGTGATACCCCTCCCCAAACCTTAAGAAATTAAACATCTTCCCCTAAGTTCGCGCATTGTAAGGGCTACCATTGTCGAGCGATAATAGGAACATAAATCGATCAAGGGGGATTATACAAGTGATCAAACAATCCAACCTCATCAAGCTGGTTCTTGTCGGCGTGCTGGCAGCAAGCTTGACCGCATGTGGAAGCAACAACAACGGCGGCGGCAACACCGAAAGCGATACATCCACCAACGCGAATACGAATACGAACACCAACACGGGCGGCAATGCGCCGGCGGAAGAAGAGAAACTCGAAGACGTAACGATTACGTTCCAGAATATCTATCCGGACCCGACCGATCCGAAGAACGGCATGCTGAAGAAAATCGTAGCCGACTACGAAGCCGCGCATCCGAACGTGAAGATCGAGCTGGACTCCCTTAATACGGACCAACAGAAGCTGAAGCTGAAGACGCAAGCGGCTTCCAAAGAAGTGCCGGACATCACGATCGTGAACCCGGCCGCCCAAATGCAGCCGTTCGTCGAAGCGGGCCTCTTCGCTCCGCTGAACGACATGGTTGAGCAGAATGGCTTGAAAGATACGTTCACGCCGGGCATCCTCGACTGGTACACATTCGACAACAACCTGTACGCCCTGCCGGACGGCAACAACATCGGCGTCGTGTACTACAATAAAGAACTGTTCGAGCAAGCCGGCGCGAAGGTGCCAACGACGTTCGAAGAGATGGTCGATACGGTTAAATTGCTGAAATCCAAAGGCATCCAGCCAATGGCGATCGGCGAGAAAGACACTTGGACCGGCTCGTTCCTGTTCATGAACGTATTGCTCCGCACGAACGGCGGCCCAGGCTTCCTGGCTGACGTAGCGGCTGGCACGAAGACATTCGAAGATCCTGCTTTCGTGGAAGCGGTAGACGCGTTCCAAAGCCTGGTTCAAGCCGGCGCATTCCAAGAAGGTGCAACAAGCTTCGACTACAACGCGGGCGAGAACATCTTCAAAACAGGCAAAGCGGCGATGTACTACATGGGCAGCTGGGCAACCGGCGGCATCGAGACTTCCTCCGTTAACGGCAAAGTCGGCGTATTCAAGTTCCCTACCGTAAACGGTAAAGGCAACGCGGATGAGTTCATGCTCGCGCCGGGTTCCGCATTCGCGATCTCCGCGAACAGCAAGCACCTGCAAGAAACGAAGGACTTCCTGAACTACTTCATGCTGAACTTCCCGAAAGAAGCGTTCGCGGTTAAAGGCGCGGTCGGTCTGGCGCAAATCGTAGAAGGCGACTTCAAAGCGGCCGGCTACTCCGACATGGCGATGGAAGTGCTCGACCTGTTCAAGCAAGTGAAAGGCGGCGACCTGTCGTTCGACAACACGATGAACCCTGGTACGTCCCAAGGCCACTTGACTAGCATCCAGAACCTGTTCGTACAGAAGAAGGATTCCGCAGAAGTGGCGAAAGAACACCAATCCGCTTACGAAACCAACAAACAATAGAGAAAAGATGAAGGGTGCAAGGGGTCTGCCGTAAGTTGCAGGACGGCCCCTCGCCCCTTTTTTCTACAATGGATAGGGAGATGATTCCATGAATGTCTTGCGGGTGTCCAAATGGACGATTGCCGCTTTTGTGCTCCCCTGCTTGATACTGTACGTAGGTCTGGTGTTCGTACCGATTCTCGTATCCGTCTACAGCGGATTGCTCGATTGGAACGGCATCGGCACTTCGAAGTTCGTCGGCCTCGACAATTTCAAGACGCTGTTGTTCGATGACCCGGTGTTCTGGCCGTCGGTCAGAAGAACCCTCATGTTCGCGGTATTCTCGATGGCGGAGATTCCGGTTGCCTTGTTCGTGGCGATGCTGCTCAGCCGCTTCGTGAAAAAACCGAATTTTCTCGTATCGGCCTACTTCATGCCGGTTATTCTCTCGGTCGTCATTATCGGCCAACTGTGGAAGACGATCTACAATCCGGCCGCAATGGGCGGCATGCTGAACCAGGTGCTCGACCAGATCGGTCTTAGCAGCTGGACGCATTCCTGGCTGACGGATCCGAGCGTCGCGATGTACTCGCTCTATTTCGTCGCACTATGGCAATACCTTGGCTACCATACGCTCATTCAGTTTACCGGCATCCAGAACATTCCGGCCGACGTGTACGAGGCTGCGAAGATCGATGGTGCGGAAGGGCTGAAGGCGGACTGGTATATTACCTTCCCTATGAATATTCCGATTTTCAAAATATCGATCGTCCTGGCGTTCATCGGCTCGCTGCAAGCCTTCGACATGGTTATGGTCATGACGGGCGGCGGTCCCGCGCACGCAACCGACGTCATCTCGACGCACATGTACAACATGTCGTTCCTGTCCATGAAATACGGCTATGGCAGTGCGATCGCCACGTTCCTGGTCGCGCTTTGTCTCATCGCAACCGTCGTCATCAACTTCGTCTTCAATCGCCTTGAGCGCAAGTATACGTAAGAGAGGAGGAGCACATTCATGAGTCAATCTATCCCTGCTGCAGTAGTGAAGCCCGTCGTTCAGACCGGCAAGCGCAAGTTCTCGGTGGCCAAGATCATCGTCTTCATCTTCTTCGGCGTCTTGCTCGTCACCCAGCTCTATCCGCTCCTCTGGCTCTTGATCTACTCGCTCAAGAGCAATGAGGAGATTCTATCCGGCTCCTTCTTCTCCTTGCCGAGCAAGTGGCAATGGGTCAACTATTCGGACGCGATAGAGTCCGGCAACTATTACAAATATTTGGGCAACAGCGTCTTCGTTACGCTGACGGTCATGGTGCTCGTCCTGCTGCTCGCGTCGCTCGTCTCGTTCGCGATCAGCCGCTTCCGCTGGAAGTACGGCCAGGCCGTGCTCGTCCTGTTCCTGATCGGGATGATGATTCCGATGCAGGCGACGCTGCTGCCGCTCATGATCATGTTCAAGCATATGCACATCCTGAATACCCGCTGGGCGATGATCCTGCCTTATGTCGCCTTCCAGACGCCGATCGCGGTGTTCATTATGAGCGGGTTCATGAAGACGATCCCGCATGAGCTCGAAGAGTCTGCCGTCGTCGACGGCGCGGGCATTCTGCGGATCTTCTGGAACGTCATTCTGCCTATATCCGTCCCGCCGATGATGACGGTCTGCATCCTCACGTTCATCAACATCTGGAACGAGTACATTCTGGCCGCTACCTTCATCTCGAAGGAAAGCCTGAAGACGCTGCCGTTCGGGGTATACAGCTTCGTCAGCCAATATTCGGTCAACTACGGAGCGATCGGGGCGTTCCTGGTGCTCGGCGCATTGCCGGTCATTATCGTCTACTTCCTATTGGCTGACAAAATTACCAAGGGAATGGTGGCAGGCGCGGTAAAAGGTTAGTCCAACTTGTATCCCACCTATGCTACAATAGGAGGCACAAGCGGATCATTCTATGGGAGAGGGAGTGCAACACGAAATTGGCACGGTCACGCGGCAGACATTCGATCTATAACCGGCTGTTTCTGCTCTTCCTTTCCTGTATGACGATCCTCATCGTGGTGGTCAGTTTCCTCTATTATAAGAAGACAACGGATATCATTCATACCAAGATCAGCGATATGGCCGAGAAGAACATCTCCCAGACCGTTGGTCTTTTTGACCTTTTGCTCGAGGGCTATGACAGCGTCACCAAGTCGCTCAACAGCAACTACGAGCTGCTTCGTCTGATTGAAGCGCGGGAGAAGGTGCAGGACCCCGCGGTCAGCGTCATCGACGAGCGTTCGATTACCAATATTCTCGGCGCCGTCTACTATTCGCGCGACGATATTATCGGGATTCACGTCATCACCAATTCCGGCAAAATGTACAACTACGAGAAGCGGTACGTCGGCGTCATCGATATGAATTACACGAACGCGGATTGGTACAACAAGCTGCGCAGCTCCACCGGCGAGATGGTCTGGCTCGGGCTGTTCAATAACTCGGTCATGAATACGGTGCAGGATGGCCCGGTCTTCGTGTTCGGCCGGCAGCTGTACGATCTGACGACGTATAAGAAAGTCGGGATCGTCTTCATCGAGACGAACCCGAAGCCGATCTTGTCCGCCTTGTCGAACGTGACGATCAGTCCGAACAGCCAAGTGTATATCGTCGACGAACAGGATCGCGTCGTCGCTTCCACCGGCAATCAGGAGGCATCGGCGATGCCTTCGTTCAATGGCCTTCCGCGCCCGAAGAACAACAAGATCGTCGTCGATAACCGGACCGATCAGCTCATCGTCTCGGCCAAGGCGGCGATGGCGGGCTGGACGGTGTTCGGGCTGACGCCCAAGAAGGACATCAATGCGGAACTCGAAGGGACGCGGCAGTATTTGCTTATCGTCATCGGCGCGCTCATCCTGCTCTCGATTGCGATCGCCTCCTTGGTGTCCCGCACGATTGCTTCTCCGCTCAAGCTGCTCATCCGGGAGATGAAGCAGGTGGAGATGGGGAACTTCAAGGGCGCGGTGAACGTCAAGTCGTTCGACGAGATCAACTCGCTCGTCGCCTCCTTTAACCGCATGGTCCATCGGATGGATGAGCTGATCGAAGGCATTACGCTCGCCTCCATCAGCGAGAAGAATGCGGAGCTGCAGGCGCTGCAGTCGCAGGTCAATCCGCATTTTCTGTACAACACGCTCGACATGATCTATTGGATGCTCGATGAGCGGGAGAACGACCGGCTCGGCCGCGTCATCCTCGCGCTGTCCCATATGTTCCGCTACAGCAGCGATTGGCAGGAGGCATCCCGCACGACGCTGCGGCAGGAGCTCGATCAGATGCGGCACTACATGACGATCATCGAGAGCCGGCTGGAGGGCCGCGTCAGTACGGCCATTCAGGTCGATGACCAGTGGTTGGATGCGGTTATGCCGAAGATGACGATTCAACCGATCATCGAGAATGCGGTGAAGAGCGGGCTGGAGCCGCTCGGCCGCCCCGGCAAGCTGCGCGTCTATACGGAAGCGGATGAGACGGAGCTGCGCATCGTCATTGCCGACGATGGAATTGGAATGGACGAAGAGAAGCTGGCTTATCTGCGTTCCTGCCTGCTCGAAGGCAAGCAGGAGTCCCAGCGGACCGAACTGCAGACGGCCGGGCATCAAGGCCGCAAGGGGATCGGGCTGCCCAATGTTCACCGCCGCATAGCACTTATGTACGGGGAGCGTTACGGGCTTCGGATCGACAGCAAGCAAGGGGAGGGCACGACGGTTATCATCGTGATGCCGCTTCCGTAAATCGGTGAAGGCTAGAAAGGTGGAATGAAAGACGTGGACATTCTAATCGTTGACGATGAAACGGTCATTCGCGAAGGAATCATGCGGACGCTGCATAATCGCTTTCCGGATTATAGGCTGCATCTGGCGAGCAACCCGGAAGAGGCGGCAGCCTTGCTGCGGCAGCATCGCATCCATATCGTGCTGACGGATATCCTGATGCCGGGCATGACCGGTCTGGAGCTGATGAGTCTGTCCACCAAGCTCTACCCGCATGTGAAGTGGGTCGTCATCTCGGCCTATTCCGAGTTCGCGTACGCGCAGGAGGCGGTGCGGCTTGGCGCGAAGGATTATCTGCTCAAGCCAATCGGCAAGGATATGCTGGTGGCGATGATCGAGAAGCTCGGCGCGGAGGTGGCGCAGGAGAATGAGCAGACGGAGGAAGCCGAGCTATTGCGCCGAGGACGCAAGTTCCTGCGCGAGGCCGTATTCCAACGCTGGGCGTCGGGACTCGACATCGGCGGGCTGGATCTCCATTCGTTCATGGAGAGCTATCCGCACTTCCAGCTGCTCATGGTGAAGATGGAGAGCGACAAAGTCGTCCATCTGGAACATTTTATTATCGAGAACGTCCTTGGCGAGCTGATCGAGCGATACGGCCAAGGCTTCGTCACGACCTATGACGGCAAAAGCCTGATTGGCCTGGTGAAGCTTCGGGAAGGGGCGCAGCTGACCAGTCTGACCGATGAACTGCGCAGCCACCTGGGCCGCTACTTGAAGGTGCCGTTCCAGATGATGCATACGGAGCGGATTACCGAGCTCCAGCATGTGCCCGCAGAGGTGCAGCGGATGCGTCAGGCTTCCTCGACGCAGGTGTATGAGCAGATGGCCAGCGGCAGCGACCGGGCGATCGAGGTTGCGCTTCAATATATGAAGGCCAATTACCATACGGACCTGTCGCTCGAGAAGGTGGCGTCCGTCGTCTACCTCAATCCGGTCTACTTCAGCCAGCTGTTCAAGCAGAAGACCGGCTCCGGATTCAAAGAGTACGTTATCGCGCTGCGTCTGGAGCAAGCCAAGCAGCTGCTCATGAATCCGAAGCTGAAGCTCGCCGAGGTGTGCGAGCGGATCGGCTACCAGGACATGCGCCATTTCTCGCAGGTGTTCCGCAAGAAATATGCCGTCACGCCGTCGGAGTACCGCCAGGCGCACAGCGTGCAGGCCGCAGAATCTTAAATCCGGCGAAGGAAGCCGCCTATACATGCCGCCGATAGAGCGATCTATCGGCGGCTTTTTCATTGCTAAGCTCAATGTTCCACTCCTATACGTAGCTTGTATAGCTGGAGATGATACGCAGCTTGCCATGAGAGACGGCGACAGCCGGTTCGCCTCGATCGGCGTGAAAGCGCTTAAAATTTGTTAGGCTAGCGGATGGTTGTTGTCGGAAGATGATACCTAACAGAATCGGATCGAGGCATCGTTCGATCGCGATGGCGAAGCGAGGCAAGAGCTCCGAGAGCCGACGGTTAAGCGATTTCCCCGTTAGAGGGCGAATAGGAGCTTGTCTTGGTGATGTCGAGCGGCTTTTTGTGGATAATGAACAATATGTCGATTTATGGTTGATTGGGGTTCATGTCCATTTGTCGAAAAAAATGAGCAACAGGGAGTAGCGGCTTAGTCATGCTTAACAAAAGAGTTAAGAAATGATATCACTGCTCGAAATGATTCAATGAAATCGTATTCATAGAAGAAATTTATCTACAAAAAAACATAAAATCCCTAAGACCATTTTCGTCAGACTTTCCGTTTCATGTGAGTTAAACTTTGAAACATGGTGTTGCTCTACTAGAAGTCAGCACAATTTATTTCGCTACTTAGGGGGATTACGCTTTGGATATGACAACGATCATGGCACTGCTGGAAGCAGGCAAAACGCAAAAGGAAGTAGCCGAACAGTTAGGCATTCCAATCGGGAAGCTGCGGTACCAGGTCACGAATTTCCGCAAAACGCGCAATGCAGCTCCGATCCAATCGGCTATGGAAGTCGATGACTATACCCTGCTGGATGAGCAGTACGGATTGGACCGCCTCGTTGTCATGCCGCGCGATGCAGAGTCTCTCTATGTGTACTGGGAACTGACCACGGATCTGATCAAGATGGTTGAAGCCCATTTCGGCTGCGGTTGGAACGTTCTTCCGAAGAAGCTGCGGGTATACGACGTATCCTTTATTCATTTTAAGGGAGATAATTTCAATCGTTATTGGGATTTCGACGTCAATCAGGAGACGAGTAACTGGTTCGTTAAAGGCGTAGCGGCCGGCTGCTCGTACGTGATCGATTACGGTACGACTGCGTTGGACGGACGCTTTATCACGCTGCTGCGCTCGGGTGCCGTGCAGACGCCGCCGCTCGATGAGCATGCCGAAGGGGAATCGCGCTGGGTTAGGATGGAAGTAACGAAGGCAACAGAAGAGGCGGGACCGAATTGGCAGCCGTATTTCACCGGCTATTCGCTGTCCACGCAGCTCGATATCGAAACTTAAGGAGGCTCTTCTGATGGCTAAAGGTTATTTGTCCCTTGTTTTGCATGCTCATCTGCCGTTTGTCTACCATCCGGAGAGCGAGAATTATATTGAAGAGCGCTGGCTGTTCGAAGCGATGACCGAGACCTATATCCCGCTGTTGGAGGCGTTCGAGCGCCTCGAGCGGGATCAGGTGGAGTTCCGGATCACGATGTCGCTGACGCCGACGCTGCTGACGATGCTGGCGAAGCCGCTGCTGCAGGAGCGTTATGTGCGCCACCTGGATAATCTGATCCAGCTGGCGGCTTCGGAGTGCAAGCGCGTGCGGCAGGAGCCGGACCTTGCGGCGCTTGCAGCCATGTATCTCGAACAGTTCAAGCGAACCAAATCGCGGTTCGTCGATAGTTACGGATGCAATCTTGTAAACGGTTTTATGCGCTATCAGGAGGCGGGTTATCTCGAGCTGATCACTTGCTCGGCGACGCATGCTTTCCTCCCTTACGTGCAGACGGAACAGGCGCTTCGCGCGCAGATCGATAACGCGGTTCGCATACATACGTCCAGCCTTGGCCGTGCACCGAAGGGGATCTGGCTGCCGGAATGCGGCTTCAAGGAAGGGCTCGACGCCATTCTGAAGGATTATGGCATCGACTTCTTCTTCACCGACACGCACCACGTGCTTCACGCCCGCCCGAAACCGGAGCATGGCGTCTATGCGCCCCTCGTTACGCCAAGCGGCGTAGCTGCTTTCGCGCGGGATCAGGAGACGAGCAAGCAGGTCTGGAGCTCGCTGGAAGGGTACCCCGGCGATCATGATTACCGGGAATATTACCGTGATATCGGCTATGACCTCGACGAGGAATACATGCGGCGCTACATGCATTCGTCCGGCGTCCGGCTCAATACGGGGATCAAATATTATCGCATTACAGGCGAGGGACAGCCGAAGGATGTGTACCGTCCGGCATGGGCGCGCGAGAAAGCGGCGCAGCATGCGGGCAACTTCATGTACAACCGGGAGAAGCAGGTGGAGCACCTGAGCGCCCATATGGGACGCAAGCCGATCGTGGTGGCTTCCTACGATGCCGAGCTGTTCGGGCACTGGTGGCATGAAGGACCGATGTGGATCGAGTTCCTGTGCCGCAAAATCCACTTCGACCAGGACACGATCGCGATGATCACGCCGCTCGAATATTTGGCCGAATATCCGGATCAGCAGCAGGCGGAGCTTGCCTTCGGCAGCTGGGGCAGAGCCGGTTACGGCGAGGTATGGCTCGGTCAGACCAACGAGTGGATCTACCGCCATCTGCACCGGATGGAGGAGCAGATGATCGAGCTGGCCGACCGTTATCCGGACGCGACCGGCGTGAAGCGCAAAGCGCTCAATCAGGCGGCCCGCGAGCTGATGCTGGCGCAGAGCAGCGACTGGGCGTTCATCATGGACGCCGGCACGATGGTCGACTACGCGCAGAAGCGGACGAAGAATCATATTGTCCGTTTCCGCAGGCTATACCGGGATCTGATGCGCGGCGAGCTGCAGGAGGAGTGGTTGCGTGAGGTGGAGGCGCGCGATTGCGTAAGCCCGGATCTGGATTACCGGATCTACCGCTCGAAGCTGCCTGTCGTGAAGGAGTCGTCGCTTGCGTTCAAGGTGGAGCCGCGGCAGCGCGTGCTTATTCTCGCTTGGGAGTTCCCGCCGATGATCGTCGGAGGGCTGTCGCGCCATGTGTTCGACCTCTCCCGCAAGCTGGCTGAGCAGCAAATCGAGGTTCACGTCGTTACAACACATGTCGACGGGTATCCAAGTTATGAGGTCAACCAAGGGGTTCATGTGCATCGCGTCGCGACGTATCAGACGCAGAGTGTCCAGTTCATGGAGTGGGTCTTCCAGCTGAACCTTGCGATGACGACTTATGCGACCGATCTGATCAAGCATTATGGTCCGTTCGATCTGATTCACGCCCATGATTGGATCGTCGGTCAAGCGGCGAAGGCGCTGAAGCACAAGTTCCAGCTGCCGCTCATCGCCACAATACATGCGACCGAGCATGGCCGCAATCACGGCTTGCACACGCCGCTGCAGCATCGCATTCATGCGCTCGAATGGGAGCTCACTTACGAGGCATGGCGCGTCATCGTCTGCAGCGAATATATGCGCGGGGAGGTCCTTCGCCTGTTCCATCTGCCGGCCGATAAGGTCGATACGATTCCGAACGGGGTGGAGACGGAAGCCGTCGTGCGGGTCGAAGAGAACGCGGCGGCGATTCAATCCCGCTATGCGAGTCCGGAGGAGAAGGTCATCCTGTTCATCGGCCGCCTTGTACGCGAGAAAGGCGTGCACGTGCTGATCGAGAGCTTCCCTTCGGTCCTGGCGAGCTGCCCGGAGGCGAAGGTGATCATCGCCGGCCATGGCCCGATGCAGGAGGATCTGAAGCAATTGGCGTATCGCATCGGGGTGGCGCACAAAGTCGATTTTGTCGGCTACGCCGATGACAAGATGCGTAACGAGCTGCTGAAGATTGCGGCCGTGGCGGTATTCCCGAGCCTGTATGAGCCGTTCGGCATCGTGGCGCTCGAGGCGATGGCGGCGGGCACGCCGGTTATCGTATCGGGCACGGGCGGCCTGCAGGAGATTATTCAGCACGGCGTGGATGGGTTCACCGTACTGCCGGACGATGCCGCTTCCCTGACGCTGCATACGGTCAAAATGCTAGAGTTCGAGGATATGGCCAAGGCGATGTCCCGCAAAGCGTTCCACAAAGTGAACACGCGCTACAACTGGGACCGCATCGGCGAGATGACGACCGGCGTATACGATCGGGTAGCGCCGCGTCCGGTGAACGACGATGCGATCGAGCATATGCCTAAGCCGCAGCTGGCATAGGGCGCATTCGGCGGAATTTCAAGTGAATGCCGGCCGGATGAGGCCGCGAACAAGAGGGATAAGCGTGGGCGATCAAGCCCATGCTTATCCTTTTTGCATGCGGAAAGCCCCGTATCCTCACGGAATGGAGCTTGTCCCGCCACGTACAATCGGCGATTGCCTGTCCGCCTTGCAAGGGGAGGATTGAGGGGGATTGGACTGAAAGCGCACACTTTCCGAACAATGTGCATAAGCTATACCAAGCATTACAAGCAATCACCGTTTGAACCTGCTAGATTCGGGTCACACTGGATAACAGAGAGATTAACTTTAATAGGGTCGTTCACTATTGGAGGAGGGATCAGATATGTTGTCCGAAAGTTACCGAGTGCTGGAGCAGCTTCGATTGCCTCACGGCTTGTATGTAGCAAGTCCTTCGCAGGACTATAAGTATGTATGGATTCGCGACTGTGTCTATATGGCGCTTCCTTACCTCGATAAGCCCTCGAATCTGTACGAGCAGACGTATTACCGGCTGCTGGACCTGTTCCGGGAGTATGAGTGGAAGCTGGATATTCTGTGCAAGCATAAGCCGCAGTGGGAGTGGGAATACCTGCATGCCCGCTATTCGCATGATGAGGTTCGGGAGATCCCCGAGGAATGGGGCCATATTCAGCACGATATGATTGGCGCCTTCCTGTTCGGGATCGGCCAAGGGGCTGCCCGGGGCAAGAAGATGCTGCGGGATAAAAAGGACAAAGAGATCGTTCAGAAGCTTGTCAATTATCTGTGCAAGGTGGAGTACTGGCACGATCCGGATAACGGCATGTGGGAAGAATGGCGCGAGGTGCACACCTCTTCCGTCGGGGCTTGCGTGTCGGGTCTCAAAGCAGTGGAGAAGCTGGTTCACGTGCCGGAGGAAGCGGTGCAGCAAGGACTGCGAACGCTGATGCAGCTGTTCCCGCGCGAGAGTGCGGATAAGCCGGCCGATCTGGCGCAGCTCAGCCTCGTCTATCCGTATCGCCTGTTCACGGGCGTGCTGGGCGAAGCAATCGTTGCCAACGTGGAGAAAAGGCTGCTCCGGGAACGGGGCGTCATTCGCTACGAAGGCGACAGCTACTACAGCACGCTTGAGAAAACGCACGGGCGCAGCAATCCGCTGGAGTTCTATTACGGGACGGAAGCGGAGTGGACCTTCGGCCTGCCTTGGCTGGCGCTCTGTCACATGGAGCTGGGCCATCCGGAGAAAGCAGCGGAATATGTCCGCAGATCTGAAGCGGCCATGGACGGTCCGGGTAAGCTGCCGGAGCTGTATTACAGCGGCACCAAAGTGCCGAATCCGAACAATCCGCTGGGCTGGAGCTGTGCGATGTACATCTTGGCGAAAGAAGCGATGAATGGTGGTACGCATGCGCTTCGCGGATTGGCTTGAACATTGGTTTGCACGCAGGTATGATGGCGTGCAGCATTGTTCAAGGGAAGAACATTGGCTTGTACGCGGTTATAGCGGCTCACAGCATTGTTCAATGAGATGAGATGGCACACAGCATTGTTCAATGAGATGACGGTACAGCATTATTGAAGTAAAGCGGGCGGCGGCTCCCATCCTTGGATGGGGGCTTTTTTATTATCGCCCGCGGGTTTCGCTGTTATGCGGCGTTAAGCCGGCGTTAAGACGTAATGAAATCGCCGCCGTTAACGTGCAGCGTCTCGCCGGTGACATAACCCGAATCGCTGCTGGCCAGGTACACATACGTCGGCGCGAGCTCGAACGGCTGCCCTGCGCGCTTCATCGGCGTATCCGTGCCGAAAGTCGCGACGCGCTCGGCGGAGAAGCTAGCCGGGATGAGCGGCGTCCAGATCGGTCCTGGGGCAACGGCGTTGACGCGAATGCCTTTGTCCACGAGATTTAGGGCCAGGGAGCGGGTGAATGAGACGATCGCGCCTTTGGTCGACGAGTAGTCGATCAGCGTTTTCTCCCCTTGGTAGGCGGTAATGGAGGCCGTATTGATGATCGAGCTGCCGGACTTCAGATGGGGCAGCGCCGCTTGCGTCATGAAGAAGAAGGAGAAGATGTTCGTCTGGTACGTATGGACGAGCTGTTCTTCCGTAATATCGAGCAAGCTCTCTTGCGGATATTGCACGCCGAGGTTATTCACGACGATGTCGAGTTGACCGAACGTCTTGATCGTCGCATCGACGACTGCTTGATTGTTGGCCTTAAGACGCAAATCTGCGCAGATCAGCAGACAGCGGCCGCCGAGTTGTTCGATCCGCTTCTTGGTCGCCTCCGCGTCCTTATGTTCGTCGAGGTAGACGATGACGACGGCAGCGCCTTCCTTGGCAAAAGCAATCGCCGTGGCGCGTCCGATACCGCTGTCGCCGCCGGAAATAATCGCGACCTTGTGCTTCAACTTGTGGCTGCCCAGGTACGAGGGATTCTCCACGATCGGCAGCGGCTGCATCAGATATTCCATCCCGGGCTGCTGCGGCTGATGCTGCGGCGGGAACGCGATCGGCTGCTCGGTCATCTTCGTTTCCTTGCTATAGTACGGATACACCGGATAAGGCGATGGTTTGTAATTGTTGTAGCTGTTGGACATGCGTAAGTACCTCCCGAATGTGTTATTCAAATGGGCCAATATCCATGGTATTCGGCAGGTGGGTGCGGGGTGCGATGATATGGAAAAGAAAAGGAAAAACCCAAGACCGGATGGTCTTGGGTTTTTGAGGTTGCTGTTATTAAGCGCCCGAGATCGTAACTTGGAAGACGATCTTCTGCCCGCCGGCAACAGCGGTAAGATAGAACGAGTCGCCTGTACCGAGATCGGTAAGGGATGTAGCGCCATCGAAGCCAGATGCAACAACGGAATAGTTGTCGGTCTTGATTTCGACGCCGTACTGATCGGTTGCTTTAACGACATCTGCGGCAAGTATCTTAAGGTCGGCTGCCGCAACAGTTGTTGTGTCTGTGTTATCGAGACCTTTAAGCGCCGCGAGCCCAATAGAAACTTGATTTTCGTTCTCTTTATTGCCGTATGTGCCGTCAACAAGCTCCAACTTCGTATATTTAACCGCGTTATTCGAGACGGTAACTGTTTTCTCGAGTACAGTACCTTTCGAATCATTGACGGTTACGAAGACCGTTTCTGTCAGGTTACCATTATCATCGAAGTCAGCACCATCATAGCTTGCTGTCAGCACGCCATCGGTAACCGTGAGATCTGTTGGGTTAGAAGTCGTAATCGTGTAGTAATTTTCTGTCGTCGGAACCGTAACTTTGGATCCATCTGACAACAAGCCGTTCACGACAACCGTGCGGTCATGGTCACTTGTGTAGCCTGTTGCTCCGTCGTTAAGCAGCGTGCTAATATCCGTTAGCTCGTAAGACTTGATATCGTCTTTCTCGACTACTTTCGTTTTGAAAGAGTAGTCGGCTACGTTTGTCCAGACTCCGGATACATTTTGCTGCAGGACGAGGTCAACCGTTGTTGTACCTTTCGTATTTGCAACGAATACACCGCCATCTGTCAGTTCGGTTAATGCACCACCTGAACCGTCCTCATAGGTCAGGTAACCGTTGCTAGGTGTAACCGTCAAGCGATATTCATTTGCACCACTACCCCAAGTTGGCGTGATTTCGCTGTCGTATTGATCCAGAATGGTGATGTTATCGAAATCGAATTCGCCTTCTGCATCAATAGCAAACGTTTTGGTCAGATCAGTAACCGTCGAAATCGTAGTTGGAACTTTAGCGTCCGTTACCACCAGCTTGAGCGTCGATACTTTATTCGTGCCCGTAATAACGGTCATTGTGTAGGTTCCAGTATTGGCGATCGCTTCAACATTGATATTAACTTTCCCCGTCGCCAGGTCTTTCTTGAAGCTAATACCGTTGCCCAACGATTTGCCATCGCTAAGCGTGATGGAACTTACGCCAGCTGTCAACTCGTCTACCGAGGTCATCTCTTTGCCATCTTGATCGATTGCCGAGAATGGGACGGAGATCGAAGAACCAGCAGCTGCAACAGTAGGCGCAGACAGGGAAATCGTATCGACCATGACATCCTCTTTGACGACTACGTCGAAGGAGGCCAGTTTACCAGTCGTCTTCGATACAATGGTGACTTTGGAAGTGCCAGCCGTCATCTTATTGTTATTCGTAGTTGGCTCAACAAGACCAAGTACCAGCTTATCCAACGACTCATCATAAGTAACGTTCGGCGTGGAAGCTCCACCGTCTACATTGACAACCGAAGTGTTAGATACCGAAACCACGGTATCTTTGGCGAAGAAGGATGGGTCTGTGATGTTCATGCCATACTGGTCCTTCGCTGTAAGTACCAGCGAGAAGTCACCTGCAGTATCGCCGACATCAAGCGTATCGTTGTCTTCGTTATACAGCTGGTCGATTGTAATTTCAGAGACCTTTGCTGGGGCCGATACAGTCAGAACTGCGGAGGCGAATGTATTGGTATCCGAATCAAGGGTCGTAACAGTAACCGTATCGCCTTCTTCATAAGCAGTTGTAGATGTCAGCTTAAGCGTACCCGTCGATGGTAGCGTGTAGGTACCTTTGCCTGCAGAGATAGTCAGCTGGCTTTGCTTAGCCTTGGTGATATCTTCGCCATATTGGTTTGTGATCTTAAATTGTGTCGTGATCGATAATGGATCAGCATTGCCGAAATTGGGATCGTTAGCAGTGGTAACACGGCCAATAACGGCTTTATCCGAAGCGAACTCGATCTTAGCCACTTTTTCTGCTTCTGCAGTGAATGTCGTCGAGAGATCCGTCGACTGTACGCCACCGGCAGTAACGGTATAAGTACCAGCCACCAGGTTAGAGGCAACCGTAACCGTTGCAGATGTTTTGTCTGCGGAATACTCCACATCGGATACAGTCAGCGTTGTACCCGTAGGGTTCTTCACGCCGATCTTAACAGCCGCCGTATCAGCCACCGCTGTGCCGAAGTTGACTTGAATTTTCTTCACGCCAACCGGCTTCGCGCTGTATTCCAGTGCTGCCGGAGCCGTAACAGTTGCGGAGCCTTTGACGGCTTCTTTCGATACCGTTACGGTGTACGCTGTGCCAGCTGTCATCGTGTCGGTCTTCACGGTTGCTGTTTTCTTGTCTTCGCTCAGCGTTACGCCAGTCACTTTAAGCGCAGTGCCGTCTGCGGTTTTGACCGCTACGTCTTCTGCAGCCAGAGTGTCCACTGCCGTTTTGAACGCGATCGTGATCGTGTTCGGGTCGCCGGCTGTTGCCGTGAACGAAGCATTCTTGACCGCGTCCGCAGCTTCTTGCAGTTTGTCCTTGTTCGTGACGAAGCGGTCCACGACAACGGCTACCTGCTCGCGAGTCGCGGAGCCTTTGCCGTTGAATTGATTATTGTCCGCACCGGTCATGAGACCGTTCGCGACCGCAAAGGCAACCGAATCCTGGGCGAAGGACGAGATTGCATCTTTATCCGCGAAGGTCAGTGCACTGCTGGCACCTTTGATGTTATCGTCCGTGAGGCCGAGCGTACGAACAAGAATCGTAGCCAGCTGCTCGCGCGTAAGTGTGCCAGTCGGGCTGAACGTGTCACCGCTCGTACCTTTGATCCAGCCTTTAGCGACGGCTGTTTCGATGTATTGGTAAGCCCAGTGCGTTTTCGGTACATCCTTAAAGGTAGGTGTCTCCGGATTCACCAGATCCGTCTGGCCTACGAGTGCTTTGACGAGCACCGTCGTCAGCGCGTCGCGCGTCATCGTGCCTGTCGGATTGAAGGCACCCGTTTGGTCGCCTGTAATAACGCCTTGCGTCACCAGACGCTCAATCGCCGATTTCGCGTAACCGGAAGCTTTGTCAAGGTCAGTCGGACCTGCAGCTGCTGCCGAAGCCGCGCCGCCGGCAAGTGGAATCGTACCGAGGACGACACCGCCGAGCACGACTTTTGCTACGGTTACTTTCAGATTCGGGTATTTCTTTTTGACGTAATCGGCGATGCTCGCCTTAGCACCGCTATTCCCGCCGTTACCAAGTTCTTCGGCGAACTCGGTCTGATTATCCGCTAAGTAGATGGTGATCTCATAACCACTCTTCGTTTTCTTCAGTTCGTCGCGCAAAATATTCAAAGCAGGTCCCTCCTGTTATCTGAATGTCCGCCCACCATTACTGTCTCCACGTAGCCCGGGAACAATTCCAAGAAAGACAAATGAGTGCCAGAAATTTTATCCAATTGGCGTTTGTCTCAACTTACCACTGCCTATTCATGGTCAGTAATGAAGTTGTGACAAGCTATCAACATTATTTTTTAAAGTAGATTGACAAAGTGAACCACTAACCCTACAATAAACACATGCAGATTAGTTAGTGACTAATTAATAGTAACTTAATATGGGAGGTTATTCATAATGGCAAAATGGACGGTAGATACGGCGCACAGCAGCGTGGATTTCTCGGTAAAGCATATGATGATCGCGAAGGTAAAAGGTTCGTTCCATCAATTCAGCGCGGATATCGAGGCGGATCCGGCAGATCTGTCGAACGCGGCAATCTCATTCAAGATCGATCTGGCGAGCGTGGATACGCGCAATGCGGATCGTGACGCTCACCTGCGTAACCCGGACTTCTTCAATGTAGAGACCTATCCGGAGCTGGTATTCCAAGCGACGAAGATTACGAAGACGGATGATGGCGAGTATGACGTGACGGGCAACGTCTCGCTGCATGGCGTCACGAAGGAAGAGACATTCGAAGTATCGTTCGAAGGCACGGGCAAAGACCCATGGGGCAATGCGAAGGTCGGATTCAGCGCCAAAGGCAGCTTGAAGCGCAGCGACTATGGCCTCACTTACAATGCGGCGTTGGAAACAGGCGGCGTCCTGATCGGCGACGAGGTGAAATTCACGCTCGACATCGAAGCGATCGCAGGAGCATAAGCGCGGGATTTTTATATAGATACAACAGAGAAGGCAAGCGGTCCATGGATGGATCACTTGCCTTTTTTCATTGTAATTAAGTAAAGCGTGTCCACAAAGTGGACGTCAAGCGAGTGTCAGCTGTTGCTAACATGGGCGCACCAACGTGCCAAGTCTCCACCCGAGGCATCAAAGCCGCGAACGAAGCTCGAAGCCGTAGCTTTGTCCTCGCTGAATCTGCATGTCCAATCGCCATGCAAGATTCAGCCAGGACAAAAGCGTGCCACCCACGAAAGAACAGACCGAAGACGGCCGCGCTACGTTCCACGCTACTTACGGGTGTCCTCAGAGTTTTCCGGATGGAAAACTCACTTCGGAAGCATAAGCTGGGCAGTTGCCCTCTGGTTCCCCTCCAATGGAGGGGGAAGGGGCGAGGTGAAAAAAATGGGTTTCAAAGGGTGATAACCCTAAATGTTAATCCAGGGGTCCAAGGGGCAACGCCCCTACCTCACCCAATGGGAAACGACAAACAGCGCCGGCGAATTCCAATAGATCGTCACTTCATTCGTCGCATAGCTGTCCTCGTGATCGATGAAGCACTGCGCCGGCGGCTTGCCTGTCAGGTGAGCCTTCGCGCACTCATCCTGCAGTCCGGCGTTCGGGCCGCCGGAGACGAAGCCGGGCACCGGTTCCTCGATGTCGTCGGCGACGCCAGGGCGATAGTGCGGATTACGGTAAGCCTGGTCGCCGAAGCCCGTCACATAGCTGGTATCCATCGCATTGCGGCCGAGCAAATAGTGCACGTGCGAGAGGGCAGCCTCCTCGTAACGGCGGTCAGCTAGCAGCCGGTAGGCGAAGAGCAGCAGCATGGCGTGGTTCATGACGAGCATATTGCTGCCCCAGATATATTGGCTAGGCAGCAGGGAGAGGCCATATCCGTCCTGCTCGGATTGGACGGTAAGAAGATCTGCTTCCTGCCGCAGTCCGTCGAGCAGCGAAGCATAAAGAGCCGGATCGGCTTGGTCGTCACCGCCGAGCAGATAGGCGATGGTGCCGTAACCGCTCATATCCGCCCAACCTAGGCCGTATTTGTAAAAATCCTCGCGGCTATAAGCCTGAAGCGCCTCATGATAGACGGACTGGCCGGTCGTCCGATAGAGTTCGCAGGCCGCCCAATAGCGCTCGTCGATATCTTGCTTATCACCGTATTCGCCGGTACTGATATCCGGTGGATTCTTGAAGCCCGGCACGTCAGGATGCTCACGGAGCCAAGCCCAGGCCCCTTCCGCCGCTTGCAGGCATCGCAGGGCGAAAGGCTCGTCGTATGGCCGGTAGACGCGAGCCGCCATGGCCATTACCCCTGCGAAACAGCCGGTCGCCGTCGCCGAGATCGGGGAGAACACAAGCGGGGACAGGTCATCCTCCGGCCGTGTAGCGAGCGGCGGGAAGTGAGGGGTCGTCAGCTTGTGATAGACGCCGCCGGACACAAGGTCTTGCATCTTAAACAGCCAGTTCAGCTCATAGCGGCATTCATGCAGCACGTCCGGCATGAAGCCGTCCGTTTCCGGGAGCGGCACGGGTTTGCGGAACGCGCCGGGATAACATTCAAACGCAAGCAGCAGATCGGCGACCGCCTTGGCTCCCGGCCCGGCATATTTGCCGTAATCGCCGGCATCGTGCCATCCGCCGCAGCCATCTTGGCTGCGCGAAGGATCGCCGTGGATCGTGCCATCCGCAAGGTGGCAGGCGCCATGCGCCCAAGGTCCGGCGAACTCCTCGGTCAGCTCGGTGCCGCATCGGTAATAATAGAACGCTTTCAACAATCCAAGATGAACGTCCTCATAGGGGCTCGCGGCAATGGTAAACACGGCGGAACGCGCCTTGCTTGCTTCGAGCTCAATATAGTAACGGCCGGGTTGGTTCACGGCGCTGAAGTCGCCGAAGGCCACGGCTTGGCCGCTTGCTTCATCATATGCGAGCGGCTGCGTCGCACCGAGATGGATGAGGCTGCCGCTTGCGGCCTCCCGGACTTGGAACGAACCTTCGGCCGTGAATACGGCAAGCTTCCTGCCCTCTTGCGGGTACCCGATTTGATTAACAGTAATGGAACGAATTCGATTCGCGTCTACCACACTTCGCTCGCCCTCCCTATATTGGCCTGCCAGTAACAGGCCAATTAACGTTGTGAACGCGCGTTCACGATCAATCTGCTCCCATTATAGCCACAACTTAATCGTGTCTGTCAATCCTAATTATCCCATTCATTCATAGCCATAGACGGTTTTGGTAACAGTAATAGCACCTTCCCATTTTTTGTATTGAGAGGTGAGACGATTGACAACGCAGCAGCGAGCACCGCTAGATCATTCTCTTCACCGCAATCTTACCGTCATCCGCAAGGCGATCGGCACGAGCGGCGACATCATCATACGGGAATTTCAAGCTGGCCGCAGCGGGGAGGTACCCGCCGCGATTATTTATGCGGATGGCCTGGCCGATGCCAACGCCATACAGAGCATGGTGCTTCGTCCGCTGATGCTCGCGGATATGCCTCTTGGCATAGGGCAAATCCCCCTCGCTTCACGGGCCAAAGAACATATCGTCTATATCGGCGACGTGGAGGAGATTACAGACCTCGAATCGCTCTATAAAGCGTTCCTGACCGGCAATTCGGTGCTGCTCTTCGAAGGCGACCAGACGGCATTGAGCCTCGATACGAAGGGATGGAAGGAGCGCAGCGTCGACGAGCCTTCCACGCAGAACGTCATTCGCGGACCCAAAGAAGCGTTCACGGAGACGCTTAAGACCAATATTGGTCTGCTGCGCCGCAGAATTAAATCCACCACGATGCAAGTCGAGTACAAGACGGTCGGAAGGTTGACGCAGACCGATCTGGCTATCGTTTATATGGACGGTATCGTAGCGGACGAAGTGTTGAACGAAGTCCGGCACCGCCTTAGCCTAATCGATATCGATGCGATCTTCGAATCGGGCAACATTGAAGAGTTCATTCAAGAGGAGCAGCTCACCTACTTTCCGACGGTGTTTAATACGGAGCGGCCGGACGTGGTTGCCGCCGGTTTGGTGGAAGGACGGGTAGCGATCATCGTGGACGGGACGCCGTTTGTCCTCTTGGTGCCGGCCTTGTTCATTCAATTCCTGCAATCACCGGATGATTATTATCAGCGGGCGGATATCGGTTCGATCCTTCGTACGCTGCGGCTTGTCGCGCTGTTCATCGCCATGCTGGCCCCGGCGGCCTTCATCGCCATAACTTCCTTTCATCAAGAGATGCTGCCCAGCAGCTTGCTGATTAGCATTGCGGCGTCGCGTTCCGGCGTACCGTTCCCGGTGTTCGTCGAGGCGCTCATCATGGAAATTACCTTCGAGCTGCTCCGCGAAGCGGGTCTTCGCATGCCGAAAGCGATCGGTCAGGCGATCTCCATCGTCGGCGCACTCGTACTGGGCGAGGCGGCCGTTCAAGCCGGCTTGGTCTCGCCGGGCATGGTTATTATCGTATCGCTTACGGCCATTACGACATTCGTTATCCCGTATTCGAGTCTTGCGGTGCCGATCCGCCTGCTGCGGTTTTCATTAATGGGGCTCGCCGCCATGTTTGGTCTCTATGGCATTTTCGTAGGCCTTACCTACGTGATCCTGCATCTGAACACGCTGCGTTCCTTCGGGGTGCCTTATCTGAAACCCTATGCGCCATTCATAATGGCCGATCAAAAGGACGGGGTATGGTTCCGGGCGCCGATCTGGAAAATGCTCAAGCGTCCTTTGTCACTCGTGAATCGCAATCAGACCCGTCAAAGGCCCCCCGTACCGAAGCCTTCCGGAAAGGAGTAGCGGATGACACGCTTAGCATGCAGACTGTTGTTCGCCGCAGCGATGCTTCTCTTGCTTCCGGGCTGCTGGGACCGGCATGAGCTCAACGACCTATCGATTGTCTCGACGATGGGCTTCGATAAGAAGGGGGATAAAATTCTCGTAACGATTCAAGTGCTCGATCCGAACGAGGTGGCCCGCGCAACCGGTACGGCGAGCGGGTCTGCTCCGGTGGTCGCTTATGAGGCCGAAGGCGTGACGGTGGATGATGCCATTGGTCGCCTTAGCGTAAAGGCGCCGTATCCGCTCTATCTCTCCCATGTCCGGATGGTGGTGGTCGGCGAGAAATTGGCCCGCGAGGACGGCATAGGCAAAGTCATGGATTTCATCTCGCGCGACCGGCAGATGCGAACCGACTTTTATATCATTCTGGCGCGGAAGACGACGGCCAACAACGTGCTAAGCATCTTCACGGCCATCAACAAGATTCCCGGCAACAAGATGTTCAGCGCGCTGGAGACGAGCAGCAAGGAATGGGCGCCGGTGACCGGCATGCATCTGGTTCAGCTGATCGACGATCTGGTAACTGGCGGCAAGCAGCTGGTCTTGACGGGCATTCGGATCGACGGCGACCCCGATAAAGGGGCTACGCAGCAGAACATCGAGAATATTAGCGATCTGGCACGGCTGTCGTATACTTCGCTCGGCGTATTCCGGGGAGATAAGCTCGTGGGTTGGTTGAACGAAAACGAGAGCAAAGGCTATAAGTATATCCGCAACGAGGTCGTGCGTACGGTTGGTTTCGTGCAGTGCGGACCGAAGCAGTATACCTCGTTCCGCATTATCCGCGCGGATACGAAGAGCAAGGTGAAGTTCGTGAAGGACAAGCCGGAAATTCATCTTAACGTTCGTATTGAAGCGGACGTGAATGAACAGACTTGCGGGCTCGATCTGAATAAGGAGGAGTCGCTGGTGAAGCTTAGCGAGCTGGCCAGCTACAAAGTGGTTATGATTGTGAAGGATACGATCAAGCGGGGGCAGCAGTTCCACTCCGATATCTTCGGCTTCGGAGAGCTCGTCGAGCGCAAAGCGCCCCGCTATTGGAAGCAGCACCGCGAAGAATGGACCGACCTGTTCGAGCAGCTGGAGCCGGTCATTCACGTGGATTGGAACATTCGCAGGGTCGGTACGAAATCGAGATCCTTCCTGCAGGAACAGGAGGAATAGCCATGTGGGGAGTGCTTGCCTCATTCGGCGCGGGGTTGCTGTTCGCCGGCTATGAACTGCCTCGGTTGCTCCGCGCGCAGAGGAAGAAGGAAGCGGTCATCTTCCTTATGTTCCTTGCCATAGGCATTACGCTTTGCGTGCTGCATGCGCTGGCCGTACCGCTGCCGAGCCCTTATCAATGGCTGGAGGTCATCTATGGACCGCTGGCGGAACGAATCTTCGCGATGCTGCAATAAACGTGTAACTTAAGGAGGCCCCATGGACATGGAGCGGGGACGAATTAGCGCGCAGCAACTGATGATCATGATGGTGTTGTTTGTATTGGGCGATACCATTCTGGTGCTGCCGGGGTCCACGGCAATGCTAGCCGGTAAGGATGCCTGGATATCCGGATTGTTGACCGTTGCGGCGGGACTAGGACTGATATGGTTCTACGCGGCCTTCCAGAAGCGCTTCCCGGCTATGACCCTAGTGGATGTGTCGGTGAACCTTCTTGGGCGCTGGCTGGGCGGGGCGGTGTCGTTCTTCTTTCTGTTCGGCTATCTGCTCTTGCTGGCGGCCTCGATGCTGCGGGTGCTCGGCGATTTCATGACGACCCATGTGCTGCCCAATACGCCGGTTCAATTCATCTATTTGCTGTTTCTCGTCATAAGCGTCAAAGCGGTGCGTTCCGGCCTCGAGACGATCGCGAGAACGGCGGAAATCGTGTTTCCGTGGGTCGTGATGCTGATTACCTTATTGATCATGTTCGTCGTGCCGCAAAGCCGGCTGTATCACATCGAGCCAGTAATGGCGGAAGGGATCAAGCCTATACTGGCAGGGATGTATATTTTTTTGGCCTACGCTTTCATGGAGCCCGTAGCCTTCTATATGGTGATGCCATTCGTCAGGTTAAGGCAAGGGAAGGGGCTGCGCAAGCCGCTGCTGCTTGGATCGGGGATGGGAGGCCTCATTCTGGTCGTCATTATCTTCTTCTGTCTTACCGTCTTCGGTCCGGTCATTACGAGGGAAAGCATCTATCCGAGTTATCTATTGGCCAAAAAAATCGAGCTCGGCGAGTTTCTGCAGCGGATCGAGGTCATAATGGCGATCACGTGGCTGTTCACCTTGTTCTTCAAGCTGATCATCAGCTTCTACGGCACATGTCTGGGGGCCGCCCAACTGTTCAAGCTGAAGGATTACCGGCTGCTGACGCTGCCGCTTGCAATGATCTTGATGGTGCTGCCCGATCTTCTGGCCCCCAGCGTCATCGGGATTAGCGAAATCGGGCAGGTATACCCCTTGTTCGATTGGACGTTCAGCGTCGGGTTGCCCCTCTGCCTGCTGCTGGTTCAGCTGGTTCGGCAGAAGATGAAGCGGAGCCGCTCCAGTGAGGAGCAAGGGGCGCTGCCGCAGAAAGGAGAGCCGCGTTGATGGAACAGGGGCGAATCGGCAATCTGCAATTTACGGTGCTGGCCGGTCTCTTCACGATCGGAGACACGGTATTGTTCGTCCCGGCGCTTATCGCGTCAGAAGCTCTGAAGGATGCCTGGCTGTCCGCCATTCTTGCGTTGCTGGTGGGACTGGGGATCATCGTTTTCTATACGGTGCTGCAGCGCAAGTTTCCGGCAATGACGCTGGTGGAGATCCTGCGGCAGCTGCTCGGTTCCCGTGTTGGCGGCTTTGTGTCGTTGCTCTATGTATTCGGATTCCTGCTGCTCATCGCTTCCACGCTGCTGCGGGAGGTCGGCGATTTTATGGAAACGCAAATTTTGCCCAACACGCCGATTCATGTGGTGTACATGCTGTTCCTCGTCATCGTCGTCCGCGCGGTGAGGGGCGGGATCGAGACGATCGGCCGTACGGCGGAGATTTCGGCGCCATGGGTGATGCTGATGCTCATGCTCCTCATTCTGTTCGTCTTGCCCGAGAGCCGAATCGCACGCGTCGAACCCGTTCTCTATGGCGGCATCAAGCCGGTTGTTCGGGGCTCGATAATCTTTATCGCGGTCCCTTTCCTGGAGCTTGCGGCGATGTACATGATCTTCCCCTATGTCGAGAGTGCCGAGCGAATTCGCCGGAACTTCTTGGTGGGCTGCGCGATCGGCGGCGTGCTGCTCTGCTTGGTCACCTTCTTATCGCTGACGACCTTCGGCGCAGTGATGACGAAGGACGCCATCTATCCCAGTTATCTGCTGGCCAAAAAAATTCAGCTCGGCGAGTTCCTGCAGCGCATTGAAGCGCTGATGGCGATCATCTGGCTGTTCTCGATTTACTTCAAACTGACGACCTGCTTCTACGGCATCTGTCTTGGCACCGCGCAGGCGATGGGGTTGAAGGAGTACAAGCCGCTTGCCTTCCCGATGGCTATGATCCTGATCGTTTTCTCCGATTTGATCGCGCCGAATATTATCGCTTTCTTCGCTATCAACCAGGTCTACGTCCTGGCGACGGGCACCTTTGCGATCGCGCTTCCGCTGTTCCTGCTACTCGTTGCCCGATTCAGGGGTAGCGCCCTTGGCGGGAAGAGCGGCGGCTAGAAGGACGCACGGAGAAACCTCTTCTACTTGCGGCTTGCTTTCGTTACAATGGGGAAAGCGTAAACACGGCTGCAGGTCGATGAAGGGAGAATGTTAGCGATGAAATATATCGTTCCGCTGCTTATGCTGCTCGCGCTGGTAACAGGCTGCTCGGGCGGCTCGGATGAGGGATCGCCGGAGGCAAGCGAATTCTTGGCGAGCAAGGGCTACACGGTTGTATCGCACAAAGGCGGGGTCGTCCGTTACGTCCTGAACGGAAGATTGCTCGCCTCGATGCCTTATATGAAGGATTGGGCGCTGCAGGAGGTCGATCCGACCCCTTATGTCGGACAAACCGTCGAGATCGAGCGGTATGTCGTAACCGGACATCCGCTCGGCGCAGGGGAAATCAATGTCTCGGTCTTCTTGAGCGGCGGCAAGCCGATCGGCGGCATTTCGTTCCCGCCGGGTGAATCCTCGGAGGAGGCGAGCCGCTCATTGGACGGCCGGACGCTGGAGGAAGTGACCGGCAAGCCAATGGAGGCGTGGCAGGCCGAATGGTTGGCTAAATATGGTGGATAAAGCTCTTTGGTTTGCGTTCCCAATCGAGAGATTGGGAATGCAGCATGGAGCGATAAAAAGCTCTTTGGTTTGCGTTCCCAATCGAGAGATTGGGAATGCAGCATGGAGCGATAAAAAGCTCTTTGGTTTGCGTTCCCAATCGAGAGATTGGGAATGCAGCATGGAGCGATAAAAGCTCTTTGGTTTGCGTCCCCAATCGAGAGATGGGGAATGCAGCATGGAGCGATAAAAGCTCTTTGGTTTGCGTTCCCAATCGAGAGATTGGGAATGCAGCATGGAGCGATAAAAGCTCTTTGGTTGTACGCTATTCTTTTGCCCCTTGCCCACAGGGAGTCGGTGCTCTATAATGAGTGACATATAGTTAAAGCGCATTAACTTTTGTGGACCGGGTATGAATTTGATTTGTCTAATATCGAACTAGACAGAGGTGGGTTGTTCGGGCATCTCGTATCCATTAGAGGAACTCCATTTTTATTTTACATAAAAGTTAAAGCGTTTAAACTTTTGGTGAGGACGCTTATCGATTGTAGCGAGAGGATGAACGAAATTGAAGGTGAGCATATTCGATGTCGCAAGGCGCTCCGGCTTGTCGGTGGTAACCGTATCGCGCGTGCTGAACAACGCGGAATCGGTCCGGCCGAAGAACCGCGAGAAGGTGTTGAAGGCGATGAAGGAACTCGATTATCAGCCGAATGCCGCGGCGCGCAGTCTGGCTCGCGGCCGAACCGGCATTATCGGCCTTGCGCTGACGACATTGCATGATTCGGTCTTCGACCGCATCGTGCGGGAAATTAATGCGCTGCTCGCGGCACAGGGCTATTATCTGGCGCTGTCGGTCACGCAGGAAGCGGACGAGGGAGGCGGGTCGATTTTTCAAGAGGATCGGGTCGATGGCGTTATTCTGCTCTCCCCGGTGCGCGAGGAGAAGTTCGTGCAGGAGCTGAAGAAAAAGCAGATTCCGTTCGTCATGCTCGATAATCAGCACCGTAATCCGTCCGTCTCTTCGGTGATCGTCGATAATTTCAAGGGCGGCTACGAGGCGACGCGGCATCTGATCGATCTGGGACATCAACGTATTGCGCATATTCGCGGATCGGATCTGTTCCTCAGCAGCCGGGAGCGGGAACGGGGTTTCCTGTTCGCCATGGAAGAAGCCGGACTTGTGCCGTTTGCGCTAGAAAGCGGGGATTTCTCCGTTACGTCCGGTTATGAGATCGCCACCCGGTGGATCGATGCGGGGCGGCTGCCGAGCGCCGTATTCGCCTCCGACGATCATATCGCGCTCGGCGTCATGGATGCGTTGAAGAATAACGGCCTGCGCGTGCCGGACGATGTCTCGATCGTCGGCTACGATGATCAACTGCTCGCTTCGCAATTCCGCCCTCGGCTGACGACGGTGCGCCAACCGGCGGCGCTTATCGGCCGCAAAGGAGTAGAGCTGCTCATGGAAGCGATGAACGGACCGGCGAAGAAGAACGTCACCGTGCAGTTGGATCCGGAGCTGATCGTGCGCGAATCGACGGCACCGGTAAGACAGGGAAGCAGCAGTCCACAGTAGAGGAGAGAGTCGCTTGAACTATTATTTGGGCGTCGATGCAGGCGGAAGCAAGACGTATACGCTTATCGCTGACGAAACAGGCCGTATAGTCGGCAAAGGCGCGAGCGGCAATGGCAATCACCAGACCGGCTATGAAGAGGCCAAACGGAACATTACCGCCTCGGTGGAGGAGGCATTGGCTGCGGCGAATGTGAAGCGGGAACAGATTACGTTTGCCTGTTTCGGCTTGGCGGGGGCGGATCGCGAGATCGATTACCGAATCCTCCGGCCGCTGATCGCTGGCCTCGGCTTCCCGCATTATGAGATTACCGGCGATACGATGATCGCG
The DNA here is from genome assembly GCF_014192105.1 of Paenibacillus phyllosphaerae. Classification (GTDB taxonomy): domain Bacteria; phylum Bacillota; class Bacilli; order Paenibacillales; family Paenibacillaceae; genus Paenibacillus_Z; species Paenibacillus_Z phyllosphaerae. The sequence goes on along the minus strand of NZ_JACHXK010000005.1, from coordinate 282,826 downwards.
ATGCGCGCGGGAACGGACCGTCCTTACGGCGTCGTGCTCATTTGCGGGACCGGAACGAACAGCGCGGGGAAGAATCCGCAAGGGACGTTCTACCAATGCGGCGGTTTCTCCTATTTGTTCGGCGATTTCGCCGGCGGAGGTACACTCGCCCGGGAAGCGTTCCGGTCGGTCATCCGCGCCTGGGATGGACGCGAACAGCCGACGAAGCTGACGGGGCTGCTGCTGGAGCGGCTCGGCTACCAGACGGTGCAAGCGATGTTCGACGACTACCTCGATCACGAAAAGGCCGTTCCGATCGATGTCGCGCGACTGGTGTTCCAGGCAGCGCAAGATGTCGATGCGGTAGCGGAGCGGCTCTTGCGGATTCAGGGCGAGGAGCTGGGCGTGGCGGCTCGCGCGGTGATCGATCGGCTGGGCATGTCGGGGGAGGCCTTCGATGTGGTGCTGGCCGGGAGTATCGTAACCCGTGGGCAGGGCTCGTTCGTCTTGGACCCGATCGAGGCCGCGGTGAAGGCGGCAGCGCCGGCGGCTAGGATCGTCCGGCTGCAGACGGAACCTGTCATCGGGGCGCTCTGGCTGGCGTTCGAGGCAGACGGGCAGCCGCTGCCGGAGCAGGTGTACGAGAAGCTGCGCACGGTCTCGGAGTACAGTGCGATCTCCATATCTTAAGAAGAGGGTGTGACGAGCATGGGCAAAGGACTCAAAATCGCGGTGATCGGCGGCGGCTCTTCCTATACGCCGGAAATCGTAGAGGGCTTCATCAAACGTTATGAGCATCTGCCGGTGCGGGAGCTGTGGCTGGTCGATATCGAAGCGGGCCGGCATAAGCTTGCGATCGTAGGCGAACTGGCGAAGCGGATGGTCGCGGAATCGGGCCTGCCGATCGAGGTTCATCTGACGCTCGACCGCCGCGCTGCAATCGAAGGCGCGGACTTTGTTTCGACGCAGATGCGCGTCGGCCTATTGGAGGCGCGCAAGTGGGATGAGCATATCCCGAATGCCCACGGCGTCATCGGCCAGGAGACGACGGGACCGGGCGGGATGATGAAAGCGCTGCGGACGATACCGGTGCTGCTCGATATTTGCCGGGACATCGAGGAGTTGGCCCCTCAGGCGTGGCTGCTCAATTTTACCAATCCCGCCGGCATGGTGACCGAAGCGATCAGCCGCTACTCGAGCGTGAAGAGCATCGGCCTCTGCAATGCGCCGATCGGGCTTCATAAGTGGCTGGGGACCAAATACGACGTGCCGTCAAGCAAAATCTATACGGAATTCGTCGGCTTGAACCATCTGCACTGGGTAACCCGGATTGAGGTGGAAGGCGTGAACCGTCTGCCGGAACTGCTCGACAAGCGCGAGGAATATTCGGGCAAGAATGTGCCGGCGACCGAGTGGGACCACGAGTTTCTGCAGTCGCTGGGCGCCCTGCCTTCGTATTATTTGAAATACTTCTATATGCCCGATGCGATGCTCGAAGAGCAGCTCGAGGCGTTGGGAAAAAGCGGAACCCGTGCCGAGGTGGTCAAGAAGGTGGAGGATGAGCTGTTCCAGCTGTACAGCGATCCGAACTTGCGCGAGAAGCCGAAGCAGCTGGAGCAACGGGGCGGCGCTTACTATTCCGAAGCGGCCGTCAATTTGATGGAATCGCTCTACAACGACAAACGGGACATCCAGACGCTGAATGTCGCGAACGGGCGGACGCTCGATTTTCTTCCGGCTGATGCCTGCATCGAGGTGAACTGCGTCGTTACGGCTGACGGTCCGCTTGCTCTGCCGGTTACCCGCGTGCCGGAGCAGGCGAAGGGACTCATCCAAGCGGTGAAGACCTATGAGCGGCTGGCGATCGAGGCCGCCGTTACCGGTGACCGCGCGCTTGCACTGCAGGCGATGGTAGCCCATCCGCTCGTGCCGTCGGTACGGGTGGCCAAGGTGCTGCTGGATGAGATGCTGGAGAAGAACAAAGCGTATTTGCCGCAGTTTTTCGCATGAAATTAGGCTCAAGCGAAGTTGCCATTATTATGAATCATGTGGTAAGGTAAGAAAGACTGCGCCGATGGTGCGCTGATCAATTGACTTTTTCATTCAGGAGGTGAAGGTAGGATGAATATCCAAAAGGTGAACAACCGTGTAAGCCAGCTGATCCATATCATGTCTGGCAAAGTGCATGCATTTGCGCAAGACGGGAGAAGTCTGTCCAAATTTGCCTATACGGTTTCACCATTCGAGAGAAGATGCCTACCTTCACCTTATTAAGGATCGATGATCCATAAGGGGCCGCAGGGGATTTTCCCGCGGCTCTTTTTGCTTTAAATATCGGCTTAATACGGGTAGTTAGCGTCTCTCCATCACTTAGGAGGATCTAACGATGATCATTATAAATAGTCAGCAAGTGAAGAAATACCACGGGGCGCAGCTGGTGCTCGAGAATGCGACGTTCGAGATTCACGAAGGCGAGCGCGTCGGGCTCGTCGGGCGCAACGGCAGCGGCAAATCGACGCTGCTGCGGCTGATCGCCAAGTCGGAGAAGCAAGATGAAGGCCAGCTCACGGTGCGCAAGGAGATGAAGATCGGTTATTTGGCCCAGATCCCCGATGAATGGGAACGGATCACCGTCTACGAGGCTTTGGCTTCCGGGTTCCGGGCCGTAATGGCTGACAAGGCGCAGATGACGCAGCTGGAGCTACGGATGGCTGAACCGGCGACTGTCGCAGACGGCGATCTATTGGAGTCGCTGCTTGGCCAGTATGCCTCCCTTCAGGAACGGTTCGAGCGGGCAGGCGGCTATGAGCTGGATGCCCGAATTGATCAAGTGACGACGGGGCTTGGCATCAGCCGCGCCTATTATGACCGATCCTTCGCGACGCTGTCGGGCGGCGAGAAGACGAAGGTTGGCCTAGCGGCGCTGCTCGTACAGAGCCCGGAGCTGCTGCTGCTCGACGAGCCGACGAACCATCTGGATATGGCGTGCGTCGAATGGCTGGAGCAGTTTCTTAACGTTTATGCGGGCGCATGCTTGATCGTCTCGCATGATCGTACCTTCCTCGATCGGGTGGTGACGAAGATCATCGATCTGGAAGACGGCGAAACGTCGGTCTACCACGCCAATTACACCGGCTACGTGAAAGAAAAGGAAGAGCGGCTGCTCCGCCAGTTCGCCGAGTTCCAAGAGCAGCAGAAGCAGATGAAGAAGATGAAGGAAACGATTCGCCAGTTGGAAGAATGGGGCCGGGTCGGCGGCAACGAGAAGTTCTTCCGGCGCGCGCAATCGATGCAGAAGGCGCTCGACCGAATGGAGAAGCTGAAGCGCCCTGTTATGGATCGGCGGCATGCGGAATTCGGTATTCAGCAGGCAGATCGCTCCGGCAAGCGCGTGCTGCATTTCGAAGCGGTCAACAAGGCCTATGGGGAGAAGCAGGTGCTGCGGCAAGCGGACGGTCTGCTGGAGTACGGCGAGCGGATCATGCTGCTTGGACCCAATGGGGCCGGCAAATCGACCTTGGTCAAGCTGATGCTCGGACAGGAGCAGCCGGACAGCGGCAAGCTCGAGCTGGGCGCACGGGTCGATGTCGGCTATCTGGCCCAGGAGGAGCACAGGGCGGATGAGCGTCAGACGGTGCTCGGGTACTACCGGGAGCAGGCCGGCATGGAAGAAGGCGAGGCGCGGTCGAGACTGGCCCGATATTTGTTCTACGGCGCGGATGTGTTCAAGCAAGTCGGGCAGCTGTCTGGCGGCGAATGGACGCGTCTGCGGCTGGCGCTGCTCGTCCTGAAGAAGCCCAATCTGCTCATTCTCGACGAGCCGACCAACCATATGGATATTGCCTCCCGCGAAGCGCTCGAGGAGGCGCTGGAGGAATATCCGGGAACGCTGCTGGCGATTACGCACGATCGTTATTTCATTAACCGGCTGGCGGAGAAGATTTGGGAGCTGGAACAGGGCAGAATTACGGTCTATCATGGCGATTACGATCATTACGTGGCGTTGCGCAAGCAGCAAGGGAGCGTGGAGCAGCCTGACTTAAGCTCAGGCCGAGGCGCTGGACGAACGACTGCCTCATCAGCCGCTGCTAATCATTCGGATGAAGAACGCGCCGCGGAAAGAATGGCTGCCAAGGCTACGAAGTCCGAGCAAGGCCGCCGGGAGCGATTGGAGAAGAACATTGCGGAGGCGGAAGCACAGCTTCTTGTGCTGGATGAACAGCTGGCGATCGCCGGTGGAACCTCTGATGCGGGAGAACTGGCCCGTCTCTGGACCGCGCGTGAAGTTGCGCAGCAACAATTGGATCGGCTCTTCGAGCAATGGATGGAGTTGGAGGAGCCTGCGCTCGAATAGAGCAGCGAATAAGGTGTGACAATGAGAACCGATGGGGCGGCTAAGCCCTGTCGGTTTATTTTTGCGCCAATAGTAGAAAGGGTAAGGTCACCTTGCCGGACAATACATTGACACATTTAGTTGGTCATCATATAATTGCTATAGCAACTAATTGAGTTGGAGTGAACGGAATGCATCATATCGACGATTCGCTAGGCTTTATTCTGAATCACGCGGGACGGCGGCTTACGTTGCTGTTGGCGCTGCGTTATCAGCCATATGACATTACGACGGAGCAGTGGAGCGTACTGAACCGGCTGTATGAGCAGGATGGCATCAGCCAGAAGGAACTCTCGCGCCGGGCGGAGAAGGACCAGACCAACATTACGCGGATTCTGGACCAGCTCGAGCGCAAAGGACTGGCGGAGCGCAAAGCCAATGAGGCTGACCGCCGATCCTTCCTGGCGTTCATTACACCCAAAGGCCGGGAGCTGAACGAAACCCTGCTGCCGATTGAGAATGAAGTGATTCGCCTCGTGCAGGATGGCATGACCGAGGAGGAGGTTGCGCTGCTGCGCAGGCTGCTCAAGAAGCTGACGCACGCCGCCGAAGAGGCGATTCAAGAAATGGGGGAACAATCCTAATGCAACAACAACTTGCAGACAGGCCTAAGCTGTGGAGCCGCGATTTTCTGGCGATTTGCTTCAGCAGCTTTTTCTTATTCATGACGTTCTATATTCTGGCTGTCACGCTGCCGATCTTCGTTACAGATACGCTCGGCGGAAGCCAGGGCAAGATCGGTCCGGTCATGACCACCTTCGTCGTAGCCGCGCTGATCTTCCGGCCGCTCGCGGGCAAATGGCTGGACCAATACAGCAGACGCACGCTTGTCCTCATCTCGCTTAGCCTCTTTTTCGTGTGCAGCGGCCTCTACATGCTCGTGGACGATTACTATGTGCTGCTCGTGCTGCGGCTCGTCCATGGCATCGGCTTCGGCATTGGCGCGACGGCGATCGGCGCGATTGCGATGGATCTGGTACCGGCGCAGCGCAAAGGAGAAGGCATCGGCTATTATAGCTTGTTCATGAGTCTGGCGATGGTCGTAGGTCCCGCGATTGGCCTCATGATTACCGAAGCCGGCTCCAATATGGTGCTGTTCGGCACCTGTTTCGTATTAGCGATGCTGGCGCTCGTCTGCGGATTAAGCGTACGAATTCCTGCGGCCGTTCTCCGCGACAAGGACGCGCTGCGCGGATGGCGGCAATTCATCGAGCCGAAGGCGCTCCCGATCGGACTGACCGGCGCGGTGCTGGCCTTCTCCTATGGCGCGATTACGACTTTCCTGTCCGTCTATGCCAAATCGCTCGACTTGAGCGCTTACGCGAGCGTGTTCTTCGCGGTCTTCGCGCTGATGATCGTGCTGTCGCGTCCATTCACCGGCAAGCTGTACGACCGTTCGGGTCCGAATATACTCGTATACCCGGGGCTTGCGCTCTTCACGGTCGGCATGTTCGCCCTGAGCGGCGCTCATTCGCTCACGCTATTCCTCGTGGCGGCGGCCATTCTCGGTCTGGGCTATGGCGCACTATTCCCAAGCTATCAGACGATCGCGATCCAATCGTCCCCGGCGCATCGCAGCGGCCTTGCGACCGGTACCTTCTTCCTGATGTTCGACGGGGGATACGGAATCGGGTCGTCGGTACTCGGCATCGTCTCGGCCAACACCGGGTACCACACGATGTATTTCATCGCAGGGCTCGTCGTCGCGGCCTCCACGATTGCGTATTACTTGCTGTATCACCGCAGACAGAACGAGCGGGCGCTTGCAGCCGTGGCGTCCAACGGATAACACCATCAGGATAACCGGGTCCTTTCAGCGATCCGGTTATTTGCCGTATGCATACAATTTCCATGAAGTGCGCAACCTACGACGGGGGAAAAGCTCACAACCAAAAGGCGGTGCAACCATGATCAAAGGTATGCTATGGCTGCTGTTTCTCCTTCCTTGGGTAAGCTTGTTTCTCGCCCGCAGAGGATCGATTAAACGATATATGCCCGTCGTCGTGTTCACGTGTTTCGTCATGACGATTATTTTCATGATCGCCTACCGGTATCAATGGTGGGAAATCCACGAGTACATTGTGCCTTGGGGCAATCAGATCGATATCAGCTTTGCTTACGGGATTTTCGCGGTGGGCACCTTCTGGATTTTCTACTTCACGGCGGAGCGGTTCTGGATTTATTGCTTGGCCAATATAGCGACCGACGCCTTGTTTTCATTCGCCATCTTCCCGCTGCTGGCCCGCACAGGCGTAGCCACGCTGCATAATATCAAGGCGTGGCAATATTATTTCGTCATTCTCGGCGTGTCGCTGCTCATCTATGGCTATTATCGATGGCAGGCCGCAGCTATGAAAGAGCCTAATGATCAGATTCGGCTTCCCTATTCGGAGAACAGCACATTCTCGATCCCGTCCAGGTCCAGACATAAGGCAAGATAAGGCGAGGCGGCAAGCGAAGTCTCCAACAGCGCGGGCACGTTTTAATTCCATAGCAGGCAGCAAAAAAAGGAGCCCTGGCATTCGTGCCAGGGCTCCTTGCTCATTATGCTTATCGATAGAATTAACCGAAAACAACCCGGTCATCGGACATCTTATGTCCGCTGATCTGTTCGAACTCGCCGAGCAGCTGCTCGACGGTCAGGTCTTTCTTCCGATCTTCGCTTACATCCAGGATGATCCGGCCTTTGTCCATCATAATGAGACGGTTGCCGAGGCGGATCGCCTGCTCCATGTTGTGCGTGACCATGAGCGTCGTCAGGTTCATCTCGCGCACGATGCTCTCCGTCAGCTTCGTGATGACCTCGGCGCGTGCCGGGTCAAGCGCGGCCGTGTGCTCGTCGAGCAGCAGAATCTGCGGCTTCGTGAACGTCGACATCAGCAGGCTGAGCGCTTGGCGCTCGCCGCCGGATAACTGGCCTACTTTGGCGCGCAGCCGGTTCTCCAGATTAAGTCCGAGACGCTGCAGCTGCTCACGGTAGAACTTGCGTTTGTTCAGGGTTACGCCCAGCGACAAGCCGCGCGATTTGCCGCGCGCATGCGCCATGGAGAGATTCTCTTCAATCGTCATGTTCGGCGCGGTACCGGCCATCGGATCTTGGAATACGCGTCCGACCCATTGGCTGCGGCGATGCTCCGGAAGGCCGGTAATATTGTTTTTGTCGATCTGCACCGTCCCGAGGTCCGGTGTCATGACGCCGGAGATGACGTTCATGAGCGTCGATTTGCCTGCGCCGTTACTGCCGATGACGGTGACGAAATCGCCAGGGTTGAGCTTCAGGTTAATGTTGACCAGCGCTACCTTCTCATCGGGCGTGCCCGGGAAGAAGAGCTTGGATACGTTCGATAGCTGTAGCATTAGCGCGGACCTCCCATTCTAGGTGCTGCTGCTTGCGCAGCGAGTTCGGCGGAACGTCTTTTCGCCAGCGATTTTTGCTTGATCGAGCGGTTAATGGTCGGCACCATAAGCGCGACGATAACGATAATCGCGGTGATCAGCTTCAGGTCGGACGCATCGAGCCATTCCACGCGGAGGGCCAACGCGACGACGATCCGGTAGATGATCGAGCCGAGCACGGCTGCGAGCGTCGCCCAGAAGACGGTACGCGCGCCGAAGATCGCTTCGCCGATAATAACGGAAGCCAGACCGATAACGATCATGCCGATACCCATGGAGATGTCGGCGAATCCGGTCTGTTGGGCGATCAGCGCGCCGGAGAGCGCAACGAGGCCGTTCGAGAGGCTGATGCCGAGAATCTTGGTCGTATCGGTATTCGCGCCGAAGCTGCGGATCATCCGTGCATTGTCGCCTGTGGCGCGCAGCGACAGACCGAGATCGGTGCGCAGGAATCCGTCGAGCAGGAATTTGACCAGGAAGACGCAGATCGCGATGACGATCAGTTTGACCCAAATATTATCGATCGAGGAGAACAACGGCTCCGTATCGAGGATCGAAATATTCGGACGGCCCATAATGCGCAGATTGATCGAATAGAGCGCGATCATCATGAGAATACCGGACAATAGGCCGTTGATCTTGCCCTTCGTATGAAGCAGGCCGGTAATCGCGCCGGCTATGCCGCCGGCGAAGAACGCCGCGACCACGGCAAGCGCCACCGGCGTGCCGTTCGTAATGAGGATGGCCGCTACGGCGCCGCCTGTGGCGAAGCTGCCGTCTACGGTCAAATCCGGAAAGTCGAGAATGCGGAACGTAATGTAGACGCCGAGCGCCATGAGCGCATACAGCAGTCCGGACTCAATCGCTCCGGTCAAAGAGTTGAGCATGGGTTGAACCTCCTGAGAGTTTTGTGAGTCATCGTAGGTGTCGCGAGGCATCTGATCCGCCTGCCCCGACTGAACAACAAAAGGGTGAACTTCAAGGACGTTCACCCTCTGCTGCAACTGCTTATTGAATCAGGTTCTCGGCTTGGTCGGTTACGGCGTTCTTCATTTCGTCCGTTACCGTAATGCCGTAATCCGCCGCGACCTTCGCGTTGATGATCAGGTCCAGCTTGTCCTGCATCATGACGTTCATCTCGGCAGGTTTCTTGCCGTTCTTCAGAATCTCGACAGCCATCTGGCCAACTTGGTAGCCATGGTCATAGTATTTGAAGCCGACAGTCGCGAATGCGCCCTTCTCTACCGTGTCGCGGTCGCTGGAGAAGAACGGCAATTGGTTCTTCTTCGCCACTTGGAGGATCGCGTCTACGCCGCTTACGACCATGTTGTCGAGCGTAATGTAGAATGCATCTACGCGACCAATAAGCGATTCGGCAGCTTGCTTGACTTCCGATGTATTCGTCACTGGCGCTTTGACCAGCTCCATGCCGTGTTTCTTCAGTTCTTCTTCGGCTTTGGTTGCCATCACGACAGCATTGGATTCGCCTTCGTTGATGACCAGACCGACTTTCTTCACATTAGGGAAATTCGCTGCGATGAACTCAACCAGCTTCGTTGTCGCTTCCGGATTCGTATCGGAAGCGCCCGTCACGTTGCCGCCCGGTTGTTCCAGGCTGCTCACGAGCTTGGCGCCCAGCGGATCGGTTACCGCTGCGAACAGCACCGGACGATCGGTAACGTTCTTCACGAGTGCTTGCGCGGAAGGCGTTGCGATACCGAATACCAGGTCGTTCTTGTCGCCCGCGATTTTCTGCGCGATCGTGTTATTGTTCGTTTGGTCGCCTTGCGCGTTCTCGTAATCGACGGTCAAATTCTCGCCTTCTACGAGGCCAGCGTCCTTCAGCGCCGCCAGGAAGCCTTCACGTGTTGCATCAAGGGACGGATGTTCGACGATCTGGGAGATCGCGATCGTATAAGACTGCTGATCGGCATTGCCGCCGCCGGTGTTGGTGCCTTCGGTTGCCGTGCCGGCATTGCTCGTGTCCGTGCTTGCATTGCTGTTATTCTCGTTCTTGCTTCCGCAGCCTGCGATAAGGAGGACGGCGGACATAACTAGCGCTAACCAGGTCGTCTTTTTCAACTTGCTCTACCCCTCTCTGAATTGACGCAATACGGCGGCGAGGCATTAACGCTTTTGCCCATAAAAGCAAAGAAGTAAAAAAGAATGCAAAGCTAGTCGTTCTTAATGGAAGTAAACTATGTCTTTTGCATGCTGTAATTACGAATCTATTGCCGCCAATGTATGCAATTTTAATAATTAATATAATATTAAAGCCCACCTAAAGTTTCGTCAATCATAGATAAATATTGTTAATAACTGTTAATAATATCGACATTTGTGATTATTGTCGTTCACTTTCCTCTTATTCTTGCAAGGTGAATAACGATCACCATCACAAAACAAAAAAGGGATGCCGGCTTCATCCTCGAGGAGTGAGATGAAGCCGAAATCCCTAACTTCTATACTAGCATAAAAGTGATCAATAAGCCCACGTTTACCTTGCGTCTTGGCCTATGCGGCTGGGGGCCGCTTGTGATTGCCGCGTACAAGGACGTATTCGCCGCAGCCGTGGAGAAGGCTGTCTGCGGCATGGCTGCCAAGGAAGCAGCGGGGAATGCTGCGAACGCAGCGCTTGAGATGTGAGGTACGCCTTTATTTTTGGATGATCTCTTGGAGGATTGTGCAGCGCCTTTATGTACCTTATTATAGCGCCGCCCTCCCCTCTCGCTCTAGTTACCGCAGTCATGTGACTAGTCATGAAGTTGCTTGCGGTATTCCCCGGGCGAGCACCCGGTCTGTTTCTTGAACACTTTGCTGAAATATTTCTCGTCCTGGAAGCCGACCTTCTCGGCGATCTGGGATATTTTCAGCTGCGGTGCGAGCAGCAGCGACTTGGCCCGATCGATCCGGATCCGCGTCACGTAGTCGGAGATATTCTCGTTCATCACCTGCTTGAATTTGCGCGAGATATACTCCCGGCTGAGGAAGAAGCGTGCCGCGATCGTCTGGAGCGAAATATCCTCATGCGCGAATTGCGCGATATAATCGGCGATCTCGTGGATGACGCCGCGGTCTTGATCGGCCTCGGCGTATCGCTTCCCTACCTCGCACACCTGCTCGAGCACCAGCTGCTTCCAGCCATTGAGGTCAAAAGCGCCTTCCTCATCCGCCGGGATGACGAAGCTTGCGGAGCCGCCGGATACGGAGACGGGACGGCCATCGCGCTGCCAGACGGACTTGGCGACCGCAATCTCCTGCCACCACAGCTGCAGCTGCTCGGGCGAGATGTATGCGGTCTGATTGAGCGCTTGGAACCATGGCGCGAGCGCCGCCTCGATCTGCTCGGGGTTGCCGCTCTGCACCGCGTAACGGATCCGCTCCTCATAATCATTGAAGAGCGGCGCTGCGGATGCAGGCGCCACGGCTCCCGCATCCGAGCGATGGCACCATTGCCGCCCGTCGAGGAGGTTGCGCCGCGCGAGCGACTGGCGGGCCTGGCGGTACGAGACGCCAAGCGCGCCGGGCAGCGCCGCGGGATTGCCCAGGCCGAAGGCAAGCCGCGCCTTCAGCGTGCGCTTGATCGCCGCCTCGATCTCGGCCAGCACGCCGGCGGCTTCGGGCGCATCGCCCCAGAAGAGCAGCGCGACCTCGTTCTCCGAGCCGCGGCAGCGGAAGGCGTAGCCGAGCTTTTGCTCCCGCAGCAGCTCGTTACCTATATTAAGGATGGCAAAATACAACAGGTCCCACCCTGCGGCGAACTTCCGGCGCAGCGTCGGCGGCGCGAGATCCAGGCTGATCAGCGCGATCCGGCCGCGCGCAGGCGGATGGCTTAGGCCGAACTCTTGGCAGAGCGTCTGCGCCGCGCCCGTCGAAGCCCCCGGATCCGTAATTAAGGTAGAGAGGAATTGCTCCAGATAGACGGGTTTGAGCTGATGGATCTGCGTCCCGTGACGCTGATCGCGCAGCCGGGCTTCCTCATCGGCGCGCCAGCCGTCGATCGCCTTGGTCAGCGCCTGGTTCAGCTGCAGCGGATCGATCGGCTTCAGAATATAGTCGACGCCGCCGTAAGTGAGCGTCTGGCGGACGAATTCGAAATCGTCATGCCCGCTGATCACGACCAGTTTGCTCGTCGGAGAATGCCGGGCCGCCCATGCGAGCAGCTCCACGCCGCCCATATTGGGCATCATCATATCGGTGAAGATAATCTCCGGCTTCCGCTCCTGGATGAGCTGCACTGCCGCCGCGCCGTCGGCCGCCTCGAGCACATGCTCAATCCCCATCGACTCCCAGTCGACCAGCAGCTTAACAGCCTCTCTCACATGGCGTTCATCATCCACGATCAACACGTTCATACGTTAGATACAGCTCCTTCCTCAAGCGGAATATGTAGCATAACCCCTAAGCCATGCGGGGTAACCGGATAGAGCGACAGCGTCGCTTTCGGGTGAAAATGCAGCTGCAGGCGCGATAGCACGTTGCGAAGCCCGATCCCGCCCTCCTCGCTTGCCGGGCTGTTCCAATCGGACGCCGCCGCAGCCTCGCCGCGGGTAAGCTGATGCATCGCCTGGATGAGCTGTTCCTCGCTCATCCCTTTGCCGTTGTCTTCGATGCGGATCGTCAGGCTGCCCTCTTCAAGCGAACTCGCGACCCTGAGCTTGGCGGGCTCTTGGCCGTCCGGGACGAAGCCGTGCTTGAAGAAGTTCTCGACGATCGGCTGCAGGATCATCTTCGGCACGACGATCGGTCTGGTCCGCGGATCGATATCGAGGGTGACTTCGAGGGCCGTATCGAACCGCTGCTTTTGCAGATCGAGGTACGCCTGCACGTAATCGATCTCCTTGGCGAGCTCGACGACCGCCCGCTCGGTGCTCATCTGATAGCGCATCATTTTGCCCAGCGACGTGAGCAGCGAGTAGACCTGCATATCTTTGTGCTGCAGCGCCACCGTGCCGATCGATTGCATCGCGTTGTACAGGAAATGCGGGTTCACCTGTGCCTGCAGCGCCTTCAGCTGGTTCGTCTTGCTGGCGATCTCCAGCCGGTATTCCTTCAAGATGAGATTGTTGATCGTCTGCATCATGGAGCGGAATCGCCTTGCGAGCACGCCGATTTCGTCATTGCTGTGAATGTCGATCGCGGTATTCAGCTGGCCGGTCTCGATCTTGTTCACGTAGCCGATCAGGCGCAGCAACGGCTTCGTTATGCGCAGCGACACGTAGAGCGTGGCGAGCACGGCAATGGCGAGCGCGCCGATCCCGATGAAGGCATTGATGCGGGCGATGCCGCCGGCCCGTTCGTACAGATGGGTGTACGGCGACAATTTGACGAGATACCAGTCCATATACGAGGTCTTGACCCGATCGTGAAAAATAATGCCCGCAAAGCCATCTCCCTTATAGTCGATATGCCCGCTGTCCTCCTCTGCCCGAGCCACCTTCGTGAACCATTCGAGCACCTTCTCCTGTACTGGCACTTCTGCCTCGGAGGATAGAATGACGCTCCCGGACTTGTCGACGATGTAGAATTGCTCGCCTTCGTCATACAGCTGGCGGTTCAAGTCGGCGAGCACGTTCAGCTTCACGTCGATGGACAGCCTCGCCAGCAGCTCGTCGCTCGGCGCGCGGAAGATCGGACGATGGAGCGTGAAGACCGGCTCCTGCGTGCTCCCTTTCAGATCGAGTCCGTAGTAGTGGCTTAAGTGCGTCGGTTCGATCGACGTTTTGCCGGAGGAATTGAAGTCGGTTGGGCGCTGCTCGTTCTGGCCGACCTTCAGGTCATCGTTGCGCAGCAGATACGTCGTATTCTGCTTGACCACGTAGAGCCGGACCTGGGCGAACTCCTGAATGCTCTGATAAATGTTGTACAGATGGTCCTTGAGCAGATTGCGGTTGCGGATGACGTCCGACAGATCGTTCGGGAACACCTCGTCCTCCATATCGTGCTCGAGCAGATAATAGAGCGACCGCGGGACGTTCATCGAATTGTAGACCGCGAGCGACTTCTGGTTGATGTTGTTCATGTAATTGAGGATGTTCGTCTTGCCGAGCGATAACAGCCGGGCGTTCGTCGCCACCGCCTCCTCGGTGATCGAGTTCTTGGTCGCGATGTACGAGATGACCATCGAGCTTGCGATCGGCACGATCGTGGCCGCGAGCAGCAGCAGCATGAGCTTGTTGCGGATCGTATTTTTGAATAACGGGAAACCGGGTATGATAAGGCCCTCCCTTGCATGCATCTTGTATTACGGCGTTCAGGAGCGCACGCTTTGCGCAGGCAGGCGGCGACCTACGTTGGTTTAGCTTGGCGTACAAGCTGATATCTCTAGTATGCGCTTACATTTGGGCATTGTGCAAACGTTTGAATTCATTCGTAGGTGGGATGGTTCAACAGTAACCGATGTGGAGGCCAAAGGTCAATATATTCCACCTTGTTCATCATCATCCTCGGTGTGCGGCGGTCCAAGGCGGTTTTATACTTAAGCCAATAACGTACCAATGCAAGAGGAGGGGAAGCGCGGTTATGTTAAAACGCAAACAGTTAAGTGAATGGATCCAGCAGACCGTCTTCGTCGGACCGGGTCTCCTGTTCTTTACGCTGATCGTCATCTTGCCATTCTTCATGGGCTTCTATTACACGTTCACCAGCTGGGACGGCATGGATATGGACCATGCCAAATGGGTGGGACTGGACAATCTGAAGCGCATCTTTACCGAAGACGACCGGTTCTGGTCGGCATTCTGGTTCACGTCCAAATTCACGGTGGCGGCCGTCGCGGTGACGAATCTCGTTTCTTTCGTCCTGGCGATGCTGCTGACGCAGAATTTGAAGCTCAAAGGTGTGCTGCGCACGATCTTCTTCCTGCCGAACGTCATCGGCGGGCTGCTGCTCGGCTACATCTGGTATTTCATCTTCGTCCGAGGATTCTCCACGATCGGCGAGGCGACCGGCATCGGATTCTTCAATCTGCAATGGCTGGGGACGCCGGCAACGGGATTCTGGGGCATCGTCATCGTGTTCGTCTGGCAGACGGCGGGCTACATGATGCTGATCTACATCGCGGCTATCCTGAACGTACCGAAGGAATTGATGGAGGCGGCGCGGATCGACGGCGCCGGCGCATGGCGCATTCTGCGCAGCGTAACGTTGCCGCTGATCATGCCGGCCATTACGATCTGCTTGTTCCTGACGACCTCGAACGCGTTCAAAATGTTCGATCTTAACCTTTCGCTCACCGGCGGCGGTCCGGGTAATGCGACCGAGTCGATCGCGCTCAATATTTACCGCGAAGGGCTCGTCAACGGGCGTTACGGCCTCGGTACGGCCAAAGCGATGATTTTCTTCTTCGGCGTGGCGCTCATTACGCTTACGCAAGTCTGGGTGACGAAGAAGAAGGAGGTGGAAGCGTAGCATGGAGGAGAAAAAACGTTATACCGGCGGCGTGCTGGTCCTCGAGATTATCGGCATTCTGGTCGCGCTCTTGTTCCTGTCGCCGTTCTACTTCCTGATCGTCAACTCGTTCAAGAAGCTGGCCGAGATTCTGCTCAACGCGGCGAAGCTGCCGGAAGTATTCAGCTTCAGCAACTTCAAGCGGGCCTGGATTGCGATCGATTTTCCGACCGTCCTTATGCACTCGGTCGTCGTAACGGGCTTAAGCGTACTGGCGCTCGTGATCGTCAGCTCGATGACGGCCTACCGGCTCGTGCGGAGACCGACGTTGTTTAACAAAATTCTGTTCAACGTGCTCGTCGCGGCGATGATCATCCCGTTCCAATCGGTCATGCTGCCGCTGATGCGCATTACGGCGCTGTTCGAGCTGAGGGGCAATCTGCACGGCATCGTCATCTGTTACTTGGGCTTCGGCCTGCCGCTGTCGATGTTCCTCTATCATGGCTTCATCAAGTCGGTTCCTTACGAGATCGAGGAAGCGGCGGTCGTGGATGGGGCAAGCCCGTACGGCGTGTTCTTGCGCATCGTCTTCCCGCTGCTGAAGCCGATTACGATGACGGTGATCATCCTGAACGTCCTGTGGATCTGGAACGATTACTTGCTGCCGGTGCTCGTCATCAACGACTCGTTCACGACGATTCCGCTTGCGGTCCAGAAGTTTTTCGGGCAATATTTGCGTAAATGGGACCTGGCGATGGCGGCGCTGACGCTCTCGACGATCCCGGTCGTCGCGTTCTTCCTGCTGCTGCAGAAACATATTATCGCGGGGATTACGGCGGGATCTGTTAAAGGGTAGCCGATTGGTTTGCGCTTCCGGTAGGGAGCGCAGCATTCGGCTAGTAATGATTGGTTTGCTTGTTGTCTTGCGCTTCCTGCGGAAGCGCAAGACAACATTTTACACCTCAACCGTTCAATATTCTCGGTGTTGGGGTGAAGCGCTTCCAATCTATAATGACGATGTGATGGCGATCCGTACTTATATCATGGGAGGTCATGAGGGATGAAAAAGAAGGGGATCACGATGCTGATGGCGGCGGCGCTTATGGTTACGCTCGCTGGATGCGGCAACAGCAATAACGGGGGCAACACGGAAACGAACAACGCGGGCACCGCGGGTAACGCAACGACGACAACGGAGAATGCGACGACCGACAACAAGCCGGCCGAGCCGGAGAAGAAGGAAGACGTCACGATCAAAGTATTCCAGTTCAAAGTCGAGATCGCCGACGCGCTGCAAAAGCTGGCGGAAGCTTATGAGGCGGAGACCGGCGTGAAAGTCGAGATCGAGACGCATGGCGGCGGCGAGGACTACAGCGCGCTGCTCAAGGCGGAGCTTGCGGCAGGCGAGGAGCCGGAGATCTTCAACTCCAGCGGCTGGGCCGGCTTCGACCCCTACGTCGATCGGGCGACGGATCTGAGCGGCGAGTCATGGGCGAAGGACCTCGTCGAGGCGTCCAAGGCGCAAATTTCGCGTGACGGCAAACTGCTCGGCATGCCAATGAACCTCGAGGCATACGGCTTCACGTACAATAAGGACCTGTTCGCCAAGGCGGGCATTACGGCGCTGCCGCAGACGATTGACGAGCTCGAAGCTGCCGTGAAGAAGCTGCAAGACGCAGGCATTACGCCGTTTGCTCTGACGAGCGAGTGGTGGTCGATGGGTATCCACACGATGAACATTTCGCTGGCGAACCATGATGACCCGGCTGCGTTCATCGAAGACGTGAAGGCAGGCAAAGCAACGTTCAAGGATGATCCAATCATGAAGGATTGGCTCCGCCTGGTCGACATTATGTTCGCGAACGGCCAGAAGAACGCCCTGACGACCGACTACAACACGCAAGTGGCTGAATTCGCGGCGGGCAAATATGCGATCATTCAGCACGGCAACTGGATTCAAGGCATGGTTGACGAGGTGAACCCGGAGATGAACCTCGGCATGATGCCGGTACCGCTTAAGGCGCAGCCGTATGCATTCACGGGCGTTCCGAACAACTGGATCGTCAACAACAAATCGGCGCATCCGGAGGAAGCGAAGAAGTTCCTCGAGTGGATGGTTACGAGCGAGACAGGTCAGAAATTCATCGCGACGGACTTCAAATTCATCCCTGCGGTATCGACGATTACGCCGGACACGGCGGCGATCGGCAAGATCGGCGGCGACTTCGCGACCTTCTCGCAAGAGCATCCGGAGCAAGTTAAAGGCTGGAACTGGGATCGCTTCCCAGATGGTATTACCCAACAATGGGGCTCTGCGATGCAGGAGTACCTCGGCAAGCAAATTACCGGCGACCAACTGCTCGAGAAATTCGACAAAGCAGTGGCGGATATCGTGAAACGTTAAGCGGGTTACAGGAGACGGCTTGGTCCTTTATGGGGCTGAGCGGTCTCTTTTTTTGTCCGGTCAAAAGCTCACAACCACGGCGGATTGCGGATGTCGATGATCGCTTCGGCATTCGCGGATAACCGTTAGGCGGATTAAAAACGGCGGGATCGAGTTAAAGAACGAGTGTGATCGAATTTCCTCGAAGGAAAGGAGGT
Source organism: Paenibacillus phyllosphaerae (assembly GCF_014192105.1). Taxonomy (GTDB): domain Bacteria; phylum Bacillota; class Bacilli; order Paenibacillales; family Paenibacillaceae; genus Paenibacillus_Z; species Paenibacillus_Z phyllosphaerae. The sequence goes on along the minus strand of NZ_JACHXK010000005.1, from coordinate 265,068 downwards.
GACGAATGCGAATGACGACGAAACGCCGAGACGCTGGCCGTGCGATCCGAATGCTATTGACGATGGCATTCCTGCTTGCGCTTGGTCTTGGCGTGCAGCTGCTCCAACCGCCGAAGGCTTCGGCGATGCTGGAGAAGGTGATCTCGCCGGAGAAGGAGGCGGACACCAAGCAGTCTTCAGCAGAGGAGCGGAATGACGATCGCAAAGCTGGCGCTGCTCTGACGCTGCCAGACTTGCAACTCGATACGCCGCTTCTGACGGTGGGACTCCCGAGGATTCAGCTTGACGTTGAGGACTCGGAAGGGTTACTGCCTAATCTGAGCGTGGAAGTGCCATCCATCGAGATTCATACCCCCGTTGCCGACGTAACGACGACGCCAACAGAGGTAGGAACCGAGCATGGAAGCAGGTTGCTTCCCGAACTGCAGGTAGTAGCACCAGCAGTGAAGGTGGGTACACCGATTGCGACAATCGAGACGACGCCTGGCAAAGTGGGTACGGATGGCGGCGACGGCCTCCTGCCGGATCTGCAGGTCGAAGTACCTGGGGTGAAGGTGGACACGCCGATTGCAGCTATCGAAACGACGCCGAGCACGGTTGACGCCGATCATGATGTTGACCAGCTGCCTGAAGTACAGGTGGAGCTCCCTACGACTTCGGTCGAAATTCCGGCTGTGCCTGTGGTAAACGAGCCCGTGGACGACGCTCCCAGCTCTGCGCCGACCGTTTCTTCGGAGCAAGGGGAAGGACTTGCGCCGAATGAAGCGCCGGCTGCAGAGGAATCGGACGAGCTGTCGCCGGCGGTGGACGATAAGGCAGCCCATGTGAATGCTTCTGCCGTATCACAGCCCAATCGGGTGAGTCCCGAAGCGCTGCCTTTGTTGACGAGTCGAGCTCTCTCGTCGGCCGGCTATGCGGTTCAGCCTAATGAGCTGCTGCCGAGCGAACGAGCCGTATCGGCAGCCCCGGTTGCCGATCAGGCGGCTTGGCCGGTACGCGGCGAGCATCCAGCCGTTGCGGTGCAGGCTGTTCCGGCAGTTGGCGGAGGCGGTTACGCTTCCTCCTCTGGTGCGAGCGGTCCAGCGGGACAAGCTTGGCCATCCCCGATTTCCCTCTGGGAGCTGGGTACCGAGCTGAACACGACTGCATCAAGCCTGCGCCTTATCGAGCATTATGATGTGGGCACGGACCAGTGGTCGCAAGCGCCGCCGGGCCAACCGCCGCAAGATGACTCTTTCTCACACGTTGATGTCGAATGGACCTAACGTTCAATCACAATAACAAATATGAGAAGGAGTGCATCTCTTATGAAAAAAGTATCTCAATGGACAAAAGTTTGGGTGTTGTCGGCGTCGGTCGTTCTTGGTCTGGTCGGAGCTTCGCAAGCGGGTTATGCCGCAGAGAACCATAGCCACAGCCAGAGCCAGAGCTATGGCGGTCAATCCTCGCTCAAAGCCGATCTGGGCTTGAGCTTGAATATTGGCGGCAGCTCGGCGCATGGCTTATCCTTGGGAAGCAGCGGCAATGGATACGAGAACGAGGCGGGATACGGTCAGTATGGGCAGGGTTTGCTCGGTCTGGATTTGGACCTTGATGCCGGCCTCGAGCATGAGGGAGAGTACCAATCCATCGGCAGCCACGAATACGGCGAGGGCAACAACAGCTCTTCTTCCAAATCGTACTACCTGTCGAGTTCCGATCTCGATCTGAACCTGAACGCCTCCGCAGCGTCGGCTTCGCAAGCAGCGGCCAGCGCCGATCGTGAGAACCATGAAGGTACGAATGAAAGCCAGTCCTCTTTCAGCGGCTGGGGCCAATCGGAAAGCAAACTTGACTTGGGATTGAATGCATCGCATTCAAACGAATCTAAGTTCGCATCCGATAACAGCTACAGCAGCAACGACGAAGAGGGCACGACAGACAAGCAATCTTCGTACGAGGGTTGGAGCAAGTCGGACGGCAATCTAGGGCTAGACCTGGACGCATCGAAGTCTACGGAGTCCAAGGTAGCATCCGATAACAGCTACAGCAGCAACGACGAAGAGGGCACGACAGACAAACAATCTTCGTACGAGGGCTGGAGCAAATCGGACGGCAATCTAGGGCTAGATCTGGACGCATCGAAGTCCACGGAGTCTAAGGTAGCATCCGATAACAGCTACAGCAGCAACGACGAAGAAGGTACAACGGAAGAGCAGGCTTCTTACGAAAGCTGGAGCAAGTCGGACAAAGACTTTGGCCTGGACTTGGACGGTTCCAAGTCTACAGAGTCCCAAGTTGCGTCCGACAATAGCTACAGCAGCAACCATGACGACGAGTAATCCGCTTCTCACCTAATTAGCCATAGCCGAAGAGCCCGCCATGACGATGGCGGGCTCTTGCTATTGTTCGCTTAGTGCGCGGAAGCGTGCGCGGCTTCCGTCGGTTCGACCAGCGCGCGGCTTTCCCACCGGCGGCTTCTCCAGCGGACCCACATGATGACGGCGCGCAGCCATTCATCGGCTGCGATGGCAAGCCATACGCCGACGAGGCCCATATCCATCTGGAACACGAGCAGGTAGCCGAGCGGCAGGCTCATGAGCACCATCGAGATGAAGCCCATGTAGACGGTGAACTTCGCGTCGCCGGCCGCGCGCAGCGCATTGACGAGCACGAGGTTGCCGGAGCGGCCGGTCTCGAGCACGATGCTGATCAGAATGACCTGCGCGGCCATGCTGACGACGTTCGGGTTATCCGTGAAGAACCCGACGAGCGGATAGCGGAAGATCATGGCGATAATATCGACGATGATCGTAATGCCGATGCTCCAGGCGACGCTCGAAATGACGCGCTTGTAGGCATGATCCTTCTGCTTGGCGCCGATCAGACGACCGACGATAATCGCGGTTCCCATGCCGATCGCCGCGCTGAACAAGAACACGTATTGCGAGATGGACATCGCGTACTGGCGCGCAGCCAGTGCTTCGGTCCCAAGATACGTAACATAATAGAGGAACACGGTCTGGCAAGCATGGTAGGTTACTTGCTCGAGCGCCGAAGGAATGCCGATCTTCAAGATCTTTTGTACATATTCCTTCGTGAATGTCAGATAATAACGGAATGCAATGCGCACTTCCATGACGCGGTAGAGCATCCAGAGGAAGACGACGAACGCAACGCCGCGGCTAATGACCGTGGAGACGGCCGCACCTTCGACGCCCATCGCCGGGAAGCCCCAATTGCCGAAGATCAACAGGTAATTGAGCCCTACGTGCAGCACATTCATCCCGAGCGAAACGAACATCGATTCTTTCGTGAAGCCATACGTCCGAATGAGGCTCGCGAAGACATTGATCAGCGCCTGCACGAAGAGGAAGCCGCCGACGATGCTCATATACGACCGTGCGTACTCGAGCACCTGGCCGTGCAGATTCATTTCGTCCAAGATCATATTGCCGAACAACAATAGGCCGCCGCTCACGATAATCCCGAGCATGAAATTCAGCGTAACCGCAAGCCCCGCAATTTTGGACGCCTCTAGCATCCGCTTCGCACCGATATATTGGGCAACAACGATCGCTGCCCCGTTGCTCACGACTTCCATGATAAGAATGCAAATGTATAAGTACTGCGTCACGACCCCGACTGCAGACACCGCGTCGTCGGACACGTGGCTGAGCATGAGCGTATCGGCCGTTCCCATGAGCATAAACAAGGTAAGCTCGAGGAAGATCGGCCAAGTCAGCATATACAAATTAAATTTGGATGAGGATCGCTCCTTCTCCAAAGCTGTCTGTGACAGAAAAACCACCTTCACTTTCATCGATTTTCAATGGGGCTATCGTATCACAGACTTATAGGTAATGCATCAAAATCCTATTAAAAATAAGTGAGTATCTTTATCCATGTAATAAAGGGGAAACTTGCCATTAAACAGCTTCGAGCGAGGGCAAAGGTGCGATGAATTTGCATCAGAATGGTAATGTTTGGCATACATGCGTTGAAACGCAGCTGGCAGATCGACGAGCATTCGAAGCGATTCGGATGCTCGTCTTTTTGTCAAAATATAAGAATGTATAAGTTGCGAATGAAACGCGCCTAGTCCATCAAAGACGGCATTAGCCGTTTCACCTTGTGTTCAGAGGTGACGTAACCGTTCTGTCACGCCAAGATGATGACAGCGCGGGTGACTGCGGTAACTATTCGGCGGAGGCCATTCGGTCGTAGGATGGAGATAACAATTCTACGTGCAAAGGGTGGTTGCGAGATGTTCGACGTTATTATTGTAGGGGCCAGAGTGGCGGGTGCTTCGCTCGCGTATGAGCTGTCGAAGGCGGGGTACCGGGTACTGCTGCTGGAGAAAGGGCAGCTGCCGAGCGATACGCTGTCCACGCACAATTTTTTCGGCAATTCGGTCGCGATGCTCCGGGAGATGGGCGTGCTGGATGAGCTGCTTGCGACAGGCGCGCCGCTTTATAAACATGCGCACATTGTGATGGACGGGGCGGTAATCGAGGGGGACTATCCGGAAGTGGATGGGGAGCTGGGATGTCTGTGCGTCAGAAGGACGCATCTGGACGATGTGCTGTTCCGGCACGCGATCCAGCAGCCTGGCGTAACGGCCATCCAAGGCTTCCGGGTCACGGAACTGCTGCGGGACGGCGATCGGGTAACGGGTGTTGTCGGTCAGCATAAGGACGGCAGAATCGAGCAGTTTCAAGCGGGGCTGGTGGTCGGCGCGGACGGAAGGCGTTCGCTCGTTCGGAGTTTAGTCGGCAGCCGGCAGCTGCATCGCGTGCCGACGGATTTTGCCTCCTATGTGGGGTATTTCCATGGCTACAATCAGCCCGGCGAGCCTTGCGTCGAGTTCTACAAGCAGGGAGACGGCATTGCCATCGTGTTCCCGACCAGCGACGAGCTGCACGTTGCCGGAATCATGTTCCCGCTCGCCGATCAGGAATGGCGGGAGAAGTTCAGCGCTCATGCGGAAGCGGGTTTCCGTGATCTGGCGGAGGCGGCTTTCGGGAATACGGGATTCCCGCAACGGTTGGCCCAGGCGCGGCTGGAAGGGCCGGTTAAGGGGCTGCTTGGCTACGACAACGACTGGTATGAAGGGATGGGGCCCGGTTGGGCGTTGCTCGGCGACGCGCTGTCGTTCAAGGATCCGGCGGTCGGCCAAGGCATGCATGACGCCATCTTCGGCAGCCGGGAGCTGACGAAGATCGTGTCGGCGAACGACGGTCACTGGGATATCCGTTGGGAGCAGATGGCGAAGGCGTATGATCATGTCATGCAATCCAAGATGATGTCGCGGTTCGCGATGGCTTGCGAGATTACACGGCATACCCCGGTGACGCCGCAGCAGCAGGCGGTCAATCAGTTGATCGGCGCATCCCCGGAAGCGACCCAGGCTTTCCTGGGCATCTACAATTATGCCAATGAACCGGAGCATCTGGGACAGGTGATCGGCAGATTGCTGCAAGGGCAGGCATAGACGAATAGGCGGAATGAGGCGGCTTGCGCTTCCCTTTAAGGGGAGGCTGCGGCCGTTTCGTCGTTGGATGCCATAGAATTGTCCGGAATGGAACGCCTATGCCATCAAGGCTGCTCGGTAAGTTTCGCCTAGCTGCCAACCGTGCTACAATAGAGGGAACAAACGTTCCTTGTGGAGGTGGCGCATGACCATGGCGGAGCCGAGTATCGTAGCCATTGCCGTTCGGCCTTTGGTAGAATACGCCCTGCTCAGCGGAGACATCGAGTCGGGCTTCCGCACGGCGACGGCGCTGACCGAAGGGACGAAGGCGCATCAGCGGATTCAGCAGCAGTACGGCGAGCTCGATCAGAAGGAAGTGTATATGAAGGCCGAGATTCCATACGGCAATCTGGTCTTCCAGGTCGATGGGCGCTGTGATGGCCTGCTATCCGACGAGGACGGGCGCCTGACCATTGACGAGATTAAATCCACTTCAGGCGAGCTTGCGGCAATCGAGGGCGACGGGTATCCGGTGCACTGGGCCCAGGCTTATTTCTACGCCTACATGACGGTACGGGAACGGGCGCTTGCGGCGATCCGGGTGCAGCTTACGTATGTCCAGGTCGATACGGAGGAGGAACGGCGATTCGTCCGCGAGGTTACGGAGGAGGAGCTGGATGTATTCGTGCAGGACGTGACGGCGCGATATGCGCCGTATGCCCGCATGCGTCTTGCGCATGAGGAGCTGCGGAACGCGAGCATTCAGGCGCTCCCGTTTCCGTTCCCGTCGTTCCGAGGGGGACAGCGGAAGTTCGCCGGAGCGGTGTATAAGACGATCGAGGGGAAGACGAAGCTTTTTGCCAAGGCGCCTACCGGTACGGGCAAAACGATCTCGACGCTGTTCCCGTCCATCAAGGCGATGGGCGCGGGGATGCTGCAGCGCATTTTCTATTTGACGGCGCGGACGATTACGCGCACGGCCGCGGAGGAGGCGCTCGCGCTCATGCAGCGCCATGGGCTGCATCTGCATGCCGTGACGATTACGGCCAAGGATAAGGTCTGTTTTCAGGAGGAGATGCGGTGCTCCAAGGAGCATTGCCCATACGCAGAGGGCTATTACGACCGGGTGAACGGTGCGGTGCTGGACATGCTGACCGAGGAAACCATTATGACGCGAACGGTCATCGAGCAATACGCCCGCAAGCACCGGGTGTGTCCGTTCGAGTTCTCGCTCGATGCCGCTTATTCCGCCGATGCGATTATTGGCGACTACAATTATGTCTTCGACCCGAAGGTGAGCTTGAAGCGAATGCTCGAGGAGCAGAAGCGCAAGACCGCGTTGCTCGTGGATGAGGCGCATAATCTGGTCGACCGCGCCCGCGAGATGTACTCCGGGGAGCTGACCAAAGGCGACTACCTGGCGCTTACGCGCGTGATGAAGCCGATCAGCAAGGAGGTCTATACCGCTGCCAAAGCGGTGAACGACTACTTGCTCGGCGTCCGCAAGACGATGACGGAGACCAAGGTGGAAGCGGCCAAGCCGGAGGAACTGATCGCGCTGATCGAAGCATTCTCGGCAGCGGCGGAGCGAGTGCTGGCCAAGGGCGGAGCGGACAACGGGGGCGCAGCCGCCGGGCATGGGGATGGCGAGGAGAGTCCGGGCGAGCGGCTGCTCGAGACGTTCTTCGCGGCGCAGAGCTTCCTGCGTACGGCGAAGCTGTACGATCCGGAGCGACATGTGACGTATACGGAGGTTGAGGGAAGCGATGTCCGGGTCAAAATGTTCTGCCTGGACCCGTCGCAGCAGCTCCGCCAGATGACGAAGGGCTACCGCGCGCAGGTATTATTCTCGGCGACGCTGTCTCCGCTGAACTATTACATGGACATGCTCGGCGGAGGCGAGGAAGACTATTCGGTGGCGATTCCGTCGCCGTTCTCCGCCGAGCAGCTGGATGTGGAAGTGATCGCGCTGTCGACGCGCTACCAGGACCGTGAACGGACGAGAGGGCCGCTAGCTGAGCGGATCGCCCGCGTGACGAGGGAACGGCCGGGCAATTACATGGTGTTCTTCCCGTCTTACGCGTATTTGGACGATGTACGCCGTGTGTTCGAAGAGCTGGCGGCGGATCGCGTGGCGAGCGGAAGCATGCGGGTGATGGTGCAGCAGAGCAAGATGAATGAGGCGGAGCGGGAGCAGTTCTTGGCCGCCTTCGACGCGGCGAGCCGTCAGACGCTGGTGGCGTTCGCGGTGATGGGCGGGATCTTCTCCGAAGGCGTCGATCTGGTCGGTGACCGCCTTACCGGCGTCATTGTGGTCGGCGTCGGCCTGCCGCAGCTCGGCTTCGAACGCGACCTGCTGCGGAGCTACTTCGACCGCACGCGAGGCAGCGGCTTCGAGTATGCCTACATCTTCCCCGGGATGAACAAAGTGCTGCAAGCCGGCGGCCGCCTGATCCGCTCGGAATCCGACAGCGGCGTCCTCCTGCTCATCGACGACCGCTACCAGCAGCCGCAGTACCGCCGCCTGCTCCCGGAGGAGTGGCGCGGCGAGGACAAGCCGCCGCGCTGGTCGATGTTCACGCCCCCGCCGAGGTAGGGGAGCGTAAGAACGACCTACGCTCGCGCTGAAGTCAGCCCAAGGATCGAGCCAGCTGGCGGCGCGTGGCGGAATAGCGGTAAAAGTACGACTACATGGCGCGTGAACGGCGGTGACTACATGGCGCGTGAACGGCGGTGCGTGGCGGAATAGCGGTAAAAGTGCGACTACATGGCGCGTGAACGGCGGTGCGTGGAGGAATAGCGGTAAAAGTGCGACTACATGGCGCGTGAACGGCGGTGCGTGGCGGAATAGCGGTAAAAGTGCGACTACAAGGACCAGCGAGCATGTGCGGACTGCCTGCAGTAGCAACCGTGCGACTATAAGGACCAGCGAGCATGCGCGGACTGCTTGCAGTAGCAATCGTGCGACTACAGGGACCAGGGAGCGAGCGCGGCCTGCCTGCAGTAGCAATCGTGCGACTACAGAGTGCGCCGCACGCGAACTCCGGCTTCGAAACAACAAAACCCGTTCCCACCGGATGGGGGAACGGGTTTTTTGTTTCTTTCCTTATAACACCTGCTCGAGGAAGCGCGCGGCGCGCTCGCTCTGCGGGCGGACGAAGAACTCTTCCGGCGCGGCGCGCTCGATGAGGCGGCCGCCGTCGAGGAAGTAGATCGTGTCCGCGGCTTCGCGGGCGAAATTCATCTCGTGCGTGACGATCAGCATCGTCATGCCGGAGGAAGCGAGGTCGCGGATAACCGCGAGCACCTCTTTGACCATCTCCGGATCAAGCGCCGAGGTCGGTTCGTCGAACAGCATAATGTCGGGGTCCATGGCGAGCGAGCGCGCAATCGCGACGCGCTGCTTCTGGCCGCCGGACAGCTTGGACGGATAGACGTCCGCCTTGTCGGCTAGGCCGACGCGCTCGAGCAGCTGCAAGCCTTTGGCGCGGGCTTCTTCCTTGGAGAGACCCTTCACGCGCATCGGCGCGAACGTAATGTTGTCGATGACGGTCATGTGCGGGAACAGGTGAAAATGCTGGAACACCATGCCGATCCGCTGGCGCACTTGCATCATGTCCGTCTTCGGATTCGTGATGTCCACGCCGTCGATCGTAATGGTGCCGCTGGTCGGCACCTCCAATAGGTTAAGGCAGCGCAGGAAGGTGGATTTACCGGAGCCGGACGGCCCGATGATCGCCACGACTTCGCCGCGTTCTACCGTTGTCGATATGCCATGCAAGACGGCTAGCTTGCCGAACGTCTTGCTGATGTTGTCCACTTTAATCACTGCGACGCATCCTCCTTTCGAGCAGTCCTGCAAGCGAAGTCAGCAGCAGTACGAGCACATAATAGATGGCGCCGATGAGCAGCAACGCTTCGAACGACCGGAACGTAGCGGCTTGCACGACGCTAGCGCGGCGCATCAGGTCCGCCACGCCGATGACCGAGACGAGCGACGACTCTTTGACGAGGGCGACGCACTCGTTGACCAGCGCCGGCAGGATGTTCTTGACCGCTTGCGGGAGAATGATGCTGAACATCATCGTCTTGTACGGAATGCCGAGTGCGATCGCAGCTTCACGCTGGCCTTTGTCGACTGCCATAATACCGCCGCGGATCGTCTCCGATAGATAAGCGGCCGAGTTCAGGCCGAAGGCAAGACCGGCGGCCAAGAGAGCCGGGATATCGTAATTGAACAGCTGCGGCGTTGCATAGTAAATCAAGAACAGTTGCAGCAGAAGCGGCGTGCCGCGGAAGACCGACGTGTAGGCGGTGGCGAACCAGCGCAGCGGCGCAATATTCGAGATTTTGAACAGGGAAAGAATCGCGCCCCAGATGAAACCGAACAGGGCGGATACGAACGTGAACAGCAAGGTTACGAATATGCCTTTGAAAATGTAACCGACGTAGCCGTCAAGAATACTGAAGTCGAGTCCCGACTTGCTGACTTTCTTGCTATCGTCTTGTCCTAACGCACCGAACCACTTATCGATAATGGCCTGCAGCTCGCCATTGTCCTTCATCTTCTGGAGCTCGGCATTGAACTGCGCCGTCAGCTCCGAACCCTTCGGGAACGCGATCGCGTAACCAAGATCATTCGGGTTCGGATCGAGGATCGTGAACTGCAGATCCGGATTCGCATCGGTATAGCCCCATGCGACAGCATCTTCGACGATTGCCGCGTCCATGCGCCCGGCTTTGATCTCTTGAATAAGGTTCGGGATTTTGTCGAGCTTCGTAATCTTCGAAGTGGATTCCATCCCGGCGACCGCTTCTTCTTGCGTCGATCCGAGCTGGACGCCGACATTCTTGCCTTCGAGCGACGCCATCGTCGTCAGGCCGCTGTCTTTCTTCGAGACAATCGTGTTGCGGGCCGCATAGTAGGAATCGGAGAAGTCGATGCTTTGCTTCCGTTCCTCCGTGACCGACATGGCCGACATGACGAAGTCGACGCGCTCCGTCTGCAACGCGGCGATTAAGCCGCTGAAATCCATGCCGGAAATCTCCAGCTTATAGCCGAGCTTATCGGCAATCGCTTGCGCGATATCGATGTCGAGGCCAACGACCTTGCCGCCGTTCTTCGCATCGGTGTTCTCGTATGGAGGGTAGTCGGGCGATGTTCCCATTACAATCGTCTGTCCGCCGCCTGTTGTCGCTGTGCTCTCAGCCCCTTCGGCAATCGCCAAGGTGCTGCCTGTTACGGCTGTCAGCAGGCCAGAGCCTGTACCGCCTATAATGCCTAGCAGGAGCAGGAGCGCAGCAAGCGAGGTAACGGCCCTTTTGAACCATTTGCTCATCTTGGATGTCTTCCTCTTCTGTATAAATTGTGTATAAATATTCGCACCTGAATACTATACCCAAAACGATCCCATTCCTCAACACCGGAAATTCCTGCCTGCGGTGACGAATTTCGTAACGGAGCCGGCGGACAGCTATCCTTCCACGCCTTTAACCTTCTCGCCAACCTGCCCCTCGCATGCGTAAACGCGCGTTCGCTCTTGAAACTTTACCTGCGATTGCGCATGATAGAACTACTACTTCCGTGCATAAAAAGGAGGCCGATCGGCTATGACCTTACCACTTCAAGGGCTGCGCAATGTGGGGCTGTTCGCTCACGTCGACGCCGGCAAAACAACGACAACCGAGCAGATGCTCTACAATAGCGGCCAGCTGCGCGCCCTCGGCAGCGTGGACAGCGGCACGACGCAGACGGACTGGCTCGATGTCGAACGCGAACGCGGCATCTCGGTTCGGGCGGCGGTAACCCGGCTTACTTGGGGCGACACCGCGATTAATCTGGTCGACACGCCGGGCCACGTCGATTTTCTGGCTGAGGTTGAGCGTTCCCTGCGCGTGATGGATGGCGCCGTACTGATCGTGTCCGCGGCAGAAGGCGTTCAGGCTCAGACCGAGGTGATCTGGCAGGCGCTGCGTGCCCAACGGATTCCGACTCTGATCTACGTGAACAAAATGGACCGCATCGGGGCGAACCAAGACCGGGTCCTCGGCCAAATCCACCGGCTGCTCACCAAGCAAGCGGCCCCGGTCAATGCCCCGGATGGCGCAGAAGGCGCTTTCGCCTCGGTCCATGGGCTGCTGGCCGAGGACAAGCTGCCTGCATGGGCGGCTGCCTACCGCGAGCAGCTGGCTGCCATGTGCGCGGAGCGCAGCGAAGAGGCGATGGAGGCGTACTTGGAAGAGGGGCGGCTTAGCGATGAAGCGCTGCAGTCGCTTCTAATAGAAGGCACGCATAGCTGCGAGCTATTCCCGGTTCTATTCGGCGCATCGGGCCGTGGTATCGGCGTGACAGAGCTGCTCGAGGCGGTCGTTCGGCTGCTGCCTCCCCCGGCTATCCATCCCGAGGGCGAAGTATCCGGCGTCGTGTTCAAAATCGAGCGCGATCCCGCCATGGGACGCATCGCTTACGTGCGGCTCTACGGCGGCACGATCCGCAACCGGGAATCCATCCGGAACCACTCGCGCGATCTGGAGGAGAAGGTGACGCAGATTCGGCGGATCATCGGGCAGCGGACGGAAGATATCGGATTGCTCGCCGCGGGCGATATCGCTGCCGTCTATGGCTGGAGCCGGGCGCGGATCGGCGATATCGTCGGCTCGCCGGCGCATGTGCCGGGCGAGCAGCGACTGGCCGTACCGCTGCTCACCGTGCAAGTCCATTGGCGGAGCGAGGCGGAATATCCCGCCGTCGTGGCTGCGTTCCAAGAGCTGGCCGACGAAGACCCGCAGCTCGATCTGCAGTGGATGCAGGACGAACGAGAGCTCCATCTGAAGGTCATGGGTCAGATCCAGATGGAGGTGCTCGCCCATATGCTGCTCAGCCGTTTCGGGCTTGAAGTGACGTTCGGCGCTCCGACCGTTATTTATAAGGAAACGCCTGCTGCAATAGGAGAAGGCTTCGTCGCGTATCTGGCGCCGAAGCCGTGCTGGGCGATTCTGCGGTTCCACATCGAGCCCGGGCCGCGGGGCAGCGGCGTTGTCTACAGCTCGGTCGTGCGCAATGAGCGCCTGCTCGACAGTTATCAGAACGAGGTAGCCCGCCGCGTACCCGAAGCGCTCCAGCAGGGACTGCGCGGCTGGGAGGTGACCGACGTTCGGATTACGCTCGTGGAGGGCGAGCATCATGTGTGGCATACGCACCCGCTCGATTTCGTCATCGCGACGCCGATGGGCATTATGGACGGGCTTGCGAACACGGGGACCAAGCTGCTCGAGCCGCTGCTCCGCTTCCGGCTGTCCGTGCCGGAGGAATACGGCGGTAAGCTGATGAACGAGCTGATGCTCATGCGCGCCGAATTCGAGTCGCCGACCGTGCATGGGGAGCGGATGGAGATCGAGGGGCTACTGCCTGTGGCCGCTTCGCTCGATTTTCCGGCCCGTCTCGGTTCGATGACGAAAGGACGCGGCACGTTGTCCGCCTTCTTCGCGGGCTATCAGGAATGCCCGCCTGACGTGGAAGCCGAGCGGACCAGACGCGGAGTGAATCCGCTTGATCAAGCCAAGTACATCCTGGCCGTCCGGAATGCGCTCTCGACGTAACTGGCGAAATATAACGCCTTACACCCTCGCCTGGCTATGTTACACTTTAGATTAGTTCTAAAGTATGAGAATCAGGCGGTGTACATCGATGTCGGAATGCCAAAGCTGCTTGCCGCTCGAATTGCAATATTGCATCGAGGTGACAGGCGCACACAATACGAAGGTATTGGAGCAGATCGTTCCTTACCTTCATTCCCGCAACGTTCTCGTCAGCAGCAGCGCTGCCGATCTTACGATCCATGAATCCGGCATGGCCGATTTTATCGATTTCAGCCAAGACCATATGGAGCAAGGCGCCATCCGCTGCCGTCTGACGACGGACAAAGAGTGGCGCAGCCTAAGCGATATTCAACCGCTGCTCGACGCAAGCTGGGTGGACGCGATCATCCGGGAAGGGCGGGTCGTGCCGTACTGCCAGCCGATTATGGATGCGCAGGGCGAGCTGTACGCGCATGAGATTCTATCCCGGTTCAAGCGGCAAGACGGGACGCTTGCCTCGCCGCTCGAAGTATTCTCGGCGGCCAAATCCCGGGGCAGATTGTACGCGCTTGACCGCTTGTGCCGGATGACGGCCGTGCGCAGTGCAGCCAAGTTGCCCAGCAAGGTATTCATCAACTTCATCCCAACCTCGATCTACTCGCCGGAGCATTGCTTGCGTTCGACGGTCGGGCTGGCCTCGGAACTCGGTATCGAGCCTTCGCGCTTCGTCTTCGAGGTCGTGGAGACCGAATACGTCGAGGATATCGACCACCTGAAGCGGATTCTGACCTACTATCGCGAGCGCGGGTTCCGCTATGCGCTCGACGATGTCGGCGAGGGGTTCAGCACGGTGGAGATGCTGCAGCAGATCGAGCCGCATTATATGAAGCTCGATATGGGCTATGTGCGCGGCGTGGCGGCTTCCGCCGCGAAGCAGGAGGTAGCGCTCAAACTGCTTCGCGCGGCGCAGCAGATCGGCGCGACTCCGCTCGCGGAAGGCGTGGAAGCGCCCGAGGATTACGCCTGGCTGCGGGAGGCGGGATTCCAATTGTTCCAGGGCTATATGTTCGGGAAACCCGCGCCGGTCGAAGGTTAAGGGCATTTCCCCGGAGTGAAACTTCACAGTTTACGTACAATATCGTCAAGATGTTGCCATCGCCAAGCACCCGTTTAGGGTGCTTGTTTGCTGTATAATACTAACAACACAAGCTTGCCGCCTGTCAGAGGGGCAGCTGGAGCGGGAATTCTAAGGCAGAGCAGCGCGCGAAGCGCAGAACAAATCCTCTTCTTAGCATTTCATGAACTAGAGTGAGGTGGCAGGAGGATGGAACAAGCAGTAAAGGCACATCGGGAGCTGGCGGCGGAAGCGGAGCGGTTTATACGGACTTGTTATGCGGAACTGGGGCACACCGAATCGGAGACGAACGCGCGCGTGAGAGCCGTTCAAGCGTCCATCGTCCTTGCCGGCACCTATACGCACACGACGGAAGAACTGGTCCACGGGGCCAAAATGGCATGGCGCAACAGCACGCGCTGCATCGGGCGCCTGTTCTGGGAGACGATGCACGTGTTCGACGAGCGGCTGGCCGCTACGGAAGAGGAGATGGCGCAAGCGATCGAGCGCCATATCGCCTATGCGACGAACGGCGGCAAGATTCGGCCGGCGATCACCATCTTCCCGCAGGAGGAAGCCGGAGGGAAGGGGCCGCGCATCTGGAACGCCCAGCTCATTCGGTATGCGGGCTACGCGCAACCGGACGGAAGCATCGTTGGCGATCCGATCTCGGCCAAGCTGACGGCGTACTGCCAGTCGCTCGGCTGGCGCGGGGCCGGCACGGCTTTCGACGTCCTGCCGCTGCTGCTGCAAGCTGGCGGCGCATCGCCCAAGCTGTTCGAGCTGCCGGCCGGCCTCGTGCTGGAGGTGCGGCTGCGGCATCCGGAGCTTGCCGGCTTCGATGTGCTCGGGCTCAAGTGGTACGCGGTACCGCTCGTCGCGAACATGCGGCTTGCGATCGGCGGCATTTCCTATACGGCGGCTCCATTCAACGGCTGGTATATGGGAACCGAGATCGGGGCGCGGAACTTGGCTGACCGCGACCGTTACGATTTGCTGCCCGAGGTGGCGAAGCTAATGGGATTGGATACGCGGAGCGAAGCTACGCTCTGGCGAGATAAAGCGCTTGTGGAGCTGAACGTCGCGGTGCTGCACTCCTACCGGCAGGCCGGGGTCGCCATCGTCGACCATCATACCGCTGCCAAGCAATTCGCCAGGTTCGAGGAGAATGAACATAAGCAAGGGCGCGATATTACTGGGCGCTGGTCGTGGCTCATTCCGCCGCTGTCGCCGGCGACGACGCATATGTTCCACAGCAGGTATGACGCGACCGAGCATACGCCGAATTTTTTTGCGCAGGACGGGCTGATCTAAGCGGGTACGCCACAAAAAGGGTTGAGCAGGCAGGAGGCCTGTTCAACCCTTTCGTATGGATAAGACTAGTTCAGGTATAGCTTCTTCAGCTGCGCGCGCTTCTCGGCGGTCAGTCCGAGGCCTTTGGTCAAGAAGCCGTCGATCGAGCCGTACGACTTCTGCATCTCGTCGAACGCTGCGTTGATGTACTCCTTACGGACTTCCATCAGCGCCTTGAACGTTTCGATCGTCTTCTCGTCCGTCAGGTTCATCTGCTTCACGATGCCGTCCACGGCAGCTTTATTGTAAGCGGCACGGTACGTATTGCTGAGCAGGAAGTCTTCGACGACGGTTTCCTTCGGCACGCCGAGCGCGAGCAGGATGAGCGCCGAGCCCAGGCCTGTGCGGTCTTTGCCTGCCGTGCAGTGCTGAACGAGGGCGGCATTGGCCGGGTCGAGCAGCAGATCGAACAATTCAACGTATGCCTCCGGATTTTGCACCAACTGGCGGTTCGCATCGATCAGCAGTTCACCGGGTTCGCCAAGCACGCTCAGGTCGCCGGAGGCGAGGAGGGAAGCCAGATCGGTGGCGCCGCCGCTGTTGTCGCTCGCGGTTTCTTTGATGGCCGGGTTACTCACATACGTGACGCCGGGAATCGTCGGGTCCGGCTTTGCTTTCACTTCGCTCGAGGAGCGGTAGTCGACGTTTGTTTTCAGTCCGACCGATTGCAGGAACGTCTTGTCTTCGGCGGTCAGGCCGGCCAGTTCGTCCGAACGGAACAGCTTGCCCCATTTGACCGAGCGGCCGTCAGTCGTCGCATAGCCGCCCAGATCGCGGAAGTTCGTTACGCCTTTCAGCGGGAGCTTGCGCTCGCCGACGACGATCGAAGCGCCGTTGCCGCCTTTGATTTTGTAATACACGACGCTGCCCGGTTTCGGATCCTTCGCTACATAACCGTTATAACGCGTATAAGTGCGGGCCAGCTCCTGCCAGCCGCCTTCCGGGCTTGTGCTCCAATACACTTTGGCTGCGCCAAGGTCCTGATTGCTTGTCCAGCGGACCGTCAACGTGCCATTCGAATTGCGAACGACGCTTGCGCTTGTGAATGCGCCTTGCTTAACGGATGCTGCAGCCGCCTGCGTCTTAACGGCAGGTTGCACGGATGCGGCAAAGCTGGCAGCCGGCGTAAGGGAGACCGCGAGTACAGCACTGAGAACGATTGTTTTCTTTAACATAAATATAAGCCCCCTAGAGAGTTTGTATGTAAGTCGTATACAAGTGTGATTATGGGGGCACATTGTTTACGGATCGTCATCGACGCGTTAAGGTTTCGTGAAGGCCAGTCAGAACAGGAAGTCATTTACTTGCATGTCTATGGGACAAAACGTACAATTTTGTTAACGATGCTCCTTTCGCCCCAGAAATTGTGAAGCGGGGGGTCTTCGTTCTGTCTTTTGGGGAAAACATGTAACGATAAGTTTCACACCATACTTAAGCTTATATTTCACCGGAATGATCGCGCTTGCGCCAAGATCTTGGGCGTTAGCCGATTCACCATGACGGCTATATAGATAAGGGGACTTCTTCATGACGATTTCATTAGCAGATCACATTTATAACGGCCTTCGCAAGAAACTGATCCATGGCGAATTCATGCCAGGCACGCTGCTGTCCGAGAACGAACTGGCCGCCGAATTCGGCATGAGCCGGACGCCGGTGCGGACCGCGCTGTCGCGCCTGGAGACGGAAGGTTACGTCGTATCGCTCAAGAATCGCGGAATTCTGGTCAAAGAAGTTTCGGGCAAAGAAATCCTCGATATGTTCGAGGTGATCGTGTCCTTTCAAATTTATACGGCGGAAATCGTGACCCAGCGGGAAAGCGGCTTTGATGTCGCAGAGCTGGAAGAGGAGCTTCGCAAACAGCAGAAGGCTACCGAGGCAGGCGATTATGCGGCCTATCTGGAGCATACGCATCAATTCACGAGCATCTACTTGTCCGCTGCGAACAATCAGTCGATGCTGACGATCATGGATAGCTTCAAGGATAAATTGACGATGGCGGCGATCGTGAATTACAAGCGGACGCCTCATCAGAAGCACTTCTCCGCGAGCCGGATGAACGAAGAGCTGATGGAAGCGATCAAGGCCGGCGATTACGACCGGTTGAAGCAGCGGGTGCTGCAAGGCTTTGCCGCGCTGCGTGAGCGGGCATTCCGGGAAGGGCGCTTCTAACGTTAGGAGCGTAAGGTGATTAAGATGTCAGCGATCATTAGGTTCGGTATTATCGGAGGCGGCTGGCGGGCGGCATTCTATTTACGGATTGCCGCTGCGCTGCCGCAGTTTTTTGAAGTGACGCGCATGCTCGTCCGCGACTCGGAGAAGGGGCGGGCGATCACGGAACAGTGGGGCGTCCGGACGGTTCAGTCGATGGCGGATTTCTTGCACGAGCCGGATTATGCCTTCGCCGTCGTAAGCGTATCGCGGACGGCATGTCCGGACTACCTGGCGGCGTTGGCCGATGCGGATGTGCCCGTGCTGTCGGAGACACCGCCCGCTGAGGATCTGACGAGTCTTACGGCATTATGGGAGCGTGTAGGTCCTAGGGCGCGCATCCAGGTCGCCGAGCAATATCTATTCCAGCCGATGCATGCGGCGCGGCTTGCGGTTGTTCGCTCGGGCCGGCTGGGGGCGGTCTCCCATGTGCAGGTATCGGCTGCCCATGCTTATCATGGCATGAGCCTGATCCGTCATCTGCTCGGCGTCGGCTTCGAGGAGGCGGCGATTCGCGGGGAGCGATTCGTAGGGCCGCTAACGAAGGGGCCAGACCGCAGCGGACCTCCGCAAGCGGAAGGCATCGCCGATTCGGTGCAGGAGCTCGCGACGCTGCGATTCGATGACGGGCGCAGCGCGGTGTTCGATTTTGCCAAGGAACAATACTTCTCCTGGATCCGGGGGAACCGGGTGCTCGTGCGCGGGGAACGCGGCGAGATCGTGAATAACGACGTGCGCTGGCTGCCGGATTACCGGACGCCGGTCGAATTAGGTATGAAGCGGGTCGATACGGGGCATGACGGTAATCTGGAAGGTTATTATCATGCGGGCGTGACGCTGGGCGCGGAATGGCTGTACCGGAATCCTTTTGCCCCGGGTAGGCTCTCGGACGACGAGATCGCCATTGCGGCGTGTCTGGTCCGGATGGGCGAATACGCGGCAGATGGGACTTCCTTCTATAGTCTGGCGGAGGCGGCGCAGGATCACTATTTGTCGCTGATGATGACGAAAGCTATCGATAGCGGGGAAGCTGTGCGAACGACCGTACAACCATGGGGCCAGAGATAACAGAATAGCAAGGTCTTCTGCCGTCATTTGTGATAGGATAGAAGAGTTGTTCGCTTACCGTGGATAATGCATATAGCATATATAGATAAATGAGGTGGCCATTTTGGCGGATTTTGTACAACTAGGCATATCACAGGAGCAGACGGCGGCATTGCGCGCCGGCGGCATCGTGGAAGCGACGCCGATCCAGGAAGGCGCGATTCCGGTCATATTGAAGGGCGAGGACGTCGTGTGCCAAGCGCAGACGGGAACGGGCAAGACGCTGGCTTTCCTGCTGCCGATGCTCGAGAAACTCGACCCGGAGAAGCCGAAGCTGCAGGGGCTTATCCTGACGCCGACGCGGGAACTGGCGCTGCAGATCACCAATGAGCTCAAGCGGTGGCTGAATAAGGAATCGGGATTCAGAGTGGTCGCCATCTACGGCGGCCAGGATGTTGAAGCGCAAATGCGCAAGCTCGGCAATGGCGTCCATATCGCGGTCGCAACGCCGGGACGTTTGCTCGACCATCTGCGCCGGGAGACGATCTCGCTTGGCGGAGTCAACATGCTCGTACTCGATGAAGCGGATCAGATGCTGCATATGGGCTTCTTGAATGAAGTGGAAGACATCATCTCGAAAATCCCGGCTCGCCGTCAGACGATGCTGTTCTCGGCGACGATGCCGCAGGCCGTGCGTTCGCTTGCGACGCGCTTCATGCGCGAGCCGAAGGATATTACGGTCAAAGCGCCGAAAGTGACGGTCAAAGGCATTCGCCAGCTCGTCGTCCAGACGACAGACCGCGGCAAGCAGGATGCGCTCATCCGCATGATGCATGAGAATACGCCTTATCTGGCGATGATCTTCTGCCGGACGAAACGCCGTGCGCAAGCGCTGAACGAAGCGCTGCAGGATGCGGGCTACGCATCGGACGAGCTTCACGGCGATCTGTCGCAGGCGAAGCGCGAGCAGGTCATGAAGCGGTTCCGCGAGGCGAGACTGCAGTTCCTGGTGGCGACGGATATCGCGGCGCGCGGTCTCGACGTGGAAGGCGTCACGCACGTGTACAACTACGATATGCCGCATGATACGGAGAGCTATATTCACCGGATCGGCCGGACGGGCCGCGCTGGCGCTGACGGTCTGGCGGTAACGTTCGCTACGCCGCGCGACGGCTATGCGCTCGAGGCGATCGAGAAGGGCATCGGCCAGACGCTTGAGAAGAGAAGGCTCGACGGCGGCCGGATCGTGGATGTAGCTCCGGGCGAAGCGGTGGAGAAAGGCGAGCGCCGCAGTAAGGATGACGAGCGCAAACCGCGCCGCGGAGGAGCGCAAGCTCCGGCTGGGCGTCGCGGCGCGGCGGCTGGCGGCCGCGCGGGCAAGGAGAGCGCGGGCCGTGGTCGCGGCGGGCGAGAGGAAGCGAAGGCAAGCGGAGGCCGTGGAGGCGCACGCGTGAGCCAGGCTGGCTCACGCGGACGCGGCGCTGGTGCGGCTGTACGCGAGGATTCGGCGCGCGGCGCACGATCTGGCGGCTGGGAGGCGCGCGATGAAGTGCGCGCAAACCTAGGCCGCGGTAACGCGGGCTTCGCGCAAGAGGAGAGCCCGACGCGTGCGAACACGGGCATCTGGAACAAGCCGGATGGCGCGCGTACTGGACGCGGTGGCAGCAGCCGCGGAGCAAGCGGCGACTTCTCGCGCGGCGGCAACAATCGCGGTGGACGCGGAGCAAGCGGCGAATCTGCACGGGGCGAATCCGCACGCGGCGGCAACGGACGCAGTGCAGGCGGCGAATTTACGCGCGGCGGCACCGGTCGTAGCGCAGGCGGCGAATTTACGCGCGGCGGAGGCGGTCGTAGCGCAGGTGGCGAATTTACACGCGGAGGCACCGGTCGCGGCGCAAGCGGCGAATCCGCACGCGGCGGCAGTAGCCGTGGCGGGCGTTCGAGCGGCGGTGCGCAAGGCCGTGGCGGCCAAGGCGGACGCAGCGGAGCGCCGGCAGGCAATCGCGGTGGCGGTTCGGGCAGCCGCAGCGGCGGTCGTCCGCAGCGCAGAGGGCGTTAAGATTCTCCCCTTGAACAACGATAACCAACTGGAAGAGGAACAGGCCGATTGTCTGTTCCTCTTTTTTGTGCCAAAATTTAGGGATGTAGTTTTTTGGGAGGGCGATGATGGGAGTTTTATTTTTTTTGCTATTCGTGATCTTATTTATTTCGGGCGTCATCTTAGTTATAAAGCATCGTAAGAATACGAGAAATGTCGTTAAGATCATCTTCTGGTGCATAGTGATTGGGCTACCCATTTATTTGTTGATGAATCATCGACTCAACCGCATGCACAAGCTTGAGATTCATAGGGTCATTGAGTTTTATGGAGGACATGTAGAGGAAATAAAGAAAGTGAATTCCAAGGATAGTCCGTTCGGTGAAAGTGGGAGCGCCAACACCATTTACAAGATCCAGTACCTATCGAACGGTGAGGTTCTAACCGCGTGGTATCGTGCAATTGATAATATTGGCGATATTCACGAGCCAGTATCTAAAGGTTACGACGAACAATGGATTATGGACCAGAAGTAAACAAAACCGCCAACCCTCACGGATTGGTGGCTTTAAGTTTACCTTCCTGTAACGCGATGCCTCATCCCGCGCGGCCTTCCTTGCGTACCGCAGCGCGCGGCGGCTCATTCTTGCCTGCGGCCAGCGAGCGGATCGTGGCGCGGACGAGCGTGGTGAGCAGAACGGCGCTTAGCGCCACGGCGTAGATCCATTGGATATACGGATTGCTGCTGTCCGTACCGAGGAAGAAGCCATGGACGAGCGACATGATGAATGCCGGATAAGCGAGCAGATGCAACGTCATCCAGAGCTTGCGCCCCAGTTTGCCGCGCAAGTCCGTCGTCAGGATGACGATCAACAGCAGATAACCGCTTAAGGTGCCAAGGCCGGACAGCACCGGGTGGTAGTCTGCCGTGAACGGAATCAGCACTTCGCTCCAGGTGAACGGCGTGTACGTATCGATGACGGAGATCATGCCGTGCAGCATCCCGATCGCGGCGCCGCCGATCGTCAAAGTGGAATGAATCTTATAAAGTTTCTTCTTCACCGCGCCGCTCCATACCGGCATGCTGTAAATAATGCCCAAGCACACGCCGGCCGTGATGGCGAGGAAGCTGATCATCCCCATCGTGCGCATCGCCTGCCATAGCGGCAGCTCAAGAATGGCAGCAATCATAGGCTCGCCTCCCGATTCAGTTTCGTGGTATCATGCGCATTTAGCATCGAAGGCAATAGGACGGCTGCCCCCGGTACGGCCCACCGGCGGTCTACCGATGCGACGTCCGCGATCAGGACCATCGCGCCGTCTGCCGTAAATACGAGCGCTTCATAGCCCGGAGCTTGGCGCGCCATGCGGGCTGCGCCTTCATGCAGGCCGAGGATGCAGATCGTCTTGGCCCATACTTCGCAATCTGCCGCATGCGTGCCGACAACCGTGCATTGGACGACGTCGCTCCGGCTCGGCGCCATCGTAGAAGGATCAATGAGATGATGCTGCGCGCCGGAAGCGGTCGTCCAGCTGCGGCCAAGCTTGCTCGAAGTAGCGGCGGACGCGTACGGCCCGGACAGCTTGACGGTACCGACGCTTTTCTCCGGTTCCCATGGGTGTTCGGCGGTGACGGTCCATGGCTCGCCTTCCGCGGTCCGCGTCCCCCAGGTGGTCAGATCGCCGCCCGCATTGATCAGTCCGTGCGCAATGCCGAGTCTCGTGCGGAGGAAGATGCCCAGCCGGTTGACGGCCCAACTCTTCACAATGCCGCCAAGATCGATCGGATGGCCCTGCGGCAACGTAACGGCTCTCATGCCGCGGTCGATCACCATGACTGGATGCACAAGCGAGGCAGGCTCATAACCGGGCGTCTCCAGCCCACTATACGTTAGCGGGTCTGTTTGCATGCGTTCGAAGCTGTCGCGGTACCCGGCCCTGTGCATGGCGGAGAGGACGAAAGGGCTGAATGCGCCTTCGGTCACCGCTTCATAATGCTTCGTTAGCGACAGGACTTCGAGCATCGATTCCGACACGAGATAAGGCTTGCCGCCCGCACGATTCAAGAGGCTCAGCTCGCTGTCCGTACGGAACCGGCTGAAGCGCTGCTCGGCGAACCGGAACCAGTCCGCCGCGAATGCTTTGGCCTTGGCCACCAGCTCCATATCGGCGGTGCGAAGCGCGATTTCAATCTTCGTGTTCATGGCCCGGAATTGAAAGGCGTGCAGCATAACAGGCATCAGTTGTTCCGTTGGCATGGTTAAGACCTCCCTGTCTGGGTAGTAAATTCGGAAGCGTTCGTATCGCTCGGTTCGTTCGTCACGCTCGGCGTCTCGTCATTCGAGGATGCCGAGCTGCGCCAGCCGCGGCCGCCGTGTTCGCTGTAATCGGGACCTACATAGCGGTGGTTGCCGCGGCCCGATGTGCTCGGGTCGGCATTTGCGCCGCTGCTGCTCGATTCCTGATCCAGCCATTCGTTGAACACCGGATCGTCGCTGCTCTCGGCACTAGTGGAAGCGACTTTCAGAACTTCTTTATTGGTTGTAGCCACTGCATATTCATCGCTAGATTTTATGGTATGGAACAGAACGGCCATCCCGGCCGTACCGATCAGGGCGATTTTCCACTTCATCCATTTATCGTTCTTCATTCGGCAACCCTGCCTTCGTTCGAATGTGGTATGTTTGTTGATAGCCTCATTATGAAGGGCGATCCTGAGACGAAACTGAACCGAAGCTGAAAGAAAAATAAATGTCGAAACGATCGGGCAAGTCCATCTCTCGATTTAATAAAATCGCCTAAGAGCGCAACATTACAGGCATGAACTGCGTATCAATCACATGTTCTTTATTGGAAAGGGTGTAATGTATATGGAAAAAGGTCTTCAGGTTCGGCTCATGGAGAAGCGTCCGGATGGCACGCTGCGCAATCTGGATGTGCGGTTCTGGACCAAAGAAATGATCGATGCGCTGCAGGCGGTCAACTTCCTGACGGTGGGCGGACACGAGTACGAGACGGTGGAAGGGCGGCTTAACGTCGATCAGCAGGTGCTGGAACTGCTCGTTCTGCCGGTTAAGGAATAGTGAGGCCCACAGCCAGATATCAGCAGAAAAGGAGGCATTCTGATGTCGAAGCAAGATCAGCATAAACCGGAGCCATTCGTACAGGAGCAAGCGCAGGCGAAGCCGGTGCTCTTCACGAAGGACGGCAAGCCGCTTCGCGTCCTCTCGACGTCGCTCGGGATCGCGCTTGTCGCCAATGCGCTGCTCGGGGCGAGCTTCGCCGGCGAAGCTTCCGCGGAGACGAGCGGCCAGACGCAGACGACCGCTGCGGAGACCGCCGTGGCAGAGCCAACCCTGGTGGAATGGTCGAATGATAACGTAAAGGCATTTTTCGATCCGACGTCCGACTGGAACATTCCGCTGCTGCAGGAGTGCGATCCTGCCGTGACGGATCCGCAAGCGGAGAATGCGTGCGAGGACACATCGGCTGCCGCAGGCAGTACGGCGGGCAGCGGCACAGGCGGGACAACAGGCGGCACGACCGTCATTCACACGTATTCCGGCTTCGGCTGGGACGATCTGCTGCTCTATCACATGATCTTCAATAACGGCAGCGCCTACTCGACTACGCGCTATCACAGCATGTACCGCAGCTATGACATTCGTACGGGAGCCGCGTACAAAGTGCCGACCTATAAGAGCGATCAATTCCAGAACAGTCCGGTGACCGGATCGGCGGTACGGCCGAAGACGACGAATACCACAGGGACGATAACGAAGCGGTCCGACAGCACAACGTCCTCATCTACAAAGTCATCATCAGCGACTTCGTCTTCCTCCTCTTCATCCACGTCGTCGTCGGCAGGCGGCATTGGCGGCAAATCGAGCAGCTTTAGCTCGAGCGGCTCCAGTTCCAAAAGCTCGGGAGGCCTGTTCGGCGGATGAGTAAGGCCGTCGTGTTCGAAGCTGTCGGTACGCCGCATCCGAACCGGGCGGAGCGTACGGAAGAACTGAAGGCGCATGGATTCGGCTGGGCCGATCTCGAAGGCGAGCCTTACTGGCTTGATCAGGCGGTCGCGATGCGGCCGGATTGCTATGAAGAACTGCGGGAAGCGTCCGCGCGCTTGTGGCAAGTATTCGATAAGGCGGCGCGGTTCGTCCACGGCAAGCACGATCTGTACACGATGATCGGAATTCCGGAGGTGCTCTTCGACCCGCTGGATACGCTGCCGTTGCAGCCCGAGGGGATGCTGAGCCGCTATGCGAGATTCGATTTTGCCATCGCGGAAGACGGAACGATCAAGCTGCTCGAGCTCAATGCCGATACGCCTACCGGTTATGTGGAGGCTTCCGTAGCTACGCCGCTTGTCTGCGGCTGGCATGGACTTGGAACGGTTAATGAAAGGATGCCTGCGGCCTTGAAGGCGGCCTGGTCGTCAGAACGGCCGGAGGCCGTGGCCTGCATCGCGTACGGCGAGCATGCCGAGGATACGGGGACTGTCGACATGTTGGCGCGGCATAGCGGACTGCCGATTCGCGGCGTCGACTGTCTGGCGTTGTCCATTGATGAAGGCGTCGTGAAGGACGGCGAGGGCGAGCCGATTCGGCGGATGTTCGCCCTGTATCCGAAGGAGTGGATGGGCGTCGATGACGGCGGCGAAGCGCTTAGCTACGCGATCTCATCCGGGCAATTGCAGTTGTTCAATTCGATTCATGCCGTCCTGTTGCAATCCAAAGGGCTGCAGGCCCTGATCTGGGGACTGTACGAGCTGGACCTGCTGTTCACGGAAGAAGAGCGTTCGGCAATTGCGCGCTATATGCTGCCGACCTATACCGATCCGCTTGTCGAGGGCGGATACGTATCAAAGTCGATGTTCGGCCGCGAAGGCGGCTCGGTCATCATCTATGACGAGCAGGGCCAGACGGTCGAGAAGGATGAAGACGGCTTCGATACGAGCGCAATCTTCCCGCTTATCTATCAGCAGCGGGCCGAACTTGCGCGCGTGCGACTGGCTGGCGGCGAGTTCCATTTGCTCGTCGGCATGTTCGTCATCAACGGCGAGCCATGCGGCTTATTGGGCCGTGCCGGCGGGCTGATCACCGGCAACACGAGCCATTTTGTAGCGATAGGGGTGAAGGACCATGAGCCAGTGGAATCGTAATTCCAGCTCGCAGCAGGCGAATGGGCGTTTGCTGCAGCTGATTATTGGCGGCATTATTTTTATCATCATCATCGGGATTATAAGCCAGTCCTGCAGTAATTCGAGCACGATGCTAAGCTCGGACACGGTAAGCTTCGACGGCACCGGTGCGAGCGATGCGAGTACGGCAAGCGGATCCGCAACGTCTTCCGCAGATCAGCTGACGGTTCCTTGGGATTATCAGGTTACGGAGGGTAAGGTCGGGGAACTGGTTGCCGGCGATATGACGGTGCTGCCGAACAACAAGCTGCTGCCTAACGACGGCAATTACAAGACGGGCGACACAATCTGGGTCATTGAATATATGAGCGCGCTGATGGAGTCGGATGACAGCGGCAAGACGAATGTGACGCTCACCGCGTGGCAGCCGATCAAATCGTTCAAGACCGAGGCGCTGGCCAAGGCGGACTTGGACAAATTGAAGTTCCAGGTGAAATCGGAAGTCGACCTGGTCGGCGTGTACAAAACGACCTATCAGGGAGCGACGCGCCAATTCGCCGTCCTTGTGCTGCCGTCCGGCAACCGGCTCAAGCAGCCGATCGACGAGGCGAAGTATAACGAGCTGAAATCCGCCAAGAAGGCGAACGTCCTGCTGGAGGAAGTGCACAGCTATCAAAATTATGATTTGGCATACGCCAAGTTTCGGGGGTGGGCATCATGATCGTATTTGACCTTGCAATTAGCATCGTCGTCATCATCGTCCTGCAGCTGCTGGGCATGGTCGTCTTCAGCTGGATGACGCCGTTCAACGATCTGGAGGAGCTTAAGAACGGCAATACGGCTGTCGGCTTGGCGATGGGCGGCAAGTTTCTGGCGACGGCCATTGTGCTCGGGGTGGCGGCGTACACGAATACGTCGATCTGGCACATGATGCTGTGGTTCGCGGTCGGCTATGCCTGTCTGATCCTCGCTTATTGGGTGTTCGAATGGGCCACGCCGAACTTCAAGGTCGGCGAGCATCTCAAGAACGGCAACGTAGCGGTCGGCACGCTGCTCCTTTTTGTCTACGTCGGCACGGGATTTGCGATAAGCAGCCTGATTATCTAGGGCGAAGGATGCATTGCCAACGATAGCGGAATCCAGTACGCTCTTAGGAAAGAAACGTTTGGGAGGAGTGTCAAAATGAGGAAGAAACATCTGTCTTCTTTCGCGATTTCTTCCCATACGTTTGCGAGCACCAAGGTCTATTGAGGCCTTGGTGTTTTTATTTTCGAGAGGAGTGTGTGTCGAATGGTCAAATACAAGCGTGTGCTCATTAAACTTAGCGGCGGCGCCGTGGCGGGCGAGGGAGGCTCTGGATTCGATCCGGCGCGCATGAACCGGATTGCCGGCGAGATTATGTCCGTGCTGGAGCTGGGGGTCGAGGTGTCGGTGGTTATTGGCGGCGGCAATATTTTTCGCGGCAACCTGGCGGACAATTGGGGAATCGAGCGCGCAGAGGCTGACAATATCGGCACCTTGGCTACGGTCGTCAATTCGCTCATGATGCGCGGCGTGCTGAAGGCGATGACCAATCGCGAGGTCAGAGTCATGTCGGCCGTGCCGATCTCCTCCGTCGCAGAGCCCTATATTCGGCTGAGGGCCATTCATCATCTCGAGAAAGGCTACATCGTCATCTTCGCCGGCGGCAACGGCCAGCCGTTCGTGACGACCGATTATCCGTCGGTGCAGCGGGCGATCGAAGTGAACAGCGAAGCGCTTATCGTGGCCAAACAAGGCGTCGACGGCGTGCTGACCGGCGATCCGAAGAAAGAGCGTCATACGCGTAAATTCCGCACGCTCCATTACGACGACGTGCTGCGCCACGACCTGAAAGTAATGGACCAATCAGCCTTCATTCTCGCTCGGGACTACAAGCTGCCGATCCATGTAGTCGGCTTCGATACGTCCGGCTCGCTGCGCGCGGTATGCGAGGGCCGGGAAGCAGGGACGCTGATCAGCCAGGACAGTACGCTGTCTTATGATGACGAGAATGATAATGAATTGCTCGCTTAGCGCATACTAGCCATAAAGGTGCGGACTTGCCGCACAAGGCGACGCTTAAGGGAGATGGCTGTATGGCGCTGTTGCGTCCTTATATCTACAGCAGCAATGCAAGCGAACAAGCGGCCTACTATGCCGAGGTGTTCGGCGGCGAGGTGAAGCTCGTGACGACGTATGCGGATATACCGGGCGGCGAAGAGTATGCGCAGGATCGGGTCCTTCATCTGGAGTTGGAGCTCGCAGGCCATATGTTCTATTTAGCCGATAAAAAGAATCTTCTGCCGGGCAACATGTTGGATCTGGGGCTCGAGTTTCCGACCGACGAGGAGGCATTCCGCATCTTCCAGACGCTTGCCGGTTCGGAGGGCAGCGAAGTGCTCGTCCCGTACGACTCGATGTTCGATGGGGTACATATGGGCCGGGTCAAGGATCGGTATGGCGTGGTCTGGAACATCGCTTATCAACATTAGGTGAGGAAGGCGCTTAGAAGGCAAAGAAGCAGCGGGCAGCTGCTTCTTTTGCGTTGCGGCGGTACGAGCAGTGCCTGCCGCTGTACATTCTCCAAGAAATACGGTAGAATTTCTATACATTAATGAGATACTTACTTTAATTATGTAGGATTGGAGCTGGAAGCATGTCCTATTTGGATCAACCTTTTACCTTGGGCAATATGACGGTGAAGAACCGCATCGTCATGCCGCCGATGTGCCAATACGCGGTGGAAGCGAAGGATGGCATTCCGAACGAGTGGCATTACGTCCATTACCTATCCCGCGCTGTCGGCGGTACCGGGCTTATCATTATCGAGATGACCGATGTCGAGCCGGATGGCCGCATTACCGATTATGACCTGGGCTTGTGGTCGGATGAGCATACCCCTGCTTTTGCCCGCATTATTGAAGGCGTGAAGCAATATGGCGCGAAAGTCGGCATTCAGATCGCCCATGCCGGCCGAAAGGCGGAAGATGCCGAAGTGCCGGTCGGCCCATCGGACATTCGGGTGGATGAGAAGTTCAAGACGCCCCGCCCGCTGACGATCGACGAGATTCAAGCGATGGTCGGCAAGTTCGCGGCGGCTACAAGACGGGCGGTCGCCGCTGGCGTGGATACGATCGAGCTGCATGGGGCGCACGGCTACCTGATTCATCAGTTCCATTCGCCTGCCATCAACAATCGTGACGATATTTACGGCCGTGAGCCATGGCGCTTCGGCGTCGAGGTGATCCGTGCAGTTAAGGCTGAGATGCCTGCTGGCATGCCGCTGATCATCCGCGTCTCGGCCATTGAATATATGGAAGACGGCTACGAACTCGAGCATCTGCTCGGCGTCGTGCAACGTTATAAGGAAGCCGGCGTCGATGCGATCCATGTGAGCAGCGGCGGCGAAGGCCCTGTCGGCAGTAAGCGTAAACCGGGCAATTATCCAGGCTATCAAGTCGGCTTCGCGCGCGAAATTAAGCAAGCAACGGGCTTGCCGGTTATCGCCGTCGGCCACCTGGACGACCCGAAGCTCGCGGAATCCGTCGTCGCTAGCGGTGACGCGGATCTCGTCGCGGTCGGGCGCGCCATGCTGCGCGATCCGTACTGGGCATACAACGCCCTGCGGGCCAACGGCGTAACGCGTAAGGGTATTCTGCCAAAGCCGTATCTGCGCGGGGAGTAATTAGCGAAAGAAATAGCAAATAACGAACAAGTATTTACGAAAAAAAGCCATGGTCGCCGCTGCGATCATGGCTTTTTCGCCCTACAGGCGAGAAAAAAAGCGTGTCCACAAAGTGGACGTCAAGCGGGGAACTGCTCGAATGAAGCACAGCTGCGAACCGCGAAGTAAGCGTGTCCACCGGAGTGGACGTCAAGCGAGAGTCAACACGCAGCCGCATCTAGCCGCACCAAGCGGCAGGTCTCCTCCCCAAGGCATAATAGCCGCGAACGAAGCTCGAAAGGAAGCTTTGTCCCCGTACTCTACTCCATGTTCAACTTAAAGGGACAAAAGCGTGCCAATGCCGAAAGGACACATCGAAGATGGCCGCGTATCGAGCGACGCTAATTCCGGGTGTCCAGAGGGACGGGGCCCTCTGGTTCCCCTCCGATGGAGGGGGAAGGGGGAGGCGACGAAGCAGAAGGGGGAGGCGAATTAAAGAAGGTTTATGTTGGAATAAATGTTTGTGAAAGTAGGGTGCTCGAGGGCCAACCCTCGATATCCTCCTAGGGAGGCCAGGAGGTGCAGCCTCCATCTCCCTTTTGACATCAGCCTCATGCGGGAGCATAATAGACATGGTCTACTTGATATGAATCTATGATGAAGCCCCGAGTGATGAAGGAGGTGCGATCATGTCCTTATCGACGACCAATCGTCTGATAAGCGCACGGCCGTTCATATTTTTTACGATAATTCTGCTCATTAAGAGCTATATCGCCTGGTTCGTGCTATTCGATACCGTGCCGGTGTGGCAGCCGCTTGTGACGGAGATGCCGTTCTTCTGGCTGGCCTTTTGCCTGCTGGAATGGTTCGCTTCCAAGCGTAAGCTAGCCTATTACATTGGGCTGAATCTATTATTCACGAGCATATTCTTCGCCGTTATTATGTATTACAAATATTACGGGGTTATCGTGACCTACCATGCCTTGGAGCAGGTTAATCAGGTGACCGCCGTTAAGGATAGCGTATTTGAACTGCTAGACCCGTACTTCCTGTTTATTTTCACCGATATTATCGTGCTCATGATTCTGCCTTACCGGAGCAAGAACAAGCAGCTATGGAAGATGCTGAGCGCCCGCAAAGTGAATAGAAGCGTCGTGATGGCGCTGTTCGTCGTGTCGTTCGCGATCGTAATGCTGAATGTGTGGCCGAATCGGGCAAGCATGAACGAGATTAAGAAAGCCGAAGAGATGGGAATTCTCAGCTACGAGGCCTATACCATGCTCGATTGGTCGGAGAAGCCGCTCGTCCAGGCGGATCAGATTACGCAAGCAAAGATCAACGAGATGAAAGGCATCACCGAGCCGGTCAAAGCGAAGCTGTTCGGTACGGCTGAAGGCCGCAACGTCATCGTCATTCAGATGGAGGCGTTCCAAAGTTTCCTGATCGGGCTGAAGATCGATGGCCAGGAAGTGACGCCGAATCTGAACAAGCTGGCGAAGGACAACTTCTACTTCCCGCATTTCTTCCAGCAAGTAGGCCAAGGCAACACGTCGGACGCCGAGTTCGTCGTGAACACGTCGTTCTATATTCCGCCGAACGGCGCGGCTACGATGCGGTATGCGGACAAAGTACTGCCGAGCATGCCGAGATTGTTCGAGGCGAACGGATACGAGTCGCTGACGTTCCATACGAATGATGCGTCCTTCTGGAACCGCAAGAATCTGTATGACGCGCTCGGCTTCACGCAATACTATGACAAAAGTTTCTTCGGCGAAGAGGACAAAGTATTCTTCGGCGCCTCCGATGAGGTGCTCTACCGGAAAACGACCGAAGAGCTGAAGAAGAAGCAAGAAGCGGGCATTCCGTTCTATGCCCAGCTCATTACGATGACTTCCCACCATCCGTTCTCGATACCGGAGGAGAAGGATAAAATCAAGCTGCCGGAACGTTTCCAAGACACGTTCGTCGGGGATTACATTCGGGCGCAGAGCTACACGGACTATGCATTGGGCCAGTTCATCGAGGAATTGAAAGCCAGCGGCCTCTGGGAGAACAGCGTGATCGTGCTCTATGGCGACCATCTGGGACTGCCCATCTATTCGCTCGACAGCGACGACGAGCAGCTGATGGCGGAAATTTATGACCGCGAGTACACGTATACGGACATGATTAACATTCCGCTTATTATTGCTTCTCCGGGAATCACGTATCCGTCCCAGCAGCAGCAGATCGGCGGTCAGGGAGATATTATGCCGACGATTATGAACTTGGCTGGCATCTCGCTTCAGGACCATATTCACTTCGGACAGGATCTGCTGAATCAGACGAAGTACAACTTGCTGCCGCAGCGCTATTACTTGCCTTCAGGTTCGTTCGTCAGCGGGCAGACGCTCTACATGCCGGGCACCGCATTCAAAGACGGCGTAGAGTATCCACTGGCCGGCAACGGCAAAAGGGCCGTCGATGAAGTGACGGAGACCGAATACAACAACGCGCTTAATCTGCTCCATTACTCGGATAGCTACGTCAATCAGCTGCCGAACAGAGAATAAACGAAAGCCAACAATCCGGCGAATGCCGATTGTTGGCTTTTTTAGTCCTTAATTTAGAAGGTAAGCGTGTCCACAAAGTGGACGTCAAGCGAGGGTCAGCAGGTAAGCAGCTTCATTCCCGATTGCATCAGGTCACCTCCCCAAGGCATCAACGTAGCGAACGAAGTTCGAACACGGAGCTTTGTCCAAGGAGGACTAAGTGCTAATCAAGCACCTAGTCCTCGGGACAAAAGCGGCTCTCCCCACGAAAGGACAAATCGAAGACGGCCGCGTCTCGTATCTAGCCCATTACGGGCGTCCAGAGGGCAGTTGCCCTCTGGTTCCCCTCCGATGGAGGGGGAAGGGGGAGGTGAACAAAAGGGGTTTAAGGGCGCAGCCCTAAATTTAACAGCGGGTGGAAAGGGCGGCAGCCCTACTCGGTGTCTGTTAAGGCGGGTAGTAAGGGCGGCAGCCCTACTCTCCCTCCTAAGGAGGGCCCGGAGAGGTATAGCCGACTGTTTTTGGGAAATACCAACCGGGTATTAAAAGAAGTACCACTCGAAAGATAATGTGAAAGGAGACTACATAGATGGCACAAGTGAATACGCAAGGCAGGGTACAGGGGAAAGTAGCGTTAATTACCGGAGCGGGCTCGGGGATTGGACGGGCTGCGGCGCTGCGGCTAGCCGCGGAAGGCGCGAAGGTGGCGCTCGTCGACCGGGAAGCGGAACGCGTCGAAGCGGTACGCGCACGAATCGTGAAAGCAGGCGGGGAAGCGCTCGCGCTCGGCGCCGATATTTCGAAGGCAGAGGATATGGAGGCCGCCTTCCGCCAGGTGAGCGACCAGTGGGGCAAGCTCGATATTGTATTCGCCAATGCGGGCATCAATGGGGTGCTGACCCCGATCGAGCTGATGACGCCGGAGGAGTGGAGCACGACGCTCGATATTAACTTGAAGGGAACCTTCCTGACGGTCAAATACGCGATTCCGCAGCTGAAGGAGAACGGCGGCAGCATCATTATTACGAGCTCCATTAACGGCAACCGCGTGTTCTCGAATTTCGGATTCAGCGCCTACAGTACCTCGAAGGCCGGACAAGTCGCGTTCATGAAGATGGCCGCGCTGGAACTGGCGCAGTTCAAAATCCGCGTCAACGCCATCTGCCCAGGCGCGATCTCGACGCAGATCGACCAGAATACGGACCGGACGCCGGAGCTGGAAGAGATTGTGATTCCGGTCGAATTCCCCGAGGGCGATCAGCCGCTCGAAGATGGACCGGGCAAGCCGTCGCAGGTAGCCAATCTGGTGCTGTTCCTGGCCTCGGACGAGTCTAACCATATTACGGGCACGGATATCTACGTCGATGGCGCCGAGTCGCTGCTTCATGGGTAACCGAACAACCTATAAGCATAGCCGCCGCAAAAAAGCAAACAGCCGATCTCTACATGGAGGTCGGCTGTTTGGCTGTGGTGGAGTTCAGCAGGCGATAACGCTGCAGCAGCCTTCTGACGGCATCAAGCTGCAGCGGCTTGGCAAGAAAGTCTGCCATCCCTGCGGCGAGGCAACGCTCGCGGTCTACGGGCAGTACGTTGGCCGTCATCGCGACAACCACGGGCGGCCGACGAGAAGCTGCCGGGGAAGCCAGTACCCGTCTGGTCGCTTCCAGCCCATCCATGACCGGCATACGGATATCCATCAGGATCAGCTCATAGTCGCCGGATTCCGACTTGGCGACGGCCTCGCCGCCATCGGAAGCGACATCGGCCTTAATGCCGAGCTTCTCCAACATACAGATCGTCAGCTTCTGGTTCACTTCATTGTCATCCGCGACGAGTACGCGCGGCAGCCCGTCTGCCTCGTCGTCGATCGTCTCCAGTCCGCAGGACATCTCGCGCCCGCTGTCACCGAAGAGGGAGGCAAAGCTGATATCCGGAATGCGGGACGACATGGCAGAGGCTGATCGATATCGCCCTGGCGACTGACCGGACGGCCGGGAGCTGCGGCCGCGGGGGGAAGCCCCGGAGCCGTCCTCCGAATCTGAACCGTCTTCGGAATGCGCCACATCCTGCGTATCCTTCGTCCCCCCTGGGCTGTCCGCCGTCTCTTCTTCGGCTGAGCCGGCGCGCCATGCCGGTTGATGGAGCCATCTTCTCTGCGCGCCGCTGTACAGCGAGGCAAGTTCGCTTGAACTGTGCTCCTGCTCATCGAGCCATTGAGGCGTACCGGTTGCGTACAAGCTATTGTCCAGCC
Source organism: Paenibacillus phyllosphaerae (assembly GCF_014192105.1). GTDB lineage: Bacteria > Bacillota > Bacilli > Paenibacillales > Paenibacillaceae > Paenibacillus_Z > Paenibacillus_Z phyllosphaerae. The sequence goes on along the minus strand of NZ_JACHXK010000005.1, from coordinate 230,665 downwards.
AAGCCGGATTGTTCCCTGGCTGGACAGTGACGGTAAAGTGGAAGGTGACGCCTTCTTGTTCGTTCGTCTCGACGTGGATCGAGCCGTTCATGAGCTCGACGAGATTTTTGCAGATGGCAAGTCCAAGGCCTGTTCCCCCGTACTTGCGCGTAAGCGAAGTATCCACCTGGGAGAAAGGCTGGAATAACAGCGGCAGCTTCTCTTCCGGAATCCCGACGCCGGTATCGTGGACGGAGAAGCCGACTTTAATGGCCTCCTCGCCTTGCTCTACCAGCTTGGCCTTCACATTAATCGAGCCTTTGGGCGTAAACTTCACCGCGTTGCCGACCAGGTTAATAAGCACCTGGCGAAGCTTGAGCCCATCGCCGACGACGACTTGCGGCAGCTCCGGATCGAGCTCACAGGCGAGCGTAAGGCCCATCTGCTTCGTCTTGGCCGTGAACAGCTCGAACGTCTCGGAGACGATCTGGTCCAACTGGAACGGCATCTCTTCGACCTCGAGCTTGCCGGATTCGATTTTGGCGTAATCGAGAATATCATTGATGACCGACAGCAGCGCGTCGCCGCTCTTATGGATAATCTCGGCATATTCGCGCTGCTCCTCGTCGAGCGGCGTTTCGAGCATAAGTTCCGTCATGCCGAGCACGCCGTTCATCGGGGTGCGAATCTCGTGGCTGACCATGGCGAGAAAGTCGGTCTTGGCGCGGGCGGCGATCTCCGCGGCATCCTTGGCCTGCATCAGATCCTGCTCGAATTGCTTGCGCTCGGTCATATCGACGATCGTGCAGGCATAGATCCGTTCATCGTCCACGTTGGCCAGGCCTAGCTGAATCTCTCCCGGGAACCGGCTTCCGTCCTTGCGCCGCGGCTCCAACTCCACGCGGCTGCCGGCGGGCATCCCTGCGGGACTCCCGGCCTCATCGTTGTTCTTGAAGCTGGTCCCTTCGAAACAAGGGATGAGCAGCGAGATGGGCTGACCGATAACCTCGTGCTCCACATAGCCGAACATCAGCGTAAGCGCAGGATTCACGGCCAGAATGCGGCCTTCCACATCGAAGGTGACCATCGTGTCGCTGCTCGTCTCCTGAACGACGCGCGACAGCGTCTGCGTCTTGTTCAGCTGGTAGGCGGTCCGCATCAATTCGCGGTTCATCCGCTCGAGCTCGCGCGTCTTCTGATGGAGCAGCTCCGTCTGCAGCTGCAGCGTCTTCGTGCCGATGTACATGCGCACGAAGCCTTCAATCTTGGTACGCAGAATTTGCGGAACGAACGGCTTGAGCATATAGTCAATCGCGCCGACTTCATAGCCGGTGAAGAAATGCTCCGATTCCTTGCTGGTCGCAGAGATGAAAATAATCGGCGTCTCGCGCGTTTTCTCCCGCGTCTTAATGAGCCGCGCGGTCTCGAAGCCATCCATCTCGGGCATCTGCACATCGAGCAGAATGACGGCGAACTCGTCGCGGAGCAGGGCGCGAAGTGCTTCCTCGCCGGACAAGCATTTCACCAAATTATAATTCAGATCGCCAAGCACCGCTTCAAGCGTAAGCAGATTATCGGGGTGGTCGTCTACGAGCAAAATATTAATGGGTCCGTCGTATGTCACCATCGCAGTGAACCTTCACCTGCCTTTATCCTATCTCATCTTGCGGTACAGCCTGCTATGGCAATCCAGCTCGTCGTATGCATCGGCATGGCGCGTGAAATTGATCGATTCCTTCGAGCCGAGCACCAGCATGCCGAAGGTGCTGAGACTGTCGTAGAGCAGGCCGTGCACGTGATTTTGCAGCTCTTTATTGAAATAAATCATGACATTGCGGCAGAAAATGACGTTAAACTCGTTGAACGAGCGGTCTGTTACCAAATTATGCTGCGCGAACACGATGTTTTCCTTCAGCTCCGAATGGAACAGGACGGAGTCGTAACGGGCCGTATAGTAGCGGCTGAAGGCATCCTTGCCGCCGGCATCGAGATAGTTGCGCGTGAACGCCTGCATCCGTTCGATCGGGAAGACGCCCTCCTTGGCGATATCGAGTACGCGCTCGTTCATATCGGTCGCGTAGATTCGCGTCTTGTCGTACAGGCCCTCTTCCTTGAGCAGAATGGCCATCGAGTAGACTTCCTCGCCCGTCGAGCAGCCGGCATGCCAGATCCGGATGAACGGATAGGTGCGCAGCAGCGGGACGACATGCATGCGGAAGGCAAGGAACACCTCCGGGTCGCGGAACATCTCCGTCACATGGATCGTCAGATCGGTGAGCAGACGGGTCATCGCCTCGCGGTCATGCAGAATCCGATCGGTCAAGGCGGTTACGGTGTGCAGCCGTTCGGCGTGCACGCGGTGCCAGATGCGCCTGCGGACGGAAGCGAACGCGTAATTACGGAAGTCATAGCCATATAGTTGATACAGGCCTTCGAGCAGGAGCGTAATCTCGATCCGCTCCCGCTCGCTGGCGTCGTTGTTGCTTAGTTCGTTATTTATACAACCACACCCTCATCAATGACAGCAGCTGATCGATGTTGACGGGCTTCGCGATATAATCGGAGGCTCCGGCATCAATGCACTTGTCACGGTCTTCTTTCATGGCTTTCGCGGTGATGGCGATGATCGGCAGTTTCTCATGTGCCGGATTCGCGCGTATGCGCCGCATCGTCTCATACCCGTCCATCTCCGGCATCATCATATCCATCAGGATGAGCTGGGTATCCGGCCGCTGCTCGAGCGCCTCCAACGCTTCGCGTCCATTCTCCGCGAAGGATATATCCATTTTATACCCTTCCAGGGCACTGGATAACGCAAAAACATTACGAATATCGTCATCGACGATCAGAATTTGTTTCCCTTCGAAAATCGCCTCGACGCTGTGCAGCTTGCGCAGCACATTCCGCTTGTCTTCCGGCAGATCGGCGACGACCCGGTGCAGGAACAGCGTCGTCTCATCGAGCAGGCGCTCCGGCGATTTGACGTCCTTGATAATGATCGTCTCGGCGTATTTCTTCAGCTGCAGCTCCTCTTTCTTGTCGAGCTCGCGGCCGGTGTAGATAATGATCGGCAGATCGCGGAGCGACTCATTGCGGCGGATCGCATCGAGCAGGGCGAATCCGGATATATCCGGCAGTCCGAGATCGAGCACCATGCAATCGTAATGCTTGGTAGACAGCTCTTCCAGCGCTTCGCGGCCGGTGGAGACGGCACTGATTATGACATCGTCGTGGCCGATCAGCTCCATAATGCTGGTCCGCTGCGCATAGTCATCCTCGACGACAAGGAGATGTTTCAAGTCGCGTTCCAGGAACGATTCGATCTGCAAGAACAGGTCGTCGAGTTTTTCTTTGGCGGCCGGTTTCTTCAAGTAGGCGATGGCGCCCATCGACAGCCCTTGCTGAATATCATCGTTCACGGAGACGACATGTACGGGAATATGTCTCGTATCCGGGTCATGCTTCAGGTGATGGAGAACGGACCAGCCGTCCATGATCGGCAGCATGATATCGAGCAGGATCGCCGAAGGTCGGAACGTCTTGGCATACGCGACGCCGTGATCGCCTTGCAGCGCGACGATTCCCTTGAAGCCGCGCGAGCGGGCAATATCGAGCAGAACGCGGGCAAAATGCGCATCATCCTCGATGATGAGGACGACGCGGTCCTCCGGCTCGATATTCTCGCGGTCATCCTCCGTGAATTCCGCAAGCGGCCGTTCATCGGCAGCTAAGGTCTCCGCGGCCGGCGCGGCGAGCAGGCTCGCATGCTGAGCGGCAACCGGCGCTTTCGGGGCAGTCGATCTGCCCGGGCCAGGCGTCTGGATTTCGCGCTCGCTCGCGAGCGCGGATTCGGCAACGTGGAACTCTGGCAATAGCAACGTAAATGTGCTGCCCTTGCCTTCGACGCTGGCGAGCCTTACCGCACCGCCCAGCAGGGCGGACATGTCGCGGCTGATCGCAAGTCCGAGACCGGTTCCACCATACACGCGGCTCGTCGTGCCATCGACCTGCTGGAACGCTTCGAAGATAATGTCCTGCTTATCCGGCGCAATGCCGATGCCGGTATCGCGCACGTCGAAGGCGATCATCTGCCCGCTGTCGACGACCCGCGACAGGCCGGTTACCTCGTCGGCCCTTGCCAGACGGACATTCAGACTGACCTGCCCTTGATGCGTGAACTTGAAGGCATTGGAGAGCAAGTTCTTCAGCACCTGTTTGACGCGGTGGCTGTCCGTGTACATTTCTTCAGGGACATCCTTATCGATATGAACTTCGAATTGCAGCCCTTTCTGCTGGCTGATCGCGCTGAAGCTGCGGCGCAGCCCGTGCACCATATCGGCAATCGGGACATGCTCCGTAACGAGATTCATTTTGCCTGCGCCAATCTTAGACAGGTCGAGAATTTCATCGATCAGCTTCAGCAAGTCGCCGCCGGCCGAATGGATGGTCGAGGCGAATTCAATCTGCTTGGAAGTTAAGTTCTTCTCTTTATTATCCATCAGCATTTGCGACAGAATGAGCAAGGAGTTCAGCGGCGTCCGCAGTTCATGCGACATATTGGCCAGGAACTCCGATTTGTATTTGGAAGCGAGGGCCAGCTGCACGGTCTGTTTCTCGAGCGCGGTCTTCGTCTTCTCGATCTGCTCGTTCTTCTGCTCGGTCTGGCGCATCTGAAGTTCGAGCAGATGGGTCTTCTGCAGCAGCTCCTCGTTCGTCTGCTCGAGTTCTTCTTGCTGCGATTGCAGCTGCTCTTCGGATTTCTTGAGCGCGCGTGTCTGTTCTTCCAACCGGTCGTTCGAGCGGCGCAGCTCTTCTTGCTGGCTCATCAATTCTTCGGACTGCACCTGCATCTCTTCGCTGAGCGCTTGCGATTCACGCAGCAGCTCTTCGATCCGGATCCGGCCGAACAGATTGTTCAAGATGGTGCCCAGATTTGCCGCCAGCTCAAGGATGAGCTCCCTCTGGCGCGGCATGTAGCTGTTCAAGGATGCGATCTCGATGACACCTAGCAGCCGATCCTGATAGAGAACGGGGACGAGCAGCAAATGAAGCGGATTCGTCTCGCCGAGACCCGATTTTATTTTGATATGGGATGATGGAAGATCGTCAAGCTCGATCGTCTCCTGCGTAACGGCGCATTGACCGACAAGCCCCTGCCCGAAGGTGAAGGTACGCTCGAACAGATCGTTATCATGCGGAGCATACGCGCCGGATAACTTCAGCCGGTTATCGTCTCCAAGACCTTCCCGAATATAGAGGCCGCCGTAATTCGCGCCGGCCATCGGCACCAGTTTATTGATAAAGGCCGAGCTGAGACGGTCTATGCTTTGCTCGTTCTGCAACAGGGCGGACAGATCGGCGAGATTCGTTTTGACCCAGGCTTCATCCTCGATCTTCTTATTGTAGGCTAGCTCGGCGGACGTCTTCTGATCGAGATTGTCGGCAAGCTCGTTGAATGCTCGGGCTACTGTGCCGAACTCGTCAGTCGTCTCCGTCTTCTTCCGGACATTGCGGTCCAGCGTCCCTTGCGCGAACGATTGGATGAGCATCCCCAGATTGTTCAGGCCGCGGGTAACGCCGACCAGATTCCAATACATGGTGATAATGCCCAGTATGAGACCGGCGATGGAACTAAAGATCAAGACGGTGCGGGCATCGTTGTTGGTCTGCTGCGCTTTGGTCACCGCATCGTCCATTGCTTTGCGGTGATAGGCGGAGAGCGTGTCGATTCCAGAGACTGAACTATCCTGATAGGAGAGTCCCTCCCTCTCGCGAAGGGCGATCGCTTCCTGGCCTTTGCCTTCCGAGATGAGCTGAATCACCTGCTGTTCGTAGGCGAAGAAGAGCTCGACGCTGTTCTCGACTCCGTTCACGAGCACCTGCTCAGTCTCGTTTGCGGCCAGCGACTTCAGCTTCTCGAGCAATTCACGCGACTTCGCGGGCTCTTCCTCGAGCAGCTTCTTGTTCTTGGACAGCGAATCCGTCGTTGGAACGGTCAGCACATTGACGAGTCCCTTGGCGGCGTTGTTGACCGAACCGCGCAGATCATAAGCCAGCATCAGCTTCTGATAGCGGTTTCCATAAACCTCGTCAAGTTTCTCTCCGATCCGGCTGACATTGTTCATGCCGGTGAATGAAATAAAGACAAGGAGCAGAATCATGACAATAAAGCTAATCGATAACCTTGTTTTTGTTCTCACTCGTTAACTCACCTGCGACCCTTCCCTTATAGATTCATTTGGCAGACGGATAAACGTGCGAACAGGCCGCAGCCCCTGCGGGCTTGCGACCTTACGCCTATACGGCCAATGGATGACTTAATGAACATTCGTTATAACGAGCAATCGTCCGCGGTCCAACTCTTCCTCATAGCGCTCCGCTTCCGACTGCGCAATGCCGATAGCCGCCAGCTTCGCGCGAATCTCATCGCCTCTGGAGCGGAAGATATTCGCCATCGTACTCACGACGCCTTCCTCCGCTAAGCCGATTTGGTTGGCGTCCGTAGCGTCCGCCAGCGACTTGGTCTCGTCGCTGCTATGGGCGAGGACGTAGACATCGTCTTTGCGGTAGCCGCGCCTGTTAAGCTCGCGCACCGCATGCAGCGCATCCATGGCTGTGGTCACAATTTGAACGCTCGGTTTGATCTCTTGCATCGTAATCCCTCCGCTTTTCAATTGGATTGGCCAAGGTCGGCTATGTCCACTTACCCCGAATGAGACAAGCTGAAACAGGCTGCGATCGCTTCATGATGCAAAAAAGATTCGATTCAGCGCAAGCGGCCGCGGTTTAAGTGATTCGTACAACCTAATCTTGGCTTTCTCGAGAGGAGACACGAATCAGATGCAATGGGAATGCTTTCACCACTCGCCGCGCAGCCATTGGGCTTATGCATATGACAAGGACACGATTCATCTGCGGGTGCAGACGAAGCGTGACGACGTCGAAGAAGTCATTGCGGTTACGGGTGACAAATACGACTGGGATGGATGCCATGAAGACGTGGTGATGGAGAAGGTCGCTGCCGATCATTTCTTCGATTACTGGGAAGCGGCGGTAAAGCCGAGGTACAAGCGTTTCTCCTATGGCTTCCGACTTCGCGCGGGAGACGAGACCGTCTTCATGACCGAATCCGGCATTGGGCACGACCAGCCGCAGCCTCCTGGCGGATACTATGAATTTCCGTACATACACGAAATCGATATTTTCAACGCTCCGGAATGGGCGAAGGAAGCGGTCTTCTATCAAATCATGCCGGACCGGTTCTCCAATGGCGATCCGGAGCTGAATCCCGATCCGATCAGCGAGTGGGGCGAGGCGCCGGCGACCGACAATTTCTTCGGCGGCGATCTGCAGGGCATTCTGGATCATCTGGACCATCTGACCGACCTGGGCGTCACGGCCGTCTATCTGACCCCGATCTTCCAATCGCCGTCCAATCATAAATACGATACGGTCGACTACATGAAGATAGACCCCCATCTTGGCGATGCGTCCGTGCTGCGCAAGCTGGTGGACGCCTGTCATGAGCGAAGCATCCGCGTCGTGCTCGATGCGGTGTTCAACCATACGAGCGAACAATTCCCGCCCTTCCAGGACGTCCTCAAGAACGGGGAGAAATCGAAGTTCAAGGATTGGTTCCACGTCAATTCGTTCCCGGCAGAAGTGAAGGACGGCGTGCCGACGTACGATACGTTCGGCTTCTACGGCAACATGCCGAAGCTGAACACGGCCAATGCGCAGGTGAAGGAGTATTTGCTGGAGGTGGCGCGCCACTGGATAGAGGAAGCCGACATCGATGGCTGGCGGCTCGATGTGGCCAATGAGATCGACCATCACTTCTGGCGGGACTTCCGCAAGACGGTCAAAGAGGCCAAGCCCGATGCCTACATCATCGGCGAGGTATGGAGCGATTCGCGGCCATGGCTGCAGGGCGATCAGTTCGATTCCGTCATGAACTACCCTTTCGCGGATAAGGTGCTCGGTTTCTTCGTCGAGGAAGCGTTCGACGGCAAGACGTTCGCCGATCAGATGAACAATCTGCTGATGCGTTATCCGCAGCAGGCCAACGAGGTCATCTTCAACCTTCTGTCGAGCCACGATACGCCGCGGGTGCTTACGCGGGCGGGCGAGGACAAGCGCAGGCTGAAGCTCGCCGTCGTATACCTGCTCACGTATATCGGCACGCCTTGTATATTCTACGGCGACGAGGTGGGGCTGAAGGGAGGCGGCGATCCGGATTGCCGGCAATGCATGATCTGGGAGGAGGATCATCAGGATCGCGAGCTGTACGACTTCTACAAGCTGCTCATCGACCTGCGCAAGACGAATCCGGCGCTGCGCAGCGGCCGGTTCCGCTTCCTGAAGGCGGACGAAGGCGACCGCCGTATCGTGTACGAACGCCTGGGCGAGGGAGAGCACTTCATGGTATGGATGAACAACACGAACGAGGAGACCGAGATGCAGCTGAATCTGAACACCGACGATTGGTGCGACGCGCTGACGGACGAGCATGTACCGGTCATCGACGGAATCCAAACGATCCAGCTGGAACCGCTGGGGTATCGCATCATGAAACGTAAACCGTAAACAAAAAAACAATCGTTCAGCCCTGTGCCTCCGAAGGAGATGCAGGGCTTTTTTGTTGATGGTGTTGCCTTCGAAGAAGGGAGCAAGGAAGGAGGCAAGCGTGTCCACAAAGTGGACGTCAAGCGAGGGTCAGCACGCGTGATGTTTTCAAGCGTCCGAGCCATGCAGGTCTGCTGCCCAAGGCAACAAAGTAGCGAACGAAGCTCGAAGCCAGAGCTTTGTCCGAGCGGCATGGTCAGTTACCCAATCCGCAAGGACAATTGCGCGCCACCCTCGAAAGGACAGATCGAAGACGGCCGCGTTCCGAGTCACGCCGATTATCGGAGGGGGAAGGGGCGAGGCGCTAATATTACCACATTATCATCCCTTTGAATCGCCCGACACGAAGGTGTAATAAATGAAATTTTTCATAGAATTAAAGCAGCCGAATCACGGTTTCAACCGCCTGGGACAAGGTGTATAAACGTTATACCAAATATCGCCTAGGAGGTATCGTGACATGAACACGAACGAATGCATCGCCATGCTGCTAGCCGGAGGTGAAGGCCGCAGGCTTGCTCCGCTTACGACACATCTAGCTAAACCGGCCGTACCGTTCGGTGGGCGATGCCGCATCATTGACTATACACTTAGCAACTGCATCAATTCGGGCATCTCGACCATCGGTGTCCTGACTCAATATAAAGCGGAATCCTTGCACGCCCATATCGGAGACGGCGGCGTATGGCGCCAAGCTTGCGCCAGCAAGGAGAGCGAGATTACGCTGCTGCCGTCGCAGCGGCTGGGCTCGCAAGGCTATATCGGAACGGCGGACGCGATCTGCCAGAACATCGACTTCATCGACGAGTGCAGCCCGGAGCATGTGCTTGTCCTGTCCGGCGACCATATTTATCAAATGGATTACAGCAAGCTGATGGACACGCATAAGGCGTCCGGAGCGTCGGCGACGATCGCGGTCAAACGCGTGCCGTGGAAGGAGACAAGCCGGTTCGGCATCATGAATACCGATGAAGCGGGCCGCATCACGTCGTTCGTCGAGAAGCCGGCCAAGGCGGAGAGCAATCTCGCCTCGATGGGCATCTACATGTTCCGCTGGGCCGATCTGCGCGAGGCGCTGTTGGCCGATTGCGAGGATCCTTCCTCGAGCCATGACTTCGGCAAAGATATCATCCCCCGTATGCTGCGTGCCGGCGATAATCTGACGGCGCATCCGTTCGAAGGCTACTGGCGGGACGTCGGCACGGTGGAAAGCTTGTGGGAGGCGCATATGGACATGCTAAGCGGCGAGATGGAGAATACCGATTCCACGGGAACATGGCCGCTCATTACGAAGGAACGCAAGCAATCGTTCCGCTCCTATGTAAGTCCGCGTTCAGATGTGCTGGACTCTTATATCCATGAGGGAAGCTCCATAGAGGGCGACATCGAACGTTCGGTTATTTTCGGCGGTGTGGCAGTCGGACGAGGCACGGAAATTCGGGAGAGCGTCATTATGCCCGGGGCGAGAGTCGGCCGTCAGGCACGACTTACTCGCGTCATTATCGGCGAAGGCGCGGTCATCGAGGACGGTGCGGTGCTGGGAAGCACGGACGGCGAGATCGTCGTGATCGGCGCAGGCGAGCGCGTGGCGGGCAACCCGCTGTATTCGAAGTGGCCGCTTCTGCTGCCGCGTTCGGTATTCAGCGAGAGCGAGGTCTATCAGAAAGCGCCGATCGCTTTCGATAAAGCATAACAAGTCATAGCTGCATAACGATTCATACAAGTGAGCAATCCCTATTCGCGCATGGCGCGGATAGGGATTTTTGAAATATAGGGATTTACAAAGTTCACGATTATAAATGACCCTCTATTTCTCCGGAATGAAACGCACTGCGCCTTCAAAGAGGGCGTCAGCCGGTTCACCTTGCTTCGTACGATTTTCAGGCCTCCGCCTTGTTGACAATGATAATCGTTATCAATTACAATAACCCAAGAGAGAAAACCAGTATGTGGATAGGTACCTGTAGTACGACGCCAGCACAAGGATAGGAGTGGAGAGTCAATGGCGAACATCATTATCGTTTTCGCTAGCATGACGGGCAATACAGAAGAGATGGCCGATGCCATAGCTGCCGGCGTTCGAGAGGCTGGCATCGAACCTAAGGTTGTGGATGTACTAGACGCCAAAGCCGCCGATCTGGCCGATTACGATGGAATCTTGCTCGGCGCTTACACGTGGGGCGACGGCGAGCTGCCGGATGAATTCCTGGATTATTATGCCGAGATGGATGCGCTGGACCTAAGCGGCCGCAAGTCGGCGGTATTCGGATCAGCGGACTCCGGCTACACCCAATACGGCGTAGCCGTCGATATTCTGCTGGCGAAGCTGGCTGAGCGGGGCAGTGAGAATGTGCTTGAGGGCATGAAGATCGAGCTGAATCCTTCCGAGAAGGAGAAAGAGGAGCTGCGTACATTCGGACGCACCTTCGTCAGCCATCTGCTGCAGACCGTGTAGAAGCTGAAGTTGCGGACACATAGTATGGAAGACCAAGAAGCGGGGATCCTCATGATCCGCCGCTTCTTGGTCGTTGAACGCGCTTGTTACGGGGCGGGCTGCAACAGCTTGGCGTCCAAGGTGACCGTCGTGGTCAGTTGGTGGACCTTACTCCCGTCTTTGGCGCTGATCTCATAGATGGTCAGCGTGCCGGTGTTGCTGGATGCGCCGGAGACATCGACCGTGAACTCAAAATCGCCCCATTCCGGCGCGCCGACGCTGGCCATCACATGCCCTTCGTCCAGCATCTCGTGGCCATCCTCGAAGGTGTAACTGAACGCCGCTTCGAACACGCGGGCCTGCCCTTTCACGACGAAATTCGAGTCGATAGTCGTGCCCTCCGCAGGCTCGAAAATGCGGAACGCCTCGTTCTCGGCAACCGGGGCAGGCGCTTCATCCGGCGCTGAGTCCGGGTCTTTCCCGTTATCTGCCGGTTCTTCTCCCGCAGGCTCCCCGCCCGGCGCAAGCTCGGGCTGCTCGTTATCGCCGCTCTGCGGAGGGGTATTCGTATCGGTATCATTCGGCTTAGGATCCGGCTGCGGCTCTCCAGTTGACGGTTCATCAGGATTCGGAGCGGGATCGTCGCCCCCATTGCCGGCGCTCCCTTGGTTCGTTCCGGGCTGATCGCTATCCGCCGTTTGTGCCGGGCTGCATCCGGCAGCTGCCAGCATAAGCAGCACAAGGGCCGTCAAGCCCACCGTTTTCATACGCCATAATTTCAGCATAAGTTCGCCTCCTTGCGATTGGATGATGCAGGATGTGAATCTTGCTTGCACCCTCTTCGACGCATGAACGGGGCAAAAGGTTACGCGAAGGAGAACAACGCCCAAGCCTATTTTGAAATATAAGAATGCCGTTTCACCTTGGTAAGAGAGGATGGACGGAGGGATTTGGAGAAGCTGTCTCCCGCCATGTACAATAGAACAAACGAATACGATGAAGGAGGCGATGGCTTGCGTACATTCCATGCAACCACGGAAGCGGTTCTGATCGCGGACGAGAAGGGGAACTTCGTCACACGCCGCGTGCCGGAAATCGAGGTGGAGCTGGCCGGAATTCCCGGCGACCGCCATTACGGACTGCTCGTGCCGGCAGACAGCAGACAGTCGATCTATGAAAGAGGCACGATGATCGCCAACCGTCGGCAGATCAGCATCATATCGGTAGAGGAATGCGAGGAAATCGCGCAGGGGATGGGCATCGAAGCGATCGAGCCGGAGTGGCTCGGCGCGAACCTGCTCGTCAGCGGCATTCAAGGGCTGACGCTGCTGCCGGTCGGCACGCGGCTGGTGTTCCCGGACGGCACCGGACTTATCTGCGAAGGGGAGAACGAGCCCTGCGTCCTGCCGGGCAAGAAGATTGCGGCGGCGATCAGCGATGAGAGTCTGGCTAAAAAATTCGTGCCGAACGCCAAGCGCAAACGCGGCATTGTCTGTTCGATCGAGCGCGAGGGCATCATCCGCGCCGGCGATGAAATCCGGATTATCCGGCCATAACAAAGAAGAAGAGCAGGTTCGTCTCAAGCACGAACCTGCTCTTGCTCGTTAATCGCCCCAGCGCAGCGCCATATGCAGCGCACAGCCATCCGACTCGAGCGTGAAGGTGACGCCGGAGGGCGTATAGTGCGTCTTGATCGGCTGCGACGTGCCGACCGTGTGCAGCATGGCGTTGACCTTGTCTTGCTGGCTGGCCTGCGAGGCCACCATCAGCTGATAGGCAAAGGCAGGCTCGCCAAGCTTCTGCAGCAGCTTGGTCCCGTCCTGCATCAGCCGGGGGAAGCTATGCACCGATTTTTCGAATATTTTCGTATCGACCGGCGGTAATTCCCGATAGTCCGCATGGACCGGCTGCGCGTAATAATACGGGTAAGTCGGATAAGGATAGCAGTAGGGTAAGCGATAGTCGTTCACATCTGCACCTGCCATAGACGAAAGTTGGTTTGCTCCCCTTATGCTATGTAGGCGAATGGCGGTTGGTGCGGCTTACGACTTCGGCTCGCTCTTGCCGTCGTAACGTTTGGTCCACTCGGCCAGAATGCCGTCGCGGTCTTTGGCGGCCTGCTGCAGATCATAGTCGATCAGCTGTTCCAGCGGATTCTTGGCGTAACCTTCCGGAATAGCGCCTTCGCTTGCATTGACGGCTACGATGGCGTAGTTCTTGTTATACTCCTTCATGGCGTCGTCGGTAATCGCCCAATCCAGGAAGTCCTTCGCCACTTGCTTAATCGAAGCTTTTTTCACCAGCGCATTGGCCTCGACGTCCCAGCCGGAGCCTTCTGCAGGGAAGACGACTTCAACTGGGGAACCGCCGTTCTTCTCCGTAATCGCGCGGTAGCCGAAGGAGATGCCGATCGGATATTCGCCCGTGCCAGCCATCTTCGCAGGTTTGGAGCCGGAATGGGTGTACAGTCCGATATTCTCATGCAGCTTATCGAGATAACTCCATGCCGCATCGGCGCCTTTGAGCTGAAGAAGGCCGGAGACCGTCAGGAAGCCTGTGCCGGAGGAGGCTGGGTTAGGCATGGTGATGAGCCCTTTGTACTCTGGCTTAAGCAGATCCTCATAGGTACGCGGAATGGCGAGGCCTTTCTTCTCGAGCTCGACCGTATTCACGGCGATCGCCGTCTCCCATGCATCAATGCCTACCCAATGCGCAGGCTCGGCGCTGTCCTTGAACTTGGCATCGACGCGTTCGAGGCCGGCAGGAGAGTAAGGCTCGATCATGCCGTTCTGATCGAGTACGAGCAGGCTCGTTGCGGCAGTGCCCCATACGACGTCCGCGACCGGATTGTCCTTCTCTGCGAGCAGCTTGGCCGTAATAATGCCAGTGGAGTCGCGGACGATGTTCAGCTTCACATCCGGGTACTTGGCTTTCCAGGTCGCGAGGTAGGCTTCGATCTGATCGTCCTCGAGCGCCGTGTAGATCGTCAGCTCCTTGTTGTCCGCTTCTGACCCGTCGGTTGCGGCTGTAGTTGCGTTTGCTTGGTTTTCTGTATTCGCATTGGATGTGTTCTCGCCGCTTCCGTTGGCGCTGCCGCAGGCGGACAGAATCATCAGCACCGCGCACAGCAGAATGAGGGTTAAACTGCGTTTTTTCATCGATTTCGACTCCCCTTGGGATAGTGTTGTACACAAGATTAAGTATAAGGTTGGTTCTTTAAACGAGCGTAAATTACAAGTAAAGGTATTGTTTTCTTTTGTGTTTTGTTGGATTTGTATGCTTTCAACGCATGAAAAAGCCAGCCTCCTGTCCTTAGATCCAAGGAACAAAAAGCTGGCCAATGAAACGAATGAAGCATTATTCCGCGATGAGCCAATGAATATCTTTCTCTTGCAGACGGGCTTGCCACTCCCGGGGCGGGGCGATGTCGCTGATGACGATGTCCATCTCCTCGAGGTCGGCGATTTTGCAATAGTGGGTCGTGCCGATCTTCGTATGGTCGGCGAGTACGATCGACTGCTTGGCCTGCTTCATGAACATGCGGGAGAGCATGGCCCTCTCGTCTTCATAAGCGGTCACGCCGGTGTCGATCTGCAGGCCGTCGGCGACGATGAAGGCTTTGTCCACATAAAAGTTGTTCATGAAATGCATCGCAAGCGAACCGGAGGTACGGTAATGCTTCGTATTGACGCGGCCGCCGATCAGGACGAGCTCGCCGTCGAAGACGCCGCGGTTCTTGTAGCCCATGAGCAAATTCAGCGTATGGACGGAAGTGACGAGCACGGTGAGCTGCTTGCGCAGGACGAGGCTGTCGATCATCTGGAGCGTCGTGGTTCCGTCATCGATGACGATGACGTCCTGGTCTTGGATGAGCGATGCCGCAGCCCGGCCGATCCGCTTCTTCTCCTCCGCCTGCAGCACCTCGCGCTGCACGTAGGCGGGCTCTTCGCGCTCGACGTTGATCTTGACCGCGCCGCCGTAGACGCGCTTCAGCTTCTTCTCCATCTCGAGCTCTTCCAAGTAGCGCCGGACCGTCTCCGAGGAGACGTCGAGCCTTGCGACCAGCTCGGGCGTGCGTACTTTGCCCTGCAGCTGCAACATATCTAATATCGTCTGTTTACGTTCTTCTCCGGCAAGCGACATCGGTTTCTCTCCTGTTTCTCGGAATTAATTATGCCGTCAAGTAGAGCGGTCATCAATTCTCTCATTTCACCCTATTATATCGTGTCGACCGTTTCGTGAATATGAATGTCCCGTTTGCGCAGCTCTTCGAAAATAACCTCGGGAGCAAAAGCCTCCTCCGGCGTCACGATGCCCGGCCGCTCCTTGCACAGCGTATGGCCCTTCGCGATCAGCTCGGTCGCGATCGCAAGCGGTATGCCGACATTGCGCGTGTAGGCGCGCAAGTCTTCCCAGCCAGCTACCGAGCCGTCCGAACGCGGATGCGTGTGCGTCAGCACATGCCGCTTGCGCTGGCCGTCCTTCATTCCCGTTACCTCGACATGGAGCGCGTAGCCGTACAGCTCCGTCGTGCTGCCTTCGGGGGCTTCGCACAGATAAGCGCCGATCGCGTCCATAATGCCGATCTTCGTCCCGCCGACCACAATCGGGTCGTTGCGCATGAATCCGTATTCGTACAGCGCCCGGACAAGGCGCATGTTCGGCTGGGGCCAAGTGCCGCGCACTTCGATCAGACGGACGCCTTTGGGCTGCAGCGCGGCCGCCAGCGTGCGGGTCTCGGCATGCGGAATAATGTATTGAACGGCCGTCCCGTAAGGTTCTGGCAGCTCGATCTCCCGCGGACGGGCGAATGGGGGCACCTGAATGAATGCCCCATTCTCGTAGACGACGCGTCCCGGAAGATGCGGGTCATACTCGTACGTGGTCGTCTCCGCGATCGACTTCGAGAAGGCGATCGGCCGGTAGGAGCCGTGGCTGACGCGCACCTCGTATACCTCATCGAGCCGGTTCGCCGCATGCATGGCCATCATCTGCGTGACGCCCGGCGTCATCCCGAAGCCCGGCAGGCAGGTGCGCCCATAGCGGACGAAGCCCTCGCGGCTGGCATCCTCGTCGCCGAAGCCGTTCAGATTAATGCCGTGGCAGCCGGCCTCGGCGATGCAGGCGGTCGAGAGTCCGTTCAGCGTAATCGTCGTGCCGTCCATGACGATATCGTAGCCGCGCAGCTTGGCCACCGTATCATCGTGATCCTTGACATTCACCTGCACCACGTCAACCCGCGGATCGTTCAGCTCGCCCGCCACCCGCTGCGCTTCCTCCAGATTGTAATCGCCGATCGTAATCCGTTCGAAAGACGAATGCTGCACCAAATCGAGCACGGCCTCCCGGCAAATCCGGCCTGCGCCGCCCAGACAGAATACTTTCACGATAAGTTCCCTCCATCATTCGAATAGGGTGAATTATGACAAGCTTGCTAAGGTGCGCCGATTAGGTCATGCAGCGCTGCACGGCTTCCGTCAGGCGGGCCAGATCCGCCGGGAAAACATGGCCGATGCTGCCGATCCGGAAGGTATCCGCCGCGGAAATTTTGCCCGGATAGATGACGAAGCCTTCCCGCTTCAGCGCTTCATAGAAGTTGGCGAATACGAAGCCCCGGTCCTCCGGGTAACGGAAGGCGGTAATAATCGGCGACTGCCAAGCCGCTGGCAGGAGCGGCGTGAAGCCGGCCTCGGCCATACCCTCCGCAAGGACGCGCTGATTCTCGGTGTAGCGTGCATGGCGGGCGGCGATGCCTCCCTCTTGCTCAAGTTCCGAGAGCGCCTGATCGAAAGCGCGAACGACATGGGTCGGAGAGGTATAGCGCCACTTGCCTCCGTATTGCTCCATCGTCAGCCATTGATCATACAGATCGAGCGACAGGGAGCGGGCATGGCCGGCGCATCCCTCAAGCGCTTCGCGGCGCGCGAGCACGAAGCCGAAACCGGGCACGCCTTGGATGCATTTGTTGCTGCTGCTGATCAGCCAGTCGATGCCGAGCGCCTCCATGTCGATGGGGATGCCGCCGAAGCTGCTCATGGCATCGACGATCAAGACGCGCTTATGCGCGCGCACGACCTCAGCAAGTTCGGCGAGCGGATTCAAAATGCCGGTCGTCGTCTCGCAATGGACCAGCGCGACATGCGTAATCGCCGGATCATCGGACAGGATGCGATCAAGTACGAGCGGGTCCGCTTGCGCAACCTCGCCGAACGGCACCTCCACGTGATCGATCGCCAGACATTCGGCGATCTGCGCGATCCGGTCTCCGTACGCGCCGTTGGTAAGTACGGCGAGCTTGCCGCCGCTGCGCGGCAGCGCCGTGCCGATCGCGGCTTCCACGCTGAACGTGCCGCTGCCCTGCATCAGGATGGCGGTATAGCCGGCCTGAGATCCGGGAGCCGCGAGCGCGACCAGCCGGGTGCGAATCGACTGGACCAGCTCATTGTATTCGCGGTCCCACGTGCACCAATCGCGCAGCATCGCTTCGCGCACCGCCCGGGTCGTGCTGAGCGGGCCCGGCGTCAGCAGCAGATAAGGATTGCCCTCTGTGCCCGGCGTCGGTCCGTTCCCGTTGATGACTTCCTTCACAGGCTGATTCATGGCTGCTCCCCCTGATTCAATTTGGATTCAATGTCCGTAAATAAGCTGTCCAGCTTGCCGATCTCTGGAATCACATAGTGCGCGCCGGCCGCGAACAGACGGCCTGCGACTTCGTCATAGCGCCGCTGACGCTCTTCTTCAGGCAGGGCGGCCGTCTCCGCCTCCGACAGTCCCAGTTCATTGCCGCCGAACACGACGCCGACCGTCCAAGCGCCGGCATTGCGGCCTTCGCGCATATCGGCTTCGGTGTCGCCGCATTTGACGATATGGCGCGCCGGATAGACGCCGAGCAGCTCGGCATTGCGACCCAACATCCAAGGATGCGGTCGGCCGCCGGCCACTTCGTCCGGAGTAACGGTGCTATCCGGCGCATAGCCTTGCTTGGCTGCCGCAGGCATCAGAAGGTCCATCATCGGGCGCGTATAACCGGTCGTCGTGCCGATCTTGATGCCTGATGCACGCAGACGTTCGACAAGCGCAAGCGCGCCCGGTACCGGTTCGGCGTATTCGTGGACGATGGCGAGCAACGTCGGCTCGAACGCTTCATAGAGCGACTGAACGTCGGCCTCATTGGCCGGCGCGCCATACTTGGCGATCCAAGCGTCTTGCACGGCAGGCGCATGGCAAATATCGCGCAGATGGTCGATCTTCATCCGGCCCATAGGCCTCCTGATATCGGCGTCGGCTACGTCGATCCCCCGCTGCGCGAATACGCGGCGGAACGCTGCCACCGGCGCGAAACTTCCGTAATCGACCATCGTGCCGGCCCAGTCCAACATAACAGCTTTAATCATTGTCAATTCCTCCTTGAGGGTAGTGATTTTCGTAATCGGCGTGTATCGGATACTAGCGGGTTCGCCACGCGGACGTTTTCTTCCGAATGACGGCGGACAGTCCCTCATAGGCTAGTCTTACGAGCAGGTTCGCCCCGACGATCAAGACGGACATCGCCGCGGCCTTGGCCGTATCTCCGGCGTCATCCATGCTGACGATCGCGACCGAAGCGAGCTTCAGATCGGCGCCGTACAGGAAGATGACGGCCGAGACGGTGACCATCGCATTGACGAAGAAGTAGACGGCCATCTCCAGAATCGCCGGCAGCGATAACGGCACCGTAATGCGGGTGAAGAATCGCAGCCACGACACGTTCATCGAGGCGGAGACGCTGCTGAACTCCCGGTCCATCATCTTCAGCGACGTCGTCGCGGTCATGAACGGCACCGAGTAGAAGTGGGCGACATTCGCCAGCACGAGAATGACCATGGTCCCGTAGATCGGGTGAAGCGGGTTCGCCGGATCGTTGAAAAAGAAGATGTACGCCAGGCCGATCGCCAGCCCCGGCAGCGCGAGCGGAATGATCGACAGGAAGTAACTTGCTTGCCGAACCGCGCGAAGCACGCGCATATGCTCAATCAAATAGGCGGACATGAAGGTCAGGCATGTGCCTGCAAGCGCCGTCCACAACGCCATCTTCACGCTGTTCCAGAATGGCGCAAGACCGCCGGCAGCCGCATCGGTGAAGTTGTATTTGCTAAGCGTAAAGGTCAAGTTGTACGGCCATACCTTGATGAGCGAAGCGATAACGACTGCGCCCAGCAGAAGCAGCATCGCAAGCGCGACGAACGAGGCATAGCCATGGGCCCAAGCATCGCGGATACGGCTTGGCTTCACCATATATGGGGTGGAGCGCGACGTAATGTAAGCCTGTTGCTTGCGCGTGATGACCCGGTCGATGATGAAGGCGACGACCGCCGGGATCGACAGCATGATGCTGACGACGGCGCCGAGCGCCATATTCTGCTGGCCGATGACCTGCTTGAACATGTCGGTCGCCAGCACATTGTATTGTCCGCCCACGACCTTCGGCGCGCCGAAGTCGGTGAAGCTGAGCGTCGCGCAGACGATGACCGCGCTGATCAGCCCGTATTTGATCGAAGGCAGCGTCACCGTGACGAGCTTCCGCAGCTTGCCGGCGCCGAGCGTCTCGGCTGCTTCGTACAGCCGGTAGTCGCTGATCGAGAGCGCGGCGGACAGGATGAGGAACGCCTGCGGGAACGTATAGATGACCTCCGAGATGATGATGCCGATCTTCCCGTACAGCGGGATGCGCATCTCGAACGGCAGCCAGCCGAAGAATCCGGTGGAGATTATGCCTTGATGCCCGAACAGATAGACCAGGCCGATGCCGTGCATCATCGTAGGCGCGAAGAGCGGCAGCAGCGCGGCCGCCTTATAGAGCGACTTCCCGCGGATGTTCGTGCGCGCCAGCGCATAAGCGAGCAAGAAGGCGAGCGGAACGGCGATGATCGTCGTCATGAACGAGACGAATACCGTATTGCGCATCGACTGCAGCAGGGCAGGCGACTCCAGATAGGTCCGGAAGAAGGTAAGTCCGGCGAAGCTGCCGTCCATGTTCACGAACGCTTGCCGGAACAAGGCCAGCAGCGGCAGCACGATCAGCATCATCATGACCAGCAGCAGGAGCAGCAGGCTGATCGCTTGAATCCACTCCGCCCGCCCCCAACGGAACCTTCGTTTGGCCCGGTACAGAACAGGGCGCTCGCCCGGCAACGATGAAGGCAGGGCTGTCGTCTCGGATTCCAGCTTCATCGCCCTCGTCCTCCTTGCTGCGCCGCGAGTTGCGCATCCGGATAGTGGAGCGTCCGGGAAGCGGGCAGCTGCAGATGGAGAACCGCATCCCTTCGGAGATCCAGCTTCTGCGCATGCGACGCGGAGACGTCGACGAGCACGGGGGATTGCTGCCCCGCGGGATGCACGGGCTGGAGACTGACCCGGTAGTAGGAGCCGCGGAACTCGGCATGGAGAATCTTGGCCGGCAGCAGTCGACCGTCTTCCTCGGGGAGCAGGTCGTCCGATCCGCGAGCGGCGATATGCTCCGGACGGATCGCCGCCACGTGAGCGGAGCCCAGCTCGGAAGGCAGGAAGTTAATCGCGCCGATGAAGTCGGCGACGAACGGCGTGCGAGGGCGGTCATACAGCTCCTGCGGCGTTCCGGCCTGCTCGATCCGGCCTTCGTTCATGACGATGACTTGATCGGCCATCGTCAGCGCCTCTTCCTGATCGTGGGTCACCATAATGGTCGTAATGCCGAGCTGTTCCTGCAGCAGGCACAGCTGCTCGCGCAGCTTGACCCGCACTTTCGCATCCAGCGCCGAGAGCGGTTCGTCGAGCAGCAGCACCTCGGGCGACAAGGCGATGGCGCGGGCCAATGCGACCCGCTGCTGCTGCCCGCCGGAGAGCTGCGCCGGATAGCGGCCGTCGACGCTTTCGAGCCCGACGAGGCGCAGCATGTCCTCAACCTTCTCCTTGATCTGGCGGCGCGGCATTTTGCCCTTCAGCCCATAAGCGATGTTGTCTGCCGCCGTCAGATTGGGGAACAGCGCGTAGGACTGGAACACGATCCCGAAGCTGCGCTTGGCCGGAGGCAGGAACGTAATGTCGCGGCTGCCGAGGTGGACGGTGCCGCGGTCGGGCTGCTCGAGTCCGGCGATAATGCGCAGCAAGGTCGTCTTGCCGCAGCCGCTCGGTCCGAGCAGACAGGTGAATTTCCCTTGCTCGATGTTCAGCTGAATGCCTCGCAGTGCCTCGAACGGCCCGAATGATTTGTGAATACCTGCAATCGTGAGCGCTCCCATAAAGGACAGGGCCTCCTTATAAGTCGAATGTCCACTTCTGTACATGTGTGTTGTTGTGGCGGATTAAGCAGTGGAATGTGGATTGTGCCTGTGTTGTGTATGGTTTCTGGTGGAACTGACTTAAGGATAGGCTTTATATGTAAAACGGGTGTAAACCTCATATTAAGATTGTGTGTTGCATTTTTATTTGTTGTTTTACGTTGGTTTTGGTGTGGGGGTCTTCGCATGTCAGACATGCCGATCCGAGCATCCGTCTGCAGACGTAGGACAGAATCCACATCGGGGACGATGGCGGGAACGGAATCGATTCGGTACAATGAAGGTAAATAATGGGGCGAGAGGGTGGCGACATGTTCGATTGGCGGCGGTTGACGCGTTTTACCCGGTATACGGGAAATTGGGGGGATCGGCAGGAAATCGATTACCAGTGGCCGGCTACGGGCTTCCCGGTCGTGCGGATTCGTTCCGGAGGCGCCGGCGGACGCAAGGTGGCCGTCGGCTTGATCGCGATTGGCGACGTGGCGGTCGGCTTGGTCTCAATCGGCGCCGTCAGCGTCGGCGTCCTGTCGCTCGGGGCGGTGGCGATCAGCTGGGTGCTCGGGCTTGGCGCTGTAGCGATCGGGAATCTAGCGGGCGGTGCGGTTGCCATCGGGGAAGTGGCCGCAGGAGCCGTCGCGATCGGCCAATACGTTGCCGGCGCCGTAGCCATTGGCGAGCACGCCTTGGGGGCCGTCGCGATCGGGGAGCATACCCTCGGGGCTGTCGCGATTGGCGAATCGGCTTATGGCGGCGTTGCCATAGGGGAACATGGCTTTGGCTTGATTCCGCTGACCAAAGATGCGATCGATTGGCTTACGGGCTTGTTCGACTAGAGAAAGAGGTGCACATACGCATTGCGGCTTAATAAAGGCGAAGTTTTATTTCATCAAGGCGAGGAAGGGCCGTTGTACCGGATTGACAGCGGCCTGTTCAAGGTGGTGCGGGGGTACGAGGATGGCAGCACGCTGATCTTCAACGTGCTGACTCCCGGGGAGACGGTGCCGCACCATTCGCTAATTAGTCCGAAGGAATATCACGGTACGGCCGTGGCGCTCGTGCCGTGCGAAGTGACGCTTATCCCGAGAGCGGAGTGGTACGAGGCGATGGAGCGGGATCCTTCCCTCTACAAAGGCGCCGCGTTGGAACTTCAGGCGAAGCTTAGAATGATGCAGCAGCGCATCGACCAGCTGACGGCGCTGACGCCGAAGGAGAAGCTGGCCCGGCTCCAGCAGTGGTTCGCCTCCTACGTGCCGGGCGCGCCGCTGATGGAGCTGCTCACGCAAGAGGAGATCGGCCAGCTGCTCGGCCTGCGCAGGGAGACGGTGAACCGGCTTCTGCGGAAGGCGCCGGCGGATGCCGATTGAACAACAAAGCCGCGAGGAGAGGGAATATCCTCATCCTTGCGGCTTTTGTGTTTCTTACTTCAGAGCTATTCCAGACTTGCGGCTGGACCGAAAAACTCAACATGAATCTGTTCTTTTGCCACGCCGAGCGACTGCAGGCTGCGATACATCTCTTGAAGGAAGGACGGCGAGCCGCAGAGGAAGTAGACAGCCGGTTGCGCCGGAATAACCTCCTTCAGCCAAGCTGCGTCGATCCGTCCCTCCTTGTCGAAGCGGCGGTCTGCGCGGTCTTGCTCGGTCGGATTCGAATAGCTATAGAAGGCTTTCAGCTTCGAACCTGCTTGCGCGAGCGACGCCACCTCTGCCTGGAAAGCATGCGTGGCGCTATTCGCCGTCGCGTGAATGAAGGTCGCCTCGCGATCAGCCTTATGCAGGTGATGGAGCATGCTGACCATCGGGGTGATTCCGGCGCCGCCGCTCAGGAGCACGACAGGCTGCTCCCCTGCTGCAGCATCAATCGTGAAGTCGCCCGCAGGCGCGGATAACAGCAATTCCGCACCCTCTGTCACGTCATGGTTCATATAGTTGGAGACGACGCCATCCGGACGCTCCTCTCCGCCGTCCTCGCGCTTGACCGAGATCCGATAGCCGCGAGCATCCGGAGCGCCGGAGAGGCTGTACTGCCGGATATGCGTATTCGGCTGACCTGGAATGGACAGCTTCACGCTGACGTATTGGCCCGGCAGGAAGGCAGCCGGACGCGAGCCGTCTGCAGGCTCGAGGTAGAATGAGGTCATTGCGACGCTCTCGGCTTGTCGGCGCACAACTTTGAACGGCTTGAAGCCTTCCCAACCGCCAGGCTGCTGCTCGGCTGCCTCGTACATTTGCGCTTCCACGCTGATGAAGACGTCGGCGATGATGCCGTAAGCTTCGGCCCACGCACCCAGAATCTCATCTGTTGCCGCGTCGCCGAGCACTTCCTTGATGGCCTTCAGCAGGTAGGTGCCGACGATCGGATACTGCTCCGCCGTGATGCCGAGACTGCGGTGCTTGTGGGCGATTTGTTTGACGGCGGGCAGAATGGCTTCGAGCCGGTCGATATGAAGGGCGGCGGCATAGACCGCGTTCGCAAGCGCTGCCTGTTGGCGGCCTTGCTTCTGGTTGGCATGGTTGAAGAGGTTCAGCAGTTCCGGATGATTGGTGAAGAGCAGCTGATAGAACCGTGTCGTGATGGCTGTGCCGTGTACTTCGAGGACCGGCACCGTGGATTTGATAATGGCAATCGTGGATGCTTGCAGCATAAGGAACACCCTTTCTTAAACGCCTGTGTAATGGATGCCTTTATTGTAAGCGCTGCGTCTGCCTTTGCAATGTGACTTCAGTCACACAGAATACGAAGGATTTGTGTCGGAATGCGATATAAATTCGGGGTTATAAAAAAGACGACCCGCTGAGGATCGTCTTCAGCAGACAGGCGTTAAGCTTGTCCGCTGTTATTCTTTAGCATCCGGAGGCGTGAAGGAGCGCTGCAGGAACTCGTTGTCGAGCATGTAGAACGCGTTGCTGTCCTTCTCGATCCGCTTCAGCTTGTTAATGATGCTGTCGAACATCGCCTCTTCCTCGACTTGCTCGTCGATGAACCATTTGAGGAATTGCATCGTCGCATGTTCGCGGTCGTTCAGCGCAAGGTCGGACAGATGGTAGATCCGGCTCGTTACGATCTTCTCATGCTCGAACGCATGCTCGAATACTTCGAGGATCGAGCCGTATTCGTTCTGCGGCGTCTCCATGCCGGCCAGCGTGGCGCGTCTGCCGCGGTCGTTCAGGAATTTATAAATTTTCATGGCGTGAAACCGTTCTTCTTCCGCTTGGACGATAAAGAAGTTTGCAAAACCGTCGAGGCTTTCGCCGGAACAGTAGGCGGCCATGGCCAGATAAACATGAGCGGAATAGAATTCGAAGTTCATCTGGTCGTTCAATGCTTGACTGAGTGATTCGTTCATGGGTTCACGCACCTTTCCATAGTTAATAGAGGTTAAAGTTCAAGAGGACTCTCGCCTGGATGCTGGCGTTCACATCCGTACAGGAGCCCGCATTCGCCCTTATAGTGTACCACATAATAGGCAAATTAGCCCAGTAGCCAACCGTTAGCCGATTCGTTCTTTGAGCAGGCCGTAGAGCGCTTCGGCCGACTTGGCGACGACGACCTCTTTCTTGCCGATCGTCACGAAGCACTGCTTGGCGCACGTTTTGCAGTTGCCCAGACAATCCTTCTTCTTCTTCTTCTGCTTCAGGTCGGGAAATTCGGCCTTCAGCGTCTTGTATACGGTCTTCGAGCCATGGCGGAAATTCCTGCAGCAATACTTGATCTTCTTCATGTCCGTGTCCACCTCTCCGGGATGGTCGCATTATATGTTCTCAATGATATTCATTATCATTTAAGCTGTCAATTGGTGGGCGAGCATGAAATGATCCGGTTTGTAAGAAATGGCCAGCAATTTGAAGATCGGGTTCTTGCATGGTAACCTCTATAAGGAAATATCCGACAGATTCGAGAAGCAAGGAGTGTATGAGAAAATGACGAATGGACAACAGCGCGCGGCGATCCGGCCGGGCTTAACCGTCGATATTGTATTGAAGCAGGACCAGCGGACAGGCAAGCTGACACGCGGGGTAGTGAAGGATCTGCTGACCAAATCCCCGAATCATCCGCACGGCATCAAAGTGAGATTGACGGACGGGCAGGTCGGCCGGGTCAAAGCGATTATCGAGGGCTAATATTCGACAGTGTGTTTAAGAAAATTGCCGGAAAATCCTGAATTTCCGGCCTTTTTCCAAATAGTAACTTTGACGAAGCCGCTACAATTCGATAAAAATGAGGGGGAGAGGACAAACCAAACATCCAAGGGGGAACCGTAATTCATGAAAAAGAACGTACTGGCTGTATCCGCATTGTCTGCTGCTTTGCTGCTTAATGTCGTCGCGATTGACGATGTTTATGCCGAGCGCGGAGGTAAGTCTAAGTCCGTCGAAGAGCAAACGCAGAAGGATACGGAGCAAAAAGACAGTACAGCAACGACCTCCGAAGACGCAACGGCCGATCAAGTAACGGTTGATACGGAGGACCAAGCTGAGGCGTCTGATGAAGCTGAGACGGATGCTGACGCTGTAGCGGAAGAAGGCGCAGACGGCGGCAAAGGCAAGAAGGGGAACAGCAAGGGACTGGAAAAAGCGTACGAAAACACGAAAGACAAACCAGCTGGTGAGCGGATCGCCGAGCTGTTGAAAGATAAATACGGCATCGACGTAACGGCCGAGGACCAGGAAGATCTGTCCGGGCTTGTCTCCGAGCTCGAAGCCGAAGGCAATGTGGACGCCGCGGAAGCGACGCAGGCCGAGATCGTGCAAGAAGATCCGTCCAATGTGGAAGCTTACGTGGTGCTGGGCAAGCTGAAGGAGAAGAAAGGCAAGAAAGGCATTAAAGCGTACGTGAACGGCAAAGAGCCGAAGTTCGATGTAGCGCCGATCCAAAAAGACGGCCGCGTGCTTGTTCCGTTCCGCGCGATCGCGGAAGCGCTCGAGGCTGAGGTCGCCTATGACAGCGCGACGAAGTCCGTAACGGTTACGCGTGACGGTGTCGAGGTCAAGCTTGTCTTGGGCAGCAATGAAGCCTACATTAACGGTGAGAAAGTTACGCTCGACGTATCGGTGCAATCGATCAATAACCGCGTCGTCGTACCGCTGCGCTTCCTGAGCGAAGCGTTCCAGCTGAACGTGATGTGGGAACCTACGACGTCCAGCGTTATCGTCGTAGACGAGACGGCAGCTGAGGCTGATGGTACCGAAACGGCGGAAGCGACAACGACAACGGAAGAAGCAACAACGACTGAAGAAGCAACAACGACTGAAGAAGCAACAACGACTGAAGAAGCGACAACAACGGAAGAAGCAACGGCTACGACTGAAGAAAGTGCTGCTTCTACAACGGAGACGACAACGGAAACAACGACCGAAACGACTACAGAAACTTCTGACGCATCGACTGAAGCTGATGCAACAACAGAAGCGGCGAATTAATCGGCTCGCTTAGACTCGGATAACCTCAATTTGGCAGGTGTGGAAATACGCCCGTCGTGTCATTCTAACCCTGAATGTAAAAATACAGCTCTTTTATCGCGGGCTGGTGCAGGGAGGATGAACGATGCGGCGTATTTTCGTGATGCTGCTGATTTTGACGGCGGCCGCTGCTTCAATCGGCGTAGGATCGGCGGATACCTATGCGGACGGGCGCGCCTATCATTTCGGGTTCAAGAAGAGCAAGGGAGGAGAGCTTCCGTCCATCGCGCAAGAGGGCTTCATGGATATCGTCAAGAAGCACGACGCCATATTCCTTGGCGATACGGCGAGCAAGGATATCTATCTGACCTTCGATAGCGGCTATGAGAATGGCTGCACGACGCAAATTCTGGATGTATTGAAGGCCAAAGGGGTCCCGGCCGTCTTCTTCATCACGGGACATTATGTGAAGGATCAGCCGGAGCTGGTGAAGCGGATGGTGGCGGAAGGGCACTTGGTCGGCAACCACTCGTGGAGCCATCCGGATATGTCGACGATTCCGGACGCGCGGATCCATGAGGAGCTGAATAAGGTGCGCGATGCGGTGGCGGAGCTGACGCCGCAGAAGGAGATGCACTATCTTCGCCCGCCGCGGGGCATCTTCAGCGACCGGGTGCTGGCAGCCAGCAAGCAGGCGGGGTACACGAATGTGTTCTGGTCGATCGCCTATAAGGATTGGGATACCAAAGCGCAGCGTGGCCCGCAATACGCGTATGACAGCGTGATGGCGCAGCTCCATCCGGGGGCGGTCATCCTGCTCCACTCGGTATCTTCCGACAATGCGGGCGCGATGGCTCGAATTATCGATGATGCCAAAGCAAAGGGCTACACCTTCAAGCGGATCGATCAGCTGACCGCGAAGCAATACCGGTAGACAAGCAAGAAGAAAGCGCCCGTTCGGAGGAACGGGCGCTTTTTGCCATGCTCGTGAGGCTTGTTATCGGCAGCCCCTAATCTGACTGCAGCCGCTCTTACGCGTGGGTCTTGTGGCTGCCAAGCGCGCGGGCCAGCGTGAGGAAGCTGCCGAGCACGCGGTGGATGCGGTCCTCGATGCTCGACTCGACCTCATAGTCGCCGTGCGATGCCTTCTCGAACGGACGCCGCTGCGCGCTGCCGATGGACAGCCATTCCGGCGCATTGATGCCGTGCAGGTTGCGGACGATGGCCTGCAGCTGCTGCAGCGAGCTAACGCCGACCGCGCCGCCTGCGGAGCTGACCGACAGGACCGGCTTGCCGCGGAAATCATCCTGCGAGGCAAAATCGAGCGCATTCTTGAGCACGCCGCTGATGCTGCCGTGATATTCCGGCGACGCAAGCACGATCGCATCGGCTTCTTGCAGTTGGCGCTTGAAGGCGCGCACATTCGCCTCCTCCGCGCCGATGCCTTGCGGCGAGTAGAACGGAAGCGGCTCGGCGTGCAGGTTGCAGAAGGAAGTGTCGAAGCCTTGCGCACGGGCCAGGCGCTCCAAGTAAAGGCTTAGGTTGGTGCTGGTGGCAGACGGATGGTTGCTGCCGGCTACGAAGAGGATTTTCATCATGGGACGTCCTTTCTATAGGGGGATTCGCGATTGAGTTGTACCCATTATAGCGTGGAGGGAGGCTGGGGCGCGTCGGCAGGAGGGAGGATTATGCAGCGCAAAAACGCTCGACCAAAAGGTTGAGCGCTCTGCGACTTTGGACGGAGAACCGGACAGCCATCTTACGCCGGCAAACACTAACGTAGAGGACGGCAGGCAGCGCGACGCGTCCGCGCGCCGTATGGGAACGGCGCATGGGGAACGCCTGCCAGCTGCGGCTATGATGCCGCTTCGCCCCTGCCGTGCTTGATCGCCAGAATGGCGGCCTGCGTGCGATCGGCGCAGCCGAGCTTGTCGAGCAGGTGGCTGACGTGGGTTTTGACCGTCTTCTCCGTGATATGGAGAATCTCGCTGATCTCCTTGTTGCTCTTGCCGCGCGCGATCTGATCGAGCACATCGAGCTCTCTGGGCGTTAATTCGCCGAACACATCAGCCGAGGCGCGGGCAGGCACCGCTGGCGCCGCGACGGGCTGCTCCGGCATGGCGAGGCCGTTCATGAGCGTGCTGGCGGCATCCGGATGGAGCTCCACCTGCCCTTGATGGACGCGTCGGATCGCGCGGACGAGCTCCTCCGGCTCGATATCCTTAAGCAGATAGCCTTTAGCGCCGGCGCGGATAGCGGGCAGGACGTGATCGTGGTCGGAGAAGGAGGTCAGGACGATGACTTTCACTTCCGGGTGCGCCTCGCGCAGCCGCTTCGTCGTCTCGATCCCGTCCAGCACCGGCATGTTCAAGTCCATCAGCACGACATCCGGCGCCGTGAGCGCGACTTGCTCGAGCGTCTCTTCTCCGTTGGCGGCTTCGCCGACCAGCTTCAAGTCCTTCTGGGTTTGCAGGAACACCTGAAGCCCGCGGCGCACCATCGCATGGTCATCGGCCAGCAGCAATTTAATCGTCATGATTTTCTCTCCTTGCCCGTTTGTTCCGCTGTTCGTCCGCTGCAAGCGGCACATGTACTTCAATTATAGTACCGCCTTTCGGTGACGTTGTCAGTTGAAAACGGCCGCCAAGCGCGGCGGCGCGCTCCTCCATCGTCGACAATCCGAGCGAGGCCGGAGGCAGCTGGCGCAACCGCTTCTTCGCGATGCCGCGCCCGGTGTCGGCAATGCGCAACAGGACGCTGTCTTGCCCGAGCGTCAGCGTCACGCTCGCTTCCGTCGTTCCCGCATGCTTGCGAATATTGTTCAGCGCCTCTTGGCCGATCCGCCAGAGCGCTTCCTCCACGCTGCGCGGCAGCGCGCGCAGCCCGTGCACCTGAGCGCTGACCGTCAGGCCAAGCTTCTCGCCGTAGCTGCCCAGCGCCGTCGCAAGGCCCGCCTCCAATCCGGCAGGGCGCAGCTGCATGATGAGCGCGCGCATCTCCTTCAAGGCATGCTGGGACAGATCCTGCATGTCGCGGACGGAGGCGATCGCCTCCTCGGCCGCCTGCTCGCGAACCAGGCTCTCCACGCCCTTGGCGGTCATCGACAAGGAGAAGAGCATCTGCGAGACCGAATCATGCAGATCGCGCGCCAGCTTGTTGCGTTCTTCGAGCCGCGCCAGCTCACGGCGGTTCGCTTCCAACTCATCGCTCTCGAGGACGATGGCCAGATGCTCGCCGAGCGCCTCGAGCACATCGCGTTCCGCGCCGGCGCGCTTGCCGCGAACGGTGTCGCCGACGAGCAGCAGTCCGGCGCTCCGAGCGCTGCCGGACGGAATGGGGGCGGCGAGCGCATATTCGAGCGGCGGCCAATAGGGTTTCAGTTCCCGCCGTCTGAAGAGCGCCGCGATCTGCTGGCTATCCAGCAACGCGGCTTCTTGCGCGCGTACGGCTGCGTGCAGCCACGGGAAGCCGCGGAGCGGGATCCGCGCTTGCGGCGCCTTGAGCTCGCCGCCGAGGGACATGGCGCGCAGCACGAGATGGGGGCCGTCCACCGTGAACAGCGCCGCGAACGGCCAGTCGAAGTGTTCGCCGATCAGCGCTGCCGCATGACGCATCAGGCGGCATGGGTTATCTTCATCGGCGCGTTCCATCCTCATGTCTGTCTGTTCGCTGCGCATTCGGCTGCCGGCGGCTCCGAGCGCGCGGCTGAATGCGCCGAGCCGCGTGAACAGATCCGAGCGCCGCTGCTCGGCGGCATACAGATGCATACGCTCGATCGCGCTGCCGATCTGCAGCGCGACGCCTTCGAGGAGCGCCAGCTCTTCGCCTTCGAAGTGGCGCTTGCCTGGAGCCGCGACGTTGAGTACGCCGTACTTCAGCTCACCCGAGCGGAGCGGTACGGTCGCATGATGCGTAATGCCCCGCGTATCGCCCCAATCGTTCTCCATGGCATCTTCGATCCGTTTGCAGTTCAGAATATTGACGGCGCGGTCCAGCCGCCCGTCTCGGAAGCGATTGACGCACGAGCAACCGGCGCAGCGCATCGGCTGCTTATCCGCATAGAGCAGCGCCGGCGGCAGCTGCAGATCCGCCGCGGATTCGAATCCGTTATCATCAATGAATAAAATCCAGGCGGTCGTCAGGCCGGTCAGCGCCAGCAGCTTCTCCAGCACTTGGTTCAGCATCTGCGTCGTCAGTCCGCCGGCCTGATTCAGCATCTCGGCAATCGTCTTTAGCGTTAGCAGTTCCTGGATGCGAGGGTCGTTGTTCATCCTGCAACTCCCTTGTTCTTCTTGCGTGTCTGCCTCAAGGGTAAGAGAACGGACGTGCGATTGTCAATTGCTGGTGGAGGGCGTACACTTATGGGAAGAAGAGTATTTTTGGAAGATGAAGGAGGAATACGTGATGAGCGGCGCGCATTTGACGGAACATGTGAAGCATACCCGCGAGAAGTTGCGTAAGCAGACGTTGACGGCGGTGTTCGAGGAGTTCGACGGCAAGCTGATGGGACTCGACAGGCGTAAGCGTGCGGTCAAGTATCGGAAAATGGCCGAGAGCCCGTTCTCCTTCTTCCGCGGCAGCGCCTATCTGTTTTATTTTGACGTGAGCCGGGATTATCTGCCTTATCATACCGATCCGAGCCGCCCGACCTGGATTCAGGGCGATCTGCATATGGAGAATTTCGGGGCATTCCGCACGGAATCGGGCGAGCTGGTCTACGACGTGAACGATTTCGACGAGGGATACCTGGGTTCGTACTTATATGATTTGCTGCGCATGTCGGTCAGCATTGCGCTGGTTGGGCGAACGAAGGAGCAGGACAGACGGGCCCAGTACGAAGCGATCGTCTCCTATCTGGAGGCTTACGCGAAGCAGATGCGGCGGTTCGCCCGGCAGAAGGAGGATCCGCAGACGTTCGTCGTGAACGAGACGACGGCGGACGGTCCCGTGCGCAAGCTGCTCCGGAAGCTTCGCAAGCGCAAGGACGAGCATCTGTTGGAGAAGGTGACGGCGCTCATGCAGGGAGGCCGCCAGTTCGCGCAGAGCGAGGAGATCGTGCAGCCCGGGCCGGAAGAGGAAGCGGCGCTGCTGGCCGCTTGGCCGCATTATATTGAGCAGGTTGCTTCGCACACGGGACAGCCGGAGGACCACTACAAAGTCAAGGATATCGCGGTCAAGCACGGCTCGGGCACGGCTTCCCTTGGACTCGACCGGTACTACGTGCTCATCGAAGCCGGCATCGGGGAAGAAGGCAAGGACGACATCGTCCTTGAGGTGAAGGAAGTGCGGACGCCGATCCCGGCTTATTTTATGCCGTACGAGGAATCCTTCTGGCAATCCTTCGACTATCATCAAGGCCGCCGGGTCGTGATGACCCAGCAGGCGATGCACCATGAGGCGGACCGTTATCTGGGCGAGCTGTCCATCGGGGAGCGGCAGTTCTACGTGCGCGAGCGTTCTCCTTATAAGAAAAGGCTGAAGCTGGCGGCTCTGGCCCCGGAGGAGATGGGCGCGGTGCTTGCCACGATGGGACAGCTGACGGCGAAACTGCACGCGCGCGCGGATGCCGACGTCGAGCAAGGGCTGCTCGCTTACCATAGCGAAGCGGAGATCGTTCAGGCGATGGGCGAGGATGAAGCCGCGTTCTTCGCGACGATCACGCATTGGGCGTTAGCGTATGCGGATCAGGTGGAGCGGGATTTTGCCCTCTTCACGCAGTGGGCTGCGAGCAGGCGCAAAGCATAAGCCGTAACGCGATAGTTGCAGACGGAGGACGGCCATAAGCGGGCTCGTACGGTTCCGATGCGCATCGGTCTTGCATACGAGGTAGCGTTTACAGTACGATAGAATCAGCATTTATGTTGACTCAAGTACGGTCGCTTCCGTCGAAGAAGGGGTTTTGTTTAGATGAATCTGGCTTCTCTTCAATTCTCACATATTGCCTCGATCGTCATGTCGCTCTTGGTTGGCGGAGGCATTATCATTATGCGCTTGCGAGCTTCCAACCGTCCGGTCTCGGTGCGCAAAATCATTATTCCGCCGTTCGCGATGTCGACCGGCTTCCTCATGTTCGTCGTACCCGATACGCGCATCACTTGGATCTGGGCGCTAGGGGCCTTTGGCGCGGGCGCGCTGCTGTTCGCGTACCCGCTCATCCGCACATCCAAGCTGGAGCGGATCGAAGGGGAGATCGTCCTGAAGCGGTCCAAGACGTTCATCGTCATCTTGCTGGTTCTCTTCATCGTCCGTCTGCTGCTGCATGACGTGATGGAATCGTATATCAGCATCCCGCAGACGGCAGGGCTGTTCTTCATTCTGGCGTTCGGCATGATCGTCGTCTGGCGCCTGGCGATGCTCAGGGTATTCCTGCAGCTGCAGCGTCAGCCGGAATAAGCTTTGGTTATATGGCAAAAGGGAGCTCATCCTCAAGCGGATGGGCTCCCTTTTGCCATGCAATATAAAAGTTAAGGGCTGACGAATAGGGAGTATCAAGCGGCTACAGGCGGAACGCCCCGATTGTGCCGGTCAGCTGTTTGGCTTGATCGGTCAGCAGCTCGGCGGAGACGGCGATCTGCTGCATGGCGGCCGTCTGTTCCTGCGCGGCGCCTGCTGCTTGCGTAGCTTTGTCCGCGATCTGCGTGGAGATCATCGCGATTTCGCGGTTGGACTGCTTGCTGTCCCCGATTTTATTCGCTTGGAGCTGCACGCGCTCGGCGATGGAGGTAACCGCCTCGACCGTCTGCTCGACGGCGTCCCGGATTTGGATCAGCGATGATTCCGTGCTGCGGCCTAGCTTGGCCTCGGATTCAATCTGCGTGGCTTGGCGTTGGAACGACTCGGCCATATAGACGACGTTGTGCTGCATGTCGCCGATATGCCGCTCGATCTGTTGGACAGCTTCCGCGCTCTGCTCGGCGAGTTTGCGGATCTGCCCAGCCACAACGGCGAAGCCGCGGCCTTCCTCGCCGGCCCGAGCCGCCTCGATGCTGGCATTGAGCGCCAGCAGATGCGTCTGCTCGGCAATATCGCGCACCAGCCGGGTGACGACCCCGATCTCGGAAGTCTGACGGGTCAGCGTCGCCGTCAATTCAAGCGACTGACCGCTCGCGGCCGTCAATTCCGTAAGCCCGTGAAGGAGAGTGCGGATATGTCCGCTGCCGTCATGCAAGGCATCCGCCATCGCCTGGGCCAGCTGTTGGGCGGTATGGGCGCTGTCATTCATGAGCGCGGCCGCTTCCGCGCTCTGCTCAATCGTGCTCAAGCACTCGCCGGCCTGCTGGTCCTGCGTAGCGGCGCCGCTGGCGATATCGTCGGTACTGCGGGCGATGGCCTCCGATTGCGTGCTGGCGCGCACGATCGCCTCCTTGAGCGTGTCGGAGTATTGTTCGGCCAGCGATGCCTGATTCGTAATATCCCGGATCATGTTGCGCAGCTGATTCTGCATCGCCCGGAAAGAAGCGGTCAGCTGTCCGAGCTCATCGCGCGATGCATGCGGCGGAATCTCGACGTCGAGCTCGCCCAGAGCGGCTTTGTCGGCGAAGGCGGCCAGTTTGGTGAGCGGCTTGGCGATCCATCTGGCCATGAGCCAGCCGAGGATGCCGGTCCACAGAATGCCCAGCAGCAGCGTGACCGCGGTGAACAGCCACTCGGGCATCCCCGATATTTTGTCCTTCAGATAAAAAATAAAAAATGCGCTCGTCCCGTACGTAACCGTCGAAACTCCGCAAATCCCGATGACGACTTTATGTTCCAGTCCCAGACGCATAGTAATCGCACCTCGTCTACTCTAATGTTGTTCGTCCACTATAGCGCGGGAAGGACAAAATTGCTGTGATTTAAATCACAGCAGCTGTTAGAGAGGGTGCCGGAAGCGGCGGAAATGGCCTCTAAATGGCGCATAATTCGATCTCGAAGCCAAGGTCCTCGATCATCTGGTGGTCCGACGAAACGGCTTGGCCGGGCGTGGTCAAGTAATCGCCGACGAAGACGGAATTCGCCGCGTACAGCGCCAATGGCTGCAGCGTCCGCAGGTTCACCTCGCGCCCGCCGGCGACGCGGATCTCTTGCTTCGGGCAGAGGAAGCGGAAGAGCGCCAGCACCTTGAGCGCCTTCAATGCCGGCGTCCGCTTCGCATCGGCAAGCGGGGTCCCCGGTACCGAATGGAGGAAGTTCACCGGGATCGAATCCGCGCCGAGCTCCCGCAGCGCATAGGCCATCTCGACGATGTCGGCATCCGTCTCGCCCATGCCGATAATGACGCCGGAGCAAGGGGACATGCCCGCGAGCTTGGCCTGCTCGACCGTCGCTGCACGCTGGTCGTAGGTATGCGTCGTAGTAATCGAAGGATAGTTGGCGCGGCTCGTGTTCAGGTTGTGATTGTAGCGGTGAACGCCGGCCTCCGCGAGCCGTCTCGCCTGCTGCGGTTTCAGCAGCCCCAGGCAGGCGCAGATCTTGAGCGGCATCGTGCTGCGAATTTCGGCGACTGCCTCGACGACCTGGTCGAGTTCCCGCTCGGTCGGCCCTCTGCCCGCGGCGACGATGCAGTAGGTGCCGGCTTTGCGGCTGAGCGCTTCGCGCGCGCCGGCGAGCAGCGTCTCCTTGTCGAGCATCGTATATTTGGGGATTGGGGCGGCGGAGACGATCGATTGCGAGCAGTAGCCGCAATCCTCCGGGCATAGGCCGCTTTTGGCATTGATGAGCATATTGAGCTTCACCTTCCGCCCGTAATACCGGCTGCGAACTTGGAAGGCGGCATGCAGCAGCGGCAGCAGCTGATCGTCGTCGGCCGTCAGCACGGCAAGACCCTCATCGATGGTGAGTCGTTCGCCGCGAAGCGCTTGCTGCGCCAGGTGCTGCCACAGGATATTCGGATTGAGCGAAGGTGTAGAGTCGAGCTTGGATGCGGAATGAGTCGTAGTCATGTGAACGGACCTCTTTTCGGACGGGATAACCGATGACGCAACAGGGCGCGGCATCTTGCTAGCAGGAATGACGTGAGGTGAGGAACTTGTTTGAGAACGAATCGTATGAGGGACTTTGCGGCGACCCGACCGACGCGCGTCCGTCAGGCGGTGCTTCCTTAACATTTGATTGTTAACCTGATTCATTTTTTTTGGTTAACAATAGTGGCGATGTCATTGTAGCAGGGTGTGGAAGATGTTGTAAAGCGCCAATCGTCCTAACGCTTCGAATGGACCTTCAAAGTATGGATTTTACTGGGTTGCGCATGCTAGTTACGATAACTATCGTTTTATGCCGACGCGGTACGATGACTTTGATGCCTTATATTCGGTTGTTAAATTTCCCGTTATCTCGATTGACAACATCAATTCAAACATATAAAATTAAATTGTATACGATCTAGTTTTATGGACGATCAACATGTGCAGTCAGGAGGTGGACACGGAATATGGACACGAACAAGAACCCGATGCTGTTCCTCGACAATCAACTGTGCTTTGCGCTATATGCGTCCGCCCGCGAGGTGACGAAGCTGTACCGGCCGTTCCTGGATGAGCTTGGCTTGACATACACCCAGTACGTGACCTTGCTGGTGCTCTGGGAGAAGGATGAGCTGCCAGTCAAGTCGCTGGGCGAGAAGCTGTATCTGGATTCCGGAACGCTGACGCCGCTCTTGAAGAAGCTGGAGGCGGCCGGGCATGTCCGCCGCGACCGGGACCCGCAGGATGAACGCAGCGTCATCGTTCGGTTGACCGAGCAGGGTCATGCGCTTCGGGAGAAGGTAGAGGGACTGCCGGCCAAAGTATTCTGTCAGACCGATATGCCTCCGGAGGAGATCGAGAAGCTTCGCGATCAGCTCCAGGATTTGACGAGAACGATCAATAAGTACGCCGCTTGCAAGCCGTAAGAACAGAGGGAGGCTGACGTTCCTCTCTCATTAATTGTTAAGTTAATCCGCCATCATCCAACTTATTAGGAGGAATTCATATGTCTACGATTTATGATTATCAAGCCGCAACGATCAAGGGCGAGGAGCGCTCCCTGGCCGAGTACAAAGGGAAAGTGCTGCTGGTCGTGAACACGGCGAGCAAATGCGGCCTGACGCCGCAATATGAAGGGCTGCAGGAGCTATACGAGGCTTATAAGGACCAAGGGCTGGAGATTATCGGCTTCCCGTCCAACCAATTCAACGAGCAGGAGCCGGGCACGAACGACGAAGTGGAAGCATTCTGCAAAGTGAACTACGGCGTTTCTTTCCCGCTGTTCGCCAAGACCGACGTGCGCGGCGAGACGGCGCATCC
This sequence comes from Paenibacillus phyllosphaerae, assembly GCF_014192105.1. Lineage (GTDB taxonomy): Bacteria > Bacillota > Bacilli > Paenibacillales > Paenibacillaceae > Paenibacillus_Z > Paenibacillus_Z phyllosphaerae. Next base: position 193,671 of record NZ_JACHXK010000005.1, on the reverse strand, counting down.
GGTGTTCCAATACCTGACCGAAGCAGCGCCGTTCCAAGGCTTTGACCAGAACGATCCGGCTAGCGCAAGAATGGGCGCATTCCTCTCGACGAGCAAACCGGACTGGATGGGCGATAACTCGGTCAAATGGAATTTCACGAAGTTCCTCGTCAACCGCGACGGCCAAGTCGTCAAACGGTTCGAACCAAGCGTCGTGCCGGCTGCCATGAAGGCGGATATCGAAGCGCTGCTGTAAACGAATAGATGCGATTGCGCGAAAGCGTGCGAGAGCGGCGGGTCCGGAAAGTGGGGCCGCCGCTTCGTCGTGCGGCCTTAAGCGCTGTGCCGTTGCCAACCGCCTTCTTAGAAAAATTTTCTGTTTCCCCGCTAGGCAGTCTTGCATGACCATGTCACTTCTGCGAGAATAAGATAAATTAATCGGGTTCTTGAATGGGAGGTAACTTAACATGGTTAAGAATGACACATCCGATGCACGCTTGCTTCAACTGCCTAAAGTCGACCTCCATGTTCATTTGGACGGCAGCGTCAAGCCTGCCACGGTGCTTGAACTGGCGCGCCGGCAGGGCATCGCGCTACCGGCGGATACTGCGGAAGGGCTGTTGCCTTATATGCAGGTGTCCGACGATTGCGAGAGTCTGACGGAATACTTGAGCAAGTTCCAGTTCGTCCTTCGTTTCATGCAGCAGGCCGAGGCTATCGAACGCATTGCTTACGAGTTGGTCGAGCAAGCCGCGCAGGAGAACGTGATCTACATAGAGGTGCGCTTCGGGCCGCATTTGCATACGCAGGAAGGTCTCTTGGTCGAGCAGGCGATCGAAGCTGCGTTGGCGGGCCTTGCACGCGGGGAAGCGGAGTTCGGCGTAGTAGCCAGGTTGATCGTCATCAGCATGCGGCACGAATCGGAAGTGGTGAACGCTCCCGTTGTAGCGGCGGCGATTCGTTATCGCGATGCCGGCGTCGTGGCCGTTGACTTGGCCGGCGATGAAGCGGGTTTCCCGGCGTCGTTGTTCCGAGGCTTGTTCGCACCGGCGAAAGCAGCGGATATGCCGATTACCATTCATGCAGGCGAAGCGGCAGGCGCCGCCAATATTGAAGAAGCGATCGAGCATCTTGGCGCGAAGCGGCTGGGCCATGGCGTGCGGCTGAAGGAAGACGGCGAGGTATTCCGGATCGTGAAGAATCGCGGCATTCCGCTTGAGATGTGCCCGATCAGCAACATGCAGACGAAGGCGGTCTCCGGCTGGGGAGTATATCCGCTGCGCGACTACTTGCGCCAAGGGCTGAAAGTGACGATTAATACCGACAACCGGACGGTCTCTGATTCGACGCTGACCAAGGAATACGCGCTGCTGATGGCGCACTGCGGCCTGACGATCGAGGAGATCGCGCGGACCGTTCAATTCAGCGTGGAAGCGGCATTCGTGGACGAAACCGCGCGGGCCGCGCTCATGGCGAAGCTTGAGCAAGCCTGCCGGGAACTCGGCATCGCTCTGCAAGCCTAAATCAACCAAGATTCATGCACCGAAGGGAAGGGAGAGGGATGCCCATGAACGTACGCAAGCTGCGGTTGTTCGATACCGAGAATATGTATTCCAGCGAGAACCGCGACGAATATGAGAAGGACTATGCCAGACTGATCCAGTCCCCCGCCTTTAGGCGGCTGCAAGGCAAGTCGCAAGTATTCGGAGCGGGCACAGGAGATTACTACCGGACGAGGCTGACGCATTCGCTGGAAGTGTCGCAGATCGCCCGCGAGGTCGGCCGCAGGCTGAATAAGACCGAGCCGTTCCTGGCGCTGCGCGAGCACCCGGGCCTCGTCATCGAGCCTGAAGTCGTGGAGGTGGCCTCGCTTGCGCATGACCTGGGCCATCCTCCTTTCGGGCACAAGGGCGAGGAAGTGCTGCATCGGCTGCTGGCCGCCGACTACGGTCTGAATTACGAGGGCAATGCCCAGAACTACCGCATTCTGATGTTCCTGGAGAAAAGGGCCGGCAGCGACAGCGGTCTCGATCTGACCAGCGCCGTGCTGCTCGGCATTAACAAATACCCGTTCAGCCTTGGCGATCCCGGCCGCATGAAAGGCGTCTATCCGATGGAATGGGATGACGGGATCCGCTACTTGCGCGAGATGTGGCAAATGCCCGAGGGCTGCGCCACGCTCGAAGCGCAGCTGATGGACTTGTGCGACGACATCGCCTATTCCACCCATGATATCGAGGACGGCATCCGCGCCGGCAAAATCCAGATGAACCGGAGCTTCTTCGAGGACGATCGGCTCGTGGCCAACACCGTGCAGGAGATTGTGCAGGATCAGGGCAATTCCGGCGTCGGTTGGGACCAGGTGGATATCGCGGCCATGGTCCGCCAAGTATTCACCCTCTATCTCGAGCAGTGGGAAGCGATCTATGCGGCATGCGGCCGCGAGACCTCCCGTGCCCGCAGAGAGATGAAAGCCCGCTGGGTGAGCCAGTTCGCGGCGCGCGTCGGCATTATCGACGATCAGTCCGGTTGGAAGCGGGTCACCTTCGTGCGGGACGGCGAGCAGGATCTGGAACTTTTGCGGACGATGGAGATTCTGAAGAAGCTCGCTTGGGTGACGCTGATCAAAGACTTCCGCGTCCAGCGGCTGCAGAAGCGGAGCGAAATTCTGCTCCAGCGGCTGTGGGAAAGCTTCAAGGACGAGACGACCGGCCGGCTCATCATTCCGCCGGACTGGATCGAGAGTTATGAGCGGCAGAAGGCGGTATGGGCTTGGCCGCGCATGGTCGCCGACTATATTGCCGGCATGACGGACGCCTATGCCGAGAAGGTATACGGCGAGCTGTACGCCAGCCGCACGGGCTCGATTTACGAGCGCGATTAAGCTCATACTCATATTCGATTGAGAGAAAGCTGATGCTACGCGAAGGCGCCTGAGTGTGCTTTACGGTAGGTCGGCTTTTTTTGCATAGAAGAAAGGATGCGTATCACACCGGCGTCAGCCCAATAACCAATGAATCGACAAGGGCTTGTCAGCAGATAACGACTTTAAGCCTAACGATACGGTCCGCCTCGCTCGTGTAAGATGAAGGGGAGCGCTTGCCGCAGGCGCATGCAGCATATTCCTATGGAGCGAAAGAGGTGCATCTGCCCGCATGTTAATACGACAACTGACCCTTGACGATTACGATCAGCATATGGATTTGGCCCAATATGCCTTCCAATTCTCGATGACCCCCGAGGAGCAGGCTACTCGCAAAGAGAAGTTCACCCCAGGCAGAAGCTGGGGGGCCTTCGTGGAAGATAAGCTGGCGGCGAAGCTGACGATTCTCCCCTTCGAACTGTATCTCTACGGCCGGAAGCTTCGGATGGGTGGGCTTGCGAGCGTGTCCACATGGCCGGAGGAGCGTCGTCAAGGCTATGTGAAGGAGCTGCTGCAGCATAGCCTCGCCGTCATGAAGGAAGCCGGGCAGACGGTCTCGTGTCTGGCGCCGTTCTCGTTCCCGTTCTACCGCAAGTATGGTTGGGAGCTCTACGTCGAGTACAAAAAATATACGATTGAAACGGCACAGCTGCCGCCCCGCGCGGCGTACGAAGGCCGCGTCGAACGGACGGACGGCGATCTCTCGCAGCTTGCTCCGGTCTACGAGGCTTATGCGGCGCGCTATAACGGCACGTTGATACGCGATGAGGCTTGGTGGACGGAGTCTGTTTTTCGCCGCAAACCAAGATATACCGCGGTCTACTCGAATGCGGACGGAGAGCCGCGCGGCTATATTCTCTATGACATCGGCGACCGCAAGCTGACGGTCCACGAGATGGTCTATCTGGAGGAGAGCGGGCGCGAGGCGCTGTGGACGTTCATCGCCAATCACGACTCCATGATCGATAAGGTGGAGATCGAGGTCCCGATGGATGACAATCTGCCGTACTTGCTGCCGAATCCGCGGGTGAAGCAGGAGATCTTCCCGTACTTCATGGCGAGAATCGTGGATGCCCCGGCGTTCGTCAGCCAGCTGGCGCTAAACCCGGCTGGAGATGGGCCGAGTCAAGTGACGGTGCAGATTACGGACCCGTTCGCGCCTTGGAATGAAGGGGCTTGGACGCTGCGGGTGGACGAAGAGGGGCGCGCTGCGCTCCTGCCAGGCGGAGCAGCGGAAGATGGGACGACTGAACTAGGCTGTACGATTCAGGCCTTAACGGCCATGCTCATGGGTTATGCAAGGCCGCTGCGGCTGTATGGCTACGGCCAGCTGGCGGGTTCGGTTGCGGCGGCGCAGCGAGTTGAACAGTGGATTCCGAATCGTCAAACAAATCTTCTTGATTTCTTTTAAAAGCTGTTTTACCATAATCAAGTTACTTTTTAGGGTTTTGGCATTGAAGCTGCACTGCGATGCAGTTCGCCGCCGAAGATTGGCACAGCGGGTTCACCTTGAAGGATAAGCCAATATAAGCTGCACCTTATAATGGGCTTAGCATTCGTTGGAATGAAACTTGCTAAGCCGAGTAAACGGCTTTTAGCCGTTTCACCTTGAATTCTACGCCTCTATAAGCTGCGCATTATAAAGGAGCATAGAATTCTTTGGAGTGAAGCTTGTTCAGCCATTGTAGTTGGCTTCAGCCGTTTCACCTTGAATTCTACGCCTCTATAAGCTGCGCATTATAAAGGAGCATAGAATTCTTCGGAGTGAAACTTGTTCAGCCATTGTAGTTGGCTTCAGCCGTTTCACCTTGAATTCTACGCCTCTATAAGCTGCACATTATAAAGGAGCATAGAATTCTTCGGAGTGAAGCTTGTTCAGCCATTGTAGTTGGCTTCAGCCGTTTCACCTTGAATTCTACGCCTCTATAAGCTGCACATTATAAAGGAGCATAGAATTCTTCGGAGT
>NZ_JACHXK010000005.1:0-188704 GCF_014192105.1 Paenibacillus phyllosphaerae | reverse complement strand
TGAAGCTTGTTCAGCCATTGTAGTTGGCTTCAGCCGTTTCACCTTGGGTAATACTACATCTAAGATCAAACAGAAGAGGTGAGGCATCGATGAATTTGAACAAAGGTTCCCAGAACCAAGAGGGAGCGGGCGGTTCCGGCGGTAAGAGTTCGGATCAATTCTCGCGTTACGGCTTTATTCTGGCGGCGATCGGTAGTGCTGTAGGTTTGGGGAATATGTGGAAATTCCCTTACATTACCGGTAAATATGGCGGTGCGGCATTTTTTCTTGTCTTTATTATCTGTTTGATCGCGGTCGGCTTGCCGGTCCTCCTGGCGGAGATGGCGATCGGCCGCGGCGGCCGCGGCAATGCATCGACCTCTATGGTTCGTTTGTCCGGCAAGAAGTCATGGGGCGGCTTCGGGTTTATCTCGATCTTCGGCTCGTTCATGATCTTCTCGTACTATGCGGTCGTGGCGGGCTGGACGCTTCATTATGCATACTTGTCCTTTACGGGCCAATTGTTCGGCGGCGCCGACTTCGGCACGCAGTTCGGCGATTTCATTGGCGGCTATCTGCCGGTGTTCTACCAGCTGCTGGTTGTCCTGCTGACGGCATGGGTCGTTGCAGTCGGGATCTCTTCCGGTATCGAGCGTTTTAACAAAATCCTCATTCCCGGTTTAGTCGTCCTGCTAATTCTGCTCGTCATCCGTTCGTTGACGCTCGATGGCGCGGGAGCGGGCGTGGAGTTCTTCCTGAATCCGGACTTCAGCAAGCTGTCGCCGACGGCGGTGCTCGTCGCGCTCGGACATGCCTTCTTCTCTTTATCGCTCGGTATGGGCGTTATGATCACTTACGGTGCCTACGTGAGCAAGCAGCAATCGCTTAGCAAGGCGGCCCTCGCGGTCGGCTTCGGCGATCTGCTCTATGCGTTCCTCGCGGGCCTCATCATCTTCCCGACGACCTTCGCCTTTAACCTGGAGCCGGCTCAAGGCCCGGGACTCGTGTTCGTCGTCTTGCCTACGGCGTTCGAGGCTATGCCGTTCGGCGCGTTGTTCGGCGGCTTGTTCTTCATTCTGCTTGCGGTTGCGGCATTGACTTCGGCGGTCTCTCTGTTGGAGGTGCCAGTCGCTTACGTGATGGAGAAGTGGAAAATGTCCCGTACGAAGGCGGTCTGGATGACGGCGATCATCTGCTTCATTGTCGGTCTGCCTTCGGCGCTGTCCGTCGGCGGCGCGGTGAGCGGTCTGACCTTCGGCGGCAAAACGTTCTTCGACTGGATGGACTTCCTGTCTTCGAACGTGCTTCTGCCGGTCGGCGGCCTCGTCGTCACGCTGTTCGCGGGCTGGGTGTGGAAAGATGCCTATAGCGAAGCGGATCTGACGCCAGGCTGGTACAAGGTGTGGAAATTCGCGCTGCGGTGGGTGGCGCCGATTCTGGTCGTGCTCGTCCTCTTGATTTCCTCCGGAGTTATCTCCGAATAATAGCTCTGCCTATGCAAAAAGGCGATTCCCGTGGTTGTCCCATGGGAATCGCCTTTTGCGTTACTTACGTTTTACAGCCGAACGATCAACATAATGATGAGACACCATACGGCGACCGAGAATAACAACGCGCCGATGAGTCCCCAGTTCAAACGTCGGAACAAGGTCATCACACTCCAGTATAGCCCTCACAGCTCTCTATCTCTCTTACTAGTTTCCCCTATTTTACCGCAAGTTAAAAGCATTGGCGCCTTTCTTATTCGATATGCAGCGCTTTCTGCAGTTGTTCTCTTACAGGCACGACAATATAAAAAGCTCCCCGCTGCCCGATCATCCGATCAGGCGAAGGAGAGCCTTTGCGTGCAACAACAGCTAAATCGCGTCCGTCATCACGGTCTTCCGGCCGCTGAACTGGCTCTCGTACAGATCGGCGTAGAAGCCGCCTTGGGCGAGCAGCTCCTCGTGGGAACCTTGCTCGATGACGGTGCCCTGGTTCATGACCAGAATCAGATCGGCATCGCGGATCGTCGATAACCGGTGGGCAATGACGAAGCTCGTGCGTCCTTCCATGAGCGCGTTCATCGCGCGTTGGATATGCACCTCGGTCCGGGTGTCGACGCTGCTGGTCGCCTCGTCGAGGATGAGGATCGCCGGATCGGCCAGAATCGCCCGGGCGATCGTCAGCAGCTGCTTCTGCCCCTGCGAGATGTTCGAAGCTTCTTCGTTGAGTACCGTATCATACCCTTCAGGAAGCGTGCGGATGAAGTGGTCGGCATACGCCGCGCGCGCCGCCTGCACGATCTCCTCTTCGGTGGCGCCTGCCCGGCCGTAGGCGATATTGTCGCGGATCGTGCCGTTGAACAGCCACGTATCCTGCAGCACCATGCCGAACAGGCTGCGCAGATCGCCGCGCTTCAGCTGCGTAATATCGACGCCGTCGATCGTAATACGCCCGCCGCTGAGCTCATAGAAGCGCATGAGCAGGTTGATGAGCGTCGTCTTGCCGGCGCCGGTCGGGCCGACGATCGCGATCGTCTGGCCGGAGGTGACGTTGATGCTCATATCCGTAATGAGCGGCGCGTCTTCTTTGTAGCCGAATTTGACGTGCTCGAAGCGGACATTGCCTTGCGGGACCAGCGCGTCGCTGCTTGGCTTCCGCAGGTTAGCGGCCCCGGCAGCCGTGACGATCGGCGTCGGATTCGCCGCCTCGGGAACTTCCTCGTCCTCGTCCATCAGCTCGAAGACCCGTTCCGCCGAAGCGATGGTAGATTGAATGATGTTGGCGATTTGCGCCGTCTGCGTGATCGGCTGCGTGAACTGGCGGGAATACGAGATGAAGGCCTGCACGTCGCCGATCGTAATGCGTCCGTGGAGGACGAGCAAGCCGCCGGCGACGCTGACGAATACATAGCCGATATTGCCGATGAGACCCATGATCGGCATGATGATCCCGGAGACGAATTGGGCCCGCCAGCCGGATTCGTACAGCCTTGCGTTGACCTCGTCGAATTTGGCGATCGACTTGCGCTCGTGCCCGAACGCCTTGACGACGGCGTGGCCGGTGTACATTTCCTCGACATGGCCGTTCATCTCGCCAAGCGCGGCTTGCTGGCCTTTGAAGTAGGTCTGCGATTTGCCGGCGATGGCCTTGATGGCAATGAAGCTGAGCGGCAGCGTAATGATCGTAATGAGCGTCATGAGCGGGCTGATCGTCAGCATCATGACGATAACGCCGATGAGCGTGACGATCGAAGTGATGAACTGCGTTAAGCTCTGCTGCAGCGTGCTGCTAATATTGTCGACGTCATTGACGGCACGGCTCAGAATCTCGCCATGGGTGCGCGAATCGTAATACTTGAGCGGCAGCCGCTCCAACTTCTCGTTGACGTCCTTGCGCAGGTGATAGACGGTCTTCTGCGCGACGCCCGCCATCACATACTGTTGGATGTAGCCGAACAGGGCGCTGATGACATAGAGGCCGGCCAGGAGCAGCAGAATATCGGCGATATACGTGAAGTCGATCGAAGCGCCGGGGACGCCATTCATGAGACCCATCATGCCTTCGAACAGTTTGGTCGTCGCTTTGCCCATAATCTTCGGTCCCAGAATCGAGAAGACGGTGCTCAGAATCGCGGTAACGAAGACGATGATCAGCGCGTTCTTATGCGGCTTCAAATAGCCGAGCAGCCGATTCAGCGTGCCTTTGAAGTTTTTGGCCTTCTGTACCGGCATGCCCATGCCGCCCGGTCCGCCCTTGCCGGGGCCGAATCCGAATCCGCCGGGGCTCGGTCCGCTTGGCTTGTTCGCTCCGCCGGGGCCTTGCGGTCTGTGCTGCTCTCCACTCATGCGATCTCCTCCTCTGACAGCTGCGACAGAACGATCTCCCGATAAATCCCGGACGACTCCAGCAGCTCCTTATGCGTGCCGATTGCTGTAATTACGCCTTCGTCGAGCACGATGATCTGATCGGCATCCATGACGGTGCTGACGCGCTGGGCGACGATCAGCAGCGTGGCTTCGGCCGTCTCCGTCTTCAACGCGGCGCGCAGCTTGGCGTCGGTCTTGAAGTCAAGCGCGGAGAAGCTGTCGTCGAACAGATAGATGGCAGGCTTGCGGACCAATGCCCGCGCGATGGAGAGCCGCTGCTTCTGTCCGCCTGAGACGTTCGTGCCGCCTTGGGCGATAACGGCTTGATAGCCTTCCGGCATCTCGGCGATGAAATCGGCGGCTTGCGCCACGGAAGCGGCATGACGGACTTCCTCGTCGGTCGCGTCCTCCTTGCCGAAGCGGATATTGTCCTCGATCGTTCCGGTGAAGAGCAGCGCCTTCTGCGGAACGAGGCCGATCCGATCGCGCAGTTCTTCCTGGGTCATCTCGCGCACATCGATGCCGCCGATGCGGACGCTGCCCTCGCTTGCATCGTAGAAGCGGGGGATCAGGTTGATGAGCGTGGATTTGCCTGATCCGGTACCGCCGATGATGGCCGTAATCTCGCCGGGTTTTGCCGTGAAGGAAAGACCTGAGAGAGCAGGGATCTCGGCACCTGGATAATAGAAGGATACATTGTCGAACGCGACGCTGTTAGCGTGGCTGGCGGCGCGTTTGGTTACCTCGGCATCGAGAATCTCGGGCTTCATGTCCAACACTTCATTGATGCGGACGGCCGAAGCTTGCGCGCGCGGCACCATGACGAACATCATTGAGGCGAAGATCAGGGCGAACATGATCTGCCACGCGTACTGGATGAAGGCGATCAGATCGCCGACCTCGATGCCTTGCGCTTCAATGCGCTTGCCGCCGAACCAGATGATGGCGATGCTCGCGATATTCATGACCAGCATCATCGTCGGCATCAGTCCGGCCATCAGCCGGTTCACCTTGATCGACGTATCGGTCAAGTCGAGGTTCGCTTCATTGAAGCGCTGCTGCTCGTGCGTCGTCCGGTTGAAGGAACGGATGACCCGAACGCCGGTCAGGCTCTCGCGCAGGACGAGATTGAGCTTGTCGATCTTCACCTGCATCGATTTGAACAGCGGGATGCTGCGGGACACGACCGCTAGGATGATGAGGGCGAGCACGGGAACGACGGCGATGATGACGAAGGACAGCTTCACGTCCTTGGACATGGCCATAATGATGCCGCCGATACACATGAGCGGCGCCATGACCATGACGCGCATCAGCATCGTCAGCACCATCTGCACCTGGGTAATATCGTTGGTCGTGCGCGTAATGAGCGAAGCGGTGCCGACCTTATCGAACTCGTGGAGCGAGAATTGCTCGACATGGGCGAATACGCGGCTGCGCAAATCTTTGCCGAACGCGCCGGCCGACTTGGCGGACAGGTAGCTGGCCCCGACGGAACAGACGCCGCCTAGCGCGGCGATGAGCAGCATGAGGCCGCCAATCTGCCAGATGTAAGGGGTGTCGCCGCTCACGACGCCCTTATCGACGATGTCGGCCATCAGCGTCGGCAGATACAGATCCGACAAGGTTTGCAAAAAGACGAGCACTAGAGTGAACAGTACGGCAATCCGATAGGGTTTCATAAACCGGAACAGCTTGAGCATGGCTTCACGTCACCTTCATTCGAATGGTTTGGGATGGGGTTTGCATTCAGGGCGGTCTTCTTCATCGGAATTCGCGACATAATAGGCGCGGACTTCGCCGAGCAGCTCGATGAGCAGTTGCGCGCGCTCTTCGGTCAGGTGTTCCACGAGGCGCTGCATACCCTCCTGCATGGCGGCTTGCGCGGCTTCGGTGATTCGCCGTCCTTCCTCGGTCAGCATGATACGTACCGCCCGCCGGTCATCGGGGTCCTGGGTACGCGTGACCAACCCGCGTGCTTCGAGCAGATTGACCATCTGGGAGACGGTCGGCTGCGTCACGCGCATGAGCTGGCTAATCTCGGAAGGTTTCATGCCGGTCGTAGCTCCGAGCTCGATGCCTCTGCGGATCATGAACAGCATCATGGTCTCGCTGGGATTGCATCCCTCTAGCGCAACCCGGCCCCGCCAATTGACCTGGCGCAGCTGCCGGAAGGCGTGGAAGAGGGTGTCGGCGGTCGAGTGTTCTTCGTCTGCCATAAGTGAGGCTCCTTTTTGTATAAATGGGTGATGGTTTACTTAGGTAACCAAATTATATAGCAGTGAAATATATTGGTCAATATTCATCATGGCTTCATAGCAAGGATTTCAATCGAAGAAGGACTGACTGGAGGTTGTGGGTCCCCGCGAGCGCTCCTGATGCCGCGGAAGAGGGACTCGCAAGAACGCGACTTGGCCCCATGAAGCTGTGCTATAATGGCAGGCGCTGCTAGAGAGGCTTGTCCGCATCGGATGCAGGCGGCTCGTCTCGGAATAGGCGCTTACTTTTTCGGCCGGGCAGCGTTTGTATATTATAATCTCCCGGAAAATTGTGTATTATAGTAGGATAGAAATTTACGCAAGAAAGGTTGGTCGCTATGGAGAATAAGACATCATCCTCCAATTTTATCAAATCAATCGTCGAAGCCGACTTGAAAGCCGGCAAAGTCAGCGAAATCGTGACCCGGTTTCCGCCGGAACCGAACGGCTATCTGCATATCGGCCACGCCAAATCGATCTGCCTGAACTTCGAGCTGGCAGATGAGTACAAGGGCAAGACGAACCTGCGGTTCGATGACACGAACCCGGTGAAGGAAGATACAGAATACGTGGAAGCGATCCAGGAGGACGTGCGCTGGCTGGGCTTCGAGTGGGATGAGCTGCGCTTCGCGTCGGATTACTTCGAAGAGATGTACGAGCGCGCGGTTCTGCTCATCAAGAAAGGCAAGGCGTTCGTCTGCGACCTGACGGCGGAGCAAATCCGCGAGATGCGCGGCTCCTTGACCGAACCGGGCAAGAACAGCCCGTTCCGCGACCGCAGCGTGGAGGAGAACCTCGATCTGTTCGCCCGCATGCGCGCCGGCGAATTCAAGGACGGCGAGAAGGTGCTGCGCGCCAAGATCGACATGGGCTCGCCGAACATTAATCTGCGCGATCCGGTTATTTACCGCATCTCCCATTCCCATCACCACCGCACCGGCGACGCCTGGTGCATCTACCCGATGTACGACTACGCGCATCCGCTGGGCGACGCGATCGAAGGCGTCACGCACTCGATCTGTACGCTCGAGTTCGAAGATCACCGTCCGTTGTACGATTGGGTCATCGCGGAGTGCGAGATGGAAGCGACGCCTCACCAATACGAGTTCGCTCGCCTGAACGTGACGAATACGATTATGAGCAAAAGGTATCTGAAGTCGCTCGTCGACGAAGGCGTCGTTGACGCTTGGGACGATCCGCGGATGCCGACGATCAGCGGCCTGCGCCGCAAGGGCTTCACGCCGGAAGCGATGCGCGCCTTCTGCCGCGAGATCGGCGTTGCCCGTGCATACAGCGTCGTCGACGAACGGATGTTGGAGCATTTCATCCGCGAAGACCTGAAGCTGAAGGCGCTGCGGACGATGGCGGTCATCGAACCGCTGAAAGTGGTCATCACGAACTATCCGGAAGGACAAGTCGAGATGCTCGAGGCGGAGAACAATGCCGAGAACGAAGAGATGGGCACGCGCCAAATTCCATTCTCGCGCGAGATCTACATTGAGCGGGACGACTTCATGGAGAACCCGGTGGCCAAATACTTCCGTCTGTTCCCAGGCAACGAAGTACGTCTGAAGCATGCCTACTTCATCACGTGCCAAGAGGTGATCAAGGACGCGGAAGGCAATGTCGTGGAGCTGCGCTGTACGTACGATCCGGAGACGAAGAGCGGATCGGGCTTCACGGGCCGCAAAGTAAAAGGAACGATCCACTGGGTAGAGGCTTCCCAAGCGGTTCCGGCGCAATTCCGTCTGTTCGAGCCGCTGCTCGTCGACGGCGACGACGATGACCGCCCGTTCCTGGAGCGGATCAACCCGGATTCGTTGGAAGTGCGCGAAGGCTTCGTGGAGCCGAACATGAAGGAGGCCCAAGGGCAGGATAAGTTCCAGTTCTTCCGCCACGGCTACTTCAATGTCGATCCGAAGCTGACCGGCGCGGATAAAGTGGTATTCAACCGGATTGTATCGCTGAAGAGTTCATTCGATCCGGCCAAAGGGTAACGACAAGAGGAGGGTGCGGCTGCAGAAGGCCGTACCCTCCTTGCGCTATTGCTTTACGTGTCCGCGAAGACCTGCTCCACCTTGGCAAGCGCAAGGTCAAGCTCGTCTTCCGTAATGACGAGCGGCGGCGCGAAGCGGATCGTATGCTCGTGCGTCTCTTTGCACAGCAGCCCGAGTTCCATCAGCCGTTCGCAGTAAGGCCGCGCCGGGACGGTCAGTTCGATGCCGATGAACAGGCCTCGTCCGCGCACCTCTACGATATGCGGATGCGAGATGGCGCGCAGCCGCTCGATCATCCGGTCGCCAAGGAGCCTGGAGCGTTCCGCGAGCTGCTCGTCTTCCAGGACGTCCAGAGCCGCGCAGGCGACCGCGCACGCAAGCGGGTTGCCGCCGAAGGTCGAGCCGTGCGAGCCGGGCTCGAACAGGCCGAGAATATCGCTTCCTCCCGTCACGGCCGATACCGGCAGGACGCCGCCGCCAAGCGCCTTGCCGAGAATATACAAGTCGGGGACGACGTCTTCATGATCGACGGCGAACGTTCGGCCTGTCCGCCCGAACCCGGTCTGGATTTCGTCGGCCAGCAGAAGGACGTTCGCCTGCGTACATAGGTCGCGCACTTGGCGGAGGTAGCCGGCCGGCGGTATGCGGATGCCAGCCTCGCCTTGAATCGGTTCGATAAGGACGGTGGCGGTATTCGGCGTAATGGCCTGCGTAAGTGCGGCGGCATCGCCATAAGGGACGATGACGAATCCCGGGGTGAACGGCCCGAAGTCGTCCTGGTAGGCGGGAGTGGAGGAGAAGGAAGTGACGGTAATCGTCCGGCCATGGAAGTTATCGGCGCAGACGATGATCTCCGCCTGCCCGCTCGGCACGCCTTTGACCCGGTACGCCCAGCGTCGGGCGGCCTTGAGCGCGGTCTCGACGGCTTCGGCGCCGCTGTTCATGAGCAGGGCGAGCGGCTTGCCGGTAAGCGCCGCGAGTTTCTCGCAAAGGACGGCGAACGGCTCGTTGTGGAAGGCGCGGGAGGTGAGCGTCACCTGGTCCGCCTGATCCTTCAACGCGGCGATAATACGCGGATGCCGGTGGCCGGCGTTCAAGGCCGAATAGCTGCTCAGCATATCCATATAGCGGTTGCCTTCCGGGTCGGTCACCCAGATGCCTTCGGCGCGGGCGATTACGATCGGAAGCGGGTGATAGTTGCGGGCGCTGTAGCGCTCCGCTCGGAGAATCGTGTTCGCGGACGGGCTTAATGAAGCTTGTGGCTGGTTTGGATCCGGCGATGAGACGGTCATGGGTAATTCCCCCTTTCCTCCTACAGCATATGCCGGACGTGGCCATCATCATGATAGCGGCAGGGAAGAGGCTTAAAAGGAAGAAGAGAGGTGAGTGTACGGATGATCAATGAACAAGCGCGGCCAATAACAAGGCGGCGTCATGCCCTCCTCTTGGCAGGCGGACAGAGCGCGCGCATGGGGTCGGATAAGGCGATGCTGGCGTTAGGCGGCAAGCCGCTGCTGGTCGTGCTCGCTGAGCGATTGACAGCGCTGGGCTTTACCTATCTGATCGTAGCGGTAGGCGCGGGGGAGCGCGAAGCGATATACGATGAGGCGCTGTCTGGAAGTTCTGCTACTGCCCGCACGATACAGGCGGTGGATCAATTCCCGGGCTGCGGACCGCTAGCCGGCCTGCATGCGGGGCTTGCCCAGGCGCCGGACGGATACGTCTTCGTCATCGCTTGCGACATGCCGGCCCTGTCGGCTGGGCTGCTCGGACGTATGCTGGCTGAAGCAGACCGGGTAGAGGCTGAATCCTCCTCCAGCGGCAGCGGGATTCAGCCCGATGTGATCCGCGTGCCGGATCAGCCTTTTCATGCTTTGTATCATACGAGGATCGTCCCGCAGCTTGCGCAAAGCTTGGCGAGCGGCGAGTTGCGCGTGATGCGGCTGTTGAACGAGCTGCCGACCAGCTGGGTGGAACTCGAGGAAGGCGAACAGTCCGCGTTCGATAACCTGAATACGCCGGAGGCGTTTGCTCGATTTGCGGCGCAATGGACGAATTGTTGAACATGCTGTTTATTTCCAATTTATACATGGCCTGTACGAGGCGAAGAGCGTAGACAGCGCTAATCATAGCGTGGTATAAAGGTAACAGGACTATATACCTACAATGAATATGGACACCGATAGATGAGAAAGGCAAAGCATGCGAAAGCATGTGACGCAAAGCTACAGGGGCTAAAGATTCGCCAGAACGGAATCGATGCCAGCCAGCCGCCGCTTTGAGGCTAAACGCGAAACCTTGAAGCCCAAGGTTTCTTTTTTATTGAAATATAGGAATGGATAAGTCTTCAGGCTTATGAATCAACCTCTATTTCCTCGGAATGAAACGCGTCGGCGCCGCCAGAGATGGTGTCAGCCGTTTCACCTTGCCCGCGTGAATCAAACAATCGGGAGCTGATCCACATACATACGACCGCGCTGCTGTTTCCCGCTCTGAACCAGCTGTTACCGATCTTCCTGCTGTTCTATATGGCCGTCGAGGTTTACACCCGCCATCCGAACAACAAACTGCATATTGTTACGACCCTTCTTTTCCTCTTCCTCAGCCTGGTGTTTCTTGGTGACTTTCTGTTTGCCATCCTTCCCTCCTACGTCGCAATCGAGGTTCTCCGTTATGTGAAATATACGGCCGTCTTCCTGACGTTGACTGCGGCGCTATACTTCTTTGCCTACATTAGCCGGCTGCGTCTGCGCGGTCTATTGCTGCATCTCGTTTGCCTTGCGCCTAGCCTTGGCGTCGTGTGGCTGCTGGTCTCACCGCGGTCGCTGGTGATGGTCAGTGTGGAAGGCGTCCGGGATGGCGGTTTCTCGACGCCGTTCTTCGCCTTTCTTGTTGCGGCAGTCGGGTATTGCTTCTTCTGGTTCTTCCTTTGCTTATTCGCCGCCATGCGCAGAACCTCGACGCACCATCAGTTAAAGGAACGGAAGCGAAATCAGATTATACTGAACGGCTGCCTGCTGGTGGGCTGTCTGCTCAGTGTCGGCTACGCGGGAAGCAAATTCATTGCGCCCGATGGTTCTCCGATCGCGGATATGATCTACGCGTACGGTATTCTGGCCTGGGCGTATGCGATTCGTCTGTCGATGGTCCGTTATGACATGCTGTCCACTGCGGGCAAACGGTACGAGCTGTTGTTCGAGCTGTCTCCGAATGGAACGGTCGTGCTCGATGACCGCGGCGATATCGTAGAGGCGAACGGCGCTTTCCGCAAGCTGGCCGGGATTGCCCGCGAGATGAGGCTGCGGGGTCTTCCGTTGTCGGCGCTGTTCCATGGCAATGAGGCGTTTCTGCTCGGATACCGCCAATCCTTCGAGGCCATGACCCCGCTTGAGCTGGAACTGGAGCTGGTGAATAAGGCGGGTGAACGTTACGAGGTCGAGATTCGCGGCGAATTTCTGGAGATCGACGGCAAGCTGCAATCGTTCCTCGTCATGCTGGACAAGACCGAAGATAAGAACAATGCCCGGATGTTGGAGCAGCTGGCGTTCGAAGACGTGCTGACCGGTCTGTGCAACAGCAGGCGGTTCGAGGCCGAGTTCCGGGCGATGTTGCTGGATGTGCGGACCCACGGCGGACAGCTGGGGCTGCTGCTGATCGATCTGGATCAGTTCAAATGGATCAATGACACGCTCGGCCATACCGCGGGCGATCAGCTGCTGCAGCAGGTTGCGGAGAGGCTGCAGGCGACGATACCGCCGGAAGCGCTCGTAGCGCGGCTCGGAGGAGATGAATTCGCGATCCTGCTCCCGCTGGTGGAGGACGCGGATGAACCGTCGTTATTGGCGGAGGGGCTGCTCAAGGCATTAACCAAACCGCTTGTGCTGCGCGGAACCTCGTACGTCGTGTCTGCCAGTATCGGCGTGGTGGTGGCGCCGGAGGATGAGACGGATCCGGAGGTACTGTTGCGCCAAGTGGATACGGCGATGTATGCGGCCAAGCATGGCGGACGCAATCGCTTCTGCCGGTATACTCCGAGCATGAACGAGAATGCGCAGGAACAGCTGAAGCTGCTGAGCGGGTTGTCGACGGCGCTGGAGAAGCGCCAATTCGAGCTGCTGTATCAGCCGCAGTTCGATCTGGCGACCGGGCAGGTTACGGTGCTGGAAGCGTTGCTGCATTGGCGCTCGCCGGAGCTTGGTTATGTCGCTCCGTCGCGGTTTATCCCGCTGGCCGAGGAGACGGGGGCGATCATTCCGATCGGCAGTTGGGTGCTGGAGGAAGTGATCCGCCAGTTGAGGATACATCTGGACCGCGGCTGCATCGGCCTGTGCGTCTCCGTCAATCTCTCGGCGAGCCAGCTTCGCGAGGCGGGTTTCGTCGATCGGCTCTCGGAGCTTCTCTGCCGGTATGGCGTACCGCCTCGTGCCTTGCGCCTCGAAATTACGGAAAGCACGATGATTACGGACATGCGGCGGATGCATCAAGTGTGCAAGGAGTGGATGATCTGGGCATTATGCTCGGGATCGACGATGTCGGCTTCGGCTATTCCTCGCTGAGCATGTTGAACCGTTTCCCTTACCGGTATATCAAACTGCATCGTTCCCTGGTGCAGCGCATCGCGGAGAGCAAGGAAGATTATATGATGATCCGCATGCTCGTCGAGATGGCCCGGATGCTCGGGAAGGATGTTATCGCCGAAGGGGTGGAGACCGAGGAACAGCTTACGCTGCTGCAAGCGATAGGACTTCAAGAGGCGCAAGGCTATCATCTGGCGATGCCGATGGATGCGGAGGGGATTACGGCTTTGCTCGCGGAGCGAAAAAAACAAAAGCGGCACAAGCCGATGACTTCGGCTTAAGCTTAAGGTGCCAAGCGAATCCATGCACAAGAAAAAAGCGCCCCGTCCGACTCTCGTGAGCACGAGAGAACGGACGGGGCGCTTTTGTGGTCATAAGCCGCTAACGCTTAATCGGATGCTTGTTCGGATGTCGGTCCAGCCTCCGCAATGGAAGGAGAAACGGCGTGTTCGTTCCCGGTGCCCCACCAGTCCATAACGTCGAGCAGCTCGAACAGGTCGAAGGGTTCGAATGCTTCCATGCGTGCTTACCTCCTTAGGATTAAGCCGAGATTGGTGCTTCGGCGCGCGCTTTGCCGCCGTGGCCGAGGAAGGTGCGCTTCCAGGAGCCTTGGATGATGAAGATCAACGCGACGCAAGCAAGCGCGATTCCGCTGATGATCAGGAAGCCTGGCGTGTAGGAACCGGTAGATTCCTTCAGGTTGCCGAGCAATTTCGGCAGGAAGTAGCCGCCGAGTCCGCCGGCCGCGCCGACGATGCCGGTCACGATGCCGATCTCGCTTTGGAAACGTTGCGGAACCAGCTGGAACACCGAGCCGTTGCCCATGCCGAGCGCCATCATGCCGATGAAGAGAAGGACGGTAATGAGTCCGAGCGGCGGGAGGGACGAGATGCTGGCCATCATGACGGCGACCACGGCGTACAAGAGCATCAGCATCCGGATGCCGCCGATCTTATCGGCCAGCCAGCCGCCGACCGGACGGAAGAAGCTGCCCGCGATGACGCAGATCGTCGTGAAGTCGGCCGCGCGGATCGGATCAAGACCGTATTGCGTATTGAAGAAAATCGTCAGGTAGTTGGACATGCCGACGAATCCGCCGAAGGTTACGCTGTACAGCAGGCAGAACAGCCATGTATCGCGCTGCTTGAGCACGGCTCCGTAATCGGACAGCTTGCGCGGAGCGGGCTGGTTCGGGCTGTCTTTGGCGAACAGGGTGAAGACGATGAAGACGAGCGCCATTGGAATCAGGGCAAGGCCGAAGACGATCTCCCAGCTGCCATAGTGTTGAGCGATCCGGTTGGCGAACAACGTTGTGAATACCGTACCGCTGTTGCCGGCGCCGGCGATGCCCATCGCAAGGCCTTGATATTGCGGCGGGTACCAGCGGCTAGCGAGCGGCAGCGCGGCGGCGAAAGAAGCGCCTGCTACCCCGAGCAGCAAGGCAACGATATATAACTGGCTTAGGGAGTCCACGAAAAGCCAGCCCCAGACGAGCGGCACCATCGTAAGCAGCATGCCGATCTGCCCGGTGCGCTTCGGTCCGATCACGTCGGTGAAATAACCGAGGACAAGCCGCAGAATCGAGCCGCCGAGTACGGGCAGGGCGACGAGATTCGCTTTTTGCGCGGCATCCATCGGGTAGTCGTTCATAATAATGACGGCTAGCGGTCCGAGCAGCACCCAGACCATGAAACTTGTGTCGAAGTACAGGAACGAACTGAACAGCGACGGGGTATGCCCGCTCTTTAAGAAACTTTTTTGATTAACCATAACAACCTCTCCTCTCCATATCCGCGCTGATTGGTTTGCGTTCATGGTCGCAGGACCGGGAATGCAGCATTCAGCCTAACCCATTTGCTTCTTCTTTGACCTGCATTGGCTGCAGTTCTCTCTGATTTCTCTCCTGATGATCGTTAAAAGAATGCGAAAAGGCCGCACTACAGCTAATGTCAGCTGCAATACGGCCTCGTTGCCGGATGAACGAGCACGTCAGTGTGCCCGCCCATTCATTTCGTTAACCACGTCATTGTGATCTTATTTGCATTATATTCGCAGGCGGAGTCTCGTGTCAACTATTCTAACATGAGTTTTTGTGGAATCCTGATATAAATTTTTGCGGCAAAGGTCGGCTAGCCGTTAATCAACTGGTAGACCTTCACAATGGACATGGCCAGCTCGCCGATCCGCCGCCGTTCGTTCATCGCCTGTTTGCGCAGAAGATCGTAAGCTTGCGCTTCCGTAATGCCCTTGTTTTCGCGCAATACGGCTTTGGCTTGCTCGATCCATTTGCGCTCTTCGATCCGCTGCAGAAGCTGATCGCGCTCGGAGTCCCATCGCTGACGCTGGCGGAACATCTCGCTTGCCAGCGAAAGGGCGAGCTTCATCTCGGCCGCAGTCATGCTGCCGAACAAGATGCCGTCGGGCGCAACCCGCCAGCTGCTGCTTGCGCTTGCCTGAACCTGCGCGGGGCACAGCCAAGCGATCGGAGCGGGAGACATCGCATGAAGAAGAGGATGCCAGTACGAGAATCGGTCGATCGGGCAGGAGACGACGAATGCTTCGATTGAGGCGGCCAAGCTCCGGGTGTCTTCTTCGTTCTGGGCGGTAAGCAGGCTGCGGCAGCACTGGCTCAAGGTATGGACGGCATCAGTGGCTGCGCCATCCTGCAGCAGCAGCACGGCTTTCAACATCAAACATCACCTCTTGGTTCATGGCTGGAAGACCGTACATTGGACTTAGATGGGAAGTTAGCAATCTCGCACGGAAAATTTGTAATAAAATATAACATAACAATTTAGGGGTTGTCGATTGTTTTGCATTATTTTGGGTATTGTAAACGATCTATAATGAAAATGGACAAAAATGATGTTAAATTTGTTGACACTTAACAAAAGCTGTGACTATACTAAATCATCCTTATATAAAGAAAAGGAATGAAACCTATAAGGAAGATTATCTTGCCTGTAAGCGATTCACAATGTGATAATGATGTATCCAATTAAGCGTGTTGATTCTCCGCGGGAAGCGGCGGGAAATTTTTCTTCATTATATAGCTTTATTTTAGTGATAGATATGGCCTAATCGAATTGTGGTTATGATGGATTGATATCGACTGGTGCTAAAGGGGGGAGCGCTGTGGCTCGGCTGGAAGGGAAGATCATTGCGGTAACGGGACCGCGCAAGGCGGAAGAGATGAGTCGGATGATCGGGAAGTTCGGCGGTACTGCCGTAATTAGGCCGACGCAAGGTACGGTGTTTCTCGATGATTCGCAGATAGAAGGGCAGCTCGAAGCGCTCATGCAGCAGCCGCCGGACTGGATGATCCTGACGACAGGCGTTGGGACGGAGGCGCTGATTCAGGCGGCGGAAGGACTTGGGCTTGCGGATCGTTTCCTGGAGTTGCTCGGTACGGTGAAGCTTGCTGCGCGCGGTTATAAGACGATTAATGTACTTCGGAAGCTGGGACTTACGCCGCTCGTCCGCGATGATGACGGCACGACGGCAGGGCTGCTGAGAGCGATGGAACCGCATGACCTGCAAGGGTCCAAAGTGGTCCTGCAACTATACGGCGATCCTGCGCCGAAGATTACGCGTATGCTGACCGAGCGCGGAGCGGCTTGCGAAGAACTGCTGCCTTACCGGCATATCCCGCCGGCAGGGGATGAAGTCACCCGGTTGGTGGAAGAAATAATCGCGGGTTCGGTCGATATGGTGGCCGCGACGAGCACGCCGCAGGTTCGGTACCTGGCGGAACATGCCGCGAAGCTTGGTAAGCTTGAAGCGGTTATTGAAGCGTTCGAGGAACGCGTGCTTGCTGTGGCGGTCGGCAAGGTGACGGCTGAGGCTTTCCATGAAGAAGGCATCAAGCGCGTGCTTGCGCCCGAAGAGGAACGGATGGGCAATATGGTGGTGGCCATGAGCCGCCATTACGACAGCGAAGAGCAGGTCTAATCACCCAATTGAAGCTTGAAAGGGCGTGTGGTGTATGTTCGGTAAAGTATATCTCACCGGAGCGGGGCCTGGCGATCCGAAGCTGATCACACTTCGAGGGCTTGAGACCATTCGCGAAGCCGATGTGCTCATCTACGACCGATTGGTCGCGCAGGAGCTGATAGAGGAGGTGAAACCGGGAGCGGAACTATTATATGTAGGGAAAGCCTCCGGCCACCATACAATGAAGCAGGAAGACATCAATGCGCTCATCGCAGACCGCGCCATGCGCGGATTGACGGTAACCCGGCTCAAAGGCGGAGATCCGTTCGTGTTCGGCCGCGGCGGCGAAGAGGCGCTTCATTTAACGGAGCTCGGGGTGGAGTTCGAAGTCATACCGGGGATCTCCTCCAGCATTGCGGCACCGGCCTATGCAGGCATTCCGGTCACTCACCGGACGATGGCAGCTTCATTCGCGGTGATTACCGGCCATGAATGCATTCAGAAGGATAAGGCGTCGGTCAATTGGGAGTGGGCTGCCGGGGCGGAAACCTTAGTCATACTAATGGGACTCTCTAGGCTTCCTCTGATCGTAGAACGGCTGCTTGCGTTTGGTAAGCCTGAAGATACGCCTATCGCATTGATTCAGAACGGCACTTCCGAACGGCAGCGCGTCGTGACGGGCACGATCGGGACGATACTGGAATGTCCGGATGCCGCGCAGTTGAGCAGTCCTGTCGCGATCGTTGTCGGCGAAGTCGTGAAGCTCCGCGATCAGCTGGCGTGGCGGAAGGTAGAAGCCGTCATCGGCTAGCAAGCTGTAAGCACTCATACGCTCTAATAATCGAAGGCACGATGTTGTTGATCCCTTGGCGGGATGAACGGACATCGTGCTTTTTTTTATCCAGTCCGGAGGCGCAAAAGAAAAGAACGGTTATTGGATATGCTACAAAATAGAGGGGCGGCAACCGAAAAGTAATGGGGGTAAAATCAAGCAACTTTACATCTATAACCATTTATAAATATACATAGATTTGTATAACAATCGAATGGTTATAGGATAATTTCAACAAAAAAATGAGGTGACATCGCCGAAAATCAGTAATTAATAACAGTAAATACCATTAATAATTCAAAAAGTATTAACATTCTGATACTTTGGCGCTATTTACTAAGAAAAAGTTATTGCTCTTGAAGTATTGAAAGTGTAGAATACATGGGTAAGCGTTTGCAGCTAAAACACATAAAATAGTGGTAAATATTGTCATATCTGCTCGTAAAAAGCAGATAAAACCTTACATAGATGTGACATATATGTCCAATAATTGGAGATAAAGCGTAGAAATATGATTAACTTATTATATTTCTATTGTCAGTACTATGTGAGGCTGATATAATTCCACGTATAACTCGTGAGAGAGGTGTAAGATTTATGAAAGCAAAGCTAACATTATTGCTCGTTTCCATCGTAGCATCGGTTGCTGTATTGGCTGGCTGCGGTAACGACAACAGCGGGGGCGCTGGACAAGAATTCCGTATGAACCTCGGTGCAGAACCACCGACGCTTGACCCAGCTCTGATGCAAGACCAAGTATCGTCGACAGTTATGTCCGGTCTTTTCGAAGGTCTGACTCGCATGGAGAACGGCGAAGCGGTTAACGCGATGGCAGAAGACATTGCAGTTAGCGAAGATGGTCTGAAGTACACAGTCAAGATCCGCCAGGATGCAAAATGGTCCAATGGCGATGCTGTAACGGCACACGATTTCGAATATTCCTGGAAACGTACGCTGGATCCGAACCTGAACCCTCCAGCACCATACGCTTACCAGCTTTACTACATCAAAGGCGCTGAAGAGTACAACACCAACGCCGGCGGTACAGTAGATCAAGTTGGCGTTAAGGCGACTGACGATCTCACGCTCGAAATCGAGCTGAAGAACCCAACGCCTTACTTCAAGAGCTTGCTTTCCTTCTACACTTACTACCCAGTAAACAAAGCGGTTGTTTCGGCTAACCCGGCATGGGCAGCAGAAGCTGACACTTATGTTTCCAACGGTCCTTTCAAACTCTCGAGCTGGGCGCACAGCGACAGCATCGACCTGGTTCCGTTCGAAGATTACTATGACCGCGACAGCATTAAGCTGGAGAAAGTTCACTTCGTCATGATCTCCGATGCTAGCACGGAGTCCAATATGTATGAAACGGACGAGCTTGACTGGTCCGGTAAGCCAACGGGTTCGATCCCGGTTGAACAGCTTGCACAATTGATCCAAGACAAGAACCCTGAGCTGGTATCCCAACCACAGGCGAGCACGTACTATTACAACTTCAACAACTCGAAGAAGCCGTTCAACAACGCGAAGGTACGTAAAGCACTTTCGATGGCTATCGATCGTCAAGCAATCGTTGACAAAGTATCAAAAGGTAACGAAGTACCTGCTTTTGCTTTCGTACCGCCAGGTATCCATGGTGTAACGAAAGATTTCCGTGACGAAATCACGACGGAATACTTCACAGAGAACGCTGATGAAGCGAAGAAACTTCTTGCTGAAGGTCTTGCTGAAGAAGGCATGACGGCTATGCCTGAATTCGAGCTTTCGTACAACGAAGGCGGCGTGCACCAACCGGTTGCAGAAGCAATCGCTGATATGTGGAACAAAAACCTTGGCATCACGGTAAAAACACAAACGGTTGAATGGAAAGTATTCCTGCAAAATCGTACTTCCCTGGCGTATGACGTAGCTCGTGCAGGTTGGGGCGCTGACTACAACGATCCTATGACTTACATCGACATGTGGATCACAGGCGGAGGTAACAACGACACTGGCTTCTCCAATGCAGAGTATGACGCGCTTGTTAAAGAAGCTTACTCTACACAAGATCAACAAGCGCGCGTTGACGCTATGGCGAAAGCCGAGCAAATTCTGATCGGAGACAACATGGCGATCATGCCAATCTTCTACTCTTCGGTTAACACATTGGTTAAACCGCATGTTAAGAACGTAGGCATTGACTACAAAGGTGATATTGACTACACGAGAGCCTACATCGAGAAATAAGTTAGAGGCACTCGGTCTTCTTCGAGCAAGCTAGACGGAAATACGTAGGTGACGTCGAATGACATTGCCTACGTATTTCTACGTTTTATAATCTGATTGGGAGGTGGTGGATCATGTTCCGTTATGTGCTAAGAAAGTTGGTCAACATTCTGTTGTCCCTGTTCGTCCTTGCAACGGCAACATTCTTCCTCATGAAGGCGATCCCGGGCGATCCATTCATGCAGGAAAAGAACGTACCCGCTGCAGTCCGCGAGAACTTGATCAAATACTACGGGTTTGATAAGCCGTTATGGCATCAATATCTCATTTACTTGAAGAACCTGCTTAACTTAGACTTAGGGATGTCGATGAGACAGCAGTACCAGAGCGTAGTGGATATCATTACCCGTTCGTTCAAATACTCGCTTCAACTCGGCGTTGTGGCTATTATCGTTTCCGTTGTCGTTGGTGTTGCTATCGGCCTCATCGCGGCATTGTATAACCGTAAGCTGATTGACCGTCTGATCATGCTGGCGGCTACAGTCGGGATCGCGGTTCCGAACTTCGTGCTTGCTACGCTCGGACAGTACTATTTTGCGAATAAGCTGCGCTGGTTCCACGTTGCCGGTCTGCACGGTCCGATGGACTATGTTCTTCCGACGCTTGCGTTATCTGTTCTTCCTATAGCCTTTATTGCCCGACTTACGCGTTCGACGATGATTGAGGTTCTGGCAGCCGATTATATCCGTACTGCCAAAGCGAAAGGTTTGGGATCGCTCACGATTCTCATCCGCCACGCCTTGCGTAACGGCCTGTTGCCGGTGGTTTCCTATGTTGGACCGATGACAGCGAACATTATTACGGGTTCCGTTGTCGTCGAATCGATTTTTGGCATCGCTGGACTTGGGAAATTTTTCACAGATTCCGTATCGAACCGTGATTACACGCTCATCATGGGCATTACCTTGTTCTATGCGGCCATTCTCATGGCTTCTCGTTTCATAACGGATATTGCTTACGCCATCATTGACCCACGTATCAAGATTTCGAAAAAAGGAGGCTGAGACCATGCAGCCGGCTAATGTGGAATCCCACAAAGGAAGCATTGATCCTAGTAAATTTGCTAAGCTTGAAAAGAAGTCGAATGACGTCGTTGAGTCTGCTCCTAAGAGTCGCTCTGCAGGTCAAGAAATTCTGTACCGCCTTTATACGAACAGCTGGGCAATGGTATCGTTAGGTATTCTTGTTGTCATTGTATTTTTCGCAATATTTGGTCCACACATGACTGCGCACAACTATTACTCGAACAATCTTGATGCTCAAAACCAAGGCCCTTCCGGCGACCACTGGTTCGGTACGGACAGCCTTGGCCGCGATATCTGGGCGCGTGCCTGGAAGGGTGCGCAAATCTCGCTTACCATTGGCCTTGTAGCAGCGCTGGCTGACTTGTTGATTGGTGTATTGATGGGCGGTATGATGGGCTATTTCGGCGGCAAAGTCGATGAAATCCTCAACCGTTTCTCTGAGGTTCTCTATGCGATTCCGTACCTGTTGGTCGTAATTCTGGTCAGCGTCGTACTCGGATCGAATATGTGGACGATTATTCTGGCGATGACAATAACCGGATGGATCAACATGTCGTGGATCGTCCGTGGACAAATTATGCAGCTGAAGAACCAAGAATACGTGCTGGCTGCACGTTCGATGGGGGCAGGCGGTTTCCATATCGTGCTGCGCCATCTGATTCCGAACTCGCTTGGCCCGATTATCGTTACGTTGACGCTGTCGGTACCATCGGCTATTTTCGCCGAGGCATTCCTGAGCTTCCTGGGCCTTGGCGTTCAATCGCCGGCCGCTTCGTGGGGCGTTATGATCAACGACGCAATGGAGACATGGAAGTACTACCCTTGGCAGTTGCTCTTCCCAGCTGGTCTGTTGACCATTACGATGCTGGCGTTTAACGTCTTCGGTGACGGCCTGCGCGATGCGTTCGATCCGAAGATGAAGGTTTAACGGGAGGTGACGGACATGAGTAAACAAGAAACGGTTCTATCCGTGAAAAACCTGGAAGTTGCGTTTAACACACGCGGTGGATTGGTACAGGCCGTCCGAAACGTTACGTTCGATCTGAAGGCCGGTGAAGCGCTCGCGATCGTTGGTGAATCCGGCAGTGGCAAGAGCGTAACCGCACAGACGATTATGCGTCTGATCCCAACCCCTCCAGGCCGTATTAACGGCGGCACCATCGACTTCAAAGGGCAAGATATTCTGAAGAAGTCGGAGAAAGAGATGGAAGCGATCCGTGGTAAAGAGATCGGCATGATCTTCCAGGATCCGATGACATCGCTCAATCCGACGATCACGATCGGCCGTCAAATTACCGAAGTTCTCATGAAGCATCAGAATATGAACAATACGCAAGCCAAAGAACGTGCGGTCGAGATGCTGCGCCTCGTAGGCTTGCCGAATCCGGAGCGCCGGTTCGCACAATACCCGCATGAATTCTCCGGCGGTATGCGCCAACGCGCGATGATCGCCGTTGCGCTCTCTTGCGACCCGACGCTGCTCATTGCCGATGAGCCGACGACGGCGCTCGACGTGACGATCCAGGCTCAGATTCTGGAGCTGATGAAGGATCTTCAGCATCGCCTAGGAACTTCGATTATTATGATCACCCATGACTTGGGGATCGTTGCCGATATGTGTGACCGCGTTATCGTTATGTATGCCGGTAAAGTGGTGGAAGAAGGTACGAAGGAAGAAATTTTCAAAAATCCGCAGCATCCATATACGCGTGGTCTGCTTCGTTCGCTGCCGCGTCTCGACCAACCGAAGGACGAGCCGCTTATTCCGATCGATGGCACCCCGCCGAATATGATGCATCCGCCGAAAGGCTGTGCATTCGCCGACCGTTGCGAGAACGCAATGCGTATTTGCGCCGAGCAAGACGCAGACGTTACGACGCACAGCCCAACTCATGCGTCCAGATGTTGGATGCATAGCGCGGTATAGAGAGGGGCACGGACGATGAGCAAATCTAATTCGAATGCACTCATTCAAATCGATGGTCTGAAAAAATATTTCAACGTTGGCGACGGCACGCTGAAAGCCGTCAACGATCTTTCGCTGAACATCGCCAAAGGCGAAACGGTCGGGGTTGTAGGCGAGTCGGGCTGCGGTAAATCGACGGCAGGCCGCACGATTCTCCGCCTGTACGAACCGACAGCCGGCACGGTGCTGTTCAACGGCGAGAACATCTACAAGATGAACGGCTCCAAGCTGAAGGCGGCGCGCCGCAACATGCAGATGATCTTCCAGGATCCCTACGCATCCCTGAACCCGCGCTGGTCCGTCGAAAGTATTATTGCCGAACCGTTCAAGCTTCATAATCTGGCTGGCAGCCGCAAAGAGATGCGCTACAAAATCGAGCAGTTGCTCGACCGCGTAGGCCTCAAGCCTGAGCATGCGGATCGTTATCCGCATGAGTTCTCCGGCGGCCAGCGTCAGCGGATCGGGATTGCCCGTGCGCTGGCGGTAGACCCAAGCTTCATCGTGTGCGACGAGCCGATCTCCGCGCTCGACGTTTCGATTCAGGCGCAGGTCGTCAACCTGCTGAAGGATCTGCAGCGTGAGCAAGGACTGACGTACATGTTCATCGCGCATGACCTGGCGATGGTTAAGCATATCTCCGACCGCGTAGCCGTTATGTACTTGGGCAAAATGGTGGAGCTCGCAGAGAGCGAAGCGCTCTATGCGAACCCGCAGCATCCGTATACCAAAGCGCTGCTGTCTTCGATTCCGGTTCCGGATCCGGAGATCGAAGCGAAGAAAGAACGCATCGTGCTGAAAGGGGACATTCCATCCCCGATCAACCCGCCGAGCGGTTGCCCGTTCCGTACGCGCTGCCCGGCTGCCACAGAGCGCTGCGCTTCCGAAGTGCCTGCGCTGCGTGAAGTGAGCAAAGGCCACTTTGCGGCTTGCCACTACGCATAAGTTTAAGTGGAAGGCGTTATCATCGCGCAAGCGATGGTAACGCCTTTTTTTCGCTTCGTCCAAGGGTGGTCGCCGGCGGCTTGTCTTGTTCGATCGGAATCGGTAGACTACAGGCAGGAGCAGAGATGGGAGGACGTTCGCAAGATGAATCAGCACTATGTTACGCTGCTTGAGAATAAGCTGAGGGCGTCGGCTAACCCTGCCGAGGCAGCCGCAATGGCCGCGTACATGCGGGATCTGTTTCCGTTCCTGGGGATCAAGAAGCCGGAACGTGCGGCGCTGACGCGCGATTTTCTGACTGAGCATGGATTGCCGGAGACGGAAGAGGAGCTGCTGCAGGTCGTTCGCACCTTATGGGCGCTGCCGGAACGGGAGTTTCATTACACGGCGATCGTGCTGTTGGAGAAGCGGATGAAGAAGGCGAAGCCGGAGCGCGCGCCATTGCTTGAACAACTTATCGTGACCTATTCTTGGTGGGATACCGTCGATCTGCTGGCGGGCAAGCTGGCTGGATCGCTATTCGAGCTGTATCCGGAGTTAAGAGGCGAATACGTTCCGCGATGGACGGAGTCGGACGATCTGTGGCTAAGAAGAAGCGTGCTGCTGTTCCAGCTTCATTATAAGGAGCGGACGGATGCGCAGCTATTGTTCGCGTTGATTCGGCGCTTCGCGGGCGAGGAGGACTTCTTCATCCGTAAGGCAATCGGCTGGGCGCTGCGGGAGTATTCCAAGACGGATGCGCAAGCGGTGCGGAATTTCGTCGCTGCAGAGAAGTTGTCGCCGCTCAGCGTACGGGAGGCGCTCAAGTGGTTGGATGCCCACCCGTCAAATAACGATTGACGCAAGGGAGCAGGTGTGTTATTCTAATTCCAACTAATACGGTATGAATTATAGGAATAAGGTGGTGCCGATAGATGAATCATT
Source organism: Paenibacillus phyllosphaerae (assembly GCF_014192105.1). Classification (GTDB taxonomy): domain Bacteria; phylum Bacillota; class Bacilli; order Paenibacillales; family Paenibacillaceae; genus Paenibacillus_Z; species Paenibacillus_Z phyllosphaerae. Next base: position 164,155 of record NZ_JACHXK010000005.1, on the reverse strand, counting down.
CCATTACGATAAAAAGCGGCGATGTACTGTTGTCCGGCGTACTGCAGTACCCGACTAGCGATAAAGATTCCCGCGGCTCGCGGAAGTACCCGATCGTCGTGATTGCCCATGGATTCATCGGCAACCGGATCGGTACGGACCGTCTATTCGTGGAGGCGGCCGAGCGCCTCACGGCACAAGGCTACTTCGTCCTGCGCTTCGATTATGGCGGCTGCGGCGAGAGTACGGGCGACTATGGCAGCGGCGGTCTGGATGTGCTCATCGAGCAGACGCGCACGGTGCTCGACTACGTATCCGGCCTGGATCTGGTCGATCCAGAGCGCGTCACGCTGCTCGGGCACAGTCTAGGCGGCGCGGTGGCGGTGCTGACGGCGGCTCGCGATGCGCGGGTCAAGTCTCTCGTGATGTGGGCGCCGGTTGCGCATCCTTATATGGATATTCGCAATATCATCGGGACTAAGGCAATCGAGGAAATCGATACGGTCGGCAAGACGGATCATCATCACTACGAGCTGACGAAGCGCTTCACCGACTCGCTCGCGGAATTCCAACCGCTGACCGAGCTGCGCGGCTACAATGGCGACGTGCTGATCGTGCATGGCACGGCCGATACGGTCATTCCGGTCGACTACTGCTTCTTGTACCAGAAGATGTTCTGGCTGCGCAAAGAGGGCAGCTGCGACAAGGAAGTTATTCTGCAGGCCGATCACACCTTCTCCTCGAAGGCGGCCCGTGAGCAGACGTTCGATATTACGGTCCGTTGGATCGAGGCGCTCGGCAAGCGCCGCAACGATTGGAGTCTGTGGACAATCTAGCCGCCTCACGCGGCGAATAGGGTCTTCTGTACCAGCGAATGGGCTGGTGCGGAAGACCTTTTTTTATCGATAGAGGCTTTGATTGGGCCCTGGAAGGAACTTTCTGCCGCCGTATTCGTCTAAGGGTTAAACCCGCTCGTAGTTGTGCAACAATGAAGGATGGGGACAGGAAGGTGAAGCATGGGAAAATCGAAGCTGTTACGGATAGGGATCATGCTGATTGTTATCGTTGTGCTGATCGCCGGCTGCAGCAAGGATAACCGACAAGAGTCGGAGCCTGGTAATGGACAAGGGGAGCAGACGTCCGACAATCGTCCGGAGGCTCCTGACGTGAACGCAGGGACTGCGGATGGCGGGCAGGATGATGGAGCGGCAGAGGGCGGCAACGATCAGCCTGAAGCGGAACCGGACGATGAATTAAGTCCGGAAGATGAGGCGGCGGCAGCGGCGCAGGAGGAACTGCAGCGTCAGCTAGCGGCGATGACGCTGGAGGAGAAGATCGGCCAGCTGCTCATTGCCGGCGTTGACGGCACCCAAGCGGATGAAGGCGCGAGACGGATGGTACAGGAACAGCATGTGGGCAGCGTTATTTTCTATAAAGACAATCTGAAGTCGGTCGCCGGCATGACGAATTACGTTAATCAGCTCAAAGCGTGGAATGCGGGCAATCCGGCGCCGCTCATGCTGTCGGTCGATCAGGAGGGCGGCAAGGTAAGCCGGCTGCCGGAGCTGGCCAAGCTGCCGAATGCGAGACAGATCGGCAATACCGGCAAGACGGAGCTGGCGGAGGATATCGGGACATTGCTAGCCGAAGCCTGTGCGGCAATGGGCATCAACGTCAACTACGCGCCGGTGCTCGATATTAACAGCAACCCGGACAATCCGGTGATCGGGACGCGCTCGTTCGGGACGACCGCGCAGCGGGTAAGCGAGATGGGCCTTGCCACGATGAAAGGGATCGAGGAGCATGGCGTGGTTCCGGTCATTAAGCATTTTCCGGGGCACGGGGATACGGGCGTGGACTCGCATCTGGAGCTGCCGGTCGTGCAGAAGGAGCTGAGCGAGCTGCAGGCGTTCGAATGGAAACCGTTCGAGGCGGCGATCGAACAGGGGGCGGAGGCAGTCATGGTCGCCCACATTCTATTCCCGAAGATCGACCCGGAGTATCCGGCTTCGTTATCGAAGACGATAATGACCGATCAGCTGCGGGAGACGCTGCATTTTGACGGCGTGATCATGACCGACGATCTGACCATGGGCGCGATCGCGGATCATTACGGCATGGGCGAAGCGGCGGTGCAATCAATGAAAGCAGGAACGGATATGCTGTTCATCGCCCACGGATACGATAACATCGACACCGTCATCAAGGCGCTGAAAGGCGCCGTCGCCAGCGGCGAGCTAACCGAAACGCGACTCGATGAGAGCGTCTTGCGCGTGCTAGCGCTCAAGCGGCGTCATCAGTTCTCGGACGCCCCGACAGCCAAAGCGGACATCTCAGCGATCAATGCAGACATCGCCGAGGTGCTTAAGGAGTTTGGTCTAAAATAAACCTGAAGGTCGTGTAGGCGATGCCCGCACGGCCTTTTTGCTGTTGCGGTTTAAAGTAAAGCGTGTCCACAAGGTGGACGTCAAGCGAGAGTCAGCACGTGTAATGTTCAGACGAGAACCACCGCAGGTCACCTCCCCAAGGCATCAAATTAATTAACGAAGCTCGAACAAAGAGCTTTGTGCTGGCGGCTCAACCGACAGCACAAAAGCGGGCCTCGCGCGAAAGGACACATCGAAGATGGCCGCGTCCCGAGTCTCGCCCCTTACGGGTATCCAGTAGGGCCGTGGCCCTCTGGTTCCCCTCCGCGGAGGGGGAAGGGGGAGGCGAATTAAAGGGGTTGAAGGGGTCTCCCTTTCTCTGGGGTCTAAAGGGGGTTGCCCCTTCTCTATTGGGTTTCAAGGGCTGGCCCTTGGTTGCAGAGGGTGTCCAGAGGGCCAAACCCTCGGAATCCCTCAGGGATTTTGGGACCCAATTTGTACTAACAGGGTTTTGTCGTTTCATGTCGAATCAATTAATAAAGCGCTGTTAATGATGCTGCATAGAAACGGAGAGACCCTATAGTGAAGCTGCCGACCTTTCCGCGCAAGGGCGCGCGATCGTTGAATAACAAGCTCCGGAGCCGGGCGATCATGCTTGTGCTAAGCGTGGCGATAACCTGTATGCTGGTGTTTACATTCACCGAATATGAGCACCATGAACGCCAGACGATCGAGCAGCTCCAGCAGGTCGTCATGCTGGAACATGCTTTTATCGAGAAGTGGATCGAGATGCGGATGTCGGAGATTCACTTCCTGGCGAACATGCCGTCCACCAAGAAGCTGAATCGCGCGGAGATGAAGGCGAACATGCAGCAGTTCCTGGGCAAACAGACGGAGTTCAGCTATATCACCTATGTCGACCAAGACGGCATTGCCAATGTGAACGGCCAAACGACCAATTTGACGGACCGGCAATATTTTCAGGAGGGCAAGCTGCTGAAGGAAAGCATCTCCAGTACGCTGACGTCCAAGTTTACCGGCAAGCCGGTCATTATTTTTTCCTCGCCGGTTACGGATGAGAACAACGAATTTATCGGCCTCGTAACGGGTGCGGTCAATTTGACGACGATCGATGCGCTCGTGAAGCAATTCCGCTTCGGAGAGCATGGGGAATCGTATCTGGTGGCGCTCGACGGGACGATGATTACCGAATCGCGCTTCACGCTTGACGGCGTCATGGATACGGAGATTACGCGCTTGGCTACGCTTGGCGAATCCCCTGCTAACTCGTACACGAACTATCGGGGCGTCGAGGTATACGGAGCATACCAGTGGGCCAATCAAGACCGATGGCTGATCATTGCCGAAGCGGGCAAGGATGTCGTCATTCACTCGCTGTACACGCAGATTCAGATGACGGCCGCAATTATACTGCTTGCGATATTAGCGGCAATCTATTTGTCATTCAAAATGTCGAAAAAAGTAACGTTGCCGATCGAGCATCTGCTTCAAGGGGTGCAAGGCATTAAGGAAGGCGACTACAGCTATAAAATCGATTCGGATCAGCTGAAAATCCGGACAGTCGAGCTGGTGGAGCTAGTCGAGGTCTATAACGGGATGTCGGCCGCGCTTCGTTCGTCGATCGAAGAGTTGCGGATGGAGCGTAATTTCGTCGGCTCGGTCCTGGATGCGGCTGCTTCGCTCATCGTAGTTATGGACGCCGAAGGCCGAATCATTCGTTTCAATCAAGCGTGCAAAACGATGACCGGCCATACGTTGGAAGAAGTGTACGGCCGCTATATCTATGAGCTGCTGCCGCTCACGGAAGAACGTGAGGCGATGAAGGAAGGGCTGCAATATTTTATGGAAGGCGGCGCCTTCTCCCAGCATTATGAGCAGAATTGGTCGTCGGTAGAGGGAGAGATCCGGCTGGTGGCTTGGTCGAATGCACTCCTCAGGGATCAGGATGGGCAAGTCAAATACATGATCGCCACCGGCAAAGACATTACGGAGCAGCGCCGGGCGGAGAAGGAACTGGCGGACCGCGAGGAGCATTTTCGCTCGATTGTCCACTCGATGGACGAGACCGTTACCACCTATGACGATCAATTGCGCATCGTGGGCATGTTCGGCCGGTCGACCCGCGAGGTGGGGGAGATCGATGGCCTGCTAGGCAAGCAAGTGAAAGAGCTTATGCCGCAGAAGGATTCGGCTCCCCATGAAGAAGCGCTTCATGCCGCATTGCAAGGGATTCCGTCCGTCGTGGATTGGTCGCTTATGACGCAGGAAGATGGCATCAAGCACTACCATACGTCGTACTCTCCTTATAAGGAGACGAATGGACAGATCAAGGGCGTCGTCTCCGTTGGCCGCGACGTGACCGAGCTGAAGCAAGCCGAAGAGGCTTACCGTGAGTCCGAACAAAGAGTGACGAGCATTCTCGAGAGCATTACCGATGCGTTCATGGCGTTGGACCGGGACTGGCGCTTCCGGTACATTAACCGCGAGGCGGAGCTGGTTCTTGGAAAAGGCAGCCGCGATGTGATCGGCACGATCATATGGGACGAGTTCCCCCGCGTGAAGGGGAGCGTGTTCGAGAGGGCCTACCGCAAGGCGATGGAGGAACAGACCCCTGTGCTCATGGAAGAATTCGTGCCGAACTTCAACGCATGGTTCGAAGCGAATATTTATCCTTCCAAGGAGGGCATCTCGATCTATTTGCGCAATGTAACCGAACGCAAGCAGTTGGAGCTGAAGGTCGAGGAAGGCCGGGAACGCGTCGATACCATTATTGAGACGGTGCCGAACGGCATTCTCGTCATTGACGAAGAAGGTACGATCACGCTGGCGAACGAGATGGCCGAGCAGATGCTGGGCATTCCGCAAGGGACGGCCGAGGAAGCGGGCTTCTGCATTTGGAATTTGCACAGCACCGAAGGCGTGCGGTACACGCATGACAAGTTGCCTTTCCTGGACGTGCTGAAGACGGGGCAGGCGAGGAACGATATGGAGTTCTCGATACGCGACGGCGAGCAGCTGTCCCGGATCGTCGCTTGCAATGCTGCGCCGCTGACCAATAAGGATGGCAAGGTTACGGGCGTGCTCGTCTCGATCACCGACATTACGATGCGGGTGATGGCGGAAGCCGAACTGAAGAATGCCAACGATGCGCTAGTGAAGCTGTCCTCGCTCGATGGTCTTACCGGGGTCTACAACCGCCGTTATTTCGACGAGATGACCACGAAGGAATGGCAGCAGTGCTGCGCGCGCAAGGAGGATCTGTCGATCATTCTGCTCGATATCGATTGCTTCAAAATGTACAACGACACGTACGGCCATCAAGGCGGGGATATGTGCCTGAAGACGGTAGCGAGCTTGGTGAAAGGGACCTTAACCGCTCCTTCGCATTACATCGCTCGTTACGGAGGCGAGGAGTTCGCTTGCGTACTTCCAGGCGTAAGCGTGACGGAAGCAGGCCGCATCGCGGAAGAAATCCGCACGTTGGTGGAAGCGCAGCGGATTCCGCATGCCAAGTCGATGGTGAGCCGTTATGTGACCGTGAGTATGGGCGTGGCTGCAGGCGGCTGCGCCGAGGTGCAAGGATGGGAGGAGCTCGTCGCTTCCGCCGATCGTGCTTTGTACGAGGCCAAAAGCACGCGTAACGCCGTAGTATTAGCTGCGGAAGCGTAAGTAAGAGGCCTTAGGCAGAGGGCGGTTAGCCATCTTGAGCCTGAGGCTTCTTCTTACATCGCCCGAACACTCGGGAAGAGAATTGACACAATCCGACGCGACGTTTAATCCGGCCTTAACACGATGCCTTTATGCTTGGTAACAATAAGCGTAAAGGAGCTAAACCATGATTGTATTCGATGTGATCGTCGAAGGCGCCGTGAAGGAAACGTTAAAACCTGCCAAACAGCAGTTGAAGGAAATTGCCGCATTCATGAAGTCCGAGTCGGTACGTCTCATCCGTACCTATGGCTCAGAGGTTCAGATCAAGCGGCGTATGCTTTACAAATAAGCGCTGCCCGGATAAGGGCATGCGCTTTTTTTGCGGTTATTCGCGTTTACGGTTCCGGAGCACTAGGTAATGGATGACGCGGTTTGGTAAGCTAGGGGATGTATTGTTTCCGCATGCAGGTAATCCATCACCATCATGAGACAAGATTGGAGTGTTCAGGAATGAAATCAATCGCTGTATTCTGCGGCTCGAACGTTGGCGTTTCACCCTTATATAAAGAAAGCGCGACAAGGCTCGGTCAGGAACTTGCCGAACGCCGGATTACGTTAATTTATGGCGGGGCTAATGTCGGGCTGATGGGGGCTGTAGCAGATGCTGTGCTAGAGCATGGGGGCAAAGTGATCGGGGTACTTCCCTTCTTCTTGCAGCAACGCGAAATCGCGCATACGGGCCTTACCGAGCTGATCATGGTGGATTCCATGCACGAACGTAAAGCGAAGATGGCGGAGTTGGCCGATGGCTTCATTGCGCTTCCCGGAGGGCCGGGGACGATGGAAGAATACTTTGAGATTTTTACGTGGGGGCAGCTCGGGTTGCATACGAAGCCCTGCGGATTGCTGAATATTAACGGTTATTTCGACCCGCTTGTGTCGATGTTCGACGTCATGCAGCGGGAGCAGTTCATGCAGCCCAAGTACCGTCCGATGGTGATCGTCGATCATACGCCTGAAGGAATACTGCAGCAATTCTCAAACTATACGGCTCCTTCGGTCAAGACGTATCTTACCGAACAGCGTACGTAACTTGGCTAGTTAATCGATGTATGACTCGACGCAATCAAGCTCATCCATAACCAAAAAAAGCGGCGGACCAGGTTAATCCCTAGTCCGCCGCTGTTCTATTTGGTCCATCTGAATTAGTTCAGTTCTCCACGCTCTGCCAGCATGAAGATCGTCAGCACGAACATCGCATGCGACCACGTGAGCGGTACGACCCAAGCCGTCTCGCCCGTGTTCTTATCTACTTGCTCCGGCAGCAGGCCGGTTGCCGTACGGTGATCGATCGCCCATTGCAAGTGCTTCTTCGCTTCGTCATATTGCCCGTTAGCGATACGGTAGTGAGCCAGCCACAGCGTCGTCAGGATCCAAGGGTTGCCCCCGGCATACGTGTCGTCCTCGTAGCGCTTGATGCCGCCTACGATCGGGCTCGTCAGTTCGCGCTCCACTACGTCGGCCGTCTTCACCATACGCTCGTCGTCCGGCGTGAAGGCGCCGAACGGTACGGAGATGCCGAGCAAGCTGATGTCGATAACCGGATCATGCTGAAGGTGGTAAGTTGTGTACCCTTTCGCGCTCGTTTGCGTGTAGCCTTGCAGGCCCTTCGACGTTGCTTCTTCATACACGTGCGGGTAGACGGTGATTTTCAGACCGCGGTAGAAGCTGTCCTTCTCTTCGTTCCAGCCGTGTGCGGCAAGGCCTTCCTGGACGCGCGCCGCAGCGGCGGACCACTCGGCTGCGAGTTCTTGTTTGCCTTCGAGTTCGGCGAAGGAAGCAGCCGCGCTCAAGCCGCCATAGACAGCCGCAGCGGAATACGTATGCTCGGCTTCGCGCTCTTCCCACAGATCGCGGCTTGGCTTAGGCAGGCCGGTCGCAGGGTCGAGGCTTGCCACGAGGAATGCAGCGCCTTTCTCGACGGATGGCCATACACGGACGGCAAAATCGCGCGAGCCCGTATGTTTGTAGTGCTCCCACATCCCCCAGATCAGCGAAGCGCCTTCGTCGAGCTGGATGCCCCACGATGGTGCAAGGCTGCCGTCATGGTAGTGGCGTTGCTGCCACGAACCGTCCGGATCCTGCGCCGTAAGCGCCCAATCGTAGAAGCGGTCCGTCAGGCCGGTCAGGCCGGCTTTGTCGATCGCGGTCGTAATGAACGCGGCGTCGCGACCCCAGCAGTACGAGTATCCGCCGCAGCGGCTGAAGTTCTCGTCGAATTCCGGCGCGGCTACGATGCTGCCGGTCTTCTCGTCGCTCATCAGCTTGAACATGAGCAGGGAACGGACGTACAGTTCCTTGATCTCCGGGTTATCGGTAGGGCATGGCGTCGCGGCTTCGACGAACTCATGCCAGTATTGGTTTGTTTCCGCGAACCATTCGTTAGACGGACGGCTCTTCGCTTTATTCAGCGCGTCGAGCGATTCGAAGCGGGTCGTGCCTGCTGCGATATAGACGGGAACCGTAACGGCAGCGCCTGGAGCCAGATCTTGGATCTTCCAGCTAAGTCCGCCGTCCGTCGTCATCTCGATGTTCGTGCCGCGGAGAGCGCCGTTCTCGGCGGCATCCCACGCATAACCTGCTTGATAACCAGTGCAAACGTTTGAACTACCGATTGAAAAAAAATACCGGTGACGGTAGTGGACGATCGCGTCCGCCTCTTCGTCGAAAAACACCGTGTTGTACAGGCGGTTCTCTGCGATAGCGAATGCGGAGTAGAACAGGAATTGGAACGATACCGGCGACTCGCCGTTGTTCGTGAACGTATACTCGCGCACATGGAAGTCTTCGCCTGGCGCAGCAAAGTCTACCGTAGTTGCTTCAACCGGGAAGTAATGATGCTTCGCTTTCGTGCGGAAAATATTCGTTCCCGGTACGTAAGCGGCCTCATGCGACCAGCCGTGCTCCGGCTCGTCGAACCAGGAAGTGCGTCCGGAAGCGAGCTCGCCCTCGAAGAAGAGCCCGCTGTGGATTTTGTCTACATGCTGCGGGAAGTCGATATTCGGCCACCAGAGACGGTACATGCGGCCGGTATTGCCCAGCGAAGCAAGGAAACGGGAATTGCCGGTAATGGCATCGATTAGATAAGGTTTGTCGTTAAGCAAGTTAACTTCACGTCCTTTTTAGATTTGGTTGAATCGATGATTCCCGCACGATAAGACGGTGCGGAATGACAATCTGATTCTGGCTGAGCGGCTCGCCATGCACGGCGCGCAGCAGCGATTGGGTCGCGGTGTAGCCGAGTTGGTAAGTCCCGATGTCGATCGAGCTGATCGGCGTGCTAGCCAGCTCCGAGAGAGGGATATTGTTAAAGCTGACAAGGCACATGTCGGAAGGGACGCTGTAGCCAAGTTCCGTCAGTCCGCGAAGAACGCCGAAGGCGATCAGATCGTCGTAGACGACTAATGCCGATGGCCGGTCCGGCAGACTCATGAAGAAGGACATGGCGCGGAAGCCGCTCTCCTGCAGCACGTCGCCTTCAAGTATCCATTCCTGCTTCGAAGGCAGCTTCGCTTCCTTGAGTGCCTGATGATAGCCGGCCAGACGGTCTTGCGAGACGACGAGGTTCGGCGGTCCGCTAACGAATCCGATCCGTTCATGGCCTTGTGCAATGAGATGGTTGGTTGCTTCATAAGCTGCCTGCACGTTGTTGTTGTCAATAGATATGATGTCCGGAAATTCATCGCTTCGACCGATAAGCACGAATGGGAAATTATGTGCCTGGAGAAATGCGATGACCGGGTCATTCTTGCGGGAAGAAAGCAGAATCAATCCGTCTACGCGGCTGCCTCGAACGAGTCGGGATATCGTCTCAAGCTCGTCATGATCCGAGGTAACCGTTGTCATTAACATGTCATAGCCTGCTCGTGTTGCCTGGGTAACAATCCCCCGGATAAGCTCGCCGAAGAAGAAATTAAGGAATAGTTCCTCGGCAGGCCTAGGTAGAAGGATGCCGAGCGTCTGGGTTGTCTTGGATACGAGGCTCTTGGCCATCACGTTCGGATGATAACCGAGCTGCTCCATAATCTCCTTAACCTTGCGCGACGTCTCAGTGCTGATTCTTGGGTTGCCTGATACAACACGCGATACCGTTGACGGTGAAACGCCGGCGACCCGCGCGACATCTTTTATCGTTACCATAGTGTAATCCCCCGGTTGTGCAAACGTATGCACGTCGTTGTCCTTTAATATGATTATGTTAAACGAGCAGGGAGGTGTTGTAAATAGATAATATGCCCAGACAAGCCCAAAAACAAAACATCAATAACGTCCGAAAAAAAGAGGAAATAGAAGAAAAACGAAGTGCGAGTCGTAAAAGGTAGTAAAAATGAACTGTGCAAACGTTTCCCCAACTTATGTCCTATGATGTATGATAAACCCATCAATAAAACGCTTTCTTCATGAAAAAGATGGTGAAAACGATTTCCTTAAGGCGTTTTCAGTGCCGATTGCACAAACGTTTGCACTTTATGAAATCGTAGTTTTTGCGTCAAAATCGGCTTTTTCGCCTATTCAAGCGGATCTATGAGCGAAGCCGAGCGGACAATTGGCAACGATGCTAATTTGTCGTAATGGTTCGGCGGAATTTGGAGACGCTACTGAGAGGCGCCTAGGGACAATCGATTTTCGACAAGCGAGCGTTTTATGGCGGAACTCGCCAACAATTTCTCTTATGAAGTGAAAGGGGTTCAATTCAGATGAAAAAACTGTCTTCCCTCGCTCTTGTTCTGGCTGTATCGGTATCGCTGACAGCTTGCGGAGCCAACAGTGAGAACACAGGCAACAACACTGGCTCGACGACGAATGAAACAACGAATACCGGCACGAACAATGCAGCAGGCGAAACAGCCGGCACCGAAGAGCTTGTGCCTGAAGAAGGCGCGTCCCTGCTCGTATGGGAATCCAAAGAAGAGCGTCCTTTCGTCGAGCAAATGGCGAAAGAATTCAAAGAGAAATACGGCGTAGATGTACGCATCGAAGAAATCGGCGCTGGCGACCAAGTTACGAAGCTGACGACTGACGGCCCTGCGGGCATCGGCGCAGACGTTGTTCTGTTCCCTCACGATAACCTTGGCCGTGCCGTATCCGCTGGCCTTGTCCTTGAGAATGATTCCTTCGCTGAAGAAGCTAAATCGGAGAATGCCGAGAATGCGGTTCAAGCGGTTACTTACGACGGCAAGCTGTACGGCTACCCGCGTTCCGTTGAAACTTACGCGATGTTCTATAACAAGGACCTGATCGCAACGCCTCCAACAACGATGGACGAAGTGAAGGAGTTCGCTAAGACGTTCAACGATACGAAAGCGAACAAATACGCGTTCATGTGGGATATCGGCAACTTCTACTTCAGCTATCCGTTCCTGGCAACGACAGGCGGCTACGTATTCGGCGGCAACGGTCAAGACGCTGCAGATATCGGCCTGAACAACGCTGGCGCAGTTGAAGGCGCTGAATACTTCAAGTCGCTCAAAGATTCCGTGCTTCCGCTCAAATCCGGCGACGTGAACTATGACATCAAGAAAGGTCTGTTCACGGGCGGCACGCTGGCTATGAACATCGACGGTCCTTGGGCAATCGGCGACTTGAAGAAATCCGGCATCAACTTCGGCGCGGCTCCAATCCCTAGCATCAACGGCAAGGCATCCGTATCGTTCTCCGGCGTAAAAGCTTGGTACGTCAATGCATTCACGCAATATCCGAACGCAGCGAAACTGTTCGCTCGTTATGCTTCGACGAAAGAAGCTCAGCTGGCTGACTTCTCCCTGACAGGCGCAATTCCGGCGAACAACGATGCTTCCGCAGACCCTGCCGTATCCGGCGACGAGCTGATCAAAGCATTCGTCGAGCAGTTCAAGAACTCCCAGCCAATGCCGTCGATCCCAGAGATGGGCAACGTATGGACGCCAATCGGCGCTGCTATGTCCGACATGTGGAACGAAGGCAAAGACGCGAAGACTTCGCTTGACAACGCTGTGAAACAAATCCAAGACGCGAATGCTGCTGCTGGTCAATAACTAAGTAACTTCACTCGCTGCCCCACAAAAAGAAACACATACTACACGTCACCCGCCCTCTAATGCAGAGAGCGGGTGACGTAACATAAAAAGATAAAGAGATATGGAAGGGAGCTGGGAGGGATGCAGCGGCATCGTAAAACGGCAACGATTTTATCGATACTGTCCATGGGCCTTGGCCAATTGTATAACCGCCAGTTTGTAAAAGGTATTCTCCTGCTGCTCGTGGAAGCGGTAGGGCTCGTTTATTTTGTGCCTCGTCTTGGCAATGCCATCTGGGGCATCGTTACGCTCGGCAGCGAACCGGCTCATATGGAGCGGATCGGCAAAAAAATGGTTCAAGTGGGCGATCACTCGATCTATTTGCTGATTAACGGTTTGATCGTCGTTCTCGTTTTTGCTATTTTCGCAGTTATTTATGTGCTTAACGTCAGGGATGCGTACCGAAACGGGAAGCATCGTGATGAAGGAGGAGCACCTGCTTCGATCCGTGAGACTTTGGCTCATGTAGCCGACAAGAACTTCCCGCACCTCTTGCTGACTTTGCCGGCAATCTCCGTGCTGTTCTTGACGATCATGCCAATCATCATGGCGATCATGCTCGCCTTTACGAACTATTCGGCACCGAATCATATTCCGCCAGCTAAGCTTGTCGATTGGGTCGGATTCCAGACGTTTATTGATTTGATTCAACTGAAAACATGGAGCCATACGTTCTATGGCGTATTCGTGTGGACGGTTATCTGGGCGATTATCGCGACGGTTACAACGTATTTCGGCGGTATCCTTGTCGCGCTGCTCATCAACCAAAGCGATATCAGGCTCAAAGGTCTGTGGCGTACGATTTACATCGTGCCTTACGCGATCCCGCAGCTGATCTCACTTCTTGTCATGCGCAACCTGTTCAACGGCCAATTCGGCCCGATTAACCAATACCTCGGCTATTTCGGATTAGGCGGCCTGCCTTGGCTGACGGATCCGTTCTGGGCGAAGGTCACGGTTATTATCGTTAACATGTGGGTCGGTATTCCGGTATCCATGGTTCTCATCCTGGGCGTCCTGACCGCGATTCCGAAAGATCTGTACGAAGCAGCCGAAGTCGATGGCGCGACGCCGTTCCAGAAGCTTCGCATCATTACGCTGCCATTCGTCTTGTTCGCGACAGCGCCGGTGCTTATCATGCAGTTCGCCGGCAACATCAACAACTTCAACGTCATCTTCCTGCTGACGAACGGTGATCCGGTCAAAGGCGATTACCAATACGCAGGTGCCACGGACTTGCTCGTTACCTGGCTGTTCAAGCTGACGTTCAATAACAGTAAGTACAACATGGCTTCGGCGATCGGTATTATTATCTTCGTGATCATTGCGACCTTGTCCATCTGGAGCTACCGCCGTTCCAAGTCGTTCAAAGAGGAGGACATGATCCAATGAGTACGAAATCCAGTAAATATCTCAGACTCACTCTGTCGTACGTCATTATTGTCGTGCTTGCCCTCTGTGCGCTGTATCCAGCGGTGTGGGTACTGCTATCGTCCTTCCGTCCGGGCAGCTCGCTGTTCGCGGATTCGTTCTTCCCGAAGAACCCGACGATCGACCATTATAAAGAACTGTTTACTTCGCCGAGCTTCCAATACGGCACATGGTATTGGAACACGCTGAAGATTGCTACGATCACCATGATTCTGTCGACATTCCTGACGACGATCAGTATGTACGCCTTGTCGCGTTTCCGTTTCAAAGGCAGACAGAATACCTTGACACTGATGCTGATCCTCGGCATGTTCCCGAGCTTCATGAGCATGATCGCGGTCTACATCCTGCTGCTTCAGCTGAACCTGCTCGATACGCATACGGCGCTTATTCTCGTGTATTCGTCCGGTTCCGTCCTTGGCGGATTCATCGTCAAAGGCTTCTACGACACGATTCCGCGGAGCTTGGACGAAGCGGCTCGGATCGACGGCGCGAATCACTTCACGATCTTCTGGCGGATTATGCTTCCGCTGTCCCGTCCAATGCTGACCTACGTGGCGCTTACGACGTTCACGGGAGCATGGGTCGACTTCATCTTCGCTCGTCTCGTTCTGCGCAGTAAAGAGAACTGGACGCTGGCGGTCGGCATGTGGGATATGGTATCGAACTTCCAGAACAGTAACTTCACGATGTTCGCCGCAGGTGCGGTGCTTATCGCAGTTCCAATTATGATTCTGTTCGCCTTCCTGCAGAAGTTCCTCGTTGAAGGTCTTACGGCAGGGGCATCGAAGGGATAAATCGGAGCCTATGAACAAAAAAAACAAACGAAGTTGGATCGGGGCTGCGCTCAGCGCAGCCCTGTTTCTTGGTATCGTCGGCTGCTCATCCGGTAACGGGGAAGCGCCTGCGGGCAATGACGCAAGCAAACAAGAAACCGCTGCCAACAATAATGGCAACAATAATGGCGCAGGAACGGGTACGGCGGGCAATGTAACGACAGCCGCTGTGGACGAACAGCCCTCTACCGTTTATTACGAAATCTTCGTCCGTTCTTTCTATGACTCCGATGGCGATGGCATCGGCGATCTGAATGGCGTGACGAAGAAGCTGGATTACCTGAAGGATCTTGGCATAGGCGGCATCTGGCTCATGCCGATCAACGCGTCGCCTAGCTATCATGGCTATGATGTAACGGACTACTACGCCGTGAACGAAGAATACGGCACGTTGGAAGATTTGAAGACGATGCTCGATGAGGCGCACAAGCGCGGCATTAAGGTCATTATGGACCTGGTCGTCAATCATACGAGCACGGAACACCCTTGGTTCAAGGAAGCGCTAGCAGATCCGAATAGCAAGTACCGCAACTGGTATACGTTCAAAAGCGCCTCTGAGAATCTGCCGGGCGACGGCGCGACTGGCGGTAACCCGTGGCATTCGGCGGGCAGCGACAAATATCTCGGCGTCTTCTGGGAAGGCATGCCGGATCTGAATATGGATGAACCGGCGGTTCGGGCGGAAATCATCAAAGCCGGTCAGTTCTGGCTGGAGCAAGGGATGGATGGCTTCCGCCTCGACGCGGCCAAGCACATCTACGGAGACTTCAAGTCGACGATCAATTCCGATGAAGTGAAGGCGAAGAACCAGGCGTTCTGGCAGGAATTCCGCGCTGGCATGTCCGAGGTGAAGGACGATGCTTACCTCATCGGCGAGGTATGGGATTCGCCGGTCATTGTCGCCCCTTATCTGGATAAAGCACTGGACTCCGGCTTTAACTTCGATCTGGCGACGAAGCTGCTGTCGGCGGCGGATACCGAGACGAACCCGGATGTCGCGTTCTCGCTGAAGCGCGTATACACGATGTACGAGAAAGCTTCGAACGGCGAGTTCGTCGATGCGACGTTCCTGGCTAACCATGACCAGAACCGGACGATGAGCGTGCTGGGCGGCAACGTCGATCATGCGAAGATGGCGGCGGCGGTGCAGTTCACTTTGCCGGGCAATCCGTTCATCTACTACGGCGAGGAAATCGGCATGCAGGGCATGAAGCCGGACGAAGCCATCCGCGAGCCGATGCCTTGGTATGCCGGGAAGGATGGCGGCGAAGGCCAGGCGGCGTGGGAGACGTCGCACTACTGGAAGGAAGGCGCGAACGTAGAGACGCAGCTAGCCGATGACAACTCGCTGCTGAACTATTACAAGCTGCTCATCGCATGGCGTACCGAGATTCCGGCGCTGCGTGACGGAGGCTTGGAAGAATATAAGCTCGACAATCCGAAGATCGGCGCATTCCTGCGCATGACGGCGGAGGAAGAGGTGCTTGTCGTTCATAATATGAGCGGCGAGGAGCAGTCGATCGAGCTTGCCGCAAGCGAAGGTAAGTCGCTTCGCGAGCTGCTCAAGACGAGCAAGGACGGGGCTTCCCTGTCCGGAACGAAGCTGACGCTGCCTGCGTACAGCACGGTGATTGTGAAGTAACATGAGGAAGGTCGGGAAGGCGGTGCACTAGCCGTTTTCCCGGCCTTTTTTGGTGTTCACTTGGGGGTATTGTTGTTTCGAACAACCTTGGAATGAGGTATGAGAGGGTACACCACGGATAGGAGGGAGGTGCGAGTGATGGACAAGCATACTGATAGGGAATCGCTGCAAAATGGCCAGCAGAACCGCGATCATCCGGAGCAATATCCGACCGACCAACCGAGCCTATTCGATATGTGGGAGAGCGAGCGCCATGTCGACGCGATTCCGGTCGAGGAGCTTAAGATCAGTCAGGACGACGAGAAGGACAAGTCGCATACGAAGGATCAATCGTCCAGCGCGAGGAAGTATCATTCGGGGTTCGAGAAATAGCATGGTTGCTAGAATAATTCTAAATGAACGAAGCGAGGAATATAGCAAAGGATTGCGAAAAGGTGAAAGTTTTGCTATGCTAAGAGAAGTCCGAATTTAGGACAAATGCCAAATAACCCGATCAATTAGATCGAGTTCATATCGTTATGCAAGCACCACCTTGCTTAACGATTCCGGCAAATACAATTGATGAGGTGAGCCAACATGGCGAAAGACGTATTGTGCGAAGTGAACTCCTGCCGTTACTGGGCAACAGAGAACAAATGCTCTGCAACATCGATCTACATTGTAAGCCACGCTTCTAAAGCAAGCGAATCCGCTGAGACGGACTGTAAAACATTCGAAACGAAATAAGTCTTACCGATGAAGGAGCCGCCCTACGGCTCTTTCTTCTTTTTGTATTGTATCAAGAATGATAATTGTTATCAAGCCCCGATTGAGAGAATTTTTCATTATCAATACGGGTTCCTACAAAGAACGGCCATCCCATAACCGCAAGGCGTGATTAGCCGTCATGTTTCGCGTTTTTTTGCAATTGATTATTGATTTCCTGGCGCTCTTTGCGCATATTATATATATAGACCAGTTGTTATAATGGAGATGAACGCATTGGGAACCGAGAAACCAAGTTCCAAGGACATCATTCTGGAGACGGCGGCGCGGCTGTTCGCCAAGCAGGGCTATCATGGCACCGGACTTAATCAAATCATCCGCGAAAGCGGCGCGCCGAAGGGATCGCTTTATTATTATTTCCCGAGGGGCAAAGAGGAGCTCGCCATCGCCTGCGTCAACCTGATCAGACGGGGATTGCAAGACAAAATTATGGAGCAGATGGCTAAGGCGCGGAAGCCGGCCGACTTCATGCGGAATTTCGTTCGTGATATGGCGGACAGCATCGATGTTTGCGGTACGGATGGCCTTATCCCGTTCGGCTTCTGGGCAGCTGCCGAGACCTCGGCGGTCAGCGATTCGCTGCGGGATGCTTGCAAGGTCGCCTTCAAGGAATGGAAGGCAATCTTGGCGGCCAAGCTCGTGGAACTGGGCGTCGAACATGAGCTGGCGGATGGCAAGGCCGATCTTGCGGTATGCCTGATCGAAGGCGCCACCATCATGGCGATCGTCGAACGGGAATCCAGAGCGATGCGCCGCGTAGCCGAACATCTTCCCGTCATTCTGAGCGTACCTTGAGAGAGGGGAGAAGGCACCGCCTTGCGACAATGGGCTTACGTCCCGTTGTTTTGTGAAGAAATTATATAGAACGGTCTAGTTATAAAGATTGGCGCGGCATTAACCGCGTCTTTCAATAGATAGAAGGAGTGGAGACCATGCAAGCTTCAGCAGCAACAACCGGCGCCGGCGTAACGGCAGCCAAGAAAGACATTAAAGTGTTTCCCGTCGTTCTCGCTTTCCTACTCAGCGGGTTCATCGGCCTGTTCAGTGAGACGGCATTAAACGTCGCGCTGACCGATCTGATGCAAGTATTCAACATCGGCTCGTCGACCATTCAGTGGCTGACGACAGGCTATCTGCTGACGATGGGGATTTTGGTCCCGTTATCGGGCTTGCTCATTCAGCGTTATACGACAAGACAGCTGTTTATTACGGCTCTTGCTCTATCGTGCCTTGGCGCGCTTGTCGGAGCCGTTGCCTGGAGCTTCAGCATCCTGATGGTATCGCGGATTATTCAAGCGATCGGCACTGCGCTGCTGTTGCCGCTAATGTTCAATACGATATTGGTTATTTTCCCAGTAGAAAAACGCGGCGCCGCCATGGGTCTCATCGGTCTCGTTATCATGTTCGCTCCAGCAATAGGACCGACAATTGCAGGCCTGCTTATCGAAGCGCTGAACTGGCATTATATCTTCTGGATTTCGCTCGTGTTTCTTGTGATCGCCTTGATTCTGGGCATCCTCACGATGCAGAATGTCTCCGAGACGAGCAAGCCGCGCATTGATCTGCCGTCCATGCTGCTGTCCACGCTCGGATTCGGCGGTATCGTCTTCGGCTTCAGCAGCGCAGGCGAAGGTCATGGCGGATGGAGCAGCCCGACCGTACTGGTCTCGCTTGCGATCGGTCTCGTCGCGCTTATTCTATTCTCGGTGCGTCAGTTGAAAATGTCCGTGCCGATGCTCGATCTGCGCGCCTTCAAGTACCCGATGTTCACGATCGGCGCCCTCATGGTCGCCCTATGCATGATGGTCATTCTCTCGTCGATGCTCGTGCTGCCGATGTACTTGCAGGCAGGATTGGCTTTCTCCACGCTTACCGCAGGTCTGATCTTGCTGCCGGCCAGCGCATTGAATGGACTTATGGCACCGGTTATGGGCAAGTTGTTCGACAAATACGGGCCGAAATGGATCGTCCTGCCGGGTCTCGTCCTGGTGGTGGCCGCGCTCTGGCTGTTCTCCGGCGTTACGCTCGCTTCATCGGTCGGCTTTATCATTGCCGTCCATATTCTGATGATGATCGGCGTCTCGATGATCATGATGCCGGCACAGACGAACGGGCTCAACCAGCTCCCGCCGCAGCTGTATCCGCACGGCACGGCCATTATGAACACGATGCAACAAGTGTTCGGCGCGATCGGCACGGCCGTCGCGGTCAGCGTCATGAGTAATGGCCAAGAGCGGTTCATGAGCCAGGCCGACAATCCGAGCGACCCCACGCTTATTACGTCCGCACTGACAGCCGGCGTACAGGACGCGTTCCTGTTCGGCATGATCGTCGCCGTGATCGGCCTAGTGCTCTCCTTGTTCATCAAGCGGGTAGTCGTTAACCGTTCGCACTAATTTCGCACTGCCTAAATGAAAAATGCAGCCCGTCTCATCGACGGGCTGCATTTTTGTTAGACAGAAGGGGGCCGACTGCGAGCGGGCGTATCCCCTACTCTTGCCCCACCTGATGCTGCTTGATATAAGCATCGTTGATAACCGCGGTCTTGGAGCCGTTCCAGTAAGCGTAAGCGGCCTTGCCTTCCTCTTCGTTCATCGTATAGGTCTTCGTAGCGACGAACTTGAGTTTGGTCTTGTCCAGCTTATAGTTGACGAACGACCATTGTTTCTTGGTCGGCGTATATTCGACGTTCTGATAGAGGCCGCTTCCGGTCGCGCGGATCGCATTGCTGACGCCGTAGCTGAGGCCGTTAATTTGCTTCAGCGTGCCATTGACCATCGCATAGATGTGATAGCTGCTGAGCGGCGCTGTCTCGCAGGTTGCGAAGACGAGCAGGTTCGGGCTGCCGACCAACGTGTAGACGAAGGTGTATTTGCCGGTCAGCGGGAAGCTCCCCGGATTCATGATTTCGGCGGTGGAGCCGCCTTTCTTGAAGTAGGCGATGCGGTATTGATTCATGAATAAGTTCTTGCCTTGCGCCGGACAGGCGGCTGGCTTGGTCTTCGCGCGGGTTTCCTTGGCGGTGGCATATACATAGACATTGTACAGCGTATCGCCTTCATTCAGCAGTGTCGCATGCCGGCTCTTCTTGCTGTAAGTTGCAACGAGTTTGTTGTACGCAGAGGAGGTAGTAGTTGCAGCATAAGCAGGAAGGGAGGAAGCGAGCAGGCATAGCGCGAGGATGAGCGAGCTGAATGCGATCCACTTCTTCTTCATAACGATCTCCTTCCATCATAGGTATTCAGAAATTCTGACAACAATCGCCATTAATTATACCAAATTGTGACTATGGAAAGAAAGGAACCAAAGAAGTAGATAGAAAGTAATGGATACAAAGAATCAGGTCTTAGAATGAAAAAAATCCCGCCCGTCAGCGCAGGCTGATAGGCGGGATCTTATCGTTATCAAGCTATCGTTACTTCGCCGGTTCTCCGTCTTCAAGCAGCTGCAGTACCGCGAATCCATACTCCGGCAGGGAGAGCGTAAGGTCCTTCGCTTTCACTTCCACCGTCTCGCCCGTGAAGGCGTTGCGGTAGGTGCCGGCTGCTGCGGTTACCGTTACCTTGCGCGCCGTACCGCCGGCATTCATCGCGATGATGAAGCGTTCGCCGCTTGCGAGGCGCTCGAATACGATCGCCGCATCCTTGGCAGCCGCGTGCAGGAATCGGATGTCCATCGAGCGAAGCGCGGCATGGTTCTTGCGCAGCGCGATGAGCGTCCGGTAGAAGTGCAGCAGATCGCCGTTCTGTTCGGCTTCATCCCACACCATGCACTTGCGGCAGCCTGGATCGTGACCGCCGGTCATGCCGACTTCGTCGCCGTAGTAGATACACGGCGTGCCGGGGTAAGTGAGCTGGAACAGCGCCGACAACTTCATCTTGCGCTCATTGCCGTTGCACAGCGTAAGCAGGCGCGCCGTGTCATGGCTGTCGAGCAGGTTGAATGCCGCTTCGCCGACTTGCTGCGGATAAGCGCCCAATTGTTTGCCGATCGCGTTGGCGAAGCCAAGACCGTCGATCTTGCCGAATGCGGCATAATCGAGGACCGCGTTCGTGAACGGGTAGTTCATGACCGCATCGAACTGGTCGCCTTGCAGCCACATCATCGAGTCATGCCAGATTTCGCCGAGGATGTAGGCATCCGGCTTCGCGGATTTCACCGTCTGGCGGAACTCGCGCCAGAACTGGTGGTCAACCTCGTTGGCGACGTCCAGGCGCCAGCCGTCGATGCCGACTTCCTCGATCCAGTATTTCGCGGCGCCGAGCAGATACTTCTTGACGTCTTCGTTCTCGGTGTTGAGCTTCGGCATGATCGGCTCGAAGGCGAACGTGTCATAGGTCGGGATGCCGTTCTCGACGCGGAGCGGCCAGTCGCGGACATGGAACCAGTTCGCGTATTCGGAATCGGCGCCTTTCTCCTTCGCGTCGAGGAACGGACCGAACGTCGCCCCGGCATGATTGAACACGGCGTCGAGCAGGACGCGGATGCCGCGCTTGTGGCACAGCTCCACGAGCTCCTTCACCTTGTCGTTATTGCCGAAATGCTTGTCGACCTGCATATAGTCCTGCGTGTCGTACTTGTGATTCGTCGTCGCTTCGAAGATCGGGCAGAAGTAGATCGCGTTAATGCCCAGATTCTCGAGGTAATCGAGATGGTCGATAACCCCTTGCAGGTCGCCGCCGAAGAAATTGCTCGGCGTCGGCGTGCCGCCCCATGGCTCGACGTTAGCCGGATCGTTGGAAGGATCGCCGTTGGCGAAGCGCTCCGGGAAGATCTGATAGAAGATGGCGTCCTTCACCCATGCCGGCGGCTCGAACACGTCGATCGGGTTAATGAACGGGTAATCGAACGCTTCGAGCGAATGGGCGGGCTGCGTTTTCTCGAAGCCTTTCTCGGTCAGCCACAGCTTCTTGCGGCCTTCCTCGAGCTGGAAGAAGTAACGCAGGCGGCGGTATGGCGGCTTGACGGCAACTTCCCAGTAATCGAACAATTCGTCCGAGGCGAATACGCGCATCGGCACTTTGCGCACCGTCTGATCCCAAGCATACTTGTCGCCGACAACGGCTTGGATCCGGTCGATATCATTGCGTTTGGTGCGGATCCGGATATGGAGGGTTTCGCGGTCGTACGCGTAACACCAGTTTTGTTTGGGACGATGGTAGATGGCTTCGAGCAACATGGCTATTTTCACGCTCCTAGTGGAATCGGTTAGGGCCGTACTACGCAAAAAAGGTACAACCTCATATACGTAAGTAAGAGGTTGTACCTTTAGGTAGCATGGCCTTTAAGTTATGGAATTATTATACCACGGCGGCATTCGGTTCTCCAAGCCGGAAGCCGTCAAAAATGGCCGGAAATCCTGAATTTCTTGTGAATAACCTAACCGTCGCCGAAGGGGGATATAACGAGATTGACACCTGCGAGGAGGTTCGGCTACAATGACGTGAGCTAACGATCGTTAGGGGGCTTGGGCTCTTGTTAGATCGCGGAAGGGGGGGATGGGCATGACAGCTAGCAAATTGAAGCAGGCGGCCATGGTGCTGTTCACCGAATCGGGTTACGAAGGCACCTCGCTGTCGGAGATCGCGAAGGCCGTCGGGATTAAGACGCCGTCCATCTACGCGCATTTCGAATCGAAGGAACAGCTGTTCATGAGCGTGCTCGAAGACGTGCTGGCCGAGGAGCGGCTGCGCTTTGGCGCAATGATGGAGAAGACGGAAGGGCAGCCGCCGATTGAACGGGTACGGGCCGCATTCGATCATTTCAGCGCGCCGGATACGACGACTGGCCATACCTTCTTGAAGCGTGCGATCATGGTCCCGCCGAGGCATCTCCGCGACCGGCTGCGAGCGGATTTTGCCGCCTTCGAGTTGTTCCTGAATGCCGGAATGGAGCAGCTCTTCCGGAATTGCTCGACCCGCGGGAAGGATCAGGTCCCGGAGGTGGAGCGGCTGATCGTGCTGTTCTACGGCCTGGTAGACGGTCTGTTGGTGGAGCATGAAGCCTATGAGGAACAAGTATTTGAGGTTCGGCGCCGTATGCTCTGGGAATGGTTCGAGCGGGCGCTGCAGGAGACAGAAGGGACGGCCGCAAAGTAGGGTGACAGCCTTTGCGAGCGGTGTACGGAATAGATGAGCACTGCGGCGGAATGAAACTTGAGCAGTTTCATCCTGCTAGTGAGGGAGGGCAACTATGGGTTGGTTTTACGTGCTGATAGGCGGTTTGTTCGAGGTGGGTTGGGCGTACGGCCTGCGCGCGTCGGAGGGCTTCACGAAGCCGGTCGCAAGCGTGGTGACGATTATTACGCTGGCGATCAGCTTCTATCTGTTCGCCAAGGCGATGCGGATGCTGGAGATCGGAACGGCATATGCCGTATATACCGGAATCGGTACGGCGGGCACGGCGATCGTCGGCATGCTGGTGCTCGGGGAGCCGGCGGATGCGCTGCGCATCTTTTTCGTGGCCTTATTGGTCGGCGGCATAATCGGCATCAAGCTCGTCTCGGAGGACGGAGACAAGAAGGACGCTTCCCGCGAGGAGCCGGATGCTTCTTAATTTTGTGCGTTGGTAAGCGCGAGGGGAGGGATACGACGATGGCATGGGTATTTCTGCTGTTATCCGGACTTAGCGAGGTGAGCGGGGTTACGTTCATGAAGCTGTCTGACGGGTTCCGCAAATGGAAGGGGACCGTCGGCGCCATTATATCCGGTATTTTCAGCTTTTATTTTCTATCGCGGGCGCTGCAGGAAATACCGATCAGCACCGCTTACGGCGTGTGGACGGGGATCGGGTCGGCAGGCAGCGTCATCTTGGGCATGATGCTGTTCGGCGAGTCGCGCGACCGCCGGAAACTGCTCTTCATCGCGATGATTATTGCGGGCGTCGCGGGACTTAGGATCGTTGGAGGAGGGCATTAGCCTTTCCTTTAACGGTCTTTTCTTTTGTGACGGTCCGTCATACAATGAAGGCATTGATGAAGAAGGGGCGTAAGCAATCGTGACAGAACGTATGGAGCCGCAGGCATTCGTAAGGCTGGTCGAGGAAACGCTGCTGCCGGACCTCGTGCTCGAGAGTGTCGATCCGCACGAACCGATTGTCGTGCGCAAGAAGCCGGATGTGTGGCACAAGCTTGGCGCGGGTAATTATGCAGGTGTATTTGCGCATCCGGATGCGCATGATGTTGTGGTGAAGATCTATGCGCCGGGTCGCGATGGATTCGAGGAGGAAGTCGAGGTGTACCGCCGTCTGGAGGACCATCCGGCATACTCCCAGTGCTATTATTCCGCGGAGACAGACGGGCATCAGTATCTTGTGCTGCGCCGCTTGCGCGGGAAGACGCTATATCAGAGCGTGCTCGACGGGACGCGCATCCCGCGGCAGGTAATGACCGATATCGACGAGGCGCTGGCGTATGCCAAGAGCAAAGGTCTCTGCCCGCATGACGTACACGGGAAGAACGTAATGCAGCATGAAGGGCGCGGATTGGTGGTCGACGTATCGGATTTCTTGAAGACGGACCCTTGCCGGATGTGGGACGATTTGAAGAAAGCCTACGACAAGTTCTACATTCCGGTCATGTCCAAGCTGCCGCTGCCGATTCCCGAATGGATGATGGACGGCGTGCGCAAAGGCTATCGGATGCTGCGCTCGTTATCGGGAAGCCGCAGCCGCTAGAGAGGTGACGGTAAGGCGATGATCGAGATAGGGTTATGCGGATGGGGGGACCATGACGCGATCTATGCGAGCCCCAAGGAGAAGAATAAGCTTGCGGCTTACGCGAACTGGTTCCCTACCGTGGAAGTGGACAGCTCCTTCTATGCGGTTCAGGCGCCAAGGCTGGCGGAAAAGTGGGTGGCCGATACGCCGCCGAATTTCCGCTTCGTCGTGAAGGCCTATCAGGGAATGACTGGTCACACCCGCGGCGGCGGCATTCGTCCGTTCGAGAGCGAGGAAGCGATGTATGCGGCCTTCCTGGCCTCCATCGAGCCGATTCGGGCGGCGGGCAAGCTGTCGGCGGTATTGTTCCAGTATCCGCCGTGGTTCCGCTGCGACCGCGAACATGTGGCCCAGCTGCGGGCGGCCAAGGCAAGGATGACGGATATCCCTTGCGCGCTGGAGTTCCGCCACCAGAGCTGGTACGAGCCGGCGATGCGGGAACGGACCTTGGATTTTACGAGGCGAGAAGGCTGGATCCATACGGTGTGCGATGAGCCGCAGGCAGGCGAAGGATCCGTGCCGATCGTCGAAGCGGTGACGGATGCGCAGTTGTCGCTGATCCGGCTGCATGGGCGGAATGTCTCGGGCTGGCACAGCTCCGGACAGCCGAATTGGCGGGATGTGCGCTATCTGTACCGGTACAATGACGACGAGCTGGAGGAGTGGGCGCAGCGCATTCGCAGACTTGCGGAGCAGACGGAGCGCGTGTGCGTCTTGTTCAACAACAATTCCGGCGGCGATGCGGCGGACAATGCGCTCACGCTCATGCGGATGCTGGATGTGGTACCGCCACGGGGCTCCTACGACCTGCCGGTGAAGATTGAGCCGGAGCCGGTCGACCAGCTGGATTTGTTTGATTTGCCCGATACATGGTGAATGTTCGGTGGAGGCCTGTTCAGGCGGGCCAGTTCCCAGTTGTTGCGCGGAGACCGTGCAGAAGTAAGCGGATAAATCCAGGCGATGCATCGTAAAATAGAAGGCGAACCCGCGTTGACAATTACAACTGTAACTGATATTATTACAGTATAAAGCGGGGTGACCGTTGCAGATGAACAGCGAATTTACGATAGCCGTCCATAGCCTCGTTTACTTGGCCTACCTGCCTGAGCGGATGGCCCCGAGCGAGCAGATTGCCGAGAATGTGGCGACGAACCCGGCCCGCATACGCAAGGTGATGAGCTGCCTGCGCAAAGGCGGATACGTGGACACCCGTGAAGGAGCGGGAGGCGGTTACCGCCTGACGCTTGACCCGGCTGTCGTGACATTGGCCGATGTGTATCGGCTAATGGCGCAAGGTTCCGTCATTCCGAGCTGGTGCTCAGGCGATCCGGATATGGACTGCGTTGTCGGTTCCAACATGACATCGGTGATGAACGGCATTTTCTGCAGGGCGGAGAAGCAGCTCGAGGATTATTTTGCCGGGATTACGATAGCTGATGTGCTCCGGCAGATCCGGGTCTGCAAGCCGAGCTGACGCTTCTTAAGCAAGCCGGGGAATCTCCCCGCTCGCAAGCGGGCTTCTAGCACGATAGCTGTTAGGAGCAGTGAAGTTTCCCCTACTTATACAGTAGGAACCCATTAGTCTTGAGAGGATGATGAACAATGGCAGTAGCATTGACCAAAGATACGTTCAACCAAAGCATCGAGAGCGGCGTAACGCTCGTTGATTTCTGGGCGCCATGGTGCGGCCCTTGCAAAATGCAGCTTCCAATCGTAGAAGAGCTGTCGACGGAACTGTCCGGCACGGCTACAATCGCGAAAATCAACGTGGACGAAGAGCCTGAGCTCGCTTCCCAATTCGGCGTCATGAGCATCCCGACGCTGATCCTGTTCAAAGACGGCCAACCAGTCGACAAAATGGTCGGTCTGCAATCCAAAGATTCGCTTAAAAGCAAAATCGAGCGCCAGCTGTAAGCTTAAGCTAACGCTGCCGGCTTGAAGCGTTAATCGCGCTATAGAGCGGCGGAAGACCCGGGGGGATGACCTCCGGGTCTTCTCTATTTTAAACCGCGCGGACTCGGGCGAGGATGATGAATCATCATAGAACGGCCTTATGGTGCAAAGGATTTAAACGAAATTTAACTTCCTTTTGCGCTGCGCGTTCACTATGATGAGGGCACAACGACGTGAAATTGGGGTATGTCCATGACTAGAGTGCTCTATATTGAAGACGACCTGGAGATCGGCCGCTGGACCAAGGAAGACTTGGAGCAGCGCGGCTTTCAGGTGACGTGGCTGACGTCCGGCGACGAGGCGGCCGCGCATATCCGCGAAGCCGACATCGTCATTCTCGATGTGATGCTGCCGGGACTCGACGGTTTCACCGTCGGGCAGCGGCTGAAGCGGGAGGAGCCGCAAGTGCCGATTCTGATGCTCTCGGCGCGCACCTCGGTCGACGATAAGCTGCAGGGGCTGCAGTTCGCCGACGATTATTTGACCAAGCCGTTCCATCCGGAGGAACTGGCCGCTCGCCTTATGGTGCTGCTGCGGCGCTTCGGACGCGAAGGCGGGCAGGAGATCGTCCTGGGCCATTTGCGGATCGATCCGGATAAGCCAACGGTGACGGTCACCGGGAGTGGCGAGGAAGTGCTGTTGACGGCCAAACAGCTGCAGATCCTGCTCTATTTTCTGAAGCATCCGAACCAGATCGTGACCAAGGAGCAGATCTATGAGGCGGTATGGGGCGAGCCGTTCATGGAGGGCGACAAGACGGTGCTGGTCCATATCCGCTATTTGCGGGAGAAGATCGAACTGGACCCGAGCGCCCCGACCATTATTGAGACGATCCGCGGACTCGGTTACCGGGTGAAGCAATGAAACGATTCAAGCTGAACCATTCGCTGCTCACGCAATATGTGCTGATCGTGCTGTGCGCCTTGGTGCTGCTCCCGTTCTCGTTCCCGCTCGTCTCCGTTATCATGTACGTGCCGCAGTTTCTATCCGGCGGCGGCGACGTCAGGAACGGCACGTACAACGACGGGTTGAAGCTTGAGAGGATGTGGCATGAAGAGGCCGGCAAGTTGCAAGGGGCTGACGAAGAGACGATCGAAGGGCATCTGAGCGAGCTGAAGGCCAAGTATCCGCTGGCGTCGATGTATCGGGTCGACGCGGATGGCGTGCTGCAAGCGGCGCTGCCCGAGAACCCGAAGCTGCCTGCACAGTGGACGCCTACGTATACGGTACAGTTCATGAAGGCGCGCAGCGGCGGAGATCCGTTCACGGTCGTGGCTCTGCTGGGGGACGAGAAGGACGAAGGCTTCATCGTCTTCGAGCTGCCGCGCAATGTGATGCGCACGAGCGACGGAGGAGTGAGCAATAACTTCGGCTTCATCTTCGTCGGCGGATTCCTGCTCATTCTGGCGTTGTTCCTCTTCCTCTCGTTCATGTTCTTCTACCGGATCCGCAGGCGGTTGGTACGGCTGCAGACGGCGATGACCGGACCGCCGGCAGAGAACGGAAGCGGGATTCCTGCGCAGGTGGAGGTATTGGCGAGCGACGAGATCGGCCGGTTGGAGCAGTCGTTCAATGCGATGATCGGCAAACTGGAAGCGAGCCGGGCGCGCGAAGCCGAAGAAGAGGTGCTGCGCCGGGAGCTGATCGCGAAGCTGTCGCATGATCTGCGCACGCCGCTGACGACGATCCGCGGCCATGCTTACAGCCTGCGCAGCGAGTCGCTAAGCGAGCGGGGACAAGAATCGATCGCGCTTATCGAGCGCAAGACCGGCTATCTCGGACAGATGATCGAGAACCTGTTCTCGTACTCGCTCCTGTCCGCCGGCAAGTATCCTTATCGTCCCAAGCAAGTGGAGATCGTGCGGATGACGCGGACGTTCTTCGCCGGCTGGTACCCGGCGTTCGAGCAGGAAGGGTTCGAGATCGATTTGAACCTGCCGGAGGAGGGCTTCATGTGGGTCGTCGATTCCGAGTGGCTGGAGCGGGTGCTCGATAACTATTGCCAGAACGTCCTCCGCCACGCGAAGAGCGGGCGTTATGTCGGGTTAACCGTCGACGCGGCAGGCGGCGGCCGAATCGTGTTGTCCGACCGCGGCGAAGGCATGGGCAGCAGCACGCTCGAAAAAGGAGCTGGGCTCGGTTTGTCCATCGCCTCGCTCATGTTGAAAGAAATGGGACTGCGCGGCGATGTGGCGACAGGCCCGGCGGGAACGGTGATCACGATCTCGCAACGGGTGTTCGGAACTAAATAGATATGCCAACGCGGTGCTCGGAGGAGCAGCGCGTTTTTTTATTGTTGAAAGCCCGAAGGGTAAAGGGTAAAAAGTAAGCTTTGCCCGCGAATGCGGGCAAAGGCGAAGGATAGCTGGGAGCATGCATCAAGCATGCGAGTACGGGTCTGCTCCCCAAGGCAAAACGTCGCGAACGAAGCTCGAACCAAGAGCTTTGTCCAACTGGAGCAGCTAATGTCGAGTCGACATGTCCAGCAATCCCATACTCTTGGACAAAAGCGGGCCTCGCTCGAAAGGAAACATCGAAGACGGCCGCGTAGAAGGTTCGCCAATTACGGGTGTCCAGAGGGCTGTGGCCCTTGGGGTCCCCTCGGCGGAGGGGATTTAGGGGAGGCGAAAAAAAGGGTGTGCAGAGGGCCGTGGCTAAAAGTTTTCCAGCGGAAAACTCGCTTCGGAAGCATAAGCTTGCATCCCCTCCGTTGGAGGGGTGGGGGAGGCAACGGAAAATGGGATTGAAAGGGCAACGCCCTTTTTTTAACCTATTCTTAAACGGAGCCGCCCGCGGAGCTTAACCTTCGCCTTGTAAGATAGGGTTCAGAGGTGAGGGACAATGAGCAAGTGGATTGTGGAGACGAATCAATTAACGAAGAAGCTGGGCGGCAAAGCCGTCGTTAGCGATGTGAACCTGCGGATCAAGGAAGGCGACATCTACGGTTTTCTCGGCCCGAACGGCGCGGGCAAAACAACGACGATCCGCATGCTGCTGGGCTTGGCGAAGCCGACTTACGGGCATGTGCATATTTTCGGCCACGAGCTGGCGCGGAAGCGGATCGAGATTCTGCGGAAGGTCGGATCGCTGGTGGAGTATCCGTCTTTCTACGGCCATCTGACCGCGTACGACAACCTGGAAGCGGTGCGCCGCCTGCTGGACGTGCCGCGCTCGCGGATCGACCAGGTGCTGGAGGTCGTCCGGCTGACGAAGGAAGCGCGGCGGGCGGTGAAGGGGTACTCGCTCGGCATGAAGCAGCGGCTCGGCATCGCAACGGCGCTGCTCGGACAGCCGCAGCTGCTCGTGCTGGACGAACCGACGAACGGCCTGGACCCGGCGGGCATTCTCGAGATTCGCGAATTGATCAAACGGATGCCGCAGGAGCACGGCGTGACGATCCTCGTATCAAGCCACCTATTGTCGGAGATCGACCAGATGGCCAATCGCGTCGGCATCATTACCAAGGGGAAAATGATTTTTCAAGACGAAACGCAAGTGCTCCGGCAGCAGGCGCGAAGCCGCATCCAGCTAGCGGTCAGCGAGCCTGAGGAAGCCTGGCGCATGCTGCTTGCCCATGGCTACCATGTGGATTGGGATCGCCAACAGCTAACGGCCGAGCTGACCGACGACAAGGCGGTCGCGACGATGGTAGCGGCGCTGGTGCAGCACGAATTCGCGGTCTATCGGGTGCAGGAGGAGAGCGCGTCGCTAGAGCAAATCTTCCTGAACATGACCGGCGGGGAGGGGAGTCTCTGATGCGGGGCATTCTAGCTTCGGAGCTGCTCAAGATTCGCGGCAAAATGGTCTGGTTCCTCGTCGTCTTGGGACCTGTCGGCGTCATCCTGCTGCAGGCGGTCAACTTCGGCCTAAGGTACGACTATTTGACCGACCAGTATGCGGACGATCTGTGGGGCGGGCTGATCGGCAACGTGGTGACGCTGGCGCTGCCGACGCTGCTGATCGGCATCGCGATTCTGGCTTCGATGGCGGCAGGCATCGAGCATCAGACGAATGCATGGAAGCAGCTGCTGGCGCTTCCGGTGTCGCGGTCGGCGGTGTTCGCGGGTAAAGCGCTGCTGCACGTGCTGCTGCTCTTCGTCTCTTGTACGCTCATGCTGATCGGAACGTTGGCGCTCGGCTTCGTGCTCGGCTTCGACGCCGGCGCTATCCCGTACGGACGGCTGGCCGAGCTGGTGTATTATCCGTTCCTGGCGGCCCTGCCGCTCATGGTGCTGCAAGTATGGTTGAGCATCACGATGGCGAATCAGGCGGTGCCGCTCACGGTCGGCATCATCGGGATGATCGTCGGCATGTTCGGCTCGCGGTTCGACGACTGGGTGCCGTACAAGTGGCCCCATCTCATCAATGCGGCGGGAGAACCGCTCTACAGCGTAGCTTGCGGCATCGGGCTTGGCGTCGTGCTGCTGCTGATCGGCATGCTGCAATTCGCCGGAAAGGACGTGAAATAATGATGCGGATGTTTCGCTCGGAATGGATGAAGCTGCGCCGGACCGTCATCTGGGCGCTTGCGGTCATCAGCCCTTTGCTTGCTGGCGTGACCGGCTTCTTGAGCGCTGGAGATTATGAGAACGGCCAAGAGGGAGTGTGGCAGATCGCGCTCGGCATCATGGGGCTGCTGCATGCGATGCTGTTCCTGCCGCTGCTGACCGGCGTGTTCGCCGCGCTCCTGTGCCGGTTCGAACACACCGGCGGAGGCTGGAAGCAGCTGCTCGCCCTGCCGGTCTCCCGCAGCTCCGTCTATGCGGTCAAATTCATCTACATTATGCTGCTGCTGGCGATTACGCAGCTGCTCTTCCTGGCGGCGCTGCTGGCGACAGGGCTGCTGCTCGGCTTCGCGGAGCCGATCCCGTGGCGGATGTTGCTCGTATCGGCGCTAGGAGGCTGGCTCGCCTGCCTGCCGCTCGCCGCGCTGCAATTGGCGGTATCGGTCGCATGGTCCAGCTTCGCCGCGCCGCTCGCGGTGAACGTGATCTTCACGATCCCGAATATCCTGATCATCAACTCCGCGCAGTATGGGCCTTACTATCCATGGGCGCAGCCGCTGCTGGCCATGGTGCCGCGGGATGAGATGGGGTTCGGCGCCTTCAATCTGTCGCCGGAGACCTTGCTCGGCGTCATCCTGGTGAGCTTCGTCGTGTTCCTGCTGGGTGGCTGGGGATATTTCATACGCAAGGCGGTGTAAAGCGGAGGTCTGATCAGGCCGCTTTTGCCGCGAAGGTACTGTGCGCCCCGTTTGGAAGAAAAATGGTAATTTTCGG
Organism: Paenibacillus phyllosphaerae; assembly: GCF_014192105.1. GTDB lineage: Bacteria > Bacillota > Bacilli > Paenibacillales > Paenibacillaceae > Paenibacillus_Z > Paenibacillus_Z phyllosphaerae. The sequence goes on along the minus strand of NZ_JACHXK010000005.1, from coordinate 132,400 downwards.
CTATTGCCCCGGGCGCCCTCCCTCTGGTATGTTCAGCAGACGAGAGAACGGCAGGGAGGAGAACTTAAGGTGAAGCTGGATCGCTTGCTTGCCATTACGATGCTGCTGCTCAACCGCCGACGGGTTAGCGCCAAGGAGTTGTCCGAACGGTTCGAGGTGTCGCTGCGGACGGTGTACCGCGACTTGGAGACGATCAATCAAGCCGGGATCCCGGTCGTCAGTTACGCGGGGGCGTCCGGAGGTTATGAGATTATGGATCAATATCGGCTCGACCGGCAGTTCCTGACGATGGAGGAGCTGCAGTCGATCATCATCGCGCTGCGGGGGATCCGCTCGTCGCTCGAGGAGCAGGACGTCGCGGTGCTGCTCGATAAGGTCGGCGCGCTCGTCGCGCGTTCGGAGCACAGCGACGTGAACCGCATGAGCGAACAGCTCATTATCGATATCAATCCATGGCATGGCGGTCAAGCGGACAAGGAGCTGCTCGGCATTGTCCGGGAGGCGATCCGTACGAATCGCGTCGTGCAGTTCGCCTATACGAGCAGGCACGGCGAGGATTCGCTGCGGGAGTGCGAGCCGATGGGAGTCGTGCTTAAGGGGTATGCCTGGTATTTGTACGGCTACTGCCTGCTTCGGGGAGACTATCGAACCTTCCGGTTGTCGCGCATCGAGCGGCTGCAGGTGTTAGAGCGGAGCTTCGAGCGCCGCGCGGGCGTCCCCCAGCCGCTCAGCTACTGCCAAATCGGCGAAGCGATGCAGAGCGAGCATCCTCTCGTGACGCTGGTGCTGCGGTTTCAGCCGAGGGTGAAGGCGCGGGTGATGGATTATTTTGAACCGGGGCAGATTCAGGCGGAGCCTGAAGGGACGCTGCTCGTGACGACGACGCAGCCGGATGAGCCTTGGCTGTACAGCATGCTGCTCGGGTACGCGACGGATGTGACGGTGGTGGAGCCGAAAGAGGTTGCCCACGCGCTTGCCGCCAAGGCAAGAGAAATTGTCCGGATGTACGAACGAACACTGCCATAATGCTGTCAGCGATACCTGGGTATAGTGGAAGCATACGGATGGATATCCTACATGCTAGCCATTATGAGGAGGAAGATGACCCATGTTTACTTCAATCGCAAGCTTCGAAGCTAGTTGGCTCCACGAAACGCAAGGCACGCAACGCGTGATGGACGCGCTAACGGACGAATCGCTCAAGCAGACGATCGCCCCGAACCACAGGCCGCTCGGCCAACTGGCCTGGCATATCACGACATCGATTCACGAGATGCTATCCCGCACCGGCCTTACGTTCCCGGCTGCAGGCGAGGATGAGAAGGCGCCGGCGTCGGCGGCGGTCATCGCGGAGGCGTACAGGACTTCGAGCGCGGCAGTGCTGGCGGCGGTCAAAGAACAGTGGACGGACGAGACGCTGCTGAAGACGGCGAATATGTACGGGGATGAGTGGCCGAACGGCTTGACGCTCCATATTCTCATCATGCACGAGGTGCATCACCGAGGCCAGATGACGGTGCTGATGCGCCAAGCGGGACTACGGGTGCCGGGACTCTACGGACCGTCGCGCGAGGAATGGATCGAGCAAGGCATGGAGCCGCTGCTGTAAGCGGCGTAAGGGTATTAGGCAATGCGGAGAACGGTTCGATCGCTTCTTAGGGGCGAACGGACCTTTTTTGCGTTTGTATTGCGGGGCGAATGAGCAGGGCTAGCAACATACGGATGTGACCTCCCGCTAGGATAGGAAAAGAATCCGTTTCAAGCGATCTCTTTGTGGATTATCTTGCGTCTATGTATATAAGTATAATAATAGTTAGCAATAGATTCGGATGGAGGCGAGGCATGGTGAAGGAATGGCTGGCGAGCTTGAGAAAAGGGTACGGGCGAAAGCTGAACCTCCTACATACGTGGAACGGATGGCTCGTTGTCATTCTGGCGCTGACGGGGCTTATTCTGTTCGGCGGCTTCTGGCGCGGATTGCTCGGCGAAGGCCGGGTATGGGTGCGATGGGGGCATATTGTGGCGGGAGTGGCATCGCTTGTGCCCGTGATCTACTACTTGCTGCTGGCGGGGAAGCATTGGAAGCAGCTGCGCGGCAAGCCTTGGCAGCGGGCCAATGTGATCGTGGTGCTGGCGCTGCTCGTCGGCTGGCTGCTCTCCGGCCTGCTGCTCTGGCAGTTCCGGGCAGTGGGACCTCGCGTATCGAACGCGGCGCTGCTGGTCCACGATCTGCTGACGTGGATCGGGCTGCCGTACATCATCTATCATTCCATCACGCGGGTCAAATGGCTGAAGGAGCCGCACCGCCGCACCGTGAAGACGGACAAACCAGACAAGGAAGGCGCCTTGCATCCGGCTGCGGGACCGCAGGCGGTCATGTCGCGGCGCGCCTTCATCCGCACGGCGGTCGGAGCGGGCCTGGCCATTACGCTCGGGCCGTCCTTCCTGCAGTGGTTCGGCAAGACGCTCGGCTCCGGCGAGAGCACGGAGGAGCTGATCGTGCAGGACGCGAACCGGATGGTGCCGGCGCCGCAGCCGCTGGCCGCCTCCTCGCCGCCGATCGGCGGCGGAAGCCAAGGCAGCTTCCGCGTCTACACCGTGACGCCGATCCCATCGTTCAATAACGCCAGTTGGTCGTTTACCGTAGATGGGCTCGTGGAGCAGAAGCTGAGTTGGAATTGGGAGCAATTCGTGCAGCTCGCCCGTAAGGTTCAGGTCAGCGACTTCCATTGCGTGACCGGTTGGTCGGTCTACAGCAACACATGGGAAGGGATCCCGCTCAAGGAGCTGCTGGCGCAGGCAGGCGTGAAGTCGACGGCGCGCACCGTCAAGTTTTACTCCGGCGATGGCGTCTACACCGATTCCCTCTCCATGGAGCAAGCCAGCATGGACGACGTGATGGTCGCCGTCCTGCACGACGGCAAACCGATCCCGAGCGATCTCGGCGGCCCCGTGCGTTTGGTCGTGCCGAAGATGTACGCCTACAAGTCGGTCAAGTGGCTGAACCGCGTCGAGCTCATCGACGAGGATCATACCGGGTATTGGGAGGAACGGGGTTACGCGAAGGATGCGTGGGTGTAGGACGACAGCGCCGCATAACGAAAAAAGACACCGCGAAGGTGTCTTTTTTGAAATATAGGCATTCATAAAGAACGATCGATTATTTCGCGATGTAGGAGATCGTCTCGGCGTTGTAAGGCGTCTCTTCTTCAACGTGGTACAAAAAACCATCACACGAAGCAGCAAAAAAAACACCTATCGCGAGTCGCCGCAATAGGTGTTTGCTGATTTTTTGCCCATGAACTATTTGTCCGAACGATTCTTCGTCTTCTGGAAGTTCGTGACCGATTTGGCATCTTCGATCGTATCGTTGACGAAGGCCATGTCCTGATTCTTGGCCTTCATGTTCGTTGTGCCTACATAGTTGCCTTCGTGCGTTTTGTTCTCCACCCGTAATCACCTCCTCGAATGGAAATCGGAGCACCGATAGTATGCGTGCAAGGCGGAGGATTCATGCGGCGGCGACGGATAACCCCCGTCCACTGGACAAGAAACGCAATTGTCGCTTTCATTGTCTTTTCCGTTCGGGTATAATTGCATGAGATTAATTAGGCGATAAGGGGCTGTAATATAAATGGGTTTGAAAGCTGGAATCGTCGGTCTGCCGAACGTCGGCAAATCCACGTTGTTTAATGCAATCACGCAGGCGGGCGCTGAGTCCGCGAACTATCCGTTCTGTACGATCGATCCGAACGTGGGCGTCGTTGAGGTGCCGGATCCGCGTCTGGACAAGCTGACGGAACTCGTCGTGCCGAACCGTACGGTGCCGACGGCATTCGAGTTCATCGATATTGCCGGAATCGTCAAAGGCGCGAGCAAAGGCGAGGGCCTCGGCAACAAGTTCCTGGCGCATATCCGCGAAGTCGACGCGATCGTGCAAGTCGTGCGCTGCTTCCAAGACGAGAACATTACCCACGTCTCGGGCAAGGTCGACCCGATCAGCGACATTCAGACGATCAACCTGGAGCTGGTGCTGGCTGACCTGGAGTCGGTCGAGAAGCGCTTGGACCGCAGTCGCAAGAACCTGAAGGGCGGCGACAAGAAGGTCGTGCAGGAAGTCGAAGTGCTCGAGAAGATCAAGGAAGCACTGTATAACGACCAGCCGGCGCGCGCGGTCGATCTGAGCGACGATGAGCGCGTACTCGTGCGCGAGCTGCATCTGCTGACGATGAAGCCGGTGCTGTACGCCGCGAACGTAAGCGAAGGCGAAGCGGCGAATGCCGACGAGAACCCTTACGTGCAGCTGGTTCGCGAATTCGCGGCGGCTGAAGGCGCGGAAGTGGTGCCGATCAGCGCGAAGGTGGAATCCGAGATCGCCGAACTTGAAGGCGAGGACAAAGAGATGTTCCTCGAGGAACTCGGCCTGACGGAATCCGGTCTGAACCGCCTCATCCGCGCCGCATACAAGCTACTTGGCCTGTATACGTACTTTACGGCAGGCGTACAGGAAGTTCGGGCTTGGACGATTCGCCAAGGCATGAAAGCGCCGCAAGCGGCAGGCGTCATCCATACCGATTTCGAGCGCGGCTTCATCCGTGCCGAAGTCGTGTCCTATGACGATCTCGTGGCAGCGGGCTCGATGAACGCGGCGAAGGAGAAAGGCCAGCTTCGCCTCGAAGGCAAAGAGTACATCGTTCAAGACGGCGATGTCATGCACTTCCGCTTCAACGTGTAGGATGGACGTGAGCAAGGACCCGGATCGCACCGGGTCCTTTTGGCATGAGTTCAAGCGAATATGGCGGCAGCAATGATCTCCTCCTTCAGATTTTGGGTAAAGCTAACAGGAAGAATGCCCAGAATTCGCACGTTTATGGAGCAGGCTGCGATATGATATACTAATGAAACGTGAAAGTGACGATACTATAGTACACTAGGGGTGAATGCACGTGTTAGACCGTTTGCAAGCAGTCGCTGACCGGTATGAGAAGCTGAGCGAGCTGTTGTGCGATCCAGATGTAGCGAGTGATCCGAAACGTCTGCGCGACTACTCGAAAGAGCAGTCCGATTTGCAGCCCGCATATGGGGCATATACCGAATACAAAGAAGTTACCGAACAGCTCGACGACGCGAAAGTGATGCTCGGCGAGAAGCTCGATGACGAAATGCGCGAAATGGTGAAGATGGAGATCGACGAGCTGAGCGAGCGCAAGACGCAGCTTGAAGAGCATATCCGCTTCCTGATGCTGCCGAAGGACCCGAACGACGAGAAGAACGTTATCGTCGAGATTCGCGGCGCGGCGGGCGGCGACGAGGCCAACTTGTTCGCTTACGACCTGTACCGCATGTACAACAAGTTCGCCGATGCGCAAGGCTGGCGCGTAGAACTGATGGAGTTCACCGAGAGCGATCTGGGCGGATTCAAGGAAGTTATCTTCATGGTGTCCGGCAAGGGCGCTTACAGCAAGCTGAAGTTCGAGAGCGGCGCTCACCGCGTACAGCGTATTCCGGTAACCGAGTCCGGCGGCCGGATCCATACCTCGACTTCTACCGTTGCCGTAATGCCTGAGGTCGAAGAGGTCGAAATCGAGATTCTGGACAAAGACATCCGGATCGATACGTTCTGCTCCAGCGGCGCTGGCGGCCAGTCCGTCAACACGACCAAATCGGCCGTGCGCGTGCTTCACGTGCCGACCGGGATCATGGCGACTTGCCAAGACGGCAAATCGCAGAACGAGAACAAGGCGAAGGCGCTGCAAGTTCTTCGCGCGCGGATTTCCGATATCCGCCGTCAAGAAGAAGAAGCGAAATATGCCGGCGAGCGGAAGAGCAAAGTCGGTACGGGCGACCGCAGCGAGCGGATCCGCACGTACAACTATCCGCAAAGCCGCGTGACCGATCACCGCATCGGCCTGACGCTGCATAAGCTCGACTCCGTCATGAACGGCGACATGGAAGAGATCATCAACGCATTGACGTTGACGGCTCAGACCGAGTTGCTCGAGAAAGAAAACCTGGCCTAATCGAAGAAGGGGCTGCTGACCGGTTACTACGGTCAGCAGCCTTTATTTGCACGCCGAGCGGATTGTCCGCGTCATGTCAGCCGTACCGAGCGTGGCCAACGGAGCGGAAAATCCGGGGTTATATCGCGGCGTACATAGGAATGAACATGCAAACGAAGGAGGCGTGATCCTGATGGAGCATCACACACAAGGCGACCATGGCAACGGGGGCGGATCTATCCGCCTCACCGTCGGCAGCGCGATCGTGCAGGCCGCCCACCTGCTTAATGAGCGGGGCATCGGCGAACCGCGCGAGCATGCCGAGCGGCTCATGATGCATCTGCTCGGCGCCGATCGCGCGCGGCTGCTGCGCGATTGGGGCGAGGCGCTGCCCGATGCGGACACCGCCGCCTGGCAGGCGCTGGTGGACCGCAAGGGGAATGGCGAGCCGCTCCAATATATTGTCGGCGAGCAGTGGTTCTACGAGCTGGCGTACACGGTCACGCCAGCGGTGCTTATCCCGCGGCCGGAGACGGAGCTGCTCGTGGAGGCCGTGCTCGCGGCGGCGGACCGGCTATGGCCGCAAGCCGCGGTTGATTCGCCGCCCGGCGCCGCGCCGGATGCCGGCGGGGGCGCCGCAGGCGGAGAGCCCGGGCCGACGGTGCTCGACGTCGGCACCGGCAGCGGGGCCATCGGCGTGACGCTGGCTGCGCTGCGTCCGCGGTGGCGGGTCGTCGCGTCCGATCTGTCGCCGGACGCGCTCGAAGTCGCCCGCACGAATGCGACGCGCCACGGGGCGGCGCCGCGCATGGCGTTCGTGCAGGGCGACCTGCTCGCGCCGTTCGCCGCGCGGCGCGAGGATGGGGCGGACGCGTCCGGCGGCGATGGGCACGCCGGGCTGCGGATCGATGTTCTCGTATCCAATCCGCCGTATATTCCGGCGCGGGATATCGAGGACCTGCAGATCGAGGTTCGCGGCTTCGAGCCGCGTCTGGCGCTCGACGGGGGCGAGGACGGACTGAATCCGTACCGCATCATCGTCTCGCAGCTGCCGAAGCTTGCGCAGCTGCCGCGGATCGTCGCCTTCGAGCTTGGCATCGGGCAAGCCGAAGCGGTAGCGGATCTGCTGCGGCAGCTCGGTCATTGGAGCGACATTCGGATCATTCGCGATTATGGCGGCATCGACCGGCATGTCATCGCCACAGCGCCTTAATTCCAAGAACAAGCCAGGGTACGCCGCTTGCACGTCCGAGCGTCCCTTGGCTTTTTGGCGTGCATAGCCGTCACCCATTATGGAAATCATCCTCCTATACCTACAACGCGGAGGCTGCAATGGGGATCACGGTGTTTGCCAGCTTGGCTGTGCTCAGTTTGCTAACGTTTACGGTGTTCCTAAGGCGGATTCACTTGTTTGAAGCTATTCTGGTGTGGGGACTGCTCGTTTTTCTGCACAGCAATTTTCTGTGGCTTGTCGGGATGAATGGCAAATATATAGACATCGACGAGTCCGTATCGATGATCTTGGCCATCACGGTCATGTCCAAGATTGTGGTTCCGATCCTCGTCTTCCATGCCTTCGCCATCAGCCTCATGTTCCGCAAGGCGGTAGTGAAGCTTGTCGTGTTTGTGCTTCTTGTCGGCGTCCTCCTTGGAATGGATGGGCTGGCCGTCCGCTTGAACGTCATGGCTTTCAGCCCGGAATGGAAGATCGGGTACTCGATCTTGTACCGGGGCGGCACGGTTGCGGTTGCCTTCGCTGCCTGGCAGTGGATTCGAACTGTAGCAAGGAGGGAAATTCGACTATGATGCTGGACTTGCCCGAGTCCTTCGACGCGAATGAATGGTTCCTTATTATTTCGGTGGTCGTTATCGCCTCGTTCTCGCTGCTGCTGCCCAAGCGATTCCCTTTCATCGTCATGCTCGTCCTGTATACCATCGGGCCCACCATTGCGATGAACGTCGATTTCCTTCTTGGCATCCCGCCGATCGATGTGTACAACATTAACGACGATGGGCGCTACGAGTTATTCGACTTGCTGTTCTATTTCTTGTATGCGCCTTTCTCCTATTTGTTCATCTACTTCTATGACCGCCTGCGCTTCCGGGGATTCGGGACCGCTCTCTACGTGCTGGGCTGTTCGGCGGCCGGTGCGGCCTATGAATGGATAGCGGTGCTCTGCCATGTGTTTCAATATAAGGGTTGGAATTTGGGTTACTCCTTTATTGTGTATGTGTCCATTCAGGCGATCTACCTCGGATTGGCCCACTTCTTCAAGCGAGCGTACAACGCCAGTAAGCGGGATACGGCGAAGGAATGGTCTTAGTCCTGCTCCATACGCAAGAAATCCCCGCCTCGACGTAAAGCCGAGGACGGGGATTTTTAGTATGCGGTTAAGCTGACTTACCCTTTGTAGCTGTCCTGCCAACGCAGCAGGCGATTCTCGAGGTAACGCACGATCGAATCCGACAGCTTGCCGACGAGGGCAAAAATCGTAATGCCGACGAACACGATATCCGTCTGCATGAATGCACGCGCGTCCTGGATCATGTAGCCGACGCCGGTATCGGCGCCGAGCAGCTCGGCTACGACCAGGCAGAGCCAAGCGATGCTCAGCGACAGGCGGATACCGAGTAGAATATTCGGCAGCGCCGCGGGCAGGACGAGTTTCGTCATCTGGCGGAAGCGGCTGAATTCGAGTACGCGGGCGACATCGAACAGCTTGGCGTCGACGTTGCGTACCCCGAGGAAGGTGTTCACGTAGAGCGGGAAGAAGGCGCCGAGCGAGATGAGCAGCACCTTCGACAGCTCGCCGAAGCCGAACCACATGATGAATAGCGGCGTAATCGCGAGCAGCGGCACGGTTCGAAGCATCTGCACGGTCGGATTCACCGTTTCCTCGAAGCGGCGGTACATGCCCACGAGCAGCCCGATGATCAGTCCGGCGCTGCCGCCGAGCAGGAACCCGAGCGAAGCGCGAACGATACTGATGCGCAAATGGTGGGGCAGCTCGCCGGACAAGGTGAGCGCCGCGTATTGCTTCAGGATGAGCCACGGCGAGGAAAACAGCTGCTCGGAGATCGCGCCCGTAGCGCTTAAGGTTTGCCATACTGCGAGGATGAGGATTGGCAGCGCGGCGCCTCGAGCGAAGAGGCGCCACCTCCGGCTAAGGTCTTTCCGCCGCACGCGCTGCTCGGCTTCGAGAATCGACTCCTTGGGCGCTGTCAAAGGTACGGTCATGCCGTTCACGTTCCTTTCTGCTGATCGATGGTCTAAATGCTGTAAACATCCTGCTCCAGCTCGGCGCGGTGATCGAGCCGATTAAGCACGAGCGTCCGCAGCTCGGTGAAGGCGCGGCTCGTTCGCGAGCGAGGGTAAGGCAGATCGATCGGGACAATCGCCTTGATCGTGCCTGGCCGCGCGTCCATGACGACGACCCGGGTGGACAGGAAGACGGCTTCGTCGATATCGTGCGTGACGAGCACCATCGCGGTTTGATTCGTCTGCCAAATATCGAGCAGCGCCTCCTGCATATGACCGCGCGTGAACGCATCCAGTGCCCCGAAGGGCTCGTCGAGCAGCAGCACTTCCGGCTGCCGCAAGAGGGCGCGGGCGATTGCGACGCGCTGCGCCATGCCGCCGGAGAGCTGACGCGGGTAGGCCCGCTCGAAGCCGCCCAGCTTCACGAGCTCGATCAGCTCATCGACCGCCTTGCGGACGCCCGGGTCGCGCAAGGAGCGATCGGCCGCGATGTTCTGCTCGACCGTCATCCACGGGAAGAGGCGGTGCTCCTGAAAAATAAATCCTTTCTCTTGCGTCGGCCGCTCGATTCGCTTGCCCCTCAGTTGAACGCTACCCTCGTACGACAGATCCAGGCCCGCGATGATTTTGAGCAGCGTGCTTTTGCCGCATCCGCTCGGGCCGATGATCGTCGTGAAGTCGCCCTCATGCACGGCCAGACTCACGGATTGAAGAACAGGGGTGGTCCCCTGCTCCCCGTAGAAGGTCTTGTTCACTCGTTCGATCTCCAGTACTGGCTGCATAGACGTCCACTCCTTTTACGTTTGACGAATCCGGGTACAAAAAAAGAGACCGGCGGCACCAAAACAGGGGGCCTGCCGAATCTCTAGGTTGACTAGTCGATTCACGCAACTGACTGACTGCGTATTCATGTTGTCGCTCATCTTAGCATTGCGGACAAACGGATGTCAATACCCCACTAAGAAGGGCGGAATTAAGGGTGCCGGCGTGATGCCGCCGAAAACATAAGTGTGGTCACCGCTCAGCCGGTTCTGGTACACTGTCTGCAAGATAAAGAATGCCGATACTTCAGGAGGACGCACCTAAATGCCACGTAACCTTGTTCGCGATCAACAGCTGCGCGAAGAACGGCGCAAACAAATACTGGATGCCGCCGCCCATGTGTTCGCCACGAGGGGGCTGCTGACGAAGATCAGCGATATCGCCGCCGGAGCCGGGCTTAGCCATGGGCATGTGTATAATTACTTCAAGTCCAAAGAGGAGATTCTGCTGGCGGTAATCGAACGGGGGCAGCTCAGATACGGTAAGATCTTGCGTGCCGCGGAAGAAGTAGAGGGCAACGCCGCGGACAAATTCCGCTATCTGGCGAGGCGCTCCTTGCCGAGCGCCAGCAGCGCCGATATCTACCTGGTGCTGCTCCAGGCGCTTTTCACCGATCTGCTCGAGGAGGAAGACAAGCGCGTCATTCGCGGCCGGGCGAAGGCGAATCTCGGGATTCTGCTAGCGCTGATCGAGGAGGGCCAGCAAGACGGCACGGTGATGCAGGGGAATCCGATCCAGCTGGCGACATTATTCGGCACCTTGATCCAGAACCTGATGCTGATGGAGATGCGGGGTTATGCGCCGGCGACGGAAGAGACGATCGAGCTGCTCATTCGCATGCTCGGGCCCTGTCCGTAAGCCGCGATTCGTTTTGGGAAAAAGAGGGTTGACAGTAGCCGTTGCATGCTGATACGATTTGTTCACGCCACAAGCTGAACAGAGAATCATTCTGTTAGCCGCTTGTATGCACAATTGAATCCATGACTAGAATCGACTGGACGACCAGAGATTCGGGCACTTGCCTGGCATCTGAGATATCGAGTCTTTTTTTGCGTCCTTAAATCCGATTATTCAGGTATGTTTACAAAACTTTATCCCTTTGGAGGCGATTCATGATGAGTCAGACCGCATACTTATCCCGCAGCTACCATCCCGTACGAGAGCTTAAATCCGGTGCTCGCCAATTGCGCCGGCTTCCGGAAGGCATCGAAGAGATCCCTTACACGCTGTTCACGCTGAAACCGCTTGGTCCGGTCATCGGCGCCGAGATCGAAGGCGTTGACCTGGGGCAACCGCTCACGCCTGAATTGAAGGCCGAACTGCACCGTGCTTTCCTGGAGTGGAAGGTGCTCTTCTTCCGCAATCAGAGCATCGACAGCGAGCAGCAGTTGCGTTTCGCCAAAGAGTGGGGGGAGCTGGAGAAGCATCCGTTCCTGCCGCGGGGCAGCAGCGAGGAAGTGACGCGGTTCGAGAAGAACGCGAACATGACGGGCAACGAGAACGTGTGGCACACCGACGTCACGTGGCGTCTTGAGCCGGCGCTTGGCTCCGTTCTGCGACTGTCCGAAGTTCCTCCGCTGGGCGGCGATACCTTGTGGGCCGATATGGCCGTCGCTTACGACAATTTGCCGGATGAAGTGAAACAACGGATCGATGGTTTGACAGCTATCCACGATTTTACGGGCACCTTCGGCCGCCATCTCGCGCCGGAGATTCTGGAAGCCAAGCAAGCCGAGTTCCCGGCCGCCGAGCATCCGGTCGTCCGTACCCATCCGGAGACGGGGCGCAAGACCTTGTTCGTCAACGCGGCCTTCACCGTTCGGATTGTCGGCTTGGAGGCGGAGGAAAGCGAGAAGGTGCTGAACTACCTGTTCCGCCAAGCCCATGTGCCGGAGTATCAGGTGCGTTTCCATTGGGAGGAGAACTCGGTCGCCCTCTGGGATAACCGGGCGACGCAGCACTACGCGGTCTCGGATTACTTCCCTAACCGACGCGTCGCGGAACGGATCTCCATTGCAGGGGACCGGCCTTATTAAGTTTTAAGACGAACGTTCGAGCAAGCACGGGTTAAGATCAGAGAGGGGTTGGCTTTTCAATGCGCATGAAGAACGGTTATCTTGCCTTTATTGCGATCGTGGCGGTTCTGCTGCTGCTGGCAGGCTGCGGCACCGAGAACGACAATCAGACGGCGGCGGCCGGCGGCAAGGAGACGGCAAGCGTGGAAGCGGGCGCTAACGCTGCCGGCAAGGACGAAGGCGGCCAAGCGGAGGGGCAGGCGGCTCCAGCCGGGGATCCGGTGAAGGTGAACATCGCCATCAATGGCGGGTTCAACCCGCTCGTTATCGCCCAGGAGAAGGGTTGGCTGGACGAAGGCTTCAAGAAGCTGAACGCCGAGGTCTCTTGGAGCAAATTCACGAGCGGACCGCCGCTGCTCGAGTCGCTGGTGTCCGGGCGCGTGGATTTGTCGTTCCTGGGCGACGGCGCAGCGATCACGGGCGTCTCGAACCAGCTGCCTTTTGAGATTATCGGGCTGATTAACGAAGGCAAGGACCTCAATACGGTCATCGTGCCTGTCGATAGTCCGATCGCCACGGTTGCCGATCTGAAGGGCAAGACGATCGGGCTTGCCAAAGGTACAACCTCGCACGTCTATCTGATCAAAATCCTGCAGGCGAACGGACTTACGCAGCAGGACGTGAAGCTGATCAACCTGCAATTCGAGGACGGGCAAGCGGCCTTCGAAGCCGGAAAGCTGGATGCATGGGTCAGCATCGACCCCTATACGACGCTGAACGTGACGAAGAAGAAAGCGAAGATCCTGGACGCGAAGACCGTCATCTACGCGCCGGTCTCGATGATTGCCCACAAGGAGTTCGCGCAGAAGCATCCTGAGCTTGTCGTCGAATACTTGAAGCTGTATAAGCAATCGCTCGATTGGCAGACCGCGAATCCGGATGAGGCTGCGGCGATCTACTCGGAGCAGACCAAGATTCCGGAAGACATTATCAAGCTCGTGCTGGAGCGAAGCGCACCGCTGCTATCGGCGTATACGCCGGAGGTGCTCGAATCGCAGCAGGCATCGGCAGACATTCTGCTCGAGAACAAATTCCTGAAGAAGGCCGCCGTATTCAAGGATGCGGTCGATGATACTTTCGTTACCGAAGCGCTGAAGTAAGTTGCGGTTCCCTAAAACAATGACAGGCGGCGGCACGCTGCCTCAAGGAGGAGCATGACGATGAGTGAAGTTATCCAAGGCCAAGAGGTACAAGTGGAGATCATTCCGGTAGCAGGGCGCATTGGCGCCGAAGTAAGAGGCATCCGACTGACCGAAGACCTGCCTGCCGAAGCGGTAGACACGATCCAAGAAGCGCTGCTTGCTCACAAAGTGCTGTTCTTCCGCGGTCAGGGCCATCTGGACGACGCTGGCCAGGAAGCCTTCGCCAAGCGTCTGGGGGAGCTGTACGCGCATCCGACCGTACCGGTGAAAGCGGGCACCAGCTCGGTGCTGGAGCTCGACTCCGAGCATGGCGGCCGCGCCAACTCCTGGCATACCGACGTTACGTTCGTCGAGGCTTATCCCAAAGCTTCCGTGTTGCGCGGCATCGTCATTCCTCCGGCGGGCGGCGATACCGTATGGGCGAATACGGCCGCAGCCTACAACGATCTGACGCCGGAGCTGCAGGAGTTGGCCAATAACCTGCGGGCGATCCATACGAATGCCTACGATTATGCGGCGACGGTCCGCAAGGAAGTGTCGGCTGAAGACCTGCGCAGGCATCGCGCCGTATTCGCCTCCACGGTCTACGAGACGGAGCACCCCGTTGTTCGCGTACATCCGGAGACGGGCGAGCGCCATCTGCTGCTGGGGCACTTCGTGAAACGGATCGTGGGCTTGAAGACCCCCGACTCGGACCGGATCATCAGCATCCTGCAGGAGCATGTGACGCGTCTGGAGAATACGGTACGTTGGCGCTGGTCGGCCGGCGACGTCGTCATCTGGGATAACCGCGCGACTCAGCATTACGCGGTCAACGATTACGGCCAGCAGCATCGCGTCGTCCGCCGCGTCACGATCGCAGGCGAAGTCCCCGTCGGCGTAGACGGCAACAGAAGCGTGACGCTGCAGCCTCAGCCGCAGCAGGAGCAGGAGGAAAGCGAAGCCGTCTAGGAATCTAGCACAGCTGATCGCTAGTAGAAGTGATAGGGCGGAATCCCGCGGCCATCGGCGCTGCGGGGTTCTTTTTCGCGCTGTCCGCACGCTTCTGGATTTTCATAGATTTTCATAAATCAGCGAGGTTTAGAGAGTAAGTGCACCGGACATAATGGGGCTATAAACGTTCCGGGACGCAAGCCAAGAGCACCGACGGGTGCCGCGAAGGAGCTTGTGTATATGATCCGCACTTATTCTCGTTTTCCTTATAAGAAGTCTTACGGTTATCTCTTCGTTATTCTCGCGATCTTGTTCATGAGCTGGGAAAGCCAGCGTGCCGATGCGGCGATTGCCGGCGGCGACATCCCTACGGAATCCATTCGTCTGCGCATTCTTGCGAACTCCGACAGCGCCGTCGACCAAGCGGTGAAGCGCCATGTCCGCGATGCGGTCGTGGCTGAGATGGACCGCTGGATCGAAGGACAGTCCTCCATCGAGCAAGCGCGCCTGACGATTCATGCCCATATGCACGATATTGAACGCGTCGTTGCCGGAGAACTCGCCAAGCGCGGCTTCAACTACGGCTTCAAGGCAGAGCTGGGCGTCGTTCCTTTCCCGACCAAAATGTACGGCAACAAAGTATACCCTGCCGGCGAGTACGAAGCGCTCCGCATTACGCTCGGCAGCGGCGAAGGCCAGAACTGGTGGTGCGTGCTGTTCCCGCCGCTCTGCTTCGTGGATGCGGTGAGCGGCGAAGCTTCGGCAGCGGCCGTCACGACGACTGCCAGCGTGGAAGTTACCAAGGATGCCGCGGTGAAGGATGCAGGTGCCGCGAACACAGCCTCGAACGCAGACGCTGCCGTATCGACCGGGGAGCAGCAAGCGCCGGAAGTGAAGTTCTTCCTCTGGGAAATGATCGAATCCATCATCAGCTGGATCGGCGGCCTGTTCAGCTAATGGATGAATGAGTGAGAGATTGACGCCCTGCAGCGGTAGACAGACCGCTTAGCGGGGCTTTGTTAACATATAGGAGTTTATAAAGTTTCACGGTTATCAATCATCCTCTATGTCTCCGGAATGAAACGCGCTGCGCCATCAAAGACGGCGCAAGCCGTTTCACCTTGTGCCCGGGGCAACATTTGCGAAAGTCTTTACGCCGGCGGCTGTGCTATAATGAAGCCAGTTAACAAGACCCATTCAACCAGATGGATAAAAAGGATTGAGCTTTTCATGCTTACAACGTATCAATGGCGCGTCGATGCCAGCTCGCCTCGGGCGAGCGAAATCGCCGAAGCCGCGAAGCTGCTCCAGCAGGGAGAGACGGTCGCCTTCCCGACGGAAACGGTATACGGGCTAGGCGCGGATGCCCGCAGCGACGAAGCGGTGGCCCGGATCTTCGAGGCCAAAGGACGTCCTTCGGACAATCCGCTGATCGTCCATATTGCCGATACCGCGCAGCTCGCGTCGCTCGCGGCCCCGTATGACGGGCTGACCGCACGATTGATGGAGCGGTTCTGGCCGGGCCCGCTCACGATCGTGTTGCCCGTGCTCCCTGGCGCGGTATCGCCGCGCGTCACGGCTGGGCTTGATACGGTGGCGGTTCGGATGCCTGCCCACCCCGTGGCGCTGGCGCTGATCGCCGCCGCCGGCTGCCCGGTCGCGGCGCCGAGCGCGAACCGCTCGGGGCGGCCCAGCCCGACTCTTGCGGCTCATGTCGCGGATGACCTGGCGGGCCGAATCGCCGGGATCGTCGACGGCGGCGCTGCCGGCGTCGGACTCGAATCGACGGTCGTGGAGGTCGAGGGCGATACGGTGCGCATCCTGCGTCCGGGCGGCATTACGGCGGAGGAACTGCTTACCGTGGCGGAGCGGGTGGAATACGATGATGTAGCCGCACCCGGCGCTTCTTCCGCTGCCGCCGTACAGGCTACGATTGCTCCGATGGAGACCCGTACGTCTAATGAACGTAAGGATAAGCTCCATGTCCAGGCTCGGTCATTGGTTGATCCAGCCGTCAGTGCCGCGCCGCGCTCGCCGGGGATGAAATACACCCACTACGCGCCGCAAGGTACGATGGAGCTGGTGCAGGGCGAGCTTCCGAAGGTTGTGGCTTACGTGCAGGCGCAGGGATCGGCGGCAGGCGCGCGCGGCGAACGGACAGGCGTGCTCGCATTCGCGGAACATGCGGATAAGTACGCCGCCGATGACGTGATCGTCATGGGCAGTCTCGCCGATCTTGCGACGGCGGCGCAAGGGCTGTACGCCGCGCTGCGCTCGTTCGACGAACGGGGCACGCAGCGAATCTGGGCGGAGTCTTGCCCGGAGAGCGGCATCGGCCACGCGCTGATGAACCGGCTCGTGAAGGCGGCCGGGCACCGGATCGTCCGCGTCTAAGCAGGGGAACCCCTTTTTCGCAGGCAAGTCCGAATGTCCATGCCATGCCCGTCCCTCGAATCAATCATGTTTCCCTTCTTGTCCGCATAAGCTCAGGATGAGACTTGGACAGGGGGGATACGCAATGTTGGAGGCGGGCTTGCAGACCGGCCAAATGCTAACGCTTATTATCATGGCTGTAGCGCTCGGGATGGACGCATTTTCACTTGGCATCGGAATCGGATTGAAAGGAATCCGTTTGCTCGATATTATTAAGTTAAGCTTCATTATTGGAGTCTTCCATATCATCATGCCGCTCCTGGGTATCTTCACCGGTCAATACGTCAGCACGCTGCTCGGCGGGGTGGCGACGACGGTGGCTGGCGCGCTGCTTCTGTTGCTCGGCGGCCATATGATCTATAGCTCGCTGCGCGGGGAGGATGCGCCTTCCTTCAATCACCGGTCGTTGTTCGGGCTGCTCGTCTTTGCCCTTAGCGTCAGCATCGACTCGTTCTCGGTCGGCATCTCACTCGGGATGTTCGCGACCGACGTGCTGCTGACGGTACTGCTGTTCGGTTTCTTCGGCGGGCTTATGTCCGTTCTCGGCCTGCTGCTAGGGCGGAAGGTCAGCAAAGGGCTTGGCGAATACGGGGAAGCTTGCGGAGGCGTCATTTTGTTTACGTTTGGGCTGTTGTTTATCCTTTAATAACATCGATCTTCGGGGTGCTTGATAGCCTAGCGCAACAAAGCAGCATATCCCAAGATAGAAGGAGTTGTGACCACCGTGAAACGGATTCTATTCGTATGTACAGGCAATACCTGCCGTTCTCCTATGGCCGAGGCCATGCTGAGGGATCAGGCGAAGCGCCGCGGACTTGATGTGGAGGTGCGCTCCGCAGGCGTATCCACGGTCGACGGCCTGCCGGTTTCCGAGCATGCGCGGGCAGCCCTTCGTGAGCGGGGGGTGCCGGATAACGGCAGTTCCTCCGCGCTTGATGGAGGCGCTGTAAGCTGGGCGGACCTCGTGCTGACGATGACGACCGGGCATAAGCGTCATTTGCTGCAGCGGTTCCCGAATGCGGTGGACAAGACCTACACGCTGAAGGAATACGTGGAGAGCGACGAGGCGGTTCTTCGGGACATCGCGGAACTCGAGGCGCTATACACGGAGTGGCATATGAAGCAGGCACTCGGCCAACAGCTGACCGAAGAGGAACGCAGCAGGCTGCTCGAGCTTGAACGCCGCATACCTGGCTTCGATATCGCCGATCCGTTCGGCGGTTCGCTCGACATGTACCAGGAGTGCGCGGACGAGATCGGACAGGCGATGGACAAGCTGATTGTCAAGCTTTTTGGGCGCTGAAATTCGTACCTTGGTGATTGATTTTCGGCCTGCGATGGAGTATCATGAGAACAAATAACGGTTTCCGATGTAACTGGCGACGAGAGTGGATCAAACCACGGTGGAGCATCGGAATATACGGCCGGTCGCCTGGGCAAAGAGCATCGTGCTTTCGAGCACGCTATGCTCTTTTTTCGTCTTTTTAGGGGAAATCGGGTATAATGGGACCATTGTGATTCGACAATTCCCGCGTTCGCACGGGAGACAATCGGGAGGGTTCACCTTATGAAAATCGCTATTGGAGCCGATCATGCGGGCTACCGCTTGAAAGACGAAATCGTGCCGTTCCTTCAATCTTTGGGCCATGAAATCGAAGACTTGGGCTGCGACTGCAATCAATCCGTCGATTATCCGGACTATGCGCTGCCTGTTGCCGAGCGTGTCGCGCAAGGCAAAGCCGATCGCGGCATTCTGATCTGCGGTACGGGCATCGGCATGTCGATCGCGGCGAACAAGGTGCCGGGCATCCGCTGTGCGCTCGTGCACGACATGTTCTCCGCGCAAGCGACGCGCGAGCATAACGATACGAATGTGCTGGCTCTAGGCGAACGCATCATCGGACCAGGGCTTGCGCAGGAGATCGTCCGCATCTGGATCGAGACGCCGTTCTCCGGCGGCGAGCGCCATGCGGGACGGATTCAGAAAGTGATGCAGATCGAAGCTGCGGCATCGGTGCATCCGTAAGGGGGCGGCGCGATGAGCGATCAACAACTGCTTCAAGCGATTGAGTCGGATGTCGCGACTTGCGTGCAGGAACTCGTGCAAGCGGCGAATCTGCGCGCAGGACAGCTGCTCGTGATCGGTACAAGCACAAGCGAGGTGCTCGGCAAGCGGATCGGGACGTCGGGGACGCTCGAGACGGCTGCCGCGATCTTTCGCGGCGTGGAGACCGTTCGGGCAGCGCATGGTTTTATCCCGGTGTATCAATGCTGCGAGCATCTGAACCGCGCGCTCGTGATCGAACGCGAGGCGGCGGAACGGTACGGGCTTGAGCTCGTATCGGCGATTCCGGTTCCGAAGGCGGGCGGCTCGATGGCCGCATACGCGTACAGAACCTTGCAAGAGGCCGTGCTCGCAGAGTCGATCGCGGCGCATGCCGGCATCGACATCGGCGATACGTTCATCGGCATGCATCTGCGCAAGGTAGCCGTTCCGGTTCGCGGGACGGTGAAGTCGATCGGCGAAGCGCATGTCACCATGGCGTACACGCGTCCGAAGCTCATCGGCGGCGAGCGGGCCGTTTATACGCCTGCGGCTGCGGGACTTCCGGACGGCGCAAGTGCACTTAAGGCAACGGATGATTCAAGCAATACCTGCGACTAACGTATTTTGCCGAGCTTTACGATATAGAGGAGGAAGATGAACAATGGAGAATTTGCGTAAACAAGACCCTGCAGTACTGGAAGCGCTTGGCCTCGAGCTGCAGCGCCAGCGTGACAACATCGAGCTGATCGCGTCCGAGAATATCGTCTCCGAAGCGGTACTTGAAGCAGCGGGATCCGTCCTGACGAACAAATACGCAGAAGGCTACCCAAGCAAACGCTACTATGGCGGCTGTGAGCATGTCGACATCGTTGAGGACATCGCGCGTGACCGTGCCAAAGAGATTTTCGGCGCTGAACATGCGAACGTACAGCCTCACTCCGGCGCGCAAGCGAACATGGCGGTTTACCTGGCTGCCCTCAAGCCTGGCGACACGGTCCTCGGCATGAACCTGGCGCACGGCGGCCACTTGACGCACGGCTCTCCGGTTAACGCATCCGGCCTGCTCTATAACTTCGTCGCTTACGGAGTTGACGAGAACAGCTTCACGATCGACTACGAAGAAGTTCGCAAAGCCGCGTTCAAGCACCGCCCTCGCCTGATCGTTGCGGGCGCATCCGCTTACCCGCGCATCATCGATTTCGAGAAACTCGGCAAAATCGCGGAAGACGTAGGTGCGCTGTTCATGGTCGACATGGCGCACATCGCCGGTCTGGTTGCGGCTGGTCTTCATCCGAGCCCAGTGCCTCACGCGCATTTCGTGACGACTACGACGCACAAGACGCTTCGCGGTCCGCGCGGCGGTATGATCCTGTGCCGCCAAGCTTGGGCGCAAGCGATCGACAAGGCGGTATTCCCTGGTTCCCAGGGCGGCCCTCTGATGCACGTTATTGCGGCTAAAGCCGTTGCATTCGGCGAAGTACTGCAACCATCGTTCAAGTCGTATGCACAGAACGTCATCGACAACGCGAAAGCGCTGGCGGAAGAGCTGACGGCGCAAGGTATCAACCTTGTATCCGGCGGCACGGACAACCACCTGATGCTGATCGACCTGCGCAACCTGAACATCACAGGCAAGAAGGCGGAGCATGTTCTTGATTCCGTTCAAATTACGGTCAACAAGAACGCGATTCCGTTCGACCCGACGAGCCCGTTCGTAACGAGCGGTATCCGCATCGGTACGCCTGCGGCTACTTCCCGCGGCATGGACACGGCAGCGATGAAGACGATCGCGCAAGTCATCGCGCTGGTGCTGAAGAACCCGGAAGACGAAGCGACGCTCTCGAAGGCGCGCGGCATGGTATCCGATCTGACGGCGCAATACCCGCTCTACCCTGGCATCACGTACTAATCGCTTGATCACGGCCCCTTGCCTCCTGTTGGAGTGCGAGGGGCTTTTTTTAAGGGGGTTTTTACATAAAAAGGATGCTGCTTCGCGCGCTGCCATGATAGAATAGATGGACTAAACGACAAGCAGGTGATCCGTATGACCGTGATTATTGTCCTTCTAATCGTCGTATTCTCGCTTCTCGTCATTGCCCGATCAGCCGGGGGTTCGTCGCGCAAACAGACAAACGTCGGCGGCGGCGGGCGGCCGGGGAACGGTTCGTCCAGACAGAAGTCGGTACCGTTGTTCCGGGGCACACCGCCTGAAGCGTTGGGCATTCCGGCAGAGCATCCCGCCCGTAAGGCGGCGGAGAGGTTGGAGGCGGCGCTCTCCGGTGACTTCGAGGCGCGCGTCAAGGACCGCGTCATGAAGCCCGCTCTCGGCATTCGCGAGGAAGAGTGGCAGTGGCGCTGGTTCGAGCTGAAGCGATACTTTCTCATGTGCGGCTTACTGCGTTCCGTTCCGATGTACAGCGAGAAGGTCGACGATGTCTGGCATGAGATGCTCATGTTCACGCGGGAATACGAGCAATTCTGCAAGACGTTCTGCGGGCGGCTGATCCATCATGCGCCGCATGCCCCGGGGGCTCAGCCGGAGCAAGGCGAGCGCGCGTGGTTCGATTGGGTATACGGCGAGCTCTTCCCGCTGGCTTGGAGCAGCGAACGGCTGTGGGGCAGGTTCTACAAGACCCGGCTGCCGCGGCAGAGGATCGAGGAATTCGAGCTATGGGACCGCAATGAGTTGCTCCGCCAACGCTTCAATACGGAAGCGATTGAGGCCCATCCCGATCTGGCGCAGGCTGCGGATTACTTGCTTGATCGGGGCAGTAAGCTTGCCGTCTATGCGCGTGAGAACAAAGGGCGTCCATATAAGCGGCGGGATAACACGTGGGACAGTGATACGGTGCTCATGACCGGCGCGATGTCTGGCGTGTTCTTCGCCTCCTCGCTCGAGCCGGAGCATATTTTCGAACAGGAGATGAACCAGGCGCGCGAGGAAGGGCGGCAGCGGGATGATTCGGGAAGCAGCGGCTCGTATTATGCCTGCAGCAGCGGCGACAATGGCTCGAATGACGGCAGCCGTTGCGGCGGAGGGTCAGACTCGGGCGGCAGTTCCGGCGGCGACAGCGGCGGTGGAGGCTCTTCTTGCAGCAGCGGAGGCGGGTCTTCCTGCGGAAGCGGCTGCGGCAGTTCCTAGCGAGATCGCGGCATCGATCGAACCGTTCCGATTGCGGGACGGTTTTTTCTTGCTTCGATGATAGGTGGAACGGTATTTTTCGACAAAATAAGGCAATGAAAGAGAGTAGAGAAACGGGGAAATGACAATTTCGGAAATAATGGCGAACTTGTGCAATTCCTTCGCGTCTGGTGCTATAATATACAAGATTGCCAAGCGGCAACGATTAGGGGTGGACAACCCCCGCGAAGAAGCATCATCAGGAGGACGATATTTTGAGCAAGTTAACCATTTGCGATCACCCGCTTATTCAGCACAAGCTGACTTACATTCGAGACAAGAATACCAACACCAAAGACTTCCGTGAGCTTGTGGATGAGGTCGCAACGATGATGGCGTACGAGATTACACGCGATCTCCCGCTCGAGACGATTCCGGTGGAGACGCCTGTTACGCAGGCTCAAGGCAAAGTCATCTCCGGCCGCATGCTGGGCCTCGTGCCTATTCTGCGCGCAGGGCTTGGCATGGTCGACGGCATGCTGCAGCTGATTCCCTCGGCTAAAGTCGGCCATATCGGCTTGTTCCGCGATCCGGATTCCTTGCAGCCGGTCGAATATTACGTGAACCTGCCTTCCGATGCCACCGAGCGATTGCTCATCGTTATTGACCCGATGCTGGCGACAGGCGGTTCGGCGAATGCGGCGCTCGACATTCTGAAGAAGCGCGGCTGCCTCAACTTGAAGCTGATGTGCCTGATCGCGGCGCCGGAAGGCGTCGAAGCGGTGCAGAAGGCGCATCCCGACGTTGATATTTATATCGCTTCGCTGGACGAATGCCTGAATGACCATGGCTATATCGTGCCAGGGCTCGGCGACGCCGGCGACCGGATGTACGGGACCAAATAAAGCGCCATAAGTGTATGAATGAAATGGGAGTGACAGAGATTGGCTAAACTGAAGGTAATGACCATCTTCGGCACCCGCCCGGAGGCCGTGAAGATGGCTCCGCTCGTGCTCGAGCTGCAGAAGTATGAGGACGAGATTCAATCGATCGTCTGCGTTACGGCCCAGCATCGTCAGATGCTCGACCAGGTGCTCGATTTCTTCGAGATCGTGCCGAACTATGACCTGAACGTCATGAAGGAACGCCAGACGTTGATGGAGACGACGACGCGCGTGTTGGAAGGGCTGGATCCCGTTCTTCGCGAGGCGAAGCCGGATATCGTGCTCGTCCATGGGGATACGCAGACGACGTTCCTTGCGAGCTATTCCGCGTTCCTGCAGCAAATCCAGATTGGCCATGTCGAGGCGGGACTTCGCACGTGGAACAAAATGTCCCCGTATCCGGAAGAGATGAACCGCCAGCTGGCCGGCGTGCTTTCGGACATCCATTTTGCGCCGACCGATTGGTCTGCCGACAATCTTCGCAAGGAGAACAAGTCGGAAGCGACCATCTACGTGACGGGCAATACGGCTGCCGACGTGTTCCAGTACACGGTTGACCCGTCCTTCTCGCATCCGGTGATCGAGTGGGCCAAGGGCAAGCGTCTCATTCTGATGACCGCGCACCGACGCGAATCGCTTGGCGAACCGCATCGGAATATTTTCCGCGCCGTGAAGCGCATCGCCGACGAGTTCGAGGATGTGGCGTTCGTCTATGCCGTCCACCCGAATCCGGCGGTACGCGAGCCGGCCAATGAGATCTTGGGCGATCATCCGCGCATTAAGCTGATCGATCCGCTTGACGTGTTCGAGTTCCATAATTTCTACCCGCACACGTACATGATTATGACCGATTCCGGCGGCATGCAGGAAGAGGCTCCGTCGTTCGGCGTACCTACGCTGGTACTGCGGGATACGACCGAGCGTCCGGAAGGCATCGAGGCAGGCACGCTGGAGCTTGTAGGCACCGACGAAGAGACGGTATACAGCCGCGCGAAGGCGCTTCTGACCGAGTCCGCGCTCTATGAGAAAATGAGCAAATCGGCCAATCCGTACGGCGATGGAGAGGCTTCCGTGCGCATCGTACAGGCGATTCTGCATCATTTTGGCAGAAGAGAACGAAGGCCGGAACCGTTCACAAAACGTTCATAGTTGACGCGTTAAAGCGGGCAAGTCCTTGAAGTTCACAGCATACAGTTATGCTGTATGGTTTTGGTGGGGCGAAAACCCAGTGAAATCAAGGGTTTTCACCAAATGTTTCATTTTATCTGAATTGACAAACCTTCTCAAGCTTCGATAAAATGTTAGAGGATTGACAGGGGACAAACCATGAAACCAAAGAGCAGTGGGGATAACCCGTGGCGAGCACTCGCCTTGGTCGGTGCAATGGGCTTTCAGGTCGCAATCTGTACTCTGCTGGGTTACTTGATTGCCAATTGGGTCTTCGGAACAACGGCATGGTTGATCGTCGGGATTTTCGTCGGTCTTGCAGCCGGAATACTAGCCTCAGTTTGGCTCATCAAGAAAGTGCTGGTGGATTCAGATGGATGAAATGTTCAGGAAAGCAACGCGGATGGCGATTTATGTCATCGCAGTATCGCTCATGGCGTGGGCTTTCGCGCCGACGTGGCGTACCGTTGCGGCAGGCATTGTTTTGGGTGTGTCGGCAAGTTTGATGAATGCGCTGTTATTGCGCAGGAGAGTGGATTGGCTCGGGAAGATTACGGTGGAGCAAGGACCGCGCAAGCTGGGCCTTGGCATGGCCGGCAGGCTGGCTACCGTGCTGCTTGCTGTCTTGATCGCACATCGCTACCCCGACGATATTCACTTGCCAACGACGCTGTTCGCATGCTTCTTCATGCCCTTTGCAAGTTTGATATTCGCTTTGATTCAAAGCAAACGACAACTCTAGCGGAAAGGGGTGAAAACACGGTATGCATTTATTTCCGGTTATAACGATCGGAGGATTGAACATTGACCTGTCGTCGTTCATCGCGATTACAGTGTCTGCGATCATCACTTTTGTGCTCGCGCGGCTTGCAGTTCGCAACTTGTCGGTCGATAAACCGGGCCGATTGCAGAACTTCATGGAATGGGTTGCTGAATTCGTTCACAACACAATCGCAAGCGCGATGCCGCTCAACAAGGTCAAGCCATTCATGTCGCTCGGCATGACGCTGATCATGTTCATTTTCATCTCTAACTTGCTCGGTCTTCCGTTCGGTATTGTGACTGAGACCCATCACGTTAACGAGACTTTCGGCATTACGCAGGAAGTATTGGATGAGCACGAAGGACACGCGGAGATTGCGTGGTGGAAGTCGCCTACAGCGGATATTTCCGTTACGGCTGGTCTTGCACTTATCGTCTTCTTCCTCATTAACTTCCTCGGTCTGAAGATGAATACGAAAGGTTACTTGAAGTCGTACTTCGAGCCTTATTGGTTCTTCTTCCCGCTTAAGCTTATTGAGGAGATCGCGAAACCGCTTACGCTTGCGCTCCGGCTTTATGCCAACATCTTCGCAGGCGAGGTTCTGATCGCTACGATTCTGATGCTGGGCGTGATCGGTACGCCGTTCATGATCTTATGGCAAGGCTTCAGTTTGTTCGTCGGCGCGATCCAAGCGTTCTTGTTCACAATCCTTACGATGGTGTACATCTCGCACGCGATCGTATCGCATCACGACGAAGAGCACGAGCATTAAAAGCAGCTATGGCTCCGTTAGCGTTCGGCTAGCAAGCCGCAATCGAGCGGAGATAATGGTATAACCTTATTCAAATTTAATTACTCTTGAGGAGGATTTTAACAATGGAAGTATTGGCAGCAGCGATTGCAGTTGGTTTGGGCGCACTTGGCGCAGGTATTGGTAACGGTCTGATCGTCAGCAAAACGGTAGAAGGTATTGCTCGTCAGCCAGAAAACGCTGGTAAACTGCAAACTACAATGTTCATCGGTGTAGGTATCGTCGAAGTTGTGCCTATCATCGGCGTTGTTATCGGCTTCTTGGCGTTCTTCAGCTAATAGAAACAAATCGACTGCAACGATGGCGGGGAAGGCCTTAGCCCTCCACGCCATCGTTTTGATTAAGAGCAATCCGCGAACGGAAAGGAGTTGCAGCTATGTCCTTCCATTGGGAGTCGACAGTCTACGCGATCGTAGCGTTTTTAATTCTGTATTGGCTGTTGAATAAATACGCTTTCGGCCCGCTTTTCAGCATTATGGAAAAACGCCGCGAGCTGGTTCTGGAACAAATGAGTGCAGCCGAAACTGCACGTAAGCAAGCTGCAGTGCAAATGGAAGAGCAGAAGCAAGCCCTTCAAGAGGCTCGCAAAGAAGCTTACGACATCATCGAGAAGGCTCGTGCGACAAGCGCGAAGCAAGCTGACGATATCGTCCAGACTGCGAAGAACGAAGCAGGCCGCCTGAAAGAAGAAGCTGTGCGTGACATCGAGAGCGAAAAAGGCAAAGCAATCGCGTCGCTTCGCGGCGAAGTTGCCGGCATGTCCGTCGCTATCGCTTCGAAGATCATCGAGAAGCAAATCGACGAGAAATCGCAAGAGCAGCTTATTAATCAATACCTGAAAGAGGTTGGAAGCAAATGAGCCGGGCGAATGTCGTAGCTAAGCGTTATGCCCAGGCGCTATACGAGGTAGCGGCGCAACAGAACATCGTCGCAGAAGTTCTGGACCAGCTGAAACTCGTTGTGGACACCTTGAAATCGGATGCCGAGATCGAGAAATTCCTCTCGTTCCCAAGCATCGAGACGAACGTGAAGATCGAGCTCGTCCGTAAGGCCTTCGCCGACCGGATCTCGGCTACGCTCCTGAACACACTAGAGATGGTTATCGTCAAAGGTCGCCAGAATCTGTTGAGCAATATTTATTCCAGCTATGTCAAAATTGCGGGAGAATCGCTCGGCCAAGCGCAAGCGACGGTCTATACGGCGAAGCTCCTGAACGAAGAAGAGCTGAAGAACGTGGAAGCGACATTCGGCGCGCTTGCGGGCAAACGCATCGTGGCGGATCAAATCGTGGAACCTTCTTTACTCGGCGGTGTGCAGGTGCGCATCGGCGACCGTCTGTACGACGGCAGTCTCTCCAGCAAGCTGGCACGTCTTGAAAAATCGTTGAAAAGTCAAGCACTGTAGATAGGGGTGAGCGGAATTGAGTATCAGACCTGATGAAATCAGCACGCTGATTAAACAACAGATCGAACAATATAAATCCGAGATTCAAGTCGTCGATGTCGGTACGGTCATCCAAGTCGGTGACGGTATCGCTCGTGTACATGGCCTCGAGAACGCAATGGCAGGCGAGTTGCTCGAATTCTCCAACGGCGTTGTAGGCATGGCCCTCAACCTGGAAGAAAGCAACGTCGGTGTCGTTATCATGGGTCCTTACACAGGCATCCGCGAAGGCGACCAAGTAAAACGCACTGGCCGCATCATGGAAGTACCGGTTGGCGAAGCGCTCCTCGGCCGCGTCGTGAACGCACTGGGTGAGCCGGTTGACGGCAACGGCCCGATCAACACGACTTCCTTCCGTCCAATCGAATCGCCGGCACCAGGCGTTATGGCTCGTAAATCGGTATTTGAGCCAATGCAAACCGGCATTAAAGCGATCGACGCGATGATTCCAATCGGCCGCGGCCAACGGGAACTTATCATCGGCGACCGCCAAACAGGTAAGACGCAAATCGCGATCGACACGATCGTGAACCAAAAAGGCAACGGCGTTATTTGTATCTACGTTGCTATCGGTCAAAAGCAATCCACCGTTCGTACGGTTGTTGAGTCCCTTCGTAAACAAGGCGCTCTCGATTACACGATCGTCGTAACAGCAAGTGCTTCCGAGCCTTCGCCGCTCCTGTACATCGCGCCTTACACAGGCTGCTCCATGGGCGAGTACTTCATGTACAACGGCAAGCACGTTCTGGTTATCTATGATGACCTTTCCAAACAAGCGGCAGCATACCGTGAGCTTTCCTTGCTGCTCCGCCGTCCTCCAGGTCGCGAAGCTTACCCTGGTGACGTATTCTACCTGCACTCCCGTCTGCTGGAGCGCGCAGCGAAGCTGAACGACGAGCTTGGCGGCGGTTCCCTGACAGCTCTGCCATTCATCGAGACGCAAGCGGGCGATATCTCCGCTTACATCCCGACGAACGTAATCTCGATTACGGACGGCCAGATCTTCCTTGAGTCCGACCTGTTCTACTCCGGTCAACGTCCAGCGGTTAACGTTGGTAACTCCGTATCCCGCGTAGGTAGCTCGGCTCAAATCAAAGCGATGAAGAAAGTTGCGGGCACGCTGAAGTTGGACCTTGCGCAATACCGCGAACTTGCGGCATTCGCCCAATTCGGCTCCGATCTCGATAAAGTAACGCAATCCCGTCTGAACCGCGGTGAGCGTACGCTTGAAATTCTGAAGCAAGGCGTTAACCAACCGCTTGCTGTAGAACGCCAAGTCGTATCCCTCTACACGGTAACAAGAGGACATGTCGACGATATTCCGGTACAAGACGTACGCCGCTTCGAGCAAGAGTTCCTTGCTTATGTGGATGCGAACAAACCAGAAATCTTCGCATCGATCCGCGATACGAAAGACTTGACTTCCGATAACGAGAAAGTGCTTGTTGATGCGATCAGCACCTTCAAAAGAGGCTTCTCCGTTTCGGCTCAATAATACCAGGGAATGAAACGCGGCTGGCCGTCGCTGACGATGACAGCTCGTTTCACCTTGATTAAGGCGTCTAATGTGCCGGGGCAAGCCCTTCTCGCCAGAGGGGAATCCCCGGTAATAAGGTGGTGACAACGATTGGCTAAAGGAATGCGCGAAATTAAACGCCAGATTAAGAGTAAGCAGAACACGAAGCAGATTACGAAGGCGATGGAGATGGTCGCAGCCTCCAAGCTGAGACGCGCGCAAGAAGCTGCGGTTGCGGCTAGGCCGTACACCGACAAGATTCTTGAAGTGGTCTCCGGCATTGCGTCGAGCGGCGGTTCCGTGAAGCATCCGATGCTTCAGACCCGCGAAGTGAAACGCACCGCTTACCTCGTCATCACTTCGGATCGCGGTCTCGCTGGCGGTTACAATGTCAACGTGCTTCGTAAAGTGACGACTGCTCTGCGCGAGAACCACAAGTCGGCCAGCGAGTACGCAATCTATGTAGTTGGACGCAAAGGCCGTGACTTCTTGAGTCGCCGCGGCATCGCCATTGCAGAAGAAGTAACCGGTCTATCCGATTCGCCGAAGTTCTCCGATATCAAGCAGGTTGCCGCTTCCGCGGTACGCGGCTTTGAAGAAGGAGCCTTCGACGAACTCTATATCGTTTATAACCAGTTCCATAATGCCATTACGCAAACTCCAGTGCTCAAGAAGCTTCTGCCGCTGGGCGAGATCAAATCGACGGGCGAGAAAGCGGACTACGAGTACGAGCCTTCACCGGAAGAAGTGCTGAACGTGCTGCTTCCAAAATACGCGGAGACGGTGATCTACAGCGCGATTTTGGAAGGTAAAGCAAGTGAGTTCGGAGCGCGTATGACGGCAATGGGCAACGCAACGAAGAACGCGACGAAGATGATTGCAGGACTTACGCTCACGTACAACCGTGCACGTCAGGCAGCAATTACGCAGGAAATCGCGGAGATCGTCGGCGGAGCGAACGCACAGCAATAAACTACAGTTTGGCCCTCGAAGCCAATCTAACATATAGGAGGGACATACATGAGCAACGGACGCGTTGTCCAGGTAACAGGTCCAGTCGTCGATATTGCTTTCGACAATGGCCATTTGCCGGACATCCTTAATGCGATCAGAATTGAGAAGAAAGCTCAAAGCGCTAATGAACGCGATATCCAACTGACTGTCGAAGTGGCAACCCACCTCGGCGACAACACGGTTCGCTGCGTAGCGATGTCTTCCACGGACGGTCTGGTTCGTGGTACAGAAGCAGTCGATACAGGCAAGCCAATCACAGTACCAGTAGGTCCATCAACGCTTGGCCGCGTATTCAACGTACTGGGTGAGCCGATTGACAACAACGGTGCGGTGGATATGTCGGTTGCAAATCCGATCCACCGTCAAGCTCCAGTATTCGAAGAGCTGTCGACACAGCAAGAGATTCTGGAAACAGGCATCAAGGTTATCGACCTGATGGCTCCATACTCGAAGGGCGGCAAGATCGGTCTCTTCGGCGGCGCGGGCGTAGGTAAAACGGTAACGATGCAAGAACTGATCCACAACATCGCACAAGAGCACGGCGGTATCTCCGTATTCGCCGGCGTTGGTGAGCGTACTCGTGAAGGTAACGACCTTTACCACGAGATGAGCGACTCCGGCGTTATCGCTAAGACGGCGATGGTATTCGGCCAGATGAACGAACCGCCAGGCGCGCGTCTTCGCGTAGCCCTGACAGGTCTGACAATGGCTGAATACTTCCGTGATGAAGAAGGACGCGACGTTCTTCTGTTCGTCGACAACATCTTCCGCTTCACGCAAGCAGGTTCTGAAGTATCCGCCCTCCTCGGCCGTATGCCATCTGCCGTAGGTTACCAGCCAACACTGGCAACTGAGATGGGTCAGCTGCAAGAGCGGATCACTTCGACGAAGAAAGGTTCCGTAACGTCCATCCAGGCGATCTACGTTCCTGCCGATGACTATACGGATCCGGCTCCAGCAACAGCGTTCGCTCACTTGGACGCTACGACGAACCTTGAGCGTAACATCGCTGCTATGGGTATCTTCCCAGCCGTTGACCCGCTCGCATCGTCCTCGCGTATCCTTGCTCCAGAGATTCTGGGCGATGAGCATTACCAAGTCGCGCAAGGCGTTAAGAAACTTCTTCAACGTTATAAAGAACTTCAAGACATCATTGCGATCCTCGGTATGGACGAGTTGTCCGAAGAAGATAAGCAAGTCGTACTTCGTGCGCGCCGCATTCAGTTGTTCCTGTCGCAGCCGCTGCACGTTGCCGAAGCGTTCAACGGTATCCCGGGCGTATACGTACCGGTTAAAGAAACTGTACGCAGCTTCAAAGAGATTCTCGAAGGTAAGCATGACGATCTTCCAGAACCGGCATTCCACAACGTCGGATCGATCGAAGAAGCAGTGGAAAAGGCGAAGAAGCTCGCTCAAGGGCTGTAATACGCCGCTGATGGAGGTATCCGCATGAGCACCTTTACATTAGAAGTCGTTACGCCTGAGCGTAAGGTATACGCTGAGGTTGTCAATATGGTGATCGTGAAAGGCACAGAGGGCGAGATGGGCATCCTGCCTAACCACGTTCCTCTCGTATCGCCGCTCAAGATCGCTCCAATTATCATTAAGAAAGACCGTTCGGAGGAAGTTCTCGCCGTTGGCGGCGGGTTCGTCGAGATCCGGAAGGATAAAGTGGTTATTCTAGCCGAGAGCGCTGAACGTGCGGCAGACATCGATGCTGCACGCGCACAAGAAGCGAAGAAACGCGCTGAGAAGCGTCTCTCCGGCAAGAGCGACGAGTACGATTTCCGCCGCGCTGAGCTTGCGCTCCAGCGTGCGATGAATCGTCTCAACGTGAAGCAAGGCCGCTAAGCTTTCATCAATAGCACTGTCGCCATGTTATGTGCGCACATAACTTGGTGGCGGTGCTTTTTTTGTTTTGTGTATTTGTTTTTTTGTACACATGTGGATAGAGGGGAGATGCGCTAGTTATCCGCAGGTAATGTGGATATTGTGGGTATAGTGTGGATAAAGTTGTGGATAAGTTAGTGAAGATGCAGTGTCTGTTAATCTCCCGAAGCAAATAAGCAAAATTTATAAAGGGAGGTAATATGTTTAGATCAAGTCTAGATCTAAACAGGACTACCGAAAGCATCGCTGTGATATAATCATGAAAAAATAAAGTTTCCGGAGGTATCATGATAGATATTCATACGCATATTTTACCGGGAATCGATGATGGAGCTGTAAATTGGGAGATGGCCATGAAGATGGCTGAAACTGCGGTGGGGGAAGGCATAACAGACGTCATCGCGACACCACATCATGCGAATGGTAAATATGATAACTATCCAAACGATATTCGAGCACTTATTATGGAGATGCAACAGCGACTGAAGGGAAATGCAATACCGCTTAACATTCATCCGGGTCAAGAAATCCGGTTTCATGAAGGTTTCCTAGATTCATGGACAGAGCAAGAACTGCTTACGTTAGGGCAATCCAACTATGTTCTGATCGAAATGCCTACATCTAATATTCCGAGCCGACTAATTGAACTTATACACGAGTTAAGAATAATGGGCATACAGCCTATTATTGCGCATCCAGAGCGGAATGCAGAAGTCATTAAGCATCCAGATCGCTATCGTGAGCTCATTCATGCGGGAGCATATGGTCAGGTTACCTCTCACTCATTGCTTGGTGAATTTGGAAATAAGATTGAAAAGATATCTTGGGAACTGTGTTCAGAGGGACTTATACATTTCGTGTCTTCAGATGCTCATAATTTGAATGCAAGAGGCTTTCGCTTAAAAGATGCCTATGAAAAAGTTACTATGAAATTAGGTAGCGAAGTTACCGATATATATAGATATAATGCAAAGGCTATACTTGGTGGAGAGGAGGTTAAACTGGTCTCAAATACCTATAACAAGGAACCTATTATCAGGAAGTTTTTCCTAAAGTTAATTGGTAAACATTGACCTTATTCGACGAAAAGTGATAAAATCACTAGAGATTTTAAGCAATTGTTAAGCGTATGTCGATATTACAACCGAGGTGACTATTTAATGACGTTTAAGAAGAAGATTCTCGTCTCTACAATGGCTGTTAGTGTAACAGCTTCCGCTTTTGCAGGAATTCCTTTTAGTGAAAAAGGACTAGCAGAAAAGCTAGGTCTTGCTACAGTTGCATCAGCTGCAACTGTAAGTTTCTCGGATGACACGACACTGAAGTATTTGACAGAACTGCATGATAAGTTGGCAGAAACATCTGGTGCTCTCGATAAAGTAGGCGCAGCTCGCGATTTGATCCGTACTGAGATCAACAAGCAAATCGATGCAGGTAATGCGGATCTTGTTCAACCGCTTATCGACAAAGTAAATGCTAAGCTCTCCGATGACATCACAACAGAAGAAGCTAAGACGCTCCTTCAAATTATTCGCGATACAGTTTCTCTGAACTATGATCCGAACGCAGCTAGTCTGGAAGAACTTCGCACGGATGAAACGGTAAGAGCGCTTATCCAACGTCTCGCTGAGGCGGCTAGCGTCTCTACGGTTACAATGACGGACTTCACGACATTCCTTTATGGCAATGGAAGTCTGAAAGGTATCAAAGGCGAATTTGAGTCGCGCATCGAAGGCAAGAGCCTGACTGCGCTGCTTACAATCGCTTCTGATTCGACACAACGTAATGCACTCATTGAGGATTCCTTGAAAGCGGTTCTTGATAACTCTTCTTATAAGTTCAGTAATGTTGCAAGCTATTACGCTATTGATAAAGCTACACTGGCTTCTGTATACAACTCCGTTCTGGATGCCGTTGTTAGCGGCGCGACTCCATCGGAGATCACGACGAAGAAGAACGTTATCAAGCAAGCGGCATTGCTTGTTGCGGGTGCTTACTACGAGCTTTACCTTGCTGAAGACGACGATGATGACAACAATTCGGGCGGTGGAAGCAGCAGCGTCGTTGTGACTACGCCTTCGACTGCGGATACAGCAGTTAAAGGACTAGAGGCGTTAAAGGATGCCATAGCTAAAGCGACAGGCGCAGAAAAGGACAAGCTTATTGCTGAGGCTGTACAACAAGCGGCAAAAGCGATCGCTACGTTGTCGAGCCTGGATCTCTCGAAGAACGTAACTGTAGCAAACGGGAAAGCTTCGCTTACCGTTACAAAGGCTCAAGTAGAAAAAGCACTGGCTGACATCGAAGCGGTTAAAAAAGCACTTGAGTCTGCTGCTGCTGGTTCGTCGTCCAAGCTTCCGAAGCTTATCATCAAAATTAATGCAGGTACTATTGCGGTAAACGAGACTAATGTGGCTCTCGAGAAAGATTTGGTTGATCTGGCTGCAAGTAACGGCGTATCCGGTTTTGACCTTCAGATCTCGAGCCTGAGCGTAACCGTTCCGGTCGGCGGATCGTTCACTGGTGCTATCGGCTTTGGCGTGAAGAATGAAACGCCTGCAGCTGGCACAACAGGAACACTTACATCTGTTTCCGACGTTTACGATTTCTCCCTAACAGTTGACGGTAAAGCTGTCTCGGAATTTGATCAGCCGATCGTCGTTAAGATTCCACTCAAAAACGCGAGCGGTGTAGATAAAGAATTGCTTTCCGTTGCAAAAATCGTTGATGGCAAGCTGCTGTTCCAAGGCGGAGTTGTGGAAGGCGATACAATCACTGAACCACGCAGCTCCTTCTCCTCGTATGTGGTTGTGGAGAACAAGGTAAACTTCAATGACGTAGCATCTGTTCAGGCATGGGCAGGTCGTCAAATTCAAGTTATGGCTGCAAAAGGTGCAATCGAAGGTCGCGGTCAAGGTAACTTTGATCCTAAAGCAACCGTAACGCGTGCTGAGTTCGCTGCTATGCTCGTTCGCGGTTTGAATCTGGATAGCAACAGCACAAAAGAAAACTTTGCGGACGTACAAGGTACAGAATGGTTCGTACCGTTCGTAGCTGCTGCAGTAGAGAAAGGCATCATTAACGGTCGCAGTGCCGATCTGTTTGCGCCTAATGCAACGATTACTCGTGCAGAGATGGCTACTATGGTATCGCGCGCACTGAAGTTCTCGAAAGACGCTCAATTGACAGAGGACGTTAATACAGCTCTGCAATCTTTCTCTGACGCTGATACGATCCAGTCTTCCCTCAAAGAAGGCGTAGCATTCGCGGCAGAAAAAGGTTTGGTTGTTGGAAACAACGGTAAATTCTCGCCAAGCGCAACCGCAACTCGTGCGGAAGCAGCAGTTATTATCTATCGTGCGTTTAACTTCGCTGAATAATAGCAGTATTGTTTATTGATATGTATATACATCCTCCTGCTCTACTGGGGCAGGGGGATGTATATTGCTTTTTTAAGTCGAATTTTAGCAAAAATTGCTGATACATCTAGAAATTTGGGGGTTAATAGCGTGCAAATGGAATTGGAACTCCGGGATTACGTTCGAATCGTACGCAAGCACATTTGGAAACTGATCAGCATTGTTCTTATCAGTACAGTTGTGGCCGGGGTATACAGCTTTTACTTCGTGGAACCTACGTATGAAGCCAGCACCAAAATTATCGTCAATCGGACAGCGACTCAAACTTCAGTTACCACACTTGATTTGAATGAAATCAACTCGAACTTGAGACTAATTGATACGTACAAAGAAATCATTCGCACACCTGCTATCATGGATGTCGTTGCTGAGCGTTATCCGCAATTCGGAATGACGGCTGAAGAACTGACGAATAAAGTTGTCGTGAGCTCTGTGAATAACACGCAAGTTATGACGCTCGTTGTCCAAGATCTTTCGTACCAGAAGGCAGCTCAAATCGTTAACGCGATATCGGAAGTATTCAAAGAACAAATTCCTTCCATTTTCCAAGTCGAGAATGTTTCGATTCTTAATTTAGCTAACGAAAATCCGGAGAAGCAGCCGGCACCTGTAAAGCCAAACAAAATGCTGAATATGGCATTGGCGTTCATCGTCTCTCTGATGCTTTCGGTCGGTATTGCCTTCCTTATCGAATATATGGATGACACGATTAAAAACGAAGCAGACGTGAAACGGCTCTTGGACCTGCCTACGGTAGGGCAAATCGCAAGGCTTAGTGCGGAGGAGCTTCAATCAGGCCAGGAGAAAGAGAAAAAGCCGCAACAGCTGAGAGGAGAAATGAAGAGCAATGTCCAAATTGGAAAATAAACGCCCGCTCATTTCGCTGCTAAATCCCAAATCACCTGTCGCTGAAGCCTATCGCAGCGTGCGTACGAATATCGATTTCTCATCGCTGGACACTTCCATGCAAGTGGTTATGGTCACATCAGCTACACCGGGAGAGGGTAAATCTACGACGATCGGAAACCTGGCCGTCGTATATGCTCAAGCCGACAAACGGGTTTTGCTGATCGACGCCGACATGCGAAAACCTACTGTTCATCATACCTTCAGGCTTTCCAATCGGGTTGGCCTCTCCTCTGTCATCTCTCGTCAGGCAGAGGTGAAGGCGGCTATTCAGGAGACCGATATTCCGAACTTATTCACGCTCCCATCGGGACCGATTCCACCGAATCCATCCGAGATGTTAGGTTCCAATCGAATGACGACATTAATCGATGAGCTAAGAGGGCAATTCGATCTTATACTGATCGATACTCCTCCAGTCCTTGCGGTTACGGATGCGCAAATAATGGCAACCAAAAGTGACGGTGTATTGTTGGTACTCGAGGCAGGCAGAGTGAAAAGGGATATGGCACTCAAAGCCAAACAGCAAATGATGCAAGTAAAGGCGAACATTATCGGTGTCGTACTTAATAATGTGAAAAAGAAAAATAGCGAAGGTTACTACTATTATCAGTACGAAAGTAGTGAATCTTAAACGACATTTTAGGTATTTCGATCGAATTGGCGCGAAATTTGTCCCAATTGGGTATGTCCAGTAATGTCGAATGTTGGTACAATTGCATATGGAACAACTTCTCATTACTAGGAACTTTATCATCCGGGGGCTTGAATTCATGAGGACAAGAAGACGGGCATTATTAGTACTGCTATTAGATCTATCGATCATCTGGTTTAGTATAGTTACGTCCTATTTATTTCGATTTGATGGGCAGATTCCGGAACATTACTTCAACCAGATGATCATCTACAGTGTCATCAGTTCCGTTATCAGTGCGGCTACGTTGCTTTATTTTCGCCTGTACTCACGGTTGTGGCAATACGCCAGTATTGAAGAGATTCTTGCCATCATCGCTGCGGTTCTCTCAAGTTGGGGAATTTCGCTTGTGTGTATGATGCTGCTCTTCGGAGAGCGGATACCGCTATCGATATCGATGCGAACCGTAGAGACGATGCTGCTCTGTATTGGCGGCACACGTTTCGGCTGGAGACTTATTAATCGATATCGTATTAAGAAGCATCAAAAGCGTAAAGCACTTATCTTCGGAGCTGGTGATTGTGGCGTTCTCATTGCAAAGGAAATCATGAACAACCCTAACTCTGATCTCAATATAGTAGGCTTTATTGACGATGATATTGCTAAGTATAGAAAACGCGTTTTTGGGATTTCTGTACTTGGCAATCGCGATGTAATTGAGCAAGCTGTGCTTGAAACCAAAGCGGAAGAGATCATTATTGCAATCCCATCGGCAGGTAATCACAGCATTACGGATATTATTAATATCTGTAAAAAAACACCGGCTAAAGTCAAGATCATACCTGGTCTAAGCGATCTGATCTCTGGCAAAGTATCGGTCACTTCCATTCGCGATGTCGATGTTGAAGATTTGCTCGGGCGAGAACCTGTACGCCCTGATTTGGATGGAATCGCAAGTTATGTTTCGGGGAAAACCGTAATCGTAACTGGTGCTGGCGGATCGATTGGTTCAGAGTTGTCGCGGCAAATTGCTTCCTTCAAGCCGGACAAACTTCTGTTGCTGGGACACGGTGAAAACAGTATCTATTCGATCGAAATGGAGTTGCGGTTTAATTACCCTCAACTCGCGCTTGAGACGATTATTGCGGATATTCAAGATCGTCAGCGTATTGACGAAGTGTTCCGTGTCTTTAAGCCGCATGTCGTATTCCATGCAGCTGCGCATAAGCATGTTCCCTTAATGGAACGCAATCCTGCAGAAGCGGTTAAAAACAATGTTTTCGGTTCGAAAAACGTTGCGGATGCGGCCGATAAATATGGGGTAGATCGATTCGTATTGATATCTTCCGATAAAGCCGTTAATCCCTCGAGCATCATGGGGGCAACGAAGCGGATTGCAGAGATGTACATTCAAAGCTTGGATAAAACGAGCAAAACGAAATTTGCTGCCGTACGCTTCGGTAATGTATTGGGCAGTCGGGGCAGTGTGATTCCTCGCTTCCGTGAACAAATTGCAAGCGGCGGTCCGGTAACAGTCACGCATCCTGATATGGTGCGATACTTCATGACGATTCCAGAGGCGGTTCAGCTTGTTATACAAGCTGGGGCATTCGCAGAAGGCGGCGAAGTATTCGTTCTGGACATGGGCGCGCCAGTAAGGATTCTTAACCTTGCAGAGGATGTAATCCGATTGTCGGGTTTTGATCCGTATAAGGACATTGATATTGAGTTTACGGGTATGCGTGAAGGGGAAAAGCTCTTTGAGGAGCTGCTTCTGAGCGAAGAGGATATCAAGAAGACGAAGCATGATCGTATTTTCATCGGCCAACCACTTGTCATTAACAGAGGTGAGTTGGAACTACAGTTTAAACGTTTAGACCGCGCTATCGGGGAGAATGCTCAAGTTGTTCGAGAGGTAATTGAATACATTGTACCTTTGTATAAGCACGTCTCGTAGCACGAGAAATGTCGATTTCGGCAGTTGATAAGCCATGGTTAAAGGTGAATAGTGGTTAGAGATCATGCGATGGAAAAAGGTTATGCTTTGGTTTTGTTCGATCATCGTTATACTAGGGTATAGGCGGAATAATTGCCGACAACTATGTCGTTTGTAA
Source organism: Paenibacillus phyllosphaerae (assembly GCF_014192105.1). Lineage (GTDB taxonomy): Bacteria > Bacillota > Bacilli > Paenibacillales > Paenibacillaceae > Paenibacillus_Z > Paenibacillus_Z phyllosphaerae. The sequence continues at coordinate 93,948 of NZ_JACHXK010000005.1, read as the reverse complement.
ATTACCCAAGTTGATGGCTTAGAATCAAGCAAGGGTTGATAATGTACTTTTTTGACAAAGCCAACTGGGACTGCGAAAGACGTGGGAGATAACCTAGCAGACAGCTCGAATGACAAAGCAAAGGATATATAAGCCGATGTTACGATTTTTGTAGACACAGCCAAGGTTATATCTATTCTAGCTAGGCAGCTGATAGATTCTGCTATGAAGAAGCTGTAGCAGCTTACAGTGGATGGCAGAGCGTAGATGAAACGAGTGAAGCGCACAGCCCTCTGTTGTTGGATAAGCTTTCACCAAGTGAATACATTTCACTATCCTCTTTTGTCTAAGTATGGGGCAAACGAAGGACGGACGCATGAGCAGGTATCGGAAGAGGAAGCTGCAGTTAAATAGAGGCGTTGTGATAAGGATTCGTACTGCCACGTGCATGGTACAGATGATGAGAGATCCTGTTTGACGTCTGCAAATTAACAGAGACGTCACCAGGGGTGACGTTTTCGTTTTATATTGAACTGTAGAGAAGAGATTGGAGATAGATATAATGAGCGTCCGAAAAGCGATCATCCCGGCAGCGGGATTAGGTACGCGTTTTTTACCGGCAACAAAAGCGATGCCAAAGGAAATGCTGCCCATTTTAGATAAACCAACGATTCAGTACATTGTCGAGGAGGCAGTGGAATCAGGTATTGAGGATATTATCATTGTAACGGGAAAAGGTAAACGGGCTATCGAGGATCATTTTGATAATTCTTTTGAGTTAGAACATAACTTACTCGAGAAAGGTAAGCTCGAATTGCTAAGCGAAGTTCAAAAATCGTCGAAGATGGTAGATATTCATTATATTAGGCAGAAAGAAGCCAAAGGGCTGGGTCATGCAATATGGTGTGCACGCAAATTTATCGGAGACGAGCCATTTGCTGTGTTATTAGGAGATGACATAGTTAAGGCTGATAAACCCTGCTTAAAGCAAATGATCGAACAGTACGATAGATATAAGTCATCGATTATTGGTGTACAGCAGGTTGCTGATGATGAGATTCCAAGATATGGAATTATTGATGGTAAGGAATTTGATGATAGGCTTTTTCGCGTCAGTAACTTGGTTGAGAAGCCCTCTAAGTCGGATGCTCCATCAAATATTGCAATTCTAGGACGGTATATCCTCAGTCCAAGAATCTTCGGGATTTTGGATAACCAAGAGCCAGGGGCTGGGGGCGAAATACAACTAACTGATGCGATCGCGCAATTGAATCGTCATGAGGCGGTATATGCCTATAATTTTGAAGGTGTACGATATGATGTGGGTGAAAAGCTGGGTTTTATTAAGACAACATTGGATTTTGCCCTACAGCATGAAGAACTTAAAAAATCAGTATTAGAATATATTGAGAAGTTAGTCGATGCAGAACGTATGCTCCGCAGCTAGAGGAAGGAAGAATTAACGATGGCAAACCGAATATTCCTATCATCGCCGCATATGAGTGATGAAGGCTATGAAATGCAATATGTAAAAGAAGCTTTCGATACAAATTGGATTGCTCCGTTAGGGGAAAATGTAAATAGCTTTGAGAAGGAATTGGCAACAAGGGTTGGCTCGAAAGCTGCTGCTGCACTTTCCTCAGGAACTGCAGCCCTCCATCTTGCATTAAGAGCTGCTGCTGTCGGAGAGGGCGATATCGTCTTCTGCCAGTCGCTTACATTCTCGGCGACAGCAAATCCGATTATATATCAACAGGCAATCCCTGTATTCATTGATAGCGATTATGCAACTTGGAATATGTGCCCGAGCTCATTGGAAGAAGCCTTTGAGAAGTATCCCAATGTGAAGGCTATTATCGTTGTGCATCTGTACGGACTATCTGCTGATATGGATAAAATTGTGGAACTCTGCAATAAATATCAGGTTACACTGATTGAAGATGCTGCGGAGTCACTTGGAACTTATTATAAAGGCAAGCAAACTGGCACTTTTGGGGATTATGGTATTTTTTCGTTTAATGGAAACAAGATTATAACGACTTCGAGTGGCGGCATGCTTGTCTCGAACAATGAGGAGCGAGTAGCTAAAGCAAGATTCTGGGCAACACAATCCAGGGATGCAGCCAGACATTATCAGCATAGCGAATTAGGCTTTAATTATCGAATGAGCAATGTTGTCGCTGGGATTGGGAGAGGCCAGCTTAAGGTACTAGATCAGAGAGTGAAGAAGAAGAATGACATCTATAATTGTTATAAGAAAGGTTTAAGTGACCTCGAAGGCATTAGTTTTATGCCTAATAACGAGTGGGATTCTCCTAATTATTGGTTGAGTTCAATTATATTAACCGGTCAAGTTCGACCAACCGATATTATGGATGTCTTGGAAAAGGAGAATATCGAGTCGAGGCCAGTATGGAAGCCCATGCATAAGCAGCCATACTTCGAACGATTTGATTATGTTGGATCGGACGTAGCAGAGACGTTGTTTGAGAATGGAATCTGCTTGCCATCAGATACAAAGATGAGCGATCGTGATATTGAACGCGTGATCGATATTATTAGAGGGTTGTGGGAAAAGTGAGTAAGCCATCTAAGGATGGGGTTTATAGAAGATTTGTAAAGAGGCCGATGGATATGGTATTAGCAGCGGTCGCTATCGTGCTCCTAAGCATTCCTTTGCTAGTAATTGCTATTCTGGTAAGAACGAAACTGGGAAGCCCTGTTATTTTCAAGCAGCAACGGCCAGGGCTTAACGGAAGAGTATTTATGCTATATAAGTTTAGGACAATGACCGATAAGAAAGATAGTAAAGGCGCATTGCTACCGGATCATGTCCGCTTAACTGAATTCGGTAAATTGCTTCGTGCCACGTCACTTGATGAACTGCCTGAACTATTCAATATCATCAAAGGTGATATGTCTCTCGTTGGACCTCGACCATTACTGGTACAGTACCTTTCCCTTTATAACGAGCATCAGCGACGCCGACATGAAGTGAGACCGGGTTTATCCGGGTTAGCACAGGTAAGCGGACGAAATACGATTAGTTGGGAAGAGAAGTTTGATCTCGACGTTACCTATGTAGACAACATGAGCTTCAAAGAAGACTGGCGAATTATAATTATGACGATAAAAAAGGTATTCATAAGAGAAGGCATCAACTCGACAAATGCAGCAACAATGGAGTATTTCGAAGGAAGCAAGGTGAAGATGGAAAATGAGTAATACAAATGTTTTATTGTTAAGTGCAGGCAGACGCGTCGAATTATTGAGATGCTTTCAAAAAGCGGCTAGAAGATTGAATCTTAACAATGCAATTATTGCAGGAGATTGTTCGGAAACAGCACCAACATTATATTTTTCGGATAAATCTTGTCTTTTGCCGAAAATAGATGATCCAGATTATATTGAATCCATTATTTCTATATGTCTTCAAGAAGAAGTTGCATTAATAGTGCCGACAATCGATACTGATTTATTACTTCTTGCAGAGAATAAGGAGTATATAGAAGAAAGAACAGCAGCAAGGGTATTAGTATCTGATACAAGAGTGATAACAATCTGTAGAGATAAAATTAAAACACAGAGATTTATGGAGGAAAACGGATTCGGTGTACCTGCAATGTACACAGAAGAGCAAGTTATTGGCGGAAATCTTACATTCCCTTTGTTTATTAAACCGAAATCAGGAAGCTCGAGTGTTAATGCGTTTAAAGTGAATAATTATAACGAGCTTGTGATGTATCAAAGTATAATCCAACAGCCTATTATTCAAGATTTTGTTGATGGTCAAGAATATACAGTAGATGTGTTTCTAGATTTTGAAAGTACTATTATTACTGTAGTTCCACGCTTAAGAATAGCGACTCGTAGTGGAGAAATATTAAAAGGAAAGATAGTAAAAGATCAGGAAATTATGGATGATGTGACTCGATTAATGAATCTACTTAAACCTGTTGGACATATAACTGTACAGCTCATGAAGACGAGCAAAGGAGTTAAGTATATCGAAATTAATCCAAGATTCGGTGGTGGAGCACCGATGAGTATCCAATGTGGTGCAGACTCCTGCGAAAATTTATTCCGCTTACTTTTGGGTGAGCGGTTAAAGTATAACGAGAATTATAGAGATAACGTTACGTTTATGAGATTTGACAGTAGCATTTGTATTGATGAGAATCAGGAATTAGTGCAATGGTAAAAGCCGTCGTCTTTGATTTGGATGATACATTGATTTCAGAAAGAAGATATATTGAGAGTGGCTTTCGGCATATTTCAAAAATACTAAGCGCAAGATACAGGTTGAATGAGCAGGAAATAAGCCAGCTATTAATCGAGTTATTTGAGAGTAGTCCTAAGAATGTATTTAATAGAGTTTTAGAACAGAACGGTATTCCTTATACACCAAAAGAGATAGCGGATCTCATTGAATCCTATCGTGAGCATACACCGGACATCTGTTTTTATGATGATGTACTTCTATGTCTAAGACAGTTGAAACAAAGTAATGTGAAATTAGGGATAATAACAGACGGTTACGCCAATGCACAATATCAAAAACTTCTAGCAATTAATGCCTTTGATTGTTTTGACGAGATTATTATTACAGATCAATTAGGCAGGGAATACTGGAAGCCGCATCCTAGAGCGTTTGAGATGATGAAAGAGAGAATGAATCTTAGTTATTCCGAAATGGTTTATGTAGGCGATAATGTTAGCAAAGATTTTGTTTCACCTAATAAGCTTGGGATGATGTCGATTCATATGCGTAGAGAAAAAGGTATTTATTCAACGACTACGTTGCAGTACGACGCAGAATATTACGCGAAGTACTCCATAAATAGTATGAATGAATTACTTATCATCTTAACGGAGTTAGCTCAGTGAATAAAGACCTAATTATGATATACATCAGATGTTGTGCCAATTGAATGAGCTAATTGTATCCTTGGCAGGAACAGTGTATATCGGATTCGCATCATAAGGTGGGATTCCGGTGAGGAGATTATGGCAATGAATATATTATTTTTAACCCTTTTAGATTTTTCCTCCATAGAGGAGAGTGGCATCTATACCGATTTGATACGTCAATTCATTGATAATGAGCATCGTGTTTATATTATATCCCCAACGGAAAAAAAGAAGAATCAGCCAACTCACATGGTTGATTGCGGAAATTATAAGGTGCTCAAATTGCAAATTGGAAACACACAAAAGACCAATGTGATTGAAAAAGGCATCTCCATGCTTACATTGGAGTCTTTATTCTTAAAAGGAATAAAAAATTATTTTTCGGATGTGAAGTTTGACTTAATCGTTTATACAACACCGCCGATAACATTGCAAAAAGCAATTGCATATGTGAAAAAACGAGATAAATGTAAAACATATCTTCTCTTGAAAGATATTTTTCCGCAGAATGCTGTCGATCTCGGAATGTTGAAGCGTTCGGGCCCTAAAGGCCTGTTATATGCTTATTTTAGATACAAGGAAAAAAAGTTATATAATCTATCCGATTATATTGGCTGCATGTCGCAAGCTAATGTGGATTTTATACAAAAGAATAACCCATACCTTCGTTCCAAAGTGATCGAGGTTTGTCCAAATAGCATTGAACCGCAATTGATAATAAATGATGAACAAGAGCTACTAAAGATTAGAAGTAAATACGGTATCCCTAGTGATAAGGTTGTATTTATCTATGGTGGAAACTTGGGAAAGCCACAGGGGATCGATTTTCTGATCGATTGCTTAAAGACAAATAAGGGGAATGACGAGGTGTTCTTCGTTATTGCCGGTTCAGGTACGGAGTTTAATAAACTAAAAGCTTTTTTTGAGTCAGAACAGCTTACCAATGCCCGATTATATAATTATATTCCGAAAGAAGATTATGATTTGTTAGTTAGTGCATGCGATGTAGGGCTGATATTTCTGGACAATCGATTCACCATTCCGAACTTTCCTTCCAGACTGCTTTCTTATATGGAAGCTTCAATTCCAGTGTTAGCAGCGACTGACGCTAATACTGATCTTGGAATCGTTATTGAAAAAGGTGGATTTGGTTATTGGTGTCAAAGCAATGATATTGAAAATTTCAGTACGAAAGTAAACCGTCTAGTAGACATCAATTTACGAAAACAGATGGGATTAAATGCAAGAAAGTATTTAGAAGACAACTATACAAGTCAACACTCCTACGAAATCATGATGAAGCATTTTAAATAACTAACATTGAAAGAGGTAACTATATGTTTAAAGATAAAACGTTATTGATTACAGGTGGAACAGGCTCTTTTGGGAATGCTGTTATGAAGAGATTTCTTGATACAGACATCAAAGAAATTCGTATTTTTTCAAGAGATGAGAAAAAACAAGATGATATGCGGAAGCTATATAAAAACGATAAACTTAAGTTTTATCTAGGTGATGTACGGGATCTGGGCAGCGTGAATAATGCCATGTATGGTGTTGATTATATTTTCCACGCTGCAGCGCTCAAGCAAGTTCCTTCTTGTGAGTTCTTTCCACTAGAAGCTGTCAAAACCAACATTATCGGAACGGATAATGTTTTAACAAGCGCAATTGAACATGATATAAAAAAAGTGATCTGCCTATCGACGGATAAAGCAGCCTATCCGATTAATGCAATGGGCATCTCGAAGGCAATGATGGAGAAGGTCTTCGTCGCGAAGGGGAAGACGGTTGACCCTAACAGAACATTGATCTGCGGCACCCGGTACGGTAATGTCATGGCATCGCGAGGCTCAGTCATTCCTCTGTTTATTGAACAAATTAAACGAGGCGAGCCGATTACAGTGACAGATCCGAATATGACTCGATTTCTTATGAGTCTTGAAGAGGCGGTCGAGTTAGTCGTATTTGCTTTTGGAAATGCCGAATCCGGAGATATTATGGTGCAGAAATCACCAGCATCAACTATTGGAGATTTAGCACAAGCATTGAAAGAACTGTTTGATGCTGATAATGAAGTTAAAGTTATAGGAACGCGTCATGGTGAAAAACTGTATGAAACGCTACTTACCAGAGAAGAACATGTAGTAGCACAAGATTTAGGAGGCTACTATCGCGTTCCAGCGGATAAAAGGGACTTGAATTACGATAAATATTTCTCGGAAGGCGACGAGAAATTGTCTTCTGAAATGGAGTATAACTCGCATAATACGAAGCGGCTAACGGTAGAAGAGATTAAGGATAAATTATTAATGCTCGATTATGTTCAGGAAGAATTGAAAGGGTGGAAGCAGCATGAACATTCTGATAACAGGTTCTAAAGGTTTTGTTGGACAAAACCTTATCGCGGAATTGAAAAACCGCAAGTATGAACATATTTTTGAATACCATCGGGAGACCGAACCAGAATTGCTTGAAGAATATTGCCAAAAGGCAGACTTCGTTTTTCACCTTGCCGGGGTTAACCGTCCCAAGGATCAAGCAGAATTTATGGATGTAAACTATGGTTTAACAGAAACACTTCTGGAAAAAATGAAGAAGTATAATAATAAAAGCCCGATTGTTATTTCTTCTTCCACACATGCAGCGTTTGAATCTTCATATGGTATTAGTAAGAGAGCGTCTGAAGATTTATTGTTCGATTATAGCAAACAAACAGGGGCTATCGTGCATATATACAGATTTCCGAACATCTTTGGGAAGTGGTGTAAACCGAATTATAACAGTGCTGTCGCGACATTTTGTCATAACATTGCGAACGGCCTTCCGATTACCGTTAATGACCCTTCTGTTGAGATGTCGCTCATCTATATTGATGATGTGGTCGAAGAGCTTCTTCAAGCGCTAAATGGAAAGCCGACTCAAGCAGGCGAATATTGCGAAGTCAGCACCATTCATAAGATCACGCTAGGTGAGATTGCCGATCTGATCTATTCCTTTAAGAATAGCCGAGAAGAGCGCTCGATTCCTGTTTTGTCTGATGCTTTGACAAAGAAATTATATAGCACTTATTTAAGCTATCTGCCGGAGTCACAATTTAGTTATGAACTCAAAATGAATGTAGATTCGCGCGGCTCCTTTACAGAGTTTATTAAAACCCCGGATCGGGGACAGGTTTCAATCAATGTATCGAAACCCGGTATAACAAAAGGGAATCATTGGCATCATACGAAAAATGAAAAATTCCTTGTCGTAAGCGGTAAAGGGGTAATCAGGTTTCGTAAGATCGATTCGGAGCAAGTCATTGAATATTTTGTGAGCGGGGATAAATTAGAGGTAGTTGATATACCCGTTGGATATACCCACAACATCGAAAACTTAGGCGATACCGACTTGGTTACCGTTATGTGGGCTAATGAATATTTTGACCCGAAGAAGCCAGATACGTATTATTTGGAGGTATAGCAGTGACCAAATTAAAAGTAATGACCGTAGTCGGCACTAGGCCGGAGATTATTCGATTGTCAGCTGTAATTAATAAACTGGAGGAATCCGAGGCAATCGAACATACACTGGTTCATACGGGGCAAAACTATGATTATGAACTAAACGAAGTGTTCTTTCGAGATTTCAAGTTAGGAAAGCCAAAATATTTCCTCAATGCAGCGACCGGCGGTGCAGTTGAAACGATAGGCAATATCCTTATTAATATTGATCCTATTTTAGACGCCGTTAAGCCGGATGCGCTGTTAATATTGGGCGATACAAATAGTTGTCTATGCGCCATTGCAGCGAAGAGAAGACGGATTCCAATTTTCCATATGGAAGCCGGCAATAGATGCTTCGACCAACGAGTACCGGAAGAAACCAATCGAAAAATTGTCGATCATATTGCAGATATGAACTTAACGTACAGCGATATTGCCCGGGAGTATTTATTAAGAGAAGGATTGCCGGCAGATCGGATTATAAAAACCGGAAGCCCTATGTTTGAGGTGCTTCATTCTAGAAAAGAGGATATCGCACAATCTGATGTGCTCGATAGACTTGAATTGAAAGAGAATGGTTACTTTGTTGTATCTGCGCATCGAGAAGAAAATATTAATTCCGAAACTAATTTTCTTGATTTAGTCGATAGTCTAAATACGATAGCTGAAATTTACAAACTGCCGGTTATCGTTTCAACGCATCCGAGAACAAGGAACATGATCGAAGCGAAAGGAATTACCTTTAACCCGCTGGTTAGAACGTTGAAACCTTTAGGATTCAACGACTATATCAAGCTGCAACTTCATGCAAAAGCCGTTCTCAGCGATAGCGGCACGATCAGCGAAGAGGCATCCATTCTTGGGCTGAAGGCACTTAATATTAGACAAGCCCATGAAAGACCGGAGGCAATGGAAGAAGCAAGTGTTATGATGGTTGGATTAAAGAAGGATCGGATATTGCAAGGGCTAACCATATTAGAAACACAGCACGAGACGATGTTAAGACTCGTCGGGGACTACAGTATGCCTAATGTATCGGATAAAGTCCTCAGAATTATCGTATCGTATACCGATTATGTGAAATCGACGGTTTGGCGGGAGTAGATGATATTGAATATTATTGTTTTTAATGTTCCTGCTGAACACGGAGGAGCACTTTCTATATTGAACGATTTCTATAAGGAAGTCTGCTCATACAGCGACAGCAATATAAAGTGGATATTTGTGCTCAGCAAACCCCAATTTGAGGAAACCGAAAATGTAAAAGTTATTCGGTTTCCTTGGATTAAAAAAAGCTGGATACATCGCAGCCTATTCGATTATGTTGTAGCACCATATTTGGTACGGAAAAATAAGGCGCATAAAATTTTTTCGTTGCAAAATCTAACCATTCCATTTACGAATGTGCCACAAACGGTCTATGTTCATCAGCCATTGCCATTTATCGAGCATCAGTTTTCTTTTTCAGAAAACAAGCTTTTTTGGCTTTATCAAAAAGTCATTGGAAGAAAAATAATCAAATCAATTAAACATGCGAATAAAGTCATTGTTCAAACAAAGTGGATGAAAAAGGCGTGCATGGAGCAATCAGAGGAGAGCAGAGTCAAATTTGATGTCATTCCGCCCAAAATATCGATGCATGCCGCATCTGTTTTTAAGCCGAGCGATCATGCTCAATCGACCTTTTTTTATCCAGCAAGCGCAATCATGTATAAGAATCATCGACTCATAGTAGAAGCATGTAAATTGTTAGATCGAGCTTTGTTGAACGAGATCAAGATAATTTTCACGCTGAATAAAGATGAGAGTGATTATTGCGCGAGTCTATATAAAGAAGTTGAGGAACTACAATTGCCTATAGATTTCGTTGGCCATTTGACAAGAGACGAAGTCTACGATCAATATACAAAATCCGTACTTCTGTTTCCTTCCTATATAGAAACGTACGGGCTGCCGTTAAAAGAGGCGAAAACACTTAAAGGGATGATTGCCGCATCCGATTGTGCTTTCTCTCGCGAAATATTAGATGATTACCCCAATGCTACTTTTTTTAACCCTTTTGATGCAAACTCGCTAGCAATTGTTATGGAGGATATCGTCAAGCGGAATATTAAATATGTTAAAGTTGAAGCTTCCCACGATAAGGATTTCGAAATTAATCAGTTAGTAACAGCGGTAATAAATTCTTAATCGGGATTGGCTGTGATGGTTAAGGATAAAAGGAGCATACATGAAAATCTTATATTATGGCAGTGCGTGCGAAAAAGAGTGGTTCGATAAGATTTCGAAGGAAAAGAATCTTTTACCCTTTAACGTTGCTCAGTATAATTTTGAAATGGCATTGTTAGATGGAATAGCCCAGATCGACAATGTGGATATGAAGATTTATTATCTTCCTCAAGAATCTTACTACCCTAAAGGTTCTTTATTCAAAAAAGTAAAAAAGGCGATGTTGAATTTAAAGTATTCTGTTTCACATATGTTTGTATGGAATTTGCCTTTAGCGAAAGAGTTATTGATGTTTTTTCAAGGCATGTACTTAACTTTAGTCTGGGCGTTGATGAATATTGGGGAAAAAGACAAGTATATTCTGACGCCGTTTAACTATCCGCCATTAAGTTTAGGCGTACTGATTGTTTCCAAACTATTCAACATAAAAAGAGTCAATATTTTCACGGATTTATCCAATGATATTTTAGGGACGGATCGACAAAACGATATGGTATGGGTGAAACGTAAAATTTTACCTATCTATAAAAACGTAGTGAAAAAAATAGATCAAAGTTATGATTATTATATTTTATTTACAAAGGCGATGAATGACGTTGTTAATCCGCATAACAGGCCTTTTATTGTAATGGAAGGGATATATAATAATAACCTTGATTTAACTTATAAATCTAAAGAAAAAGCTCTCATGTATGCCGGAACATTATCTTATGAATATGGCATAAAAAATATTATTAATGCATTTGACAAAATTGAAGATAAAGATTTGCAACTGTGGTTGTTTGGCAGCGGGGATATGAAGAAAGACATTGAAGAGCTAAGTGTCAAGAATCCAAGAATTAAATACTTCGGCTTTATGCCTAGAGAAGACGTGTTTGAATATGAAAAAAAAGCAAGTCTCTTAATCAATATACGAAATCCAAACGATCGGTATACGAAATATTCGTTCCCATCCAAAACTTTTGAGTACATGGTGTCAGGTACACCTTTCCTAACAACAAAACTGGAAGGAATACCGGATGAATATTATAACTATTTATTCACGCTCAATGACTTTGATATTGATGTTTTGAAGACAAAAATAGAAGAGATTTTTTCAAAGGATCAACAGGAATTAGACCATTTCGGAGAGCAAGCAAGACAATTTATTCTTCTACAAAAAGGAAGTCTTAATCAGGCTAGAAAGATTATGAATTTGATCACAATAAAAGGTGAAGGTAAATGATATCCACCATTGTTATAGTATTGCTAAGTTTTCTAATTATTTATTTCCCTCCTCTTGTCGGTATTAATACACTGCATATTGTCGGCGTATTATCCTGGATAGGAATTATCCATTACAATAAAAACATTCAAACGACGTTAAAAATCAATAAAGTAATTAGTCTGTTCAATTATATAGCTCTCTTCATGGTATATTTACTGTTCATAGCTGTCTTTAATAGTACATCCAGTTCAATTGTCTCAAGAATGTTGTTTTGGGCTATTGATGTGATACCAGCGTGTATTTTAATTTCCCATATTTGTTTAAAGAAGAAGTATCAATTGATCGATATGTTGAAGTTATTATTGATTGTAGGGAATATTCAAGGGCTTATTGCTTTGATTACTTTTATTTTCCCACCTGTGCAATCTCTGATTATTGAACGAATGGTTTCATTAGGTTTTCGGGATATCTTCTTGCAATTAGCCGAGCATAGGATGTATGGATGGTCTTCCAGTCTGACTTTTTCGACCCCAATTGCTCAAGGAATGTTTGCAGTTATTGCAGTGTATCTTTCTATAAATAAAAGTATGAAATACCTGTTATTTACCCCGTTGCTATTGTTTTCTGCGGTTATTAATGCACGTAGTTCGCTTGTAATTATTTTAATCGGACTGCTTTTGATCTTCCTGGTAGCCTTGAAGTTGAGAAAAATAAAAAGCTTTTACAGACTTTTTATTATCGGCGCAATCACAACGGTTCTGGTTTTAGTTATGTTTCAAATTATTAAAACAAGTGCCCCTCAGACTTATGAATGGATTGTTGAGGGAGGACAAGAAATCACATACTTTTTGCGCGGAGATAACGTAGGTTATTTTACCTATGTAACAGACAGCACGAAGTATACGATGCCTACAGGTACGGGATTTTGGTTTGGGGAAGGCGTTTCAAATATTAGTGAGTACCATTCTAGCTTGCAGTCTGACGTCGGGTGGACGAATGATATGTGGTTAGGCGGACTCTTTTATTCGGTATTAATTGGATTATTCTTCGTTCGAAAATTGTATCAAATTCAACTGCAGCGAAATGATGAAGATTTGAAATCTTTACAGTTGAATAAGTTCATTGCCTATTTCATTTTTGCTGTATTTATTACTGGCAATTTCAAAGGGATTATGTTCAGCATAAATGAGGTTGTTACGCTAGTCTTTCTATTTTATGTATTCATTGTTTGCAGGAAGGACGACAACCTAGTTGTTAGATAGCTGTGAAAGGATGTAAATATGGGCGAATGTCTAGTTTCGGTAATTGTACCTGTTTATAATGCCGAGAAGTATTTAGATAAGTGCATCAAGAGTGTTATTAATCAAACATTTACAAAGATTGAAATTATATTGGTCAATGATGGATCTACAGATGCCTCAATAAATATTTGTAATTCTTATTCTAATGATCCTCGCGTGAAAATCATTAATAAAAAGAATGAGGGTTTGAGCGCTGCTCGACAATCCGGGATAGACATCGCCGCGGGAACGTTTTTTTGTACGATTGATGCTGATGATTATATGGAAGAGCACTATATAGAGACTTTATATTCAAAGATCGTTGAAGAATCAGCTGATATTTGCGTCTGTGCTACTGTGCATCATAGAGGGGACAATAGTAAAATTTTCGGGTTTAATCCTCATTTATCAACAAAACAGATGACAAAATCAGATATTGAGAATGAATATTCTCAGTTACTGCAGACCTATTATATGAGTGACTCATGGAACAAATTATATAGAAAAGAGTTTGTAACTAAGAGTGGAGTTAAGTTTTGTCTGCCCAAAGAATATAAAGGCAATGATCTGTTGTTCAATCATTTATTAATGCTGCATTTACCTAAAATCGCTGTCGTGAATGAAGCATTGTATCATTACTTCGTACTGGAGGGGACTTTGTCCAGGCGTAAGAATGAACGGCTGCAACAAGGCTTTATGTTTATACTGGATAAGTTGGTAAAAGAAGTTGAACAGCTGGATTATTCACTAAAACTGGGCAAAGAACTTGGCAAACTATATGTTATGTACATGTATTTGGTAGTTCTGGAGCATTATAAATACGAGAGTGTATCAAAGAAAAGAAAAGATGCGATAAGGAATTTTCAACTCGTAAATGACGCATTTTTGAAAGCCAACAAAATGATTCTTATCGAAATAAGGAAACTCCATCATATCTCTCTAAAGATTGTAGCATTCTTCCTGAAGACGAAGAGCACGCATCTATTTCTATTTTTCTTGAGAGCGAGACAGTTAGGTAAAGGGGAGTAAGAGAGATGAAGACAAGAAAGATCCTCATCATCGCCGCGGATTTCTATCCCAACAATACTGGATTTTCAAATGCAACTTTGAATCTAGTCAATGCGGTGCAGGAGTATTCGAGTCATATAGAGGTTCATGTTTTTACAACCGTAGCTTTGAAGAATCATGAAGAGATTTCTACGGCAAAGGTAATCCGCTATGTAGATAAATATAGCAAAAAACAACCTTTCGCAACATTTTCGAAGTATGCGAAGTTTAATTTCTTGAAAAGCTATATTTATGAGAATCAGATTGATTTAATACTGCTCGAAACGAATACTTTTACAATACTGCAGAATTTATTGTATAAGGAATTTAAACATAAGTTAGCGGTAAGAATCCATTCGACAGCAGATACGGAAGTATTGATTCATGAGAAACCAAGCGGGTTGCCATCAAAGATTCAGAAGAAACTAGATACTCGTTTCATGGAACAAGTGAACAATATCATTTCAACCAATAATTATCATCTCGATTTTGTGAAAAAGTGGTTCTATAAGGACAATGTATATACCATTTGGGCGGACAAGGAATACTTCATACTTCCTAATACAATGCCAGTAAGTAAACGAGCTGATATAGGTTACCAGAGTGAAAATTATATACTCACTCTCGGAAAATTATCCAGGAACGGTTATGTGCAAAAGGGGCTTAAAGACTTATTGAAAGCGATCTATCATCTCAAGATTACGAAGCAAATTCCATCTAATTTTAAACTTAAATTAGTAGGCGATGGCGAGATGAGAAAGGACCTAATCGCATATGTAACTAAATTAGGCGTCACGGACTACATTGATTTTATTAAGGAAACCAAGCATGAAGAGACCTTGGATTTAATAAATAAAGCGAAGGCGATTGTTCTTCTTTCAAGATATGAGGGGCAATCTATGTTCATAACGGAAGCATTGGCACTAGGTAAGCCGATTATTATTACTCGAAACAACGGCATGAAGGATATGCTGGTACACGGTAAGAATGGTTTCGGCGTTGATGAAGGCGACTATAAGGAAGCCAGCGAAGCAATAATAAAGCTCTATCGTATGAACGCAGAGGAGCTAGCAGAAATGGGAAGAGAGTCCCTCGCTATATTTGATGAGAAATTCCATCCCGAAGAAGTAGCGCATACATTTGCTGCGATTTTAGATATGATAAACCCAAGAGATTGAGATTGGAAGCGGTCGTTTCTGTCTTCATTAACTCTAGACTCTATTTAGCAAATGAGGGAAAGAATGATTGACAAATCAAAGTACAGTAAGAAAGAATTTTCTGTATAATACGTTACTAAAATATCTTAATGTTTTATTTCCGCTGATTACATTTCCTTACGTAGCAAGGGTATTATCTGCAGAAGGTATTGGTCAAGTCGATTTTTCATTATCGGTCATTCAGTATTTTATTTTATTCTCTCAATTAGGCATTCCCACCTATGCGATACGCGAATGTGCCAGGTATAGAGATGACAAAGAGAAATTGACCAAAACCGTTCAAGAAATTTTGATTATAAATGCTGTCATGATCGGCTTATCCTATCTTATATTCGCATTTATGTTGTATAGGGTAGATGTTTTTGAAGCGAACAGCACATTGTTAATCATTATGAGCATAAGTATTATTTCTACAAGCTTGGGGATTGAATGGTTTTTCCAAGCGATAGAAGATTACCGCTATATAACGATAAGAAGCACGATGGTTAAACTCGTTTCACTAGTGCTCGTGTTTGTTCTTGTAAATCAAGAAAGCGATTATGTTATCTACGGGAGTATTAGTATAGTAGCTGTATCGCTGGGATATGTTTACAACCTGATTTATGCCAACCGAATAATTCCCCTTTTTAGACGGAGTTCTAATTATGATGTGAAAAGACACATTAAACCGATCTTGACATTCTTCGGTTTAAGTTTATCGATAAGCATATACGCGAATCTGAATAAGGTCATGCTCGGGCTGATCTCAGGTAACTATTCCGTAGGCTTATATACAGTGGCTGACAAGATGGTAAGGGTTGTATTGCCGTTGGTAACTTCGCTGGGGGTCGTGCTGGTCCCAAGAATTGCTTACAATATTAAAAATGGAAAGCAGAAAGAAGCTGACGAATTAATTGAAAAAGCTCTTCATTTTGTAACCATGATCTCAATTCCAGCCATTGTAGGTATATATTTGCTTGCAAAACCGATATTAATATTGTTTGCAGGGTCGACTTATTTAGAATCAGTTACAGCATTAAGAATTATTAGTCCGATATTGATCATCATCGCACTAAGTAACTTAATTGGGATTGCCATTCTCGTCGCACATGGGAAAGAAAAAATTACGTTACTCTCAACGACAGTTGGCGCTATAGTGAATTTTCTTATTAATTTATTCTTAATTCCACGGTTGAATCAAGATGGTGCAGCTATAGGGACGCTCGCTGCCGAACTCGCGGTTCTCCTAGTTCAACTGATCTTCGCCTATAGGTATATTAAAGGAAATATTAATTATAGGAATGTATTAAGTTATTTAGCTGGCGGATTATTGGTATTTATTAATTGTTCCTTATTGAAGCTGCTTCATTATAATGAAATTTTTGAGCTGCTTCTGGCGACCGCTACATCTGCCGTTATCTACTTTGGCTTTTTATATGTAATTAAAGATAGCTTTATATACCCGACTGTAAATCGATCCGTCTCAAAGCTGGGGTTCATTAAGAAATCGTAAGAGATGCTCAATATATGACAAGGATGAGGTAAGCCATGAACAAACAGTACGATTATTTGGTTATAGGTGCAGGATTGTTTGGAGCAACCTTTGCCTTTGAAGCAACTAAGAGAGGTAAAAAGGTATTAGTGATTGATCGCCGGAAGCATACAGGAGGAAATGTCTACTGCGAGAATATTGAAGGAATTAATGTACACAAATATGGCGCACATATCTTTCATACAAGCAGTAAAGAAATTTGGGATTACGTCAACCAATTTGCTGATTTCAACAGATACACGAATGCTCCGATAGCCAATTATAACGGTGAGATTTACAACCTTCCATTCAATATGAATACGTTCAACAAGCTTTGGGGTGTAGTTACGCCTAAAGAAGCGATGGATAAGATCGATGAGCAGAGAACAAATGCAAAGATCGGCAGACCTAGTAACTTGGAAGAGCAAGCCATCTCATTGGTAGGAACAGATATTTATGAAAAATTAATTAAAGGTTACACGGAAAAACAGTGGGGCAGAAAAGCGACGGAACTGCCTGCTTTTATCATTAAACGCCTGCCCGTCCGATTCAATTACGATAATAATTATTTCAATGATAAATATCAGGGTATTCCAGAAGGCGGCTATAATAAAATCATCGATAAAATGCTTGACGGTGTGGACGTGAAATTAAATATGGATTTCTTCAAACATCGCGAGACGTTAGAGTCTCAGACTGAAAAAATCGTATTTACAGGCATGATTGATGAGTACTTTAACTATAAATTTGGCAAATTGGAATACCGTAGCCTTCGATTCGAAAACGAAATTTTAGATGAAGAAAACTATCAAGGGAATGCCGTAGTTAATTACACGGACAGGGAGACCCCTTATACTCGAGTCATTGAACATAAACATTTTGAGTTTGGCACGCAGCAAAAGACAGTCATTACGAAAGAGTATCCAGTTGAGTGGTCTGCTGGCGATGAGCCATACTACCCCATTAATAATGACAGAAACGATCAAATCTATAAATTGTATAAAGATTTGGCCGATAAACAAGGCAATATCATCTTTGGCGGAAGATTGGCCACGTATAAGTATTACGATATGCATCAAGTCATTGCGGCTGCTTTGACTGCGGTAGAGAAAGAGTTTGTGAATAGATAAAGGCTTTGTATAGGAAGGTTGTGTGGATATCATGCACAAGTTAGCAGTTGCGGGCACAGGCTATGTCGGCTTAGTCGCCGGTGTATGTTTTGCAGAAGTCGGTCACCAGGTGACGTGTGTAGATATTGATGAAAACAAAGTGAAAACTATGAGAAACGGCATTTCTCCGATTTATGAAGCTGGGCTTGAGGAGTTAATGCGAAAAAATTATGCTACCGGAAGAATCGACTACACCACCGATTACAAGGCTGCTTATAAAGATGCCGATGTCATATTTATCGGTGTTGGTACCCCAGAACAACCGGATGGATCAGCCAACTTATCTTATATCGCTACGGTTGCAAGACAGATTGCCGAATCTGTTGAAAATGACTGTCTTGTTGTGGTTAAATCGACTGTACCTGTTGGAACGAACGATAAGGTTGAGCAATTCATTCAGGACTTTTTGGTTCATGATGTAAAAGTAGAGGTAGCATCGAATCCTGAATTTTTGGCTCAAGGGTCAGCTGTAAATGACACGCTGCACGCAGAACGAATCATTATCGGGACAGAGAGCAAATGGGCCGAGGAACGGCTGATGGCGGTTTATGAACCCTTTCATTTACCTGTTGTTTCGGTCAATAGAAGGTCAGCGGAAATGATTAAGTACGCTTCGAATGATTTTCTGGCCTTGAAGATTTCTTATATGAACGATATTGCAAATCTTTGCGAGCTTGTCGGTGCAGATATCCAGGATGTTGCCAAAGGGATGAGTTATGACGACCGCATCGGAAAAAAATTTCTGAATGCAGGGATTGGCTTTGGCGGCTCCTGTTTCCCGAAGGATACCAAAGCGCTTGAATATATCGCTAGGCAGCATGGTTACGAGTTAAAGACAGTTAAAGCCGCTATAGATGTCAACAAAGATCAAAAGCTGAGCTTGTATAAAAAAGCCAGTAAGCGGCTTATTACGTTTAATGGTCTCAAAGTAGCGGTTTTAGGGCTAACATTCAAACCTGGAACGGATGATTTGCGGGAAGCTGCCTCTCTTGAGAATATTCCTTTACTATTAGAACAAGGTGCCGATCTGTATGCCTACGATCCAGTTGGGGCTAATAATTTTGCAGCACATTATCCCGCAGGGAAACATGGAAAAGGCAGTATGACGTATGTTGCTAACGTAGAGCAGGCGTTAGAGGGGGCAAATGTTTGCTTTATTTTTACGGAATGGAGAGAAATAAAAGCGGTGGCTCCCGAAGCGTATAAAAGATTCATGCGAACTCCGTTAGTATTCGATGGCCGGAATATTTACCGTGTCGAGGATATGCAAGAAGCGGGAGTTGAGTACCACTCCATTGGAAGAAAAGTTACGGATCGAAAAGTGCTTAAAGGAGTCGAATGAGCTTGGATCACAGTCATCTAGATACAAGTAAAGTCTATCTTATCACCGGGGCAGCAGGCTTCATTGGATATTTCTTATCTAAGAGACTACTAGAACAGGGCTGTAACGTGGTGGGTGTCGATATTGTTAATGATTACTATGACGTTAATCTCAAATACACCCGATTGAAGCAATTGGAGTTTCATGATAACTTCACGTTTATTAAAGGGGATATATCCGATAAAGAGATGTTGAATAGCATCTTTGAAGCCCACAAGCCTAATGTCGTCGTGAATCTGGCAGCTCAAGCAGGCGTACGGTATTCGATTGATAATCCTGATGTGTATATGCAAAGCAACATTATTGGATTCTACAATATATTAGAATCTTGCAGAAACTATCCTGTAGATCATTTGATATATGCATCCTCTAGTTCGGTATATGGAGCGAACAAAAAGGTGCCATTCGAGGAAACCGACTCTGTAGATAATCCGGTATCCTTATATGCATCAACGAAGAAGTCCAATGAACTAATGGCCCATACCTATAGCCATCTTTATCGAATTCCAGCCACAGGTCTGCGTTTCTTCACCGTCTATGGTCCGATGGGACGGCCAGATATGGCGTACTTTGGATTTGTGGATAAGTATTTTGCAGGGCAGCCGATCAAGATTTTTAACAACGGCGACTTTAATAATGATCTCTATCGTGACTTTACGTATATCGACGATATTGTTGAAGGGATTGTACGGCTTCTTAACAATCCTTCAAAAGAAGAAAATAAAGTGTCTCACAGGATCTTCAACATTGGGAATAACAGACCCGAGAAGTTAATGAGTTTTATTGGGACTCTAGAGAATTGTTTAAGCCGCTCTTTAGGCAGAGAAGTACAGTTCGAGAAAGTGTTTGAGCCTATTAAACCAGGCGATGTACCTGCGACGTACGCATCGACCGATCGTTTGCAGGAAGCAGTCGGTTTTAAACCGGAGACGTCTATAGAGGATGGATTACAGGGATTTACCGATTGGTATGTGAACTATTATAAGGTTAAATAAGAGTCTATTCACGCTAAGCCACGCGTGATGCTATCTCCATGTGCTGAAACGCGTGAAGGTTGAAAAGCAGTAAGTTAGGGGAAGGAAAAGATATTCCTATAATTATAGGATAGGTAATAATTTAGGATAGATTTGGTTTATAACCTATCACGTGTTACTATAAGGAGTTCATTTATAACAAAGAGGTGAAAGACAGTGATTACTAGGAAACGCACAAAAACAGCATTGCTTTCGTTGGTGCTTTTAGCTCTCGTTCTTACAATCAATTCCATTGTAGCAGCTGCTCCATCCACTAATGTAAAAGTCAAATCCTCCTCCATTCAACTCGTCTTCGACGGCAAAACACTAGTACTGCCTGAAGGACAATACATCTTCACGGTCAACAACAGCACATACGTGCCTTTGCGGTTTGTATCGTATGCACTGCAAAAAAGCGTGAAGTGGGATTCGAAGACAACGACGGTTGCGGTAGCGGAACCGTCGAAGAGCGAAACTGTTGCGCTAAAGGAATATTTGCTGAATGCAACAGGACAGACTGGAGCAAAATCGGCTAAAGGCGGCAACGCGATTGCGGTTTCGCCAATTGCAGCGAAGTTTACTTTTGACGGAACTACCAAGGCGCTTGCAAAGGGTCAATCCAGCTATATGTTGAATGGAACTATCTATGTACCACTTCGTTTTGTGTCGGAATCTGTCGGGAAAGTAGTGCTTTGGGATCCGGTTAAGGGACAGATTAGTGCTACGACGAAAGCTTCGGAGGGAACCGAGGGCGATACTCAAACAGGGGAAACAACAGAAGAAGGTACTGGTGGAGTTGTAGGAGGCGGCGGTACTGTATCGACTAAACCTACCTATGAGTCCATTACGTCTTCAGCTGAGCGTCAATTGAAGACGCTGCAGAGCGCATGTGAAGCGGATTTGACAGCGATCGCATTCAATTATCTCGGTGCAACAACGGCGGCTGATAAAGAGAAGTATATCCAACAAGGGCAGACGAAATTTGCTGCCTGCGAGTCCAAATTCGAATCCATAATGACGGACACCGAATCGAAGCTGACTGCTAATGGTTACAGTACCGCAATTCTGGCTGAGTATAGGGCAGAATATGCACAATCCATTGGCGAGGGTAAAGCAATTCTAGATAGTATGGCAAATTAGTTCATACCATTTCAGCCTTCAGGGGCTTTATGCCCCAGAAGGCTTTTTGTGCATTGTATGAATTCCCAAAAAACAACAAAAGATAGTTGGGTAGATTGAAAGGTGATAACGCATTCGTTTTGCGCATACACTTTTAACCCCGACTTTCTTCTGCATGTAGGTCTCTAGATAAGTTTGGGGTTACACTCCAGCTATGCGCCTAAGCGCATCATAGACGCAACTGTAAGCCTTTGCTATAATGTGGAGGTAAATTTACCCTTATAAGTAATCGGAATCACCGTGTGCAAGTATCTTCTGTTGGATCATGGTCCATACAATGAATTGATCGACACGGGAGGCGATTGTCGATGGAGAGTTACGTCAACAATTATGTAATTGTCGCAATCTTCATTCTGCTTGGGATTCTGCTTCCTGTTGTTGCGTTGACTGCGGGCCGGTTGCTGAGGCCGCATAAGCCGACGGATGAGAAGAAGACGACGTATGAGAGCGGGAATGAGCCGGTTGGCGAAGGGCATGTTCGGTTTAATGTGCGCTACTACGTGTATGCGCTCATGTTTGTCGTGTTTGATGTCGAAACCGTTTTCCTATATCCATGGGCCGTTGCTTACAAGCAGCTCGGCCTATTCGTGCTTGTCGAGATGGCGATCTTCGTGGCGCTGCTGCTGATCGGCCTTCTGTATGCCTGGAGGAAGAAGGTGCTCAAATGGGATTCGATCTAGAGTCGATTACGCCGGAGGAACGGCGGGAGCTTGAACGGAATGTATTCGTCGGCACGCTAGAGCAGCTGAAAGCGTGGGCGCGCAGCAATTCGTTATGGCCGCTGACCTTTGGTCTGGCCTGTTGCGCCATCGAGATGATGGGAACCGGCGCCTCGCACTACGACCTGGACCGTTTCGGCGTCATGTTCCGCACGTCGCCGAGGCAGTCCGATGTGATGATCGTTGCGGGGACGGTAACGAAGAAGATGGGGCCGCTGCTACGCCGCCTCTATGACCAGATGCCGGAGCCCAAATGGGTCATTGCGATGGGCTCATGCGCCACGGCTGGCGGGCCTTATGTGAAGTCCTACGCGGTCATGAAAGGCGTGGACCAGATCGTGCCCGTGGATGTCTACATACCAGGCTGTCCGCCGAATCCTGCCGCGCTCATCTATGGCATCAACAAGCTGCAGGAGAAGATCCGCTACGAGGCCAAGACGGGGAAGCGGGTGACAAGCCGATGAGCGAGGAGAAGGAGCGCCCGTCTGAGCAGGCAGGAACGGAAGCGAAGCAGGAAACAGAGGCGCATACAGCGGATTCGCCTCCGGAAGCCCCCAAGGACCCTGAGGTCGTTGAGAAAAATGAAAGTTCAGCTGCACACGAGACGAAGCCATCAGCCGCGCCAGTCGACCCCGAACGCGAAGCAAAGCTGAAGGCCGCGGCAGAAGCGAGAGCCGCGCGAGCAGCGGCAAAGGCCGCAGCCGAAGGCGGCCAGCCGTCCGCGCCGGATGCCACCGCCGCCCCAGTCGACCCTGAACGCGAGGCAAAGCTGAAAGCCGCGGCAGAAGCAAGAGCCGCGCGAGCAGCTGCGAAGGCTGCAGCCGAAGGCGGAACTCCCGGCGGCACATCGGCCTCAGCAGGCGAGACGCCGGCAGAACCGAAAGCGCCTTCGCCGAAGCAGCCGGAGCTGGATGAGCTGCTGGTCCACTTGCGTACGCAGGTCGGCGATTCGGCCGTAGAGGAAGCTTCCATTAATGAGCTGAACGGACATATGCCGATGCTGACGGTGAGGCCGGAGCAGTGGTTGGCCGCCGCGCAAACACTCCGATCCACCGATGGCGGCACTTTTGACTACTTACGCAATGTATCCGGCGTCGACTATGAGACTCACCTGGAGGTCGTCTACCATCTCGTCTCGCTGGTGACGAAGCGCGAAGCAACCATTAAAGTAAAAACCAACCGCGAACAGCCATCCGTCCCTTCGGTAACGCCGATCTGGGCGACGGCCAATTGGAACGAGCGCGAAATCTATGATCTCTTGGGCGTTGCGTTCCCGGGCCATCCGGATCTCAGGCGGATTATGATGCCGGACGATTGGGTCGGCCATCCACTGCGCAAAGACTATGTGTCATTGGACTCGGAGGTGTGACAAGCCGTGATTCGTACAGAAGAGCTGCTGCTTAACGTAGGCCCCCAGCATCCGAGCACGCATGGCGTGTTCCGCATCATCGTGAAGCTCGATGGCGAGGTGATTATCGAGGCGACGCCGGTCATGGGCTATTTGCACCGGGGGACGGAGAAGCTTGCCGAGGATTTGAGCTACACCCAGATTATCCCGTATACGGACCGGATGGATTACGTCTCGGCGATGACGAACAACTATGTGCTCGTCCATGCGGTGGAGACGATGATGGAGCTTGCGGTGCCGGAGCGTGCGGAATATCTCCGCCTGGTGGTCATGGAGCTGCAGCGGATTGCGAGCCATCTCGTCTGGTGGGGCACCTACCTGCTGGATATCGGGGCGATGAGTCCGTTCCTGTATGCTTTCCGCGACCGGGAGACGATCGTGAACCTGTTCAACGAGCTGTGCGGCGCGCGGCTGACCTACAATTACATGCGTGTCGGCGGGGTCAAATGGGATGCGTCGGACGCGTGGTTGGATAAGGTGCGCGACTTCATTCCTTATATGGAAAAGAAGCTGATCGAGTACGACAAGCTCGTCAGCGGCAACGAAATCTTCCTGGCGCGCATTCGCGGCGTCGGGGCCTATGACGCGAAGACGGCGATCGATTACGGGCTCTCCGGCGCGAATCTGCGCTGTACCGGCGTCGATTGGGATATTCGCAGAGCGAAGCCGTACAGCCTGTACGACCGCTTCGACTTCGATATTCCACTCGGCACCAATGGCGACTGCTACGACCGTTATCTCATCCGGCTGGAGGAGATCCGACAGTCGTTACGGATCCTTACCCAAGCCCTCCAGCAATTCCCTTCGGGCGGCGAGACGATGGGCAAAGTGCCGCGCGTCATCCGGCCGCCGGCTGGTGAAGTATACGTCAGCATCGAGTCGCCGCGCGGGGAGATCGGCTGCCATATCGTTTCGAAGGGCAAGCAGGAGCCGTACCGGCTCAAGTTCCGCCGTCCGTCGTTCGTGAATCTGCAGATTCTGCCGAAGCTGTTGGTCGGCGAGACGATGACGAACCTTATTACGATCCTGGGCGGAATCGATATCGTCGTCGGGGAGGTCGATTGCTGATGGGCGATCGGTTGAACGAGAGCTTGTCGTGGGGCAACGCGCTCATCTTCACGCTGTGGGGCGTCGTGCTGCTCATCCTGGTGCTCGGCTTCGTCACCTACGCGATCTACTTCGAGCGCAAAGTCATTGGCTGGATGCAGCACCGCATCGGCCCGAATCGGGTCGGTCCGCTAGGCTTGCTACAAACGGTAGCCGATATTCTGAAGCTACTCATCAAAGAGGATACGATTCCGCGCAAAGCGGATCGGGTATTATTCATTCTCGCCCCGGCGCTCGCGTACGTCCCGGCTTTCGGGGTATTGGCGGTAATTCCGTATACGCAAAATCTATATTTTGCAGACATTAACGTCGGTTTGTTGTATTATGTTGCATTGTCAGGGATTACCACGATTGCGATCGTACTCGGGGGTTGGGCCTCGAATAATAAATACGCGCTGCTCGGGGGGATGCGCTCCGCGGCGCAGATGATCAGTTACGAAGTGCCGCTCGTCATCTCGGTCGTCGGGGTCATTATGGTATCGGGCACGATGAACTTGCGCTCGATCGGCGAGCAGCAAGGGGATTGGTTCTGGCAGTGGAACTTCTTGCCGCAGATCATCGGCTTCGTCGTCTTCATCATCGCCGCGGTATCCGAACTCAACCGGACGCCGTTCGATCTGCCGGAAGCGGAATCGGAGCTGGTCGCGGGCTACCATGTCGAGTATAGCGGCTTCCGCTTCGCCTTCTTCATGTTAACGGAATACGTGTATGTGTACGCGATTGCGGCTCTCACGACGGTGTTGTTCCTCGGCGGCTGGCAAGCGCCGCTGGCCTTCCTGGATTTTGTGCCGGGAATCATCTGGTTCCTGCTGAAATTCGCATCGGTCGTCTTCTTCCTGATCTGGCTTCGAGCGACGATGCCGAGGATCCGGGTGGACCAGCTGATGGGGCTCGGGTGGAAGGTGCTGCTGCCGCTGTCGCTGGCGAATGTGTTCATTACGGCCGTCTATCTGGAGCTGTTCGTGAAATGACGACTTCTTGTGTTATTATTGCGCAGGAAATAATAGGCCATGGCGCGTCAACACAAATGGCAGGCATTGGCAACCAACGGAGAACGCGCGCAGGCAAGCAGCAGCTTCATGAGGCGATTATGGATTCCAGGAGGGTGAAGGAATGAAAGGTCTCTTCAAAGGACTTGGCGTCACGTTCAAAGCGATGACCGAGAAAAAGGTTACCACTTCCTACCCTGACGAGCCGATTGTCATGCCGGACCGATTCCGGGGGATTCAGCATTTTATCCCGGAACTGTGCATCGTCTGCAACCAGTGCGCGCGCATCTGCCCGACCGATTGCATTACGCTGACCGGCAAGCTGAATCCCGACCCGGAGAAGAAGGGCAAAGTGATCGACACGTTCGATATTAACTTCGAAATCTGTATCCTGTGCGATCTGTGTACGGAGGTATGTCCGACGGAAGCGATCGTGATGACGAATCATTTTGAGTTGGCGGCTTATAGCAGGGACGATCTGTTCAAGGACCGCGAGTGGCTGCATAACAACAATACGAAAGTACGCGAGGACAACAATAATATTGGAGCGCCTCAAGGTGGCAAAGGGGGCGCGAAGTAGGCATGTGGAATGTGGAGCTGACAGGGGAGTTCATCGCTTTCTTCGTCTTCGCGGTCATGATCATTACCGGAGCGGTGATGATGCTGAGTCTGACGCAGGTGGTGCATATGGTGCTGTCGCTGCTGGCGGCCTTCATCGGCATGGCGGGGATGTTCGTGCTGCTGCAAGCCGAATTCCTCGCCTTCGTCCAGGTGCTGATCTATGCCGGCGCGGTCACGATCCTGATGATCTTCGGCATCATGATGACCAACCATCAGGGCGAGGGAGCGGAATTCCCGCGCGCGTGGCATGAAGGCCTGGCAGCGGTCGGAGCGCTCGCGCTGTTCGGCCTGCTGTTCTATGCGATTCGCCAGGCGGATTTCTCGCAGGTGACCGCCTATGCACCCGCCGAAGACAATACGCTTGCTATCGGCAAGCTGCTGTTCACGGGCTATGTCGTGCCGTTCGAGCTGGTCTCGGTGCTGCTGACGGTCGCTTTTATCGGGGCTATCGTGTTGGCCAAGAAGGAGGCGGACTAACATGTTGGCATCTTATCTGACCATGGCCGCCATTTTATTCTGTATCGGACTGTACGGCGCGTTAACCAAACGCAATGCGGTGATCGTCCTGCTGTCGATCGAGCTGATGCTCAATGCCGCGAATTTGAATTTGGTCGCCTTCTCGAAGTACGGCCTCGCCCCTTCGCTTAAAGGCCAAATTTTCTCGCTGTTCTCCATTACGGTGGGAGCAGCCGAGGCGGCGGTCGGCATCGCGGTGCTGATCGCGCTGTTCCGGGCGCGGGGGTCCGTGAACGTGGACGACTACGACGAGATGAGGAGGTAGGGCATGAATACGATTTTTACCCAATACGCATGGCTCGTGCCGCTATTTCCGCTCGCCGCCTTCGTCCTCCTCACTGCGTTCGGCCGCGGTTTCCGGGGGCCGGGGATCGTGATCGGGACGCTCGGCTCGCTCGCCTCGTTCCTGCTCGCGCTGCTTATCCTATTCGAACGGATCGGCGCGGAAGCCGAGGATTACCGGGATGGCTTCACGTGGCTGGATGTCGGACAGATGCAAGTGACGATCGGGTACGAGGTGACGAATCTATCCACGCTGATGCTGGTCATCGTGACGCTGGTAGGGTTCTTGGTGCATGTATATTCGATGGGCTACATGAAGAATGATGAACGCATTACGGTCTTTTACAGCTATCTTTCGTTATTTACTTTCTCTATGCTCGGCCTGGTGCTCGCGGATAATCTGCTGGCGCTCTATATCTTCTGGGAGCTGGTCGGCGTTTGTTCGTTCCTGTTGATCGGCTTCTGGTTCACGAGGCCGGAAGCGAGGGCCGCGGCGAAAAAGGCGTTCATCGTGACGCGGATCGGCGATGCCGGACTGTTCTTGGGCATCGTGCTGCTCTACTGGCAGATGCCGAATCACGCGCTCGATTTCGCGAGCATCCAGAACGTATTCGAAGGGCAGCCCGGCGCCATTGCGGCTGGGATGACCACGCTGATCGCGCTGCTTATTTTTCTCGGGGCGGTCGGCAAATCCGGCCAGTTCCCGCTGCATGTCTGGCTGCCGGACGCGATGGAAGGACCTACACCCGTCAGTGCGCTGATCCATGCCGCAACAATGGTCGCCGCAGGCGTCTACTTGGTCGCCCGTACGTTCGATATCTTCGAGGCTTCGCAGGCGGCGATGGATACGGTCGCTTATATCGGCGCCTTCACGGCGATCTTCGCGGCGACGATTGCGACGGTACAGAATGACATCAAGCGGATTCTCGCTTACTCGACGGTCAGTCAGCTCGGCTATATGATGCTGGGACTAGGGCTGGGCTCGTTAACCGGCGGGATTTTCCACCTGATGACGCATGCGTTCTTCAAGGCGATGCTCTTCCTGGCTGCGGGCAACGTCATTCATGCGCTGCATGTCCAGAACGTGCAGGAGATGGGAGGTTTGCGGTCCCGGATGAGAGTGACGGCCGTCGTCTTCGGCGTTGGCGTGCTGGCGATATCGGGCATACCGCCGTTATCCGGCTTCTGGTCGAAAGATGCGATCTTGCATACGGCGCTGCAGGAGAACACGGCTTTGTTCGTCGTCGGCCTCGCGGCTGCGTTCTTGACGGCCTTCTATATGGCGCGGTTGTTCTTCCTGGTCTTCTGGGGCAAGCCGAGGAGCGAAGCCGCGGTGAACGCGCAGGAACAGCCGTGGGTCATGACGGTCCCGCTGATCATTCTCGCCATTCCCGCCGTGCTTGCAGGGGGAATTGAGACGCCATGGAACAACAATCTGGGGAAATGGCTGTCCGGCGGCGAAGGCGCATTCCATACCGGCGGAGGGCTCGTCATGGTCGTCTCCGCCGCAGTAGGCGCCCTCGGAATCTATGTAAGCTGGCTCGTGTTCGCCAAAGGCACGATTGCCAAGGATACCGTGTCGGCCCGGTTGCCATGGCTCATCCGTTTGCTCGAGAAGAGCTTTTATCTGGATGGGCTCTACAAAATCGTGGTGGTACGCGGCTTGCAGCTGCTCGGCCTGCTGCTCATGGCGATCGATAAGATCGTCATCGCTGGCGCCGTGCGTCTCGTCGGCAGCACGGCCGTGTTATTGGGCCGGGGCGGCACCCGTCTCCAGAACGGCCAAGTGCAGACGTATGGCGTCATTACGCTGCTCGGCCTCGTGTTGCTGCTTATCGTCATCGTCGGAAGGAGGCTGTGGTCATGATCGCGGATATTCCGATTCTGTCGATGATTGTGTTCTCTCCGCTGCTGGGTCTGCTGGCGGTCGCGCTGCTGCCGAAGTCTTACGCGCATTACGCCAAGTGGATCGCGTTCGGTGCCACGTTAATTCCGCTGGGGCTTACGTTATGGCTCTACGCGGCTTACGATGCCGGAACCGGCGGGACCAAGTACGCGGAGCTGGCTACCTGGGTGAATGCATCACTCAATAAGGAGTTCCTCGGGGATGTGGCCTCGTATACGTTCAAGCTGCAGTATCAGCTGGGCGTCGACGGGCTGTCGCTGCCGCTCTTGCTGCTGACCACGGTGGTGGCCTCGATGGCCGCGCTCGCTTCCGTCCATATCAAGAAGCGCCGCAAATCGTTCTATCTATGGTTTCTCGTGCTCGAGGTAGGCATGCTCGGCGTGTTCCTGGCGCGGGATTTGATCTTGTTCTTTATGTTCTTCGAATTGACGCTTATTCCGATGTTCTTCTTGATCGGCATCTGGGGGTTCTTCGGCCGCGAAAAAGCGGCGAGCCGTTTCCTGATCTACAACGGCTTAGGCTCCGCGATCATGCTGGTCGCCTTCCTGCTCTTGGTCGTCACGGCCGGCTTTCAGGTCGAACAGACCGGGCAGCAGGCGGTCCAACTATCCTACAGCGGGAGTTACGACGTGCTGCTGCGTAATTTTGCCGATCCGAATGCCTACGTCAATCTTGTGCCGGATGCGGTGCAGGGCGGTACGCCGTTCTACATGTCCGAGTCGATGCGATGGACCGTGTTCCTGCTGCTCTTGGCGGCCTTCGGCATTAAGCTGCCGGTCTTCCCGTTTCATACGTGGATGCTGAAGGTGCACGTGGAAGCTCCGCCTTCGATCGTCATGGTGCATTCCGGCGTGCTGCTGAAGATGGGGGCTTACGGCTTGCTGCGGTTCGGGATCTTCCTATTCCCCGCGCAGGTCGAATCGTTCTCGTTCGTGCTCGCGCTGCTCGGCGTGATCAACCTGCTGTACGGAGCGATACTCGCTTTTGTGCAAAAAGATTTCAAGCTCGTCCTGGCCTACTCCTCGATCAGCCATATGGGGATCGTGTTGCTCGGGCTGGCGTCGCTGAACGGAATCGGCCTTAACGGCGCGGTCATTCAGCTTGTCTCGCACGGCTTGATCTCGGCGCTGTTGTTCCTCGTCGTCGGCAGCCTGCAGGAGCGGGCAGGGACGACCGACCTGCAGGAGCTCGGCGGCTTTGCACGGAGCATGCCGTTCATGAGCGGAATTTTGCTCGCTGCGGGTCTTGCCTCGATCGGACTGCCGGGATTGTCGGGCTTCGTCGGCGAGCTGCTGGCTCTGCTCGGACTGTACGATACGCAGCCGGCGCTTACCGCCGTTGCCGTCCTGGGGATTATCCTCTCGGCTGCCTATATGCTGCGAAGCGTTCTGGCGATCACGTTCGGCCAGGTCCAGGAGCGATTCACGACCTTCCGCGATGCGCGGCTAGTCGAAGCGGTGCCGATGATCGTGCTGCTGGCGCTCATCGTGCTGATCGGCGTCTATCCGGCGGTCCTTACTTCGCCGCTCAAGCATAGTTTCGATTTCCTGCTCGGGCAGCTGTCAGGAGGTGGCGATTCATGAGTCCGGATACCGTATCGAACGAGTTGGCCCCGCTATCGTGGGCGGATGCGGCATACTTCGCGCCGGAATGGATTCTGTTGGCCTTTTTCATCCTGCTCGCCGTTCTCGATCTGTTCCTTGCGCGCAGCACAAGCCGTGCGGTTATCGGTTACCTGACCTTAACGGGTCTCGTCGCTTCCATGGGTGCCGTGCTCTGGCGCCTGATCGACAGGGATCAGGCGGGGAGCGGGGAGGGCGAACCTGTGGCAGACGTCATTCGTTTGCTCGCGGACAGCTATCGGATCGATGACTTTGCAAGCATGCTGAAGCTGGTGTTCCTGGCCGCGGCCGCGCTGATCGTATTGATGAGCCTGGGGACGGTGAAGCAGGAGGAGGTGCCGAACCGCGGCGAATTCTACTATCTGCTGCTGCCGGCGGTCGTCGGCGCGATGATGATGGCCTCTGCGGGCGACCTCATTACGCTGTACGTGGGGCTGGAGCTGCTGAGCGTGACGACGTATGTGCTGGTGGGCTTACGGAAGCGGGAGGTCAAGTCGGCGGAAGCGGCGTTTAAGTACGTCGTGACCGGCGGTATCGCCTCCGCGTTCATTCTGTTCGGCATGTCCTACTTGTACGGCTTGACGGGAGCGACGAATTTCGGGGCGATCGCGCAAGCGTTCCAATCGCAGCAGGCGATTGCGGCGCCCGAGCTGCTCTATGCCGGATTGTTCCTCCTGCTGGGGGGCTTCGGCGTCAAAATAGCGGCTGCTCCGTTCCATGCCTGGGCACCGGACGTGTATCAAGGCGCGCCGACGCCGATCACCGCATTCCTGGCGGTCGTGGCCAAAGGGGCCTCGCTTGCCGCGATGTTCCGTCTCGTCTTCAGCATCGGGTTCTTCGCCTCTGCGCCGGGATGGCCGATCGCCGATGATATCTTCCTCCTGCTGCTTGTACTGGCCGCCGCGGCGATGATCGTCGGGACGACGGCGGCGCTGGTGCAGCGCAATATGAAGCGGCTGCTCGCCCTGTCAGGCGTTGCGAACGCCGGCTACTTGCTTATCCCGATCGGGCTGTCGCTGCAGGATATGCATGCTTCGAATACAGGCGAATTCGGCTTTTACCTGATCGCCTACATGTTAATGAACATCGGGGCATTCGCGGTCGTTTCGCTCGTCGAGCGGTCGCGCGGCGAGGAGCTGCTCGGCGGCTTCGCCGGCATGTATCACCGGGCGCCATGGACCGCGATTGCAATGCTGATCTTCTTGCTCTCGCTCGCAGGTCTGCCGGTGACGGGCGGCTTCTTCGGGAAGCTGTTCATTCTGCTCGGGGCTGCGCAGAGCGGGGCGTACTGGATTCTGGCCGTCATGGTCGCCAGCAGCGTCATCTCGTACTACTTCTACTTCGCGATTGCGAGGCAAATGTTCATGCGGAGCCTCGGCGACGACACGCCGATCCCGGTTCCGGTCACGACGGGCATCGTCATTTGGATCTGTGCGGCACTAACGCTGGTGTTAGGCATTGTGCCGACGCCGCTATTGAGCTGGATGAACGAGCACATCTCGATCGTGACGGATCTGTTGGTACGTTAGGCAAAAGAAACAAGGATCGCTGCGCGATCACATGAAAGAGCCGCCTTCTCGTCATGAAGATGAGAGAGGGCGGCTTTTCTGCGTGAGTTAGCTTTCCTCTTCCTGCAGCATGCGGATGAGCGCATCTCGCCAAGAAGGCAGATCGGTGAAGCCGTTCGCGCGGATGGCGTCATGGCCAAGCACGGAATAAGCGGGCCGTTGCGCCTTGCTGGCGAATTCCGCTGACGAGCAAGGCGATAATTGCGCCGCAAGACCGCTCTCCTCGAAGATCGCTTCGGCGAAGGCGTACCAGGAGCAAGTGCCGCTGTTCGTCGCATGGTAGATGCCGTAACGGTCGGACTGTACTAGCTCCAGCAGGAAGCGTGCAAGGTCATGCGTGTACGTAGGTGAGCCCACCTGATCATCGACTACCCTTAGCGGCTTGCCCTCGCGCGCGAGCCTGAGCATCGTTTTGACGAAATTGGGCCCGTAACGACCGAATACCCAAGAGGTGCGGACGATGTAATAGCGATCGAGCAGGCTTGCGACCTCCGCTTCTCCGGCCTGTTTGGATTGGCCATAGACCGTCTGCGGATTCACGGCATCGCTTTCTTGATAAGGGCGGGTGCCTTGACCGTCAAAAACGTAGTCGGTGCTGACGTAGCACAATTTGGCCCCCGTTTCTTGCGCGGCGAGGGCGAGATTGCGGGTACCGAGGTGATTGACGGCGAACGCTTGGCTCGGTTCGTCCTCCGCCCGGTCGACCGCGGTGTAGGCCGCGCAATGAATCACGCCGTCTGGCTTGATCTGCTTAAGCGCCTCCCGGCATTGGGCCGGATCGGTAATATCCAGCGCTGTACGCGCCAAGCCGATCAGCTCATGCCGGCTATCCTGGAAGCGCACGAGCTCGGTGCCGAGCTGGCCGCCTGCTCCGGTGACGAGTATTCTCATCTCTAGCTTCCTTCCCCGTTCAACTATTAGTAGCAAGCAGTTCGATAGAGCGATAGAGGCCGTCTCTCATTCGTTTGCGGCATAGGCATCACGCCCCTAGTGCACGCCTCTAGTGCAAAAAGGGCAGTCTATCGTTCATCCTCCTGATAGACGAAGTCCAACTCGGCATCTGAGAGGGAGGGATAGATTTGATCCTTCGCCGATAGCGTCGGGTTCGTCACCGGCCAGTCGATCGACAGAGCCGGATCGTTCCAGGCGATGCCCCGTTCGTGGGTGGGCGAGTACACCTCGTCAACCTTGTACAGCACCTCGGTGTTCGCTTCCAAGGTGCAGAAGCCATGCGCGAAACCGACCGGCACCAGCAGCTGACGTTTGTTAGCGGCGGACAGCACGAAGCTTTCCCATTGCCCGAACGTGGGAGAACCGCTGCGCAGATCGACCACGACATCGAGAATGCTGCCTGCAACGACGCGGACAAGCTTCGTCTGCGCCTTCGGATGAAGCTGATAGTGCAGTCCGCGGAGGACACCTGCTTCGGCAGACAGGGAATGATTGTCCTGCACGAAGGTAGCCGCGATGCCATTGCGCGCATATTCCGCTGCGTTATAACTCTCCATGAAGAATCCGCGGTGATCTTCAAACACCGTAGGTTCGATCCATTTGACTCCAGCCAATCGTGCGGGTTGAACTTTCATTGGACTCGCATGCCTCCCTATAGATCGATGCTCTAATGACTTTTCGTTATATATATGCCGGTCACCGCCAAAGAGCGAATCGGGGGTAATTTTCTTCCCCCACGCGGCCGGTCGATGCTCCAATCTAGGGGAGATATATATTCCACGGACAGCATGCTTATGCAGGAAAACGAAGTCGGGCATAGGCGGATCCCGTTGCTCATGATCCGTCGCAAGCACATTTCATGCCCTCAGAATGCTATGCCCATAAAATATCCGATCGTGCTGCAACATTCCCCGCTAGCCGTTACGTTACATACGCAAGAAGACTTTTTATTACGGCGGTGTAGCAGCCGGGGAAAGTGTGTAATAGAACCTAAGGTGAACGGCGTGAGGCGCTTCACCGAAGGCGAGCTATACCGAAAATTAAAACTAACCCGCTCTCCTGCCGCATACATATCGGGTGACGGTGTTAGCTCACGTAGGTCGTTCGTCCTCTTTATCCGGGCGGAAGGCAGGAGGACAAGGAAAAGAGGACTTCCGGCGCGAAAAGTTTCATATGAACAAAATGCGGGTTAAAGGCTGAATATGATGAAGCACATGGGCACGAACCAGACCGATCAAACGAACCACCGCCGCGCCGCGAACCGGCGCGCGGCGCTCTACCGCGCTGCGCGGCTGCTGCTTAGCGCCGCACTCGCCGCGCTGCTGCTGCTCGGCGGCGCCGATCCGGCGGGCTACGCCCCCGCCGGCGATCGCGCCGCCCGCGCCGCGGAGGAGCCGAGTACCTGGCTCCTCAAATGGCGCGATGGCGCGCAGGCTTCGCCGCTGCCCGCCACGCGCACGCTCCACCGCCAGACGCACCCGGCGGTGGTCGATACGGTCCGCCCGGCAGACCCCGGGGCGGACACGGCGGAATGGCTCGCGCGGCTAAGCGCCATTCCGGGCGTCGAGTACGTGCAGCCGAACCAGGCGGTCGGGCTGCTCGCGGCGGCCGGTAGCGCCTCCGGCTCCGGTAAGGTCGGCGCCAAGCAGCGCTACTTGGAGCAGATCGGCGCGCCGGAGGCGTGGAAGATCGCGAGGGATCAGACGAAACTGATCATCGCGCTCATCGATACGGGCGTCGATCTGGACCATCCCGACCTGAAGGGAAGCCTCGTCAAAGGGATCAACCTGATCGACGAGGCGAAGCCGCCGGAGGACGATAACGGCCACGGTACCAATGTGGCTGGCATTCTCGCCGGTCATGGCAGCCCGGAAAGAGGCAACGTGACGGGGATTATCCGATCGGCGCGCATTATGCCGATTAAAGCGCTTGACAAACAAGGGTATGGCGACGAAGAGCGGCTCGGCAAGGCGATCATGTACGCCGTGTCGCATGGCGCGCGCATCGTCGTGTTGTCCGTCGGCCTGTACAGGTACTCGCCGTATCTGGCGGACATCGCGGTATATGCCGAGAAGATGGGCGTGCTGCTCGTCGCGGCGAGCGGCAACGACGGGCTGGCGCTCGGATCGCTGGCGGAAGTCAAATACCCGGCCGCGTTCCCGACCGTGCTTGCCGTAGGCGGCGCGACGGCATCGAGCAAACCGGAGCCGCGCTCCAATCCCGGACCGGAGGTGGATGTGGTTGCGCCGTGGCGCGTCTTCACGACAGCCCGCGGCGGCGGCTACGAGGAAGAGCAAGGCACCTCGATGGCCGCGCCTCAGGCGGCAGCGGCAGCGGCGCTCATCTGGGCCGTTCATCCGACGCTGGCGCCGTATCAGGTGCGGGAGCTGCTGAGGCAGAGCGCGCAGGATATCGGGACGGCTGGCGTGGACGACGCGACCGGCTACGGGCTGCTCCGCATTGACCGCTCATTGAAGCAGCCGCTCAAGCCGGATGCATACGAGCCGAACAATACCCGGGCGCAATCGCGGCGGTTCCCGCTCGGCAGCGCAATCGCAGGGGAGCTCGCCGGCGGCGCGGATCGCGATTGGTTCAAGATCAGCGTGCCGTATGACGGCGAGCTGACGCTTACGTTCCAATCGAAGGCCAAAGGCAGCGCCATGCCGCAAGTCCAGCTGGTGCAGTACTCGAGCGCGCTTGCGCGAAGCACCAAAGGGACGAAGCTTGGCAATCAGACCGTGACATGGAAGGTCAAGAAGGGGATCAACTACATCGAGGTTGGATTTTACAACAGCCAAGTGGAGCTTGACCTGCCTTATCTATTAACAACCGGCTTCCGCCATACCGCCGACGCTTATGAAGTGAACGACAAGCCGTATCAGGCTTATACGCTCGCATCGCGCACGCAGACGATCACCGGCAATTTTCATGCCGCTGGGGATCGGGATTGGTTCATCCTCCATGTCGAGACGGGCGGCGTCCTTTCGCTTACGCTGTCGACGGATTCGGTCCGCATTGACCCGGCGCTCGGAATCGGCAGGCGGGGCGAGATACTGCGCGAGATCGATATCGGCGGCGAAGGAGAGGCCGAAGTCGTCCAGCAGATGGTGGTCACCCCGGGCAGCTACTATATCCGGGTCCATGATGCGATGTCCGCGCAAGCGAGTCCGACTGCCGCCCAATATGTGCTGAAGATGGAATACCGGCAAAAATATAAGGACCCGAATGAGCCGAATAATAAATCCTATGAGGCGACCGTAATTAAACCGGGTCTCTCTTATACGGGCGTAATCGGCGCAAGCGGAGATAACGACTGGTATCAGCTGCGGCTGACCGCGGAGAGCCTGGTGAATCTAACGCTAGCCCAAATCCCGCAAGGGGTTCAGATGAAGCTGGAATTGGTTGATCGGCGGCAGGAGCCCATACTTGCGCTGCAGTCCCGTTCCGGCCAGATGAGCGTCCAAGGCGAGCAGGTGCTGGAAGCGGGGATCTACTATGTCCGAATAACGGCGTCGGCTCCGTTCGACCGCCAGTATTATCTTTTTACCTTGAAGACGGAGCCTGTGGAAGTGGATACTTCGATGGAACGTTCGGATGGGTCTTTGGAAGTGTCCGAAAGCTAGTGTTATCGCAATATAGGTCTATTGTCTCACAGCTCTCGCAAGTGTTCATCAGATCGCTATATATTACAAAACCTTTGTTGTAGCGCATGGCCCATAGTTCTGTTTATAATGAAATGATGAGCGGCGCGAGAGCCGCATGAAGCTATGAAGAAAGGCAGCTGCATATGGATTGGGAACAGTACGCCGCACACGCCGGCATGCAAGGTCTCATGTATATCATTGTGGATCTGGTATGCATTACGATTGCCTGGTTCGTCGTACAGGAGATCCGGCTGGATGCCTTTATGAAGCGGCCTAGGGCGGTTTACACGAAG
The DNA here is from genome assembly GCF_014192105.1 of Paenibacillus phyllosphaerae. Classification (GTDB taxonomy): domain Bacteria; phylum Bacillota; class Bacilli; order Paenibacillales; family Paenibacillaceae; genus Paenibacillus_Z; species Paenibacillus_Z phyllosphaerae. Next base: position 56,712 of record NZ_JACHXK010000005.1, on the reverse strand, counting down.
GTGCTTCAGATTATGGTCGCTGTCATTCTCGGCCACCAATTCGCTCGGTTTATTCTGGATTATTGGCAATGGTCGAACCTGCTACAGGGACTTGTCGAATAACAACCTCGAAACATGCTAACAATGGGTAATATATGACGGACCGAAAGCGAAAACACCTTGCGAATCTTATTAACTGCCGTAATTCGACAGTCAGAAATTTACGCTTGTCGACTCGTGTAGAGCGGTGATAAGATGGAGAATGTGATGCCGGAGACCGGTGCCATATATTTCACGATTAGGTAAAGAAAAACTGCGCGCGGAGGGAAACCTAAAGATGAGCAAAATAATCGTCCGCGGCGGCCAGAGACTCGTCGGCAACGTTAAAGTCAGCGGAGCAAAAAACGCTGTATTACCGATACTCGCGGCCACGTTACTTGCACAAGAGGGAGAAAGCGTCATCGCTGACGTTCCTTTTCTAGACGATGTGAACACCATTCAACAAGTGCTTGGCGCGCTCGGCGCAAGCCTATCATACGAGAACGAAACGATGCGCATCTCCGCGCAGCAGTTGTCGTCATATGAAGCCCCTTACAATTTGGTTCGCAAAATGCGTGCCTCCTTCCTCGTGATGGGTCCGCTCCTAGCTCGTATGGGTTGCGCACGAATTTCGCTCCCAGGCGGATGCGCGATCGGGACTCGTCCGATCGATCAGCATCTGAAGGGCTTCGAAGCGATGGGCGCGGAGATCATGCTCGGCCACGGCTTCATTGAAGCTCGTACGAGCGGCAGATTGAAGGGCGCGAAGATTTATCTGGACGTCGCCAGTGTAGGCGCAACCGAGAACATTATGATGGCTGCCGTGCTGGCTCAAGGCACGACGACGATCGAGAACGCGGCGAAGGAGCCGGAGATCGTCGACCTCGCGAACTATCTGAATGCGATGGGCGCAGTCGTTCGCGGCGCAGGAACAGGCGTTATTCGGATCGAAGGCGTCGATAAGCTGGTTGGCGTTCACCATACGGTAATTCCGGACCGCGTTGAGGCGGGTACTTACATGATTGCAGCTGCCATTACCGGCGGCGATGTCCATGTCGAAGGCGCGATCGCCGATCACTTGGCGCCGGTCATCTCCAAGATGGAGGAGATGGGCGTCGAGATTACGGAGACGGAGACCGGCCTGCGCGTACGCGCAACCAAGCCGCTCAAAGGCGTCGACGTGAAGACGCTGCCTTATCCGGGCTTCCCGACCGACATGCAGTCTCAGATGATGGCGCTGCTTATGGCGTCGGAAGGCACGAGCGTCGTAACCGAGACGGTATTCGAGAACCGCTTCATGCATGTTGAGGAATTCAGCAAGATGAGCGGCCAGATCAAGGTAGAAGGCCGTACGGCGATTATTAGCGGCGGCGTGCCGCTCGTAGGCGCCAAAGTATGTGCAACAGACCTTCGCGCAGGCGCTGCGCTGATCTGCGCGGCATTGATTGCCGATGGAGATACGGAAGTAACCGGCATCCATCATGTGGACCGCGGTTACGTGGACATCACAGGCAAGCTGTCGAGTCTCGGAGCGATTATCGAGCGTCATGAGGCGGTTGAGCAGGCTAGCAGCGACAAGGTTCATGTCCTGGCAACGGGCGTAGAAGCTGCTGTCAGTGCAGCGGTAGGTCAACCGGAAGCGGTTATCGCCGCAGCATCGCTCGAGCCTAGCATCGAGAAGCCGAAGCGTGAGAAGGAAGTCGCTCGTCTGAAGCCACAGCCGACATGGGCGGTAACCTAATAGAAAGACCAAGAGCAAGCGATCTTAAGTTTAAGATCGCTTGCTCTTTTTTTGCGCCGTTTTTTGTACATGCTAAGCGTAGATAACATACCTAGAACCACGGATTCCCGTTTCATCTGATCATGCCCGCTAAGGCCGCATACGGCGCCGGTTGAGGCGTAACCGGCATAGGCCGTACGCGAGGAAGATGCCGGCCGAATCAATGACGACATCGAACAGCCGTCCGTCGCGGCTGAAGAACAGCTGCAGGATTTCGGTCAACAGCGCATACAGCACGGCATAGATCAGCCCCTTCGGCTGTCGCCCGTTGCGGGTCATGAGCAGGGAGAGAATGAAGAAACCGGTGAAATGGCCGATTTTTTGAATAATGAACGTATCGCTGCGCGGGATGATGTCCAGCTTGAACAGTTCGGACCACCGCGGTGAGCTAAGTTGAAAATCAATGGTGAAGTGATGGATGAGCAAGCTTGCGCTTACCGTGCACGTACCGACGAACAGAACGGCACACCAGAGCACGATGGCAGCATATCGCCAAATGAGAACCACAACCTTTAACTAATATCGATCCGATGCACGGTTTAACGGTTCGCGAACGGCAGGACGCTTCTTCATTGAAGCAAGCATGCGCCTAGGCGCTTCCTTATCTATGAATTGTTGACAGATTCGCCGCGCTCCTATACTCCGCTTCGCCGTACTCTAAGGCCGGTTTTACCGCATCTTAATGACCTACTATACCATATTTGGCTATTTTCAGACAATTTGCGGAGGCGCTTCCCCGACAGATCGCTCATTTCTCGCCGCTTCGTGCCCTTCCGGATGTTCTAGCCTATCAGCCCTCCTCATAGACTAAGAGCAGAGATAGGGTAAGCCAAGTCAGTCGAGAGGCAGCATGGTTCAGCTTAAGGAAGGGAGCAGGATGCAGGTGCAGATGAGATGGCAGACGAAGCGCCGGAACAGGCGGCGGGAGCTGGGCAAATGGGGGGCGAGTTTTGCCTCCGGCATATTGGTCATTGTACTAATTAAGAGCCAGCTGCTCGGAGGCGGCCAGGGCGGCTTGCCTCCCGGTCAGGTGGAATCCGCCCCGATCCTACAGGAGTACAATGATAATTCGGGCAAGACGAGCGGTCAGGCAGCTGCTGAACAGCAGCAGGGGAGCAAGGCGGTGCAGGGTAAGGCGGCCCAAGCGAATACGGGCGAGAAGGCGACTAACCCGCCGGCGGGCGGCAGCGGCAAAAGCGTTGGGGCCGGACAAGCTGCGGCGGCGCGGACCTACAGCGACTATGAACGGATGCAGGTCCGCGTCTTCGTCACGGAGGACAAGCGCATCGAGACGCTGCCGATCGAATTCTACGTTAGAGGCGTGCTGGCCGGCGAGATGCCGGTCGATTTTGAACTGGAGGCGCTTAAGGCGCAAGCGATCGCGGCGCGAACGTATATTTACCGTAGGCTGAAGAGCGAGGATACGAGCGGCAATCCTACGGTTGCGGCCGATGTGACCGATACGGTGCAGCATCAGGTATACGTGCCGCTCAAGACGCTCCTCACCCAGTGGAAGGGCGAGGTGAAGGAAGCCAACTTGGCTAAGCTGACCCGGGCGGTTGAGGAGACCAAAGGCATGATCATCACTTACGGCGGCGAACCGATCCAGGCGGCGTTCTTCTCCACCAGCAACGGTTATACCGAGAACTCCGGCGACTACTGGTCGACGGATATTCCGTATTTGCAAAGCGTGACGAGCCCGTGGGATAAAGCGATCTCGCCGCGTTACAAAGCAAGCGTAACGATGAAGCTGAGCGCAGCCGCGAGCAAGCTTGGCGTCAAGAAGAACGCCGTCGCCTCGATGCGCGTGCTGAACCGGACGGAGGGAAAGCGGATCGGGGAGATTGCGGTCGGCGGCAAAACTTTCAGCGGCCGAGAGGTTCGAGAGAAATTGGAGCTGGCTTCCTCGCAATTCGAATGGAAGATAGACGGCGATGATATAGTGTTCACCACGTATGGATTCGGGCATGGCGTCGGCATGAGCCAATGGGGCGCGAACGGTATGGCGCAAGCGGGCTCTACGGCCAAGCAGATTCTCGCCCACTACTACTCCGGCACGGCTGTGGAGCAGGCGATGAAGCTACCGGATCGACTCTAGAAGATTGCAAAGCTTATAATCTTAAAAAACTCGAAAGCCTCACGTATAAACTGCTAGGTTCTGGCAACAATGCTTGATGAGGTGATCGAATATGAATGATCAAAACAAACCGAAACAATCGCAAGAAACTCCCAAAAACGGTCTGGGAGCAAGTGCCGTCAAAACATCTGCTTGGAAGAAGCTGCTTTCGAAGAAATGGGCAGCGCCGGCAGCATTCATGGCAGCGGCGGCAATCATCGTTACCTTAATGTGGATCTATCGGGCGCCGGAAGACACAGCAACGACGACAACACCTGTAGCCGAGACCACGCAAGGTACAGAGACGGGAACCGAGGTTGAACAGACGCCTGTAGAGACAGACGAAGCAGTAGTGGCATCCGAAAGCGAGACGCTGGCATGGCCGACAGCCGAAAAGGTAACGGTCGCCACCAACTTCTATGATGAGAAAGCAACGGCGGAAGAGCGTCAATCCGCAATCTTGCAAGTGAACGATACGTTTACGACAAGCCAAGGCATCAACCTGACGGCAGAAGGCGACAAATCGTTCGACGTCTCCGCAGCGCTCAGCGGTAAAGTAAGCATCGTCATGCAGCATCCGACGAACGGCAATATCATTGAGATCAAGCATGCGGACGGTTTGACGACCGTGTACCAAAGCTTGACCGGCGTATTGGTTCAAGTCGGCGACTCGGTAGAGCAAGGGCAGATCATTGCCAAAGCCGGCCGCAACGAAATCGGCAAGGACCTGGGCAACCACTTGTACTTCGAAGTACGCCAGAACGGAAATGCAGTCAACCCGACGGCGCTGCTTAACCAACAAGCGGAATAGTGAATGGGCTCGATAGGCGGCAAGGGCAGGGAAAATCCCTGCTCTTGACGTCTATTTACCCGTTTAACTCGTACTTTTTTGAAAATATTTGCACAACTTGGCTTGTCATGCTTGGACACAAAGAATATCTACCCGACCCCCTCATATAATGTACCAAACTATCTCGAGTAGGGAGGCGGGAGCGTGCACGATTACATCAAAGAACGGACCATCAAGATCGGCCGTTGCATCGTCGAGACGAAGCATACGGTACGAACGATCGCTAAGGAATTTGGCGTCTCCAAAAGCACGGTGCACAAGGATTTAACCGAGCGTTTGCCGGAGATAAATCCCGATTTGGCGGACCAGGTGAAGCATATCCTGGAGTATCACAAATCGATCCGGCACTTAAGGGGAGGAGAGGCCACGAAAATCAAGTATAAGAAGAGTACAGGACGCAAACGTGAAGTGGTGGCCGCGGCTAAAACGTAAGCGATTTTTTCTACAAAAATAGAGGAATTTCGTTGATTTCAGCGAATACTGTACGATAGCATTTTTGGAAATATAGAACAGTATAAGGCGATGCCTATACGCGTGCCTATATTTCTCCGGATGGAGACTGCTGGCGCTGCCAGGGATGGCCACAGCGGTCTTTCCAGGGATGGCCACAGCGGTCTTTCCAGGGATCGACTACTATTCGCTTTGGGGGACTTAAGACGTATGTTTAGCAAGGATATCGGTATTGATTTAGGGACAGCGAATGTGTCCATTCACGTGAAGGGGAGGGGCGTCGTACTGGATGAGCCTTCGGTCGTTGCGATCGAGAGCGAAACTAAACGAGTGCTCGCCGTAGGCGAGGAAGCGCACCGGATGGTAGGCCGTACGCCAGGCAATATCATCGCCATCCGGCCGCTTCGCGATGGGGTTATTGCGGATTTCGAGATTACGGAGATCATGCTCAAGGCATTCATCGACCGGATCGGTGCGCGTTCCTGGTACAGCCGGCCGCGCATTCTCATCTGCGCGCCTACGAATATTACGTCAGTCGAACAAAAAGCGATTCGCGAAGCGGCAGAACGCAGCGGCGCGAAGGACGTCTTCTTAGAAGAGGAACCTAAAGCGGCAGCAATTGGCGCAGGCATGGACATCTATCAGCCTAGCGGCAATATGGTCGTCGATATCGGCGGCGGCACGACGGATATCGCTGTTCTTTCCATGGGCGATATCGTCACCGCCTCTTCTATTAAAGTCGCGGGGGACAAGTTCGATTCCGCGATCATGCGCTACATCAAGAATAAGTACAAGCTTCTAATCGGCGAACGGACCAGCGAGGATATTAAGATCAAGATTGCGACGGTATACAATACCGGACGCCGGGACGAGATCGATATTCGCGGACGGGATATGGTATCCGGCTTGCCGCTGACGGTAACGATTCATTCGGACGAAGTGCGCGAAGCGCTGTGGGAGCCGGTATCGTCGATCGTGGCGGCAGCCAAGTCGGTGCTGGAGCGGACACCGCCGGAATTGTCGGCGGATATTATCGACCGCGGCGTTATTCTGACGGGCGGCGGCGCCATGTTGGACGGTTTGGATGCACTCCTTGCGGAGGAACTGAAGGTGCCCGTCCTCATTGCCGAGGATCCGATGCATTGCGTCGTGAAAGGGACAGGCCTGCTGCTCGACTATCTCGATCGTTCTCCGCGTAAGATATAGCTTGGATTAAGGTAGGCATTAGCGATCAAGAGAAGGTAAGTTTTAGGCGGATTATAGAGCCGGCAAAGCGGACAAGCTCAGTGTTTGTGCGGGTAGGACGCTTTAGGGGAGCGTGCCGAGGCGCAAGTTAGTCCATTGGATTGGACAAGCTGCTCTTCAACTTTGCGCGGCTCATGCCGATATACAACGTATCGAATGCCTATCCTTAAGCAGCTATGCTTCTTTCCGTATGCGGGAGAAGCGATACGAGGAGGAACGTTAACATGTTAAGAGGTTTGTACACGGCTGCAGCGGGGATGATCGCGCAACAGCACCGTCATGATACAGTCACCAACAACATTGCGAATATTAATACACCGGGTTACAAGCAGACGAATGCGGTAACGCGTTCCTTCCCGGAAATGATGATTGCGCTGAACGAAGGCAAGAACAAGACGTCGGTCGGACGGCTCAATACCGGCGTTCTGGCGGAAGAAAGCATCGCCATGCAGTTGCAGGGCGATCTGATGCAGACGAACCGCTCGTCCGATTTTGCGATTATGTCCGATATTGAAGTACCGGGCGTCGCCTTCGACGATTCCGGCAAATCGGTATCCGAAGACGGGGAAGTGACGTATCAGCCGCAAGCCTTCTTCACCGTTCAGGACCCGTCCGGCGAGATGCGTTATACGCGCGGCGGCCGATTCTCGGTTAATGATCAGGGTTATCTCGTGACCGGCGACGGTTCTACCGTGCTAGGACAGAACGGAGCGCCGATTCAGCTGCCTGCGAACGCCTCAATGGATCAGTATACGGTTACGTCCGACTTCCGGCTTGTGAATCCGGTGACGGGACAGCAAGCGGGGCAGCTGCTCATCTCCCGCGTCGATAATCCGAACAATCTTGTTCGCGTCGGTAACGGCAAGTTCGCGCTTGAGGGCGACGAAGCGGCACAGACGCTGACAGCTGGCGAACGCGTAGAAGTGCGCCAAGGATACTTGGAGCGCTCGAACGTGGACTCGGCTCAATCGATGGTCGATCTGATGTCGGCGGCTCGCGCCTACGAAGCGAACCAGAAGGTCATTCAGTTCTACGATAAGAGCTTGGACAAAGCGGTGAACGAGGTCGGCCGCGTCTAATCGTGACAAGGTATGGCTTAGTATGCGCAACTTCGGCCGGCTTCATGTCGTATAACGGATTAGTCCGCACCAACATATCTTCGCACGGGAGGCAAGCAGCATGAACAGCTCGATGATTAATGCCATGGTGTCCATGAACGGACTGCAGCAGAAATTAGACCTGCTGGCGGATAACATTGCTAACGTAAATACGGTAGGATATAAACGTAAAGAAGCGTCCTTCGAGGATCTGCTGACGACGATGACGCAGCAGCCGGAGGATTTCTCGCAGCCGGGACGCCGTTCGCCGCTTGGCTTCAATCAAGGGTGGGGTTCGCGGCTTGTCTCGATTCAACCGGATCTGTCTCAAGGTCCGCTGCAACAGACCGATCTGCCTTATGACCTGGCGATTAGCGGCAATGCCTTGTTCGAAGTGATTACCGATGACGCAGGCACGACTGCATATACACGTAACGGCGCCTTCCAAGCGACTATGGACGCTAGCGGCGAGACGATCTTGACGACCAAGGAAGGTTATCCCGTGGTAGGCACTGACGGCGACCGGATCATTCTGCCGACGAACGCCAAGTCGGTGCGGATCGATGAAGATGGGTCTATCGTCAGCCAATCGCAAGCGGGAGAGTTCGAGACGATCGGCCAGGTTCGACTGATGCAGGCGCAGAAGCCGGCCATGCTGACGCAAGTAGCCGACAATCTCTATACGATTGCCGATGGTATGAACGTAGGCGATGTGCTGACGGAAGTAGACGCCGGTACGGATAGCGATATTACGATTAGGCAAGGCTATCTAGAACAGTCTAACGTCGACCTGACCGAAGAAATGACGGAATTGACCACCGTGCAACGGGCTTATCAGCTGACGGCCAGAGCGCTGACTTCCAGCGACACGATGATGGGTCTGGCTAATAACCTTCGCGCGTAAGAAATGAGTGGTACAGCATAATGGAAACGAAGAAAGAAACCGTAACGATACTAGAAGGGCTTACCTCGCCAGAGCGGGCGACGCTGCAGGGCATTGCCGGCGGCGGCGGTCAATCCCGCGAGGAGATAGCTGACCAGGAGACTGGCCGCAAGAGCGAAGCGCGTGCCCGCAGGCATCCGGCGCTTCGCGTTTTGCTATGGATCCTGCGCAAGAGCATCGTCCCTATTCTATGTGTCGGCTGTCTTCTGGGCGGTCTCTACATCGGATTCACCGTCGTTGGCAAGGCGCCAGGGGACGAAGTGTTCCAATGGGAGACGTGGAAGCACATGTACGATCTGGTGTTCCAGGACAAGTAACGATAGCATGACGAACAAGAGCACAACCGCCGAGGTAGGCGGAGGTGCTCTTGTTTGCGTTCGGCATGGTAATCAGGGAATCAGCCTCCTGATTCCGCTGCTGCGGGGGGCATAACGAGCATGACAAAAACGCCGTTCTCCTCTTGAAAGCAAGCTTTCAAGGAGGAAAACGGCGTCCGCTTCATAGCGTATTATGGCTTAACGGTAACGCGAACCGTAACGGTTTTACCTTCGAATACCGCTTTAACCGTCGATACCCCTTTGGCAACCGCTGCGATTTGGCCGCTGCTGTTTACCGTGGCGACCGTTTCCTTGGACGAAGTCCAAATCGCGCTTTTCGTCACATCTACGACTTTTCCGGTATCATAAGTTGCCGTTACCTTCATCGTCAGGGCAGACCCTGGCGCGAGGGTTAGCGTTCTGTTCGTAATGGTTAACTTCGTCAGTCTTGGCTGTACCGTCACGACGACCGTGACCGTCTTGTCCTGATAGGTACCGGTTACGACCGTCGTACCTTCGGCGATGCCTTTGATGACATTGTTGCTCATCGAAGCGACCGTCTCGTTGCTGAGCGAGAAGTTGACTTTCGTGCTCAAGTTAACGGAATTGCCGTTCTTGTAGACGCCGGTAACTTTGAACGACTTGGTCTTGCCCGTATTCAACGTCAGCGACGAGGCATCGATGAACAGCTTCGTAACTTCTTCTTCGATCGTGACTTTGAACGTAGTCGTTTTGCCCAGATAAGTGGCTGTCAGCGTGACCGATGACTTGAGAAGTCCCTTCATCTTAGGCGCTTTGATCAGCAAGTTCGGGGAGGACGCTTTCCAAGTTGCCTTGTCCGTTACATCTTCTTCCGTCCCGCTTTCATTAACGACCGTAACGGACGGAAGCGCTACTTCTTTGCCGATAACAAGCGAGATATTCGATGCATCGGTTGTGAGCGCAAGCGGCTTTTCGCTAATCGTGACCGTAACGGAGACGCTCTTGCCTTGGACCGAAGCCGTCAGTACCGCTTCGCCGACTTGTTTGCCGATCCACTTGCCGTCTTTAAGCTCAACGACGGAAGTATTGCTGCTCGTCCAACTAACCAGATTCGAGATATCGAATTTTTCTTCCCAGAGCGTCATAGCCGTTACGCTAGGGAGCTTCACTTGCTCGTCTACGAAGGCGTCGATCTCATCGGATGCCGCCTCCATCGTGTCGATCGTCGGGTAGACGTTGACTACGACCGTCTTCGTCAAGCCTTTATAGCTTGCCGTAATTTTTGTCTGGCCGATTTCCTTCGGCGTTACGCGGCCATTGCTGTCCACGGTCGCGACATAAATATCGCTGGAGGTCCAAGTTGCATTCGTGACCGTTTGCCATTGGTTGTTATCGTTCGGAACGGCGACGGAGAAATCGATCGGGCCGCCCTTGAGCAGAATATGCTGCTCAGCCGAAGGGGTAATGCGCATTGCCTCATGGGCAGGACGCACGACGGCGGTAATCGAATCGCTCACGCCGTGATGAGTGACCGTGATCGTAGCCGTACCTGCGCCGACCGAGGTAACGACGCCTTTGTCTACCTTGACGACGCCGGTGTTGCTCGAAGTCCATTCCGCATCTGCCGTCACGTCGACAGCTGTGCCGTCCGACGATTTTGTGGCGTTAACCTTCAAATTAAACGTATCGTTGCCGGTTTTAAGTTCCAGCAAGCCATCCGGCGAGATTTCGAAACTGCTGTATGGCGAGGAGACGTTCAGTACGACCGTATCTTTTCTTCCTTTATAAGAAGCGGTAATCGTCGTTTCGCCCGCCGCGATCAAGGTGACTTCGCCCTTGTCGCTGACAGTTGCAACCGAAGGCGAGGAGCTTGTCCACGTGGCATCGGCGATGGAATCCGTCGTCGTGCTGCCCTTGACGGCGGACAACGTAAAGCTCGGCTTCTCACCCACTGCAAAATCCATCTTATCCGGCGCTGCGTCGCCGTCGGAATTAATCGTAATGCTGTCATAGCGGTATTCGCTAGTCAGGTCGACCGATATTTTATAAGAGCCGTATTGTGCGCTGATCTTCGCGGTGCCGCTTGTCAGCGGGGTCAGCAGACCGCCGCTTACTTTCACCACGGAGGGGTTGGACGATGTCCAGATCGCACTGCTCGTTACGTCTTTCGTATTGTTGGCGGATGTCGTCGCGATGACATTCAGTTGGATGGTGCTCTCGCTAATATAGATCGTCGTGGATGGCGAAGTCTCGAACGCGATGCTCGTCACGGTTTCTTCGGCGGCCCGTACGATACCATTCATAAAGGTTAGCATCAGGACGAGCGCGAGGACGGAAGCTACGATCGAACGCGGCGCAACCCTTGCATCTCTTCGCATAGTTGTCTTCATCAAACTGTTTTCACCTGCTTTAATTTATTAGGCATCGGCCAATGCTGCATTCCCAATCTTAATACCGGAGACGCAAACCTATGGCCTTGTTACCTTCTATTAATAACGGCAGGGCGGTTGCGAGATTGAAGAGCTAGCGGAAAAAAGGAAGAAAGTTGCGACTTAAGGCTTATGAAAAAAACGATGAAAACGCCGATAGGACAAGGGTTGCGGAGGTTTTATTTTTAGCGCGCGAGAGGTATAATGAGTGAGGAACTTTGAACCGCCCAGAAAAAGGTAAGGGGGCATGAAGGTTGAATTTCCCTACGATGCTAACGATGCTGCGGTTCGCGCTTATTCCGGTCTACATCCTGGTGTTTGCTTCCGGCCATATGAAGTGGGCGCTCGTCGTCGTGCTGGCTGCCGGATTAACCGATATTCTGGATGGGTATTTGGCGCGTCGTAACGGCCAGGTGACCATGATCGGCGCCATGCTGGACCCGCTGGCCGACAAGTCCATGATGATTGCCGTCATCATTTCCCTGCTCGTGACCGGGCATTTACATTGGGGAGCCTGCGTTGCCTTCTTCATACGGGATCTGGGGATGATCGCGGGGTCGGCGTTTTTTCATTTTCGGGGAAAAAAGACCGTACCGGCCAACTGGATGGGGAAATTAACGACGGTGCTGTATTATGCCGCCATCGTCTTCATTTTCTTCGAGCTGCCGTTCGCGCAGGCCTATCTGTGGGGCGTGATTCTGTTCTCGTTCCTGACGTCGGTCATCTATGTCGTGCTGTTCGCTCGGCTGAACCGCTACAAGACGGATGGCGCTCAAGGGTCTGCACGCACCACCCATATTCCGTAATTCCCTGCGTACGATACCCTTCCGCGAACAAAAAAGAAGTCTAACCAAGCGGCGCTTTACGGCCATTCTCGGTCAGACCCCCTTATCTTAACCCTCGTGACTGCAGTCCCACGAAGGATAAGCTTAGTCTTGCACGCAACGAATCAAAATATTACGTATTGACGCGAAAGGAGCTTTTATCATGCTCGATATTCAACAAATTCAGCAAATTATTCCGCATCGTCCGCCGTTCCTGCTGGTGGACCGCATTCTGGAGGTCGAAGAAGGCAAACGCGCCGTGGGCCTTAAGAATGTGACGATGAACGAGCCTTTCTTTACGGGCCATTTTCCCGAATACGCGGTTATGCCCGGGGTATTGATCGTCGAAGCGCTCGCGCAGGTCGGAACGGTCGCTATTCTAATGGTAGAAGCCAATCGCGGGAAGATCGGATTCTTCGCCGGTATCGATAACTTCCGCTTCCGCGGACAAGTGACGCCGGGCGATCAGCTCATCTTGGAAGTCGAGATTACCCGTCTGAAAGGGCCGATCGGCAAAGGACAAGCAACCGCCAAGGTCGGCGACAAGATCGTGGCCGAAGGCGAGATTATGTTCGCGCTGCAGGATCCGAAGAAGGCGTAAATTTTTTTTGACCTCGGTACATACATGAATAACACATAGATAGGAAAGAAAAGAAATAACGGAGAGGAAGGAACTGGACAATGACACAAAATGCAATTGAACGTTACGAGGCTTGGTTGGGGGATGCCCTTATCGATGAAGCGACGAAAGCAGAGCTTTCCTCGATCAGCGGCAATACGAAGGAGATTGAGGACCGGTTCTACCGCGATCTGGAGTTCGGCACAGGCGGCCTTCGCGGCGTCATGGGCGCGGGAACGAATCGGCTGAATCAATATACGGTTGGCAAAGCGACACAAGGACTCGCGAACTGGCTGAGCGAACGCACAGACAAGCCATCGGTTGTGATCGCGCATGATTCCCGCAACAACTCGCCTGAATTCGCGCTCGACTCGGCGCTCGTGCTTGCGGCTAACGGCATTAAGACTTACCTGTTCACTTCGCTGCGTCCTACGCCGCAACTGTCGTTCGCGGTTCGTTCGCTGGGCGCATCGAGCGGTATCGTTATCACGGCGAGCCATAACCCGCCGGAGTATAACGGGTACAAAGTGTACGACGAGAACGGCTGCCAGCTGGTGCCTGCGGATGCGGAGCAAGCGATCGGCCATATTGCGCAAGTGACCGGCTTCGATCAAGTGAAACGGATCAGCCGCGAAGAGGCGGAGTCGCAAGGCTTGCTGGTATGGCTGAGCGAAGAAGAGGACCGCAAGTACGTCGATACGGTTGTCTCCAACAGCCCGAACCTGGAGCTTTTGAAGAATGGCCTGGCGAAGGATGTATCGGTCGTATTCACCGCACTGCACGGTTCGGGCAATCTGCCTGTGCGCGGCGTACTTGCTGCTGCTGGCTTCACGAACGTGCATATCGTGCCTGAGCAAGAGCAGCCGGATGGCTACTTCAGCACGGTCAAATCGCCGAACCCGGAAGAACGCGAAGCGTTCACGCTGGCGATCAAGCTGGCGGGCGAGGTAGGCGCGGACATTATTATCGGCACCGACCCGGATGCTGACCGCGTAGGCGCGGTCGTGCGCAACAATGAAGGCGAGTACGTGGTCCTCTCCGGCAACCAGTCCGGCGCGATCATGGTCAACTACTTGCTCTCGACGCTGCAAGAGCGCGGCCAGCTGCCGGCGAACGGCATTGTCGTCAAGACGATCGTAACGAGCGAGATGGGTGCGGATATCGCGCGCCACTATGGCGCTGACGTTGTGAACACATTGACCGGCTTCAAATATATCGGCGAGAAAATGACGCAGTTCGAGCAGTCCGGCGCCAAAACGTTCCTGTTCGGCTACGAGGAAAGCTACGGCTACCTCGCGGGCACGTATGCGCGCGACAAGGACGCGGTTATCGGCTCCCTGCTGATTGCGGAAGCAGCTGCGTATTACAAAGCGCAAGGCAAGACGCTATACGATGTGCTGCTTGAGCTGTACGAGAAGTTCGGCACGTACCTGGAGCATTTGGAATCCCGCACGCTTAAAGGTCTGGACGGCGTTCAGCAGATCGCCGGCATCATGACCGACTGGCGCACGAACCCGCCGGCCGAAGTGGCAGGCGTGAAGGTATCCCAGGTACTGGACTATGCGCCAGGCTTGGGCGGACTGCCGCCGGAGAACGTATTGAAATTCCTGCTCGAGGACGGCTCGTGGTTCTGCCTGCGTCCATCCGGCACGGAACCGAAGATCAAAGTGTATTTCGCGGTTCGCGGCACATCGAGACAAGAAGCAAGCGCGGCAATCGGCGCCCTGACGCAAGCCGTCATGGAGCGGGTAGATAACAAGGCTTAAGGAGTGGAAGGCGTGCAACAATCGTGGCAGCAGTGGAATCGTAGAGCACGCGCGTTAATGTGGGTGCTGACGCTCGCAGGCGTCCTGGCGGCTTTGCCGCTAGGCGCGGCGCGCTGGCAGATGGAAGATACGGCAGAGAAAGTCGAATTCGTCTTCGATTACCGGGATTTGGTTCAGGTAGCGTCGTACCAGGCGCATCCGAAAGCTTTTATTGAAGAACAGCTGGGCAATATGAAAGAAGCGGGCGTAACGTCGATGGCGGTCTTCGAGACCTCCCTCGAAGAGATGGTCTGGTCGGACCGCTTGGCCGTGTATAACTCCGCGGCTGCGGCAGAGCTTGCGGACAAGCCGGCTCCGCTGGACGAGAACTACACGTACCTGCTCTTTACTGGAGCGGAGGAGGAAGCGGCGCTTCGTCCCATGATCGAGCAAACGTTCGAGGCTTGGGAGATCGCCGTTCGGCCATGGTCTTTTGGCGGCCGCTCGGGGCTTGTGCTGGAAACCCCGGTAGAGAATGCGATGCTCAAGCCGATGAATCCGGACCCGATCGCCCTGCAATCGATTCACGCAGCGGGCTTCAGTATTGTGCCTCGCCTGTCGGATCGAATTCCGTATAATCAACAAATGGTGGACAAGCAGCTCGCGGAATACCAGCAGCTTGGCGTCCGCCGAATCCTGTTCGATGGCGATGCGGTGAAAGGCTACGCGGATAATGCCGAGAAGAAGAGCCTGGAGAGCTTCGCGGCTCTGCTGAACAAATACGACATCGGCGTCTCCGCAATCGAGGCGCCGATCGCCAAAGGGCAAAAAGGCATGAATTCGCTCGCGTATTTGACGCATTATAATCTTGTGAGGTTGTATTCGCTCTCGGACGCCGACGCGTCCGCGATGTCGCCGGAAGCGATTGCAGACCGGTTCCATCTCGCGGCCAAAGACCGCAATATCCGCATGTTCTACCTGAACACGGCGCCGATGCGCAGCAGCGCGAAGTCGGCCGTAGTCAACTCGCTGGATAATCTCTATGATGCGCTGAGCGGCGAAGGCGAAGCGATCAAGAAACTGAATGACCGCGGCTTCGAGATTGGCCAAGCCGAGCAATTCGATTACGAGACGCCGCCAACGTGGCACAAGGCGCTCAAAGCGCTGTTATGTCTGGGAGCGATCGCGTTAATTACGCTGCTCGTCAATGCGTTTATTCCAGCCAGTATCATTCCGGTGTTCGTTCTCGGACTGATCGGCAGCGCAGGCTTGCACGTCTTGTCCAAGTCGACGCTCGAACAAGGGCTCGCGCTCGGTGCTTCGATCAGCGCGCCGACGCTTGCGATTATTTGGGCGATCGGGCGGGTCAAAGCGCATACGACCGGTAATCTTCGCCCTGTCGGCGGCGCTTCGGAAGGCAAAGGAATTGGTGGGCTGAATTGGTTCTTCCCTGGCCTCAGCGCCGGTCGGAGACTGACGATGGCACTGTCCATCTTCGTCATGACGTCGGTTATGTCCTTGCTGGGCATCCCTTATGTCTTCGGACTTCTGAACAACATGACGTACTCGCTCGTGCTTGAGCAGTTCCGCGGCGTAAGCCTGCTACACTTGGCGCCGATCGCGCTGTCCGCTCTGTACGTGTTCCTCTTTACGAGCGGCACGCTGATCGGGAATATCCGCAAGCTGCTTCAGATGCAGATTACGGTATTGTGGGTCGTCGTGGCGGCTGTGCTCGGCGTGGCCGGCATGTACTATCTGTCGCGTACCGGCAATGCCGGAGAAGCCTCGACATTCGAGCTGCTGATGCGCAATGTGCTGGAGACGACTTTCGGCGTCCGCCCTCGGACGAAGGAGTTCATGCTCTCGCATCCTTTATTCTTATTCGGGCTTTTCCTTGCGCTTCGCTATCGCGCGGCGTGGGTATTCTTTATCGTAGGATCGATCGGTCAACTGTCGATGGTTGATACGTTCGCACATATCCATACACCGCTGCACATCTCGCTTATCCGAATCCTACTCGGTCTTGTGCTCGGCGCGATTATCGGTCTTGTCATGATTGGCGTGTGGCAGGTACTGGAAGGGGTTTGGCGGAAATGGCTTCAGCGCTTCGTACCGGCAATCAGACAAAACCTGAAGTAAGGCGCGTTGTTATCTCCGGCTATTACGGCTTCCGGAACAGCGGCGACGAGGCGGTGCTCAAATCGATCCTGTTCGCCTTGGCGGAAGAAGGCAAGGCGCAGGGCGTTACGATCGAGCCGATCGTCCTGTCGATCGATCCGGCCTGGACAACGCAGATGTACGGCGTGAAGGCGGCCCATCGGATGCGTCTACGCGAAGTCATCGGTGCGATCCGCGCAAGCGACGGACTCATCAGCGGCGGCGGCAGCTTGCTGCAGGATGCGACCGGCGCGCTGACGATTCCTTATTACACGGGCGTCATCAAGCTCGCCCAGCTGCTGCGTAAGCCGACGTTCATCTACGCCCAAGGCATTGGGCCGGTGAACCGCCGGTGGATGGATCCGCTCATTCGCGGCGTCATGAAGCGCAGCGCGTATGTGTCGGTGCGTGACGCCGAATCCGCCGCTTTGCTCGGGCGGCTCGGCGTGAGCTCGGACCGGATCGACATTGTGCCCGATCCGGTCATGGGGCTGCCGCTGCCGCAGGATGGCGCGGCAGCGAGCGGTGCCGGAGCCGCCGCAGCTGGTGCGGCTCCGCAGGATGGCGCGCAGGCGCCGGTCGTAGGCGTATCTTTGCGCCATTGGCGCAAAGATGAAGCCGACCTGGCTCGCGCGGCGGACGCGCTTGGCGCGCTGGCCCGCAGCCGGGCGGTGCGGCTGCGGTTCCTTCCGTTCCACACCCCCTCCGACCAAGAGACTTCGAAGTGGGTGATGGAACGGCTGGGCGAGCTCGGCCCGGGCAGCAGCGCCGAGCTCGTGGATGCCGGCGACGACCCCCAGCGAATGCTGCTGGAGGTCAGCAAGTGCGACATGCTCTTCGGGATGAGGCTGCATGCGCTCATCTATGCGGCGAACCAATCGGTGCCGATGCTCGGTCTGTCCTATGACCCGAAGATCGATCAGTTCCTGAAGCGTCTCGGCCTTACGGCGATCGGCACGACCGAAGCGCTCGATCCCGAAGCTTTTTCGAAGGCGGCGGCGGCGTTGATCGACCAACCGGAGACCTGGCTTGCGGCACACCGCGCGGCCATTGAACAACTTAAGCAAGAAGCACGGATACCGGCGAAACAAATTGTCGGCCTGCTTCGTCATACTAATAGAGGTGAACGCCCAAAATGAGCCAGTCCACGACGCTGCGGCCAACAGAAGCTGCAGCAAGCGCCCAATCAGCGCCGATGAATGTGCCTACGGTACGGATTTACGGCATCGAATTCTCTAAGCTGAATATGAAGGATACGATACGCCAGCTGATGCAGCGGATCGAGAAGCGCCAGCTTACGCATATCATCACTGGCAATCCGATCATGGTCATGGCGGCGCTGGAGAGCCCGGTATTCGACCAAGCGATGCGCAGCGCGGAGCTCGTCGTGCCGGATGGAACAGGCGTCGTGTGGGCTGCGTCCCGTGTCGGCCATCCCGTAGCAGAGCGTGTCGCAGGCTACGACCTGATGCATGAGCTGTTCCGGCTCGGCCAGGAACGCGGATGGCGGGTGTTCCTGCTTGGCAGCTCGCAGGATGTTATTGAGGCGACGGCAAAGCGGGTAAGTGAACAATATCCGGGGCTTATCATCGCGGGCTATCGCAATGGCTATTTCGGCGCCGATCAAGATGCGGAGGTTGTGGCTGAGGTCCATGCTGCGCAAGCGGACTTGTTGTTCGTTGCCCGGTCGGTCGACACGCAGGAGCCTTGGATCGCGAAGCATAAGCAAGCGCTTGGCGTTCCGATTATGATGGGCGTCGGCGGCAGTTTCGACGTTATTGCCGGCGTCGTGAAGCGTGCGCCCAAGCTGTTCCAGCGGCTTCGGCTCGAGTGGTTTTACCGGCTCATGAAGCAGCCGACGCGCGCGGCTCGCATGCTTGTATTGCCGAAATTTGCCCTCAAAGTGATGCGCGATAAAGAGAAAGTGCTAAAATACCACTAAGTAGCGCAGAAAATTGCCGAATTCAGCGAAAATTGCTTGAAAATGAGAGTGGAAGTTCTTTTTCAAACAGCGTATAATTCATTCCGGCGATAGTTCTAAGGCGGATACATCAAATCAATCCCGTACTGTCGCAGGTGTGAGTCGGACACGGCCTGTCCTTATTACATAGACCAGGCGGACGGCGCGATTCGATTTACGAACATGAAAGGGAGATGAAGATGGCTGAAGGCTTTCTTTACGGAATTGGATTTATCGTTTCACTTTGTTTGGCATTACTAGTGACGCCGTTAGTCATCAAGCTCGCTTTCAAGATCGGCGCGATTGACAAGCCGAATCACCGCAAGGTTCATACGAGAATTATGCCGCGATTAGGCGGTCTTGGAATATATGCTGCATTCGTCGGAGGATACTTGGCCATCAAGCCGTTTATACCCGATGGGTTGCTGCGGGCTTACGATGAGAACCTGATTAACGCTTTGATTGCCGGCGGAACGATTATCGTGATCATCGGCGCATTGGACGACCGCTTCGAGCTGTCCGCGAAGGTGAAGCTGCTCGGTCAGATCATTGCAGCCGGCGTTGTCGTACTTGGCTTCGATATTAAGATCAATCTGCTGAACATCCCGTTCGGCGAAGCGATGCAGCCGATTGCGGACTGGATCAGTATCCCGCTTACGATTCTATGGATCGTCGGCGTCACGAACGCGATCAACCTGATCGACGGATTGGACGGCCTGGCAGCAGGCGTATCGGCAATCGCGATCGGTACGATTGCGATCATGGCAGCGATCATGGGCTTCGCGCCAGTTATTCTGCTCAGCACGATTCTGCTCGGCGGCATTATCGGTTTCTTGGCGTACAACTTCCACCCCGCGAAGATATTCATGGGGGATACGGGATCACTGTTCCTCGGCTTCGGCCTTGCGACATTGTCCATGCTCGGCTTTAAGCAGGTAACGATCGTATCGTTCGTTACGCCGCTCCTAATCATCGGCGTGCCGCTGTCGGATACGTTCTTCGCAATCGTACGCCGCTGGATTAATAAGCGTCCGATCTTCGCACCGGACAAAGGCCACTTGCACCATTGCCTGCGTGAGCTTGGCTTCAGCCATCGTCGTACCGTTCTTATCATTTATGCGATCGCGGCATTCTTCGGAGCATGCGCGATTCTGCAATCTACGATTGTCGAGTCGACTGCTGCGAACTGGGTAACCTTCGTCGTCATCCTGGTGCTCGTATTCATCTTACAGATCGGCGCGGAGCTTATCGGCATCGTCGATAAGACACGCCGGCCGGTACTCAACTTCCTGCAGCGTGTGCTGATGCGCACCGAACAGCAGCGTTCCAAATAATCGAACCCGACACCCTTTGGCTAGGAACTTCCTTAACGGGAAGCCCTAAACCGAAGGGTGTTTTTGCGTGCGATCGAATCAACTTTTTTGCATGCGAAACGCTCACTTTTACTTGAAAAACAAGCATTCAGCGAATCATGCACGTAAAATCGTGCCATTTCGATTTAGCCTAAACTTTTCAGAGTCTATCGCCGATAGAAAGTATATAACATCTTATGCAGGTTAGGTCATCGGCTGCAGATCCTAGAGGTTTCGACTAGGTATGCCGCATCGGCCATAGATCTGAACGCAAGAGAAGGAGGCAGACTGTGATTAAGAAATTAGGCTTATGGCTGATGCTTGTCAGCCTGTTCGTCCAGTTGGTGCCGGCAGGCACCATCCAGACAGCGACCGCGGCATCAGGCAGCTTCAACTTCCCGGGCGAGAGCGCATCCGCGACTTCGCCGCGTGTCGTCACGACCGAGCGCGTCACACTGACGGGTACGGTGAGCAACGTCGACACATCGACCATTTCGTATAGTGTCTTGCAGATTATTAATAATAAGACCGAGAACTCGCGTGAGGACCTTACGAGTAACATCTACGTAACGGACAATGCGATCACGATCTACAACGTTCAGCTGTTCCCGGGCTTGAACAAAATCACGTTCACGGGCATGCGGAACGGCGGTGAAGTGAGTAACTCGATCTATATCGAATACCGCAACTCGCCAATGCTTTATAACTTGACGGCTAATCTGGACGGCAACAGCTTCCCGATTACCGAAGTAGGTACAACCGTTGTCCAATCGACCGCTTCGAAGGGCAAAACGACGGCGAATATCAGCATTACCGGTAATGCGCCGAATGCGACGGGCGTAACGATCGTCGTCAACGGCAGCAGTAAGACGTATACCGTCAATACCGCGAACAATAACAGTTTTGCCGCTTCACCGATTGTTTTGAATGAAGGTCAGAATACGATTACCTTCAAAATCTCCAACGGTACGCAGGTTTCGACCTCGACCAGAACCGTAGCCTTCTATAATGGTTCCGTTTCTTTTATCGATGTGCGGGTGGAAGAATGGGAAGACGCAAGTGCAGATCGGACGGTTAGTTCTACGGCGACCCCGAGTGACACGGCAGATCTGAGCACGTCTCCTACGCTAGTAGCCAAAGAAACCTCCAAATTCACGGTTTACGGTAAAGTCATCGTGCCTAACAGCTATCATGCCGATGTGGAAGGCGGACAAGCTACGCCGCATCCGGATTTCGCGGCAGCGGGCCTCGAAGGCTTTGAAGTTGCCGTGCGTAATACGACTCAGAAGATCGACCTGAACGGCATCTCCATTCAGGATTCCAATATTCGTGTGACAGGCACGCCGACGGAGAATGCGGCTTTCTTCATTTACGAGTATCGTTTTGAACTTCCGAACGTAGGGAATACGGCGGCATCGAATTTGATCTTCAATAACAAATTCACCGTTCAGCTGACTGCGTTGAATGAAGTGAATGTTTACTTGGGCGCGACGCCTGAGAGCGAGACGAGCACGGATTTATATTTCACCCTGCATGATGCGGATGAAGCTTATGTGAAAGCAGTCAATTATCTGCCAGGCTACTCAGGCGGACTTTCTTACAAAACGATTGGCGGCGTCACGCTGGACGGCGCAAGTTTGTACGGGTTGCCGCTTGCTGTTGAAGTGCTTGTCGGCAATACGACGGAATTCAATAAGGAAGTCGTTGTATCCGAAATCCGGAATGCTTACGGTAGCAAAACAGAGATCAAGGAATCTGATTATACGGTTCTCACCTATGATGATCCTGCCAACGACAGGGTTGTCAATATCGATGGCGTAGAGTATCAGCGCGTTATTCTCGTATTTGACAAAATGCCATATGAAGGAACGCAGACCATTACGCTCAAGATTGATGATGCGGCTTCTTCCACGACTACAGCTACATTTACGATGCTGTACGGCCCGTATGTGCAGTTCGATAGCATTTATGATGGCATGGCGGTCTATGACGATACGACGCAGCTGACAAGCAAGCGTAAAGAGTACATCATTGACACCGTGCTCAAGCAGTTCAAAGGCGAGATGTACAATATTAATGATACGGATGAGATTCGTTACACTTCGAGCAAGACAGAGGGTACGCGTACAATCTTCTTCTACGTGAACAACGTCCTTATCCCGCTTGTACCTTACGACGAGGACGGAAATGATGTGGACCCGCATTCGACGGTGTTCCAGATCGATGCCGACACGAAGATCACTTCGACGGATGCGAATAACAATACCGTAACGACGTATTATACCGATATGGCCTTCGAGTCGTTATTCAGCGGCGAGAATACCATCAAGTTCGTGTTCCAAGGTACGAAGAACTACTATGAAAAATCGGTCAAGTTCAACATCATTCCGACCAACTTACCGGAGATCCCGCTTGCTGGCTCGACGGTATATCCGTTCACGTATTCCACGGATAACGAGAACGACTTTATCGTTCCGAATGCCAACGATACGAACTTTACGCTGACGAACGGTATCTATACGACCAAAGAATCGTTCATGAACATCTATGGTACGTTCGACTTCTTGGACCTTGGCCAATCGAGCACAGGCGACCCGGATGTCATAGACGAGAAGATGGAGAATCTGGAAGACAACGATATTGTCTTCACGGACTATATTCTCAAAGTGACTGGAACGTCTTTGACAAGCGAACTGGAGTGGAATCTGTCCAAACCGTTCCAAATCGTGAATAACGGTTCCTTCGTGCGTAACTATCCGGAAGGTTCGACGATCGACAGCAATCTGATCGTACGTTACGATTTGTCCAATCAAACCTTCTCCTTCATCGTGAAGAAGCAGGAGCTGAATGCGGACGGCAGTTCGAGCGCTTATGTATTTAACGTGTACAACAGCGGTACGTCAGGTCCGAAAGCGAGCTATCGCCTAGAAGTCGATCCGACGGTGCTCCCATACAAGGTTCTCCGTCCATACCTGCCGGCAGAATCTATTGTGAACAAGAACTTCGTTGAAGTCGTTATTAACGCAAAAGGCGCAGACTCGGTCGTCATCAACAAAGTCACGGCAACCAAGTCGGGTTATGACTACAACAACGACGGCGATACAACCGATGATGTAGACTATCCAGGTGCATTCCGTGCGACCATCACAGGACTTAAATCCGGTGCGAACAAAATCACGTACACCATCACGAATGCCAGTGATACGGTTTCTGATTCGTTTACCATTACGTATCAGCCGACCAACATTCCTGGCGCGCAATATATGGAAGAGATGAAGAGCTCGCACAAAGTATTCGATGGCTCGGTCGCGTTGACGTTCCCGAAAGGAACATCGCTCATCCGTAATGATCCGGACGTGCCGGCCAACCTGAAGAACCAAGTATTCTCCGGGCACAAACTGCTCTTCGGCATTGCCAACTCCGAGGACGGGGTAGTAGACCGTCGTGAGTATGACAACGTGCCCGCCGACTTTGACTTGATCTTGCAGAACTACGGAACACGTTTCCGGGTATCGTTCCCGACTCGTTTCGGTAAAGCAAGCCCGGTATATTGGATTGATGCGGGTCTGGCCGATAATCTGACGACGATGGCGTATGATCCAGTAACATCCGGTGTAGATCCTTATCAATACCCGAACAACAAGCTCGGACCGAACGGTACAACCATCCCGACTTATGATGAGCGGTCCGAAGACCTAGAGCTTGTTGCTTCCAAGCGTGGAACATTGACTCTTACGTTTGATCCGAACATTCGTGAGACTGTAGGCACGACAGTCACGGTCTTCCACTATGACGTGAACAACAAGTATTGGGTCAACATGGGTGGTACCGTTGATACGAAGAAGAACACGATAACCGTACCATTCGAGCAATTCGGTTATTATGTTGTCGGCAAAATGACGTATTCCTTCACAGACGCGTCAAATCATCCGTATGCGCGCAACTACCTGGAAGCAATGTTCTCCAAAGGCATTATGAATGCTTCTAGCTACGACGACTTCGGCGTAGATATGTATACGACACGCGGTGAATTCGCCAAGATGATCATCGATGCCATGCAGATCGAACTGAACTACGATCTTGATAACCCGAGCTTCGATGACGTGGCTCCGATTATCAACCCGGATGCCCTGTGGGATTATCGTTATATTGAGACGGCTGCACGTCTAGGTATTATTCGTGGTACGCAGCCGAAGACGTTCGAGCCGAACAACAGCTTGACGCGCGGCGAGGCTACGGTTATTTTAGCCCGTGCGCTTGAATTGAAGCTCGACACGGATGCGACCAAGATTGCTGCAGCGCTTCAGAAGCAGTTCAAGGATTATGCGAATATCAGTTATTATGCAAGAGCCTCTGTACTCGCGATTGCCAAGAAGGGCTATATTCAAGGCTCACCGGTGGATTCCGCTGACCTGACCAAAGGATATGTATTCGAATCGCAGTCCTATCTGCTGCGTTCCGATGCAGCCATTATCACTGGTAAAGTGATGGCGGATCTCAAGAAGCTTCCGAAGTTGAACTAATCCAATACGGCAGAAGCAGCGACGAACGGCAAATTGCCAGTTCCCGCTGCTTCTTTTTTAAAATTGAGGAATTTATAAGTTTCACGATTATAAATCACTCTCAATTTCTCCGGAATGAACCGCGCTACGCCATTCAAAGACGGCGTTAGCCGGTTCACCTTGTTGGCAGAGATGCGAGAGTTGTCCTCTTATGGGAAGTGTTTTGTGATGACGCGGCTCAGGTAAACAAGCTATACTAGGCGATGTGGCGGGGTAAACGAGCAACAACCTAGGGTAAACGAGCACCTTAGATGGACAAGTTCATAGAGATAGAAAAAGTTTTTAAAAGTTTTTTCGCAACACCGCAACTTTTTGAGATAGGCTGCGTTTAATTACATGTGAACACCACGAAACGACAATGAGGCGGTAGCAAGATGAGAGATTTTGGAACGAAGTTTCCTAAAATCTACTTTACCTAGGAATATCGCCATTGTATAATGTTGAGGTGTGTAGTTCCCTAGTAGTTTTACATTTTTCACCTGTTTACTAGTTTCTGCGACAGTCTCCGACATGGATCGGCTGCTTGCTCGTAGACATCATTTTATGGGAAGCAAGGCTTACGTTCTTGAACGGAAGCTGAAGCTCTCGAAACAAAGTGAAAGATATTCGAGGAGGAGACAAAAAGGTTATGAAAAAAAGTTTATCCGCAATCCTAGCAACTTCTATGGCTTTCTCGATGTTCGCATCCGCAGCATTCGCAGCTGACGCAACAACGACGCTTGACACAGAAGGTAAATTCCAAGCAATGAAAACAGCAGGTATCTTCCAAGGCTACCCAGATGGTCAATCCCACCTGGAAGCGAACATGACTCGTGCAGAGTTCGCTAAAGCTCTTGCAGCACTGCTGAACCTGACTGGTAACGCTACTGCAGCAGCTTCTTTCACTGACGTACCAGCTAACCACTGGGCAATCGGCGAAATCGGCGCACTGGCTGAGAAGAAAATTCTCGAAGGTATCGGCGCTGGCAAATTCGGTCCTAAACTGAACGTTACGCTTGAGCAAGTTGCTAAGATCGTTGTAACTGCAATGGGTCTTACTCCTAAAGCTGACGCAACAGTTGAAGGCAAAACAAGCGCATGGGCTACTGGCTATGTAGCAGCAGCTGTTGAAGCTGGTCTGATCCCTGCTTCCGCTGACTACACGAAGCTTGCTACTCGTGGCGACCTCGTTGACGCATCGTTCGTTGTTTACGAGAAAACACAAACTTCCGTGAAGAGCACGAAAGTTGTTGACTCCAAAAACATCGAAGTTACGTTCACTGACGGTGGCGTAGTTAAAAAAGAACTTACGGACGCTCTGCAAGTCGGCGTAGCGACTAAAGTATCCGTTGAATACAAAGGCGTAACTTATGAAGTTGAAGTTAAACTCGAAGCAATCACGGCTACAGCTAAGCTGACTGGCGCTGACAAACTCGAGCTGACTTTCAACCAAGCAGTTGACACAGCTAAAGCTGTAATCACTGTTAAGAACGCTAACGGCAACACTGTTAACCAAACAGCAGCTTTCAACGCTGACAAGAACGTTGCGACTCTTGAGTTCGCTTCTTCCCTGCTTGAAGGTTCGTACACTGTTTCCGTAACAGGTCTGCAAGAAGCTGCGATCACAGCTACTTTCACAGCTGAAGACGAGAAAGTTGCTAAAATCGAGTTCACTTCCGACAAAGCGGTTCTCATTCGTGGTTATGACGAAGACGATGCAACTTACACTGTAGGTTACAAAGTCTTGAACCAATACGGTGAAGATGTTACTTCTGACTACGAAGACCAACTGACATTTACTGTTGGCCGTGGTAGCAACAGCAAAGTCTCTGCTGAAGACGGTGTTCTGACTGTTCCAGAAGCTGGCGTGTTGAACCTCAATGACAAAATTGCTGTATCGGTTCTTGATGTAGAGTCCAGCACATTCGCAAACACAGTTCTGACTGTCGTTTCGCCAGCACGTGTTGCTGAAATCTCCATCGATAAACTGTACAACGAAGATGGCGATACTCTGACAGCTGGCGATGACGCTGCTGAGTACTTCCTGATCGTAACAGCTAAAGACCAATACGGTAACCCAATCAAAGATGCATCTTATGTTAAAGATGACGTAGTTGTATCGGTTTCCAACCAAAACTATGCTAGTGTTGATTATGTAACAGACTCCAACACTAAAGGCGATTTCACAACTGTTGAGATCGACGATGTGGAATATGTTGCACTTGCACTTGCAGGTGACGAAGATGAAGACAATGCGGTTGCTGCTGGTACTTCCAAAGTAACAATCGTATCGACTACAACTGGTAAACTCGCTTCCTTCGACGTAGTTGTTAAAGAAGCGGTTGCAGCTGATTCCGTAACATTCTCTTCCCCAAGCTTCGCAGCAGCAGGTGAAGAGTTCAATGTACCATTCACAGCAGTTGACCAATTCGGCAACGCAATTACTTCTGCTAGCAAACTGAATGCAGCATTCAGCAACATCACTGTTGGTGGTCACGAGCTTGGCGAAGGCGTTGAATTCGTAGCTGACTACGTGAACAACAAAGTGAACCTGACTGTTGACGGTCTCAAAGAAGGTACTTATGTACTGACTGCTGTAACAAAAACAAACAAAGTTATCAACCAAACGATCAAAGTTGGAGAAGCAGCTGTACCAACTGTAATCTCCGGCATTGACTCTGACTTTGCAAAAGTATACGCAGTTGATGCTACAGATACTCTGAGCATCGCTGACGATGTTATCATTCAAGACCAATACGGTCGCACGCTTGATCAAACAGACGACAGCTACCCAGGCTTCGATTGGGCAGATTACACTGTTTCGATCACTGATGGCGGTAACTATGTAAAACGTGATGGCCTCACGTTTGAAGGCGAGAAGAAAGGTAGCCAGAAGTTCACGCTGTCCCTTCTGAATGCTGACCTCACAACTACTGACAAAACAGTTAAAGGCAGCGCATACTCGCTGAATCTTAAAGTTGTTGAGCAAGCTGACATCGCTTCTTACGAAGTAGCTGACCTTGGCAAAATCCTGGCTGTACCAACTGAAGCTGAAACAACTTACGACAAAGACCTTACTGTAAGTGGCGTTCTGGCTGACGGTTCCAAAGTTGCTATTCCTACTTCGTACTATGAAGTTACAACTACTAGCGGCAACGTTGAATTCAATGCAGACGATAGCACAATCGAAGCATTCGGTTATGCAGATGATGCATTCGACGATGGTGATCTGACAGTTAACGTAATCGTTGCTGTTAAGAACACTACTCAAGAGCCGATTACTAAAGCAGTAACAGTATCCGATGACGCTCCTGCACCTGCAACACTTGCGCTTCGTACGCAAGGTGTAGCTACAGAAGAAGGTAGCAACGTTGCTTCCGTTGCTGCAGCTAGCGTTAACAGCGATGCGTTGGTTAAAGCTTTCGCAGCTGACGCTGTTGAAGTAACTGACCAATATGGCGTAGTTATCACGACTTCGCTGAAGAGCGTTGTTTACTCCGGCTTCACTAACGACCACACAATTACAACTGTTGAAGCTGGCGACACATTCAACGTTGTAGCAATCACTTCGAACGGTAAATCCATCACGTTCAAAGTAATCGTAAAATAATAGAGACTAACCTCTCTACGAAACAGGACCGAGAAATCGGTCCTGTTTTTTTTGCCAGTGAAACTTTTTGGGCTACTTTTCGTCTATATCAGTAGAATCTACAAAAAGGACTGATGATGGAATGCGCGTATTGCATCGTGCGGGACTCTCTCTATTAATCGCTTCAACGGCTATCTTGCCATTAACCACGAATCCCTATGAAATTCATGCTGCAACTGCGGTTAAGGCCGCTGCCACTTCGACGACTGTTACGACCTTGAAGGCGTTTAATTTGGGCGGTTCGAGCTCGGCCCGTGTTTCCAACGTTCAGTTTATGTACGGCAGCAATGAGAAAACGGTCTATTTCACCGTTTCGGTCTATAACGGCGGGACCAAGGATCTCGACTTCTCCGACTATTGGCTGGAGCTCTGGACGAAGAGCGGCAGCAAATATACGATCACGATGAATGAGACGGATGCGAAGAAGACGAAAGTTGTCGCGAAGACGACGCAAGAATATCGCTTTACGGCAACCGTGAATGCGAATGTGACCGTAACGGATCTCAAATTCAAGCTGGTGAAGTGGGACTTCAGCCAACCGAACTACACGCGTTCGTTAGGTGAAGTGGCCATCCCGACCAACTACAACCTGACTGTACCGACAGCTACAGGCCGTGTGCTGCGCCTCGATGGCAAGCAGATCAGTACGATCCTGCCACGCGCCCAGTTTGTCGTTATCGGCGGACAATTGGAGAGCTCGCTGACCTACCGCATCACGAACTATAGTAATCAAAGTATTGACCTCTCGACGCTGAATTATTACATTAAGCGCTCGGGCGGCACGATGAACAAGCTTAGCGTCGATTCCGGCAGCGAGACAACCCTTCTGCCAGGCACGAGCAAAGAGCTGCAGCTATATGGTACGCTGCCGATCTCGAAGATTGACCCGAATATGCAGCTGATCGTGACGTCGACGGACGCTACGACGAAGACAGAGATTCCATTCGCCACCTATGCGATGAAACCTG
Source organism: Paenibacillus phyllosphaerae (assembly GCF_014192105.1). Taxonomy (GTDB): domain Bacteria; phylum Bacillota; class Bacilli; order Paenibacillales; family Paenibacillaceae; genus Paenibacillus_Z; species Paenibacillus_Z phyllosphaerae. The sequence goes on along the minus strand of NZ_JACHXK010000005.1, from coordinate 27,670 downwards.
TCGACCAGAACAGTATTTACGTGAAGGCTGGCGCAATCGGCAAACTGACGATTGACGGCATGGCCGTGAATACGAAGATCCGTGATACGTACTACGATCAAGACGGCGATACGCAGTTGGTATCGATGTATCTGAACTATACGAACACGGGCAAATCATCGGTTACGCTGCCAACGTACAGTTACTATGTCATGACGAGCACGGGCGCGCTGTATCCGGCGAAAACTTCGTCGTCTTCGACGGCTGTCGAATTGTCGACGGGCATTGCGAAGGAACAATATCTGCAGTTCGACCTGCCATCGACGGCTAGCACAAGCACGCTGAAGCTGGTGATCCGCAAGACGAGCGAAGAGAACAAGAAGGGTTTCGTAACCGGATTGTTCATGATCCCTGCCAAGTCGGCGAACCAGAATTCGAGCAACACCGCGATTAATTACTACACGAAGCAAGGTATGTTCGAATTTTCGCTTACACGCGGCGAGCGTCTCCCATGGGGCGAGCAGGATTTGATCAATGCGGTGGTTACCGTTCGTAACACGCAGTTAGGTATGAAGTCACTGCCTAACCTGAAAGCGACGCTGCTGCTGAATGGCTATCAGGTGGCCGATGCCAACGTCAAACTGATTAAGACCGATTCGAGCGTCGCGCTGAACGGCGGCGATTACACGAACTATATCATCAGCACGAAAGTGCCTTACACGTATACGTCGAACGATATGACGGTCGTCCTGTCCGAAGTGGATAGCGATGGCGGTACAGGTTCTACGCCGATCGGACGCTTCCAGCTGAGCAGCTCGATGATGGAGCCGCCAACGCTGAAGACAACCGAGACGATGGATATTAAAGAAATCGGTCGCAAGTCGAGCCTCAAGATTAACCAGGTTCATACGTACACGGATGAAGACGAAGATACGAAAGTGCTTTATGCCGAGTTCGATTATTCGAACCTTGAGACACGTCTGGCCAACCTGCCGAATCTTCAAGCTTACTTCAAGACGAAGGACGGCGGTTATATCCAAGGAACATTCCTCAACATCGACGACAAGGTTTCGCCGAGTAAGAAAGGTCTCGTAGCCGTCTCGGCTCAATTCCCGATCGATTACGATCTGACGGATGTAGAATTGTGGATCGGCCAAGGCATTACCGAAGCTGCCTTTACGCCTGCGAAGGGCACGGCTGACGCATTCGTGAATGCGTACAAGTTCACGCTTCCGTTCGAGGATACGACCGTTCAGCAGGAAGCATTCGAGGATCTGGAGATCAACCCGTACACGCTTAGCATGGAGAAATTCTCGCCATCGCTTGAAGATGCCTACAAAATCCGGATCGATTTCGAGTATGATCTCGAAAAATCGACAACTTACGAAAAAGTGGCAGGAACGCATCAGCTTGTTATCGAATTACAGGATGGAGACAACAAGTACGAGCAAGTACTGAATATCGATGGAAGCAATTCGGAGCTGAAGCTTGGCGAAGATATTGACTCTTCGGTCGCATTCGAAGATTCGAAACTGTCGGGAATCATTTTCCGGGCATTCACGATCAATGTATATGATTCCTTTAATGGACATAAAAAACTGCTCGCGACCAAGAAGCTCAATACGGCCATGACGAACGGCTAAACGTACGTTATCGGAGGTGCAGCAGGACGTTTTGAGAACGCAATTCAAAGTAGTGACGATCGCAGGAGTGCTCATTGCAGGAATCCTGTCAGGGGCGATGTTGAGCAATAGGCTGGAGGCCGATGGAGAGACGATTACCCCTGGATCGATCGAAGATCCGGTGGTGACGAAGAGCTATGTCGATCAGAAGCTGGCGGCTTTATCCGGATCAGGGTCAAGCGGCGGTTCTACGGGAGGCAGCAGCTCAGGCGGCCAAACGGATGAAGGCGGCTCAACCGCGTCGCAACAGTTCGAAGTGGTCACCGTACCGGTAGGCAAACGAATAGTTTCGCTGAACAGTGCCGAGTTTGTCATTCGTTCCGGTAAGGCGCTGGTATTCAGTGGCGACACGAGCGGGTTATCGGATCTAACCGATGGCGCTGAGATTAAGCACGGCGGTAAGGTGTCGAATGATCACCTCATGCTATCCGCTCGCGGCGGTCGCGGTATTCAAGTTTCCCCGGAGCAGACGAGCGGCAGCATCGTTGTCCTGGTACGCGGGCAATACGCGATTCAAGATCAACCGTCCTCATAACCTTCATTAAAGACACGACGCAAGAACCCGTGATGGAGCATACTCCATGCGGGTTCTTGTTCGTTTGGACAACGATATGAACAAGGGTGCTGCATTAAGGTTTGCGTCATCCGGAACATACGGAGTACGAATATGCGTATCATGACAGGGGTAGCTATTTTTGCCCGTGCTGACAAGAAGTTAGCGGCTTCGAATTCCTCCTCAGCGCGCACACTAGTCATACAACATTCGAGGAGGTGCTTGAAGAAATGGCTAGACGTCGAAGCAACATCGTGGTTGTACCGGAGTGTAAGGCAGCGCTCAATCAGATGAAGTATGAAATCGCGGCAGAACTGGGATTGACGGCAGGTGCGGTGACCCCGGACCGGCTCGGAATGACGGAGTTCGCAGCCGATGATTTTGGAACGATCGGCGAGTCGAACGACCCGGCCAGCGTGCCATGGTCCCGCCTGGCAACCCGAGATGTTGGATATATTGGCGGCTCCATTACGCGCCGGCTTGTCGAGCAGGCGGAACGAGTATTGAACGGGCTGTGAAGACCCGCCGCAGCCATTGACACAAAGCGACATCTTCGGTATCATACTGTTTTAGAGAGTTGACTAGCGACCTTTTCCAACCGGAAAAGGTTGATTTTTTGAAATATAAGAAAGTTTATATTTCTCCGGAGTGAAGCGCGCTCCGCCACCATTGACGGCTCAGCCGATTCACCTTGGACGCGAAATACTCACCATGAATCATGCATGAGCGAAGAACGTCTCTATTGTAACCTAGCGCCTGCATGAACTATTCTTCATACTTACCTTTATTTTGAGCAGCAGGAGGTTGAGAAACAGATGTCGATTAAAGGACGGCACTTGTTTACTTCGGAATCGGTCACGGAAGGACATCCCGATAAGATATGTGACCAAATCTCGGACGCGGTACTTGATGCGTTCCTCGAGCAAGACCCATACGCGCGCGTAGCTTGTGAAGTATCCGTTGCTACGGGCCTCGTTCTCGTTATTGGCGAGATCAGCAGCCGTGCAGACTACGTGGATATCTCGGCGATCGCTCGCCGCACGATCAAAGAGATCGGTTATACACGTGCGAAATTCGGCTTCGACTCGACAACTTGCGCAGTATTGACTTCGCTTAACGAGCAATCCGCTGACATCGCGCAAGGCGTTAACGCAGCGATCGAATCCCGCGAAGGCAAGAACATCCGCGAAGAGAACGAAGACATCGGCGCTGGCGACCAAGGCCTCATGTTCGGTTTCGCAACGAACGAGACGCCTGAGCTGATGCCGCTGCCAATCGCGCTGTCCCACCGTATCGCACGCCGCCTGTCGGAAGTGCGTAAGAACGAGACGCTTGAATACCTGCGTCCGGACGGTAAGACACAAGTAACGATTGAGTATGTGGACGGCAAGCCAGTTCGTGTCGATACGATCGTCGTATCCACGCAGCATGCTGAAGAAGTATCGCTGGAGCAAATCCAGAAGGACATCATGGAGCATGTTATCAAGCCGGTCGTACCGGCTGAATGGCTCGATGCTGAGACCAAATACTTCATCAACCCTACGGGCCGTTTCGTAATCGGCGGACCACAAGGCGACGCAGGTCTTACAGGCCGTAAGATCATCGTTGACACGTACGGCGGTTATGCACGCCACGGCGGCGGCGCGTTCTCCGGTAAGGATCCAACGAAAGTTGACCGTTCCGCAGCTTATGCAGCTCGTTATGTAGCGAAGAACATCGTTGCAGCGGGTCTTGCAGACAAATGCGAAATCCAGCTTGCTTACGCAATCGGCGTTGCTAACCCGGTATCCATCAACGTGGATACGTATGGCACTGGCAAAGTAAGCGAAGAGACTTTGGTTGAAGTCATCCAGAAGAACTTCGATCTTCGTCCGGCCGGCATCATCAAGATGCTCGACCTTCGCCGTCCGATCTACGGCAAGACAGCAGCATACGGCCACTTCGGCCGCACCGACATCGACCTTCCTTGGGAACGCGTCGACAAGGCTGAGCAGCTGAAAGCAGACGCACAAGTGAACGCATAAGAAGATACGAACAACCGTCTCCGGAAGCTGGGGACGGTTGTTTTGCGTTTAAACCTTCATTTTTGCTCGCGATTGACCGACAATTATACTAGGTGTTTTAACGTAAATGTTTATTTGGGGAGGGAAAGTTGTTGCTTAGGAATCGGAAATGGTTGATGGCAGGGTTAGCGATGCTTATGCTAATCCAATGCGGAATCGGCGCAATCGTGAACACAGGAACGGTTATGGCCGCAACAGGTCCATCAATATTGAGCGTCTCGCCATCGGATAATGCAACGAATGTCGCGGTGGATGCGAACTTCATCATTACGTTTGATAAAACCGTGCGCAAAGGAAGCGGTAGTCCGACGATTACCATTTATAAAGCAAGCGATAATACCGAATACGAAAGCATTGCGGTGAGCAGCTCCCGCGTGTCGATCAACTCGGCAAGCGCGAATGTCGTCACCGTCAATCCGTCGAAAGATCTGGCACTTGGAACCGCGTATTACATTACGCTTGATCCAGGCGCATTCGCGAGTACGGATGACGGGGGAGAATATACGGGCATGATGGGTTCCGCTGCATGGAACTTCACGACAGTCCAATTCGTCGATCAGACGAAACCGACGTTATCTTCGCATGCTCCGGCGCAGAGCGGTACGAATGTGTCGATTAATACGACGCTTACCCTTAATTTCAGCGAGCCGGTGTACTCCGATACCGGAACGATCACCATTCGAGATGTAACGAATAGCAATTATACGCAGACGTTCGCAGTGACGTCCTCCTATGTAACAGGCATTAGTACGAGTTCGATCACGATTACCCCGCCGCAAGGGTTGCAGTCGAATCATACGTATGAGATTCTCGTTCCGAGCACGGCGTTCGTGGATGCGTCGGGCAATCGCTACGACGGCCTTAGCACGAATGACTGGCGTTTCGTAACGGCGGGTCCGCCAATTGGTACCCCAACGTTCTTGCCGGCAGATAACGCTTATGCGGTAAGCGTCGATACGAATCTTTCGCTGACCTTTGCCCAACCGGTCTCCAAAGGCAGCGGCTACTTGTATATTAAAAAAATCGCGGACAACAGCATCGTCCAACAAGTGAGTGTGACGAGCTCGTCCGTCTCGGTCAGTGGTTCGACGGTAACGTGGGACCCAAGCTCGAACCTGACAGCGAACACTGGATACTACATCATGGTGGATGCCGGCGCATTACGGGATGCGACGACGGCTTCGCTGCAGTACGAAGGTATCCTGGACGCCTCCGTATGGAATTTCACGACAGGGGTTACCAGCGATACGACGGCGCCGACTTTGACCGATAAGACGCCTACAGGTACCGTGTCCACGACAAGCGTTACATTGACGCTGACCTTCAGTGAACCGGTTTACCAGAGCACGGGCGATATCGTCATCAAGACAGGCAGCACGACGGCAGCTTCCATCCCGGTTACTTCTTCACAAGTAAGCGGCGGCGGCACGACGACGATTACGGTTAAGCCAAGCGCTGCGCTGAAGCTGGGATCGACTTATTATGTACAGATCGGCTCTCAAGCGTTCCGCGATGCCAATGGTAACTATTATGCAGGCATTACGAGCACCAGCGCATGGACGTTCATGGTGTCCGATGATACGACCAAGCCGACGATTGTGACGCTGTCCCCGGCCAACAATGAGACGGATGTGGCCATCTCGGGCAATACGCTGGAGGTGACCTTCAGCGAGCCGATTACGCTCGTTGGCGACCCGGATACAACGGCCAAAGTCCGCAGGTCCACGACAAGTTATATGAAGGCAACGATTGCAGCGGATTCGACAAACAACCGCCGATTGCTGATCACGCCGGAGAGCGCGCTCACGGCGAATACGAACTATTATATCGAGATCGCGGCCGATGCCGTAACCGATCTGAATGGCAATACGTTCGACGGCATTCTGAATGCCTATCAATGGGCGTTCAAGACCGGCTCGTCTTCCGGTACGCCTTCGGTGACTTCGATTGCTATGGTGGGCACGAGCAAAATCGCCATTACCTACAATCAGTCGCTGGACACGACGTCCGTACCGTCGACGGCGAACTTCTATGTCACCGTCAATAGCGCGAGCCGAGCGGTCACTGGCGTATCCGTCAGCGGCAAGATCGTCTATCTCACCTTAGCAAGTTCCGTCATCTCCGGGCAAAAGGTGAGACTCTCGTACTCGGTCGGTGCGAATCCGATCCGCAACCTTAACGGATCGACGGCGTCGACCATCTCGAACGAGACGGTCGTGAACCAAGCCGATGCGACGCCGCCGACCTTGCTGAGCGGTTCGGTAACCGGCAACTTGATCACGCTGATTTTCAGCGAAGAACTTCAGGACTTAAGCACCTATGCCTATCGCCAATTCAGCGTCAAGGTCGCGAGTTCGACCCGCTCGATCTCGACGGTAACCGGTTCGTCGAACGTGGTGCTCATTACGTTAACCGGCAATGATGTGACGGCCGCGCAGACGGTAACCGTCTCGTATTCCAAAGGATCTTATCCGCTGTATGACCTTTCGGATAATGCGTTGGCTTCGTTCAGCAACTATCAAATCTTGAACGGTATCGACACGACGGCTCCGGTGCTGAAGAACGCATCGCTGGCAGGCGATACGATCACGCTCACCTACAACGAGTCGCTAAGCACGAGCAACAAGCCATCGATTACGGCGTATACCGTGCTCGTCGACGGGGCCTCACGTGCCGTTACGAGTGTAACGATCACGGGCTATGAGGTGAAATTGACGCTGGCATCGGCGGCAAGCACGGGCCAGACGGTGAAAGTCAGCTATACGCGCAAAGATCCGTATCTGACCGACACAGCCGGTAACCCGGCTGAATCGTTCGCCAATGTGGATGCAAGCGGAACAACTTCGTCCACAATAGCGGTGACGGGCGCGATTGCCAAAGGAGAGAAGGTGACGGTTTCCTTCTCCTCGAATCTCGATAGCAGCTATGTACCGCTCGCTTCGCAATTCACGGTGAAAGCGAACAGTTCGGTGCGTCTCGTATCCGCGGTCGAGATTAGCACGTCGAAAGTAACGCTGACGCTGTCGACGCCGATCGCGATCGGCGATACCGTCAGACTGACCTATAACCCGTCGACGATACTGCTTCGTTCCGCAAGCGGCGTCATCGCCGATTCGTTCACGGATCTGGCGGTCGCGAACCAGACGACATGGGCGGACGATCCGACGAGCGATTTTACAGCTAGTCCAACAGGCGAAGGGATTGGCCTGAAAGTGCAGACGGCCTCGACTTCACCCGAGACGTCGCCAGGTGGGAAAACAATCAACCGCTATTCGATCTCTTCCGGTAAGCTGAAAGGCGCATTCGATATGCTCGATTCGCTCGAGAGCGAGCCGAAAGTCTTCTTCGAAGTGCCGGACACGGAGGCGGCGGGCAGCGTAGCAATACCGCTGCAGACGATTAAGGATAAGCTAATCGACGAGCCGGATGCTTCGTTCGCGGTGGTATATGACGATATCTCGTACGAGGTACCGTTCAAGTACGTGGATTTCACCACGATCACTTCGAACATCGCGAGCACCGGATCGCTGCTCATTACGATCGATTCGGGAAACAACGCGCTGACAGCGCCGCTTACGACCGCGATTAGCGCAGCGGGCTCCCAGTTGCTTGCCGGTCCGATGAACTTCGAGACTTACGTGCTGTATAACGGCAAGCAGACGAAGATCGAGAGCTTCACGGGCTATACGACGCGGTCGATCGCGACGGGTTCTACGCTCGATACGCGCCAGACGGCCGTGGTATGGTATGACCCGGTAACCGAGAAGCTGTCTTATGCGCCGACGCATGTGGAGACGACGGATGGCGAGTCCACCGTAACGTTCCAGCGTCAAGGCAACAGCGCTTATGCCGTCATTAAAGGCAATGTCACCTACACGGATTTGGGCACGCACTGGGCGCGGAACGATATTCTGCTGCTGGCGAACAAATATATCGTGGAGGGACGGTCGCTCACGACGTACGCGCCGAAAGCCTCCATCACGCGCGCCGAGTTTGCCGCCTATATTTCCAAAGGCTTAGGTCTGTCGGGGGACAAAACGGCTGCGGCCGTCTTCAAGGACGTAGACACGAACAGTGCAGCCGCCGCTTATATCGGGGCCGCTTCGAAAGCCGGCATTATTAACGGAATGACCGATGGTACCTTTATGCCGAATAGTCCGGTTACGCGCGAACAGATGGCGACGATGATGATTCGGGCGGCAGAAGTAGCGGGCGAGAAATTCGACTTGTCGACCAATGCGTCTTCGCTCTTGAAGCGATTCAGCGATAGCGGGAAGATCGGCTCTTGGGCACAGGTAGATGTGGCCAAAGCCGTGCAGCTCGGAGTCATTAACGGGATGTCGGATGGTACCTTCGGGGCAAAAGCGAATGCGACGCGGGCAGAAGCGGTCTTAATGATCAAGCGTTTGCTCGATACGCTCGGTTTCCTCGATATCTAATCCACTCGCAATGTGCCATACAGGATGTGAAAAGCTATCTTTCCTTCTACGAAGGGGAGATAGCTTTTTCTTATTGATAGCTTGATAGATGATAGAGGGTTTCTATCGACCGTAACTTTTAGGCCATAGTCGGAGTCTATTAACTTGTAGATTTCGCGAGATGGGAGAGTTGCAAGCATCATGAATAGAAAACCTACCCAAAGGGCAACTGTACAGATAGAACAATTTCGCGCAGGCAAGAAGCTGCTCGTTGCAGCGCTTGGAACCGCGCTTCTTATTCAACCTATTACACTCGTTCTTCCGGTCAGCAGCACGTATGCGGCGACTGCAGCCGTAACGCAGCAGCTGGTCAAGCAGAGCGAGGAGATGATTACGTCAGGCGCTAAGCTGATCCATTACCAATGGACCAAGAGTGACGGAGATACGTCCAATGTTCACGTCATTGAAGTCGATCTGACGAACCCTTATGTACAATTGAACGTGATGAATGGCAAGCAGGGCACGGTAACGGGCACCGCCTCCGTCGGCTCGATGGTGAAGAACAGCGGCGCGGTGGCCGGCGTGAATGCCGACTTCTTCAATACAACCAATGGCAAGGGCAACCCGATCGGAGCAGAGGTGATCAGCGGCACGCTCGTATCGAGTACGTCCAAGCTTAGCGGCATGTATGCATTCGCGATTACGGCCGATCGCAAGCCGATCGTCGATCTGTTCACCTTCGACGGGCTGGTTACGGCAGCCGACGGTTCGACGTTCCCGCTCGCTGGCTTGAACAAAGGCGCGTACACGACCGAGCCGGACAATGGTTATAGCCATGCCAATGCAATGTATATCTATACGAGCGCCTGGACGGCATCGCGTCCTGACGCGAAGGATAGCTCCACGACTCCGACGGAAGTGCTGGTAGTAGACGGCGTCGTGCAGCAAATCGCCGAGAACTCGATGATCGCGGGAGTTCCGCCGGTGAACGGCTACATTCTGCGTACGCACGGCAAGGCTGCTCAGTTCGTTCGCGAGCATCTGCAGGTCGGGCAGCCGGTGACGGCCGACTATTCGCTAATTGCGCAATCGACGAACCAGAAGGTGGACCCATCGTCGCTGCAGATGCTCGTCGGAGGGCACACGCTGCTCGTGGACCAAGGGAAGGCTTCTGCGTTCACGCGGGACACAAGCGGCATTAGCGGCGCTTACGAGCGCTCCAGGACCGCTGTAGGCTATTCCCAGGACAACAGCAAGGCCTACCTCATTACCGTGGAAGACGTGGGATCGAGCGATGGCATGACGTTGAAGGAACTGCAGCAAGCGATGGTGAAGATCGGCGTCTGGAAAGGGGTTAATCTGGACGGCGGGGGCTCGACGACCATGATTGCAAGACCACTCGGCGAGACGGAGACGACGCTCGCTCATCCGACGGAGAATAGCTCGCAGCGCGCCGTCGCTAACGGCATCGGCGTGTTCACGACAGCGCCGGCCGGCCAGCTGAGAGGCCTCAAGGCAAGCGGCAGCACGGTGTTGTTCATCGGTCAGCAGGCTTCTTATTCCCTCAAAGGGTATGATACGTACTACAATCCCATCGATACGGCGCAAGTGGCGGCGACCTGGAAGGATGCCACCGGTCTCGGCACGTTCAGCGGGAGTACCTATACAGCGGCCAAGGCGGGCAAAACGACGTTCACCGCGGTATCGGGCAGCGTGAAGGATCAGCTGTCGGTGGAGATTATCGGCAGCGACCAGATTGCCCAGCTGTCGGTCGAAGCGAGTTCGCCTGTTCTTGAGGCAGGCAAAACATTCGCCGTGCCGGTCACGGCGACATTGCTCGACGGCCGCAAATTCACCCTTCCGGCGCAATCGGTCAAGTGGGAGCTAAGCGGATTTACCGGTGCCGTTAAGGATGGCAAACTTACAATTAGCGCCATCGGTGCAGGCAAGACGGAAGGATACGCGATCGCGCGTTACGACGGTTTCTCCGCTCCACTCGTGCTAACGGCAGGGACGAATAAGAAATTTATCGATTTTGATAGTTCGACGTACTCAATTTCGTACTCCGGCACGAATGCTGTAACAGGCAGTGCAGGACTTGTGACGGGGTTGGAAGGATCAAGCACCGGCCAGGCGCTCCAATTGAACTATGATTTCTCCAAAGTGACATCCGGCACCAAAGCGGCCTATGCGGTGATGAACGGCACAGGCGTAGCGATTGAAGGCAAGCCATCGACGATGACGGTCGACGTATACGGCGATGGCAGCGTGAACTGGGTGCGGGCCGAATTTACGGATGCCGCCGGCAAAGCCTACCCGGTAACGCTGGCGGACAAAGTCACCTGGAACGGCTGGAAGCAGCTGAAGGCGGACGTACCGTCCAATGTGACCTACCCGCTTAAGCTGAAGCGTTTGTACGTCGCTTCCTTAGAGGAAGGACAAGACGAGCGGGCGCTGACTGGCCAGCTGTCGTTCGACAACCTGACTTTGCAATATCCGGCTACGGTAACATCCCCGACGAAGAGCAAGATCGTCCTGACGCTCGGTTCCCAAGCCGCGACGGTTGGCGGTCAAGCGATGAAGCTCGACGCGGCTCCGGTTGCGCTGAACGGGACGACGTATCTGCCGCTTCGATTCGTCACGGACGCGATGGGCGCGACCATTGGCTGGGATCAGACAGCGAAGCGCGTATCGGTCCTGCGAGGCGGTCATTTGCTGGAGATGTGGATAGGCCAAAAGTCATTCCTGCTTGACGGCAAACGGCTAAGCTCGGAAATTGCGCCGATCTCGAGAAACGGCAGAACGATGGTGCCGATCCGTCTTGTATCGGAGCAACTGGGACTTACAGTCGGCTGGAATGCAAAAGCCAAAACAATTACTGTCGAATAATAGTCGAAAAGCGCGGCATCTGTGCTATGATAGGAACAATGCGATTATTGGGGAAAGTGAGCCGATGCCAACATGGATTATCGCATTAATGATATCGATCGCGTAATCAAGAACGCGGTTCACGTCATGGAAGAAAGCAAATACCAAGTATATGAAATATGCGAATCCGCACGCAAGGAGCTGTTCACCCTCGGTCAGGAGCTAACGGACGTCCTGGCCGAGACCAGTGAAATTATCGATAAGGTAGACCGTTTGGAGATCGATTACCGACGTGCCCGTATCCGGCTGACCGAGGTTAGCCGGGATTTTGTACGTTATAAGGAAGAAGATATTAAGAGCGCGTATGAGAAGGCCACGCAGCTGCAGCTGGATCTGATGGTGTTCCGCGAGAAGGAGACGTATCTCCGGGCCCGCAGGGACGATCTGCAGAAGCGCGTGCGCAATATTGAACAATCGATCGAACGGGCAGAGACGATCGCCTCCCAGATCAATGTCGTGCTCGAGTACCTGTCCGGGGATCTGAATCATGTGACCCGCATCCTGGAATCGGCCAAGAATCGCCAACTCATCGGCATGAAGATCATTCTGGCCCAGGAAGAAGAACGGAAACGGATCGCGCGCGAGATCCATGACGGCCCGGCCCAGTCGATGGCCAATCTAGTTCTTAGGACGGAAATTGCGGAAAGAATGCTGCACAAGCAGGAATTTCAAATTGTGCAGGAAGAATTAATAGACTTGAAAAAACAAGTACGCTCCGGTTTAGAGGAGATCCGCAAAATTATATTCAATCTGCGTCCGATGGCCTTGGATGATCTGGGACTGGTACCGACGCTTCGCAAATATGTGCAGGATTTTGAGGAGAAAACCAAAATCCGGACCATATTCGACACGGTCGGCAGAGAAATACGGCTGCCTTCCGCGATGGAAGCCGGTATTTATCGAATGGTTCAGGAAGCGTTCAGCAACGCTTTCAAGCATGCCAATCCTTCCTTCGTATCACTGGAAATTACCTACCAGGCGCAGATGGTGAAAATCGTCGTTCGAGATAACGGCGCAGGATTCCATGTCGACAAAGTGGAAGCCCGCAAGGACAGCGCCCATTTCGGACTGATTGGGATGAGAGAGCGGGTGGAACTGGTTGAGGGGAGGCTGGAAATCGAATCGACCATTGACGAGGGGACGAAGATTACGATCCATATCCCCATTAATGCGGAGGAAAGAAAGGAGTAGTGGATGATGGAAGCTCAAGCAGCTAACGGCAAACATAAAATTAAAATATTGATCGCAGACGACCATCAATTGTTCCGCGAAGGTTTGAAGCGGATTCTTAATATGGAGGATGACCTGGAGGTTATCGGCGAGTGCAACGACGGCATTCAGGTGCTGGAGTTCTGCAACCAGCAGAAACCCGAGGTTGTGCTGATGGATATTAACATGCCGATCGAGAACGGCGTGGTGGCCACCGAGCGGCTACGCGATATTTTTCCCGATGTCAAAGTTATTATTCTGTCCATCCATGACGATGAAAGCTACGTCTTCGAGACGCTGCGCAAAGGCGCAACCGGCTATCTGCTGAAGGATATGGAAGCCGAAGTGCTCATCAACGCGATCCGCTCGGTCGTCAGCGGCCATGCCTACATCCATCCGAAGGTGACGGGCAAGCTGATCAACCAGCTTCGCCGCATGACGTACCTCGATGAGATCGGTTCGGTATCCGGTGCCGCAGCGACACGCGAAGCAGGCGTCAAGTTCATTGCCAGCGAAGACAATCCGCTTACGCGCCGCGAGGCCGAAGTGCTGCGTCTCATGGCAGAGGGCAAGAGCAACAAGATGATCGGGGAGTTCCTGTTCATCAGCGAGAAAACGGTCAAGAACCACGTCAGCAGCATCCTGCAGAAGATGGAAGTCGACGACCGTACGCAAGCCGTCATCAACTCCATCAAATTCGGTTGGGTTGAGTTGTAATCACGTAAATAAAGAGCTTCCGCCAGATTCCAGATTGGTGGGGGCTCTTTTTTCATTGCGAGCATGTATAAGATTCGTAAAAGTTGTTCCGATGTGCAGGGGTTCGGCCCTTGGCTGTCGTCTTAATAAGAGAAAGCTTACGAGGATCGGGCATTGGAACGCGCAGGCGGCCTTAGGAAGGGGGAGAGAAGCATTCAGCTGCAGGATGAAGCAATAGTAGAACGAATCGTGCAAGGCGAACAGGAGCTATATCGGCTGCTGGTCGAAAGGCACCGCAATATGCTGTACGGGCTCATATACGGCGTGCTCCGGCATCCGAGAGATGCGGAAGACGCGCTGCAAGAAGCGCTGATGCGAATCTACCTCTCCCTGCCGCAATTCAGAGGACAGAGCTTCAAGGCATGGATCTCGCGAATCGCGGTGAATGGCGCCATCGATCTGAGGCGGAGCCGGGCGCGCAAGCAGGCGCTTGTGACTGTAGGCAGCCATGCGCAGACGGAAGGAATCAGCGGAGCGCTTGCCGGTGGCGACTATGCGGCGCCGACGGCTGGCGGGCGGATGGACGATTGGGTTCATGACGGCACGGGCTGTTCCCCTCCCGCCGAGACCGTGGTGTTGCACCAGGAACGGAAGGAACGCGTGGAGGCGATGGTCGAGGCGATGCCGGAAGGGTACAGCAGCGTCGTCCGCGCCTTTTATCTGGAAGAGAAGAGCCAGCGGGAAATCGCCGAGGCCGAGCAGATTGAGGTCAAAAGCGTCGAATCGAGATTGTATCGGGCGAAGCAGTGGATGCGCAAGCATTGGAAGGAGGACGATCTCACATGAATCATCCGGTCAGAACGCAGTGGCAGCTGTATGCGGCAGACTTGCTGGCAGAAGCTGAACGTGAACAGCTCGAGCACCATTTGGCTATGTGTGAATCCTGCCTGCTCGACTATATGGAAGTGCTAGAAAAGATAGATGATCCGGCTGTGCAGCTTCATGAAGACCGTGCGCTAGCCCTTACCGACGAGGTGATGGCGGCAATAGCGGGACTTGGGATAGGAGCGGTTGGGAAAGAAACTCCGGCGCAAGTGATCACGGGCATCGAAACGTCGGCATCTGCGGGAGAAGCGGGCGATGACCTGGTGAGACGCAAGCAGCGGAGTGCCGCCGAAGCGGGCAGACGAAGGCTGCTCCATTATGTGATCGCCGTCTGTTTTATGCTCTTGATGATGTCGGCAGGGGTCTTCGACCGGCTTGCCGATGGCCCGGCTCACTGGGAGAAGGAGCGCGTGGAGAAGCCGCGTGAATCGCTGACGGAATCCATTATGGCGCGTACCTCGGTCGTTATCAATTCTTTGGTAGAGAAGCCGCGGACGGATCAATAGGAATCAAGAAGCTTGAGTTAAGAAGCGAGAGGAGAGATAAGCAATGGTACGTAATCCGATAGTGACGCTGCTGTTAGGTATCGTCCCCGGCTTGGGCCATTTTTCAGTAGGCCGGAAGGCAAGAGGGTTTATTTATGCGCTGATTATATTCGGGATAACCGCCTTCGGTTTTCTAGTCGGCGTGGCAGAAGGAATGCCGGAGTTCTTCTTTGTAATGTTGTTGATTGCCTTCGGGTTCTGGCTCATCAACATGTTGGATCTGGTCATCTATTTGCTACGGCATAATGGTCAGCCCGCTGCCGGTATGGGAGGGTATCCGGGACATCTGCCCGTCTATGGTCCGCATATGGACGCGAGCGCGGCCGGGTGGGGTGCCGGAGATGTGCCGCCTCCTCCGGGATCGGCCGGAATGGGCCATGGAGGCGAGTTTCATGGCGGTGGCAGTTATGGCGCGGGGCCATATGGCAGCGGCATGCCGCCCTATGGCGTCAAGAAGGACGATGCAGGCGAGCGGTTCTATACGATCCTGCTGTCGTTCGTGCCCGGGTTGGGCCACTTGAGTCTCGGGCTGATGCAGCGCGGCTTGACGCTGCTCATCGGATTTTTCGGCCTGCTGACGATGATCTTGTTCATCACGGCGCTAGCGAATGAGGGCGGGTTCCTGGTGTTCCTCGGCGTGCTGCCGATCGTCTGGTTGTACGGCATGTTCGATGCGATCCGTCAGGTGCAGCGCAAACAGGCCGGCGAGCCGCTGATCGACCGGTCGATCATGGAGGATTGGGATGAGCATCGGGTGACCGGCAAGCGCAGCCGCTGGTTCGCGACCGTCCTGTCGATCATGCCGGGGGCGGGCCATATGTACTTAGGCTTGCAAAAACGCGGCCTCCAGCTGATGGCGGCCTTCCTGCTCTCGATTTATTTGTTGGATGCCCTGTCGTTGTCGCTATTCTTATTCATCGTTCCACTGATCTGGTGCTTTGCCTTCTTCGATTCGCTGCAGCTGCAATCCCGCTATGCGCTCGAAGGTTACGTGCCGGATGTGCCGGTCGTCGATTGGCTGATGTACCGTCAGAAGTGGATCGGTATCGCACTGTTGCTGCTGGGCGTCTACTACTTGTTCGACCGTCTGCTCCTCGACTATCTCGAGCGGATCAGCGTAGAGTGGGGCTGGCAGTTCCGGTATTATTTCAAAACGGGCATGACCGCGCTCGTGCTCATCGGCGTTGGCATCAAGCTTCTGCTGGGAGGTAAGTCCAAGGAGGTGCAGCCGTGAAGGGCAGGCAGTGGCGCGTAGGAACATGGTCGATGGGAGCGGCGCTGACAGGCATGGGCGTGCTGCTCCTCTTGACCCAGTTCGATGGCTCGGCATGGCTCGAGCAGGGACTTGTCTGGTGGCCGACGGTACTGATTCTGCTCGGGCTTGAAGTGCTGATCTATTTGTGGCGCAGTCCGAGCGAGCATCCGATTCTCCGTTATGATGTGTTCAGCATCGTCTTCATCACGATTCTTGGCGCGGGCTGCATGCTGCTGACGACGGCCAGCGCGACCGGCATTGTCGAAGAGGTCCGCGGCGTCGTCGGCTCGCAAGAGGTACGGGTGCCGGCAGCGGATTTCACTTTGCCTGCCGATCCGAAAGTGAAGCGTATCGTGCTTCAGGGCGAGTATAGTTTTGCCGGCGCCGTCATGGTTGATGCGGCGAAGGAGGCTGAGCACGACGTACAGGTGATGGGCGCATGCCGGTATCAGCTGGGGCGGGATGAGCAGGTACCTGCCTCGCTGCAGCTAGCGGAAGCGAGCCGCAGCGGCGATACGCTGTACGTGACGATCACGGCACCGTCCGAGAGCGGTCTGTTGTTTGCGGACAATAACCCGACTTGCCAGGTGACGGTTGTACTGCCGGCGGACAAGCAAGTTGAGGTTGCGGGCAACGCTTATGCATCGCTGCTCGGAGGCGGCGCACCGCCGAAACTGTGGAGAGGCTTATAAGATCAGGTTACCTCTTATGGATGAGGGAGCAGGAACCCGAACGCGAGCCATTTTCTTCTTTCAGCAATCGTTCAGTTTCCTTTCAGGTTACTCTTAGACGCATCCCCTATACTTAAACCAGTAATCATCTTACGTATAAAGTGGGGAGTAATCATGAATATTTCATCCGCGTCCAGAAGTCTGTTGACAAGCGCAAGCACGGCAAGCGCAGTAAAGACGACGGCATCCTCGAGCAGCAGCTCGTCCAGTTCGTCTTCCAGTTCGAGCAGCACGACGTCGAGCACATCGAGCAGCAGCACCGTATCGGATCTGCAGAAGGCGCGCTCCGAGCTGCAGAAAAGCTTGACGGAAGCGATGGCAAGCAAGGAAGACGAGAAGACGAAGGCGCAAAAGGTCCAGCAGATCCAAGCGCAGATCGCGCAGATCGATGCCCAGATCGCCCAGGCCAAAGCCGAGGAAACGAAGAAAGCGGCTGAGCAGGCGCAAGCCAGCAATTCGAAGCCGGCGCAAGCCGCCAATGCGGTGAATGTTGCGGCCGCGGCCGGTGTTGGCGAGAATCTCGATATCCGCGTGTAGCTTCGATCCATGCTGCATGCCCGGTCTTATGACCGTGAGCGTAGAAGCGTTATATAACCATCCCGAAGGGCGTTGTCCTGCAGGGATGGTTATTTGTTTTTGGAAGGCGTGGCATGAAGTAAGTCGGCGTGAGCAGGCGGATTGCTCAATTTACCCCCTTGTCCCGCTGGCGTGGAACCCATGGGCGCACGGAAGCATAAGATATGGCAAAAGGAGGTGGCCGCTTTGATCCAGATTTTATTGTGGGTGCTCGGCTGTTACATCTTGGCCGCCCTTTGCGTTCATATCGCCTTCCGTATATCGGCCAAGAAGAAGCGGGAAGCGCATTACGTACTGGTCGCGGGCAATGAAGAAGAGCGGATGGAATGGTATATGCGCGCACTGCGCCAACATGCATATGTACACGGCAAGGAGCTGCAGGTAACCGTGCTGGACGACGGATCGCGCGATGACACGCTGCGCATTGCGAAGCTGTTCGAGCGGGAAGGCATGAAAGTCACGGTAGCGGGCGGAACGGGATGGCTGGAGGAATCCGGTTCGCACGGGCAAGGTCAGGCACAGCCGATACAAGGGGGAGAGCTGAGCTTGAAGACGGAGGAGAGTCCGTCGAAATGGCAACGCTTACGCGGGCGACGCTTCAAGTCGAAGCAAGCTGTCCGTAAGCAGGAAGGGAAGGCAAGTCCGGAACCGTCCCATCTGATGTGGAGGCTGAAAGCCGAAGGAATCGTAACTGAGCCGGAGCATGCGGTGCTCGTCGATCTCCGCGAACCTTCCGACTGGTCGAAGCTGCCGTTGTGAATGATGCGGCGGCGATAGACCGCGACTAGAGTAGCAAGCTCGGCATGAAGCGTCATTGCGTAACGGAAAGAAGGCGAGGTATAATCGGAAGTAATTGGATGACGGACGAGTGAAGCACACCCGTGAAGCTGCCTATTGGCAGCCTTATGGGTGTGCTTTTTGTGTTTGTGCCCGCCCGTCCGAAGAAGGGAGGCAGGTTAACGATGCTGGCTTATGTATATGTCGTTGTAGAAGAGAACGTGACGCGAAGCGGCTGGACGATTGCGCCCGAGATCGATCTGGCTTGGTGGCTGGATGACACGTTCCGTAAGGCGACTGTCCACGCAGCGGGACAGGAGCGGGCGAGTATGGGGCAGCCAAGCGCGGGTCGGTTCGTGCTGATGTGGGACGAGCCATTGCCGCTTGATGAAGCAATTGAGGCAGCGGCGTCATTGGTGCAAGGGAATGACCGGTTGAAGTCGGAAGAAATCGCAGGGAAGTTAGCTGCCAGCGTGCAGGCGAAGAAATTGAAGCAAACGGATAGCGAGCGGAATGGAAGAGGTCTCGGCAAGCTGATCGGTACAGCCCGGGGGGCGGCTGTGCCGATGGTATTCGGCAATCCTTCGGTACAGCGGCTGGGAACAGGACAGGCTGTAGCGTGGTATGGGGAGGCAAGCAGAGAAGCCGAGAGCTGTCTACTTGATGGCAGACATAAAGGAAAGTCTATCGACTGGCGCAAGTATGCTCCGGCACAGTCTTACGAACAAGCGGTTCGACTTGTGAATCGGGCTTGCATGATCGCGGTCAAGCTGCAAGGCCGAGGGCTGCTTGAAGGAGAGGCAGCCGCCATGCTCGGTGAACCGGATCTTGCCACCGTCCTCGAAGCGCTCCAGCTCGCCGCGCTGCTCGGGCAGCTTCGCCTCGATCGCGCCGTGGCGCCGGCGCCGCAGCCAACAGGCCGGTGGTTCAGCCCCACCGGCCGCCGCGGCAAGGCCCGCGCCTTGCGCTGCGAACGCTGCGGCAGCGGCGAGCCGCAGCTGCTGCGCACGGCTTGCGCCGCCTGCGGGCGCGCGGCCTGCGCCTACTGCGAGGCATGCCTCACCATGGGCCGCACCCGCCAATGCGGGCTGCTCATCCTCGGCATGCCGCAGCAACTGCCGGTGGCGACGCACGGCGCCGTCGCCACGAGTGCTTCCATGGCGGCGACGCTGGCGCCATGGAAGCTAAGCCCCGCTCAGGCGGCCGCTGCCGAGGCCGCCTTGCGCTTCATCGCGGGCGAGCGGCCGCAGACCCGTCCGCCCGCCTGGGCACGGCTGCTGCCGCTGCGCCGCTCGCCCGCCCCTCGCGGAACTGCAAGCGTCGTTCCCGCTCAAGGGCGCTCGAGCACCACCGACGCCGCGCCGCGCTGGCTTCGTCTCCCGTCGCTGCCTCCTTCGGAGCGCAGCGACCATCGGCAGCCTCTCCGCACTTCGCCTACCCCGCCCCTGCGCTTCCTCCTCTGGGCCGTCACCGGCGCGGGCAAGACAGAGATGATCTTCCCGCTCATCGCCGCCGCCCTGGCAAGCGGCGGACGTGCCCTGATCGCCACGCCGCGCCGAGACGTCGTGCTTGAGCTCGATCCGCGCATCCGCCGCGCGTTCCCGAATGAGACGGTCGTGACGCTATACGGCGGCAGCGAGCAGCGCTGGGAGAGCGGCGGCATCACGATCTCGACGACGCACCAACTGCTTCGTTTCCGCGAAGCTTTCGAGCTGGTCGTGATCGACGAGATCGACGCGTTCCCGTACCATAACGACGAGATGCTCAGCTTTGCTGCGGAACGAGTGTGCAAGCAGGGGGGCGTCACCGTGCTGTTGTCCGCGACGCCGCCGGCGCAGCTCCGCTCGGAAGCGAAGCGGGGCCAGCTCCCTTACGTGCAGGTCCCGGTCCGCTTCCACCGGCATCCGCTGCCAGTTCCGCGACTGCTGAACTGCATGCCCGTCAAGCAGCTGATTCAGCGCCGGAAGGCACCGCTGCACCTCATTCGAGCGCTGCGGGAGTCCATTGACCGCGGCGCGCAGCTGTTTGTATTCGTGCAGCAGATTAAGCATGTCGATCCTTTGGTCGAGCAGCTAAGGCGCGCTTTTCCGCGCATTACGGTGGAGGGGACCTCTTCGAAGGATGAGGCGCGAACGGAGAAGGTGCGCCGCTTCCGCAGCTGCGAGATCCGGCTGCTCGTGACGACGACCATTCTGGAGCGCGGCGTCACCGTGCCCAGAAGCGACGTGTTCATTCTCGATGCGGACGGCAGGCTGTTCGATGACGCTTCCCTCATCCAGATGGCGGGCCGGGCAGGACGCTCGAAGGATGACCCTGCGGGTCGGGTCTACTTTTGCTCGCCGTCCCGGAATCAGGCGCAGCAATCCGCAGTCCGCCAGATCAAAGCGATGAACCGTCTGGCCGGCAAGCGGGGATATTTGATGGAGCGTACGGACCGCAGCACCCGGTTCCGCAGGCAAGGGGGCCATTAATTACTATGCCCTCATGGAACGCAATGCGATTAATGTTGGGCCAGGCAATATCCGCCACAGCTGCTTGGCTAGCTTCCTCTGCAGCGGCTTGCATCGTCTGTGGCCGGGCTCACGGCAGTCATGGCGGCGGACAACGAGCCATCACGGGTCTATGCTCCTCCTGCACGAACGCGATTCCTTGGATCACGCGGATCCGCTGCGCTATATGCGGCCGTCCGGAAGCATGCCCGGATTGCATGCGGAGAGATGTGACCTTTTTCACCGCGAGCCGCAGCGCCGTTCGTTACGATGAGACCATCCGGGAATGGCTCGCCCAATACAAATACCGCGGCAACGAGCGGCTCGCCCCGCTGCTGGGCCGCTTTCTCTGCAGCGCCTATGATCGTCTGATCCGCGAGCTGCGGCAGACGTATGGCGATATTCGCTTCGAGGCCGTAATCCCGGTGCCCGTAAGCGCCGAAAGGCGTATGGAGCGGGGATTCAATCAAGCGGAACAGCTCTCGGCGAGCGTTGCCGTGCATGCCGGACTTCCGCTTGTCCACGGGCTGGTCCGGGTCCGGCATAGCGGTAAGCAAAGCTATAAGAGCCGCATCGACCGTATTCAGGATACGAAGACGCTATTTGCGGGCGAGGCTTCCGTTCTGGAGCAGTTTCTACGCTATCGACTTAGCTGCACATCGTCCTCAATACCGCTTCGCCTTCTGTTGGTGGACGACATTTATACGACGGGCAGCACGGTCAATGCCTGTGCCGAAGCCGTGACGACAGCCTTGCGCCGGATCGAGCCTTCTTTGTCGCTTGAACTGTATGTGCTGACCTTGGCGCGTTCCTGAAAGTACCATCGCTAAGGATATATCGAAATATGATGTTTTTTGTCGATATAACTGATAGAATGACATCTATATCAATACCTGCATGGGAGGAGTCTGGACATGAATATTGCCAATTGTCCACGCTGCGGTAAAATATTCTCGAAAAACTTCAGAGATGTTTGTCCAAGCTGTATCAAGGAGATTGACCAAGAGTACGCGCTTTGTGCAGATCATTTGCGCCAGAACAAAGGGATTACGACGCAAGAGCTGTCTGAGGCGACAGGCGTTTCAGTTAGGCAAATTTCGAAATTTATCCGTGAAGGACGCATTTCCATTATTGGCTCACCCAATCTCGGCTACCCTTGCGAAGTATGCTCGACGATGATTCGGGAAGGCAACATGTGCATGGATTGCCGCGGCCGTCTCGTAAAAGACGTTGACCGAATTTCCGAGCAGATGAAGGCCGAAATGCAGAACAAATCCAATCAAGGCGTGTACCGTACGAAGAGTTAGATTATGACAATTGGACATTCCGGGAAAAATCATATAAATTTTTAAGTAAAATTGCCGATAATATCTGTATACAGCAGATAAGTCGGTTTTTTTATTGGGCTTTTACGATGGAGGGATTTCCATGAAAATTAATGATACACGCCGCATTAGCGGAGTTAACCCGTACCAAAAACAAAACGAGGCTAAAGCAGCTGCAACGACTGAACGCAAACGTCAGACGGATGAAGTCAAAATTTCCGCGGAGGCGATGGAGATGCTATCCCACAGCCGCCTGAATGATGCTGACCGTACACAACGGATCCAAGAGCTCAAGAATCAGGTGTCTTCCGGTACGTACAAAGTGGATGCAGATAAACTTGCAGATAAAGTACTGCCGTTTATTCGTTAATAACGCGCAATTCAGTATTCAAACGTAGAGAGGGGCAAGTGCTGACATGCAAGAGGGCGTTGGGCAAATCGTTGCCGTGCTGCAAGAACTGATTCACGTACATCAGCAGCTGGTCGAGCTTGGGAAAGAGAAGCAGGCCGTGATCGCAGCTCGTGATACGAACGGCTTGTCCCTAGTGACAAGCAAAGAAAAGAAGTGCTTGCAGACGCTCGTAGACCTTGAGCAGCAGCGAAGCAATCTTGTCCGGGATTATTTTAAGCAGACGGGTCTAGTTGTCGTAAGAAAGTTCAAGCTAGAACATCTGATTCAAGCTGTATACAGCGCCGAAGAGAAAAAAATGCTGATCGAGACGAGCGAGACATTGCGCCGCTTGGTCGATAAGCTTAAAGATATCAATGATTTTAACCAGCAGCTGATTCGTATGCAGCTCAATTATGTAGATCACTCGCTTGATCTGCTCGTAGGACCTGTCGAAGAAGAAGTGACGTACCACCGCGCGTTACAGGCGAACGGACACCGTCGTTTAAATAAATACGATACGAGAGGTTAAGAGGGGGCGTGCTAAATTGACTTCAACTTTTCATGGGCTGGAGACCGCACGAAGAAGCTTGTTCGCGCAACAAGCGGCACTGAACACCACGGGGCATAATATCGCCAATGCGAATACGGAAGGGTATTCGCGGCAGACGGTTAATCTGAGCGCCTCTAGACCGATGGAGGCCTTCGGCCTTCAACGCTCTACGGCTGCAGGCCAGATCGGAACGGGGGTAGAATATGACTCTATCACCCGGATTCGCGAGAAGTTCCTGGACGATCAATACCGGAATGAAACGAAGACGCTCGGCAGTTATGAGGTACAGCAGGATGTACTGTCGAAGCTGGAGCAAATTATGAATGAGCCATCTGACACGGGTATTCGTACCGTTATGTCTAACTTCTATGATGCCTGGTCGGATTTGAGCAAAAATCCGGAAAGTGCGGATGGACGGAAAATTGTTCGTGAACAGGCGTTAGCGCTCGTCGATACGTTCAATCAGACGGCTAAGCAATTGAATGATTTGAAGAATGACCTGACGGAGAATGTTTCGATTCGGATGGATGAAGCTAACGGAATTCTGAACACCATCGGAGAATTGAACTTGAGTATTCAGAAGATCGAGTCCTTGGGTAATGACGCCAATGATCTACGCGACCAACGCGATCTCTTGACCGATAAGCTGTCCAAAATCATGAATGTGAATGTAGAAAATTTATCGAGCGGTTATCGGATTTCGATGGGGTCGGTTGAGCTTGTCAGCGGTACCACCGTAACGCCTCTAACGTCGGAGACCGTTGCTACCGCTTATGCCGGCGGGGATTTGAACAGCGGTGAAATGTATGGGATGATCGTCTCCCGCGACAATTATGTTGAGGGATACATGAAGGATCTCGATAATCTGGTGAACACGATCGCCAACGGAGACGTACAAGTTACGATTCCGAAAGGTTCGGTTTTGCCTGACGGAACGACGCTGAATGGCGTGACGTACACCGGAGACAGCCGGACGCTTACGAATGACCTATCGGTTACGGTCAAAGGGATCAATGGTCTGCTCCAATTAGGCTATTCCTCTGCGAACGGGGATGTAGGGGTACCGCTTTTCACGAATTTGGATGGTACAACAGAGGGGATTACGGCGTTAAGCATGCACGTTAACCCTGATATAGAGAGCAACGCGAATAGACTGGCTACGTCGATGCGAGTCACGTTTGGTACCGATGGCGAAACCGTAGTAGGCGGCAATAACTCTATGGCGGTACTGATGTCGCAATTGCGCGATGGCCAATTTAATTTTGGTACGGAGACGGATCCCGATCAGAATACAGCGGATGCCTTTCTGCGTTCGGTTGTCGGTCAGCTCGGCGTACAGTCTGAAGAAATTACACGCAAATTGACGAACCAGCAGTCGCTTGTTAATCAGGTGGAATCCAACCGACAGTCTGTCAGCGGTGTTTCCTTGGACGAAGAGATGTCTAATCTGATCAAATACCAGCATGCTTATAATGCCGCAGCACGGAATATGACCATGATTGACGAGATGCTGGACAAAGTCATCAACGGCATGGGACGAGTCGGGCTATAATTCGCATAACGCTTAACTAACAGGGGGAAATCAGATGTCATTGCGCGTAACTCAGTCCATGATGAATTCGCAGCTCCTTAGTAATATAACCTCAAATTTGAATCGTATGAATACGTTGCAGGACCAATTATCGAGCGGGAAAAGAATCAATAAACCGTCCGATGATCCTGTAGGTCTTACTTTTGCCATGCGCTATCGCAGTGAGCTTCAAGCCAATGATCAGTACGAGAAGAACGTCAGCTCGGCGACATCGCTGCTCGAGTATACGGATGCGACAATGGACGAAGCGACGACGGTATTGCAACGTGTGCGAGAGCTTATGGTTGAAGGCTCCTCGGATACGTTAAATCAAGATTCCCGTGATGCTATCAGCATTGAGCTGAAGCAGCTGCACAGCCAACTTGTCGAGATCGGTAACAGCCAGTTTAACGGCAAATTTATGTTTAATGGCGAGCAGACACTGACAGCTCCTTATACGAAAATGACGATCGATGAATCCGCTGCTGTAACGGCTGATCAGTTAGCTGCCGATCCAACGGCCAATTACTTGGCGCAGAATGTATCTGCAGATACAGGGCAAATTAAATACGAACTATCTCCTGGAATGGTCATGGCTGTTAATGTCACCGGAGATGAATTATTCGGTAATGCAGTAACACCAGGCGAAGAGGAAAGCAGCGATAATGCGTTCAACATTCTTAGCCAAGCGGTGAAAGCGCTCGATGCCGGAGACACGTCTTCCCTGCAATCGCTTTTGGGTAAAGTGGATTCCAGGATAAGCACGATGCTGGAGAAGCGCTCGGAGGTTGGAGCGCGTATGAACCGGATTGAGCTGATTACCAATCGTCTTGAGAATAACAACATTAATCTCCAGACTGTACAATCGAAGACAGAAGATGCGGATATGGCGGAGGTTATTACGAACTTGAAGATGGAAGAGAATGTGTATCAAGCCTCTCTGTCTGCGGGTTCTCAGATCATTCGCCCGAGTCTTGTTGATTTTCTGAAATAGAGGTGATTTGACATGCGTATTCCGCAAATTCAGATTCACCAGGATTACGCTGCTATTGGCATACGGACGAAGCCGGCCAAACAGGAGATCGAACAGCCTCAGGCTACGATTGATATGAAACAGACAGCAGCCAAACTAGATATTCAGCAGCCGGAAGGCAAACTGGAGATCGACCAGTCCAAGGCTCGCGATGCGCTCGCGCTTGGCAATAACCTCGAAATGATGAAGCGGATTTATCAGAAATCGGCGGACTTGGCCATAGAGGGCATTGCCCGAACGGTCGAAAAAGGGAATCAGATGGCTGCTATCGAAAAAGGCGGAAACCCGATCGCCGAGCAGGCGAAAGATTGGCGGAAGACATTCCCGGAATTCGCCTTCGAAGGGCAGGCTTCGATGGATAACGTGGATGTGAGTTATACGGCGAACAAACCGAAGATTAATGTCGAGAAGGGCGGCGTTGACTACAACGTTACTCCGAACCGTGCCGTTCACCGCTATACGCCGGGCACGACTGAGATTTATATGCGTCAGCGCAACAGCGTCGAAATTACGCCGCCTAGGCTGGATACGACATTGTAGATTAGCGAAAGAACTATAGACAGCGAAGCAGAAGAATCTGCATCACTCGCTGCCTATGGTTCTTTGTTTTATGAACGATAGGAGGAGCGATCAATGCAGGTAGAAGTGAAACGCTTGGGTAATGTAAAGGTGACAGGATCGCAGCAGATCGTGTTCGAACAAGGCCTTCCGGGGTTTGAGCAGCAGAAGGAGTTTACCCTGCTGGAGCTGGAGATTGATCTTCCGGTCAAGCTGCTTCAATCTGTAGAGATGCCGGAAATTACGCTGCTTGTTGGCGACCCGTTCCGTTTCTACCCGGACTACGATTGGGAACTCACAGAACATGCCCAGCTGGAGCTTTGTATTACGGATTCCTCACAGGTCGAAGTGCTGTCAGTCATCATTCTGCCGTCCAATGCGGCTGAAGCGACGATTAATTTGCTTGCACCGATTGTCATTAATAAAGAAAAGCAAATCGCAAAGCAACTAATTCTACATAATACACCTTACAGCAACCGGCATCCGCTTATACGCGCTGCAGGGCAGGGGGAATAAAGCATGCTCGTTCTAGCGCGGAAGATTGGAGAATCGATTATGATTAACAATAATATCGAGGTGGTTGTCGTCAGTGTCGATGGCGAGAACGTCAAGCTAGGCATTCGAGCGCCGAAGGAAGTCGAGATTTTCCGCAAGGAAATCTACATGAATATCCAAGCTTCTAATAAAGAAGCGGCGCAGGGTGAATCATCACTCCAGCAGCTAGCTGACCTGCTGCGCGGCGGCGGCCAATAACATACACGCTACTGCATAAAGAAGCCTTCTGGTTTGAGCCAGAAGGCTTTTTTGTGCATGTTTTTCCACCTGATTGAGCGAAGAAAAACGTAGTTTGCTATAAACAAATCGAATCTAGCACCGATATATATAGTAGCAAGGGTGAGGCGGTAGAAACGAGCCGAAGAGCCTAAGCAACATAACAAAGAACCGCAAGGATGCGGGCTCTCAAATTCAAGGAGGAAATTAATCATGCGTATTAACCACAACATTGCGTCCCTGAACACGTACCGTCAGCTGAGCACCAACTCGGCGAACACGAACAAATCGATCGAGAAATTGTCTTCCGGTCTTCGTATTAACCGTGCAGGCGATGACGCCGCAGGCCTTGCTATTTCCGAGAAAATGCGCGGCCAGATTCGTGGTCTGGACATGGCTTCGAAGAACGCGCAAGACGGCATCTCGATGATTCAGACGGCAGAAGGCGCATTGAACGAAACACACAGCATTCTGCAGCGTATGCGTGAGTTGGCGGTCCAATCGTCCAACGATACGAATACAACGGAAGACCGCGGCCAGCTGCAAGAAGAGATGAACCAGCTGACATCCGAGATCAACCGGATCGGTAACACGACAGAATTCAATACAAAGAAATTGCTTAACGGCGATCTCTCCGCAACAAAAGCAACAGGTGAAACAACAATTACGGCAACATCGGCTACATT
>NZ_JACHXK010000004.1 GCF_014192105.1 Paenibacillus phyllosphaerae | reverse complement strand
TCAGAAGCCGAGTAGGATCGTCTTTGCATAAAAAAGCTCCCCTTAGGGTAACAGGTTTTATTATTTCACCTGTCTACCGTAAGGGGAGCATATCACCTGTTGGACTGCTCTTTTTTGTTATGGCATGAAAGCATGAAAAAGCCGCTCCTACAAGGAAGCGGCCAGTTTCGGTTAGACCAGGTAAAAGGCGAAGCCGAGAATGATGTAGACGAAGAGGAGCAGCGAACCTTCGTACCAATTGGTCCGGCCATCCCGCGAGATCGAAGTCGCAATAAAGACGGATACGCCGATCGCGGCTAGTTCGATGGTCGTAAAGACGAGGTTCATCGGCTCGCCGAACAATAAGCTGACGAAGACAAGCACCGGGCTTACGAAAAGGGCAATTTGCAAGCTGCTGCCGACCGCGATTTCGACCGCGGCACCGATCTTGTTCTTCATCGCGAGAAGTATGGCTGCGCTGTGTTCGGCGGCATTGCCGACGATCGCGATCAGGAACGCACCGACGAAGATGGCAGACAGATTGAATTTCTCCGTGAAGGAATCCAATGTATGTACGAGCCATTCACTTACGAACGCCGTCATGACGGTCGCTAGGACCAGGAATAGTATGGAGACGCCTTTGGACCATGCCGCCTCTTCACCATGATCCGGTGTTGTCTCGACCGCGTCTTCCAGAATGGACTTATGCGTGATCATCGAGAAGATCAGCCATAAGATGTAAGCCACGATAAGAATAGCGGCTATGGCTAAGCTTAGCGTCTCGCTCTGGTCGGCGGAGAAGTGTTCCGAAGCGCCGAAGATGGCCGGAATGAACAATGCGATGACGGCTAGTATCATCAAGGAGGAGTTATGCCCCGCGAGCTGGACATTGAACTTCTGCTCTTTATACTTCAGACCGCCTAGGAATACGCTAAGACCCAGGACAAGCAGCAGGTTACCGATAATCGAACCTGTAATACTCGCTTTGACCATTTCATAGTGGCCGGATTTGACGAGAAAGATGGCGATAATGAGCTCGGCTGCATTGCCGAACGTCGCGTTCAGGAAGCCGCCCAGACGCTGTCCGGCGTAGTGGGCGACACTCTCGGTCGCTTTGCCGAGGAAGCCGGCTACGAACAGAATAGCTGCTGCGGATAAGCAGAATTCCGGGATCGTCCCCCAGTGGCCGTAATGCGCTATGGCGCTTAGCCCGAACAAAGCGATCAAGCAGGCGAAAAACAATTTTTGATTCATCTCTTTGCACCCCGTTCATGAGTTAGAAAAACACTTATAGAATATAACCAAAACCACATGTAGTGTAAACTCTTTCCATTACGGCATGTCTGCCCTTGCTTCTGCCGCCCGCCATCAATTACAATGGTAACATAAGGCGAAGAGGAGTGTGTGGCATGACAGAGGACCTTCAGACGGGCATTATTCGTATTTCAGATGACGTAGTCGCCACCATCGCGGGACTTGCAGCGCTGGAAACACCGGGGATCGCCGCAATGTCAGGCGGAATTTCCGAAGGGTTTGCCAAACGGATAAGCGGCAAGAACGTGCAGAAGGGCGTATCCGTTGAAGTAGGCCAGCTGGAAGCAGCGATCGATTTGCGCATTATTGTGCAGTATGGCATCCCCATTCAAGAAGTATGCCGAGTACTGCAAAATAATGTGCGTGAAGCGGTTGAGAACATGACAGGGCTTAATGTCGTGGAAGTGAACGTTAAGGTTGAAGGCGTTGCCTTCAAGGATGACGAGCTTGATGATTTGAATCGCGTCAAATGATCGAACGGTCGGATAACGTAAGCGGACGACCCAAAAAACCTCCTACCACGTAAGCGGGATAGGAGGTTTTTGTGGTTTAATTAGACGCTTGACGGACATTAATTAACGACTGTCATAACGGATTTGCGTTTGTTTGGCTTCTCGGGTTTGTTCGAGTCCCGAGAGATGCTAAGTAAGACGCCCATCGCGCCTAAGGTGACAAGCATGGATGAACCGCCATGGCTAATGAACGGCAATGTTACGCCTGTAAGCGGCATAGCGCCGGTAACGCCGCCGATATTAATGACGGCTTGAACGGCAATCAATCCGACAATCCCGGTGCCGACAATCATCCCGTACGGATCCTCGCAGCGTAGGGCGACAATAAGTCCTCGCCATAGGAATAGCAGGTAGACCCCGAGGAAGATCGCGCTGCCGATGAAGCCGAACTCCTCGGCGATTACGGAGAAGATGAAGTCGCTGTAAGCGTAGGGCAAATACTTAAGCTTCTGTACGCTATGGCCGAAGCCCGCGCCGGTAACGCCGCCATGACCAAGCGCTTGCAGGGAGCGCGACAAGTGGTACGTTTCTTCGAGCTCATCCGAAGTCGGATCCATGAAGGCGGTGAACCGGTCGATGCGATAGCTCCA
Source organism: Paenibacillus phyllosphaerae (assembly GCF_014192105.1). Taxonomy (GTDB): domain Bacteria; phylum Bacillota; class Bacilli; order Paenibacillales; family Paenibacillaceae; genus Paenibacillus_Z; species Paenibacillus_Z phyllosphaerae. The sequence goes on along the minus strand of NZ_JACHXK010000004.1, from coordinate 498,834 downwards.
GCCATCGGGATTCGCCATTATGGAGAGGCTCGCAGCGAGTATGACCAGCGCCGCGGCAATGATGCCAGCCGCCGCAAGATGCTTCAAATTCGCTCCGCCTGCCCAGATCAGAATAACTGACGTGGCCGCAATAACGACGCACGCACCTAAGTCCGGCTGTAGCATGATCAGGAAGCAGATGAGGCCGACGATCAGCAGAACGGGGATTAAACCTTTCTTCCAGTCTCTGAAATTCTCGCCCTTTTTGGCAATAAGAGCGCCTAAATATAAAATAAGGCCCAGCTTAATAAATTCCGTAGGCTGGATGCCGAGAGAACCAATCCCGAACCAGCTGCGAGCGCCATTATACTGCTTGCCGACGAATGGAACCAGAACAAGCAGAATAAAGACCGGAATAAAGTAAAGCAGAAAGCCTTTTTTGAATTTCTGATAAGGAATTGCCATGATGAAGAGCATCATAACCAGACCCATGACAGCCCACAGCAGCTGTCGCTTGACAAAGTAGAACGGGTCGTTATTAAAGTCTGAATTGACGACAGCCGTGTTGGAGCTGGCGCTGAAGACCATGACAAGGCCAAATCCAACAAGGATGAAGGTCAATACGAGAAGCAAAAAATCCGGCCTGCCGCGCAGGCCGTTCGTCTTTGTTTTCATCGCACGGGGCCGGTTACTAAGCGAGTAGCTTCTTCAGCTCTTGCAGACGCTGTGTTGCTGCGTTCAAGATCTGTTGAGGAACTGGGGATTCATATTCGATGCCGTGCGGGAAAGTAGCTCGTCCGATGAAAACGGTTTCCAGTTGAAGCACCGCATGTGGCGACTCCAGCTTGCCTTCAATCGCACGAGTGCTGATCCGCAGGAAGTATTCTGCATGGTTGGCACGGTCTTCGAACTTCAGGTCATACACCGCACGGTAATATTCCCACTGCCAACGGACGAAGCCGATCTTCTCAGCGGATTCGTCGAGATGGGCAAGGTCGCTAGTCAGGCCGTTTAGTCCTGTATTCTCAATAATCATTAAATGATCCTCCTTAAAGTTAAGCCAAGTCTTAAGGGTATGCCCTAGCATCGGCTTCAGGACAGGTTTCTTTATCCATGATAGTATGTTTCCTTTTCCAGTGCAAGCCTTGTGAACGAGGGGCAAATAGGGCAAAAGTGACATTTTATCGAAAAATGAATCGTTTGCAATCGGCAAAACAACTTTCGAGACCGCTTGGCCTTCTGGTACAATGAGAGCATGTCCTGTTAGAAGGTAAGGAGGTTTGTAAGCATGGGAGAAGAGAATAAGATTGAGGAACAGCTGCAAACCATCTATCCGAACATGGTTGAGTGGCGGCGATATCTTCACCGCCATCCGGAACTTTCCTTTCAAGAGCAGCAGACGTCCGGTTGGATCGCAGAGCGTCTGCGGGAGTTAGGCTGTGAGGCAAGCACGAATATTGGAGGCTATGGAATCGTCGCTACAATTAAAGGCAGCCAGCCGGGACCGGTTATCGCCCTTCGCACCGATATCGATGCGCTGCCTATTCAAGACGAGAAGACATGTGACTACGCATCCACTCTGGACGGCGTTATGCATGCATGCGGACACGATGCTCATACAGCGACCATGCTCGGTATCGCATCCTACTATGCGAGCTTAAAGGGACAGTTTGCCGGCGAGCGACGCTTGCTGTTCCAGCCGGCGGAGGAGGTTACGCCGGGAGGAGCGCTAGGGATGATCGCCGATGGGGCGATCGATGGCGTCGATGCGATCTACGGCGTACATCTATGGACGCCATTCCCTTATGGTACGGTTGCTACGAAAGAAGGTCCTTTCATGGCGGCGCCCGATGAGTTCTATATCGACATACAAGGCAAAGGCGGTCACGGCGGACTTCCGCACGAGACGATTGACGCGGTCATCGTCGGCTCGGCGCTTGTTCAAGCGTTGCAGACGATCGTAAGCCGCAACGTAAACCCGCTGGAGCCCTCCGTTGTCACCGTAGGAGCATTCCATGCCGGAACGACCGCTAATGTCATCGCCGAACGGTGCAGCATGAAAGGAACGGTACGTACCTTTACAGAAGAAGCCCGATACAGCATTCGTGACCGTCTGATCGACATTGTGGACAAGACGGCTGCGCTCTATGGGGCAAGCGCGAAGACCGATTACCGGATCGGATATCCGCCTGTCGTGAACGATGCGGACGAAGCGGCACGATTCTTCCGGGTAGCGGGCGAGGCTTTCGGCTCTGAAGCCGTACAGGTTTCCCCCTTGATTATGGCTGGCGAAGATTTCGCATATTATTTGAAGAAAGTGAAAGGCTGCTTCATGTTTGTCGGAGCGGGCAATCCGGCATGCGAAGCGGTCTATCCGCATCATCATCCCAAATTCGATATCGATGAGCGTTCCATGCTCTATTCCGCGAAACTGATGATCAGCATGGCCGAAGATTTTGTGGGGCAATAGGGTTAATGTGCCACGTGGTAGGCGAATGAAGGGTGCGCAATTGGTCCAATCTAACGGTCGGGGCATTCAAATAAGCTACCGATTCCAAAGGAGGCTGACCAATGAAGACCGTAAAGGAAATCATGTCTACTGATATCGTGACGGCGACGACGAAAGACAATATTTATGAACTCGCAGTTATTATGAAGCAGCATGATATCGGATTTATCCCTATTGTGGAAGGCAAGAAGCTGATTGGCGTCGTTACTGACCGTGACTTGGTCATTCGCGGGTACGCGGAGAAGCATTCCGGCTCCACTTCCGTATCCGAAGTCATTACGACGAACATCAAGACGATCGAGTCGAACATCTCGGTTGACGATGCCGCCAAGCTGATGGCGCAGAACCAAATCCGCCGTCTGCCGGTCGTGGAGAGTGGGGAACTGCTCGGGATCGTATCCATCGGCGACTTGGCCGTACGCGAGATTTTCGTCAACGAAGCCGGCGAAGCGCTGAGCAGCATCTCGGAGCAAGATCATCGCGAGAAATCCGCTAACCGCCGTTAATGGGGTCGACAAGCATGCAGGGTAATAGCTGCATGCTTTTTTTATTGTTCGGTTGGAATAAAAGACCTGCGTTCCTTTCATACTGACTAGATGAGCGAAATAGCTGCAGCATACCAGCTGTACTCGATCTACGAAAGGAAGCGGAACGTGTGAGACGCGAACATCGTCCATTAATTGTCCAGTCGGATTCTACCGTGCTGCTCGATGAACGGCATCCGGAGGCGGAGTGCGCCCGTGAGCAGTTGTCACGATTTGCCGATCTGACGAAACGGCCCGGACATATACATACCTATCGGATTACGCCGCTGTCACTCTGGAACGCTGCGGTTGCAGGCATTACGCATGAGGAGATCATTCGGTTTTTAACCGACTATAATAGCTATGAGCTGCCGTCCAAAGTGATATCGCATGTCCAGTTGATGATGAATCGGTACGGGCAGTTGAAGCTTGAACGTACCGAGCATGCGGAGCTGCGGCTGTCCGGCGACGAAAGTCTGCTATCTGAATTAAGCGCCAAATCAGCGCTTGGCGGATTGTTGCTGACAACGCGAGAAGGGGAGCGGCTAGTGAAGCCGGAGAACCGCGGCGCGCTGAAACAAGAACTCGCACGAGCCGGTTATCCTGTGATCGACTTGGCCGGCTATCGTCATGGCGAATCCCTTCAGGTGCAGCTGAGACCGGATCTTAAGCTGCGGGATTATCAGAAGCGGGCCATCGATCTGTTCTACTGCGAAGAACGCATGGACGGGGGCAGCGGGGTGCTCGTACTGCCTTGCGGAGCGGGCAAGACCGTCATTGGCATCGGCGCGATGAGCCGGTTGTGTTGCGATACGCTTATATTGACGTCGAATGTTACTTCGGTTAAGCAGTGGAAAAGAGAACTGCTCGACAAAACGACGCTCAGCCCGGAGATGATCGGGGAGTACGCGGGAACCTCCAAGAGAGTCAATCCCGTTACAATAGCGACTTATCAAATTCTGACCCACCGTAAGCAGAATATGGACGACTTCGAACATATGAAGCTGTTCAGCGAACGGAATTGGGGACTGATTATTTATGATGAGGTGCATTTGTTGCCCGCGCCTGTATTCCGGATGACCGCAGATCTGCAGGCTACGAGGCGGCTAGGCTTGACGGCGACGCTGGTACGTGAAGACGGCAGAGAAACGGATGTGTTCTCGCTAATCGGACCGAAGCGATTCGATCTGCCGTGGAAGGTGTTGGAGGAACAAAGCTGGATCGCGGACGTGACATGCGCCGAAATTCGCGTGCCTTTTGCCGCGGAGGAAAGGGAGAAGTATGAGGCCGCCTCAGGCGTCGAGCGGCTGCGGATCGCTTCCGAGAACAAAGCCAAGGCGGAAGCGGTTAAGGAACTGTTGCAGCGGCATACGGGCAAGCCTGCCCTGGTGATCGGACAATATCTGACGCAATTGCATGATCTATCGGACAAGCTGCAAGCGCCTGTTCTAACCGGGGAGCTGCCTCATATGGAAAGAGAGCGTCTATATGCTTCATTCAAGGCAGGCGAAATTCCGGTTCTGATCGTATCCAAAGTGGCTAATTTTGCCGTGGATTTACCGGACGCGGCTGTAGCGATTCAAGTCTCCGGCAGTTACGGATCCAGACAGGAGGAAGCTCAACGGATCGGGCGTATCTTGCGTCCGAAGCAGCATGACAACACGGCGTGGTTCTATACCATTGTCACGGAGGGGACCAAGGAAACGGAGTTTGCGCGCAAAAGGCAGCTTTTTCTGCTAGAGCAGGGCTATCAATACGACGTATCTCCCTGGAATCGTGCGGATCATTCTGAAGGACATATGGAGGAAACGGTATGAGACTCAGCAGCAGCCACAACATCTATTCCACTGTAGCTTCGATTACTGGGCTGGGAAGAACGGTACTCCAGTCGATTGTGACCCATTATGGCGCACAGCCGTTCACGGACGAGAAGCTGCTGCGCGATATGGGGCCGGGTTATTCGGGAGCGGAATACCGAATAGGCCTGTACGAGCTGATTGGCCAGGAGCTTGTCCGATCCGTACGAAAAGGCTGGGGTGAAAAGGTTTATTTTATACCGGCTGGGCATTACTTTCACATCCACGCCGCTCTGTTTGATCTGCAGAGACCCGAACCGGTCAGCATTGGGCAATTGATCTTCAAAGACGATCAAGAGCAGCCGTTGCCTTATGGACTGCGCATAATCTACGGTCTGGCCGAGCTCTTGCATAACGGATTAAAACTGACCAGCAAAGGGGTCTTCCCGAAGCGAACCATCGAGAGATGTATGCTCCAAGTCGATGTGCCGGGGGAATTAGTAGACTGTCTAAAGTTGTCCTCGTTCAGCGGAACGGGGACGCTTTCGTTTGACCTCATGCTTGATTATTTGGTGCGCACCGGCGTAATCGAGCGCAGCGGGCAGACCTATGCGATCATGCCAGACCGACTGAACAACTTCCTTGCTCGGATAGAAGATATTCGTGAGGCGTGGCTGATCCGATTCTGGATGGAGCATTATGCACTGCGTTATCCGCAGCTATCGCATGCGGCGGCCCTGACCTCTTATTGGAAGACGCAGGAGTGGTACAAGATGCCTTCGCCAACGTCGGAATCTATGGAGCAGTGGTGCGCGTTAATGGCTGGACTTGGCTGGATGGAGCAACGCGAAACAGACGAAGGCGCAGCCGCTTACAGATGGCTGTTCAACCCGCGCCCGGAGCCGCAAGGAACGCTGGATTTGAGGTCGGATGAGTTCGCATCCATCCATTTGTCGCCAGACGGGGAAATCTTCGTCCCGCTGGACGTACCGGCAACGATTCGATTGGGTCTTGAGCTTATCGCCAAACGGCTGTCTTCCGATGTGATGACGGTTTATCGGTTAGACAAAGAATACGTGCTGCGAGCGGCCAAATGCGGGTACACCGCAGGGGATATTACCGAATTTCTGGAGTATGCTTCGCAAGATAAGATGCCGGAGCTGCTTGCCATCGCGCTGGAAGGTTGGATACAGGATATCGAGATCGACTCCGTCCCATTATACCCGCTGCCTACGGCCTCCAATTCTAAAGCTTCGCATGTGCACACAAATGTCTTAGACCAAGACATAACATTCGAGCGCAAGTTCGATTCTCTGTTCGGCGAAGCAGTCGATACAGAATCGTATACCGAAATTGCAGCGCCGCAAGAACCGCATGCGATATATCAAGGGCTCCATGAGATTCCTTGCGTATGGCGCAGCGACATGAGATCGTATCACCACTCGACGAGACGGGAACTGTTGGAACGTGCGTTAAGCTGGCGAATCCCGGTTAAGCTTAAGATAAGCGATTCCATCGTCCCATTTATCCCGGAACGACTGGAAGGCGATGGAGCGGCATGGGCGGTTAGCGGACAACTTCGCAAGGCAGAGGCAGTGGAAAAGGTTCGGTTAGCTCCTGACATGTGGGACGAAATGATGCTAATCATACCGCTACCTGCCAAAGTTTGAAGGCAGTTTGTCTATCCCTTCCCATCTGACCTATGATATGATGGGGGAAGGCGAGTTGTTTAGCTTGCCACCGTGTTATGACAACTCCTCAGACTTCGGTCTGCGGCAGATATAGAAAGGAGTGGGCGCTAGTGCAAGCGATGACAATGAATGAGCAATCGCACGAAGCATGGGGCGAGCCATTCTTTGGAACGGCAAGTGCCGTGCAGTCCTTTGATATGGGCGAGCTGCTTCTGCTTGCTTATGATTTGGGAGATATGATCAACCAATCGGCAGAAGTAGCCGAATATTTATATTGGAAGCATGTGGTGGAGCAGGATCAGGAGGTTCAAGTATTGGCCAAGCGATTCGCCAAAGCCAAAGAAGCATTCGGCGAGACGGAGCGCTTCGGGCGTTTCCACCCGGATTACCATGCGGCCAAGGACAAAGTGAAGGAGATCCAGCGCGAGCTGGACGCGATGGAAGCGGTCAGCCGATTCAAGGCAGCCGAGCAGACGTTGGATGAGCTGCTCCATGAGATCGCCACGCAGGTGGCTGGCTCCATCTCCGATACGATTAAGGTGCCTGGCAACGAACGTGCGGGAGGCGGCTGCGGCAGCGGCGGTTCCTGCAGTTGCGGATCAGGCGGCTGCGGATAGGTTAGAGCGTTAGGGGGAACCAGGGACATATGTTTTCAGAGCGTACGGGATATATCGTATGGGTTAGCGATTTGAAAGCGGCACGGAATCTTGAGAAGTACGGAAGCGTTCATTATATGTCCCGTAAGATGCATTATGTGGTCATGTATATGAATGCCGACCGCGCGGAAGAAACTGTACGCAACATTCAACGGCTCTCATTCGTCAGGAAGATTGAGCGATCGTATCGTAACGAGATTAAGACCGAGTACACCCAAGGGGTACCGGACAAAACCAGATTTTATAGTTTGTAACAGGGAAGACTTTCAGACTTTCGCTCCGAATAGGCAGGTGCGGAAGTCTATTTGTTTCCGGATAAACCATATTATTCCAGTAATGGCTTAACTTTATTTTTATGTTGAAATATCGGACAGGCATGCTACAATGAAAGCGTGTATAGATATAGATAATAAGGCCTGCTTCTTGGGGAGGGGTGGATCGCGATGAAAGATAAAATGACGGAAAGATGGAGTACCTACGAACCTTTTCACGTCGTTCTCGGCGACAAGAAAGTTGCGGATATTGTCATCACGAACCATGCCAAAAGCCGCTGGGCCGATCGCGTTGAGAGCGAGAAGACCGGCTATGAGGATATTGCGAGTTTCATGTGGCAATGTCTGAAGCAGGGCAGAGTGGAATCCTACTATCGGAACGAGCAAGATGTCTATTTGATCGATGACGATCTCGTCTTCGTTGCGGAATTCGGAACGCTTGAGAAGGAAACAGATATTGCAGGCAACCCGCTGCACAAGATGATCGTTGTAACCTTCTTGGGACGCATGTCCGAGACGATCGAGCTGCGGGATCTGAAATCATACTATTCTTGGCTGCGCCATTCGCGCAGAATGACTTTAATAAAGAATAGCCGCAAACGGAAATAATAACAGGACAAGCATGTGCGAGGTATCCCCGGCACATGCTTTTTTATGATTGCACGGCCATGTATAATGAATCCGACAGCGAAGGAAAGAAGGTAACCCGTCCATGGCACTTAATTTTCATCAATTACATATCTTCTATACGGTTGCTGAACGGGGCAGCTTCTCGGCTGCTGCACAGGCGCTTCATATGACGCAGCCGGCCGTGACCATGCAGGTGCAGTCGCTTGAGGATTATTTTGGCACGAAACTGCTGCAGCGGTCCACCAAACGGATCGAGTTAACCGAATCCGGTCGAGCGTTGATGCCGTATGCGCTTAAGAGCATCGAGCTGATCCGCGAAACGGACGCCCATATGTCCAAATTCACGAAGCAGCTCAAAGGTCGGCTGCTGCTTGGCTCTTCCTTGACGATCGGCGAATATATCCTTCCCCGCCTGCTCGGCCCGTTCGGGCAGGAGTTCCCGCATATCGCGATCAGTTTGAAGGTGATGAATACCGCCCAGATTGTGGAGGATATCCTGAATCACCAGCTTAATTTCGGCCTGGTCGAAGCTCCCGTCAATCATCCGGACATCCATATGGAGGCGGTGATGAGCGATGAGCTCCAGCTGGTCGTCGATAAGGCTCATCCGCTTGCGGCACTGCCGGAAGTCTCCCTCCAGGATGCGATTGCTTATCCGTTCGTGCTTCGCGAGCAGGGATCCGGCACTCGGCTTGTGATGGAAGAGCAGATGCGCCAGATGCATATTGACCCTTCCGACTTGAAAATCGTGATGGAGCTCGGCAGTACGGGGGCCGTGAAGTCGGCTGTCGAAGCGGGCCTCGGGATTTCGTTCCTCTCGGCTTCATCGGTCAAGCATGAGGTCGCCTTGGGCTTGATTCAGACTATCCCGCTGACGGATATTAAATTCAAGCGGCAGTTCTATTCGATTAATCTCAAATCGGCGCTTCTGCCGATATCGGCCGTGACGTTTCTTACTTTTTTGCGAGAGAGGGATCTTCAGCAATGGCTCTAACGAATCGAGTGGATTTGCATACGCATACGACCGCTTCGGACGGTCTGAACCGTCCGGCCGAGAATGTTCGTCTGGCCAAAGAAGCCGGATTGTATGCGGTGGCAATTACGGATCATGACACCGTAGAGGGCATCGACGAAGCGATGCAAGAAGGCGAGCGGCTTGGCGTGGTTGTCGTACCGGGCGTCGAGATCAGCACGGTTGCCGAGGGCAAGGATATCCACATTCTAGGTTACTACACCGACTGGCAGGATGAAGCTTGGCGGGCAAAGCTGCGTGGATTGCTGGACGTAAGGGACCGTCGCAACGAGATGATACTGCAGAAACTTCGCGATCTAGGCATTGCCGTTACGATCGAAGAAGTAATGGACGAAGCAAAGCGATCGGGCAAGGAAGGCGGCACGATCGGCCGCCCGCATATTGCGGCGGTGCTGCTGGCCAAAGGCGTCGTAACTTCCATGCAAGAGGCGTTCGATCGTTACTTAGGCCAAGGCGCGCAAGCCTATGCGAATCCGCCGCGGCTGCATCCGTTCGAGGCGATCGAATGGATCAAGGAAGCGGGCGGCACGAGCGTAATTGCGCATCCGGGGCTCTATGACGCAGACGAGCTGGTCGAATCGATCATTCGTTATGGCGCGCAAGGCATCGAGGCCTATCACTCCGATCATTCGCCGGAAGAAGAAGCCAAATATGTGAAGCTGGCTGAGCGGTACGGCTTGATCATAACGGGCGGGTCGGACTTTCACGGCAAGCGCCAAGGCGAAGTATTCCACGGGCCGATCGGCAATCGGTCGGTTGACGCAGCGGTGCTCGAGCAATTAGATCCTGCCAAGCGGCATGGTCAGTCTTAAGCTGCCATACCGTGGATAACGCGAAGCAAAAAGACGTGTTCCTTCGGCTTAACCGCCGGGAGCACGTCTTTTTTTGCTGCGAATTGAATGGGGATGGTTTGTGACCGTTAGGGAACGCAGCATCCCCGAACTATCAATTTTTGATTACGGAAGGCCAGGACTTGATTCGCTGTTCATCCGGCGTGATAAACAATGTCTTCTGGTGATCATAGATGACGAAACCAGGTTTCGCGCCGCTTGGCTTCTTCACATACCGGATAAGCGTATAATCGACCGGGACCAAACTCGAGGAGCGCGCTTGGCTGTAGTGGGCCGCGAGCATTGCCGCTTCTTCTAACGTCGCGTCGCCGAATTCCGTCGCGCGAATGACGACATGGGAGCCCGGAATATCCTTCGTATGCAGCCACGTTTCATTCGGTCCGGCCGTTTTGTTCGTCAGGTAATCGTTCTGCGTATTGTTCTTGCCGACGTAGATCGCAATGCCTTCGCTTGACGTATAGCACAGCAAGGAAGGTCGGGCATTCTTCTTTTTCTTCGGTCCGCGTTTGGCTCGATCCCTTAGATAGCCTTGTTCCACGAGCTCTTCTCGAATCTCATCGATATCGGAGAGCGAGGCGGATTCGAGCTGCTGCAGGAGCGATTCGAGATAAGCGATCTCCTGGTGCGCTTGCTTCATCTGTTCAGCGACGGCCGTTAACGAATTCTTGTGCTTATTGTATCGCTTGAAATAACGCTGCGCGTTCTCCGAAGGCGTTAGCTGCGGGTCAAGCGCGATCGTGATTGCCTGCTGGTCCTCATCATAGTAGTTCACGACCTCGACCTGTTTATCTCCCCGGCTGAACTGATGCATATATGTCGTTAGCAACTCGCCGAGAATCCGGAACTTATCCGCATCCTTCGCTTCATCCAACGTTTCCTGCAGCTTCTCCAGCTTCTTCACGTTCTTGTTCCGTTCATTCTGCAAAAAACGAATGAGATCGGACACCCGTTGTTTGACCGTATCCCGCTGCGCCTTATCGCCATAAAAGGCTTCCAGACACTCGCTGACCGTCTCGAATGACTGTACGTGTCCGTTCGTGGCCAAGTGTGTGAGCGCTGCGACGGAGAATGCGGCTTTGCCGCTCGATTGCTCGTCCGGCTGCACATTTTGCGGATCATATCGGTGATCGGTCCAGGCTAGCATCATCGCTTCGAACGCTGGCCATATCGCCGTGCACAGCTCTTCTAAGGTCAAGAGCGGATTAAGCGCGAGGCGACCGCGATAAATGATCTCTTTGGCCAGCAACGGGCTTAATCCGCTGAAGGCCGATACAAGCAGCTTATCCGGTGCGACTGGAGCCAGCACGGTATCGCCTGCGCGTTCGACTTCCGGAATCGCTTCCGTTAGAGCCGACTCGAACGCCGCTCGTGTCGTTATGTGGAGTGGGTTCAGCTTGCCTTGTTCCGGTGGCGCAACATATTCGGACCCCGGCATGACGATGCGGTAGCTGCTGATGGAAGGCGTCACATGATGAATGCCGTCATGGATCGCGCCTGTCGCATGATCGACCAGAATGATATTGCTGTGCCGGCCCATAATCTCGATAATGATCGTCTTTAGGGCGATATCCCCGAGTTCATCGCGCTGGCGAATCCGCATATGGATGATGCGTTCGTTGCCGATCTGCAGCACCTCTTCGATCTGGCCGCCTTCGCAATACTTGCGCATCAGCATGCAGAACATCGGCGCTTCCTTCGGATTGATGAACGTTTGATTCGTGAAATGAACGCGAGGATAGGTCGGATTCGCGGACAAGAGCAGTTTACCCGGCGTGCTTCCGCCGCGGATCTGCAGGACAAGGTCGTGATCGGTAGGTTGATGTATTTTATGAATGCGCGCGCCGACGAGCGATTGCAGCTCGTGTACGACGGCACGGGTAACGATTCCATCCAATGCCATGATGTGTGGGTTCTCCTTTGACTTCTATAAAGTTCATTCCTCTATCATGCCATAGTTATTCGAAAAACTTAAGTCTTCGGCTGGGATATTTTGCAGTTTGTCCGAATACATTTAGGCATGAAGGCTGTCCCAGACGGGCGGTAAGTAACAGGAGGGAGACGCGGCATGGAACAACGGAAGTGGCACCAAATGGGGACGGAAGAGCTTGCGCAATCGCTGCAAGCCTCGCCGGACTCCGGGCTTTCGCAGGCCGAAGCGTCGGAGCGTCTGCAGCGGCTCGGGCGCAACGAGCTTTCCGAAGGCAAAAAAGTTTCACCTTTTGCGCTGTTTTTCAATCAGTTCAAGGATTTCATGGTGCTCGTGCTTCTGGGCGCGACGCTGGTATCCGGTTTGCTCGGCGAATACTTGGATGCAATCACGATCGTTGCCATCATCGTCATTAATGCTTTTCTCGGGTTTACCCAGGAGTTTCGCGCCGAGAAGTCGCTGCGGGCACTCAAGGAGATGTCGGCTCCGGTCGCCAAGGTACTGCGCGACGGCAAAGTGACGGCGATTGCAGCCAGCGAGCTCGTGCCTGGGGACATCGTGCTGCTGGAGAGCGGGGATCGCGTGCCTGCCGATATCCGCTTAATCGAGACAAGCAGCTGCTATGCCGAGGAATCGGCGCTGACCGGCGAATCCGTTCCTGTCGGCAAGCACAGCGAGTCGATCAAAGATGACGAAATCCCGCTAGGCGATCAGAAGAATGTCGGCTTCATGGGCACGATGATTACGCGGGGCTCGGCGAAGGGGATTGTCGTCCGCACCGGCATGGGCACAGAGATGGGGAAAATCGCGGATCTCATCAACAACACCGAGACGATGGAAACGCCGCTCCAGCATCGCTTGGAACAACTCGGCAAAATCCTCATCGTCGTAGCGCTTGCGCTCACCGTGCTTGTCGTCTTAGCCGGTATTCTGCATGGACAGCCTGCGTACGAAATGTTCCTGGCCGGCGTCAGCCTAGCGGTAGCGGCTATTCCGGAAGGCTTGCCTGCGATCGTAACCATCGCGCTCGCGCTTGGCGTCCAACGCATGATCAAGCGCAGGGCGATCGTCAGGAAGCTGCCGTCGGTCGAGACGCTCGGCTGCGCATCGGTCATCTGCTCGGACAAAACGGGTACGCTGACGCAGAACAAAATGACGGTCACGCAGTTATGGATTGCCGGTCGTCCGCTCGAAGTTACCGGCGAAGGGTACGAGCCTGTCGGCGCCGTCTATGAAGCGGGAAAGGCCGTCGATGTGAAGCAGGACCAGTCGCTGCGCCGTCTGCTCCAGGTTGCCGCGCTATGCAACAACGCCTCGCTTGAGCGGCAGGAGCTGGATGAGTCGGATCAGAAGCGCCGCAAAACCAGAGATGATTCGCCTGCCGAGGAGTGGGTGCTTAAGGGCGATCCGACGGAAGGGGCGTTAACGGTTCTGGCGGCGAAGCTCGGCGTTACGGCCAAATCGCTAAGCAGCCTGTACAAGCGCGAGAAGGAATTCTCCTTCGATTCCGATCGCAAGCGGATGTCCGTGCTCGTATCGCATCAAGGCGGCCGCCTCGTATGCACCAAAGGCGCGCCGGATGTGCTGATGGAACAGTGCAACTATGTGTTATGGGATGGAAAAGTCGTGCCGTTCACGCCGACGCTGAAACAGAAAGTGAGCGCTGCCGGGGAAGCCATGGCACAGCAGGCGCTGCGCGTGCTTGGTTTTGCTTACCGGGACCTGAAGTCGACGGACCGTTCCGATTCTGAAGGGGACGTTGAATGCCAGCTCATCTTCATTGGCTTGACGGGCATGATCGATCCGCCGCGCAGAGAAGTAAAGGACGCCATTACGACTTGCCGTCGTGCCGGCATCAAGACGGTCATGATCACGGGCGACCACCAGTTGACGGCCGAGGCGATTGCCGGACAGCTCGGCATCATGCCGCGCGGCGGCAAAGCGCTAAGCGGGCAGCAATTGGCCGCGATGGATGATGACAAGCTCGACTCGGTTGTCGATGAAGTGTACGTGTACGCACGCGTATCGCCGGAGCACAAGCTGCGGATCGTGAAGTCGCTGCAGCGCAAAGGGCATGTGGTCGCGATGACCGGTGACGGCGTCAATGACGCGCCTGCGATCAAGGCCGCCGATATCGGGATCGCCATGGGCATTACGGGAACCGACGTATCGAAGGAAGCTTCGGCGCTCGTGCTGTCCGACGACAATTTTGCGACGATCGTGGCTGCTATCGAGGAAGGCCGCGGCATCTACGAGAACATCCGCAAATTCATTCGTTACTTGCTGGCATCGAATGTCGGCGAAATCTTAACGATGTTCCTGGCGATGATGGCGGGGCTTCCGCTGCCGCTCGTCCCGATCCAGATTCTATGGGTCAATCTCGTGACAGACGGCTTGCCGGCCATGGCGCTCGGCGTCGATCAGGCGGAGAAGGACTTGATGCAGCATAAGCCGCGTACGGCGAAGGAAAATATTTTTGCCAGACGTCTGGGATGGAAAATCATTAGCCGCGGCGTGCTGATCGGGGTGTGCACCTTGGGCGCCTTCTGGCTGACGCTTCGCGAAGATCCCGGCAACCCGGCCAAGCTCGTCGAAGCTCAGACGGTCGCTTTTGCAACCTTGGTTATGGCGCAGTTGATCCACGTATTCGATTGCCGCAGCTCGCGCTCGATCTTCCATCGCAACATCCTGCAGAACAAATACTTGGTGTTCGCGGTATTATCGTCTTTGCTGCTCATGCTCGGCGTTCTCTATATTGAGCCGCTCCAGCCGATCTTCAAGACGGTTCCGATCGGTCTTCGCGAATGGTGCTTAGTGCTCGTGGCCGCTGGTATTCCGACCTTCCTGATGGGCATCGGCAGCGTGCTCGGTACCACCGACAAGAAGAAAAAGAAAAACGGACCGATGACGCGCACATCCAAGCCCGTAACGCGTTAATTGAAAATCGGAAAACAGCTGATTCCATTGTGGGATCAGCTGTTTTGCTATGTCTGAAGCGCGAGGGGAGACAAGCGAGAAAGTACAAATAATCCTGCAATTTATGAATAGCGTTTCGAACTGCTTTGCGCTATGCTAATAGCAAATTAGGAACGATTGTTCTAACCCTTAAAGGAGTGCTAGTCAATGAACTTTACGAAAATGCATGGATTGGGTAACGATTTTATCGTTGTGGCGGGAGAGGCCGCTTTGCCGGAGAATGCTTCGGAACTGGCCATTGAACTTTGTAACCGTTTCTTCGGTATCGGAGCGGACGGGCTGGTCTACATCCTTCCTTCCGAGCGCGCGGACTTCCGCATGCGCATCATCAACTCGGACGGATCGGAAGCGGAGCAGTGCGGCAACGCAATCCGCTGCGTGGCCAAGTATGTGTATGATAACGGCCTGATCGACCGCCAAGCCATTACGATCGAGACGCTGGGCGCAGGCGTGCAGCAGGTGCAGCTTACCGTCGAGAACGGCAAAGTCGTTAAGGTCCGCGTCGATATGGGCGAGCCGATTCTGGAAGGGCTTAAAGTGCCGACGACGATCGATGCGAATCCGGTCTTGAACCAGGCGATCGAAGTCGATGGGCGCACATTCCAGTTTACGGCTGTGTCCATGGGTAACCCGCATGCCGTTATCTATGTCGACGACGCGGTTAATTTCGACCTGAACGCATGGGGGCCGAAGCTTGAGGTTCATCCGATGTTCCCGCGTAAGACTAATGTTGAATTCGTAACTGTCCGCTCGCGCGACTATACCGATATGCGGGTGTGGGAACGCGGCGCCGGCCCGACGCTGGCTTGCGGCACTGGCGCTTGCGCAACGCTCGTTTCTTCGGTATTGAACGGGTTCACGGATCGGACGGCGGTTGTCTCGCTTAAAGGCGGCGACCTCTTGATCGAATGGAATGAAGCGGACAACCATGTCTACATGACAGGACCTGCCGCTGAAGTTTTCCGCGGCACGCTGTAAGCCATTAAGTGAGCGTATAACCGATAGAAAAGATTGGGAAATAACGGGCCGCTAAGTACGCGTTGCTCGTTTTTTCTCGTTCTTACGCTTTAACACTTGTTAGGCGTTTGAAAATGAATTATTATAGAGCAATGGATGCACTTGCCACGCTTGCGTTAGCTATGCCTGGACAGGCAAGTCACATGCGCATGAGAAGCGGCAAGATTAACCGGATTCGAACGAAACGTATGCTCCGGACTTTTTTCGTCAAGAATAGTGCAATGGCTCTGCTTTTCCTGACTTTGGCAGATTCGCCGCTCTTTTCATTCTTGCGTACTTCATTATTACATTGCAATCTTATGCACGAGGAAGACCGGAGGGGAACCTGACATGGCCATTAAATTGATCAATATCGGCTTCGGCAACATCGTATCCGCCAACCGAATCATTTCCATTGTAAGTCCGGAATCGGCACCGATTAAACGGATTATTCAAGAGGCTCGCGATCGTCACATGCTCATCGATGCGACCTATGGACGGCGTACACGTGCGGTTATCATTACCGATAGCGACCACGTCATTCTGTCGGCGGTTCAACCGGAGACGGTTGCACATCGGTTATCGACCAAGGATGACGATCACGACGAATAGCGACGGGGAGTATTATGAATAAGGGATTGTTAATCGTATTATCCGGCCCATCTGGAGTCGGCAAAGGAACCGTATGTTCCGTATTGCGCCACAAGCAAAGCGATTTGGTCTACTCGGTATCGGCGACGACTCGTCTGCCGCGCCAAGGCGAGATCGACGGGATCAACTATTTCTTCAAGACCAGGGAACAGTTCCAGGATATGATTGCCCGCGATGCGCTGCTGGAGCACGCTGAATACGTAGGCAACTATTATGGTACGCCGCGCGACTTTGTCGACAGCACCCTCGCTTCCGGCAAGGATGTCATTCTGGAGATTGAAGTCCAAGGCGCCTTGAAGGTGAAGGAGAAGTTCCCGGAGGGCGTGTTCATTTTCTTGCTGCCGCCATCGCTCGATGAGCTGAAGCAGCGGATTACCGGCCGCGGTACGGAGGCTGCGGAGGTTATCGACCACCGTATGACCGTTGCGGAACAAGAGATGAGCTTAATTCGCTACTATGACTATGCCGTCGTCAATGACGAGATCGACGCAGCATGCCATCGTATACAGAGCATTATAACGGCAGAACACTGCCGTAGAGACCGTTTTCTGGCAGGACTTGAGGCACTCAAGACTACTTCCGAGAAAGCGTAGAAGAGGTGAACAAGCATGTTATATCCATCGATTGATGAGCTCATGAAAAAGGTAGACAGCAAATATTCGCTAGTTGTTGCAGCATCCAGACGTGCAAGAATGCTGCGTGACGGCGTGAAATCCGATCTTCGCGGCCCGCGTTCCCACAAGCAAGTCGGCGTTGCATTGGAAGAGATTTACGGTGACCATTTACAAGTGGAGAGCGCACCGGAGAACGTGGAATAAACCTAGATAAGAGCACGACCCGATAACAACCGTTAAGGTTGTTATTTTTTTGACAAAGAACAAGCTTGAAGCTTCTGTAGACTGGTGTTGAAGCCGGCTTCCAGGAGATAAGTTCGATTCACCTTCACAGAAAGGACGTGCAGCTTGTGATCAGGGGAAAAACGATCCTTCTCGGTATATCGGGCGGTATTGCCGCCTACAAAGCCGCGACGTTATGCAGCAAGCTGGTGCAGGCAGGAGCGGATGTTCGCGTCATCATGACCGAATCCGCGACCAAATTCATAACGCCGCTCACGCTGCAGACGCTGTCCCGCAATCCAGTCTATATCGACACCTTCGATGAGTTCGAGCCGAAGGTAGTCTCCCATATCAATTTGGCCGATAGCGCAGACTTGGTCGTCGTTGCGCCAGCAACCGCGAATGTCTTGGCGAAGATGGCGACAGGATTGGCAGACGATATGCTCAGCACGACGCTGCTGGCGACGACGGCGCCTGTCCTCGTTGCGCCAGCAATGAACGTACATATGTACGTACACCCGGCGGTCGAGCAGAATATGAACTTGCTGGCCAAGCGCGGAGTGCTCTTCGTCGAACCCGGAACCGGACAGCTCGCTTGCGGCTATGTAGGCAAAGGCCGGCTGGCGGAGCCGGAAGAGATTGTCCTTGCGATTGAGCAATTTTTCGCGACCGCTCGAACGCTTGAGGGGAAGAAGGTCGTCATTACGGCAGGCGGGACGATCGAACGTCTCGATCCCGTGCGTTATTTGACGAATGACTCCTCTGGCAAAATGGGGTTTGCGCTGGCGGAAACGGCTGCCCGGCAAGGTGCGGAAGTGACGTTAATTTCCGGACGAACGGCTGCGGAACCGGCGATTCCCGGCATCGACATCGTGCATGTCGAGTCGGCGGAAGATATGCTAGGGGCCGTTCTTGCGCGGTATGAGACTGCGGATATTGTCATTAAGTCGGCAGCCGTCGCCGATTATCGTCCTGTTACGAGAGCGGCTAACAAGATCAAGAAGGACGGCGAAAGCCTGGTGTTAGAGCTGGAGCGTACGACAGATATATTGAAGACGTTGGGTGAACGTAAGAAGCAGCAGATCCTGGTTGGTTTCGCAGCGGAGACGGAACAGCTCGAGCATTACGCCATGGACAAGCTGCGCCGTAAGAACTGTGATCTGATCGTCGCCAATGACGTGACGGAACCGGGAGCCGGCTTCAACGTCGATACGAATGTGGTTCGTATCTTCGGCGAGGAGGGGCTGATCGAGCAACTCCCGCTCATGTCAAAACGCGAGGTGGCAGGCCGAATTCTCGACCAGGTTGCGAAGCGGTTGAAGACAAGGGAGGAGCGCGGATGATCGCCAAAGTGATCGTCGATGTGCCTAGCCGTCAGACGGATCGTCCTTTCGATTATGCCGTGCCGGAATCGCTCGCGGGCTGGGTAGAGGTTGGCAGCAGGGTCGGCGTGCCGTTCGGGGGACGAGTCGTGCAAGGGTTCGTCGTCGAGCTGTCGGAGACCGCCGCTGTCGACCGCGCTAAGCTGAAGCCGATTGCCGAGCTGCTGGATCATACGCCGCCGCTCTCACCGGATTTGATTGAGCTTGGCGAATGGATCAGCGAGAAGTATTGCTGTACGATGACAGCTGCGCTGCAAGCGATGCTGCCTTCGGCCCTCAAAGGGAAAGCCGAAACCTATGTATCATTGGTGAACGAAGAACAGTCCGCTTATCTATTCGAAGCGGACTGGTTTAGTTATATTCGCAGTAAGGGCGGAACGGTCAAGCTGAGCACGTTGCAGGAGAAATTTCCGCTGGCTGCAGCAGACGTGAAGACTGCGATTCGGGACGGCCTGCTCGAACAGCGGGTAGCCATTCGCGACCGGCTCGCGATCCGCAAAGTGCTCACCGTGTATCCGCCGGCTGATCTTGAAGCGGCGCGACAAGCGTTAGCCGAACTTCCGGCGCGGGCGCTTAAGCAGCGCGAGGTGCTGCAGCATCTGCTCGATACGGAAGAGCCTGTCGCGCTCCAGAAGCTGATCGAAGCGCATCAGACGACGGCATCGACCGTGCGGGCGCTGGAAAGCAAAGGGCACGTGCTCATTCGGGAAGTGGAGCAAGAGCGTGATCCTTATGCGGGCCGTCAGTTCAAGAAGACCGTAGCGCTGCCGCTCATGGAAGGGCAGCGGCAAGTGTTCGGCGAGATTGCGGAGGCGCTGGATGCGAGGGAATCGCGGATATTTCTGCTGCACGGTGTGACGGGGAGCGGAAAAACCGAAGTGTACCTGCAATCGATTGAACGCTGCTTAATGCAGGGCCGCCAGGCGATCGTGCTCGTTCCCGAGATTTCGCTTACGCCGCAGATGGTGGAGCGGTTCAAAGGACGCTTCGGGGATGCGGTCGCCGTGTTGCACAGCCGCCTCTCGAACGGTGAGCGCTATGATGAATGGCGCAAAATCCAAGAGCGAAGAGCCAGTGTAGCCATCGGCGCCCGCTCGGCGATCTTTGCTCCTTTCAAACAACTCGGGCTCATCATTATCGACGAGGAGCACGAGTCTTCCTATAAACAGGAAGAGACCCCCAAGTATCATGCCCGAGATGTGGCCGTCCGCAGAGCCCGCCAACATGGCGCGGCTGTCGTGCTCGGTTCGGCGACTCCCTCGCTAGAGAGCTATACAGCCGCGGCGCGCGCAGGCGGATCACAGGATACAAGACGGGGCGCGGCGCTGCTGCCGATGCCGGAACGTGTAGGGGGCCGGCCTATGCCGCCCGTGCATATTATAGATATGCGGGAAGAACTGCGGGGCGGCAATCGGGCCATGTTCTCGCAGAAGCTGCATGATGCGTTGAAGCTTCGGCTGGAGCGGGGCGAACAATCCGTGTTGTTGCTGAATCGCCGGGGGTACTCAACCTTTGTGATGTGCCGGTCTTGCGGATACACCGCCCAATGCCCTCACTGCGATATCTCGCTGACCTACCATCAGAAGTCACGGGTACTGCGCTGTCATTATTGCGGTCATGCGGAAGGTGCGCCGACGACCTGTCCGTCATGCGAAAGCGAGCATATCCGTTTCTTCGGTACGGGCACGCAGCGGGTGGAAGAGGAACTGTCGAAGCTCTTCCCGGGCATCCGCGTCATCCGGATGGATGTGGATACGACGACGGAGAAAGGCTCGCATGAGAAATGGCTGACCATGTTCGGCGAGCGCAAAGCCGATGTCCTGTTGGGCACGCAAATGGTCGCCAAAGGGTTGGATTTTCCCTATGTGACTCTGGTAGGCGTCATAGCGGCCGACACCTCGCTGCATCTGCCTGACTTCCGATCGGCTGAGAAAACGTTCCAGCTCCTCACCCAGGTTGCCGGGCGCGCGGGCCGGCACGAGCTGGAAGGCGAAGTCGTGATCCAATCTTACAATCCGGAGCATTACGCGATCACTACTGCGCAGCATCATGATTACGAAGCATTCGTGCAGGAAGAGCTCCGCCATCGCCGCCAGATGGCATACCCGCCGTTTTGCCGGTTGATCCTCATTACCTTATCGCATGAACAGCTGCCGCTCGTCATTGCAGCCGGCGAGAAGCTCGCGAGTATGCTTCGGGCATCTGCAGAAGAAGAACTAAGCGCGACGCTATTCGACCAGGGCGGCGGCTCTCGATTCATGGAAGTTCTAGGACCGGTCGCATCGCCGATTCCTCGGATGAAAGATCGCTATCGTTTTCAATGTATGGTAAAATATCGTGGAAACATTGACGCCGCGGGCCTTGTCAGCGCAGCGGCCGCCAAGCTTTCCAAGCCGCAGGATAAGATGCAAGTATTAATTAGCGTAGATGTTGATCCACAGGTCATTTTATAGATGGCAATGGTGTAGCTTACTTTTCCGGGAGGTTTTTTCATGGGCATTCGTATTATTGTTAAAGATCCAGATCCAGTTCTGCGTGAACGCGCAGTCGAGGTGACCAAATTCAATTCCAATTTGCATAAATTGCTCACCGATATGGCAGCGACCATGTATGACGCGGAAGGCGTCGGTCTTGCCGCGCCGCAGATCGGCATTTCCAAGCGTGTTATCGTGGTCGATGTCGGCGATGAGCACGGCTTGATCGAGATGGTCAATCCGGAGATCGTGGAGCGCAAAGGCGATCAATTAGGGCCGGAAGGCTGCCTTAGCATTCCGAATTTGAACGGCGACGTGCTTCGTTCGCAATGGATTAAGCTGAAAGGCCAAGACCGCGACGGCAATCCGTTCGAAATGGAAGCGACCGATTACCTGGCACGCGCATTCCAGCACGAGGTGGATCATCTGAACGGCGTCCTCTTCACGGACATTGCAGACTCGGTTTACGATATTTCGCAGCGCCAACGCGGACGCGGAGAGTGATCAGATGCGCATCGTATTCATGGGAACGCCATCCTTTGCCGTTCCATCGTTAGAAGCGCTGCTCGCCGCTGGGCATGAGATTGCAGCCGTAGTCACGCAGCCTGACCGCCCGAAAGGCCGCAAAAAAGTGATGACGCCGCCTCCTGTCAAGGAAGCGGCGCTTCTGCGCGGATTGGCCGTCTATCAACCGGAGAAGCTTCGAGGTTCCGATACGGTACAAGCGATCGCCGAGCTTGCGCCTGACTTAATCGTTACGGCTGCGTACGGACAGATCCTGCCGAAGGCGGTACTGGAGATTCCGCGCCTTGGTTGCATTAACGTCCATGGTTCGCTCTTGCCGAAGTACCGGGGCGGCGCGCCGATCCAGCGGTCCATCATCAACGGCGAATCCGTAACCGGCGTAACGATCATGTATATGGCCGAAGGATTGGATACCGGCGATATGATCAGTAGGGTGGAGATTCCGATTAACGACGAGGACAATTCCGGAACGATCTTCGAGAAGCTGAGTGCGTCGGGCGCTGAATTGTTAATGGCGACGTTGCCTGCCCTGGAAGCGGGAACCGTGCAAGCAGAAAAACAGAATGAGGCGGAAGCGACGTATGCGCCGAACTTGACGCGCGACGACGAGCGGATTGACTGGGCGAAGCCAGCACGTGCGATCTTTAATCAGGTACGCGGCTTATCGCCGATGGCGGGCGCTTTTACGCTGCTCGGCGGGGAGCCATTCAAAGTATGGGGGTGCGCGCCTCAAGCCAAAGATTCGGATTACGCGCCGGGTACGGTTGTGGCTGCGGATGATAAAGGAATCGTCGTGCAGACCGGAGAAGGCAGCCTTGTGCTGCACGTGATCCAGCCAGCAGGCAAGAAGGCGATGCCGGTCGCAGAATGGCTGAAGGGCACGAAGCTTGCACCAGGCACGCAGCTTGGCGGTGAACAAGCATGAGCCATACACCGGATTCGAAGAATAAGCCCCAGAAGCGGCGCAGCAGCGGGGGATCCGGCAAGAACGGTATGAGGGCGGAAGCCGGCAATGCCAACCGCAATCCTAAACCCGCCAACAAGCAGCCGCAGCGCGTCAAAACTTCGCGCGAAGTTGCGCTTGATACGCTGGTCCGGGTATCGGAATCCGGGGCGTACAGCAATCTTCAGCTCAACCGGGCGCTTCAGGATGCACAGCTGTCGCGTCCGGATGCCGCTTTAACTACCGAGTTGGTCTACGGCACGATTCAGCGGCAGCGCACGCTGGACGATGTGCTCGCGCGACTGGTGACCAAAGGCTTCGACAAGCTCGCGCCATGGGTGCTGCAGTTGCTTCGTTTAAGCGCCTACCAACTGCTGTACCTCGATCGGATTCCCGCGCACGCCGCCGTGAACGAAGGCGTCCAGATCGCGAAGAAACGCGGCCATGCGGGGATATCCGGAATGGTCAACGGTGTTTTGCGTAATCTGGAGCGCCGGCTTGACGAACTTAGACAACTGCCCGGCAGCCAGGCGCGCAAGGCTAGCGAGCGAATCGGAATTGCGGAGTCCTATCCGGACTGGATCGTCGACCGGTGGATCAAGCGGTATGGCGAACAGACGGCCGAAGCGATGTGCGAGGCCGGCAACGAACCGCCTCATTCCAGCCTCCGCGTCAATACGTTGCGTATTTCCCGCCAAGAGGCGCTGGACAAGCTGAAGGAAGCAGGTTACTACGCCATGCCGTCAGAGCTTGCGCCTAAGGGCATCGTGGTCGGTGGCGGCGGCAATTTGGCACAAACGGAAGGTTACGCATCCGGGCTGTGGACGCTCCAGGATGAGAGTTCCATGCTTGTCGCAGAGGTTTGCGCGCCAAAACCAGGCGATCGCGTCTTGGATTGCTGCGCGGCTCCTGGCGGTAAGACGACGCATCTTGCCGAGCTGATGCAAAATCAAGGTACGGTAATCGCGAACGATGTCCATGCCCACAAGCGCCAACTGATCGAGGATCAGGCTAGCCGACTAGGCTTAAGTGCAGTGGATCCCGTGACCGGAGATGCCTCGGAATTAAGCTCGCGATTCGAAACGGCCTCGTTCGATGTCGTGCTGCTCGATGCGCCATGCTCCGGACTTGGGGTCATCCGGCGCAAGCCGGAGATCAAATGGACGAAGTTGCCGGGGGATATTGCGGAGATCGCGGCAATTCAGAAACGGCTGCTGAAGGAAGCGGCCTCGCTCGTGAAACCAGGCGGGACGCTCGTATATAGTACCTGTACGATTGCCCCGGAAGAGAACGAGGAACAGGTCGCGCAGTTTCTAGCCGCGCATTCGGCCTATGAGTTAGACTCGAACTGGCCTGCCGACGTATTGTCCAAGCTTCGCGAAGCAGGCGTGGCGGATGATAGGTTCCGAGGGGAGCTGCAGCTCCTTCCTCAGCAGTTCGGCAGCGACGGATTTTATATCGCAAGACTTCGGCGGAAGGCGTAGCCCTTGCCCGCAGACAGCGCCCAAGCTGGCTTTGTAGCCTGCTATGGGCGTTTGTGGTAAAATAAGAGCCAGTGTGACCCATAGCACGAGATTACTTAAATATGAAAAGAAACAGGTGTGAATTTGATGAAACCATTCATCTACGACTATACGCTCGAACAGCTTCAAGATTGGATGAAAGAGAACGGGGAGCCGGTATTCCGCGGCGGTCAATTGTTCGATTGGCTCTATGTGAAACGCGTAACAAGCTTCGAAAGCATGTCCAACTTGCCGAAGCCGCTTCGCGAGAAGCTCGACAGCCAATTCCAATTCGTCACGCTTAATGAAATTACTCGCTTCGAATCCAAGGACGGAACCATTAAATTCCTGTTCGGCCTCCATGACAACCATGCAATCGAGACGGTTATTATGCGCCACAACTACGGCAACAGCATCTGCGTCACGACGCAGGTCGGCTGCCGGATCGGCTGCACGTTCTGCGCTTCAACGCTCGGCGGTCTGAAGCGTAACCTGACCGCAGGCGAGATCGTCGCGCAGGTTGTTGTTGCGCAGCAGATATTGGATGCGACAGAAGAACGTGTCTCCAGCATCGTTATCATGGGATCGGGCGAGCCGTTCGAGAATTATGACGCGACGATGACCTTCCTGCGCAATATGATTCATGAGAAAGGCCTTAACATTGGTCAGCGCCATATTACCGTCTCCACGAGCGGAATCGTGCCGAGCATGTACAAGTTCGCGGAAGAGAATACGCAGATCAATCTGGCGATCTCGATTCACGCGCCGAATGACGTGCTGCGTTCGAAGCTGATGCCGGTCAACCGCCGCTTCCCGTTCGAGGACGTAATGGAAGCTTGCCGCTACTATATCGCGAAGACAGGTCGCCGGATCACGTTTGAATACGCGCTGATCGGCGGCGTGAACGACCAGAACGAACATGCGGAAGAGCTTGCGAAAGTACTGCAAGGCATGCTGTGCCACGTGAACCTCATCCCGGTTAACCATGTTCCGGAACGGAAGTATGTGCGCACGCCGCGCGAGCAAATTTTCGAATTCCAACGCATTCTTGAGCGTAACAATGTAAATGCAACGATCCGTAGGGAACAAGGTCATGATATTGCGGCAGCGTGCGGACAGCTTCGAGCCAAACATATGGAGTCTACGACGGGGTGATGCTTGGATGAGAATCGCGTTTCGCAGCGATGTAGGAAGAATCCGGCTTGTGAATGAAGATCGCGCATGGGCCAATGTGCAGGACAATCACTATGGAATCGCCATCGTAGCGGACGGGATGGGCGGCCATCTGGCAGGCGAGGTCGCCAGCCAGTTAGCCGTCGATACGTTCCAGGAAGTGCTGGCATCGACTAAGATCGCCGAGCTTGCGCCGGAGGAACGACATACGTTCATCCGGAAGGCGATCTTGCAGGCGAATGATGTTGTCTACGATATGGCATCACGCAATGATCAATATCATAATATGGGGACGACCGTAGTTGCTCTGTTGGCTTATCCGGATAGCGGCGTTATCGGCCATATCGGCGATAGCCGCGCGTACATATGGACAGGGGGCACTTTTACTCAGCTTACGGAGGACCATACGCTTGTCAATGAGCTGACCAAGCACGGTCAGATCAGCGCGGAGGAAGCGGCGAATCACCCGCGGCGCAACGTGCTTACGCGCGCGCTTGGCACGGATGAAGAAGTCGAAGTGGATGTCATTGATTTTGCCTGGAAGCCAGACGATGTTCTTCTGCTCTGCAGCGATGGGCTGAGTAACATGGTGACCGACGAACAAATGCAAGCCGTCATCCAAGCACAGGACATGGATATAGACAGCAAGACGGAGAAACTGCTTGAAATGGCACTGCAAGCTGGCGGCGACGACAATATTACAGTCGTGCTGCTGCATCATGCGGTTGACACGGAGCAAGAGGGGTGAGCGACATGATTGGACACGAATTAGGCGGACGCTATGAAATCATCACCCGTGTTGGCGGGGGTGGTATGGCGCTTGTCTATAAAGCCCACGACATTTTGCTGAACCGGAATGTGGCAGTCAAAATATTGCGTCAACAGTATACGCATGACGAAGAATTTATCCGCCGTTTTCGCCGGGAAGCACAATCGGCCGCCGCGCTCTCGCACCCGAACGTCGTCAGCATCTACGATGTTGGACAAGAAGGCGAGACGCAATATATTGTCATGGAATATATTGAAGGCCAGAATCTGAATGAAGTCATTCTTGAACGGGCTCCGCTGCAAGCGGACGAAGCCGTTCATATCGCCTTGCAAATTTGTGACGCGCTCGAACATGCCCATCATAATCAGATCATACATCGTGATATTAAGCCGCACAATATTTTGATTGGGAAGAATGGACGCGTCAAAGTAACGGATTTCGGTATAGCCAGAGCAGTAACATCGTCTACGATTACGCAGACAGGCTCCGTGCTGGGATCCGTACATTATTTCTCCCCCGAACATGCCAAGGGAGTCAGTACCGGCGAGAAGTCGGACCTCTATTCCCTAGGGATTGTATTGTATCAAATGCTGACCGGACAGCTTCCTTTTCTGGGCGAGAGCCCGATCAGCGTCGCGCTTAAGCACCTGCAGGAGACATTCGAGGAGCCGCGTAAGGTGAATCCGTATATCCCGCAGAGCGTGGAGAATATCATCCTGAAGGCTATGCGGAAGAACCCGGGCGACCGATATTCCTCTGCTACGGAGATGTTGCGCGATCTGGAGACCTGCCTGTCGCCGAATCGCTTGAATGAGCCGAAGATTACGTTCAGCTCGGACCATGCGGATTTCGAGGAAACGCGGGTCATGCCAGCCATTCGCGGGAATATTGCGGAGCCGAGCCTACCGCAAGCCTCTACAGGAAGAACGGAGACGGTCGCGGAATCCGTGGACAATCGTTCCGAAGCCAAAGGGACTTCCGAGCAGCCGCGCAAACGCAAGTGGATTAAACCGGTCTCGATCGTAGCCTCGACCCTTATCATCATCGGGCTTGTATTCTGGGGCGCCCAGACGGTGCTGAGCTGGTTCGAAATCGAAGAGGTGGATGTACCTTACGTTGTTGGCAAGACGGAGGAAGAGGCGGTAGCAGAGCTTGAGAAAGTCGGTCTTAAGCTGCAGGTCCCTACCGTCTATATGGAAAAGGATATCCCCGAAGGCCAAGTCTATGACCAATCGCCTTCCAACCAACGTGTGAAGGTTGGCGCGGCGGTCAAGCTGTTCGTCAGCAGCGGGCCACATATGGAGCAGCTTTCGAATTATGTGGGCAAATCCTATGCTGGGGTTAAGGAAGAGCTATTGGCTCTTGGCATTACGGAGGATCGGATCGAATCGGAGTCTACCTTTAACGATGAACTGCCAGCCGGTACGATCATCGAGCAGACGCCGGCAGCAGGGGCTGAATTTGACCCGAGAGACGCGACCTTCTCCTTCATCGTCAGCAAGGGCAAAGAAACCTTCTCCATGCCGAATTTGATCGGGATGACGGAGAAAGCGGCCATTGAGCTGCTGCAATCCAAAGGGCTGGAAGTGGACGCAGCGAATACGGTCCGCGAGCCAAGCTATGGCGAGAAGGGCAAGGTTATCGCACAGCACCCTTACTCACCGAAAGATGAGGTATCCAAAGGCTCTGTCGTGACCCTTACGGTCAGCGACGGATTGCCTGAAGACGCGCTCAGGTACACCTTTAATATCAATATTTCGCCTGCCGTAGCCGGACAAGAGAGCAAGATCAGGATCGTCTACTCCGATGCGCGCGGCGAAAAGATCGAATGGGGCCAGAAGACGATCAATGATTGGCAGAATTTCCCGATCGAAGTGATTCTGGCGCCGAATACGGAAGCGGTCGTCGAGGTTTATCGCGACAAACAGTTTGTCGATACATTCACGAAGACGTATGAAGACATAAAGAGCGGCAGTGATTCTATGCCTCAGACTGTACCCGGCATAGAAGAGCCGATCGAGGACGAGCCAGCAGCAACGAACGAAACAGGAAATGACAACGGGGGCGAAGACGCTGGAGAACAACAGCAACAGTAAGGACCTTGTAGGCCGAATCGTTAAAGCATTGAGCGGCTATTATTATGTCGTGCCGGAACAGATGGAAGCAGCTGATCAACAAGAGACTGCGGACGCGATGATCCAGTGCCGCGCAAGAGGGATATTCAAGAAGCGGGGCGAATCGCCACTAGTCGGTGATCGCGTCATCTATGTGCTCACCGAGAATGGGGAAGGGATGGTTGACGCCATCCTTCCCCGTGACTCGGAGCTGATCCGTCCGCCGGTTGCCAATATCGATTTGGCCGTGCTTGTCTTTTCGGTCACAGAGCCCGTGCTGAACCTTCAATTGTTGGACAAGTTCCTTGTTCATATTGAGCATGCTGGCCTGCCGGCTGTCCTATGCCTGAGTAAGTCCGATCTGGCCGAAGAAGGCGAGGAGACGCAAGAAGCCAAGGATATTATGGAGGCAGTCAGTCGCATCTACGAGCCGATCGGATATTCGATCTATACGACGAGCTCGCGCCAGCAACATGGCATCGAGGCGCTCAAGCATCGTCTGCAAGGCCATCTTGCCGTATTCGCAGGCCAATCGGGCGTCGGCAAGTCTTCGCTGCTTAATGCGCTCGTACCCGGGTTAGCGTTAGAGACAAGCGAAATCAGCAGCCGGCTCGGACGAGGGCGTCATACGACCCGGCATGTCGAACTCATTCAAGTCGGTGAAGGTTTCGTGGCCGATACGCCGGGTTTCAGTCAGCTGGATTTCGTAGAGCTCGGCATCGAGGAGCTGTCCAGCTGTTTCCGTGAGATGAAGGAGTTGGCGCCTCAGTGCAAGTTCAGAGGCTGCACCCATATTCATGAACCGGAATGCAAGGTGCTGGAGGCGCTCGAATCGGGTAGAATCGAGCCAAGCCGTTATGAGCATTACAAGCTGTTCGTGGCGGAGATGAAAGAGAAAAAGCGGAGGTATTAGCAATGGCAATCATCGCACCATCTATTCTGTCGGCAAACTTTGCCGCACTCGCAGCTGATATTGAAGACGTAGACCGCGCAGGAGCCGATTGGATCCACATTGATGTGATGGATGGTCGTTTCGTGCCCAATCTAACATTCGGCCCGCCGGTCATCAGCGCGGTGCGGTCTGCGACGAAGCTTACGTTTGATGTCCATCTCATGATCGAAAAGCCGGAGCTGTCCATTCCGTCTTATATTGCCGCCGGAGCGGACCGCATTACCGTTCATGCGGAAGCATGCGTGCATTTGCACCGGGTCGTACATATGATCAAGGAGGCGGGCTTGCCAGCGGGCGTAGCGCTTAATCCGGCAACGCCGCTGTCCGCGATCGAGCATGTCCTGGAGGATCTGGATCTGGTGCTGATCATGACAGTCAACCCAGGATTCGGCGGACAGAAGTTCATTACCAGTTCGCTCGAGAAGCTCCGGACGCTGCGTGCCATGCTGAAGCAAAGAGGGCTCGACCATGTCCATGTGCAGGTTGACGGAGGCATTAACGCCGAGACCGCTCCCCTGGTCGTGGAGGCGGGCGCGAACGTGCTCGTAGCCGGCAATGCTGTCTTTACCCATCAGGATCGTGCTGCGGCCATCGCGGCGCTCCGTTAAGGAGGACGAGGCTGATGGCTGTGCGATTCAAGAAAGCATTATTGCTGCTGCTCTTTAGTATGGGCAGCGGCGTCTTGCTTGCGGCCTATTCGCTGTTGCCCGCGCCGGCGAATTTACTGTTTTCTTTCGCAGCGGTCATTATCGGCATCTTTTTCTTCCGCAAGTTCTCTGCAGTTCGGGACAGGATTCTGTTCTTTGTCTTCGCGCTCTTGTTTTTCTTCCTAACGATTGTCGTGATTACAACCGTACAATACGTCAAAGAGAACCCGATCGAGGCCACTGAGGCGAGATTGGCTATACAAAAGGATATGTGAGCAGGGAGTGCTGCCGTTGGCATAGGACGGTTCGCCCCCGCATAGGATGGTTACATGAACGAAGGTTCTTGTAGCCTTTTTGTTTGCCAGCAAAGAGGCTGGTAGGAACGTTACTCGCATCGTGAGTCACAATGCGAATCGAAGTGCGTATGATAAATGGTCGTTAAGCGGCAATGCCGAGCATGCTTAGGAGGGGTGGAGGATGAAGTTTTATACGATCAAGCTGCCGAAATTTCTGGGTGGGGTTGTGAAAGCGATTTTGAACACATTTCAGAAAAGCTGAGGTTGATCCCCCAAAAAGCGTTCGTGGCGCGGGCCATAGCAACTTGGAGTATTTACGAAAACCGTCCGCGTCTGTCGCGGTCTGTTTTTGATTGAGGGCAAGAAAAAAAGCACCTGAGTAAATCAGGTGCTTTTGTCCATGGCAACGAAGTTACTACACGCGAGTAACTTTGCCGGATTTCAGTGCACGTGCGCTGACATAAACGCGCTTAGGCTTGCCGTCAACCAGAATGCGAACCTTCTGTACGTTTACGCCCCAAGAACGTTTGTTTTTGTTGTTAGCGTGGGAAACATGGTTACCAGTGCTAGGGCTTTTGCCCGTGATGTAACATTTGCGAGACATGGATTACACCTCCTTGAAAACATACAAACATACTTTAAGATAATAACACAAGATGCTCGTCCAATCAAGATGCGATAAACATACGAATTCGGATGAAAATCGGCGATTTTCGACGAACAGACTTCTATATCGCCATTATTTATAGTACAATGTTGTTTAGTCCATAATACATAGCAAAAGGAGTGGATTTCCATGCCTCTGCAGCTTAATTCGGAACAGGGAACCATCTTTATTACTGACCATGTCATCGCAGTTCTAGCCGGCTCAGCGGCGCTGGAATGTTATGGACTCGTAGGAATGGCTTCTCGCAAGCAGCTGAAGGACGGAATTACGGAACTTCTCGGTCGCGACAATCTGTCACGCGGTGTAGAGGTACGTCGAGAGAACGAACGCTTGCTTATAGACTTGTACATCATCGTGAGTTATGGTACAAAAATATCCGAAGTAGCGCATAATATCCAAACAAAGGTGAAATATGTGCTCAATGACGTCGTAGGCTTGCAAGTCGATGATGTCAATATTCTTGTACAAGGCGTACGGGTATCTCGGTAGGAAGGGGAATCAACGTTGAGTAAACGTTATATAAACGGAACGGATTTTGCAAGCATGGTTAACATGGGAGCTGAACGCTTGCATCGGAACGTTGAGCAAGTGAACGCATTGAATGTGTTTCCTGTTCCAGATGGCGATACAGGCACGAACATGAATTTGACCATGACTTCGGGGGTACAAGAGCTTCGAAGTAAACCTTCGCTAGCGGTGGGCAAAGTTGCGGAAGCGCTTTCCAAGGGCTTGCTGATGGGCGCCCGGGGTAATTCCGGCGTTATTTTGTCGCAGCTGTTCCGAGGCTTCTCGCGCAGCCTTGCGGGCCAGGAGGAGATTAACTCCGTTCAGCTGGCAGCAGCATTCCAGCATGGCGTAGACGCGGCATACAAGGCGGTCGTTAAGCCGGTCGAAGGTACGATCCTGACCGTTGCGAAGGAAGCAGCCAAGCATGCGGTAACGATTGCACGCCGGACGCCGGATATTGTGGAGTTCATGAGCGAAGTTCATGACAAGGCGAACGAAGCGCTCCAGCGCACGCCAGACCTTCTGCCCGTCTTGAAACAGGTAGGCGTGGTCGATTCAGGCGGACAAGGTCTTGTCTTCATATACGAAGGCTTCGTTCAAGCCCTTAACGGCCAGCAGGAGGAATCGTCCTGGCTGACTGCCGAATCGGCTTTCCCGGAATTCACGAGCGGTAACGGTGCGGTTAAAAGCGCCGTGGCGCCTCAACCTTCGCTTCAGAAGACGAGCGCGCAATCGCAGCTGTCCACCGAAGCGATCGAATTCTTGTACGATATGGAGTTTTTCATCAACCGCAAGCTTGGCGGGGGGAATGTAGTTCCGTTCGATGAGGCGGCGTTCAAGCGCAACCTGGCGAAGGACGGCGACTCGATCCTGGTCATTGCCGATGATGATATCATTAAAGTCCATGTGCACTCCCGCAGACCAGGCGATGTGTTCAATTATGCGCTGCCATATGGTGAACTGACGGATATGCACATTCTGAATATGCGCGATCAGCATAGAGACTTGCTGCATGAAGAAACACCTGCACAGACAGTTTCGGTCTACAATGCAAATCCGGCAGAGGTTGAACTTGGCAAGGTCGTACCTGAAGTGCTTACCGGTGCGCCGGTCGATTCATTGTCCGCGGCATCCGCACATGAATGGGCTCCGTTCGGCATCGTCGGTGTCGCAATGGGTGAAGGCATCAAGAACATCTTCCTCGATAACAATGTCGATGTGGTTCTCTCCGGCGGACAGACAATGAATCCGAGCACGGAAGATTTCATGAAGGCGATCGAATCGCTGGCTGCGGAGCATATCTACTTGCTGCCGAACAACGGGAACATTATTCTCGCTGCCCAGCAAGCCGCGGAGCTAAGCGAACGCAGCGTCACCGTCATCCCGACGAAGACGATTCCGCAGGGACTGGCGGCCGTGCTTGCATTCCGTGACGAAGAAAGCGCTACTGACAATACGGAAGCGATGACGCAAGCCGCGAAACAGGTACGCTCCGGACAAGTTACGCATGCTGTACGTGACACTTCGATCGACGGCATCGACATTCGCGAAGGTGATTTCATCGGTATCCTCGAGAAATCGATTGTTACTTCGGCGCCAGCCTTGAGTGAGGCATGCAAAGAGCTCGTTGCTCGTATGATGGATGAAGACGGAGAACTCGTCACCATCCTTACAGGTGAACAAGCAGAACTGGCAGAGACCGAAGCATTGTCGGATTGGATCAGAACGGAATACCCAGATGCAGAGCTGGAAGTGCATGTCGGCGGTCAACCGCTGTATCCGTATCTATTTGCTGTAGAATAGAGGTGGCTTTTAGTGAGTACGGTACGCATCGTAACAGATAGTACATCCGATATCCCGGCCGAACTGCGTGAGCAGTTAGGCATCGAGATGATTCCGCTTCAAGTCATCTTTGGCAGCGAGACATTCTTGGACAATGTGACGCTGACGCCTGAGCAATTCTATGAGAAATTGCAGAGCGCAACTGTGATGCCTACGACCTCACAGCCTTCGCCCATTCAATTCATGGAAGCGTATGAACGTATTTTGAATGAGCAGCCCGGTGCGTCGATTATCTCGATGCATTTGTCTGCCAAATTCAGCGGTACGTATCAATCCGCAACGATCGGTGCCTCCATGCTGGAGCGTGACGCGGATATCAGCGTCTACGATTCGAAGTCTGCTTCCTATGGAATCGGCATGCTGGTCGTTAGAGCGGCTCAGCTGGCGCAACAAGGCAAATCGAAAGCGGAAATTCTCGAAGATATCGAACAGATGAATGAAGACAAGAAGCTGTACTTCCTTGTCGACACATTGGAATATTTGCAAAAAGGCGGCCGGATCGGCAGAGCCTCTGCTCTAATCGGATCTATCCTAAATATTAAACCGATCATGACCATCGACAGTGAAGGTTATGTCAATGTTAAAGATAAAGTCCGCGGCCAGAAGAAGGCGGTTGCCCGAATTCTGGAGCTGATGGAACGCGATTTCGGCAAAGATCCGGTTGATCTGAC
The DNA here is from genome assembly GCF_014192105.1 of Paenibacillus phyllosphaerae. Classification (GTDB taxonomy): domain Bacteria; phylum Bacillota; class Bacilli; order Paenibacillales; family Paenibacillaceae; genus Paenibacillus_Z; species Paenibacillus_Z phyllosphaerae. Next base: position 465,043 of record NZ_JACHXK010000004.1, on the reverse strand, counting down.
GATCGCTTGGACGAACGTGAAAGATCTGGCGATCGAGCTCGGTGAATTGACGAAGACGAACCTCAATGTACGTTCTGTTCATCACACATGGATAGGGCCTGTAATCGGGGCGCATGTGGGACCGGGGGCGGCGGCTTTATTCATTAATCGTGTGCGAGGTTCCATATGATCAAGCTGGAAGACATCAGTGTCCAGCAAATCAAAGGCGTGAGTGCTCAGAAGGAACAAGAGCTTCACGCCTTTGGCGTCCATTCCGTGGCGGATTTGCTGGACTATTTTCCTTATCGGTATGAGGATTATCGGATTCGCGGGTTAGAAGAAGCGAAAGACGGCGAGAAAGTAACGATCCAAGGGAAGATCATGAGCGATGGCTTGCTGCAGCGCTATGGCAAAGGCAAATCGCGCTTAACGTGCCGGGTCGCTGTCGAAGGGCTGCTAGTGACGGCCGTATGGTTCAACCGCCACTTCTTGAAAGAGCAGTTGACATCCGGCCGCGAGATCGTGCTTACAGGCAAGTGGGAGCAAAGAAGACTGCAGATCACCGTCTCCGAATCGGAATTCCCGGACCGAGGCACTATGCGCAGCGGCTCCGTTCAGCCTGTCTATTCCGTCGGCGGAAGCATCACGCAGGCTTGGATGCGCAAGACGCTTGCGCAGGCGCTCGCGCAGTACGGCTCCATGCTCGAAGAGATATTGCCGGTTCATCTAGTGGATAAGCACCAGCTCATGACGCGCAAGGAGGCCGTGGAGCTTATCCACAACCCGGGCGATGCGGAAGCTGGCCAAACGGCTCGCAGAAGACTGGTCTATGAAGAACTCTTCCTGTTCCAGCTGAAGCTGCAAGCGTACCGCGCGTTGACGCGAGACAGGGTGCAAGGGGTTGCGCATGTCGTCAGTGCAGAATCCATCCGTCAATTCGTGAAAACCTTACCCTTCGAGTTAACGGATTCCCAGAAGAAAGTCGTTAACGAAATCTTGATCGACATGCGCAGTCCAGGCTGCATGAATAGGCTGCTGCAAGGCGATGTAGGCTCTGGCAAGACTGTTGTTGCCGCTATTGCGCTGTTCGCTACGGTGCAGGCTGGGCATCAAGGGGCGCTTATGGTACCAACGGAAATTCTCGCTGATCAGCACTATCGCTCCTTGCAGAAGATGTTCGGCGCGGTCGGCATCGAGGTGGGTCTGCTGACAGGAAGCATGACTGAGCGCCGCAAACGAGACGTCCTGGCAGGCCTTCAGATGGGGCTCATTCAAGTTGTTGTCGGCACACATGCGATTATTCAGGATGGCGTTCATTTTAATAGTCTGGGCCTTGTCGTGACGGACGAGCAGCATCGCTTCGGCGTGAATCAACGAAGCATTCTGCGCCGCAAGGGGATAAATCCGGACGTACTCACGATGACGGCTACGCCGATCCCGCGGACGCTCGCGATCACGGCCTTCGGCGATATGGATGTGTCCACGCTTCGGGAACGGCCTAAAGGGCGCAAGCCGATCCAGAGCTACTGGGTGAAGCACAGCATGTTGGACCGCGTGCTTGGCTTTATTAGGCGCGAAGCCGATCTGGGAAGACAAGCCTATTTTATCTGCCCGCTCATCGAAGAGTCGGAGAAGCTCGATGTGCAGAATGCGATTGATCTTCATGTGCAGCTTCAACAAGCTTTCCCTGACATGGCCATAGGTCTCCTGCATGGACGGTTATCGACGGCTGAGAAGGATGAAGCCATGGCGGCTTTCAGCCGGAATGAGACGCAAGTGCTGGTAGCCACGACGGTCGTCGAGGTCGGCGTCGATGTCCCGAATGCGACGTTAATGATTATTATGGATGCGGAACGATTCGGGCTCTCGCAGCTCCATCAGCTGCGCGGCCGCGTCGGGCGCGGCGAGCATCAGTCCTACTGCGTGCTGATTGCCGATCCGAAGTCCGAAGTAGGGCGCGAACGAATGAAGGTCATGACGGTGACGGATGACGGCTTCGAGGTGGCCAGACGCGACCTGGACATCCGGGGACCCGGCGACTTCTTCGGCACGAAGCAGAGCGGGGTGCCTGATTTTAAGCTGGCCGACATGGCGGTCGATTTCGCGATCCTTGAAGAAGCGCGTGAAGATGCGGCCGATTTGACGAGACAGGAAGACTTCTGGACGAATCCGATCTACAGCAGACTGCGCGACCTGTTGAAGCGAGACCAGCTTTTTCAGGGGGATTTGTTGGACTAGATATGTTCATCTAAGCAGCGGCATATAGTAAAAACGAATGGCGTCAAATCCGCCAGACGGAGGTGCTAGCTGCATGAGCTATACGAAGTATGGGATACGGCCAGAATTTGTTGAGCGTGTGAAGGTCAAGATGAAGAATCCGGTCGTGAAAGAGCGGATCAAGCAAGTCGTGAACGGTCTGACGAAATACGACCTTCAGGATCGAACTCGCGTACGCCGGCTCGTCAGGCAAGCGTCGAGCGTGCTGAACGAACCGTTGACCGAGGTGCAAGAGGAACAAATTATTGCGTTCGTGATCGGACAGAAAATCGATCCGAATAATACGCTTCACTTGCTGAAGCTGTGGGCGATGTTCCGTTAAACTGTCGGTGCGGGTCAGAGCCGATGGTATGGCATTTTACATGATCATGATTACCTTCTCCGTTGTTCAACCAAGACGAAAGCCCCTCATTCGTGTAAACGAATAGGGGCTTTCCATCGTATTATGGCGCGACTGCAAGCGGCTCGATCAAGCTCGAGTCGTCATTGCGCACATTGCCGACCGCGCTGTTGACCGGATAGGCTTCCAGTTCCTCCGCTGGATAAGGAACGAAGAGATCCCGAAGCTGGTTCGCTTGCTGGATGTCGCGATCGAGCCATAGACTTTCCTGCTCAGGGCGGAGAATGACCGGCATACGATCATGAATTGGTGCCATCAATTCGTTAGGCGATGTAGTGAGTATCGTACACGTGCTAAGCCTCGTTCCGTCAGGGGAGAGCCATGTATCATAGAGACCGGCCATGCTGAAAATATTCCGGGTCTGAAGCACAATGCGCATCGGCTGCTTGCTGCTTCCCGTCACCTGCCATTCGTAGAAACCGTCAGCAGGGATAATGCACCGTTTACGCTGAATCAGCTGCTTGAAAGCAGGCTTCTCATGGACGGTTTCCGAACGGGCATTTAACATTTTGTTGCCGATTTTCGGATCATCCGCCCAAGAGGGGACAAGCCCCCATTTGAGTTCCCCTAACCGATTCCGTTCACCATCGTTAATGATAGCCAACACCTGTTGGCCCGGAGCGACATTATATTTAGGACTGTGAAAAGGAATGGCGGCCTCGCCAATCCAGTAACGCAGCATTAATTCTTCCAGTGAGACAGTTATCGTAAAACGTCCACACATATCGCACCTCACGGCTCCTTTTGCACATCTCTATTGGCTATTATACGCTATACGAATCTTCTTCTACAGTGGTAAAGATTGCGCCTTCAGCGCGCAATATTTGGAGCCGTCCCGAATGGGAGGAGGGCTAACGGAACCATTCGTTGACTATACTAATAATAGGCAGGGAATGAAGGAGCGAGTGGAACGTGAGCATGAATCGGGTGCGACAATCAGGAAGGGATCGGTTGCTGGAAGGCATGCTGCGTCTGTTGAAGATGCCGATAGCGCTGTGGACGGTACTCGTGGCAAAATGGCATGCCAAACAGGCCTCGACCGATATGGCAGCGCATGCGAGGCCGCCACGCTTGCGTGAAGGCTCTCTGAAGCCGTTGAAGGCTGCTTGGCAGTCGATCGCGGAGCGAAGAGAGAATCAAGGATCAGAAACCGAACCCGCTCGCGAGGCAGCGCAGTTCAGCGCCTGGGAGCTTGCTTTAATAGAGCGGATCAAACAAGAGACACGCGTGGCGAATCGCAATAATGTGACCCGCACGGAAGCGTACCGTACCCTATATTTGCGCCGGCCGGAGCTGCATTGGGCACTGCTAGCGCATATGGTATCGCGCAACGGCGGTTATAACATGACTGACTTGAAAGGCGAACTGCTCCCACGGCTGCTCGGGGAGCCGGAACGGGAGAAGATCTTCCAACTACTGGAGCATGCCAATTCGTTTATATTCGGCGATGCTTACCCGCAGCTGCTCTTATTTGATATCGCTTGCAAGGAAGGACGAGAGTTAACCCATCTGCTGCCTGCATTTGGCGTAAGTCGATTTATGGGGCCAGCGTGGGCGCATTACTGGCAGCGGCGGGATCAGGTGGCCTTGACCGTCGCCTTAATCGTCAATGAGCAGCATTATATCGAGCAGCGGATCGTGCAGCATCCTTACTATCGAAGTCAGGTGCTCGACACGCCTGCGTTCCTGATGCAAGCCCCGCTGCAGTTGAATGCGGTTGTCATGCCCTATGGACCACTGACGGACGGGAAGATGCAATTGGCGGGTCTGATTCTGGAGAATTTCAGCAGCATCCATGAGCGCATTGAATTCGGCAAGCGGTTATATGCTTTGATTTTCGGCATTCCAACGCTCCATAAAGGCGTCCATCAGTTTATGAAGGCCGTCCGGCATACCGGCTCTCGAACGGATTTTGCCCCGCATCTATTCACGATGCGTAAGCCGGAAGCTTCTCCTCGTAGATATAAGCAGAAGTTGGAAGGATGCAGAATTATACGGGGGCGTACGCCATTCTATAGCCCTGAACTTGGCGCTGCATGGGCTGATCGGAAGCTAGAGGCGCCTGAGCTTGGGGAGTGGTATGAGGGTTTTCATCAAGTGGAGGTTTACTTCAAGGAATTACCGCTGCCCGACGTGTTCGAGATGACGGAGGCGTATTGTCTCGAGCTTAATAAAATCGAAGCAGCGGTCCAAGCGGCCGAGCGGCTCGATCTTATTTTGCAAAAAGGATAAAGCAACGCAATAAAACCCAAGGCCAGCCGGCCTTGGGTTTTATCCATTATGCTCCGCTTATTTGCGCTTAAGCAGCTCCCAGCGGTACACGTATTCGAACAGAAACTCGAAAGCTTCGAGATGACGCTTCGCTTCGAAGGCATTCGCGCCCCACGCGTAGATACCGTGTTTACGCAGCATAATGCCTGGAATCCGCGGATCCAGACGCTCGGTAACCTCCGGTACGATCGACGGGACATGGGCAAAGTTCGAGACGATCGGAATCTCGATCTGCGCTTCCTCATCCCAGATGTTGAACGCCTTGATCAATTCCACGCCATCCACCGGAATCGATTTGCGTTCCCAGAACAGCTCCGATACGAGGCTATTGAATACGCTGTGGATATGAAAAATCGCGCCGCAGCCGGTCATTCGATAAATCTCGCAATGAATGGAAGTTTCTGCGGAAGGCTTCAGGCGCGTCGTCTCGCAGGGTTTACCGCTCTGATCCACGAATAGGAAGTCTTCCGGCGTCGAGAGCGATTTGTCCTTGCCGCTCGCCGTAATGGCGAAGTGGAACTCATCCGGAGCATAATCGCCTACACGGATCGAGAGATTCCCGCTTGTGCCAGGGAACCAGCCTTTGCTCGCGAACAGGCTTTTGACTTCGCTTAATTCGGACAATGCGCGCTGCTTGTCCTCTGTTGAAATTGCTGCAAAGCTCATTGCTGCTTAGCCTCCTTATTTTGCATCGTCGCCACGATATCGTGGAAATTCTCAAACTCGTGGTGGGCGAGGCCCAGCTCTTCGCATTTGGTCGTCAGATGCGAACGGGAGAACACCACATCGGCAATCTTGGCGCCTTCGAAATCCGTTACGCTGTCTCCAATAAGTATGCGGTGATGGCGGTCGGTCGGGAAACGGTGCATAATCGTCGGCTTGCACATTCCGCAGTTGTTGGAGCACTTGTCGCCACATGGATGCGGCCACGTAATCTCGATTCGGTCGCCGGTGAAGTCACTGCCGTTGCAGTAGATATGATCTTCCGGAATGCCGAAACGGGCTAAGACCGGATAGACGAAGAAGTCGATTCCGCCGCTCGTGACGTAGAACTCGATGTCATGCTGGCGGGTGAACTCGAGCATCTGCTCGAATCCTTCCCGGATCCGCACGTTGCTGATCGCGTAATCGATCACTTCGTCCTTCATGGAAGTCGGAAGCAGCCGGAACAGCTCGCCTACGCCTTCCTGGATCGATTTGCGCTGCTGAATGATGTCATCGACGATCGTTTCCCAGCCTGGCGGGTTAAAATGTTTAATAATCGCGACGATATTGTCATTGACCGTAATCGTCCCGTCAAAATCGCAGAAAATGACATTCTGTTTGGTCGTGGAAAGAATCTCTTGCTGCTGTGTCATTACTCCTTAAACCCCCACAATTGTATCGCGGCTTGTAACGCTTCATTGCCTGGTCTGCTCGCATATTCCGGTAGCGAAGTTCCTTCCAGAGCCGCGAGAATCGCTTGACGGAAGGCTTGTCCGCCCGCTGCCGTTCCTTGCGGATGGCCATGAATGCCGCCGCCGGCATTAACAACCACTTGCTGTCCGAAATCACGCAGAATGAGCGGCACTAACCCCGGGTGTATCCCGGCTGACGGAACCGGCATGCTCGCCTTAACAGGGAGTGCAGGATCGATCAGCGCTGCTTGGACGGCCAAATTCTCTTCCTTCGGCATCACAACAGAACCGTAAGGGGAAGGGAAGAGCACGAGGTCGGCACCGGCAAGACGCATCAGCTTGCCGAGCAGGAGCGGTGCGGCAATGCCGTAATGCGGGGACGGGTAGAAGGCGCCCGCAAGCGCCGGATGCGCCGCGATCGGCACGTTGATCTCCGGATCGCTGCTCAACATATGTAGTGCGTCATAACCGTAAGCAAGGACGTTGAAGAGCAGGGCGTTAGCGCCGGCTGCAATCGCCCGCTTGGCGTTCGCCGCCAGGTTGGCCGTAGGACCGGTAAGATTCACGGCATAGAGCAGCTTTTGACCGGTTTCGCGCTCCGCAAGCCGCGCTGCCTCCATGCAAGTCTCCACTCGTTTCTCCAGCGGAGTGAGCGGGTTCTCGAACAGAATCTCATCGTCCTTGATCAAGTCTACGCCGCCGAGCGCCTGGCGGTAGAACTGCTCGCGAAGACCTTCCAGGTCATGGCCGATAACGGACTTGAAGATGCTCATGAGCAGCGGGCGGTCTTGAACGCCGAGCAGTTCACGGACACCTTCGATTCCGAATTTCGGGCCAGGGAAGGCCGAAACAAAGTTCGGCGAGAAATCAAGATCAAGCAGCTTGATCTTGCCGTCCATCGAGAGTTTGCCGAACACGGTGACTAGAAGGGCAGGAATATCGCGGCTGAAATTAATCTCCGGATATGCGATACGAATATCGGCATAGCGCTCGCCTGCTGCGCCTGTCTTGGATTCGTGCACCGTTACGGAGACGACCTTGCCGAGGTGCTTCTCCATTTCGGCTTTACGCGCTTCGGGCAGTTCGGTCCAGCTGCCGACCGTAAGGCCGACAGCGATTCCGAGCGCTTTTTTGTCAAAATCGGCTTTGTCATCATAGCAACGGTATGTTGCAACACACATTTGATCCATGCTCATTATTTCATAGCGCTCCTTTCGATTTCTTCGCCCATCTCAGCTGCTCGTTCGGAAGCGCGCTTAATGGCTTGTATTACGCCTTCGCTAAATCGGTAGCTCTCCATAACTTCGAGCGCAGCTTGGGTCGTGCCGTTCGGAGAAGTAACTTTGCGGCGGAGATCAGCCGGCGTCTCCCCAGTGGCCTTAACCATATGCGCGGCGCCGAGCACGGTCTGAATCGTCATCTCTCGCGCAGCTTCAGGCGTCAGTCCGAGCTGCTTGCCGGCTTCGACCATCGCTTCCATCATATAATAGATATAAGCAGGACCGCTTCCGGATACGCCTGTAACGACATCAAGCAGCGATTCCTCTACAATTGTAGCCATGCCGATGGCCTCGAACATGGCAAGGGCGATTTGGCGCTGATCATCGTTGACGGATTGGGAGAAGCTAATGCCAGTGGCACCAAGGCCTATTGTACTCGATGTATTGGGCATCGTGCGAACAATCGGCTGAGGCTGTTCGAGCAGTTGTTCGATCGTCCGGATCGAAAGCCCCGCGATGACGGAGACGACAAGCTGGTTCGGCTTAATGAATGCACTTAGCTTGCGCAGGGCTTCGGCGGCGTCCTTCGGCTTCATTACCAGGAAGATGACATCGGCATCCTGGAGCATATCGAGTTGTTCTTCCTCAACATTGGAGACGCTGACGTTATACCTGGATTCGAGTTCCTCTAAACGTTGGGCATTGCTGCGATTGAACATTCCAATCAGCGACGAATCTGCTAGACCGCGGGCGAGCAGCCCGCGTACGATCGCTTCGGCCATGGACCCTGCGCCATAGAAGCAGAGCCGTAAGGAACGAATCGACGATTGGATATCGGTAGAAGAGATCAATGAAGACATGTTTTGCACCTCCATGGGATATTATCCGCGGATTTGTCCGCTGCCAACAATACGGTATTTCGTTGAAGTCAAGGCAGGTAGACCCATCGGGCCTCTGGCATGGAGCTTCTGGGTGCTGATCCCGATCTCAGCGCCGAAACCGAACTCAAAGCCGTCCGTGAATCGGGTAGAGGCATTATGATACACGGCCGCAGCATCGACTTCTTGCAGGAATTGCGAGGCGTGCTCCGCGTTCTCGGTCACGATGCACTCGGAATGTTTCGTGCCATAGGTATGAATATGCTGCAAGGCTTCTTCAATATTGCGTACGATTCTGACGTTCAAAATATAATCGTTATATTCGGTTGCATAATCTTCATTGGTTGCCGCGGTGGCAGTCGGGATAAGTTCAAGCGTCCGCTCGCAGCCGCGCAGCTCGACATTCGCTTCTTGGAACTTGGCGGCCAAGTCTGCCAAATGCGATGCTGCGAACCGCTCATGAACGAGCAGCGTCTCCATGGAATTGCAGACGGAAGGGCGCTGTACCTTCGCATTGAAGGCGATCGCCGCAGCCATCGTTTCTTGGGCGCTCTCATCAATGAAGGTATGACAGATGCCGGCGCCGGTCTCGATGACTGGCACGGTGGCATTCTCTACGACATTGCGGATTAAAGAGGCGCCGCCCCGCGGAATGACGACATCGAGCAGCCCGTTCAGCTTGAGCATTTCGTCTACCGATGCGCGGCTAGGATCTTCGACCAGCTGAAGCGCCTCCACAGGCAGCGCGGAGCGGGAGAGCGCCTCGCGGAGCACTTCGACGATCTTGCTATTGGAGGCCAGAGCAGCGGAGCCGCCGCGCAGCACAACGGCATTGCCGGTCTTGAGGCACAAGCCTGCGGCGTCAACGGTAACGTTAGGGCGAGCTTCATAGATAATGCCGATAACGCCAAGCGGTACCGATATTTTCTCAATGTGCAGCCCGTTCGGCCGATCGATCGATTCCAACACATGACCTACAGGGTCTGGCAGTTCGACAATTTGGCGGAGACCTTCGGCAATACCAGCAATCCGGTCAGGGTTAAGCGCAATCCGGTCTAACAAGGATTCGCTTGTACCGTTGTCGCGGCCCCGCGCCAAATCTTCTGCATTAGCCGCTATAATGGCTTCCGACTCTTTCACCAGCGCGTCGGCCATCAGCAGCAAAGCCTCATTCTTCTGGGCGGTGCGCAGCTTGCCCAACTGTGTCGTTGCTTGCCCTGCAAGCGTTGCTTTCTCACGTACTTCGCTCATCTATTCTCGTCCTCCTCGAATTATAGTCGTAGTTTGTCACAGTCGCTTACGCTAAAGTGACCCACTCGTCGCGATGAATAACTTCGATGCGGCCGACGTCCACGCGACGGCGAACCTCATCCGTACCAAGCCCCATAGCCGCCTGCACTTGCCATGCGGCATAATTGACGACGCCGCGGCCGATCGTATGTTGCTCTTGATTCACGACCTCGACCACATCGCCAGGGTGGAAATCGCCATTCGTGGATAAGATCCCCGCGGGCAGCAGACTTTTGCCGCCTGTCGTTACTGCGAGCTCGGCGCCGCGATCTACGGTGATGCGGCCTTTGACTTGCGAGTGGTAGCCGAGCCATTGCTTCTTCATGGGCAGATTATGTCCTTGCGCGGTAAAATAAGTCCCGCGTCCGGTTCCTTCCACGGCGAGCAGCAGATCCCCATTCTCGACGACACGGCCGATAAAAGCAGGGACGCCGCCCCGCATCGCGATGCGGGCCGCTTCGATCTTTGAACGCATGCCTCCCGTTCCTACGGAGGAGCCTGAGCCGCCGGCAATTCGCATAATATCCTCGGAAATTTGCTCCACGCGATCGATTCGAGGCGCGGCAGGATTCTTGCGAGGGTCTTCCATATAGAGGCCGTCCGTATCGGTCAAAATCACGAGATGGCTCGCTTTCAACAAATTACCGACGAGGGCGGACAGCATGTCGTTATCGCCGAATTTGAGGTCCAACTCATCCGTGGAGACGGTATCGTTCTCGTTGATGATCGGAAGAATGCCTTGACGGAGCAGCTCTTCGATGGTCATCTGCGCATTCTGGATCCGCCGGCGGTTCGAGAAGTCTGCCCGAGTCAGCAAGATCTGGGCGACACCGATCCCATAAGCGGCGAAAGCCTCTTGATAGGCTTGCATAAGGAGCGCCTGACCTACCGCGGCGGCCGCCTGTTTCTCATGAACGAGCTTCGGTCTTGTTTGATAGCCGATGCGACGGAAGCCTGCAGCGACCGCGCCAGAGGTAACGAGCAGCACCTGCTTGCCGGTCTTGCGAATGGAGGCAAGCTCGCTTGCGAAAAATGAAATTTTGTTCCGGTTCAGTCCGCCTTCGTCCGAAGTTAGCGAACTGCTGCCGATTTTGACGACGACACATTCCGACATGAGCCTAATTCCTTCCCCCATGAAATGATGATGACCTTACATCTAACTGACATGTACGGTAAAATAAAAACACTTTCATCCTTTACTCTCATAAAGGACGAAAGTGCAACTTCCGCGGTACCACCTTTGTTGACCGCATAATCCACGTATTAATGGCAGGCGATCCAGCTTTAACCTGATAACAGCAGGCGCTGTCCGATTCATCATCGGCAGTTCAGGGGTAGGGTTCTACGTATACGGCGATAAATTCTCCCAGCAACGAATTTACTCTCTGTGCACCGTATGCAAGTACGTATACTTGGCCCCATCATCACGTTACATGTTCAGTTTCAATTAGCATATCATGCATGCGCGGCGCCTGTAAACAGCGAGGATTAACCTTTCTGTCCGAACAGATTAAGCTTGCCGATCCGATAGACAGCTTCTTTCAGCCGCTCTTCGGGAGCGAGTAGACCAAGGCGTACATAGCCTTCTCCATGCTCGCCGAAACCGATCCCCGGCGCTACGACGACGTCTGCCTGCTCGAGGACAATATCCGCGAATTGCGCCGAAGTATACCCTTGCGGAACAGGCAGCCAGCAGAAGAAGGAACCGCCTGGCTTCTCCGCTTTCCAACCGATCTCGTCGAGCGCTTGGAATAACGCATTACGGCGCGATTCATAGGTTTGCCGCAAGTCGGCTACACAATCTTGCGGCCCGGTCAGGGCTTCGGCAGCAGCGGCTTGAATGCCCCCGAACAGACTGCAATAGTAATGGTCTTGAATCAAATTGATTAAGCCGACTACTTCGGCGTTGCCAAGCGCGAAGCCGACACGCCAACCTGCCATATTATAGGTTTTGGAGAGGGTGTAGAACTCAACGCCTACTTCTTTGGCTCCCGGCAGCTGCAAGAAGCTGACCGGCTGATTGCCGTCAAACCCAAGCGCTCCGTATGCAAAATCGCTCGCTACGACGATATTATGCTTGGAGGCGAACTCGATTGTTTTCTTATAGAATGCCTCGTCGGCTACGGCTCCAGTCGGATTGTTCGGGTAGTTAATGAACATGAGTTTGGCTTGATCCGCAATGTCGCTCGGCACCGCGCTGTAATCCGGCAGGAAGCTGTTAGCGGAAGTAAGAGGCATATGGAACATGCTGCCGCCGGCCAGGGCAACGCCAGACCAATAATCCGGATAACCCGGATCCGGAACAAGCGCGATATCGCCTGGATTGAGCAAGCACTGACTGATCTCGATCAAGCCTGTTTTGCCGCCGAACAAGATGGCTACTTCTTTCTCCGGGTCAAGTTCTACGCCGTAGTCTTCCTTATAACGCTTTGCCACAGCTTCCTTAAGAAAGGCAAAACCGCTAAAAGGCGGGTAGCGGTGATAAAGCGGATTGGGCGCAGATTCTTGCAGTTTCGATACGATATGTGCAGGCGTCGGCTGATCCGGATTGCCCTGGCCCAAATTAATAACGTCTTTGCCTTTGGCCGCTTGTGCGTTGGCCTTGCGGACCAGACCCGCGAAAAACTGCGTCGGCAGTCCTGTCATTCGATCCGCGGGTTCAACTTTCATATGTAAATGATTCGCCTGGTTCATTTCTCTTCACTCCATTCACGTGCATACATTGCTTTACTGTACCATGTTTATAAATCCGTGTCGATAGATCGGATTAATGGCGGAGTGAAGAGAAATGACAGGCTGAACGACTGAATCGGTTTTAGACGCCGACGAGCTTCAGGAACGGTTTAATGTCGCCCTTGAACTCGAGCAGGAACGGTTTGCGGTTCTCATCGAACACCAGCAATAACGTTGGTTTATCAGGGCAATAGAATAAGAACACATCGCTCGTCGTAATATTCTCCGCGCCTGCCTTCACAGGAGTTGGCGCTGCCAGAGGGATTCGGAACACGTAGCCGCACTTGTCAGCAGGCTGAAGCTGCGGGGCGAGCTTTGATACGGATCCGAGCCAAGTCTTTGCGTATTGCTGGTACTCATTGCTGTTGGGAATCGTCTTGATTACCTTGCCTGCGGTTACGTCGAATACCTGCACCGGACGAAGCGGAGCCGGCGTTTCGCTTGCAGCAGCAGCCTGGGCTGCGTAAGGAAGCAACAACAATAAAGCGAGCATAATGACAGCCTTTGACCATTGCAACTTCGCACGCAGCATGAATGATGTCTCCTTTGGGCTTAAGTAATGGCCTGACGCTTATTAAACTGCCCAGCTTGACACGGAAGCATGAGAAGGTATCATAAGGGAAAATGGTTGATGGGACAGGAGACGAATGATCATGACGACGAACAATCTAAGCTTGGCGCTCATTCAGATGCATGTGGAAGCGGGCAATCCGGAAGCGAATTTCATTAAATTGGAACAAATGCTCGAACAGGCGGTGCAAGGGGAGCAGAAGCCCGACGTTATCGTGTTTCCAGAGATGTGGAATACTGGTTACGCGCTTGAACAGATTGAGGAAATCGCCGATCCGGCAGGGGAGCGGACGAAAGCGCTGCTTTCATCCTTCAGCAAAAAACACGGCGTCCAGCTCGTTGGTGGCTCCGTGGCGGAGAAGCGCGATGGCGGCGTGTTCAATACGATCTACGTCTACGATGAGTATGGCGAACTGCAATCCGATTACTCCAAAATTCACCTGTTCCGCCTGATGGACGAAGAAAAATATTTGGCCGCGGGTGATCGCCTGGGCAAGCTTACGGCAGGCGGCGCGGACGCCGGCATGATGATCTGTTACGACATCCGTTTCCCTGAACTGGCGAGGGCTCTTGCGCTGTCTGGCGCCAAGCTGTTGTTCGTTCCCGCCCAATGGCCGAATCCGCGTCTGCACCATTGGCGTACGCTTTTGCTCGCGCGCGCCATCGAGAACCAGATGTTCGTTATCGCCTGCAACCGTTGCGGTACGAGCGGTACGACTTCGTTCTTCGGACATTCCATGATTATCGATCCATGGGGCGAAATTATCGCGGAAGCAGGCGATGAGGAGACGATCGTGCGAGCTTCGATCGATCTTAATCTGGTCGATCAAGTACGTTCCAAAATCCCCGTCTTCGAGGATCGTCGCCCGAACCTGTATTAATCTTCATAATTCTCTTCGAGCGTCAGCTTCATGGTGTCAATGAACGCTTCGGAGGCTTTGGATAGATACCGGCCTTTGCGGCTTGCGATAACGAGCGTCCGGGATGGGGCAGGCTCGAGCGGAAGGTAGACGGGCGTATGGGTGCTCCACTTGGCCCGCGTCATCATTTTCGGCACGAAGGCAATGCCCATCCCGGCAGCGACGAGCGATTGTACGGTCTCGATATTGCTGCTCTCGAAGACAATGTTCGGCTCGAAGCCGCCTTGTTCGCACAGCTCTAGCGTAATTTGCCGGAACCCTTGTCCCTTTTTCAGGACGATGAATGGTTCTTTAGCCAAACGAGGTAACGGAATAGGCGTACTATTGTTAGCTAGCGGGTGAGCCGGAGGGACGGCAAGGCAAATTTCTTCCTCAATAATTGGTTCCCATGATAAAGCGGGATCTATCGGAAGCGACAGCAAGCACAGATCCGTTTGGCCGCTTGCAGTGAGCTGTTCCAGTCGTGAAGAGGTATCTTCAACTAACGCAACTTCGATATTCGGATATTTCTTGGCGAATACAGGCAACACAAGGGGAAGAACGTGTGATCCGGTCATTGGCAAACTGCCCACGACAAGCTTGCCTTTGCGCATATGGGCGTGGTCGTCTAGCTCTTGTTTAAGCTGCTCGATACTGTCGAGAATGTTCTGGGCTTTATCGACGAATACGGAACCGGCATGTGTCAGCTCGACGGAGTTGGTCGTCCTTCTGAATAGCAAGACGCCCAATTCCTTCTCCAGCTTGGATAGCTGCTGGCTTAATGAAGGTTGTGCGATATGGAGCTTCTCGGCTGCGCGCGAGAAGTTCTTTTCTTTGGCAATTTGAATGACATACTGGAGCTGACGGAATTCCATAACTTACGTCCCCTTAATAGTACAATTTTTATGTATAATTACATCATAGGCCATTCCTATTACTGTTATAGATATTATATCTTAGATCAATTAAGAAAGAAATGCTATTATGACGTTATTAGAAGAAAGCGACGAGATAATCGAACTTATGAGGTGATTATACATGACGACAAGAACATTGTTTGAGAAGATCTGGGACAACCACGTCATTTATTCCGAGGCTGGCAAGCCTAGTATTTTGTACATTGATTTGCACCTGGTGCACGAGGTTACTTCTCCTCAAGCCTTCGAAGGACTGCGGATGTCAGGCCGTAAGGTTCGTCGCCCGGAACTTACATTCGCTACAATGGACCACAACGTGCCGACGAAAGACCGCTTCAACATCACGGATCCAATCTCCAAGCAACAGATCGACACGCTGACTCAGAACTGTAAGGACTTCGGCGTTACGCTGTATGACCTGGACAGCATCGACCAAGGCGTCGTACACGTTATGGGTCCAGAACTTGGTCTCACGCACCCAGGCAAAACGATCGTTTGCGGCGACAGCCATACTTCGACTCACGGCGCATTCGGTGCACTTGCATTCGGTATCGGCACGAGCGAAGTTGAACACGTTATGGCTACGCAATGTTTGCAACAGGCAAAACCGAAAACAATGGAAGTTCGTTTCAACGGCAGCCGCAAGCCGGGCGTAACGGCAAAGGACTTGATCCTCGGCGTTATCGCTCAATACGGCACGGACTTCGCAACTGGCTACGTTATCGAATACACAGGCGAAGCGATCCGCTCGCTCTCCATGGAAGAGCGCATGACCGTTTGTAACATGTCCATCGAAGGTGGCGCGCGCGCTGGCCTGATCGCTCCGGACGAGACGACATACGAATATCTGCGCGGCCGCGAATTCGCTCCGCAGGGCGAGTCGTACGACCAAGCTGTAGCGGTATGGAGTCAGCTTGTTACCGATGAAGGAGCAACGTACGACACGGTCGTTGAATTCGACGTCGATTCGTTGATCCCGCAAGTCACTTGGGGCACTTCGCCAGGTATGGGCACGGACATCACGTCCAACGTTCCGGTACCAGCTGAACTGCCGACTGAGAATGAGCGTAAAGCGGCTGAAGCAGCGCTTGAATATATGGGTCTGACACCTGGCACGCCTATGAGCGAAATCGATATCGACTATGTATTTATCGGTTCCTGCACGAACGGCCGTATCGAAGATCTTCGTGCTGCCGCTGAGATCGCAAAAGGTTATAAAGTCAGCGAGAAAGTAACGGCGATCGTCGTTCCTGGCTCGGGCCGCGTTAAGATTCAAGCGGAAAAAGAAGGTTTGGATAAAATTTTCACTGAAGCTGGTTTCGAATGGCGCGATGCAGGCTGCTCGATGTGCCTTGCGATGAACCCTGACGTATTGAAGCCAGGACAACGCTGCGCTTCGACTTCCAACCGTAACTTCGAAGGCCGTCAAGGCCGCGGCGGACGTACGCATCTGGTATCGCCGGCCATGGCAGCAGCAGCTGCGATCATGGGCAAATTCACAGACGTACGCGACTGGAAAATCAAGTCTGAAGTGAGTGCTTAACTAACAACGGAGTTTTATAACGAGAGGAGTTACCTACTATGCAAGCTTTTACAAAATTAACGGGGCTCGTTGCTCCGGTTGACCGGGTTAACGTCGATACAGACGCCATCATTCCTAAGCAATTCTTGAAGCGCATCGAGCGCAGCGGCTTCGGCCAGTTCTTGTTCTACGAATGGCGCTGGGATGAACAAGGCGAAGTCATTCCTGAGTTCAGTCTGAACCAACCGCGTTACCAAGGCTCCTCGGTCTTGATTTCGCGCGCGAACTTCGGCTGCGGATCTTCCCGCGAGCATGCTCCGTGGGCGATTCTTGACTACGGCTTCCAGGTTGTTATTGCACCTTCGTTCGCGGATATCTTCTATAACAACTGCTTCAAGAACGGCATTCTGCCGATTCGCCTAAGCGAAGAGCAGGTTGAAGATTTGTTCCAACGTACGCAAGGCACTGAAGGCTACAAGCTGAATGTCGATCTAGAGAACAAGAAAATTACGGATGACCAAGGGCTCGAAATCAATTTCGATCTCGATGAGCACCGTCGTCAATTCTTGTTACAAGGTCTGGATGATATTGGTCTTACGCTTCAGCACGAGGACAAAATCTCTGCTTACGAAGCAACTCGCGTAGCGTTCTAGTTTTACCTGAAGAGGAAGTGCAACCCTCGACTATTTTGGCTCCCGGCTTTGTCCGGGGGCTTTTTTGTTGTTCGGCTGCTGGCTTATCTTACGAGCGTGCAAGGTGAGACACGATAGGACAAAATTTCCTGCGTGTCCGCAACTTTTTATGACAAATTGCGTCTATGTATTCGTCTGTAAGTGTCGGCTTTTATAAGGTAGTAACTGCTTTAATCAGCCGTTAAGTACTGCTTATCGGACGGACAAGCCTTTAAGAGGTTGGAAGATGTCTGATAAGCGAGGCTTAAGACAGGCGAAAAATCAGTCATCGAGGTGAAAGATGAAGAAGCTTGTATCCGCTGTAATGCTGTTGTCGTTGGTTTTTTCACTATTGTACGGCGTAAACGGTGCGCAAGCCGCAGCGGCAGTAACACCCAAGTTATACTTGAACGGCAAACTGCTTCAGTCGTCAGCTGAGCCGAAAGTTGTCAGTCAGACGACGCTTGTCCCGATCCGGACGGTTTCAGAAGGAATCGGATTCCAAGTGTCCTGGACAGGCAAGAACGTTCAGGTGAGTGATGGGAACAGCAGGAACATCGTACTTACGTTCGACAGCAAGACAGCGCTCGTGAACGATCAGACCATCACATTGGATGTTGCTGCAACCGTCGACAAAGGAACGACTTATGTTCCGCTACGCTTTGTAAGCGAGCAGCTGGGACTCAGCGTGTATTGGGACCAGCCGACCAAATCGGTTCATCTGTATCAGGTTGACACGCCGACAGAGCCTAATATCGAACCTGGCGAACCAGGTGCGGGGAACGGTACCGATACGGGTACATCCGATGGTTCTTCGGGAACGGGCGGAGACACAAACGAGGATGGCAGCAGTGACGATGGTGTACCAGGTTCAGAAGCGAGCGCCACGTTGAACGCCATTGATTATGACGGATTAAGCTCCATTTTCCTTTCCTATGACGGAACAATCGGCGACATTAAGACGCAGCTGCTTCACAGTCCCGAGCGGATTGTGATCGACCTCCCTAATGTATCGTTCAGCTCGTCATTCTCACCAGGTTTCACATCAGCATCCAAGCTTGGCGAAATTCTTGTTGACTCACATGTCTCGATGCAGAAGATCAGATATTCGCTGTTCTCGGACAAGCCCGAAACGGTCCGCATTGTGCTGGATGTCACGACTGCGACGAATTACGAGATCGCCCGCGAGGATGGTGCCATCCGAATTAATGTATTGGATCCGGTAAGCACAGGAACACCTACAGTACCGACCACACCGACAACGCCGGATACGACCGACGACGGTATTTATACGGTTGTCATTGATGCAGGGCATGGTAATCATGATCCTGGCGCCGTGGCGAATAACCGCAAAGAGAAGGACTTTAATCTAGCGCTGTCGCTTAAGGTCAAAGCACTTCTTGACAAAGAAACGAAAGTTAAAGGGATTCTGACACGTTCCACCGATATATTCCTGGAGTTGGATGAGCGGGCTCAGTTCGCGAACAAAGCTAAAGCGGATTTATTTATCTCTATTCATGCGAACAAAGCAACGGCGAGCGCCAGCGGGACAGAAACGTACTATTATCATTCCTATAGCAAATCATTCGCTGACATCGTTCACAAGCATTTGCTCAAAGCGACTGGATTGAAGGACCGCAAGGTCAAGCAGAGCGGTTTCGCCGTCATTAAGAAGACGACGATGCCAGCAATTCTGCTCGAAAGCGGATTTATCTCGAACACGACGGACGTTTCCGTATTGTTCAGCGAAGCGAAGCAAAACCAAATGGCGCAAGCAATCGTCACAGGTATAAAGGAATATCTGAAATTAAACTAGGAGGGCTCGGATGAAACAAACAGTCACCACTCGCATGCTATTCATCTCCATCCTGCTCCTGCTTTCATTGACTGCGGCTGCCTGCGGAACGAAAGAGAACGTTAATAATTCGACCGCATCGGCCGGCGGGGAACAGCAAAACCAGTCTGATTCGGCAACAAATACGAACACGGGCGAGACGGTTGGAACGGAAGGCAGCACCAATGCCGATTCGAATGGTGCCAACCAACCTTCGAATACGGACGGTGGGCAGTCCAATTCTGACGGAGAAGAGGCCGCAGCAGAGAAGCAAATCACGATAAAAGCTTACTTTACCGATGCTGAATTACTCGAGCTGCAGGAGCAAGAACGTCAGATCGCTTATCCTTCCGGAGATGCAGTGGCTATGCTCAAAGCGGCGTATGCGTCTCTCCAGCTAGACGGCACGAATCAGGAAGTGTCGCTGTGGAAAACGATTGAGCTGCTCGATCTGAAGATAAGCGAAGGAACGGTTACGCTTGATGTCCATATTCCGGATGAAGCGCGATTGGGCGCACCGGGAGAAATGATGGCAATTGAAGCATTGACGAAGACGATGTTTCAATTCGACGCAGTTAGCAACATCGAGCTGCTCGTAGACGGTAAGCAAGTGGAGAGTCTCATGGGACATGAAACGTTGGAGCATCCCATAGTAAAACCATAAGGAGGAAGACACACGATGAAGTTTCGCAGCAAGTGGACTAGAATGGTCTCATTATTAACTGTATGTGCATTAATAGTCTCCGTATTCACCGTGTCAGGGCAAAAGGCGGAAGCAGCTGTTTCCGCTTCCTCCGCATCTTTCACCGACGTTGCCAAGACGCATTGGGCGGCGAAGCATATTTCTAAGCTTGCGCTGCAAGGCATCGTTAAGGGCGCGGCGACGGGCAAGTTTATGCCAAGCGATAATGTGTCGCAGCAAGACGCGGTCATTATGGCCATCCGATTCTTAGGCAAAGAAAGTGAAGTCGAAGCAAACGAAGCCGTAGTATTCGCTTCCGGATTCGAAGTATCGGAATATGCCAAAGGATACATAAACCTGGCCTTTAAGCTAGGACTACTCATTCCGGACGAGGAATATAACCGATTGCCGGTCGATCCGAAGAAAACATGGGGGACCACTTCGGCATCCCGTGAATGGATCACGAAGCTGATCGTGAAGTCGATTGACAAGAAGAGCCTAGCTGAAGAGCTTGATGCAACGGCGTCCACGTTCGCGGATGCTTCGAGCATCGGCAACGATTATCTTGGGTATGTGAATGCAGGCGTATCGCTCGGATTGATCAAAGGGGTGAGCGATAACAAGTTCGACCCTAGCGGTCTCATTACGCGCGCTTCGATCGCAACGATTTTCAGCCGCGCGGAAAGCCAGTTCCCAGTGGATTACGCAGGCCAAGACAGCGGTATTGCAACGAAGCTTACGAGCGACGGAATCACGTTGTTCCAAGAAAACAGCGACAAATCTTACACGATTACATCGGACACGCTCATCTACCGTTATGATTCGGAGCAGCTGTCTTCGCTCGACAAGTTGTCCTTGTATACGGATTTCTTGCTCGTTGCCGACAGCAGTGGCAATGTGCTCTACCTGGAACAACTTAAGGATGAGAAGCATGTAGAGACGGTTAGCGGTACGGTCGATCGCGTCATTCCTGGATCATCCATTATATGGATTTGGGTGAATGACGAGCCGATTAAAGTTTCTTATGACAGCAATCTGATCGTCAAAGATACTAGCGGTAACGAATTGAAAATCTCGGATCTAGTCCAAGACAGCGAAGTCACGATTACACGGGATACGTACCGCACGAATCCGTTGGCTGTCGAGATCGCAGTGAAGTCTGCACCAGTTAACAAAACCGTCGAAGGCGTCGTTTCGGAAGTGAAAGTAGCCTCGAACTCCTTGAAGTTGCTATACACGGCTAACGATGCAAGTGAGTCGTTCATCGTGTCGCCAACGGTCGACGTGATCTATCAGGGCACGATCTCGGAAGCAGGTCTGTCGAGCGTGAAGGTTGGCGATAACGTCAAGGTTGAGGTAAAGGACAGCATCGTGACGAAGATTACTGTGCAGTCGACCACTTCTGCCGCTACAATAACGGGTACATTCCAGAATGCCAGCATGACGAATCTAACGATCAACTATATGCTGAACGGCAAACTAGAAGCTAAATTTATGACCGATGACGTAACTGTCGTCATAGATGGCCTGACCGGCGCGACAGTAAGCGATCTGCAGCAAGGCGACGAGATTGAAATCTCGGTGAACAGCGTGCAGAAGGTTACTTCGATCAAAGCGTTGAACCGGACGATCAAAGTGCTGAACGGTGCAACCGTGCTGAATTATGATGCGGATTATAATGCACTCCAAGTACGTGACGCGCTGACGAACACAACCGTATCGGTCGATCTGACCGAAGCAACCCGGATTACGTATAATGGAACATCTATGACGCTTACAAGTGCGGAAGCGATGCTGGTTAAGAACCGCAAAGTATCGGTCGGTTATACGAATGGCCGAGCTGTTTTCATAGAATTCGTTTATCAATACTCGGGCACAGTGCTGTCGGTCAACGCGACGACGAAGCAGTTGAAGTTGGACTTGACGAACGGCTCCACGGTAACTATGCCGCTTCAGTATGACTCTGTCGAGCTTCAAGGCAAATCTACGGCAACGATTGCGGACGTGAAGGTCGGCGATACGGTTACCGGAATCCTGAATACCGAACAGGACAAATTCATTACGATTAAGATTCACAAAGGCCTGCAGTATGAAGTGACTTCCGTGAACACATCCGGCAAGAAGGTTACACTTAAGGCAATAGACGGCACGACAACTACGTTTGATGTGTCTAACTGGAAACTGTATAACGATGGCGGCGAGTCCATTGCGATTGGCGCACTGGCAGCTGGTAATGTGGTCAACGTAAACTATACGGGGAATACAGCAGACTCTTTATCAGTAGTATCCGTCAGAATCGGCAAAGTTACAGCGGTCGCAACCAACAAAGTTACCGTGACGGATTATGCAGGGGCAACGTTTACTGTTGAACTTGGTGATAGTTATACCGTGATCAAGGATGGCGTAAAACTGACGACAGCAGCCGTATTAGCTGCCGGAGATCGCGTAGAAGTTCGCAAGGATGCAACAGGACAAGCGCAAATTACGATCCTTACCGGTGTATCCAAGCTCTTCTGGAAATACGATTCCGCCACGAACTCACTTTACGTGAAGCGCGAGTCTTTGACAGATGCTAGCTATATCTATTCCGTCACTAGCGCAACGAAAATCACGCAAGGCACTTCGAGCATCGTCCTTACCTCGCTAGTTGAGGATAACAGCGTGCTGCTCTATTTTTATCAAGGGCAACTGATTGAGATTGTTAAGGTTTCATAGGATGATGGACAAAGCTGTTTCGTCTTTATGACGGAACAGCTTTTTTTTATGAAATGTGCCGATGAAAGCGCTCTTTTGAGTTGCGTATTGTGACATTATTCGCTACACTTTGAAACGATAGCCCATTTGTGGGGGAGAGAGAGTTCTTTGAATGCAAAAGAAAAAATGCATCACATCTTGCGCGTCATGGGCGAGATGTTCCCCGATGCACATTGCGAGCTGAATCACAGCAATCCGTTCGAGCTGACGATCGCCGTATTGCTCTCAGCCCAATGTACGGACGAAACCGTCAATAAAGTTACGGCAACGCTGTTCCAAAAGTATCGCAAGCCAGAAGACTATTTGGCCGTGCCTTTGGAAGAATTGGAAGGCGATATTCGCCGAATCGGTCTGTTTCGCAATAAAGCCGCGAATATACAGAAGCTGTGCCGGTTGGTCCTTGACGAGTACGAAGGCGAAATTCCTCAGCAGCATGAGGAACTGACGAAACTTCCGGGTGTCGGTCGCAAGACGGCCAATGTCGTGGTCTCCAACGCATTCGGCGTCCCGGCGATTGCCGTGGATACGCACGTAGAGCGGGTATCCAAGCGGCTTGGCATCGCCAAACCGGATGACAGCGTACTGGAAGTCGAGAAGAAGCTGATGAAGCTAGTCCCTAAAGATGAGTGGACTGTGACCCATCATCGCCTCATATTCTTCGGAAGGTACCATTGCAAGGCGCAGAACCCGAATTGCCCGGTTTGCCCGCTCCTTGAACTGTGTAAGGAGGGCAAGGCAAGAATGAAGCCGGCAGCCCGTTCCAAGGCAGCCCCTAAGAAAACGAAAACAATGAGCAAAGGATGAGAAACTATGAAATGCATTTCCGTTTACACAAAGGATTTTGGTCTGTTCTCTGATATCTACGAGCAGGTAATGGAGTCTCCTCCGGCAGAGAACGAAGAAAAAGTCATCGAAGGCGTAACGGTATCTGGCGCAGGTGAAGTGCCGGATCAATATATTGAACGTATGCGCGTGAAACCGGAGGTTGTCGTTATGCGCGAGAAAGGCCGCAACGTTACGATTCTGCAACATGGTGAAGTATTCGAAATCTGCCTTCCGACAGCTGAAGAAACGGCTTAGTCCAGCGTAACGATTCCGGTTCGGAATGTTCGCTCATGAAGGCATGGATAGGGAGAGAGAGAGAAATGAGCAATCGTGTTGCTCAGTCGGATGCAAGTCCGATGCTCGCTGCGCTTGAGCAAATGGCACAGACTATGGCCGATGCAGGGGATCAGCAGCATGCCCAGCGTCTTCAGGAGCTGGAAGCCAAGCTTGCGGACCGCAAGCTGGCTATCGCATTCTGCGGACACTTCTCGGCTGGCAAATCAACGCTCGTCAATCGGATATGCGGCACCAACTTGCTGCCTTCCAGTCCGATTCCGACGAGTGCGAACGTCGTTACGATCCGCGGCGGCGATGCGAAGGCAATGGTCACTCGTCTGCACAATGGGACGAAGGAAAAGGCAACAGTTCCGCTTGATCAATTAGATGACTACTGCAAGGATGGCGAAGCCATCTTGTCGGTTGAGCTGTCTTATCCGATTCCGACCTTAGGCGACCACACCATCCTGCTCGATACGCCGGGTATTGATTCCACCGACGATGCGCACCGCATGTCAACGGAGTCGGCTTTGCATCTGGCTGACGTGGTGTTCTATGTCATGGACTATAACCATGTCATGTCGGAGATCAATTTCACGTTCGCCAAGCAGTTGAAGGAGTGGGGGAAACCGCTCTATTTGATCGTGAACCAAATCGATAAGCATCGGGAGCGGGAACTGTCATTCGAGGAGTACCGCCGAAGTGTGGAAGAGGGCTTCGCCAACTGGCATCTGGAGCCTAGCGGCATCATATATCTGTCTTTGCGCCAGCCGGACCACCATTACTCAGAGTGGGAGAAGCTGCTGCAGTTGTTCGCAGACTTAAGACCGCTGCGCGAACCATTGGCCGGTGGCAGCGTGTTCGATTCTGCCCGACATCTCGTTCGTGAGCATATGAAGCTGCTGGATGAACAGTCTGCTTCGAAGCGGGAAGCGCTACTCGAGGCTGCTGGCGGTGAAGAGGCAGCGGACGCTCTGCAAGCCGAGATCGCACAGCTTCAGCTTCAGCTGCAAGAAGGTATGGCACAGAAGGAACAATATCGGACCAAGCTGCTGAGCGATATCACGTCTTTGCTCGATAGCGCCATTGTGACGCCAGCCGCTACCCGCGACCTCGCTCACTCGTTCCTGGAGAGCCGTAAGCCTGGTTTCAAGATGGGGCTGCTGTTCGCCGGTGCGAAGACGACTGCCGAACAGGAGCGCCGATTGACGCTGTTCCGAGAGGATTTGTCCGCCAGAATAGAGGCTAGTATCGTCTGGCACTTGAAGGACCTTCTTCGTAAAGCGGCTGACGCCAATGGTTACCGCGGCGAGGAGTTGGAACAAGAGCTTGACCATATGTTCCAATGGCAAGTCGATCATTCATGGATTATCGACCATGTGAATACGGGAGCCGTGTTCGGTAACGAATACACCATGACGTACTGTCATGGTGTTGCAGCGGATTTGAAGAGCCATTACAAGAAGCAAGTCCTTCCTTGGGTGGATGAACAAGCAGCACGAGCAACCGTGCGACTGGATGAGAAGCTGGAACCGATCCGCCAACGTCTGAATGAGCTGGCGGGGCAAACAGGTGCCTTGCAAGAGTTGAATCGGATGAACGATTCAGCCAAGGCGCATGAAGCCCAGTTGATCCAACAGCTGCCTGCCCGTCCTCCAGCTGTCATACTTCCTCGGCCTGAGCCTTCCGCTTCCCGAGAGCCGCTGAAAGAGACGGCTCCAGAAGCGGCGATTCAGTCTGTGGATGAAGCGCTTGTAGCGCAGGCAACAGAGTCCGTGTTCACGAATGAGGATGCTGAGCACGCACTAGACGATGGAGCGCTCGCGCCTCAGCGTAAGGCCGCGCAGCGTTTGCTCCAGGCGGCAGACCTGCTCGCTCCTCACGATATGCTCGCAGCCGCGGTTGCGGGAATGAGAGAGAAAGCAGAGCGCCTGAGCAATAGCCAATTCACGATTGCGCTGTTCGGTGCGTTTAGCGCGGGCAAGTCCTCGCTTGCCAATGCGTTACTCGGAGCTTCCGTCCTGCCTGTGTCGCCGAATCCGACGACGGCAGCCGTGAACCGGATTGTTCCGCCGACGCCTGAACGTCCGAGCGGTACGGCATCTGTCGTGATGAAGAGCCGGGCTGCCATGCTGGAAGATCTGAAGTATTCCTTGCAGTTGCTCGGCGAGTCGGTCGATGGCCTGCAAGATAAAGACGTGCTGGCACGCATTGGGCGACTTACTCCTGACGGCGTTCATGCCGGAGGCCGGCCGCACTACAGCTTCTTGAAGGCGGCAGCTAAAGGCTGGGCTGAACATGAGGCGCTGTTAGGCCAGCATCTAGCGGTTGATAACAGCATGTACAGGCGATACGTCGCGGAAGAATCCCGATCTTGTTTCGTCAGTGAAATCGTGCTGCATCATGCCAACCCGCTTACAGCACAGGGGATCGTACTGGTCGATACACCGGGAGCGGATTCGGTCAATGCCCGCCATACTGGCGTCGCGTTCAATTATATTAAGAATGCGGATGCGATTCTGTTCGTTACGTATTACAACCATGCGTTCTCGCAGGCCGATCGCCAATTCCTTGAGCAGCTTGGCCGCGTGAAGGACCAGTTCGAGCTCGATAAAATGTTCTTCATCGTCAATGCAGCCGACCTTGCCGCAAGTGAGGAAGAACTGCAAGGCGTTATGGCGCATGTTGAACGCAATCTACAGCAGCACAGCATCCGGTTCCCGCGCATGTTCCCTGTCTCGAGTTTGCTGGCGCTTGAAGGCAAACAATCCGGAAGTGAACGGCTCATTGCGCAATCGGGTATTCAGGCATTCGAGTCCTCATTCTTTGCTTTTACCCGTTATGATCTTGGCAAGCTGGCGGTTGAATCCGCCGAAGAGGAGCTGAAACGCTCCCGCCGCACCATTGGGCAATGGGTGCGCGCGGCGCAAGGGGATGCTGCCGCCAGAGAAGCGGAACAGCAGCGACTTGCGCAATCGGCAGAGGCTGCACGGCAGCTTGCGGCTTCGCCGTCAATTAGCAGCAGCGGCAATCCGCAGTTAGAGCAGGAGCTCAAGGAGCTGTTGTTCTACGTGCTGCAGCGCGTGCAATTCCGTTTCGGCGATCATTACAACTACGCGTTTAACCCATCCTCCTTGCAGGATGACGGCCGCGACATGAAAAAAGCGTTATGGACCTCCTGGTTGGAGCTTCAGCGCTTGTTGCAAATTGAACTGTCTCAGGAGCTGCAAGCCACATCGCTCCGATTGGATAATGCGCTCAACAAACTGGCTGCCAAACGTTATGCGGATACGGCGGCGGAAATCGCAAAGCTGCTGGAAGGCTTTGAGGCTTCCAGCTTTAAGCCGATCGTCATTCCGACGCCGGAAGAGCAGCCGGAATGGCGCGCGGAGCGGATCGATGCCAAGTGGCTATGGAGCCGCTTCAAGACGCCAAGACATTTCTTCGAAGGGGAAGGAAAGCAGCAGCTCCGCAAGGCGTTCGATGATGAACTCGCCAAGCCGCTCCAGGATTGGATCGACAGGGCCGGCGAAGCTTGGAGCACGCGTTATGCGCTTCTATGGCAGGAGGCGGTGTCGCACGGCATGTCCGCGCTTGCCAAGGATGCCGATGTATTCGTACAAGGCAAGCTGCGCTCGCTCAGCGGGCACGCCGATCTGCAAGCTCTGCAGCAGCTTGAAGCTGAACTGGCTGCCATTTAATCCAGACTTCATAAGGAAAGCTCCAGACATCGATAAGACAGCTTATCGGTGACTGGAGCTTTTTGGCGTACCGGCTTCCCAATGCTGAACTTTAAGCGCTTAAAAGCCGCAAAACCTATGCTTTTTTGCTATCAATGAGATCCTGCAAAAACCACAAGCGAATGTGCAAAAACGGAGCAAGAGCCACATGTTGGTCACAATTTATGACAATATGAAAGAATACCCCCTCTCCACGTCACAGGATGGGGAAGTAAGCGCATTTTGCCATATATACGCGTTCGTTCGTTGTTTGCTGATCCTTGCCTTAAGCTGTTAATATTCACTCATGTTTATAAATATGGCAATGGGGAGTGGGAGAGAAGTTGGACGTTTTTAGGCGACTGAAACCGTATTATTGGGTGGAGCGCAAAAGTTTGGTGGCTTCAATCGTATGTTTGATGATCGCAACGGCACTAGGGCTGGTCTACCCGAACATGCTCCGCATTCTGATCGACGATGTCATTAAGCCAGGCGAGTATGACGCAGTTCCGGCGCTATCCCTAACGGTGGTCGGCGTCGTCGTGCTGAAAGGAACACTGCAATTCCTGCACGGATTCTTCGGAGGAAGGCTTGGCAACCGGGTAGCCTTCCGGCTCCGCAATGCTTGTTATGAGAAACTGCAAACGCTGTCGTTCCAGTATTATGATACCGCCCGTACAGGGGATCTCATGTCGCGGCTGACGGCTGATTTGGAAGCGCTCCGCAACTTTATCGGATTCGGCTTCGCGCAGATTTTGAATATGTTCTTGATGGTCGGCTTCGGCGCGGCGATGATGATGTCGATGAGCTGGCAGCTGACGCTTCTCACGATGGTCACCATACCGGTGCTCGCACTCACGGCCGTACGGTTCGAGAAGCTCATCCATCCAGCCTTCCGCGAGATGCGCCAAGCGATGAGCGACTTGACGACAGCCGTACAAGAAAACATTACGGGCGTTCGGACGGTCAAATCGTTCGCTCGCGAGTCGCATGAGATGGATAAGTTCTCCATCCGCAGCGAGGCCTACAAGACGAATCAGATCGGGGCTTCGAATCTATGGGGACGTTACTTCCCGATCATGGAGATTCTGGCTAGCCTATGTGTCGTCATCCTGCTGGTCGTCGGCGGAAGAATGGTTATCCAAGGCTCGTTGTCTTTAGGCGAGCTGGTCGCATTCTTCAGTATGATCTGGTACATTATCGGTCCAATGTGGGGGCTTGGCTTCCATATCAACAACTACACGCAATCGAAGGCTTCCGGCGAGCGGCTGATTGAACTGCTCAACCACTACGTCCATGTCAAAGACGTCGAGGCACCGGTGGTGTTGGAGCCCGAACATGTGAAGGGTCATGTCCGTTTCGAACATGTAACGTTCCATTACGCGGACAAAACGCCTGCACTCACGAATATCAACCTGAATGCGCCTGCAGGATCGGTCATCGGCTTGTTGGGAGGGACGGGATCGGGCAAATCGACGATAATCCAGCTGTTGATGAGAGCTTATCACGCCCAGTCGGGGACGATCTCGATCGATGGCATCGATATCAAGAATATGTCGCTCGAAAGCTTGCGTCGTCATATCGCGACGGTATTCCAGGAAACTTTCCTCTTCTCCTGCTCGATCCGCGATAATATCGCTTACGGCGTCAAAGACGTGACGATGGATGACATTATCCATGCGGCCAAATTAGCCAAGGCGCACGACTTTATCATGGAGATGCCAGAAGGCTATGAAACGGTCGTAGGGGAGCGGGGAATGGGGTTATCGGGCGGACAGAAGCAGCGGATTGCAATCGCTCGCGCCCTGCTCAAGAATCCGAAAATCCTCATTCTCGATGACGCGACAAGCGCCGTCGATATGGAGACCGAACATGAAATCCAGGCAGGCTTCAAGGAAGTTATGGCGGGACGGACGACGTTCATCATCGCGCACCGCATCTCCTCCCTGCGTCATGCGGACGAAATTCTGGTGCTCGACAAAGGCTTGGTCGTGCAGCGCGGCAGACATGACGATCTGATCCGGCAGCCCGGGCCTTATCAAGATACGTACAATATTCAATATGCCGATAGGCCGAATACGGGCGAGACGAAGTCGGTGCAAGTGGAAAGAGGGGTTGCCCAGTGAAAAGCCACGAGAAGTCCGCTCGTACGGACAACCGCGAACGATTTATTTATAAGGACGATGACGCGATCGAAAAACCGTTTAATTGGTCGCAATTAGCGCGTCTGTTCCGCTACATGCGTCCATATGCCAAACAGATGCTGCCGCTCGTGCTCGTCATGATGGTACTCGGGACCGCGACGCGATTGGCGATCCCGGCCTTGATCATCAAAGCGATCGACGAAGCGATCGCGCCGGCAACAGGCGAACCAAGCCTATCGAAGCTGTACACGTATGCGGCCATTATGTTAGCCCTTTATATTATCCAATGGGGAGCCAACACGTTACGGATTAAGTACACGAATATTATCGGCCAGCGCGTCATTTACGATTTGCGCAAAGACTTGTTCCACCATATCCAGAAACTCTCGTTCCGCTTCTTCGATAAACGTCCGGCAGGTTCGGTCCTCGTCCGCGTCACGAACGACGTCAACTCGCTGCAGGATCTGTTCACCAACGGCGTGGTTAACTTGCTGATGGACTGCGTGCAGCTGGTCGGTATCGTGATCATTCTGCTCGCTTGGAACTTCAAGCTGGGGCTTGCGATCATGATTACGGTGCCGCTCATGTTCTTCGTGTCAACGGCGCTGCGCAAGCGGATCCGGTTTGCCTGGCAGGACGTAAGGATGAAGCAGTCCCGGATCAATTCGCACTTGAACGAATCGATTCAAGGGATGCGGGTCACCCAGGCATACACGCAGGAGAAGGAGAACTTCGCTTTCTTCAACCATATTAACAGCATCAACATCAAGGCATGGAACAAAGCGTCCGCGCTGAACCAGGCGTTCGGTCCCGTAATCGAGATCACTTCGGCCGTGGGGACGCTCATCCTCTTCTGGTACGGATCGCATCTGATTCAGACCGGCGCGATTACCGTCGGCTTGCTCGTCGGTTTCGCCAACTATATCGGCAACTTCTGGGATCCGATCAACCGGTTGGGCCAAATGTACGCGCAACTGCTGATCGCCATGGCTTCATCGGAGCGGATTTTCGAGTATATCGACGAGAAGCCGACCGTTGCCGAATTGCCGGATGCCCGGGATCTGCCGGCGATTCGCGGCGATGTCCATTTCGACAATCTCGTGTTCGAATACGAAAAGGGCCGGCCTGCGCTTAAAGGGATCTCTCTCGAGGTGAAAGCCGGGCAGACGATCGCGCTAGTCGGGCATACCGGCTCAGGCAAAAGCACGATCATGAACTTGCTCTCGCGGTTCTACGATCCGGTTCAAGGCGCGGTGAAAGTGGATGGCATCGATATCCGCGGTGTGACGATCGAGAGCCTGCGTTCCCAGGTCGGGGTCGTGCTGCAGGATACGTTTATTTTCTCGGGCACGATTCGGGATAACATTCGTTTCGGCCGTCTGAACGCTACCGATGCGGAGATTGTGGAAGCGGCCAAAGCGGTCGATGCGCACGAATTCATCATGAGCTTGCCCGGCGGCTACGATACGGAAGTTCAAGAGCGGGGGAATGTGCTGTCGATGGGACAGCGGCAGCTGTTATCCTTCGCCCGCGCGTTGTTGGCAGACCCGCGTATTCTCATCCTGGATGAAGCCACCGCAAGCATCGATACGGAGACGGAGCTGAAGATTCAGGAAGCGCTCAAAAAGCTGCTGGCCGGACGCACTTCGTTCATCGTCGCGCATCGGCTGTCGACGATCCGCAATGCGGACCGCATCGTTGTGCTGGATCACGGTCGGATTGTCGAACAAGGTACGCACGAGGAGCTAATACGGCATGGCGGCGTATATAACGGCCTGATCGAGGCACAATACCGATTTTTATCGGCCTAATTCTTGATTTTTATGACAAGAACCTCCACAATGGAAGAAAAAACGAGCGGGACTTGCCAGCATTGCACTCCGGATGCGCGCACATTCGTCCACCGTATTCGTTCCAGGAGGTTCTTGTTTTCTTATGTACGGATCACCGCATTCCTCTCACGCACGTAAAATCATGCTCCTTGGCTCTGGCGAACTTGGCAAGGAGGTTCTCTTGGAAGCGCAGCGCCTGGGCGTTGAGACCATTGCCGTCGACCGCTATGAGCATGCGCCGGCCATGCAAGTCGCCCACCGCGCATATGTCATTGACATGCTGGACGCTTCTGCGCTCCGCGACCTGATCCTTAGCGAGAAGCCTGACCTGATCGTACCGGAAATCGAAGCGATTGCGACTTCGGCGCTGGTCGAGTTGGAGCAAGAGGGCTTCCACGTCATTCCGACCGCTCGCGCCGCTCAGCTGACCATGGATCGCGAAGGCATTCGCAGGCTTGCAGCCGAGACGCTGTCCTTGCCGACCGCGCCATATCGGTTCGCGGATTCGCTCGAGGAGCTGCGAGAAGCCGTTCAAGCGCTCGGTACGCCATGCGTCATTAAGCCGATCATGAGCTCTTCCGGCAAAGGGCAGAGCGTATGCCGTTCGGAAGCGGAGATCGAGGCATGCTGGCAATATGCGATGGATGGCGGCCGCGCCAAGAACCAGCGCGTGATCGTGGAAGGATTCATTCACTTCGAATCGGAGATTACGCTGCTTACCGTTCGTTCCGTCTCCGGCACGACATTCTGTGCGCCGATCGGACATGTGCAGAAGGATGGCGATTACATCGAATCGTGGCAGCCGCATGCGATGTCGCAAGCGCAGATCGAGCAGGCGGAAGCGATCGCCAAAGCGGTTACGGACGAGCTTGGCGGATATGGGATCTATGGCGTAGAGCTGTTCTTGACGTCCGACGGCGTCTTGTTCAGCGAAGTTTCGCCGCGTCCGCACGACACGGGCATGGTGACGATGGTGACGCAGGATCTGTCGGAGTTCGCCCTGCACGTCAGAGCGATTCTGGGCTTCCCGATTCCGACCGTCCGGTTGCTGACGCCTGGCGCTTCCCATACGCTGAAGGCTGACCGCGATTCCGACAGCTTCAGAATAGGCGGCGTTGAAGAAGCATTGTCCGTTCCGAACACGCAAGTGCGCTTGTTCGGCAAGCCGGTAACGAAGCCAGGCCGTCGTATGGCCGTGGCGCTAAGCAGCGCGGAGAACACCGAGCATGCGCGCGAGCTTGCGATGCGTGCTGCGCAATCGCTGCACATCGTATACGAGCAATAATAACTTTAAGACCCGACCGGGCCGTGATGGCTTGGTCGGGTCTTCGTCTATGATTGCCGCCGCGCTGTTCATTTTTGCTCAGATGCGGATGATTTGCAAATGGTTTGGGAAAGGATTATTTTAGAAGACATAACAGGTTCGACTCCATTTGCCATCTTTCGCGAAGCTTGGCAAGGAATCACATTGGGACAGGAGGTGGGAGCGCTGAAGCAAACTTCGACGAGGCGGTTATGGAGATGGATCAGCATCATCTCGCTAGCGTCTACATTATTGCTCGTATTCGGTTTCGGTTATGCCGCGAAAGACTTGATCTGGCCGCAAGCCGAGCCCTACACGGCCAAGGCGCCCGAGGCCGAGCTGCCGGAGGCAGGATTGCTATCCGAGAGCAGCGAGATTCGAATTACCGCGTTGGGCGACTCGTTAACGAAAGGATTCGGCGATGATACGGGACAAGGCTATGTGAAGCATGTCGCGGCCTTCTTGAAGGAGAAGTGGAATAAGCCGGTCAGCGTGGTCAACAATCTCGCCATCAATGGGCTGAGGGCGGATGGTCTTGCGAAGTTAATCGCGGGCAATAAGGGGTATCAATATCCGATTCAACAGGCGAATCTGATCGTGCTTACGATCGGCGGGAATGATCTATTCCAGTCCGTGACCGGGGAGAAGGCCAGCGAAGCAACCGGCGAGTTCGACTTGAAGCAGCTGGAACAAGGGATACCGAGCGGGCTTGAGCGGCTGAAATCGGTGCTGGATCAGATTCACAAGCTGAATCCAAATGCGCATGTGGTATATGTCGGGTTGTACAACCCTTTTTACGATATGGATGAATTAAAGGACGCCAGCTTGTATATCGCTAAGTGGAATCAGGAGGCCTATTCCATTGTCCATCAGTACCCGAACATGACGCTCGTGCCGACGTATGATCTCTTCGAATCCGCCTTATCGGATTATTTGTCCACCGATCACTTCCACCCGAATCATGCGGGCTATGAGCAGATCGCCGTCCGGATCGTGCAAGCATTGAAGTAGGCTTTGCGGCATACTGCCCCTAATACTCTGAAATGACAGGAGGATGGCCATGAATATAGCATCGGAGCCGGCTTTGCTCGACAGTCTTGCTAGTACGGGTCATAACCGGAACACCCCGTCCGAAATCGTCCTCGACGTGAAAGGGATTCAGAAAAAAATCCGCGGGAAGACGATCATCCATGACGTATCCTTCCATGTGCGCGCCGGCGAAATTTTCGGGTTCCTCGGTCCGAACGGGTCGGGCAAAACGACGACGATCCGGATGCTGGTCAATCTCATCAAGCCGTCGGCCGGCGAAATCCGAATCTGCGGCTACAACGTCGAGCGACAGCAAGAAGAGGCATTGCGCTTCGTAGGCTGCATTGTCGAGAATCCGGAAGTGTACAGCTATATGACCGGTTGGGAGAACCTCGAACATTTTGCCCGCATGCAGGAGGGGATCGATGAGGCGCGAATACATGAGGTTGTCGATATCGTCTCGCTTGGCGAGCGGATCCACGATAAAGTGAAGACCTACTCGCTGGGAATGCGCCAGCGGCTCGGAATTGCCCAGGCGCTGCTCGGCAGACCCAAGTTGCTCATTCTGGACGAACCGACGAACGGGCTTGACCCGAAGGGGATCAAGGAGCTTAGGGCCTTTATCCGCATGCTGGCCGGGCAAGGAATGAGCCTGTTCATCTCCAGCCACCTGCTCAGCGAAATTCAGCTCATGTGCGATCGTGTCGCGATCATAAGCCATGGGCGGGTGCTTGCGGTAGGACCTGTGGACGAGCTCGTCAATCAAGCCGGCAGCTACGTGGTCTGGCAGTTCGATGAACCGGATGCCGGGCGCGCGCTGTTGGCCGATGAGCGCGAGGTGCAGTTTGTCGCAGAAAGCGAGCATCGGATCGAAGAAAGCATCCTTGCCAATATGGACCGTCCGGTGATCACCTCCATGGCGGCGGAACGAATACCTGAATTCGTGGAGAAAGCCGTTCGCAGCGGCATTGGCATCAGATCCGTGCAGCAGATCGCGCCGACGCTCGAAGAGCTGTTCCTGTCGATGACGGAGGGCGAAGCGATTGGATAGATTATTGCCGCTTGTTCAGAACGAAACGATCAAGATTTGGAAGAAAAAACGGTTCTATGTCGTGATTGCCGTTCTCGTTATCCTCATCCCGGTCTTTACCTACGCACAGATGAAAATATCGCAGAACAATGCGAAGAACTTCAAGGACTGGCGCAACCAGGTCATGAATCAGATCAATGATTATCAAAGCATGTTGGCCAGCGACCGCATACCGGAAGAGTGGAAGCGGCAGCGGCGGATAGCCGTGCAGCAGCTCCAATATTATATCGATCATGATGTGAATCCGAACACGCCGAATGCGGTGACCTTCACGCGGGGCTTCATGTCCGGTGCCGTAACGCTGTTTTACCCATTGTTGGTACTCGCTATTGCGTCGGATCTTGTTTCCGGCGAGCGGTCAACGGGTACGATTAAGATGCTGCTTACAAGGCCGGTCAAACGATGGAAGATTTTACTGAGCAAAATGATCGCGCTCACGATGTATGTATCCTTGATCGTGGTGGCAAGCGCGGTGCTGACGTATTTGATCTCGGGCGCCTTTTTCGGTTATGGTGGATGGACGATGCCGACCTTTGTTGGCTTTACGACAAGCGGCTCGGAGATGGACACCACGATGGTGCATGCGATACCGCAATGGCAGAACATGCTGATGCAGTCCGGCCTCATCTGGTTCTCCTCGATGGTGGTGGCGCTATTGGCGCTAATGGTTTCCGTGTTGGTACGCGGTACTGCGGCAAGCATCGTGACGATGATGGCCGCGATTATCGCCGGGACGATTCTAGCCAACATGTCTTCCGCTTGGGAGAGCGCCAAATACGTGTTTGCGGTTAATCTGGATTTAACCGTGTATTTGAACGGCACGCCGCCTCCGATCGAAGGCATGACGCTTCCTTTTTCCTTAGCTGTACTGGCGATTTGGGCGCTTGTTGGCGTGATCGTTTCGTTCAGTGTCTTTACGAAACAGGATATATTGAATTAAAATAGCTTGAAGTGACGGTTTGAAGGGCTCCCATGGAAATCCATGACATGAAACGGGGGCTTACGTCATTGAAGCAAGGCGGGCGGCAAGCTGGATTGTGAGTAATCCATGCATATCATTGCAAGAATCGTTGAATGATAAGCGCTTCGCTCTTGAATAGAATAGGGGGACGTGTATGACAGAGCAGTTGAATACGTTTGCGGGGGAGGCGACTTCGGCAGCCAATCGCAACTACGACGAGGGCGACATCCAGGTGCTGGAGGGCTTAACCGCAGTCCGTAAACGGCCCGGGATGTATATTGGCAGTACAACGACCTCGGGGCTGCATCATCTCGTCTGGGAAATCGTCGATAATGCAGTGGATGAGCATCTTGCGAAATTCTGCTCAGCCATTGATGTCATCATTCATAAGGACAACTCGGTTACGGTTCGCGACAACGGTCGCGGCATTCCAACCGGCATGCACAAGACCGGCATACCTACACCGCAGGTTGTATTCACCATGCTGCATGCAGGCGGCAAATTCGGCGGCGGAGGATATAAGAAGTCGGGCGGCCTTCACGGCGTTGGCGCTTCCGTCACGAATGCGCTCTCAGAATGGCTGGAAGTCGAAATTTATCGCGACGGCAAGGTACATAAGCAGCGCTTCGAGTATTGGGTGGATAAAGACGGCAAGGAGCATGTTGGCGAGCCGACGACAGGCCTGATCGTAACGGGGAATACGAACCGTACAGGCACGAAAGTCACGTTCAAGCCGGATGGCCGCGTGTTCCATGGCAACACGACGATTAACTACGAGACATTATCCGAGCGTCTGCAAGAAATTGCGTTCCTGAACTCCGGACTTAAGGTGGCCGTGAAGGATGAGCGCGCAGGCAAAGAGGATATTTATCATTATGAAGGCGGCGCGCGCCAGTTCGTTCAATTTCTGAACGAGGAGAAGACGGTGCTTCATGAGGTCGTTCACTTTGCAGCTGAACGGGATGAGATCGAAGTCGAGATTGCGCTTCAGTACAATGACGGCTATACGGAGACGATCGCTTCGTTCGTTAACTCCATCCCGACCCGCGGCGGCGGTACGCATGAGACGGGCTTTAAGACTGCGTATACCCGTGTCATGAACGATTACGCGCGTAAGAGCGGACTGCTGAAGGAAAAGGATAAGAATCTGGAAGGCAATGATCTGCGCGAAGGCATGATGACGGTCATTAACATTAAGATGTCCGAGGTGGAATTCGTCGGCCAGACGAAGGACCAGCTAGGCAGCGCTATCGCCAGAAGCGCCGTTGATGCGGTCGTCACGGACAAGATGCAGGTCTTCCTCGAGGAGAATCCGCAGATTGCGCAGCAGCTGCTGAAGAAGGCGATTCAAGCGTCCAGAGCGCGCGAAGCGGCACGCAAGGCCAGAGACGAGATTCGCTCCGGCAAGAAGAAGAGCGAGAGCTCGAATCTGGGCGGCAAGCTGACGCCGGCGCAGTCCAAGGACTATACCCGCAACGAATTATTCATCGTCGAAGGCGATTCCGCGGGCGGTTCCGCCAAGCAAGGACGGGACTCGAAGCATCAGGCAATCCTGCCGCTTAAGGGCAAGCCGATGAATCCCGAGAAAGCGAAACTGCTGGATATTCTGAAGAATGATGAATATAAGGCGATCATCGCGACGATCGGTTCCGGGATCGGCCCGGAGTTTGATTCCGAATCGTGCAACTATAACAAAATTATTATTATGACCGACGCCGACACGGACGGCGCGCATATTCAAGTCCTGCTGTTAACCTTCTTCTACCGTTATATGAAGCCGCTCATCGATATGGGTCGTGTCTACATTGCACAGCCGCCGCTATACAAGATTACGCGCAAATCAGGCAAGCTGGAAACGGTTCGATACGCTTGGACGGACGAACAGCTGCAGAACTACTTAAAGGAATTCGGCAAGCAGTTCGAGCTGCAGCGCTATAAGGGATTAGGCGAGATGAACCCTGATCAGCTGTGGGAGACAACGATGAATCCGGAGACGCGCACACTGCTGCAGGTCCAGATTGAGGATGCTGCCAAAGCGGAACGCCGCGTATCGACGCTGATGGGCGATAAAGTGGATCCGCGCAAGCGCTGGATCGTCGAGAACGTCGATTTTACCGAATATGAAGAGTAGATATCCATTCGACAGCGCAAATAATAGGTAGGAGTTTGAGTCGGCATGAGTAACCTGGAACAGTTTCTGCCCGCGTTCTTGGAAGAGGTCGTCGGAGACCGCTTCGGACGCTATTCAAAATACATCATTCAGGACCGCGCGATTCCGGACGTGCGCGATGGTCTAAAACCGGTTCAGCGCCGGATTCTGTACGCCATGTACGATTCCGGCAATACGCCGGATAAGCCGTACCGCAAATCGGCAAAAACGGTCGGCGACGTCATGGGTAACTACCATCCGCACGGCGACTCCTCAATCTACGAAGGCATGGTCCGGATGGCGCAGCCTTGGAAGATGGGGCATGTGCTTATCGACGGCCATGGCAACTGGGGCTCTCAGGATGACGATCCAGCGGCGGCGATGCGTTATACGGAGGCCCGATTGTCTCCGATCGCCATGGAGCTGCTGCGCGATATTGAGAAGCGTACGGTGCTGTTCAAAGATAACTTCGATAACACGACCAAAGAACCGGTGGTGTTGCCGTCTCGTTATCCGAACTTGCTTGTCAACGGCGTAAGCGGGATATCTTCCGGCTTTGCCACCGAGATTCCGCCTCATAATTTGCGGGAGGTCATTCAAGCTTGTATTCTGCTTATGGAGCAGCCGGACACGACGCTCGAACAGTTAATGACGATCGTTCGCGGTCCTGACTTCCCGACCGGCGGCCTGATCATGGGCGAAGAAGGCATTCGTGAGGCTTATAATTCGGGCAAAGGCCGGATTTATCTGCGATCGAAGACCGCGATCGAAGACATGAAGGGCGGCCGTCAGCAGATCGTCGTTACGGAGATCCCTTATCAAGTGGTCAAGTCCAGATTGGTTACGGCGATGGAGAATATCCGTCTGGAGAAGAAAGTCGACGGAATTGCAGAAGTGCGCGACGAGAGCGGACGCAACGGTCTGCGCATCGTCGTGGAGCTGAAGAAGGAAGCTGACGCCCAAGGCATTCTGGCGTACTTGTTGAAGAAGACGGATCTGCAAGTCACGTACAACTTCAATATGGTCGCGATCGTGAACAAGGCGCCGCGCCAATTGGGGCTGCGCGAGATCCTGTCGGCGTACATCGGTCACCAAAAGGAAGTCGTCACGCACCGTACCCGCTACGAACTGGAGAAAGCGGAGGATCGCGCTCATGTACTCGAAGGTCTTGTAAAGGCGTTAAACATCCTCGATGAGGTTATCGCGGCGATCAAAGCGTCGAAGAACCGTCAAGATGCCCAGAATAACTTGGTCGCGAAGTTCGGATTCACCGAGCGTCAGGCCGATGCCATTCTAACTCTTCAATTGTATCGTCTGACCAATCTCGAGATTACGACACTCGAGAAAGAACATAAGGATATTATGAAGCGGATCGCTTACTTGCGCGGTATCTTGAATAGCGAGAAGAAGCTGATCGGCGTCATTAAAGACGAATTAAGCGAAATTCGGGACAAGTACGGGATCGATCGCCGATCGGATATTCAAGGCGAGGTCGAAGAGCTGAAGGTTAATCTCGAGGTTATCGTGCCGTCTGAAGATGTATTCGTCACGCTTAGCCATGAAGGTTACATTAAGCGGACTTCCAAACTTTCGTTCACCCGTTCCGGCGGCGAACTTAGCAACGCTGGCGTGAAGGAAGGCGACGTAGTGCGCGAGCTGCTGGATGTGAACACGATCGATCAGCTGCTCCTCTTCACGCGCAAAGGCCAGTATTATCAGCTGCCGGTTCACCAGATTCCGGAGTTCAAATGGAAGGATAACGGTACTGCTGTCGTTAACGTCGTGCCGATGCCGAAGGATGATGCCATAGTCAGCGTAATTCCGGTAAAGGATTTCGAAGAAGCCGGAAGATCGCTTGTCTTCGTATCGCGCAAAGGTCAGGTCAAGCGCACGGATCTCAAGGAATATCGTTCGACGCGTTCAACGGCCATTGCGGCTGTGAAGGTAGCGGAGGGCGATGAGATCATCCGCGTTCTGCCAAGCGACGGTACGAAGGAGATTCTGCTCGTGAGCAAGTTCGGCATGAGCATCCGGTTCCCTGAGAGCGAAGTCAATGCGATGGGGCGCGTGGCCGCCGGCGTACGCGGTATACAGTTGAAAGAGGAAGATGAAGTCGTCGGCGCCGAGTGGGTTAGCGGCGATGAGGGTGAAGTGCTCGTCCTGACGGAGATTGGTTATGCCAAACGTACGCTTCTGATGGATTATCCGGTCCAAGGACGCGGCGGCAAAGGCGTGACGACCTTCGAGTTCAAGGAAGGCAAACGCGTGCGTCCGAATGGCGAACGGCTTGTCGGCGCGTTCCATTGCAAGGAAGAGCGCGAGCTCATCATCTTGACGTCTACGGGTGCCCAGTTGTCGGCTTCGACCGAGAAAGCGCCGATCGAGGATCGCCGAGGAACAGGTAAGGCGGTAGTCGCGATCGACAAAAAAGACGCCATCACAGCCGTGTTCCCGCGGAGTGGCGCCTCGATCTAATTGTAGTCGGTAACACGTCCGAAACGACATTGCGATGTCACCTTAAACGTTTACATTAGTCGAACGGCAGATGCGATTCATCTTGACGTTCCATAAGCTGCAGCAAAAGGTCCAACACGACCCACAATGGCGCCGGTTCATCTAGCCGGTCAAGCCATTGTGGGTCATTTGCTATTCCGGTGTCCTTCAGCTTACGCACCAGTTCGATTTTACGGTCGTCCATTGTCGTCACGCTCCCTTTCCAGTCGTTCAATTGTCTAAAGATTCGAGCACGCACATATAGCTTCCCTCCTTAATCTATGTCTAAAGATGTCAAATGGTTCTCTATTATCGCGATGAATAGGACAAAATATTAACCTCGTTAATCTTACATTCGACATGGAAGATACGTATAATAGGGTTATAGACGTTAAAGGGACAGAAAGCGGGTGGATAATATCGTTTCTTCAGAATTCGCAAGATTATGGATGAAGATTACGAAAGAATGGAAGATGCACCTGGAGGATGGACTTTCTCCGACGCTTACGGAAGGCCAATTGAACGTATTGGAGCTGTTGTTGCAGCATCAGCCGATGAAACCATCGGATCTGCTTGCCTACCTGACGACGACGCCTGCGGCGATCACGACGCTACTCGATCGGATGGAGCGGGGCGGCCTCGTTATTCGCAGCCGGGATGCCAACGATCGCCGAATCGTATGGGTGAATGTAACGGAACGGGGCGATACAGAGGCTAGACGCGGTATCGAACTTCGGGACAAGTACATTAGCGAGGCACTGGACCGAATCTCGTCGCACAATCAACAGCTTCTCGTCTATCTGCTCGGCAAAGTAGCGAACTAATTAGTCGTCCCTGATTGGAATTCATATATGGAATGGTTGCTCAAGCATATCGGGCAAGCTGTCATCAACATAGAGAAAAGCCGTCTTCGTTGGAAGACGGCTTTTTAAACGTTGTGGAAAGTATAAGTTTCACGCGATACTTCGGCCGTTATGTCTCCGGTGTGAAGCGCGCTGCGCCGTCAGAGGACGGCGACAACCGCTTCGCCTTGAGATAAACCGAAACGAAGCGGATCAAGGCGTAGCGGTCTCTACGGATACCGGTTGGGCGGACATGGAGGATAGCCGGTCTGTAAGCAGATCAAGATTTTTCTTCAGCACCGCGTAATCGGAGCTGGAGAGACGCTCGTTCGTTTTGCTTTGAATCGTCGAGGCTACCGGCAGAATCTCATACCGATTCGTGCCATTTTGCTTATAGCGATGAACCCATGTCGGGATCGGTTCGACCGATTGAATAACCGTCTTGCCGGTACCGCTGTTCTTCTGCAGCGCAACCTTCATGATTACGCCGTAGTCCTTGGTTTCTCCGCGTTGATTAGAGATAAAGTTGCCCATGGAGTAAATGATTAATCCGCGTCTTGTCGCGCCGTCCTGCTCTTGAACGTCGACTAGCTCATACGGCTGCACAACGTGAGGATGGGAGCCGGCAATGATATCCGCGCCTGCGGCGATCAGTTTACGGGCTAGCGTCTTCTGGGCTTCCGAAGGCGCTGTCTGATATTCGGTGCCGAAGTGCAGCACGACCGTAACGAAATCCGCGCCAGCGCTCTTCAGCTGCTTGATCGACTGAATCATTGCTTGTTCATCGATCAGCGATACCGCATAAGGCATTTTATCCGGCAATGGTATACCGTTGGTGCCGTATGTGTAGGCTAGCAGCCCCATGCGAATGCCTTTCTGCTCTACCATCGTTATTCGCTGGGATTCAGTCAGAGAGCGCGCGGTTCCTTTCATTACGAATTGCTGCTGTTCCAACGCCTTCATCGTGCGGCTGATGCCTTCAGCGCCGCGGTCAAGGGAATGGTTATTGGCCGTGGTGACGATATTGAAGCCCGCATAAGCGAGGGCCTCCGCAAGCTCGGTCGGCGCATTGAAACGCGGGAATCCGGAGTATCCCATGCTGGCGCCTGCGATCGGCGTCTCCAGATTAGCAAGCTTCCAGTCGCCCTGCCCGATAATATCTTTTACTCGTTCAAAATAGGGATTAAAGAAATACCGCTTCTGCTGCTTATCATAATAACCGGGAAGCTGCGGCATGTGCATCATAATATCGCCGACTGCGATCCAGGTCGCATCCGTTATCGTGACGGGCTGCGGCTCTTCCGGCGTGACGATCGGATCTTCTTCAGGTTCCATTGGTGGTTCGGCATCGGGCTCTTCGTGCGCGTCCGTGTTATCGGGATGTTCCGC
The DNA here is from genome assembly GCF_014192105.1 of Paenibacillus phyllosphaerae. Lineage (GTDB taxonomy): Bacteria > Bacillota > Bacilli > Paenibacillales > Paenibacillaceae > Paenibacillus_Z > Paenibacillus_Z phyllosphaerae. The sequence continues at coordinate 422,697 of NZ_JACHXK010000004.1, read as the reverse complement.
AAGCGGGTTGTCCGTCTCGGCCTCATTCATGCTAGTCGAGTTATCCAGGTTGTCCGTACCATTGGATGCGTTATCGCCGTTCACATTCTGCCCCTGTTGTTCTTCCTTAACCGGATCCAGCGGTGCGGCGTTCGAGCAACCGCTCAGGGCGAGAAGGACAAGGAGCAGAAGGCAGGGGACAATAAGCCGTAAATCACGCATTAGGAGCGTCCTTCCCAATCCGGAAGATGATGGAATACCGAATCCCATTGCTCCTTGTCGAATCGGTTCCAAGGTTCCTTCATAGGGGGGAGTTCACGGAATGTCAGCCATTCCTTGGTTACCGGGTGATTGACCGCGTATTGAGCCGACCACAGCGCAATATCGCGCTCTTCGTGCAAGGCCGGCGCTCCATACTTACGATCATGCACAAGCGGACAGCCAATCGCCGACATCTGCGCGCGAATCTGGTGAGGACGCCCGGTTTGCAGTCGCACGACGATGAGCGACAGGTCGCCAGACCGTGCTGCGACCGCATAATCCAGAATCGCTTCCTTCGCTTCCGGCACTTGCTTATCATGGACCGTCACGACATTGCGCGATGCATCCTTACGCAGGAAGTGGCGAAGCCGGCCGCTGCGCTTAGGCGGGGCGCCGTGGACAACGCCGACGTAGATTTTGTCAAAGGAGTGGGTGCGTACGGCATCAGACAGCCGCGAAGCGGCTTTGGACGTCTTGGCGAACAGCATGACGCCGCCGACCGGACGGTCCAGACGGTGGACAAGCCCGACAAATACATTGCCGGGCTTTGCGTAGCGAATCTTCAAGTCCTCCTTCAAGAGCGTCACCATATCGGGCTCGCCGGTGTCATCCGCCTGGGACAGAACGCCAGGAGGCTTGATCACCGCGAGCAGATGGTTGTCCTCATAGAGGACGGGCAGCAGCGGCGCGATCGACGGCGTTGGCTCGCGATCGGTCGACATGCTACTTCGCCTCCCAACGGCCCAGAATGCCGCATGGCAGTTTCAGGCCGGAGTTGGTAATCGGCAGGCCGATCTCACCACAGTTAATCTGGCCGTCGAACTTGCGGCCGATCGTCATATGGAGCAGATTGTGCAGCACGGTATGCGACAGTCCGGTCGTGTACGAGTTCACGAGAACAAACAGCGGGTTCGGCGACAGGATTGTCGTGCAGGACTCGAGGAACGGATACAGATTTTCTTCCAGCTTCCACATCTCGCCATTCGGTCCGCGCCCGTAAGAAGGCGGATCCATGATGATTGCATCGTATTGGCGGCCTCTACGCTGCTCGCGCTGCACGAATTTGAACACGTCATCGGTGATATAGCGAATCGGCGCGTTCTCAAGGCCGGACAGCTGCGCGTTTTCCTTTGCCCACTGTACCATGCCTTTGGCGGCGTCGACGTGGCATACTTCCGCGCCTGCAGCCGCAGCAGCCAACGTTGCTCCGCCGGTGTAAGCGAACAAATTCAGTACGCGGATCGGACGGCCTGCGCTGCGAATCTTATCCATCATCCAACTCCAGTTAACGGCCTGCTCCGGGAATAGCCCCGTATGCTTGAAGTTCGTCGGACGTATATGGAATTTGAGCTCCTTGTAGCTGATCGTCCAACGCTCCGGCATCTTGGTGCGGAAGTCCCACTGACCGCCTCCGGAAGAGCTGCGGTGGTAGTGGCCGTCCGTATTGCGCCAGCCCCCGTCTTGATTCACTATCGGCCAGATGACTTGCGGATCCGGCCGGCGAAGCACGTAATTGCCCCAACGCTCCAGCTTATCTCCTTCCCCCGTATCTATTAATTCATAATCGACCCATTGATCAGCGATATACATGAGATGTTCCTTCCTTGTAATGAAATTTGTAGCCGACGCCTCGTACCGTCACGATAAATTGCGGGTTGGCAGGGTCCGGCTCGACTTTTTTGCGCAGGTTGCTGATATGCACCATCAGCGTCCTGGTATCGCCCATACTGTCTGCTCCCCAGACGAGGGCATACAGCTCATCGAGCGGAAAGGTGCGATTGGGCGCTTGCGCAAGGCAGAGCAGCAGATCAAACTCTTTCACGGAGAGCGAAATTTCAGCCTCCTGAATATGTACCGTACGTGCCGGGATATCGATCGTAAGCCCGCCTAACGACAACACTTCATCCTGCTGGACCTGTCGGTTCCACCCATTGCCTTGATGGCGGCGCAGATGGGCTTTGACACGTGCAACCAACTGGCTTGGGCTGAAGGGCTTGGTGATATAATCGTCGCCACCAACTTCCAGACCGTGTATAATGTCGGTATCGTCGCTCATAGCGCTTACGAACAAGATCGGGACACCGGATTCGATGCGAATTCGCTTGCATACTTCAATGCCGTCCAGCCGCTTCATTTGAATGTCCAATATGATCAAGTCCGGTTTGACCGACTGGGCCAAACGGAGTGCATCCTCGCCATTATCCGCTTGATAGACGTCAAAGCCATCCCGTTCCAGGTATAGCGTGATTAACTCGGTAATATCCGGTTCATCGTCGACAACCATGATTTTGTTTCCGCTCATCCTACTAATCCTCCCCAAGCGTCAAGGCAGGCGTGCCCATGTAACGCCTAACGCTTTGCTACCTCGCTTATTATAGCGAAATTCGGCAGGACCTAGCAATCAACGATTTTATTATGGAGGGAAGACCTATTCGCCGCTTTATTCTTATTTTGTTCATGCTAGCTATGCTCCAAACGTTAATAACAGGTTGTGCCGTTCAAAAAGGCCGCGAGCAGCCCCTTGCAAGAGAGGGAATCATCGACTTGAGAGACTGGTCGTTCCAGGATGATGGGCCGTTATCCTTATCGGGTCAATGGCAGTTGTACAGCAGCATACTGCTAGCTCCTGGAGAATCGTCGCCGCAAGATGCGGGGAAGCCTCTCTATATGCAAGTGCCGGATTCATGGAACAATTATCCGGCCAGAACTGGGCTGCGAAGCGGACAAGGGTATGCGACATATAAGCTGAAGCTGCTGCTTGATCCGCAGGATAAGCTATTGGAGATTCGCGTCCCGAATATTTTTACAAGCTACAAGTTGTGGGTGGATGATAAACTGCTGGCGGAAGCGGGGAAGGTAGGGACGAGCAAGTCCGATTCGGTTGCAGAGCAAGTTCCGAAGATCGTGACCTTCGATGGCAATCAACGTGAGATCAACTTGACCATACAAGTGTCGAACTTCCATTTCCGTAAAGGCGGGATTTGGGTGGATCTGCGGATGGGCACCCATGAACAGATTACGACCAGCCAGATGCGCACGACGATTCAAGAGGTTACCATACTTGGAAGCCTCCTCATCATCGGGCTATTCCACATCGGCCTGTATGCGTTTCGGAGGCAGGAGCGCTTTACGCTTAATTTTGGTTTGCTCTGCTTATCTGTCGCTGTACGTACGAGTGTGACCGGCAATATCTATTTGCTGCAGCTGTTCCCGTCTATTTCTTGGGAGACCGCCATGAAGATGGAATATATCGCGTTCGCCTTGAGCGCCGTTTCGGGAAGTATGTACATAAGCGAACTGTTCCCTAGGGATTACTCACGCCGCGTTACCAAGGTCATTAAGTGGTTCGGCTACGTGATTTGTTTGTTCGTCCTGGCCACGCCGCCGATCATATTCTCCAGAACGGTTATGGTCATCCAGTTCTTGGTGTTGGCAGCAAGTATCTTCATCTTATTCGTCATGGCTAAGGCGCTTAAGCACCGCAGGGACGGTGCCGGCTTCATTCTTGCTGGCGTGTCGGTATTCATCATTACGATCGTGAACGACATTCTCTTCTATAATGAACTGCTTGCAGGAGCGCAGCTTGTACCATTCGGGCTTTTCTTCTTCATGTTAATGCAGTCCTTCATTATCTCGAATCGATTCTCGAAGGCACTGCATCGGGTTGAGCACGTATCGAAGGAGTTAAGGGAGTTGAATACGCATCTGGAGGAGCGGATCGCGGATCGGACGGAGGAACTGCGCAGCGCCAATAACACATTGGCGCTTACGAACAAGGAGCTTGCCAAAGTAGAGGCTTCCAGAAGCCAGCTGATGACGAATATATCGCATGACCTGCGGACCCCGATGACCTTGATACAGGGCTATCTGGAAGCGATGCAAGACGGCGTAATCAAGTCTGAGGAACAGCGGCAGCGATATATCCGCATGATGCTGGGCAAAGTGAACGGCTTAAACCGGCTCATTCAGGATCTATTCGAGCTGACCAAGTTGGAATCCGGACAACTGAAGTTCCATTATACCGAAGTTCCGTTGGAGCATTGGATCGCTTCCCTGAACGAACTGTATGAGCTGGATGTGAGCACCAAAGGCATACGATTTACTTGTAAGTTTCATCATGAAGAGGGAGAGGAGAAGCGCTCGCTTGCGCCGATGGCAATCATTACACTTCAGATGGATCAGCAGCGCATGGAGCGTGTCATATCGAATCTGATCTATAATGCCGTCAAATATACGGCCCCCGGCGGTAAGATAGCGCTTTCGTTTTCCTATAGAGTGGCTGACAATGAAGTACTCGTTCAGGTGCAAGATACTGGCCAAGGCATCGAAGCCGACCATCTTCCCTACATCTTCGACCGGTTTTATAAGAAGGATGCGGCTCGCAATTCCGCAGAGGGAGGAAGTGGTCTCGGGCTTGCAATTGCCAAAGAAATTGTTGAAGCACACGGTGGTCAAATCGGTGCGGTCAGCGAGCCGGGTGAGGGTACGACCATCTGGCTTACGCTTCCGGTCATGGTGTGATAGCGATTACTCAGCAGAACGGATGACAGCCATCATGCGGTCAATGGACTGCTTGCGTTTGTCCTGGTCCATGCTGCCTAGTATGCGGATGATCTCGATAGCTTCAGGCATCATCTGAGTGTCGGGTTTGGATTGCTGTTCGCCGCCGATGATATAATCGAGGGATACATTAAACAGCACGGCCAGTTTCTTTAACGTTTCGTAAACAGGTTGCCGGTTATTAATCTCATAGTGGCTGTAGGCGGACCGGGTGATACCGATCTGCCTTGCAACTTCTTCTTGCGAAATGTTCTTCCGCAGCCGAAGCTCTCTCAAGCGATCTCCCATCGTCATGTTTGTTTAACTCCTTACAATTTATACTGACGTCTAGACCTAGTGCATTAGGAAGAGTTGATACTCTACTACTAGTAATTTATGATACAAAGTGTATCAATGTCAAGTCCAGAACGCGAAATAATACACCAAAAAGGGGATTTACAAAATGATATTGGCCTTTAAATGTGAATGCGGAAACCACGTTGATTTCCATGCCTTTGGCGATCGTGACGAGCACGGACGGCAGTGGCTGGAGCTGGAGGATGACGAGCGGATTGCGATTATTCCCGGAAAGGATGGCTTTGTACTCAAATGCAACTTTTGTAAAGAAACTTACCGAATTAGCGTAAGTACGGTGTAGGACTAAAGTAGCGAATGATTGCCATGTACAACTTGGAATATTTCTCTTGAAAATGGTCAGTCGAAGTCGTACAATAAGCACATGAAGTTGTACGTACAAGTTAAGGCTGGTTGAATGAATGCGAAGTTTGATACGGCTTTGTAAATGTTTGATCGCCTCATGTACAGCTTGGAATCGTATAATTGTTCGTACAAGTTGACCTTTTGGGAGGAGATTTATCGTGTTAACCGTTAAACCTTATCAATTCTGGTTCGTTACCGGCAGCCAGCATTTGTATGGACCTGAGACGCTGCTTGAAGTAGCGGAGAATTCCCGTGTAATTGCATCCGGCATTGACCGTGACGAATCCATTCCATATGAAGTAACATTCAAGCAAGTCGTAACTACGCCAGACGAGATCACGGCTGTTCTGGCTGCAGCGAACGCTGACGAGAACTGTGCGGGCGTAATCACTTGGATGCACACGTTCTCCCCTGCCAAAATGTGGATCTCGGGCCTGTCCCAGCTTCGCAAGCCGCTGCTCCACCTGCACACGCAATTCAACCGCGATATTCCGTGGGACAGCATCGACATGGACTTCATGAACACGAACCAAGCGGCTCACGGCGACCGCGAATACGGATTCATCGGCGCTCGTATGGGCGTAGCGCGCAAAGTGGTCGTAGGCTACTGGGAAGATGCTGAAGTTCGCAGCCGCATTGCCGGATGGCAGCGTACATCGGTGGCATTCACAGAGAGCAAGTCGCTTAAGATCGCACGCTTCGGCGACAACATGCGTCAAGTTGCCGTAACCGAAGGCGACAAGGTAGAAGCGCAAATCAAATTCGGCTGGTCGATTAACGGCTTCGGCATCGGTGATCTGGTTGCCCGCATCGCAACGTTCTCCGAAGAAGAAGTTGACGCGTTGGCAGCGGAATACGAAGCAACGTATCAGATCGCTCCAGAAGTACGCAACAACGCTGAGCAATGGGAGAGCATTCGTGAACAAGCCCGTATCGAGCTTGGCATGAAATCCTTCCTCGAAGAAGGCGGCTTCACGGCATTCACGACGACGTTCGAAGACCTTCATGGCATGAAGCAATTGCCTGGTCTTGCGGTACAACGTCTGATGGAGCAAGGCTATGGCTTCGGCGGCGAAGGCGACTGGAAGACATCTGCTCTTACGCGCCTCATGAAGATTATCGCAGGCAACAAAGAAACTTCCTTCATGGAAGACTACACGTACCACTTCGAGCCAGGCAACGAAATGATTCTTGGCGCGCACATGCTGGAAGTTTGTCCGACGATCGCAGTCGACAAGCCTCGTCTGGAAGTTCATCCGCTCGGTATCGGCGGCAAAGCCGATCCTGCCCGCATGATTTTCAATGGCCGCAGCGGCCAAGCCGTGAACGCTTCGCTCGTTGATCTTGGCGGACGTATGCGTCTGATCGTTAATGTCGTTGACGCAGTCGAGCCAGACCGCGATATGCCGAAGCTTCCAGTCGCTCGCGTACTGTGGAAGCCGCAGCCATCGCTGAAGGAATCCGCTGAAGCTTGGATCTATGCAGGCGGCGCGCACCACACGGTGTTGTCGTATGCGATTACCACAGAGCAGCTGGTCGATTGGGCTGAGATGACTGGCGTTGAGATCGTCATCATCGACAATGCAACCAACCCGATTCAATTCCGCAACGAGCTTCGTCTGAACGATCTGGTTTGGCGTCTGCGCTAATTCGGAATGAAACGTGAAGCGCCTCATCTGCTGAGGGATTCACTCTTCATCTGACATAGCATAAGCGGGCGTCAGCAATTCCGCACTGGCTATCACATACGTCCCGGTCTACAGCCGGGACGTTTTTTTTATTCTACATACTTATTCGTTAACGCTGCCATTGAAGAGCGCGTCGTCCGTTTCACCTCGAAATACAAGCATTTATAAGTTTCGCGCTTATAAATCATCTTGCATTTCTCCGGAATGAAACTAACGCCGCAATTGAAGAGCGCGTCGTCCGTTTCACCTCGCTTTACCAGATCCCTATTTCTTGTATAATAGACCTAATTGTATATGCGCTAGTGCGGGATTGGAGCTTGAGGAGGGACGCGGTTGTTTAATGTGAAAGCGCTTTATAGGAATCTACGGATCAAAAATAAGCTTGTGGTGCTTATCGCTGCGATTATGTTGCTGGTGTGCGTGCTGATGTTCGTCGGGCAGCAGTATGCCTTTGACGTCTACGACAAGGAGATATACCGTCAATCCGCCAAATCGCTCAGTTTGGCATCGGTAGGCATCGAGAGCGAGCTCGAGAAGATGGAGCGGCTTACGTTCCGTCTGGCCACCGATCCGACTCTGCAGTCGTACTTGAGCAAAATCAAGCAAGCAGGCACGGATTATGACCGATTCGTCGTAGCCGGTTATATTCGTTCGCGGCTTGTCGAGCTCGGCGGCATGGAGAAATATGTCCTCTCCATCCAGATGATTGATTATTACGGGAATGAGTACGCCGCCGGCGTAAAACGGATCACCAACTCGGAACGGCGTATTCAACAGATCAAAGAAGAGACCGGACCGCACAAAGGCGGCAATACTTGGATTATGCCAAGCAGCGACGACGGGACGCTCAGTTCGGCCCGAATGATCCGATCGTTCCAGGAACTCGAGTTGGAGCCGCTGGGGACGGTTGCCGTTCGCATCGATATGGACAGCCTATTCAATGACTACTTGAACAAGGCCGGCGAGCAGTCGTCAATGCAGCTCTATATTCTGAAGGATAGCAAATCCATCTATCCGGTTAGCGAGACGAAGGAAGAAGAGCGCCTCAGCGGTTATATGGAAGGCAGGCAGGGCTACACGACCATTAACCATGAAGGCAAACGCTATTTTGTCGCCTATGTGCCCAGCAGTTATACGAATTGGACGTATATGACGCTGATTCCGTACGACAATATTTTCGAGCGGATCAACGAAGTGAAACGGGCCGCGCTGCTTGTTCTCGGTTTCCTCTTCCTGTTGGCGCTTGTCTTGTCGTTCCGCTTCTCCAAAGGAATTACAGGCCCGATCGAGAAGTTGAACGTGAAGATGAAGCGGGTGCAGCTCGGTCATTTCGACACGTTCGACGGAGACATAGACCGCGACATTCCGATGGATGAGGCCGGTCAGCTGCACCGTAATTTTCGCATGATGGTCCAGCGGATCGACGATCTCATCAAGGAGAATTACGTCAAACAGCTTGCGATCCGCGAAAGCGAATTCAAGGCGCTGCAGGCGCAGATCAACCCGCATTTTCTGTACAACACGCTCGAGACGATCAACTGGTCGGCCAAGATGAGCGGCCAGCGCCAAATTTCGCAAATGGTGGAATCGCTCGGCTTCCTGCTGCGAAGTTCAATCAGCATTAAAGAACCGATCATCCTGCTGCAAGATGAGCTGGAGATCGTCAAACATTACGTAACCATTCAGCGGATCCGATTCGAGGAGCGGCTGGATTTCCAGCTGGACGTGCCGGAGATGTTCATGCAGACAAGCATTCCGAAGCTGTCGCTGCAGCCGATTGTCGAGAATGCCGTCAATTACGGCGTCGAGCAGATGATTGAACCATGTACGATTCATATAAGAGCGGAACTTGTCGATGGACAGCTTGTCATTACAATCGAAGATACCGGTCCCGGCATGGATGCGAAGTTTCTTGCCGAGTTGGCGGAAGGCGTAGTAAAGCCGAGAGGTTCCGGACTTGGACTTCGCAATATTGAAGACCGGATCAAGCTATGCTTTGGCGAGGCATATGGAGTCAAAGTGGTGAGCGAGCGGTACAAAGGCACGAAGGTCTCGCTGAATTTGCCATTCGAACGGAGGGAAGACGATGTATAAAGTAGTGTTGGTCGATGATGAGCGTCTCATACTTGAAGGGATTTCGGCAATTGTCAATTGGGAATCGGCACGAACGGTGCTCGTTGGAACGGCACGCAATGGGATTGAAGCGATGGAAGTAATCGAGCGGGAAAAGCCCGATATCGTCATCACGGACATTCGGATGCCGGGTATGGACGGCTTGCAGCTGGTGGAGCGAATTCGCGAGTCTGAGGAGGAAGCGCCGGAATTCATCGTGCTGTCCGGATTCAATGATTTTAATTATGCGCGTACCGCGATGCGCCATGGCGTTAAGCATTACTTGCTTAAGCCATGCAACGAGGGCGTCATCGAACAGTCCTTGCAGGAGGTCGTCGGCGAACTGGAGAAAAGGCGAGGCCGCGAGCATTTTTTGACCAACATGGAAAAAGAGCTCAGCAAAGTCATTCCGCATGCCAAGTCGCAGTTCCTCAAGGAGCTCGTAACGAACAAAACGTACGGTAAGCGGGATTGGGACGACTACGCGAGGCTGTTCCATCTGACCCTCGAGCATCAGCAGGTTCGCTTGCTGCTATTCCAGGTCGAAGGCCACTACGAGTATGAGCATCTGTTCGCGCTGCTCAATATCGCTGAGGACGTGCTCGGGCCGGAGCGGACGCTGCTGGGGACGACGATGGGCAAGCATGTCTTGCTCTTACTTCCGGATTGCGAAGAGATTGACCGGCTCTATTTGTCGATTGAGGAGATCAAGAAGATCTTCACGGGCTTCTATAAATTAGATGCGACCGCGGCGCTTAGCGATCCGGACGAGATAACGGGCGCAAGGCGTATGTACAGGGATACGCTGGCTTGTCTGGAGTACCGCTTCTATCTTGGGGAAGGCAGTCTCATCACGAAGAAGGATATCGTCCTGGCGGGCAGCGACCCGACGGATAGCTTCGATTACGATGAGGATCGGCTCTGCCTGTTCGTGAAGTCAGGCCGATGGAACGACGCGGAGCAAGAGCTTAACCAGCTGTTCGACAGCCTGGCCGGGCAGCGGCTCGACACGGTCGTGACGAAGTCCTATTTGATTCCGGTCTACGTGGCGGTAATCCGTCAAGGAGACAGCGGCCGAATGAACAGTTACTTGCAGTCCCTCAGCAAGATGGACAGCATGGAAACGCTCGCCGCTGTGCGCGAGTTTATTTTTGCGACGGCCCAAGAGATCTGTCTCTACAATTATGAGCATTATAGAAGCAAACATTCCGATATGATCGAACGCATGCTGGAAGTGATCGAGACGAATTTGTCGAATCCGCAGCTATCCTTGCACTGGGTGGCCAGCGAGATTCTCTATATGAACGCGGATTATCTCGGGAAGCTGTTCAAGAAGGAGGTTGGCGACAAATTCTCTTCCTACGTGATGAAGCAGCGGATGGAAAAGGCGATCGCGCTGATCGGCCAGATGGAGGATGTCCGCGTCTTCGAACTGGCGGAACGGCTCGGTTTTGGCGACAATCCGCAGTATTTCTCGCAAGTCTTCAAGAAATATACCGGGTGCTCACCATCCGAATTCAAGCGTCCGACAGCCTAAAGTCGAATCTCTGTTTTTTGAACATTAGGAACGGTTTTTTACATTCCGCAACAACGTGCGACCAAGTAATATTGTAAATGTAAGGGCTATCATAAACAGGTCGCAAGGAAGGGGATCGTAAAATGAAGAAAATGGCGAGCCTACTGCTAGCAATGTCGCTGACATTTTCATTAGCGGCATGCGGAGGCAACAACAACAGCTCAGAATCTTCTAACAGCGGAGAAGGCAGTACGAACACCCAAACAAATGCAGGCACGAATGTAAAAGAAGAAGATGCCAAACCGGTTACACTGCGGATGGCATGGTGGGGCTCGCAGCCGCGTCATGATTATACGCTGAAAGTTATCGAGATGTATGAGAAGGAGCATCCGAACGTTAAGATCGAATCGGAATATGCGAACTTCGACGATTACTGGAAGAAGCTTGCACCGCAAGCGGCTGCCAACGAGCTTCCTGACATCGTGCAAATGGACATCTCGTACCTTGCGCAATACGGTCAGAAAGGCCAACTTGAAGATTTGACGCCATACTTGAATAATGGCATTGATACGTCGAATATCTCGGAAAACTCCATTTCCGGCGGTAAACTCGGCGACAAGATCTACGGCTTCAACATCGGCGTTAACACGATGAACTTCCAATATGACCCTGAGCTGCTCAAGAAGCTCGGCGTCGATAAGCCAAGCGATGACTGGACGTGGGAAGATTACTTCGCGCTGGCGAGCAAAGCGAAGGAAGCAGGCCTATACTTTGACGGCGGTATGCGCCCGGAAGTATTCTTCGGCTACTACCTGCGCTCGAAAGGCGCACATCTGTATAACGCTGATGGTACCGCGCTCGGCTATGAAGACGATCAAATGTTCGTCGACTTCTTCAAGCCGCTGGCCAATCTCGTCAAGGAAGGCGATACACCGCCGCCAGACGTGAAGGCGCAAATTAAAGGTCTCGAAGATGACATGCTCGTGAAGAACAAGCAAGTCGGTATCTGGCAGTGGACGAACCAATTCGTTGCCATTCAACAAGTTGCGAACCGTTCGCTTGAGATGGCGCATATGCCTGGACCGGGACGTAACGAGGGTCTCTACCTGAAGCCTTCGATGTACTTCTCAATCTCGAAGAACTCCGAGAACAAAGAAGAAGCTGCTAAGTTCATCGACTTCTGGGTGAACAACGTAGAAGCGAACAAGCTGATCAAAGGCGACCGCGGCGTACCGGTCAACACGCAAGTTGCGGAAGGTATCAAATCGACGCTCGACCCGGCTCAAGTACAAGTCTTCGATTACGTAACATGGGCGCAAGAGAACAGCAGCCCGATGGATCCGCCAGACCCAGTAGGTACTGCGGAGATCATCAAGCTGTTCGCAGGCTTAGCTGAACAAATGGACTTCCAGAAGCTGTCGGCTGAAGATGCAGCGAAGCAGTTCCGCAAGGAAGCGAACGCAATTCTCGCCAAGAACAAACAATAACAAAACGTCATCACAAACGCTAAACCCGGTGGCCGGTCGCACACGGCCGGTCACCGACTCTATCCATGGCATCTCGCTTGATTATGATGTATGCAAGTATACAACTTAAAGATCAAAGATGACTAGATAAGGTCAGAATCTGGATTGTAGGAGTGGAAGGGTATGAGAGCGGCTTGGAAAAACCATCTGACCGGCTACGCATTCATTAGTCCGTTTGTAATTGGATTTCTGGCGTTTATATTGATCCCGGCAGGCGCTTCGTTATATTTATCGTTTACGAGCTATGATTTGTTCACGACTCCTAGATGGATCGGACTTGACAACTATAAAGAGATGTTCTTCCAAGATAGCAAATACTGGCAATCGCTGAAGGTTACGCTGATCTATGTATTCCTGGGCGTTCCTCTCCGATTGGCATTCGCACTCCTAATCGCCATGCTGCTCAATACAGCATCCAAGGCGGTTGGTATATATCGCACGGTTTACTACCTGCCTTCCATTATCGGCGGCAGTGTCGCGGTCTCCATCATGTGGCGTAATATTTATGGCGATGAAGGTATCATCAACTTGCTGTTGAATACCTTGGGTCTCGACAGCATTCGCTGGTTCGCCGAGCCGTTCGCGGCACTCTGGATGCTCATATCGCTGTCGGTCTGGCAGTTCGGTTCTTCCATGCTGATCTTCCTGGCCGGTCTTAAAAATATCCCGAACGAACTGTACGAGGCTGCTAACGTTGATGGCGCAGGACCCGTACGCCGATTCTTCGGCATCACGCTGCCAATGCTGACACCGATCATCCTGTTCAACACGATTCTTCAGACGATCGGCGCATTCATGACGTTTACGCCAGCCTACATCATTTCTAAAGGCGAAGGCGGACCGCTCGACGGCACGCTGTTATACTCCCTCTATCTGTTCCGTCAAGGTTTCGTTTACTTTGATATGGGATATGCCTCCGCGATGGCTTGGATGATGCTCATTATCGTATCAATCTTCACCGCAATCTTGTTCGCAACTTCGAAATTCTGGGTTCATTACGAGTCGAAAGGGGACTAAGACGATGCGAAGCAAACCAATTAAATGGTCCCTGTATCATATCATCGCCGCCGGAGGAGCGCTTCTGATGATCTATCCGGTCATCTGGCTGCTGATGAGTTCGTTCAAGCCGAGTGAGCAGATTTTCCAGACGGCGGGCTCGCTTATTCCAACAGATTGGATCTGGACGAACTATTCGCAAGGGTGGGAAGGCATTGGCGGCCATAGCTTCGGCGTCTTCATTAAGAACTCGCTTGTGCTCGTGGTGCTCGCTACAATCGGTGCCGTCGCTTCATCTGCTCTGATTGCGTTCGGATTTGCCCGCCTGAAGTTTTTCGGAAGCACCTTCTGGTTCGGCGTCATGATGGTCACCCTCATGCTGCCTCATGACGTTACGCTCGTACCGCAGTACATCATGTTCTCGAAGATTGGGTGGCTAAACTCGATTAAACCGATCGTTATTCCGGCATATTTCGGCGCTCCGTTCTTTATCTTCCTGATGATTCAGTTCATCCGAACCATCCCGCAGGAGCTCGACGAAGCGGCCACGATTGACGGCTGCGGCAAGTTCAGGTTGTTCTACCGCATTATTCTGCCGCTGATCGCTCCTGCACTCGCGACTGCCGCGATCTTCTCGTTCTACTGGCGTTGGGAGGATCTGATCAATCCGGTTCTGTACTTGAACAAGCCGAGCATGTATCCGGTCTCCATGGCGCTGAAGATGTATCTCGATGCGGATACACTGTCCAATTGGGGCGCGATGTTCGCGATGTCGATCGTTAGTTTGGTACCGGTCGTGGCCGTATTCTTCGCCTTCCAGAAGCATATCGTTGAAGGGATCAGTACAAGCGGTCTGAAATAAGTGGCGATTGCCGACTCGTACAAGTGGAAACTTGCGGGTCGGTTTTTTTATGTGTACAAGTAAAAAACCAACGTCCATGCCGGTTAGGCAACGTGACGTTGGTTCTTCGTGGAATACAAGCGTAATGAAACTAGCGCCGCCATTAAAGACGGCGTCAGCCGTTTCACCTTAGATCTTGCTTTATTGGTAAGCATGCTGTTGCTGTTGTTGGAAGGCAGCTTGTGGAGCGAAGGCTGCTGCATTTTGTTGAGCCAGCAAGTAAGGGGTTTGCTCGATTTGTACGCGTTGCTCGAGTTGTTTGCACAGCAGCGTAACTTGTTGCATTTGTTGGATAGCTACTTCATGGCCATGCAGCGCATTTTGAATGATTTGTGCAGCTTGTTGCTCGCGGCGAGCCATTTGCTCCAGTTGTTGTGCGTTTTGCAGCTCTTGTTGCAGTAGTTGTTGGTAGACAGCAGATGCTTGCTGAGTTTGATTGATGAGCTGATGAACGACTTGCTCGACGTGCTGGATTTGTTGCGACAGGTTTGTTTGGCTATACATGGTTTTATTTCCTCCTAGATGGAATTGTTTTCTACCTGGATTAATTTGTCGCGACTGGAAATCAATTATTCATGATTTCTCGAAAAAAGTGGAAAAAATTTCTGTGAATTTGTTTCGGCAGCGGGAGAGAGCGAGTAACGGCCATATTTTCGGGTAACTTTCATAGCAGGAATAAACATGGCCGGGCAGGGCTGCTCCTGTCGGATAACGAGGCTGTCCCGAACCGGTTGCGAGATGCTGGAGCAAATAGCGCGTCGCATGTTGGATCGGCTCCGTTGGCTTCTGGTGAACGGAAACGAGGGCATCGAGCGCCCAAGCGGTCTGTACGAGCGTGGAGGTGCCTAGCGGGACATAACGCCTGACAACATCGCTTTCACACGACTCGCCAAAGCCGCCATCGGCATTCTGAATGGAGAGCAGCCAATCGCAAGCTTTGCGCAAGCGAGGATCGCGGAGCGTCTCGCCAACCGCTGCCAGTCCCGTAATGGCGCCCCATGTTCCGTAGATATAACAAACGCCCCAGCGGCCGTACCAAGATCCATCAGCGGTCTGATCCTCGTACAGCCAACGCACGGCTTTTCTGACGAAAGGGTGACGGTTCGATAATCCGATCGTCTGTCCCAAATATTCGAGGGCACGCCCGGTCAAATCGGCTGAGGAAGGATCGGTGGCGGCCGCTTCTACGCCTTGCAACGGAATCCATTTGATCAGCGGGTGATTGTTATTGCGCTCAAACGCTCCCCAGCCGCCGTCCTCATTCTGCATCGATAATAACCAGTTGAGACCGCGATCGACCGCTTCACCGGCATCCGGCATCTTATGAAGAAGAGGTGCAAGCGCACGCAGTGCTGCGGTCGTATCATCTACGTCTGGATTGATCGTGTTGATATCGGAAAAGCCCCATCCGCCAGGAGCGGG
Source organism: Paenibacillus phyllosphaerae (assembly GCF_014192105.1). GTDB lineage: Bacteria > Bacillota > Bacilli > Paenibacillales > Paenibacillaceae > Paenibacillus_Z > Paenibacillus_Z phyllosphaerae. The sequence continues at coordinate 407,037 of NZ_JACHXK010000004.1, read as the reverse complement.
ATTCTCCACCTCTAGCTTCCAGTCCCCCAGCCTGTCGTGCTGCCTCGATAACAGATAACGCCCCGCCTTCGTAATCGCGTCATGTGTACCAGGTAGGCCAGCCTGCGTAAGGGCGTGACTGATCAGCGCAGTATCCCATACTGTCGAGGTTGTCGTCTGCAAGTGCATCCCGTCGCCGTCAGGAAAGAGAAAGCCCGCAAGTCCTTCAATCCCTTTTTGAATAATCGGTTCGTCCCTTTCGTAGCCGAGTGCGCTGAAAGCCGCCAACATGAGAATCGTCGAGCTCGCATAGCTGTATAAAGTACCGTCGGCTTCGATCCGGTCGCGCATGTACGCCTCGGCTTTCTGGAGCGCTAATTTTTTTAACTGCCCAGGGGCATTCATTAACGATTGCGCCCACTTATGCAGTTGACTGCCTGCTCCGCGTTGAAGGTGGGAGGACCAGTCTTCGTTCTCATAAGATTCTCCCGTTAGCGAGAAGGCAGGAACCGCGAGTTCTTTCAAGAAGGGGATATCTGGCGTTTGAAAATGCGGTTTGCGCTCACCAAGGACAAGCATGGGGGCCATATGAACGCGGGCGTATCCGGAGAAATGGAAGAAATGGAGCGGTGAAGAGGCGGGCAATAACAGCAAGGCTAACGGAACCGGGAAAAAAGACGGCCATGGGCGATAACCGGTCATGGCCAATAAGAATTTAGTCATCACATTCGTTACCCGCTTCAACCCGCCTAACTGGAGAATCAGCTGTTTGGCTTTATTCATCTGCGACGAGTCCGTTTGCTCGCCGCGGTTGGCATATTGCAAGGCCAAGAAGCATTCAACCGTCGCGGACAGATTGGGCTCTTGCTCGTCCGGATATACCCGCCAGCTGCCGTCTTCGAGCTGCCTGCCTGCGATCCGAGCGGCGAGCTGCCTGATTTCATCCTCGCGATTCTCGATCCGCAGCAGTCGAAGCACGATTATGAAATGGCAATCGGTCATCATGCCGCTCTCAACGAATCGGTATTGCCATGTGCCATCCGAATGCTGGGCACGAACCAACTGATCGATCAGTTGGGTTATACCTTGATTTAACTGCTCTAGCATGGCGTGCCTCCTTATAGCCGAACGTCATAGGCAAGAAACCGTCAACTCCAATGTATGAGCGCTTCATGCGGCGAATTCGCGAAATACCTTTTATACTTGCAAGGAAGTGGGTAATAAGGAACTAATCAGGCGGTCAAGACGCGTCTACACGAAAATTTGTCTGAATTTCGATCAAAATGTGAAAAATATTTGAACACAAATCGAAAAAATGAGGTATAATACGAGTAAGAGAGCGGTTACTTTTAAGACGGGGTGATAAGTATGGCAGCTAAGACAACAGTAGGAATGAATAACGAACAAGGTCGTGAAGTGAAGCGTTTGTTCTCGGCAATGAATATAATGGCATGGTTCTGCTTGGCCGTCGGCGTAATCATGTGTCTTATCAATATTGGTCACTTTAGCGATAAGAACCTGACACTTATGGTCGGCATCGGCTTCCTGGTGGGCAGCGTCTTTATCTACACGATCGGTACGGCGATCAATATGGTCGAGAATCGTAAAATGGAGCATGAAAAACGTCAATAATTGAAGATTCCAGTCAAAATCCATATATGGTTGAACCCTCCTGTTCACACAGGAGGGTTTTTTGCATTTTTTCGGGAAGTTTTTGAATTTGCGTCGAAATGGTGAAAGAAATATTACAGAAATTCTAATTTTCGTTGACGCATTTGTTAACGATAAGGAAAAGTGCTCGCGCATCTGTTATGGTATTGCCATGAGACAAATTTCACAAAGTTCGTCCCAACATTGAAAGGCCGTAAGGAGATGAGAAAGTTGAAGAAGCCAAGCACATTGAAGCGCATCACGGCAGCTCTCATGCTGGTGTTGACGATGGTTCTGCTGTCGGGCTGTAACCCAATGGTGCTCGACCCGAAGGGACCGATCGGCGAATCGCAGAAAGATTTGATTTACATTTCGACTCTGCTTTGTGCGATTATCATCGTACCGGTGTTGATCCTGACGGTTATCATCGTGTGGCGCTATCGGGACAAACCGGATAATAAAGCCGGCTATGCTCCGAAATGGGAACACAGTACTAAGCTTGAGGTAATCTGGTGGGGGATTCCGATCATAATCATTGCTGTATTGGCAGTGGTCACGGTCAAGTACACGTATGATCTTGAGCCGTCCAAAGCAATCGAGTCCGAGAAAGAACCGCTCACGATCGAGGTTACTTCATTGGACTGGAAGTGGCTGTTTACGTATCCGGAACAGGGCATTGCAACGGTGAACTACTTGAAATTCCCTGAAGACCGTCCGATTAAGTTCAAACTGACTTCGGATGCTCCGATGAACTCCTTCTGGATTCCGGAACTCGGCGGGCAGATCTATACGATGTCCGGCATGGCGATGACATTGTATCTGCAAGCGGACGAACCAGGCGTTTATTATGGCGCTGGCGCGAACTTCTCGGGTGAACATTTCGGCAAAATGCGTTTCGACGCTACGGCTATATCCGACGAGGAATTCGAAAGCTGGGTACAAGAAGTGAAAGGAACTTCCGAAATCCTTACGCAAGACGGCTATAACAAGCTTTCTGAGCAAAGCACGGTTGGCGAGGTTTCCTACTCAGCCTTCCCTGAAGGTCTATTCGACAGCATCGTTATGAAATACGTAACACCGGGTTCTTCAGGCCACCATCATGGTGGAGAGGAAGAAGAAAAAGAAGGAGAATCCGCAGAAGCACAGCAACAGGTTGATCAAAACAAGATGAGCATGGACATGGAAACGAACGAGACGAACCATGAGAATCATGCGGATCACCAATAATTCGAAGAGAGGAGAGACCGCATGCTAGACAATATAAAGGAATTTGCTTCCGAGTTCTTTGTTACCGGCGACCCGCTCATCTATGGCGCTGATGTGAGTATCGGACTTGCGATGATCGCGATCATCACGGTGTTGACTTACTTCAAGAAGTGGGGTTGGCTATGGCGTGAATGGCTCACGACTGTTGACCACAAACGCGTCGGCATTATGTACATCATCGCTTCGATCCTGATGCTATTCCGTGGCGGCGTCGATGCGCTACTGATGCGGACCCAAATCGCATTACCGGATATTCAATTCCTTGAGGCGGAGCACTATAATCAGATCTTTACGACGCATGGCGTAATCATGATCTTGTTCATGGCGATGCCGCTCATGTTCGGTTTATTCAATATCGTCGTGCCGCTGCAGATTGGCGCGCGTGACGTCGCGTATCCGTTCCTGAACTCCTTAAGTTTCTGGATGTTCTTCTTCGGTGCAATGCTCTTCAATATGTCGTTCGTTATCGGCGGTTCGCCGGATGCGGGCTGGCTGTCTTATGCACCGTTGTCAGAACTCTCCCATAGTCCGGGTGTCGGACAAGACTTCTATATATGGGGTATACAGATATCCGGTATCGGCTCCTTGGCGACAGGGATTAACTTTATTGTTACGATTCTGAAGATGCGTGCTCCTGGCATGAAGCTGATGCAAATGCCAATGTTCAGTTGGTCGGTTCTGTCCAGCTGCGTGACGATTATCTTCGCTTTCCCAATCTTGACCGTAACACTTGCATTGCTGTTCCTCGATCGTTACCTGGGCGCGCATTTCTTCACGCTCGATGGCGGCGGCAATCCGATGATGTATGTCAACCTGATCTGGATGTGGGGTCACCCAGAGGTCTATATCGTTGTCTTACCGGCCTTCGGTATCTTCTCTGAGGTCGTAGCGACCTTCTCGAAGAAGAAATTGTTCGGCTACAAATCGATGGTATTCGCCATGATGATTATCAGCGTTCTGTCCTTCTTCACTTGGCTCCATCACTTCTTCACGATGGGATCGGGTGCAGACGTCAACGCATTCTTCGCCATTACGACGATGTTAATCGCGATACCGACAGGCGTAAAAATTTTCAACTGGCTGTTTACGATGTTCCGCGGCCGGATTACGTTCACAACACCAATGTTATGGACGCTGGCGTTCATCCCATGTTTCGTAATCGGTGGTATGACGGGCGTATTGCTGTCCGTTGCACCTGCAGACTTCCAGTTCCATAACAGCTACTTCCTTATTGCCCACTTCCACCAGGTACTCATCGGTGGTGTAGCGTTCGGTTACTTCGCAGGCCTCAGCTACTGGTGGCCAAAAATGTTCGGCTTCAAGCTGAACGAAAAACTCGGAAAATGGGCGTTCTGGCTGTGGAATATCGGTTTCTATGTATGTTTCATGCCGCAATATTTCCTTGGCCTCGACGGCATGACTCGCCGCGTGAGCGAGTACAGCTGGGATATGGGCTGGGGACCGCTTAACCTTGTATCGACGATCGGCGGTTTCTTGATGGGTATCGGTTTCTTGTTCCAAGTATGGCAGATCGCGCACAGCATCAAGTTCATGGAACGCGATACGACAGGAGACCCATGGAATGGCCGTACGCTCGAATGGTCGATTCCGTCCCCAGCACCGCTCTATAACTTTGCGACATTGCCGCAGGTTAAAGATCAGGACGACTGGTGGGAAGATAAGCAACGGAAGCAGCAAGGCCTGCCTTCCTTGAAGACGCCTCAGCCGATTGAGCCAATTCACATGCCGAAAAACTCTGCGATTCCGTTTATTAAATCGCTTTGCTGGTTTGTAGCTGGTTTCGGTTTTGTATTCGACTGGCTGTTCTTCGCAATACCGGGCATGATCGGCGTACTCATTTGCATGCTTGTACGTTCGTTCTCTTATGACACGGATTACTACATTCCGGTCGATGAAGTGAAGCGAACGGAAGCCGCATTAAGGGGGACGAACTAAGTGCAAGAACGTAAGATGAGACTTTCGCCGCGTGAGGCGGCACATACAGAAGTGGGACACGGCGGACATTCCGCCGGTCACCACGGTCATGATGAACACCATGAGCATGAGCACGAATCGCTGAAGACGTTCGGCTTCTGGCTGTTCCTGATGACGGACTGTATCCTGTTCGCATCGTTATTCGCGTGTTATCTAGTCCTGCACGGCAACACCAACGGCGGCCCGACAGCAGAAGAGCTGTTCGAGATGCCAGGCGTTATTGCAGAGACGTTCATTCTATTGACAAGTAGCTTCACCAGTGGTCTGGCTGTACTTGCCATGCACAAGAAGAACCTTAAAGGTTTGATTACGTGGCTAGCCGTGACCGTACTGCTCGGCGCTTCCTTTATCTACTTGGAAGTGGATGAGTTCCTTAAGATGGTTCACGAAGGCGCAACAATCAGCACGAGCGCGTTCCTGTCCAGCTTCTTTACGCTCGTAGGCACACACGGACTTCACGTATCGCTTGGTCTGTGCTGGATGATCGGACTTATCTTCCAGTTGAAGCGCCATGGCATCACGCCTGTTACGATGCGTAAAGTGAACGTAATCAGCTTGTACTGGCACTTTCTTGATGTTGTTTGGATTTTCGTCTTCACGATCGTATACATGATGGGGGTGATGTAAGATGGCAAGCCAGCAAAATCATGCAGACGCACATGGCGCTCACGACGGCGGACATGGCTCGCTGAAATCTTACGTAATCGGCTTCGTGCTATCGATTGTTCTGACGATTATCCCGCTTGTTCTCGTTCTGAACGATATCGTGGAAGGTACGGCTGCGAAAGTCGTCTTGCTTGTGACCGCATTCCTGCAATTTGTGGTTCAGCTCGTCTTCTTCATGCATTTGAAGGAAGAAAGCAAACCTCGTTACAACCTGATGTCCCTGTTGCTCGGCGTTCTGCTCGTACTGACGATCGTCATCGGTTCGGTCTGGATTATGACGTACAACAAGGTAGGCTAATAAAGGAATGTTCAAGGCCTCCCGGCACATGCCGGGAGGCCTTTTGTTGTAAAAAGGGTAACAAAAAATCCTCTGACAATCAGAGGATTCAAGTTGGAGAACTTTTCAGTTGGGATGCTAGCCGGTAGTGCTTCACGATCAACTTATCCAACTTTTGGCTTAGCTCAAGGATCCGGGGATGGGTTAAGGACGACTCGCTCATATAACCGTTCAACAACAGTCGCAGCCGCTCAATTTCGTGATTAAGGTCCGCCAGGTTGTTCATTGTATGTTCGTTGCCCTCCTTACCCGAGTATGCCTTATTATACCCTGAATATGTGTCTGATTTCCTTAACTTTCTGTGCCAATTTGAGGGGGAATTGTCAGTGCTTGCTTATCGGATAAGCAGCATGCATAATAAGGAATGGGACATGCATGATAGATCTTTGGAGCAACCACAATTGAAGGGGAGCGATAACGATGGCTGTTGATGCTTATCTGAATTTCAAAGGAAACTGTAGGGAAGCGGTGGAATTTTACGCGGAGGCTTTCGGTACCGAACAACCGAAATTTATGACTTTCGGCGAAATCCCGGCAAGTCCGGAGCATCCGGTACCAGATGAAGCGAAAAATTGGATCATGCACACTCGCCTCAAGATTAGCGGCAGCAATGTGATGTTCTCCGACGTATTCCCAGGCATGCCTTTCACGGAAGGTAACAACATCAGCTTAGCGCTTGTCACGGATAGCAAGGAAGAGCTGGTCTCGGCCTATGAGAAGCTTAAAGAAGGCGGTACGGTGATCATGGAGCTGCAAGAAACATTCTGGGCTCCGTACTACGGCAGCGTTCGGGACAAGTTCGGCATCGAATGGCAATTTAACCTTGGCATGAGTGAGATGTAAGTTCAACTTGATAAGTTTCACGTCAAAACCGTAAAGCCTTGTGGCTTCACGGTTTTTGTTTTTGTTTTTGTTTCATGTAGTTTCAACGGTTAGGACTTAACGGACGAAGACATGAATTACGAAGGGACTGTCAAATGAAGGAAGGGTTTCCGAATTTCCTATCGAATTCTAACAGTTAACAACATAAGGAATCGAGGGTAACTTCATGAATGACAAATTCAGTCACACGCAATTCTTAGTACGCAAAAAAGTCCTTTCGCTTGTCGGCGCGAAGTTTCATATCTACGATAATCAAGAACAGCTAGTGATGTTCTCCCAGATGAAAGCTTTTAAGCTCAAGGAGGACATTCGACTTTACAGCGATGAGTCGATGCAGGAGGAGCTCATCACCATCCAAGCACGCAGCGTCATAGATTTCTCCGCAACGTACGATGTCGTGGACGCAGTTACAGGCGAACATATCGGCTCCTTGCGGCGCAAAGGGATGAAATCCATCCTCAAAGACGAGTGGATCATTCAGGACAAGGACGAAACCGAGATCGGGTTGATCAAAGAGGATAGCGCATTAATGGCGTTGCTCCGAAGATTCCTCACCAATCTGATCCCGCAAAAATTCAACGTCACGCTCGGCGGTGTTCAATCAGCTGTGTTCTATCAGAACTTCAACCCGTTCGTCAGTAAGTTGAACGTCGACTTCTTGATTAATCGGGATCGACAGCTCGATCGTCGATTAGGGCTTGCTGCAGCGGTATTGCTGCTTGCGATTGATGGCAAGCAGGGGTAAACAGAAGAGGAAGGACAACAAACAGAAGGCGCTGGGCAATCATGCCTTAGCGCCTTCTGCTCTCCTATATGTTATTTGGTTTGCAGAAGCATCGTCCACAGATCTTCGCTCTCATAACCGAGGCGCCATGCCGCGACGCCAGCCAAGTCATACTTCTTGGCGATGGCGACGCGAGCCTTAACCGTGCTTGCCGTCTCAGCCCAGAAGACGTACGTATAGCCGTCTTTCGTATACGTGTATTTCATTTGGCCGGATTCCGCATCGAGCACGCCCTTTGCATTGTTTTGCGCGATAAGAGAGGGCACTTCTTTCATGTAGATGGCCTTGTTACCTACAAGCTTGCCTGAGCCATCCAGCTGCCATTGACGGACATAGAATGGAATGCCTAGCACAAGCTTGCTGCGAGGAATTCCGTACGACAAGTATTGCTGAACGCCTTCCTCGATCCAAGCAAGACCGCCCACCGATCCCGGCTCCGTGCTGCCGCTCCAATGTTCGTCATAGGCCATGATCATCACTTTATCTACGATTTGGCCTAGCGCGGCTTGGTCGTAAGCGGTCTGAGCGTTCCAAGCGACATCCCCGCGAGGGAGGTCGACCGAGATTTGCAGTCCTTTCTTATGAAGGGCTTCTGTCAGATCACGCACGAACTCCGTGTACAAGGCACGATCGCCTCCGTATAAACCTTCGAAGTCAAGGTTCATACTAGGAACACCGAGCTCGACGAGACGATTGACCAATGTATTGATGAATTTCGTTTGCGCCGCCGGGTTTTTCAAGAATGCGCGTGTGAGATCATTGTCGAACTGGTTGTGCACGAGCGGCTCGACGGCAATGCCCGACGCCTTCATTTGCGTTACAACCGCAGGATCGGAGTTGTCCGAGATGCTGCCGTCCGCATTCGTCAGGACGAACCAGGTCGGCGAGGTCGTATCAAGACCTTGCGTATTGGCGACCTGCGATAAGACGGTATTCGTATTTGAAGTTCCGTTCCAGCCGTAATACGTCATCTTGCTGAGATTGTTCCAGATTGCCCGGCCGTCGCTTGTCATAACGACGGAATCTTGCAGATTGCTCGCAAAATAAACCGCCGCTTGACGTGTATGGAACGTGCCAAGCGTCTGGTCGTCCCGCACGACTTTCAAGTAAGGGGTGTTGGTCCACCACTCCTTGCCATCCTTCACGATCGCGGAACCAGCCAAGCTTCTTGCATAATAGATCGCATTCTCCAGGTTGAAGAACGATTTGACGCTGCGTCCGTTCTGCGTCACGGTGAAAGGTGCGACGTTCTGATGCACCGTTACGCCGGTAGCTACATTAACGACGGAGCTGCCGCTAATTTTGGCTGCCGCGGCAATGGCATCCTGCAAGTAGCTGTAATGCGTATTAGATGCCGCTTCTCCGGCAACAGTAATCGTATATGATTTTGCCCCCGCACGTTGCGATGTTTTCTGAGCGGCAGTCAGGTTATCCCATACCCACTGATTCGTCGTCAGATCGATCACATGCATATTGCCGTAATACTTGGCAACGGCTTTCGCTTGGGCTAGCGAAGCGAAACTCCAATTCGCATTGGTCTTGTCGCCTTGGTATAGCTGGTATTTGGCATATGTCGCATATACCCAGCCGGATTGCTGCAGATCGCGAATTTGAGCGAACTTAAGCGTCTTGGCATAGGCCTGCGCTTGGGCTAGCGTTTGAAAATCTTTGCTAGCCGACGAAATGCCGTTCGAATAGACTTTGTATTTCGGCAGATTGTCCCATGTCCAAACGCGGTTCGTTATTTTCTCTACGTGAGCGTAGGAGAAGTTCTTAGCGTAGGCAATCGCTTGCCCTTCGGTCGTAAACTCTTTAATTGCCTTATCGTTCTGATAGACGCGGTACTGCGATGATTTATCTATAATTGCGCTCCCCGCAGAGGCGGTTGCTGTTACAGTCGTTTGCAAAGCCAGAGCTGCTGCGAGTATGACGCTCCACTTGTTTTTCATCCGATGTATCGTCTCCTCTCATGTTCATGCCTCCTAATAGACGCAAGTTAAGAGAAGAGGTTGCGGAATCTAGCGAATTACCGAATTTTACTAGTATAAGCGTGTATGTTCGCAGCATAGAAAAAAGACCGAAGCGCCACATGGCTTCGGTCTTTCTTGAATCCGCATTAGTCTGCAATATCTGCCCAGAACTCTTCGTCAGCGTCCAACGTAATCTGGGAACGGAAGACGCGGCGGTTATATTGGGTGTACATATATTGTTCGATGGCTTCGAGCAGATTAGCTTCAACCAGGTACTGGCTCCGGCCTTGCACCCATACTTCCGCGGTAAAGCCGTACTGTTCGTCCCAAGCGAGCTGTGCTTCAACCTCGGAAGGGGATACGCCTTTGCGATCGGCAATGTTCTTGCAGACCGCATTGATGATCTCATCGGTATAGATACGAACCATTAGTAACGTCCGCGGTCATTCGGGAATTGTGGCTTGCGGCGATTCTTGAAGTACATATAGATACCGCGGATCGCCATGATCAAGATGACGATTGCGAATACGTTAAGCATTAATCCGATAATGTTGCCCAGGAAACCCATGCCCGCGAACATGCTGCCGAACAGGAGACCTGCGATACCGCCGATCATTAGACCCTTCATTAAGCCGCCGCCGCTGAAAAATCCTCTTTTTGTGGTAGCAGCGGTAGACGTTGTGCCTGCTTTGGTGCCGGTGTTGCTTTGTTGTACGTTATCGGTCGATTTCTTTGGCGTTTGCGTGTAACTTTGCTTCGGTGATTTGATCGCGCCTCTTGGCTTCGCGTCTGCCGTAGTGGCAAATATAGCGAAGATCAGTGTGAACGCCATCATGAGCAACAACCCTTTTTTCATCTGTACTTCTCCTCCAGTAGATCAATCTGATGTTTTCATTGCCTTACCGTACAATTACGTCTAATATAATCAAAGGTTTCATTTTTCATGCGGAACTGTCGGAAGTAGACATGCGAGGGTGGAGGAGTCTCTATGCGAATAGACGGGCGCGAAGCGGGCTATCCCGAGGCTTATAGGTTATATCTCGTTGAATTCCACGCTACGAGAGATTATTTTGAATGCCATGAACTGCTCGAGGAATATTGGAAGAGCCAGCCTGACGACCCTTTCGCTCAACAGTGGGTCGGTTTGATCCAGGTTGCGGTCGGCAGTTATCACCATCGGAGAGGCAATCATTCAGGCGCCGTGAAGATGTTCCGGCAAGCACGTATGCGTCTTACCATAGAACAGTTGGAAACGCTTGGGCTAGACGGAATAGCGACGCAAGCTGCGCTTGACGAAAGGATCCAGGCTGTGGAACAGGAGCTTCCGTTCACGGACCTGAATCTTCCTATTAAGGATGTACAGCTGCTGTGGGCTTGTAAGGCCAAGGCGGCGGAAGAAGGATATCCGTGGGGATTGCCGAGCCGCGCTGACCAAGCACTGACCGAGCGGCATCGACTGCGCGACCGCAGCGACGTTATTGCCGCAAGGCAGGCGGCGGTGGAGGCCAAAGGGCGCAAGTAATCACTGCCGGATCGCAAGTAACGCAACAAAAAGAGCTTTTCTCCAAGATCTGATCTTAGGAGGAAAGCTCTTGTCATATAAGCTAGGATTGTTGCAAATGTTCGTAACCGTTCACGATGAGATCCAACTTGCCGGATTCCGGATGAATGATGAGGCCATGGACAGGCGTGCCGGCTGGCAGCAACGGGTGGTTGCGGACGATGCTCACGCTGTTCTCGACGCTTTCTTTGACATTATCAAAGCCGGTGAGCCAACGGTTCAAGCTAATGCCGGAATGGACCAGCGTGTTGATCGTTTCTTGCTCGACGCCGCGTTCTTTCATTTTGCTGATTACCTTCTGCGAGTTCAACCCCGTCATGCCGCATTCGTAATGGCCGACGATCAAGACCTCTTCCGCGCCAAGTTCATAGACGGCAACGAGGATACTGCGCATAATATTGCCGAATGGCTGCGTCACGATCGCGCCGGCATTCTTAATGATTTTGGCGTCGCCGTTGCGAAGGTTCAGCGCTTTGGGCAGCAGTTCAGTCAAGCGGGCATCCATACAGGTGACGACGGTTAATTTCTTATCCGGGAATTTGGTCGTCATATATTGCTCGTACTGACGATTCTCTACGAATTCCTCATTGAAGGCTAGAATATGCTCCAATCTGCTCATGACTACTCTCTCCCCATTCTTGTTTATCTCTATCGGTCAAGCTGCCCTTGCGCGGGCGTTATTTCAGCAGCCGCAGATTCGTCGTATAGGTCTGGTTGTCGCTCTTAAGGATGAAGGCGTTGCGGGCCGCGTTGAAATCGATCTTCAGGTAATCTTCGAAAAACACTTCGTAATTCGGCTCATACCAGACGGCGTAAGGGTCGCCCGTCCCTTGCTTATCCCCGAAGAAAGAGGTATCAATCAGCTGAAGCGTCGGTACTCCGTTCATCACGCATCCGCATCCTTCCGTATCATAGAGCAGTCTCAGCTCCTTGCCTGTCCCTTCAAGCTCCGGTGTCAGTCGATCGATTGCAGCAGGGGTAAAGGTGAAATGCATAGCGTACAGCTCCTTTCGAATGTCGATTTCGCGAGTAAACGATTAAAGTTGATTATACGTTTTGCAAAATGTACTATCAAGTAGTAGGAGTCATTACCCTCTTATACCATTAACGAAAGGTGGACGGCTTGTGAGCGTAAATAAAGAAGAAGTGTTGCAGTTGTTCCGTGAACGAATCGGACAGATTAAGAGCTATGAAGAAGCTCTCGGCGTTTTGTTTTGGGATATGCGCACAGGAGCGCCCCGCAAAGGGACGGAATCCCGTTCCAAGGCGATCGGCGTGCTATCCTCTCAAGCGTTCGCCTTGCAGACAGGCGAAGACCTTGGCCAGTGGCTAACCGCGCTGGAACAGCCGGAAATATTGAATACGCTTGGCGAGGTAGATCAGCGGCTCGTGACCGAGACGCGCAAGGATTATGACCGCAGCGTCAAAATTCCTCCGAAGCTTCACGAAGAATATGTAATCCTGACCTCGGAGGCGGAATCCTTCTGGGAACAGGCGAAGGAAACCGGCGATTACGCTTCGTTCCAACCGTACTTAGACAAAATCATTACATATACGAACAAGTTTATCGACCTATGGGGAGCGAAGGAAACCCGCTACGATACATTGCTGGATATGTATGAGCCCGGCATAACAACCGCCGAGCTGGACCGCGTATTCGGCGGCTTGCGCGAGAAACTGGTGCCGCTCGCCGCAGCCATCGCTGCTTCTCCGCATCAGCCGGATACCAGCTTCCTGAAGCAAAACTACGACAAAGACGCGCAGAAGAAATTCAGCAAATTCATCTTAGAGCAGATCGGCTTCGATTTCGAAGCTGGACGGCTCGATGAGAGCGTGCATCCGTTTGCGACCGGCCTAAGCACGGGCGACGTACGGATTACGACCCGCTATCTGGCAGACGATGTCACGAGCGCGTTGTTCGGTACGATCCATGAGTGCGGCCATGCGCTGTACGAGCAGAACATCCGTGAGGATCTGCGCGGCACGACGCTATGCACGGGCACTTCGATGGGGATCCACGAATCGCAATCCCGCTTCTGGGAGAATGTCATCGGGCGCAGCCGTCCGTTCTGGAACCGGTATTTCGGCAACTTGCAGGAGCTCTTCCCAGGACAGCTGGACGTGCCGGTTGAAGATTTCTACCGCGCGACGAATGTCGTTGCGCCATCCCTCATTCGGATTGAGGCGGATGAGCTAACCTACAACCTGCACATCATTATCCGCTATGAGATCGAGAAGCTGATCTTCAATGAAGGCGTAACCGCAGCCGAACTGCCGGCGCTGTGGAACCAGAAGTATCAAGAATATCTGGGCATTACGCCAGAGAATGACGCGGTAGGCGTCCTGCAAGATGTTCACTGGTCCGGCGGTGCATTCGGTTACTTCCCATCGTACTCGCTCGGCAATATGTATGCCGCGCAGATGACGGAGACGCTCGAACGAGAACTTCCGAACGTATGGGAGCTTGTGGGCAAAGGCGAGCTTCACCCGATTAAGGATTGGCTCACCGATAAGGTATATCAATACGGCAAGCTGCGCACGCCAGCCGAGCTTATTACGGCCATTACAGGCAAACCGTTGGATCCGCAATATCTGGTCGATTACCTGGAGCGCAAGTATAAGGATATTTACAAACTGTAGTTTCAATAAGCTTGGAAACAGCCACAGGGGCGAAGCCTCTGTGGCTTATTTGCATTCGCGTAAGAAGCTGAGCAGTCTGCACAATACGAACAATAAAGTAAGCGTGTCCACAAAAGTGGACGTCAAGCGAGAGTCTGCTGGGTTGATGTTCAAACGAGATGACACAACAGGTCATCACCTCAAGGCACCAAAGTGGTGAACGAAGTTCGAACGAAGAGCTTTGTTCCAACGGAACAAAAGCGGGCCAACCACGAAAGGACTCATCGAAGACGGCCGCGTATCGAGTCTCGCTGATTATGGGTGTCCAGAGGGTGATAACCCTTGGTTCCCCTCGGCGGAGGGGGAAGGGGCGAGGGAGAACGTGGTGTCCAGAGGGCGGTTGCCCTTTGGTTCTCCTCCATTGGAGGAGGAAGGAGGTGAGAATTATGGATATTTTTCACAAAAAAGAAAAAGCTAAAGGAATAAGACGGTAAAGGAGGTCAGACTTGGAACGGTTATTGGACAAAGAGCTGCTCGACGACGAGCATGCCGTCGACGACACGGAACTGATGAACAGCTTGCGCGAGGTGTGGCAAGTAAACCGTTATTTGGGCGGCAACCCAGCGCTATTCCGGCATCTGAAGCAGATGATAACCGCAATAGAGCGAGATCGGGCGATCCGCTTGCTCGATGTCGCGACTGGCCTTGCCGATATTCCGGTTGCCCTCGCCCACTGGGCCGACAAGAGGTCCATTACCCTCGACATTACGGGGGTGGATATTCATCCGCGTATTACCGAGCTGGCCGCCAACCGGACGGCACAAACGGGGCGAATTCGGATCGAACAAGGCGACGGGCGAAGACTAGCGTTCGATGATGGCGCTTTTGATATCGGCTTCAGCAATCTGGCGCTTCATCACCTCGATGAAGAAGATGCGATTCTTATGATTCGCGAGCTGTCCCGGGTTTGCCGGACCGGCTGGGTCGTCGCTGACCTGGAGCGTCATCCTGCCGCGTATGCAGCCGCCAGATTGTTGGCCAGATTCGTATGGCGCAGCCCGGTGACAAGGCATGACGGCCCGTTATCGGTGCGCCGATCCTACACGGCGCCGGAGCTTCGCGAGCTGTTGCGGCGAGCGGGGGTGCAAGGGAACGTGTACCGTCACTTTCCTTACCGCCTGGCAGTGGTTGGACATGGATAAGCCGGATGTCATTATCGTGGGAGCCGGTCCGGCTGGAAGCACGATGGCCAGGCTTCTGGCTCGTCACGGCATCCAGGTCCTATTGCTCGAGGCCAAACGCCATCCTCGGCGCAAACCTTGCGGCGAGTCGCTTAATCCCGGAGCGGTACAAGCATTGAGGCGAATGGGTCTGAACCTGGAGCAGCCCATAATTGTGGAAGCTCCTGTCATAGAGGGCTGGCGGCTTCATTTTAATCGTACGAAGCTAGCGGTACAATTCCCTGGCAGCGTCCGCGGCATAACCTGCGCAAGAGACAAGTTGGATCATTGGCTCGTCGATGAAGCGGTACAGGCAGGCACGGAGCTGTGGCAAGGGGTCCGAGTCGAGCGGCTGCTGCGTGAGAACGGTCGTGTAACCGGCGTTCTCTGCCGGATGGAGAACGGACAAACCGTGAAGAAACAAGCTCGGCTCATTATCGGAGCGGATGGACTAAGATCCACGGTTGGCCGTGAGGCAGGGCTTACGAAGCTAGGTCAGCTGCGCAAGGCGGCATTCACCTTCCATATGGAAGGTGTTCGGGAACTCGATCCCTTCATTGAATTGCATTTGCAAAAAGGAATGGTCGTTGGCATGGCTCCTGTCGGAGAGGGACTAGCGAACTTAACGGTTGGCATGCCTTCCGAGCTGGCAAAGAACGCGGCGCGCCGCAAGGAAGACTTCGTCCGCGAGGTGTTGGGGCAGATGCCTCATCTGACGAAGCGGATCGAAACGGCCAGGCTGACCGACGCCCTGTTAGGCTGTGGTCCATTCGAATGCAGGGGCAGCGCCGCTGCAGCAGGTGTCATCCTAATTGGCGATGCAGCCGGTTATTATGATCCGCTGACCGGTCAAGGCATCTATCGCGCGTTGCGGTCGGCGGAGATGGCAGCTCCGATGGTCATGGCCGCGCTTCGTTCTGGCTTAGATGGGCCGCTGTATCGATACAACAGGATCATTAGGGAAGAGTTCGCGAACGCGGGAAGGCTGCAGCGCTATATTGAGCTGGCGAGCAGATCACCCCTAGTGTTCAAGAGCGCACTGCGGGGGCTGGCGCTTAATCGGTTTTGGCGCGAGCGTCTCACATCCGTGATCGGGGACATCGTGCCAGACGGGATATAGAACAGATGAGGGGAATACGTAGATGCGTACATGGAATGAGATTGAGATCAATTGTTCACCGGAGCAGGCATTCAATTATGCGCGAAGAGTGGATTTGTGGCCGGAGCGGTTGGCCCATTACCGGAAGGTTCGGGTGCTGGAGGGCGATCTTACAAGCCGTGCGCTTGTCGAGATGGCCGCTTACCGCCAGTTCGAAAAGCTGAATTGGCCGGTATGGTGGATCAGCAAGATGGAAGTGCTGCCAGGCGATCTGCGCATTTGCTATGAGCATATCAGGGGCGTGACCAAAGGGATGGAAGTAGAGTGGCGGCTTGAAGCGAGCGATAATGGAGGGACCAAAGCAACGATCGTCCATGAGTGGAAGCAGCCTCCTGTCGGAAGGCGCATGGCCGGAGGCTTCATCGGCCACGTATTCGTGCATCATATTGCAGATCAGACGCTGCTCGGCCTGAAACAAGCGGCCGAACAGCAATTGGAGGTGGCTGTGAATGCTTAATCGCCGCGCAGTGATTACGGGAATTGGCTGTATCACGCCGATTGGGATCGGCGCACAGCAGTTATGGGAAGGGGTACAGCGGGGAACGAGCGCGGTACGCCGCATCGATAGATTCGAAGCGGGCAGCCTGAGGAGCCGCATTGCAGCCCAGGTGACGAGCTTCGATCCGCTGATCTATATGGATAAGAAGCGGGCGCATCGGATGGACCGCTATTCGCAGTTGGCCGTTGCTGCGGGTTCGTTGGCTCTGCAGCATGCCGGTATCAGCCCGGAACAGACCGACCCAGAACGTGTCGGGATCTTCATGGGTAGCGCGCTTGGCGGCATCGCTTATGCCGAAGAGCAATGCGGGCAGTTCATGAGCGGCGGTTATCGCGCGGTTTCGCCAACGCTTGGTTTTTCAGTATTCGGCGGAGCGGCCTCCTGTAATATGGCGATGGCCTTCGGCTTCAACGGTCCGAATGAGACCAATGCCATGTCTTGCGCTTCAGGCGCAGTGGCGATCGGCAGAGCGCTGCAGTCAATCCGCAGAGGCGAAGCGGACATCGTGCTGGCCGGGGGTTCCGAGGCGCCGCTCGCGCCGCTGTCATTCGGAGCCTTCGATATGCTGCGCGCCATGTCTACCCGGAATGAAGCGCCAACGAGCGCGAGCCGGCCGTTCGACCGCAATCGGGACGGATTCGTCATGGGTGAAGGGGCTGCGGTGCTTATTATCGAGGATGAAGCCCACGCGAGGGCAAGGGGCGCGACGATTATTGCCGAGCTTAGCGGCTTTGGGGTCAGCAATGATGCCCATCATATGAGCGTCCCGCTGCCGAGCGGTTCCCAGGCCGCGCGTGCGCTGAGACAAGCGCTGGCTGATGCGGATATGGGTGAGGACGAGGTGCATTACATCAATGCGCATGGTTCTTCTACGCCGCTGAATGATGTAACGGAATCGAAGGTGATCCGCTCCGTGTTCGGCAGCCGGCCGGTGGCGGTGAGCGGAACGAAGGGGCTGTACGGACATCCGCTCGGCGCATCCGGAGCGATCGAAGCGGCAATTACCTGCATGGCATTGCAGGAAGGCTGGCTGCCGCCAACGGCCAATCTAGAGGAGCCTGACACCGAGGCGGATATCGATCTTATCGCAAGGGTGGGACGTGTGGTGCGGGCTGCAGCAGCCGTATCGAACTCTTACGGATTCGGCGGCATTAACGCAACGCTTGCTTTTCGCAGAGCGTAAATGCAGGACTTTGGGAGCAAAGGGCATGTTCGATTGTCCTTGTGTTTTGGATAGAATCATCGCCTAATTGTCAATGACAGCTCATTTTGTGACCCTTTTCAATAGGAGAAGGGTCTTTTTGTTTTGTCTTTTTACTGGGCGAATGGGTAACAGGTGCTGGGCGAATTGCATACGGTGTAGTACATCTATGTTTCGTAAGAGGAGAGGCGAAGTGGAATGAACAGAAAATTCGGGGCGGTGCTGCTCGCGGTCGTCATGACGGTTGTGCTAT
The DNA here is from genome assembly GCF_014192105.1 of Paenibacillus phyllosphaerae. Classification (GTDB taxonomy): domain Bacteria; phylum Bacillota; class Bacilli; order Paenibacillales; family Paenibacillaceae; genus Paenibacillus_Z; species Paenibacillus_Z phyllosphaerae. The sequence goes on along the minus strand of NZ_JACHXK010000004.1, from coordinate 388,996 downwards.
TGGCCGGTTGCGGAGGCGGCGGAAATTCGGAAGGTCCGGTAAAGGTGAAAATCGGCGAAGTTACGCGTTCGTTATTCTATGCGCCGGAATACGTCGCGCTCGCGGAAGGTTTTTTCGAGGAAGAAGGACTCGACGTAGAGCTTACAACGACAGCCGGCGGCGACAAAACGATGACTGCGCTCCTATCCGGCAGCATCGACGTGGCGCTGGTGGGCTCGGAAACATCGATCTATGTGGCGCAGCAAGGCGCGGATGATCCAGTCATTAATTTCGCGCAGCTGACCCAGACCGATGGAACGTTCCTCGTGTCGCGCGAAGCGATCGAGAACTTCGACTGGAACTCGCTCAAAGGGACGGAATTCCTTGGACAACGCAAAGGCGGGATGCCACAGATGGCGGGCGAATTCACGCTGAAGAAGAAGGGCATTGATCCGCAGAACGATCTGACGCTGATTCAGAACGTCGATTTTGCCAACATCCCGGCGGCTTTCGCATCGGGTACCGGCGAGTACGTGCAATTGTTCGAACCGCAAGCTTCGATTATGGAACAAGAAGGCAAAGGTCACGTCATCGCTTCCTTCGGCGTCGAGAGCGGCCATCTTCCTTACACCGTCTTTATGACCAAATCAAGCTATATCGATAAAAACAGCGAGACGGTGCAGAAGTTCACGAATGCCGTCTACAAGGCGCAGCAGTGGGTTCAAGAGCATAGCCCAGAGGAAATTGCGGATGCCGTGCTTTCCTTCTTCCCGGATACGGATCGTGATATCGCGGTAAAGGTCATTGACCGTTACAAGAGCCAAGGCTCGTACGCATCGGACCCGATCGTCGATGAAGGGGAATGGAACAACCTGATCGACGTGATGACCACTGCAGGCGAACTGAGCGAGAAGCCTGCACACGATAAACTCGTGAACAATGCGTTCGCGGAAGAAGCAATGAAATAAGCTGATGTTCTAATGTAGAAAGGAGAGTCCGCCTATGGAGACGCTGCTTAAGCTGGAGGAAGTTACTCATGTCTATGTGGGCGATCAGGGAGCAAGCCTAGCGGTCGAGAATCTCAGTTTGTCAATCGGGCGCGGCGAGTTCGTCAGCCTGGTCGGGCCTAGCGGATGCGGCAAGACGACGATCCTCAGCCTGCTCGCCGGACTCCTGACGCCAACGAAAGGAACCGTCTACGCGTTAGGTGAGCCGGTACGCCGTCCTTCCCCGAAGCTGGGTTATATGCTGCAGCAGGATTATTTGTTTCCGTGGCGGACGATTCTGGAGAATGCCCAGATTGGGCTCGAATTGAACGGGATCAAGACTCCTGCGGCAACTGCTCATGTTAGGCAGCTGCTCCATGAGCTTGGACTTGGCGGCACGGAGCAGCGGATGCCTTACGAGCTGTCTGGCGGGATGCGTCAACGGGCGGCGTTAGTCCGGACGCTGGCGACGGAACCCGACGTGCTGCTGCTCGACGAACCGTTCTCGGCGCTCGATATGCATATCAAGCTGCAGCTGGAGGATTTGGTCCATACGACGCTAGAGGCCAGAGGCAAGACGGCTGTTCTGGTCACGCACGATCTGGCAGAAGCAGCCGCCATGAGCGACAGGGTCGTCGTACTCGCCCCTAACCCGGGACGGATACAGGCCATCTATGAGATGCCGAAGGCGCTGCGGGAACTTCCGCCGACCGAAGCGAGAAAACAGCCGGAGTTCCAAGGGGTATTCGAACAATTGTGGGAAGCGCTGGAGTCCGGCGAGGCTGAAGGAGGTGAAGCTTAGATGAGCAGGAATCATGAAGCTGGCCGTCAGAAGGAGCAACATAACGGGGAAGCTTGGCTTAGCGAGCTTCATCACCAACATGTCGCGAAGGAACGGAAAAGGACGTGGGCGGTACGGATCGCGCAAGCGGTGCTGCTGGTAGCCTTCTTCGGCTTGTGGGAAGCGGCCGGCCGCAACAAGTGGATCGATGTGCTCTTGTTCAGTTACCCGAGCAAGTTGTTCGCCCATCTATGGAAGACGCTGCTGGACGGCACTTTGCTGCCCCACACCGGCATTACGGTGCTGGAGACCATCGTTGGTTTTGTGCTCGGCACGTTGCTTGGCACGATCATCGCCGGGTTGTTATGGTGGTTCTCCTTCGCTTCCCGCGTACTGGACCCCTATCTGGTCGTGCTTAACAGTATGCCGAAGGTGGCGCTCGGTCCGCTCTTCATCGTCGGCTTCGGCCCCGGCATGACCGCGATCGTCGCGACGACCTTGTCCGTAACGGTCATCATTACGACGCTCGTCATCTACAATCGTTTCCGCGAGGTGGATTCCGGCTATATTAAAGTCGTCCGCTTGTTCGGAGGCTCCCGATGGCAGATCTTCCGGAATGTCATCCTGCCGGATTCCTTTGCCGTTATCATTTCGCAGCTCAAGGTCAATGTCGGTCTCGCGTGGGTCGGGGTTATCGTCGGCGAGTTCCTCACTTCGAAGGCCGGTCTCGGTTATCTCATTATTTATGGCTTCCAGGTGTTCAACTTTACGATCGTCCTCTCCAGTCTGCTGGTCATTGCGGTTGTCGCGACTGTTATGTACCGCCTGGTGTCTGCGCTGGAGCACCGGTTGACGCGAAAAGGCCAAGAGGAGTAGGATGGAAGGAAAACCGTGCCAATGCACGGGCAGGAAAGTGTCGGGAGCAACATGGGGATTCGCGTGATCAAAACAGCGCTCGCCGCTCTGGCGGCGATCTATACAGCCTTCTATCTAGGCCTTGAGCCTGCATTAGCAGCCGGCCTGTTAGCCATTCTCGGCGTAGAAGTGACTCGGATGAAGGGGCTGAAGAGCGCCTTCGTTCGTTTTGTCGCTTCCGTGCTGGGTCTTTTTTTCGCTTCGATCTTGTTTTTGCTGCTCGGGTTTCATATTTGGACCATCTCGCTCTTCATTTTAATTGCGTTTCCGATCCTCTCGCGGCTCCAGCTCAAAGACGGCATCACGACAAGCGCGGTCATCGTCTTCCACGTGTATGCGCGCGAAGAAGTGACTTGGGGACTGATCGGCAACGAGGTGATGCTCCTGATTGTCGGCCTGGGCTTCGCTACGGTTGTGAACATGCTGTACATGCCGCGCGAAGATGAGAAGCTTCTTGCGCTGCGCCACCGGACGGAGGCGCTCTTCGGGACGTTATTCGAACGAATGGCTCAGACGCTGCGCAATCCCGCGGAAGTATGGAGCGGCTCGGAACTGCTGGAAGCGTCGAACGTGGTCCAAGAGGGATTGAGGCGGGCGGAGATGGGGCTCGAGAATCGGGTATGGGGCCAAAATACGCAACATTTGCGGTATTGGCGGACGTATTTCGAGATGCGACACTTACAGTTGGATTCAATCTCCCAGATGCTGCTGCGGCTGGCGCTTGTCTATGAGAAGCTGCCTCAAGGCGAGTTGGCGGCTGAATTGTTCGATCTGCTGGCCGATGAGGTGAAATCCGATGTGTACGAGGGCGGCGTGGAGCGCCAGCTGGAGCTGCTGGTGTCCCGATTCCGCGCGATGCCGCTGCCGGAGAGCCGGGAAGAATTCGAGATGCGCGCGGCGATTCTGGAGATGATTCATGAATTGAACCGTTATTTGGCCATGGCGAAGAAAATGAAACGTCAGAAAGCCGAGACGAAACGGCTCATGACGGCGCTATAAAGGAGCGCAGGCTCGATCCGGTAAGCGACTCTCCCATCTCATCCTATATGAACAGCAATAGAGCGGTCCCGATTATGGGCCGCTCTATTTTTCACGCTGACCGTGCATATCTAAGCATTCTAGATTCGGAAGACCGAACGTATAGTGATAGTAAGCCGCCAGCCAGTCGGGATTTCGTTATTAGGCAACAGGTGTCTCTTACGCGCGAAGGAAACATTTCTATAATTGTTCCACTTCGCTTATCAACAAACGCCTATGTCCTGCATATGCTTTAATTGAATGATTGTATGGAGGAGGTTAAATCGATGACTAGTGCAGATAAACAGCTTCAGCGTAGAGAGATAATAACGAAAGCTGTCTGCGGCAAGGGTCGTAAGTTTTCCACAGTAACTCACACCGTCACGCCGCCTCATCATCCTACCAGTATTCTGGGCGCCTGGATTATTAACCACCAATACGAGGCGGTTCGCTCCGGTGACGGGATCGAAGTAATTGGTACTTACGATATTAACATCTGGTATTCGTATAACAAGAACTCGCAAACCGATGTTGCGAAAGAAACGCTCTCCTACGTGGAGAACGTGCCGCTCTCCTATCTGGATCCGAAGCACCGGGCTTCCACGGAAGAAGTAGCGGCAGAGTCGACGCAAGAGCCGAATTGCATCGAAGCGAACATCTCATCGAGCGGTTCGAGCGTTGTGGTTCGCGTCGAGCGTGAATTCGCGGTCGAACTGATCGCCGAGACCAAGGTTGTCGTCGCTGTTTTCCCAGGCAGCTATGATGACGACAAAGACATTGACTTCGGCGACGGCGATTTCGAGGATCTGGATCCGGAACTGTTGGACGACGAGCTGTAAGTTAGCGGCTTACAGACCGTATGCTGTATCGTATGCGGCAAGGGAAAGGAATTCGAGGGCGTAAGCCCTCTTTTTTTTCGAAAAAAAGCGATATACGCTGCGTAGCTGGAGGCGATCGGGTGGCAGGCAAGCTGTGGATATGGGGAAGGCAGCAAGCAGGCACGCTGCCTCGCGCATGGAAGGACGGAAATCCGGATGAAGAGGACGTTGTTCTCGTCTGGGGCGATGCGGCGTTACCGGAGGCCGGTGCATCGCTGCCGGTCATGCATATGTGGAACGCAAAGGCGCATAGCTTCTCGCTGCTCCCTTGGCGCGAGGTCCACAGGCGGCTGAGCCGTGTTGGCGTGGAGGCGGTCAACAGGGATCAGCGGGCGACTGTGCGATCTAGCGCTCATACGGGGAATAACGCGTTAGCGTCAGGCGGAAGCAGCCGGCTTGCGGAGCGATGGAAGATCGTCCGGCTGCTTCGGGTCGTCGTCTGGCAGCACCAGGTGCTTCGGGTCGAACGGATGAATCGGCAGGAGGGCGCGCCTGCGGCAAGCTCCCTACATTCGACGGTGCTCAAGCCCGAAGAGGTGCTCCATCGGCGGGCGGGCAAGACGGCTATCAAAGCGCTTTATGCGCTGCAGTTGGATTTGGCCGCGATCGATCTGTTGCTGAAGGAAGACGGAAGCTGCCAGGTTGTAAGCATTCATCTGCCTACCCATCAGAAGCTGCCGGATCAGACATGGGATTGGGAGGCGGTGGTGCAGCGGATCTCGGAGAGATGGCGTTCATCGAAGTCTATCCGATCGGCCGCCGCGAAGCCGATCCTGGTCGGCGCGGATCCGGAATTTCTGCTCATGAGCGCCGAAGGGAAAGTCGTGCCGGCTCATCGTTATTTGGGAGATGGGTATGGCGCAGGAACGGACACCGTATATATCGGTGGCAAAATCGTCCGGATCGTAGCGGAACTTCGTCCGGCTCCGGCTGAAACCGTCGATGTGCTGATGGCGAGGATTCGCAAGTTGCTGCAGCAGGCCGCTTCCCGTATTAACGATCCTACGCTGCGGCTCGCGGCAGGCGCGATGCCGGCGCCGGGACTTGCGCTTGGCGGCCATATTCACCTCAGCGGCGTGGAACTGACGCCAAGGCTGCTTCGCTTGTTGGACAGTTATGTGGCCTTTCCCCTGGCTATGGTTGAATCGGCAGGAGGGCGGAGCAGACGGCCCAGGTACGGGTGCTTGGGCGATACCAAACTGCAGCAGCATGGCGGGTTCGAATACCGGACGCTGCCGAGCTGGCTGCTGTCGCCGATGCTGGCGCAAGCTTCGATCGCGCTCTCTATGTTATGCGCGCATGAACAGCGGAATCTGATCTATTGCCCAGCAGAAGAGGACGTCTATGTGGAAGCTTACTACAGCGGAGATCGCAATCGGCTGTATCAGTGCCTTGAGCCGCTCGAGGCATCGATGCGGCATACAGCCGCCTACGCGGAGCTAGCGCCTTATATCGACCCGTTCATAGCCAGTCTGCGCCGCCGGGAAATATGGGATGAGTCGGCCGATCTCCGCAAGGCGTGGCGTCTGCCTCCGTTCCAGGTTGATAGGGGCTGAGCCGCCGCTATCGCGAACGCACTCATATACTGGCAGGGCGCCCGGGGTGGGAACCGTTCCTCCAATCTGCTATAATGAACTTCTGATGTTTGTTCTTACGGACTTAATCGATTACTAGCAGGAGGGGCGCGCATGGCGGCTTATACCCCGATGATTCAACAGTATTTGGCGATCAAAGAAGGCGCGAAGGACGCGTTTTTATTTTTTCGTTTAGGCGATTTCTATGAAATGTTTTTCGACGATGCTATATTAGCTTCCCGCGAATTGGAAATTACGTTAACCGGCCGGGAGGGCGGCGGCGAGAGCCGAATCCCGATGTGCGGTATTCCTTATCATGCCGCGGAAGGCTATATCGCCCGCCTGATCGAGAAGGGCTATAAAGTTGCGATCTGCGAGCAGGTAGAAGACCCGGCTGCGGCCAAGGGCGTCGTGCGCCGCGAGATTATCCGCGTCGTGACGCCGGGAACGGTCATGGAGACGAAGTCGATTGCCGACAAGGCGAACAACTTTATCGTCTCCGTCTCTGCCTTGGATGACAACTATGGGATCGCGGCCTGTGATTTGACGACAGGCGAACTCTATGCGACAAGCGTTCACCGGTCGCTCGATCTCGTCATCGACGAGCTGAACGTCTACTATCCGGTCGAAGTCGTAGGCGACGCTTCCGTGCTTGAACAGTTAATGGAGAGCGCAGCCAACTTCAATCGGACGATTCTGTTCACCGTGCGTGAACCGATGGAAACCGGGCAGCTTGGCGAGCAATTCGACGCTTCTGAACTGGCCCGCTTAACTCCCGTGCGGGTAAGAGCGGTCAGTCTCCTGACCGGTTATTTGGCAGAGACGCAGAAGCGCTCGCTTGGGCATGTCAGGCAGATTCGAAGCTACGAACCGAACCAATTCATGATTCTCGATCCGTTCACCCGTCGCAATCTCGAGCTGACGGAGACGGTGCGCGACAGGAGCAAGAAGGGCACGCTGCTCTGGCTGCTGGACAAGACCTGCACGTCCATGGGCGCTAGGCTGCTCAGACGGTGGATCGATAAGCCGCTGTTATCCAAGGCTTCGATCGACGAGCGGTTGGAAGCGGTAGACAAGCTGCACCGCGACTTGATTCTGCGCGAAGATCTACGCCGCGATCTGTCCGAGATTTATGATCTGGAGCGCCTCGTCGGGCGTGTGGCATTCGGCAGCGCCAACGGGCGCGACCTGAACGCGCTCCGCACATCGCTCGAGCACGTGCCGTCGCTAACGGCGCTGTGTGCCGCATCCGGCTCGCAGACGCTCCGTACGCTGGTCGAAGGCGTCGACGACTGCGCCGACCTGGCAGCCATGATCGGCACGGTAATCGTGGACGATCCGCCAATCTCGGTTCGCGAGGGCGGACTCATTCGCGCGGGTTACGACGAATATCTCGACCGGTTGCGCGATGCGAGCGTGAGCGGCAAGAAGTGGCTGGCTGAGCTGGAACGCAAGGAGCGGGAAGCGACCGGGATCAAGTCGCTCAAGATCGGCTACAACAAAGTGTTCGGCTACTTCTTAGAGGTGTCGAAGGCGAACCTGTCCATGCTGCCGGAGGGCAGATACGAGCGTAAGCAGACGTTGGCGAATGCCGAACGTTTCGTGACGCCTGAACTGAAGGAGAAGGAACGGCTCATTCTCGAGGCCGAAGAGAAAATGGTCGACCTTGAGTATGCGCGCTTCGTAGAGCTGCGAGACCATCTGTCGAGCCATATGCATCGCTTGCAGCGTCTGGCAGAGATGGTAGCGACGATGGACGTCTACCAGTCTCTGGCGGCCGTCAGCAGCGAGCATCGCTTCATCAAGCCGACGGTTACCGAAGCTGCGAGCTACAATCTCGTCGTCGAGGAAGGCAGACACCCGGTTGTTGAAGCCGTGATGGAAGGCGTGCCGTTCATCTCGAACGGCACGAATCTGACGCGTGACGACTTCTCGATGCTGTTGATTACCGGTCCGAACATGGCGGGTAAGAGCACCTACATGCGCCAGGTGGCGCTGATCTGCATCATGGCGCAGATCGGCTGCTTCGTCCCGGCGAAGAAAGCGGAAGTTCCGCTGATCGACCGGATCTTCACCCGGATCGGCGCCGCCGATGACCTGATCGGCGGGCAGAGCACGTTCATGGTCGAGATGAAGGACATCCAGACGATGACCGAGAAAGCGACCTCGCAGAGCTTGGTTATCATCGACGAGCTCGGCCGCGGCACTTCGACGGCGGAAGGGATGGCAATCGCTCAAGCGGTAATCGAGTTCGTGCACAACGAGGTGCAGTGCAAAGCGCTCGTATCGACCCATTTTCACGAGCTGGCCCATCTTGAGGATTCGCTGCCGAAGCTGGCTAACGCATGCATGGCCGTTCAGGAGAACGCCGACGGCGTGACGTTCCTTCGCAAGCTTGTGCCGGGCGCTGCGGACAGCAGCTACGGCATCTATTGCGCGCAACTTGCCGGTTTGCCGGAAGGGATCATCACGCGGGCGTACCATTTGCTTGAATCGCTCGAACAGCCCGCTGCCGAACGAACGGAGTTGCGTGCCGCGGGTGTGTTGAACGCAGCCCGTGAAGCGGCAAGCGCTGTGGAACTTCCGGACAAGCCGGTACCGGTTGCCGCTATGGCCTCCGTTGCTGCAGAATCTGCAAGCATGTATACGGCGCCAACGGCCCAGGCTGTGCAATTCGTAACGTCGGGAGCGCCGCAAGGAGTCGTCCAACTGTCTATTTTCGAAGAACCTGTCCAGGATGTGAAGCCGCGCAAGCAGGCTAGTCCGAAGGCGGAACTCGTTGCCGACCAGCTTCGCAAACTCGACTTGTTCAATATGACGCCGATGCAAGCGATGCAATGGCTCAATGAGATGAAGCAGAAGCTGCATGATGACAAGTAAGCGGATCAGACCGGGGGGAGGAGCTTCCTATGGGTAAAATTAATGTGTTGGATGAACAGCTGGCGAACCAGATAGCAGCTGGCGAAGTGGTGGAGCGCCCCTCGTCGGTCGTCAAAGAGCTTGTCGAGAATGCAGTCGATGCCGGCAGCACCACGATCGATATCGCGATCGAAGAAGGGGGCTTAAGCCTCGTACGCGTGACCGATAACGGGTCAGGGATCGAACCGGACGATATCGAGAAGGCCTTCTTCCGGCATGCGACGAGCAAGCTTGCCTCGAGCAAGGACTTGTTCCGCATCGCGAGCCTTGGTTTTCGCGGCGAGGCGCTTCCAAGTATCGCGGCCGTGGCGAAGGTCGAGTTGATTTCGTCCCCGGAAGCGACAGGCCTGGGCAAGCGGCTCGTCATCGAAGGCGGGTCTGTCAAGAAGCTGGAGGATGCGAATGCGCCTCAGGGGACGGATATCGCGGTGCGGGACTTATTTTTCAACACGCCGGCCCGCCTTAAATATATGAAGTCTATCCAAACCGAGATCGGTCACATCGCGGACTATGCCAACCGGCTTGCGCTCGCGCATCCGGGCATAGCCTTCACGTTGAAGCATAACGGGAACACGCTTCTGCGTACGACGGGGACCGGGGATATCCTGCAGGCCTTCGCGGCGATCTACGGCACGACGACAGCCAAGTCGATGCTCATCGTCGAAGGCGAGCACCCGGATTACGATCTGCGCGGTTATATCTCCAGACCCGAGCTGACGCGCGCCAACCGCAACGGCATCACCATCGTGGTCAATGGCAGGTATATTAAGAGCTATATTATCAATCAGGCGATTCTGCAGGCCTATCACACGCTGCTGCCGATCAACCGTTTCCCGATGGTCGTGCTCGACTTGAAGATGCATCCAAGCCTGCTCGATGTGAACGTCCATCCATCCAAGATGGAGGTTCGTTTCAGCAAGGAACCGGAGCTTCGCCAGTTCATCGAGGAGACCCTTGGCAAGGCGCTCGGGCGGGAACGGCATATCCCGGGTCCAGAACCTGCAAAGGTGGAGCGGTCCAAGCCGGTCTATGTCCAGGACAAAATCTCCTTCCATCAACCGGAGCCGGAATTCAAGCTTCCTTCGGTTGGCGGGGCCCAAGTAAACAGCCGGTTTGCTGAATCGGCGTTCGGCAAGTCCTCGTCTACGGGAAGCGGCGGAGTCAACCGCGATGCTGCCCTTTTCGGATCACGCAGCGAGTCCGCTCGTCACGTTCCGGATTGGCAGAACAACCGCCCTGCGCTTCCGAAGGATGTTACCGAGCGGTTGTATGCGCCGCCTTCATCCGGCAATACGCAAGGTGCGCAGGCCGTTCGTGAGACGGCTGCGGGGACGGCGTTCGCAGCGCGAGAACGGGAGCCGCTTCCGATCACTTCGGTCGCCGGAACCGAAGCTCCCGTTCAACGACCAGCAGACTCTTCCCCCCCTTCCCCCGCAGCTTATCCGATTCAGAAGGTTGAGCCGGAACGGGTGACGGGACTTGAGGATTGGGCGGATGACTTTACGGATGCGGCAACAACTGCTGATTCACCGTCTGCAGAGACAGGTACAGGCACCGCAATAGAAGCGAGCCGGTCTGAAGCAGCCGAAGCAGAACGCAACACAACAGTCGAAGGATCGCATTCGGAAGTTGATGACGGTCATGCTGCTGGATCGAAGAAACAAGCATTCCCCGAGCTCTACTGGATCGGGCAGCTGCATGGCACCTATATCATTGCCCAGAACGAGGAAGGGCTTTTCTTGATCGATCAGCATGCTGCCCACGAGCGGATTAATTACGAATATTATTTGGAGAAATTCGGCCGTCCTCAGCAGGCAAGCCAACAACTTTTGGTTCCTATGACACTTGAATTCACGCAAGTAGAGGCCGCTGCGCTTACAAGCAAGCTGGATCTCCTGAATCAAGCAGGCGTAGAGTTGGAATCGTTCGGCGCCAACACCTTCCTCGTACGCAGCCATCCGGAATGGCTGCCGCGCGGCGAAGAGCAAGAGATTATCGAAGAGATGACGGATTGGCTGCTCGCGGAACGGGGCAAGGTGGATATCGGCAAGCTTCGCGAGAAATCCGCGATTATGTGTTCATGCAAAGCTTCGATCAAAGCCAACGACCGGCTGACGCGCGAAGAAGGCGAAGGGCTGCTGCGGCGATTGGCGGCTTGCAACCAACCTTATACTTGTCCGCATGGCAGGCCGATTGTCGTGCATATGACGACCTATCAATTGGAAAAAATGTTCAAGCGGGTGATGTCTTGATAATTACGACCCCTCAGAAGCCTTCACCTGAGCTATGGGCTTATGCAGGTCAACTAAGCGAGGAGCTTGGCGGGCGGCTAGTAGACCGCAAGCAGCATTCGCTGACGATGCTGAAGAAAAGATACGCCGACGATCGGCTCCTTGTTGTGGATCCGAGCGGATTACGGTATTATGAGCATTCGGATGAGCCGTTGTATTTTCATCCCAGCATGGCTTATGTTAGAGTTAAAAGGCTGCGCAAAGGCGAGCGCGACCCGTTGATGGATATCAGCGGTTGTCAGCAAGGCGATACGGTGCTGGATTGCACGGCAGGCCTCGGCTCGGATGCCATCGTGTTCGCATACGCGGTCGGCAAGGAAGGACATGTCACCGCGATCGAGAGCGAGCCGATTCTATGCGCGGTCGTGCGCGACGGTCTTAAGACGTATAAGACCATGCACGAAGATGTCAATGAAGCTTTCAGACGGATTGAGATGCAGTGCGTCAATCATCGGAATTATCTTCAGTCTTTGCCGGACAAAAGCGTTGACATCGTCTACTTCGACCCGATGTTCCGCAAGCCGGTGCATGAGTCGTCGGCGCTCGAACCGCTTCGTTCGGTGGCCAACGCTGATGCGCTGGATGAAGAGACGATCCGGCATGCGGTTCGCGTAGCCCGCAAATCGGTGGTGCTCAAGGAACATGCAGCCAGCGGCGAATTCGAACGACTCGGATTTGCCTGCAAACATGTGAACAAAATTGCCTATGGAGTGATCAAGCCAACATGACTAGCGGAGCAACTCAAGTATCGAAGCCGAAGCTGCTCGTGCTAATCGGCCCAACTGCAGTAGGCAAAACAAAGACAAGCATCGAGCTAGCCAAGAGCTTGAACGCGGAGATTATATCCGGTGATTCCATGCAGGTGTATCGGGGCATGGATATCGGAACGGCGAAAATTAAGCCCGAGGAGATGGAAGGCGTTCCTCATCATCTGATCGACATTTGTGAACCGGATCATCCGTTCTCTGTCGCCGAGTTTCAGACGCGCTGCGCCGATTTGATCGCCGATATTACCGCGCGGGGCAAAATTCCTTTCATCGTCGGGGGAACGGGGCTGTATGTCGAGTCCGTCGCGTACGGCTATGACTTCCCGGAGACCGGCTCCGATGAGGAATTCCGGCAGGAGCAGCAGCGCTACGCTGATGAGCAGGGGACGATCGCGCTTCACGACCGGCTGTCGGCCGTGGATCCCGAATCCGCGCAGCGCCTTCATCCGAACGATGTGAGACGCGTCATCCGGGCGTTGGAGGTCTATCATCTTACGGGGACCAAATTCTCGGAACAAATGGAAGGCCAGAAACGTACATCTCCTTACGAACTCTGTATCATCGGATTAACGTTGGATCGTGCGGTTCTCTATGAACGGATTAACGCGCGAGTCGACGCGATGATCGATGCTGGTCTGGTCGATGAAGTGAAGCGTCTCTTGGACCAGGGCGTTTCGCCGACCAGCGTTGCGATGCATGGGCTGGGGTACAAAGAAATCGCCGCCTACATACAGGGATACACCACATTGGATGCTGCAATCGAGCTGCTGAAACGCGACACCCGGCGCTTCGCGAAGCGGCAGCTATCCTGGTTCCGTCATATGAAGGATATTTCCTGGATAGAAGCATCTGGAAATATTCATGAGAATTTGAAGGCGATTCATGCTATAATAGCAGGAAAGTTTAGGGTGGATCTTGAATATAGCTCTAACCAATCTCTTTAACGATGGGGGTAACGCTCATGAACAAATCGATCAACATTCAGGATACTTTTCTTAACCAACTCCGTAAAGACAGCATTCCGGTTACCGTTTATTTGACGAACGGTTTCCAAATCCGCGGCGTTATCCGTGCCTTCGACAATTTTACGATCGTAATCGATACGGATGGCCGTCAACAAATGGTGTACAAGCATGCGATCTCCACCTTTACGCCGCAGCGTAATGTTTCGCTGATGCAGCAGGAACCGGCAAGCGAGGCATAAGCCGCCTGGATTTGAAACTTTTTCAACTATTGGTTCGTTTAATTGGATAGCGGCACGAACGAGCAACCCGCCTACGTGCAGGGTTGTTCTTTTCGTTGTAAGGCGTTCATTGTTTCAACGAGAGCTGTTGCCGTTTACTACTACAGGGTATAAATAGAGACGAGAGCAACACTCGTCGAAGCAGGAGGGGAGTCGGCTTATGGCTGATGGACCACGTACGAAGAGAGCACCAGCGAAGAAGGAGAAGAAAGGCAAGAAGAAGCTGAATGGCAAGAAGTTGGCCATCTGGATGTTTTTCACGGCGGCAATCGCCGTCATCTGCGGCATTATCGGCTATCTGCTGATTGTGCTCAATGGGGAGCGGATTCTAACCGAGAACTGGGATAAGATGGATCTCGAAGAAGCTTCGATCGTCTACGATATGAATGATAACGAGATCACCCGGCTTGCCAGCATCAATCGTGAAATTGCCGAGTTCGATGAAATTCCGCAAATCATGAAGGATGCTTTCATTGCAACCGAGGACCGCCGGTTCGAGGAACATAACGGCGTCGATCTATGGTCGATCGGCCGGGCGTTGGTCAAAGACGTTATTGCCCGCAGCGCAGTAGAGGGCGGCAGTACAATCACGCAGCAGTTAGCAAAAAATCTATTCCTAACGCACGACAAGACCTTCTTCCGCAAAGCGACGGAAGCGTCGATTGCCGTAGCGCTTGAACATAAGAAGACGAAAGACGAGATTCTAACCATGTACCTAAACCGGATTTTCTTCGGTAAAGGCGCATATGGCGTGAAGACGGCCGCCAAGGTGTACTTCAACGAAGATGATCTGAGCAAGCTCGACCTATGGGAAGTGGCCACGTTGGCCGGATTACCGAAGGCGCCGAGCGCCTATAACCCAATCCGCAATCCGGAGAAGTCGAGGGAGCGGATGGCAGTCGTTCTTCAGCTGATGGTCGACCAGAAGTATATTACGGAAGCCGAAGCCGAGAAAGCGAAGCAAGATGCGCTGAATTACGTCCCGCCTGAGACGACGACAACGGCTAACACGAACAAATACGCTTCTTTCGTAGATTTTGTGGTGGATGAAGCAGAGAAACGCATGCCTGACCTGACGGAAGAGCAGCTGTATTTGGGCGGTTACAGCATCCACACTACGCTTAACCCGCAAGCGCAAGAAGCAATCGAGACGGAGTTCTCGGACGACGATAACTTCGAGAAGAGCGTGGACGACGAACAAGTGCAAGGCGCCATGATTATCGTCGATCACACGAACGGGAACATTCAAGGCATGGTAGGCGGACGCGATTATGTGAAGAAGGGTTTGAACCGTGTACTCGTTCCGCGGCAGCCAGGCTCCGGATTCAAGCCGATCACGGTCTACGGTCCGGCGATCGATACAGGCGATTGGTTCCCATGGTCAATCGTAATGGACGAGAAGAAATGTTACGGGGACTATTGCCCGAGTGACTCGAACGCGAAGAAGTACATCGGCGCAATCTCCATTCGCCAATCAATCAAGGAGTCGCGCAATGCTTCTGCCGTGTGGTTGTTGAATGAGATTGGCGTGAAGACCGGTCTGCAGTTCGCGGAGAAGCTGGGCTTCGAGTTGGATGAGAAGAACGACCGCAACCTTGCGATCGGCCTTGGCGGTCTCACGAACGGAGTAACGCCGCTTCAGATGGCAACGGCGTACAGCGCTTTTGCCAACGATGGCAAATCCGTTGATCCGCACACCATAACGAAGATCGTGGACAAGAATGGCGGCGTGGTCTATGAGTACAACGCGCCGGCAACGGAGAAGTTGATGGAGCCGGAGACGGCGTGGTACATGACGGACATCATGCAAGGGGTGCTCGAGAAAGGCGGTACAGGGACGCAAGCGCGCATCGATCGACCTGTTGCCGGCAAAACAGGCACGACGCAGCATGGCATACCGAATTACAGTTCCAGCTATAATCGCGATGCCTGGTTCTCTGGCTATACGCCGGAATGGACGGCTGTTGTCTGGATGGGCTATGATAAGACGGACAAGGAACATTTGCTGAAGAAGAGCAGCTCGCAATCAGCCGCTATGTTCAGTAAAGTGATGAAAGCCGCGATGAAGGGCATGCCGGTGACAAGCTTCGATAAGCCGAAAGATGTCGAGGAGAAGCAGCCGGTCAGCGCCGTCGCCGACTTCAATGCGGCCTATGATCCGGAGAATAAGCTGGTGAAGATGTCTTGGTCCGCGGTTGATGGCGATAATATGACGTATCGGGTCTACCGGAAGGAAGCCTCCGAAACGGAATTCACGAGACTTATGGATGCGCTCGACTCGCATGACGTCAACGATATGAGTATTGCGCCAGGTTTGACCTACGAGTATTATATTACGGCTTATGACGCCAATACGGATGTCGAGAGCGGAGAGTCCGGTCATCTGACCATCGAGATTCCGGAAGAAGAACTTACGCCGGTTGATCCGGTCGTTCCGCCGGATGATACAACGACACCTGGTGAAGGCACGGAACCTCCTGCGGAGGAATTACCTGGCGAAGATGGCCAGACGAACGGAACCGAAGGTGAGCCGACGAATGGCAACGGCCAGACGAATGGCCCTCTGAACGGTGAAGGAACAGGTAACGGGAACGGGAACGGAACTGGAAGTACGAACGGGAATGGTGCCGGAAGCGGGAACGGCGTAAACAACGGCAATGGCACTACGAACCCGGGTAACGGGGGACAGCCCGGCAATGGGACGACGGCACCGGGCAACGGCCAGAATGGCAATGGCGGAACAGGCGAAGGCGTTAACGGAAACGGCGGTACAGACGTTCCGGCAGATGGCGAGCCATTAGACGACCTCTCCGGGACTGAGCTGCCTGACCTTACGAATCCCGCACCATAATGTAACAGGCATGAACTCCATGTTCAAGACGATTCCATGATCTACTATTCGACGGAGGTTAGACGATGCAAAGCAAACGGATCCTTACCATAACCGTGCTGGCTGCCTTGTTGCTAGTAGCAGCTGGCTGCGGCGCCAAAGAACAACTGGAGAACAATGCCGCGAACAATGCGACGACAGGCGGGGGAACAACCCAGACGGAGCCATCCAATACGGCTGGTAATGCAGCCTCCGAGGATGCTGCTGGCGGCGAAACGGCGACTGATGAACCAACTGACGTCAAATCTTGGGACGCAATGCCGGAGATGACCATTGATCAATCGAAGACTTACTTGGCCCATTTCACAACGAACAAAGGCGATTTTACGGTCGAGCTTTTTGCCAAGGATGCTCCTCAGACGGTGAACAGCTTCGTGTTTCTCTCGAACGAGAAATTCTATGACGGCGTCAAGTTCCATCGGATCATCGAGACCTTCATGATTCAGACGGGAGATCCGACGGGTACGGGTTCAGGCGGACCAGGATACAATATTCCAGACGAGCTGGACAATGGCTACAAGTATGATGAAGGCATCGTGGCGATGGCTAATACCGGTGCGCCGGACAGCGGCGGCAGTCAGTTCTTCATCTGCACGGGCGCAGACGCGGCGAACCTGAATTCGATGCCGAACTATACGATATTCGGCAAGGTCGTCGAAGGCATGGACGTGGTTACGGCAATTGCCCAAACTCCGGTTGAGGCGAGCCAAATGACGGGTGAAGTCAGCGTTCCGTCCGAAGAGATTAAGATCGAAACGATTTCCATTGAAACGAAATAAGTGCCATGGACATGACGGGGAGCGTAAATCGCTCCCTTTTTTGTCGTTTTACAAGCTTATACAAGCTGGGGGCTTGGTTTATTTTGGCCGTAAACTGGAGATGGACGTTAACTTATGGTAAGCTTTTTTTAATGAAACGGAATATACTAGTAACATGCAGGCCGAATTTAACGAGTTGATTGCGATCCTAACGGAAAGGTCGTTGCCGTATGAAGAGGAAATTTTCAGACCGAGCCAACTGGCGACGCATCCTGCGGAGAAGCTACACGTGTCTGACGATGGACGGCGACGAGTTCAAAGGACTTGTAACGTTGTATCGTATTCACGAATTACGTGAACCGCTTTGGAAAGAATACAACGGTCGCAAACTATGCCTTGCCGATCGCGGCTATCTATGGATGCAGCACTTCCCCCGAGGCGAGCATTTTGTGGTTACGACGATGTTCGATGACAAGAACCGGGTCGTGCAGTGGTATATCGATATCTGCAAGACGCAAGGGTTGACCGACCAACAGGTGCCTTGGTTCGATGATCTGTACTTGGATGTTGTCGTGCTGCCAAGCGGCGAAGTATTCTTGTTGGATGAAGATGAGCTGGAGGACGCCCTTCGCCAAGGCTCGATATCGAATAAGGATGCTGCGCTTGCCCGCAAAACAGCTGGAAGATTGTTGTCTTCCATTAAGAGCGGGCGATTCCGCTACTTCACGATGAGTCTGAAGCATCGTAAGACATTGGTTGCCCAGAATGGAGAGGTTAGCGAGTCATGAAGACGGCTGCCGCAAAGCCGCGCAGCAAGCCGCATAAACGAAAGCGTCGGCGTTCGTTTATGCGGTTGTTGCTTCGCCTTATCGCTGTAGGACTAGCGTTGTTAGTCTTCTGGTGCGGTTACTCGCTATGGTACATTAACAGCTATGTGGCACCGAAATCGCTTTCGAAAGCCGATGCTGCAATCGTGCTTGGCGCTGCTCTCTGGCAGGACAAGCCGAGCCCGGGTCTGAAGGAGCGGTTAGACCATACGCTTACGCTGTATAAGAATGGGGATGCGGGTCATTTTATCGTATCCGGCGGTTTGGATCAGAATGGCTCGACGATCACGGAAGCGGAAGGCATGCGCGATTATTTGGTTCAGCATGGCGTGCCTATCGATCGTATCGTGCTGGAGCAAGAAGCGACGAGCACCTACGAGAACTTGCTGTATAGCAAGCCGCTTGCGGAGAAGAAGGGCTGGACGAACCTGATTATCGTAACGCATGAGTACCATGCGCCGCGCGCGGCCGATATCGCGGATTATCTCGGCTATTCGAATACGGTTGTTTCGGGGACGAAGTCGGTCGCCTTGTCTGCCGTATGGAATCAAACGCGCGAGGTGCTTGCCTTCACCAAATGGAAACTGGATGAACTGATGCTGAGTCTAGGTCTGAAGTAAACCGGCATCTTGCATTCCCACATGTGAGTATCATGTCCGATTCATATTGCTTGTCCTTCCTAAATTTGTTAATATGCCCGCTTGTGATCGAATACAATGGGTAATGCGGCGCGATCGAGCTAGTCTTCTTCAGACATGCTTGTGGATGCGTCAGACAAGGCAGAGGACGAAGGATGGGTGATAGGGCAATGAACGAACGAGTGGGGACAACGGGGCAGACGGGAAGCGCTAGGCCCTCCCGGCAAATTAATGTGGTTCTTCGCAGTCAAGAGCCTTATGTTGCAACCGGTGCTGCACCTACATTGGAGAGCGAACCGCCCGCGGCGTCAGCCAAAACGATCACTCCCGGAGATCCCTATTCGGAAATTAGCCGAGAGCTCGAAGCGATGGTGGGCCTTGATAATGTTAAGCTGTTGGTCTACGAGATTTATGCGCTGCTGCAAATTAGCCGCATGCGGTCTGAGGCCGGGTTAACCGGCGGGTCGCATGTGTACCATATGATATTCAAAGGCAATCCGGGCACAGGCAAGACGACGATTGCCCGCATCGTCGCCAAATTGTTCAATAAAATGGGCGTGCTGTCCAAAGGGCATCTGATCGAGGTGGAACGCGCGGATCTGGTCGGCGAATACATCGGCCATACGGCGCAGAAGACAAGGGATCTTGTTCGCAAAGCGCTCGGAGGCGTGCTGTTCGTGGACGAAGCGTATAGCTTGGCGCGCGGCGGCGAGAAAGATTTCGGCAAGGAAGCCATCGATACGCTGGTCAAGGCCATGGAGGATCATCGCAATCAGTTCGTGCTCATCCTTGCAGGCTACCCGCTGGAGATTGAACATTTTCTGATGACGAATCCAGGCCTTCCATCGCGCTTTCCCATCCAGATCGAATTCCCCGACTACAGTGTCGATCAGCTCATCCAGATCGCAGAGCTTATGGCGAAAGATCGGGATTATACGCTGATGCCGCAAGCGCTGTTTAAGCTGCGCCAACATTTGATGGCGGAGAAGACGGCTTCGCTCTATTCCTTTAGCAATGCGCGTTATGTCAGGAACATTATTGAGAAAGCGTTTCGTCACCAGGCTGTGCGGTTACTGAATCAGTATTCGAGCGGATCTCCCGGCAAACAGGAATTGATGGCCATTCGGCCTGAGGATCTGCGCTGGGATGCCAAATAACTTCTTCCAAGCCAAAGGAGCGAATGACATAGGAATGCGACCAACAACTTATGCTACAGACACCGATCTGAAGGATCGCGCCATACTCGTCAGTCTTGTCACGAATGAAATCAAACGTTCCTCCGGCGACCCGGAGCATTCGCTTCAGGAGCTGGTCAATTTGGCGGAGACAGCAGGCGTTGAGGTTCTCACGTCCATGACCCAGAATAAAGAGACGCCGGATTCCAAGTGGTTCATAGGCAAGGGCAAGGTGGAGGAAGTGCGTTCAGCCGCGGAAGAACTTGGTGCGACCACTGTTATTTTCGATCAGGAGCTGTCCGGCGCGCAAGTTCGTAACTTGGAAGAGACGCTCGACTTAAAAATCATCGACCGGACGCAGCTGATCCTGGATATTTTTGCCCAGCGCGCCAAAACGCGGGAAGGCATCATTCAAGTTGAGCTTGCTCAGCTCAGCTACCTTCTCCCGCGGTTATCCGGTCATGGCAAGAATTTGTCCCGACTAGGCGGCGGGATTGGTACAAGAGGTCCCGGTGAAACAAAGCTGGAGACGGACCGCAGGCATATTCGGGATCGTATCTCGGATCTGAAGGGGATGCTCGACGAGGTGGTCCGCCATCGGACGCTGCATCGCGAACGCCGTCGCAAATCGGGAGCGCTGCAGGTGGCATTGGTCGGTTATACGAATGCCGGCAAATCGACTTTGCTGCGTGAGCTGACGAATGCCGACGTCTATGTGGAGAACCAGCTCTTCGCTACCTTGGATCCGACGTCTCGCAATCTGGAGCTTCCAAGCGGCAAGGAGATCATATTGACCGATACGGTCGGATTCATCCAGAATCTCCCGCATGATCTTGTCGCAGCCTTCCGGGCGACGCTTGAAGAGGTGAACGAGGCGGATCTGGTTCTCCACGTCGTTGATAGCTCATCGCCTAACCGTGAAGAGCAGATGGCTGTCGTGGAGAAGATTCTCGGCGAGCTTGGGGCTGCAGGGAAGCAGATGATTACGGTCTATAACAAGATCGATCTGTGTCCCGACGACGGCTCCTGCATGAAGCCGGCAAGCGGCGAGCATACGATTGCAATGAGCGCTTACAATCGCGAAGATCTGATGAAGTTGCTCGAGCTCATCCAGGGGAAGCTGGCTGGCGAGACCCGCACGTTCGTCTTCCCGGCAGAGCGAGGCGATCTGATATCGCTAGCCTACCGGACTGGCGATGTGCTGGCTCAAATCGTGGATGGTGATGCGGTGCGCGTCACGGTATTAGTTAACAAACAGGATTATGAAGTTCATGGTTATAAACTTAAAGAGTTCGCTGAGCACGTGTAAAAGTGGTATTTTTCACATTGGCTGTGGTGGCGTTTCGTAAGGAGAGACAACGGTTGTGAGTCGGAATGAACAGCAAGGGAAAGCTCGTAACGAGCAATGGAATACGCTAGTCGATTGGGCGGATGCAGCGGAGGAACAAGTTCTTCCCTTATTCCTCAAGTTGGACAAAATTGCCGAGCGTAATCAATGGAAAGTTATTCAGGCTTTCCAGAAATATAAAGTAAGCGATTTTCATTTTAATGGTTCTACCGGTTATGGCTATAATGATTCCGGCCGGGAAACACTCGATTTGGTGTATGCTGAAGTGTTCGGAGCGGAAGCTGCGCTAGTTCGTCCGCATTTCGTGTCGGGCACCCATACAATCAGCTGTGCATTGTTCGGTTTGCTTCGTCCCGGCGACGAACTGCTGTACATTACTGGACGACCTTATGATACCCTTCATAAGGTCATCGGCAAGCCTGGCGATGGGACAGGCTCCTTGCAGGATTTCGGCATCGGCTACAAGGAAGCGGAGTTGCTTGCGGATGGATCAGTGGATTGGCAAGGTGTGGAAGCTAAACTAACGGAGCGAACGAAGGTCATTGGCATTCAACGCTCCAGAGGCTATGATTGGCGCTCTTCGTTCACCGTGGCCGACATCGCGGAGATGGTCCGGAAGATCAAGGCGATCAGACCTGATGTAATGGTGTTCGTCGATAACTGCTACGGAGAGTTCACCGAAGAACTCGAACCAACGGAAGTAGGCGTCGATCTGATGGCAGGCTCTTTGATTAAAAATCCTGGCGGAGGTCTTGCTCCTACGGGAGGTTATGTCGCTGGCACGAAACATGCCGTCGAGCTGACCGCGTATCGATTGACAGCACCTGGCATAGGCGGCGAAGTAGGCGCTACGTTAGGAACGCTGCGCTCGATGTACCAAGGATTGTTCATGGCGCCGCATATTGTGGGACAAGCACTGCGCGGCAGCGTTTTCGCTGCTGCCATCTTCGAACGGCTTGGCTTCGAGAGCAGTCCGCGTCCTGAAGCGATTCGAACAGACTTGATCCAGGCTGTTCGCTTCGCCGAGCCAGAACAATTGATTGCTTTTGTGCAAGGTATTCAGCACGCGGCGGCGGTCGATGCCCATGTCAATCCAGAACCGTGGGATATGCCGGGATACGAACACCCTGTTATCATGGCAGCCGGTACGTTCATGCAAGGCGGAAGCTTGGAGTTATCGGCGGATGCACCGATTCGAGAGCCATATATTGCTTACATGCAAGGCGGGTTAACCTACGCTCATGTCAAATTTGGCGTTCTGAATGCTCTACATACTCTCGCGGAACGAAAGTTAATTGTAATTAAACCTTACACAACTTGACACGTTTTTGGTAGAGAGGTACAATAGGGGTATATATTCAGAACTGGAAGGTTGATGCGATATGGGTGATGATATCCGCAGGAATATGGCTTTGTTCCCGATCGGGATTGTGATGAAACTAACTGACTTAACGGCACGCCAAATTCGTTATTACGAACAGCACGAATTGATTGTGCCTGCACGGACGGCGGGCAACCAGCGGCTCTTCTCTTTTAATGATGTTGAGCGTCTGCTGGAGATCAAGTCCCTTATTGAGAAGGGCGTTAATATTGCCGGCATTAAGCAAGTGATGAATCCGGTTTCGAAGGAATCGGAGGAAGCGACTGTCGTAACCGATCAGTCGGAAGTGAAACGCCGCGAGCTGTCCGATGCTCAGCTGCATCGTCTGCTGAAGCAGCAGCTGCTGGAGAAGCGGCCAGGCAAGGCTTCGCTCATTCAAGGCCAGTTGTCGCGCTTCTATAACAAGAAGTAAAAGATGGAATGATTGAACAACCAATACATGCGTTGAAGGAGATGATCCTATGAGTTACACCAAAGAGGATATTCTGCGTATTTCCCAAGAAGAGAATGTACGTTTCATCCGTTTGCAGTTTACCGACTTGCTCGGCACGATCAAGAACGTTGAGATTCCTGTGAGCCAATTGCAGAAGGCGCTTGATAATAAAATGATGTTCGACGGATCTTCCATTGAAGGTTATGTTCGTATTGAAGAATCTGACATGTATCTCTACCCGGATCTCGACACTTGGGTAATCTTCCCTTGGGTATCCGAGAACCGTGTTGCGCGTCTAATCTGTGATATCTATATGCCGGACGGCACGCCGTTCGCCGGCGACCCGCGCGGTATTCTGAAGCGCGCGCTGAAAGAAGCCGAAGCGATGGGCTTCACCGCGATGAACGTAGGTCCGGAGCCGGAGTTCTTCCTGTTCAAGACCGACGAGAAAGGTGACCCGACAACGGAATTGAACGACCAAGGCGGTTACTTCGACCTTGCGCCAACGGACCTCGGCGAGAACTGCCGCCGCGAGATCGTATTGACGCTGGAAGAAATGGGCTTCGAGATTGAAGCATCCCACCATGAAGTAGCACCAGGTCAGCACGAGATCGACTTCAAATATGCGGATGCGATTCTGGCAGCCGACCAGATCCAAACGTTCAAGCTTGTCGTTAAGACGGTTGCGCGTCAACATGGTTTGCACGCGACATTCATGCCGAAGCCGCTCTTCGGTGTGAACGGTTCGGGTATGCATGCTCACCAATCGCTATTCCGCGGTGAAGAGAATGCATTCTACGATGAGTCCGATAAACTCGGCCTCAGCCAAACGGCACGTTACTACATGGCAGGTATTCTGCGCCACGCTCGTGCATTCGCGGCGATTACGAATCCGACGATCAACTCGTATAAGCGTCTGGTTCCTGGTTACGAAGCCCCTGTATACGTAGCATGGTCTGCGAGCAACCGCAGCCCGATGATCCGTATTCCGGCTTCCCGCGGACTTTCGACACGTATCGAAGTACGGAATCCGGACCCTGCAGCGAACCCATATCTGGCGCTTGCAGTCATGCTGAAGGCAGGTCTGGACGGCATTCAGAACAAAATGCCGCTGCCGGCACCGGTTGACCGCAACGTCTACGTGATGACCGAAGAAGAGCGTATCGAAGAAGGCATCCCAAGCTTGCCAGCCGATCTGAAGGAAGCGCTGGATGAGATGCTGCGCGACGAAATCGTCTGCGAAGCACTCGGCGACCACGCGCTCGCTCACTTCTATGAGCTGAAGGAGATCGAGTGGGATATGTATCGCAGCCAAGTTCACCAATGGGAACGCGATCAATATCTGACGCTGTACTAAGAGAGGAATCCCTTGACGCCGTAAGGCGTTGGGGGATTTTTTGTGTTTGTCAAAAACAATCGAGGGTGTGGAATAATTTATTTAATTGATATGTGATTAGGAAAAAGATAGAGTTGATATTAGAAATATTACACTAG
The DNA here is from genome assembly GCF_014192105.1 of Paenibacillus phyllosphaerae. GTDB lineage: Bacteria > Bacillota > Bacilli > Paenibacillales > Paenibacillaceae > Paenibacillus_Z > Paenibacillus_Z phyllosphaerae. The sequence goes on along the minus strand of NZ_JACHXK010000004.1, from coordinate 364,702 downwards.
ATAGCAATAAAGGGAGCGCGTCGTATATGCAACAGTCGTTTAACGTCATTTCAGAACACCCTCACATGTCAAAACCGTTTCAGACGCCAAAAGGCTTCTGGCCGCGTGTTGGTTCCAACCTTATTGATGGCCTGGTATTCATTGTGCCCTCTTTTATTTTGGGCACGGTCATCTCGATATCAGGCGGGAGATCGGGATTACGTACAGTCTGCATTTAATAGTTTAAGCACGATTTATCAAGTCGTGCTGCCTATCTACTGGGGCGGTCAGACGATCGGTAAACGTGCGATTAAAGCACGTATTGTTCGCGTGGATGGCGGTCCAGTGGGCTGGTGGACGATGATCAGACGTGTGTACATCTCTGGACTTGTTTACGCGTTTACTTTAGGGATTGCCTTAATTGTTAGCGCGATAATGATTGGTACACGTGAAGGCAAGCGTGGCATTCACGATTTCATTGCGGGTACTCAAGTAGTAGAGGATTAAAGAATAGATGAACCAGAGCCATTCCAGTATGGGGAGTGGCTCTATCTTTTATGAGCGAACTCATAGGAGCCGCTCTCATGAAAAAACGATGGTTTTCATTCTTCCGTGATCGACATTTTAGGCTGCAAATGATGCGTTCTCTGGTTCGTTAGTACGGCCGCAACAATAACGACAGTCACTGCAAACTCCGAATATCGAAGACTCAGATGGTATCGTCAGTTATTTGGTTCATGTGTTAAAATTAGTTAATTATTGACTCAGCTTGGAGGTACATAGATTCTCTGATAAAGGAGATGAGAGGGTTGGATCTGAAGAAGATTAATTCACTAACGAAATACCCGAGCATTCTTACCTATCATGCATTAGGGGAGCGAGGTCGACTAAACGAGGCGTTATCCGAATCAGAAGGTTTTTCGGATGAAGAGCAAGTATATGTGTATGAAAAAATAGACGGAGAGAACGCCCGGATGGTTTTCATCAAAAATAGTCAAAACGACATCGACTATCTTATCGGTTCGAGGGAAGAGTTGCTATTTGCCAAAGGGGATCGGATCGGGAATCCGTATGGAAATATCGCGGACTTTCTTAAGCCTCATGCAGAACGCCTGCTTGATGAGATCTTTGCGCATGGCGATTGGGCGCTAACGGTCATTTATCAAGAATCGTATGGCGGCAAAACAAAAGCAGCCAAAAACTATACGAACAACAAAACGCAAGGATACAGAGCGTTCGATGTGTTCTCATTGAAGGCTGACGAATTGGAGCAATTGCTCGCATTACCGCAAGAGAAAATAGCCGAATGGAGAGAGCATGGAAAACAGCCATTCTATACGGAAACGGATAAGAAGCGTTTCCTTGATCATATGGAGCTTGAATATGCTCCGTTGCTAGATACGATAAGAGGCCGGGAATTCCCAGTAACGCTTGATTCAACTTTCACGCTGTTGAAGAATTACGAACAAACAAAGGTCGGTATCGATGCTTCGGGTAAATCGGAGGGGATTATTGTACGTTCGAACGATCGGAAAATAATTAGAAAAATTCGGTTCGAAGATTATGAACGTACTTTTCGCAAGTAACAGGTTGTCGCAACTGAACCTGTGTTACCTAGAGGCTCAGACTGGCGCAACGCGAGTGGATAGAAGAAGGATCCTTTTGTCGCATTGCGGCTTAAGGGTCCTTTTTGATATGTACAAGAATAATGAAAGGGCTGTCCCAAATTGCCTCGCGGCAAGCTGGCTACAGCCCTGAGAAGAACGGTATTAGTGAATGTCGCGGAAGAGTCCAATAACTTTGCCCAAGATCGTAACATTGCGAAGACGGATCGGTTCCATGGTCGAATTCTCAGGTTGCAAACGGATGTGGTCGCGTTCCTTATAGAACGTCTTCACGGTAGCTTCATCATCTTCGGTCATGGCAACGACGATCTCGCCGTTGTTAGCAGTCTGCTGCTGGCGAACGATGACATAGTCGCCGTCATGAATGCCGGCTTCAATCATACTTTCACCCATGACATTAAGGATAAATACATTATCATCGCCTACGCGGTCGGCAGGAAGCGGGAAGTAGTCTTCAATATTCTCCGTAGCAGTGATCGGCAGACCGGCCGTAACTTTACCAACGACTGGCACTTTGGCGATAGCAAGCGGGAAAGCGAGACCGCCTTCAAGGTCTTGATCTAAAATCTCGATCGCGCGAGGCTTAGTCGGGTCGCGGCGAATGAGGCCCTTCTTCTCCAAACGGTCCAGATGGCCGTGTACCGTCGAGCTGGATGCGAGTCCGACCGCTTCACCGATCTCACGGACGGAAGGCGGGTAGCCTTTCTCCCGAACCTCGGTCTTAATGAATTCGAGTATCGCCTGCTGGCGGTTGGAAAGTTTCGACAACGGAATCACTCCATAAAGTTCATTTGTGTCAAATTATAACACAGAACCGGAGTTCGTACAAACATAAGTTCGAGAAACAAAGGTTCGCATTTTGTTGCGAACAAATGTTCTAAAAGTGATTGACACCAAACGAATGTTCGTGTTATTCTGATTCCAACAAGAACAGAACAAATGTTTGGGGGAGTCATAATCATGATAACGGCCATTTCTTCTTACTCATATAACGGACAAGCTAAGGCGAATAATAAACAAACTAACCGGAGAAAAGAGAAACGGAAAAGCCTAATCAAAGTCACAGTGCGCTTAATCGCAGCAGCTATTTTCTTCATTATTGTTTTCGCTGGCTTTACATTAATGAAGGGGGACGCCAGCATGTCTCATCCGGCACAGCCAACTGCCGATGAGCGTTTGATCGTTGTCGGATCGGGCGATACGCTATGGGAGATTGCCGGCAAGGTGAAGCAAGACGGCGACGATATTCGTGAAGTTGTCTACAACATCAAGAAGCGTAACCAATTAGAGAACAGTGCACTGAATGCAGGTCAATCCTTAATCATTCCGGCGGGCGAATAGCGTCCGCCGTTTTTATGTTTGTTTTCTTGACAACGGGCAAACAAAAGTGTCAAAGTAAACAATGTAATGTTGACTAGCGAATAGAGCTTACGAAGAGGAGAGGCGTTACAGTAGTGGAAGAGCTTATTGCAAGAATCAATGAATTATCGCGCAAACATAAAACAACAGGACTGACCGCTGAGGAAACGCTCGAGCGTGCCTTGCTGCGCAAACAGTATTTGGACAATTTCAAGCGGAATTTCCGCAATCAGCTTGACAATATCAAGTTCACGGATGAAGAAGACAACGATGTGAAGCATTAAGACCGGTTGAAGACGGCCGGACTACACTTGAAGGTGGAAGGGGACTTGTCTGGTGGAATATCGTTTGCTTGGGAGAAGCGGCTTGGCCGTATCGGAGCTTTGTCTAGGTACGATGACATTCGGCAATACGACCAATGAGCAGGATTCAATCGAAATGATTAATCGTTTCATCGAACGGGGCGGTAATTTCCTGGATACGGCAGATGTGTACGTGTCAGGCCGTTCCGAAGAGATCGTCGGACAAGCGATCAAGGATCGCAGAGATGAAGTCGTTCTGGCCACCAAAGTACGTATGCAAACGTCGAACCATCCCAATGGCGTTGGTATCTCGCGCAAGCATATTATGGAAGGCGTCGATGCAAGCCTAAGACGATTGCAGACCGATTACATTGATCTGTATCAGGTCCATGTATGGGATCATGCTACGCCGATCGAAGAAACGCTCCGAGCGCTTGATGATCTCGTATCGTCGGGTAAGGTCCGTTACATCGGCTGCTCGAACTTCTTTGCCTGGCAGCTTATGAAGGCACTAGCTACGAGCGACATGAACCGATATGTGCGGTTTATTTCCATTCAGCCTCAATATAGTCTGGTTAGTCGCGAGATGGATCGGGAGATGATCTCCTTATGCCTGGAGGAGAACGTCGGCATCATTCCTTGGGCTCCGCTAGGCGGCGGTTTCCTGACGGGGCGGTATAACCGAGAAGAGCCGATCGAGGGTCGATTGACTTCTAAGGTAGGCGAGAGCTCTTGGGCGCTTCGAAATTCGGAGAAAAACTTCGCCATTCTGGATGAAGTGAAACGGGTTGCGGAAGAGGTCGGCAAAACGCCGGCTCAGGTCGCGCTTCGTTGGCTGAACCAACGCAAGGGCATTACATCGCCGATTTTCGGAGCCAGCACGCTTGCGCAGTTTGAGGATAATATGGGAGCGCTCGACTGGAAGCTGCCGGAAGAACTGTGGAATCGCCTAAGCGAAGTAAGTCAATTGCCTTCGGAATATCCGAACCGGTTCATCGCCAAATTCGCAAGACCGTTCGAATAAATAAGCAACGCACTAGGCAGCTGCTGCGTATGATTGGGCAGCATGTTTAGCGCGCGTTCAGCAGCACAAGAACCTGCAAAAATTCGTTAGGGAGGCTCCCGATTTGTCATCACGATCTTGGGAACGTAAAGTAAAAAAGAATCAAGCGGAATTAAACAAACAGCGGAAGAAAAGCGGACATGCGCCATTGTCCATCACGAAGAAGGAAGAGCAAGTCGATACGTTTAAGGGGCGCAGCTTTATTTTGCCGGCGTTCTTGATTTTGTTCATTGCTCTATATGTCATCACGACGTTAACTTCTGACGTAGCCGATGATGTAGGCGTCATGTTCTATGTGACGATCGCACTCTATATCTTCATGGCTGTGATCTTTGCCTTACGCAGACCCTACTTGGCGGTGGGCAAAGATTTCGTGAAGACACGTCGCTTCGGCGGCGATCGCACGCTGTATCTTCCGGCGATCAAAGCAATCACCATAGCCAAAGGCTCGGTCGTGATCGAACAGCAAAAAGGAGCAAACTGGGTATTTACCCGGATGATCAACCGTTATCCAACGGATGAGATGGCTGAGCGTTTGCGCGCATTCGCGCTTACCAATAACATTGCGTTAAAAGAGAACAAGTAGACTGGAGTGTTCATCGGGCATGGCGAAGAAAGCAGTATTGTTTGATCTGGATGATACGTTATTATGGGATGACCGCAGTGTTCAGGAGGCCTTCGACGCAACATGCGAGGCTGCTGCCGCTAAGACGGGAATCGACGCCAAGAAGCTGGAGGAAGCCGTTCGCCATGAAGCGCGCGAGCTGTATGCTTCGTATGAGACGTTTCCTTTTACCAAAATGATCGGGATCAATCCGTTCGAAGGACTCTGGGCTAACTTCAAGGAAGGCGAGCAGGAGGAATTCCGCAAACTGGAAGCTCTTGCACCGAATTACCGCCGCGAAGCATGGACTCGCGGGCTGAAGGCACTTGGTGTCGATGATCCGGCACTTGGTCAAGAGCTTGCCGAACAATTCCCGGCTGAGCGTCGCAAACGCCCTTACGTCTATGAAGAGACATTCGAGGTGCTGAAGAAGCTGAAAGGGAACTACAAGCTGCTCCTGCTTACCAACGGATCGCCTGACTTGCAGCAAGAGAAGCTGGATGGCGTACCGGATTTGGCTCCGTATTTCGACCATATTATTATCTCGGGTACATTCGGCCAAGGTAAACCAGCAGCTCCGATCTTCAAGCACGCGCTGGAACGGCTTGGGATTGAGCCGGAAGACGGCATTATGGTCGGCGATAAGTTGACGACCGACATTCTTGGTTCGAACACGATTGGCATGACTTCCGTGTGGATTAACCGCCACGGGGCAACGCGTACAGACGAAATTATTCCATCCCATGAAATCAAACATCTCGAAGAGCTGCTGCCTTTGCTCGTATAACACGAAGAAAACCCCGTTTCTCCATCGAGAACGGGGTTTTCGTTTGCCATACGATTCTTATTTTGCAAAAGCGGCGTCTGCGAACGGATGAGCGATCCAGCCTTCTGTCTCGATGAACAGACGAACGGCGACGATCTGGCGGTTGTCCATAAGCGTGAAGAAGTGCGGCTTATGCTCAGGGACGGAGATGACGTCGCCTGCTTCAAGCTCAACATCGAAGTAACCGACATCGTCAGTGCCTTTGATGATGAAGATGCCTTTGCCTGCCGTAATCGCGCGAACTTCGTCTTCCGTGTGGGTATGGACGGATTCGAACTTCTTGAGCAGTTCGTCGAGGTTAGGCGTCGCGTCGGACAGGGTGATCAGGTCCCACACTTTGTAGCCGCGGCGGTCGGCAAGATCGCGAATATCTTCGTCGAATGTTGCCAGGACTTGCGCTTTCTCTTCATCGGACAGGACGAACTTCTCTTGAAGCTCGGCTGGAAGCTTGCCAGGATTCCAATGCTCATAAAGTACTTCTTGACTGTCTAGGAATGCGCGTACGTTCTCTTCGCCTTGAATGCGCTCGTTAGTATTGCGGATATGAATCTCTGCCATTCTTAAATCCCTCTTTTCCTATATGCATTTGCTTTAAGTGAGTATAATTATATTATAAAAGCGTTGAACTGTCGACAGAAGAAGCTTTTCACCTGTTGTCGATTCTGGTAGACTAAGGGTTAATGATTTTGGGGTTCATAGTTGAAGGCGGGAAGGAAGAAGTTCATCAATGACAAAACCGACCATTCAAGACATGATGAAGCAAAGAATTCTGATCCTCGATGGCGCGATGGGAACGATGATCCAGCAGCGAGACCTGAAGGCCGAGGATTTTGGCGGTGAAGAGCTCGACGGCTGTAACGAGATGTTGGTGCTCACACGCCCGGACGTTATACAAGATATTCATGAGGCTTACCTGGAAGCGGGAGCTGACATTCTCGAGACCAATACATTCGGCGCGGCAAGCGTCGTTCTGGCCGAATACGATATTCCTCAGCGGGCAAGAGAGATCAACTTGGCAGCAGCGCGTATCGCAAGAGACGCAGCGGACAAGTTCTCGACGCCGGAGTGGCCACGTTATGTCGCTGGGGCGTTGGGACCGACTACGAAGACGCTATCCGTTACAGGCGGCGTAACCTTCGACGAGTTGGTCGAAAGCTATCATGAGCAGGCTGTAGCATTGATCGAAGGCGGCGTAGATTCGCTGTTGTTAGAGACTTCGCAGGATACATTGAACGTCAAGGCCGGAAGCATCGGGATCAGACAGGCGTTCGAGACGACTGGGATCACGCTGCCGATCATGATTTCCGGTACGATTGAACCGATGGGTACGACGCTGGCCGGACAGACCATCGAGTCGTTCTACATTTCGCTCGAGCATCTGAATCCAATCTCAATGGGACTTAACTGCGCGACTGGCCCCGAGTTCATGCGCGACCACATTCGCTCGCTCTCAGAGATTGCCAGAACGGCGATCAGCTGCTATCCGAACGCAGGTTTGCCGGATGAGAACGGCCAATATCACGAATCGCCTGCATCGCTTGCGAAGAAAATAGCGGCATTCGCCGAGCAGGGCTGGTTGAACATCGCAGGCGGCTGTTGTGGAACGACTCCGGACCACATTCGTGCAATGGCGGAGACGTTAGCCAATTATAAGCCGCGTACGCAGCTTGGCGATCACCCGCCGGCCGTATCCGGCATTGAGACCGTCTTTATTGAAGAGGACAACAGGCCGATCATGATCGGCGAGCGGACGAACATCTCCGGCTCGCGTAAGTTCAAACGCTTGATTAAGGAAGGCAAGTTCGACGAGGCTTCCGAGATTGCCAGAAGCCAAGTTAAGGGCGGCGCGCATATTATCGATATTAACCTGCAGGATACCGATATCGATGAGGTATATGCGGTCAATGAATTTTTGCCGCAAGTCGTCAAGAAGATCAAAGTGCCGCTCATGCTCGATTCCACGTATGACCATATCATTGAGCTCGGCTTGAAATATTCGCAAGGCAAGGCGCTGATCAACTCGATCAACCTCGAAGACGGCGAATCCAAATTCGAGAAAATCGTTCCGCTCATCCACCGGTATGGCGCGGCTGTCGTCTGCATACTTATCGACGAGCGCGGACAAGCGGTATCGCGCGAAGCGAAGATGGAAGTTGCTACGCGTTCGTATGAGCTTCTGACAGGCAAATACGGGATGCAGCCGGATGATATTATTTTTGACCCGAATATGTTCCCGGTCGGCTCCGGCGATCCGCAGTATATCGGTTCGGCGGTCGAGACGATCGAAGGGATACGGATGATCAAGGAAAAATATCCGCGCGCGAAGACGATACTCGGTCTGAGCAATATCTCGTTCGGTCTGCCGGATGCCGGCCGTGAAGTGCTGAACTCCGTCTACCTCTATCATTGCACGAAAGCAGGTCTGGATTACGCGATCGTGAATACGGAGAAGCTCGAGCGCTATGCTTCCATTCCCGATGAAGAGCGACGTCTGGCGGAAGAGCTGATCTACAACACGAATGACGATACATTGGCGGCATTCGTGGCGGCTTTCCGCGATAAGAAAGTCGAGAAGAAGGAGAAGACCTCCAACTTAACGCTTGAGGAGCGACTCGGATCTTATGTCGTTGAGGGGACGAAGGAAGGGCTTGTTCCGGATCTGGATGAAGCGCTGAAGAAATACACCGCGCTTGAAGTGATCAACGGACCGCTCATGAGGGGCATGGAAGAGGTCGGCCGGTTATTCAATAACAACGAACTGATCGTAGCCGAGGTTCTGCAGAGCGCAGAGGTTATGAAAGCTTCCGTTGCTCACCTGGAGCAGTTCATGGAGAAGGACGAAACCTCCGTGAAGGGCAAAATCATTCTCGCGACCGTAAAAGGCGATGTGCATGATATCGGGAAAAACCTGGTTGAGATCATTTTGTCCAACAATGGTTATCAAATCATCAACTTAGGGATCAAAGTACCGCCTGAGCAGCTGATTGAAGCTTACCGGAAAGAGAAAGCGGATGCGATCGGTCTGTCCGGCTTGCTCGTCAAATCGGCGCAACAAATGGTCGTGACGGCACAGGATATGAGAAGCGCTGGTATCGATGCGCCAATTCTCGTCGGCGGCGCTGCGCTTACGCGGAAGTTTACGAAAACCCGGATTAGCCCGGAATACGACGGGCTGGTGCTGTACGCGAAGGACGCGATGGACGGGCTGGATATCGCCAACAAGCTGATGGATCCGAACCATCGTCTCAAATATGAGGAAGAACTGGCCGCGCTGAAGGCATCCGGCTACGCGATGGAAGAAGAGAAAAAGCCGCTGCCGGAGTTGTCTCGCGCCGTACGTTCTAATATTTCGCAGGACGCGCCGGTGTACATTCCGCCGGATCTCGATCGTCACGTGCTGCGTAATGTGCCGATTCGGCAGATTCATCCTTATGTGAATATGCAAATGCTGCTCGGCCATCACCTCGGGCTAAAGGGGAACGTCGAGCAGTTGATTAAAGAACGTAACGACAAAGCCGTAAACCTGAAAGATACGGTTGAAAGCATATTGGCAGAAGGATCGGCTACGGGTTATCTGCAAGCACATGCCATGTATCGCTTCTTCCCGGCGCAATCTTCCGGCAATGACATCATCATCTATGATCCGCAGGATCCTACCCGCGAGATCAAACGATTCAGTTTCCCGCGTCAGCAAGTCGAACCTTATCTGTGTTTGGCGGACTTCCTGAAATCCGTCGAGAGCGGAACGATGGACTATGTCGGATTTCTCGTCGTTACGGCTGGACAAGGTATTCGCGAACTGGCGAACGATTGGAAGGACAAAGGCGACTACCTGCGTTCGCATGCGCTTCAATCCGTTGCGCTTGAGGTTGCGGAAGGGCTTGCGGAGCAAGTTCACCATATGATGCGCGATACGTGGGGCTTCCCGGATCCGCATGACATGACGATGAAACAGCGTCACGGCGCACGTTACCAAGGGATCCGCGTCTCCTTCGGTTATCCGGCATGTCCAAATCTGGAGGATCAAGAACCGCTCTTTGATCTGATGAAACCGGAGGATATCGGGGTGCAATTGACCGAAGGGTTCATGATGGAGCCGGAAGCTTCCGTCTCCGCCATGGTATTCGCGCATCCGGAAGCGAAATATTTCAATATCGACAAAACGTAAGGCGGACAACTTCTGTCTCTTAACTTAAGGAGACTGAATATGCCGTACTTCGAACGCATACCCTCCATGAGCGCGGTATATTCCGTGCAATGGAGGGTATTGCTATACACGGCGCAATAGATTAGGCGGAAAGGAACGATTCGGATGCAACTGATGTTTCTAGGAACAAGTGCAGGCAGGCCGACGAAGACGAGGAATGTGACCGCCGCGGCACTTGTGCTACCGGATCCGCTCCATGTATTTTGGTTGTTCGATGCAGGAGAGGGCACGCAGCATCGGATGCTGGGCAGCAAGCTAAAGCTGAACCGGCTGGAGAAAATTTTCATCACCCATTTGCATGGCGATCATATCTACGGATTGCCAGGGCTTCTCAGCAGCAGATCGTATTTCGAGGGGGCAGTGCCGCTTGAATTGATCGGCCCGCCTGGTATTAAAGCCTTCATTGAAGGGGTATTCGCCTTAAGCGGAACCCATCTGGAATATGAGTTCACGATCCGTGAAGTTGAACCTGGACTCATTCTGGAGAATGACCGGTTCAAGGTGACGGCCGACACGCTCGTTCATCGCCTGCCCTGTTACGGTTACCGGATCGAAGAGAAGGAGTCGCCCGGACCGCTCAAGCTGGAGCGTCTCGCCGAGTTCGGTCTTAAGCCGGGTCCGGAATACGGGCAACTGAAGCGGGGCGAGGACGTGCAGCTTGCAGACGGCACTTGGATTCGAAGCAGTGAAGTGGCGGGGAAGCCGCTGAAAGGGCGCATCGTCACGATTCTCGGTGATACATCGCCATGTGATGCCGCCATTGCGCTCGCCAAGGATGCGGATTTGCTCGTCCATGAGGCGACTTTTGCACCTGGAATGGAGGAGAAGGCAGCTGCCTACGGACATTCGACTTCGATGCAGGCGGCCCAGATAGCTTTGGAAGCCAATGTGAAGACGCTCGTGCTCACGCATTTCAGCTCCAGACTATGCGCGGAAGATGTGGAACAGCTTGTGCAAGCGGCTCAAACGCTCATTCCCGATACAAGAGCGGCCGAGGATTATTCGGAGATCGCGATTACCAGACCGGAACGAGGATAAGTCTACATAAAAGGAATACCCCTGCGCGGGCTGATCATTCAGCTTATGCAGGGGTATTGTCGTTACAACTGCAGATAACGCCGATTAAGTCTCATCTTTAATTTCGGACTTGAATTTCGAGATGCTGTTCTTCCGATTCTCGTTCTTCTCTTGGATGTCTTGCAGCTCGGTAGCAGAGATTTCGTCTGCATGCTCATCCAAGTATTGTTCGGCTTCATGAAGGTTATGAAGCGTATTTTGCACGTGCTGCTGCAAGTGCTCGGCATTGTCTGCGCGATTGTCTGGTTTAGCCATGGGGTCATTCCTCCTATAGATGCTTGATAACTTGATGAGGTTGCTGTTCAACCCGCAATAGCATGTGACAGGCTAGTGCCGAATATGCACATGGATGATATTGCAAACCAGGCTTGTCCGGTTACAAAATCATTAACTGGCGCAAATGATCCGCTGACGATCGAACGTTATGATGCGAGTAAAAGTTGTAACGTTGGTAGGGAGGATGAGGCCTGTGGATACTGGAAGCCACCTGTTGTTCGGCGTCACGCTGGCGGGACTGTCGATGGTCGATCCGCACGTTGCGGCGAATCCTGAACTGATCTTTGCGGTACTGGGCGCGACAATGATCGGGAGCCATGCGCCGGATTTTGACTCTGTCATGCGCCTCAAGGGTCAGCCGTCGTATATTCGCAATCACCGGGGGATTACGCATTCGCTGCCTGCGCCGCTCTGTTGGTCGTTGTTGTTCGGTCTGGCCGCAACGGCGCTCTCGAACCAATGGGCGCATTTCGGAACGATTTGGCTATGGACGTTCATCGCGGTTTGCTTTCATATTACGTTGGATCTGTTTAATGCATACGGCGTGCAATGCTTACGGCCCTTCTCGCGCAAGTGGTGGCATCTGGACGTCTTATGCTTGTTCGATCCTTATCTGTTCGGTCTTCACGCTGCCGCTGCAGTGCTATGGGCTGCGGATGTTATGCCTCCGGCGCCGTTATTCGTTACGGTCTATGTTCTGACCTTGCTGTATATCGGATGGCGAACCTTAGTCAGCAGGCAAACGGTGAGCAAATTGCGAAACCAATTCGAAGCAGGGAGCGGCGAAATTACGCTGTTGCCCAGCTTGTCAGGCCGTTCCTGGCAATTCGTCGTAGAGACGCGCGATCGATATGTAATCGGCCGCGTACGAGGCAATCAGATCACGGTTGAAGCGGAGATCCAGCGGACGCGAACGGAACTGCTGTCTCCCGTAGCCAAGGCGACGATGACAACGGACGGCGTTAAGGTATTCCTTGGTTTTGCTGACCGGATTCATGTGAAGGTGCAAGAGCAGATTGAAGGGTACGAGGTGATTTGGAGCGATATTCGGTTCTGGCATAATCATAAGATGCCTTTCGGCGTCGCGGTAACCTTGGACCGGGATCTGAACGTGCTGCGTGAGCAGATCGGCTGGAACAAAAAAACGTGGGAGCCTCCTCATGTCTAAATAGGGCAAATCTCGATAGATGAACGAATTAAGCCGTTCTTTCCTGAAGATGGGAGGAGCGGCTCTTTGATTCCCATTGCGGCACGAACATGCATTCTGTACAATAGAGAGATAGCTTGAACACGGAAGGGTAAAGGGGAGAAAGACATGAACCGGTGGACGGGGAAAACGTCCGGTTTGGACGAGTGGCTGCATCTGCTGAAGCAGCAGCCGGAAATCATGGAGAATGTAACGCATTGGCATACGTTACCGCCGCGCGAAGCCATTACGGCAAGCCTGCCAGGGGACATTCATCCGAAGCTTGTGGGCGCATTGGGTACCAAGGGCATCCGCGAGCTGTATATCCATCAGGCTGACGCGTATCGCGCCGTCCGCCGTGGCGAGCACGTCGTCACTGTAACGCCGACGGCATCCGGCAAGACGCTCTGCTATAACTTGCCCGTACTTCAGTCGCTGCTCGAGAATGACAGCGGTCGGGCGCTCTACCTGTTCCCGACCAAGGCGCTTGCCCAGGATCAGGTCGCAGAGCTGCAGGAACTAGCCGCCGCTATGGACGTCGACATCAAATCCAGCACGTACGATGGCGATACGCCGCCAACCGTTCGTCAGGTCATTCGCAATGCGGGTCATATTGTCGTGACGAACCCGGATATGCTGCATTCGGCCATACTGCCGCATCATACCAAGTGGGTCAAACTGTTCGAGAATATCAAATATATCGTTATCGACGAGGTGCACTCGTATAGAGGCGTATTCGGAAGCCATGTCGCCAACGTCATCCGCAGACTGAAGCGGATTTGCAAATTTTACGGTTCGAGCCCGCAGTTTATTTGCGCTTCGGCCACCGTGGACAACCCGAAGGAGCATGCGGAGCGCTTGATCGGCGAGCAGGTGACGCTTGTGGCGAACAATGGCGCGCCTGTAGGCGAGAAGCATTTTGTCTGCTACAATCCGCCGGTCGTGAACAAACAGCTGGGCATTCGCAGAAGCAGCGTGCTCGAGACGCAGCGTCTGGCCGGACAGCTGCTGAAACAAGGCGTGCAGACCATTGTATTTGCACGGAGCCGAGTGCGTGTGGAATTACTGCTCACGTATCTGCAGGAGATCGTGAAGAATGAGCTCGGCACGAAGACGATCCGCGGTTACCGGGGCGGTTATTTGCCGAAGCTGCGCCGGGAGATCGAGCGAGGATTGCGCAGCGGCGAGATTCGCGGCGTCGTCAGCACCAATGCGCTCGAGCTTGGCATCGATATCGGACAATTGCAGGCTTGCGTCATGAACGGGTATCCGGGCACGATCGCCAGTACATGGCAGCAGTCCGGACGGGCTGGACGCCGTGCCGGAACGTCGGTCACGTTCTTGGTCGCAAGCAGCAACCCGCTGGACCAATATATGATTTCGAACCCGGACTTCTTCTTTAATCAACCGCCGGAACGGGCGCTCATCCACCCGGATAACTTGCTGATTCTCATCGACCATGTGAAATGCGCGGCCTATGAGCTGCCTTTCGAAGCCGGTGAGCTGTTCGGCAGCGAGCCGCTTGAGCATATGCTGGAATTCCTCGTGGAAGAGAAGGTTCTGCATCAAGTGAAGAACCGCTGGTATTGGATGGAGCAATCGTTCCCGGCGCACGGGATATCACTTCGTTCGGCCGCGCAGGAGAATTTTATTATCATCGATATGACGGAAGGCAGCAGAGTGCTCGGTGAGGTGGACCGCTTCAGCGCTCCGACGCTTATACACGACGAAGCGATCTATATCCACGAAGGCGTCCAGTACCAGGTGGAGAAGCTCGATTATCCGGAGAAAAAAGCATATGTGCGCGAAGTGGACGTGGACTATTACACGGACGCTAATATGGCCGTCGAGCTGAAGGTGTTACATGTCGATAAGGAGCAGCTGAGCGGCGAGCTGATGCGTCAGTACGGCGAGGTGACGATCAACGCGAAGGCGACGATTTTCAAAAAAATCCGCCTCCGAACGCATGAGAATATCGGTTCCGGTCCGATTCATCTGCCGGAAGAAGAGCTGCATACAAGCGGCTACTGGTTCTCCTTCAGCGAAGAGGCTGCCGCCACGAAGAGCACGAATGATATGCAGCAGGCGCTGCTCGGGCTCGCGAACGTGCTCGTTCACATCGCGCCGCTCTACCTGATGTGCGACCCGCTGGATATTCGCGTCGTCCCTCAAGTGAAGGCCGTGCACACGAAGCTGCCGACCATCTATTTCTACGACCGATACCCGGGCGGAATTGGCCTTAGCGAGCGGTTGTTCCATGTGCACGATGAACTTCTGGGCAGAGCCAAGTCCTTGATCGCTTCCTGCACATGCCTTAGCGGCTGTCCGGCCTGCGTCGGGCCGATCGAAGAGGTCGGGCTGCTCGGCAAATCGCTTGCCCTTGATCTGATCGACATGGCGAAGGTGCCGTCATGAGCAGTTTGCGCGAACGGATGATGAGGCTGAGGGGAGCCTCAAGCCAGAACGAACAACCGGATGCGAAGCAGCCGGCATCGGGGGGAGACAGTCAGACGCTAGTTCGCAGCGAGACGGATGAGCATCATCAGGATGGGCGAACGGATCACTCCGAGTTCCATGCAGAAAAGCATCCCGAAGTAGCACATGTACCCGGTCCAGACGAAGAGAAGCTTTCTCCGGAATGGGCTGATATGCGCGTTCGGCTGGCTAAGACGGAAGAAGGCGAGTTTCTGCTACGGGAAACCCGTTATCCGATGACCTATCTTCATGGGGTTCATCGATTGGACGAACTCTACGAATCGGTAATGGGGCTCGCTTCCTTCGAACTATGGAGCGAGGCGAAGTCAGCTGGCGCGCGCCGCGTCACGCCGGGAACCCCGATCAGCCCCGTTCACCCGGAACGCATGCTCTTCTTCGACTTGGAGACGACGGGACTTGGCGTCGGGGCAGGCAATGTGCCGTTCATGGTCGGACTCGGCTTCGTGCAAGGCGATCAGTTTGTCGTGGAGCAAATGCTGATCCGGCACCCGGCAGAGGAGCGGGCGATGCTCTGCTACCTAACGAATAAGCTGCATGCCTATACGCACCTCGTCACGTACAATGGGCGTACATTCGATTGGCCGGTTCTGTCCAATCGGCTCATCCTTAACGGATTTCGGACATTCCGCTGGGAGCCGATTCATATCGATTTGCTGCATCCGTCCCGCAGCGTTTGGCGCAATACGCTCGCTTCTTGCAAGCTCAGCCATATCGAAGAGGAGCGTCTTGGCATCACGCGGGTCGATGATGTGCCGGGATCGATGGCGCCGGGCATCTATTTTCAATATTTGGCCGAGCAAGATCCTAAGCCGTTATTGGGCGTCTTCACCCATAATGAGATCGATATGGTTTCGCTTGCCGTGCTGGCGATTCGATTCGGTCATCTGTTAGGCGGCGAGCTTGGCAGGCGGGTCCCGTATCCCGAAGGAGCAGAAGAGACGCTGCGGACAGGTTTGTGGCTGGAGCGAATGGGGATGACGGATGCCGCAGAGGCTTTGTATGCCAGGCTCGAACACCATCCGGCGGCCGCCTCGCAGATTCTATGTTCACTGGCAGAGCGGGACAAGAAATGTGGAAATTGGCCCCGTGCTGTGTTATTGTGGCAGAAGGTTGTACTCGAAGAAGAGGGTGCACTGCACCCCAACTGGGACGCGCATATTGAACTGGCGATGTACCATGAACATAAAACGAAGCAGATCCGTTTTGCGCTCAGCTATGCAGAAACCGCGCTAACGCTTGCACACACCAGGTGGGCAGGGCTGCGGCTTGACGCCAAGAAGCGAGCGGAGCTGGATGCCATCCGCAAACGGATTGACAGGCTGCGTGCACGTCTGGAGCGGCTGCACGGATGAAGCAAGGAGAGAATGAGATGGCTGAAGAAGCAGGACAGACACGGACCGGATTCATGATTGACCTGGATGGGACTTTATATCACGGCAATCAGATGATTGATGGAGCAGATCATTTCATCCGTTCGCTGCGTGAGCGGGATATTCCCTATTTGTTCGTAACGAACAATTCGACCGCAGCGCCTGAGGTGGTCGCCGACCGCTTGGCGAGGATGGGCATTCCGGCTCAGGCAGCCGACGTGTGCACCTCGGCGCAAGCAGCCGGCGCGTACGCGGCTTCGCAATACCCAGGCGGTCGCGCCTTTATCATCGGAGAGACCGGTTTGCATGAGGCGGTTGCGGCTGCCGGACTTGCGATTGTGGCTGATAAGCCTGACGTGGTCATCCAAGGGCTGGATCGATCACTCACCTATGAACGGTTGGCTGATGCAATTCGATATATTCGCGAGGGAGCGGCATATATATTGACCAATCCCGACGTATTGCTGCCATCCGAAGGCGGATTCCTGCCAGGTGCGGGTTCCATTGCCGCCATGTTGGAGCGGGCGACCGGCGTGAAGCCTGTCGTGATCGGCAAGCCATCCGAGATTCTTATGAAGTTTGCGCTCGACCGGCTCGACATGACTGCTGCAGATGCATGGGTTATCGGCGATAATCCGTTCACGGATATTGCGGCCGGGCAGGCCGCGGGCTGCCGATCGGTGCTAGTGCTCACGGGATTGGCAACGAAATCGAATTATGAGGAACTTCTCGCGCAGGCGGGCTGTTCCGCGAATGAGATCATTCCGGATTTGCATGCTTTACTTGAATGGATTCATCGCGTCGAGCTACATCAGAACGCGACTACATAACGGATGAACATGTTGTCCCTACATATGAAACTGCAGCATGGCAGGAAGGAAGATTACAATGCCTGAATGGCCGGAAATGGAGCATTATCGGAAGCAATTGTCAGGCCTTATCGTCGGGAATACGATCCAAGGCACAGAAGTTACCAGAGCCAAATCCATCAATGTGGACCCGGCTCAGTTCGAAGCAGAGCTTGTAGGGCGTGCGGTCTGGTTCATTGAACGACGCGGCAAGATGCTTATTTTTCACCTCGATAACGGAAAGCGGCTGCTGCTTCATTTGATGCTCGGCGGATTGATTCATTTCGGTCCGGAAGACGAGCCGGTGGAACGCTCGGTTCAAGTCTCGATTCGGTTCCAGAAAGGAACGCTGCGCTTTATCGGACTGCGTCTTGGTTATTTGCATCTGCTCAGCCAGAAGGAGACCGAGAACCAGCTGCGCGATCTTGGACCTGATCCGTTAGACAAGCGATTGACGCTGGAGCGTTTCAAGGAACGGTTCAAAGGCAAGCGCGGCGCGATTAAGACGGCGCTGGTGGATCAGCATGTGCTGGCCGGGATCGGCAACTGCTATGCGGATGAGATTGCCTTCGCTGCAGAAGTGCGTCCGGATGTGAAAATTCCGGAATTGGAGCCTAACACGTGGGAGCGCCTCTATGCCTCAATGCATGAAATGCTGCAAGACGCGCTAGCGCATGGCGGTTATATGGAAATGCCGATTACGGCTGAGGATACGGTAACGGGCGGATATAACCACCATTGCCGCGTCTATGACCGGGGCGGGGAGCCTTGCGTGCGTTGCGGCGGGACAATCGTGCAAGCCGAGATCAGCTCACGCAAAATGTTCTTCTGTCCGTCTTGTCAGAAAGACAGGTAATCGGAAGATGAGAGCCGGCAGTCACGTCTCGACCCAAGGCGGCTATAAGATGGCGGCCAAGCGCGCGATGCAGATCGGCGCAAGCGCATTTCAGTATTTTCCTAAGAACCCGCGTAGCCTCACGATTAAAACATTCGATCCGACGGATGCGGCAAAGTGCGCTGAGCTGTGCAAGGCGAACGGAATCGCTTCGATTACCCATTCGCCCTATCCGACGAATATCGCATCGGAAGATGCGGCACACCGGGAGCGGACCGCGCTGTCTTTGCTGAATGATCTTGCGATCGCGGAAGCATGCGGTTCGCTTGGCGTCGTGGTCCATTTTGGCGTATATAAAGGCGAGGATGCGCTGGAGGGCTATAAGAATGCCATCTTAACGCTAAGCGCGGTTGCATCGCAATGGAACGGCAAGGCCAAGCTGCTCATCGAGAATCAAGCCGGCGATCATACGGACATGGGGATGACGATTGAAGAGCTGGCCCAGATTCGCAAACTCGCACAGGACCCGCACAAGATCGGCTTCTGTATCGACACCTGCCACCTGTTTGCAAGCGGCGTATGGCGCGGCGAGCGGGACGCCGAATGGCTGGATAAGGCACGGGAGCTTCACATCTTGGAGCATATCGCGGCGTTTCACTTGAATGATTCGATGTATCCCACCGGCGAACGGCGCGACCGCCATGCCGTCATCGGCGAAGGGCATATTCCAAGGGAAGGCTTCGAATGGCTGCTTCAGCATCCCGATCTTGCCGATACCCCCTTCATAATGGAGACGCCTGCCGGGAAGGATGGCACGCACCGGGAGCAACTGGCGCTTGTTCACCGCATAGGAGGAGCATCATGATGAATGTTTATTTGGATGATTTTCGGCCATGTCCAGAGGGATTTGTACTCGCCAAGAATGCGGAAGAGTGCATCCTGCTGCTGGGGTCTGAGGATGTCGACATCTTGTCGCTCGACTTCGATCTGGGCTGGGGACAGCCGACTGGACTTGCGGTCGTTCAATATTTGGTCGAGAGCGGCCGTTATCCGAAGCAGGTGTATCTGCATACGTCCAGCCCTTCGGGCAAGATGCAGATGTATCACATGCTGTATCGGAACGCGCCGCAGACGGTCCGTATTCACAATGGCCCGATGCCTTGAACGGCGGTTGCGGAAGCAGGGGGGATGTAGAGCATGATTCAAATGGAGAAACTTTATCTTACTCGTGGAGAGCGTCATATCCTTCGCGGCGTCGATCTGTCGATTAAGCAAGGCGAACAATGGGTTATTCTCGGCCGTAACGGATCCGGCAAGACGACGCTGCTCGAGATGATGACCGGTTACATGTTCCCGTCATCCGGTACAATCGATATACTCGGACATCGATTCGGTGAATGCGACGTCCGCGAGGTTCGCAAAGACATCGGATATATTAGCCAGTCGCTGGTTGAGAAACTGACGCTGCGCGATCCGGTGTGGGAGGTCGTCGCGACCGGTGAATACGCCTTCTTGCGCTTCTATCAGGAGATTGACGAGACGGTGCGATTGAAGGCGCTTCAACTGCTCGATGAGGTTGGTCTTGGCCACATGGCAGAGCAGCCGCTCGGCACGCTTTCACAAGGGGAGCGCAAGAAAATGCTGCTGGCAAGGGCGCTTATGTCTGACCCTAAGCTGCTTATCATGGACGAGCCATGTGCCGGCCTGGATCTGTATGAGCGCGAGAAGCTGCTCACGGATCTTGGCAAGCTGAAGGAACGCTCGATTACGATTGTATATGTTACCCATCATTTGGAAGAAATCATCCCGCTGTTCACTCATGTTGCGATCGTGCAGGATGGCGTTATCGCAGCGGCAGGTCCCAAGCAGCAAGTATTGACTAACGAAATATTAAGCCGCGCCTACAACTATCCCGTAGAAGTCGAGTGGGCGCACGGCAGACCGTGGATTCGCGTTGCCGCAGCAGGAGGAGAACAAGGTTGACACAATGGATTTGTACGGCTAACCGAGGGTTTGCGACGTACGCAATGGAAGAATTAAGACGCCAGTTCGAAGGGATTAAGATATCGCAGCTTACCCACGGCGAAGTATTTATTATGGAATCACCCCTAACGCGCGAAGCGGTTCTGGATCAGATCCGAACGAATGAGCCGATCTTCTTGCGGCATATTCATCCTGTCGACAAGAAGCTGCCAATCCAGGGCTCCGCCGACGATCTGCAAGCGTTGTCCGAGCTTGCGCGCCATGCTCGTTTGCGGATTGAAGACAAGCAGGTCGCGGTGCATCTCCGCCGCGCGGAACGCAGCCCTTACCCGTATTCGACGGCGGATACGAAGGCGGTATTGGATGCGGTCCTTGAAGAGGTTGGCGCAGAGCCGGTGCTGCAGTCGCCGGACGTGATTTTGTCCATATTCGCAGGCTTGGAAGAGTTGTACGTCGGGATTGCGACACCGGAAGAGCAGCTGTCTGATTGGCCGGGCGGAGCAGTCCGGTTCCAGCGGGAAGAAGGGCAAATTTCCCGGGCTAAATTCAAGTTGCTCGAGGCAGAGCGAGCTTTCCATATCAGGTTGGAGGAGTTCCGCGAAGGATTGGATATCGGGGCAGCCCCCGGCGGGTGGACGCATCTGCTGCTGGAACGCGGCTTGAAGGTAACGGCAGTCGATCCGGCCGAATTGCATCCTTCGTTATTCCAATATCCGCGGCTGACGAATTTGCGCAAGAATGCATCGGACTTGAAGTTTCAGCCCGGCACGTTCGATCTGCTCGTCTGCGATATGAGTTGGAGTCCGATGCAAATGGTTAGGTTGGTGCTTGATCTTGAAGAAGCGCTGCAACCAGGGGCAACGGCGATCATTACGGTGAAACTGATGCACAAGAAACCGCTGCAGACGATTAAGGATGTTATCTCCCGTTTCGGCACGGTCTTCGTGCTGCGGAAGGCCAAACAGCTCTTCCACAACCGGGAAGAGATTACGTTATACCTCGTGAAAAAATAAATACCAACGGGAAAGCATCCCGGGCTGATATCGGCAGATTGCCGCGGCTCGGGGTGCTTTTTTATGTCGCAAAGGGGGATTACCATGGGCATTGTTCTTCAGCAAGGCACCACGATAGCAGGCCGTTACCGCATCCTTGGGGCGATCGGTCAAGGCGGAATGGGGGATGTGTATGCGGCAGAGGACTTGCGGTTGGACGGCAGGCTCCGTGCAGTGAAAGTGAATCGGCCGCCATCGTCGGATGGTCACTACAAAGTCGAGGAAGCTGCGCTGCTCATGCGGCTGGATCATCCCCGTCTGCCCGCAATCGTCGATTACTGTCCGCCTGACAACGAAGGCGTGGAAATTGTGGTCATGGAGTACATTGATGGCTATAATCTACGTACCTTTATGGATCAATCGGGTGAAGGATTGTCGCTGTTGACCGTCATAGCAATCGGGGTTCAGCTGGCTGATGTGCTGAACTACTTGCATGGACAGTGCCCGCCCATTATCCATCGGGATCTGAAACCGACGAATGTCATGATCGATCGGACAGGGGAAGTCCGGCTGATCGATTTTGGTATTGCACGAAGTTACAAGGAAGGTGCTCACCGCGATACTTCACTGCTCGGCACGCCGGGTTTCGCCGCTCCGGAGCAGAATGGGCAATCACAGAGTGATGCACGAACAGATATTTATGGGCTTGGCGCGCTTCTGTTCTATGTGCTGGGTGGCGGCCGGGCACGAACCGCGAATGCTGCTCTTCCCGATCATGTTCCCGTTGACCTGCGCGGCATCGTGTATCGGATGCTAGAGCCTCGCGCCACTGACCGTTACAAGGACATGGAAGAGGTCGGCAGAGCTTTAGCCGGTGTGCACGCACGTCTGTCCGGCCCAATTGGACCGAGTTGGGAAGGTTCGCCAGCCATGCCCCGGCATCGGCAAGATGAAAGGGAAATAGCCAATATTAATTTTGGCCGCGTGCACCCATCTGCCAACTTGGCTCGTCAGATTGTTGTGGCTTCATTATCGCCAGGGGCCGGTGCTTCGTTCGTTGCGATCACGCTTGCGATCTTATTGGCCGAACGTGGGTTGCATTGCGCGGCTATGGAGCACGCTGCCGTATCTCCGGAATGGTATGCGCTACTCGATTCTTCGTCTCTTGTGCCTTATCAAGCCAACAAGCTGCTGGATCCTCGTTATGAGCGTTACATCAAAGAAGGCGTCCAATGGCATATGCTTCGCCCGAATCGCCATGCGGAGGATTTGAGAGATGACGGACGAAAGCTTAACCTCATGATTGAGCAGCTGGCTTGCGATGTGCTGGTGATCGACCTGTCTGGCAGTTGGATGCTTCCGGAGGCGGAGCAGCTGCTGCAGAACGCTGATCACCTTGTAATGGTAGCGGACCCGTTCCCGTCCAAATGGACAATGAAGCGACTGGCGGCAGCTGAAAAGGTGCAACTGGAACGGGAGGCCGCAGGTCGCGCGACTCATTGGGTATTGAACAAAGATGTTCCATTCTCCAGACGCAAAGAGTGGATGGACATGCTGCCGCGGAGGCCGGTTGCCGCGATCCCTCAGCTGCCGCCCGATAAGTTGGTGAATTTGCTTTGGGAAGGGAGATGGATAACTGAAGACCGGCGTTTGCGCAAGCAGGTCAAGACAGCTTTTGAAGCGCTTAACCGTAAGTTTTTTGAAATATAAGCACATTTAATATACACGCTTATTAATCATCTTCTGCTTCTCCGGGATTGAAACGAGCCTACGCCAACATAGACAGCGTCAAGCGATGCACCTTGCCTAAAGTGGTCAGGCTTGACAGGGCTGTGGTACAATGAATCGCGGAGCGTTCGCTGGCATTGACCAAGACGCAGAACTTACTGGCTTGAAAACCTGTCTGAGCTTCATTATGATGAAGGGGGATAAAGATGGGGGAAGTCTAGTATAAGTAGGTGGACAACTATGAATGAACGTGTACTCGTAATAGAAGATGAAGATGGCATTGCGCGGATCCTTCAGCTTGAATTGGAGCATGAGGGCTACACCGTAGGAAGAGCTGCCGACGGTCGGACAGGTCTGGAGCTGGCTGGTTCCGGCGAATGGGATCTTGTGCTGCTCGACGTGATGCTGCCTGAGCTTAACGGAATTGAAGTGCTGCGCCGATTGCGGCAAGGCGGCAACCTGATTCCGATAATACTGCTGACTGCCCGCGATACGATTCCGGACAAAGTAAGCGGTTTTGAGCATGGCGCCAATGATTACATAACGAAGCCGTTCGCAATGGAAGAGCTGCTCGCGCGGGTGCGGAATTTACTGCGCATCTTCGGCCAGCAGCCGCGCGAGAACGAAAGTCCGGACGTCTTGAAGGCTGCCGACCTGTCGATCGAGCTGCGGACGCGCAAAGTATTCCGCAAGGAAACGCCGATCGAGCTTACGCCGCGCGAGTTCGAGCTGCTCGTGTTTCTTGCCGAACATAAGAATGAAGAGAAGTCGCGTGAAGATATTTTGTCCGAGGTATGGGGCTATGACTTCATCGGCGAGACCAATCTCGTCGATGTGTACATCCGTTATTTGCGTCAGAAAATCGACAAAGGCTATCGTCATAAACTGATTCATACGGTTCGCGGGGTCGGTTACATGCTGAAGGAGCCTGATGCATGACCCTTCGCCGCAGATTTACCTTTTTCACGATCTTCTGGCTTATCTTCATTCTGATTCTGTTTAATATTTTCGTTTATTTGTTCGTAATCAAAATTACGATCCGCAGTGAAGAGCAACTGCTCACGAATAAAGTGAACATCCTGCTCGAGGATCCCCGGATTGATCATGTGACGGGTTTAACAGCAACCGATCTGCTTCGGGACTATTATAATGTGAATGAGCTGATCCGAATTATTTCGCCGGAAGGCCGTGTAATTAACGCCCAAGGGTCAGATGAGGAACTGCTCGCGCTCAAGCCGCTGTTCCTGACGCATTACGATACCGGCATGATGTTCATCGAAGGCAAACGCGTGATTTATATGCGCGTGCCGCTGTACGAGGGACAGAAGGTCATCGGCGTCCTGGAGCTCTATCGGAAGCTGACGATGCTCGACAGTTATTTGAAGGTGCTCGTCATCGCTTTGACCATCACGAGCGCCGGCGCGATTCTGTTCGCGGTCATCGGAACCTATTGGTTCACGTCCAGGTTGACTTCGCCGATTCAGCATATGGTCCAGACGATGCGCGAAATCGACCGCAGCGGCAAGCTGCGCAAGATTGAGCTGGGCAGCAAGGAGCAGTCCGCGGAGCTCGAACAGTTGGCCAGAGCGTTCAATCAGATGATCGACAAGCTTGACCGCACCTTCGCCCGTCAGCGGCAATTCGTAGCAGATGCCTCTCACGAACTGAAGACGCCGCTTACGGTCATCTCCAGCTACGCCAATATGCTCAGCCGTTGGGGCAGGGATGATCAGAATGTCCGCGATGAAGCGGTGGAAGCGATCAGCAAAGAAGCGCAGCGGCTGCAGAATTTGACGAAATCGATGCTGATGCTTGCAGAGGCCGAACAGGAGGACTGGCTGAGATTAGAGACCTTCGATCTGGTTCATCTGGCCGACGAAACGGCGGATATGCTGCATGCGACGTTCCAACGCGTGATCCGGGTACATACGCCTAAGACCGATGTCAGGATGATGGCCGACAAGGAGAAAATCAGACAGCTGCTGGTGATCTTGCTCGACAATGCCATCAAGTACAGCAAGGAACCCATCGACATCATTATCAGTCTAACAAAAGGCTCCGTTCGGATTGCGGTCGCCGACAAAGGAATCGGCATTCCGGAGAACGATATGCCGCATCTGTTCGAGCGCTTCTTCCGGGTTGATGGCGCTAGGAGCCGCTCGACCGGCGGAGTTGGCTTGGGGTTATCGATCGCTAAGCGAATCATCGACTTGCATGAAGGACAGATTGATGTGTTCAGCAAGCCCGAGAAGGGTACGACGATTACGGTCGTTCTGCCGCATAAGAAGTAACATATTTCGATGTATCGATATCATTAGGGGGCATAATCATGAAGTTTCGGGTTGCCGCTGTTCAATATAAGCTGGAGGATATCAGCAGCTTTCAGCAATTCGCCGACCAGGTCAAACATTACATTCGCAACGCATCGGAATATGGAGCAGATTTCGTTCTGTTCCCGGAGTTCATGACGACGCAGTTGCTGTCCATAGGCGACGAGACGGGAGAGGCATTGACCATTGATCGTCTCCCAACGTTTACGGAGGAATACATCGCGTTGTTCCAAGGGCTTGCCTCGGAATACCGCATGCATATCATTGGCGGTACGCATGTCATCGAGGTGGGCGAGGAGAAGCGGCAGAATGCCGCGCATCTATTCTATCCGGATGGCCGTGTAGAAGTGCAGCCTAAGCTGCATTTGACGCCAACCGAGGTAGAAGGCTGGGATATGGCGCAAGGGGAATCGCTTAGAGTATTCCAAACCGAATTCGGGACGATCGCGATGCTCACGTGCTACGATATTGAGTTCCCTGAGATCGTGCGGATGGCTAGAGCCAAAGGCGCGGATGTTATCTTCTGCCCTTCCTGCACGGATGACCGCCATGGCTTCTACCGTGTCCGGTATTGCTGCCATGCCAGAGCGGTGGAGAATCAAGTCTATGTCGTAACGACGGGGACGGTCGGTTCCTTGCGTAAGGTTGATCTGATGCGCGCGAACTTCGGGCAGGCTGCGATCATATCGCCGAACGATATTCCATTCCCGCCTGCCGGCATCTTGGCCGAAGGCATTATGAATGATGACATGCTCGTGGTCGCGGACCTGAATTTGCAGCTGTTGGACGAAGTGCGCGCAGCAGGATCGGTCACAACATGGAGGGACCGCCGCACGGACTTGTATCCGGATTGGAAGTGATCCTAACCTTGCATAAAGAACTGATCGTGTATGCTTCAGGCATTCCCAAGCGGATTCGGATTCGTAACTATACGATGGAAGATTATGAGGGGATGATTGCGATCCAGCGCGAGAGTTTCCCGCCGCCTTATCCGTCGGAATTATGGTGGAATGAGGAGCAGCTTCACGAGCACATCACCCGGTTCCCGGAAGGCGCGCTATGCGTCGAAGCGGATGGGAAGCTGGTCGGCTCGATGACGGGGCTTATAGTCGACGAGAGCCAGCTGGAAGGCTCTCACAGTTGGTCGACGATCTCGGATAATGGTTTCATCCGGAATCACAATCCGAATGGCGATACGTTATATGTCGTAGATGTATGCGTCATTCCGGAATATCGCAAGTACGGAATTGGCAAGTGGCTGATGCAGACCATGTACGAGGTCGTTGTCCATCTGCGCTTGCGCAGACTGTTGGGCGGCGGACGAATGCCAGGGTACCATCATGTCGCAGACACCATGTCTGCGGAAGCCTACTTGGAAGGGGTTATCACGGGCCAGTGGAAGGACCCTGTAATCACCTTCCTCTTGCGCTGCGGCCGGTTGCCCATCGGGGTGGAAGCGAACTACCTTGACGATGAGGAATCGTTGAATTATGCCGCGCTGATGGAATGGCGCAATCCCTTTTACACCGGAGAAGAAAGGTTGGGAAGCTAATGGAATATATACGTATTCAATCGATTGAACATCCGCTTTTTGCCAAAATGCATCTGTTGATGCAGCAAGTTTTCCCGCCGGAGGAGGTACTTGCCTTCGATAAATGGGCCGGTCCTATTCAAGACGAGACCATTCATGTATATGTTGCCGTCCATGAAGGCGAAGTTGTCGGAGCGACGGAGTATCGCTACTACCCGGATATGCACGTAGCGATGACCGATTTTACGATCATCGGCCGCGCCGGACTCGGCATCGGACGATTCTTGCTGAAGAGCCGCGAGCGCGACTTGGCGCAATTAGCGGCTGGCAGCGGAACGAAGCCGCTAGGCATGTTCGCCGAGATCTACAACCCTAGCGAGTCGGAGCACAAATTCAGCGGGAACACGCCGATGAATCCGTATGTCCGCCGTGAAGTATTGTCGCATATCGGTTATCGCCGTCTCGACTTCCCTTATGTGCATCCTTCTTGGGAAGAGAACGGAGAGGCGGTCACGGGCCTGGATCTGTCCTTCCTCCCTGCGGACGAAGAGATGACGAGCGTTCCGGCTTCGTTAGTGACCCAGTTCTTGCACACTTACTACTCGGCATTGCCTGACAAGCCGCAGCAGTGGCATGATATGGTGGCCCAGCTGAATGGCCGAACGTCGATCGAATTGAAAGAGCTGTAAGCTTTAGGCTTAGGTTTGTAGGAGGTTGGGCAATCGTGCCAACGACAATAAGCTTTTGGGGGACGGGGGATTCCATGGGGGTCCCTCGTATCTATTGTTCTTGCGATGTCTGTGAAGAAGCGCGGACAAGCGGCGTGAACCGTAGAAGGCGGTCGCTCGTACACCTGCAGGACGAGTCCTTCGGAACGGTGTTGATTGATTGCGGCCCGGATTGGCGGGAGCAAATGGAGCAGGCGGGATTGCGGTTCATTGATCGCATTCTCATCACCCACGCGCATTTTGATCACATTGCAGGATTGGCGGAGTGGGCGGATGCTTGCCGCTGGCTTGGTCGGAAGGGGACCGCTTTTGCGATGCCGGATGTGATCGGCGAGATTACGAACCGTTTTCCTTGGTTATGCCGCCAGATCGATTTCATTCCGATTCAAGGCCCTTTTCAGTTGGGGGATTGGACGGTAGATTGCTGGCGCGTCAACCACGGCAAGAACGGATACGCTTATGCCTTTAAATTCACGAACATCGTGGATCAGCATGCATGGGCGTATTGCTCGGACTCGATCGCATTGACGGAAGAACAGCGCGAACCTTTGTACGGGCTGGATTTGCTCGTACTCGGTACGAGTTTCTATGAAGAACCGTTTCCGTTCGAGACGCGGTCGGTCTACGACGTGAAGGAAGCGCTGGAGTTGCTCCAAGAGCTGCAGCCTGGTCGTACCTTGTTCACCCATATCTCGCATGATATTGATAGGAGACGCGATTATGCTCTGCCCCAGCAAGTCGGGTTCGCATATGGCGGTCTTCAGGTGCAGGTCTAAGGCGCGAAGTCGCGTTCATCCGTCGTGAAGGAAAGCCGGACTTGACGTCAAGCCTTCATTCGGCATAAGATAGGATTATCTTACAATGCAAGGGGAAATTTTAATGTTTGCTGGTGTTCTTAACTCGTAATTTGATATTCAGTTTGAATGTACGTAACGAATCGAATTGAACTTGCTGACGAATTTGGCAGGTCTGTTTCGTGTTACTCATTCGGCTGGTCTCATGAGTTAAGAACATGATGATTTCCGCCTTTCATTTCGGCGAATCAGCGTGCTCTTGGAGCACGCTTTTTTTCTGTCTTTTTGCATACATTCCGACGAGTAGCGAATGGCCGCCACGGCGCTTTTTCGAATAACCGAAATAGCGTAGTGTGCTGTTCAAAGTATCGTGGTGTGGATGGGTGCAGGAAGGCTGGCCGAAGAGAACTAGGGAACGGGAAGCGCATGCGCTTCTTGTTCCCTTTTTTGTTTTCCAGCAACCCTTAGGAGGATGAGAACAATGATGAACCAGGCTAGCATGAAGCGATTGGAATACGACAAAATCAAGGAACAACTCACGGACTATACGGTATCTACGGCAGGCAGAAGACTGGCGGAGCTGCATGAGCCTAGCTCGAATGAGCGGACTGTGCGTGCTTGGATGAACGAAACGGACGAAGCAGCCAGACTGCTCGATACCGGGGCAAGCATTCCGTTGTCCGCAATGGAAGGGATCGAGCCGTTCATCCAACTGCTCGGCAAGGGAAGGATCTATAACGAACAAGAGCTGACCTTTCTTGCCTCTTGGCTTGCGTCCGTCGCGCAGATGCGTCGGTATATGCAGTCGAAGCATCATGCGGCCCCGACGATCAGCAGCTATGCCGACTCCATGCATGATTGCGCCAATCTGCGGGATGAACTTGAGCGCTGCTTACGTTATGGCCAGCTGACCGATCAGGCAAGCGTTTATTTGGGAGATATACGGCGTCAGCTAGCTGCGCTAGAGGATCGAATTGAGCGTCGACTTCAGCAGACGATGGGCAAATACAAAGCGGCTTTGCAAGAGCAGATTATAAGCAAACGCGGCGGCCACTATGTCATTCCGGTGAAGCGCGAACTTCGCAAGCAGGTGCCAGGGACTGTATGGGATGAGTCTGCCAGCGGTCAGACCTTGTTCGTCGAACCGGCTGATATCGCGGAGTTGCAATCCGAATGGCAGCTGTGGCAAGCGGAAGAGGAGCGGGAGAAAACCGTGATCCTATCGACGCTATCCGAGCTTGCGGAGACGTATGGCGATCAATTGCGCTGGAATATTGAAGCGATGGCGTCGTTTGACTTTATTTTTGCGCGGGCCAAACTGTCTCGAACCTGGGATGGCATTGCAGTTCCTATTGCCCCGACGCCGATGATCAAGCTCGTGAATGCCAAGCATCCGCTGCTCGGCAAGAACTGCCTTCCGCTGAATGTTGAACTCGGACGAAGCTGGAGACAGCTGATGATTACCGGACCGAACACGGGAGGCAAGACGGTGACGCTGAAGACGATGGGGCTGATGGCGTTCATGCTGCAATCGGGTTTGCTGCTTCCGGCGGAACCGGGCACGGAACTGGGACTGTTCGATCACATTATGGCCGATGTAGGCGATGGCCAGAGCATCGAGCATTCGCTTAGCACCTTCTCGGCGCATATGTCGAACATGAAGGAAATGCTCAATTCCGCAGGCACAAGGTCGCTGTTATTGCTTGATGAACTCGCAGCAGGAACCGATCCCGGCGAAGGTATCGCACTGTCGATCGCGATCTTGGAAGAACTGCTGAGCCGGCAATCGCTAGTGGCCGCAACCACGCATTTTAACGAGATTAAGCGATTCGCCGCACGAACGGATGGCTGCGCCAACGCGAGAATGGCCTTTGATCCGGAGACGCTACGGCCGCTGTATCGGCTCGAGATTGGCGAAGCAGGGGACAGTTTTGCTTTTGCTATCGCAAAGCGGTACGGGTTGCCCGAGCATGTCATCGCACGAGCTGAGGCAAGAGCGGCTTTGTTTAAGAATACATCAGTTCAGCAGGCAAGTTCCGGAACTGATGCTGCAGAAGAACTCCAGCCTTATGTCCCCATGCATGCCGGTCATAGCAAATCGAATGCCAAACAGGAAGCGACTTTGAAGACAGGCGAACAGAATGAAGTAGAGGCAGGGGCTGGAGAGGGAACAAGCAAGCGAGCTTTTCAGGCAGGAGATTGCGTATGGATTTATCCGTTGAAACGAACGGGGATCGTCTATAAAGCCGCGGATGAACGGGGTGAGGTGGTCGTACAAGTGCAGAAGCAGAAGCTCACCTTTAACCGGAAGCGATTGTCGCTATATATCGCCGCCGATCAGCTGTATCCTGGTGAGGATTATGATATGGACATCGTATTCGAGACGAAGGCGGATCGCAAGATAAGAAAAATGATGAAGCGCAAGTATGTATCTGGCCTCACCATCGAGAAATCGGCGGATGATCCTACCTTATAAAGGTCGAAGCTAATTAAAAGTCGAAGCTAATCTTTGCTTTCAATCACAAGGAGCAGGCCGGAACGAATCCGGATGCTCCCTTCTTTTGCCTCGATCACGTTGCTGATCCCGAG
Organism: Paenibacillus phyllosphaerae; assembly: GCF_014192105.1. Classification (GTDB taxonomy): domain Bacteria; phylum Bacillota; class Bacilli; order Paenibacillales; family Paenibacillaceae; genus Paenibacillus_Z; species Paenibacillus_Z phyllosphaerae. The sequence continues at coordinate 333,974 of NZ_JACHXK010000004.1, read as the reverse complement.
CGACTGGCCGATCTTCAAGGTTGCGTCTTGCAGCGGATAGCGGAATCCTTCGAGATCGATGCCGGTGACTTCCGTTGTCAAAGGCAGAAGGGAGACGTGAGCGTATTCGTCTGCTTTTTGCAAAAGCAAGCGATCCGTGATGACCCTCACGCGGTTATGCTCGTCCACAATAGAGACGGGCACGTTATGATCAACGGCGGTTTTCAGCAAATGAATGTTCGCCAGGGAATGATCGAAGCGGGTTCCCAGAGCGCCTATAAGTATAATCTCGCGCGGGTGCTGCGCCATTGCATAACGAAAAGCCAACTCGGTATCCGTGAAATCCTTGTCGATCGGATCACAGGCTTCGACATGTTCGCATTCCTGTCTAAGAAACTCCATCTCGGCCTGCGTGACCGAATCGAAATCGCCGATCGCCAGATTCGGGCGGATCTGGTGCGAGACCAGATAGTACGCGCCGCGGTCAGCGCCGATTACGTAGTCGTCTTCCTGTATTAGGGGCAGTGCCCACTCTCCTAGCCGTCCACCAGTAAAGATGAGAATGCGGCGAGCTTGCATAGTCGTTCTTCCTTTCGCTAGCCAAAAGTATGTATTGCCCCAGTATACTAGGGAGCAATGAGATTGACCAGCATCGATGCGTAATGGCGATGATTAGAATTGTTCGGAAAGAAATACGCTTCGCCATGTGCCTTCCCGCGCATAATAAACGAAACATGAACCGCTTTTCAAAAAATATCTTGGAACATGTTCGCAAAAGTTCTCTTGCGCAAACTTTAGTACCGCGGCTAAAATGGGAAAGGGAAAAATACGGACACCGTTCGACACACGTAGGGATGAGCTTGGGAAGTGTCACGCGGACGACGGAGGCATCATTCGTTGAATTGGCATGTGGATATGGACGTCTTTACCGTGTTTAGCATTATCGGTACAATCGCTTTTGCCGTGAGCGGCGCGATTGTAGCCATGGAAGAGGAATACGATATTCTAGGCGTATACGTACTGGGGTTAGTAACGGCATTCGGCGGAGGGGTCGTGCGGAATTTGCTGATTGGTATTCCAGTGACGACATTGTGGTCGCAGGGCTTGTTGTTGAAGACGGCGGTAGTTGCCATGACGATCGCATTCATCCTGCCTGTCGGTTGGATTCAGCAATGGCGTAAGAGCGAGGCGTTCTTCGATGCGATTGGACTAGCCGCATTCGCGATTCAAGGGGCGTTGTATGCTACGGGCAAACATCCGCTGTCAGCGGTCATCGTCGCGGCAATGTTGACCGGGATCGGCGGCGGGATGATCCGTGACGTCCTGGCGGGTAGGAAACCACTTGTACTCCGCGATGAGATTTATGCGGTATGGGCCATGATAGCGGGCGCGGTGGTCGGATTGGGTTGGTTCAAGACACCGCTTGAGCTGCTTACGCTGTTCTGCGTCGTGGTCGCTTTCCGGATGATGTCGGTTCATTTCAAATGGCGCCTGCCGCGCAGATCGCTTAAATATGCGCTGGCGCAATCCGTACATCAAGACGACCATTCAATCGCGGCCGACAACAACATGCAGAGGGGGGAACGCCAATGATCAAAGTACTGTTCGTTTGTCTGGGCAACATCTGCCGTTCGCCAATGGCTGAGGCGGTATTCAAGCAACAACTTAGAGAACAAGGATTAACGGAGACGATCGAGGTCGATTCGGCAGGAACCGGGGACTGGCATCTCGGTAAAATCCCTCATGAAGGCACACGCAGATTGCTCGATGAGCATGGCGTCTCTTATGAAGGAATGCGGGCGAGGCAAGTGCGGCTCAGCGATTATCATGACTTTGATTACATTGTCTGCATGGACAGCAACAATGAACGGGATGTAAGGCAGCTGTTCGGCAGCAAATGCGATGGCCATCCGAAAGTGTTCAAGTTTATGGATCTGCTTCCGGAACGCAAGACGCCCGATGTGCCGGACCCTTATTATACCGGTAATTTCGAGGAGACTTACGAACTGGTGAGCGAAGGCTGCGCGAAGTTGATCGACCGCATCCGATTAGAGAAGCTTCAATAGAAGAGGCGTACATAAAAAGACCGTTTTCCCGAGAGAATCTCGTGAGAACGGTCTTTTTGCTCATTTACGAAAGTTTCGCTTGAGACGCAATGTCACGGTTGAAGGCTAGCTTTCTTGCCGCAAGAAAGTTTTGAGCGAGGCGGGGATATGCTTTTGCCAAAAGCCCCATACATGCTTGCCGTCATGCTCGCCGTAATGCGTTACGGCGCCTTTGGCCTCGAGCAGCTGCTTCATCTCCCGGTTGATCGCGACAAAATTGAACACGCCGCGGTCGGTTTCATAGGCATCCTCTTGAAGGCCGACGATCATGAACAGCTCCAGATCGCTCAGATCGCCAGCTTGGGCAGCAATTGCCTGCGAGGACGGATAGAACGCGCCGGATAAGGCGATAATGCGGTTGAACAGATTTGGATAACGAAGCGCGATATGAAGCGACACGGTGCCGCCAAGCGAATCGCCCGCGAGAATCCGCTCTTCCTTTACGCGGCGAGCAGCATATTTGGCTTCTATATAAGGAACGAGCTCATCGGCGAAGAATCGGACATAACCATCGTGAAGGGGGCCGTCCGGAGCGTATTCGTCTGTCCGTTTCTTCTTGTCGACGTCTACGCCTACAATAATGAAAGGTTCGATGCCTTCATCCAGGATCAATTGCGTGGCGATGGTGGCAACCCGGCCGAAGTTGAAGAAATCTTCGCCATCCTGACAATAGACGACAGGATAACTTAATACCTCGTTGTAGCCAGGGGGAAGGAAGACCCGAAGCTCCCGCTGTCCTTCCGGCAAGTATTGGCTGGGGACGGTGTCTTTGACAATGGTGCGTTTCAAGTAACGTGAATCTGTCATATTGCTGTTCTCCTCTCGAGCTTGCATGAGTTCATCCAATTTCGGGCAAACAAAAAGAAGGGGTATTATGCCCAGGTTTACTCGTAATCTGTCTTGTGTACTATTCTGTACTATAGAAAAAAGGAGCCTGTTACATATACAATCCGCGTTGAAAAAACGCACAATGTGTGAAAAATCAACGGGTTAAGCGATTTTATGCTTTGACCATTCGGGTTGAACAGGGTTATAATCATTCTATAACAGTGACCTGTGTTTTTTCAAATATTAAGCTGAGGTGAACCTTAATGAGCAAGCTGTTAAGCAAGCTGCCTTACGAAGTTCAAACGGAACCGGTTTATCCGCTGTCCGTTCTATCGCCAGAAGGCGAAGTTGTTAATCCTGATCTTCTCCCGAACCTTTCGGATGACCAATTAAAAGAAATTATGTACCGTATGGTATTTACCCGCACTTGGGATGAGCGCGCAGTAAACCTGGGCCGTCAAGGACGCCTTGGCTTCTATGCGCCGGTATCCGGCCAAGAAGCTTCCATGATCGGCAGCGAATACGCGCTGAACAAAGAAGACTTCGTATGCCCGGGCTACCGTGATATGCCGCAGATCGTATGGCACGGTCTTCCGCTTTACCAAGCTTTCCTGTACTCCCGTGGCCATCAGCACGGCGGTCAAATCCCAGAGGGTGTTAACGTACTGATGCCACAAATCATCATCGGCGCCCAAATCCTCCATGCAACAGGCGTTGCCATGGCATTCAAGAAAAAGAACGAGAAGCGCGTAGCAATCACGTATACAGGTGACGGCGGCTCCTCCGAAGGCGATTTCTACGAAGGTCTGAACTTTGCTGGAGCATACAAACTTCCAGTCATTTACTGTGTTCAGAACAACGGTTATGCAATCACGACTCCTTACGCGAAGCAAACGGCTGCTCCTTCGATCGCACACAAAGCAATCGCAGCAGGCATCAAAGGCGTGCAGGTTGACGGCATGGACGTTCTTGCCGTGTACAAAGCAGTATCCGAAGCAGCTGAGCGCGGCCGTAACGGCGAAGGCGCTACGCTGATCGAGCTCATCACGTACCGCTTCCGTCCACACTCCCTTGCGGACGATGCGACGAAGTACCGTACGAAGGACGAAGAGAGCGAATGGATGGAGAAGGATCCGCTGATCCGCTTCGGCAAGTTCCTCGAGAAGAAAGGCCTTTGGACTGAGGAAGACACGAACCGTGTCAAAGAAGAAGCGAAGGCTGCTGTGAACGACAACATCAAGAAAGCCGAGGCAACAGAGAAAATGACTGTTTCAGGCCTTATCGATTCGATGTTCGAGCACACGCCAGCTCACCTGGAAGAGCAAAAAGCCGACTTCCAATAAGAAGCCGACAGAGCGGAATCGAATATAGGACAGGGCTGCTGCCTGGCGGCGGTCCTGTACCACGATTTACTTTCCATTATATAGATAAGCATTCATCAGTGAATCCCGAAGCGAATTCGCTGTGCAGGAATAGAACACTCTTAGGAGGAACCAACGAACATGGCACAAATGAATATGTTGGAAGCGATCCGCGACGCGATGCGCGTGGAAATGAAACGCGATACTAACGTAGTCGCCTTCGGCGAAGACGTGGGTAAAGTCGGCGGCGTATTCCGCGTTACCGAAGGTCTGCAAGAAGAATTCGGCGAGGACCGCGTATTCGATACGCCGCTTGCTGAATCCGCAATTGCCGGTATGGCAGTAGGTATGGGCATTCAGGGCTTCCGTCCGGTTGCCGAAATTCAATTTGTAGGCTTCATCTACGAAGCGCTTGACCAAATGTTCGTTCAAGCGGCTCGTATGCGTTACCGTTCCGGCGGCCGTTACAACTCGCCGATCGTATTCCGTACGCCATTCGGCGGCGGCGTTAAAGCTGCTGAGCTTCACACGGACTCCCTTGAAGGTCTTGCAATCCAGACGCCGGGTATTAAAGTTATCGTCCCTTCGAATCCTTACGATGCAAAAGGTCTCATGATCTCCGCGATTCGTGATAACGACCCTGTATTCTTCATGGAGCACCTGAACTTGTACCGTGCATTCCGTGCAGAGGTTCCAGAGGGCGAATACACGATCGAAATCGGCAAAGCGAACGTTGTTCGCGAAGGTAAAGACGTAACGATCATCGCATACGGCTTGATGGTTCATACGGCGGTTAAAGCTGCTGAAGAACTTGAGAAGCAAGGCGTAAGCGCTGAAGTTATCGACCTTCGTACGCTGCTTCCGCTCGACATCGATACGATCGTTGCTTCGATTAAGAAAACGAACCGCGCGATCGTCGTTCAAGAAGCACAAAAAACTTCCGGTGCGGCTGCCGAGATCATCACGCAAATCAACGAGAAAGCCATTCTTCACCTGGAAGCGCCTGTTCTTCGCGTAGCCGGTCCGGATACTGTTTATCCGTTCGCGCAAATCGAAGACGCGTGGCTCCCGACTCAAGCTCGCATCATCGCAGCAGTGAACAAAGTACGGGAATTCTAATTTATTCCTGAACTAATCCATACACGCATTACAAGATTGGGGCGGATGCTATTCGCTTAGAATGGGCATTCGCTTCACCAACCTTTGAGGAGGTACCGCAAGTGGCAAAATTTGAATACCGGTTCCCAGAGCTGGGCGAAGGCCTGCATGAGGGCGAAATCGTCAAAATGCATATCAAGCCAGGCGACAGCGTAACTGACGACGATATTATTATGGAAGTACAGAACGATAAGGCGATTGTAGAAGTGCCTTGTCCGGTTAATGGTAAAGTATTGGAAGTATTCACGAAAGACGGCCAAGTGTGCCACGTCGGCGAAGTAGTCGCGATCATCGATGCAGAAGGCGATCTGCCTGAGCAAGCTGAAGCGCCAGCTGCTGCCGAAGAGAAAGCACCTGCTCCGGCGGCTGAAGAGAAAGCGGCTCCTGCAGGACAGGCTGCACCTGCTCCAACTCCAACATCCGCTGGTCCGGTTCTGGCAACACCGAGCGTTCGCAAATTCGCGCGTGAAAAAGGCGTGGATATCGCAACAATCAGCGGAACTGGCAAGAACGGCCGTATTACGCGTGAAGATGTCACTGCATTCGCAGCTGGCGGCGGCACGGCAGCTCCGGCGGCACAAGCAGCTGAAGCCCCTGCAACCGAAGCGAAGGCAGCTCCTGCAGCTGTAACGGTTGTAGCAGGCGAGCGTCCGGAAGAACGCGTAGCGTTCAAAGGCATCCGTAAGGCAATCGCGAACGCAATGTCGAAGTCCGTATACACAGCTCCACATGTTACGATCATGGACGAAGTTGACGTAACCGAGCTTGTAGCGCTTCGTACGAAAGCGAAACCTTTGGCAGAGAAGAAAGGCGTTAAGCTCACTTACCTGCCGTTCATCGTTAAGGCGCTCGTGGCTGCATGCCGTCAGTTCCCGATCATGAACGCAATGCTGGACGAAGAGAAGCAAGAGATCGTCTACAAGAAGTACTACAACATCGGTATCGCAACAGATACAGACAACGGCCTAATCGTTCCTGTTATCCATGATGCGGACCGCAAGAATGTGTGGATGGTTGCTGATTCAATCCGCGATCTTGCAACACGCGGCCGTGACGGCAAACTGACACCAGCAGAGATGAAAGGCAGCACAATCTCGATCACGAACATCGGTTCCGCAGGCGGCATGTTCTTCACGCCGGTAATCAACTTCCCTGAAGTTGCAATCCTTGGCACAGGCCGCATCTCCGAGAAACCGGTTGTTAAGAACGGCCAGATCGTTGTTGCTCCAGTTATGGCGCTTTCCTTAAGCTTCGACCACCGTCTCATCGATGGTGCTACGGCACAAAACTTTATGAACTACATCAAGCAGCTGCTTGCTGATCCGCAACTGCTCGTAATGGAGGTATAACCCATGGTAGTAGGAGACGCTTCACTCGATATCGATACACTAGTCATTGGTGCAGGTCCTGGTGGTTATGTTGCAGCAATCCGTGCAGCTCAACTGGGTCAAAAAGTTCTGATCGCTGATAAAGGTAAATGGGGCGGCGTGTGTCTGAACGTCGGCTGTATTCCTTCCAAAGCGCTGATCAACTCGGCTCATCACTATGAGGCGATGCAACACGCCGATCAATTCGGTCTGTCCGCCGAGAACATCTCCGTAGACTTCACGAAAGTGCAAGACTACAAAAACTCCGTTGTCAACAAAATGACAAGCGGCGTTGAGATGCTGCTCAAAGCTAACAAGATCCAAATGTTCTCCGGCGAAGTGATGTTCATCAACGAGAACGAGGCACGTCTGTTCAACGACCAAGAAGCTCCTCGTTACCGTTTCAAAAACTGCATTATCGCAACAGGTTCCCGTCCAATCGAGCTGAAGCCTTTCCCTTACGGCGGCCGCATTCTGTCTTCGACAGAAGCATTGTCGCTGCAAGAAGTGCCGAAAAGCCTCGTTGTTATCGGCGGCGGTTATGTAGGTATCGAGCTTGGCCAAATGTACTCGAAATTCGGAACGGAAGTTACGATTCTTGAGGGTGCGGACACCATCATGCCTGGCTTCGACAAAGACATGAGCTCGCTTGTCGTGAAACATCTGAAACAAAACAAAGTTGAAATCGTCAACGGCGCCCTCGCTAAGAGCGCGGAGCAAACCGACAAAGACGTTACAGTAACGTACGAAGTAAACGGCGAGACGAAGTCCGTAACGGCAGATTATCTGCTCGTAACGGTTGGTCGTCGTCCGAATACGGATGGCGAGCTGGGTCTTGACCTGATCAACATCAAAATGACTGACCGTGGCCTGATCGAAGTTGACGATCAATGCCGCACAAGCATTCCGCACATCTTCGCTATCGGCGATATCGTGCCAGGCGCTGCGCTTGCGCACAAAGCTTCTTATGAAGCGAAAGTCGCTGCAGAAGCAATTTCCGGATTGCCTTCGAAAGTGGACTACAAGTGTATCCCTGCAGTTGCTTTCTCCGATCCGGAATGCGCAGCCGTTGGTTACACCGAGAAAGAAGCCAAAGAAAAAGGCTACACAGTAAAATCCAGCAAGTTCCCATTCGGCGGCAACGGCCGTGCGGTAACGCTGGGTGGAGCAGACGGCTTCATGAAGATTGTTCATGAAGTTGAGACAGGTCTTGTTCTTGGCGCTCAAATCGCTGGCGTTGAAGCTTCCAACATGATCGCTGAGCTTGGTCTTGCGATCGAGATGGGCGCGACAATCGAGGATATCGCATTGACGATCCATGCGCATCCAACGCTTGCAGAGATCACGATGGATACGGCTGAGCTTGCAATGGGCCATCCAATCCACACGATTGCACCTAAGAAGTAATGGATAGAGCTTGATGATGAAGGCAGCCGCTTTTGTCCTCCCAGAGGATAAGGCGGTTGCCTTTTTTAACATATAGGAAAGGTTAAGTTTCACCTTTATACTCGGGCCTCTATGTCACCGGAATGAAACGGGCCTACGCTATTAAAGACGGCGTTAGCCGTTTCACCTTGATACATAAGCAAAGAACCGCAAAATCTGGCAGCATGTCTTTTAAGCGTGAATGTTAAGAATTTGTCGAAAAAGTGTTCGTATGATGGTATGATAATATAACTAAAGTCGGAATATGTACGAGGAGGTCTACTGTTGAAAGCTTATCTTGATTTGCTGCAGGACGTGCTGGATCATGGCGTCGTGAAAGAAGACCGAACAGGTACGGGGACGATATCGGTGTTCGGCCGACAACTGCGGTTTGATTTGAATGAAGGGTTCCCCCTGGTGACGACGAAGCGCGTGCATATGAAGTCGATTATTCATGAGCTGCTGTGGTTTCTGAAAGGCGATACGAACGTTCGTTATCTGCAGGATAATAATGTTCGGATATGGAATGAGTGGGCGGACGAGAACGGCGATCTAGGACCCGTCTATGGCTCCCAATGGCGCGCCTGGGAGACGCCAGATGGCCGTAAGATCGATCAGATTGCGCAAGTCGTCGAATCGATCAAGAATAACCCTGATTCGCGCAGACACATGGTCAGCGCGTGGAACGTGGCGGAGATTGAGAATATGAAGCTGCCGCCATGTCATTTCGTTTTCCAATTCTACGTAGCTAACGGCAAGCTGTCCTGCATGATGACCATGCGTTCATCGGACACTTTCCTTGGACTGCCGTTCAATATTGCGCAATACGCGCTGCTTACGCATATGATCGCGCAGCAATGCGATCTTGGCGTTGGCGAGTTCATCTACAACGGCGGAGATGTTCACATTTATAGCAATCATATTGAGCAGGTGAAGCTGCAGCTGACCCGGGAGCCTTATTCGTTGCCGAAGCTGAAAATTAAGCGGAAGCCGGACTCAATTTTCAATTATGAATATGATGATTTTGAGATTACGGATTATGAGTATCACCCGACGATCAAAGCGGAAGTGTCCGTCTAGCGAAAGGAGAGGGAGAGCAGCATGACGATTACGTTAATTGCCGCGATGGAGAGCAGACGCGGGATTGGCCTTGAGAATAAGCTGTTATGGCATCTCCCCGCGGAGATGGCGCATTTCAAGCGTTCGACGACAGGCAAGACGGTGCTCATGGGCCGCAAGACGTTCGAATCGCTAGGCCGACCGCTGCCTAACCGCAAGAATGTAGTGCTTTCCCGGGACGAATCGTATCAGCCGGAAGGCTGCGAAGTCATTCACTCGATTGAAGAAGCGTTAGTGAAGTATGGTGAAGGCGTGTTCGGCGAGGAGCTGATGGTCATCGGAGGAGCGAATATTTATGCACAATTCCTGCCTTTTTCGCATAAAGTCCTCCTGACTGAAGTGGCGGCGGAGCTTGCGGCGGACGCCTATTTCCCTCTGATCCCGGAGGGGGAATTCACGCTTACCGAGCGCGAATGCCATCAGCAAGATGAGAAACATTCTTACGATTTCTGCATCCAGACGTTCGAGAGAATTGCCTCTGACAGCTAGATTTCGAGTGTTCTGAATATGACACCGATATGTGATTTAGTGCAAATGATTGTACGGATAATCCATTTAACAGAAGCGGGCTAAGTTGCTACTATATTCTAAATGGATTGGCCTTCGGTACAAAAAGTTTGTTCTTGAATAATGGATAGAATCCCGATATAGTTTGATAGAGAAAGTTGTACCTGGGTACGGGAAAAAGGATGGAGGATAAGCGATCATGTCTACACCAACAGGATTTATGGACTACAAACGCGAGCTGCCCGCTGACCGCAGTCCGCTTGAACGGATTAACGATTGGAACGAGTTCCACAAGCACTTAAGCACCGAGCAGCTGCGCACGCAGGGTGCACGTTGTATGGATTGCGGAACGCCTTATTGCCACACAGGGATGGAGATGACAGGCGGAACGTCTGGCTGCCCGGTAAACAACCTCATTCCGGAATGGAACAATCTTATCTATCGCGGTCTGTGGCGCGAAGCGCTTGACCGTTTGCATAAAACGAACAATTTCCCAGAGTTTACTGGACGCGTTTGTCCAGCGCCATGCGAAGGTTCCTGTACGGTCGGCCTTATCGGTGATCCGGTTACGATTAAGACAATCGAGCAATCGATCATCGACAAGGGCTTCGAAGAGGGTTGGGTTGTACCACAACCGCCGCTCGTTCGTACAGGCAAGCGCGTAGCGGTAGTAGGCTCCGGCCCAGCTGGCATGGCTTGCGCGGCGCAGTTGAATAAAGCCGGCCACACGGTAACGGTGTTCGAACGCGCTGACCGTATCGGCGGCTTGCTGACTTATGGCATTCCAACGGTGAAGCTGGAGAAGGATGTCGTTCAGCGCCGGGTGGACTTGCTCGAAGCGGAAGGCATCGAATTCAAGACGAATACAGAAATCGGCAAAGATATTGCAGCTGATCAACTCGTTAGCGACTTTGACGCGGTTGTCCTGTGCGGCGGTTCGACTAGAGCTCGCGAAGTTGAGATCGAAGGCCGTGACCTGAAAGGCATCCACCTTGCGATGGATTATCTGAATGGCACGATTAAGAGCTACCTCGATTCGAATCTTGAGGATGGCAATTATATCTCTGCAAAAGATAAGAACGTCATCGTAATCGGCGGCGGAGATACGGGAACGGACTGTGTAGGTACTGCGCTTCGTCATGGCTGTAAGACGGTTACGCAATTCGGTACGCATGCGAAAGCTCCGCTTGAGCGCGACCACATCAACAATCCATGGCCGCAATTCCCGAACGTATACACGCTCGACTACGCGCAAGAAGAAGCGCGTGCGCTGTTCGGCGAAGATCCGCGTCAATTCTCCGTCTTGACGAAGAAGTTCGTAGGCGACGAGAACGGCAATGTGAAAGAGCTTCACACTGTACAAATCGAGCGTACGGTAGATCCAGAGACCGGACGCCGTATTTATACCGAAATCCCAGGCACAGAGCAAGTTTGGCCAGCTGATATCGTTATGATCGCAGTCGGCTTCGAAGGTCCGGAGCGCACGCTGATTGATCAGCTCGGTCTGGAGCAAGATCGCCGCTCGAATGTCAAAGCGAAGTACGGCGACTACCGCACAAGCATCGACAAAGTATTCGCAGCGGGCGATATGCGCCGCGGCCAAAGCCTTGTCGTATGGGCGATCAATGAAGGACGCGAAGCAGCGCGCGAGGTTGACCGCTATCTGATGGGCTCGACAATGCTGCCATAAGCTTGAACCACAAGTAGACAAAAAGCGCCCTCGGGCGCTTTTTGTTGCTTCCTGAAGGAGAGGACTAGCTATGATTCAATACGATAATGAAGATATTCGAGAATTAACCTTCACCGCGTTCCATCCTCGTATTGAGCGTCGCGATGAACAGTGGATTGACATCGATATCAAATTCGAAGTTGCGGACCCGTCGCAATTCCATACGGATCTTGTCGAACCGACGGCGCTCGTCATCTGCAATCTGGCAGGAACAATCGCGCAGATGGTCCCGCAAGATGAAGGCTGCGATTGCGAATTTCAATTTACGTTCAGCGAGAAGGAGCAGCTTCGAGCCTTTATTGAATCGGATATCGTTCAATCGCAAATCGCAAAATTAGCTTCCCTGTAAGCAGGAAAGTTGTGGTAGAATGGGCATACCATAACTTGTCCGGGGGTGCTTAGGTGCAGACGGATCGCGCGGCTATACTGACGCCTGATGATGTTCGGAACATCCACAGCTATGTCCAACGTAAATATGCGGGGCTGCCAACAGAAAGGCATTCCGAGATTGTAACTGACGCCATGCAGCGGATTGTGCTGCGGCAATTGCCGGATTTTCCAGAGGAGATTCGACTACAGCTGACGGACAAGCTGCTCTCGGAAGTCGTCATAGAACAGAAACGTCCAGTTGGCGCGGAGCATGTATTCGCCGCTTCATTAACGGTCGACCTTACTGAACCGCGATTAGTGGAATCGTTGCATTTGTGGGCTGAACACCGGCTTCAGCTTATTGTGGAGCAGGAATCCTTCATTCATCTTGTGACGACAGCGGCCGATAAACTGCATGCTGGTAACGGGAAGCAAGATCTGCAGCAGCAAGTATGGCAGTCTTTCAGCAATGAAGCGGCCCAACATGCAAGCACCGTGACGCAAGCGCGGAAAATAGCACCGATACGGGCACAAACCGTTGTTCGATTGCAGCCAGCGGAGCAGATCACGCCCTTCGTGCGACGCAGACCTGTTCTATACGGGGTACTCTGCATGTTGGTCGCATTAGGTATGCTATGGTACGGCTACAAGATGATCGTCCCTTTTCTGCCGATCAAACCGCAGGCGATGCATATCCCGGTAGAACCGGTTGAAGTGCCGGCAGCGCGACTGAACGAACTTCCCGCAGACTTGCGGTATACGGAAATTGACCGCGAACGTCTGACGGCCTATTTGAATAAGAAGAATTCCCTCCTAGCCGAGCCTGAGTATCGGGATGATATCATCAAGGTTGCAAAGGAGAAGGATATCCATCCTTTGTTACTCTTTGCTATAACCGGGCAGGAGCAAGCTTTTGTCCCTAGATCGCATAAATTGGCCGAACTGATGGTGAACAATCCGTTTAACGTGTATCATAGTTATTTGGAGTACAACACAACGTTGGAACAAGCAGCCGCTATCGCGGGCAATACGATTAACCGGCTGAGCAAAGACCGTCCTGCCAATATAGATCCGATCCAGTGGATTAACCGTCAATATGCGGAGGATAAGAATTGGTGGAAAGGTGTTTCCAGCATCTTGAAGTCAATGAAGCGACATATGGAGACAAGCGCGGAATGAATAGAGAGGCGATTCATTGAAAACGTTAATCATCGCAGAGAAACCGGATATGGGCCGAACGATCGCAGCCGTTCTCGAGCCGAAGGCACAGAACAAACGAACGTATTTGGAAGGCGAGCGTCACATCATTACGTGGGCGATCGGTCACCTGGTCAGTCTGGCCGAACCGGATCGATACGATAGCCGATATAAACGATGGAATGAGGCGGATCTTCCGATCATTCCGGAACGATTCAAGCTGTGGCCGAACCCGAGAACGAACGATCAGTTGAAGACGATCGGAGAGCTTGCGAAGCGATGCAACAAGCTCGTTAATGCATGCGACGCCGGGCGGGAAGGACAGCTTATTTTTCATCTGATCAAACAGTATCTGAAACTGTCCCAGCCGGTGGATCGATTGTGGATCTCGGACTTAACGCCGGAGACGATCCGGAAGGGATTCGACTCGCTGCGGAGTGACGCCGATTATGAGAACCTCACAAAAGCAGCGCGATCGCGAAGCGAAGCGGATTGGCTTGTCGGCATGAACGCATCGCGCGCCTTTACGATTCGGCACAAAACCCTCCTATCCGTAGGCAGGGTTCAGACGCCTGTTCTGGCGCTGCTCTACGATCGTCACAAGGAGATTACCGCGTTCAATAGCGAAACTTATTTTGTCGTGCAGGCCACCTTCGCGCAGTCTGATATGGTGTATAAAGGCATATGGCAAGGTGACCGGATCACCCAGCAAGAGAAGGCCGAGACGCTGGCGGCGAAGGTTAAAGGCAAACCAGCGCGCATCATTAGTTACGAGACGAACGAAACGAAGGAATATCCGTTCCGGCTATACGACCTGACGCTTCTGCAGCGGGAAGCGAACGGCCGATACGGCTATCCGGCGAAGAAGACGCTCGATATCGCGCAATCGTTGTATGAGAAACATAAGGTGATCACGTATCCGCGTACGAGCTCGAACTATGTGACGGAAGAGAATATCCCCGTCATGGGCAATGTGTTGAACATGCTGCAACATACGCAGGCTTACGGTCAATTAGCCAATGGCGCCGACCGCAGCCGCGTGCACAAAGGGAACAAAGCCGTCTGCAATCCCGCCAAGGTTGAGGACCACCATGCGATTCTGCCTACTCCTAAGAAGCCAGGCACGCTTAGCACCGAAGAGCAGAATATCTACGATATGATCGTGCGGCGGTTCTTGTCCCATTATTATCCGCCTGCTCGCTACAACAACCATGAGGTGATCACGGAGGTTGAAGGCGAACAGTTCAAGACAAGAGCCAAGGAGCAGCTCGATCCAGGTTGGCGCGTCGTCCTGGCCGGTCATGACCAACAGGAGTCCGGCAAGGGCAAAGGGAAGAAGAAAAAGGATGAGCAGGCGGAAGATCAGGACGATGACCTGATGGAAACCGATCGTCCTTTTAGCGTGAACCCGCAAGATCCTGTCAAGTGTAAGGACGCTAAGGCGTTGGAGAAGGCGACGCAGCCTCCTAAGCCATATACCGAGGGAACGTTGCTCAAAGCGATGGAGAGCGCGGGGAAATCGATCGAGGACGATGAACTAAGGGAAGCGATGAAGCAGACCGGACTTGGCACGCCGGCAACGCGTGCGGCCACGATCGAGCGTCTCAAACAGGTTGGTTATATTAAACCATCCGGCAAGCGGCTCGACATTACGACCAAAGGCTGCGCGGCGATCGAACTTATCCGGGGAGCGGGCGTTGAACTGCTGGCTTCGCCGGAAATGACGGGCCGTTGGGAGCAACGCCTTCACCAGATCTCCAAAGGTGAAGCATCTGACGAGCAGTTCATGCAGAAGGTGAAGCAATTCGCGGAGATGATCGTGGGCAAAGTACGGCTTCAGCCCAAAGCGGAGGCGAGCTTGTTCGGCGAGACGGACGACGGGCGGTCTGCGAAGGGGCGCGGCAAGGCGAGCGGCAGCAAGAGCCGCGGAGCTGGCGCTGGAGCGGGAACGGCCGTTGCAACGGGGAGTGGTCGGTCACGCAGCACTACCGCTGCCGCCGAGCCGAAGGTGAAGAAGGAACGGGTGGCGACGAAGAGTCGCGCCAAAGCAGCGCCTACCGGTCAGCAGACAGCGGCTTCCCCCAATACCCCGGAAGTCATCGCCATATGTCCGCGGCCAGGCTGCGGCGGCCGAATCGTGGAAGGCAAGCGGGGATTCGGCTGCATGCGTTTCAAGGAAGGGTGTTCGTTCGTCATCTGGAAGGAGCAGTACGGCAAGACGGTTACCGCAGCGATGGCAAAGTCGCTTATCACCAGGGGCGAAACCCGGAAACTCTCGTTCAAGAGAGAGGATGGACAAGCTACTTCAGGCAAACTCGTCCTTGCGGATCCTTCATCCGGTAAAGTCGTTCTACAGGAAATGGGCTAGCACGGCGCTCGTTCTATCATGCATACAAAAGAGGCTTGTCCGAAACGTCATGACGTTCGGCAAGCCTTTTCTTGTATATCCCGCATCCAGTGGGATCACGTCGTTAAGCCAATCAACAGCACTCCGCTGCTAGGACGGTTGACGATCCAGATAACCGTGAATCGTAACGGGTACTTCCTTCAGCTGATTGAGCGTAAAAAAAGCGCCTTTCGGCTCGACATCGATACCGACAATATTGTAGGCCCATTCCGAATCCGTCTGCATATGAATCGCGTGGATACCGGCTGTTAAGGCAGGGACGATATCCGTTCGGATCGAATTGCCAATCATCCACGTATGGGAACGGTCGAAACCGCCAGTAGCGATAATATCTTCCATCGCGTCGATGTTTTTGCGGGAACGAACATAGATCCGTTGCTGGAAATAACGTTCCAATTGCACTTGCTTTATTTTACGTTCCTGAATCAACACTTCTCCACCGGTGTACAAATGAAGCTCATGTCCGCTGCTAGCCAGGCGGTCCAGCGTCTCTTCCATGAACGGATAAGGCTCTACCTGATGGTCATACACGCTGCGCCCCAGCTGCCAGAGGAAATCCTCTTCCACGGCCGAACGGGCTCGTCCATATAACGTGGAGAAATGGCGGTATGTCTTAATGAACGACTCCGGGAAGTGGTCGCTCTTGAAGCCTTCCGCGTGAACGCCCGCGATATCGATCTCGGTCTGCTTCTCGCGAATGACCGCTGGCGTGAGGCCGGTTCCGTTGAACCAAGTGGTCATGGCGTCAACGAACTGATCGATCACGTGATAGAAATACTTGTTGCAGTAAATGAGCGTATCGTCCAAATCAAACAGAATCTTCTGCTTCATCATAGGCATGGCTCCTTCTCCAAATGATTCCGCCGTATACTCAATCTACAGTATTCGCCTACCTGACGTCAAACGGAATAAACAAGCCTCAACATACAGATACTGTAAGTGGAGGTGATGTTCCCCATGCCAATTAATAAGAGCGAGAAGAAGGACAATCAATACAATGAGTCGAGATTCAAGGACCGTTCGCGTACGCCAGATCTCGAGAAATTCGCAAACCGCCCTGCGAGCTTGAACGGGATTAATAAAAACTTACCGTAACGCGAACATGGTGCAACACAAAACGCGCTTCCCCATTGGATGTTGACCATCCAGGGAGGCGCGCCTTTGTTTAAATAAAAGCATTTATAAGTTTCACGGTTATACATCATCTTCTATGTCTCCGGAATGAAACGCGCCCGCGCCATCAAAGACGGCGGCAAACGTTTCAACTTGTATGGCATTAAGCATACTTCTGCAGTTTAGCTGTCAGATCTTTGCGAATGAAAGCCATCCGTCTGCGAGCGTAGAAATCGTAGCTCTCCCGATTCAATTCAGCAGGCTTGATTGCTACCTCCGTATTGTTATCCACAATCGTTAACGAGCCATCCGCATAAAACTTAAAGGTCAAATCCCGAAATGGACGATACCGTTCAATAAATCGATAGTTCTCGCAGCGCAGCATGATGATCAAGCCTCCTTCAAATTGGTAAGGGTAGAACATTTGTTCTTGTTTTGATTATACCAAACATTTGTTCGGATGGAAACTATTTTTCTAAACATTTAAACTAGGATGATAGATTGCAAGTCTGATGAAAAAAGGAGTTCACCGGGTATGATCAAAGTATCGCAATTATCGAAGCAAATTCCCGGCGGTCCCTCCGCATTATCGGGGATCAGCTTTGAAATCGGGCAAGGCGAATTCGTCGCCATTAAAGGGGCGAGCGGGAGCGGGAAGTCTCTGCTGCTGCGCTGCCTGGCATTACGTGAACGATGGAGCTACGGCGATTACGTCGTGGATGGCGTAGACATTTTTAAGAAAGGGCTTTCAGGCAGATTGAAGGTTCGGCGCGAGATGGCTTATCTGGAAGAGAAACCGACGCTGATCCCGAACAAGACGGCGCTCAAAAACGTGTTGGTTGGCGCTGCTCACCAAACGCCGATCTGGCGAAGAGTGACGGGCATGATTCGCAATGATGACTATATGGGCGCCATGGACATGATCGAGAAAATGGGCCTGCTCGATAAAGCGCATCAGAAGGGCGATAAGCTTAGCGGCGGGGAGAAGCAGCGGTTCGCGATTGCCAGAGCGTTGGTGCACGGCGCGAAAACGCTGTTGGTCGATGAGCCGGTCTCCGGCCTTGATCCGCACCAGGCGGAAGTCGTGCTAAGCGACCTGAAGCGGATGTGCAAGTCGCAGGGCATTACCGTCATTGCAGTCATGTCGCAGGGAGATTGGGCCGAGCGTTTCGCAGACCGCATCCTAGGGCTAAATAACGGTAAGCTCGTCGTCGATATTAAAGGAAGAAGAATGACCGAGCGGGAGAAAATGCTCATCTAACGAATCTGCCGCAGCTTTAGAATCATATGAAACGCAAGACAAGCCTGCCTGCATACAATGAGGTTATAATGATGAATAGGCAGGTGTCTTGCGTTATGGCATTCCAATTCCCGGTTATCGTCACGCCTTCCCGCATTACCTTTCCGAAAGCTGAGCTTTGGATCCCGGTTGTCAGCGGGCTTCACAGCGCGTCCGCCCGCAATACGATTAACGATACGATCCGGCACAATGTGCGCGAGCTCATTGCGGATCAAGGATCGCTCGACGATCCGCGGGCAGAGATGCAGGGTTATTTTGAACTGAAGACGAACGAGAAGAACGTGCTCAGCTTGTCCTTGTACAATTATGCGTATACTGGCGGCGCACACGGGCTTACGCTGCAGCAGTCGCTTACCTTCGATAATGCGACAGGCAAGTCCTATACGCTTGCCGAACTGTTCAAGCCGGGCAGCAACTATGTGAGCAGGCTTAGTGAACTTATTAAGGCTCAAATCGCGCAGCGGCAGATTGCTACGCTGGGACCATTCGAGTCGATTCGGCCGGATCAGTCGTACTACATTGCCGACCGGGCGCTGGTCATTTATTTTGCCCTGTATGAAATTACGCCATATGCCTTCGGTTTCCCTTATTTCCCACTATCTGTTTTTGAATTAGCTGATATTATTAATCCGAACGGTCCTTTAGCAGTGATGACCGTGAACGATTAATTAACGGCTTGATATTGAACCTGCTGTACTTGATCGCTGGAATGTGAGAGAGCGGCTGGGCCACAACGCCAAGGAGTCCTACTCAGATGATAGTAATAATAATTGTGATCCTCATCCTTGCAGCGATTGCACTCGTAAGCGTGTGGAAGAACAGCGCGAAACGGCAGGAGACCGATTCGCAGCCAGCATTGTTAACGGAATTAAATACTAGCCCGATTAATAAGCCTCTTGAAGCGGCTAAGTCCAATCCAGCAGTGGAAGCCCAGATCCCGGAGATTCGCGCAATAGGCGATGCGAAAGTTGTCTTGATCGTCGATGATCAGCCTGCAATACGGATGCTTCTACGAGAAGTGTTCGAGCTCGAAGGAATCGAAGTCTATGAGGCTCCGCATGGCCGAACCGCGATTGAGCTCATTAAGCGCACGAGAATCGATTTTGTTCTGCTGGATTTAAAAATGCCGGATATGGACGGCATCACGGTGCTTCGTGAAATCCGGGAGGTAAACAAATTCGTCAAAGTAGCGATGATCACCGCCTACAGCGATCCGCTGCAACGGGATGAAGCGGTCCGGCTTGGGGTTCTGACCCAGTTCACCAAGCCCTTCGATATCGGGAATGTCAAAAATTTCGTCCTCTCCAAGCTATAGGCGAGAGGGGAGAGGAGGGGCTATGAAAGTCAGAATTGGCCTTGGGATTGTGGCTCACTTCATATTGGGCCTGATGCTGCCCTATGTTGTCGTTGGTTCCGTTGTGCTGCTGTACGGCTTCATGGCGCCGCCGACGGATGCGGAGCGCACGAAAGGACTAATTATTGGGATAATCTATCTGGCATTCTTTATTGGCGTAAACTTCTTGACGCTAAGAGGATTGCCTGGCCGACAGCGGTTGCAGCTGTTCCTCGTTCAGTTCGCGGTCTTCATGGTAGCAGCAGTCAGCATGTTCGCCTCGCTTCGATGGTCTTAGTGCCATCGAAGCTTTTTTTATGCGTATGACGATCCGCCCCTTGTCATAGAGTCAAGTAGGGGGGGATGTCTATGTTAGCCGTCTTACTAGGATTCGGCTTGTTCGTGCTAGTCTGTTTCCTTGCCTTATACCTCGGAATGACGGCGCAGCAGCAGGTTCGCCTTTCCCTGCATCAGTCTCTCCACGATCATTCGAAATACGTCCGATTCATGCAGGATAAGCATGACTTGAATCGTCTGGGCTATGCCCAGCAGCTGACGAGGAGGCTGAACGGATTCTCCGTATTCGCGGTTCCGTTCTCCGGCATGTCGGTGATGACGGGAGCCGCATTGCTGCTGCTTCCCGCGTTAGCGCAAGGTGGTCCGTGGCTGCTGAGTTTCGGCTGGCCGATCTTAGGGTTGTTCACGTTGCTGGTTGCTTGCTCGCATGCCGCGCAAAGTTCGGCTTATCCGACGGCGGGCGGCATCTACCATTCAACGGTAGCGGCAGGCGGGCGGAGAACCGGTATTACTGCCGGATGGCTGCAATTCCTAGGAACGCTGTTCCTGCTTGCGGGAAGCAATCTTTTGCTCGCGTACTGGCTTACCTCGACGATCGCCGTCATGGGTTCATTCGAGCTTGAGCGTTGGCATTTCCTCGGTCTGCTAGCCGGGTTATATGCGAGTCAATATCTGTATAGCGTTCGTGCCGCAAGCTCGCTGGGCCGTTATCTTACGGGCACGGCTTGGATGCAGGTGGCAGCAATCGTGCTTACGCTCGTCCTATTGTCCATTTCAAGATGGGGCGGTTATTTGCCGCTGACGGAGATGTTCCGATGGCATCATCCCTTCGACGTGTCAGGCGGATCGAGCAGTCTGGCATCCGCTCTGACAGGACTTCTTCTGCTCGCGCGGCCGTTAATGGGGGCTGAGCATACCGCTACGTTGGCGGAAGAGACCGTGGATCCTCGTATTCAAATTCCGTGGGCCATTTTTCTGTCGACGGTTTATGTCTTTATATTCGGCTATATCCTGTTCGCCATCTTGTTTATCCATTATCCGCTGGTACCCGATCAGCACGTGACGTGGCAGCTTCTCCTTGACGACATCGCTTCCCGTTGGGAGCTATGGGGCGACTGGCTTTCCCCGTTATGCATGGTGATCGTGCTCTGGTCGGGATGGAGCAGCGGCCTCGTGGCGATGACGGCAGCGTCGCGGCTGTGGCTCGCGATGAGCCGGGATGAGACCGTTCCGCTTGCGCGCTTAGGGACGAAGGTATCGCGTCGATGGCGCGTACCTCACGTTGCACTCTTCGGCGCCGCAGGCTTGTCAATGCTGGCAGCGTTCCTTCTGCTTGCTATCCATGACAACGGGGAAACTGAGCTCGCCATATGCGTACAACTGCTGGCGCTAGGCATGCTCGGTTTACACGGTGCGGCATGGATTTCGGTTGGCGCCAGACGAATTGCGTCGATCCGTCACAAAACGCTTGCTGCAGGCCCTTGGCAATTAGGCGTCTGGGGGCCAATCGTCGAATATGCGGCTCTTGGTTTCCTGCTGCTCATGATCGGTGGGGCGGCTTGGTTATTGACGGCGTCATCCTGGTTGGTCGTTGGCGTTGCTCTCATTACGATTTGGCTTGCGACTGTTAGGAGAATTCGTCATTCGCGGAGAAAAGAATTCGTGAAGGCTACCGGCGCAAACCGGTTCAGCCGGCGGCAGCTCGAGGAATTGATTCAAATCGAGCGAAACTACACCGAACTTTAATTTCCCGCGTTGGACCACGCTATTTCCCGGGGAAGCGCAGAAAACAACAGGAAGGGTGTCGTTTCGACAGGTAAGGGATGTGACGGAATGACGCAATCCGACACCGTAAACGAAGATTGCCAACCCTTTCCTGCACCGCTTATAATAACGGGTATTAGAAACGAGAAAAAGGTGGGAAATACATGCAACAGATCGGAACGCTGATCGCGTTGAACGTATCCAAACCGGTCAAAATCATGCACGGCAGCAAAGAGATCGAGACCGGAATATTCAAGGAGCCGAAACAAGGCCGCGTATACCTGTCGAAGCTGGGGCTTGATGGCGATGGTCAAGCGGACATGGTCCACCATGGCGGCGAAGATAAGGCCGTATGCGTTTACTCCGAGCAGCATTTTGCCTATTGGGCGGAGCAATGGGGCAAGCCGGTTCAGCCAGGCGCATTCGGCGAGAATTTTACGGTCAGCCGCATGACGGAAGATACGCTCCACATTGGCGATGTATTGAAGGTTGGCGGCGCCTTGCTGCAAGTAAGCCAGCCTCGCCAGCCGTGCTTCAAACTCGGCTTAAAGCATGAATTGCCCGCCTTGCCTGCCGCGATTCAGGATAACGGATATACGGGCTTCTACTTGCGCGTGCTGGAAGAAGGCGAGGTTGAAGCAGGCGATCCGGTCTTTCTCATCGATCAGGATCAGTCCGCAGTCTCGCTGCAGGAGGCCAACCGGGTGATGCATCTGGATAAGAAGGATGTGGAGGGGATCCGCTCGTTGCTGCGACTGACAGCATTGTCTGCCAGCTGGCAGGACACTTTGGCCAGCCGCTTGGCCAAGCTTAGCTAACGCTGATTTGTCGTTTATGACGTTAATTATTGGAGGCCACTATGATGACGATGACGGACGGCGAATTGGCCGTCTTTTTGAATGCTTACGAATGGCGTGGGCCATGGCGTGCCGAGAAGGAAGAGAGCGGCATGAATAATACGACCATGATGATTTATGCCGCCAATGAACGCTATGTGCTGCGGATCTACGATAATCATCAAGATGAAGGTGTCGTGCAGGTCGAGCATCAGGTGCTGCAAGCGCTCGCTCGGTCGGACATGCCGATCCAAGTGCCGAAGCCGGTTGCCAATAAACAGGGGCTGACCGTGTCGACAGCACCGGACGGCAAGTTGGCCGCGCTTTATCACTATATTGAGGGACATCGACCGACGGTGGATAATCTGCATCATGTCGCCGGACTGGGACAAGCGGCTGGCAGCGTCGCTAAAGTCCTGCAGCATGTGACGATCCAGGCTGATCCTCTCTATGATCCTTATTATCGCTGCGAAACGACGCATGCTGCCATGGCGGCTGATGTTCTCAAGGCGTTATGCCGTACACATGCGTTGACGGAAGGGCAGCTGGCAGGGGTTGAGACGATGCTGACGCATCGGGCACGGTTGGCAAAGCTTACGCCGCAGATCGAGAAGCTGCCGCATCAATGGATTCATGGCGATATCGTGTTCACGAACAGCGTCGCGCAAGGCGACCGGGTCGTAGGGCTGCTCGATTTTGAATTCACGACCGTGGATGTGCGCGTTATGGAAGTGGCGGTCGTCCTTGCCGAGTTTCCGTCCGAGGATTCACAGCTAGCCCTTCAGCGCATCGATACCTTCTGCAGCGGTTACGGTTCGCAGATGCGGCTTACCCGGGAAGAGCTGGAGCTGCTGCCCGCGTTGATCAAGCTGCGGATGATGGATGTTTTCCTTCATTTTGCGGGGCGCCTGTCGGAAGGGCTGGACGACGCGCATGTCTGGGCGCATCAGATCGAGCGTAATTCCTATGTGTGCGAATGGGTAGACCGTTACGCGGACGAGCTAAGCGGAATATTCGCTCGGCGGCTTGGAGCATGAAACGAAGCGTCCCGGCCATATACTGGTCATAAGCCGTTCGTTAAGCAGGTTAATGATCGTTTGTCGAAAGGCTGTTTGGCCAGATCCGCGAAGCGTTAGGAGGGACCGTTATGCAATCAACCGCGCAACGTCTTGGATTCGGGCCGCAGGATCGTTTGCTAATCGTGAATGCGGATGATTTCGGACTCTGTCATGCCACCAATGAAGGAATCAAACAGCTGCTGAGCGAAGGAATCGTCTCTTCCGCCACGATCATGATGCCTTGCGGATGGTCACGCGATGCGGCGTTATGGAGCGCGCGCCACCGTCATCTCGATATCGGCGTTCACTTGACGTTCACCAGCGAATGGAACGCGGTCAAGTGGGGACCTGTGTTCCGAGGCGGCAGTACGCTGTCGCTGGTGACGGACGAGGGATATTTCCATAAAGAGGTCAAATCGTTCGAGCGTGCCGCAGATGCGGAGGAGGTCCGGCAGGAGCTCGTCGCGCAGATCGATATGGCGCTTGAACTGGGCATTGACGTCACCCATGCGGATAATCATATGGGAAGCCTGTACGGCCTACAGTCCGGCCGGCATTTCCTGGAAGCGGTATTCGACGTATGCGCCGAATATGGGTTGCCTTTCCGGCTTCCCCGGAATCTGCTGCTCGAGAACGGCCAGGTGGCGCCTCCGGAATTGGCGGATCAAGCCAAACGCATGGCAGCGCTCGCGGATCACAAAGGCGTCGTCGTGCTCGACTACTTGCTCGGCCTGCCTTTCCGAAGCGCGCAAGGCGATACGTACGACACCTTCAAATCGCAGATGATCTCGCTGCTGCGCGGCCTCCATCCCGGGGTATCCGAGATTATTATTCATCCCTCGCTCGTTAACGAAGAACTGATGGCCTTCCACGATGCTCCTCTGCGCAGAGGCATGGAGATGGAGTTATTCCGTGACCCCGATGTGCGGCAGACGATTACCGAAGAAGGAATATTGCCCGTCCGTTGGCGGGATCTTCGCGCGCTGCAGCGATCCGGTCAATAAGTTATTCGGTGCCTGTATCTCCCTTGCCCATTCGTTGGATGGGCAAGGGTTTTGTTGTATACTGGGCGTAATAGCTAGAACATATGGAGGCCCTTATGATACTTAATAGCATGAATGAAACGCCGGCAGGCGAAATATCCGCGATCGTGAAGCGTCAGAAGGAATGGTTCGCTTCGGAAGGTCCGCTTGCGCTCGAAGCCCGCGTCGAGTTGCTACGAAAGCTAAAGTCGGCCATCAAGACGAACGAACAGGTGCTCCTGGAAGCCTTGCGGCTGGATCTGAACAAACATGTGGATGAGGCTTTCACGACCGAGATCGGCATTCTCTATCAAGAAATCAATCATACCTTGAAACATCTGAAGAAGTGGGCGAAGCCGAAGCGAGTGAAGACGCCATTTATTTTCATCGGGGCCAAAAGCCGCATCATTCCCGAACCTTATGGCACTGCACTCATCATCGCGCCTTGGAATTATCCGGTACAGTTAGCGCTTGCGCCGGCGATCGGAGCGATTGCCGCGGGCAATACCGTCGTGATCAAGCCTTCCGAACTGACGCCGCATGTTGCGGTCACTGTGGCAAAGCTGATTAGAGAAACATTCGATCCACGCGCGGTTGCCGTGGTGGAAGGCGGGATCGAGAGCAGCCAGACGCTGCTGTCGGAACCTTTCGATTATATCTTCTTCACGGGCAGCGTAGCGGTCGGAAGAACGATCATGGCCGCGGCTGCCAAGCAGCTGATACCCGTGACGCTCGAGCTCGGGGGCAAAAGCCCGTGTATCGTGCACGAAGACGCGAATTTGAAGCTGGCAGCCAGAAGGATCATCTACGGCAAGCTGACCAATGCCGGCCAGACGTGCGTTGCGCCGGATTATATTCTCGTCCACGAACGTGTCAAGGATGCGCTTATCCCTGAGCTGATCGCTGCCATCGAACAGTACTACGGCCAAGATCCGGCCAATTCGGACCGGTTCGGCAAAATCGTCAATGAGCGCCACTTCAAACGGTTAACGGCTTATCTGACGAACGGCCGTATTCGCTATGGCTGCAAGTTGAACGAAGCCGCACTGAAGATCGGACCTACGCTGTTGGAGGATGTCGCTTGGGATGAGCCTGTAATGGAAGATGAGATTTTCGGTCCGATTTTGCCTATTATGACCTATTCATCCATAGAGGAAGCGGTGAAGCTTGTGAACGGGAGGCCGAAGCCGCTAGCGCTTTATCTGTTCACGGAAAGTCGCGAAGCAGAAGAGAAGGTTCTTGGACGGATTTCGTTCGGCGGAGGCTGCGTGAACGATACGCTGCTTCATTTGGGGACGCCTTATTTGCCTTTCGGCGGAGTAGGGGAGAGCGGGATCGGCAGCTATCACGGGGAGAGCAGCTTTCAGACGTTCTCGCATTACAAGAGCGTGCTGAAGCAAACGACGCGCTTCGATCTGCCCCTCCGTTATCCGGCGGAGAAGAGCAGAATCGAAATGCTGCGTAAAGCGATGAAATAAATTTAATTCCCTTGCTTGGCGTAACTGGTTTCAGTGGACAATTGCTCGCGCAGATGAGCGGCAATCTTGCGACCATGGAAGCGGCCGCTCTCGATGAAGATCTCGTTCGCTTCCCGGCGGGATGCGACAACTCCAGCCAGATAAATGCCGGGGATATTCGTTTCCATCGTCTCGTCGTTGAAGGTAGGGTAGCCTTCTTCCTCGATCGTGACGCCTATTGCCGTCAGGAAGGCGCGGTCGGGATGGAAGCCGGTGAGGGCCAGGACAAAATCGTTCGGTAGCTGCTCTTCGCCCGACGGGCCGGTCACGGTGACGGATCCTTGCTCGATAGCGGTGACTCTGGAGTCGAAGCGCATCGCGATCCGGCCTTTATTCACGAGACTCTCGAAATTAGGCTTCACCCAAGGCTTGATGCTGCTGGAATATTGGCTGCCGCGATAGACGACGGTGACGCGCGCCGCTACCCGCTCAAGCTCCAAAGCCGCGTCGATGGCAGAGTTGCTGCCGCCAATAATAGCGACATCCATCCCCGTGTAGGGATGGGCTTCCCGGAAGAAATGGCTTACCTTCTCCAGGTCTTCGCCGGGGATGCCGAGCTTGTTCGGATGGTCAAAATAACCGGTGGCGATGATGACCGTAGGCGTCCGGTAGATTTTGGCTTCGCCTCTGCGGTCATAGCTCGTCAGCTCGTAGCTGCCGTCTGCTAGCTTGGAGACGCCGGTAACGGTCTCGTAGGCGTTAACGCGCACCTCGTGCCGGAGCGCAACGGTGCGATAATAGTTCAGCGCCTCCAAGCGCGAAGGCTTGTCGTTGGCCGTCGTGAACGGGACCCCGCCGATCTCTAACAGCTGAGGCGAGCTGAAAAAATGCATATAAACGGGATATTGCGAGATCGAGTGGACAATGTTCCGTTTCTCGATAATCAGCGCATTAATGCCTGCAGCTTGCAGCTCGATGGCCGCGGCAAGACCGCAAGGTCCCGCACCGATAATAATGGCTTGTTCTTGATTCATCTGGTATGACCTCCATGCATGACAGTGCGAATTGCCACTGGTTTTGGAATTTATCTATGTTCCATTGTAGCACAATTCGCGTCAGCGGCTGCGAGGACGGGCCAATCTTCCCGCATTTGTCTCTGTGTACGGGCTGTTGATTGTTGTATAATGAGGGAGCAAGTTGATACTTATGCATATTTGATAGGGGGAGATAGAATGCGACGCCGCTTTGTTATTGAAGCTGTAATGGTAGCTACATATGGACAATTGCTCGTGCCAAGCCGGCCGGTCGATTTTGTCTTGCCATATTCGACGGTTCTCGAGTTGTACGATATGAAGGACGGCGTGGAACCGATCATGGATGATCCGGATGACGACGCGCACGTAAAGCGTAAAATAGCCGAACTGATTGATTTTTTCGAGGATCCGCTCAACCGCAAGAAAATCGAGCGCGCTTTGCAAGTGCCATGGCGCGAGAGCTCTCCGCTGCTTCTCAATGAGCGCGTGCAGTTTACGATCGTGCACTCGGTCGATAATGCGCAATACGGCGAATATTTTGACCCGGTGGAGACGGAGATTCTGCTGACGGCCATGAAATTCGATATTCCGCTACTGTCGGACCAGTTCGATTTCCAAGATCGGCTCATTGAAGCCGAGATTCCGGTGCAAATCTTCGATATCGAGGATTACGACTTCGCTGTCGAAGAGGATATGAACGCTTCCGATTGGGAGACGTCCCGGGATTTGTAGCGGGTAAACAGAAGAACCATGAACCTATGTATGGTCAGGGCTGCATGCCAAGTCTTAGAACTTGAAACGCGAGGCCAATGACCTGAGGTCCATGGTTTTTTGCCGTTGATGGAAGGATTCACCGCTGACGAACACGAGCCGACTTCTTCACTTTCGGGATAACGCCTGGCGGTTGTTTGCGGATGTAGCGCAAAAAGGAGGCAATCGTCTCATCGTGCTGCAGAGCAGGAATGGTCGTGAGGGCGAGCGTCACCAAATCTTCGTTCGTATAAAGGGAGTGGATTTGTTTATGGCAAGGCTTGCACAGCATCGCGGTAGGAAGGAAGGTCCCGCCGAGCTCCTTGGGCGTCAAATGATGCTCCGTCAGTTCGCAGCCTTCCCGTTCGCAAAGCCCGCACTTGCCTAGAGTGGCGGCTTTCATAAGCAATCGACCTCCGAGTCACATGAATCGATTATAGGTTGGTATCATGATTCATGAAATATACGGGCAGGGGACAGCCGCTGTGATGAATGGATTAATGAGGGCTTGCGCGGTAACCGATCAGCTGTTATAATGACAAACAACAAATTCAGAACGGACCATGCCAATGAAGAGCATCCAACTCGGAGGCGTTGCGACCGGGAGCCCTTATGCAAGTCTTCAAGGATAGCTTCCCTAAGTACTCCGGCCCCGCACCGTTATTCGCGGATCAAGTGAGTCGGCTATTGCCAAGAGCCGGCTAAGTTGGGTGGCACCGCGAGAGAAGCGCTCCTCGTCCCATGATGGGACAGGAGCGCTTTTTTTTATTCTCAAAAAGAGGAGCGGGTGCAACATGTTGGATATTCGTACGATTCGGGAACAGGCCGATGCGGTGCAAGATGCTGCGGATCGGAAGGGGCTGGAGCTTGACGTCGGAGCACTGATCCGGGCAGATGAAGAACGTCGCAATCGGATGGGAGTTGTGGAGCAGCTGCGAGCCGAGCGCAATGCGTGTGCCCGGCAGGTAGCGCAATTGGCCAAGGAGGGACGGCATGAAGAAGCGGAAGTCGTCAAACAGGAGGCAAGCAGACGCAATGTTACGTTAGCGCGCGAAGAGGAGTTGCTGAAGCAGGTTGAAGCGGAATATGAAGAACTGATGCTGTACGTGCCGAACTTCTACTCGCCGGATACGCCGATCGGAGCGAGCGACGCGGACAACGTGGAAGTAAGACGGGTCGGCGAGCAGCCGCAATTCGAATATGCGGCCAAGGATCATGTCGCGCTAGGCGAGGAGCTTGGCTTGATCGATCTCGAGCGCGGCGTGAAGATTGCCGGCAGTCGGCATTACGTGCTGCAAGGTGCAGGCCAGTTGCTCCATCGGGCGGTGCAGCAGCTCGCGCTTGATCTACTGGCGGATGAAGGGTACACGTTGTTCGAGGTGCCCATGATGGCAAGAGAAGAGACGTTCTATAAGACCGGATTCTTCCCTGCCGGCAAAGACCAGGCGTATGCGCTTGAAGGGGAAAAGGCACTGCTGGCCGGGACTGCCGAGGTACCGCTCGTCGCCCTCTATGGCGATGAGGTGCTCGATCTGCATGAACCGCTCCGCCTTGGCGCGGCATCGTCTTGCTTCCGCAGCGAGGTTGGCAAGGCCGGGAAGGATGTGCATGGTCTGTACCGCGTCCATCAGTTCGCGAAGGTCGAGCAGGTGGTCATCTGCCAAGCCAATGAGGCGCTCGCGGAACAGATGCTTCAGCAGATATTGGGTAATGCAGAGCGGCTGCTGCAGTTGCTAGAGCTGCCATATCGCGTCGTGGCGGTCTGTACCGGCGATCTATCGCAGAAGAATTATAAGCAGTACGATGTGGAAACGTGGATGCCAAGCCGAGGCCAATATGGCGAAACCCATTCGGCTTCGAGCTTGCTCGACTTTCAGGCGAGACGCTCGCGAATCCGTTACCGGGATGAGGAGGGCAAGTTGCGTTTTGCCTACACGCTGAACAATACCATGGTCGCGACGCCGCGAATTCTGATTCCGCTGTTGGAGAATCATCAGCGCGAAGACGGTTCGATCCATATTCCGGAAGCGCTGCGGCCATATATGAGAGGGCTTCAGGAGCTTCGTTAATTAGGGAGCCGCTTAAGGGGCTACAATAGAAGTTCGAGACCTTGTGATGGCCAGTGAGCCGCACAAGGTCTTTTTCGTAATCCACGCTTGATTAAAGAGAACATATGTTCTATACTGATTATACTTATCCAACACATGCGGAGTCGTTGGAACGGATCAAGGAGGAGTAGCCGTGCTGCATCATGTCGAGTTATACGTATCCAATCTGGCGCGTTCCGAACAATTCTGGGGGTGGATGCTGGAGCAGCTCGGTTATGAGCGCTATCAGAGCTGGGAGCTCGGATTCAGCTACCGGCATGGAAAGTCGTATCTTGTCTTCGTGCAAGCTGAGCTGCGCTATATGGATCAGCCTTATCACCGTAAGCGCGTCGGGCTGAATCATCTGGCCTTCCACGCGATGTCGAGGGAGCAGGTCGACGAACTCACCATCGCGCTTCAAGAACGGGATGTGACCATTCTGTATGCGCAAGACCACCCGTTTGCTGGCGGGGTCGAGCATTATGCGGTCTATTTTGAGGACCCGGACCGAATCAAGGTGGAGCTTGTTGCGCCAGGAGAATAATCGGGCTAAGGCTGCGTTGGGACAATCAAGTGTGGCGGGTTTGGACGCGAACAGGTATACTGATGGAAAACTTCCCCTAACGGATGGAAGTTTGCTGTTTGTATAGACGAGGAGGTTTAAGCCCCATGCATGCAGAGACGATTCAACGTCTTGCCGACCGGATCCGGCTCAATGTCGGTCAAGTTATCGTCGGGAAAGAAGCTATCGTAGACAAACTTATCATTGCAATTATCGCCTCCGGCCATGTCTTGCTGGAAGATGTGCCGGGCACAGGGAAGACGCTGCTGGCCAAAGCGGTCGCCCGTTCGATCGACGGAATATTTAAGCGCATACAATTCACGCCTGACCTGCTGCCGTCGGACTTGTCCGGCATTCATTATTACAATCAGAAGCTGTCTGAGTTCGAGTTCCGCCCCGGACCGATCTTCGCCAACATCGTGTTGGCCGATGAGATCAACCGCGCAACCCCCCGTACACAATCAAGTCTGCTGGAATGCATGGAAGAGCGCCAGATCAGCATCGACGGGACGACGCATCAGCTTGCCAAACCTTTTCTCGTTATCGCCACGCAGAATCCGGTCGAGCAGCAGGGCACGTTCCCGCTGCCGGAAGCGCAGCTGGACCGTTTCCTGTTCAAGATTCAGATGGGCTATCCGTCTACCGATGAAGGGCTGCATATCCTGCAACGATTCATGGCTGCGAATCCATTGGAGCAGCTAGGGCCGGTTGTCAGCGGAGCGGAGCTTGAAGCCGCTCAGCGCGAGTATACGGCTGTTCAAGTAAGGGAGGAACTGCTGCGCTATGTGCTCGCGATCGTGGAGGCGACGCGCTCGCATGAAGATGCGGCGCTGGGCGTTAGTCCTCGCGGCAGTCAGGCTTTGCTGCGGGCAAGTCAAGTGCATGCGGCGCTGCAGGGACGTGACTATGTCCTTCCGGACGATATTAAGGCGTTGGCCGTTCCCGTTCTCGCCCATCGGATTGTCGTGCGCAGCAGTCAGCGGCTGAAGAAAGACGCTTCAATCTCGATCGTGGAATCCGTGCTCCGACAAGTTCCGGTACCGGCGGATTCTCCTCTCGTCTCGAAATAGCTTTCCGAATCCGGGAGCGACTATCGAAACTAGGAGAGGAGGCAGCGAAGTGGCCATACATTGGCTTTTGTTATGTGCACTCATTGTCGTGTTCGTCCAGCGGCTGCTGTTTCGTTATATGGGACTCAAGCGGCTGACGTATATGCGAAGTTTCAATAAGAGGAGCTGTTACGCCGACGACCATGTAGAGATGGTCGAGCAGCTGGTTAACCGCAAGCGCCTTCCCGTACCATGGCTGAGAGTGGAATCGCTTCTGCCGAGCGGGCTGAAGTTCGAGGGACAGTTTAATTTCGAGGTAAGCAGCGGCCAATATTATCAGAACCATAGCAGCTTGTTCAGTCTGAAGGGGTACAAGCAGCTCACCAGACGCCACAACGTTCAATGTACGAAACGGGGCTGCTACCGGTTGGAGTCCGCTTCGCTAACATGCGGCGATCTGTTCGGTTTCTACCGGGTATGGCATCAGGTGAAGCTCTCGGAACAGCTGCTCGTGTATCCGCTTCCCCTGGACCGGGAAGAGCTGGAGCTGCCATCCAGCAGCTGGATGGGCGAGGTTGCCGTGAAGCGGTGGATCGTGCATGATCCGTTCGTCATCAGCGGCGCGAGACCCTATCAATCCGGCGACCCGCTAAAGGATATTAACTGGCAGGCCACGGCCAGAGCCGGAAGCTTGCAAGTTCACAAGCATGATTTTACGGCTGATTACAGGCTGATGATTATGCTGAATATCGAGGATCATGAAGGCATGTGGGAGACCGTGAACGACAGTGAGCGGATCGAGTACGGCATTCGCTATGCCGCCGGTGCGGCGCAGTTCGCGGCCGAGCAAGGGCTGGAATTCGGTTTTGCCTCGAACGGCCATGATATCGATTCTCCCGGTATGCCGATTATAGAGCCGCTGTCTGCCGGCGGCGAGCAGCTGGAAGGGACGTTAACGGCGATGGCGAGGTTGTCCATCGCCAGGAGCATTCCGTTCGACGTATTGGTCGAGCAGATGGCCAATCGATTGCCCGACCGCTGCGATGTCGTGATCGTCTCCGCCTTCTGGAGCGAGAAGCTGGAATCGGCAGCCGAACGACTGCGTTCGGAAGGCCATGGCGTATATTGGGTCAATATCGGCATTGAGAAAGAAGGTGCCGCGGCATGACGCGAATTCGCGAAACGCTCCTCGTATGGCTTCGAGGCCTGGTTGAGGCGATCATGTATTTGCCGCTTCTGCTTGTGTTCGACGGGTATATGCCGGATCACGCTTCTATTTGGAGCGGTCTGGTCGGTCTTCTGCTTGGTTACCCGATTGGTTATTGGCTGAACCGTTTGGCCGGTTACAGGCATCCGTTTCCGATCCTCATTGGCGCCATTGTAATTGGATGCTTTTATGGCGTAATCCTTGGCGGCGTCTCATTGCCGGGCGTGTTCGCATCCACGGCCATGGCTTGCGGTATATATCGTGGTGCGCGAATGGTCGGAAGCTTCTGGCAGGAGCGATTTACGATCGGCCATTTCGGCGGTGGGTTGCTGCTATACTTTATCTATTCCGCCATTCTTCTGCGCCTTGACCGGTTCACGGAACACCGTACATTATTTATCGTTTGCGGTTTGGCCGCTCTAGTTCTGATGCTGGCGTATACGAATAAGCGAATCGTAGAAGGCGAATCGAATCAACGCGGCGGGACCGCCCAGGTTGAACGCGCTGTACGAATGCTTAATTCCGGATTAGTAGGAATCGTTATAGCGGTTGCGATCTTTCTTGTATTTACCAAGCAGCTGCAGCTTTGGTTCAGCTCCGCATGGGACCGGGTTGCGGATTGGATCGTAGCTTTGCTCACGCGCGAACCCGAGGAAGCCGCTCCGTTGGACGAACCGGCAGCGCCAGAACCGCAACAGCCGATGCTGCCCGAAGCAGCTGAGCAAGATCCATCTCCGTGGTTGGATTGGGTCATGTACGGTTTGGTGGCCGTGGTGGGATTGTTCGTCCTGTGGCTTCTTCTGCGAAGGGCCAAGCATCTTCCGGGCTGGATTCGAAAGATTGCCTCCGAATTCAGAAAGTTATTCCGGCGGCAGCGGGCGACGACGGCTCAAGGCTATGTGGATGAAGTCGTTGCGATCGATAGACCGAACCGCTGGCGGCAATGGCTGAAGCGAAACTTGTCCAAGGAACCGCGCGCGCAGTGGTCGGATTTAACGGATAACCGGGAGAAGCTTCGCTACTTATATCGTTACTGGCTAGCTTTGCTTGTAAAGGATGGTCAACCGTTCGAACCTTCGAATACCCCGCTGGAGATTGGTCGGCAAGCTGTTGATCAGCAGCGCGTTCCTACCGCTTCCATAACCGGAATTGCAGACTTATACTCGGCTACGAAGTACGGGGATAAGGAAGTTGGCCCTGACAGATTGGAGCAACTGGCACAGCAACTGCAGGTCAAACGCAAATAGGCAGGGATTTTGCGTAAAAAAGATGCGCTTGCATACATATCGTGCCAGTTCATGCAGCATACTAGAGCTATTCCGTATGCTGACAGGAGGGTTCGAAATGAATATACAGGAGCAACCGATCAACAGCCAGCAGATGTCTTACGAGCAATTCCAGCAGCAAGTGCAACAGCAGCAGGAGCAGGAGCGGATTCAAGCCCAACAGGCACTTCGCCAAGTAGGTCTTGATCCTCGTTCGCAGCAAGTGAATTCGATCGTTATGGAGCTGCAGAGCATCCAACAGGAGCTCGCGTTGGCCGAGAATCAAATCCAAATGCAAATGGATGCTCAGAAGCGCCAAATCCAAGCGATTCAGCAACGACTGACGCAAGCTACGCAGCAGTTCAAAACCTCCGCAGTTTCTGCTTCGGCAACAACGCAGCCGATACAAACACGCGGGTTTACTCAATAAGGAACGAGAGCCGGCAGGACACATGTCTTGCCGGCTTTTAATGCTCAGTAAGGCAGCTTCAATCTCTGCGTGACGACTCATACGACGCAGTTAGTAAACTTGGTAAAGCATAAATAGCTGACTTATATGTATTCCAACTTGAATCCTGAAATCCCACGGTTTGACAGCAGGATCTATCCTTAGGCACAATAATGATATTCGATAATGTTGTGCTGACGAAGGATGTGATTATACTGCCGACTTTGAAACTTGGCGTGCTTGACCTAGTACCCGTTTACGGGAAGCTTGACGATGAGACCGCGCTGAAGCAGGCGGTACAGCTTGCTCAGGCTGCCGAGGAACTTGGCTATATCCGGTACTGGACGGCAGAACATCACGGCATGCCTATGCTGGCTTGCGCCTCGCCGGAAGTGCTGCTTGCCCATATTGGAGCGCGGACGAATAAGATTCGGCTCGGCACCGGCGCATTGCTCCTGCCCCACTATAAGCCGCTGAAGGTGATGGAGAACTTCCATTTGCTCGCTTGCCTTTACCCTGACCGGATCGATCTAGGCTTAGGCCGAGCGCCGGGCGGTTCCGGACCGGTCAGCTTGTCGCTGAGCGATAATTTCATTGCGAACATCGCAAAAGTGCCTGAAGCGTTGCGGACGTTACTGCAGCTTCGGGACGGGACGTACAAGGTGGAAGGAGAGTCGGTAATAGCACGGCCGTCGCCTCGAATACCGCCGGAAGTGTGGCTGCTTGGGACAAACAAAAAGAGCGCGGCACTTGCGGCGGAGAACGGTACCGGGTATGTGTTCGGTCAGTTCATGTCGGACGTCAATGGCGTGGAGGTCGTGCAAAGTTATCGAACCGCATTCCAACCAGCGGCAGCTTCTCCCGAACCGCGGATCATCGTTGCGATCGGAGTCATCTGTGCGCCGACGGATGCAGAGGCACAACGATTAGCCGCTGAAGCGGATGCGCTGTATCCCGTATCCGCAAGCGGGGAAGCCATCCCGCAAGATGCGGTTCCCAAGCGGCTTGTCGGCACGCCGCCAGCCATCTTGGACGAGCTCGAGAAGCTGGCGAACTTGTACGGTACCGACGAGTTTCTCATACAGACGGCTATCCCTGATTACGCCAAGCGTATGTTGTCCTACGAGGCGCTCGCTCAAGAGAATTCCAAGCGCACCTGATTCAAGCTTGTCCGCCGACGTTAAAGATACGTGTAGCAAACAAGCGAATAGGAGGCGTTAACGATGAGCGAACGCAATCACGCAGTGACGAAGGATGGAGACGTAAAGGCTAGTCGTATCGAGGACGCGCTGGAGCGCATGAGTGCTGAGGATAAGGAAAATATATTGAGCGATTTCAACGCGTTCAAATCTTACCTGGCGAAGCGGGTAAAATTGGCGAAAGCAATCGGCTTGAATGAGGAGCAGATGGCAGTTGCCGCGCAGAAGATCGCCCAATATCTGTCCGAGCGGGAAGAGCCGCGCAATAGCGAGGAAGCGCTGCTGCAAGAGTTGTGGAAGGTCGGCGAGGAGCAGGAGCGTCACGCGCTTGCCCATATGCTAGTACGCCTTGCCCAGCAGAACGATACGTCCAGCCAATCGGGCAGCATTAATTAATATAAGCTTGGTCCAAAGGTGTGCAAGCTGCTCAAGTAGCGGCTTGCACACCTTTTTGCCGTCAAGAAAAGCCGAGCGTCATGCTTTGCTTTCTCCGGATAAGCACGTTACACTAATGAATATTCTATCCGTATTCGCAATAAGGAGCAGTCTATGAAAAACCTGCTAGTTACAGGCTATAGGGCCCATGAGCTCGGCATATTCGACCAGAAGCACAAAGGGATTCCTTTCATTAAGAAGGCCATTGAGAATAAACTCATCCCCTTGATTGAAGAAGGCCTGGAATGGGTCATCACCCCGGGACAATTCGGCGTTGACCTGTGGGCATGCGAAGTCGTCATTGAGCTTCGCAAGCAGTATCCGCAGGTGCGGCTATCGATCATCGCAGCTTACCAGAACCCGGAGGAGAAGTGGAGCGAGACCAAGCAAGAGTATTATCGCGGCATTCTGCGAGATGTGGATTATTACGCAAGCGTCAGCAATCAGCCGTATGACGGCGTCTGGCAGCTGAGGGCCAGAGACGATCTTCTCTTCCGGAAGACCGACGGGATTCTGCTGTTCTATGATGAAGATAACGGCGAGGCCAGTCCCAAATTCGTCAAGCAGCGTGCGACAAAGAAACATGAAGAGGAAGGCTACGGCTTTATCACGATAACAGCCGATGATGTCCAGAGCGTGGCCGACGAGCAAAGTTGGGACTATACCCAATAAAAATTAGCAATCCCCACTAGCAACGCTGGACTAATAAACGTTAGATCCTCCACAAGTTGCCGAATCGGCAAACGAGGAACAAGATGACATTGGCGAACGCGGCTGCAATGAACACCCACTCCGACTGAGCAAGCTGCGACATCCAGCCTGCGGCGAAGATAGCTGCGGGCATAGCTAGTTTGAAGGCCGAGCCGGTTATGCCGTTAATTCGTCCGATGAGCCGGTGAGGCGTAGTCTCTTGACGATAGGTCCAGACGCAGACCGTAGAGATTGCGCCAAGCAAACCTTCCAGGAATAAGCCGGCCGCAAGCGTCACGGGATGTCGGCCTGCGATCATGAGCAAATAGGCGATTCCGGTCAGCAGCGTCGTAACCGTCAGGATCACGCCAAGCCGATATCGGCGTCGGAGCGGGCTGATCATGAAGCTGCCGAGAAGTCCGCCGGAACCTGCAGCCGATAAGGCGAGCCCGAGTTCTCCGTTCCCGAGCCGAAGCGAATCTTTGGCATAGTAAATGACCGTCGTATCGACCATCCCGGTGGTTGCATTCAAGAAAACGACGAATAGCGTCATCTGCCACAGCGGGCGGCAGCTCCGGAGCCATCGCCAGCCCTCTGCAAGCTCGGACCAGAATCCTGCTCGGCTATGCACGTTGACAGCCTCTTCGGATTGAAGGACAGCAGCAACAGGAATGCCGCCACGAAACTTCCTGCCGTCAGGAGTAAGCCGTCATGCAGATCGGTGAGCAACAAGATCAATCCGGTAAGCACAGGACCCATAATGCCTACAAGCGTCGTAACGAATGTGAACGAAGCATTGGCCTTGGTTAGCGAAGCGGTGGGCAAAGCCTGCTTCACGAGGGCTACGCGGGCATTCGCATACGCATATCCGAAGAGCATCAGCAAGAATCCTCCGCAATAGTAGAGCGCCTCGGAATGATGACCCCTTGCAGCTCCCATATATAGGCCGACGAGAATGACGATCTGCAGCGCGACCGCCCACAAGCTCCAGGCTTTCTTCCGCACGCGGTCCACAAGAACGCCGATGAATGCGGCAAACAGCAGATTGGGCAAAAATTCGATCCCGCGCATCGTGGACATCGCGACAGAGGAATGAGTTTGCTCATAAAGGATGAGCGGCAAAGCCAACTCGTATATTTTGTTCCCCACTGCAAGTATCTCGCCAGCAAGGAGAAGAAGGATGAAGTTTGCGTTCGTCCAGAGCGTCGGCGCCGGTTGCGTAGCGGCTAGGCCCGGAATGTTCTTAGGTACCATGGCTATTGGCTCCTCTTTACGTCAGATTTGATCCTCAGTATACTGGCATAAAAGAAGAAGAAAAAGCGAAGGGTGCAAGTTGAGGTTTTCGCCTTTTAATGCAAGATCCGGCATATGTGTCGAGGCGCACGGAGGCGCATTGGGTCGAACAAATATTCAATACGCTTGTTACGTATTCCGCCGTGCACCGGGAAGTGAGACCCTCGCTCGCCCATTACTGGGAGTGGGATGCGACAAGGACGAGATGGGAATTCCATCTGCGCAAAGGGGTCCGATTCCAACATGGCCGTAATATGACGTAGCCTTTACGATAAATCGGATTAAGCGGCTTGGAACCTCGGAATGGCTGACGGGAAGGATCGTCGATGTCCGGGTAACAGGAACCTACAGTATAGCGTTGGAATTCGCGAGCCTGTTGCCTGCGTGCTGGAAGCGCTCTGTACGGAACGGTTCTCGATTGTACCCGAAGATATCGTGGAAGCGGACAGGGGCGGCGAATTCGCAAGGCTGCCGATCGGGACAGGACCGTTCCGAATGGTGGAGAACATCAGCTCGATGCTCGTCTTGGAAGCGAATGAAAGCTATTTTGAAGGCTGCCCGCATCTGGACCGCATTGAGATGTGGGTGTGGCCGAACTATGAGGGCTACATAGGGACAATGTGGCCGCTGACCGCCAGAATGCCCAACTTCGCTACTTCGAAGCCCATCAGGCGGGAAGCAGTCCGACCATAAGCCAGCTCGAACAAGGCAGCACTTATCTGACCTTTAACTTAAGCAAACCATCGGTGCTTCAGGATATCCGGCTGCGCCAAGCGATTCATTACGCCATCGACCGCACTTCGTTAATTACAGACTTGGGCGGGATCCGACAGCAGCCGGCGTCGGGATTTTTTGTCCGGCCATATGAAGCTGCTTACGGCTCGAATCGGGATGAAGCCAAGGCGAGAATGTTGGTGGCGCAATCTATTTATCAAGGCGAGATCATCCGATTATATACCTATACGATGCCGAGCAATGAGCAGAATGCGCAGTGGCTGCTCCAAGCTTGCGCGAAGATCGGCGTTCTCGTCGAGATCGTAGTCGTACCGATCGAACAATTGTACGAGCCTGATACGATCCAGCAGGCGGATTTGATCGTGGTAGGCGAAGTGCTGGGCGAACAACCGGATATCACGTTAATCGAGATGTATACCTCTAGGACGGGATTCATTCGCAATCATTTGAGTATCCAAGATCGGGCAATGGTCGATGGGAAAATCTCGGACTGCTTGAAGGAAACAGATGCTCGAGCGCGCTTGAATGTGCTGCATCGCATTCAGGAGGAGCTGAAGAACGCGTACAGCCTGCTGTTTCTCTATCATTCGCTGCAGGTAGCCGATTATGACCAATCCCTGCACGGCATCTCGCTCAATGCGTGGGGCAAGGTGAATTACAAAGATGTCTGGGTAAGAAGAACATAGCGATACGAGGAACGGGCCGGATCGATAAGGGGACGAATAGCGAATGAGATATATGAGTGTAGAAAGCGTAGAGCCAGGTCAGTATTTGGGCAAGACGGTCTATTCCGCGAACGGGACGGTCATGCTGGCTGCCGGCGTGCAGCTGACGGTCTTCATGATTAATACGTTGAACCGTATCGGGGTTACGATGCTTTATATACAAGACCCGAACTTTAGCGACGTCGAGACGGAGGAGATCCTGAGCGACAAGACGAAGCAGGCGGTCATGCGGGAGATGAACGATACGTTCGAGGCAGTACGCTCAGGCAAAGAGTGGAGTACGAAAAAACTAAGCATGAGCGTCAATCAGATTATGGACGACGTGCTCAGCAACCGCGCGGTACTCGTGCAATTGACCGATATCCGGACGAAGGATAATTCCAGGTATGTCCATGCGCTGAACGTCTGCCTCATCTCCACGTTAATCGGCATGAATATGGGGTTGAATACGACGCAGATGAAAGATCTTGCGATCGGCGCCCTCATGCATGACGTTGGCAAAGGAAACATGACGACGAAGGAAGATCCGGCGCTGGATCTGAAACAACATCATACGTGGCGCGGATACGAGCTGCTCAAGAGCAAGCATGAGTTCAACCTGCTGATCGCCCATGTTGCGCTGCAGCATCATGAACGCCTCGATGGCAAAGGGCTGCCGAGAGGTCTGAAGTCGCCGGATATTCACCTGTTCGCGAAAATCGTCGCTGTGGCTAATCAATACGATAATCTGATCAATCCCTTTGACGGATCCGGGCTTCTGCCTCACGAAGCGTGCGAACAGCTCATGGCGCTGTCGGATATCGGCCTTGACCGGGATGTCCTGATTCAATTCACGCGTATTATCTCCGTCTATCCGAACGGGATGGCGGTCCGCTTGTCGACCAAGGAGACGGGAGTCATCGTACGCCAGCATCGAGGCTTGCCGGGCAGGCCGGTCGTGCGCATTGCCCGCGGCGACGGCGATGAACTGCAAGTCAGCGAGATTGATCTAGCCGAACATACGACGGTTTTCATTGAAGCTGTACTTGCTTGATCGGAGTTGAGGAGGCATGCTTTATTACTTTGCCGGATTAGTGTTGGCTGCGGTGATCTTGCTCGCAACCAACCATCGGAGCGCGACGAATCGCGCGGCTGCGTTCTTCCTGTCATGCGCCGCTATCGGTGGACTGGAGAGTCTTCTGCTAGAGCTGCCATGGAAGGGATGGGCGCGGTTAGCCCAGCTGTTGAACGTCACATTGACGCCTTACGGCGTTCTGTTGTTCGGGCTGGTATACTATGGCGACAATAGGTTCGTGAGTACTCGGCCAAGGATGAACGCTTTTTACGGCTGCTTGCTTCTTCCGCCGCTCATGACCATTGCCTTTGCTTGTCTGTTCGATGACCTTCAGGTGAACTACCGGTTCGTGCTGATGTGGGCGGCCCCTTACTACTTGGCTTCGTGCTGGCTGCTCATCCGCTCTCTCTGGAAAGAGCAGAATCGCATGATGAGGCGTAACCGCCTTATTACGACGGTCATTATGGTCCCGACCTTGCTGGCCGTACTCGCTTTCGTCTATGCAGGCCGAGCGATTGCGCC
Organism: Paenibacillus phyllosphaerae; assembly: GCF_014192105.1. Lineage (GTDB taxonomy): Bacteria > Bacillota > Bacilli > Paenibacillales > Paenibacillaceae > Paenibacillus_Z > Paenibacillus_Z phyllosphaerae. Next base: position 293,188 of record NZ_JACHXK010000004.1, on the reverse strand, counting down.
GGATTTCCCGTTCTTCCGTTACATCGCCTTCTTCTTCGGTTACTCCTTCGCGGCAGCGCTGCTGTGCGTTTTTCTGTACGGCGTTCTCGGCGTCAAGCTGCGCATCGAGCATGACCCGCTCGAGACGGCGATGAAGTCGGCGGCCTCCGGCACCGCGCTGCTCAATCATACGATCAAGAACGAAGCGGGCAAAATCGCGCTAAGCACCCTTAATCTGCGCCATTCCATCGAAGCCGGCAGCCCGCAATCCGCGGACCATCTGGCGATCATCGAGCAAGCCTCCGCCCAGATGCTGCAGATGGCCGGCAGAATCCATGGTCAGATGAAGGAAATCGTCCTGGAAGAGCAGCCGTGCCGGATCACGGAGCTGATGGAAGCTTGCAGAGCTAACCATCAGCCGCTGCTGGCCGAGCGCGGCATCTTGCTCGAGGCGGACTATCTGGCCGATCCCGTCATGAGGATCGATGCGTTTCATATGAAAGCGGTCCTCGACAACTTGATTCATAATGCCGCGGAAGCAGTGGGCAAGGGAGGCATCATTACGCTTGCAGTCACCGAGACGAAACAGCATATGATCCTCTCCGTCAAGGACAATGGCAGAGGCATCCCGCCAGACGAGGTAGCCCGGGTATTCGAGCCCTTCTATACGACCAAGAGTACGGCGGCCAACTTCGGCTTAGGTTTATCGTATGCGTACAAAGTGATGCAGCGGAGCGGCGGCACGGCAGAGATGACCAGCCGCGTAGGCAGCGGCACCGTCGTTTCGCTTTATTTGCCCCGCCGCAAGCTGTCAGGTTGATCGGAGGAGAGCATGCTGAAGCATATTCGAGTGTTTATGGTGGAAGACGACCCTGACTGGATCAAGGCGATGACGGCTTTCCTGAACCGTGAGGAAGATCTGCTCGTGGTTGGGGCCGCGACGAATGCAGAGGAAGCGATCGGGCTTGCACGGACATTGGATTTCGACATCGTACTTATGGATATTCAATTGTCGGATCAAGGACACGACGGAATTTACACCGCCATGGAAGTCCACGATATTCATCCGGCCAAAATCATCATGTTAACGTCCATGCAGGACGAACAGACGATGACCAAAGCTTTTACCGCCGGCGCGATCAACTACTTGGACAAAACGCGTTATCTGGAGTTGCCGCATGCGATTCGTGCCGCCTATCATCATCCAACGGCGATGGAAGCGCTCCTCAAAGAATTCGCCAGGCTGAAGCGGGAGGAGCAGTTGAAGGAGCTAACGGTTGCCGAACGCGAAGTATTCGAGCTGATCGAAGAGGGGTATACCCAGACGCAGATCGAGAAGAAGCTGTTCAAGGCCGAGAGCACGCTCAAGAACCAGGTGAATAAGATTCTGAAAAAGTTCGGCGTCAGAAGCAGCAAGGAAGCGATCGAGAAGGTCCGCAAGCGGGGGCTTCACAACCCGAAAGAGGAACGGTAGAGTCGGATACACGGGCGCAAGCATGCTGTACGAGCAGGGGGGGGACTACAAATCGTAGTACCCCCTTGCTGCGTTGTTCTATGAAAGTGAGGACTTAATCGCAAGGCTGCATCGCGGCTACAATGAAGTCAGACAGGAGGGGAAGCGGACATGAAAACATCGAGTGCTGGCGACAGCCGCGAAGCGATTCTATTGGTGGACGGCGAATGTGCGCTCTGTCACTGGATTACCGCTTTCGTGATGACAAGAGACGCTGCTCGGAGGTTCCAATTCGGGTCGCTACAATCGCCTGCAGGCTTGCAGCTTCTGCGCGAATATCAACTTCCATTGGATATGAATACATTCGTCATGATTCAAGAAGACAGGGCTTATACGAAGTCTGATGCGGCCTTGCGCGTACTCAGACAGCTAGGCGGTTTATGGCCGCTGGCATCCATTAGCATCATCATCCCTCGAGCGCTGCGAGATTTCGTCTACGACCGTGTGGCGAATAATCGATATCGCTGGTTCGGCCGCAGGGAACTGTGCAATCTTCCGGCAGCCAAGGAACGAGGCCGATTAATAGATGGGGACGGAGGCGGGGCAGCATGAAACGGGCAAAGCCGATTTTCGTGGAACTGCAGATGCAGACGGAGCTTGAGACATTATGGGAGCGCACGCAAACGCCGGCATTGCATGAGCAATGGGATTTGCGATTCTCCTCGATTACCTATTTGCCCCAAGAGAAGGGCAAACCGCAGCAGTTTCGTTATACAACCCATATCGGCTTCGGTATGGCTGTCGAAGGAACCGGGGAGACGCGGGCAAGGAAGGATCTCCGATCCGGCGAGCGTCTATCGACATTGGTATTTGCTTCGGATCAGCCGATCTCCCTTATACGAGAAGGCAGGGGCTACTGGAAATATGAACCGAACGGAGACGGCGTGCTGTTCACGACAAGATATGACTATGAGACGCGTTTCGGCCTTGCCGGACGATTGCTGGACCGCTGGCTGTTCCGCCCCTTATTCGGTTATGCGACCGCATGGAGCTTCGATCTGCTGCGTATTTGGCTGGAGAAAAGCATTGCGCCTGCCGTGACGATCGAACGCGCCCTCCTGCATTATGTAAGTGTTGCGGTGCTTGCGATTCTCTGGGGGTATGAAGGCCTCGTGCCGAAGTTGCTCTTCCCGGAGAGCGGTGAGCTTGAGCTGCTTGAGCGAACAGGATGGGCTGCAGGAGGCGGACATTCCTTGCTGATGGCGCTTGGAATAGTGGAAATTGCAGCGGCTGTAGCCGTCATCAAGTTCCACCGGCACAAATGGTTGTACCGTGGCCAGCAGCTTGCGCTTATTCTGCTGGCGGGCATTGCGATCGGCGCGCAGCCCGGTTTGCTGGCCGCTCCTTTTAATCCGCTAACGCTCACAATTCCGATGCTCGCTGCAGCCTTCGTAGCCGAGCGAACGATGACGGATTTGCCGCAAGCAAACCGCTGCCGTCGTGCAGCCCCGATAAGCGGCGTGGAACGAGGTGTTGGCGTATGACCTCCATCTATCAATTGGCGATGGGCAAGGCATTCGATCAGCTGCATCCGTGCATTCAAGCACGATTCGGATTCAGCAGCCAGGATCGCCTCGCCTCGATTGGTCAAGGCGTGATGGATCGGATCTGGTATGCCAAGTGGGCGGCTGCGCCACTTATGCTGGGGACGACCCGCCATATCATGTTTCCGCAGGGAGGCCGCGGAATTCCGTTTCATATCGCGAATTTTGCCTACCGGGACAGCTATGGACGCGAGACGGTAACTTGGCTGCGGACCTTCAAGTTCCCGCGCAAGATTCGCAAATTCGACGCTACGATGATATATAGCGGGGCACGTGACCGTATCGTGGATTATCTCGGCAATAAACAGCATCTCGCCGTCGATCTTGACCTGTCTGTCGCGGACAACGGCGGACTGCGCATCCGGTCGACCGACCAACGATTTTATGAGGGCAGGCTAGGATTTGCGTTCCCGAAGCTATTCACCGGCGAAGCGGATGTGTGCGAATGGTATGACGATGAAGACGCTTGTTACCGGATATCGGTACGCGTACGCAACCCTTTGCTTGGCCTGGTGTTCGCCTACGATGGCCGCTTTCAAACGCATTTCGTGGAGATGGATCAAGGGCGCATTCCGCTGGAGGCAAAGCCGCTGCGTGAAGAATGGAGGGAGTAATGTTCTTGTTATTTTCCTCCGGGTTTCGGACATACTAACCTGCACAGGAACGAATTGGCGGAAGGAGGCGAGCACAACGATGAGCGAGCAAAAGCAGCAATCTCAGCAGCAGTCCAATCTGCAGGGCAATGATCTGACGGAAGAGCAGCTTAATGATGTCTATATGGCTGGCACCAGCGACGGCATTCAACAGCTGGCGAATGGGATCGTCAAGATCGAGAACGAGGGCTATGACGAAGAACAGAAGTAGCTGAACGGAAGAAGCTTCGCTTGGGCGAGGCTTCTTTTTTTGCGAGCACCTCTTCATAATAATGGGACTTCTTCCGATGAATTAGGAACAGAAGTCTTTGATTGTGAAGGGGAAGAAGATTGTGATGCGTAAGCGTACAAGCAAGAAAGCACTGGTATTAGGAATGTTGGCAGCAGCAGTTTTAACCTATGCCATCCCTGCGAACGTGTATAAAACTAATGGGATTGCGTCAGCGGCTACGTCAGCAACAGGCACAGTAGAATTGGGCGTTGCCGCAAGCATGTTGTCGTACTCGCAAACTTCGATTACGCTGCCGCTTGGCGCGCGTCTGCCGCTGGCACTCAAGCTTCAAGCTGGCGAAGGGTTGCGCATTGCATATACGACAGGCAATCCTGCGATAGCCAAGGTGAATGAACAAGGGGTGCTCATGCCGGTCAAGGCCGGGCAGACTACGGTAACGATCAAAGGGTTCGGCACCTCCGGCGTCACAATGCTGCGAATACCGCTTACGGTTACAGCTTATTCCGCTACCGGGTTGAAAGCCGTCTATGCCAAGCGCAGCGTGAAGGCTGCCGGCGCGACATTCCAGGTGCAGACCGTCACGATCCCCAAAGGGATGCCGGTTACGACGGGGCTGGCCTCGCGAAAGGTCGGCGCAGTTCAATCGTTAAGCGCGATTGCAGCGGCCTATCAAGCGGAGGTTGCGATAAACGGAACATTCTTCGAAGCTTACAATGGCGCCCCGGATCCGTACGGGAACGTGATTGTCAACGGAATGCCGGAGCATTTTTGCAGTTATGGTACGACCATCGGATTCAAGTGGGACGGCAGTGCGGTCATGGATACGCTGCGGATGAAAATTTTCGGCAAAGTAGAGAGCAGTTCGGGGACAGTGAGCAGTTGGTATACGTATTTCATGAATCGCGGGCCGGTGTCTGCCACTACAGCCGCTTTTTTCACTCCGACTCGGGGAACGCAATTGGGCTTCAAAGCCGGCATCGCGATTACCGTTCGCAGTGGTGTTGTCACGAAGATTGCCTATGGCGAGAACAGCGCTATTCCGAAGGACGGTTACGTGCTCGTCTTCCAAGGGAACGAGAAGTTCCAAGCAAATCGCTTCCATCTCGGCGATAAAGTGTCGTATGAAGTTACGTACGAGGACGACCAGGGCAAAGCGTTGGACTGGAGCATGGTGCATACGGCGATCGGGGCTGGACCCCGATTAGTGAAGGATGGCAAAGCAGCCGTCTCGCCAGATGCCGAGGGTTTCAAAGATCCGAAGATTCTGACTGGCGGCGGCGCACGAAGCGGCATCGGGATTCGCAAAGACGGCTCGATCGTGCTGGCAACGGTTGGAGGCGCCACGATTCATCAGTGGGCGCAAATCATGTTGGGGCTCGGGGCAGTCCAAGCGATGAATCTGGATGGCGGCGCTTCTTCAGGCTTGTATGCGAATGGCAAAACCATAACGACGCCGGGACGTGAGCTCAGCAACGCCCTCGTTTTCGGAAATAAACTGAAGTGGTAGCATGTTCAAAAGGCCAACCAGTGCGCTTCAAGCGTGAATGGATTGGCCTTTTGGCATCAATGTGCGTTCGTCCTAGCTTTGTTGAAGCGGCCGATGCCAGCTAGCATCGCGATAATGAGGATCAGCTCGAACACATTGGTAAGCGCCGAACTTTCCACCGGGATCGGAATCGATCGCCCAATGAACAAGATGGCTACGCCAATAAGCAGCCACGGCCATTTGCGTTTGATGGCCAACGCGAGACCGAGCAGCAACAGGATGCCGGCCACGATAATTACCATAATCGGTGCGCCGCTCTCCTTAACGGGCGTATAACGGAGGACGCCATATTCGCTTACAGCTTTCAGCGCACTGACCTCGTCCAAGGCGACCAGGATACTTTGATACACGATCAGTCCCGCCGTTACAAGCCAAGCTAGTATGAAGGAGAGGGACCCTGCATGCCATCCGCGAATTCGGCTAAGATGCATAATCGCCCAACCTACGATGACCAGTAACGGGGTAAACCAGGCATGAAACCAGAACCGGGGGAGGCTGAGGGTCCGCAATAATTCGCCTTCGCCTACGAATTTCCCAATCGCGATAATGGCATTATCATAAAGCAGCCCAAAGATGACGAGCGCAATCAAATGGTGCAAATGGAATGTGCGCTGACGTATGATGTCCCTCAAGGCAATGACGAACAGTACGGTATAAGCGAGAGTCATCGCCAAGTAAATGTAGATATCGATCCGAATCAGTCCTTTCGTATGGATACCATTAATTTACCCAAGGGTCGGTTTTTATTATCAATAATATGATTGGGATTGGAAAAGAATACGATAATCCGCGAACAAAGCTCGAAGGAAAAAAACGTAAAGCGTGTCCACAAAGTGGACGTTAAGCGAGGAATAACTCGTAGTAGCATTCGTGAAGCAACAAAACAGGTCTGCTCCTCAAGGCATAAAAGCCACGAACGAAGCTCGAACGGAGAGCTTTGTCCACGAAAAATGCTGCGATGAGTAAAACTCATGCAGCATTTTTCGTGGACAAGAGCGGGCCAACATCGAAAGGATACATCGAGGACGGCCGCGTTTCGTATCACGCCAATTACGGGTGTCAAGAGGGCCGTGGCCCTTTGTTCCCCTCGGCGGAGGGGGAAGGGGCGAGGGTGAAAAAGGGTGAAAAAGGGTGAAAAAGGGTTTAAGGGGCAGCCCTCCATCCTTCACCAAAGCGGGTTCCAAGGGGCGGACAGCCCCTAGCACTCCCCGAATGGGGTCCAAGGGGTCATACCCCTTCCTGCTCCAGCCGATAGTCGTCCGTCTTCTCCCCGTCTTCCCAAACCTCGACGAATAAGGCGTCGCAATTTTCGAAATCTTCAGGCTTCAAGGACAATGCTTTTTCCTCGTCCGGGCCGACGTACACATTCTCCATCCCGTCTTCGTTAAACGCAAGTATGACATACAGCTTCATCTTCTCATCCCTCCAGCTCATCATGCATCTACGCATTATACCATACTCGCGGGAGAACAGGAGATTATCGCGGTACGAGAGTGAAGTTGCGCACGTCATCGTAGAAACGCGTGAATTCCTCGAAATTAAGCTGCTGCTGGGCATCGGACAACGCGGTGGCCGGATTCGGATGCACCTCGACCATGACGCCGTCAGCTCCGGCGGCAAGGGCGGCTTTGGCGCAAGGGGCGAGAATATCTTTGCGACCGGTGGAGTGCGTGACGTCCACCAGGACAGGCAGATGGCTTTCTTGCTTCAGAATCGGCAAGGCTGAGATGTCTAGCGTATTGCGGGTTGCTTTTTCATACGTGCGGATGCCTCTCTCGATCAGCATGACCTGCGTGTTGCCTCGCGACACGATGTATTCGGCGGCATGGAGGAACTCGTCAATCGTCGCAGCCAGACCGCGTTTGAGCAGAATCGGTTTGCGGATATCGCCGGCTGCCTTCAGCAGCTCGAAGTTCTGCATATTGCGGGCGCCGATCTGGATGACGTCAATGTATTGGCAGGCAAGCTCGATATGGGCCGGATCGACGATTTCGCTGATCGTGCGCAGGCCGAATTCATCGGCGACTTCCTTCAGGATGCGTAAGCCTTCGATACCAAGTCCCTGGAAATCATACGGCGAAGTCCGAGGCTTGAACGCGCCGCCACGCATCACGGTGATACCCGAGGTCTTCAGATGGGCAGCCACTTGGCGCACTTGTTCATAGCTCTCTACCGAACACGGACCGGCGATCATGATCGGCGAACCGCCGCCAACCTCAACTCCGCGGATAGAGACGATCGTATCTTCCTTCTGCTTCTTCCGGCTGACGAGCAGATGTTTGGTATGGTCGACCTGCTGCAGCTTGAGCGATGCTTGAAAAATGTGCTTGAACAGGTGACGGATCGTCTCATCGTCGAATGGACCGTTGTTCGCGCTCGTCAGCTCGGCCAGCATATGATTCTCCCGTACCGGATCGAACTTCGGCACGCCTTGTTTTTCTTTCTCGATGCCGATCTCCTGGGCAATTCGGGCACGTTCGGACAATAGATCGAGCAGGGACATATTCACCTCATCCAGACGTTTGCGCAATTGATCCAATTTGGTTTCGCTCATGTTCATTCGCTCCTTAACATGCAAAAGTAGAATTAAAATGAAAAACAAAAAGACTCCTCCTCCGCAAGGGACGAGAAGTCGTGGTACCACCCTAATTAGCATGGACAATCCGTAATCGCATCACGATTACGCTGGACCTATGCTCACTTTGAACCTTTAACGCAGGTATACGGGCAGCCCTACTGAATACGCGGAAGATACATGCGTATCCGTTCAGGTACCGGCTTGGGAGTGAACTTCGGCAAGGTGCTTCCAGCGGGTGCTCTCAGTCGGCGGCAACCCGTCCCTGTCTTGGAATCCGTCCTGCTTACTCTCTCCGTCATCGCCTGTGGCTTTATGATTGGAATGACTTGAATGCATTCTATACGATCGCAAAAATGATATGCAAGCACACGATTTAACGCTAGATTGCTGCATCGTGATAAAGCATGCGATAAACCATAATTGTAAGAAAGCGGCCTCTCGTATACAATGGGAAGGTGAATACGACAGTTTTAACCATGCACAATCCGCTTAGAATTTCATCCTCGTAATACATCCATTCTGCGTGATAGAGAAGGAGAGTGCCCCATGTCGTCCTCGGGCAGGCAGCTGATGAAGCTGCTATTCAAATACGCTTGCTTCAGTGCGATCATCATCGCTTGTTTTGTCAGTTTAACCGCACTCATCAACGACGGGTTGCGAATACCCAATTTCCCGACTGCCTATAGCAGTTTGGAGCCTGAGCTTAGAAGCGAGATCTACTTGGGCGAAATCCCCGTAAGCAGCGGGCATGTGCAAGATTCGACAATCGCTTGGCGAAGTTTGACATCCGTGCTGGGGACGGAGGAGGCGGCCCGATTTGCCGGCGAATACTGGGTGAAGTTAAGGCCGCATCAGTTAAAATTGCGCGAGCCAAGCTTATGGATCCGCGGTCTCCAGCACTATGAGGTTTATGTAAACGACGAGCGCGTACAGAGCTTCAACATGCGAATGAACCCTTATGTGAAGACGGACAATCATTTTCGGCTTCAGCCCGTTCCGGCAGAGGGCGAAACTTATATTCGCATTATCCAGCCCGAACCCGGCATAGAGCTCTATGAAGCGACAGTGATGATGACGAGCGCGGAGAAAGCGTACAGTCACATTTTCCGTCAGAATGCGGTCAAGATGATGCTTGGCATTATTTTCGTGTTTATCGGTCTTGTTGCGTTGTTCGCTTACGCGGCCAATAGACGACAGCTGTATTATCTGTTCTTCTCGCTAATGGCCCTGGGGCAAGGGCTAGGATGCGTGCTCAATTCTGAGGCGCTCGATTATTTTGTCGATACGTCTACGGCCAATTATTTCTATCCGCTGGTTCTGCCGCTGTCGATGCTGGCTTACATCGCGTTTCTCGAACAGCTTTATCCGGCTGTCGGCCGAGGCAGCATCCGATTCTGCCGTCGAATCGTGCTTGTTTATTACATTGGCTGCGCCATGGTGGCTTGGATCGATCAGCCGTTATTCCTAGCGCTTACCGGTCAGCCATTCCATCTGATGCTAGCTAGTATCTTGCTTGTCATCTCGGTTTCTCTCGTTCGGAACAGCGGCTTCCAGGTAGATGGCAAAATCGAATGGGTGCTGTTCGGCAACGCGATCATGGTCTTCCTCTGGCTGCACAAATGGATGTTCGCCCAATTCCCGTCCGTCTACGTCTGGATGTACGATCATTGGCCGCTCTATACGTTCTACTGGGCCACGGATATTGTCTACGTAGCCGGATTCGTCTTCGTCCTGTGCATGGGGATGGTGCTCGCATCGCATTTTCGCGAAATTCACCACCAAGCGCAAACGTTTGCGGCCGAACTGTCGCATTTGAATCAATCGCTGGAAGAGCAAGTACGCGAGCGTACGGCGGTGCTGGAAGAGACGCATGCGCAGCTGGAAGCCTCGATGAAGGAGACATTCGAAGCGCTGAATGAGGTTGCCATCTGGGAAGAGCGCAACCGGATTTCGCACGAAATCCATGACATTCTCGGTCATAAACTGACAGGAGCCGCCATTCAGCTCGAAGCGGCCAAACGGCTGATGCCCAAAGACCCGGAACAGGCGCAGAACAAGCTCGATGCAGCGCTGGAATCGGTGCGCAAAGGCCTAGTCGACGTGAGGGCCGCCGTTCGCATGATGAAGGACGACTTCAGCCGGGCAAATCTTCCGGACACGCTTAACGAGCTGATGGATGAGACGGAGCAAATGACGGGCATTACGATTACCCGGGATATTCGACCGCTTCCGGAATTGGACGCCAAGCATAAAAAAATCATTTATCACGCGCTGCAAGAGGGGCTGACGAATGGCATCAAGCATGGCCGATGCCACCGATTCGATTTCAAACTGTATACCGATGGCGATATGATCGCCTTCCTGCTGCATAACGACGGAACGCCTTTCGCTGCGGTCCCGGACGGATTCGGCTTGTCGACGATGCGCGAACGGATCAGGCTGCTCGGCGGATCGGTCGAGATGTCCCGCGCGCACGGTGATCCTGCAGGCGCACTGCTCAATATTCGTATTCCGCTGCAAGAGCCGGCTTGAGCGTAATGCGGTGCAATGCTGCGAATAGCAAGGCAAAGCTCGATCTGATCTAGCCGGCGGATCGGGCTTTTTGATCCCACAATGGTCCGTGTGGATGGTTGTCTTACATGTGAAAGGAAGAAATGGATGTACATGGGAATCTATAGACGCGAAACCAGCATTCATGCTATGATCTGTCCGTAAAACGTCTTTCATAGCTTGCGGTTCGATTGGCAAAATGATGTAAAAGGGTGACAATTTATGAAACCGATTACAGTATATGATATCGCGAAGGAAGCGAATGTCTCCGTAGCAACCGTATCCAGAGTGTTGAACAATACCGCACCCGTAAAGAAAGCGACTAGAGACCGAATTACCGAGCTTATTAACAAGTATCAGTTTCAGCCCAATGCGCTGGCACGCAGCTTGACGAAGAAAGAAACGGGCATGATCGGAATTATTTTGCCTGATATCACGAATCCGTTCTTCCCGGAAATTCTCGCAGGCTTCGATAAGGCGGCGCGCTCGAAAGGGTACACGTATTTCCTGTGCGATACCGTATCCTCGAACGAGGACAACACCGATCAATATGCCCGAGAGTCCCAATACTTAAGTCTCTTGATGGAGAAACAGGTGGACGGAATCGTCATGATCGGCGGCCGGATTGACCTGGCTAAGCCGGGACAAGAGCTGACGAACGAAGTGATGGAATTGGGCAAACGTGTGCCCATCGTGCTAGTCAACGGCAATCTGCCCGGAGCAGGGTTAACGAGGGTCGCTGCCGACGAGAAGCTTGGGGCTGAATTGGCCACGCAGCATCTCATTGACCAGGGGCACAAGGAAATCGCCATCATCGGCGGGTTCAAGCACATGTCCAATACAATCGCGCGAACGCAAGGTTTCACTCGCACGATGGAGAAGAACGGTCTCCCGATCCGCAAGGAATGGATGATCAATGGCGGATTTTCGGTACGGAAAGGATTCCGGTTCATGGAGGAGCTGCTGCAAGGTAAGGTACGGCCGACTGCCGTCGTGTGCGTCAACGATCTGATTGCGTTCGGTGCGCTTAAGGCAGCTACGAAAGCGGGGCTGCGAGTGCCGGATGATCTGTCTTTGGTCGGGTATGACGATATTCCGTTCGCATCCTATACGAGTCCGGAGCTCACGACGATTTCGCTGAAGGCAGAGGAGCTCGGCAGCCAGGCGGCCGATATTCTGCACAAGTTGATTACGAAGAACAAGGTGCCGAAACTGACCAAGATTGTGCCGGAACTACGGATTCGCGAGTCGACCGCACCTCCAGCATCGCTGTCAGCCAATTAGAGGGGAGGACAAATATTCCCAATAAAAAGGTTGACAGCACGGAATACAGCGTATAGAATCACAAGTGAAAGCCCTTACATTACCCGAATGCTATTTATGAAACCCGTTTCATTTCATCTTCGTGCTCACCTTACAAGCTTGGTTCGTCATATGATAACTTGTTTCCAACGATTACCAATAAGTGCTTTGGATATGGTTTTATGATTACCGACGCTTCCCTTCTGTATCAGGCAACTCTAACTGAGTCATGCTGCACCCCACATCACTGACCAAACTTACTTCATCGATCCTGCGTGCTAATACGCAAACCAATTGAACAATGCTGCGATACCCATACTTAATCGCAAACCAAATTCACGCTTGAGCGAGCCTCGTACTAGCTCGCAAACCAAATTCAATCTTGACCAATGCTGCGAGCATCGTACTAGCTCGCAAACCAAATTCAATCTTGAACAATGCTGCGAGCCTCATACCAACTCGCAAACCAATGTTCACCTAGACATCCCATTGACGGTTACATGATCTAACTGCAATTGATGTCCTTATTTTCGCATATAATGTAACGGGTTTCATGAAATGGGTTACACAGATCGACAACGATAGCCAAGGGGGTAGCTCGTATGTCTACATCGGTTAACACAGAACCAGTTATTAATCTATCTGCCCAATCCATTCGCATCCAAGGCGAGCCGGTCCTCCTTATGAGCGCATCCCTGTTCTACTTCCGGATCCCGCATCAGCTGTGGCGAGAGCGAATGGAACAAGTAAAAGAAAGCGGATACAACTGCATCGATGTCTATTTTCCTTGGAACTACCATGAGCGCGAGGAAGGCAGCTGGGACTTTAAGGGACAGCGTGATGTGGCGGCATTCCTCCAATTGGCGCAGGAAGTTGGCTTATGGGTCGTAGCGCGGCCTGGCCCTTATATTTGCTCCGAATGGGATGGAGGCGCGCTGCCGGCGTATTTGTTCGCCAAGGATGAGGTTCAGATTCGGCAGAACGATCCGGCTTATCTGGCGCATGTATCTCGCTGGTTCGATCAAATTTTGCCGATTCTCAAAGCCTATGAGGTTGGAGCGGGCGGCACCGTCATCTGCGTTCAGCTCGACAACGAATTAGATTTCTTCGCGTGTGATGATCCGGAAGGTTATATCGGGGCGCTTCGGGATATGGCGATTGCCGGCAGCCTGACGATTCCTCTAATCGCTTGCGCGGGTCAAGGCGGACTATTCGAAGCATCCGGGCTCGCTGACGGCGTCATTCCGACATGTAATTTTTATCCGAATGACCGCGATCCGGAATTCGAGCATAAAGTGCGCGAATACCGCGACAGGCTGGCGAATCAAGATTATCCGCTGATGGTGACGGAGACGAACCGTTCGCATTACCTGCTGCGCCGTCTGCTATCGGCAGGGGCCAAACTGCTCGGTCCTTATCTGCAAGTGTCGGGCACGGATTTCGGTTTTACGAACGCGACGAACAACTGGGGTAAGCCTCTGGCATTCCTAACTTCCGATTACGACTTCCATGGGATGATCTCCCCTGAAGGGCATGTCCGGAAGGAAGCGTATGAAGGAAGGCTGCTTAGCCGGATTATCGATACGTATGGGCGAGCGATCGCGGAAGCGGCTCCCGTCACGGATGACACTTGGTCGTTACAGGCGGCGCAAGACAGCAAGTGGGTGTATGGACCCCATCTGCTAGCGCTTCAAGGCGGCGGTAAACTGATCTTCCTGACGAATGGCAGCGACGATGCGCAATCGGTTACGCTGGCTCACGATGCTCCTGAATCGGAATCGAAGCAGCTCGAGGTTAACCTGCCTGGTGGCCGTTCAATCATCGTGCCGACGGCAATCCCGCTTACATTGTGGGGCATGAAAGGCGAGCTTGTTCAAGCCGGAGCAGAACTATATGACGCCTTGGCGAACGAGTCCGGTGCGGTGCTCGCATTCCATAGCGCAACTTCGTTCGAGATTGAACTGGACATCAATGAGGTCGCGGCGATCGATACCGACTCCGCACAAGCCAATCGGGATCAGAATCGGATTCGAATCACACTGTCGCCAACAGAGGAGAAGGACAGCAGCGCGACGATTATGCTGCAGGATGGCCGCCGAATCATACTGGTCGGAACCACACTTGGGAAAGCGCTTTACTCAACAGGCATTGATGAAACCGGTTCCATTTACTCGTCGATCCCGGAAGCGTTGATCAGCCTGGAGTCCGAAGCAGACACTGATTGGAGGATAGCTGTCGGAGACGGGGCCGCATCTATGAGCGAAGGAACGGAGTCCGGTGAGGCGATCCGGACCGAACGTGCGGATTTTCTGGAGCGCAACGGAATTTATCGCGGTTATGCCTGGTATGAAGGCGTAGTCCCAAGCCTGGCGAAACCGGCGGAAGGATTGCTCGTGCACAGTGGAAGCGATGTCGTATCGCTCTACGCGGACGGGGAATATGCCGGAACGGTAACGCCTGGCGGCAGCAGTCGCTATGTGGCATTTGACGCACCGCGTTCTTTGTCAGCGCTTACCGCGCGAGTCGAGATTTGGGGGCATACGAATTTCGATGATTCGAGATTACCTGGCCTCAAGCTTCATGCCCTGAAGGGGATACAAGGCCTATCCGCCGTTTTGTCGAAGGTGAATCTTACGTCTAATTGGCGCTTCAAGCGGCAGGACGAAAGCGGGATGAGCGAAGCCGATGTCGGCCAGCTCGACGACAAAGATTGGGCAATCGTCAGCTTCGGAGGATGGCTCTCGCCGGCTAATCCGGCGCATGAGGTGCTCAGACGTTCCTACGTACCTTCATCGGAAGCTAGCAGCTTCATCGTTCAGTTCGACGGCGTGGAAGCAACCGGCCAGTTATTCGTGGATGGCCGCCTCGCCGGTTCGATCAACGAATTCGATCCATTCCTGGACATTACGAACCTGGTGCAGCCTGGCGTGCAGACGCAGCTGACGGTCGTATTGGAACGACCGCTTGGCCGTTCGGCAGGACGCGTCTTCGTCTACGAAACGGTGGAAGCGGGGAACTGGAGAATTACCGCAGCGGAGGAAGAGGGGCTGCTTGCACACGCGGCACAAGCGGAATCTTCAGCTGAGAAGGCCGCGTTCCCGCTGCAGCTTGGAAGCGGCGATGTGGCATGGCTGTATGGAACCGCGATCAATTCGGATTCGAAGAACGGATGGCGCGTGCATGTTGCGGGCGAGCATCTGAAGCTGACGGTATTCTTCGATGATACGATCGTCGGAAGACTATGGCTGCCCGGCGGCTTGGCAAGACCGGTGATGACGGGAGGAGATCCGTGCTCCTTCTACCTGCCGGGACCTTGGTTCAACCAGGAGGCCAGCCGTCTGTCCATCATGCTGGAGGCGATTGATCCGCAGACTCCGGGCGTACTGAGCAGCCTGACGTTCCGATCGGTATAACAACATGTGAAGGAGGGAGTTCGATGGCAACTGCTGTCAAAAGCCAAACAGCAGCGATCAGCACCGCGAAGCCGACGAGAAACAAGCTGAAGCGGTTCTGGAACAACAAAACGCTGCTGATTATGTGCATACCTGCCATTCTCTTTTTTATCGTATTCGCCTATCTCCCGATGCCGGGCTTGTACTTGGCCTTTATCAATTACAACTACTCGGACGGGATATTCAAGAGTGATTTCGTCGGACTGAAGAACTTTCAATTTCTTGTGCAGACCGGCGACTTGTGGCGCCTGACGTTCAACACCGTCGCTTACAACATCGCGTTCATCCTGCTCGGCAATATCTTGCAGATTGTCGTAGCGATCTTCCTGAACGAGCTTCGGGTCAAATGGTTCAAAAAAGTGTCGCAGACGCTCATGTTCCTGCCGCATTTTATCTCGGCCGTTCTGATCGGCCTAATCGCCTACAACGTGCTGAGCTACGATTACGGCCTGCTGAACTCGATTCTCGAATCGCTGGGCTACGATCCGCTCAAGACCTATTCGAACCCGGTGCTATGGCCGTTCATTATCATTCTGACGTTCCTCTGGCAATCGACCGGTTACGGCTCCATCGTCTATTTTGCGGCGATCATGGGTCTCGATAACGAGATCGTGGAAGCGGCGGAGATCGACGGCGCCAATGCGTTCCAACGCATTCGCTACATTATTCTGCCTTGGCTGAAGCCAACGTTCATCATCTTGCTGCTCTTCTCGCTCGGCGGCATTCTGAAAGGCAACTTCGGATTGTTCTTCAACTTGGTAGGCGCGAACAATACGGCACTCTATGCCAGCACGGATATTATCGAGACGTACGTATTCCGCTCGCTGATGACGAACTTCAACTTCTCCATGGGCAGCGCGGTCAGCCTGTATCAGTCCGTATTCGGCTTCATCGTGGTCATTACGGCGAACTGGCTCGTACGCAAGACGTCCCCAGAAAATTCTCTCTTCTAGGAGGTGCAAGCGATGGACGAAACAAATACGCATTCAGGCAGTATCCGGACGGATGCAAGCGGGATTGCGGTCAGATGGATCGGAACGATCTTCATTTCAATATTCTCGATCTGCTGTCTGCTCCCATTCTTGCTGGTGCTCGGCACCTCCTTTACGAGCGAGAATGCGATCAAGAAGTTCGGTTTCAACTTCTGGCCTCGCGAATTCAGTACATTCGCGTACGAGATCGTATTCGAGAATCCGCAGCTCATTATCGGCTCTTACGTCGTCACGATTCTGATCACGCTTGTCGGCACGGCGCTCGGCCTGTTCATCGTCGCGATGACCGGCTATGCGCTGCAGCGTCCGGACTTTGAATACCGGAACAAAATCTCGTTCTTTATCTACTTCACGACGCTGTTCTCCGGCGGACTTGTCCCGTTCTACCTGCTCATCACGCAATATCTGAGCCTGAAGGACAATTACCTTGCCGTCTTGCTGCCGGGGTTGCTCAGTCCGTTCCTCATTATTATGATGAAAAGCTTCGTCCGCTCCATTCCGCATGCCATTACGGAATCGGCGAAGATCGACGGCGCAGGCGACTTTACCATTTTCATACGGCTGATTCTGCCGATGACGACGCCGGCACTTGCCACGATCGGATTGTTCATTGCCCTTGGCTATTGGAATGAATGGTATAACTCCATGCTGTTCCTGTCGGCGGATATGAAATACCGTCCGCTGCAGTTGTTCTTGTACAACGTTATTACGAGCGCGGATTATGTCCGCAACTCGGCCGCTTCATCCAATGTCGCGCTGCGGGATGTGCCGTTGGAATCGATGAAGATGGCTACCGCCATTGTCGCGACAGGTCCTGTCATTTTGTTCTATCCGTTCGTCCAGCGCTATTTTATCAAAGGTATTACGGTAGGCGCTGTTAAGGGCTGATGTGCAGAGAGCCTCAATGAGGCTCTTCACATAGCAACACTAATGAGATACGAAAACAGGGGAGGCAGTACACATGTCCAAGTTCAAAAAAGTCACCGCATTGTTGATGGCAACGACGATGCTCTTCGGTCTGACTGCGTGTTCCGGCAACAACAATGGCAACAATGGAAGCGCTAGTACAAATACGGGCACGAAGACGAACGACGGCGGCACTACGACAGGGACGGATGAAGGCAATGGCGTCGACACGTCCAAGTTCGTCAAGATCAGCTACGTGGTACTTGGCGACAAGCCGAAGAACGGCCAGTTCGAGAAAGTCATGGAGAAAGTCAACGTTATCATGAAAGAGAAAATCAATGCCGAGCTGGAATGGAAATGGGTGGAATGGGCCGACTGGCAAACCAAATATAACCTGCTGCTCGCATCCGGCGAGGCGATCGATCTGATTACGATCGGTACCGACTGGCTGGATACATGGGGCAACGCGCAGCGCGGCGCTTTCATGAATCTCGACGAGCTGCTGCCGAAATATGCGCCGGAAACGTTCAAATCCATTCCGGAAGAAGATTGGGCGCAAAGCAAATACAACGGCAAGATCGTCCTCATTCCAGAGAACGATTACACGCAATGGGTTAACCACGGCTTCTTCTACCGCGGCGACTGGGCGAAGGAAGCGGGTCTGACCGAACCGATCAAGAACTGGGAAGAAATCGGTCAATACCTGCAATACGTGAAGGATAACAAAGAAGGCGTTATTCCTTGGGATGCGGCTTCCGGCGCTCAAACATGGGGCGGCTATGTGCAATCGAATACCGACAACCTGGAGCTTCCGATCTCGACAGGCTTCCTGCCGGTCTTCGCAGCTAAGTCGTTCGACGAGAAATACACGGTTACAAGCCCGATCTTCGAAGACACATTCCTGAACTATGCAACGATGATGAAAGAGTGGGGCGACAAAGGCTTCTGGCGCGAAGATGCGCTTAACAACAAGAACGACAACCGCGTAGCGCTGAAGGCGGGGCTGTCCGGTATGGATCAGCACCATACCCAAACATTCTCCGGTCTGCGCGTCGAAATGGATAGAGAACAACCAGGCTCCGACCTGCAAATGTTCCCGTTCGCCCGTACTCGCGGCACGAACCTGATGGAGCTGTCGATCACGCATGGCGGTACATCGGTAGGCGCACACAGCAAAAATCCGGAGCGCGCGCTCATGGCGTACGACCTGATCCGCAACAACGAAGAAGTGTACCATCTGCTTAACTACGGTCTCGAAGGCGTTCAGTACGAAATCAAGGATGGCAAGCGTGCACGTCCGGCAGGCTATAACGAGGCGGACGACAACTTCTACTCCGACTTCTGGGGCGGCCGCGTAGACAAATTCGAGATTCCAAGCGAAACGACATGGGATCAAATCGAAGAAACGTACTATGCCGAGTATGACAAAATCAAAAAGCCTTACGTCTACGGCCAATTTGTCTTCGATAAAACGCCTGTAGAAGCAGAGCTTACAGCCGTGTCGCAGGTTGCGGGCGAACTTGGCCCGGCAATCACGTTCGGTAAAGCAGGCGACCCAGCCAAAGCGGTCGAAGAATTCCGCAACAAGCTGAAAACAGCAGGCTACGATAAAGTACTCGCGGAGCTGCAAAAGCAAATGGACGCGTACAAAGCGCAAATGGGCGAGTAATAGACGAACATACAAGCGAGCAGTACCTGGCATGAGCTGGGTGCTGCTCGCTTTGCTGTGGAAACAAATGGATGGTGCTGGTGCAGCATGGTAGAATGAATCCATCGTAAGTGAACTACACGGGAGAACGAAGAGGAGGAATAACCTGTGACCATCGGTGAACTTGTGGGCAGAGGAAGAACGGCGGACGTCTACGCATGGGGAAGGCATGAAGTGGTCAAGCTGTTCCACGTTCGCCATCATGCGGAGGAAGAAGCCAGGAACATTGAAGCGGTAATGGCGCTGGGCGTACGCACGCCGAAGATGAGCCGGATCATCGAACATGAAGACCGGGCAGGCATCGTGATGGAACGCGTGAACGGCCATACGTTGCTGCAGCAACTGATGCAAGCATCGAGCGCTGAAGAAGTTTTGTTTTGCGCGCGCATCATGGCTCAGGTGCATGCCGGTCTCCATCAAGCGGAGACTGCCCATCAGCCGAACTTGAAGCAGCAGCTGGCAGGACGGATTCGGTATACGCCGCATCTGTCGGAACAGCAGAACCAAGCGGTTATCGATCAACTGGATACGCTGGAAGATGCGCGGTATTTGTGCCACTACGATCTGCATCCGGATAATATCCTTATCACCACGGACGGACCTGTCGTCATCGACTGGGCGAATGCGCTTATTGGCGATCGGCATGCCGATCTTGCGCGTACCTCCATGCTGCTTACTTCGCACGCGGAACCGCCGGGCGTCACGGAGTCGGTGAACCGGCAGGCACGATTGCTGTTTCATCAAACGTATCTGGATGAATACCGGAAGCTGTGCCCGATTGATGAGGAACTCCTGATCGGTTGGCGACTTCCGACCCTTGGCGCGCGGCTTGTCGAGGTGGAGGGGAATGAGCTGGATGAGAT
This sequence comes from Paenibacillus phyllosphaerae, assembly GCF_014192105.1. Taxonomy (GTDB): domain Bacteria; phylum Bacillota; class Bacilli; order Paenibacillales; family Paenibacillaceae; genus Paenibacillus_Z; species Paenibacillus_Z phyllosphaerae. The sequence continues at coordinate 273,370 of NZ_JACHXK010000004.1, read as the reverse complement.
GCTGAGGCTCGTCTCCGAACGTTTGTTGAAAGTCTGAACGTACGCACCCCTCTGAAGGTCGGGTGCTGTCAGCATGATCGTGCATTGTGATTTTGTAACAACTTGTACATCTTTTTGTCATCAAATTTTAATAGTGGTACCGTCAGGATTTTACAAAAACTGCATGTAAGCGGTGTTATACTTAACTTACGCTTAGGGAGCTAGGCGGATATCGGGAGGGATATGCTATGAGCGAGAACGAAGAAGTCGTTGTATCGGCGTCCGAAGAAGTAGAAGAAGAGGTCGCTGTAGAAGCAACAGAAGAAGAATCAGTGGAACAAGAAGAGGTCGCAGAAGAAGCGGCGCAAGAAGCTGAAGCGGCAGCCGAAGAAATCGCCGCGGATTTGGAAGCGGTTACAGAGGAGGAAGCCGAAGAGGCATCCGACGCTGACGAGGAAGAGGCGGCTGATGAAGAAGCTGCCGAAGAAGAAGAAGAGGCCGAGGCGGAACCAGAAGAAGAACCAGCGGACTAATACTCGTCTCAATCCCTTCTCCCAAGCAAGATCCCATTCTACACATCGAAGAGAGCCCCATCTGCATGATGGCGACTCTCTTTTTTTATTGGTCATGAACCTTGCGTTAAGCTTGCACGGCAAGTTCACGGATGAATGCCTGCAAGGCACTGCTTTGGAACGAGTCCTTGCGCGTGATGAAATTCGTCCGCATGTACGTAGGCTCAGCGCTCAGCGGGAATGAGGCGATCGTCCCATCCGCGGTATGGTGATCGAGCAGCGACTTCGGCATCAGCGAGATTCCAAGGCCCGCGCTAACGCCTCCGATGATCGCCTCAAGGGTGCCGAACTCCATCAAGACAGGATTCATGATGCCTTTGTCCCGTATCCACTGTTCGAGAATTGTCCGGTACGAGCAGCCGGGAGTAAAAACGATGATCGGCTTGCCGAGCAGTTGCTCTTGATCCTCATTGGGTGATGCGGCGGCGGCAATGACCATCTCCTCCACGAAGACAGACAGTACCGCGAGCTCAGGATGGTCGCAATCCGCGCTAATGAATGCCCCATCTAGCTCGAATTGCAGGACGCCGTCGATTAGCTTCTGCGTATGCCCCGTCGTTACCGACAGCAGCACTTGCGGATGCAGCTTATGATAGTGGGTGAGCAGCTTGGGCAGACGAACGGCCGCTGCCGTCTGCGTGGAACCGATCCGAAGCGGTCCGCCGGGCTCATCCGAAGCGGAGAGCGCTCTTGCAGCCTCATCGAGCAAGCCGATAACTTTGTCCGCATAGCCTAATAGCATGCTGCCGCTGGCCGATAATGACATCCCCCGGTTATGACGCACGAAGAGCTGTGTCCCCAGCTCTTGCTCCAGTTGTTGAATGCGTGAAGTTACGTTCGACTGGACATACCCGAGACGCTGTGCCGCTCTCGTAATGGTTCCTTCTCTGGCAACCGTCTGAAATACGCGCAAATCCCCGCTCTCCATTCTCATGCCCCCTCCGTCGATCTTGGTATTAAGAAATCTGATGGCAACTATCAATATCAATCATTATACAGAAAACCAACCCTCCGCTACAATAAGGTCATCACATAGAGAGCTGGTGGATGGAGCATGAGTAAGAAGCTATATGTCGGTTTAATCATCGCGACGACTTTCATGATGGGCATAGCTTTCCCCGTTGGCAAAATCGGACTGCACTATGCGCCGCCATTCTTGCTGATGGGCGTTCGCTTCGTCATCGCCGGCGGGCTGCTAGCTTGGTTCGCGCGAAGTAAACCGCAGCCGAAGGGAGGCCGCCAATGGTTGCACATCGCCCTGATCGGATTGTTCCAATCGGCGGGCGTGATGGGATGTGCCTACTACAGCATGAGATGGATTACATCCGGCGAGTCGGCGATTATTACGAGCATGAATCCACTGCTTGTCATTATTATCGGTACTTTGTTCATGGGCGCTTCTTATCGGGCCGTGCAGTGGTTCGGCGTGGCGATCGGTTTCGTCGGCGTTGCCGTCTCATTCGGCCTGCATGTAGGGGTTAATCCCGGCAGTTTGTTAGGTTTGGCAGGCGCTCTGTGCTTTGCTACTGCTACGCTTCTATATAAGCGGTGGGGCGCTGCGTTGGACAGGTCGGTCTTGGCGGGGTATCAAATGCTGTTCGGCGGTGCAGCGCTCCTTCTTCTGAGCATGCTTACGGAGACGCCGCGCTGGGACTTCAATCTAAGCTCGATTGCCGTCCTGTTCACGTTGGTCGCGATATGCTCAATCGCGCAATTTACGCTGTGGTACCGTCTGCTGGCAAGCAGCGATCCGGCCAAGACAAGCGCCTTCTTATTCCTTGTCCCGTTATTCGGCGTCCTCTCCAGCTGGCTGCTGCTGAACGAGCAGCTGCATTGGTATGTCGGGCTTGGCGGTGCCTTGATCTGCGGCGGCATTTTCCTCGTCAACTGGGAAGGGAAGCGCGGCACTATTAGCGTCCACACATCGGCAACGCATATGCACGTTAAAGGAGGAAGTACATTATGAGTCAACAACAAAAAGTAGTTTTAGTCACGGGTGGGGGAACAGGGATCGGAAGAGCCGTCAGCCTTGAACTGGCAAGGCGCGGCGCATGCGTCGTCGTCAATTACGCCCGATCTCGATCCGAAGCGGAAGAAACCGCGACCATGATTCGGGACGCGGGCGGTGAAGCCTTGGCGATCCAAGCGGACGTGGCGGATGACGCAGCCGTCCGGGACATGATCGCAAGGACGATCGAAGCCTACGGCAGACTGGATTGGCTGGTCAATAATGCCGGTATCACGCGCCATATTCCGCTCAATGACCTCGAGTCCGTGACGGATGACGTATGGGAGGAGCTGATCGGCGTGAACGTCAAAGGCATGTTCCATTGCGCTCGCGCCGCAGCGCCATACCTGAAGCAAAGCGAGGCCGGGGCCATCGTCAATCTCGGCAGCATCGCGGGCTCCACGGGGTTAGGATCATCCTTGCCCTACGCGGTATCCAAGTCCGCTGTACATGGGTTGACGAAGTCGCTCGCCCGCGCAATGGCGCCCGAAGTGCGCGTCAATTGCATCGCGCCGGGAGCGGTCGAGACAAGATGGTGGAGCGGACGCGAAGCGCAAATGCGGAAGCTTGGCGGACACCTGCCGCTGCAGCGCGTATCGACGGCAGAGGAGATCGCAGCGATGATCGCCGCGGTTCTCGAGCAGCCGGCAATTACCGGCCAGACGATCACCGTGGACAGCGGCCAGACGATGTGATTTAGATTCCTGAAATTGACAATTTAGTTTGTCCGATGGTATGCTCGTAGAGGTTCTATATCGTTAATGAGGAGGAAAGGTATGTTCTTTTTATCGACTGTTCTTGTACGGAAATTGGCTTAGACGGGATACGTCTGCCCATTTGAGGGTTAACGAGCCAACCGAAGAACAGGAGATACAGAACACGATGCCTTTCATGCCAATATCGGTCCGCGCGGCCAAGGGCAGGGTGTGTTCACCTTGCCCTTTTTGCATTTTCCTATCATTCTGAAGCATCCTTGACTAACATGGGGCTTCGATTGTGCGGAAAACATAACCGAATAGCAATGTGTTCTACTTCCTTCTCTCTTCGGTTGGCTTTCGATTCGGAAAGCAAATAAAGGAGAGAGATACCATGAGTTTGTTACAGGTCGAACAACTGAGCCATACGTATGGCGATAAAACGATTTTTCACCAAGCGAGTTTCCGGCTTCTGAGAGGGGAGCATATCGGTCTCGTCGGCAGTAACGGAGCGGGCAAATCCACCTTGCTGCGCATCTTGGCAGGGGAGCTCATTGCCGATGCGGGGAAGTTGGAATGGCAGGCGCAGCTTACGATCGGTTACCTGCAGCAGCATCTCGGGCTGCTGCCGGGCCATTCGATCAAGCAGGTGCTGCAGAGCGCCTTCTCTTCGCTATACCGCATGGAAGAGCGCCTCTTGACGATCGCCGAAGAGATGACCGCCGCCGGCGGCGACCGGCTCGAGCGTCTGCTCGCCCAATACGGAGAGCTGCAGCAGCGGCTGGAAGATAGCGGTTTTTATGAAATCGAGACGCATATGGCGGAAGTGGCGCATGGTCTCGGCCTGCTCGAGCTCGGGCCCGAACGGGATGTGGCGGCATTGAGCGGCGGACAGAGGACGAAGCTGTTACTCGCGAAGCTGCTGCTGGAGCAGCCGGATGTGCTGCTGCTCGACGAGCCGACGAACTTTCTCGACGATGCGCATATCGAATGGCTGATCGGCTATCTGAAGAGCTATGAACAGGCGTATCTCGTCATCTCGCATGACGAGCATTTTCTCAATGAGGTCACGACCGCGATTCTCCATGTCGACCAGCACGCCATTAGGCGCTATGCCGGCAATTATGAAGCGTTCAGGCGGACCTTCGATCTGGGACGGGAGCAGCTGCAGAGCGCTTATGACCGGCAGCAGAAGGAAATTCAGAAGCTGGAAAGTTTCATTCAGAAGAATAAGGTCCGCAATGCGAAGCAAGCCAAGAGCCGGGAGAAGATGCTGGGCCGGCTGTCGATCATCGAGAAACCGGCGCAAGGGCCGCCGCCTCGGTTCCGGTTCCATGTGCATGCCGAACCTGTCCCTCAGGTACTGCAAGCGAATCGGATCGAGGTCGGGTATACGACTCCATTGTTCAAGCCGGTCGATCTGCGAGTCGCGCGCGGAGCCAAAATCGCCATTACCGGCTATAACGGCATCGGCAAATCGACGATGCTGAAGACGCTGCTCGGCGAGTTGCCGCCGCTTGGTGGTACGGTTAAGCGGGGTGAACGCGTGCAAGGGGCGTATTTTGCCCAAGAGACGGTACCTCCCGTCTGCACGCCGTTCGATCACCTGGCCACCTTAAGGCCGGATCTGACGAATAAGGATCTGCGCCGGTTGCTCGCGAGTGCGGGCCTGAACGAACAGCACATCAGACAGCCGGTCGCTTCATTAAGCGGCGGGGAGCAGGCAAAGGTGAGATTGTGCGAGCTGATGGCAGCCAAGAGCAATATGCTGCTCCTGGATGAACCGACGAATCATCTGGACGCAAGGGCCAAGGAAGCCCTTCGCGAAGCGCTCATCCGCTATGAGGGCACGATCATCTTGGTCTCGCACGAACCGTCCTTCTACGAGGATTGGGTGACGCAGGTGTGGCGGGTGCAAGAGTGGGGGCGGGCATAAGCCTGTAAGTTACGATATAACGCGTGCCATAAAACCAAGGTCAGGGTCATCCTGCCTTGGTTTTATTTTTTTAAACCGGCTCATCCTCCGTAAACGCCAGTCCAAGCACATCCGCCATCTGGAACGCGACGCGGAAACGGAGGCTGTCCGAGATCGAGCGCAGCGATCTGCCGGTCAGCTGCTCGCATTTCTCCAACCGGTAGATGACGGTGTTGCGATGGACGAACAGCTGCTTGGCGGTATCGGCAATATGGCAGTGATGGTCATAGTAGGCGCGCAGCGTCCGCTGGAGCTCCCGTCTCTCCCGCGTGTCGAGCTGCAGCAGTCCGCGGAACGTATCGTGGATGAACTCCGTCATGTCCGCGGGAGGCAGCAGCCGAAGCAGGTCGCCGAATTCCTTCACATGGAAGAATTGCACGAATCGCCTCTTCTTGCTGTTATAACCGGTCTGGAGAGCGTCCTGCGATTCGCCGTACGACTTGGGCAGCTTCGTCAGCCGGTCGGCCGCATTGCCGATTCCGATCGATATCGAGACGCCGTGCGCCGTCCAGATCGTCTCCGCCAGATGGTGCAGCTGCGCCTCCAGCACGCGTTCGGCTTCCTCCGATTGTTCCGCTGTTGCTTCCTGCGGCAGCAGCATGACAAGTCCGTCTTGCTTCACGAACATGAGGAAGGCGAGCCCCTCGACTCTTGCTTGCTGCTTCACGATATCGTACAGCTGTTCTTTCTCAAGCTCGGCGGGCTTGTTATCGCGATAGGGCTTTTCCAACAGCGCCGGATCCTTCTTGATGCTGGCGCACAGATAAGGCGTACTTTCCTTCAGCCCGTATTTGCGCCCACGATGCAGAATTTCCTGCTCCGTCGTCACGAGCCCGTCGATGACATCGGAGAAAAAGTCATACTTGTACCGCCGCGAGCGCTCCTTCACCGCCTGCTGTTTCAACAATTCGAAGCTGATGACATTGACGGCCTGCTCGACCGTCAAGTAGACGAGCGAATCCTCCTGCGCATTGTTCGTGAAGGCGAGCAAATAACCTTGAGGCTGATAGGTCTGCACCGGATAACAGGCGAGATGGGAGTAAGGCAGCTTATCCGAGGCGAGCAGCGGGATCGTGACCGGCTTTTGCTCCGGTAAGCGCGACGGGAGATGGGATTTCAATACATGGATGGTCTGGCGATATTCCGCTTGTTCAAAATGATGCGATTGCGCGAGGCTATTCGCGGCCGAGTCGATCAACAGCACGGGCAGACCGAGCAGGTTGGACAGCGCCTCCATCATCTGCTGCAGGCTTTTGCCCTCCAGTATAATGTCTGACAACTTCCGGTGACTCTCCAGCGCATGGCGCATCTCGTGCGTCCGGAACTCCATAATCCGGCCGAGCAGCTGATGTAGCGCTTCGGCGATCGAGCAATCGAGCGACAATTCCAGCAGCGGGACGTGCAGACGGTCCGCGACCTCCTTCACGTGATCGGGGATGCGGTCGATGTAACGTTTGGTCTTGATGCCGATCCCCGCACAATTCTGCGCCGCCATCTCGGTTACGAGTTTGACCAGAATATCGGGTTGGTCCTTGATCGCATAAGCGGTCGTCAGGACGAGCTCGTGGGGCCGCAGATAGTCGAATATATCCGGGGAATCCATCATGTTCACCGAGTGGACGGTCCGTTTCAGTCCGCTTGCGCCGGCGGTTACTCGCGTATTCTTGAGCATCGGGATTTCCAGCAAGTCTGCCAGGATCATCATTACACCTCCGACATATAGATGACGTCGCATGTCAAATATACCTAGATGAAGCTGAAGTCATTGGTTAAGTTAGCTAAAGTTTAGAATTCTTTTCATCTACTATAGCCAATGACAGTATCGCGATCAATCCCTTATGATGAAAAAAACGAATCAAGTGTCATATTACCTGACATAATGGGAGCGGGGCGAAGACGGTGAGCACAACATTAATTTACAATGGCGTCGTCCTCACGATGGATGCAGACCGCCAGGTGTACCATCCGGGATATATTCGTATCGAACAAGAGCGTATCGCCGAGGTGGGACCTTGGCATTCCGGCGCAGAGAACCAAGCTATGATCGACAAGGCGGATCGCGTGATAGATGCGAAGGGCATGGCGGTCATGCCCGGCCTGATCAACGGCCATACCCATTTGTTCCAGACGTTCCTGCGCGGCGTATCGGACGACATGAAGCTGTCGGATTGGCTGCGTCAGATCATTTGGCCGGGGTCGCTGGCGATGGAGGCGGAAGATTTCTATCTGGCGGCGCTCATCGGCTGCATCGAGAATTTGAAATCCGGCGCGACTTACATTATGGATCATCATTACGTTCATACGGATACCGCGAACACCGACGGCGTGCTGAAAGCCATGATGGCTACCGGCATTCGCGGCCAGCTGGCCAGAGGCGGCGTGGACCTGAGCTACGAGCCGCGGCTGCGCGAAACGGAGGAAGAGATCTTCAGCCGAACGGAAGCGCTCTTGGACAGCTGGCAGGGAGAAGCTTCGGGGAGAATCGAGATCGGCATGGGGCCGCTTAATCTGTACGGCTGCTCATGGGGATTCCTTGAGAAAGCGGCCCAATTCAGCCAGGACCGCAAGCTGATCACGCACATTCACGTGGCGGAGACGAGCGACCAGATCGATAATACGCTTGGCCGCTTCGGCCTGCGCAATCTGGAAGTCGTCGAGGCGGTAGGTTTGCTCGGTCCGCGCACGCAGGTCGTGCACGGCATCTGGCTCGATGACAGCGAGCTTGAGCTGTTGGCGAAAAACCAGGCCTCGGTCATTCATTGCCCGGTCTCCAACATGTATTTGGCTTCCGGCGTTGCGCGGGTGCCGGAGATGCGCCGCATGGGGATCAACGTGGCGCTCGGTACCGACGGTCCAGGCAGCAACAATTGTCAGGACAATCTCGAGGTGCTGAAGTTCACGGCTTGCCTGCACAAGGTCAATCAGCTGGACTCGACCCTGTTACCTCCGATGGAAGTGCTCGAGATGGCGACGCTTGGCGGCGCTAAGGCGATGGGGAGAGAAACGGAGCTCGGTTCGATCGAACAAGGGAAGCTGGCCGATATCGTCATCATCGATATGCAGAAGGCGCATATCGCGCCGATCCACCGCTATTCGTCGGCACTTGTCTATAATGCCAATGGCAACGATGTCCACACGGTGTTGGTCCATGGGCGGGTCGTTGTAGAGAAGGGGCGATGCACCTTGATCGATGAGGAAGAGATCATCCGCCGGGCGCAAGCCAGAGTGGACGCGATGCGTGAGCGGCTCTCGCAGCATTATCCGGTATTCCGCATTCGAGACTAGATCGCCGATAAGGGGGAGAAGGCTATGCCCGGTAACAAACTCGCGGCGCGAGCCGTAACGGTATCGATCGAAACGTTGTTCTACCTCATTGCGATTGCGGTGTCGCTGCTTGCCGGGGCGCTGGTGATGGCGGCGGCCGGCGTATCACCCTGGGAGGCCTACCAGCTGATCTGGAAAGGAGCGGCAGGCAGCAGCGGTGCTCTTAAGGAAACGCTGGTTAAGGCGACGCCCTTGCTGTTCGCCGGATTAAGCTATACCTTCGCTTACCGGTGCGGGCTGTTCAACATCGGAGCGGAAGGGCAGATCTATATCGGAGCGCTTATGGGAACGATGTCCGCGCTTCTGCTGCCTTCCATGCCAATCTATATTCATCTGCCTCTGGCACTCTTCTGTGGATTACTGGGCGGCGCGCTATGGGGCGGCATCGCTGGAGCCTTGAAAGTCGGCCGGGGTGCTAGCGAAATCATCAATACGATCATGCTCAACTATGTCGCGATCTTCCTGATTAGTTATATGGTCACAGGGCCGATGAAGGAAGCGGGCGGCAGCCTGCCGCAATCCGCTAGCCTTCCGGATAGTGCAGTCCTCCCTCAGTTGTTAGGATCCCGGCTACACTACGGCTTCTTCCTCGCCATCCTGACGGCAATCATCATCTATTGGGTACTGGAGCGGACGACGTGGGGCTACCAGATCCGGTCAGCGGGCTATAACAAGCGCGCAGCCGAAGTGATGGGCATGCCGGTCAAGCGCAATATGCTGCTCGTCATGATGGTCAGCGGATCCCTCGCAGGACTTGGCGGCTATGTGGAGATTGCGGGCGTGCAGCACAGGCTGATGCAGAATTTCTCGCCTGGTTTCGGTTATGACGGTATTGCCGTTGCTCTGCTCGGCAATACCCATCCGATCGGCAACGTGCTCTCGGCGCTGCTCTTCGGCGGCATGCGCAGCGGTGCCAATGCGATGCAGCGGGTAACGGGGGCTTCGACCTCGCTGGTGTACGTCATCCAAGCGATCATGATCATTGTGATGGTATGCAACCGATACTGGCTTGGCGGAACGAAGAAGAGGCTGCGGGAATGGCTCATCCGGAAGTTGGATAAGACAACGGGCACGATAGAGGCCGGCGCCGCCGGTTCGCTTGAAATATAGGAATTCGGAATGAAGCGCGCTGCACCATCAAAGACGGCGAAAGCCGTTTCACCTTGATCAGATTGGAGGCCGATAAGATGGAAGCGGAGATGTGGGTAAGCTATGCGGCTGCGGCGATCAGGCTTTCCGTTCCGCTCATGATCGCGGGACTTGCGATCCTGTTCATGTCGCGCAGCGGAATTCTCAATATCGGCATGGAAGGCATGATGCTGATAGGCTCGCTCAGCGGCGTCCTAGGGGCTTATTACACGGGCAATGTATGGGGCGGCGTGTTGACCGCGATGGCTGTCTGCGGCGTGGTCGGCCTGATGTTCGGCTTCCTCGTCATAACGACCGGGGCGGACCAGGTCATCATCGGCACCGCGATGAATCTGCTGGGCCTTGGATTGACGACGGTATTCGGCCGCAGCTTGCTCGGCATGGGGACGGAGGCGGTACAGGTGGATTCCATCCCCGTCATTCGGATTCCGCTGCTCGCCGATATTCCATGGATCGGGCCGGCGTTGTTCGAGCAGAATACGCTCACTTACATGGCCTTGCTGCTTGTCCCGGCCGTTAGCCTGCTCTTATACCGGACGCAATGGGGATTGCAGGTGAGGGCCGTGGGCGAGAACCCGCTTGCAACAGACACGCTCGGCGTGAAGGTACACCGAATTCGTTACATGTGCTGCATCATCGGAGGGATGCTCGCCGGCGTGGCAGGAAGCGCATTGTCGCTCGGCATCTTGAACCAGTTCACGGAGAACATGGTCGCGGGAAGAGGTTTCATTGCCTTATCCGCCGTCATCTTCGGCAGATGGACGCCGACCGGCACGATGATGGCTTCGCTGCTATTCGGCGGTGCGGATGCGCTTCAGCTTCGTTTTCAGAATATTGCGATTCCTTACCAGTTCATGTTGATGTTCCCCTACGTACTGACGATGGCGGCGCTCGCCTGGTTCTCCGGCAAAGCCAAGCAGCCTGCCGCGACGGGCTTGTCCTACAAAAGCGCAGCCGATCGTCATGCTTAATCCGGATTTTCCTTATCACGGCAGGAGGTGGCCGACATATCTGAATCAATCAAGTCTAGTCAAGGGTTCCTATTGGAGACGCGTAATCTGGTGAAACGGTTCGGCTCTTTCGTGGCGAACGACCGGCTCAATCTGCAGATCGGGAAAGGCGAAATACACGCGATACTCGGCGAGAACGGAGCGGGGAAGAGCACGCTGATGAATATGCTGTCCGGCTTGCTGACGCCGGACGAAGGCGAGATCATCTACAAAGGCCGGCCGGTCCGGTTCGGCTCCCCGCGCGAAGCGATGGAGAGCGGGATCGGCATGGTGCACCAGCATTTCATGCTCATCCCGGCATTAACGGTGGCCGAGAACGTCATTCTGGGCATGAAGCAGGGAAGCGGCCCTTGGTACCGCCATACCAAAGCGTGCGAGGATATTAAGCGAATCTCGCATAGTTTCGGGCTCGACGTGGATCCCGAGAAACGGGTAAGCGAGCTGTCCGTCGGCCAACAGCAGCGGGTCGAGATCGTGAAGACGCTGTACCGAGGCGCGGAATTCATCATTATGGATGAGCCGACAGCCGTACTGACCCCGCCCGAGGTTGAGGATCTGTTCCGCGTGCTGAGGTCGCTTAAGGCGCAGGGCAAGACGATCGTGTTCATCAGCCACAAGCTGAAGGAAGTCGAAGCCATCTGCGACCGGGTAACGGTGCTGCGTGCCGGACAGCTCGCCGCTTCATCGGCGATGACGGATTCGAACGCCGCGGAGCTTGCCCGGGTCATGGTCGGCCGGGATATTGCGCCGCCGGCAGCTAGGCCGCCGTTGGAGGGCCGAGCCGAACTGCTTTCAGTGAGCGGACTTTCATGCAGATTAAGCGGGGTGCAAGTGCTCCAGGATCTATCGCTTGATCTGAGAGAAGGCGAGATTCTCGGCATCGCCGGCGTGGACGGCAATGGCCAAAGGGAACTGTGCGAAGCGCTGATGGGACTTAGCGCCGGTCAGGTGAGCGGCTCGATCCGCGTCCGCGGCGAACCGGTCGCGAAGCCCCATCCACGGGCGATGACGGAAGCAGGCGTCGGGTATATTCCGGAAGACCGGCACCGCGAAGGATTGATGCTGCCGATGAGCATCGGCGAGAATCTGATCGCCAAGGAGTACCGGAAGCCGACGTTCAGCCGATGGTTCACGCTAAGCCGCAAGCGAATCCGCCAAGCGGCGAAGGCGGCGGTCGAGGATTACCGGATCAAGACGCCGTCGATCGACCACGCCGTTAGCAAGCTGTCCGGAGGTAACCAGCAGAAGGTCATTCTAGCCCGCGAGCTGATGCTTAGACCCAAAGTGCTGCTCGCCATGCAGCCGACGCGCGGCATGGATGTCGGAGCCGCGGATGACGTGCATCAGCGGTTGCTGGCGGAACGCAAGGACGGCTGCGGAATTCTGCTCGTCTCCACGGAGCTCGAAGAGGTGTTCGCGTTAGCTGACCGGATCGCCGTCATGTATAAAGGCCGGATCGTCCATACGGTTGACCGTGCGGAGGCGGATATGGAGCTAATCGGATTGCGCATGGCAGGGCTGTAACCAACAATGACGATAATGGGGGAATTACGATGAAGAAACGTCTCAATCACGGAACATGGGCCATCATTCTGCTGGTGCTTGCGCTTACGGTATCCGGCTGCGGCAGCTCGAACTCGGAAACGACGGCTGCGAATGAAGCTTCATCGGCGGCCTCCGGGGGCGACTTCAAGGTTGCGCTGCTGACGCCCGGCCCGGTGAACGACAACGGCTGGAACGCGGTCGCTTATCAGGGTCTGCAGCAAATCGGCGAAGAGCTGAAGGCCGAGACCAAATATTCCGAGAAGGTTACGCAATCCGACATGAATGAATTTATCCGCGGCTATGCGGACGATGGCTTCAATGTCATTATCGGCCACGGCTTCGAATTCGCGGACGCGATGATGGCAGTCGCGAATGACTACCCGAATACGTGGTTCCTCGTGACGAGCGCTTCGGTCAGCCAAGAACCGAATGTCGCTTCGATCAGCATCAACAACCGTCAGCAAGGTTATCTGATGGGGACCGTCGCCGCGCTCATGTCCACGACGGGCACGGTTGCAGCAATTGGCGGCATGGATATTCCGCCAATCTCGAATTCGGTGAAGGGCTTCGAAGAGGGAGCCAAGGCTGCGGTGTCCGGCATTAACGTTCTTACGGCGATGACCGGCTCCAATGACGATATTGCCAAAGCGAAGGAAACCGCGATCTCCTTGATCGAGAAAGGCGCCGACGTCGTCATGACCAACGCCAACCAAGCCGGCTCGGGCGGGATCGACGCCTCCAAGCAGAAAGCTGTGCTCGCAATCGGCTCGAACCAGGACCAGAACCCGAGCGCACCGGATACGGTCGTCACCAGCGTCATTCAGGATTACCCGAAAGCGATGACGGTCGTGGTGAAGCGGATTATGGACGGCGAGATGAAGCCGGAAGCGCAGACGCTAGGCGTAAAGGAAGGCGCCGTCTACCTGAGCCCGTACCACGGCTTCGACGGCAAGATTCCGCAGGAGACGAAAGACCGGATCGAGCAAACCGTCCAGGGGCTGGCTGACGGGACAATTGAAGTCAGCAACGAATAAGAGCAGCATTCCGCAGAGCTGATTGGCTTGCGGCTAATTAAGATAAGAAGCAGCATTCCGCTATATAAGGAGGAGAACACGATGACAACCGAAACATTATTGCGAGATACGGTACTAGAGAATGAGTGGCATCCCGTTCTGGCGGAGCGCGAGGTGAAGGATAAGCCGGTGTCGGTAATCGTTCTCGGCGAGCGCGTAGCCATCTTCCGCAATTCGAAAGGCGTTCATGCCCTGCGCGATCTATGTATCCACCGCGGCGCGATGCTGTCCAAGGGCTGGGTCGAGAACGAGAAGCTCGTCTGCCCGTATCACGGCTGGCAATACAACGATCACGGGCAATGCGTCTGCATCCCGGCCCAAGGGAAGGATGACCGGATTCCGGCACGCGCCAAGGCGACGAAGTTTCCCTGCCAAGTCAAATACGGCATCGTGTGGGTCTGTATCGGAGAGCCCAAGCAGGAGCTGCCGTCCTTCGAGGAATTCGAGAATCCGGCGTACCGCCCGCTCGTCTGCGGCCCGTACTACGTGAATGCCGCCGGTACGCGCGTGATCGAGAACTTCACCGATTTTGCCCATCTGATGTACGTGCATGGCGGCCTGCTCGGTCACCCGGACTATTCCGAACTCCCGAACTTCGAGGTATTCAAGGAGGACGACAGAGTGTATACCGGCGACGTGCCGATCTTCCAACCTGTCGCCCATTCCGGATCGGATCACCGCGAAGGAACGACCTATGTATATGTGAAGGAAGTGTTCCGTCCGCTCACGGCCCGGTTGTCTAAGCGCGATGCGGCGACAGGCCAGACGCTGTGGATCATGCTATCCGTCCTCCCGGTATCCGAGAAGGAGTGCATCGTCTACATGCCGGTATCCCGCAACTACGCGCATGACGTCGACGACCAGCAATTCATCGACTTCCAGGATACGGTATTCGATCAGGACAAATGGATTATCGAGACGCAGAAGCCGGAGCTGCTGCCGCTCGATCTGCAGACCGAGCTGAATCATAAGGCGGATCTGTTATCCGTCGCGTACCGCCGCTGGATCAACCAGCTTGGCGTCCGGATCGGCACGACTTAGCCGAACGGAGCAACTGAAGGAACCTTATGCGGTCATCGGAACCAGATGGCGGCGTAAGGTTCTTTTTGTCGCATGATGGACAACCGCTGACGGATCCATGGGATAGTTCTGACGCTGGAGTTTCGCGATGTTCTACCCCTTTTCCAAAATATGCTATATATTACTAGGGCGGATAAATCAGATGAAGGCGAGAGGTGAACGCAAAGTGAGCGGATCGGAATGGGATGAGCGGATCGACTACCTGCGCAATACGCGCTGGATGCTGTACAATGAGGACTATCTCGAATTTCTCGCGCGCAAGGTATGGGCGATCGATAGGCCGGTGCGGCTGATTGATTTTGGCTGCGGGTATGGATTCATGGGGCTGGCGTTGCTGCCCTTGCTGCCGGAAGGATCGACATATACGGGCATCGACGCCGGAACGAAACTCATCGCAGAGGCTAGACGCGTGTTCCGGGAGCTGCCGTATCCGTCTGCCTTCATCGAAGGCGATCTCCTTGAAGTGCCGCTGGAACGGCAGTATGATATGGCTGTCAGCCATGCGGTCGTCATGCATATGGAGCAGCCGAACAGCATGCTGCAGCGGATGATCGATTGCGTCGTGCCGGGCGGAAGAGTCGCCTGCTTCGAGTCGCACTGGATCGCGAACGCAGCGAATCAGCACGTGGATGGCCATGAGCAGTCGGACTTGGTCCAATTGGGCGCGCTGCAGCGTCTGTACGAAGCCGATGCCAGGCGTACCGGCAAAGACGGGAATATCGGGATGAAGCTGCCGATTCTGATGAGCAAGCTGGGACTTCAGCATGTCGCATGCCGCGTAAGCGACCGCGTCAATTTCTTGAACCCGCACGAAGAACCGGAGATTCGTAACCAGCTGCTGCAATCGTTAGGTTTCGGTCATCCGGGAGACCGCGAGGCGTATGCGGCAGGGCTGATTGCAAGAGGTTTGACCCCAGAAGAAGCTTCGCTTATGTATGAGGACGAGCTATTTTTCGCTGAACGGCTGGACGCCGATACATTCATGACATATGCCCCGAATATGAAGATCAGTTATGGCATAGTTGCGAAGGAGTCCGGGCTATGACCGTTGCATCGAGGCACTAATAATTACTCTAGGAGGATGATGAGAGATGTTTGAACATTTGGTCGCTTTCAAATTCAATAAGACGTTGCCCCAGGAGAAGCAGCAGGAATTGCTGGACACGTTGTATGCTTTCAAAGGGCAAATCCCTGGCATCGTGGAGCTCACGGCCGGGATTAACGAGACGG
This sequence comes from Paenibacillus phyllosphaerae, assembly GCF_014192105.1. GTDB lineage: Bacteria > Bacillota > Bacilli > Paenibacillales > Paenibacillaceae > Paenibacillus_Z > Paenibacillus_Z phyllosphaerae. The sequence continues at coordinate 257,730 of NZ_JACHXK010000004.1, read as the reverse complement.
AAGAGACGGGCAATATCCACGGATTCACGATCGGCCTTCGCGTCACGTTCGAGGACCGGGATTCGCTCCAGCGGTATGGGCCGCATCCGGCTCATCAACAGTTCGTCAAGCTGCTGGATGGCATTGTGGACCAAGTCATCGTAATTGACTATCCATTCCAATAAGAGAACGGCAAGGTAACGGACGGAACCGATTACTCGGCTACGCCCATTTGTAGTAGAATAGAGGAGTCATTCGACATAGATGCAAGTAAAGCGAGGGAATCATCATGAAAGTAATCGTTGAGGCAGAAGCGGCGCGTTGGTATAAGAAGGAGATGGCGCTGCAAGACGGCGACCAGCTGCACGTCTTCGTGCGTCTGGGCGGCTGCGGCTCCGTACAGCCAGGCATGTCGCTCGGCATCATGAAGGAGAATGCGACTGGACCGAACATTCACCAGACGGTGGAGGGCATCGATTTCTATATGCTTGAGGAACAACTGTGGTATCTGGACGAAAAGGATCTGCATATCCGCTATGACGCCAAGCATGACGAAGCGTATTTCCATGTGGAATAAGGGCGTAGACGATGTACGCCATTGAAGCCTTTAATCGGGTACTGAACTTGGAGATTGTCGTCTATTTGCTGGCTGGGCTGGCCGGCGTTCTCCTCATTCGGCTGTTTATGAGGGGGCAGGAGAACCAGTCCCGTGCGGTCTCGGAAGCCTGGAATGCGGTCATTCTATGGTTGGCGGTATGGAAGGGCAGCCTCGTCCTATTCGACTGGGAGAGCTTCCGGCACGATTGGCGCTCGCTGCTGTATTTCAGCGGCGGGAGCGCCGGTATGTGGCTGGCAGCCGCAGCAGCTGGCGTCTATCTGATCGTTCGCAGCGGATTGCGGCGAGGCTTGGAGCGGCTGTTCATCCTGTCGCTCGGCTGGACGGCAGCGGTTCAGTTCAGTTACGTCCTTTTCGACGCCGGTTCCGCCGTTCGCCATGCAGCGATCGTCCTATTCGTCTTCATTGTTGGATATGCGTTATGGCGCGGGCGAGAACAAGCCGAATGGAGGCGGACCGTCTCGCTTGCATGCTTGTATGGGTTAGGCATGATGGCTCTTCAGTATGTGGATTTCTCCGCGACAAAGGTGAGCTATAGCGCGACTGGCGGTATCGAGCAGGGGGTCAAAGTCGGACAGCGGGCGGCGGATTTCACGCTGACCAATCTGGAAGGCGAATCGGTCCGGCTATCGGATTATGCCGGCCAGCCGGTCATGATCAATTTTTGGGCTACCTGGTGTCCGCCCTGCAAGGTGGAGATGCCGCATCTTCAGAAGCTGCACGAAGATTACGAGGATGAGGGGCTTACCGTTCTGTCCGTCAATCTGACTTCGACCGAGCGCGGCAGCGCGAATGTGGGCAGTTTCGTCGAGAGGGAAGGCTTGAGCTTCCCTGTCCTGCTCGATGCGGAAGGTCAAGTGCAGGAACAATACCGTATCAAAGGCTACCCGACGTCGGTTTTTGTTGGCCGCTCGGGCGTGATCGAGGAGCGGATCCCGGGGGCGCTCGATTACAACGGCATGAAAGCCGTCATTGCTCGGATGCTGGAATAGGAAGGCAATAGGCTGCGAAGTTCGCGGCCTTTTTTGCATGGGCGGAGTGAAGGGATTGTACTTCCTCGGCGGCTGACGTACAATCTACACGGATGGAAAAAATTACATAAGCGATCGTGTTTCTATGCGTATCTTTTGTCCTTCTCTGTTCGTTTACGTCTCTAGCAGGTAATTTGACCGATTCGGGAGGCTGATAGAATGAACATTCTATTGTTGGGCGGGACGAAGTTTCTTGGCCGTTATTTGGCGGAGGCGGCGCTGGAACGGAATCATGAGGTGACTTTATTCAACCGCGGGTTGAGCAATCCGGGATTGTTCCCGGCGATCGAGCAGCTGCAAGGCGACCGGGACGGGCAACTGGATGCGCTGCGTGGCCGCCAGTGGGATGCCGTAATCGATACATGTGGCTACGTACCGCGCGTCGTCAGGCAGTCGGTGCAACTGTTGGCCGGGCAGACCAGCCATTATACGTTCATCTCTAGTATTTCGGCCTATGCGGATTTTGCGCAAGGTCCGATCGATGAGAATTCCGCATTGGGGCAGCTGGAAGACCCGGATACCGAAGACATCGGCGCCTATTACGGACCGTTGAAAGCAGCGTGCGAGCAGGTGGTGGCGGAACAGTTCCAGAGCGGGACGCTCATCATTCGTCCGGGACTTATCGTCGGTCCGCACGATCCGACGGATCGATTCACCTACTGGCCGCAGCGTTACGCTGAGGGCGGCACGGTGCTTATGCCCGGCGCGCCTGGCCGGCCGATCCAGTTCATAGACGTGAGGGATCTCGCGGAATGGACGATCCGGATGGTGGAAGTGAAGGCAGGCGGCGCGTACAATGCAACCGGCGTTCATCCTTCGCTAACGATGGGCGACTTGGCGGAAGCTTGCGAGCGCGTGACGGAGACGAATGCGAAGACGGAATGGGTAAGTGAAGCGTTCCTTCATGACCAGGGCGTCGGGGAATGGATGGATTTGCCGCTTTGGGTATCGGAGCGGATGAATTGGCTTTATTTTATGAACGTATCGATCCATAAGGCGCTTGCCGGCGGGCTGACTTTCCGACCGCTCGAACAGACGATCGCCGATACGCTCGCCTGGCATCGCAGCCGCCATCCGTATACCGAATGGCGCGCAGGATTACGGCCGGAACGCGAGCAGGAGCTGCTTCGCGCTTATGCTGCCGTCGAGAAGGCATAACCTGTAACGCGGGGCTCAACAGCAGCTGCCAGCGGCAAGCAATCGATAGCGAACTTAAGGAGGATCAGCATGAATCCGATACGGAATTCGGCCAAAGCGATCATTATTCAAGCTGGCCAGGTATTGCTTACGAAGAATAAGGACGCAACCGGGTATTTCTACATTTTCCCTGGTGGCGGGCAAGAACGAGGTGAAACCTTGGTGCAGGCCGTGAAGCGGGAATGCATGGAGGAGATCGGACAGGATGTCGAAGTCGGCGAGCTGGCCCATGTCCGGGAGTATATCGGCAAGAATCATGAGTATGCGGAGTGGGACGGAGCCACGCATCAAGTGGAGTTTTATTTTCAATGTACCCTCAAGTCGTCGATGCCCGGCGAAGCGATCGGCAACGGGATAAACCCGGACGACTATCAGATCGGCGTCGAATGGGTGCCGCTGGATCGGCTTCACGAATACAGCGTGTACCCGAGGGCGCTCATCCCGATTCTGCAAGGTGGCGCCGCGGCGATATGTTACTTGGGAGATACGAATTAAGGAGGCGCGAATGCGATTCGAGGAATATCAAATTTTACAGCTCGTTGACCAGTTGTCGCCACAGGAGCGGAAGGACATGCGCGATCGAGGCCAACAAGCGCTCAACGTTCCGGTTGACTTGTCGGCCGAAACGCTGTCTTCTATGCGAATGGAGCATTTAATTCCGCTGCGGGACATGATCCGCGGCTATATTCTTACGAAACGATATGTCCCGGACATCAAGGGAGCCTATGAAGCGATGAAGTCGACGAAGCTGCCTAACAGAATCGGATTCGGCCGAATGGAAGAAGAGGACTAAGGCGTCCCGTAATAAAAATGAAGAACCCCGGAGCAAGTTTCCTCCGGGGATTTCGTCGCGCGCATGAAATGAGCTGCGCTATGCTTGTCGGCTTATTGCTCAGCCGAGCCAATGCGTTAGTCCGATCATGGTGAGCGTGCCGATGATGAAGGCGAAGGTAGACGGGATCTCGTGCCCGTCGCCGTGGCTCTCAGGAATCAGTTCTTTATACACAATATACAGCATCGCTCCGCCGGCAAAAGCCAGTCCATACGGAATGAGGAATTCGAGCGTGTGGCCGAACGAATAGCCGACGAGGGCGGCCAGCCATTCCGCAGCCGTCACGCCGCATACGTAGAGAAGCGGCTTTAGCAGCCGTGATCGGGCAGAGGCCATGACCAGCGCGATAAGGAAACCTTCCGGCACATTCTGCACGCCGATCGCGAAGGACACGATGGCGCCAAGCTGCCCGTTCTCATTGGCTAGGCTTATCCCGGTGGACAGCCCTTCCGGCAGGTTATGCAGCGTCATGGACATGAGCAGCAGGATGCGGGAGCTGGCCTGAATGGCCGAAGCGGTATCTTCGTGCGGCGGATCGGTATGCGGGACGTATCGCTCGAGCATGGTCAGAAGGACGGTGCCGAGCAGGATGCCGGCGGTCAGCACATAGAAGTTCGATAGCTTGAGCGCCGAAGGAATGAGCCCGTAAGTCGACGCTGCCACCATGACCCCTGCGCTATAGGCGAGCAGCATATCTTTGCCAAGGTGGGACAGATTACGGATGAACAAGGCCGGAATGCTGCCGGCGATCGTGCCAAACGCAGACAGGGCAGACAAATAATAAAAATGTTCCATATAACCTCCAACAATGCGTGCCTATCACAGTATATGTGGCGCGTCGGGAGGCATGTCCGCCTAGGAGTTCAAAAATTTATCTTCGGCTTGCTTGCGCTTATCCAAGCTGAGCTTAATGAATAAATTCGTCATCTCATGCGTCGGGTTATCAATGATCAAGTCATGGTTGTTCATATGCAGATGCTCGATCGCCCAACTGTGGAACAGCAGCTTGCCTTCGCGCTCGAGGTTCTCGAAGGAGAAGTCGCCCGCGTATTGATAGATGCCCTGTTCATCCTTAAGCAGCAAGTCCAGCCGCATCGAGCTGACGTGGACGCTGAGCAGCACCGTCTCTCCCATCTCGATCAGCATCGTTCCGCCCCGGACGCCGAAGCCGAGCTTGTACCACTTGCCGGACAGTCCTTCTTGCATGGAGTAGTTCTCCGGGAATTCGCTCATAACCAAGCCCCTTTAACGTTTTTTCTTATTGTACCTTCGTCGGGCAGGGAAATAAAGGGCGCGCCATTCGGCCAAAAGAACGGTTGACTTTGACGTTACGTAAAGCTGTACAGTTAAGGTGTCAGGAGGCGTTATACATGGAATACACCGTTCGCAAGCTTGGTCAGCTCGCCGGGGTCAGCACCCGAACGTTGCGCTATTACGACGAGATCGGCATTCTGAAGCCGGCCAGAACGAACTCGTCCGGTTATCGTATCTATGGGGCAAAGGAGGTTGATCGGCTTCAGCAGATTATGTTCTACCGGGAGCTGGGCCTTCCGTTGGAACAGATCAAGTCGATCATTACCGACCCCGGATTCGACGGTACCAAGGCTTTGTCCGAACATCGCGACCAACTCCTGAACAAACGAAGACAGCTTGATGCCCTTATCGAAACGGTAGAGAAGACGATCGCTTCAAGCGAAGGGAGAATGGATATGACGGATAAACAGAAATTCGAAGGCTTCAAACAGAAGCTCATTGACGAGAACGAACAGAAGTACGGGAAGGAAATCCGGGAGAAATACGGCGATGAAGCGGTCGACCGCTCGAACGCGAAACTGAAGCATATGACGCAGGAACAACACGAGGAAGTGACAAGGCTCGCGAATGAAGTGACGGAGACGCTAGCGCAGGCTTTCGCGACCGGCGACCCGGCCGGCGAACTGGCTCAGCGGGCGGCTGATCTGCACAAGCGATGGCTGATGTTCCATTGGAACGCGTACAGCAAGGGAGCGCACGCGGGACTTGCGCAGATGTACGTTGACGATGAGCGGTTTACGGCCTACTACGATGCCGAGCAGCCTGGAACGGCCGCATTCCTGCGTGATGCCATCCATATCTATACCGGCGTTACGTCGTCAGCTGAATAGGATCGGAAATGGAGGTCGCGAAGCGGCCTCTATTTTTGTGGATATCGAGCCATTTCGGATTTTACATCCGATAATCGATATGGTATTTTTTACCTAGCATGACGAGATGACTGATCCTTACTTAGCGAAAGAGGGATGCCCTTGCACTTGATCCTCAGGCTGTTGTCGGCAGCGTCGAAATTGAATGGGCGCTGGCTGACGGGAACGGCGGTAGTCTTTTTTTCGTTCAGCTCCATCTTGATTCATCTCATCGAGCCCGAGAAGTATACGACGGTCTTCAAAGGTTTGTGGTGGACCGTTGTTACCGCTTCGACCGTAGGCTATGGCGATTATTTTCCCGAGACGATTCCAGGCATGATTCTCGGTATTTGCGTTATTTTCGGCGGACTCTTCATTATCGGTTCCTCGGTCGGCAAGATCACCGAGCAGATTATTAGGCTTAAGAAGAGCAAGGAGGAAGGCCGCGTGGCGTATTTGGGGAAGGATCACTATGTGATGATCGGCTGGTCGTCGGAGAAAAGCATGGTAACCGTACAGGAGCTGCTGGAGGCGGATACGAAACGGGACATCGTGCTTATTGACCGCATGGCGCATACCCCGTTCGTCCATGAACGATTCCACTACATTCAAGGCGATCCCACGATCTTCGCGACGCTCGATCATGCAGGCGTGGACCGGTGCAGCAACGTCATGATCTTCGCGCCAGACAAGGAGACGGATCCGCTTAAGGCCGACGGACAGACGTTAATCATCGCGACATCAATTGAGAGCTTCGGCCAAGAACGGCAAGTCAAGGACGGCCGCGACGGCAAGGGCATCTACACGATCGTCGAGCTGGTCCATGCGGCGCACGAGCGCAACTTCAAATTCGCAAATGTGGACGAATTCGTGCTGTCCCATCAGTCGACCTCGTTCCTGATGGCCAAATCGTCTCTGCACAAGGGCTCCTCGCAGCTGTTCAAGCAGCTGCTCGATCATGCTTATGGCGAAGATCTGCATGAGCTTCAGCCGCGGGCTGGATGGAGAACCTACGGCGACGCGCACGAGCAGCTGAAGCGGGAAGGGGCCAACCTGATCGCCGACCGCAAAGATCTGACGATTATCCGCAAGCTGAATGAGCCGATTCCGCCCGATGCGCGGCTGTTCGTCATCTGCGACGATGCGACCTACGAAGCGATCAAAGACAAGAAATAACGAACCGGCAAGAATCGAGTTGACATCGGCTGTGCGGATTGGGTAAAGTGTTCATAGCGAAAACAAGCTACAAGCGATGAAAGGGATCAGTAGTGTTCCTCTCCACGATGCAGAGAGCCGGCGGTTGGTGCAAGCCGGTACGTGAAGGCGCATGAATTACGTCCTGGAGCTTCTGTTCTCCGAACCTGCCGCTGCGGCAGAAGGGGAAGACGGCCGTCAACCGTTATCTGACTTTAAGAGGAAGACGCAGCATGACCAATGATGCGCTTCAATTAGGGTGGTACCGCGATGACTCGTCCCTGTCGATGACAGAGGACGGGTCTTTTTTCATTGTGGCGGATGAGGGCTGGAACGATCGTCTTGGAAGCAGTCTCGTAAGCTTGGAAGTTAAGCATGAAGAACGATATTGTTGGAGGGGTTAATCGTGTCGACGAACACTGTAACGAATTTATTAGATGATCTGGAGTACCGCGGTCTGGTTTACCAGATGACGGATAAAGAAGGCCTTGGCAAAAAGCTTCAGAACGAGCGCGTCGTGCTGTACTGCGGGTTCGATCCGACGGCGGACAGCCTGCATATCGGCAGCCTGTTGCCTATTCTCATCCTGCGCCGCTTCCAGCTGGCGGGCCATATTCCGCTTGCCTTGGTCGGCGGCGGCACCGGTCTGATCGGCGACCCCAGCGGACGTTCCTCGGAGCGCTCGCTCAACACGGCGGACACCGTCGCGTCGTGGACGGACAGCCTGAAGCGCCAGCTGTCCGGGTTCCTGGACTTCGACGTGCAAGATAATCCGGCGAAGCTTGTCAGCAACTACGATTGGATCGCGCCGCTTGACGTCATCTCGTTCCTGCGAGACGTGGGCAAGAACTTCACGGTCAACTACATGCTGGCGAAGGACTCGGTCGACTCCCGTCTGGCGAACGGCATATCGTTCACGGAGTTCAGCTACATGATTCTGCAAGCTTATGACTTCCACAAGCTGCACACCGAGCATGGCTGCGCCCTTCAAGTCGGCGGCAGCGACCAATGGGGCAACATCACGGCCGGCCTTGATCTGATCGGCAAGATGGGCGGCGGCGACGCATTCGGCATGACGATGCCGCTCGTGACGAAGAGCGATGGCAAGAAATTCGGCAAGTCCGAGACGGGCGCGATCTGGCTCGATCGCAGCAAGACGTCGGCGTACCAGTTCTACCAGTTCTGGATCAATACGGACGATAATGACGTGATCAAGTTCCTGAAATATTTCACGTTCCTGACGCGCGAGCAGATCGAAGCGCTCGAAGAAGAGCTGAATTCGCATCCGGAGAAGCGTACCGCGCAGCGCGAGCTTGCGCGCGAAGTGACGAAGCTGGTTCATGGCAGCGATGCGGTCGTCAGCGCGGAGAAAATTACTCAAGCGTTCTTCTCCGGGGACGTGACGCAGCTTAGCGAGTCCGAACTGGTTGAGGCGCTGGCGGATATGCCGACGACGGTCGTGCCGGCGAATGAGGAGAGCAAGCTGATCGATCTGCTGATCCAAGTCGGCGCCGCGCCATCGCGCCGCCAAGCGAAGCAGGACATCGAGAGCGGAGCCGTATCCGTCAACGGTCAGAAATTCACGAGCATCGACGATGTGATTCAAGCTGAGCAGCGCTTGCACAGCAAATACGCGGTGCTCCGCCGCGGGAAGAAGAATTACTACCTGGCACGTTTCGAATAATCGACGCGTATATAGACTGTCCGAGCAATCGGACGGTCTTTTTTTATGCCTGCTTCCCGCTTAGAAGTGGCTGTTTTAAGCTACATTCCTATTTGTCATCTATTAGGCGTCAATGTTAAGGTGAGAATAAGGAAACACAGGGGAAAGGAGCTGATCATCATGACAAGACGCGGCAAAGCAATCGGATGGCTCATGGGGGCAGCGGCGGTTTCTTGTATCGTCTGGGCGGGCGGTCTTGCCTGGACGATGACCGATTATTTCGGCGATTCTCCGGCTGTCGTAGCCGAGAAGCCGCCGGCGGAAGAGGAACAACCGGCCGCCCCTATCGTGGCTGATGATGGGCGCCTCCGGATTGCGGCGCTTGGCGATTCCTTGACTCGCGGCGCGGGCGATCCCGAAGGAAAAGGCTATGTCGGTTATATGACGGACCTGCTGCAGGACAAGCTTGATGATGAGATCGAGCTTACGAATATGGCCGTTAACGGTCAAATATCGAGTGAACTCCTCACGCTGTTGGATCAAGATAGTAACGCAGCCAGTCAAGTGAAGGCCGCGGATATTATCGTGCTTAGCATCGGCGGGAACGATTTGTTCCAAGGCGGCCAGACGCTTAAGCGGCTGGATGAAGCGAATATCGAAACGATCGAGCTTGCTTATGAGCAAGACTTGACGACGATCCTTACCAAGCTAAGGTCGCTTAATACAACGGCGCGCATCTTCCTGATCGGCTTGTATAACCCGTTCATGGAACTCGAGGATCATGAACGAACGAGCGAGATCGTGCGCGAATGGAACTTCAACGCGGCCGAGATCGCCGCAGCCTATCCAGATACGGTGATGGTGCCGACATACGATCTGTTTCAGCTCCAGGTTTTGGATTATTTGGCCCGGGATCTGTTCCATCCGAATGCGGAGGGCTACAAGTTGATCGGCGAGCGGGTCGCGGCGTTGATTACGGAGTGAGGGGGTGCGCAATGAGCGAGATAACGCTGGCGGTTAAGGGACTGCGCAAGGTAATAGGCAGGAGGGAAATTATTCATCAACTCGACTTCGAGCTGCGGCAGGGAGAGGTATTCGGCTTCCTCGGCCCGAACGGGGCAGGCAAGACGACGACGATCCGCATGCTGGTCGGCCTTATCAAGCCGACGACCGGATCGATTCATGTATGCGGCTATGATTTACATAAGCAATTCCCGGAAGCGATGCGTCAGATGGGGTGTATCGTCGAGAATCCGGAACTCTACCCTTACTTGAGCGGCTGGAGCAATCTGGCTTATTTTGCCCGGATGATGGATGGGGTGGATGAGTCGAGAATTCGAGAGGTCGTTCAATTAGTCGGTCTACAAGCCCGGATTCACGATAAAGTGAAGACCTATTCGCTGGGGATGCGACAACGGCTTGGCATCGCGCAGGCGCTGCTCGGCAGGCCGAAGGTGCTCATATTGGATGAGCCGACGAATGGTCTTGATCCATCCGGCATACGCGAGATGAGGGAGTTCATCCGAACGCTTGCAGAGCGGGAGGGGCTGAGCGTGCTCGTATCCAGTCACTTGCTCAGCGAGATCCAGCTGATGTGCGACCGAGTGGCGATTATATCCAAAGGACGAGTCGTGCAGGTCGGCACGGTCAGCGACTTGCTCGCCAGCCAAGAAAGGGTCATTTGGAGGCTGACGCCGCTTCAGGCAGGCTTGGAGTTGCTTAGCCGGCTTACGCCTGACGCTCAGTTGGCGGGCGATACGGTCATTACGCCATATGACGCCGAGCGTATCGGACAGTGGAATACCGCGTTAGTCGAAGCCGGTATTACCGTCATGGAGATGAGCCGCAAGCTGCCGTCCCTCGAGGATCTGTTCATTGAACTGACAGGGGGGCAGAGCATTGATTAATTTGGTCTATAATGAGATGGTGAAGCTAACCGGCAAGCGGCGATTGGTGGTCGTGACCGTCATTATCGCCATCCTGATCTCCTTGTTCACCTATGCGCAATATCAGCAGGCGATCGAGAACCGCGAACGGTACGGCGATGTAGATTGGCGCACGGCGCTGGAACAGCGGATCCAGATGTGGGAAAGCCGTCTGGAGCGGAACCGGACGGCCGAAGAGACGCAGGAGCTGGAGATTCGGATCGCACAGCAGCGTTACTATCTGGAGCACGACATCAATCCGTCCGAGCCCGGTGCGCCTACTTTCGTGCGAGGGTTCGTCGAGAATGGGATCAACTTGCTGCTGCCACTGATGGTCATGGTCGTTGCGGCCGATATCGTCTCTTCCGAGCACAGCGGCGGCACGATGAAGGTGCTGTTGACCAAGCCGATCAGACGTTCTCGGATCCTGCTCAGCAAATATGTCGCGCTCACCTTGTCGGTGTCGGCCATCATTACGATTTTCGGCTTGCTGTCCGCGGTTATATCGGGGCTGGTATTCGGATTCCAGGGCTGGAATGCGCCCGTGTTGACGGGCTTCGCCGTCAGCGGCGGAGAACTCGACGCTACGTCGGTAAGGACGCTTCCGCAATGGGAATATATCCTCATGGAGCTTGGGCTTGCCTGGTATGTTTCTCTCATCATCGCTACCATTACGTTCATGCTCTCTGTTCTAGTGCGCAGCACGGCAGCCGTTATGGGAATCATGCTTGCCTGCCTGATAGCCGGCACGATTCTAAGTTCAATGGTCGCCTCTTGGGAGACAGCCAAGTATTTGTTCATGGTGAACCTGGAGCTCATCGATTACTTGGAGGACGCGGCGCCGCCGATCGAGGGGATGTCCCTCGGCTTTTCCTTCATCGTGCTCCTCGTGTGGGGGATTTCGGCCCTTGCGGTCGCCTTCGTCTCCTTCACGAGGCGCGATGTGTACTAACGATTCGAACATCCGTCTACCGTCTTTGATATTGCAGCGCTGAGGAGGAGTCCAGTGAAGGCAGCTAGAATCCTGTACGTAATCGGGTACGGGTTATTCGGAATAATCGCAATTCTGGGGGAGATCATCTGGATCGCAGACCCTATCCGCATCGGTGACTACTTCTGGATTGATCAGATGGAATGGCTCGTCAAGCTGCTTGCCGCGATACCGTTCCTATGGATGATCGGCGCGTGGAAGCTGCGGCCTGAACGAGGCAGCAAGCAGCTAGTTAGGCGGATTGTCAACTGGCTGGTGCAGTTGAGCAGCTTGGCCGCTGCCCTGATGATTCTGGTGAACGCGTACCAACTTGTGTTGATCGGAGTTGCGCTTGGGGCTGCTTGGCTGTTCACGCTGCTTGATCTTACGTTGTCCGAACGCGATGCAGGCGTCAGCTGGCGATTGCGGCTCTTGCGAAGGGTCGTCGTTATCACCGCTACTGCGGGGATTCTGTTCTGGCCGACCGCGTATCAAGTCACGACGCCCGGGTTTACCTTTAATATGAACCGATATGCGCAAGTCGAAGGAGGTGCGGAGAAAGGCAATATCGAAGGCGTGCTGGTCATCGACAGGCCGGCCTTCCCGATTGACTGGGTGTATGCCCGCATGTTCCCGCATATCGCCATCAGCAAACGGGATACGACGCAATCGATCGGCGAGCAGCTGCAAGCGGCACACAGCCAGCGGGTCGGCGCGAATGAGGTCGGCAGCGCCGTAGCCTTCCAGCGGGTCGGCATTGGCCAAGGCATTATCCCGACCGGCGTCTATGTGCTTGCGATCATGAAGGACAGTCCAGTGGTCGATCTCCTTAAGCCCGGCGATCAAATTACGGCAGTCGGCGGCAAAGCCGTCGCTACGGCAGCCGAATTGTCCGAGGTGATGTCGGATGTGGCGCCCGGGAAGACGCTGAACCTCGCCATCAAGCGTGACGGCGAGGAACTGAAGATTGCCGCGATGACCAAACCGAGCGCTGATGATGCTGAGCGTGCGGTGTTCGGCATCCAGATCGAGGACAGGGTGCATGCCGATCTGCCTCGCGAAGTGGACTACCGCTCCTATCTTGTTTATCAAGGCGGGCCGTCGCATGGCGCTATTCTGGCTCTTACGCTAATCGATCAGTTAACTCCGGGCGGTGTGACCTACGGCAACCAGGTAGCCGGCACGGGAACGATCGGCGCCGACGGAACGGTCGGACTGATCGGCGGGATCGAGCAGAAGGCGTATGTGGTATGGCGCTCGGGCGCGGACGTATTCTTCGTGCCGGACGAGCAGGCGGAGGAAGCGCGGAAGGGGGCGCCAGCACTCAATATTGTTCCGGTCCGAACATTGGATGATATGTTAAACTGGCTTCGCACGCATCCCGTCAGCGATTAACGGCATTATGGTTCCAGGGGGCTTCGACGTCAATGGCTCAGGCTCCCTGGCTAGATGCGGGTCCCAGAATATAGCATTTCCGTAAGCGTCGGTGCCAAATAAAGTTCGCTGATAGCTAGGAGATTGGTAGGAAAAAGGAAAAGGATGTCGAATGTAACGTCATTGCCCATCTGACCATATCAAGGGAGTGCACGCCATGTTCTTACATTTTCTGCAAGAGAAAGCGCATAAGCTGGCTTTCCTGGAGCTTGCCCACCTCATCGCGAACGCGGACGGCTTCGTCAACCGCAAGGAGCAACTGTCGCTAAAGACCTATATGGGCGAGATGGATTTGCCGGACACCTTCTTCGCCGTGGGCCAGCCGAGGGAGATCGGGGCCATTATCGGCGAACTTCAAGACGAGCAGGTCAAGCACATCATCTTTCTTGAAATCTTGCTTCTTATTTTCGCCGATGGTGACTACAATGAGAATGAGAGAAGCATGCTGTCCGAGCTGAAGCACCACTTCGGCGTATCCGAGGAAACCTATGACGTATTCAAGGATTGGGTCATTCGCATGGATCAGCTCAAGATCGAAGGGATGAAGCTTATCCTGGGTTCGTTCCGAGCTACCCCGGGTCGTTCGGGCAGCGCGAGCAAGTAAGACCACTTTATTCAAGAGGAGTTTGAAAGTATGAATTACAGTTCTTCCCCAAGTTACCGCAATCCGATGCAGAAGCTGATGCTGACCTTCTTCTTCGCCCTGATCGTTTCGGTTGCCGGCATGTTTATCGGCACGCAGCTGCCGGATGTGGCGCGTATCCCGCTCTATATCGTCGAGCTGGTGCTGTTAATCTCGATCTTTTTCTTAAGACGTTCGACGAAGATCGGCTACCCGCTCATGTACGGCTTCATGCTGGTATCCGGCGCCACGCTGCAGTTCTCGCTTAGCTATTACATTGCGGCTATCGGATCTACGGTCGTCATCCAGACGGTGGCCGTCGCCGTAATCGTGTATGCGGGACTTGCGATCTATGCAAGCCGGACCAAAGAGGATTTCCGCTTCTTAGGCGGCTTCCTATTCGCTTCCGTCATTGGTCTGATCGTCATCGGTCTGATGCAGTTCTTCATTCCATTCGACGGCATGATGGAGACCGTCTACTCCGGCTTCGGTCTGCTCGTCTTCATCGGCTACACGCTCTATGATTTCAACCGGATGGCGAAGGAAGGTTTCGACGAGAGCGAGATTCCGCTCATGGTCGTCAACATCTACCTCGATCTGATCAACATGGTGCTGTTCGCGCTTCGTTTCGTAAAGTCGCTTATCGAAGATTAATCGTGTCAGTTGAACGCTTCCCGCTCCATGCGGGAGGCGTTTTTTATTTTTTTTGCAACCGTCTGTAACCTTTTCGAAACTAGCGGCGTCTAGTAGGGCACAGCAGGTTCAACAAGCCTGACAACTTGATAAGAGCAGAGGAGAATATCCGATGAAAAAACAAAATTGGATTATACTTATGACAGCAGCAGGCGTACTTACAACTTCGGCAATCGCGGGAGCGGGAGGCGTCGTCGAGAAAGTCAGCGGGATGCTGCGCGGCGATGTGTCCGTGACCGTGAATGGCGAATCCACTTCGCTTCATCCGGTGTACATTAACGGCAAAGCGTATCTGCCTGTCCGCGATACGGCCGAAGCGCTGGGCTATGAGCTGAGCTGGAGCGGCAAGCAGATCGAGCTTCAGAACCAGGAGGCGGAAGAGGACATGGATTACGTGATGATCTCCGGCGTCATCTCGAGCGTGACGCAAGTGGAAGATTCGTATCGCCTCGAAGTCTACGGGCTTGGCACGAACAGATGGATCATTCTGAGCGCGGACAAAGATACCGTGTTGACTGACGCGGAAGGCAAGAGCTTCCAAGCGAAGGATCTGAAGGCGGGCATGCAGATTACTTCCGAATACGGACCGATCATCGCGATGAGCTACCCGGGACAATCCCACGCGGCGACGATTCAAGTCGGTACCCAACGTTCGATTATCGAGCAGGCCGTGTCCGCGGTAACGAAGACGGATGAAGGCTGGAAGGTGCAATTCAGCGAGGTGAAAGACGGCGTAGAAACGCCAACGCTTACGCTTAATACAGGTAAAGAGACAATGGTGATCAACAAGCAAGGCCAGCCGGTCGACTGGACGCAGATCAAGCCGGGCACGAATGTACGCGCCTACTACGGTCCGTTCGAGACGAAGAGTCTGCCGCCGCAAAGCCCGCTCTTCGTACTGGTCGTCACGGATGAGCAGCCGGATATGGAAACCGTGAAAGAATACCGCGAGCTTTCCTGGTCGCTCCTGTCGGCAGATCAGAAGAGCCACATCAAGACGGCAAAGGATGAAGCGTTGGTCTCCATCATTGACGCAAGCCATGCCGCGATCATGCCGGTTGACGACAAGCAAAAGGAAGCGTTGGCCGACCTCGTCGCTAGCCAAAGCAAGCTGATCTCGGTCACGTACAACACGGACCAAGACGAGCTGCTCGGACCGCTGACGGTGGTATTCAATCAAGAAACGAAAGAAGTAATCGGCTACTTCATTCGCAAGTAATTGCAAGCTCTAATAAGTAACGAAGCAAAAAGCTCCGTGCGTCGCACGGAGCTTTTTGCTTTATGTCGATAGTTGATCTGCTGGTTTGTATGAGAGTAAGCGTGTCCGCATAAGCGGACGTCAAGCGAGAGTCAACTGACAAGCGCGAGATCCCCTCTTACCATTGAGTCTACACCCCAAGGCACACAGCCGCGTACGAAGCTCGAAAAGAGAGCTTTGTCGCCCGGAAGGTTAAGCGTGGCTAGCAGCCAGCCTAACCTACAGCGACAAAAGCGGGCCAATCGCGAAAGGACACATCGAAGACGGCCGCGTCCCGAGTCTAGCGATTACGGGTGTCCTCAGAGTTTTCCGGATGGAAAACTCACTTCGGAAGCATAAGCTGGGCGGTTGCCCTCTGGTTCTCCTCCGATGGAGGGGGAAGGGGGAGGCGAAAGAACGGTGCCCTTAAAGGTGGTGGCTTTGAAAAGTCGGAAAAATGGGGTCCCCAGGGGCAAAGCCCCTCTACTGCTTCTCCCACCATTTCAACCGCGTGTAAGGATTAAGCGCCTTCCAAGTCGCCGTAGTCGAATCGTACATGCCGAAGTGAAGATGGTTGATGAATTTGCCGGAAGTGCCGGCAGGGCCGTACCCTGTCGAACCCACATAGCCGATCAGCTGCCCTTGCTTGATCTGCATCCCATTGGTTATGCCCTTGGCATATGCCGCGAGATGGGCGTAATAGAAGACCGTTTTCTTGTCCGGCGTCTCGATGGAGAGCCGCCAGCCGCCGAGGGTGCTCCACCCTTTGCGGACGATCCGGCCGTCATAGACGGAGAAGATTGGCGTCCATTGATTGGCCTCGATGTCGTTGCCCTCATGGACACGCTCCGTCTCGCCCAACGTATAGCTGCGGGTATCACCGTACGTATTGCCGAATGGACCATACGTGTCGTTGAGGAGCGGGAAGTGGCCATCTGCATAGGTGCTTGGCGGTGTGACGGTTTGCTCAGTCGGGATATAGAGCAGCTGGCCGAGAGCGATGAGATCGCTGGTCAAGTTATTGGCGGACTTAATCGCCGCAACTGTCGTCTCATATTTGGCCGCGATGCTGTAGAGGGTATCGCCCGACTCGACGATATAATTCGGATTCATCGTGTAAATATGCTCGCCCGGCAGGATGCGGTCGGTGGTCAAGCCGCTCCATTCTTTCAAGTTCGCCACGCTGACTCCGTATTTCTTGGCAATGGCGGAGAGCGTGTCGCCCGATTGCACGATATAGTGATGTTCGTCGGCGTTATTCTTGGCGAGCGGATAGATGGCGTAGACGGAGATCATCGATAGATTCGTCTTTTTATCAATCGTGATCGGCGTATCCATCGTAATGGCTACGCCGTTCTTATAGGCGATGCGGGAACCGGGAGTGAACAGCAGACTAACGCCTTCCCGAGTGACGGTAATTTGATTCGTGGACGGGTTCCATCCTACTTGCGCATCGATCGTGCGAAATACGTTCCGCAGGCTTACCGTCGGAGAAGCCGCAGAAGCAGACGGGGCAGGCATGCAAAGGAGGGAGGCGGTGAATAGCCAGGCCGCTGCAGTTTTCTTCATCGAGACACCTCTTTGCTCTTTTATACTAAGGTGTCTAATGGGACGGTATTTTATCCAAAACCTGACGGTTGGCGATTGAACTTGGGTTAGGTGACAGGGTCTGTATTATAGCCGCAGTAGATCTGAAGGCTGCCGTTGCGCAGATCCGTCCATATCCCGATATAACCGCCGGGCGGGACGCTGATAATGTCGATGTAGTCGCCAATAATGGGGACTGGCGTAGGACTACTGCCATTAGGACTGAAGGACGTGGTCGTCACGCGGGAGTTCGTAAATGTGGCGCCTCCATTAATAGATCTGGCGACGAATACGTCGAGGTCAAAGCCGTTCAGCTGATTGCTGTAATAGATGACATTGACGACGCCAAGCAGCGGGTCTACGTCGATGGCCGGGAAGAAGTTCTGCGAGCCTGGAGTCGCATTCGTGATGCTGACCGGTACGGACCACGACTGACCGCGGTCATTAGAGATCGACATGAAAATATCCGAGTAACCGAGCTGGAAATCCTGCCACACCGCATAGACGCGGTTGGTGAAGGGGCCGACCGAATTGTCGGTGGCAATATTCGCGAAAGTGAGCACCCGGAATGCATAGTTCGGCACGGGCAGAACCGTCGGAACGAGGACGACCGGAGAGACGATGACCTGTTGATTATAGGTCGTGCCGCCATCGTCGGAACGGCGGACGATGAAGTTCGTGGTCGGCGCATTCGTTATCCAGGCCCCGTACACTTGACCGACCAGATTCACGGTAACGTCCGGCCGTTCGACGCGGGTAGATTCGGAGGAGAGCAGATCGGGCTGGTCCCAAGTCGTTCCCCCATTATTGGAGCGATTCACGAAGGCGGTCGAGTTACCGTTATTTTGGACATTGAACTGATGGTTGTAGGACACGTAGACGTTGCCGAAGTAGGGGCTGGATTGGCCGTTATCGACGGTAACAAGCGTTTCGTCATTGTTAATGTACGAGCCGTACCCGCGATTGACGATGACAGGCGGATCGAAGTCGGTTCCATTGTTGGTAGATTTATATACGATGCAGGTTCCATCCGATGTGGTATCGAATGCATGAGCAGTGACATAGAAGGTATTAGGGAAAGCGTAAGCGACAAAAGGGGCTTCCGCTGAGGTAAATGGCGCCGGAAGCGGAAGAATATGAATGGTCGTCCAGTTTGCGCCCCCATCGACAGAGCGATATACGCCGGTTTGCGGGGTATTGCCAGGATTGTTCGTGTCCACTGCAACAGCAATCATGATCGCCGGATTGAGCAGGTTGACCGCAATGGCGGGCTCGAACTCCGGGAGACCCGGCGCGGTGACCGGGAAATTAAACGCTGGCATATAGGACAATCTCCTCTCTAGTAAATATATTCCTCCCTACTATATGTCTTCTATTAGCATACGCCTGTACAATACGGTAACTTCGAGCAAAAAAGGCGAATGGACTCTTTCATCTCCCCACATTCCGTTACGGCTTCGACATAGTCTGATAGAAGTTAAGTATGGAGGAGGTGAGAGCATGCCTTATACAACTGGTATTGTTACGAACACACGTGACTTTGGCACAGCGGCTACGAATGTTATCGTCAGCACGCATAACATGGACCAGAATGCATCGGCTACGATAATCGTTCACATTTTCGCGGTCCCAGAAACTACGCTGGTGCTTACGCCCGTCTATCAAGTCAGCTACTCGGTGGCTGCCGATTCGGCGGACATTCGAAGCTTCAACATCGCAGGCAATGTCGCTTATGTCGTACAGATGAGCATCATCACGCCTATCCCGAACAGTATCTTCTCGGTCTTCGGCTTGGACGAGTTCGGCAATTTGGTCACGAACCAAGGCATCTTGCAATCGGAACTGACGTTCATTCCGGCCTTGACTCCGATTCCGTAAGTGGCGATACGCCGATAATTCAGGAATAGCGAATGAACGCGCGGCAGCTCCGGAGTCCTTCCGGCTCCCGCGTTCATCTTGTTACATATGGGAAGACGCACAAGCAAACCGCCCCGGGATTCATACGATGTATGGAATGGATTCCTTTTCCACTTTGGAGGGTGTATGAAAAAGATGGTTGATGTAGGTATCGTCATGCCGGTCTATAAACAAGTTCCCGCCTATCTGGAAGCAGCCATCCAATCGGTACTGTCCCAGACGTTAACGACTTTCCGTATGGTGATCGTGATAGACGGTGCGCCGGAGATGGAGCCGTTCGTTCGCGAATACGTACGGGGAGACGAACGCGTTAAGATCGTGTCGTATCCGAAGAACAAAGGCGTAGGTACAGCGCTCAATACCGGATTTGACGTGTTAAAAGACGATCCGAAACTCCGCTACTGGACTTGGGTATCCAGCGACAATACGTACCATCCGCAGTTTCTGGAAGTGCTGCGTCGTGCCCTCCACAACGGTCCGGACCAGCTGGGACTCGTATACAGTTCCTTCCACTCGATTGATAATGACGGCAATCGCATTCTGAACGACAAAAGCCTCATGCTGCAACGGCAGTATCAATCTCAGCCCAAGGAAGAGCTGATGAATGGCTCCATCGTCGGCGTCTCATTTATGTACAAGGCCCAATACGCGAAGATGATCGATGGCTATAAGATGGAACCGGTCGAAGATTATGAGTATTGGCTTCGGCTGTCGGAGTTGTGCGACATCCGATTCATCCCCGTCGAGCTGATGAATTACCGGGTGGACTCCACGCTAAGCGTATCGTCAACGCTCAAATCGATTCTGCAGCATCGCAAGTGGCGCTACGCGTTCCATCTGGCAAGGCATCAAGCCCGGATACGCCGCAAAATCGAGCCCGAGGTATCGATCTTGTGCCCGCTCCAGGTAGCCGACGCCCAGGCCATCGAGAGAATCGAGAATCTGTACGAGCAAGTGTACAGCAACTATCACTTCTTCGTCATAGATCTCAGTTTGGACCAGCAGGTGACGCGGGCGGTGTCGCAAGTATCCCATCCGACAACGATCATTCGTTGGCTGCCTAAGCGGACGCAGATCAAAGCCATTAAGGAAACACTGCCTTACGTCAAGACGCCTATGGTCATGGTATTAGGAAGAGACCATTTTGTGAATACATTGGATCTGCAAGTGCTCACCCGGCAGCTGAACCGCATGGGGCGGAATTACATGTCCGGTTATTACACGCCTGACCATCGGGACGTTGGTTATCGGACGAGTGAAGCTCCGGTGAGACCGGGGTATACCGAGGAACTGTTCTGGACGGACGCGTTCAGGAGTCTTATCGAATCAGGCACCTTAGGGCAGGAGTGAGGTTAACGGATGAAGATCCTTTTCACCTTCTACAATCCAAGCGGCGGCATGGAAACGTTAAACCGCATTCGATGCGAAGCGCTGCAGGAGCAAGGCGTCGAGTGCCATCTCCTCTACAAAATAGACGGCAACGGCAAAAAAAACATCAAGAACATCAAAACCTTTATCTTCAATGATGACGCAGAGCTGCAAGCGCTGCTGCAGCGGGAACAATACGACGTCATTGTCGTCTGTACGGACAGTTATCTGATGGAATCGATTCGGGCGCTCGGCTATAAAGGCAGCCTGATCTACGAGGTGCAGGGGCTCGGAACGCCGGAGACGGCCAAAGAAATTATAACGCGCTTCGAAGCTTCGATTCGCGAGCATGCCACTGCGATCCTATATCCACAGACGAAGCATCTGAAGGAGCTGATGGAGGCGCATTTGGCGGACCTGCCGCAGTTCTGCTTCGACGACCCGCTGCCCGTCGGCAAATTCGGTTATGAGTCCTATCCGGCGTATCATGCTCCGATTATGGCTTGGGTCGGTCGCATCGAAGCGAACAAAAATTGGCGGGAGTATCTGGAGCTTGGTCATCGGCTGTCCGCCCAATATCCAACCCTGCAGCTGTGGATGTTCGAAGATCAGTCGTTGTTCGATCCTCAGGAGAAAGCGGCATTCGACCAGTTCGTCGCTATGCTCGGCCTTGAGCCGAGGCTATATCGTTACGATTGCGTCCCGCATGACTTAATGGCGGATTATTATTCCATCGTCGGCGATTCCGGCGGTTTCTTAGCCTCCACCTCGATCTTGGAGGGCTTCGGCTACGCGGTCGCGGAAGCGCTGCTATGCCGATGTCCGGTGCTGTCGACCGATTCGGACGGGATCCGCCGCTTTATCGTGCATAACGAGACCGGCAAAATCTATCCACGCGGCAATTTATTGGCGGCGATCGACGAAGCCGTTGACCTGATGCGTAACGTACCGGTGCGGGAATCGATCCGGACAGCGGGAATGGCGCGGATCCGGAATCATTTTTCACCTGAACAATATACGAAATCATTCATGGGAATGATCCGCAAGCTGCATAATGACGGCAATCGGAACCGAATCATGAAACACGGCCAGTCGATCGTATCGCGCGTGCTTCGCAGCCGTTCTGGCGCCTCACAACAGTAGGGGCGCTTTGTTGTTTGTTCGGGGGAACAAGGAAAAGGGAGCGTTGCCGTCGAAGGTTCATCTTGGAAGGATGAGATGGACAGGAGGGAACGATGAGATGGAATTTGGGTTGAACGGGAAAGTGGCTCTGGTGACGGGCGGCAGTAAAGGTATCGGGTATGCGACGGCGCTGACGTTAGTCAAAGAAGGGGCCAAGGTGGCGATTCTGGCGCGAACGGAAGGACCGCTGCAGGAAGCGGGCGCTCGTATCCGCGAGCAGACCGGAACGGATCCGCTCGTGCTGGCAGCCGATGTCGCGGTCGAGCAGGAAGTACAGCGAGCGATAGAGGCCGTCATCGCCCAATTCGGTCGGATTGACATCCTCGTCAACAATGCGGGCACGTCAGCGGCCAAGCCCTTCGATTCGGTAACGAACGAATCCTGGGATGCGGATCTGGATCTGAAGCTGTATGGCGCAATCCACTGCGCGCGTGCCGCGATTCCGCACATGCGCAAGCAGGGCGGGGGAGCAATCGTGAACGTGACGGCCATTGGCGGCAAGACGCCGTCCGCCTCTTCGCTGCCGACCTCCGTTAGCCGAGCTGCCGGCCTTGCGCTGACGAAGGCGATGAGCCACGATCTGGCCCGGGATCAGATCCGGGTTAATGCCGTATGCATCGGTCTTATCCAAAGTGATCAGATCATGCAGCACTGGAAACGGGTTGCGCCGGAATTAACGTGGGAACAATTCGCCCGGGACGACCGCCATGGCATACCGCTTGGCCGGATCGGACAAGCGCAGGAAGCCGCTAATGTCATTGCGTTCCTCGTCTCTGGCGCCGCTTCGTATGTGACAGGCACGGCCGTGAATATCGACGGCGGCAAAGCGCCGGTGCTGTAATCATCTCGAATGATTGGCGCGGTATTTAATAAGCACGGGCGCGTTTCGTACCCGCGTACTAATAGCAAAACATAATAAAGGACCGCAGATGCGGTCCTTTATTATGTTTAGCAGGTGTTAATCGTGAACATGCTGGGATTCGGTCAGCTGCACGAGCGGACAGTTCGTAGTGGCATCCTTGCTTACCCGAGGCAGAAGATCCCTGAGCGACTTGCTGCGTGCGGCGGCTTTACCTTGGCCGAACCCGTTAATAACGAGGGCCAGCTGAAGCACCGTAATCGGCATGGAAGCGGCTGGCGCGACAAGATAGACATCCTCCCACACCGGCGCGAACTTATTCTTATATTCGTACAGTCCCTTGAAATTATACAGCTTGTTGCCATATTTGTAGATCAGGCGCGCCAGCTTTGATTCGCAGGCCCCTGCTAGCGGAGCCATGCCCAAGCTGCATACCTCATATCCTTGTTCTTTGCCCCATGCGAACAACAACAGGAAGAGGACGTCCATCGTGCCGTGCGCGCTGCCGGCTCTGTGACGCATCAGATCGACCGTCAACCGGCGCGGCAGCGCGTCGGGATTGCGGCCAGGTTCGCTGACGTGGTCGCCGCCAAGCGACGCGAAGGCGTCTATCCGTCCGTCTGGCGAGCGCAGTAACGAAACGGGGAACCGATTCGCATAGTCGAGCGAGAAGGCGCCGACGGAGAAACTTTTCTCTTTTCTTTTGCCGAGCCACTCATCCGAGATGTCCGCAAGCTCTTGCAGAAGTTCAGTCGAGAATGGCGGTTGGATGACCTCGAACCGATGGCCGTTGCGCTCGAATTTGTTCAGCCGCGTACGCAGCTTCAGCCAGGCCTTGCCTGCTGTATGGAAGCTCGGGAGGTTGATCTGCGCTTCTTCTCCGAGTTTGACCGACTGGAGGCCGTACCTCTCATACAGCGCCAGACCAGCCGCTTTCACTTGATAAAAGACGGGAACGGAGCGCTCCGATCTGCACTTGCGGATAAATTGATCGATGACGCGAAGGACGGCTTCGGCTTCTCCGATCGGGTCGCCCAGAACGATACGGCGATTGCCGGCTTTGCGGTAGACGATTAAAGCAAAGCCTTCCGCCTCCCAGAAGAATTGCTTATCCCCCATGAAATATAAGTGGGTATGGGCATTATGTCCGTATGCGTGAAGGAAGTGTTCCAGGCGTTCCGCGTCGATGTTCGTAATCACGATGATGTCCCCCATTAAAGATTGATAGCTCGTCGGTTCGATATCTGCATTCGATATCTATTTCTTCGGCAAACAAGCCTCTTCATTCGACGGGAATTTGTGGAAGCTATACTTGCGCCTTAACCATTTACGCTGTTCTTCGCTCTGCGTTTCATCCACCAGAGCGGCAGCAAGGCCAGCAGAAGGACGATGACAAGCGCAACAATGAACTGCTTCCCGATGCCGGCGTGCAACGAGCTGCCCAAATAACTGTAAGCGACCGTAACCGGAATCGTTCCGAGCACGGTTGAGACGACATACGGCAGGAAAGGGAGCCTGGATAATCCTGCAGCCAGACTCGTGACGTCGAACGGAATGACAGGAATGAGCCGCAGGGTGAATACCGTCCAGAAACCGTGTCGCGACAACCGCTCCTTCCACATGGCCAGCTGCGGATGTTCGCTGCGTATGAAGCGGTTGCCGAATCGTCTGGCGAGCAGGAAGACGAGAATCGAATCGCCTGTGAATCCGAATAGCGTATAGATCGTTCCCCACACCGGCCCGAACGCAAGACCGCCTGCCAGACATAGGATCGACGCCGGGAAGAACAAGAGCGGACGGATGGTATACACGAGAATATAAATGGCCGGAGCCCATACGCCGAACGATAGAATCGCATCCCGCACCCCGCCGGGGGTGAAGTGAAAATAATGGTGGTTGAGAAGCCATAATGTGACCGCGAATAGAATCAATAATGCCGCTTTCCAGTTTTTCATCCCATGCTCCTCATGCCTTAATATCCCTTGGGAAGACGTACCCCATTACTATTGCCATGTTGAACTTGTTCTACAATGTGACTTAGGCGCATTTTACCGCAATCGAGAAGAAATGGGAACCGATTCGACATGATAAAATGAAGAGGTCTTATGTAATGACAAGAACTTAATAGATGAGGTGACCCGGGCATGGCGGTAACAGTGGATCAAATCTTTGTCAATTTGCCGGTAAAAGATCTGGAGAAATCAAAGGCTTTCTTCAGCGCCATCGGCTTCGAATTCAACGCGCAGTTTACGGACGAGAATGCGGCTTGTCTGATCATTAGCCAGCATATTTATGCGATGCTGCTGGTAGAACCGTTCTTCGAATCCTTCATCAGCAAGAAGATCGCGGATGCTTCGCAAACCACGGAGGTTATCCTGGCGTTGTCGGCGACGAGCCGCGCGCAGGTGGACGAGCTGGTGAATAAGGCGCTTCAAGCAGGGGGGCTGGCATACAACGATCCGGTCGATCACGGTTTCATGTACAGCTGGAGCTTCCAGGACGTCGACCATCACCTGTGGGAGATCGTCTATATGGAGCCGAGCCATGTTGAAGGGCAAGAGGAAGCTGCCGAGGCATAATCGTACGGGGAATCGTAATAGGATAGCAAGCAGCGCCCTACCTTCGGTGTGGGCGTTTTTTGACCGTGTTACGATCATTACTTCGGATTCGATGCAAAACCTTTCGTCCTTCCGCTGCGTTATTGTATAGCATAGCAATTTATTCAGCTAAAGGATGATCATAGGTGCATACAGCTTCAATAAAAGCAAGACCGCCTCGCAGAAAGTCGCGGATGCCGAGGCTGCTCGGCTGGCTGGTCGTCATGCTGCTCCTCGGATACTGGCTGACGGACCGCTACTTCCCGGTTGATCTATTCCGGCATGCGCCTCCGGTCACGGCGCTGCATCCGGTCGTCGCGGCGAAAGCAGCCGAACTCGTCGAGCTTAGCCAACAGAAGGGAATCACTATCCGCATAACGGATGACTTCCGCTCAACGGCTGCTCAGGATTCGCTATATCGTCTTGGCCGGTCTGACCCCGGTTCCGTCGTAACGAACGTCAAGGGCGGGTATTCCTACCACAATTATGGCCTTGCGATCGATTTTGCCTTGGAGTTGGAGGGGGGCAAGGTGGTCTGGGATCTGGATGCCGACGGGAACAAGAACGGGGAGTCGGACTGGATGGAGGTCGTTCAGCTGGCCAAACAACTCGGCTTCACATGGGGCGGCGATTGGGCGAATTTTCCGGACTATCCGCATCTTCAAATGGATTTCGGGTACTCGATCCGGGAGCTCCGCCAAGGCAAACGCCCTCCGGACTCGATAAGCGAATGATGGAACCATTCCGGAAATCATACGTTATATTCCTAACTAGCGCATATTAGCTTACACTAGGTGATAGGCTACAACAGCTACTGGGGGGATAGGTATGTTTTTCTGGTTTGTTGTGTTTACAATCGCTTTTCTGCTGCTGACGCCTACGTTATGGATGAGGCGGCATTACGGCTGGCAGGCGATTAAGCTGTTATTGGCATTCGTCTACGGCGGCATATTCGTCGGATATTTGTGGCTCGTGGATCAGACGGCAAGCGCGGTCATCATGCAACTGGCCTTCCTGTATCCGATCGCGCTGACACTGGATTTGACAATGTTGATGATGGGAAGTGCCGCAACTGGCAAGAGGCGTCCGAAGGAAGCAAGCCAGCGTGCCAATCGCTCATCCTTGCCAACGCTTGGATTCAGCGTTGCGGGGATTCTGTTCGCGGCCTGGATCGTACTGGTGGCGGTCTATCCGTTGTTCGTCAAGGATGATCTCTACGATATCGTGAAGGCGCAGGAAACGAGCGAGAAGATCGCGGCTACCGATATCCAGCACATCCCGACGGTACCGAAGGAAACGGCGGAATATGTGGCGGATAAGCTCATCGGCGGCATCCCGAAAGCTTCCTATTATCAGCTTGGCGAGCTGACGAGACAGAAGATCGGCGCGGAAGAATTCTGGCTTGCGCCGATTGAGTATAAGGGATTCTTCGAGTCGTGGAACGCGAAGTCGCTGCCCGGTTTCATTAAAGTGAGCGCGGAGGATAAAGACCGTCCGGCTGAATTCGTGGATCAAGAGAGCTTCACGTATTCGCCCTCCGCGTATTTCGGCGACGACCTGATGCGGAAAGTGCGCAGCCAATATCCGAAGGACATTCTGCGCTTCGCGGGTTTCGAGCCGGATGAGAACGAGAAACCTTACTGGATCGTCTCTTATGGCCATTACAAGAACTTCCGAAACGGCTTCGTGCTAGACGGCGCGATCATCGTGGACGCGAGGACCGGCGAGATGACCAAATATAAGTTGAGCGACCTGCCGCCGTTCGTCGATTTTGCCGTACCGCCGAGCGTAGCTTTCGATTACAACCAGTGGCATGCCAAGTATAAGCATGGCTGGTGGAATACGCTTTTCGGCAAGAAGGACATATACGAAGTGACGGAATGGAATACCGGCGAAGAAGTAATCGGCCTATTCGGTCCGGACAAACAGATGTACTGGTTCACGGATCATACGACCCGCGGGACGAATTCGATGGTCGGCTATACGTTAATGAACGGCCGGACGGGCGAATACACCTACTATACGGGCACGAAGGGCATGTCGGACGGCAAGGCCGCGATCGAGGCGGTCAACAATACGTTCTTGAAGGACGCATGGACCGGCACGAACTCCATTCTGTATAACATTTACGGCGAGGAAGCGTGGTACATTCCGGTCATCGATACGAAGGGCGTCCTGCGCAAAATCGCGATCGTCAATGCCCGCAATACGCAGATCGTCGCGTATGGCGACTCGAAGCTCAATGCGTTCAACAGCTACAAAGTGCGGATGGCCGCAAGCAAGAGCAATACGAACGATGCGCCTACGAATGCAGCCGATTCGAAGCAAATCACCGGCAAAGTGCTCCGGCTCGGCGAGATGACCGTAGAGAATATTACGCTCATCCAGATTCTGCTCGAAGGCAGCGATAAGATCTTCATGGCGAACCCGCAGGCTATTGTCTACGCACCGTTCATGAAAGAAGGCGATACCGTGCGGATCACGTACACCGATACGGAAGAACAGATCGTGTCGGTCGATCAGTTGTATAACGTAACGATCGGCAAGTAGCGGTAATATAGGTTTGAAGGCCCTGTCCAGCGGACAGGGCTTTTTTTCGGCGCGGATATTGCCTTGGCGGTAGACGTCCTCCTATACGTTCCTTGGCTGCGTTACATAAGATGAAGCAGTAGGTTCATAGGAGGGCGAGGAATGATAGCTGTCGTTACTGGCGGAGCAGGGTTCATCGGCTCACGGCTAGTGGAAGCTTTAGTGAAGCAAGATGCCGTGGTTCATGTCTTGGATAACGGTTCTACCGGGCGTATCGATGCGGTTCATCCGCTGGCGATCGTGCACCAGGTCGATATTCGCGATCCGGAGGCCAAGGCAATCGTGAACGCGATCAAACCGGATATGTTGTTCCATCTCGCGGCGCAAGCCGATGTGCAGCGGTCCATTCAGGATCCGGGCTTCGATGCGAGCGTCAATATCGCCGGCACGCTCAATATGCTGGATGCCTGCCGGGAAGCGGGAGTCCGCAAGTTTGTGTTTGCTTCGACGTCCGCCGTCTACGGGAGTCTGCAGAAGCGGAAGCTGTCCGTCACGGACCGTACGGAACCGATCTCCTATTATGGCTTATCCAAGCTGGTTGCCGAGCACTATATTCGACTCTATCATGCATTCTTCGGACTTCATTACACGATACTCCGCTATGGCAACGTCTACGGCCCGGGTCAGACCTCCAAGGGAGAGGGAGGCGTTATCGCGATCTTCATGGAGAAATTACAAGCGGATTTGCCGCTGCCGGTCAATGGCGACGGCGAACAGACGCGGGACTTCATCTATGTGGATGACGTAGCGCAGGCGAATATTGCGGCCATCGCGAACGGCGATCAAGGAACGTTCCATGTCAGCACGGGACGCCGCACTTCGGTCAACAAAGTGGTGCAGGTGCTGCAGCGTATCCGCAAGGATGAGATTATCGTTCAGTACCGGGAAGCAAGAGCAGGCGATATTCGCGATAGTTGTCTCGATAATCGACAATCGCAAGCTTCGCTCTCCTGGAAGCCGGTTACCAGTTTATCGGAAGGTTTGCGACTTACGCATCAATCCTGGCAGCAACGTTCAACTTAACTCCGGTACGAGAACAGCCTTGTTCGCAAAGACGGGAAGCCGTCTTAAGGAACAAGGCTGTTTTTATTGGGTATCTACGGTTACTTGCAGCGAGTAGGTACCCGAAATCAAGGCGCGTTCTTCCATCGAACGCACGGTCAGATAGAAGATTTTGCTTCCGCCTGCGGCGGTCAAAGTGACGGTCTCGATGAACCGCGCTTTGATCATACAGCTTTCCTGCGTCCAGTAGAGAACCGGTCCATCGACCGTATCCTCGCGCAGCAGGACTTCAAGTTCCGCCAGATCAAGATAAGCCGGCTTGGACCAGCCGATCTCAAGCTTCAGTTGGATCCGGTCGCCTGGAGCGCTATCCGGCACATGAATCCCGGTGAGCACAATCTCTTGCGGTCCGACCTGGAACGGCGTATAAGTTCCGGCCAAGGCTTCATTCTTGACTCTATATTTCATTGTCGACGGTCTCTCCTCTCATAGCGCATACAGCATCTGGATGAAACGGCTCGTATAGAGCGACGTGTGAAATTCTGTCTTGACATGATGTTGGGCCGTATTCCGCATTTGCTCGCGTCTCTGCGTGTTGACCATCAACTCCATCGCTTCGGCGACGGCCTGCGCAATATTGCCGAGCGGATAGAACTGGCCGGTTACGTTCGGAATGATCGAGCTGGTCACCCCATCGGAATTCGTGGCCAGTACCGGGCATCTGCAGCTCATGGCTTCGAGGATGCAGTAGGGGGCGCCTTCTACCTTGGACGTCGATATCAGCATACCGCCGGAATCTCCGATGATCGAGAACATCTCTTGCATCTTCGCGTTCGGCACGTTGGCATGAAGTTTCAAGCGGCCTGCCAGCGGCGGTTGTCCGATCATCTGTTCGAATTCCACTCGCTCATACGGATCCGCAAGGGACGGATCCTCGAACATCCACAGCTCGATATTCGGCACCAAAGCAGCCATATGGGAGCCGATCGCAATGAATTCGCGCCAGTTCTTGTTATCTTCGATGCGGCCGATCCAAGCGAGGATGGGATTGGGATTGTGCGGCAGGCTGTGGTAAGTGAAGTTATCGGAGTCGAAACAATTGTTGAAGTTGAATTGCGGAATATGCGGATAGATCGTCTGAAAAATCGTGCCGATATGCGGCGTGTTCGGCTGCAGCAACGCAGAGGCATGGCGGTTGATTACCGGAGCCGCATCGCTGAGCGCTTTCCAGGCGACATGCTGCGGTCCGTAGCCTTGAATTTCGAGGATGAATTTTCCCGTATAGCCGAGCATGCGGAATTTGGCGAACGTCTGATGGTCGGTCGTTACGACGATAACATCATATTGGCCGTGATCCAGTATCTGTTTGATCTCGATGTCGTTGTTCGTGATGAACACGGGCGTATCGTCCGCATTCTGAATTCCGGCCCCCCATTGATAATACAGAATATGCGCATTGAATCCGGCTTCCCGCAGCGCGCGGGCACGCTGGCGATTAAGTGTCTCCACGCCGCCGCTAGGGATATAGTAGACGAATAGTATATTCACCTCAGGACTCCTTTCAGCATGCTACTTCATCCGTTCGCATTCTTCTTGCGTGTAGACGGAAACGAGCTCTCCGGCTTTCTTGGCGATGACGATTAAGTTTGTCGTATGGATGGTATCCCGATTGGTAACGATCAGCAGCTGGAATGGTCCTGCTCCTGTCGGGAAGTCCTCTTGCGCCCACGTGGTGCCGGGGAGAATCTGAAACAAGCTGATGAACACAAGGGTGTCCGCAAGCTTCAACTCTACCAGCACGTCGAAAACTCTATCGCCGATATTCATGATCTTGAGATCGAATGCATCGATGGCATTGCTGTCGATGGTCACTTCCTGCGTTGTACTTAACTTGAACACGGACATCTCGTCTTTCCCTCCTAGAAGATGCATGAAGAGCAGCTACTGCTAGTTTATGTCCGTGCTAGTTAAACGTACGGGCATATTGCTTCGACTACATACCCAATATGCATCGCTATATGCGGAAGACCAAGCAGAAGGGAAGTTTCTAGCATTTGATAGTAGTAGATACGATCCGTTGATGGGAGAAAGGATGTGCGCGCAGTGAAACTGTCTGATTTGAGCGGCACGTATAATGCGGTCTACAGTCTCGGGCATCTCTGCCTGGCTGCGATTCAAATGGAGAAGAACGATTTAAGGCATTTTGCCGGACCGCTGGACTGGATGGCGTCGTATAGTTTGCCGCAGGTAACGCGTCTGCTCGCGAACCGTTTCTCCGGCTTTCTCGCTTATGACAATTTGCAGGTGAAGGGCATGGCGGGGGAGAAAATCTATTTGGTCCACGAGACGGAATACGATATTCTGTCGAACCACGATTTCTATATCCACAACAACTTCCCGCCTCATCTGGCGGCTTACCCCGAAATCAAAGCCAAATATGACCGGCGTATCGCGCGTTTTCTCGAGAAAGCGGCAACGAGCGGGAGAATCCTATTCATCCGAACGGAGGCTACCTATGAAGAGACGGTCCAGCTGCAAGCGGTGCTGTCCGGCCTCGTCGCCCACGACTACCGGCTGTTAGTCATCAACCATAAGAACGTGCAGGGCATTGTGGAGCAGGAATGGGGAATCGATAACGTCATTTCGCTAGAATTCCCGGACGAAGAAATTTGGGAAGGCAATGACGCGTTGTGGACGGCGATCTTCTCCGGCATCACCTTGGACGATCAGTAATTGTAATCGGACACGAAAAATGCTGTTTGCCGATCGGTTCGGCACAACAGCATTTTTGCTTCCGTTCATAACGAGCCTGGCAAACGAAATAGACTGATGGTTGACCCATCAGTCTATTCGTCAGCTTTTTTGCAGCAGAATGAGGACTTCCTCGTGATAACAGACGCGCGGATAGCTGGTAATCGCGATCGGGTTAAATGACGTTAGCGTCGTCATCACTTCATTCCAGTCGAAGAAATGGTTCATGTACCCGTCAAGCACTTCCTTCTGGTTGAACGTCGTCTTGCCCAGCCCATAGAAGAAGTTGACGAGCACGAAACGCTGGCTGACCCGGTACAGCTCCGAGAATCCGGCTGCCCAGTCGTCCAGATGGTTGAGCACATCCTTGCAATAGACGAATTCGAACGAGTTGTCGGCGAAGGGAATATGGTTGATATCGCCTTGCAGGAATCGGCCTTGCGGATAGTTCCGCATGCAGTGCTCGACCATCTGCTGCGTAATATCCATCCCGGTGTAATCGATGTTCGGATTCGTGTTGACCGCCCCAACGTGATCGACGCCCGGGCCGCAGCCGACCTCCAGCATCCGCTGCACGTTCAGCATCGACAACAAGCTGCGGTACAGCTGACGGATCGGTTTGTCGTAGCCTTCGCCGCCGGTCTGCAAGAATTCGTTCGGATTGACTCGGCTCCAATAGGAAGTTATGTCTCTTTCGATGATCGTTCACTCCTTAACTGAAATTATGTTTGCCAGTGCCGCCATGTCCGGAAGCTGATAGTCGGCGGGCAGTTCGGTAGTCAGCTTGTTCCATACCTCGTAATCGACCAGAAGCTCCGTATCGATCTTGTTGACCGCGAATATCCGATTGTACAAAATGCCTCGCACCTTCAAATCTGCATCCATATCCAGGAATCCTCCTCACCTAACTGTCGGTTGTACGGACGTGTAGACGTCCAACAGCCGGCTCATCATCAGCTCCATGGACCAATGCTGGCTGGCCCAAGCTTGCGCATTGGCACCGAGCTGCTTGCGGTTATGGTCGTTCTCGAGCAGAATCTTCAGCTGCTGATACAGCATGATTGCGTCGCCGACCGGCGAGATCAGGCCTGTCACGCCATGCTCCACCATTTCCGGCAAACCGCCGGCAGCGGAGACGATTACGGGCAGTCCCGCGAGCTGAGCCTCCATGACCGAGAAAGGCTGATTGTCCTGGTAACAGGAATGGACGAAGATGTCGGATTGCAGCAGCAGGGCAGGGACGTCATCACGCTGTCCCAGGAAGCGAACATCGTGCTGCAGCGAAGCGGCGAGCACCTGGTGTTCGAGCGCTCCTCTCAATTCGCCATCGCCGACGATCCAGCAGACCCAGTCCCGGCGAGCGGACTTCAGCAGAGCCAAGGCGTCGATGAGCACATTGATGCCTTTGACATAAGTGAGCCGGGCCGGGAAGATGATTACCTTCTTGCCGAATGGAGGGCGAATCGTAGTACCGGCGTGAGCCTTCTGCCAGAACGCGACGGCATCCAGCCCATATTGGAATACGGCCACCTGTTGCTGTGGTACGCCGAACTGCTCGGTCAGAATGTTCTTCTGCCATTGATTCGCGGTAATCGTCAGATCGGCGGAGGCGGCCCCGTAATGCTCCATCAGCGTAAAATATTGCCATTCTGGCGATTGTTCGCTTATGCCCATCTGTGGACTATTGCGGAAACTCGTATGGAGCTCTGTCGCTACAGAGCCGTGCACATGGGCGACCAACGGAACATGTTTCGGCTTCACGCGGCTTAAAGCACGGGCAGCGAAGATGTCCTGCGTATGAATAAGGTCATACTGATGGAGGCCGAAGTAGGCAGCAGATAGCTCCATGCAGTAACGGTCGAGCTCATACGAGCGGATCACATGTTGCGGATCATGCGCAAAGTAGGGGGATTCGGAGTCGAATAGCTGCCGGTCCAGCAGCGGCAGCAGCTTCTCTTTCTCGAGGGCGAGTCCGCGGTTGACGATGTGGAATTTGGTATAATCGGGACTGTTCCCTAAGAGATCGACCTCGTGGCCGAGTTCTTCGAGCTGTGCCTTAAGCTGATGCATGAATTGCCATACACCGCCGACGTGAGGGATTAGCCAATAGGTTGCCAGTAGTATTTTCATGTACGCTCGGTTGCCGATGTCCCTCCTTTCGCTTTATAGTCATACTATGAAGAAAGCAATAGATTGACAGGTCAAACGCATAGGAAAGCGAAAAATGAGAAAAAGGGATAAAAATGTACATGTCTATTGCTTTCGCCGTGAAGTTTATCTACAATGAAATCATGCTGTAATTGGTCAATCAATACGATCTTGCAATGATGAAAGAAGATGAGAAGAGATGGCAAGAAGCACGGGAACTTCGGCCAACCGCCGAATCGATATCGTAGCCGCCGCGATCGAAGTATTCGCCGAGATCGGCTATTATCGCGCCACTACGGCACAGGTTGCAGAGCGGGCAGCCATATCGCAGCCTTATGTGTACCGGTTCTTCACCAAAGAATCGCTGCTCGTCGAGGCGCTAGGCGTATCGTGGCAGCGGATTATCCAAGCTTTCCAGCACGTTATTGCGTCCTCGAAGCCTAAGCGGCTGGAGAGAGAACTGATCTCGGCCTATGAAGAGATCATGCATGCCCACCGGAGCGAAATTTTGTTGCAGCTGCAGGCGCAGACGA
Organism: Paenibacillus phyllosphaerae; assembly: GCF_014192105.1. Taxonomy (GTDB): domain Bacteria; phylum Bacillota; class Bacilli; order Paenibacillales; family Paenibacillaceae; genus Paenibacillus_Z; species Paenibacillus_Z phyllosphaerae. Next base: position 223,642 of record NZ_JACHXK010000004.1, on the reverse strand, counting down.
TAACCGAACAGCCGATTCGAGAAGCGATGCAGCAAGGGATGGGCCAGGTGCAGAAGCTCGTTCAGGAAGCATTCGAGAAGGCGGGGATGGAGGACGCCGCGGCACGGACATCCGATTTTCTGGCAAGAGGGATGTTGTGCAACGTGGCGATGGCGATGGAGATGCCGAACTTGATGCACAAGAAATAGTTTTCAATTGCGCCGCCAGGTACGATTGCGGCGCTGAAGTTGCGCAAGTCGATCCGATTCGACATTCCTTGCCCAAACCAGTTGCTCGGCTTGCGGCCTGACGCTTATAATGGGTTGAGGAAAAAAGTCTAAAAGAAAAGGTGTCATGCATGAGCATATTAAATGTTGTCAAACTTAGCCACGGCTTTGGAGACCGCGCGATCTTCAATGACGTTTCCTTCCGCTTGCTGAAGGGAGAGCACATCGGACTGATCGGCGCGAACGGCGAAGGCAAGTCGACCTTCATGAACATTATTACGGGCAAGCTTCAGCCGGACGACGGCAAAGTCGAATGGTCCAAGCGGATGCGTGTCGGTTATCTCGACCAGCATGCCGTGCTGACGAAAGGGATGTCGATCCGCGACGTTCTGAAGAGCGCGTTCAAATATTTGTTCGATATGGAACAAGAGATGAATGATATGTACGGCCGGATGGGCGACGTGACGCCTGAGGAGCTCGAACAGCTGCTGGAGGATGTCGGTACCATTCAAGATACATTGACCAACCAAGATTTCTACATGATCGACGCCAAGGTCGATGAGACGGCGCGCGGTCTTGGCTTGACGGATATCGGCCTCGACAAAGACGTTCACGATCTGAGCGGCGGCCAACGTACCAAAGTATTGCTGGCGAAGCTGCTGCTCGAGAAGCCGGACGTTCTTCTCCTTGACGAGCCGACGAACTATCTCGACGAACAGCACATCGAGTGGTTGAAGCGTTACCTTCAGGAATACGAGAATGCCTTCATTCTCATCTCCCATGACATTCCGTTCCTGAACAGCGTCATCAACCTGATCTACCATATGGAGAATCAGGAGCTGAACCGTTATGTCGGCGACTATGATCACTTCCAGCAAGTGCACGAGATGAAGAAACAGCAGCTGGAATCCGCCTACAAGCGCCAGCAGCAAGAGATCGCCGATCTGAAGGACTTCGTGGCCCGCAACAAGGCAAGCGTGGCGACGCGCAACATGGCGATGTCCAGACAGAAGAAGCTCGACAAGATGGACGTCATCGAGCTGGCGAAGGAAAAGCCGAAGCCGCAGTTTAACTTCAAGGATGGCCGCACGAGCGGCAAGTTGATTTTCGAGACGAACGATCTGGTCATCGGTTACGACAGCCCATTGTCGCGTCCGCTTAACCTGCGGATGGAACGCGGCCAGAAGATCGCGCTCGTCGGCGCGAACGGAATCGGCAAGACGACGCTGCTGCGCAGTATCCTGGGCTTGATCCCGGCGATATCCGGCACGGTTAATCGCGGGGAGCACCAGCAGCTGGGTTACTTCGAGCAAGAGATCAAGGAAGCGAACAATAAAACTTGTATCGATGAGATCTGGAGCGAGTTCCCTTCATTATCGCAATTCGAAGTGCGCGCGGCGCTGGCCAGATGCGGCCTGACCACGAAGCATATCGAGAGCAAGATTCAAGTGCTCAGCGGCGGCGAGAAGGCGAAAGTCCGCCTCTGCAAACTGATCAACCACGAAACGAACCTGCTCGTGCTCGACGAGCCGACGAACCACTTGGACGTCGACGCGAAGGATGAGCTGAAGCGGGCGCTTAAGGCGTACAAAGGCAGCATTCTGCTGATCTCCCACGAACCGGAATTCTACCGTGAAGTCGTGAACCAGACTTGGAATTGCGAAGATTGGACAACGAAAGTATTCTAATTCATCGTTGCCCTAGCGCCTCAGAAACCTGTTAGACCCTTGGGTCTGACAGGTTTTTTTGTACTCCATTATCCTCTATTTCTCCGGAATGAAACTTATTACGCCGCCAGAGGACGGCGAAAGCCGTTTCACCTTGGTTCGCAACAAGCCGGACATCCCGGTTGACAGGTTGTCCGACCCCTGAGCGGGCAGGGGATCATTTTGTATGGCAGGGCTCTAATTGTCGCAGGATATGCACCCAAATGCTACGATATTCTCCCTGAATCTGGAGATATTTACCCCTCGATGGCAGATGGGAATGGTCTAAAATGGGTTCATACAGCAGGAGCAAGCAGAGCTCAATCGTCCAAATCCAGTGTCTTAAGGGGGATTATGCAACGTGATCAAAAGTTCAAAGGTACTTATCGCTTTATCGCTCGTAATGCTCATGATCTTGTCCGCTTGTGGCGGCAACAACAATGGCGGCAATAACGGCAACAATGGCAACACGGGCACGACCGAGACGACAACGGAACCGACAGAAACAACGACGGAGCCGGAACCGGAGCCCGTGAAGGAAGCAGAACCGGTGAAGCTTCGCGTCTTCTCCACATTCGGCGGCACGGACCCTGCGCGCGAAGCGTTCCAGAAGGTGCTTGACGAGTTCACGGCCGCGCATCCGAACGTAACGATCGACAATGAAGTGATGTCGGCGAACGATGACGGCTTCCGTACGAAAGTCAGCACGGACCTGAACAGCGGCAACGAGCCGGATATCCTGTTCTACTTCACCGGCGCTGACGCCGACGACATGATTAAAGCGGGCAAAGTCGTGCCGATGGATGACCTGCTCGCAGCTGACGCCGAGTGGAAAGGCGGCTTGATCCCTTCCGCGCTGGAAGCCGTTCGCCACACGGACGGCAAAATCTACGGCATCCCGCTCACAGGCTACTATGAAGGCCTCTTCGTCAACAAGGCGCTGTTCGAGAAATACAGCCTTGAGCTGCCGACGGACTGGGAGAAATTCAAAACCGCGGTCAAAACATTCGCGGACAACGGCGTCATCCCGCTGTCCGGTCCATTCGACCAATCGCATTACATTATCGAGCACTTTGTACTCGGCGCCGCAGGTTCCGCAGGTCAAGCCAAAGGGCTGATCGACGGCGTAGATCCGAACTGGGAAAAAGGCTATGCCGCGATGAAAGAAATCTACGATCTCGGCGGCTTCCCCAAAGACGCAGGCACGATTGACCTGACGATGGCCGGCAACTACTACTCGCAAGGTCTTGCAGCAATGGTCCTCGAAGGATCATGGGCGCTTGGCGGTTGGGATCAAAAGGTGAAAGACACGACAACCGTTTTTCCATTCCCGGCTATTCCAGGCGGCGCAGGCACGGGCAAAGACGTAGTAGGCGGCTTCGGTTCAGGCTTTTACCTCTCCAAAAAAGCGTTCGACGATGCAGCTAAGAAAGATACGGCGCTTGCGCTGCTGAAACATCTGACAACGCCAGCATCGATTCAAGCGATCGCGCAGGTGAATGGCGGCAGCCCGGCTGCTGACGTTGAGATTACAGGCCTTCCGCAAGCGGCGCTGGACGGCTTCAAGATGGTGGCTGAATCCACGTCCATCAACTCGCCGATCGACAGCAAGGTGCACAAAGAAACGTTCACGACGCTTCGCGCGAATGTAGCGAAAGTCGTCAAGGGCGACATTACGCCGGCAGAAGCGCTTGCAGAAGCCCAGAAAGTTGAAGTTACGAACAAGCAATAAGCGAAGCGTACGCCGCCCCTTTAAGTATCCCGGGCGGCGTACCCATTTCAGCAGGAAGGCTTGGAGCCTTGCTGGTCGATCAAATCCTATACGCCAAAGGTGATGGAATGAAGGGCGATAAGAAGTATATCGTATTGTTTTTGCTGCCGGCTGCACTCCTCATGTCAACATTCGTCTATTATCCCTTCTTGCGCAGCGTTTACTTAAGTCTATTCCGGACTTCGGGCTTCTTCTCCAAAACGTATGTAGGCTTCGATAACTATACGCGGATGTTCTCAGATGACATGATCCGGGCGGCTACGCTGCATACGCTGGAAATCATGCTGTACGTTATTGTGTTTCAAGTCGGTTTTGCCCTCATTCTCGCGGTCCTGGTGGATAACATCCGCTGGGGCAAAGGGTTCTACCGGACCGTCTTCTTCTTCCCGATCGTCATCTCGGGAGCGGCGATCTCGCTGCTGTTCGTCTTGATCTACAATTATCAATTCGGCATGCTCAACGGGGCATTGGCGAAATTCGGCTTCGAGAAAATACTATGGCTGAGCGAGACCGGTTCGCTGAAGGCGATCGCCGTGCCGACGGTATGGCATTACATCGGATTCTACTTCGTCCTGTTCCTGACGGCCATGTCCAAGATTCCTTCGGACTTCTACGAGGCGGCGAAGCTGGAAGGGATTACGGGATTCAAGAAGACGATCTATCTGACGATACCGCTTATCATAAGCGATATTAAGGTCGTTCTCATCCTGGCGATCACCGGTACGCTGAAGGTGTTCGACTTCGTCTGGATCTTGGCAAGGGGCCAGAACGGCACCGAGGTGCTCGGCACGTACATGTACAAGAAGGCGATCGTCGATCTCAACTTTGGTTACGGCTCCGCGATTGCCGTCTATATCGTCGTATTCGGCGTTCTGTTGTCGGTGATTACGAACCGTCTGCTGAAGAAGGAAGAAGTCACATACTAAGCCGTTATAGGGGTGTAGGGTTATGCAGCAAAGTCAAGCCGAGGCGCCGCTCAGCTATTCAGCGCCAAGGAGAAGAAGACGCGTCGAGACGGGTCAAGTGATCAGTTATGCCGTGCTTACGTTGTGGGCGCTTACGACCATCTATCCGCTCTTCTGGATCGTAAATAACTCGTTCAAGCTTTCCACGGATGTCATGAACAATTCCTTCAGTCTTGCTGCTTCCTTCGACATGACGAATTATATCAATGCATTCGACCGGATCAATATTCTGAAGAGCTACGGCAACAGCTTGATCATGTCCTTCGGGACGGTAGCGCTTGTCCTCATCTTCGGGGGGCTTGCCGCTTACATCATCGCCCGCTTTCACTTTCGCGGCAAATCGATCATCAACTCCATACTCGTCGCAACTTTGCTGATTCCGGCTTTCGCGACAGTCGTGCCGGTGTATGATCTCCTGATCCGTTGGAAGTTGGTCAATACGTATTGGGGTTTGATTCTGCCTCATACCGCGGGCAACCTGACTTTCGCGATTCTCGTAATTGCGGCCTACATGTCGACGATTCCGAAAGAAATGGAAGAGGCGGCTTTCATCGACGGCTGTAATCGATTCAATATGTTTACGCGCGTGTTCTTGCCGATGTCCAGACCCGTCTTCGCTTCCGCGAGCATCTTCGTCTTCTTGTGGTCCTACAACGATTTGTTCTCGGCGCTTATCTTCGTCAACAAAGACAGCGTTCGTCCGATCGTATCGCTCCTGAACGAGATCAGCTCGCAGTACGGAACAGATTTCGGGTTAATGGCGAGCGCCGTATCGCTGACCGTTATTCCGGTCCTGATCGTATACTTATTCATTCAGCGGTTCATCGAGAAGGGGATGACCGAAGGTGCGATTAAAGGTTAATCGATGCCTATACACTAGATTCAAGAAGCCGAAGGTATACACTTGCGGCTTCTTATTATTTTTAAAAGGTTGCAATGAATAAAAATACTTATATACTCATAATTATACATAATTTGCTGAGGGGGAACTGACGTTGAACGATCTTCAATGGACGACGCAAGAGCTGCTGGAGGAAGCCGGCAAGACGATTTTATTCACGGCGCATAGACCGGATGTGGTGATGGAACGCGGCGAAGGCATGTATTTATGGGATACCGAGGGCAAGAGCTACCTCGATTTTGTCGGGGGATGGGCTGTCACTTGTTTAGGACATTCGCCGGTCGTTCTGCAGGAAGCGTTGGCAGCGCAAGCCGCTCAGCTGGTCAATGCGAGCCCGTCCTTTCTCAATCGGCCGATGGTTGAGCTGGCCAGCCTGCTTGTTCAGGTCTCGTGCTTCGAGCGCGTGTTCTTCACGAGTACAGGTGCCGAGGCCAACGAAAGCGCCATTAAGCTGGCCAGAAAATATGGAAAGATCCGTCGTGACGGCGCTCATGAGATCATTACGATGACGAATGCTTTTCACGGCCGTACGCTTGCCGCCATGGCCGCAACGGGTAAACCGCAATGGGAAACGCTGTTCACGCCAAGAATGCCGGGGTTCAAGCATGTGCCATACAACGATTATGAGGCTTGTGCGGCGGCCGTCGATGAGAACACTTGCGCGATTATGCTGGAGCTGATCCAGGGCGAAGGCGGGGTTGTGGAAGCGGAGCTCGAGTATGTCCGCAAGCTGCGCAGTCTATGTGACGATAAGGGCATCCTGCTTATCGTGGATGAGATTCAGACCGGGCTTGGCCGCACCGGCAAGCTGTTCGCGTATGAGCATTACGGCATTGAGCCGGATATTATGACGTTGGCCAAAGGCATTGGCGGAGGTTTTCCGTTGTCGGCGATGCTGACGAAGGAAGCGTACAATATTTTTGAACCCGGGGATCAAGGCGGGACGTATACGGGGCAGCCTCTGGGGATGGCGGCTGGGCTAGCCGTTGTCCAGACCATCGTTTCCGGGGAGTTGTCCGCTCAAGCACAGCGTCTTGGTGACTACCTAATGGGCGAGTTAAGGTTGATCGCAGGCCGTTATGGACTTACGAAACTTCGCGGAAAGGGACTGTTGGTCGCCTTCGATCTGCCAGGCGAGTACGGGCCGGCGCTAGTCGATCACTGCCGCTCGATCGGGCTGCTGGTTAACGCGCCTAAGCCTGCTACGATACGGCTTATGCCTGCGCTCATCGTGGAAGAAGCGGATATCGATCGCATGGTGGAACTGCTGTGTTCCGCTTTGGATGAGCTGAAAACAGAGACGATACAGGATGACGGAAGGGCTGCTATAGCCAGGTAAAATTTGAGCTGGATGTTTGCGGGATATTGTACGCGAAACCAATAATTGGTATTGTAAAGGTAATTGAAACGCATAGGTGACTGGCGTACGCGGAGAACCGCGAGGGAGCCTGTGCTGCAGTTAGTGCCGTTCGCCTGGGCAAAGGTAAGGGATTAGACTCCCTTGCCTTTTTGCGTTTTTACGACCTATTAGGGAGGAAACGACGATGAAGGTGGCATTGGTGCTTTTTGACGGCGTAACGTTTTTGGATTTTGCGGGATTTTATGATGTCATTACGCGGCTGAAATATTTTGAACCGACCAAGGATACGACATGGGATATTTGCGGTCTGCAGGAGGAAATTACGGATGAGCTCGGCCTTAAAGTGAAGGTCAATAAGGTTGGACCGGATCTGGCTGAATATGACCTTGTATTCGTTCCAGGCGGCATGGGCACGAGGGCACTGCGATTCGACGAAGCATTCGTCCGTTGGTTGGAGGGGGCGCGGCAAGCGCGATATCTGGTGTCGGTATGCACGGGAGCTCTGCTGCTAGGGGCTGCCGGGATGCTGAAGGAGAAACGAGCGACAACCCATCCTTATGCGTACGATCTGCTTGAGCCCTATTGCCAGCAGGTGCTTCATTCGAGAATCGTACATGACGGACATGTGGTTACGGCAGGCGGCGTGTCGACCTCCATCGATCTAGGGTTATACGTAATCGGACTGTTCTTGGACGATAAGACCGTTCAGTCGATTCGGCGGCAGATGGACTACCCGTATGTGGTCCAAGGATTGGAGATTGTGTAAAGTAGAAAAAAATGGATAAAAATCATTCCCATTTCGAACGTGGTATGCTACTATGAGATAAGAACATTTGTTCTTAGTCGGTATACATATCATTGTCGCAATGGGAGGATGGCTGGGATGTTAACGAACCGCTATGAAGAGATAGACGAGGTGATCGCCTATATTCATCGACATCTCGACGAACCGCTCCCATTACAGCAATTGGCGAATCATGTTGCATACAGCCCGTTTCATTTTACGCGGATATTTAAGGAACGAATGGGGTTAACGCCGCACTATTATATTTCTTCCTTGCGCTTACAGAGGGCGAAGGAGCTGCTTATTCAGACGGATATGAGCGTACGTGATATCGGACTGGAGATCGGGCAGCAAAGTATGGGTACCTTCTCGACGCGGTTTACCGAACGGGTCGGAATGACCCCTACAGAGTTTCGCAATGCGGAGCAGCATACGGCGGACCAATTCAAGACCTTGCATCAACTGGTTGCCGGTGAGGCTTCGCCTTTGCCGACCGCAGCCCTTGGAACGCTCCGCGGCACGATTCGGTCAGAGATCCCTTTTCAAGGCGTCATCTGGTTAGGTTTGTTCGCCAAGCCGATTCCGGAAGGACTGCCCGTTTATGGTACGCTTTTATTCTCGCTCGGCGAGTTCAGTCTGTCGAACCTCAAGCCCGGAACTTATTATTTGATGGCGACTTCCGCTTCCTGGGGGACGGAGGCCGTCGATATTTTGCTGCCGCACACAAGCTTGCGCGCGCGTTCCGCGGCACCGGTCGTAGTGAGGGCGAATACGCCTATTGCTTTTCAGGACGTCGTCTTGAGCGCGCCAAGGACCGATGATCCGCCTATCTTAATTTCGCTGCCGCTTCTTATGAATCAATTTTTGACTCGGTTCCTTCAACGACAAAATTAAATTTTATTCGACAAAATACGATCTTTTCCATTAAAATCCTACTATAACCTGAACGATTATAGAGGAGACCTCATGTACAGCCAGTTAGTCAAGACACTGCAGGAGATCATAGCCAATTTTGCCATTGTAACAGCCTATTTGTTTCTAGCTAATCAAGTCATATTCCGCCAAGTGAACCTTGGTGAACAGGGGAAGACCTCCATGAAATTGCAACTGGGGGTTATTCATGGGATTGTTGGCACGATCTTAATGCTGTTCACCGTCCATATGAACGAAACCATACTGGACTTCAGGCAGATCGCCGTTATTCTGTCCGCCTTGTACGGCGGACTGCTATCCTCGGTGATCACCGGCGTCATCATCTGTTTGGTGCGTTGGTTGGTATTCGGCACGGATAATTACGCGACCATTATAGCGGCGGTTAACACAATTGCCGTAGCAATTGCTGTAGGGATTGCTTGCTCCAGAAGATGGAGCTATTGGAGCAAATGGAGCGTCAGCGTCCTTATTTGCATTCTTTTTACAGGTGCGATATTCGTCTTTAATTTGCGGACAGACGCACTGGTTCCCGTGGTGTCCTACGCTTGCATGATGGCCGTAGGCGGTTTATTGACGGCGCATTTGACCGCATTCTTTATCCGAACGAAGGCGCATTCTTTACGAATGGAGAAGGAAGCCACCGTCGACTTTCTGACGGGACTCAATAACCATCGCACATTCGATAACCGCTACAATGCGCTGCTCGACAGCGCGAGCTTGAAATCCGAATGCTTGTCGGTCGCGCTCTTGGACATCGACCACTTCAAGAAAGTTAACGATACTTATGGTCATGCTAACGGTGATGCGGTGCTTAAGCAGTTAAGCCTATTGCTGCAGTCGTCAGCCAGGCCGTTCGATATCGTATCACGTAATGGCGGAGAGGAATTCTCGGTTCTGTTCTACGATACGCCTCATGAGCATGCGCTGCTGATCGCGGAGCGTATCCGGTCTGCCGTGAGCCAGCATATCTTCGAGCTGAATGAGGGTCAGCGTATCCGGCTGACGATCTCGATCGGCGTAGCCACTTATCCGGACACGAAGCCGGAGGCGCTTCGCGAACAGGCCGATCAAGCGTTATATCAAGCGAAGGCGAATGGCCGGAATCGCGTCTGTTCGAATATGAACCTTAGCCTTGGCGTTCATTCTATGGTGACCGGCTGATTGTGGTATAGTAGAAGGGACGAAGGCAAGGTACGGATATCGTTACTACAGGTTCGTCCGTTATTTGACCAGATGAAAGAGGTTCGGTATGCAGAAGAACAATCGCAATAATAAAGCGCGAACTAGTCCAAGAAGAGAAGGTTCGGCTCATGCTGGACACGCTGCCCGATTGCAACCGGGAGCGAAGGGACGGCCAGAAGCTAGAACAAGCGCGAACGGCAGAGGCGGCAATGCCAACACGGCCGCGAGCAAGCAATCGAATCGCCCCCAAGCGAACCAGTACACCGTTCAAGAGTCGATGGAGCTGCTGCCATTCCTGCTCCTGCGGTTGAACCAAGGACGCAATTCGGTGAAGTCGATGCTGGCCCGTGGACAAATCTCCGTGAATGGACGGATCGTCAAGGAATATAACCGGCAGCTTGCTCCCGGCGATCAAGTTCTGGTCAGCAAAGAGAAGATTATCGAGAAGCTGCCATTCGCGGGACTGACGATTCTACATGAAGATGACGACATTATTGTCATCTTGAAGGATGCCGGCCTGCTGTCGATTGCCTCGTCGAAGGAGAAGGACGACGAATTGACCGCATATCGTCAACTAATGGCCCATGTTCGTCTTAGTGATCCGAAGAATCGAATCTTCGTCGTGCATCGTCTGGACCGTGATACTTCGGGCGTCATGATGTTCGCGAAGAACGAGAACGCGCAACAGACGTTGCAGAACGCCTGGCAGGACGCGGTACAGGAGCGTACGTATGTTGCTCTGGTGGAAGGGACGATCAAGAAACCAAGCGGGACGATCCGCTCTTGGCTGAAAGAAAGCAGTACGCTCAAGATGTACTCCAGTCCCTATCCGAACGACGGTCAGCTTGCGATTACGCATTATAAGACGCTTCAATCGAACCGTCAATTCTCGCTGCTCGAAGTCCAACTCGAGACAGGACGCAAGAATCAGATTCGCGTCCATATGGAAGAGATCGGCCATCCGATTGTCGGCGACAAGAAATACGGCTCCAAATCCAAAATCATTAACCGGCTTGGGCTGCATGCCCGGCTGCTCGCTTTCGTTCACCCGACTACTGGGGAGCAGCTCCGGTTCGAGACGCCGATTCCGAAGTCGTTCTTGTCTCCGTTCAAGCCAGCGCCAACTCAATAACGAAGAGCGTGAGAAGCCGTGGCAGCACGGCTTCTTTTGCGTTTGGGCGAAGGGGGAAAGGGCAGAATTCTCAGGCAACTTGGTATACTTGACGACAAGTAGAGATGGGACTATACTAACGAAGCAAAACGAATAAGGTCAAAAGAAAGAGGCAATCACATCATGAGAAAGACAACAGGAACAAGTTTACTGCTGGTCGTCGTAATCTTGCTGCTTGCCGCTTGCTCGAGCAACGCAACAAGCGGAGCGGACGCGGCAAAAGAGAAACAAATCGCCTACACAGCGGCGAAGCAGGCGGAGGATAAAGTATACATGCTTTTCTCCAAAACCGTGCTTGAAGACGGGACTACGGTGTTGGATGCCACTACCGGAATGCCGGAGAAAGCGAAGGCACTACTGGCGAACTACTTCGACGAATCCATGACGGCCAAAGTTATGGATCACTATATCACCGATCAGAAGAACGGCGATCAGGTTGTGACGAATGCGGCGCCATTCTTCTCGGCTTCGATCCTTGCCACGAAGTCGTCGGATGAAGTTGCGATTGAGCAAGACGACGATACGTTCACGATCACGACGCCGGACGGTGGAGTCTTCACCTTAAGATGGAACAAGGATCTGGACCGTTACTTGGTTACCGATTACGTGCAGAAGTAAGGCAGTTGGGAAAGGAGCTCGCGGATGCGAGCTCTTTGGCGTAGGGCATGTTCGATTGTAGACAAAGTGTGACAGGACATGTCCTTTGCCCATCAAATCGGTTATAATGATGGTAAAGTTAAAAAAGAAAGTAGGTACATCATGGGTCGCAAGTGGAATAATATTAAAGAAAAGAAAGCTTCGAAAGACGCCAATACAAGCCGGGTTTATGCCAAATTCGGCCTCGAAATTTATGTAGCCGCTAAGAAGGGCGAGCCGGATCCGGAATCGAACCGTGCGCTGAAAGTCGTACTGGAACGCGCGAAGACGTATAACGTTCCGAAAGCGATTATCGACCGTGCAATCGAGAAGGCCAAAGGCAGCTCCGATGAAATCTATGAGGAGCTTCGTTATGAAGGCTTCGGTCCAAACGGATCGATGGTTATCGTCGATGCTCTGACGAACAATGTTAACCGTACCGCGTCTGCCGTTCGCGCTTGTTTCACGAAGAATGGCGGCAACATGGGCGTCAGCGGTTCCGTGGCCTACATGTTCGACCACACGGCGCTGATCGGCATCGAGGGCAAGTCACTCGACGAAGTGATGGAGCTGATGCTCGAATCCGATGTTGACGTGCGCGATATCGTAGAAGAAGGCGACACGATCCTCGTCTACGCAGAGCCGGATCAATTCCATGCCGTACAGGAAGCGTTCAAAGGTATCGGCATTACCGATTTCACCGTTGCCGAACTGACGATGCTGGCACAGAACGATGTGGAGCTCCCAGCTGACGGCCTGGTCAAATTCGAGAAAATGATCGACGCCCTCGAAGACCTGGAAGACGTGCAGCAAGTTTACCATAACGTTGATTTTGGGGACGAATAAGCAAGTACATAGATTTTATGAAGTAACGGAAACTCACTCTTTGCATGTTGGTGCAAGAGTGAGTTTTTTTGGTTGCAAGAATTAGTGTAGATCATCGTGATCAGACGGGGGATTTATGAAGAAATATTTAGCGGCTATCGCTCTGATAGTAATCCTGATTGTAGTGTATTTATTTGGCCCGGAATTGAATAAATCTGTCAAACAAGATGTAAACGGCGTGAGTGATGTCGAGACAGAAGAGACGATTGATGGACCTACAACTCCTGAGCTGGGCCAACCCAACGCCGAGGAGACTATAAAAATCGGAGATAAAATAGGCGATGGCACAGTAACTTCATTTCACATCGAATACATCCCCGAATCGAATGAAGTCTTTAGTTTACAGGTTGACCTCGAAGGAACTTTACGGGTGAAAGGGAAATATCACTATTATCCTAGTGATGATGAAGGTTATGGGGATCAAATACTGGTCAACTATGAACGCGATCCCAGCTTCCCTGGGAACTATATTTCAGACTTGTTCCAGACCGGTCACCTAGACAGAAAGTTCATTTTAAACGTTGAATACGAATGGGATAAAGCGCTGTTTGGGAAACCCGGGACAGAAGGTGAAATCGAAATGAAGATAAGCAGTTACTCGTTCAAATATTATCAATCCGATGAGATCGATTCTGCAGATTTTGTTGAAATTATTTCAATCAATAATGGGGAAAAAACAATCGAAGACATCGATCAAAGCAAAATTCACTGGGTCGAGTTCAAGAAGGGAACAAACGATGCCACAGGAAAAATGATCGAGGGATATTACATAGACAACTTAAGAGAAGTAGAAGGCGCTGACGCCACATTAGATTATTCTGTTGCAGAAGAAGATTTAAATGGAGATAGTCAGCCTGAAATAATAGCAGCTTTGCATAATCAATACTTTCTAGGAGCTCGATGCGATAGTTATATCCAAGTTTATCCCTATGCATCGGGTAAGTTAGGCGAACCGATTAGTATAACGTGTGTTGCTTTAATGGATGGAGACAATCCAACTGCATTTGGAGTAGTGAAAAGTCAAGAGCATTCTTGGAAAGACCTTGTTGTCAATGGCCAGCATATATGGACGTGGAACGGAAAGGAATATGAAAGCTGATTTTCCGATTCGCATAGCTCAATTCGTTTTGTTACCAGACCGCCAACCGCGGTCTTTTTTCATTTTCCCGAAAGTCAAAATAATGCACGTATCAGTCAGAATTGTAAACCGTTCGTGAAGCCTCGAGCAGGTATAGTGAAGCTACTAGATTAGAGAGAGGTGGATCAGATGAAAGCAGATCACGTGCTGCAGCCGGCGGCGATGACGGCCGGGAAGAAAGTGAAGCATGCGAATGCGCGCAAGGAGGCGTTGGTCGGCTGGCTGTTTTTGGCCCCGGAGTTGATCGGGATTGTGGTGCTGTATGTATTCCCGGTGGTGTTCTCCCTGTACTTGAGCTTAAGCGATTGGAATTTGGTTGGGGGATTGCAGTCGATCAAGTTTGTCGGGCTCGACAATTACGTCGAGATGTTCCATGACGAGAAGGTTATCCACGCGCTGAAAAATAACTTCGTCTACACATTGCTTACCGTACCGGTCGGCATGGCGTTGTCGCTCATTCTGGCGGTGCTGATCCATACGAAGGTGTATGGCCAGGATTACTTCAAGGTCGCGTTCTTCGTGCCGTATATCTCGTCGATTATCGCGATCGGCGCGGTCTGGAGCGCTCTATATCACCCGTCGCTCGGGCCGATTAATCAGTTCCTGACTTCCATCGGCGTAAGCGATCCGCCGAAGTGGCTGGCTGATCCGGACTTCGCCTTGCTGTCCATTGCGATTATCGCGATCTGGGCGGGCATCGGCTATCAGATCGTCATCTACATGGCGGGACTGACCAGTATCCCGGACGACTATTATGAAGCGGCTTCGATTGACGGAGCTACGGCGCTTCAGAAGTTTCGGATGATCACTTTGCCGTTGCTCGGACCGACGAATTCATTCCTGTTCATTACGCTATTGATGGGCTCGTTCAAAGTATTCGACCTGATCGCCTTCTTAACGAGCGGCGGACCGAATAATGCATCGACGGTCATCGTGTACCGCATCTATGAAGAGGGCTTTGTCAACTTCCGCATGGGCTATGCGTCCGCTATCTCGTGGCTGCTGTTCGCGATCGTCGGGGTCGTTACCTTCATTAGTTGGCAAATCCAGAAAAACAAGGTCACCTACTAGGAGGGAGAAGACTATGACTCGTTATGGCAAAATCGATCCGGGGAAGCTCGTCGTGACGGTGCTGATGGGCGCAATCTCGCTATTCTTCCTCATCCCGCTCTTCTGGATGGCTTCGGCCGCCTTCAAATATGAGAAGGATGTCATGGTATTCCCCATCCAGTGGATTCCGAAAGCGTGGAATGCGGTAGGCAACTTCAAAGCCGTGTGGATGGCGGATATTCCTTTTTACACGTTCTATTGGAACTCCATCAAGATTGCGGTCATCGTGACGCTGGCCACCGTAGTGTTCTCGTCGATGGCGGCATTCTCGTTCACCAAGCTGAATTTCCGGGGCCGCGACTTGATGTTCGGCGTACTGCTCACCTTCATGATCATTCCGGAACAGGCGACGCTCATTCCGCGGTTCATGTTCATCCGCTGGCTCGGCTTGTACAACACGCATGAAGCGCTGATCGTAACGATGATGTTCTCGATCTACTTCACCTTCCTGATGCGCCAGTTCATGCTGGGCATTCATACCGACTTTCTCGAGGCGGCAAAAATCGACGGCGCGGGCTATCTGCGTATCTATTGGCAGATCATTTTGCCGCTCTGCAAGCCAATCTTAGCAACCGTCGGCATCATCAAGTTCATCTGGACCTGGAACGACTATCAGCATCCGCTCGTGTTCCTGCTCGACAAAGACCTGTATCCGATCACGCTGGGCATCCAGCTGTTCAAGGACGATTATGCCGATAATTACGCGGTGCTCATGATGGCGTCCTTGTCCGCGATTATCCCGCTGGTCATTCTGTTCATCGTGCTGCAGAAGCAGGTCATCAAGGGAATATCGCTTGGCGGCGTGAAAGGTTAATGTTAAGCTCAAGTAAAAATAGTTCACGAAAAGAGTCAAATTCCTGCACGATCCAAGCATAAAAGTGGCGCTATAATTCGAAATGTAAGCGATTCGAACTGAACTTGAGGGGGATATAAGAATGAAGAAGTTCAAGGCATCGATGCTTGTGACGGCTATGCTCGTCAGCGTATTAAGCGGTTGCGGCTCCAACACGGGCAGCAATAGCAATTCGGAGGAGCCGGCTACACAGGGGAATGCGACCAACGGCGCGGCAACGACGAAAGAAGAGACGAAAGCCGAGCAAGTCACGATCAAGTACTACAATTGGGACAATGAATTGCAAGCGGAGTCGACGAAAAAATATATTGCCGGCTTCGAGGCGAAGTATCCGAACGTGAAAGTCGAGTCCGTGTCGCTTGTGCCGGGCAATTCGCTCGAATCGCTCAAGAAGCTTGACGTGCTGGCCGCGTCGGGCGAGTCGATCGACGTCGCCGTGCTGCCGAACTTGAGCGAGCTGAACAAGCGGGCTGCGCAAGGCGTGCTTGCCCCGTTGGACGACTTTTTTGCCCAAGAGGGCATCAATCCGGCCGATGAATATTACACGAATGCGAAGTTTGGCGGCAAGAACTATGGGATTCAGAACAACATCACGACGAACTTCATCCTGCTGAACAAGGATGCGCTGGACGAGGTCGGACTCCCGGTACCGAATGCGGACTGGACCTGGGATGATTTCCGCGAATACGCGAAGAAGCTGAACAAAGGCGAAGGGACGACCAAACGTTACGGCACGTACTTCCATAGCTGGTCGATCTACATGAACCCGGCCGCTCAGGTGCATATGCTGCATCCGTTCTTGACGGAAGAAGGAACGACGAACTTCTCGGATCCATCGTTCACCAACTTCTTCAATCTCCGCAGAGCCATGGAAGTAGAGGACAAATCCGCGAAGCCGTATGCCGACGTCATCGGCGCGAAGCTTGCGTATCGCGCGGAATTCTTCAACGAGCAAGCCGCTATGCTGCTGGCGGGCTCCTGGATGATCAATGAGGTTGGCGACGTTGAGAAATTCCCGCATACGTTCAAAACCGCATTTGCTCCGGTACCGGTGGAGAAAGCGGGCGACAGCAAAGATATCTTCATGGGCGGCAACTTCTTGTCCGTCGGATCGAGCTCGAAGCATAAGGAAGAAGCGTATCAGTTCGCCCGCTACTTGTCGATGGATCTCAGCGATGCAAGAACCGAGCTGCCGGGCTGGAAGAAAGGCGATGCGAAGCCGCTCGTCGAACGCCTGATCGGCCAGAACAAGGATCTGTATGATGTCGATTCCCTCATGTACACGCTGTTCGACGCCGGCATCAACGCGCTTCCGCCGTCGAAGAACGACATTGCGTATGGCGCGGATCTGGAGAAAGTGCTCATCGACGGTTTCAGCAAATTCATCCTCGACAACCAATCGGCCGAGGAAGTTCAGAAGTGGATGGTTGACGAAGCGAACAAAATCATTGCGAAGAATACGGCGAAGTAATAGCATTCTCCGGTAAGACCACCATAACGACAATCAGGCAAAGGGCACTCGCAAAGAGAGTGTCTTTTGCCGTACTTGCCTTTTACTAACCCATCTATGAAGCGTCCTTGGCATCAGCTAGAATGGAGAGGCAAGCCAAACATCTACGAGTTTACTCATGAGTGCGGAGGGAGTCTATTGCGGCGTCATTCTTTTTATCGGCGGATTCAACTATCGTTCATTATTTTTATCCTCGTACCGGTCCTAACCGTATCAGTGATTTCGTATGCCATGACGAAGAATACGCTGATGGAGAAGATCCGCACCACGCATCAGTCCGTGCTGGATGTGATGGCCAAGGACATTACGAAGCTTATCGACGATTTGACTTTCGTCTCCCATTATTATGTCAAGGATGAGCAAATTCGCAGCCAATTGAAAGCCTTCCGGGGCAAAACGAAAATCGAATCGTTCGACGATTACAATACGTATCTGGCGATTCAACAATTTTTCGATCAGGTCTCGATCAAGGCATTGGATAAAAATATGCGTGTCTTCCTCGTGAACGATGCCGGGTTTATCGTTCCGTACATGGATAGCTCGGCCGGCATGACGCTGACCGAGATGACTCAAGATTGGGAACGGATCAGCGGCAGCATCGATCTGCGTCAGCCGACCGTCATTCAATGGCCCGGCATGATTCGTCCGGACGACGAGGCTGGCAACTACGTCTACATGTCTCGCGTCATTCAGGACGCTTCTACAGGTGAACTGTTGGCGACGCTCAATATCGGCATCTGGGGCGGCTATTTCAACCCCTGGTTCGGCGGATTGAATACCAGCGGGGGCCGGTTCGCCTTGTTCGATGCCGAGGGGCAGCGAATTGCCGGCACGCAGTCGCCAGAGGGGCAAGAAGTGCTGCGAACGGAAACGAAGATCGCCAATGCCGGCTGGACGCTGGTGTATGAAGTGCCGAATGAATCCATTACCGGTGAGGTGACGCGAACCTTCCAGCTGAGCGCAGTGCTCGTCGTCACGTTCAGCATCCTGTTCCTTTTCTTGTCCGTCGTACTCGCTCGTAGAATCCACCTTCCGATCCGGCGGCTGCAAGGGGTGGCCAAGCAATTCGGCGGCGGCAATCGCAAAGCCCGTTATGAGGTGACCGGCAACGACGAGATTAACGACCTCGGCGGCTCGCTGAACCAAATGTTCGATCAATTGAATCAGCTGATCGCCGATATCGAATCCGAGCAAGAACAGAAGCGCCAGCTGGAGCTGCAAGCGCTGTTCGCCCAGATTCGCCCGCATTTTCTGCTCAACACGCTCAATTCGATCAAATGCAGCCTGCTCCTTGCACGTGACCGGCACCATGGGCAAATGATCGATTCGCTGATGAGCCTGCTGCGTGCTTACATGAAGGTGAATGAGCCTTCCACCTTGCAGAGCGAATGCGTGCTGCTCAAGCATTACGTCGATATTATGCGGATGCGCAACGAGCTGCCGCTTGAATTGGAGTATAACGTGCCGGAGGATCTAACATCGATGATGGTGCCCATGCTGCTGCTGCAGCCGATCGTGGAGAATGCCATCGTGCATGGGTTATCGGAGAACGAAGTGCGGGCCGTTATTCAAGTATCGGCACAGAGGCTAGCCAGCCACATCGAGATCGAAGTGTCGGATAACGGTTCCGGCATGCATCCGGACCAGCTGATGCTGCTGCGAATGCTGCTCCATGGGGATGAAGCACTCCAAAGCGGCTACGAGCGGGTCGGCCTGCTGAATGTGCTGCAGCGTCTGCGCTTGACTTACGGCGTCGCGGCGACGATGGATATCCGGGCGGGCGAGCTCGGTGGAACAACGGTCGTGCTTGCAATTCCATCCTCTTCTATTCACTGCTTGGAAGCATAAAGGAGAATGATAATGGTGAAAGTCATGCTGATTGATGACGATGTGCCGATGCTGAAATATTTGCGGCAGCTAATCGATTGGGAAGCGCTCGGTTACGAGGTGGTCGGTCAGACGTATTCCAGCATTAAGGCTAGAGCGATGTTCCAGGAGCTTCGTCCAGACATCGTCGTGACGGATATTGGACTGCCGCAGGTCGACGGCATTACGCTGGCTGACGAGTTTATCCGCTTACAGCCGGACGTACGGGTTATTTTTCTAACCTGTCATGCCGAATTCCACTATGCCAAGCGCGCCTTGCTGCTCGAAGCGGACGATTACTTGATCAAGGATGAACTGACCGACGAGCAGCTGATCGCCAGTCTGGACAAATCGAAGGCTAAGTTGTTGGAAAAGGCAGGGACGCAGGAACAGTTATCCTATCGCGAAGACGTGAATCGCAATCTGGACGTGCTCAAAGATACGCTCTATCAGCAGCTCGCCAAGGGGGCGGACTGGGAAGCGACGGTCGGATATGCCCGGCGGCTCGGGATCGAGTGGCCGTATCCGGCGTTCATGCTGGCCTTTGGCGATGTGACCTATACCTCCTTCTTCCGGCAATATGGCAGCGCGGACCGGGACTTGATTCGGTTCGGGATCTACAATATCGCGCATGACGTAGCCCAAAAGCACGAAGGCATTACGGTCTTCCGAGCAGGTGAATCCCTCGTTGCGCTGCTCAATTATCGACCTAGTCTAACGTTCAACGAACAGCAATATTTGTACAGTTATGCGAAGGCGGTGCGTCACGAATGCCAGCAGTACTTGAAGGTGGAGGTTAACTTCAAGTTCAGTGCGAATAAGCTGGCGCCTCAAACGATCGCATCCGCTTGCCTACAGATGAATTCGGGCAAATACAAGACCTTTTATGCTCCATTGCCGGAAGATGGTATCTATCGCCATGCTAGTGAAGCTTCTTCCATGATAATACCGGTCGGGAGATTGCTCGATTCCTCTCTGCAATCGCTGCAGCAGGCCGCTAGTGATGGCGACAGAGAAAAGTGGGAAAGCAGTCTTCGTGCGGTCGCCGATACGGCATCGTCTTATAACATCGATCCGGCTGAGCTCATTCCTCTCTGCGCCAGACAGCTTCGGCTAATTGGACTGAAATTGTCGGCGCAGGAGAATGATGAGGCGTTCTATGGCTGCTTCGTGCACGCCTTGTCGCTTGCGGATCTGATCGGCATGATGGCTTGGAAGCTCCAACAATACGAACAGCAAATCCGGCTAGCGAAGGAACCGGAACATACGGAACCGAAATTGACGCAGATCGATAACTATATCTATCGCCATCTGGCGGAGAATATCAGTTCAATCGACGTAGCCGAATTTCTATATATGAATCCGAGTTATTTCTCCCGCTATTTCAAACGGCTGACCGGGGAGAACTTCACCGATTACGTCCATCGGTACAAAATTCGCATCGCGGCCAAAATGCTCGAAACGACCGATGAACCGCTCGAGCTGGTCGCGGCCAAATTCGGCTACTCCGACCGCACCTATTTCTCCAAAGTGTTCAAGAAATATAACGGCCGCTCGCCGCGCGAGTATCGTGTCAAATAAGCGGAAAGCCAGGACCTTGCCGGTTCTGGCTTTTTGCGCGAAATATAAGCATGTAACGGCGAGAGCCGTTTCACCTTGTATCCAGCTGGTGAACGACACGATTGGCGAAGAAGTCAAAATCGTGCACATTCTCGTTAAAATCACGCCTGTCTGCCGGCTATACGCGGTGCTACAATGACCGCAAAGAGGTGAAGACTTATGTGGCAAAACGCCATCGAGGATGCCGTCGCAAAGACGAGGAACAATATCAAGCGATTCGGGGATCTGTTCCCCCATGTCAGCCAACAAGGGATCTACGAGCTTAACCCCAACACGGATTGGACGAACGGGTTCTGGTCCGGTCTGCTGTGGCTCTGCTATGAATACACAGGCGAGCCGCAGTTCAAGGAGGCCGCTGACCGCACGGTTGCCGGCATGCGCCGAAGGATGGATGTCAAGGAGGTGCTCGCTCATCATGACATCGGCTTTTTGTATTCGTTATCTGCCAAGGCGGCGTGGATTCTGACCGGCGACGAAGGTACGCGCGAACTTACGATTCAAGCAGCGGATAAGCTGATGGAGCGGTGGCGCGAGCAGGGACAATATTTGCAAGCATGGGGACCTGTAGGCGATGAGCAAGAAGGCGGGCGCATCATTATCGATTGCCTGATGAATTTGCCGCTCCTCTATTGGGCGGCCGAACTGACAGGAGATGAACGTTATCGGCATGCCGCGATCCAGCAGGCGGACAAAAGCCGGCGCTATCTGGTCCGAGGCGATGACAGCTCTTACCACACGTTCTTCTTTAACCAGGAAACGGGAGAACCGATAGGCGGAGCTACGCATCAAGGCTTCACGAACGGTTCGACGTGGACGCGTGGACAGGCATGGGGAATCTACGGCTTCGCGCTGAGCTACCGATATACGCGAGATCCGCTCTATCTGGATACATCCAAAAGGCTTGCGAGATTTTTCATTGACCATCTGCCAGAGGATCTTGTCGCTTATTGGGATTTCAATGCGCCTCAGCAGCCGGGAACGCCTCGTGACAGCTCGGCTTCTGCGATTGCCGCAGCCGGTCTGCTTGAACTGCTATTGCATTTGCCTGCCGATGATTCGGATCGTCACGAACTGGAACAAGCGGTGATTCGCAGCTTAGCCTCCCTCGTGGAACGCTATTCGACGATGGACGATCCGGATGCGGAAGGTCTGCTGAACCATGGCTCCTATCACGTTAGGGGGAATCTGTCCCTGGATGATTACATGATATGGGGCGATTATTTCTATCTGGAAGCGCTGTTGAGGCTTGAACGCGGGATACCAGGGTATTGGTACGAACGAGCAGCCGGTGATCACGAATGAAGAACGAGCAGGAACGGCGATTAGCGGACGCGATCGATGTAGAGCTTTGGCAAATGAATCGCTCTTCTGCTAGGATGTTTCTCCATATAGAGGAACTGGATGAAGTCGCGTCTTACTACAAGTCCCATTATGCGGACCAAGTGAGGCACATTCTGGAGACGGCAGGCCGTGTGCTGCGGCATGAATTTCAATTCCGCGGGACATGGGATATGGAACGCACGAGCGTACCGGTACAGTTCGGCGAACGCATCGACTGGAACCATATTCCGTCTGATGATATCGAATGGCTGTATATGCTGAACCGTCACGGGTATTGGGTGGAGCTCGGCGAAGCTTATTTGTTTACTGGTGACGAACGTTACGCGCGGGAAGTATGCGAGCAGATGACGGATTGGATCGAACGCAACCCGGTACCGGAAGAGATGACGATTCAAGGTTCGGGAGCATGGCGGACGATTGAAGCGGGATTGCGCTGCGTGAATTGGGTCAAAGCTCGTACCTTTATAGCGCGGAGCCCGCACTGGACGGAGGAAATGGAAGCCCGTATGCTGCTCGCCTTGCACGATCACGCGGAATACCTGTGCCGGTGCGACAACGGTTGGAAGCGGATGAGCAATTGGGGCGTCATCGAGAATACAGGCCTATTGGCTGCCGCGCTCGCGGCACCGTTCAATCGTTCGGCGGAGTGGATGAAGCTGTGCGTAGAGCGGCTGCAAGATACGGCAAGGCTGCAGATCATGCCGGACGGCATACATTGGGAGCAGTCGCCGCTTTATCATAACGAAGTGCTCATCTGTTACCTGGAAGCCTTGATCCTCGGTCGGAATCATGGCATTGCGTTCGATCCGGAGTTCTTGGAACGGGTTAGATCGATGGCTCATGCCAATGTGTACTGGACGAAACCGGATCATCATCAGCTCCTCAAAGGAGACAGCGACGATAACGACGTGCGCGACGTACTGACGGCGGCCGCGATTTATTATCAAGATCCGATCCTGAAATCGCGAGGGTATAGCAATATCGACGCATTCTCACTCTCCTTATACGGGATGGCGGCTATAGATTCGTATGACAGAATTGATGCTGCGCTGCCTGACCTTGCCTCGCATGCCTTCCATAGCGGCGGCCATTATACGATGCGCTCGGACTGGCAGGATGAAGCGCTCTTCCTCTGTATGAGCTGCGGACCGCTCGGCGGCGGACATGGCCATGCCGACCTGCTCCATATCGATGTGCACGCCTACGGTCGCACCTTGCTGACGGATCTGGGCCGGTATAATTATAGCGAGGCAACTCCGCTTCGCAAGGAGCTTAAGCGAAGTACGGCGCACAATACGACGATCGTGGATGATCAGGATTTCACCGTATATGCCGACACATGGAGCTATGAACGGATCGCATCCCCGATGAGCGCCTGCTGGCGCTCGGAAGAAGCATTCGATTATGCGGAGGCTAGCCATGACGGCTACCTCGAACTCGACGATCCCGTCCGGCCGAAGCGTCAAATCCTATTCGTCAAACCTGGCTTCTGGGTGCTTATGGACACATTTGCAGCCAAAGGTGAGCATGCGTACGAGCAGCGATTCCATTTTGCGCCGGGAGAGGTACAGCTGGACCCGGATACGGGAATATGCCGTACGAGAAACGCGGATGAAGGGAATTTGTTGATTATGCCGTTAGGGGCGGAGGACGGTGAGTCCCTATTAGAGAGCTGTCATTATTCTACTGAATATAATCGGGTCGAAGAGAGTCAGGCGGTCATCTATCGACGCAACGGCAGTGGCTTCACGTCGATGATTCAGCTGCTGTATCCCCTTAAGCCGGGGGACACCTCGATTCCGACTGCGGCCAACGTCGAGGTCCGGACATACCTCGGGGAGCCGGTTGATCGTCATCATGCGGAGGCGGTGCAGGTTACGGAGCCGGTCACCGGGGATACCTATGTGCTGCTAGTCAGCCACCGCGTACCTGCGCTAAGCAGCATGTCGTATGTGGTCGACGGCATTCAGGTATTCGGCCAAGTCGTATTAATCCGTAAACGTGGCGGGAAGAAACAGGTCATGGTGGTCAAATAGCGCGTTTGTGATTGGAGAGAAGACAGCGGCTTGCTGGTGCGGCGGCTGTCTTCTTTTTCGTCGTTACACACCGTATGCCTACCTTGCGTGGTGCGAATTTTGGGATGGAAATTACATTTTAAGGTAATCTTCAGGTTCGGCTAAGGTTTGTTTCAGGTTGGGCGTATACACTCTAGTTAATTCAGCTCGACTCCTTGCACTACGCAATGTAGTGTTGAGAGTGGAGATAAGATACAGGCTCACCATAAAGAGCCGGGCGAGCGTCGTTTCACCTGAGTTTGTTCGTCGGAGTGAAACGCGCTCCGCTACTAGAGAGGACGGCGAGCGCCGGTTCATCATGGCAATTAAAACTACATCATGTAGTGTAAAGCCAAAACTATAGGATCTGGAGGAATGGATGATGAAAAAGAAATGGTTAACGATTGCTGCGATTGTTGTTGTGGTGGCTGCAGGCGGAGGGATTGCCGCGTACCAGTCTCTGACAGGCAACCATGTCGAGATTCAGGAAGTTATCGCTGAGGGAGCAACAGAAGCCGCATCCGGGGCAGTCGTTACATCGGACCAATTGAACGGAGAATGGAATATTTCGGACGGTTCTGAGGTTTACCTGTCCATGACGACATCCAAGGAGACCGTCAACATGACCGTTGGCGCGGTCCAAGGCAAATGGCTGATCGATACGGCCAATGCCGCGCAGATAACGGCAGAAGGTACGGTTGACGTGAACGGTCTGGATTCCGGCAATTCGATGCGTGACGGCCATATTAAAGGCGCAGATTACCTTAATGCCGAAGCGTTCCCGCAAGCTACATTCACTGCGACATCCGTGGAGGGACTTCCTGAATCCTGGAGCGAAGGCGTTGCCGTACCGATCAAATTAAACGGCACGCTTACTGTAAGAGGCGTCGCCAAGGATGTTGTCTTCGACAGCCAAGCGGTCTATGAGCAAGGACAAGTGAAGCTTGCCGGTAACACGATCGTCACTTTCGCCGATTTCGGCATGGCGAATCCGCACCAGGTCGTCGTGGAGACGGAGAACAACGTTAAAGTTGAGCTTCAGCTTATTTTGGACAAACAGGCGGTATAATCATAATCGTATACCCGCTTCTCATAAGGGATGATTTCTGTCTATCGGGCAGAGGTCATCCCTTTGTTATTGCCTAATCCTGTTCCTTCCATATAAGATAAACAGGTACTGGACAATACTGGCGCGAAGGAGCGTGTGGTATGGGATACATAGAAGAAGCAACGAAGGACTTATATAATTATTTGCCTCCTCTGACCCGCAAGGACGATTTCGACGCATTCTGGACGATGACGATTGAAGAAGCCAAGGCTGTGCCTCTCCAGCCCGAGCGGACGAAGCTCGATTATCCGAGCAGGCATGTGCACGTCTACGATATCGCTTATAACGGAATGGACGAGACGCGGATTCGCGGTTGGCTGCTCATTCCGGCTTTTCTGGAGAAGACGTCCTATCCTTGCCTCATTCATTATCATGGATTCACGGGCAGCAGGGGCGAACCTTCCGAGCTGATGCACTGGGTTATGATGGGGATGGCCGTGCTGGCGGTCGATTGCCGCGATCAAGGCGGAGCGACAGGGAACGGCGCGTCGTATACGCATGGCTTTTTGGGCAATGTGGCTAGCAAGGGCGTACATAATAAGCAGGAATATTATTACCGGTATGCATACATGGATGCGTTGAAGGCAATCGATTTTGCGGCGGGGCAGGCCGAGATTGACGCGGACAAAATCATTATCGAAGGCGGCAGCCAAGGCGGCGCGCTCGGCATGGCCGTAGCGGCGCTCGATGATCGTCCGAGGCTCGCCATGGTCGATGTGCCGAGCAACAGCAACCTGGTGTGCCGCATTGAAGGCAACCATGGCGCTTTCGGCGCAGTGGCTGAATATCTGAAGCGGCACCCGGAGCAGACCGACCTCGTTATGGATAACCTCAGCTATGTCGATACGATGAATATGGCGGACCGAATCACGTGTCCGGTGCTTGCCTCCGTGGCATTGAAGGATGAGACGTGCCCGGCGCAGATGTATTTTGCCACCTATAATCGGATTACGAGCGAGAAGGAGATCGTCATCTACCCGTTCAACGGGCATGAAGGCGGCGGGGCGCGACAGACGGAAGTGAAGCTTGCTTATTTGCACAAGCATTATTCGGCATGGTTCGAAGAATAATGAAGCGATGGTTCATCAAGTCCCTGCGATCTAACGATTGCAGGGACTTTGTTGCGTTGCGTATCGTTTCGTCAGCATAGGCGGTAGGGAGATCCATATGCCAACTATTGGCGTTAGTCAGGCGGAGCAATCGGAACTTGAACGGCAACTCTACACGGCCGTCACCCGTAAAAGCGATAACCAGGAAACTATTTCCTGGTTATTTGTTGTGTGAATAACGGGAATATGTTCCTGTTTGCTAGTGGTCGTCCAAATACTGCCGCAGCATATGAAGTTCCCGATAGATCTGCAGCAGCTCCGACTCTTTCATTTGAATGAGCAAGGTGAGCTCATGTATGCGATTCTCTACTTCGGTCGTGTCCGCCTTGCGTGTCTCTTGCAGCGTACAACCGAAATTCTGGCTGGCCCAAACCTCGGCAGTAGGCCGTCCGTCTGTATGATAGATGACCGAGAAGACATCGAAGATGGCATTAATGATTTGGCGGCGCTCATAATTCAGAATGCCCAGGCCGCTCTTGGCATGGGCAATGGCCTGCAAGAGTTGGAACTCATTTAATTTGCCACGCGTCCGCTCCCCGCGCTCAATCTCATGAATGAGGTCGGGGTAGACAGATTGAAACAGCGCTGCCTCGTTCAGCATGTCTTCCATCGTGATAGTCGGTGGTTGTTCCAATGTACATCGATCCTTTCCACAGGCGCTCTTAAGCGTATAGCATTCGGTATACTAACACGCTATAAGACGGCCTTGTTTTGATTATGATAAGTTTTTAATCTTGCAGGATCTGAGACTTCCTTGCATATCTTCATATAAGAGAAGTTACATGTTCGGACCGATTCCATCCAGGGGACCAAATAAAAACGAAAGACCCGCCCATAGGGCGGATCTCCGATTACTGAATCTTTAAATCTTGAACTGCGTCATAATCTTCTGCAACTCGTCAGCCAGTCCGGCCAGCGCTTGAGAGGAAGAAGAAATCTCCTGCATCGAAGCCAGCTGCTCTTCGGTAGCGGCCGAAATATTTTGCGTAATCGAAGCGGATTCTTGAGCCACTTCGCGGACATCGGAGATCGAGGCATTCACGTTGGACGTTCCTGCCGCCAATTGGTTCAGCGCCTTGGCAATATCCTCGATCTGCGCGACGACGCGGCTTACTGCCTGGTCGATCTTCTGGAACGAGCTGCCCGCATTGTTCACGACATGGATGCCGGAATTAACCTCTTGCGATGCTTTCTCCATCGTTTGCAGCGTCATCTGCGTGTCTTGCTGGATGAGATGAATGAGCTGCGAGATCTGTTCCGTCGATTTGTTCGATTGCTCCGCCAGCTTTCTGACTTCGCCGGCTACTACCGCGAAGCCTTTGCCGTGCTCACCGGCTCTGGCCGCTTCAATGGCGGCGTTAAGCGCGAGGAGGTTGGTCTGGGCCGTAATGCCTGAGATGACATTGGTGATCTGTTCGATCTGATTGGAGCGCTCATTCAAGCTGCTGACCGCTTCGAAGAGGCTGTTCACGTTCGCATGGATCGAATTCATCTGCACATTCACTTCGGAAATCGCTTCATTGCCTGCCGCTGACATCTGTGACGCATGCAGCACGTCGTTCTTCATCCGTTCCGTATTGTCCGCAATCGTTTTCGTATATCCTGCCATATCATTAATCGCGGCAGAACTGTCCGCGACTTTGTCGACCTGCGTTTCTGTCCCCGTAGCAAGCTCCTGGATTGTCATCGCAATATGCTCGCTCGCTTGATTATTTTGTTCGGCACTTGCGCTAAGTTCCTCGGCGGTCGAAGCGACAAAATGCGATGAGGCTTGTACCGTGCCGAATATGGATTGCAGTTTATTGGTCATATTATTGAAAGAAGCCGTAAGCGCGCCGATCTCGTCTTTGGATTTGTAGCTGCCTTTCACCGTGAAATCGCCTTGCTCGGCTTCGGACAACAATTGCTTCACTTCATTCACGGGCTTCACGATCATCCGCGCAATCAGCAGGCTGAGTAAAGCGAGCAGGAGAAGGGACACAATACTGACGATGATAAGAATGATGGAGATCCGATAGACGCTATCCTGATTCTGCGAATTGATGGTACCGGCATCTTCAACTTTCATGCTTTGTAGCTGCTTCAGGGCATCGTTGACCAACTTGCGGTTAGTCTCCACCAACTCCGTATAGACATTGTACGCCTCGGCGTTTTTGTTGTGCATGGCAAGCTCGATGACTTGGTTACGCGCGTCTTGGAGCGCTTGCGCATGCTGCTTGTAAGTTTCCAATAGCGCAACCTGTTCTTCCCGCAGGTGCGTAGACTCAATCTCTTCGATCATGCCGTCGATCTCTTCCCATGCGGAAGTGATCTCTTCTTGTAACTCCTCATTTCGCGCATTATCGGTAGTCAGCAATAATTCCAACGTATAGGCGTCGCTCGCTCTAGCATTGACGCGAATTTGCATGACTTTGTTGAGCGGAATCAAATTCTCGCCATACATAACTTCGGAATTGTTGGCCATACTTCTTGTATATGTGAATCCTAATACCCCAACCGAACCGAGCGCGATGGCGCTTACGGTGGTCGTCATCATCAGTTTTTTCGCAATGCTGAGGTTCTTTAGCAGCTTCAACGTAATATCCCCTTCGAATAGTGGAATCTCTTCTTTACATTCATTATCGGAATCAGGAATCAAATTCTGTGGGGTTAGCGGGCTGTAAATTATGCTTGAATAACCAACTTTTGCCGCTTTTTTGGCAATACTGATAGCAGACCGTGAATAAGCGGTCTGCTTTTTCGTTTTCCTTTACATGGACAGGAGCATTTCCGGGCGTTTGTGAATAAAAGGAAGAGTAAGGGGAGTAGTTAATTTTACAAAATCACTAACCAAACCGTGCCGAGCAGCCGAAAAAATAGAAGAGAATGATTCGTTTTAGCACGTCGCATAGGCAGAGAGATAAAATTCTTCTTTCAGTCCAATAAAACGAAAATATCGTCAAGGACGTAGACAACTATTTTAATTCTATAAAAAATAGTGATACACTAGACTAGAATGTTAACGTTAATGAATTTCGACAGGTTGTCCAAGTTGTTTGATTAGTTCGCGCCCTTGCTTCTCAGTACCTATAGCAAGCAGAGCGCGTACGACATTTCTGCAATTCTTAGGTCTGCAATTCTAAGGGTATAAGGACGGTAATTATGAGCAACAGACAAACTCAAACAGATGTTATTCTAATTGGTGCAGGGATTATGAGCGCGACGTTGGGCGCATTGTTGAAAGAACTGGTGCCCGACTGGAAAATAACCGTAATCGAGCGGCGCGCCGTCG
The DNA here is from genome assembly GCF_014192105.1 of Paenibacillus phyllosphaerae. Classification (GTDB taxonomy): domain Bacteria; phylum Bacillota; class Bacilli; order Paenibacillales; family Paenibacillaceae; genus Paenibacillus_Z; species Paenibacillus_Z phyllosphaerae. The sequence continues at coordinate 194,162 of NZ_JACHXK010000004.1, read as the reverse complement.
CTGGAGAGGAAAGTTCGAACGAGTGGAATAATGCGGGAACAGGCCATTCTTCTCTATGCGAACTCAACTATACGTCTGAGAAGTCAGACGGTTCGATAGATATCAGCAAGGCGATCAAAGTCAATGAAGAGTATCAGGTATCGAGACAGTTCTGGTCGTATCTGGTCGACAGCAAGATGATCCGCAACCCGCGCGATTTTATTACGGCCGTGCCTCACATGAGTTTCGTTCAAGGCGATAAGGATGTTAATTTCTTGCGCAAACGGTTCGAAGCGCTGTCGAACAATCCGTTGTTCGAAGGCATGGAATATTCGGAAGATCCAGCCAAATTGGCGGATTGGATTCCGCTTATGATGAAGGACCGGAAGGTGAACGGACCGATCGCGGCGACGAAGATCGATTCGGGAACGGACGTCAACTTCGGTTCTTTGACACGTATGCTGTTCGACCATTTGAAGAGCAAGAACGTAGAGATCAAATACAACCAGAACGTAGACGACATTAAACGTGCGGGTAATGGCGCTTGGGAGCTTAAAGTCCGGAACGTGAAGAGCGGCCAAGTCGAACGCCATTCGGCCAAATTCGTCTTTATCGGCGGGGGCGGCGGCAGCTTGCATCTGCTCCAGAAATCCGGCATCGAAGAAGGCAAAGGCATCGGCGGATTCCCGGTAAGCGGCTTGTTCATGGTCTGCAAGAATCCTGAGGTTGTTGCGAAGCATCACGCCAAAGTATACGGCCAAGCGCCGGTCGGCGCACCGCCGATGTCCGTACCGCATCTGGATTCCCGTTTCATCGAGAACAAGGAATCCCTGTTGTTCGGACCGTTCGCCGGCTTTACGCCGAAATTCCTGAAATTCGGCTCGATGCTGGATCTCATTAAATCCGTTAAGCCGCATAATCTCGTGACGATGCTGGCATGCGGCGTGAAGAACGTTCCATTGACAACTTACCTGATCAAGGAAGTCGTCGCGTCCAAAGAAAAACGGATGGAGTCGTTGCGCCAGTTCATTCCGAATGCGAAGAGTGAGGATTGGGATTTGGTCGTTGCAGGTCAGCGAGTACAGATCATTAAGGACACGGTAGCCGGCGGCAAAGGCACGCTTCAGTTCGGTACAGAGGTCATTAATGCAGCCGATGGCTCGATCGCGGCTCTGCTGGGCGCTTCCCCAGGCGCTTCCACTGCGGTTTCCGTCATGCTCGACGTGATGCAGAAGTGCTTCCCGCAGCATATGAAAGCATGGGAACCGAAGATCAAGGAAATGATTCCTTCGTATGGCGTATCGCTGCTTAAGAACCCGGATCTTGCGCGTGAGCTTCATGCTTCGACATCCCGTAGTCTTGGCTTGAACGGCGATCATCCGATTCAGATCGAACGCCGTACCGTTTCCTAATCGCAAGATAATAAGCAACAGGCTCCTCCTTATATGGGGGAGCCTGTTTTGTATGGGTTCGAGTATTTCGTCCAACTATCGGATAATGTGGCTCGTTCCGCTTCGCTCCTCGTAAAACAGCTTGCGCTCCCGATTGAATAAGCAACGCAGCGCATGTACGGCTAGTATGGTGTCCAGCAAGAACAGGAACATGGCGGTTAAAAGGAGAAGAGGCGCTGGATAGGAGTTCGCCGCCATCAACAGCAGGAATTCGTGCAGGCCTCCCACAAGTCCGTAGAAGAGTCCGTAGCGAAGCACTAACTCCCGTAACGTAATATGCGTGTCTTTGCCGGTGAGCCGAATACGCACGAGCCATTTGCCGAACGTCCGCCCGTTCGTTACGAGAGGCAAGAGGACAAAATAGAGCGTGATCGCAATCCAATAGGAATACGGTACGTGAAGCACATGAAGAACGAGCACTAACGGAAGGGTAACGGTCCAGTCGCATATGAATGCCACAGCCCGCCTTGTGTAGGATACTTTTTTGGCCGCGAGATCCACCTGGTCGTTCAATCTGTCGAATCGGGGCATTGCCTTACTCAGCCATAAGGCCAGCCAATGTCCGATCATACCGCCAGCCGAGTTCATGATCAGATCGTCGACATCGAATAGACGGTACGGATAATCGTACAAGCCGTAGATGCCTGTGACTTGCGTAATCTCGAACAGCAGCGAAAGACCGAGCGCGATGCCAAGGACAATCTGCCAACGGAGCCGAAAATAGATGCGCAAGAAGAAGCCAAGCGGCATGGTCAAGGCGATATTGAAGATGACTTGCAGGAACGCCTGCTCCCGCAGCAGACGCAGATAGCTCGCAAGATCGTCCGCCTGCACCGTCGTGTCCCGCGCAATATCCATAATGAAGTGGAACGGAATCCACTGCGCATAGGAATCGGCATCCGGCGGATTGTTGTGGAATGACGAAGGCAACGGCAGCAGAATGAGATAAAAGGCATTCATCAGATAGAGCAAGAGCAGGTACAAGGTGAGCGCCCTATATTTGTGAATATAACCGTGCCTGCGATACTGCGTGAGCAGGAAGGGCAGCGTGAAGAGAAGGGCAGCAACCGGAAACGTTAAAAAAGCCTTCGATATCGAATACAAGTAGACTTCCATGTAACAATCACCTAACCTTTAATTCCCGTTACATTATTCTATATCAGCCAGTGCGTTAATAAACCTGGCCTCAGGTCGGAGGACTTCTTCTCTTCTGACCGTCGCGCTCTTCGATTCCATCGACTCGGATCGTGCAAAAAAGTGGTAGGTTGGATAATGTTTAGGTCACAACCGCGCAAAAATGTGCTATGATGGTCAACAGCAATTGCAAAACTTTCGCATTGCATAACATATTGTCCTCCCATACAGTAGGGATGTCGACTAGACCACTAGAGACGCGGGCAACAGCTTAAGTGCTGTGTTCAGTGTCTTTTTTTGTTGCCTGAAGACATTCCTATTATAAAGACGGGAGCGATGTAGAGGAAACCGAGCTAAACCATGCACTAAATCCGACTATTACGATGTGTTTACGTAAATCCAATCAAAATTACCCGAGGTGGACCATGAAAAATATCAGATCCAATTTTATTCATACTACAGGCTATTCTGCACTGGCCGCATTACTGGCCATCACCATAGTATTGGCGGGTTGCAGCTCTACGAGCGGAGGCAATGCGCAAGAGGGCAATCAAGCGGCTGCGGGCGAAGCGGTCAACAATTCGAAGAATGCTAGCGAAGGCGCTGCGAACGAGGCTAAGCCTGAAGAACCGCTCGAACTGAGCATCATGACCGTTACGCCGAGCACGCCGCCGGCCGCGGACGATAACGTGATCAAGCGGGCGATCGAGCAGGCGACCAACTCGAAGATGACGATTCAATGGGTATCGAACAACATTTATGACGACAAGCTCAATATTACGCTGGCTTCGGGGGAGATTCCCGATCTGATCATGATTAACGATCCGTTCGGCAGCACATTCCGGACGATGGCGTCCCAAGGCGCGTTCTGGGACATTACGGATTACGTAAAAGATTACCCGAATCTAACCGGCGGAATCCCGGATAAAGCTTGGGAATCATCGAAGATGGCCGACGGCCGCAATTATGGCATTCCGCGTCCGCGTTCGGTGAAGGAAGATTCGTTCTTCATTATAAGGAAAGATTGGCTCGATAAGCTAGGACTCCAGCAGCCGACGACTACCGAGGAGCTGTACCAAGTGATGAAGGCGTTCGTGGAACAAGACCCTGACGGCAATGGGCAAAAGGATACGACGGCACTGGCCTCCTATGTCAGTCCATCGGATGCCAGCAACTCGATCGGCGGACTCGGACCTGCGCTCGGCGCAATCGAAGCTTCCTTCACGGGCGTGAACGGCAATTGGAAGTGGGATGAACAGCAACAGAAATTAGTCTATACGGCGCTGTTGCCAGAAGTTCGCCATTCGCTCGAATATCTGACGAACGCCTATAAGGAAGGACTGCTGCCTGAAGATTTGCTGTCGCTGAAGCTGTCGCAAGCGCGCGACCTGTTCAAAGGGAACAAGGCGGGCATCATCGTAGACAAAACGGGCACGATGAAGTTGATCTACGCGTCGGATCTGAAAAAGGTCGTGCCGACTTTCAAATTCACGGATTTCTACCCGCTGACGAAGATCAACGGATACAGCCCAAAGGGCATCGGCTTCAACGGATTGCTGGCGATACCCAAATCGGTGCCCGAGGAGAAGTTGAAACGGATTCTCGGCCTTGTCGATACGTGGATGAACAAAGAGGTGAACGACCTGCAGCTTTACGGGTTGGAAGGCGTGCATTACAAGGTGGAGAACGGCAAAAAAGTCGTCGACTCCGACAAGCTGAAGCAAGACAACGGCAGCGATTTCAACCAAATCGTCAACGTGCTGCGCGACGATACGCTGCTCGACAAGGCGGAATCGCAGGAGGAGATCGACGCGATTCTGTACGCCAAGAAAGTCGAAGACGAACGTGACGCTACCAGCATTCCGAATATTAGCGCTGGCCTGTATTCGCCGTCGGCCGATTTGGCGGGACCTGATCTGGACAAACGCATTCAGGATTTGAAGGCCAAAATCATTCTCGGCCGCGAGCCGCTAAGCGCCTGGGACGATTTCGTCGCCAAGCTTGGATCTGACGCTAACTTGGCCAAGATCTCGCAGGAACTGACCGAAGCCTATCTGACGCGCGAAGGCGCGGCAACGCAATGAACGCGGCGCCAGACAGCCGGCCGGCTTCGGCCGTGAAGCGGCAATATGGGGAAGGAGGCTTGCGGAAGGGAAAAGGAAGGTCTTTCGCAAGCCGCCTCGTGTCCAGCTTCAAGAGAGAGAAATCGCTCTACTTGCTCGCTTTGCCGGGCATTGCGTTCTTCATCGTCTTCAAGTACGTGCCGATGTGGGGGATCGTGATCGCGTTCCAGGATTATTCCCCATTCCTTGGCATCAAGGAGAGCCCGTGGGTTGGCTGGCAGCACTTCGAGCGCTTCTTCGCGAATCCGGATTTCCTCCTGCTATTCCGCAACACGCTGGCGATCAACCTGCTGAACTTGGCGCTCTTCTTCCCGCTGCCGATTCTGATCGCGCTGCTGCTTAACGAGCTGAAGGAAGGGCTGTACAAACGGTTCATTCAATCGATCCTCTATGTGCCGCATTTTCTGTCCTGGGTCATTATTGCGGGGTTAACCTTCCTGCTTTTTGCCAAAGGCGAGGGAGTGATCAACGATATGCTCGAGTCGGCGGGTGCGCAGCGAATGGACGTCTTGACCGATCCGGATTCCTTCTGGCTGATGCTGACTCTGCAATCGATCTGGAAGGAAGCGGGGTGGGGAACGATAGTCTTCCTGGCCGCGATTGCGGGCGTCGATCCGGAGCGCTACGAAGCGGCGCGCATGGACGGTGCAGGCCGTCTGGGTATGATGTGGCATGTGACGCTGCCCGCCATCCGCGGCGTAATCGTCATTCTGCTCATCCTGCGGCTCGGCGATCTGATGGACGTCGGTTTCGAGCAGATCTTCCTGATGTACAACGGGGCCGTCTCCCAAGTCGCCGAGGTGTTCGATACGTATGTCTATCGCGTAGGCATTCAGCGGGGGCAATTCAGCTACAGTACCGCGATCGGCCTGTTCAAATCCGTCATTGGCCTGGCGCTCGTCCTGCTGACGAATAAGCTGGCCAAGAAATTCGGAGAGGAAGGCGTATTCTAATCCAACCTGCATAAGGAGGAGTCGCAACATGAGAGAAAGCGCGGGCAGCCGCTTGTTTCAGTTCGCCAACGTTATCGGGCTCGGCCTGCTGGCGGTGGTCATGTTCTTCCCGCTTTATTATGTCTTTATCGTTTCCTTTACCGATCCGGCGCAGTTCCTGACGGACAAAACGGTGCTCTACCCGAAGAAGTGGTCGCTTGAGGCTTACCGGTATTTGTTCTCGACCGATGCTTTCCTGCGTTCCATCGGCAACAGCGCATTCCTCGCCGTCATCGGCACGGCCTGCTCGCTGGCAGTCTCTTCGTCGTTTGCCTACGCGCTCTCCCAGCGCAGGATGTTCGGACGGCGAACGTTATTGCTTATGGTGCTGCTGACCCTGCTGTTCAGCCCGGGAATTATACCGCACTATATGCTTGTTCGCGAGCTGGGGCTGATGGGCAGCTTGTGGGCGCTCATCCTGCCGGCGCTTGCCAATGGCTGGAACGTGCTGCTCATGAAGGGCTTCTTCGACAGCATTCCTGCCGAGCTTAGCGAGTCGGCGGCGATCGATGGCTGCAGCGCGCTTCGGACCTGGCTGTCCATCATTGTTCCGATCTCGCTGCCGGCGATGGCGGCCTTCGGCCTGTTCTACGCGGTCGGCTATTGGAATCAGTTCTTTAATGCTTTGCTTTATCTGCAAAGCGCCGAGCAGTGGCCCATTCAGGTATTGCTGCAAAATATGCTGCTTAGCGCGACGAACACCGATATCGCCGCTTCGGCAGCGGATTATACGGCACCGCCGACCGAAATGCTCAAGATGGCCGCGGTCGTGACGGCAACGGCGCCGATTTTGGCGGTTTATCCGTTTTTGCAAAAGCATTTTGCGAAAGGGTCGATGATCGGCTCGGTCAAAGGATAGACGTTTATTCAACCAACGATTGCCATGCGTTCGTCTCGCAGCTGACGGCGAACGCATGCTGTCAGACTATATTACCAGTTAGGCAGGTGCATGCTCGATATGTTGACCCCTCTCCTAAACAGAAGCGTTCCGTCCAAAGCCGAGACAGGCGCGAAGCCTTACGGCTTCCGTTACAAGCTCATGCTTATCCTGCTCGTTGCCTGCCTGCCGGGGCTTGCGATCGGTTTCGGCATTTACGGTACGGTCACCGGCAAAATGGAACGTGAGCTTCAGTCTGTCCATCAGAACCAAATGGAGCAGCGGGTCCATAATATCGACGAGGAGCTGTCCGATCTGGAGCTGAGCTTCGCTCATTGGGCGTTCGATCCGGCGTTCGACAAACAGCTGAAGACGCTTGATTTCGTGCATGGCTATGAGCAGGTGCAGGAATTATACCGGAAACTGATCGTGGCGGACAGCTTCCATAAGCTGATCGGCCATGTCGAGCTGTACTTGAAGTCGCCGAGGCCGTTGCTTATGAATGCCGACCGCTACACGTTCCTGACAGACGCGGACAGCGCGCGCGCTTACGAATCTTGGATCGATGGGCATCCCTCCATGTTCTGGACCAGCCGGACTCCGGACGGAACGGGCGTGCAAGGGACGCTTGTGCTCATCAACCGGCTGCCTGCGCTAAGTTCGAATCCGGCCGGTTACATGATGGTTACGCTGGACAAGGGGAAACTGCTTGGTTTGCTGCGTACGCTGTCTCCTTATGACAGCGGGGCAGCGCTGCTGTTGGCCGAGGATGGAAGCCGGGTGCTCCCAGGGGGAACGAATGATCTGGAGGATGCTCTCTACTCGGAAGTAGCGTCGCGCGAAGGGGAGAAGGCCGCATTCGTCTTCGAGCAACAAGGCGTCACTTATTCGGTCAACAAAGGCGAGATCACGCGGCTTGGCAGCACGTGGACGTTCGTGTCGGCAGTACCGCTAAGCGCCATAACCGCACCGGTCATTACGCTGTCGCAATGGATCGTCGGCATTAGCGCCGTTGGCCTTGCGCTGGCGCTCGTGCTGGCCATGTTCGCCTCGTGGCGGCTCTATGTGCCTTGGCGCCAACTCGCCCAAGAGAGCGGCACGCTGCGGGAACGATTGGACCGGCAACTGCCGATGATCCGCGAGAGCTTCCTGCTTCAATTCGCGCAAGGCCGGCTGCTGCATTGGACTAATGAGCAAATTCGCGCCCGCTTCGAGCAGCTGGGCTGGCCGTTTATCGGGGAGCGCTGCGCCGTTATCGTGCTGCACCTTGGGCAACCGGGCGGCTTAACGGGCGGCGAAGAACAGCAGCGGGAAGCGGGGCTGCTGACGGACGCCGCGCTCGATCTTGCGAAGGAATTGGCAGCGGGCTGGCAGTTGATCCGTGCGGAGGCGTTCCATGATCAGGAGCGTTCCATCGGGCTCTTGATCCACCTCCCGGATTCGCTGAGCGCGGAGGAATCACGCGAACAGTTGCTTCGCCTTGCCGAACAGCTCGCCGCATGGCTCGATGAAGCGATGCCGGCCGACATGCCGTTCACGCTTGCGATCAGCCGCAACGCCGCGACGCTGGATCAAGTACCTTTGCGCTTCGAGGAAGCAAGGCAAGCGCATCGCACGCGCAGACCGAGAGAAGAGCGGCGTTGCCAATTGATAGACCTTCATGCTCCTCAGCCTGCCGCAGGGACGCTTGAACTCCAATATCCTTTTGCGCTGGAGAAGGAAGTCATCTATGCGATTCGGGGCGGGCTTCAAGAAGAAGCGGCATCGGCGGTGCGCAAGTTCGTACAGGAGCTGTCCGGAAGCGCCGCGACGGAGCATATGGTGCAGCAAGGGATGCTCCAGCTGCTGGGGGGCATTCAGCACGCGATGCTTCAACTGGGCCTCAATCCGGTTCGATTGTTCGAAGGGGCAAATCTGTTCGAGGGACTGAGCAAGCTTCGGCATGCCGGCGAGATGGCGGATTGGTTCGAGGAGCATGTCATTGCGGCCTTCATCGACGCCATGGGCGTCAAGCAGCAAAGCCAGCAGAAAGAGACAATCGAGAAGCTTGCGCTGCACATCCGTCAGCACTATAACACGAACTTGTCGCTCGACGAGTTGGCCGAGAAGGCAGGCATGAATACCTATGCGCTCAGCCGTGCATTCAAAGACGTGCTCGGCGTCAATTATATCGATTATTTGACGGGCCTGCGAATGGAGCGGGCGAAGGAGCTGCTCGCTGGTAGCGACATGAAGATGAACGCGATCGCCGAGCATATCGGTTATCAGCCAAGCTACTTCAATCGCCTCTTCAAGAAGTCCGAAGGGATCACGCCGCGTCAATACCGGGAGCTGCGGCAGCAGCCCGAAGGTCATTTGCCGGCAGCCAGCCGCGAATAAAGAATGGAGATGAAGGCAGGGATGCACAAGCAGCCCAATATTATATTTCTGATGACCGATCAGCAGCGGTGGGATTGCATCGGTCAATTCAACCGCCATATCCATACCCCGACGCTCGATAAGCTGGCGGAGTCCGGAATCGTCTACAATCAGGCCGTTTGCCAAGCCCCGATGTGCGTGCCGAGCCGCAATTCCATGATGTTCGGTTACTATCCGTCGCAGATCGGCGTTCGGACGAATTACGGCGGTCTTGCCGACGAGAGCAAGCTGCCGTCCGAACCGCTCCCGGAGCTGCTCAGGCGGGCAGGCTACCAGACGGCGGGATTCGGCAAGACGCATTGGAATCACGCCGGGACGCAGGAAGTGCCATCTTCGCGGGGATTCGAGATCCGCGCGGTAGGCCTTGCCCGCGACAGCGGCCATTACGAGGACGGCGCGGTCATGATGGGCGACTCGCATCCCGAGCGGCTGCTCGCTTACCACGAAGAGACGAAGGACTACGGAGGCGGCGAGGAGAATGCGAACGGGTATATCGGCGCCACGAGCCGGATTCCGATGAATCATCACCGGGACGGATGGGTCGCCGAACAATGCTTGGACTTTATCGAACATGGACTTGATCCGTCGCGCCCGTTGTTTCTGTATCTGTCCTTCTTGAAGCCGCACGCCGGATTTAATGTGCCGGACGAATTCGAACGGTTGTATCGGCTGGAAGATATTCCGGACACCCCTCAGCCGCCGTGGTCCGAAGAAGAGAATACGCATCTGGCGGCATCGGATGCCGTCAACGCGTCTAGCCGCGAAGCCTATCTGGCGAAGAAACGCGTCTGGCAAGCGATGTCTCCCTTGGAACGCCGGCGAACGACGCTGCGTTATTGGGCCAACTGCTCGTGGCTCGACCATTACTTCGGACTCGTGCTTACGAAGCTGGAGCAGCAAGGGGCGCTCGCCAATTCACTCATCGTCTTCGTGTCCGACCATGGCGAGATGCTTGGCGAACGGCAATTCCGCTTCACCAAATACTGCCTTTACGAGAGCAGCGTGCGGGTTCCGATGATCTTGTCCGGCACTTATGTGCCTGCGGATCGATGGGGTACGATCGACGAGCGTCCCGCGGAACTGGTCGATCTGATTCCGACGCTTGCGAAGGCTGCCGGGCTGCCCGCCAATCCGATGCTTCCGGGATTGGATTTGTTCGGCGAAGAGCAGCGAGGCGGGAGTTTCTGCGAATTTCACGGCAAGGGCGTCACTGCGCCTCACTCCTCGCCTGCTTACATGTGGCGGACCAAAGCGTGGAAGCTCATTCTGTACGTAGAAGGAGCCGTCGGTTCAGCGTTAACCCGGGTACGGGATACGAAAGGCGAGATGTATTCGTTGACCGATGATCCGAACGAATGGATTAATCTGTATGATGAGGAAGCCTACGCGCAGGTTCGAGAGCAAATGAAGACGGAGCTGTTGATGCATTTGGCCATCGTCTGGGCGAAGGGGCCGAACTTCTATGACAAGCAAGGGACGAACGCGCTTAGGCCGGGCGGGGACTGATTCTTGCTTCATTCGAAAAAATGCTTGATTTCCGGCAGCCCGCTTTGTATTATGTAGTAATATTTGGAAGACGGGCACGTAGTCAGCATGAGATCGGATTAAAGGTGAGCGGGTGAACCGCTTGCCTTTTCATTTTTGTCATGGGGAAGGGGATTGCTGATGAAACGGAATGAATCCGCGCTCTTCGAGAAGCCTTATCCGGGGAGAACGTTGATTGTAGGGATGACGCCGGATGCGAGCCATTATGTACAAGTGTATTGGATCATGGGCAGAAGCTCGAATAGCCGCAATCGCGTGTTCGAACAGGTCGGCCAAGATGTCCGGAATCGAGCCTTCGATCCAAGTTTGCTGGAAGATCCATCGCTCATTATCTATGACCCGATCCGCCAATGGGAGCATATCCATATCGTTGCTAACGGCGATCAGACGAATACGATCGTGGAAGGTCTTAAGAACGGGCTTTCGTTCGAGCAGGCGTTACAGAGCCGGACGTTCGAGCCGGACGCGCCTCATTACACGCCGCGCATATCTGCCGTCATCGATACGGAGCACAAGACATACTCGCTATCCATTTTGAAGACGCGAGATAACGAACCGTCCATCGGTCAGCGGCAGTTGTTCCATTACGAGGCGTTCATGGCAGGTAGGGGACACTGCATCCATACGTACGACGCGGAACAAGACGGTCTCTTGAAGCCTTTTGCCGGAGAGCCGTTGGAAGTTTCGCTGCATAATTCGTTGGATGAGACCGCTGATTACTACTGGCAGCACATTAACGAGGAGAACAAGATTGCTTTGCTGGTGAAATTCATCGACGTGCAGAGCGGTGACGTTCAGTTCTCCTTCCGCCACAAATTAGCCGTTGAAGCCAGGGTAGTGTAGGATGATCAGAATTGGACTAATCGGTGATTACGATGTGAATGTGGTGGCGCATCGGGCGATACCGATTGCTCTCGCGCTAGCTGCCGATGATCTAGGCGTGCAGGTAGAGACGGACTGGATTCCGACGGAAAGTCTGGACGGTGCGGATGCGCATGATCGGCTAGCCGGTTATTCAGCAATCTGGTGCGTGCCGGCTAGTCCCTACCGCAGTATGCAAGGGGCTCTGAACGGGATTCGTTACGCGCGCGAACAGCGTATTCCGTTCCTTGGGACATGCGGGGGCTTCCAGCATATGATGATCGAATTCGCCCGCAACGTTGCGCACTTGCACGGCGCTGATCATGCCGAGATCAATAGCGGAGCGGATGTGTTGCTCGTCACGCCGCTGAGCTGCTCCGTCAGCGAACGGACGCATACGTTCACGTTAAAGCCGGGTTCGCGGGTACTGGCCATCTATGAGGCCGGTACGATTACCGAGCAATACGGGATATGCAACTATGGGCTGAATGCGGAATATGCCTCTATATTGGAAGCGAACGGTCTCCATACAACCGGATACGATGCGAATGGCGTTGCGCGGATGATGGAGCTGGAGGGGCATCCGTTTTATGTAGGCGCCTTGTTTCAACCCGAACGTTCAGCGCTGAAGAACGTCGTTCATCCGTTGATTCGGGCCTATGTTCAGGCTGCTTGGCAGTGACGCATCCACATGAATAAGGCAATTCATCTTAACCTTTGGCGAGGTTTGGAACCGAAGTATTGAATCTTAAGATATAGGTTGCCATTATATGTAATAACTGAGACGCTGGTAGCATCGTCAAACTAGGTTTATTTTCCCATTTACGGAAGCTTGATAAATTGTTAACCTTTCCCTTGGCAAATGTTACGTAACCCATATTTATCCATTATTTTGCTGGAGGGAAAAAAGTTGACACGATTACATTCAGGTAAAAAGCAGAGCGCGCTGCTTGCGGCTATCCTTGCGGCAGTTGTTGGCTTCACACCAACGGCGGAAGCCGCCTCGACTACGGCACAGGTAGCCGCCCAAATCAAAGCGGATTACGAGCAGACCAACGCGAAGGTGAAGAGCGACTACGAGCAGTTCGAGGCGAAGGCCAAAAGCGACTACACGCAATTCGAAGCGCTGTTGGAGGCGGATTACCGGGAGCTCAAAGCAACGATCGAGACGGATTACCGCGCTCTGCAGGATCAATACGGCAGCAATGAGACGGATGCTTATTATGGCGAGCTTTATCGCTCAGGTCTCGCTATGGATTTGTACTACGGCGAGGTGTACAGAAGCGGACACGAGCTGGATCAATATTATGGCGAGGTCTACCGCAGCGGGTTCCCGCTCGATCAATATTACGGGCAAGTGTATCGAAGCGGCCTTGCGATGGATAACTATTACGGCGAAGTGTACCGGAACGGCAGAACGTTGGACCAATATCAGGACAACGGCGGCAGCGCAACTGCCGTGAAGAGTAAATTCACGACCATTAAAGCAACTGCGCTGACCCAAATTAAAAGCGCGCGTACGAAAGCAGAAGCTTCGCTGCTGAACAAACGGACCTTGGCGCTCAAGGTGGCATGCGCGCAAAAGAAAGCAACGATTAAATCGATTTCGGCTACCCGAGCGGAACTGACCGGCGAAGGACTTGCCTTACCATCATTCGGCATTGACTCGGTCTGCGCAGCTTATCAGCCGATCGCGCTTATCGTTGACGGCCATGAGGTTGCCCTTACCCAGGCGCCGGTCGTGATCGACAATACCGTTTACGCGCCGATTAAAGGCGTCTTCACTTCCATTGGCGGGGACGTCGTATGGGACAGCGAAACGAAAACGGCCGTCGCGACACTCGGCGCGCAAAAGGCGACGCTTAAGCTCGGCTCAACGAACGCCGAATTAGACGGGAAGACGGTTGCGCTCACCGCGCCGCCTCGCGCGCTGAACGGATCGACAATGGTACCGGTCCGCGTGCTGAAGGAAGTCTTCGCGCTCTCGATCGTCTGGGATGCGAAGCAGCGTGCGGTGCTCGTAACGACGGGGGATCAGGCGTAAGCGTCCTAGCGAAAAGGGTTTCACTAAAACAAAAAGCTTCTCGAGCGAAATGGCTGAAGGCCATTCGACGAGAAGCTTTTTTTGTAGAAATGCGTGACTGCTCATGCGGCAGGGGTTCGCTATTGCATCAGTTCAATGAACTTGGCGGCGCTGCTGGAGAGCGGAACGTTGCGCATGGTCATGATACCGACGAACGCTGGCGGGAGTTGAACGTCCAGCTTGATCTCGAAGAGCGAACCTTCCTCCAGCTCTTTGGTCACGAATTCTCTCGTCACGTACGAGATTCCGAGCCCTTTCCGAGCGAACTCGATGAGCAGATCGACGCTGCCTACTTCGATCTCGGGCTTAATCTGGTAACCGTAGCTGTGGAACAGCTCCGAGATCGCCATCCGTGCCCGGCTATTACGCGAGAAGAGGATAGTCGGATACTGCAGCAACATCTCGAGCGTAAGCGTGACATCCTTCAGCTCAGCGAACCTTGCACCGGCTACGAAGCAGTCTTGCAGTTGAATGCTCTCGCGTACCTCCAGCTGGGAGTCGACGATCGGCATCCGGACGACGCCCATATCGATGCGGCCTTCCTTAAGGAAGGAAATGACTTCCGGCGTGGTGCCGTGGTTAAGATGGAGCTTGATATTCGGGTAGCGGTAATGATACTCCTCCAGATAAGGCAACACATAGTGCTTGAACAGGGAATCGCTGCCGCCGATCCGAAGCTCGCCGCTGTCCAGATTCTTAAGCGAGGCCATCTTCTCCTCGGCGAGCTGGATCAGCGTCTGCGATTGCTCGATGTAGGAGTAGAGCACGGCGCCGTCTTTGGTCAAGGAGACTCCTTTGGCATTGCGATAGAACAACGTAAGTCCGAAGCTTTCCTCCAACTGTTTGATCGCATGGCTGACGCTAGGTTGCGTGAGATACAGCGCTTTGGCCGCTTGGGTTAGGCTCCCTGTTTTGGCGGCCCAATAGAAGACTTTGTATAGTTCGTAATTGTTGGTCATAGACGTGGTCTATAGCTCCTGTAAAATATATTAATTACTTGTATAGATGATATTCGTATTATAGTGGATTCAAGATGAAACGGCCAGCACCGAGACGGATGGCGGTTCAAGTTTCATTCCGAATGATCCGAATTGATTGATAAATGCAAAACTTGTTCATTCAAGTATGACTAGAAAAAGAAACCAATTGTCATATCTATTGGAAGGAGATGGATAGGTGGTGGAACCGACTACTTTTGTATTGTTCGGCGCTACAGGGGATCTGGCCAAGAGAAAAATATATCCGGCCTTGTACAATTTGTTCCTCGAAGAAAAACTGCCTGCGGCGTTTTCCTTGGTCGGCCTTGGAAGACGCGAATTATCGGATGAGGTGTTCCGTGCGAACGTGGAGGCATCGCTTCGGCAGTTCTCCAGACGTCAGCCGGCAGATGCGGCGAAGTTGAACGAATTCCTTCGCGCGTTCCGGTACAGCGTTCTGGACATCGGATGCAAGGAGGACTACGAGAAGCTGCTCCGCATGATCGAACAGCGGGAGCAGGCGCTCGATTTGACGCCGAACCGCATGTTCTACTTGTCGGTCGGTCCGGAGTACTTCGAGACGATCGCGGACAACATCCAGGCAAGCGGGCTCGGGTCGGCGAACGGCTGGAAGCGCCTTGTGATCGAGAAGCCGTTCGGGCACGATCTGCAATCGGCGCGTGAACTGAACGAGAAACTCAGCCGTGCTTTCGAGGAACATGAGATTTACCGTATCGACCATTATCTGGGCAAGCCGATGGTGCAGAAGTTAGAGGTATTGTACCAGTCCAACCCGGTGCTGCAGGCGCTGTGGAGCAATCGCCATATCGCCAATGTGCAGATCACCGCAAGCGAGACGGTCGGCGTGGAAGCGAGAGCCGGCTACTACGATCATGTGGGCGCTGTAAGAGACATGTTCCAGAACCATATGCTGCAGCTCTTGATGATGCTGGCGAGCAACCTGCCTTACGGCAGCAATTCCGACACCGTCCGCTACAAGAAGAAAAAGGTGATGGAAGCGCTCGAACCGCTGTCCAAGCAAGACGTTCATGCCCATGTCGTCCGCGGCCAATATACGGCGGGGACGCTTCAGGGCAAGCCGGTTGCCGGCTATACTTCGGAGCCGGGCATCGGGCCGGATTCGATGAACGATACGTTCATCGCGGCAAGGTTGAAAATCGACGACTTCTTCTGGCGCGGCGTACCGTTCTACATTCGCACCGGCAAGAGAATGAGCGAGAAAGCGACGCGCATCGTCATCGAATTCAAAGAACCGGCGATGCAATCGTCCGCCGTGTCCCATACCGGCAAGACGCCTAATCTGCTGATCTTCGAGATTAATCCGGTCGAAGGCATCATCCTGCAGTTGAATACCCGGGATCCGCAGCAGCAAGGCGAGTTCAAGCCGATTCGTGTTGACTTCTACGAAGGCAACGACAATGCTCCTGAAGCCTATGAGAGCTTGATTCGCGACGCGATGCACGGCGACCCGACGTTCTTCGCCCATTGGGATGAGGTCGAGTTGGCGTGGCAGTGGGTACAGCCGATTCTCGAAGCGTTCCAAGAGAATCTCGTTCCGCTCCATCGTTATGAAGCCGGTACGCAAGGTCCTGCTGCAGCGCATGCCATGTTAGCGGAAGACGGCTTCCGTTGGTGGTTCGACGAATTGTCCGAGAAGGAAGAAGAAACCATAGAAGGAGAACAATATGCCTATCACACAAACCATTGACCAACTAGCCATCGATACGATCCGTACGTTGTCGATCGATGCGATCAACGCCGCGAATTCCGGGCACCCGGGCCTTCCGATGGGGGCTGCGCCTATGGCGTACGCCCTCTGGGCCAACCAGCTCAGCCACAATCCCGCCCATGCCAAATGGTTCAACCGCGACCGCTTCGTGCTGTCCGCGGGCCACGGCTCGGCACTGCTCTACAGCTTGCTGCACCTGTTCGGATACCAAGTCTCGATCGACGATCTGAAACAGTTCCGCAAGCTGAACAGCTTGACTCCAGGCCATCCTGAATTCGGCCACACGGACGGCGTTGACGCTACGACCGGCCCGCTCGGCCAAGGGGTTGCAATGGCTGTCGGCATGGCGATGGCCGAGGCTCATCTAGCGGCGAAGTTCAATCAAGACGGCTTCCCGGTCGTCGACCACTATACGTATGCGCTTGTCGGCGATGGCTGCTTGATGGAAGGGATTTCCTACGAAGCGATGTCGATGGCTGGCCATATGAAACTCGGCAAGCTGGTCGTGCTATATGATTCGAACGATATCTCCTTGGATGGCGATCTGAACCTCTCGTTCGGCGAGAACATCCAGAAGCGTGCGGAATCCGCGAACTGGCACTATCTGCGCGTCGAGGACGGCAACGATATCGCCGCGATCACGCAAGCGATCGAAGCGGCCAAGCAGCATGATTCGCAGCCGACGCTGATCGAGATTCGCACCATCATCGGTTACGGCAGTAAGGTAGCCGGCACGAACAAAGCGCACGGAGCCCCGCTCGGCAAGGAAGAAGCGAAGGCGACCAAAGCTGTTTATGGCTGGAACTACGAAGACGAGTTTACCGTTCCGGCAGAGGTTCGGGCGCATTTTGCACAATTGAAGGAGCAGGGCGCGGTTAAGGAAGAAGCTTGGAAGAACCTCGTAGCTTCCTACGAAGCGGCGCATCCGGCGCTCGGCCAAGAGTTCGCGCAGATTATCGACGGCAGCGTTTCGATCGCGGCTGAAGACGTGCTGACCTTCGACTCGGCGAAGACATTATCGACCCGCGTCGCTAGCGGCCAGGCGATCAATCATTTCGTGAAGCTTGTCCCATCCATCTTCGGCGGAAGCGCGGACCTGTCGCATTCCACGATGACGGACATTAGCGGCGAGCAGACGTTCGCAATCGATTCGTACGCAGGACGCAACATCTATTTCGGCGTTCGTGAGCATGCGATGGGCGCTGCGGGCAACGGACTTGCGCTGCATGGCGGCGTGAAGCCTTTCGTCAGCACGTTCTTCGTCTTCAGCGACTACCTGCGTCCGTCGATTCGTCTGGCGGCGCTGCAAAAGCTGCCGGTTACTTACGTATTCACGCACGATTCGATCGCAGTAGGCGAAGACGGCCCTACGCATGAGCCAGTCGAGCATCTGGCGGCGCTGCGTACGATTCCAGGCCTGACGGTCATCCGTCCGACCGATGCGAACGAGACGGCAAGCGCATGGGCTTATGCGCTGCAACAGAACGATGGTCCGGTCGCGCTCATTCTGAGCAGACAGAACCTGCCGATCTACGAGTCGACCAAAGCGAACGTCGCCGATATCGCTAAAGGCGCCTATGTACTGACGGAGACGAACGGCACGCCTGATGTTATCCTTATCGGAACCGGCTCCGAAGTATCGCTTGCCGTAAGCGCGAAGGAAGAGCTCGAGAAGGACAATCTATCCGTGCGCGTCGTCGCGATGCCGAGCCGTGAATTGTTCAATCGTCAATCCGCAGAATATCAAGAGAGCATCCTGCCATCGTCTGTAACGAAACGCGTGACTATCGAAGCGGGCATCTCGCTTGGCTGGGAGCGTTACGCAGGTCCTCAGGGCAAAGTGCTGTCGATCGACACGTTCGGCGCATCCGGCCCTGGCGGCGAAGTCATGGAATATTTTGGCTTCACGGAGAAAAATGTGGTAGGCTTGGTTAAGGAACTACTTAAGTAGTTTATATAAACATCAAAATTTGGAGGTAATTGAATCATGAAATTCTTCATCGACACAGCGAACCTGGAAGACATCAAAAAAGCTTACAAAATCGGCGTTCTGTCCGGCGTAACGACAAACCCGTCCCTCGTTGCCAAAGAGGGCGTTAAATTCGAAGACCGCATCGAAGAAATTTTGAAAGCCGTACCTGAAGTGGAATCCGTATCGGCTGAAGTAACGCCGGACGCGCTGACTGCGGAAGAAATGATCGCGCAAGCGAACGAATTGATCAAAATCAACAATAACGACAAGAACATCACGATCAAACTGCCAATGACGCTGGCAGGTCTGGAAGCTTGCCGCTACCTGACGAAAAAAGGCGTCAAAACAAACGTAACGCTCATCTTCACCGTGAACCAAGCGCTGCTGGCTGCGCGTGCAGGCGCAACGTACGTTTCGCCATTCCTCGGCCGTTTGGACGATATCTCCGAAGACGGCGTGCTGCTCGTCTCGAAAGTCGCTGAACTGTTCCGCATTCACAATCTGGATTCCCAAATCATCGCGGCATCCGTACGCCACCCGGACCATGTTACTCGCGTAGCTATGGCTGGCGCGCACATCGCGACGGTACCATTCTCCGTTATCGACCAGATCTCCAAGCACCCGCTGACAGATCAAGGCATGGAGAAGTTCGCTGCCGACTGGAAAAAAACGACGCAACTCGTTTAATCGACCGAGTCAACGATAAGGCTTTAATGAAAAGACCGAATCAGCATCCGCTGGTTCGGTCTTTTCTATATCGGCCACTTTTAGCAAGATTGAAGAAATGAGACTTGAACGATTGTGGTAAGCTGAACGAAGATACCAACTGGAAAATAAAAGGAGGCAACATGCTGCATAGTCGGAGTATCATTGAGCAGTACAAAGCGGATCTTGGGCGTTATACGCCAGATCAATTGCGTTATATCGACGAGAAAGGCGTCTGGTCGCTTGGCCAGCTGTATGATCATCTCATTCTGACGGCGCTGGATTATTTGGAACAAGCGCAGCGATGCGCCTCTGCCAGCGCCGAACAGCCGGAAGGCAAGACAGCAGCCGGTGAACAGTTATTCAAGAACGGCGCTTTCCCGCCGATTAGAATCAAGTTGCCGGACGGTCCGTCGAACCATCCCAGCAATGAACGAACCATCGACGAGCTCGTGCAAGAATTGGATCGATTGAATGGAGAAATGTCCGAATG
Organism: Paenibacillus phyllosphaerae; assembly: GCF_014192105.1. Taxonomy (GTDB): domain Bacteria; phylum Bacillota; class Bacilli; order Paenibacillales; family Paenibacillaceae; genus Paenibacillus_Z; species Paenibacillus_Z phyllosphaerae. The sequence goes on along the minus strand of NZ_JACHXK010000004.1, from coordinate 174,802 downwards.
GGAAGTGAAAATGAGTACGATCAATCCGAATTGCAAAGTGAAGCATGATGGATTCGGGTGGCTTAATGCGCAGGAATGGTTTGCGATGATCGAGATGCATTCCCGCCACCACCTGCGCCAGAAGGCCGAATTGGAGCAAAGATTAAGCTGTCGGGATCGATCGGATACAAGGTCATGAGCAAAGTCCTATAGGGGCTGCGGTTTCAAAATATAGGTGCTTAAATGTCCGTAATCGCCGCCAAGACGGTATTGTTGAAATAGTCGGTGTACATGTTCTTGAACGGCTTCCGCAGGTCCTTCTCGACCGTAAAATGGACCGCTACGACCTCATAGACCGGATCTACTGCGATGAACACGCCTGCAGCTCCCCAGTGCGAGACGGCTGCCGGAGAGAAGAGATCGCCGCCATCTCGTTTGTTGCCGTTAACGCCCCAACCAAGTCCCCACGAAGCTTCAGGGAACACTTCATCGCGATAGAATGCGCTTACACCCGGAATATGGTTACGCATCATCTCGCGGATGGAGACCGGGCTCAGCAACTGGCGGCCATCCCAACGTCCGTTATCGAGGAATAGTTGGCCGAATTTGGCCAGGTCCATGGCGGTTCCGATAAGTCCACCGGATGCGGAGTACGATTGGAGGAAATCTTCGGTCTCTATCCAATCCGCACAAGGGTCTTCCGGTGCCCGGCGCACGATACGTTCGCGCTCGGATTCGGGAACGATGAAGTACGTATCCCGCATGCCGAGCGGCTCGAGAAGATGCTGTCTTACGTATTCCGGATACGCGATCCCGCTTACCCTGCGAATGATCTCGCCCAGCAGCTCGTACCCGTATCCGAGGTAAGCCATCGCTTCGCCGGGTTTGCGGCCCGGCTTAACGCCATAGCCGAGATACAGCCAGCGGTGCGTGTCCGGATCTTGATTGGCCGCGTGCGGCGGCAGCTGGATGGTGTCTTGAATAAGATCGACGTGCGCCGAAAGGTCTTCGGGCGATATTCCTGACGTATGCGTGAGCAAGTGGTGAACGCGAATCTCGCGGGCGCCTTCGCCGCTTAATTCCGGTATGTAGTCGACGACCGGACGGTTAAGGCCGACCTCGCCTTGCTCGACCAACATCATGAGACAGGCAGCCGTAATGACTTTGGTAATCGAGCAGAGCGGGAACAGTGCTTCCGTGGTCAGCGGCGGGGCTTCCGGCTCCGGTCCGAACCTGCCGCTTGCCTTGTGCGCTACGATGATTCCTCGGCGAGCGGCAACATACACTTGCGCAGACGTAACATTCGCTTCAACCATTTTCTCCGCCTGCTGATGCAGCGTTGCGATTCTTGTCTCAGACATTCCTGCATCGGCTGGCGTACCCGTACGAAATGACATGATTTCCCCTCCATATATAGAATAAATTGCCATCTCCAATTATAATAGGTTTATCATTAACAGACTAGTTACAAACTTAGCATAATCCTAAATTATTACTCGCTGATAAAGGAGGTGGATTAGAATGTCGATCATAACGGACGCCAAAGGGAATGTGTTCGAGTCGTTCCATGTCGTGGCAGAATCTGCATTAGAGACGATGACGCTCGAGTCGCCGCTCACGCATGCCTTGACCGTTGTCCGGCAAGGAGATAAGGTGTTGCTGTTGTTTAACAAGTGGAGGCGGAATTGGGAGCTTCCTGGCGGTTTGATCGAGCAGGGGGAGACGGCACGTGACTGCATCATGCGCGAGCTTCAGGAAGAGACGAATCAATCGGCAGCTAACGTCGTGTTCAAAGGGCTAATGAAATTCGACCTGCAGCCAAGCTTTCATGGTCCGCAGTGGACGGAATACGGCGCATTGTTCGCAGGGGAACTGATGGATTGGCGCGAATTCGAAGCCAATGACGAAGCGGAACAGGTGATGTTGTGGTGTCGGGAATCGGATATCGGGCCGATTGCTGAGATTGAGCGGAAGCTGATCGAGTTCGCATGAAGGGGGGCAGAACGATGACGAATATTTATGCACTGCCGGATCTTGAGCCGCGGCTTATCGAACATGGGGAGCTCAAGTTGATCGGAATACCATGTATCGGTCTGGACCAAATGGGAGCGAAATTCGAACTTGCCAAGCGAAGCTTGCTTGACCTGCACGACCATCTCACGCAGATCATACATCCCCGTATTCATTACGGAGTCTGGCCGCAGGCGGCCGGACAAGAACTTCCCGCTTCACACGCCTATTTGCTATGCGTGGAAGTGTCGACCTTTGACCAAGTGCCGGAGTGGTTCGTGCGAATCACGCTCCCGCCCCAACACTGCGTAGCGGCTGCCAGCATGGAAGGTGATTTCGACGCTGCGAGCCGGGTCATCGATGCTTACTTAAGCGAGCATGGCATTCGCACAGAGGGGCAAGATCGGCCGTATGTCATTTGCGAACGTTATCGCTACGATGCGGAAGGATTTGCGCGGTATTCGCTTCCGTTGCAAGATTCCGTGTAACAAGGCTTGTATCTGACCGCCCATGAACGCACCTGCCTAGCAAGCAGGTGTGTTTTTTTTTCTCCAGAAAACCCGGCACGATTCCTCATGTCAGGTTATGGAACATCATTTTTTAGAAAAATCGAAATGACCTCTTGCAATCTTTGAATTATATGTTATATTAACTAACATGAATATTTAACCAGTTCACACGCTTGCGAGAAAGCTTCACATACCAACTGCATAATCATTGTTTTCTAGGGTTCCGCAGCATCATTGATGCCGGTCAGGTCCGAGAGAAGACGCACGGTCAAGCGGCCGTGTCCACGGAGGGATAAAAGCCCGGGAGGATATGTTACATATCTTCCCGCGGCTTTTATTTTTTTGTCGACATTCCATAAAAAGCCGCTTGTTAGAGAGAGGGAGGAGAGTATGGGGATGAAACAAGAGGTAACGCTTCGCCAGTCGTTAACGCTAGTACAGGTGGTCGCGCTAGGTTTAGCCTGGATGACGCCAATGATCTATTTCTCGGTATTCGGCATAGCTTACGACGCTTCGCAAGGGATGATTACCGAGGCCTATTCGCTGTCGGTCGTCGCGATTTTCTTCACGGCTTACAGCTACAGCGTAATGGCCAAGATATTCCCGGGATCCGGTTCTTCCTACACGTATGTCAAACGCTCCATGCATCCGATCCCCGGATTTACGGTCGGATGGGCGATTCTGCTCGATTATCTGTTCTCGCCGATCATCGCATGCCTGACGTTCGGCATTTATCTGAATGCCCAATTCCCGTCCGTTCCCGCCTATGTCTGGATCATCCTGCTGAACATCGTGCTGGCGGTCGTCAATATTGCAGGCATCAAATTCTCCGCGAGCTTGAGCAAATTCTTCGTGCTTTTCCAAATTATCTTCATCGCGCTGTTCTGTACGTATTTGGTCAGAGGCTTCTCCGGCTTCGAAGGGATCGTGCAGCCATTCACGAATATGGGCGTCGGACTCCCGACGATACTTGCCGGCGCTTCGATCATCTGCTTCTCTTTCCTTGGTTTCGATACGGTATCCACCTTATCGGAGGAGACGATCAACGCGAAGAAAACGATTCCCCGTGCGATTATGCTGATTATCCTGATCGCCAGCATCCTGTACGTGGTGACGTCCTACCTCATTCAAATCACGTATCCGTCGCTTGTGTTCGTTAACCTGGATTCGGCAGGCTTTGAGCTGATGAAAATGGCGGGAGGCGCAACGTTAGGCGCGATCTTCACGACCGTCCTTATTTTTGCAATATTCACGCAAGGATTGACCTCGGTTACGAGCGTCTCGCGTCTGCTCTACGTACTGGGCCGCGATTCGATCTTGCCGAAGCGATTCTTCGGCTCGCTTCATCCGAAGTACCGCACGCCGGTGAACAATATCGTATTGGTCAGTATTATCTCGCTGCTTGCTTTAGTGATCAGCCTGGATATGGCGGTGAAATTCGTCAGCTTCGGCGCGCTGACCGCCTTTGCTTTCGTGAATCTGTCCGTCATCGCGGAATGTTACATCAAGCGCAGACAGCGGTCGTTCAAACAAACGTTCCAGTTCCTGATCTTCCCGCTGATCGGCGCTTCGTTCATCGTGTGGCTCATCACGCTGATGGACACCAGCGCCTTGCTGCTAGGCTGCATCTGGTTGGCGGCCGGCCTTGCTTATTACCTGTTCCGCACGAAGGTGTCCAAGGCGCTGCAAGGCGGGGCGAATCTGTTCGAGGGATCGGCAAGAGCGATCGAACCGGAATAAAAAATCATTTGTTAAGTATATTGACATCATGTGGGAATAAACTTATACTGAATGAAATGTTAGAAAATCTGACAATTGAATCAAGGTTCTTGCTCGAAAGATGCGTCAAGAACGACAATGCTGTCTAGGGTTCCGTTGATTCCTTGCCTGAATCAAGCCTGGTCCAAGAGACGGCGTATGGATGAGGACTCTGCTTGCAGCGAGCGGCAGCGGCCGTCCATAGACACGGAAGGATAAAAGCCTGGGAGATTACACTCCCACGGCTTTTTTTTTATTACCTGGAAGGGATGGGGATGAAAGATGATCTGGAATACCGTTATTGGCGCAGGGGGCAAATGGTCCGGTCGGATCAGCCGAGGGAAATTGCTGCGATTCACCGCACTGGAAGCGGGGGCCAATGTATCGCTGATGCTGTACAATGCGCTGGACTTGACCGAGCGCTACAATATGCCGGATTCGCTGAAAGCGCAGTACACGTCGCATCTGACCACCGGCCACACGCTTATGAGCGACAATGGCCGCGTCCTGGCCAGCATCGTGCAGGATGACCTTGGCTGGCACGATACGATCAGCGGCTATACGTCGCGTAAGCTAACCGATGCGAAGTACGGAAACACGACCTACCAGGAGCTGCGCAACGAATGGCTGCGGAGCGGCCAAGAGAATTTTGCCGTCGAGCTGACGCGTAACGGATTAAGCCTGCGGGATATGATGCCGAACGTCAATTTGTTCGCCAAAGTCTTCTGCGAAGAGAACGGAACGATGCATTACGCTCAGGATCATTGCCCGGCTGGGGCGACGGTTACGGTCCGCACCGAGATGGATGTGCTGCTCGTGCTCTCCAATACGCCGAATCCGCTTGATCCGCGTACCGATTATCCTTCGGTCCCCGTCCGCATCGAAGTGCTGCAAGCCGAGCCTGTCGACGAACAGGATATCTGTCTGAACCATCGCCCGGAGAACCGCCGAGCGTTCGAGAATACATGGAGCTACTACGCACTGATCTAATGAGGAGGAATAACGATGAGTGATTTCAATCGAGTCGAAAGCAGCCGCAAGCCGGAGGACGCGATCTATGACGCGATCATCCTGGCCGGTGACGGTTGGATGCATGATCTTGAGCCGGGCCAAGTGCTCCGCATTGTCGATCTGGAGGGCAATCAGGCGGCCGATACGTTATTCTACGATGCCGACCATCCGGAAGATCATTACTCCGCAGCGGCGACGGTGGCCGGGCAAGGCAATATCTATTTGACGACAGGGTCGGTGCTGCTGGCCGAATCCGGCAAAGAGCTGCTTACGATCGTAGCCGACACTTGCGGCCGGCATGATACGCTCGGCGGCTCCTGCTCGGCGCAGAGCAACACGGTCCGCTATGCGCACGAGAAGCTGCATATGCACAATTGCCGGGATACTTTCATGCTGCAATTAGCGCAGCGGGGCGGAGCCTACGGCAAGCGCGATCTGGCTCCGAACATTAACTTCTTCATGAATGTTCCGGTTACGCCGGAAGGCGGATTGAAATTCGATGACGGCGTATCTTCGCCGGGCGCATACGTTGAGCTGCAGTCGCATGGCCGCACGACCGCGCTGATCAGCAACTGTCCGCAGTTGAACAATCCGTGCAACGCCTACAATCCGACGCCGGTGCGCGTCTTGATCTGGAATCGCTAATTCATCATACGAACCACGGGATAGAGAAGGGGAGATCGCCATGTTTAAGAAAGTGCTAATTGCCAACCGGGGCGCCATTGCCGTCCGAATCGAACGTACCTTGCGCAAACTGGGGATTGCGTCGGTTGCGGTCTATACCAAAGCGGATCAAGACAGTCTTCATGTGGATCTGGCGGATGAAGCGGTGCTGATCGGCGAAGGACCGGCCAAGGAGAGCTATCTAGACGGAGAGCGGATTCTCAGCATCGCCCGTGAGCTTGGCGTCGAAGCGATCCATCCCGGATATGGCTTCCTGAGCGAGAACGCCGAATTCGCGAGAGCCTGCCAAGCGAGCGGCATTGCCTTCATCGGACCCGCTCCCGAGCAGATGGAGGCATTCGGCCTGAAGCATTCCGCTCGCGAACTGGCGATGCGTGCTCAGGTGCCGCTTCTGCCCGGAACGCCGCTCATCACGGAACTTGATGAAGCTGCCGCCCATGCAGCCGAGATCGGTTATCCCGTCATCTTGAAGAGTACCGCAGGCGGCGGGGGCATCGGGATGCGGGTATGCGACGATGAAGAAACTTTGCGCGCGGCGTTCGACAGCGTGCGGCATTTGGCCGAGGCGAACTTCAAGAACGGCGGCGTGTTCCTCGAGAAATACATTGCCAAAGCGCGTCATGTCGAGGTTCAAATCTTCGGCAACAAGTTCGGCGAAGTCATCGCGCTCGGAGAGCGGGATTGCTCGGTTCAGCGCCGCAATCAGAAGGTCGTCGAAGAAAGTCCGGCGCCGAGCTTCCCTGCGGAGGTTCGTGCTGAGATGCTGGCCAGCGCCAAACGGCTGGCTGCGGAGGCAGGTTACCGCAGCGCGGGCACCGTCGAATTTCTGTACGATCCGGACAGCCAGGCCTTCTACTTCCTAGAGGTGAATACGCGTCTTCAGGTGGAACATGGCGTGACGGAAGAGGTGCTGGGCATCGATCTGGTCGAATGGATGGTCCGTGAAGCGAGCGACGAACTGCGCGATCTGGATTCGCTTGTCAAGGCGCCTCAAGGCCACAGCATTCAGGCCCGCGTCTATGCGGAGGATTGCCTGATGCAATTCCGTCCGAGCGCCGGCCAGATCGACCGCGTTCAACTGTCCGATCAGGCGAGGAACGAGACTTGGGTGCGGGATGGCCTTACAGTCACGACGCTATACGATCCGATGCTGGCCAAAGTCATCGTGCACGGCGAGACCCGCGAAGAAGCGATCGGGAAGCTGAAGGAGGCGCTCGCGAACACGCGCTTCTATGGCCTCACGACGAATCTTCAATATGTGCAGGCGCTTCTGCAAGAGCCGGCTTTCCACAATGGAGACGTCTATACCCGGATGCTGAATGACTTCTCGCCTGCCGAATCGGCGCTTGAAGTCATCGACAGCGGCGTGCAGACGACGGTTCAGGATTGGCCGGGCCGCGTCGGGTATTGGGACGTTGGCGTGCCGCCTTGCGGACCGATGGACCCGCTTGCATTCCGTACCGGCAACAAGCTGCTCGGCAATCCCGATGATGCGAGCGGTCTGGAGCTTACGCTGCGGGGCGGCGCCTACAAATTCCGCGACAGCATGTGGTTCTGCGTCACCGGCGCGGACATGAAGCCGGATCTTGACGGTGAGCCGGTGGCCCTGTATCAGCCGATGCTGGCGGAGCGTGGTCAAGTGCTCTCGTTCGGAGAAGCGGCGGAAGGTCTGCGCACGTATCTGCTTATTGCCGGCGGATTCGATATGCCGCTGACGCTGGGCAGCGCGGCTACCTTCACGCTGGGCGGCTTCGGCGGACATGGCGGCCGGGCGCTTCGCCCTGGCGATGTGCTGGGCGTTAAGCCGAGCGAGGCACCTGTTCAATTGACTGGACTCGCAGCGGACGATCGCCCCGGCTTCCGGCGCGAATGGGAGATCGGCGTTATCCCGGGTCCGCATTGCACGGGCGAATTCCTTCAGCCGCAATACTTGCAGGAACTGGCATCAACGACTTTCGAGGTGCATTTCAACAGCTCCCGTACGGGGGTTCGTCTCATCGGTCCGGCACCGCTATGGGCGCGCGAAGACGGCGGCGAAGCAGGGCTGCATCCTTCCAACATTCACGATAACGCTTATGCCGTAGGGACGCTCGACTTGACTGGCGATATGCCGATTCTGCTCGGTCCGGACGGTCCGAGTCTAGGCGGCTTCGTATGCCCGGTGACGACAGCATCCGCGGAGTTCTGGAAGCTCGGTCAGCTGCATCCCGGGGACAAGGTGAATTTCAAGCTGCTCACGCTTGAGCAGGCGGAAGCGCTGAGGAGCGAACAAGAAGCTTGGCTTGAAGTTGTCGGTCAAGGCGAACGACAAGATCTGCCGAAGCCGGTTATCGTCCCGAACGCAAATGCGCAGCTTACTCCGGATTATCCAGTCTTGCACAGCGAATCGGGGAACCGCAATTTCCCGATTACGATCCGGTGCAGCGGCGATCAGAATTTGCTCGTGGAGTACGGCTCCCTGGAGCTGGATCTCTTGCTCCGCTTCCAGGTGCATGCGCTGATCGAAGCGATACGTTCCAGCAGCGTCATTCCGATACAAGATTTGACGCCGGGCGTTCGTTCGGTACAAGTGCATATCGATCCGAAGTTAATCACGGTGAAGCAGGCAGCGAAGCTGCTGCTTGAACTCGATGCCAGCCTGCCGCCGCTCGAATCGATTCAAGTTCCGTCCCGGATCGTGCGTCTGCCGCTCTCCTGGGATGATCCGGCGACGCAACTTGCGATCGAACGTTATCAGCAGAATGTGCGTCCGGATGCGCCATGGTGCCCGAGCAATCTGGAGTTTATCCGCCGCGTCAATGGACTCGATAGCATTGACGATGTTCAGCGGATTGTGTTCGATGCGAGTTATCTGGTGCTTGGACTCGGCGACGTATACTTGGGCGCGCCGCTCGCGACGCCGATCGATCCGCGCCATCGCCTCGTGACGACCAAATACAATCCGGCCCGGACGTGGACTCCTGAGAATGCGGTCGGCATCGGCGGCGCCTACATGTGCGTGTACGGCATGGAAGGGCCGGGAGGCTATCAATTCGTCGGCCGAACGATTCAGATGTGGAACAAATTGCGCTCGACCGCAAGCTTCGCGGCCGGCAAGCCATGGCTGCTGCGGTTCTTCGACCAAATTCAATTCTATCCGGTAAGCGCCGAAGAACTGCTCGTCATGCGCGAAGATTTCCTGCGCGGACGTTACGAGGCCGACATTACGGAGACGACCTTCGATCTTGGCGAATACTTGCGATTCTTGGAGTCGATCGAAGAAAGCGCCGATGAGTTCCGCAGCCGGCAGCAACAAGCGTTCCATGAGGAGCGTGAAGAATGGAAGCGCCTTGGCCTTGCCGAATACGTTTCCGAGCAGGAATCCGGCAAAGCGGCGAGCGATGAAGAGCTGCCGTCCGAGATCGATGCCATTCGTTGCTCCATGCCGGGAAGTATCTGGAAGGTGTTGGTGTCGCCAGGCGACCGGATCAAGAAGGGCGAGACGCTTATCATCGTCGAATCGATGAAGATGGAGTTCTCGCAAAATGCGCCGTTCGACGGAATTATCCATTCCGTCCATGTAACGCCGGGAGATGCCGTCAACGCGGGACAATTGATTATCGGAATTGCCAAAACGACGGAAAAGGAGCTGACCGCCGTATGAGCACGCCTAACTTCCCGACCAAGCTGACCATCGATTGGCTTACGGGTCAGTATGCCGAAGGCGCATTGACGCCGGAACAAGTGATAGAAGAAATTATCCGCCGAGCGGAAGCGGACGCGGCCATGAATATATGGATCGCGCCGCCGCAGCTGGAGCAGATACGCCCTTATCTGTCTCGTCTTCTGACACTCGATCCAGCGGTTGCTCCGTTATGGGGCATTCCATTCGCGGTGAAAGACAATATCGATGTAGCGGGTCTGCCTACTACATCAGGCTGTCCGGATTATGCTTACTCGCCGTCGGAGCATGCGACAGCGGTGCGGCGTTTGATCGAAGCAGGCGCGATTCCGGTCGGCAAAACGAATCTGGACCAGTTCGCGACCGGGCTTGTCGGCACAAGAAGTCCCTATGGGGAGACGCATAACGCACTGCGTCCGGAGCTAATCAGCGGCGGTTCCAGTTCGGGATCAGCGGTTGCCGTTGCCCGCGGGCAAGCAACGTTTGCGCTCGGCACGGATACGGCCGGCTCGGGCCGTGTGCCGGCAGCGCTCAACAATCTGGTCGGGTGGAAGGCTAGCCTTGGCGCTTGGCCGGTGAAGGGCGTCGTGCCTGCATGCGAAAGCCTGGATTGCGTAACGGTATTCGCAAGTGAAATGGCAGAAGTTCAGGCTGTGGATCAAGCGGTTCGCGGCGTTGATCTTAGCGACCCTTGGTCGCGCGATATTCCGTACCGGAACGAGTCGCGACTGCCTTCGAAGATCTATTTGCCGCAGGAGCCGCTTGAATTCTATGGCCCGTTCGCGGACGGATACCGACTGGCGTGGGAGAAGGCGCAGGGCTATGCGAAGCAGCTGGGAATCCCGGTAACTTATATCGAAACGGAGTTGTTCGCGGCGGCCGCGTCCCTGCTCTACGAAGGGCCGTGGGTCGCGGAACGATGGGCGGAGTTCGGCGAATTCGTCGAGTCGCATCCGGGCAGCGCATTCCCGGTGACGGAGCAGATTCTGCGTTCCGGCGCAGCACCGGTTCACCATGCCGCCGCCGTATTCCAGGCGATGCACAAGCTTCAAGGATATAAACTGCAAGCACGCCAATTGCTGCAAGATGGCGTGCTGATCATGCCGACGGCAGGCGGCACGTGGACGCGCGATCAGGTGCGCGAGGAGCCGATCGCCGCGAATCGCGCGATGGGATTGTACACGAATCATTGCAATCTGCTCGATCTGTGCGCCGTTGCGATTCCATCCGGTGAAGTTGATACGAACGTGCCATTCGGTATTACCTTGTTCGCGTTAGCAGGCTCAGAGGGGTTGATTGTAGAGGCTGCCGAACGTTACAAAGCCGTGCAGTCGAGGCCGACAACCCTTGTCGCGGTGTGCGGCTTGCATATGCGGGGCTTCCCGCTCGAGGCGCAGATGAAGTCGCATGAAGCAACGTTTATCCGTGAGGATGCGAGCGCTCCGAGTTACAAGCTGATCAAGCTGCCGACGGAACCGGCTAAACCGGGCATGATCAAATGCGCTTCCGGAGGCGCGTCTATCGCGGTCGAAGTGTGGGAGATGCCGCTTGAACGATTCGGATCCTTTGCTTCTCTGATCCCGGCGCCGCTGGGCATGGGCAAAGTGGAGTTGATCGATGGCAGCGTTGTGCCGGGCTTCATCTGCGAAGGCTACGCAGCCGAATCGGCCGAAGATATTACTTCGTTCGGCGGTTGGCGAGCGAGCGTGGCGGCAGCTGGCGCGGTTCGATAAAGCGTTATCCACCACTTGCGGCTAACTGACGCATGACCAAAAACCTCTTATTCGCCTAAACAGCGTGCTCACGCTGCTGGGCAGTAAGAGGTTTTTGGCTTGCGGTTTCAGTTCAGTTTTATTTTGAAGATGAGAAGAAGCCCCCACACGATCGGGACCGACAAGGCGTAGGCAACCAACGGCCGTTTGTGGTGGAGCACCAGCATCGGGAACATCATGAGATCGAACAACAAAGAGTGTAAGAGCCCCCAGTCATTCTTGTACGATATTCTGCCGGTTATCATCATGACCCACTCCATCCCCCCGTAGATGGCGATCCAGATGGCAAAGTGGCGCAATTGCTTGCCTAAAGTTGGAGGGAATGTCGAGAGAAAGAGAAGGACATTGAGCGGCATCGTCAAGACGGCATAGACCACGACGGTTACGGTGTGATTGTAGAGGAAGTCCGGATGGAACATCCACATCGTCTGATCTTTGGTCAGATATTCGTATAAGAATCCGCCGCACGTGATATACAGCATCGTAGGGTGATAAAGTTTCCAGTTCCGCCAGTCCGCCCAACGCCATGCGCAAAATATACTGAAAAGAGCCAATGCAACGTGCATAACGGTAGCCTCAATTCCTAGGTGGTTATCGCTTACTATTTCCTTGGATTTACCAGAATACTCTCGCCTTGCATGCGAGACGGGGAACTTTTCAATGTGCGGAAGGAAGTCTATACTGATTTTGATGCGCACGGACAAGGACGTAACTAAGCATCATGGTCAGGGGGGAGCCGGTTCATGGAATCCCGGTTATCGGAAGTACAGATATCGAGCGTTTGCAAATTAATCCATCACAACTTCGATCTGCCGGTGCACATGCTGGATGAACATGGACAGCTCAAAGTGTCGTTGCCGGCTGCAGGTACGATCGTTCATGACGAAATGCTCCGTACCATGCTGCGGTCTGAAGGTCCGTCAGACGTTCCGCTGCTGCATCTGACGAACAGGCTCGAAAGTTATATCGAGGTTCGGCTCGCTGATCAAGAAAACGGCTATTATTATGGCAGTATCGTCGTCGGGCCTTCGCTGTATGCGCGACTGAGCGACGAAGTATTCGAAGGGCTCGTCCAAGATAACGGCTGGCCGGATCGTCAAGGGTGGCGCACGTATTACGATGGATTGCCGGTAATCAGCAAGACGAAGCAGCTGCACCAGTGCCAGCTCATCTATTTTCTTCTCTATCGAAAGAACGTCGATCTGGCCGATATCTTGCGCGTCAATCAGGCGCTGGACCAACCGTTGCATGCCCAGGGGCATATCGATCTGGATATCTCTAACAGGCTGCATGACGTGAATCTTCACCAGGACACGATCCATGAGAAAAGGCTGCTCCAGATGATTCGGGAGGGGCGGCGCGATGAACTCGCCCGCGAATTCTCGATGTCGCTCCCGGCTGAAGGCGTCGGAACGCTGGCCAAGCGGAGCCTGCTGCGCAACCAGAAGAATCTCACCATCGTCGTCATTGCGCTTGCGACGCGGGCGGCGGTCGATGGAGGCTTGCATCCGGAGATCGCTTATACGATGAGCGATCTGTTCATCCAGCAGGCCGAGGAACTGACGGATGTGAGAGAAGTATCGAAGCTGATGCATGACGCCTTGTTCGAGTACGCGGACCGCGTCCGCGCGAGCCAGGCGGATCAAGTGTCGAACGTAATCGCCAAGTGCAAGCAGCATATGTTCAACCGTCTCTATGAAGGCGTGACGCTGGACGAGCTTGCCGAACTGACGAAGATGAATGCCAGCTATCTATCGCGGTTGTTCAAGAAGGAAGTCGGTTTGAACGTCAGCGAATATATGCAGCTCAAACGGATCGATGAAGCGAAGAAGCTGCTGACGCTCACGGACTACAGCTTGTCCGACATTTGCGCCAGGCTGAACTTTAATGACCAGAGCTATTTTACGAAAGTGTTCAAGAAGGTAACGGGCGTTACGCCAAGACAATACCGCAATGGAGAACGCTCGGATCAGTAGACGAACCGCTCTGTCGATCTTGGCGGCCAGAGGGTCAAAACAATACCGAAAAAGTAAAATGAACACAATAATTCGAAGGTGAACCTCCTTATAATGAGGGTAATGAAAGCGTTTTACATAACCCTACTTATGATGGAGGTTTTCTTATATGAGCCGTGATATCAACAACATTATTGCGCAGATGACGGTAGAGGAGAAGGCGGGGCTTTGCTCTGGGCTGGATTTCTGGCATCTGAAGGGCGTCGAGCGTCTCGGCATTCCTTCCATTATGGTGACGGATGGTCCGCATGGCCTGCGGAAGCAGAAGATGGGCGCCGATCATCTCGGGCTGTTCGATAGCGTGCCGGCTACTTGTTTTCCTTCGGCAGCGGGTCTTGCCAGCTCATGGGATACGGATCTGATCGGACAAGTCGGCGTCGCGCTCGGCGAAGAATGCCAAGCGGAAGATGTGGCGGTGCTGCTCGGACCGGGAGCTAACATCAAGCGTTCGCCGCTATGCGGAAGAAACTTCGAATATTTCTCCGAGGATCCGTATCTCTCCTCCGAGATGGCAGCGAGCCATATTGCGGGCGTGCAGAGCCAAGGGATCGGTACATCGCTGAAACATTTTGCGGTGAACAATCAGGAGCACCGCCGGATGTCGATCGATGCGATCGTCGACGAGCGGACGCTGCGCGAAATTTATTTGTCCAGCTTCGAAGGCGCGGTGAAGAAGGCGCAGCCGTGGACGGTCATGTGCTCGTACAATCAAGTGAACGGCGCGTTCGCCTCGGAGAATGTTAAGCTGTTGACCGATATTCTGAAGGACGAATGGGGCCACGAAGGCTTCGTCGTATCGGACTGGGGCGCGGTCAATGAGCGCGACGCGGCGCTTGCGGCAGGCCTTGAGCTCGAGATGCCGGCCAGCAACGGGCTTGGCGAGAAGAAGGTGCTCGATGCGCTGAAGAGCGGACGGTTGACGATCGAGGCGCTTGACCGCGCGGTCGCTAGACTGCTCCGCATCATCTTCATGGCCGTGGATCAGAAGAAGGAGAATGCAACGTACGACCAAGACGCTCACCATGCATTGGCGAGAAAAGTGGCCGGCGAGTGCATGGTACTGCTGAAGAATGACGGTCAGGTCCTTCCGATTGCCAAAGGCAGCCGCATCGCCGTTATCGGCGCCTTCGCGGAAGCGCCTCGTTACCAAGGCGGCGGCAGTTCGCACATCGTACCGACCCAGTTAGACAATCCGGTCGAAGAGCTGCGGAAGCTCGGCGGCGCAGACTCGATTACGTATGCGAAAGGTTTCGCGATTGAGACGGACGCGTCTGACGACGCGCTAACGGCAGCAGCCGTTGAAGCGGCGCGGAATGCCGAATTCGCCGTTATCTATGCGGGATTGCCGGATCGGATCGAGTCCGAAGCCTACGACCGTTCCCATCTCAGCCTGCCGGCGAATCAGAACGAGCTGATTGCGGCAGTCGCAGCGGTCCAGCCGAACACGATCGTCGTGCTGATGAACGGATCAGCGGTCGTCATGCCATGGATCGGCCAAGTCAAAGCGGTGCTCGAAGGCTATCTTGGCGGCCAGGCGACAGGCGGCGCGATCGCGGATCTGCTCTACGGCGATGCGAACCCATCCGGCAAGCTGGCCGAGACGTTCCCGCTGAAACTGAGCGACAACCCGTCGTTCCTGAATTTCCCGGGCGAAGGCGACCGCGTGGAATACCGCGAAGGCATCTTCGTCGGCTACCGTTATTACGACAAGAAAGAGCTGGCGACGTTGTTCCCGTTCGGCCACGGTCTGAGCTATACGACGTTCGAATATAGCAATCTGACGGTCAGCGCGCCATCCATCCAAGATACCGACACGGTGGAAGTTCAGGCAACCGTGACGAACACGGGCAGCCGTGCCGGCAAGGAGATCGTGCAGCTCTATGTCCAGGATGTGGAGAGCACCGTGATCCGTCCGCTTAAGGAGCTGAAGGGATTCGCCAAAGTCGAACTTGCGCCTGGAGAATCGAAGACGGTTACCTTCGTGCTGGATAAGCGTTCCTTCGCCTATTACAACGTGGACCTGAAGGACTGGCATGTCGAGACAGGCCTGTTCAAAGTACTAGTCGGGAAATCGTCAACCGAGATTATCCTCGAAGGGGAAGTCCAAGTCGAGTCGACCGTCCGTATCCGCTCAACGTACACGCTCAACTCGACGCTCGGCGATCTGCTGCGCGATCCGGACAGTGCGGCCGTCATCGGGCCGATCCTTCAGCAATTCCAGCAATCGAGCGGCTTCTCGAGCCTCGGCGAGGATGACTCGCACGCCGATATGATGCTCGCGATGATGCAATACATGCCGCTGCGCAGCCTGCTTGCCTTTGGCGGCGGGGCGTTAACCGACGAGATGCTGCGGGGCATGCTCGATCAGATCAATCGCGCTGAACAGTTGGCGTAACCTTACGGCGTCACGGGAGTTGTTCCCGTGGCGCCTATTTGGCATCGTTCATCGCTTTCTCCTCGTACAGAATGATTATAAACAGTAATTACCAAATGAAATGTGATATGCTTCTTCTGTAGGAAAGCGTTTACCAAAGCTTAACTAGGGGGAAGCATTGTGATGTTGAAATTGGCTGTCAATCACGCCGTCATATCCTCGCAGTCATTGATAACGGTATTAAATGAGCTGTACGCGATCGGAGAAGTGAAGGAATGCCGGTTTCTGGAGAACGGCCTGAATGATACTTACCTCGTCAAGACCGCGTCCGATCGCTACATTTTGCGCATCTACAAATTTCTTTGGCGCAGCCAAGCGGACGTTCAATTCGAAATCGAGCTTCTGAATTATTTGGCAGCACGCGGGATCTCGGTCTCTACGCCGCTGCGCGCGAACAACGACGACTATTTCTTCGTCATCGACGCGCCCGAAGGACCGCGCTACGCCGCACTGTTCACCTACGCGGAAGGCGTTGGCAGCGAAGAAGACCAGCATTGCGCGATCTTCGGCGAAGAGGTAGCCAACATGCATCTTGCGATGGATGATTTCCGGAGCACGCAAGCAAGGTTCGAGATCGATGCCGTTCATTTGTTGGATGAGCCGTTGCGGAAGATTCGTCCTTTTTTGTCGCATCGGCCGGACGACTTCGAGTATTTGACTACCTTGGCGGCGCAACTGCTGGGACGGATCGAGCAGGTGGCGTCAGAGCTCGATTGGGGGTGCTGTCATGGAGATCTCCATGGCTGGAACGTGCATTTCGACGGCAATCAACCCACGCAATTCGATTTTGACTGCGGAGGGCTTGGATGGAGGTCCTATGATGTCTCGGTCTTCTTATGGAGCAAGGTGTCGGGGAAGAAGCGCGATGAATTCGACGTGAAGAAGTGGACGATATTCATCGACGCGTATCAGAAGGTCAAGCCGCTAGCAGCAGCGGACCTGCAAGCGATCCCCGTGTTCGTCGCCATCCGCGATATATGGCTGATGGGCCTCCATACCGGCAATGCGCCGATATGGGGACATTGGCAGAATGACGCTTACTTTGACCGGCACCTTGCTTTCCTGCGGGATTGGTGCGCGCATCAGGGGATCGTGGACAAAGGTTAAAGTTAATCAGGTTAGACAACGAGGGCAGCCAAATCGGCTGCCCTTTCGACGTTTCGATGTCTTCTATAATCGCTTCTCTCGCTCCTGGAGCAGTTCTTCTAATAACCTGTCTTGCCGATTGCGGTGCAGCGCGTCAATCTCGTGGTCGATCTCGTGCAGGGTCGGCGGCGCTTCAAAATCGGTATAAGGCTCGTAGACGATTCGCGAGCCTCGCTTGCTTCGACTGTAGACGACGATTCTGCCGCTGAGCAGCAGTTTCATAATGAGCACGAGCAATAATGCCGAGAGCAGCATCGATAGGCCGGGCTGCCACGTCTCGGTAAAGCCGAGCACCAGGACGGAGAAGACGAAGGCAGGGCCGATGAAACAGATGGTGAACAGGATCAGGAATGTCCGGCTGATGATTTTCTGGATCGTTCGCATGCGTACAAGCTCCTTTCCCACCGAGCGAGTTAACATCATTTTATGCGCGGAGAGGTTATCCCTATTGTGAACAAATCGCAACGACGACAACGTGCGGACGGCATCCAAGCTGCGATGTGTAAGATACATAAGACTAACAAATATCTAACATTAATTGGAAAACAAGTTATGAAAGGCGGATTTCGCTAATATACATGCTCCAATACGTGAAAGAAGACAACCGGCTGGTGAATGAAGGAGGGATAATTGTGATTACCTTTCATCAGGTACATAAACATTTTGGCCGATTGCACGTATTGAAGGACATTAATCTGACGATCGGGCAAGGCGAGGTCGTCGTAGTCGTTGGTCCATCCGGTTCGGGCAAAAGCACGCTCTTGCGCTGCATCAACAAGCTGGAGACGATCTCGGAAGGCGAGCTGACCGCCTTGGGCGTCCGCTTAAGCGACAAGAAGGCCGATATCAACAAGCTGCGCCGGGATATCGGGATGGTGTTCCAGCATTTTCACCTGTATCCGCATATGACCGTTCTGGACAACATTACGCTTGCCCCGATCCAAGTGCTCGGCATGAAGAAGGCGGATGCGCAGGATGCCGCCCGCTATCTGCTGGCGAAGGTGGGCATTCCCGAGAAAGCCGAATCCTATCCGTCCCAGTTATCCGGCGGGCAGCAGCAACGGGTTGCGATAGCGCGCGGGCTTGCGATGAAGCCCAAGGTCATGCTGTTCGACGAACCGACGTCCGCGCTGGATCCCGAGATGATCGGCGAGGTGCTCGATGTCATGAAGACGCTAGCCCGCGAGGGGATGACGATGGTTGTCGTGACGCATGAGATGGGATTCGCCCGGGAGGTGGCCCATCGGATCATATTCATGGATGAGGGTCGGATCATCGAGGAGTCCGAGCCGGAGGCGTTCTTCACGAATCCGCGCGAGGCGCGGGCGAAGCTTTTCTTGAGCAGAGTTATTCAACATTAATGGAAGGCAACGTTTGCCACAAAGGGGGAGAACGGAACGATGAGAAGAACGAAAGCTTGGGCGGCTTGTACGGCATTGATCGCGCTTATGCTGGTGCTTGCCGGATGTGCCGGTAATAACGGCAACGGGAATAGCGGCGGCACGAACACGAACACCAACGCGGCCAGCGAGAGTTCCAATTCCGGTGGCGGCAGCAATACGGCGGTTGACGAAGGCGTGCTGGCCGACATTAAGGAGCGCGGCAAGCTGGTCGTCGGCGTCAAATTCGATACGAAGCTGTTCGGATTGAAGGATCCGGGCACGGGGAACGTGGAAGGGTTCGACGTGGACATTGCCAAGCAGATCGCGAAGGCCATTCTCGGCGACGAATCGAAGATCGAGCTGAAGGAGGTCACGTCCAAGACGCGTATTCCGATGCTGAACAACGGGGAGATCGATCTCATTGTCGCGACGATGACGATTACGGAAGAACGCCGGAAGGAAGTCGATTTCTCCGACGTGTATTTCAATGCCGGACAATCGCTCCTCGTGAAGAAAGGCAGCCCGATTACGGGGCTGGCAGACGTGACGAAGGATACGAAGGTGCTCGGCGTAAAAGGGGCGACCTCGATCAAAAATATCGAAGACAAAGTTCCGGGACTGAAGGTGCTGCAGTTCGAGAACTATCAAGAGGCGTTCACCGCGCTGCGCGCGGGCAAGGGCGATGCCTTGACGACGGACAACGCCATCTTGTACGGCATGACCAAGCAGGATGAGAGCTATGCGGTCGTAGGCGGCACGTTCACCGATGAACCTTACGGCATTGCGATCAAGAAGGGAGAGTCGGCGCTCGTGACGCAGGTGAACGAGACGCTTAAAGGACTCAAAGACAGCGGAGAGTACGACGCCCTGTACGAAAAGTGGATCGGCGAGAAGCCGGCTGCTGAATAAGGCAGGCGCCTATGCCCGATTTTACGATTATTACCGACCACTGGGAATCGTATCTGCTTGGGCTTCGCAACACGGTATTGGCCAGTCTGCTCGCCCTTGTCGGCAGCTTCGTTCTGGGCACGCTGATCGCGGTGTTCCGGATTGCCCCATGGCGTCTCACGCAGTTCGTGGGCGCAGCTTACGTCGAGGTGTTCCGGAACATCCCGCTTCTGCTCGTCGTATACGGCTTCTACCTGGGGCTTCCGGCATTCGGTATTCCGCTGAACGGCTTCGTCTCGGGGACGCTCGGCCTTATGGTCTATACGAGCGCCTTCATTGCTGAGGCGATCCGCGCGGGGATCATGGCGGTGCCGCAAGGGCAGACGGAGGCGGCTCGTTCCTCGGGCCTTACTTATGCGCAGACGATGCGGCTGATCATTCTGCCGCAGGCGATCAAGATCGTCATTCCGCCCATCACGAACCAGTTCTTGAATCTGGTCAAAAACTCATCGGTGCTCGGCGTCGTCGCCGGCCTCGACCTGATGTACTACGGCGATATCGTCAACTTGGAGACGTACAATACGACGGATACGTATTTCTTCGTCGCGCTGCTCTATCTTCTGCTGACGCTGCCGCTCGCTTACGCCTCACGGGTACTCGAGCGCAGATTGGCGCGCAGCGGATAAGGGGGGGAATCGGATGGATTTCGGCAAAGCCTATACGTCCGATAATTTGCAGTTTCTTATGGAAGGCTTCTTATATACGCTCAAGCTGGCCGCGGTTTCAATCCTGCTCAGCTTTATCTTCGGCGTATTGATCGGCACGCTCCGTTACGCGAGAATTCCCGTGCTGTCGCCGGCGCTTGGCTGGCTGGTCGAGATCATCCGGAACTTGCCGCTTCTGTTGATCATCTTCTTCATCCGGTTCGCCTTGCCTGAGCTCGGCATCCGATTCAGCCTGTTCGGCTCGGCCGTATTCGCGCTTACGCTGTTCGAGACGGCGATGATTGCGGAGGTCGTCCGAAGCGGGCTGCGTTCGGTCGACAAAGGGCTGGTGGAAGCCGCCCGGTCATCCGGCCTGAGCGCTTTTCGGACGCTGCGCCACATCGTGCTGCCGATCGGTCTTAAGCGAATGGTGCCGCCGCTCGTTAGCCAGTTCATCTCCCTCTTGAAAGATACGTCGTTAATGGTTATCATCAGTTTGCCAGAGCTAACGCACAACGCCAACATTGTCATGGGCCAACATATTGAGATCGTGTTCCCGACATTGCTGCTGGTTGCAGGACTCTACTTTGCCGTCAATTATGCGTTGTCGCTCGTCGCGCGGAGGCTGGAGTCCAGGCAAAGCTAAACGGCTATACTTCCATGCAGGCTGAAGGTGAACATCAAGGTGGACTTATCGATTGAAATGATTGTACTTATCGTGGCGGGCGGCTTCTTGGCCGCCTTCGTCGATTCTGTTGTGGGAGGGGGCGGTCTCATTGCCGTTCCCGTCCTGCTGGCGGCGGGTTTGCCGCCGCATCTAGCGCTTGGGACGAACAAGCTGGCCGGGACGATGTCGTCCTTGACCAGCATGATTACGTTCGCGCGCTCAGGCCATATCGATACTAAGCTCGTTAAGCGCCTATTCCCGATCACGGTCGTCGGCGCGTGCGGTGGCACGCTGCTGCTGCAGACGATTCCGTCGGATTTTCTGCGTCCGCTTATTACTGCGCTGCTGGTCGTAATTACCGCTTATACGCTGCTGCGCAAGAGCTGGGGCGAGCGCCAAACGTACAGCAAGCTGACACGCCGCACGGGGCTTGCGATGGCGATCGCCGCGCTTGGTTTAGGCGCCTATGACGGTTTCTTCGGACCGGGTACCGGTTCGTTCCTGATCTTCGTCTTCCTGCTGCTGGGATTCGACTTCGTGCGTGCGGCTGGCAATGCGAAGGTGCTGAACTTCGGCAGCAATATCGCCAGCCTTGTGACGTTCATGCTGTTAGGCAGCGTGGATTACCGGTTCGGCTTGCTCATGGGAGTCAGCATGGTGATCGGTTCGCTGGTCGGTTCACGCATGGCTATTCGCAAAGGCGCCAGCTATGTGCGTCCGCTGTTCCTGGTCGTCAGCTTGCTGCTGATTGGCAAGCAGGTATGGACGATGCTGTTCTAATGGAGCGCCCTAGCGGCGCTCTTTGACGTTTATGGGGTTGTTACGATAATCGGATGTATGATTTGGTCGCAACGTGAAAGTACATGTCGGTTGGCAGCGTGACGGGTTGGGACAAAAGGCGGTTTGTCTCTCATCCTTATTCTGGTAGACTAGCAGTAAGACTGGAGGAGGTGTGAGAATTGTCATATACGGTTGAACGCGTAACCGATCATGTCTACGCTTTGCTGCGATGGGATGAAACGTGGCAATCGTATAACAATAGCTATCTGATCCAGGATCGGGAGCAGTTCATCCTGATCGATGCCGGCAAGGCGGAGCATGCGCAGGAGCTGGGGGAGGCCTTGGCTCAAGTAGGCTGTCCGCTCGAGGCGATCGGCTTGTTTATCGCTACGCATGGGCATCGCGATCATATCGGCGGCGCGCTCGGGCTGCCGAATGCGGACAAATTCATTCACCCACTGGACTTAGATCTTCTTCAAGATGACTGGCGTGCGCAATTCCGCACGGACCTTACGGCTTCTTCGGTTACCAGGCATTTTGATGTGCACCATCTTGGCGACCACACATGGGGATCGATTGCGCTGTATCATCGCGCGAGCCGGATTCTATTCGTTGGCGACCATTACTGTTTCTTCGGCGATGAACTGCCTGACGAGCAAGTCGTCGCTTGCGCGGTGAGGATGGGGGATCTGCTGGAACCCTATCGGCCAGAAATGTCAGGCGAAGAGCAACGAACGACACGTTATGAATTAGCGGCGTTTAATCAGGAACTATCGGATATCGCGCGTATTCCAGCTGCATTCTTATGCACCGGCCATGGCGTCGTGCTGCACGGGGATATCCAATCTTTTCTTCAGCGAGGCGCATCCATGGACGACAATGAAGTTCTCTCATACGTTATGCGTTAAGGTCTATCGGAAGGTTACTATCATGGTATAGAATGGTGATATCTCTCCTTATATCGACGTATAATCGATGTACAGAGAAGGAGATATCATTATTTCGTTTATACAGGTAAGCGCTTACTTCTGCTGCCGCAGGAAACTAGTTCCGCCCATTAGGATAGAAAAGGATGTCATGGATAAGCGAGGAATCGATGATGAAGGCGACGATTTATGATATTGCAAGGGAAGCAGGCGTATCCATAGCAACCGTGTCGAAGGTGATCAACGGCAAAGGGAAGATTAGCGAGGAACGACGCAGGGAAGTGATGGCCATTATGGAGCGGTTGCAATATCAACCTAGCGTGATCGCATCCGCGCTGACGGGCAAGCATACCTATACGATCGGTCTGCTCCTGCCGGACCTGTCGAATCCGTTCTTCGCGGAAGTGGCGCGAGCCGTCGAAGACCGAGGGCACCAGCTGGGCTATAGCGTTGTCATGTGCAGCACGGACAATAAAGATGAACGGATCGAACGCTATCTGTCCCTGCTGAAGCAGCAAAGAGTGGACGGCATCATTCTCGCGACGGGGATCGGAAGTGCCGAACAGCTGAAGAAACTGAATCATGCGATGCCGGTTGTCGTCATTGGGCGCGAAGTACCGGAGTCGAACTTGCCGACCGTCGTCGCCGACGATTGGGGAGGCGGCAAAGCCGCTGCCGAGCATCTGCTCGCGCTCGGCCATCGGAGAATGGCGGTATTCGCAGAGAGACTGTCGATAACGAGCAGCCGGGAACGGCTGCGCGGGTTTCGCCAAGCGATTGAAGAAGCGGGCTTCACGCTAACCGATGAGGCTATCGTCATCTGCGATGACCGGATCGATGACGGCCGACGACAAGCATCCGCGCTGCTGCGCGGTTCCGACCGGCCGACGGCCGTATTCTGTTTCAACGACTTGCTTGCTGTCGGCGTGCTTCAGGCAGCCAAAGAAGCGGGGCTGTCAGTGCCCGCGCAATTGTCTATCGTAAGTTTCGATAACACGATTCTTGCTGAGGTCACGGATCCGCCGCTTACGGCCGTAGCGCAGCCGATGACCCATATCGGCGCCTCGGCAGTCGACTTGTTGTTGGAGGAGATAGGCAGCAAGCCTAAGATAAAAGCCAGAATCGCGCTGCCTACCGAGCTAGTGATCCGGCGGTCGACGGGCCGAATAGTAGAATAATTATAGTTTTTAATTATTATTTAGTATAAAATACCAAAACAAAGAGGCGTTTCAGATTTGGAGCGTCTCTTTTGTCTATTATCGACCCATTATTCTAGCAATCTCTGAAAAGAAATTGTCCACACTTCCATTTATTTCATGTAAAATAGTGGTGGTTGGAACATTAACTATGGAGGGTGAGATCGATCCATGACATTCAATGAGTTCCGTTATGAACGGCCGGATGTGAAGGCGCTGGAGCAGCAGTTCAAGGCCTATATCGCTGCATTCAATGAAGCAGCTACAGTAGAAGCCCAGCAAGAAGCGATGGAAGCTATCAATAAGCTTCGCATCGAATTCGTGACACAGAGCCAGTTGGTGGAGATCCGACACTCCATTGATACGAACGATGAATTTTATAAAGCCGAGCAAGACTATATGGACGAAGTGAAGCCGGTCGTGCAGGAGTTCGAGACCGATTACTACCGCGCGATCGTCGAGTCTCCTTTCCGCGAGCAACTGGAGGAGGTTTACGGCAGCCAGCTCTTCCGATTGGCGGAGTTGTCGCTCAAGACGTTCAAACCTGAGATTATCGAAGATCTGCAGAAGGAGAACAAGCTGGTGTCCGCATACGCCCAGCTGATCGCTTCGGCCAAAATCCCGTTCGAAGGCGAGGAACGGACGCTGCCGCAGCTTATTCCGTTCGAGCAGTCGCCTGACCGCGACATACGCCGCAGCGCTTCGGCTGCCCGCTATCAATTCATGGCCGAGCACGAGCAAGAGCTGGACCGCATCTTCGACGAGCTGGTGCAAGTTCGCACTCGCATCGCGCATGCGCTAGGTTACGATAACTTCATCCCGGTCGGTTACGCGCGCATGAGCCGCACCGACTATAATGAGGCCATGGTGGTCAACTTCCGGGAGCAAGTATTGGACTACATCGTTCCTGCCGCTACGCGTCTGAAGGAACGCCAGCGTGCCCGCATCGGCGTCGAGCAGCTGAACTTCTACGATGACAACTTCAGCTTCCCGTCCGGCAATCCGACGCCGAAGGGAGACCCCGAATGGATCGTTGAGGGCGGCTCTGAGATGTACAAGGAGATGTCGCCGGAGACCGATGCTTTCTTCACCTACATGCGCGAGAACGGCCTTATGGACCTGGTGAGCAAAAAAGGCAAGCAAGGCGGCGGCTATTGCACGTTCCTGCCGCAGTATCAGGCGCCGTTCATTTTCTCGAACTTTAACGGCACCTCGGACGATATCGACGTCTTGACGCACGAGGTCGGCCATGCGTTCCAAGTGTACGAGAGCCGTAATCTGGGCATTCCCGAGTATTTCTTCCCGACTTCCGAGGCGTGCGAGATCCATTCGATGAGCATGGAGTTTTTTGCCTGGCCGTGGATGGACCGGTTCTTCAAGGAGGATGCGGAGAAATACCGCTTTAACCACTTGGCCTCTTCCTTGCAGATCGTTGCCTATATCGTGGCCGTTGACGAATTCCAGCATTACGTCTACGGGAACCCGGGCGCGACGCCGGCGGAGCGCAAGACCGCTTGGCGCAGCATCGAGCGCAAGTACTTGCCGCATCGCAATTATGACGAGAACGAATACTTGGAGCGCGGCGGTTACTGGCAGCGCCAACTGCATATTTATCATTATCCGTTCTATTATATCGATTATGCGCTAGCGCAAATTTGCGCGTTCCAGTTCTGGAATCGGCTCCATGCGGATTACGGGACCGCCTGGACGGATTACGTGAAGCTGTGCCGCGAAGGCGGAAGCAAGTCGTTCCTCTCGCTCGTCGAAGCCGCCGGCCTTACGTCGCCGTTCGAAGACGGATGTGTCGAGTCCATCATCGGCGGGATTGAAGGATGGCTGAACAACGTGGACGATACGAAGCTGTAGGCGCGCAAGGATGATGATGGGCAGCGAGGCAGAGGTTATCGCGATTTCCGGCTACTGATCGAAAGCGCTACTATATAGGTACAGCTGTATTTTTTCAAATGTGAAAAAATTATATATTTACCTGGCTACATTTATTTGATAATATAATCCCAATATCAAATGCGACGACGAGACGAGTAAATAGATGAATTCTTTAACAGAGAGCTCCGGCAGCTGGGAAGGAGCAAAGAATCGTTTATTGAAGAAAGACTCCGAGCAGCGCATCGGAACCGCAATCAGCCGGGGATGGTGCGACAGGAGCTCCTGTTACAGAGCTAGAGTATAAGCTTGCATGCGCAATGCCGTACTCGAAGAGGTTAGCCGGGCGACCGGTTAGCGAATTTAGGGTGGTACCACGAGGATTATAATCTCGTCCCTGAGACCGTTAGAAGTCTTGGGGGTGGGATTTTTTTATTGCATAAATAGCGAACATCAAGCAGTTGCAACATACGATACAGCATCATCCCACACATTTTACCATACGGAAAGGGTTGAACACGTCATGTCAGATAAGTTGAAAGTCGGTATTGTTGGTGGTACAGGAATGGTGGGCCAGCGCTTCGTGCAGCTGCTGGATCAGCACCCTTGGTTTCAAGTAACAGCGATTGCGGCGAGCAGCAGCTCCGCGGGCAAGACCTATGAGGAATCCGTTAAAAACCGCTGGAAACTGGACACTCCGATTCCGGATGAAGTCAAGCATATCGTCGTTCAAGACGCTTCGAAGGTAGAAGAGGTCGCTGCAGGCGTTGATTTCGTATTCTGCGCGGTAGATATGAAGAAGGAAGAGATCAAAGCGCTGGAAGAAGCTTATGCGAAGACGGGCACGCCGGTCGTATCGAATAACTCCGCGCACCGCTGGACGGCTGACGTGCCGATGGTTATCCCTGAGATTAACCCGCAGCATCTGGAAGTGATCGCGGCACAGCGCAAACGCCTGGGCACTGAGACGGGTTTCATTGCGGTGAAGCCGAACTGCTCGATTCAAAGCTATGTGCCGGCGCTTCATGCCCTACAGGACTTCAAGCCGAAGCAAGTGGTCGCTTCGACGTATCAAGCGATCTCCGGTGCAGGCAAGAACTTCACCGACTGGCCGGATATGCTCGACAACGTAATTCCTTACATTGGCGGCGAAGAAGAGAAGAGCGAGCAAGAGCCGCTTCGTATCTGGGGCACGGTGTCTGGCGACGAGATCGTGAAGGCGAGCACGCCGCACATTACGACGCAATGTATCCGAGTTCCGGTAACGGACGGCCACCTGGCGACGGTATTCGTCTCGTTCGAGAACAAGCCATCGAAGGAAGAAATTCTCGAGCGTTGGGCACAGTATAAAGGACGTCCGCAAGAGCTCGGATTGCCAAGCGCGCCGAAACAATTCATCACGTACTTCGAAGAAGAGAACCGTCCGCAGACCAAGCTTGACCGCGACATCGAAGGCGGCATGGGCGTATCTGCAGGCCGTCTGCGCGAAGACTCGCTCTACGATTTCAAATTCGTCGGTCTGTCGCATAACACGCTGCGCGGCGCTGCCGGCGGCGCGGTTCTGATCGCGGAACTGCTTAAGGCAGAAGGCTATATTCAAGCGAAATAAGCCAATCAACATGCAATCGTCGGCCAGCCGACGATTGCAGTCAGAAGAGGTTCCGTAAGTCAAAGAACAGCCATAAAGAAGAGCCGTAGATGAACGTTACGTTCATTTACGGCTCTTTTCTTTGCGTTTTTTCTATACGCTTCGCACGCGTTCCAAGCACGCTCGGATCGTATCGATGACAAGCTTGGGCTCCGTCAATTGAGGGAAATGTCCGCTCTGCTCGGCAGCGATATGCGTACTGTCCGTGGACAAGGCGAGCAGCTCCAATTGATGGGATAGCCGCTCTTGCCGCACTTCTGGCGGTATCATTTTGTTTTCTTTGCCGCCGGTCAAGACAAATACGGGAACGTTCGGGAAGCGGCCGCTCGCTTCGATCTGTGCGATGGTCTGTTTTACGAAGCGGACTTCATCATACTGTTTGTGCGGGAAGAAGGTATCCGTTGCGGTAAGCAGCTTGTTCAGCAGTTTGACGAACGAACCTTGATGACGGTCGAGCGTAATATCTTTTGGCGTGCTCGCCTCCAGGAAGACGACCCCGGCGATTTCATCCGGGAACAACCGCGCATACAGATTGGCGTATAGCCCGCCTAACGAATGGCCGACAAGCAAGTAAGGGGGCTTCAGGTCTAGTCGGCCAAGCATTTCGTGCAGCATATTCACAATCGCCATTCCATCCTGAGGCAGTGAGGGCTTGTCGCTTGCACCGACGCCTAGCCGGTTATAGCCCATCACGGTTGACAGCTGAGTAAGTTCTGGAAGGACGCGCATCCAGCCTTCAATCGGACCCGAGCCGCCGTTGATGAGGACAATGGCAGGAGAGCCGCTGCCGCTGCAATGGTACTGCAAATTGCCTTGAGAAGTTTGCATCATTTGTTTGTCGATCCGCATTGCGGAAGCACCTCGCTCTATTCAACATCCACATAGCTGTGTTACGTTAGGGTTAGATCTGTAGTTCCAATTTTAGACAACTTGGTATTCAATTGATGATTGTTGTATTTACAACAAAATAATCGTCCGATATAATACGTGTAGACCTTGATGTTCATGATTGCGCGGACTTTGCTACATTGTTGTTGTGATCGTGGAAGAACCATGTTATTTTGAAACACAAAGGTCGAACTAAGCGGAGGATCGAGGATTATGTCAGGCGAAGCAAACCTATGGATAGAGGTACATAAATTTCGATGCTGCTGAGAAAACGCGTTGTCATTCGAGTGCTGCTGGCCGTCGTTATCCTCATGGCTGCTTATGTTTGTTACTCCGCCTACAACATCTGGTCTTTCAGCAGCCGCAATGAGCTGGTGAAATCGGACGCCGCGCTTGTATTAGGCGCCTCGGCATGGGGCGACGAGCCTTCGCCGGTCCTTCGGGAGCGCATCAATCATGCGATAGAACTGTATAAGCAAGGGGTTGTCGATAAGATCATCTTCACCGGCGGCAAAGGAAACGAGCATCAGATGTCCGAAGCCGAAGTATCCCGCAATTATGCGATTAAACAGCAGGTGCCGGCAGATGATATTTATATCGAGGAGAGTTCCAGAATTACGGAAGAGAATATGAGGTACGCAAAGGAAATCGCGCTGTCACACGGATTGAGCACCTTCCTTCTCGTGAGCGACCCGCTTCATATGAAGCGTGCCACGGAGATGGCGGACGACTTCGGATTGACGGTGCATTCCTCACCTACGCAGACCTCCGCCTACAAGTCGATCCGCAGCAAACTGCCTTTTTTCTTGCGCGAGCTGTTCTTCTATGTCGGGTATAAAGTTACGCTGCCGTTCCGTTATCCGTTCATGGAAGGCGTGGAATAGTTAGCGGAACGGCATGGATTTCAGATCGTCGACAAGCAGGCAGATGAGTTCTACGGGCATCGTACGACATTGTTGAAGTATCAGTTACAAGGTGAAGGGCATTCTATGAAGAGCGGAGAGATAGAGATGAAGATTCGAGTGGACGACCTTACCGGAAAGGCCATACAAGCGCTGATCCAAGAGCATATGCAAGGGATGCATGAGGATTCCCCGCCGGAGAGCGTTCACGCGCTTGACCTCGAAGGGCTGAAGAAGCCGGAGATTACATTCTGGAGCGCTTGGGAAGGCGACGAGCTGCTCGGTTGCGGCGCGATCAAAGAACTCGATAAGACGCACGGCGAGATCAAGTCGATGCGGACGGCCAAAGTCCACTTGCGTAAAGGCGTCGCCCGCAGCATTCTGGAGCATATGATCGCCGTTGCCAAGGAACGCGGGTATACGCGTCTAAGCCTGGAGACCGGATCGCCGGAATCATTCATCCCGGCGGTAAAGCTCTATGAAAGATTGGGATTCGCGCATTGCGGACCGTTCGCGGATTATACCGAGGATCCGTACAGCATTTTTATGACGAAAGAACTGTAGCATCATATACCGTGAGAGAAAGTCGCATGAAGATGCGGCTTTTTTGGCGATGGAAGGAGAGCGTTATCGGATGACAACTAAATTAATTCTCGTTGAAGGGCTTCCCGGATCAGGCAAATCGACTACGGCCCAGCTCGTGATGGACTGCGTGAAGGAGCTAGGCCGGGAGGGGCGATTGTTCATGGAGGGCGATGTCCTGCATCCCGCGGATTATGAGGGAACGGCATGTCTTACCGAGGCGCAATACGAACAGCTTCGGTCCTTATGCACAGGAGAAGAAGCGGACCTCGTAAGACGGCATGCAACGATTCACGATGGAGATTTCTTCTTGCCTTATCGGCAAATGGAAGAACAGCTCGGCGTCCGCTTA
Organism: Paenibacillus phyllosphaerae; assembly: GCF_014192105.1. Taxonomy (GTDB): domain Bacteria; phylum Bacillota; class Bacilli; order Paenibacillales; family Paenibacillaceae; genus Paenibacillus_Z; species Paenibacillus_Z phyllosphaerae. The sequence goes on along the minus strand of NZ_JACHXK010000004.1, from coordinate 145,024 downwards.
AGCGCTCTTGCTGCTGAATTTATACATAAGCACGATGTCTATGAGCTGCCGTTTACAAAGAACGAGCACGTCATTGCCGCGAAATGGCGCCGATTCGTAGAGGAGGCGGCTGACAGCCAGACGATCTACGTATTCGAATGCTGCTTCATCCAGAATCCGGTTACGGTCGGGATGATCAAGTATGATGCGCCATCTAATGATGTTATTGCGTATGTGCAGCAGCTCGATCGTATTATCGCTCCGCTAGATCCTCTGCTCCTGTATGTAAAACAGCCTGACCTCGCGCATTCATTCCGGAAAGCGGTCGAAGAGCGCCCGACAGATTGGCGGGACGGTTTCATTGACTATTATACGAAGCAGGGATACGGCGCAGCGCATGATTACCACGGGCTGGATGGCACGATCGAAGTGTTGAAGGCTCGCGCGCAACTGGAAGAGGAGATGCTCGGCCAGCTTGGCGTCACGATTGTAATCATCGATAATTCTACGTTCGATCGAGAGCTGCACAAGGAACGAATAGCCCGTATCGTAGCGGATTATCTAGCCGACTAGCCGAATCGAACGGAATAAGGGAGAAGCATCGGGTTCAGGCTCTTCACCTTCAAGGTCTTGCTCCGCAGCGGGGAGGTCCTGGGACTTCTCCACGAACTGCTCAACGTTCACCGTGGTGAGATTCATCTGCTCTACAATGGTCCTGATATCCAATGTCTTCTTCAAAATAAAAACCTCCTAATTGTTGTCGCATTTCATGATGTGGATATAGAAGTTTCTCCTGCTAAATGAGTCGGCTTACGCCGTTCTTGGATGGGTGCGCGTAATTGTACAAACAAAAAACCTCCTCCCAAATATGAGAGAAGGTCGGTTACACTAATAGCTCCGCCTATTCGAAGTGTCCAGTTGAAGAATAGGTTTCATAGCTCCCTTGTCACAACCAATTATAGGATGCGGGACTCGGGTTGTATACGGGAGTAAAATGACTTTTTTTGTCGAAAAGTGACTTATTACCCAGAGAAATTAGTAAATTCAACAGCTTGTTGAGTAACTTTGACGATTTCATGTATGAAAAAATCAGCGATGACAACAATCGTGCGCGCAGCTTAACCAGTCTACTGTACTTACTATAGTATTTTTCCGTACTTCCTAAATTCTCCCGTATTTCTTATAATGGCGACAAACCATTAGAGAGGAAGGAATGACTGACATGAAATATAGAAGACTTGGCGGAACGGGACTTAAGGTAAGCGAAATTGGATTGGGCAGCTGGCTTACGTACGGTACGGCAGCGGAACAAAAGGCCGCGGATGCTTGTGTCGCGCAGGCATTCGAAAGCGGTATCAATTTTTTCGATACGGCCAATGCCTACAACCGGGGCGAAGGCGAGAAGGCGATCGGCGCGGCTTTGAAAAGTTACGATCGGTCCAGCTATGTGCTCTCGACCAAGGTATTCTTCCCGATGGGAGACGGCCCGAATGACCGCGGCTTATCCCGCAAACATATTATGGAGCAGTGCGACGCCAGCTTGAAGCGGCTCGGCACGGATTATATCGACGTCTACTTCTGCCACCGTTTCGACAATGAGACGCCTGTGGAGGAAACGCTCCGCGCGCTCGACGATCTTGCCCGGCAAGGTAAAATCCTGTATGCCGCCGTCAGCGAATGGACCGCTGCTCAGTTGTCGGATGCAGCAGGGATCGCCAAACGGTTGAATCTGCGTCCGCTTGCCTCCAACCAGCCGATCTACAATATGTTCGAGCGTTACATCGAACGCGAAGTGCTGCCGGTATCCGTGCGCGAAGGAATCGGACAAGTGGTGTTCTCGCCGCTCGCGCAAGGGATACTGACGGGCAAATACAAACCGGGCGCGGAATTGCCGCCAAGCAGCCGTGCCGCGAACGACCAAGTGAATCACGTCATCAAGAGCTATCTGCAACCGAACGTGCTGCAATGCGTCGCCGATCTGAATGATCTGGCTGCCGGCCGAGGCATTACGCTGTCGCAGCTTGCGCTGGCATGGGTACTGCGCGAGCCGGGCGTCAGCTCTGCGATCATTGGCGCCAGTAAGCCGGAGCAGATCATCGAGAACGTGGCTGCTGTCGACGTCGCGCTCGATGAAGAGACGTTGGCGCAGATCGAGACGATCCTCAAGCAGGTTGAAGGGTTTGCTCCGATGCGTTAGTGAAGCGCAAGATTTGAATACCGCATTGGGAAGGATAAACAGAGCCGCCGTGGCTGCACGGCGGCTTTGTTGCGATTATAGGAACCGGAGTGAATTGCGCCTTCGCCATGAACTGCGGCGATTGCGGAGTCACCTTGATCTTCGGCATATTTTTCCAGAGAGTGGGGCAGTGCTATAGATAAACTAGGTGGGGCGGTGGTCGCGGATGAGGTGGGTTCAAGTCGCATTAGCAGCGCTAATAATGACTGCGGCAGTCCAGCCCGTTTATTCGGTACATGCCGCGCCAGGGCATAGACCCGTTCAGGCAAAAGTCGCGTTTTTCCGCGATGGGAATGTGTGGGTCGCTATGAAGGGCAAGGAAGTTCAGGTTTCTGCCTCGGGGTATGCAACGGATGCGGCATGGTCGGCAGATGGCAAGCTTCTGGCATACACGGAATTGGCGGGGGATCAGAGCCAAGCGCACATGCTTGAGGATTCTGAATCAGAGGCCTATCATCGTATCGAAATCTACGACCCCGATGCTGGTAAGACGATTCATACGATCGATTCCAGCGATGCGCCGCAATGGTCGCCTAAGGGTCACCGGCTTGCCTACAAGAGCGGCAGTGTCCTGAATCTAACGGATTGGGAGCATACGGCGAATGTGGCGATCGGCGTAGATCATTATAGCTGGCTTCCGGACGGGAGCGGGTTCATGCTGACCCATAGCGGCGAGCTTACGCCTGAAGGCTGGACCGGAGCAAGGCTCTATACGAAAAAGCTGCCGATGGACTGGGCAAGCTCGAACTACGCCGCGAATGTAAAGTCTTTCTATCCGCTTCCGAATGAACTGCCCTATGAAGGAAGCAACATGATAGCCGTCTATGCAAGCAGGTTGGCCTATTCGCCAAGCGGCCGATGGTTATCTATGGTCGTATCGCCCACAGCCTCTTGGTCGATGGATAGTAATCTGGTCTGCGCGATCGACGCTGACGGGGAACGTTTACAGGTGCTGGGGGAATTGATTCTGGATGTCGGACAGCCCAAGTGGGCGCCTGGCAAGGACACGCTCGCGTATATCGCTGGAGGGGGCCGGCTCGTATTCGGATTTAAGAACAAAGCGCTAAAGCGAAAGTCCTTCCCGGTCTTCCGCCCACTGACGCCTCCGCATTACGCCGACCTTGAATTCGACTGGATGGATGACCGGACGATCTATGCTTCCCGCGTGAGAGAAACGGCTTGGTCGAATGACCCGGATAAGCATCCGCTGCCGGTCCTCTATGCGGTCGATACGGATTCAGGCCAACAAACGCAGGTAACCGAACCTCCCGCAGGCAGCGGGGATTATGCTCCGATTGCGATACGGGGCAGTAACCAACTGCTTTGGGTAAGAATGGGGAGAGAAAACAAACAAGCTTCCATTTGGGTGGCCAATGCGGATGGGAGCGGGGCGCAAGAATGGCTGAAGAATGCGAATTCGCCCGTGGTGTACCAAGGGAATTCGGGTTGATGTGAACATGGCGAGCCATTCCATCGTGCGATATACCGAGATAGGCTGCTATTATTCAGGCCAAGCCGCCCATACGAATCTCATGCTAGCGAATAGAATATCGTAATCTATTCTATGGAAGGCTAGGTGCTTGCAATGAGTATTCGATCTGGCAGGACGGAGAATCAAGTATTCTCTACTCGTGTCGCCCGCGCAGAATTCGATGGCAATTGGACCACATCCATCTCGATTAGCGGGTATGTGATTTACGCTGCGACGAAGAACAAAGCCACGATAACCGTGCTGCTGACCAATGGCGAGCAGCGCCTCATTACGTTCCCCAAAGGCGGGAAGGTGTTCGTCGGTTCCGGCGGAGTCAGCCATTACAGCAAGCCGCATACGGTAAAGAATATTCAAGGATAAAACGATAAGGTTGGACAAAATACGTAGCGTGTCGCTGAGGCGAACGGTGCGTATTTTTTCGTTAGTCGCATGAAGGGAGAATGAGCCGCTTTGCGCTATTTGGTCAAGAATTTGGTCACGATGCTTATGCGTATATTATGAAGCTGTCGTTAACATAAAGGTTAGCGGCAGCTATTTGTTTTAAAGGCTAGGTGTAGGATGACTTCGAACTCACGGCAATAAGAAGGTTGAAAAATGCCTCGGCAGCGGGTATGATAATTCAAGGTAATTATTATGTTTATTAGTTAATGTTTATATTATTTTATTGCACCGGGGGATTACGCCATGAAACGTGAAGACCATCCACTTCATTTCCAACAACGTCTGATCGCACAGTATACATTCCAGGACGGCGAGCAGCCGGGCCGTGACATTTCGGGCAACGGGCTTGATGCCATCGCTGAAGGAGCGATTAAGCCGGAGATCGCGACGATTAAAGGCCGCTCCGCGTTGAAGCTGGCGGGAGGGCGTAATGGAAATTCGTATATGCAGCTGCCGGAAGGCTTGCTTCGTGAAGTGAGCGATTATACAGGCATTACCGTCACCACGTGGGTCTACTTGGAGAAAGGCTCGAACGTATGGGAGCGGGTATTCGATTTTGGCAAAGGACCGACAGGGCCCTATTTGTTCCTGACTCGGAACATTCGCGGAACATGCTTCGCGGAAGGGGATCTGGTTGCGGACGCAGGCAAGTCGTACCCGACTGGCGAATGGATGCATCTGGCCATGTCGGTGCGCGGCACGGAAGGCGGTACGCTGAGCAACGCCGGTCCGGTCATCTATGTGAACGGCGAGCCGGTCGCAGACGGCAGCATCTCGCAGACGTCCAGCGGCAATTATGCCAAGCTTCGCGCCTGGTTCAATACGTTCCAAGAACCAGCCAATTATGCGCGCAACTATATCGGCCGCTCGCAATATGAGGCGGATGCCGACTTCTGCGGGGCCGTATCCGACTTCCGCATTTATCAAGCGGGACTGACCGAGGATGAAATCATTGAAGTGATGTGCGAATCGTTGTCCGACGAGCAGATTGTGAGTCTCGCGAAAGACAAGTACTTGAGCTTCCCCGCTTCGATCATCTCGAGGGATATCGAGCTGCCTGCTGCGCTGATGGGCGGTAAAGTGAATGTGTCCTGGAAGTCGAGCCGTCAGGATGTTATCTCGAACCGCGGCGAACTGGCGCAAGTAGAAGCGCCGGCTGGCGTGACCTACACCGCTGCGCTGAACAAAGGCGCTTACACTGCGCTCAAGTATTTTGAGGCAACCGTGCTGCCGGATCAGCTGCCGGCGTATACGCTTACGATTCACGGCGGGCAAGAGACGACAAGCGTGAGCAAGACAATGTACGGTTTGTTCTATGAGGACATTAACAATGCGGCGGACGGCGGCATCTATGCGGAGCTCGTGCAGAATCGGTCGTTCGAGTCGTTCGAATTCGATACGTATTCGCATGCTTCAGGTACTTGCGGCTGCTCGACGGGCCGCAATCGGAAGCCGCTTCATGCGTGGTCAGGCGATCTCGAGCAGGTGACGGTCCGTCATGATGGCGGGTTGAACGACTATTTTGACCTGAAAGATAAGGACGTTAATTCGCACTATGTTACAGTTGCTGCAGGGGCAACGCTGCGCAATCGCGGCTTCTCGGATTCGAACGGGCATTGCTCGATGTTCATCCGCGAAGGCAGCGACTACTTGTTTACGGTATGGGCCAAAGCCGAGTCGGCCGGCTCGATCACGCTTCAACTCCAGAATGCAGGAGGCGAACCGATCAGTACGGTAGCCGTAGTCAACATAGAGGGCGGCAATCGCTGGAACAAATATGGCGTGGCGCTGCCGATTGCGTTGACCGGCACGGCTACGACATTGGGTCAATTGGCGCTTACGTTCGATCGTGAAATCTCCATCGACATGGTGTCGTTGATTCCGGCGGATGTGTGGGGCGCCACGGAAGAAGACCGTTCTTCCACTGCGCATGCCAACTATCTCGGCAACCCGAACTATCGGCTGCGCAAGGATCTGGTATTGGCGCTGCAGGATCTGCACCCGACCTTCCTCCGTTTCCCTGGCGGCTGCATCTCGGAAGGCTCGTTCATTTGGGACAATGTGTACGATTGGAAGGACTCCGTCGGCGATGTGGAGAAGCGGAAGGAGAACTTCAACGTCTGGGGCTACATGATGACGATGGGACTCGGCTATATGGAATACTTCCAATTGGCTGAAGACCTCAACGCGACCCCGCTGCCGGTTATGGCATGCGGCGTCCTCTGTCAGGCGCGTTCGGATTATGTCCACCCGGCAGGCGGCGCTCTGCGCGAATATTTCATCAAGAACTTCACCGACCTGATCGATTTTGCGATCAGCGTCGATTATGAGCATAACGAATGGGCAGCGTTGCGCAAGCAGATGGGCCACGCGGCTCCATTCGATCTACATTACTTAGGCGTGGGGAACGAGAACTGGGGCACGGAGTTTTTCGCCAGCTTCGAATACTTCAAGGTCGCGATCGACGAATACATGGAGCAGCATTACCCGGGCTATGAATTGCATATTATCTCCACGGTCGGCGCGCAGGCGGATGACGACGCGTTCCAGCAAGGCTGGAAGTTCCTGACCGGACAGATGCAAGGTTCGGCGACGGTTGCGTTCACGGATGGGCATTCGACTACCGAAGAGACGATCACCTGGTACGGCAAGCAGCCGAACTATATGGACACGATCGCTGACGAGCATTATTACCGGTCGAATGACTATTTGCTGCAGAATGCGGATCGCTACAACTATTATTATCGGGCATACAACGTGGATGGCAGCTTGAATGAACGCGAGACGTCCAAAGTATTCGTCGGGGAATACGCATCCACGGACAAGAATACATTGGCCGGCGCTATCGCGGAAGCCGCGATCATGACCGGCTTCGAGAACAATGCGGATGTCGTCCGCTTGGCTGCAACCGCGCCGCTCTTCAACAAGGTGCTAACCGACGGCACCTACCGTTGGACGCCGGACTGCATCTGGTTCGACGACGAGACGGTCTGGTATACGCCGAACTATTACGTGCAGCATATGTATGCGAAATATTTGGGCACCGAAGTACTGAAGACTTCCTTCGAGACTTATCGGAACGGAGCGCTCACTAAGCTTATTCCTCGCGGCGGCATTGAAATTGCTACTGGGGATGCGACGATTCAGGTGAAGCGCGTGAAAGTAACCTCCAACGCGGATGGTTCCGTTCTGCTCGAACAGGATTTCACTCAACCGTTGCATGAAGCGTGGGAGCTGATCCCAGGTGCTGCGGGATACTCGATCGATTCACAGCGAGGCCTTGTGCTGGAAGCGCAGCGTAATGGCCTGAACGGTCTGTATATTCGCAGCGACAGCTGGACGAATTACAAGGTGGAGGTAGAAGCGACCAAATTGTCCGGCGCCGAAGGCTTCTACATTGGCGTCGGCCTCATGGACCCGACCCCGGAGAAGAAGGACATGATCCAATACGCGATCGGTTATAACGGCAATGCGACCGGGGTCAAAGTATTCAAACAAGGCGTTGAAGGCTACACGCTTGGCGATTATTCCTCCAGTACGGCAGCCGGCAATCTGCGTGCATGCGGTTATGAAGAGCTCGCGGTGAACAGTCCGTATACGATCACCGTCAATTACGGCGGCGGATCGCGCGGCGATCGTCTCGTATGTCTGTACACGAACGGCACGAAGGTCAGCCACATCCATGACTATAAGCTGGAAGCCTACAATCGCGATCTCTACGCCACGGTATCGAAGGATGACCGGCATCTCTATGTGAAGCTCGTCAATGCGGACGGATTTGCGAAAACAACCCAGATCAACCTGGAAGGACTGACGGCTGCTCCGGTAGGCCGATTGATTACGCTAACCGGTGACGAGGCGCTCGTCCATGTGCCGAACGTCAATAAGAAGGGCGACGAGCAGGTCGTTCCGACGGAGCGTAACATCGCGCTGGACGGTGAGCATATTCAGGTGACTCTGCCTGCTCATTCGGTTAATATACTCATTCTTGATCTATAATCTTCCTCCTATTGAATGAATGATAGACCGCTTCGGTAAGCGATTGCCGAGGCGGTCTTTGTTGTTCATGAGAAGGTTCGAATCATTGCCTCAAATCGCTGTTGCTGTTGGCGGGGAGACGAAGGCAGAGCTGGTAGCTCGGGCACAGGCGGCCATGAATCGGATCATTGCTTGTAAAAGGAGATGGAGCTGAGGCGCAGCATTGCGCGTCGGTTTTTTTGTTTATCTCCGTGTCATCCATCCTTGTTTTTCCGATTTTATACTTTTTTAAGACTTTCCTTAGAGGGACTTTAGAGCTGGCGGATATTCTGTTAACAGCGGGCGGCAGTAACTTGAATGACTGTCTGAAGCAACCGAATATGAGGAGGCAGGAAGCAATGAAGAAGAAGATTATGATGGGTACAGGAATTGGGATCGGTGCGATTATGCTGTTGGCGAGCGGATTGTCGGCTAGTGCAGGAGGGTCAGGCTACGAAGTCTATAAGGCCGCTTGGAAGCAGACGCATACCGTTACGAGCATGGCCGGCGAAGCTTCGCTGCAACTGTCCGACAACGGCACATCGCTGCTGAATGCGAGCACGAGCTTTAAAGGCGACATCGCCAACCATGCAGCTAGTGCTTCCGTACAGTTTACGGCCGGTCAGGCAAGCAAGTCGCTGAACGTGTATCACCATGACGGGCAAACGGTCTTGAAGCATAGTGACCAGGAAGTCTACCAGGTCATCGAACATGAGGGCAACGAAGAGGAAATGGCCGAACACGGCGCCATGCATAATGGTAACCATGCCGAGCTCGTCGAGAATGTATTCGACACCTTGGTTGGCCAGCTGCGCCACCAAGTGACGCTGGCAGAAGACGAGAATGGCGGCCAACTCGTTTCCTTACATCTGAATAGCGCCCAAATATCGGCACCGGTTCAGGCGATTAGCTCGCTTCTCATCACCGCTGCGGCCGGCGAAGAGGAGTGGAAGCCGGAGGCAGGTCCGGCGGAAGGGATGGACATCGAGCTGCCTGATCTCGTAGAGGAAGTCCGGATTACGGCCATCAATCTAGATGCCGTCATCGACGAGGAGAATTATATCAGCAATCAGCGTGCGGCGATCGAGGTTACCGGCAAGGACGCGCAAGGTAAGACGCATGAGTTGGTGCTGGATCTGGAACTGGATCTCACGGACAGGGAGCATGTTGCGCCGGACACCGTCGATTTGACAGGCAAAAAGGTTGAGCTCGTGAATCCCGAAGAATTCGGCCACGAGGGCCCAAAGAAGTAAGAACGCAGCGCAAATAACGGATAGAACGGCGAAAGGAGCGATTTAAGACATGGAGCCGGTCATGGAGATCAGACAGGTCACCAAGCGATACCCGGGCGGCCGCGGCATTGCAGATATAAGCTTAAGCGTAAACAAGGGGGAAGTGTGGGGGCTGTTCGGACCGAATGGTGCGGGCAAGACGACGCTGCTGAAAATCCTGACCGGTCTAAGTCTTCCGGACGCCGGGCGCGTCAGCTTGTTCGGACATGATATTGCGCAGCAGTTCGCGGCGGCGATGTCCAAGGTCAGCTGCTTGATCGAGACAGCCGACGCCTACGGTTACATGAGCGCGTCCCGCAATCTGAAGCTGGCCGCCCGCTTCTACCCGGCGCTGCCCAAAGGCAGGATCGATGAAGTGCTGGAACTCGTTGGTTTGGCGGAATATCGGGAGGAGAAAGTCTCCCGTTATTCGCTTGGCATGAAGCAGCGGCTTGCGATTGCTGCGGCGCTGCTTGCTAAGCCGGAGCTCATCATTCTGGATGAGCCGACGAATGGGCTAGATATTGAAGGCATCGTCTGGCTGCGCGGCCTGATTGCCCGGCTCGCTAAGGAGGAGGGAACGACATTCCTCATCTCCAGCCATGGCATCCACGAGATGGAGCAAGTATGCACGCATGCCTGCATGATGTCAGCCGGTTCCGTGATCGGTCAGGGCTCGCTAGCTCAATTGACCGGCGGCGGCATGACGCTCGAGGCTGCTTATTTGTCCGCCATACAGCATCAAGAGAAAGGGGCATCGATCGTTCATGCATAGTTATACCGCGAACGTGCGCAATGAAATCGAGAAGTTGTTCGTCCAACGAAAAATCCTGCTGCTGCTTGTTCTCACGGGTATCGTCCCCGTATTGGCCGGATTCCTCCTGGGGAGCTTGAACAACGGAACCGGAATCAGCTTCATCGGATCAGGCGGGGCGGCCGGTCTGCCGCTGCTCATGCTGGACGCTCTGACCGTCCTGTGGTTGCCGCCGGTCTTGTTCCTGGTCGTAGCCGAAATGTTCGCAGGAGAGAAAGCGTCACGCACGATGAAAAATGTATTGACGAGGCCGATTGCCCGATCCGCCGTCTATGCTTCCAAAGTAACCGCCGTCGCCGTGCTGTGCTTGACGCTGCTCGGCGAGACATGGCTGATCTCCCTCTTGATGGAGTTCGTTATGGGTCTTGGCAGCGGTTCGTCCGCGCTTGGTGCCGTGCAAAGTCTAGGCATCTATTTGGCCGCATTCGTACCCATGGTCGCGCTAGCACTCATTGCGGTCTTCGTCGTACAATGGTTCGGGAGCAGCACAGGCGCGTTCCTGCTTCTCCTGTTCATTTACCTGGGCGCGAAGCTGCAGCCGTTCTTCTTCCCGGCGGCATCGACATGGAATATATTCGACCAGACGGACTGGTATCGTCTGTGGTTGGCAACCGCTCCGCCAATTAATCAGCTGGTCATCCTCTTCATGTTCATTCTGGCGCACGGTATAATGAGTTATGCCGCGGGTCTGTACCGGTTCGAGAAGCAGTCGTTCTAATTGCCCGCAAGGTTTGTCCCATACCTAAAGGAGTTGGTTGCCCATGTCGATCCGCCTGAAATTGCTTGTGTCTTATATTGCCATGATCCTGGTTCCCGTCATCTTGTTCCTTGCGTCGATGGCTGGGCTGGTCATGATGATATTCAGCGACGAGATCGGCGTCCGAATACCGTTCAATTTGAAGAGCATTCATGAGATTCACGAAGCACGCGTGATGGGAGAGGAACAGGATCGGCATTTTTCCGGGCTGACCTATCTGTTCGATTATGACCCATCGCTGCTGGAGAATCAGAATTATTTGCGCCAAGTCGGCGATCAGTTGAATGATGTACAGGCTGCGATGATCCTTATGAAAGGGGAACAGATGACGTATATCTCCCCCCTGCTTGCGGATGTGGGGCAGAACGAGTTGAGCCGGAAATTGGACTCCGTCTCGACCGATAAGTGGTCGGATCCGGAATTCGATCTGCTGGAGAGGACCTATTCATTCTCCGCGCATGCGGTATCGTTCGATGATGGAAGCGCCGGAGAGGTCTACTTCTTGTCGGATATTACGCAAACCAACGCGCTGATCCAAACGTTCTTCCCGATCGTCGCGTTCTCCATGATTGGCGTCGTCGTCCTGACGAACGGTCTGCTCACTTACTTCGTGTCGCGAAGCCTCATTCGTCCGATTAAGGCGATGAAGGCCGCCGCCGAGCATATTAAGGAAGGAAATCTGGATCAGCCGTTGAAGCTGAATAAGCGAAAGGATGAGCTGGGCCAGCTGGGAAGCGCGTTCGAAGAGATGCGCGTGAGACTCAAAGAATCGCTCCGGGTTCAGCTGCAGGTAGAGGAGAATCGCAAGGAACTGATCTCCAGCATTTCGCATGACCTCAAGACGCCGATTACAGCCATTGCAGGCTGCGCGGATAATATGCGTGACGGCATTGCGGATACGCCGGAGAAGCAGCTGAAATATATCAATATGATCCATAAGAAAGCGGCCGATATGGATCGCATGATCGAGGAATTGTTCTTGTTCTCCAAGCTCGATTTGAAGAAACTTCCGTTCCATTTTGCCCCGCTTAACTTGAACGCTTTCTTGCAGGATTGCGTCGAGGAACTACGGCTGCAGGCAGGCGAGGGCCGAGATTCGCTGCAGGTTGCACTTGATCAGGAGCCAGGCGCGCCGGTTATCGTGAATGCGGATCAGGAGAAGCTGGGCCGAGCGATCATGAACATTGTCGAGAATAGCCTGAAGCATATGGATAAGCCGACCAAAGAACTTCGCTTCACCATCACCACGAACACGGAGCCACAAGGCGACGGCACGGTAACCGTAAGGATCACGGATAACGGGAAGGGAATCGAGGCGTCGGCGCTGCCTCATATTTTTGAACGCTTCTACCGTGCCGATAAGGCGCGTACCTCCGAGCAAGGGGGGAGCGGACTAGGGCTTGCGATCGTAAGACAGATCATCGAAGAACATGACGGCGCTGTCTGGGCAGACAGTATAGCGGGGGCCGGGACGACTATCTCCATCGCGCTGCCCCTACAAAAGAACATGCCGAGGAGGTAGGCTGTGAAGAAGATACTAATTATTGAGGACGATTCGGTGATCGCCGAAGTTCAGAAGGATTATCTCGAAGCAAGCGGTTATGCGGTAGAGATTGCGGAGAACGGAGATATCGGACTGCAGCGGGCCATAGCCGGAGAGATCGACTTGATCCTGCTCGACCTAATGCTGCCTGGCATAGATGGATACGAAATTTGCAAGCAAGTGCGGCAAGTGAAGCCGATTCCGATTCTAATGGTTTCTGCCAAAAAAGAAGAGATCGATAAAATTCGCGGCCTCGGTCTTGGAGCAGACGATTTCATCAGCAAGCCGTTCAGCGTTGGCGAATTGGTCGCCCGCGTCAAGGCGCATCTCGCTCGATTCGAACGGCTGACGAGCGGCATGAACCCGAATGTCCTGCAGCCCAAAGACGAGCTGCGGCTGAACGGTCTTCTTATCGATAAGCTGGCTCGCAAAGTATTCGCGCACGGCTCCGAGGTCACTTTGACGACCAAAGAGTATGATCTGTTGCTCTACATGGCCTCGCATCCGAATCGCGTGTTTACGAAAGACGAGCTATTCGAGCGGATTTGGGGTTATGACGCAATCGGAGACAATGCCACCGTGACGGTGCACATCAGCAAGCTGAGAGAGAAAGTCGAGCGTACCCCGTCGAAGCCCGTTATGATCGAGACGATCTGGGGCGTGGGGTATCGCTTTAACGTATAGTTGGGCGCATGAAGGAGTGGGGGGCATGACAAAAGGGGCTGACTCAAAAGTCATCAAAAGATGGCCTTGGGACGCCCCTGGGTTTTAAAGACAATGTTTGTGTTACCGAATTCTCTGCGCGGACGCATATTCTTCCGATCTGGTTTACCCTATACCTTAAAGATGGAAACCGTATCATTCAGATCGTCTGCCATCTTGGACAACATGTTCGATCCGGCTGAAACTTCTTCCATCGATGCCATCGTTTCTTCCACGATCGATGCAACGGTTTGCGTACTTTTGGTTGCGCGCTGCGCGATTACGGCAATATCCTTCATTGCCTCTGCCATGGTGAGCGCATCTTCATTCACTGACTTTGTTTCATGGATTGCCTGCTCGGCTTCAGAACTAATGCCCTGAACGGATTCGACGATTTCTGAGAAGGATATTCCAGCCTCCTCCACGGATTCCATCCCAACCGCCAAAGCCTTTACACCTTCCTCAATAGACAGCATGACGTCATTCGTGCTTGAGATAACCTCGTCTACTAATTCCGTTATTTTTTTCGTTGCATGATCGGATTGTCCCGCGAGTTTCTGTACTTCAGCTGCCACAACGGCAAACCCTCTGCCATGTTCCCCTGCTCTAGCCGCTTCAATGGAAGCATTCAAGGACAGCAAGCTCGTTTGGGCTGCAATCTCCTTAATTAGGAGTGTGATTTGATTAATCTCCGCTGATTTGTTGTTCAGAATAGTGACTGAAGCCGCAGATTGCGTTACTTTACTTTGTACCTCTCTCATCTGCTCAAAGGTAGTGGTAATGACCTCATTGCCTTTCTCGGCTTTATCGAGAGACACGTCAATTAACGTTGAAACGGTGTTAAAGCTTCTGGTGATACTTGCGATCCGCTTAGAAACGCCATTGGCTGTATCCGATGTTTCCGAAAGCTGCCGCAGCTGTGATTCAGCACCTTCTGCCAGGTTAGCTGCGCTTACTGCAATCTGCTCCGTTGCTATGCTGGTTTGTTCCGCACTTGCTGTTAGCTGATCTGAGGTCGAAGCGACTAACAGTGCGTTTTCAACCACGGAAGACATCAGCGATCGCAGCGACTGGCTCATCTTATTAAAGTCCGTTGTGAGCTCGCCGATCTCATCCTTGCTTTTGGCTGCTAATGGAGCAACCATGAGGTTCCCATTGGTAACCTCTTTAATTTGTCGTACGATACGATTCAGTGGTTTTGTGATAGATTTAGCCATGAAGATACTGACCAATACCGCAATGACAATACTTAAGACGGCTGCAAATGCATGCGTAATCACACCCGCGTTTGACTGCTGTTCAGACTGGTCTAACAGAAGCTTTGCTTCGTTTACATTTGAGTCTTTTAATGCGCTGATCCCATTCAATGTAGCTTCATACAAATCTCCGATGTTACTTTGACCACCGCCATTGGATTTGGACGCAGCTTTTGAAATACCTGAGTTAGCAACCACTTGATCTCGATACGCTGTCCAAGAAGAATAGAAGGTGTTAAACAGTTCGGTTTCACTGCCAGCCTCTAGATAGTTATTCTGATAGGCTTCTATTTGTTTCTCCATATCAGCAACCGTATCTGTAATCGCTTGTGCTGTATCTCCTGAGATGTTCTCTTCGCCAGCTGAAGAATCTGGTGCATCTTTCGGACCAGCTTTCGGAGCATTTTTCGCAGACAAGGACGTCATTTGGCTCATAACATGAAGAACACTATTACGATCTAATCGATTCACTGCGCTTTCCATATTACCAAGGATAACAACCGATGGAAGACTACTCGATCCCATCGTTTTAATAGAATCAGACATATTTCGGATAATGAGATCTCCTATTACCGATGCTGCGGAACATAATATAACAATGGATAATGCCATACCGATTATTTTCTTCGAAACGGTTAATCTGAACATGAAAAAATGCCTCCTAAGAAGATGTCTCTGAGCTGCTTGAATTACGATACAAGAAGGGTCTTAAAGTTGATGGCTCCCCCTCAAAATGTAATGGGTCCATTGGTAATTTCTCCTGTTTATAGGTTAGACTATCCTACTATAAGTCTAAGTGCCTAAAACGTATATATGGCTTCCTCTTTTGGAGTCCAATTTTAAGTTTATATTCAGCTGGTATTCAAAAATTCGTGCGATATCTGGAATCCATTTACTCGAACTAGGCAAAGATGCAAGTTCGATCAGAACCATGTATAGTTATTCAAGTAACCTAAGTATGGGGTTACGATCAGAGAGAAACAAGGAGATTTGGATGATGGACAACAAGAAATGGTGGAAAGAAACCGTCGTGTATCAAATTTACCCGCGCAGCTTCCAAGACAGCAACGGTGATGGCATCGGTGACCTGAAAGGCATTCTGAATCGGCTCGATTACTTGGAGAAGCTCGGGATCGGCGCGATCTGGCTGTCTCCGGTCTGCAAATCGCCGCAGGATGACAACGGCTACGATATCTCGGATTACCAGGATATCGATCCGATGTTCGGTTCGCTTGCCGACATGGACGCGCTCATTCAAGAAGCGGCCAAACGCAACATTAAAATCGTTATGGATCTTGTATTGAACCACACGTCGGACGAGCATCCGTGGTTCGTCGAGGCGAAGAAGGGCAAAGACAATCCGTACTATGACTACTATGTATGGCGCGATGGGGAACCAGGCACGCCGCCGAATGAATTAGGCAGTATCTTCGGCGGATCGGCATGGGAGTATGTGCCGGAGCTTGGCCAATATTTCTTGCATCTTTTCTCGGTGAAACAACCTGACCTCAACTGGGCGAATCCCAAAGTCCGGGAAGAGATCTATCATATGATCAACTGGTGGATCGACCGCGGTGTCGGCGGTTTCCGTCTCGATGTCATCGATCTGATCGCCAAGGAGCCAGACCGGCTTATTACCGGCAATGGACCGAAGCTGCATGAATATATTCAAGAGCTTAGCCGGTTAACCTTCCGACGTGCGGATCTGCTTACGGTTGGCGAGACGTGGGGCGCAACGCCGGAGATCGCGAAGCTGTTCAGCAATCCGGACGGCTCCGAATTCTCGATGGTATTCCAATTCGAGCATATCGGACTGGATGAGCAGCCGGGCAAGAGCAAGTGGGATCTGGCGCCGCTGGATTTCATGAAGCTGAAGCATGTGTTATCCAAATGGCAGACGGAGCTCAAAGGCGAGGCTTGGAACAGCTTGTTCTGGAACAACCACGATTTGCCGAGAATCGTCTCCCGTTGGGGAAATGACGGCGAGTACCGAGTCGAGTCGGCGAAAATGCTCGCTACCTTGCTGCACGGCATGCAGGGCACGCCGTATGTGTACCAAGGCGAAGAACTCGGGATGACCAACGTGCAATATCCGATCGAAGAATACCGGGATATCGAGCTGCTCAACCTGCACAAGGAACGGACGGACCAAGGTTATCCGCAAGAGGAGATCATGGCCTCGATCTATACCAAAGGGCGAGATAACGCGCGTACGCCGATGCAGTGGGACGCAACGGCGGAAGCGGGTTTCACGACAGGTACGCCGTGGATTCGGGTGAATCCGAACTATACGAGCATCAATGCCGAGCAGGAGCTCACCGAGGCCGACTCCATCTTCTATCATTATCAAAAGCTGATCCAGCTTCGCAAGGAGCATGAGGTGATCATCTACGGGGATTACGAGCTGCTCTTCCCTGAAGACGCCCATATTTTTGCCTACACGCGCACGCTTGATGGAGAAACGATCATTGTGCTGTGTAATTTCTACGGAGAGCAAGTGCCGTATGCGCTTCCGGATTCGCTGACTGGCGAGAAAGAGCTGCTGATTGCGAACTACAAGGATGAGCTGCCGCAGTATTTGCTTCGCCCTTATGAAGCAAGAATGTATCGGTTGAAAGTCAACCCATAAGAAGCAGCCGTGAGGTTGCTGCTGAAGAGCTAGGCCAGATTCACCGGTCTGGCTTTTTTCCTTCTGTAATAGAAGAAAGTAATTTGTGGCGTACGTAAAAGTCTGGTTATAATGTTCGATAGATCCTCGTGGAAAGGATGATGTTCCATATGTTGCAGGATAGCCCCGGCATAATTCTCATTACCGGAATTATGGCCAGCGGCAAATCAACGGTAGCTCAGCTGCTCGCCGAACGTTTTCCGAAATCCGTGCATGTGCGTGGCGATCTTTTCCGAAGAATGATCGTCAATGACCGCAAAGAGGTTGAGCCCGATGCGGGAAGCGATGAATTGAATCAGCTGCGGCTGCGGTATCGGCTTGCCGCGCAATCCGCGGAGATGTATGTTCAAGCAGGGTTTACCGTTATTGTGCAAGATGTCGTCATCGGACCGATGTTGAACGATTTTATCTCGTACATCCGCAGCCGGCCTTTCTATATCGTCGCGTTATGTCCGAATACGGCAACGGTTGCGGCAAGAGAGGCTGGCCGTTCCAAACAAGGTTACGGGGCTTGGACCGTCGAAGCGCTGGATCGCGTACTCCGGGATGAAACGCCGCAAATAGGATTGTGGTTGGATTCATCGGAATTAACGGCGGAACAAACCGTCGATCTTATCGTTTCGAGATTGCAAGAAGGCGAGTTTTCTTGAAAGGTATGCCGTTAGAGAAACAGCGATGAAATAGAGAATCAGCATGATATCATCGCTGGTTCTCTAACGCTATAGGCGGGCAACAAACTTGGCCATCGTACGCTTCTCCAAAGCATCCCAAGCGAGTGTTGCCACATCGACTTGCTCTTTAAGCTTACGGAACGAATCGAGCAACGCGGCTATTTCATTGAACGAACCATCCACGAACTTCATGAACGATAACTTGTGGATGAACTTGAGCCCGTAGTAGAAGATTCGTCTATGCTTACGGGCTAGATTGCCTTGACTGGCAGGCGTAATAGTATAGTTCAACTTTTCCAATACTCGATGCCCGTCATCCATAGCCATAATAGCTTGCTTTAACAACCGGTTGTCCCTCGAGGCTTGATTCAGATCGCCATGATGTAGAAAACTGACCGCGTTCAAGGCAACGATCATGACGAGGTGGCTCATTAGCCAAGCGTCCATATCTTCATGATAGGTTAGTTTGTACTTCGCGTTCTTGAATGCTTGCTCCAGGAGCGGCTTGATCGTGATTCCGCCTTCTAAACTGCCTACTATCATTTGCCCGCCGCCGCGGATGCAGATGATGCGTCCGCTCTCCTCCCGAAGCCCGCCGCTAAGCTGAAACCCGAAGTTAACATTTTTCTTCGAGGAACTCTTTTCCTGCAGTTTTTGCTGCATCCCCCGCGCATCAGCATTATTACCCACGAGCACGATATTGGTAGATTGATTCTCCGCTAGTGTAGGCAGAACCGTCGGGAAATCATTGTACTTCATGACGACAAAGATCAGATCATAACGATCGTCAGGCGCAAGCTCGCGGATGACGTTAACTCGATCGACGGTGTTGCGGCGCTGAAAGTAGTGCCGTATGACAAGTCCATTCGACTTCAGCTGTTCGGCCCGCTTGCCTCTCGCCAGTATAGTTACCTCATTTCCGCCGCGCACCAACACATGAGCCAGATAGCTGCCGAGAACGCCTGCGCCGTAAACCAATATTCGCATTGCCTAATCTCCCTTAGTCAATATCTTTTGATTTTCAATGACGCATTGAATAGAATCAGGATAGCAACCTCTTAAGTAAGCGGCAATCGCTAGATCTATCGGTTTTGTCCGTTTTTCAACAGACTCCGATCAATTGTACAAAAAAGGAGCGCGCCTCATTGGACCGCAGAATCAAGAAAAACCAGGCCGCCATCATGCATGCATTCTTGCAGTTGATCGCCAAGAAGGACTTCGAGAAAATAACGATTAACGAAATCGCGGAGCTTGCCGATGTCAATCGAGGCACCGTCTACTCGCATTACGCGGTGTTGGACAAGTGCGTCGAGAACCAGCTGAACCATCTGATGGAATGCTGCTACTCCATAGACGCGGCAGGACCTTTTCCATCGAAAGCCCCGTTGCTCCGAACGATTCAAGAGATCGAGAACAATGCGCTATTGTATAAGACTTTGCTCGACATGAAAGACGTCCCTTCCTTCCGCACGCATCTGAGCCGAATGATTCACAACCAACTCATGGAGCATCTGAAAGCGGATAGCGCTGGCCTGGATGAGCTGGGCAAGTTAATATTCGCGCAATTCATGAGTTCAGCGATCGTCGGCGTCATCGAGTGGTGGTTCAACGCGTCCATGCCTTGTTCCGCGGAAGAATTGACCGAACGGTTATGGTCGCTTCTCGAGGCGAATCGGATGAACCTTTAGTCTGTTATTTTTTATACCCGTATAATCCAAACCTGTCTGACCGGATGCCGCCTTGGTAAGATGAGCTCGTAAATATCCGACCAGGGAGGTAGTCAAGATGAGATCGATCGTTATTGAACAGGCAGGCGGAGCCGAGGTGCTGCAAGTAAAGGAAATGCCGGATCTTACGCCAAGATACGGGGAAATGATCATCGACGTGGCGTATGCGGGCGTGGGGCTCGTGGACATATTGGCACGCAATGGCGCGTTCGCGGAGTTGTTCCCGTTCCCGATCATACCGGGACTCGAAGTGTCCGGTTATGTGCGGTCCATAGGCGATGGCGTGCACGGATACCGGGTCGGTCAGCCGGTCGCTGCCATGAAACTGCTGGAGCTTGGCGGATACGCGACCCAAGCAAGAGTGACGCCTGAGCTAACCGTCCCGCTTGACGAGCTGGATGGCCAAGTGGAAATGAGCGATGCCGCTGCTTCCATCGTCAACTTGACGACTGCTTATATGGCCGTCAAATACGTGAACCGAATGAGAGAAGGAGATACCATCCTCGTTCACGCAGCAGCAGGCGGATTGGGCAGCTTCCTCGGGCAAATCGCCAAGCGGTTCGGCGCAAGTAAGGTACTTGGAACGGTTGGTTCATCGGATAAAATCAAGCTCGCCGCCTCGCTGGGGTATGACGAATTGCTGTTGCGATCGGATTTTGTGGCGATTACGAAACAGCTGGTCCATGGGCGGGGAGTCGACGCCATTTTTGACCCGGTCGGCGGAGAGACGAGAGCGCGCAGCATGGAGCTTCTGAAGCCGCTGGGGCAGATGATCGCGCTCGGCAATGCGAGCGGCGGCGAACTGATGCATGCCACGAACGAGATTTGGCTGGGGAACCAGAACATTGCCGGGTTTAACTTAGGGGCCTATGCCGTATATGATCCGCAGTTAGTGGGACAGGCGGCAAGGGATGCGATGCAGCTGCTCGCAAACGGGAAGATCCGATCGGAAGTGTACGGCGTCTATCCGATGGAGCGGGCAAGCGAAGCGCACCGCCTGCTCGAGAGCCGGCAGGCCACGGGCAAGCTGGTGCTGCAGATGGCGTAAGTTATTGGTCGCGCTTTAGGGTATCGTTCATGATCATAAAACGAGAATGCGTGATCCTGCACAGCCTTTCGTCCGCCTGATCGCGGAAGAGAGGCTTTCTTTGGCCGCGATAGGGATGGTACGATGTACGAAGATGGCAATGGATGAAACGCGAACTCGGAGGTGCTGCTAGCATGACGCAAACCCGTAGCCTGCTCGGGGAATTCCTGAAATCGCGCAGGGAGAAGCTGCAACCGGCAGACGTCGGTATCGGCGGCGGATACGGCAGGAGGAGGACGCCAGGACTCCGCCGCGAGGAAGTGGCCGAAATCGCGAATGTCAGCACCACGTGGTACACCTGGCTGGAACAGGGAAGAGACGTGGCGGCATCCAGGGACGTGATGGCCAATATCGCCAGAGCGCTGCTCCTGTCCCCCGATGAGACGCTGCATGTCATGCGATTATCGGGATTCGGCGATGTGCCGGATCGGTCAGAAGTTACGCCAACCTCGCCGGTGGAGCCAGGCTTGCAGAAGATTATCGACCACCTGCCTTACCCTGCGATCATTGTCAATCGCCGGACCGAGATCATCGCTTGGAACCGCTTGGCGCCTCGACTCCTGTACGACTTTCTGGAAGATCCGGCGATGGGCCGCAACTTGGTGTGGTCCCTATTCATGAACCCGTATCTGCGCGAACGCGTCTTGAACTGGGAAGCGTTCGCCGAATATAGCGCGGCCATCCTTCGGTCGTATTATGGTCAGTCGAAAGGGGACGGGTGGTATGCGTCTTTTGCCAACAAGTTGTCCGCTCAAAGCGATGCATTCGCTGCGTTATGGGACCGCCTTGACGTGCAAGAGAAGAAGGCCCAGCCTTTTACGTTGAATCACCCGGAGCTTGGCGAGTTATGCTTCGAGATCCACACCTTCGGCCAGATCAATGGCAACGAGGATGTGCACTGCTGCGTGTATACGCCGATGGCGGGCAGCGGGACGGAAGAGAAGGTGTTGAACGGTCCGAGCGCCTAGCCGATCGATCCAGGCAATAGGCTCACAAAATGTTTGGCGGCAGACGAGAGCGGCACGCCTCGAAGCGTGGCGATTCCGACATGCCGGGTGGGAATTGCCGGCGTTAACGGAATTTCGACTAACTTGCCGGATTCGAGCTCCTCGGTTACGTATTCGCGTACGACAAAGGTAAGGCCGATGCCGCTGACGGCGAACTGAACGAGCAGATCGTGGCTGCCGAGCTCGAATTCGGGTTGAAGCTGGATCTGGTGTCCCTGTGCGAAAGCATCGATGTATTGCCTTGTGTTACTGCCGGACTCAAGCAGCATCAGCGGGTATTGATGTAACTGTTCAAGCGGCAAGGGACTGTTGGCCAGCTCAACATAATTCGCATTGCCGACCAGGCAATCCTGTTGGGGAGAGCTGAATCGGAAGTCGATTTTGGGATCCTCTACTGGCAGACTGACCAGGCCAAAATCGATTTTGCCCTCTTTCAGCAGCGAGATCGTCTCCGGCGTCGTCCTGTTGGTTACGCGAACCTTAATTTGGGGATATTGACGATGGAAATCCTCCAGATGGGGAAGCAAATAATGCTTGCATAATGTATCGCTTGCGCCGATTGTGATTTCTCCGTCGAGGAGATTTTGCATTTCGGCCATTTTTCGTTCGCCCAGTTCCAGCAGATGGATCGCTTTTTCGACAAACTGATACAGCACTTCGCCCTCCGCTGTTAAGTTAACCCCTTTGGCTGTACGAAAGAACAACGGCCCTCCGAAACGTTGCTCCAATTGTTTCAACGTATGGCTGATCGCCGGCTGCGTAATATGGAGTTTCTCGGCGGCCTTCGTCAAACTCCCTAGATTCGTCGTCCAATAAAAAACGCGATACCACTCGAGATTCACTTCCATTGTCATTACCTCATTTTATGGGGGATATTATGAATATCAATTTTACTGATGGGTCCTATGGAAATTATAATTTTCCTTGTAAAGGAAATCAAGTACAGGAGGTCGTTGAGATGAGCGTTACCGCGATCGTAGGGGCGAATTGGGGAGACGAAGGGAAAGGGAAAATGACGGATGTGCTTGCGGCAACATCCTCTTATGTCGTTCGATATCAGGGAGGAAGCAATGCGGGTCACACGATTATCAATGACTACGGCAAATTCGCGCTGCATATGCTGCCTTCCGGCGTGTTTAATCCGAACGTAACGAATGTGATCGGACCAGGAACTGCGCTTGATGTCGAAGTCCTGATGAAAGAAAGGGAAGAACTGCTTGATCGAGGCGTTCCTGAACCCCGTCTCTATGTATCGGATCGGGCTCAGATCGTGCTTCCCATCCACCGATTGTTAGATGAGCTGGAAGAAGAGCGGCTGGGCGTGAATAGCTTCGGGTCGACGAGACGCGGGATCGCGCCTTTCTATGCGGACAAATATATGAAGCTCGGCATTCAAGTGGCCGATCTGTATGACGAGGAACGACTGAAGCGGAGGCTGCAACATTCGTTGGAAGCCAAAAATGCGCTGCTCACCCATCTCTATGGAATCAGCCCTATTCAAGCCGATCAACTGCTGCCCGAGTTAATCGAGCATGCGGTGAAGCTCCGTCCCTATGTGGGGGATACTTCGAAGCTGCTTCATGAAGCCTATATTCAAGGCGAATCGATTCTCTTGGAAGGGCAGCTCGGCGTGCTTCGGGATCCAGACCATGGGATCTATCCCTATTCGACCTCTTCTTCCACGCTTGCCGGGTTTGCCCCAGTAGGAGCAGGGTTGCCGCCTTATGCGATCACTCGCGTCATGGCCGTTACCAAAACGTATTCCAGCTGTGTCGGCGCGGGACCTTTCGTGACGGAATTAGAAGGCGAGTCCGCGACAGAGCTGCGCCGCCGCGGCGGGGATGCTGGAGAATTCGGGGCGACTACCGGTCGTCCGCGCCGCGTAGGATGGTTCGATGCCGTGGCGACCCGGTACGGCTGCGCGATTCAAGGCGCGACCGAAGTGGCGTTGACCAATCTGGATGTGCTTGGATACTTGGACGAAATTCCGATCTGTACGGGCTACATACTTTCGGACGGCACACGGACGACGGATTTTCCGGTAAGCGCGCGGCTTGAGCATGCTAAGCCCGTATATGAACGGTTGAACGGCTGGAAATGCGATATCGCGCATGTCCGATCGTTCGAGGAACTTCCCGAAGCTGCGCAGAACTATGTGAATTTTATTGAATCGATGATCGACGCAAGGATCTCCTTCGTTTCGGTCGGTCCAAGACGCGACCAATTGATCGCTAGAGGTTAAAGCTCATCCGTACAGGGGGCGCGATCATGCGATCCAATTCGCTTCTAGTTGGCCCATGCTTTACGTTTGCGAGTTTCATAGAATGGTAGCGTGAGCCAGCGGATTGTCCGACGTTCATGCATGACACACGGACGGACGCTTTTGTTGAAGCTGCTATGGATTCTACGCATTCGCAGACAAAAAGGAGTGGGGACGTTATGGCCTGTGATTCACAAGCAATAGGCGCTTGTTCGGAAGCGGGAGGCAACAATACGATCGCTGCCGGGGCAGCTTCGCATGCGGAAGGGTACTTGACGCAAGCGGTCGGCCCTGCCTCTCATGCCGAAGGCGGAGGCGCGGTCGCGAGCGGGTTGTACTCGCATGCTGAAGGGCAAAGCACCATCGCGAGCGGCGAGAATGCGCATACGGAGGGTTTCGCCACACTGGCGAGCTCCGCATCCGCTCATGCGGAAGGGTATCTCTCGCAGGCGATCGGTCCAGCTGCCCATGCGGAGGGCGGTGCTTCAATCGCAAGCGGGGTTTACGCGCACGCCGAAGGCTGGGAGACGCGTGCCATCGGTAACCAATCCCATGCCGAGGGCATTTTCTCGCAAGCGCATGGAATCGGTGCCCATGCCGAGGGAGAACTTACGCAGGCGACGGGATTGGATTCGCACGCGGAAGGGATGGAGACGACGGCTTCCGGCCAGGCTTCGCATGCCGAGGGCGAGAACAATATTGCCAGCGGCCGAGCTTCGCATGTCGAAGGCAACTTGAATGAAGCGAGCGGGATTTTTGCCCATGCAGAAGGTCAGCGTACGCTGGCCAACGGAGATTTATCCCATGCGCAAGGCAGCCAGACGATCGCGAGCGGTCAATGCGCCCATGCGGAGGGAGCCATTACGACCGCGAGCGGGTTCGCGTCCCATACGCAAGGCGTGAATACGGTTGCCGATAGCTTCGTCTCGCATGCGCAAGGACAAGGGACGACGACGAATGAGTTGGAAGGCGTCCATATTATGGGGAAGTTCGGCGCGGCCGACGAGGCGTCGTACTCCTGGTACTTGGCGAACGGAACTAGCGATACCGAACCGGGACTAGCGGCCAAAATCTTAAGCAGCGGCGACGTGAAAATCGACGGAACGGTCAGCAGTCCGGCAGCCGACTATGCGGAGATGTTCGAGACCGAGGACGGTCTTCCAATCGAACCAGGCTATTTCGTGGCCTTGGCGGGCGAACGGGTTCGAATCGCGCAAGCGGAGGACCGGTATGTCATCGGCATTACGAGCGCCAAGCCGGCGTTTCTCTCGGACAGCGCAGATCTAAGATGGGCGCGGAAATTCGAGACCGACGAATGGGGTAGAACACGCTATCGGGAAGCGGAAGTTCCGGCACGGTCGGATTCGAATGGGAACCTTATCGTACCGGCGCATATGGAACGGCAGCCGATTCTCAATCCGCAGTGGGATCCGCAGCAAGTCTATATCCCGCGTTCGAGAAGACCCGAATGGGTCGCGGTGGGGCTAGTCGGCAAGCTGTTGGTCCGAGACGATGGCACATGCGCGGCTGGCGGATTATGCATATGCAACGATCAAGGGATCGCCACCGCTGCGGAGCAAGGGTACTATGTGTTGAAGCGTACCGGCGTTAATCAGATTCTGGTGTTGATGGGTAGAAAATTCTGAAGCCTGTGACAAGTCGCCGTGATGGCGGCTTGTTCACTTATGGGCTTTGTTATTGCTTCGTGAATGCCAGTTCGTCTTAAAAATAATCACCGATAAATTGCTTGAATCATGGCGGCTGGCGACAGGAATCGTCCCTTGATCAGTGCGATGCCGATATTGCCCTCGCAGTGGGGCTCATCGAGCCGGATCTGCGCGACTTCGCGATTGCCAAGTCCTTTGTAACCGGGCTTCATGGCGATGAAAGGTTCGTCTGCAATGTCGTTCTACGTGAGACTTTCCGCTTACGCCAACCACGCTTGTTATAGCTGTCTTAATGCCGACCGGGCAAGCCGGATGCTGTGAGGCTTAGCAACAGTACCGATCGTAATCGGAGCATTGAACGATAGAGGGAGTATGAGGGATAGCAGCTTAGAAAAGATGCCATGCGCGCATTATTTTTGGGATAATTTGGTGGTATAATCGAAGAGGCTTATTGAAGCGGGATTGCAGCCAAACTTAGAGAGTCGGAGGGTTCTTTGTGAAGAGGATGAGAAAAATCCTACTAAGCGCAGTTCTGCTCGTCGTCTTAGGCGTTGCGCTTCTTGGCTTTCGATTCGGAAGCGCGTTGTTCCAAGAGGGAAATCCTCTGCCTATACTTTCTTCCATAGCTGAACTTGAATGGACGAACAGCAGTTATGAATCTTATTCCCGCACGGACAAGACCACCAAATACATATCGAGGAACACAGGCGAATCTAGATATGATGTGATCAAGGCTATGATGAAGAATGAGGGGTGGGACTTTATTGAACAGATGGGTGCTGGCCTTGTCTTCGAGAACAACGGTCAGACCAAAGTGGTAGAGACTCGACAATATTCAAGACATTATATTCTGTCGGAGATCCCCAATGATGTTAGGGACTGATTTCAATTCGAATTCATGGAGTGAGATGCGGTAATGAACATTTTGTTTATTTGTACGGATAACTACACCCGTAGCGTCATAGCTGAATTGTGCATGAACCATTACTTGAATGAGATCGGAAATACGTCCGTAACGGTAGAGTCGGCCGGGATACGGGCTAACAGCGATATTAGCCGATACTCGGATGTTCATTTCGGGATTATGAAGGAGTTGGGCATCGACACATCTGGATTCAAGAGGAAGCCATTCAACGAGTCGTGTTTCGAGAAATACAATCAAATAATCGGGATGAGCGAACTTCACCGGGAGTATGTCAAACAGCATTATGATCGGGAGATCATGCTCTTCAATGAAGTATACCAGGGTCAAACGGTAGCCGTCCAAATTGGAGCTCCCGATAGCGCCAACTTCGTAGAGGAGATGAAGCAGTTAGTTATATTCTTCCTAGAAGCTATGCCGGATGTTCTGCGCAACTGCCTTAAGATCCATGAAGGAGCAGCAGAGGAAGCGTGATACGTATCCTTGATACACTGACTTATTGGTGCACAAACTGCACGGTATTCCGTGATTATCTACGATAAGATTGATCCCGAAGGGAGGGGATTCGATGGATTGGCTGAGTAGGATGAATAACGCGATGGAATATATCGAGACAAACCTGGCAGAGGAGATCTCGTATGATGAGATCGCGCAGAGAGCCTGTTGCTCGACGTATCATTTTCAACGCATGTTTCCGTTTATTACTGGCGTGTCATTATCGGAGTACATTCGGCGGCGAAGGTTGACTTTGGCGGCATTCGAACTGCAGACAACGGACGCAAAGGTCATTCACGTAGCGATGAAATACGGCTATGATTCGCCAGAAGCGTTTGCGCGGGCGTTTAAGAATCTTCATGGGATCATGCCGATCGCTGCGCGCGACAAAGGCGTTTCTCTAAAGGCCTATCCTCGAATGTCCTTTCATTCTTCAATCAAAGGGGATATCGAGATGAATTACCGAATCGAACAAAAAGGGTCGTTCGAGATGTTTGGCGTGTATGGTCTGATTCATTCGGACAGGAAAACGGCTTTCGTTGAGGTCCCTGAATTCCGGGAGAAATGTGACCAAGACGGCAGCGTTGCGCTTATGAACGAATTGCTGGGGCGCTTTAGCAACACGATATTGCACGCTGCCCTATATGATCAGGGCGGGGAATTGTTCAAGTACATGATCTGCTATCATTTGCCCAAAGGGCTTAAGGTTCCAGAGCGGTTTACCAAGCTTTCTGTCCCGGCATTAACGTGGGCTATCTTCCCGGAACCGCAATGTGATCTGCAAAAACTGTGGGAACGAATCTATACGGAGTGGTTCCCGACATCCGGTTACGAACAGGTCGAAGCTCCTAGTTTCGAAATGTATTATGGTATGGTCGGACATACCACAGGGGAGATTTGGATACCTGTAAAGAAAAAATAGAAGGGGTATATTTGACCTCAGTATATCGATAGTACGCCTGGAAACCGTGCGCTGCGCGGTTTTTTTGTTATGGAAGCACATAAGATTGAGGTTGCTCATCCCCTTGACAATGAACCTTGTATGAGTTAATTTATATGCTATAGCATATAACGAAGAGGGAGGAGCGTTTTCCGCCAAAGGGAACGTATAGTCTACAGATCATTTCAATTGGAGAGATGTATGGAACTGAATAACATTACAGGTTTTCTGATCCATCGTACGGATGTGAAGATGACCAACTACTTTACCAAGCAGCTGAAGCCCTATGAGATGACGCCAGAGCAATGGAGTATTCTCAGCGTATTGGACGGGGACCGCGCAACGACGCAAAAAGAACTTGCGGAAGCAATCGACCGCGATCAGAGCACGGTCGTTCGAATGATCCACTCGCTCGAGAAGAAGGGAATCGTCAAACGGATTGTCAACGATACGGACAAACGATCGCATAACTTATATCTGAGTCCTAAAGGAATCGCGCTTAAATCAGAACTCCTGCCCGTTGTCGCCGAAGCACACAATCACGTGACAAGGTATTTGAGCGAAAACGAAGTTCGGCAATTGAAGGTTATTCTTGAAAAATTGTACGCAAGCGTTAAGGAAGACAGCTAGATCATGATTAAGAAAAGAGGTGCACGTCGGTGATTAAATCCGAACAGCAATATTTTGAAGAAGGAAAGACGATTCAAGCGTATATGGATGAAATGAACACGCTTAAAGACGAAAGCTTCTTCGTATTCAATCACTTTAAGATCCCGGATCCTGATTGTATACAGAAGCTTGAGGCTTCCTCGCTTCATTGGTTGGTCATTACAGAGGACTGGTGCGGCGATGCCATGATGATCAATCCTATCCTGCGCAAAGTAGCCGAGGCTGCTAAAGTGGAGATGCGTGTAGTCTTGCGGGATTCGAACGTCGAATTAATGGATCGGTATCTGACGAATGGAGGCCGTGCAATCCCGATCGTACTCATTCTCAATGCCGAAGGAGAGGTCGTAGGCAAATGGGGACCACGCGCACCTAAAGTCCAGGAGATCGTCGATCAACTTCGTTCCACGTTACCGGATAAGGAGGATCCTTCTTTCGCAGATAAACAAAAAGAAATGTACGGATCGTTGAGATCTCGGTATGCCCAGGATCCAACGTTATGGTCTTACGTATACGCCAGTTTTAAAGAGACGATTATGGCGATCGAAGAAAAATAAATTTTTTTCAAATAAACATGCTATAGCATATAAATTTAACTCAGAGAAATGAGGAACCATCTTGGTGATTCTTATTTTGCAAGTTATTGTCGGCTTATTCTTTCTGTTTACGGGAAGCAAGATCATTTCCGGCAAGATGGCAGATGAATTCAAGCGTTTCGGCATGCCTTCCATCTTTAACTTTTTGACGGGATTGATTGAAATTACGTCCGCTATCGGTTTAATCGTAGGCATTTGGTATCCGTTAGCCGCAGTCCTGGCGGGGCTTCTACTGGCTGCTACGATGTTGGTCGCAGCATTTGTCCTCCTTGTCCTTGCGAAGGATTCCTTCTCGAAAGCGATACCGGCTATCGTGCTTTGCCTTTTGTCCGTCATGATCAGCATGACTCATTTGATCTAATATGCAAAATAGGAGAGCCGGATACATCATGTGTCCGGCTCTTCTTGCGCTTATGCTTATGCAAAAGTTCGATCGCCGCTAGTATCAAGAATCCGTAAGTGCTTGCTTACGAGCGGGTTGGCGTGAAGGAAGCGAGCATAGAAGCGTTACGGTAAGGGCAGCGAGTATAAATGCGACGGATCCCAGGACGGAGTTCGATAGGGCATGTGCAAGTTGCAACGTTGATGGTTGATCCGAGCCGACGCCCGCATCGAATACGGTAACGAGAGCAGCTAGACCGAACGAGGAGCCGCTTTGATGCGCGACATTAATCAGACCCGAAGCTGCGCCGGCATCGCGAGCCTCCACATCGGCGAGCCCAAGCGCGGTAAGCGGCTGGAAGACCATGCCGGAACCAACCCCCATAATCGAGAGCAGGATGAACATATGCGGGAAGAATGCTTCTTGGGCGAGTATGATTTTGCTCAGCCAAAGCGTGCCGAGAGAGGCCAGCAGCAAACCGGCGGTCATCACTTTGATCATACCGAATCGGTGCACCAAGCCTTGAATCAGGTACATCATCCCGAATTGGGCGCCCGTGAATGGCAGGAAAGCCAAGCCTGCTTCGAAGGAGCTGTAACCGAGGACGTTCTGCAAGTATTGCGGGACGAAGAAGAAGAGCGAGAAATTCCCGCATACGATGAGGAATCTGCCGAGATAAGCCCCGGAACGCTGACGGCTCTTGAATAATCGAAGCGGGACGATCGGCTCGGCCGCTCGAGCTTCAATGAGAACGAAAAGCCCTAACAACAGCAGGCCGGATGCAAGCGGAATCCATGACGCAGGATTCGCCCAGCCACTATCCGCTGCTTGGACTAAGCCGTAGACCAGCGAAGTCATGCCCGTTACGGATGTTATCGCACCCATTAGATCAAACCGTCCCGTCCTTGTATCCGTCCTCTCTATATGTCTCTGAACCAAGTACAGCAGCACCATGCCAATGGGGACATTGATGAACATTCCGGCGCGCCATGTAATAAAATCGGTGAAAAATCCGCCAAGGATGAGACCGATACTTCCGCCCGCAGCCGAAACCGCGCTGTACATCGCAATCGCTCTCGTACGCTCCTTGGCTTCAACGAAGTTCGCCGATAACAGTGCCAACGCAGCAGGCGTTGCCATTGCCGCCGCCAATCCTTGGCATGCACGGGACACAAGCAGGAATTCGGCCGTCGGTGCCAATCCGGCCAGCAGCGAGGTGAGCGAGAACAAGCCAATGCCCGCGCTCAGTATTCTTTTTCGCCCCCACAGATCGCCTGCCCGGGCACCGAGCAGCAAGAAACCGCCAAATGCCAAAATATAGCTGTTATGGACCCAGGTTAAGCTGGTAGTCGACATATGAAGGGTACGGCCGATTTCAGGCACAGCCGTTACCATAATCGACGCGTCGAGTACGACGATCAACTGACAGGCGATGATAATGGTGAGCAAAATCCACTTTGATTGATGCATAGTCACATTCCTTCCTTGGTAACCAAGATTCTGTTCCTTAAGACGTATTATGAATGGAATCCATGGGAGGAAGTAGACCGTTCCTGCATGAATATTGCCTAAAACTGCAAGGATGTTCAAATTTGTCTTATCCGGTACTTTGCAATCCGATCCAAAGTTAATATAATTTCGTTAAGGATTGGAATGGTGAGATGAATGAGGATCAAGGGAGCGGTGACTGCGCAATGACTGGAGCCAATACGCCTCATCACAGGATAGATCTGGAGAAACTCGTAGCCATGACGGAACGGATTCCCCTGACGGATGGACGGACATCGACCAGAGTTCCGTTTCTTTCCGTTATTCGGCACCGTCGAGATACGGTGCGAAGCCCCGGCGTGCTGACTCCGTCTTTTTGTCTGATTCTTCAAGGGACGAAGAGACTCTACCTGGGCCAAGAGATATTTGACTATGGTGCGGGGGATTATTTGGCCTCGCTGATCGATATGCCGGCTTCCGCCCAAGTCACCGGAGCTATGGAGCAATCGCCTTATCTGGGGCTGCGCATCGATTTTACGACGGAAGAAATCGCGTCTGTGGTTATGGAGGCAGGCATCAATCCGGCTTCGAGAGAGAAAGGTCTGAGTGCCGGTGCGTTCATCGGCAAATCGGATGGCGAACTACTGGATATCTTTGTTCGATTATTAAAGCTCATCGATAAGCCTGAGGATGTGCGATTTTTATCCGAGTTGATGAAGAAGGAAATGATTTTCAACTTGCTGTCGGGCGAATTCGGGCACTTGTTTTTCCAAAAGGCGCTATTCGATCAACAATCGGACGGAATCGGCAAGGCGATCCAATGGATCAAAGAAAACTACGCGCGTGCGTTCACCGTCGAAGAGCTCGCTAAGTCCTGCAACATGAGCACCTCCGGACTGCATCACAAATTCAAGGCGATCACGACGATGGGGCCTTTGCAGTATCAGAAACAGCTTCGTCTTCAGGAAGCGCGGCGCCTGCTGTTGAGCGGCCCGATGGGCGTAACGACCGCGGCACTAGCTGTCGGCTATGAAAGTCCATCGCAATTCAATCGGGAATACCGAAGGCTCTTCGGTCTGCCTCCGCTGCAAGATATGAAGACGATGCGAAGAACTGCGGGCACTTGGGGATTCGAGGATAGTTAATGGAATCTAGCTGAATGAGGGGGACTAAGATCTTGCAGAGCGATGGGGAAAATGTGACCGGGCCTATGCCCCATGCTGGGAGCGGTAAAATCATTGCTGTCTACAGAGGCGGAACCGTAACAGAGGAGGAGTTCTCCAAATATATCGGTTTTATGAGTCTGATGAACCAGGAATACATGAATGTCGAACAATATTCCCCCTACCAAAAGACGGTTCTCAAGCCATACATCGGCCACAAGGTGTTAGCTTCCCGCTTAGGCGAGATGTCGGATGAGGCGAAGAAGATATTGGATACGCAAGTGGACACGTTCTATGCGTATGTGAAGCAGGCGGCTGAGGTGGACACCGCGCTGAATAAGCGGATGGAGGAAGCGGGGCTATCCGATTCGGATATTAAGTACTTCTTCCGTCTAATTACCGCGGTTGGCGATGCTGAAGTCAACAAAATTACGGATGATGCGGTAATGGCGATTTTCGAAGAGACCAGGATGGATTACTACATCGTCACGCTGCGCCATATCCTTGTCGGTACAACGGACATGTCGGCAGGAGAAGTGCTTCGTACCGAGGAAGCAGCACTTCATCGTATTCAGGAAGTGAAGACGAAGCTGGAGGCAGGCGGCGATTGGCATGTGCTTGCGAAAGCCTATTCCGACGATCCCGGTTCCAGTGACAATGGAGGTCTCTATGAATGGCAAACTGCGGGCGGCTTCATAACGGAGTTCAAGCATGCCGTCAACGAGCAGGCGGTCGGTGAGATCGGCGTTCCAGTGAAGACGCCATATGGCTACCATGTCATCCAGGTCGAGCAGCGCGAAGAGATTTCGTTCGAGAAGTTGACTGAAGATCACAAGGCAGCAATCAGGCAGATGCTCGCTTCCGAAGCGATGGAGAGGTTCATGTCAAATGAGTTGGAAGATCTCATTACGGAGATCGATCTATCGGCCTCTAACGAAGAAGGTTAGCTGAAAATACAAACAAAAGCGAGGCTGCCGACAATATCGGTCGCCTCGTTCAATTATCGGACAAGCTAATTACGAATCTTTATCGTCCGATTGTTTGGACTGATGCTCGGTAAATACGGCCAAATAGCGAACTTCTTCCGAGATCGGGATAACGGTATGTTCCTGGAGCGAATTAAAATACAAGCTATCTCCTGCGTTAAGCTCGTATTCTTTTCCGCCTACTCGATATTGCATCTTACCGGATAACACATATATGAATTCTTCGCCTTCATGGGAGAAAGTGTGTTCATTGACTTCTCCTTGTCGTGCCACAAACATATACGGCTGCATGATCTTGTTATGCCGATTGGAAGCAAAAGCAAAGAACGAATACCCTTTGTTCGTTTTAATCCATTTCTCAACGTCCTCGTATTGCCCCGCTGTAACCATGACCGTGTCGTTGCTGGATTGCTCTTCAAGCAAGTCGGAGACCTTGACCCCAAGAGCATTGGCGATTTTCATCAAGGTCGACACGGCCGGCATGGCACCGCCGCTCTCGATCTTAGACAGCATGCTTTTGGTGAAGCCGCATGCTTCGGCAATTTCCTCCTGAGTCCTCTTCTGCTCTCTGCGTATAAGACGGATGCGTCTTCCTAGGTCCATGGTTACCTCTTTCTAATCTAAGATTTGTATTTATGTATAATATACTTCAACCTAGTTGAATTATCAACGCTTCTGCTCATTAAGTTACCAATAATTTATGCGAAAAATGGCGGATATTCACGAAAATAGTCTATCTTCAAAAGATAAAAAAAGATAAAAGAAAGCGCTTGCGGATAGGGGTTTCATGTTGTATGATGATCTCAATTCAACTAGGTTGAAGAAATGTTAATCGAGTAAACCGGAATTACATCGAGTTGATCGCATTTGAAGGAGGGCATTGCAAAGGAGGGGTTGCGTGAAGCGAATCATCGGCATGATCGGCGCAATGGATACCAAGGGAACTGAATTTGCCTTTCTGAAGAACGAGATTGAGCGCCGGGGGTTCGGAGTGTATGTGTTCGATACGGGTGTTATCGGTGAACCGGGCTTGCATCCAGATATTCCACGTGAACGAATCGCTGCTGAGGGAGGAATATCGCTAGAGGAATTAGTCGCTCTCAACGATCGAGGGAAGGCAATGGGGATCATGGCTGCAGGCGCTGCCAAAGTCGTCGCGCAGGCTGCTTCGTCTGGCGCCATCCATGGCCTAATCGGCATGGGCGGAACCGCAGGGACCGCGGTAGCGAGCAGCGCTATGCGGGCGCTCCCGATTGGGTTCCCGAAGCTGATCGTCTCCACGGTTGCAGCCGGCAATACGAGGGACTATGTAGGGACGAAGGATATCGTCATGCTGCCCGCCGTGGTTGATGTGTCCGGCATTAACCGAATCAGCAGAGCCATCTTTACGCGGGCATCCGGTGCGATTTGCGGCATGACGGAATCCGAAATCATGTCCGGAAGCGATCGGAAGCTGATTGCCGCAAGCATGTTCGGCAATACGACTACTTGCGTCGAACGGGCCAAGGCGCAACTGGAGGCCGAGAATCTGGAAGTGTTGGTCTTTCACTGCACGGGCATCGGCGGGCAGACGATGGAAAGTCTGGCTGATGCCGGCTTACTCGGCGGCATCCTAGACATAACGACGACGGAGTGGGCCGATGAAATCGCGGGCGGTGTGTTTGCGGCAGGTAGCGATAGGGGAGATGCAGCGGCTAAGCGAGGCATTCCCCAGGTCATCGCTCCTGGTTGCGTGGATATGGTGAATTTCCATGCCAGGGCCACTGTACCTGCCAAGTACGCGGGTCGGAATCTGGTTGAGTGGAATCCGAATATTACGCTCATGCGAACGACGCCGGAAGAGAATGCGCAGATCGGACGAATTCTCGCCGAGAAAGCCAACGCCAGTTCAGGTCCGGTTGCCTTCCTGCTTCCAATGAGGGGCGTATCGATCCTCGACAGCCCCGGACAGCCATTCTGGGATCCGGCCGCTGACCAAGCCTGCTTCGATGCGATCCGGCAACATGTGAAGGACAATATTCCCGTTTATGAAATGGATGTCAATATCAATGATCCAGCGTTTGCGGACCGAGCAGCTGACCTGCTGAAGGAAATGCTCGCCGATCGTCCGCAAGCGGAGCAACAGGCCTAATAACGCTCATTCATTTAAAGGAGGAGAACGGTAAATGAAAACGTATAAAGTGGGTCTTGTCGGTGCGGGCGGCGTTACGGAGCTTCATCTGGAGGGCTATAAAAACCAGAAGGACCGGATCGAGGTCGTTGCCATATGCGACCCGAATGTTGAGATTCTTACCCGCAAAGCGGAGCAATACGGCATTCCGCATCAATTTACCGCTCTGGATGACTTTATACAGAACAGCGGCATCGACGTTGCGATCGTCTGTACCCCGACCTCGATCCGCAAGCAGGTCGTGTTCCCTTTGCTGGAGGCAGGCCTCCCGCTCTTCGTCGAGAAGCCATTCTCCGATACGTTGATCGATGCTATAGAGGTTACGAACAAAGCCGCGATGCTTGGGGTGCCAATCTCGGTCAATCAGAACTTCCGCCGGCATTTCACCTTCGACGTCGTGAAGGATATTGTGTCCCAGGATACCATCGGCAAGGTAACGTCGATCGTGTTCAACAATATGTTCTTCCGCCAAGACACCGGCTGGCGTCTCCAGTGCGAGCGCCATGCCTTGTCCGTTATGGGCATCCATTGGTTTGACGGTTTCCGTCAGATTCTGGGTTCGGAGGCCGTTTCCGTCAGCAGTTTGATGCGCTCCTCCTCGGCGATCGAATGCGCGGGCGAGACGGACGCAACGGTTCAGGTTGCCTTCGAGAACGGCGCGATCGCTACATATGTTCAAAGTTTCTCGTCTCCATTCCCGAGAACGGAGATGATCGTCATCGGCGAGACGGGCACCCTGTATTGCACGCATAACAGCGTGGAGCTGTACCGGAATGGCTCCAGGACGCCAATCCAAACATGGGATAACGATGTCTCCCGCGAAACGGCTACGTTCGAAGGCTTGAATCAACTGTTGTCATCGCTAGAAACCGGAGGCGAAGCTCCGAATAGCGCCCAAGATAATCTGAAGACAGTGGCAATGCTGGATGCAGCCTACCGTTCCGCTATTGAGCAGCGTCCCATTCTACTGAATCAAGGAGTACTGGTATGAACGTCAAATTTGCATTCTCTCGGCCGACGCAATCGGATGAGGAACGGGACCTTCTATTCAGAGGGTACCGTTCCGCCGGATATGCGGGCCTTCAACTAAAGCATGGCCAGTACGCCTCCTATATCGATGAGCCGGCACGCTTCCTGGAGGAATGGGGGGCGTTGCCCGGTGCGGCTTCGGCCTTGATTGCAGGCGGAGCCGTTGATGATGAGGTTCGCTCGCGCCTGGCCCCGCTGCTTGATTTCGGCGCAAGCGTCGGCATCGAACGCATCGTATTCTGTCACGGTCTCTCCCGAAAGCAGGTAACGGCCGACGATATCCGCCGATTCGCCCGTCAGTTGTCAGAGCTCGGCAAGGAGACGCAACAGCGAGGGATTCAGCTATCGCTGCACCACCATTACGACCAACCGGTAATGTACCGCGAGGACTTCGATGTCTTTTTCGATCAAATTCAGGAAGGGACTGTTGGCCTAACGGTCGACACGGCGCATTTGGTGAAATCGGGGATCACGGACGTGGCTGAGATCATTACCAGCTTCGCACCGTTCATCGACAACTTCCATATGAAGGATTTTGCGGATGGCGACTGGCGGGTGTTGGGAGAAGGAGACATCGACTTCAAGCCGATTTTCCGCGCGATCCACGCGATCCGATATGAGGGCTGGGTGTCGGCTGACGAAGAAAGCGGCGGAGGCATCCAAGAGGGAATGCGTCAATGTCTCGAATATATGCGGCAAGGCATCCAAGAGGCGCAGGATAAAGCCAGCCGGAGGTGATCGTCCGTGAACTCCAATATCGCTAAGCTCGGCAGGAAGTCCCGCACGCAAGAAAAAGCCCGAAGCCGCGGGCTCTGGCCGGATATAAGGCGCGACCGATACCTCTATTTGCTGGCTTTGCCGGGTATCCTGTACTTCCTTGTGTTCAAGTATGTGCCGATGTGGGGAGTGGTGATCGCCTTCCAGGATTATTCCCCCTATCTAGGCATCCTTCACAGCAAATGGGTGGGCTTCGAGCACTTTATCCGCTTTTTTTCGAATCCCGACTTTATCATTTTGTTCCGTAACACGATGATGATTAGCTTCTTGAATTTACTCTTCTTCTTTCCGTTGCCGATCCTACTATCCTTGCTGCTCAACGAAGTGACTCATCATGCCTTCAAGCGGACGATTCAATCGATTGTTTATCTGCCCCACTTCCTGTCCTGGGTCATCATTGTGGGCATCTCGTTCCTGCTCCTATCGCAGTCGTCCGGCATCATCAACATGATGCTGCAGTGGGCGGGCTTTGCCAGCTACGATTTTCTGACCAACAAGGACACCTTCTGGGCGCTGCTGACCATCCAGAACATCTGGAAGGAGACGGGATGGGGAACGATCATCATTCTGGCGGCCATTACATCAGTCGATACGCAGCTGTACGAGGCGGCCAAGATCGACGGCGCGAGCCGGCTTCGTCAAACCTGGCATATTACGCTTCCGGCGATCCGCAATGTCATCATCGTGCTCCTGATCTTGCGCCTGGGGCACATCATGGATGTCGGCTTCGAGCAAATTTTCCTCATGATGAACGGGGCCGTGACCGATGTAGCGGACGTGTTCGAAACGTATGTCTACCGTAACGGCATCCAGAACGGGCAATTCGGCTACAGTACGGCGGTCGGCCTGTTCAAATCCATCGTCGGGCTGATTCTGGTCATCATCGCCAATAAGCTGGCCAAGAAGTTCGGCGAGGAAGGGGTCTATTAAAACCAGCCGTACCGGAAAGGAGGGGCTCGTATGAAACTAAGCATAGGAAGCCGTCTGTTCAATGCAGCCAACTATGCGGTGCTTTCACTGATTGGCATCGTCACGCTGTTCCCGCTTTATTATGTACTCGTCGTATCTTTCACCGATTCGCACGAGTTCGCGGAGAAAAACGGATTTATTCTCTTCCCGACGAATTGGTCGCTTGCGGCCTATGAATATCTGTTCTCCACCTCGGCTTTTATCAATGCGGCGGCTGTGAGCACCTTTCTGGCGACGGTTGGCACGGCCCTCAGCCTCATCGTCACTGCAGCCATGGCTTTCAGCTTGTCCCGCAAGCGGCTGCGCGGCAGACAGTTCATGCTCGTCGCAATCGTCATCACGCTGTTATTCAATCCCGGTATTATCCCGCCCTATCTCGTCGTCAAAGAGCTCGGCTTGATCAATAGCGTCTGGTCGCTGATCATTCCGGTGCTAACCAGCGGCTGGTACGTCATCTTAATGAAGAGCTTCTTCGACAGCATCCCGGTGGAGCTCGAGGAAGCGGCCATGATCGACGGCAGTACCGACCTGGGCACGTTTTTCCGAATTGTCCTGCCGCTATCGGCGCCGGCTCTTGCGGCATTCGGCCTGTTCTACGCCGTTGCCTATTGGAACACGTTCTTCTCGGCCGTTCTTTATATCAACGATTTTGCGAAGGTTCCGCTCCAAATCGTGCTGCGCAATATGCTCGTCGACTCCTCGACCTCCACCGGAGGTAGCGCCGCAGTCGAGATGATCTCGGAACAGCAGATCCCGACGCAAACGATTAAGATGGCTGCGGTCGTCATTTCCACGCTGCCCATTGTGTGCATTTATCCGTTTTTGCAGAAGCATTTTACGAAAGGCGTCATGCTTGGTTCCGTTAAGGGTTAAGCACCGGGCGTGTGGCGCTAGCGCGATTCAAGCATTCGTTCAAAATCGGAGGTCGTCGACGATGAAAATGTTCGAAACACGAAAAAGGAAAAGCACCATGGCTGCCATGGCACTGATCATTGCGCTCGGCTCGAGCCTAACGGCTTGCTCGGGAAATGCGAATAATGCCGGCACCGGCTCGACAGGTGAAGGCAATGCTGCCGGCGACAACGACTCGGTGAAGCAGGAGGCGCCGGTCACCATCAAGATCATGTCGGATTTCACGATCGCCCAGCCGCCTTCCGCGGATAACCCGATTGTGAAGGAATTCGAGAAGAACACCAATACGAAGCTGGATATCACGTGGGTATCCGGAGCCAACTGGACCGATTATGTCGACCGGATTAATGTGGTGCTGAGCTCAGGCGACCTGCCAGATCTGCTGAAGCTGAACGACGTCACCAACCCGCTCTTCCAGCAGATGGTCTACCAAGGCGTGTTCTGGGATTTGACGCCGTACTTGAAATCCTATCCGAACTTGATGACGTATCCGGAATCGGTCTGGAACAATACGTCGATCGACGGCAAGAACTATGTCATTCCCGTAGCGCGGCCGCTGAATGGCTTCGTGTTCACCAACATTCGCAAAGATTGGCTCGATAAGCTGGGGCTTGAGGTGCCGAAGACGATAGACGATTTCTACAACATGCTCAAAGCGTTCAAGGAACAGAAGCCCGACGGCAAAGCCGATACGTACGGCTACACGATGCGGGGACACGAGGTATTGGACGGCGTGTTCACCAATTCGAATGGTCGCTGGAAAGATATTGGCGGGGAATTAATCGACGCTAACTTTGATCCCGGCATGCGTGAAGCCATTTTGTTCAAGAAGAAGCTGTTCGACGAGGGGCTCATTCCGCCAGACTTCTCCGTCATGAAGGACAGTCAGTTCTGGGATCTCGCCACGACGGGAAGAGCAGGGGCCACCGCGGAGACGATTGAGGCACAGTTCCGCTGGACGTACGATCAATGGAAGCGCGATCCTCAGGTCGATTGGCTGCCGATGTCCACGCTTACTTATAAAGATGGTCCATACGCGCCTGAGTATAGAGGCTATATTGGCGTTCTCGCCATTCCGAAGAAAGTCTCGGAGGAGAAGATGAAGAAGATACTGTCCCTGCTGGACTTCGGGGCTTCGGAAGAAGGGGGCACCTTGTCCCTGTACGGCATCAAGGGCGTTCACTATAACGAAGAGAACGGCATGAAGGTAGCAACGGAGCAGGCCGTCGTGGACAGCGTTGGCGTCGGCGCATTCGGCAAGCTTTTCATGCGGTACGATCCGTACATGTATGCATACGCGCCAGGCATGACGAAGGAAATTTTCGACCGCAACAAACAGGTAATCGACGAGCGCGCCAAGGTCGCGAAACCGGATGTTGCCATCGGACTCGTATCGGAGACGGACATTAAGCTCGGCGCCGACTACACGAAGAAGATGGCCGATATGAAAACGCAGGTCATCATGGGCAAAGCCAAGATTGAAGATTGGGATAAGTTGATTCAAGATATCCAGAATGATGCCAATTACAAGAAGATCACGGAAGAAATCAACCGGGCGTACAAGGAACGGCTAGCTCTGACCCAATAATGCCTATTGAAGTTCAATAGAAAAATAAGTTTAAAAAAGGAGAGAGACTATGGCTACAATTACAAGTTTGAGCAAGCAAGAGGAGCACCGTCTGTTGGATATGGGGTGGGGAAAAATCCAGTGGCTGTGCGGCAAGGAGATCGATCCCGAAGCGGAAATGACGTTCGGAATGGTCTACATTGAAGCGGGCAAAGAGAATAATCGGCATATTCACCCCAATTGCGAAGAGGTTATTTTCATCCTCTCCGGCGAGTGCGATCATACGCTGGGGGAGGAAACGTTCCATCTCGAGCCCGGGATGATGCTGCGGATTCCCCGCGGCGTACCGCATAATGCCAAGGTGACGAGCTGGGAGCCTTGCAGAATGATCATTGCCTATTCTTCCGCAGACCGCCAAACGGTCGGCGAATAAGGAGAGGGACCATGGCCATATCGCGAGAAGCAGCAATACAGCGCTTAAGAAGTCAGGTCGCGCAAGGGACGACGCTGGTCGGAGCCGGGGCGGGTACGGGATTATCGGCGAAGTGCGCCGAAGCGGGCGGAGCAGACCTCATCATTATTTATAATTCCGGCCGTTACCGTATGGCGGGACGGGGTTCGCTCGCAGGGTTAATGCCTTACGGGGATGCCAACAAGATCGTGGTGGAGATGGCGTCCGAAGTACTCCCTATTGTGAAAGACACGCCGGTGCTGGCCGGCGTATGCGGCACGGATCCGTTCCGCGTCATGGAGGTGTACCTGAAGCAGCTGCAAGAGATGGGATTCACCGGCGTACAGAACTTCCCGACGGTCGGCCTATGCGACGGAGTCTTCCGGCAAAATCTCGAGGAGACGGGTATGGGATACGATCTCGAGGTGGAGATGATCAGGCAAGCGCATAAGCTAGGTCTTCTAACAACGCCATACGTGTTCAATGAAGACGAGGCGAGGAAGATGACCGAAGCCGGCGCGGATGTCTTGGTCGCCCACGTCGGACTTACGACGAAGGGCTCGATCGGGGCGTCAACGGCGCTGACGCTGGATGAAGCCGTCGATGTGGTGCAACG
Organism: Paenibacillus phyllosphaerae; assembly: GCF_014192105.1. GTDB lineage: Bacteria > Bacillota > Bacilli > Paenibacillales > Paenibacillaceae > Paenibacillus_Z > Paenibacillus_Z phyllosphaerae. The sequence continues at coordinate 103,300 of NZ_JACHXK010000004.1, read as the reverse complement.
GATCTGCGATGCGGGGAAATCGGTTAATCCCGACGTGCTGGTCATCTGTCACGGAGGGCCGATCTCCGAGCCCGAGGACGCCGCTTATGTACTTAGCCGTACGACAGGAGTCGCTGGTTTCTTCGGGGCTTCCAGCGTGGAGCGTCTGCCGACGGAGATCGCCATCACCTCGCAGGTCCAACGATTCAAAAGCATCGGCTCTTAACGTAAACGATGGGTGAGTTAACGGTTCTGCAGCTCATCATCGTGATCATCGCCGGGTTCGGATGCGGCTTCGCCAAGACCGGAATCGCGACGCTCGGCGTGTTCAACGCCGTGCTCATGATGCAAGTGTTCCCCGCCAAAGCGTCGGTCGGCTTGCTATTGCCCATGCTGATTGCAGCCGATATCGCGGCTGTGATCGTCTATCGCAGGCATGTCGTCTGGAAGCATCTTTTCGCGCTGCTTCCTTGGGTACTTGTCGGTCTTGCAGGCGGTTATCTGTTATTATCGGTCATCGACGATACCAGGCTCCGACCTTTGCTCGGCTGCATGCTGCTTGTGCTGATCGGCGTGCAGCTGCTGAAGGATTATGCCGGGAGCGCGATGAAGCTGTTGATTCCCGAGTCAGCCTGGTTTACGACGATTATGGGGTCCCTGGCCGGGTTTGCGACCATGGTGGGGAACGTATCCGGCGTCGTGATGTCGATGTATTTGCTGGGGAAGAAACTGCCGAAAGAAGTATTCGTCGGAACAGGCGCATGGTTCTATCTCACCGTCAACCTGATCAAGCTGCCGCTTTTCATCCATTTAGACATGATTACAGCTGACTCCGTACAGATCAATCTGTGGCTGATTCCGGCTATTGCCGCCGGCATATGCGCAGGGATTTACGTCATTCCGCGGATCAAACAGTCTCAGTTCCAGTTCATCGTGCTGCTGCTTGGGATGTGCGGCGCGATTATGCTCACGGTTCAATAATACGGCCGATTTCCATCCAGCCTGCCTTGCCGGGCTGGATTTTTTTATTGCCTCAAACACTGATTTTTGAATAACATCTCTGATTTTTACGGTTACATCACCGGCCGCTTCCATTAAACTGTCATTGTCTCCTGCGAGAGCGCTTTCTTCTGAAGAGATCGCATGTGCTTGATGTCCAATGTTCTTGAGGGATGGAAGAAGCAGCATACAAACTGAAGGAGGTATGGGATTTGCGGGTCGACAAATGGCGGAAGAAATTGATGCCGGCGCTGGTCAGCGGGACGATGATCTTCTCGCTGCTGCCTGGGTACTCGGGCGTGCAAGCAGAGGAAGCGGCGGTGCAGCCGCTGAAATTTGATTTTGGCACGGCGGGCAGTCCAGTCCAGGAAGGGTATACGGGCGTTAATCACGCAACCGTCTATTCGCCGGAACTCGGATATGGGCTTAGCAAAAGCATCGCTTCCCGTGATCGGGGAGCCGGGGTAAGCGATATGCTTCGGGATTTCGTGCTGGATACGTCTTCGGCGAAGAGCTATACGTTCCGTGTGGACGTGCCGAATGGCAGCTACGGCGTTCGCGTCTATGCCGGCGACAGTATTGCCTCGAACAAGACGGCGGTAACCGCGGAGGACATCACCCTTGGTCAACTGACGACGTCAAGCGGTCAGTTCGGCGAGCTTACCGGCACGGTGGAAGTGAGCGACGGCAATCTCGTATTCGCGATCAGCGGCAACGATACCAGGCTGAACGGCATCGAGATTACGCCGATCGGCCAGTCAGGCGAAATTGCCGTCTCGGGAATAGCCGTAACGGGCGAAGGTGGGGCTGACAGCTTAACGACCGGCGGCAAACTTCAAATGCAGGCAGATGTATCGCCCGGTAATGCCACCGTTCCTTGGGTAACATGGGATGTTGTTAATCCAGATGGCAGCGCAACCGTATTAGCCTCGATCGATAGCAAAGGCGTGCTTACCGGTATACATCCTGGTACGGTAAAGATCGTGGCGGCGGCCAGCGACTCATCCGGCGTGAAGGGCGAGAAGCTCATTACGATTGCTCCATCCAATACCGCGCCGCTGAAGTTCGACTTCGGCACGACGGGCAGTCCGGTGGCCGACGGTTACGTTCGGGTCGCAGACAATACGCTCTATACGGAGAAGCTGGGATACGGTCTTAACCAAGCGGTCAATTCGCGCAACCGGAGCGGCTCCAGCGATGCGCTGCTGAGCGATTTTGTACTGCTGCAAGGAACGGCGGATTACACGTTCGAGAATGATCTGCCGAACGGTACTTATGACGTCAAAGTAACGGCTGGCGACTATGATGCTTCCAATGAGACATCCGTAACGGTGGAAGGGGTCAACTTGGGCAGGGTGTCAACGAGCAGCAGGCAGTTCGGCGATCTGTCCGGTACGGTTGAAGTGACTGACCGCAAAATGACCTTCACCTTCGGCGGACATGACCGGCGCGTGAATGCGGTCGAGATTACGCCTAAGTCGGTGAACGATACCGGCGTTAGCGTAAAGACCCTTACCGTGAGCGGTGCTGGCGGAGCCGATAAGGTCGCCGAGAACAGCCAGCTTCAGATGCTGGCGGAGGTGCTGCCGGTATTCGCCAACAACCGTTCCGTCAGCTGGGTGGTTAAGACCCCGGATGGAGGGGATACGACGTTGGCGACGATTAACGCCAATGGGATGCTGAAGGCATTGCACTGGGGCAACGTTAAGGTTGTAGCGGCCGCCTCGGACGGCAGCGGCGTAATCGGAGAGAAGCTGATCACGATCGAGACGAGCCGGGCGATCGCGGTGCCGGAAGGACTGAAGCTGACGGAGCGGAAGCTGTTCCCAAGCGCGTCGGTGGAGCTTGCTTGGAATGACGCTCAGGATGCGATCGGGTACAACATCTACCGGACACAGGCGGGCGTCGAAGAAGCGGTCAAAATCGGCAGCGCGCAATCGACCTCTTTTACCGATACGACGGCATTGCCGGGATTGACCTATTCGTATGCCGTAACGACCATCATCGAAGGCGTCGGCGGCGTTGAATCGGCGAAGAGCGAACCGCTGACGGTGCAGATGTTCGATGAAGGCGAAGATAAGCCGGCGAAGCCGGACGGACTTGAAGTGACCGGTACTTCCCGTTATTCCATCAGCCTGGCTTGGAATGGGGCTGAAGGGGCAAAGGGTTATTATATGTATCGCTCTAAGTCCGAAGCGGGGCCGTTCGCTTTCGTCGGTGCTGCGGCCGCGGGCAGTACGTCCTACACGGACAATGATGTGCTCACCGACGTGCCGTATTACTATCAGGTAGAGGCGGTCAATGAGGGTGGCTTGTCGGAGCGCTCGGATGTGTTGACCGTGCCGATTGCGACCATCTACGAACGGCAGATGGAATATTTGAACCGCGGCCTTGTTGCCGTTCCGATCGAAGAAGGCGTCTATGTCGGTTGGCGGATGCTCGGCACGGACGCGGAAGACGTCTCGTTCAACCTCTATCGGGATGGTCGGAAGCTGAACGATTCGCCGATCGTGGGCAGCACGAACTATCTTGATGCAGACGGAACGGCAGACGCGCAATATACGGTCCGGGCGATCGTAGGTGGCAAGGAGCAATCCGGCGAGAGCGCGCGCGTATGGAGCGACAGCCATCTCAATATTCCGCTCCAGAAACCGGCCGATGGCGTGACGCCGAGCGGCGGAGCGTACACGTACCGGGCGAATGATGCGAGCGCAGCCGATCTGGACGGCGACGGGGAGCTCGAGCTTGTCCTGAAGTGGGATCCGTCGAACTCGAAGGATAACTCCAACACGGGTTATACGGGCAATGTCTACATCGACGCGTATGAGCTTGACGGGACGCAGCTGTGGCGGATCGATATGGGCAAGAATATCCGCGCCGGCGCGCACTATACGCAGTTCATGGTGTACGACCTCGACGGCGACGGCCGGGCGGAAGTGGCGATGCGGACGGCAGACGGCACGGTGGACGGGGAAGGGAACGTCATCGGCGACGCGGATGTCGACCACCGCGATACGGCAGGCCGGATTTACAAAGGGCCGGAGTACCTGGTTATCTTCGACGGCATGACCGGAAAGCTGCTGGCCAAGACCGACTATGAGCCGGCAAGGGGCAGATCGGCTGACTGGGGCGACGACAGCGGCAACCGGTCGGAACGCCATCTGGCCGCTGTCGCCTATCTGGATGCAGAGCGCCCAAGCCTAATTATGGGTCGCGGTTATTATACGCGCACCGCCGTCGCTGCTTATAATTGGCGAGACGGTGAACTGACGAAGTTATGGAAATTCGATACGAACGACGGCAATTCGGAGTATCGCGGCCAAGGTAATCATAACTTGAGCATTGCGGACGTGGACGGCGACTCGCGCGATGAGATCGTCTACGGTTCGATGACGCTCGATCATGACGGCAGCCCGCTCTATACGACGGGGCTCGGTCATGGCGATGCGATGCATCTGGGCGATCTCGATCCGAACCGTCCGGGACTCGAAGTGTTCGGCGTTCATGAGTATACGACCTCGCCGTACGGGCTGGCGCTCAAGGATGCGGCCACCGGCGAGATTATTTGGGGCCAGCATACCGGCATCGATACGGGCCGCGGGCTGTCGGCCAATATTGATCCTCGATACCCCGGAGAGCAGATGTGGGCGATCGGCGGCGAATGGAATGCGGTGACCGGGTGGCTGTTCTCGGCTGACGGTCAGCTCATCACGAACAATATTCCGTCCACGAACTTCGCCATCTGGTGGGACGGCGATCTGGTGCGAGAACTGCTCGACCACAACTGGGACGGCACCAACGGCGTCGGTACGATTGGCAAGTGGGACTACGAGAAGGAAGAGGTCGACAACCTGCTGACGGCGGAGGGGACGTATTCGAACAACTCGACGAAGGGCAATGCCGTGCTCCAGGCCGACCTGCTCGGCGATTGGCGAGAGGAAGCCATCTGGCGGACGGAGGATAGCACCGCGCTCCGCTTGTACACGACGACCGATGTAACCGAGCACCGCATCTATACGCTGATGCATGATCCCATCTATCGGCTGGGCATCGCATGGCAGAACACGGCTTATAACCAACCGCCGCATACGAGTTTCTATCTCGGAGTCGGCATGGAGCAGCCGCCGATGCCGCGCATCCGGGTGAACGAGCCGATCCCAGCGGAAGGCGCCGTGCTGACCGGTCCGGCCAACGTGCAGACGGGCGATACGTTCTCGGTCGTATATGGACTGAACGGCATTGAAGGCCCAGTGGCCGCGCAGGATGTGACGATCCGCTATGACGAAGAGCAGCTCGATTTCGTCGGCTTCAGCGACGAAGCGTTGAAGGATGAAGTCCACGTACTCGATTACGAGGAAAGCCCGGGCGTGGTCCGCTTCCTGTTCGTCGATCTCGGTGCAGACGGGCAGCAGTCAAATAGACAGCTTGTAGCGTTGAAGTTCAAGGCGCTAGGAGAAGGGCAGACGTCTGTTGCTGTGGCACAAGCCATGACGGCAGATAGCACCGGGTCGGAGCAGACGATTGCCGGCAGTTCCTACACCGTGACGATTCAAGCAGCCGATCGGTCGGGACTTCGTGCCTTGATTGCCGAGGCGCAATCGGCCCATGAAGCTGCGGTAGAAGGGAATGCGGTCGGCCAGTATCCGTCAGGTACGAAGGCTGCGCTTCTGACGGCGATCGGAGTCGCGCAATCGGTGGCTAACGATTCCGGCGCAAGCCAGTCGCGGATTGAGCAGGCAGCGACGGATCTGGCTGCGGCGCTGCAGACATTCCGCGGCAGCGTGAACAAGCCGAAGCCGGGCGATGTGAACGAGGATGGTCAGTTCACAATCGGCGACCTGGCGCGCGTGGCAGCCGTTTATGGCGCAGCGAGCGGCGACGAAGGTTGGGAGCAGCTGAAAGAGCTAGACTTTGTCGCTGACGGGAAGATCGATATTCAAGATCTTGCCTTCGTGGCGAGCCGGATTTTGGGCTTGACGGAATAACGAGAGATTGACGTTTTCGTTCTGAACGGAGTCGGCGGAGGGCAATTGCTCTCCGCTGAATTGGCTTCATTAGCACTTTTTCACAGTCAAATGTGTTAGAATTTATAGTGACCCTTTGGATGCAGAGAAATCAATCAGACAACATAGGCCCTCGGGAGAATTCATACTAACCACTTTAGCTCCGGGGGATGATTCTATGCTTTTTTGGAAGCAGGCATGGCGTAGAAACAAAGGAAATGAACGCCGATCCCATTATCCCACCGGGATATTGGACATTAAACTTTATATGGACCATCATCCGCACGCGATAATCATCATGAGTAAGGATGGTACGATCTTGCGCGTGAATAGAATGTTCGAGTCTATATTGGGGTTCGAATCGCGGGAGGTCGTAAACCGTCCTATTTTTGATGCCCCTTTCGTTCCTGCGGGAGAGTTCAATCATTTAGCGGACCATCGGAATAAAATTATTGGCGGCGGGTCCATCATGACGGTCAACATTGTACGCATCACCAAGTCTGGCAAACCAGTAAGGTTTATTGCAACGGTGTATCCTCTACTCGAAGACAAAGGCGGAAATGAAACCTTTATCGTTGAATATAGAGATATTTCATGGCTTTCGATGGATGAGCAGCTGTTAAGCTAGTCGAGAAGGAAAGCTCCATGCCCCGAATGGGCAGCCGGCCAGATGGTCGGTTGCCTATTTGCGTAGGGAAATGAAGACAACATGGAGTTGTTCAGGTGAGCGCAGTGCCAGCTCCGAAGAGAAGCAGTAGGCATCAATCCCCCGATGATGATTACCCAAGCCAACGTTCGAGCTAGGGAATAGCTTAGTATGGAAGTCACCTACAAAGGAGAGACGCTCACTTGTCGAATAAAAAAAATCATCGGGGTATGGTTCCAGGCGGGGCGATGGGGTTTACGACCACAAACGAAGTAGGCAAATTCGTTGGATTATGGGGGATATTCACGGTTAATGGACAACGGATCGTTGCATTCGTCCAGAGCGTTGATCCTGCTAATAAATCGATGCAGATTCTATATCCGAACGGTTCGCAATCGTTCCTTGATGTCACGCAAATCAGTCAAGCGCAAGGGCCTTTCCCGGTCATGCCTAATATTGGCGGAGGCCAAGGCGGCAACTGGGGCGGAGGCCAAGGCGGTAACTGGGGCGGAGGTCAAGGCGGTAACTGGGGCGGAGGCCAAGGCGGTAACTGGGGCGGAGGCCAAGGCGGTAACTGGGGCGGAGGCCAAGGCGGTAACTGGGGCGGAGGTCAAGGCGGTAACTGGGGCGGAGGCCAAGGCGGCAACTGGGGCGGAGGCCAAGGCGGCAACTGGGGCGGAGGCCAAGGCGGCAACTGGGGCGGAGGCCAAGGCGGTAACCTGGGCAATATTTTCTTCCCGGGAAACAACCGCAGCAAAAAAAGCAAGTAATCCCTATCGCAAACCGATATGACAAAGGGCCTTCGAGGAAGGTCCTTTTTTACGTCTCACGGACACATACGCATTATGGAGTAGAACCAACGTGGAGGTGAGGCAAGATTCGAGGTATCAACTGGTCTTCTCAAGTGGTAAAATATGACATAATCGAGATCAAGCTGCAATCGCCGCCATGTTGTAAGACGCAATCGTTTATAAATTGTTTAAATGTTCTTTTGGTCCCGTTTAACTCTATCCGCTATTCTATTAATAGCCAATACCAAGAGGGGAACGAGTACCATGCTGAAGTGGCTGGTTATGTTGCTAGGATGTATGTTCATTCTTCAGGGATGTATGTTCGGCGGGCAAGAAGAAATGACAACAACGGAGGGGAAATTAGTGAACCAACAATTGCTGCAAGCTGCTGAACGTCAAGACGCAGACACGGTCATTCAATTACTGAATGAGGGCGCCGATGTGAATGTCCAAGACGCCAAGGGAAGGACAGCGGCGATGATTGCGACTTACAACAACGATGTTAACACGGTCAAAGCGCTCATAGACGCCGGTGCGGACGTCAACAAGCAAGATGATCTCAAAAATACCCCTTTCCTATACGCAGGAGCAGAAGGGTATATCGAAATTTTGAAGCTAACCATCGATGCGGGGGCAGATCCGACGATCACGAACCGTTTTGGAGGAACCGCATTAATTCCCGCTTCCGAACATGGCTATCTCGATGTCATCCAAGAACTGCTCATCAGAACGTCCATTGCTATCAATCACGTCAACAACCTGGGTTGGACGGCGCTGATGGAAGCGATCATCCTGAACGATGGCGGTCAACGGCAGCAGCAAGTCGTTCAAGTGTTAATCGAACACGGGGCAGATGTGAATATTCCCGACCATGATCGCGTTACGCCATTACAGCATGCAAGGAACAAAGGGTTCAAAGAAATCGAACGGATATTGGTCGCGGCAGGGGCCAAATAGAGGGTGTCTTATGTCGCATAAAATCTACCAAAAGGTGTATAGTAATAGACAAGCAGTAGCTGCTGGAAGTACGATGCACAAGGAGATACGCATGAAGAATAAGCAGGATGACAACGAGAAAGAGCTCGCCTTCCTCAAAGAAGTGCTCGGCATCGAGAACCCTTCGCCGGAGGATTTAAGGCAGGCGTTGAAAGATCTCGAGAAAAGCAAAGTCATTTCGAAGTACACGATTAAGAGCGACAAGGTGTAGAGCCTTGCCGCCCAATCACAAATTAGGCTATCCGGTCGATGGACTCGGGTAGCTTTTATTTGTTTAGCCTTGTATTTCGATATTCGTCTGGCTCAGCCAGCGGCGTGCTCTCCATCTTTTCAACAGAACGAGCCCGCGAAGCCATTCATCGATTACGTATGAAATCCATATCCCAAGTAGACCAAGGTCCAAAGTGATTGCTAGTAGATATGAGAGGGCCACGCTAATTCCCCACATGGAGATGATACCTAAGTATAAGGCATATTGAATATCCCCTAATGCGCGTAACGCTCCAAGGATGACTAGATTGATCGATCGCCCTGGTTCTAGCAGGATCGTCATTAACAGAAGCAAACTGCCGGTATGGATGATCGAGGCGTCGTCAGTGAATATCGTTAATAGTCGGGGCGAAAAGAGGTATAGGATGACTCCCATCCCGAGTGAAATCGCAAAGGAAATTCGCGTGCTAACGATGCAGCGTTCGTAAACCTGTTGGAATTGGTTAGCTCCTGACTGATGCCCGATCAGGATTTGAGTGCCTTGACTGATTGCCATGCTAAACAGGTAGATGAACATCATGAGATTCTCGGTATAGACTTTGGTTGTCAGCGCTTGGGTCCCCAAGAATGCTGCGATATAGGTTATGGCAAGCTGGGAGGTATGGTAGGATAATAATTCGCATGCGGAGGGTACCCCGATTTTGAGCAGTTGTCTCAAGTGGTCGAATGGAAACCGAATCAGGGTATGGAATGGGAGTGGATTCTCAACTCGTCTTAGCAAGAATGCGACGAGGAAGACTAACCCCATGGCTTTGCTGATCGTCGTTGTCATGGCTACCCCGAATACACCGAGCACAGGTATTCCGAAAGGTCCGAAGATGAACAGGTAGTTACCGATGACATCAACGATATTCATGCCGATCGTGACCAACATCACATCCTTCGCGAATCCGTGACATCGGAGTACCGCGCTAATCGTAAGAGCGACGGCGGGAAAAAATGAAAATCCTCCAACGATGACAATGTACTGCATCGCTTCTCGGAGCAGTTCCTCTGGCAGTCCCATTACCCGAAGCAGTTGATCTCCAGTCACATACATCGTTCCGCTTAAAGCGAGTCCGATAACTAGATTAGCGCCAATAGAAACTACCGCTATTTCTGACGCTCTTCGATCCTCTTTGGCGCCGAGCGCCTTGGCAACTAATACGGACGCGCCAGTAGCAATGACGCCGTAAATCAGAATGAGGATATAAATGATTCGATTGGCGACACCAACCGAGGCGACCGCATTGTCGGAATAATAGCTTAACATCAACGTGTCCGCGTTCCCCATTACCATCTGCAGCAGTAATTCGATGAATATTGGCCATGTTAATCCGAATAGGCTTAAGTTCCTTACTGATTGTTGTGTCATCGCAATGCCTCGCTTTATGGGGAGTTCGTCTCTAGACATCATGATAGGATAGAACGCACAACAAAAAAATAGACGGTTACTGATCGAACCATTCAGTTTGGCTGAACGCAAAAACAGAAGAACACCTTCCTTAGCCTGACGGAAAGTGTCCTTCGAATAAATCGGCTAGTTTGTCTTTCAGAATCGCGTGGAGAGCTGCGACAGCATCTCCTACCCGTTTTTCTTTCCTGATCAATCCAATGGTTAAGTGAAGCTCGGCATCCTCCATTTCACGAAAAACCGTATTAGGCGGCAGTGCCTGAACCAAGGAAACAGGCAACAAGGCGACCCCGATCCCTCCTTGTACGAACTTGATAATGGTATCGCTATCGCCAAGCTCTACCTTGGGTTTCAAATGAAAGCCCAGTTCTGCGAAACGCTGCTCCAGTGCTGCGCGATAGGCATTCAAAGGTTCGGAAAGGATGAACGCGCAGTTCTCCAACGCGGAAAGCGTAAGCGGTTGAGCTTGAGCAAGCCAGTGGGTGTCAGGGATGAGCAAGCCAACTTTCTCGACAAACAAACTTTCCTTGCGCAAACCCGTGGTTTCGTTGGGGAGAACCGGGCCGATTCCGATATCCAACTCGTCATGCAATACGCGATCACATAAGGTATTGGTCCCTATGTATTCCATCGATATCGTCACGTGGGGATGATCTCTCAAGAATGGGATGAGAATCGAAGGGAGATGTGTCTTGCCAACGGATGCAATGGAGCCGATCCGAATATGTCCTTGAATGCGCTGAGATAGATCCGCATGCGTATGTTCTTTCAGCATCAGGAACTGATCCAGCAGTGTACGAGCATGGTCCCAGAATACCCGGCCTTCGTGAGTCAGTACCATTCTTCGACCGTTTTTCTCGAAGAGGGAAATCCCTAAATGCTCTTCCAGTTGTTGAATATGTAGAGAGATCGTGGAAGGGGCGTAACCGAGGGTCTCTGCTGCTTTTAAGAAGCTGCCTTGCTGCAGGATGGATTGGATGGTTAATAACTGCTTAATCTCTATAATGATCCCTCCAGGGCGACCGCTCTCTAACTAGAGAGACGATCGCTGAAGATCTTTCGTTACACTTCAATATTCGCCGCAATGCTGTCTTCACGGCCGTATTCGCGGATGAGCGCCGCTACCGCCTGGTGGTTCGGGTTCGGGCCGTATGCTTCAAGCGCCGCCTGATCTTCGAAGCGGACGCGCAGCACCAGTTGATAGCCTTTGTTGTTGTCCGAGAAATTAATGCCTGCATTCACTTCAATGACACCGGTGAGATGCTCCTTCAGTGCCTTGAAGCGCTCCACGATTTCTTGAAGTTGCTCTTGCGTGGTTTGTTCCCCGAATTTGACGAGAATCGTGCGATCGATCATTCGAAATTCCCCGCTTTCCTAATTGTCCATATCATCTAGCACTATAGCATGAAACGATAATAAGCTGAACTATTTCTTCTTCCTTGTCTTCTCTTGATTCGACCAGAAATCCGGAGGCTCGTAATTAATGAGCGAGTAATCAAGCTCATCCCCGTTTGGCGTTGCGAGTTGAATAAGCAATAATTGATTGCGATCAGAAGGACGGAGATCGCCTGTTTTGATGGTGATGACTTCAGCGCCGTATCGTTTGGGATTGCCGACCAGTACAATTTGATTTCCTCGCGTATAAACAGCCGTAATTGCCGTTTGAAAAACGACAAGATACAGATCCAGGTCGGTACTATTTTGAAACATCGGAAAATCGATGCCGACATTTTGTTTGAAATTCAACTCATTCGAAATGCCGATGTCATATGTAGTGAATAGGCGATGGAGCGCGTATTGTATTCTTGCAGGCATATAACTCCACCTGCCTCCCCAGTATGTGCTGTGCCAATTCTCTTGATAGACAGGGCGTTTATAGTTTGGGTCGCTATAGATTGATTTGAATTGTATTGGAGATCCGCTTGTAATGACAGAAGGAATAGGTACCGTCCCAGATGGGTAACCGTTCTCCGCTTCCAGTTCTTCGGGAGATTTAATGATTGTCGTCGGTTCAGGCGGTTCGAGCCGGTTTAATCGTTTCTCTAATTCTTGTACACGTTGGTCTACCTCTTCACTCTTAGAATCAGGAAGCTCATGCGCAGAGGAAGTTGTGAACGAGATCAAGCAACATATCGCGGTCATTATACAAATTGCATAGCCCTTGTATAGTTTGGACAATCTCAACACCTCATGGTTAGTTTGTTACGCTGGGGGCATGATTATGTAAGATATTTCCTTTCAGGATTTCAATAGAAGATGAAAGTCAGTGATATGGAGTGGTGAAGCGTGTGAAAAAAATCGTTTGGCTAGGTGCGATAATAATTTTTGAGCTGCTCGCTGCCAGTGATTCACAGGTACAAGCAACGAGTGCTCCCTCCATATCGCGATCAGATGTTCCCCACATTTTCATCGACGAGAGCAAATATAGCGGGGATAGCCTAGAAATCGTCAAGCTAATCAATATGCGTACCCGATATATAAATAAAGAGAATCTGTCGGCATATATGAACTTGCTGCATCCCCAAAGTCCGCTTTATCATTCCTACGATACCAAACCTAAAGAACTCCCTTACTATAAGATTAGTAAGGTTGAACTCATTAGCAGCATCAAGATTGCTGAGCAGAGGAGGCTTTTCGAAGCCATGGTGTTAGTAGAAGAGCATAGCATCATCGACACAGAAGTTAGCGATTCTATTCGCTGTGGAAGGAGAAGAATCCCGAGGATAAATGGCTTATTGTCGACATTGACTAAGGCCGCAACGAGGGCAACAACTACAACAACTTAACCGCCTCTACCCAAGGCGGTTTTTCATTTGCCTTCAAACGGCTTCCGTTAAGCGAGAAAATACCGTAGCCGTCCAAGCGGAAAATCCGTATAATGGGGTTTACCTAATTGCGAAAGCGCTTACTCTAGCGTTTGACCCCATATTCTTTAGCTACATCGCTTGTACTATCACCTTGAAAGTGAGTGCTGATGCGCATGCCCTGGTCCCGGACTTTCCTACATTCGTTAACCTTCAAATTGTTCGCCTGCTTCTTCCTCATCATCGTGCCGCTCGTCTCCATACTCGTTATCAGCAACCATTATTCCGTCCAAGTTGTCCGTAACCAGGTCGCGCAATCCAATCAGAATCTGCTGAGTCTATACATGGGCCAGATCGACCGCAATCTGGAGGATGTCGACAACTATCTGTTCGACCTCTCGGAACGCAATACCGACATGACGACGATGAATTTCCCGGAATCGGACGATGACAACAATTATTTGCTGGCGCGCCTCAGGCTGTTCGATACGCTCAATAGCGCGCTCAGCTATAACGATGTGGTCGATCTGCTGTTCGTCTATTCGAAGCCGAACCATGATCTGATCATGGCGCAGGATTTCGGCGAGAGCTATGAGGAGCGGGAACAAGTCCGTACCGAAGTCATTCGGATGCTGGAGGAGCAAGCGGATGAAGTCGATTATGCCCAATGGAACATTTGGCAAGGGAACGGGACGTACTACCTGTTCCATCTCGTGAAGACGGGGAATGCCTATGCCGGTGCGTGGTTCAATATTCAGAGGCTCATGCTGCCGCTCAAATACATCGATCTCGGCAACGATGGCACGGCATTGTTCGCGACCAATGAACTGGTACCGATGAGCAACGCGTCATGGCTGGAGAAGGAAGGGATCAAGCTCGCGCTGAACCCGAACACGTACTCGATCTCCGGCAACGCCGACTCCTATCTCATGATGGGCGAGGCTTCGAGCCGCGGCGATTTCTTCTTGGTCGCGCTCGTCCCGGACAGCGCCATTCTCGAGAAACTGCCGAATCTGCAGCGGTTGTTCTGGGCCATCTCCGCGGCGGCGGCCGTATTCCTGCTCTTCTTTCTGTTCGTGATGCGCAGGGTATTCCTGCTCCCGGTGAAGCGAATGATCAAGGCGATGCGCAAACTGCGAGACGGCAATCTGGACATCCGAATACCGCAGGTGCGCACCTCGCTCGAGTTCGAACTGATGAACGACACGTTCAACCGGATGATCGGGGAGATCCGTGACCTGAAGATCCACGTCTACGAAGAGCAGCTGAGCCATCAGCGGGCGGAGCTGAAACATTTGCAGCTGCAGATCAAGCCGCATTTTTTCCTCAATTCGCTTAATATCGTCTATAACCTGGCCACCGTACAGGATTACAAGTTAATCCAGGAGATGACCAAGTGTCTAGTGGCTTACTTCCGGTTCATGTTCAAAAGCAATTCCTACTTCGTTCCGCTGCATGAGGAACTGAAGCATACGGCCAACTACTTGCGCATTCAAGAGTTGCGTTTCCCCGGCGTGCTCAGCTACCGGGTCGAGGCGCCGGATTCGCTGACCGAGGCGGGGATCCCGCCGCTCTCGATTCAGACGCTCGTGGAGAATGCGATTCAGCATGCGGTGAACATGGATCGTCCGATCGAAATAACCGTTCGCGTTCAAACGTCGGAGGGAACGATCGTCCCCTCCTATGACGTCCATATCGAAGACACGGGCGAAGGTTTCCCCGAGCACGTCCTGCAAGAACTGCAACAGCAGCGCTGGGATGGCGAGAACGGAGAGCATGTCGGCATATGGAACGTCGATCGCCGGTTGAAGCTGCTGTATAAAGGCAAGGCAGGTTTGGCGTTCGCGAATATTCCGGGCAAAGGAGCGGGTATCCGGTTGACGATCCCGGTACATCCGCCAGAACAAGGTGAATCTTGATACGCTGTCCTCTGTTATTACATTTAATATTTCGAGAAAGGGGCAAATTACGATGGGCTATGAAGCATTGATCATTGATGACGAGGTGCATGCGGTTCGCGGCCTGCAGGCAGGCATTCGATGGGAACAGCTCCGCATCCATAAACTCCATACCGCGCACAGCGCGAAGCAAGCGAGGGAGATTTTTGCCAACCATACGATAGACGTGATGGTCTGCGATATCGAGATGCCGCAGGAGACCGGGTTGGAATTGCTGGCTTGGGTGAGGGAGCATTCGCCGAAGACGCAGACGGTCTTCTTAACCTGCCATTCGGATTTCTCCTATGCCAGACAAGCGATTCATCTGGGCAGCTTCGATTATATGCTGAAGCCCGTCGATTACGAGGAGATGGAGGAGACATTGGCGAAGGTGCTCGATAAGATTCAGAAGGATCGCGAACTCGAAGGGGCCGAAGCCGGCTACAAACGGTATGTGCAGCTCTGGGAATCCCAGCGTCCTGTGATGCTGGAGCGATTCTGGCAGGAGCTGGTGACGCAGTCGGTCCCGTCGACGCATGAAGCCATCCGCTCCCATATGCAAGCCCGAGGCGTCCATTATCCGGTCAACGCCATGTTCCTTCCCGTGCTCGTTCATGTGCAGCAGAGGCATAAGACGCTGTCCCCGCGAGAGGAGAAATTGATGGAGTACGCGCTGCGCAATGCGGTGGAGGAGAAGCTGCTTCATCAAGTGCGCCATGCCGCGGTCGTTTCGCTCCCGCAGACGGATCAACTGCTTGCCATCATTCCTCTGTCCCCGGAACAATTAGCCTGCCGCCCCGAACAAGCCCATACGGATTGCGAATTCCTCATCCCGCAATGCCGGCAGTTCTTCTACAGCGACCTGTGCTGCTATATCGGCGAGCCGGTCGCGATCACATCCGTCGCGAGGCAAGTGCAGCATCTGCAGCGGTTGGATCGGAATAACGTGACGCGCACGAACGCGGTGTTGCTGCTAAGCGATGAGCGGGAACAAGCGACCGCTGCGGAGCTGCCGCCGTTGCCGGTCAAGGATTGGGCGGAATGGATGAAGCAAGGGGAGAAAGAACGGCTGATCGCGGATGCCAAACGCTATATGGGCAGCTGCCGGGAACAGGCGATACCGATTGACGCGCGCACGCTGCACCGCTTGTATCAGGATTTCATGCAGCTGCTCTTCTTCGTGCTGCATTTCAAGGGCTTCCAAGCACATGACGTCTTCGCGACGAACCTGCTGACCGACCAGCCGCCTAAGGTTCTGAAGTCGCTCCATGCCATGGAGGAATGGATGCTCTACGTTATCGACGTGGCGATGAACCGGATGCATGCCGAAGAGGGGAGCATGTCCGTGGTCGATAAGGTGAAGCGTTATGTGGAAGAGAAGATCGGCGAGCTCGAACTCGGACGGGACGAGATCGCAAGCGTCGTCTATTTGAACCCGGACTATTTGACACGCTTATTCAAGAAGGAGACGGGCATGTCGCTGTCGGACTACATTCAGCAGCAGCGGATAGCGTATGCGAAGCGGCTGCTCCGGACGACGAGCCGGCAGGTGAGCGATATTGCGACGATGGCGGGGTACTCGAACCTGTCTTATTTCTCCACCTTGTTCAAAAAGTCGGTGCAATTGACGCCGGCAGAATACCGCAAGCAGTGTTCGTGCCTGATGCAGGGTTCGATCGAGAAGTCGGAATAACGAAACTGCAAAGTCGGATTCGTGGTAAGCGGCGCTCGGCTCCTCCGGCTACAATGAGTGCATAACAAGCAGAAAGCGAGGGGGAGCTGAGCGTGAAGCACACGGCTGGGCAGCGAGCGTGGAAGCAGATCAAACGATACCGGGCACTATTCTTCATGGTACTGCCGGCGCTTACGTATCTCGTCATCAACAACTATTTGCCGATGTTCGGAGTCGTGATCGCCTTCAAGGATTACAACTACCGGGAGGGCATACTCGGCAGCGACTGGATCGGGTTCAAGAACTTCGAGTACTTGTTCAAGACGACGGACGCGTACATCATTACGCGCAACACGATTCTGTACAACGGATTCTTCATCCTGCTGAACACGGTACTGGCCGTAACGGTCGCGATCTTGCTGAACGAGATCAAGCATAAGTTTTTCTCCCGATTGTACCAAAGCGTCATCTTGCTCCCTTACTTAATCTCCATGGTCATCGTCGGCTACCTGGGTCTCTCGATGCTCAATGTGGAGAACGGATTCATCAATCATCATATTCTGCCGATGCTCGGGATCGATCCGATCTCCTGGTACAGCGAGTCGAAGTATTGGCCGTATATCCTAACGATCGTCAACGTATGGAAAAATATCGGCTACCTGTGCATTATCTTCTTGGCGGCGATTATCGGCATCGATCACGAATACTACGAAGCGGCGACGATCGACGGTGCCAGCCGGTGGATGCAAGTCCGCAAGATCACGATCCCGCTCATCATGCCGACGATTACGATCATGTCCTTGCTCGCGATCGGCCGGATCTTCTACTCCGACTTCGGCTTGTTCTATCAGGTCCCGCTCAACTCCGGTCCGCTCCAGCCGACTACGGATGTCATCGATACGTACGTGTATCGCGGCTTGGTCACCTTAGGCGACATCGGCATGTCCTCGGCTGCGGGGCTCTACCAATCGCTGGTCGGATTCATCCTCGTCATCGTGGCGAACTATGCCGTGGCAAGGCGCAATCGCGATCAGGCACTATTCTAACGCGGAAAGGGGAAGCGCAATATGAAAGCAAGTCCAATCCAGCAAGCCCTCATTCATCTGTTCTTCGTCCTGGCGGCGTGCGCGTGCCTGTTCCCGTTCCTGCTGCTGTTCATGGCATCGCTAACCGATCAGAACGTGATCGTGCGGGACGGATACTCCTTGCTCCCGAGCAAGTTCTCCTTGGAAGCTTACACGTATCTGCTGAACGACTCGAGCACGCTCGTTCGCTCGTACGGCATCACGATTCTGGTCACGATCATCGGGACTGCGGCCGGCCTTGCGATCTCTTCCTTGATCGCTTACCCGCTCTCCCGCAAGGACATGCCGCTGCGAGGCGTGCTCTCCTTCATCGTCTTCTTCACCTTGCTGTTCAATGGCGGACTCGTGCCGACCTATCTGCTCTACACCGAGGTCTTTCATCTGAAGAATACGCTGCTCGCGCTGATCGTACCCGGTCTGCTCACCAATGGCTTCTTCATCCTGCTCATTCGAACGTTCTTCAGCACCTCCATTCCCGTCCCGGTTATCGAATCCGCTTTCATCGACGGGGCGTCGGAGTTCAAAATTTTCTACCGCATCGTGCTTCCGCTCTCGCTGCCCATCATGGCGACCATCGGCCTTATGCTCATGATCGCCTACTGGAACGACTGGTATAACGGGCTCATCTACGTGACGGACACGAAACTGTTCAGCTTGCAAAATGTCCTCAACCGGATGCTGAGCGATATCCAGTTCCTGCAGACGAACAGCTTCGGCAGTAACCAATCCGAGACGACGGCGAATATTCCGCTCGATACGATTCGGATGGCGATGGCGGCGATCGGCATCATTCCGATCATGATCGCGTACCCGTTCTTCCAGAAGTATTTTGTCAAAGGGCTGACGATCGGCGCGGTGAAAGGGTAAGGACGAATGCAAGTAGGAAGGCAGCAGCAGGGCAGCAGCAGGGCAGGGAAACCTAATTGCTATTACAGGGGGAATATGGAGATGAAGAATGCGAAGCGGGTTACGCTAACCGTATTGGTCTTGATGTTGACGTGGGTGCTGGCGGCATGCGGCGATAACAGCGGTTCGAACAATGGCGGAGCGGCGAATAACGGCGGCGGCGAAGACAAGGGCGATCCGACGGAACTGACGATGGCGTTCATCAGCTTCGGCAATATGCCGGACTTGGAACTGGTGCAGAACGAGATGAACAAGATTACGACGGCCAAGATCAACGCCACCGTCAAGCTGATGCCGATCAGCATCTCCGCTTGGACGCAGCAGATGAACTTGCTCATGGCCGGCAGCGAGCAGCTGGACCTGATCGTCACGTCTACGCTAATGAACTACAGCTCGCAGGTGGCAAAGGGTCAGCTGCTCCCGATGAACGACCTGTTAGAGCAATATGGCGAAGGAATCAAATCGGTGCTCTCGCCGGAAATTCTGAACGCGACGAAGATCGATGGCGAGGTGTACGGCATCCCGAGTACCCGTGACATGGCAGCGGACTATGGGGTCGTTATCCGGAAGGATCTCATCGACAAATACAAAGTCGACGTCACGCAGATCAAGACGTTCGCGGATCTGGAGCCGGTCCTCAAACTGATCAAGGACGGAGAGCCGGGCGTCGCTCCGCTCGTGCAGCAGAATCAGACGCAGACGGTTACCGAAGTAATGGTCGGAGCGGACTATGATGTCCTTGGCGACAAGTTCGGCGTATTGGAAGATGCGGGTCAAGGCGAGCTGAAGGTCGTGAACTATTTTGAATCGGCCAAATATAAGGAAGCGCTCGCGGTTGTACGCCGTTGGTTCGAAGCCGGCTATATCATGAAAGACATCTCGACCTCGCAAGAAACCGGACCAAGCCTCGTGAAGGCCGGCAAAGCGGCAGGCTATGTCGCCAACATGAAACCTGGGTTCGAGGTGCAGGAATCGCGCAACAGCGGCAGAGAGATGGTCGGCATCCGTCTGACCGAACCGATGACTTCTACCACTAACATCACGTCGTTCATGCTGTCGATCGCCAAGAATACGATCGATGAGAATAAGGCGATGCAGCTGCTCGACCTGCTCTATTCCGACGCCGATCTGATGAATCTGCTCACGAACGGAATCGAAGGCAAACACTACGTGAAACAGGACGATGGTCTGATCGCGAAGCCGGAAGGCGTGACGGATACCGGTTACATGCTCAACCAATGGGAAGTGGGCAACAACTTCCTCGGCCATGTCTGGGCAGGCGAGGACCCGCAGATTTGGGATAAAATGAAAGCTTTCAACGAAGCCTCAATCAAATCCAAGGCGCTTGGTTTTACCTTCAATGCGGACTCGGTTAAGACGGAGATCGCGGCCGTGACGAACGTGCTCAACCAGTATCGCGTCGGCTTGGAGACCGGGACGCTCGATCCGGAGAAGAATCTGACCGACTTCAACGCGAAGTTGAAAGCGGCGGGGCTTACGAAGATTATCGAAGAGAAGCAGAAACAGCTCGACGAATGGGCGAAGTCGAACTAAAACCGAATGAAGGGAGACATTCGAGAAGATGGCGGAACAACTGACATATAGCGAGCTGCTCGCACGGCTTCAAGTACGGCAGGTTGAGGAGGCGCAGCATGAACGGATGACCTTCGTGCGTAAAGCGATTCCGGATCTCGATGGCGCCGGCATACTCGATCCGAGAGTCCGCGAGCAGAAGCAGAAGGAGCTGGAGGCGGCGGCTAGCCGCCCTTCCGGCCCGCCAGTGGACTCAACGGCGATTCCGATTGAAGATCTGCGCGCCATGATGGGCTGGCCGAATCATGATTTATCCGGGGGTACGATACGAACTGCGTTAGCGGAGATCGAAGGAAGCAACGGAACGATACAGGTCCGCATCTATACGCCTGTAGGAGATCGGGTTCGGCCGGCAGTCCTCTTCTTCCACGGCGGCGGATTCATCGGCGGTTCGGTCGACACGGTGGAGAATCCATGCAAGAGCCTGGCGCAGAAGGCGGATGCGGTCGTCATCAATGTCGATTACAGACTCGCGCCGGAGCATCCATGGCCGGCGGGCTTGACCGATTGTTACGATACGGTTCGCTGGGCATTCGACCATGCCGACGAACTCGGGGTTGACCGAACGCGGATCACCGTAGCCGGGGACAGTGCTGGCGGCAATCTTGCGGCATGCTGTTCGATTATGGATCGCGATGCAGGTAACGGCTATATCCGTTACCAAGCGTTGATCTATCCGGTCGTCGTCATTGCGCAGCCAGAGCAGTTTCATTGGCAACCGGAGGAATACGCGATCGGTGCAGATGAGGCATTGATCCATTTCAGTCTGGATGGTCTGCGCAATGCGGGATCTATGCTCAATGCCTTGTATCTGCAAGGGGCCGGCAGCGACAACCCGCTGGTTTCGCCGCTTCTGATCGAGGATGCTGCGGGTCTTCCGGAACTGCTCGTCGTCACGGCCGAGTACGATTATCTCCGGTTGGAAGGCGAGGCCTATGGCCAGTTGTTGGCCGAAGCCGGCGTGCGAACGCGGGTCATCCGATACGAGGGCATGGATCATGCTTTCCTCGACAAATACGGCGAGTATCCGCAGGCCGAAGACTGCATGGACGAACTGGCGAGAGGAATATGGGGATTGCCCGCAGACGAATAGGAATTAGGTATTAAGAATCAAAGCCGCTGAACGCGATAGTCGACAGCGGCTTTTTTGTGTTATGGTTGGGATATTCAGGAAATGAGCAGCCCCATATACGTAGAAAAAGAGGGGGACATCAAATGTATTGGCTGCGGCTTAATCTGGCATCGTGTTTCTATGGCGGCTTGTTCTTCGTTGTGATGGAACTGATGTTGAACAGCTACCGCATTAATCGAGTGATGGGCATTGAACTCGACGTCGTGATGAATGGGATTACTTGGTTCAGCATTGCGAGTTATGTCATGCTGACGATTCTTTCCCCGATCTTGCTGAAGCGGTTGCTCGGTCGAAGAGGAGCGAATTACTTGTCCACCGTGCTATGGGTCCCGTATTTTATCGGCATGATCGCTTGGTTCAGAGACCGGTTCCCGATCACCAACGCATACGATGATCCTGCACCGGTTCTAGGGCTTGTTCTAATTGGAGCCATGTCGCTGTATCCGGTATATCTGGCGGCGATTCAGTTCATGGCACATGAGCTTGCAGATCGAGGCAGTAATCATGAAGAGGTCGTGCTTGCGGGTCATCAGGCGAAGTGATTTGGTCGGCAAGTAAAAAGGCGAACCGAAGGGAGCTTAAGAGCCGTTCCCGAGGTTCGCCTAATCGGCGTTCATTAGTGGAGGCTGCATGCCGTTTCGTGCAGGTTCTTCGTCTCGATCTGAATCGTCGAATGCGTGATTTTGAACACGTCCTCGATTCGTTTGATCGCTTGCTTGAGTATGTCTTGCGTATCCGCCTGCTCCTCGACAACGAGGTGGCAGGTCAACGAGTCGCGACCGGATGTGATCGACCAAATATGCAAGTCGTGCACATCCTTCACGCCGGGAATCGCGATCAACGTTTGTTTGACCTTCTCGGCGTCGATGGCGAGCGGGGTACCTTCCATCAGAATATGAATGGCCCAACGGATGACGCCCCATGCGCTTTTCAGGATGAGTACGGCGACAATGACGCTAATGATCGGATCTGCCGCGTACCAGGAGAACCAGTACATGAGCAGCCCGGCTGCAATTGCGCCGACCGAGCCGAGGGCATCGCCCAAAATATGCAGATAAGCGCTTCGGACATTGATGTTATCTTTCACATCGCCTTTACGCATGAGGAAGTAAGCGCTGATCAGGTTGGCCAGCAAGCCGATAACTGCGATGAGAATCATTGATCCGCTCTGTACGGCAGGCGGGTCGAAGAATCGCTGGCTTGCTTCCCAGACGATGATCGCGGCAATGACGAAGAGGGCGGCGCCATTAAGCAGGGCGGCGAGAATCTCGAACCGGTAGAAGCCGAACGATTTATTCGGTGAAGCCGGTCTCGCGGCAAACCACAATGCGCCAAGGCTAAGCGCAAGCGCGGCCGTATCGCTGAGCATGTGGCCGGCATCCGACAAGAGGGCCAAGCTCCCGGTGAACAGGCCGCCGAAAAATTCGAGCAGCATAATGCCGGCTGTAATGGAGAACGCAATGAGCAGGCCGGCTTTATTATTCGGTCCATGATGATGGTGGCCAGGCCCGTGCGAATGGTCGTGATGTCCATGGCCGTGATGATGACCATGATGGGAATGGTTATGGCCATGATCGTGGTCGTGATCATGTTCGTGTTCATGGTTGTGATCGTGATCGTGGGTATGAGTGAGAACATGATCAGATTCATGATCAGGTTCATGATTATGTTGATGATCATGATCATGTTGATGTTCGTGATCATGCTGATGATCATGCGTACATTTCTGCTGCTGCTCAAGCTGAGACTTCTTTTCCTGCCCGTGGGAATGGGTGTGGGTATGGTCGGAAGGCTTAGTCATAGGTTAACCCCCAATTCAACTATACAGTAATATATGAATACATGTTCATATGTATTATAAATCTGCTTAATCATCTTGGCAAGGCAATCCTGCCCAAGCCGCAAAGGATTAATTTCCAGTTATTCTCTGGTTAGACGCGTCATCCTATACGAACAGGCGAGAAACGACGTATGAATACAGCATATTCAGCATCGGCGTTATTGCGTATTCGATTTCGAAGCTACCGGCATCCGGCATGAGGTCGAATATATAACGCAGATCGGCGCCGTGATTATAGAGGAGGGGAAAGTGGTCGAGCATCGGACGTTCAATTCTTATGTCCAATCGCCCAAGCCGATCCCGGAGCCGGTCGAACGTTTCACCGGCGTGTACAATTCGTATTTGGTGGATGCGCCCGTGCTTGCCGATATTTACGAACAGTTCGTTCAATTCACGGAAGGCTGCGTACTGGTCACGCACGCCGGCTACGAGTTTGATCTGCCGCTGCTGCGGATGGAGTGCGAGCGCAACAACTTGAAGATGCTGTCGAATCGTTGTCTCGACACTAAGGCACTCTTCACTTATTTATATCCCGACAATCCTAATATTCTGACAACAAATTACTTGGTTCACCATTACGGCATCGATGATTCCTCTCTGAAACGACACGATGCGCTAGACGACAGCAAGCTGATCGCCAAGCTATTTTTGCGGCTGCTCGAAGAATTCAAGGCCCGTAACATTAACGACTTTATCCTCGACAAACCGATTCAAGTCAGAAGGTTCGAGATTATCCCGATGGTGTAATGCTCCAGAGGTGTAAATAGTAAGCGTGTCCACAAAGTGGACGTCAAGCGAGGATCAGCACGTAAACTGACTAACGCTCAAACCCGCCAGGTCACCTCCCCAAGGCAAAAAGGTTCGAACGAAGCTCGAACCCAGAGCTTTGTCCAAACGGATGGCTGCATGCAATGCCTGCATGCTAGCCATTCCGTGAGGACAAAAGCGAGCTCTCCGCAAAAGGACACATCGAAGACGGCCGCGTTCCGAGTCACGCTAGTTATCGGAGTCAAGAGGGTGATGACCCTCTTGTTCCCCTCCAATGGAGGGGGAAGGGGCGAGGTGAAGTGAAGGTAGTTGGAAAGTACGAAGTGAAGTAAAAGTAGAGGTGGCACTAAACGGCGAAGTTAATATCAATGGAAGGGAAGTCTAGAAGGCGAAGCCTTTTAAACCCTTGCCTTTATGGCACCTATTATGACATGCTTAACCTAGCAATGTCATAGGAGGTCATGCGCATGACGATAGCGAAAGTGTCAGAAATCGCCAAGGAAAAAGTAAGATTGGCCCGAAAATATCCGATTCTCGTCGAAGATACGATCGGCGTGGACAGCGGCTATCAGCGGCTGCATTGGCATGACGTGCTCGAGATCAACCATATCAAGGCCGGCAGCGGTTATTACATCATCAACGGCAAACGCTTCGAATTCCAACAGGGCGATATTCTGCTCATTAACTCCAACGATTTGCACTGCGCTTACGAGACGAAAGACCTGATCATGCAGGTCGTCACCTTCGACGGCAACTGGCTGATCAGCAGCCTGAGACTCGACCCCGAAATTCTCAACCCTTTCCGCGAAATGAACGTCCACTTCACGAATCTGCTCGAACGGGAGCATCCGCAGATCGACAAGCTGCGCGGCTTGCTGCTCGCGCTTCAGACCGAGCATGAGCATCATGAGCGTTCGTACACCTCCATGGTTTATGCCTACCTGCTTCAATTCCTAGCCCTCGTCAACCGGGATTTTCGCACGCCTTGCGGTGCCGATCAACATGCGATCAGCGAACGCCAACTGGAGAAAATCCGCCACGTCCTGCATGAGATGGAGCAGAACTTCGCCTATGGCTGGACGCTGGAAGAGCTGGCTGCGCTCGTCTTCTTAAGTCCGTCCCGGTTCAGCGAAATCTTCAAACGGGCGGTGGGGATGCCGCCGCTCCTATACCTCATTCATCTGAGGCTCGAACATGCCGTATTGCTGCTCGAGGCCAATGAGATGAAGATCACGGACATCGCGCTGGAGTGCGGATTCCGGACGTTGACCAATTTTAACCGGCTGTTCAAGAAGCATATCGGCGTCACCCCCATGACCTCCCGCAAGCATTAATTCACAAGATTCCGTAAGATAGTGCTGGTTCTTAATCGTATTGGTAAAGAAACGGTAAACCAAGTACGCTACAATAAGAAGTAAGAAGTGGCACAACAATGTAATAAAGAATGACATGAATATGCCTTCTAAGGATAGAAAAGGGGGAAGTCTATGGTGCATTCCGACAGCGAACCAGCAGATAAGCCGACGCATGAATCGGTCCGTAAGCCACTGCTGATCATCCGGATGTTCCGCCAATGGGACGTACAGCTCATGGTGCTGCCAGCCATTTTGTTCATCTTCGTATTCAGCTACATACCGATGTACGGCGTCCTGATGGCGTTCCAGGATTACAGTTTGTTCAAAGGGTTCTCGGGCAGTCCATGGGTCGGGTTCAAGCACTTCGAGATGTTCTTCCACGCGCCGGAATTCTGGACGGTGATGCGCAATACGCTCGTCATCAGCGTGCTGAAGCTGTGTATCGGCTTCCCGGCACCGATCGTGCTGGCGCTGATGCTGAACGAAGTGGGCAGCCGGATGTTCAAGCGCTCCGTACAGACGATCAGCTACTTGCCTCACTTTCTCTCTTGGGTCATCGTGTCCGGCTTCATCGTCTCGATTCTGTCGACCGATAACGGAAGCTTGAACATCCTGCTCGAGAAGCTGCATTTAATTGATGAACCAATCAACTTTATGTCGGAACCGAATTATTTCTGGGGCATTCTGGTCGCCACCAATGTATGGAAAGAGATCGGCTTCACGTCGATCGTCTACCTTGCGGCGATCGCCGGCATTAATCCGCAGCTGTATGAGGCCGCCTCGATGGACGGCGCAAGCCGTTTGAGACAGATGTTCTCGATTACGCTGCCTTCGATTACTCCGGTTATCGTCGTCTTCTCCATCTTGGCGATCGGCAATCTGCTCAATGCGGGCTTCGAAGACATCCTACTGCTTGCCAGCAACCCGGTGCTCAAGGACGTAAGCGACGTGCTGGACACGTATGTATACCGGGTCGGCATTCAGAACAACCGCTATTCGTACGCGACCGCAGCCGGATTGTTCAAAGCATTGATCAGCATCGCGCTCCTTGCCTTCGCGAACTATGCGGCAAGACGTTCGGGGAACAGCCTATGGTGAGGAAGGGAAGGTGCAGCGCATGTATTTGACACGTGGAGACCGGACATTCATCGGCTTCAATTATCTCGTATTGTTCGTGCTTGCCTTCGTCGCATTCTATCCGTTCTGGAACGCCGCGGTCATCTCGTTCAATCTGGGCAGCGATACGTCGCTCGGCGGCGTCACGTTCTGGCCGCGTGAATTCACCCTGCAGAACTACGATGTGGTCTTCAAGGATGACCGGCTCATCGACGGGTTTATCATATCCGTGCTGCGTACGGCAGTCGGCACGTTCGCCTCGATCGTCGCCACCGCGATTTTTGCCTACGGGATGACGAAGCGGGAGCTGATCGGCCGTAAATTCTATATGGTGGCCAGCATCTTCACGATGTACTTCGGCGGAGGACTAATCCCGACCTACCTGCTCATCCGCGAGCTTCACCTGATGAATACGTTCTGGGTCATGGTCGTGCCGGGGATCATCAGCGTGTGGAACATGATCATCTTCCGAACATTCTTCAAGGGCATGCCATACGAGCTGGAGGAATCGGCGCAGATCGACGGGGCATCGAATTGGGGTGTCCTGATGCGCATCATTTTGCCGCTTTCGGGGCCGGTCATTGCAACGCTCTCGCTATTCACGGCCGTCTACCATTGGAACGATTGGTTCGCGCCGAGTATCTATATCTCCAATGTCGACCTGCTGCCGATTCAGACGAAGCTGCAGCAAATCCTGAACTCGAACATCATGCTCGACCAGATGCAGAATATGGACTCCGCTGCGCAAGGACGCTTGAACAAAATGCGCGCCGTGACGACCAAGTCGCTGTCCATGGCGACGATGATGGTGGCGACCGTTCCGATCCTATGCGTGTATCCGTTCGTGCAGAAGTATTTCGTCAAAGGCGTATTGATCGGTTCGCTGAAAGAATAGAGGCGGGTTTAAGGCAATTGCTTTGACCATAGATGATGGTGGGGAAGGGAGTTAAGGCGATGAGAACAAGAAAATCCAATTTGCTTGTAGCCCTGTCAGTCATGCTCATGCTGGTACTGGTCCTGTCGGCCTGTACAGGCTCGAATGGAGAGAATGCGCCTAACAACAGCAGCAACGGTGAACCTGCCAACGAGACGGCGAAGAACGAAGGGGACAGCGGCAGCGTCTATGAACTGGGCAAAGAACCGCTCGAGTTCTCCTTCTACGGGCACTATGACTGGTACACGATGCCGGAGTGGGGCGCTGATCTGGCGACCAAATGGATTAAAGAGAACAAGAAAGTGAACGTCGTTCCGGTCAGTTCCGGCGGGGCGGCCAAGAACAAAATGTCGACGATGATCGTATCTGGCGAGCTTCCGGACGTGATCTGGATGGAGCGCGGCCCGGATGTGGAGCAGCTGCGCGCGGAAGGCATGCTCGTGCCGTTCGACGACTACCTCGACAAGTATCCGAATTTGAAAAAATGGGCCGGCGAGTCTACCTTGGATATGCTGCGTTCACCGGACGGCAAGCTGTATCAATTCCCGAACTGGTACACGACGCAGCCGAACGGCAATGCCGGTTACCTCGTGAATAAGAAAATTTACGAAGAGCTTGGCAGTCCTAGCCTCGAGACGACAGACGATCTGTACAACTATCTGAAGCTGGTCAAAGAAAAATATCCGAACGTCGTGCCGCTTGAACTCGGCCAAACGGGTGCAGGACTCGACGTCATGGTATCCGCCTTCGCCGAGAACCGGCCTTATACGTTCAATACGATGATGGCCGTGCCCAGCGGCGATCAACTGACATCGCTGTTCACCGATCCGGTCTATCGCGAGCTGCTCCAATATATTAGCAAGCTGTACCGCGAGAAGCTGATCTCGCAAGACACGTTCACCCAGAAGCTGGAACAAGTCGAGCAGAAGATCGTGACCGGCAACGTCGCCGTCTACGTCGCTTCGAGTCCGACCGAATTCGGCGCGAAAGGCAATGCGGCGCTGACGCAGCAGGATCCTAATGCCGGCTACATCATGGTCTGGCCGGTTCATAAGCAAGGCCTCGACAAGAACAAGATTTTCCCGGGCGATTACAAGCAGCTCGGCTGGAACGTCAGCGTCATTACGAAGTCCGCGAAGGATCCCGAAGCGATCTTTGCTTTCCTCGACTGGTTCACGGGTCCGGAAGGACAGCGCACCATTATGTGGGGACCGGAAGGTTTGTATTGGGATGGCGTGGATGAAGAAGACAAACCGCTCTTCACCGATGCGTTCACCAGCGACACGAAGGGCCGCGACGAACTGATGAACTCGACCGTCAATTTCCAATGGAACGGCAACACCGTCTACGTCGACAACGCGAAGATGAAATTCGAATCGTCGCTGCCGGCGGAGAAGAAGAACTGGGAGACCAGATGGCAATCGGAGATTACGTGGAAAACGCAATTCAATACGACCGAATACGTCAATCTTGATCCGGCCGGCGATACGGAAGAAGGCATTGCGGCTCAGCAAATCCTCGAAATCTATGAGAAGGCGCGTGCCAAGGCGGTTCAGAATGCGGGAAGCGATGAAGAAGTCAGCGCCATTCTCGATCAGGCGGAAGCCGACGCGAAGAAGGCCGGCTACGAGAAGCTGCTTGCCTTCAAGACGGCGAAGTGGCAGGAGAACCGGCAGAAGCTGGGTACCCAGTAAGCCATTAGATGACAACGGATAACGGAAATTAGCTCTCATTCAGAGGCCGGCCGCCTTTCGCATCTTCGATCTTAAGGATCGAAGAATCCCGCGAGTGGCGCGTCGGCTTCATCATCCTCATTCTGCAAATAGGAGCGATCAGACTTGAACTATTACTTAGGCGTAGACGGCGGGGGAAGCAAGACAATAGCGGTTGTCGCCGATCAGCAGGGACGAATTATCGGCAGGGGGCGCAGCGGTTGCGGCAATCATCAGATTGGCGTGGAGGTAGCGGAGCGCAGCATACGCGAAGCGGTCCAAGAAGCGATGCAGGAAGCTAACGTGACCATTGCCGACATCGACTTTGCCATGTTCGGATTGGCGGGTGCCGACCGGGAGGCGGATTTCACGATTCTGCGTCCGCTCGTAGCCAACCTCGGATTCCCTCGTCATGACGTGGTGTGCGATACGGTCATCGGGCTTCGGGCCGGAACGAGGCAGCCGGACGGCGTTGTCGTCATCTGCGGCAGCGGCACCAATTGCTTCGGAGTCAATGCCCGGGGCCAAAGCTTGCAGGTCGGCGGATTCGGCTATCAATTCGGCGACTTCGGCGGCGGAGGCGAGCTGGCCGTGGAAGTGTTCCGCACCGTCATTCGCGCTTGGGAGGGACGCGAGGAACCGACCCGGCTGACCCAGCTCACGCTCAGCGAGTTAGGCTATCCGGACGTTCAGGCGATGTTCGACCACTATCTGGACGAAGGCAAGCGCGTTCCCCACACGCTCGCGAAGATTCTGTTCGAAGCGGGGGACGAAGACGCGCCGGCTAGACAGATACTGGAGCGGCAAGGACGCGAGCTGGGATTGGCGGCCAGCGCGGTCATACGCAAGCTGAACATGGGCGCGGACACGTTCGATTTGGTCATGGTCGGCAGCGTGCTGACGCGAAGCGACAATCGGCATATCGCCGCCGTGTTGGAACCGATCGTGCAAGCTGAGGCGCCGGGATGCTCGCTGCGCGTGCTGGATATGGAACCGGTTGCAGGCGCCATCCTGCTGGCCATGGAGCGCAGCGGCACGCATGCCGATTCCCCGATCTATGCGCAGCTGTGTCAAGATTTGGCAGTAAAGGAGCTTACGACCGAATGGATAACCGATTGAAGATCGCCGTCATCGGGGGAGGCTCGTCATACACGCCCGAGCTGATCGAAGGTTTTATCCGCAATTACGAAACGTTCCCTGTCCGCGAGATCGTGCTTATCGATATTCAGCAAGGGAAGCACAAGTTGTCGATCGTCGGTCAGCTTGCCGAGCGGATGATTGAAGCCTCTGGCCTTCCGATCGATTTGAAATTGACCTTGAACCGTCGCTCGGCTCTGAAAGGCGCTTCCTTCGTTCTGACGCAACTTCGGGTCGGATTACTGGAAGCGCGCGGTTGGGATGAGACGATTCCGCTCCGATACGATTTCCTCGGGCAGGAGACGACGGGAGCAGGCGGGATGATGAAGGCGCTTCGGACGATCCCCGCGCTGCTCGACATCTGCAAGGATATGGAGGAACTCTGCCCGGATGCGTGGCTGCTCAACTTCACGAATCCGGCCGGCATGGTAACCGAGGCGATCTTGAAGCATACGAAGATCCGCTCGATCGGCTTGTGCAATTCGCCGCTAGCGGCATACAAGTGGCTGTCTTCGTTGTATCGCGCGGGGCAGGATCGGATCGAATGCGAGTTCGTCGGACTGAATCATCTGCATTGGATCAGCCGCATTACGATCGACGGCGAATCGAAGTTGGAAGAACTGTTGGGCGGCGGAGCGAGCTATTCGGCCAGCAATGTTCCCCAGTTAGGGTGGAACGAGGAGCTCATTCGCTCCCTTGGCGCGATCCCGTCCTATTACTTGAAGTATTTCTATCTGCACCGCGAGATGCTGGCCGACCAGAAAGCGGCGGCCGCCAAAGGCGAAAGCCGCGCGGAGACGGTAAAACGGCTGGAGGATGAATTGTTCGAGCTGTATAAGGATCCTGAGCTGAAGGAGAAGCCCAAGCAATTGGAACAGCGGGGAGGGGCCTATTACTCGGAGGCAGCCGTTAATCTGATGAACGCCTTGTACAACGATACCGGCGATATTCAGACGCTTAACGTCCGCAATGATGGCGCGCTTCCTTTCCTGCCGGATGACGCATGTATCGAGGTGAACTGCAAGGTAACGAAAGACGGACCTATCGTGCAGCCGGTCACGACCATTCCGCATGCGGCCGTCGGTTTGATCCAGGCGGTCAAAGCCTATGAGCAGCTGGCCATCGAAGCCGCGGTGACGGGCAGCCGGCAGACGGCGCTCCTCGCTCTTGCGAATCACCCGTTGATCGATTCGGTCAATGCCGCTTCTGCCATGCTTGACGAGATGCTGGATCGGAACAAGGCGTATTTGCCGCAATTTTTCTGAATCGATTAGAGGTTATTGTTTAGCAAGGCCTGCTTTCGCGATGACCCTCGCGCGCAGGCCTTTTTGACATGCGGCCGATTAACGTAACTGCCGTCCATTCCAGGCCGGATCTGTGATACGATAAAGGGAACATCCAAGTTCAATCCAGCATTCAATCCAATATTCAATCAAACATTCAATCCATCATTCGGGAGGACTCTGCCTTGACGCTGCAGCAGTTGAAATACATTATCGAGGTAGCCAATCGGGGCTCCATTAACGAAGCGGCCAAAAGGCTCTTCATCTCGCAGCCGAGCCTCTCCAATGCGATACGCGAGTTGGAGGAGGAGATGCAGATTACGATCTTCGAGCGCTCCAACAAAGGCATTACGCTCTCGAAGGAGGGCGTCGAATTCTTGAGCTATGCGCGGCAAGTGGTCGAGCAGGCCGAGCTGCTCGAGAGCCGGTACCGGAACGCGAAGCCGTCGCCGCAGCATTTTTCCGTATCGACCCAGCATTATGCGTTCGCGGTTAACGCCTTCGTCAGTCTGGTGAAGGAATACGGCCAGGACGAATACGAACTGGCGCTGCGCGAGACGAAGACATACGAAATTATCGAGGACGTCAGGCACATGCGGTCGGAGATCGGCATCTTGTATTTGAACGAGTTCAACGGCAAAGTGATCAACAAGCTGCTGCAGACGGCAGGGCTCCAGTTCACGAGCCTGTTCGTGGCAAAGCCGCATGTCTTCATCAGCGTCCATAATCCGCTGGCCAAGCAATCCATCGTGACGATCGAAGATTTGGAACCGTATCCGTATCTGTCCTTCGACCAAGGCGAATACAATTCGTTCCACTTCGCGGAGGAAATCCTGAGCACGCTCACGCATCCGAAGAGCATCCGCGTCAATGACCGGGCCACGCTGTTCAATCTGCTGATCGGACTTAACGGCTATACGATCTCGACGGGCGTGCTCAGTTCGGATCTGAACGGCAACGAGATTATCCCCGTCCCGCTCGAGAGCGATGACACCATCAATGTCGGTTGGATCAGCCACCGCAATGTAACGTTGTCCAAGCTAGGGCTAGCGTACATCGAGGCGTTGGAAACGGCGATTCAGACCCGTTAGCGCTGCCCTATAGTTTTTGGCTATGACTGGCAATAGGAATTCGGCGTTACGCTATATCAAGCATGCCATGCTATCTTTTCCTTAACGCGAAGGAGCGGGAGACATATCCCGCCAAAGTCGAGAGGAGAATGGCATTATGGTACAAAGCAGCGTATTGGGTTATCCGCGTATTGGGGAGAATCGGGAATGGAAGAAGGCGCTGGAGGCTTTCTGGGCCGGCAAGATCGAAGAAGCGGAGCTTCAAGAGACATTGAAGCAAATTCGTCTGACGCATCTGCGCAAACAGCAAGCCATCGGAATCGATCTTATTCCGGTGAACGATTTCAGTTATTACGATCAGATTCTGGATACGGCTGCGATGTTCGGGATCGTACCGAAGCGGTTCGATTATGCCGGCGGTCCGGTACCGCTGTCCGTCTACTATGGGATGGCGCGCGGCACGGCAGAAGCGACGGCGTGCGAAATGACCAAATGGTTCAATACGAACTATCATTATATAGTTCCGGAACTTGGCGACGCCGCTCCAGTATTGACCGAGAACAAGGCCCTGGCTGCTTACCGCGAGGCGAAAGAAGAGCTTGGTATCGAAGGCAAGCCGGTCATCGTCGGTCCGCTAACCTTCCTCAAGCTGTCCAAAGGTTACCAGGCTGAAGAAGCTCAAGCTTGGCTGAACAAACTGGTGCCGCTGTACGCGCAGCTGCTGCAAGAACTTGGCGCAGAAGGAGTCCAATGGGTGCAGGTGGACGAGCCGATCTTGGTCACGAAGCTGAGCAAAGGCGAATTGGAACAGCTTCAAGGCGTCTACGCGACATTGGCGGCGGCAGCGCCGAACGTGAATCTGATCGTCCAGACTTATTTTGAAGCCGTCGACCAGTATGAGGCGCTTACGTCGCTTCCGGTCAAAGGCATCGGCCTGGATTTCGTTCACGGCTTGGCGGGCAACCTGGCAGCGATTCGGAAGTACGGATTCCCGCAAGACAAAGTATTGGGTGCCGGCGTCATCGACGGCCGCGGTATCTGGAAAGCCGATCTGGCAGGCAAGCTCGACCTATTGAACGAATTGGCGGCAATCGTGCCTGCTGACCGGCTAATCGTTCAATCCTCGTGCAGCTTGCTTCATGTGCCGGTATCGACGCGTCAAGAGACGAAGCTTGAGCCGGTACTGCTTCATGCACTCGCCTTCGCCGACGAGAAACTGGCGGAAGTGGAACTGCTGGCGCGCGGCCTGTCTTCCGGCACTAGCGCGATCGCGGAAGACCTTACAGCGAGCAAGCTCGCGATTGAAGCGCTGGAGCAATCCGAAGCGCGCAGCCGCCTTGATATCCAAGCCGCTGCCGCGCAGATCGCAGCCGTACCTGCGGAGCGCAACCAGCCATTCGCAGCGCGTCACGCCGCCCAAGAAGCGCATTGGCATCTTCCGTTCTTGCCGACGACGACGATCGGCAGCTTCCCGCAGACCGCCGAGGTGCGGAAGGCCCGCCAAGCATGGCGCAAAGGGGAATGGAACGAAGAGCAGTATGCGGCATTCATTCATGAACAGATCGATTACTGGATGAAACTGCAGGAGGAGATCGGGCTGGACGTGCTCGTGCATGGCGAGTTCGAGCGGACGGACATGGTCGAATTCTTCGGCGAGAAGCTGGCCGGGTTCGCCTTCACGTCGAACGGCTGGGTGCAATCCTACGGTTCCCGCTGCGTGAAGCCGCCGGTTATCTATGGGGACGTCGCTTTCGTAGAACCGATGACCGTGAAAGAAACGCAATATGCGCAGTCCAAGACGAACCGTCCGGTGAAGGGCATGCTGACCGGCCCGATCACGATCTTGAACTGGTCGTTCGTTCGCGAAGATCTTACGCGCGAGCAGATCGCGTATCAGCTGGCCTACGCGCTGCGACAAGAAGTCGAGGCGCTGGAGCAAGCGGGCATCGGCATGATCCAGGTCGACGAACCGGCGGTACGCGAAGGATTGCCGCTCAAGGCGGAAGAGCATGCCGGTTATCTGGCATGGGCGGTTAAAGCATTCCGTGCCGCGACCTGCACCGTTGCGGATACGACGCAGATCCATACGCATATGTGCTATTGCGAATTCCACGATATGATCGACTCCATCGAAGCGATGGATGCGGACGTCATCTCGATCGAGACTTCACGCAGCCACGGCGAGTTGATCGAAAGTTTCGAGCACCATACGTATCCGCTCGGCATCGGGCTCGGCGTTTACGATATCCACAGCCCGCGCGTTCCGTCGATAGACGAGATGACCGCGATGATCGAGCGTGCGCTCCGCGTGTTGGATCCGAAGCTGTTCTGGATCAATCCGGACTGCGGATTGAAGACGCGCGGCATTGCCGAGACGGCTGCATCGTTGCGCAACATGGTCGCTGCGACCAAGGCGGCAAGAGCGAAGCATGCAGGTTCAGAAGTAACCGTGTAACGATTTCGAGACAAAACGAAGACCGGCCCTCATCGTGAGGATCCGGTCTTCTTATCGTTCATCGGGTCGATGCATAAACGACACCAATTTGTAAATATAAACCAAATAAAGCGCTTTAACCCATGTTATAATCGTGCTGAAAACAACGTAAAGGGGTGGAGAAGATCGAGTATTTTAACGTCGTCTCGTTCATTTATGCTATTTTTGTTTTCGGTATTTTGTATGGGCTGCTGAACCGGTTTTGTTTTAAGCCATTGTTCGCCGTCATGGAGCAGCGCAAGCGGTTGGTAGAAGACAAGCAAGCACAGGCCAGGAGCAGCCAGCAGGAAGTGCGCCGTCTCATCCAAGAGCAGGAACAGACGCTCAAGAACGCCAAGCGCGAAGCGCAATCTCTCTTGAACCAGACTGTAACGGCAAGCCGCCACACGGCCGAACAGATCCTGGCAAGCGCCAAGCACGAAGCGGCAATCGTGAAGCATGACGCAATCGAAGCGCTAGAGGCCGAGAGAAGGGAAGCCGCAGAGAAGCTTCGGGAAGATGCCTATGAGATGGCAAGGACGATTGCCGCCAAGATTACCGAGCATGGTAAGGGGCAGTAACGGAAGACGAGCAAGCGCAGCAGTTTCAATAGATGATTGACCCGGGAACAGCCTTGCGAGGGGCTGTTTTTTGCGTGTAAGGCGCGAATACCCTAGAGCGGTATCATGGCGGATTTCTTTTTAACAGATAGGGAGGTGATGACGTTCTCATTAAAACCTTTCGCAATGAGCCACACGGCCAGTATCATTTCGTTCGCCGCCACGGGAACTGCCAGAATGCCGCCCCAAGTCGAAATTTGCTCGATAACGCCGAACATGACGAGCAGGGCGCATACGAAGACCGATACCGCTCCGGTCATGCCGAGTATTGGGATGAATCGGGGAACGAGCTTGGTGCGATAGAAGATGTAGCTGTACATGATCGTATTGATGCCCAGCATGAACAGGGGACCGAGCATGAACGTCCAGTCATGAATGGCGAGCATCAACGTACCGGCTGGTTGAAATACGGAGCCATCCGCAGCGCCATTCGCGACGAACTCGCGGCTTAACGTCAACAACGATAAGACGCTGACGACGCCGATCGTAATGACGATGGCTTCCAAGAATCGGAAACAGAGATGCCAGAGCGCGATCGTTTCGTTATATCGCCTCAGAATGGGGAACATCGTGGTTGCCGTACCGATCGCCGACACGACGAGCAGCAGCTCCATGACCGCGCCAAGCACGATCCTGTTGCCATGCTCGGCACCATGGATCAGATAATCGGGACCGTTCAAGATCGGATCGTACAAGGCAAGACCCATTACCGCCGTTACGGCAGCAACGATAAAAAACACGCCAACTAGCTTCGCAGTTCTCTGATTCGAATTCATTCGGCTATCCCCTTTGTATGGAATGCATGAGTGGTTACTATTGGCCTCTTCATCTTGCTGACCTATCTGACGGATCGCCGTAGAAGAACACCTCTTCAATCGTTAAATCGAATACGAGCGCGATACGAAATGCAAGCTCCAGCGAGGGCGAATAGTTCCCTTTCTCCAGCGCCACGATCGTTTGTCTCGTTACGCCCGCCTTGTCAGCCAACTGCTGCTGGGTCATCTCGTTATGTTCGAATCGTAATCTGCGGATGTGATTGCCGACAAGATTGTTGCCCATCTTATACTCCTCTCCGGTAGTGATACAGCTTGCTGATCGAGCCCGTCAGATCGGATAAGAATCCGGCGGCGATCAAGATGATGAACATAATGTCCGATGGCTGTTCGAGAACAAGCGCCCCCATCGCCAGCACGAATCCGAGGATGAACACGAAGAAGGAGTTGCGGTGCGACTTCAGCTCGATGAGTCGATCCAGTTCGTCGGCGAATCCCGGTTCCTTCTCCTTGGTCGTGATGCGGAAAATAATCGTGAACCCGATGCTGATGACGATGTGCGCGAGAATCGACACGATCGTGAGAACGAGCACGAACGAGCCCCAATAACGGAAAGTATCGGTCGAATCGAGACCGAATTCCGGTCGCTGCGGATATCTGTACAAGCAATAGATCAGGAAGATGAGAACGGTGCTGACCACCGATACGATGCTTTTCTTCTCCTGATACGTCATCGTTAACACCTCCTTCCGTAATAGGGAGTAGTCAAAAGTAAAATACTGTATACTAAATGTAATTCAAACCATTCATGGTGTCAAGTCAACTTTACATTGTGGGTAAATCCACGGTTAAGAATCCAATGATCTTACCCTTTTCTAACGAAAATCTCCGATTCGTGCATTCCAAGTGCCGCCCGAACCTTTTACAATATAGGGAAAGGGTAGATGTCGATAAACATCTAGGGGGTTCGAGCATGGCAACAGATCCCATTGAAATATTGATCGTGGACGATGAGCCGAAGCAGCGACGCGGTTTGGCCGCTATGGTAAGAATGCTGCGTCCGGATTATCGCGTACATGAAGCGAAGAACGGCAAGGAAGCGCTGGAGCTTGCCCATCGCAAGCCGCCCGATATCGTCTTTACGGACATCCAGATGCCGATTGTGAATGGCATCGAGTTTGTGGAGCATCTTCATCAAGATGGCTCGAAATTGCCGAAAGTTGTTTTTGTAAGCGTATACCATGAGTTCGGGTATGCCCAACAGGCGGTGCGGCTCGGCGCGAAGGACTATCTGGTGAAGCCGGTGAGTCCCGACCATCTGGAGCCGATTCTCGTTCAGCTCGAGCGTCAGATCAGCAAAGAAAGCATGGAGCAGTCAGCCGCGGACAGCTTGTCCCAACAGCTGGCCCAATCGAAGACGGTCTACATCGATCATCTGCTGTACCGGTGGATGACAGAGGAGCTGCAGCCCGCGGAGTATAGCGAGGTGCAAGCCGCCTTCGACTCGTCTGGACCGGGCAATGTAATCATCTTGGAGACTTGGCCGACAGCAGCCTCTCAAGACGAGCACGAATGGAGACAAATGCTGAAGCGGGCAGTCCAACAGACGCTGGGACCGTACGCCGATGCGGTCGTTCTGTCGCCTGAACACGAGAAGGAGCATATGTACGTCATCGCCAAGTGGAAGTTCGGCGCTGCCGAAGCCCAGGGACTAGAGAAGCTGCGTAACGCCCTCGCACAACTCGGGCAGATGTACAATCGAGTCATCGGAGCGGGCATCGGCGCCGAGAGCGCATGCTTGGAGGCGGATATCCGCACATGCTGCAGCACGGCCAGGCAGGCGCTGCTCTACCTGTTCTACTATCATGAGGGCATGTGGCTGGCGCATTCCGCACATGCGGGTCAGCTGTCGCTTGCCGATCCGTCGGCTACCGCCGCCAAAGAGTCGCTTCCTCTTGAAGAAGCGGTGACGAGCGGCAATACGGAGCTTGCTTTGTTGACGCTCGCGGATATACTGGAACGTCTCGCGGCAGGCTACGGGCTGCCATTCCGACTCAAGTGCAGCGTCATCCAGCTGCTGCTTGCCTGCCTGAAGCGCGCGGAGCTTGTCATCGACGATGCGGGTTACCGGCAGCTGACGGAGCGGATCGATCAAGAGATCTTAGCTGCCCGCAGGGCGAAGGACATGAAGGCGGCGGCCGCGCGGCTGCTGACCGACATCATTCAGCAGATGAAGAAGGATAAGGGAGCGCGAAGCGAATGGATCATGACCAAGTGCAAGGAGTACATGGAAGAGCATCTGCACGAAGATATCGGGCTCGATCTGGTGGCCCAGCGTTTTTATTACAATGCCTCGTACTTCAGCATCCTGTTCAAAAATCATTTCGGTGTTTCGTTCACCGATTATCTGGTGAAGACGCGCATGCAGCGCGCCCGGCATCTTCTGCTTCAGTCCGACCAGAAGGTCGCCGACATCGCGAAGGCGGTCGGCTACAAAGATATTAAGTATTTCAACAAGGTGTTCAAAAAGATGTTCCTGCATTCGCCGGACGAATTCCGCCGTACTTTCACGTCATAATTGCCGAGGACCAACATG
Organism: Paenibacillus phyllosphaerae; assembly: GCF_014192105.1. Lineage (GTDB taxonomy): Bacteria > Bacillota > Bacilli > Paenibacillales > Paenibacillaceae > Paenibacillus_Z > Paenibacillus_Z phyllosphaerae. The sequence continues at coordinate 64,417 of NZ_JACHXK010000004.1, read as the reverse complement.
CGCATACTTCGCACAACGCTCAATCTCGCAGCGAATGCCAAATTCCGGATCAAACTGATCGTCTCGTATTGTTTGCTCGTCACGTTCATCATCCTTATTCTCGGTTTTGCCTATTACCAGATCAGCGCGCGCAATATGCTGCAGAACGTGCAGGAAAGTTTAGGCAACATCGTGCTGAACAACAACCAACTGCTGGACGAGAAACTGCTCGATATTCAAGCCAAAAGCGAGGTGCTGCCGATCGATAATGAGCTGTATCAGGTGATCATGTCGGTCGATCAGCGCGATAACGAATCCAAGGTGAAGGCGGACCGCCGGATCACGTCGATCCTGTTCCAATATTTCGGCGGCGATTCGGATATCTACTCTTCCTTCATCCTGACCCCCGAATACGCGTACGGCAACGCGGCCCGCATGTACGTGCCGCCTGACGGCTTCTTCCAGTCCGATCTGTACCGCATGTCGATCATGAACCAGGGGGATCTCGTCTGGGTGCCGACCTATTCGTTCGCCGACACGTTCGGCGAGCAGAAGATGAAAGGTTTTACTTACGAATACGAGAAGCTGATATCCGGGGTGAAGGAGCTGAATCTCACCTATATCGATGAGCAGGGCGTGTTTCATGCGCTCCCGGCGGATATGCGCAGACCTGTTCTCATGCTGAGCTTCAGGACGGAATATGTGGAGAAGCTGTTCGCGGATTATGTACGCAAGAGCAAGCTGCAGCATCTGACCTATGGAGTCGTCGATGCGTACGGTTCGGTCATCGTCGCTTCGGATGAGCAGCTGGCGGGAACCAGGCAGGCGCCTTCGTGGATTAAGGAAGCGTTCGAGCTGGGGACGGGCAGCTTCGAGAAGGTCATCGACGGCCGTAAACGATTGATCAGCTTCCACCGAATGGAAAGTACCGGGTGGATGTCCTACATCGAAATTCCCGTGGAGGACGCACTGTCGGATTTGAAGTCGCTGCGGTATTACTCCATTCTATTCCTGGCCGCGATGCTATTCGTCTCCGTGCTGCTCGCGTATCTGTTGTCGATCTATATCACGAAGCCGATTATTCGGATCAAAAAAGCGATCAAGATGATGGAGCTCGGCAATTTCCGCGTGCGCATCCCCGAACATGGACGCGACGAGCTTGGCGAGCTGATCCGCATGTTCAATCAGATGAACGGGCAAATCCATACGCTGATCGAGGAGAATTACGCCTCGAGACTGCGGGAGAAGGAAGCCGAGCTGATGGCGCTGAACCTGCAGCTGAACCCGCATTTTCTCTATAACACGTTAACGACGCTGTACTGGATCGCGGTCGAGAACAACCAGCAGGAGATGAGCAAGATTATGCTCAATCTGGCGGAGATGCTGCAGACCTCGACGCGCAACAAGAATGAAACCTGGCCGCTAGCGACCGATCTGGACTGGCTGAACAAGTATATCTACATTATGTCGAGCCGCTTCGAGAATGTGATCGAGACCCGGATCGACGTGGATGAAGAGCTGCTGGACCTCGACGTGCCGAAGCTGTTCCTGCAGCCTTTCGTCGAGAATGCGATCATCCATGGGCTCGCCGAGTTCGAAGAAGGCGGGAGCATCGTGATCCGCGGCTGGAGCGGACCGGACGCGATCTATTTTACCGTGGAGGATAACGGTTGCGGCATTCCGAAGGACCGGCTGGAGAAGCTGAGGAGAGGCGAGGTACGATCGACCGGCATGGCGAACGTCGAGAAACGCATTAAGCTGCTCTACGGCGCAAGTTATGGGGTGGATATTCAGGCCGGCAAAGAGCAAGGAACGAGAATCGTCATACGGCTGGGACGCCGCCAAGGTCCTGGCGAAGCGACTCGAATCTCGTGAAGCGAGCGGCCAGAGGAGGCGAGCAGACCGCCATGAAGCGATTAGTTGCACTAGTTATATTGGCTCTTGCGCTGATAACTGCCGGCTGCCGGCAGGAAGCGGCCGAACCGGTAACGGACGGCGGATACGCCATCACAGGCGGCAGCCAACAGCCGGTCACCTTGACCTACGCGTTCTGGGGCTCGGTGAATGAACGGAAAGCGCAAGAAGCCATGATCGCCAAGTTCATGGAGAAATATCCATGGATTACGGTGAAGTATGTCTATGCGCCAGGCGATTACGTGACGAAGCTGACGACCATGTATGCGAGCAATCGGGCGCCTGACGTGTTCATGCTATACAAGCATACCGCCCTTCAGTGGGCGGAGCAGGGCAAGCTGTACAATCTGAACGAGTTCCTTGCGACAGACCCGGACATTAACGAAAGCTCGCTTATTCCCAATGCCATTATGTCTTGGGATCAAGGCAAAGTGGCCGGCGTGAAAGTCGCGGAAGAAGCTTTTGCCCTCTATTACAACGCCGATCTGTTCGAGGAAGCCGGCATTGCGCCGCCGCCGGTGAAGGCAGAGGAAGCCTGGACATGGGACGAATTCGTCGAGACGGCGAAGAAACTGACGATCGACCGGAACGGCAACGATGCGCGAAGTCCGAACTTCGATCCTGATCATATCGAACAATACGGCGTCCGGTTCAACACGTGGATGTGGCATCTGTTCGTGCCTTCCAACGAGACGAGCATCATCGCGAAGGACGGGAGCCGGATGAATCTGCAGGATCCTGCCGTTATCGAAGCCGTGCAGAAACTGGCCGACTTAATCTATGTGCACCATGTGGCGCCTTCCCCATTGCAGGAGAAGAATTTGCCCCAACCGATGCTGGCGCTGCAGAGCAAGAAGGTCGCGATGGATCTCGACGGCCAATGGATTCAGCTTGACCTTGGCACCGCGAACGTCAATTATGGCGTCGGCGTGTTGCCGAAGCTGAAGCGAAGCACCACCGTCCAATTCGGCGAACCGATCGTCATGTCCGCCACGACGAAGCATCCGCTGGAAGCATGGCTGTTCTTCAAGTGGCTGATCGATGCGGAACATGCGATCGAGATGCATGCGAGCGGATTATGGATGCCGCTCTTAAAGGACTATTATACGGAGCCGGATCTGATCGCCAAATGGGCGGAAGAACGGCCCGGACATCCGAAAGGCTACGAAGATGCCGTCATGCGCCAGACGCTGCTGAACGGCGTCAACTCGTACGACTATTATTTGAAGAATATCGAGGCCATCAATGCCATTCTGAATCCAGCGCTCGATCAGGTGTTCCTCGGGAAGAAAAGCGTCAAGCAAGCGTTCGCGGATGTGGAGGATGCGATCGATGACGTGTTCAAGGGGACTTATCCGTGAGCCTCTGACGCACGAGGCTGCGCTGTCATTCCATCACCGTCGACAGACGCGTAATAATACTTGCTTGACAAGAAAACGGCTAACATGTTAAATTCATACCACAGTAAACGGGTAGGAATTGTAAACTAAATGTTGGGTCTACCATTTGGATGGAGGCTTTCGATATCGATATCGGAAGCCTCTTTTTCATGCGGTGATGAAGGCGAAGCGCTCGTCATGTGGAAATAAAATCGTGCTTCCGTACAAACGGAGACATTCTCGTGCTAAGGGAATGTCTTTTTTATTTCCGCATGCCAAGCGCGCAAGCAGGTTCGAAATCGGGAGGGATTCGAGATGAGCGGAGTTGCGAAAACGGGTGCGGTCTATCTCACGGCGGATGTTCTGATCATCGGCGGGGGACCTGCAGGAACATGGGCGGCGCTCAGCGCTGCCGCGAAAGGGGCCAAGGTGGTGCTCGTCGACAAGGGCTATTGCGGCTCCAGCGGAGCGACGGCGCCATCAGGGACAGGTGTGTGGTATGTAAAGCCGGATCAGCATCTGCGCGAGGAGGCCAAGCAAAGCCGGTTTCATCTCGGCGGCCAATTAGCGGAAGACAGATGGATGAACCGGGTGCTCGACCGTACCTATGACAATATGAACAAACTCGGCTCTTGGGGCTATCCATTCCCGCTCGACGATAGCGGAACTCCGTTCCGCCGCGGTCTTCAAGGGCCGGAATATATGCGTCTGATGCGCAAGCTTGTGCAGAAAGCGGGCGTCGCCATTCTCGATCACAGCCCGGCGCTGGAGCTGCTAGCCGACGAACACGGAGTTGGAGGCGCGGCAGGGGTGAGGACGCAGACCGGCCAGACATGGAGCGTTCAAGCAGGGGCCGTCGTTATCGCGACAGGCGGATGCGCCTTCCTCAGCAAGGCGCTTGGCTGCAACGTGCTGACCGGCGACGGCTATTTGTTCGCAGCGGAAGCGGGAGCGGAACTATCGGGCATGGAGTTCTCGAACGCGTACGCGATTTCGCCTACGTTCTCTTCCGTGACGAAGACGGCTTACTACAAGTACGCCAGCTTCTACTATGAGGACGGTACGGAGGTTGAAGGAGCCGGTTCTCAGCGCGGCCGCTCCATCATCGCGCGGAACTTACTGGAAGGCCGCCAGGTATATGCCGTTTTGGATCAGGCGACCGCGGATCTGGAGCCATTGCTGCGCGTGGGGCAGACGAACTTCTTCCTGCCGTTCGATCGTCTCGGGATCGACCCGTTCAGAGACAAGTTTCCGATCACGCTGCGGCTTGAAGGCACGGTTCGCGGTACGGGCGGCATTCACATCGTGGATGAGACGTGCGCTACGATGATCCCCGGTCTCTATGCGGCAGGCGACGCGGCGACGCGCGAGTTGATTTGCGGCGGCTTCACCGGGGGAGGAAGCCATAATGCGGCTTGGGCGATGTCGTCGGGCTCCTTTGCCGGAGAAGGAGCGGCAGTCTATGCGCAGCGCCTGGGGTCGCATGCAGCCGATCGCCTCCTGAGAGGTTTGTCTTCCCAGACGCTTGACGATCATGGCAAGCAAGATGCGAAAGCGGCGAACCATGTGCAGGAGGTCGTTGGCGCGGTGCAAAATGAGGTGCGGCCTTACGATAAAAACCTTTTCCGCACCGAAAAAGGGCTGCAGGGTTCACTCGAACGTCTCGACGATATATGGAACGAGTTGCGCAGCCACGCCGTCAATCGCCACGATGCCGTCAAAACCCGCGAAGCGGCGGCGATGACCGCTACCGCGCGCTGGATGTATCGCTCGGCCCTAGCGCGGACGGAAACAAGAGGCATGCACAAGCGCGAGGACTTCCCGCAGCAAGATAATGAGCAGCATTACCGCCTCATCAGCGGCGGACTCGATCGCGTGTATGTGAAGACCGAATCCGTCGGCAAGGAGGTTGTCACCCATTGATCGAGGTCTTGAGTGAAACGAAATGCGTCGGCTGCAACCAGTGCGTCAACGTCTGCCCGACGAACGTGTTCGAGCGTGTCCAAGACGGAATACCGGTCATTGCCAGACAAAGCGACTGCCAGACTTGCTTCATGTGCGAGCTGTACTGCCCGGTCGATGCGCTCTATGTGGCGCCGGATGCCGAAGGCCTTACGCTGATCTCGGAGGAAGAGGCCGAGCGGCAGGGGCTGCTCGGCGGTTATCGGGAGAAGGTCGGCTGGGGCAAAGGGCGCAAGCCGGTGTCGAGCCACGCCTTCATGGTCGAATTATCGAAACGAACCAATTTCTAACGCCAAATTACGTAAATAAGGTGGTCATATCCATGAGTCAATCCTTCCATGCAGTCGCATCCGTCACTGATGCCTATGAACAAGAAGTCGCGGAGAACCGAAACCCCGAGTTCCCGGTGCATCCGCTGATTCTGAACCGCTGGTCTCCGCGTGCCTACACGAACAAACCCGTAACGGACGAGGCGTTATTCACGATATTGGAAGCCGCGCGCTGGGCGCCTTCATCGAGCAATGAGCAGCCGTGGCGCTTTTATGTCGCCCGCAGCGAAGAAGAACATGAGACGTTCCGCACTTTCATCAAGCCGAATAACCGGCTTTGGACGGACCATGCGCCGGTGCTCGTTCTCCTCGCCTCGGCCAAAGAGCGGGCAAACGGCGATCCGAATGGCGCTCATGCCTTCGATACGGGGGCCGCATGGGGAATTCTGGCGCTTCAAGCCAGGCTGCTAGGATTATCGACCCGTGCCGTCGGCGGCTACGACCGGATCAAGGCGCGCGAGACGCTCCAAGTGCCGGACAATATCGAACTTCACGCCATTATCGCACTCGGATACAGGGGAGAAGCGGAACAGTTGGATGCAGCGCTGCAAGAGCGGGAGAAGCCGAATTCCCGCCGTCCGCTGGCGGAAAGCTTAATCGCCATTCCGGCCACGAAGCCGAGTATCGAAGAGTAACCCTTGTAACGACAGCCAACCATTCCTACCGGGCAGCCGGAGGCCTTGTAATCCCGTTTCGCGGGTGAACAAGGCCTTTTTTATTCCGAAGCGCGAATCGGCAGCGCAGCAGAACGTAACGGCTATCCGCCGGACTTGGATTCGAATCAGACTGTACATATGCCTATGAAACGGTGGGGGAAGCGAAGAATGGCGATCAACCGGGAGAACGTATCATCGCTGCATGCAGCCGTTCCCCTTTGATACATCCAACATATGGTATCTAGCAGAGTTTGATAGATTCGGGTTGCGCATCTATCTTTTCTGTTAGGCTTCAGATGAAGGAGGGATCAAGAATGGGATACTCCACCAGCATTATTACGAACACCCGGGCAACGGGAACGGCGGCTTCCACGATCGTGGTCAATACGCGCAATTGGAACACTTCGGCACCTACGACGATAACGATCCAAATCTTCGCTTCGGTCGACGGCGTGACGTTCTACACCGCGTATGCGTCTTCTTATGTCGTCGCCACGGATTCGTTTGACGTGAGAGAATTCTTCATTGCCGGGAACGTCGCTTACGAGGTTCAAGTCAATTCGTCTTCCTCGGAAGTGTTGTTTTCCGTATTCGGCCTGGACGAGTTCGGCAACCTGGTCACCAGCCAAGGCAAGACGCAAGCCGAGCTCAGCTTCGTCGGTTCATCCGACGGGTTTTAACGGAATACAAATCAATTAAATAACACTATTACTTAAACCGCCAATGCGTAATTGGCGGTTTTTCTTATGAGGTAATTTTTTTGGTAGAAACAGTTGTGATTTAGAGTAAAGCGTGTCCGCACGTTGATCTGCTAGTGCTTGCGATAGGAAGCACAGCATTCATCAAGGAAGCGGACGAAAGCGGGGAATAGCTAGCAGTATGCACGAAGGCATGAATATACAGGTCTGCTCCCCAAGGCAACCCGTTGCGTACGAAGCTCGAACAAGAGCTTTGTCCCACTTAGCGGAATGCTGCAAGTCTAACTGACTTGCAAACCAATCCGCTGGACAACGCGAGCCAACGTCGAAAGGAAACATCGAAGACGGCCGCGTCACGAGTCACGCTAATTATGGGTGTGCTAAGAGTTTTCCGAAGGAAAACTGGCATCGGAAGCATAAGCTTGCATCCCCTCCGTTGGAGGGGTGGGGGAGGCGAACTAAAAGGGTTTAGAAGGGCGCAGCCCTTTTCCCCCTCATCCAATCATATTCCCCCAAATCCAATCATTTTCCGAATTGCCGCAACTTGTAAGCGCTTGCTAACATGAAGGTGTCAAACGGCGCAGCGGTAACGCCTAGCCGACAGACAACAGACTCATCCGAATAAACGCACAGCATGATCGACCGGCATAGCACGGAATGACGTGGATTGGAAGCGATCACATTACCTTAAAAAAAGGGGATTGACCAATGAAAAAAGCGTTAACGCTGGCTCTGGCCGCTAGTCTCTCCGCCGCAGCTCTGGCCGGCTGCAGCAGCAACAATGGGAACACGCCTGAAGGCAATACGGGGACGAATTCAACCACGAACACGACCACGAACACCAGCCAGCCTAGTGGTGAAGTGGTCAAATTAACGGCCCTCATTACGAAGCACCCGCTTACGCAGGAGCTGGCCAAGATGGAATGGCTGCAGCAGGCAGAAGAACGTGCCGGCGTCGATATCCAATGGCAGGAAGTAACGGCGGACTGGGATCAGAAGAAAGGGGCGCTGCTGGCAGGCGGCGACGTGCCTGACCTTATCATCGGGCCGAACGCGATTACGGATGCGGATTATGCGCAATTCCAGGGACTATTCCAAGATATGAGCGAACTGATCGCAAGCGATGCGCCGAATGTGCGGAAGATGTTCGAAGAGAAGCCGGAGACGAAGGTCATCGCTTCCCAGACGGACGGCAAAATCTTCGGTCTGCCGAAATATCAGCGCTTCTGGCCGGCGACCGTAACCAGGCAGTACATCAACCAACAATGGCTCGACAACCTTGGGCTTGCGATGCCGACGAACTGGGATGAGCTGTACGACGTGCTGCTAGCCTTCAAGGAGAAAGACGCGAATGGCGACGGCGACGCGAACGACGAGATCCCGATGGATTTTGCGCCAGTGGGCACAGGGGGCTTCGGCTTCTTCCATCCGACCGTGCTGCTCGGTTCCGAGGGCATTACGCTGACGAACAGCAGCGGGCAAGGCTACTTCCTCGAAGACGGCCAAGTGAAGAACTTCTTCGTCGACGAGCGGTACAAGAATCTGGTCTCCTTCTTGAACAAGTGCTTCGAGGCTGGGCTGATCAGCAAGGAAGTATTCACGCAAGACTACACGAAGTTCCAGTCCGTTGCCCGCGGTACCGGGGACAAAGCGAAGGTCGGCTTCACATGGGGCTGGGAAGTTACGGACCGCTTCGGCAACACGCTCGCTCCGCAGTACGCGTCGATGTCGCCGCTGAAATCGTCCGCAGATTCGACGGCCCAAGTATCGTGGGATTACGACTACGATACGCTTAATTACGGCGTGAATATGGTAACGATGTCCGCCAAGACGAAAGACAAATCAGCCGCGATGCGCTTCATCAACGAGCTGTACGATCCGAATGTGAGCATGCAAGTGCTGTTCGGTTCCCTCGGCACGAACATTAAGGACAACGGCGACGGCAGCTACGCTGTGTTGCCGCCGACGGATGCCGCAATGGATCCGGGGACGTGGAAATGGACGTCCACTTGGGCGGATAACGGACCGATGTACATCTCGGATTCGCTCAACCTGACGCTTGGCTCGGATATGCAATCGGTCGGCAAGCAAACGGAACCGCTGATGCCGACGGTTGACGCGATCGACAAAGAGAATGACGTGCTTCCAAGCATGTTCATCAAATACAGCGCTGCGGATAACAGCACGATGGGCCTCAACAATACGAACCTGATGAACCTGGCGATGGCCAAATTCTCGCAGTGGGTCACCAAGGGCGGCATCGACAAAGAATGGGATGGCTATGTGAAGAACGCGACGAAGACGGGCCTTCCGCAGAATCTTGAAATTATGCAGAAGTATTATGACGACTACAAGGCTAGCACGAAGTAACGAACAAGCGAAGGGAAGCAAGCGGGGATGCTGGATCTGCTCTCCATAGCAGGCATGGCATCCCTCCTTCTTCGCCTTTTCGCAACCTTCTTGGTGCTGAATTGTCGGCTTGTTGAACTTGCACTTAAAAGGAGTGAAACGAATGTCTACGCGATCCGCTAGCGGAACCGGCAAGCGTCCTGAGCTTGCGCTCGCCCGCAAGCAAACGGTGTTCAATACATTTACGCGCGACTATCAGCTGTGGGTGATGGTGCTGCCGGCGATTATTGTCATCGCCTTGTTCAATTATGTGCCGATGTACGGCATTCAGCTGGCCTTCCGGGATTATGATTTCGCCAAGGGATTGACCGGCGGCGAATGGCGAGGCTTGTTTTACTTCAAGCAATTCATCGACAACTACATGTTCGTCGATATTCTGAAGAATACGGTCACGGTCAGTCTGGCTACGATCCTGATCGGATTCCCGGCTCCGATCATTCTGGCGCTGGTTATCAACCAATTGCGCTGGAAGCGGGCCAAGAAAGTGCTGCAGACGACCGTTTATTTGCCCCATTTTATCTCGATCGTCGTCATGGTCGGCTTGCTGAACGTGCTGTTGTCGCCGAATACGGGAATCGGCGGCTATATTATGGCTTCGCTTGGCTTCGAGGACATTAACCTGCTGGCCGACGTGAATACGTTCGTGCCTGTCTATGTGCTCTCTGATATCTGGCAGCATTGCGGCTGGAACAGCATTATCTTCCTGGCGGCCTTGTCCAGCGTCGATCCGCAGTTGTATGATTCATCCAAAATCGACGGCGCGAGCCGATGGCAGACGATCAAACATATTGATCTTCCGGCGCTTGTGCCTACGATCATCATCTTGTTTATTTTGACGATGGGCAATGTGCTCGGGACCGGATTCGAGAAAATCTTCCTCATGCAGAACACGCTGAACCTGCCGGTGTCCGAGGTTATTGCGACGTATGTGTACAAGATCGGCATCATCTCGAATCAGATCAGCTACTCGTCGGCGATCGGTCTGTTCAACACGGTCATCAACTTTATATTCCTCTTCGCGACCAATGCGATCTCGAAGAGAGTATCCAACACGAGCCTGTGGTAGGCCGATAAGGGGGTGAAAAAGATGGACGCAATCCGCGTTAAGCATAAATCCTGGAATGATCTTTTATTCGATGCGGTCATTATCGTTTTATGTTTGTTCGCTTTTCTGATCGTCGCGTATCCGCTCTATTTCGTTATTATCGCCTCGGTCAGCGACTCGACCTTGGTGTCGACGGGGAAGGTGACCCTGTTCCCGCGCGGCTTCAGCTTGTTCGGGTACAAAGAAATCCTGAACGACTCCCGGATCTGGACGGGATACGGCAATACGATTCTGTATACGTTCCTCGGCACCTTCGTGAACCTGCTATTCACGGTGCCGGCTGCCTATGCGCTCTCGCGGCCCGAATTCAGGGCGAGAAGGTTTATCATGTTCGCTTTTGTCATCACGATGTTCTTCAACGGCGGTCTGATTCCGACCTACCTGCTCATCAAAGGTCTCCATATGACGAATACGATGTGGGTGTTCATCTTCCCGTTCTGCGTGAACGTCTTCAACTTGATCATTACGCGCACGTTCTTCGATAATTCCATTCCGAAGGAGCTGTACGAGGCGGCATCGATCGACGGCTGCAGCCATTTCCGCTTCTTCTGGAGCATCGTGATGCCCTTGTCCAAGGCGATTATCTCCGTCGTCGGCCTCTATTATCTGGTCGCCCATTGGAATGACTTCTTCACGGCGCTCGTCTATGTGCGCGACAACCATCTTCAACCGTTACAGATCGTGCTGCGCGATATCCTGCTCTCGAACCAGGTATTCTCCGGCGGCGCGGGATCGGGCGGATCATCCGCAGGCGCTTCCGGCGGTTATGCGCAGCGTTACGCGGATCAGATCAAATACGGCGTCATCATCGTCTCGACGCTGCCGATCCTGGTCGTGTATCCGTTCATCCAGAAATATTTCGAAAAAGGCGTCATGATCGGTTCGGTGAAAGGGTAAGCATTCATCCGCGGTGGAAGTCAATCAAGGTCAGGGGGAATCCCTGGCCTTCTTGCGATTGCTGCTAGATCCTCTTGAAAGTTGCGGATGAACTTGCTAGTATGAAGTCTTGGCACAAGCGCACTTTCATTGGCAAAGAGGAGAATCGGTACATGCATCCTGAGATGATTTTGAAGCAATTCCAGTGTCTGTCCCAGCATTATATGGAAGAGATGAAGAAGTATACGTGGGAAGATTTCAACCGTAAGCCATCTGCCGCGTCCTGGTCGCTGGGCGAAATGTACACGCACGTCATCGAGACGGGATATCTCCAGATGAAGTCGCTCTTGGCATGCCTGGAAGTGCCCGAGAACCATGCGCTTAAGAAAACATTCGCCGGCAAAGTGGTGTACTTCATCGGCGGCATCCCGCCCATCAAAGCGAAAGTTCCGCCTTCTGCGGAAGGAACGGCTTATCCGCCGTCGAGCCGAGAAGAACTGATCAAGAAAATGAACGTTCTCGAACAGCAGATGGAGCAAGCGCTGCCGATCGTGATGGGGGCATCGCCGGACCGCAAGATCGAACATCCTTATTTTGGCTATATTAATGCGCGAGAGTGGTACTACCATATCCTCATGCATGTGAAGCATCATCTCAGACAGAAGAAACGGATTGACTCGTTTTTGAACAATAGATAAGCATTCACCTGACCGCTGTTCCGACGAACGGCGGTCTTTTTTATGTTTCAAGAGGAGAAATGACCCGTTTATTGGAATTCAAAAGGGTTTTCGACAAAGATGAAGAAATGTACATAGACGCATTTCGAGGAACGAACCCATACTCGTACCAGAGGTGAACGTATTGGAAGCGATATTATCCGCCGCAAGAGAGGTCGCAATAGACGCAGTCAAGCAAGCCGGCCAGCTGGCCAAGCAATATTTTGACCAAGAGAAAGAGATTGTCGAGAAGGATGAGTTCGGCGACTTGGTTACGATCGTCGATCATAAGGCGGAAGCGATTATTCTGCAAGCGATCCTGTCCCGATTCCCGGACCACCAGATCCGCAGCGAAGAGACGGGGTGGACCGGCGATGAAGGAGACTGGCTGTGGCTTGTCGATCCGCTGGACGGTACGAACAATTACGCGATTGGGCTGCCTGTCTATGGCGTATCGGTGACGTTGATTTATCGGAAGGAGCCCGTGCTCGGCGTTGTCTATGAATCGCATCTGGACAACTTGTACGTAGCGGAGAAGGGCAACGGAGCAACCTGTAACGGCGTACCGTTGTCGATGAGGAAAGGTTCGACCCTTCGCAAAATGACCGCTGGCTGGATTCAAGGCCATCAGGTGCAGAAGGAATCCGGGGCTATGGCGCTCAAGCATAGGCTGGACCAATCATTCAAGCGCGTCCTGCGGTTGTGGGCGCCTTCCATCCAATGGTGCATGCTCGCCCGCGGCGATCTGGACGGCATGGTATTGTACAATTCCGAGGGCGACGATCTGTACGCAGGACTCCTGATGGCTCGCGAAGCAGGCGCCGTCATCCTCGACTTCCAAGGTGAGCCGTTCGAAGGCATGAGCCCGGAGCCGTACATCATTGCTTGCCATCCGGAGCACGCGGAAGCATTCGTGGAGATTGTCCGACAGGGGGTGGCGGAAGGTTGAGGAGAGAACTTTGCCTCTCCTCAACTCGTTAAATGATTAGCAAAGCGAGATTAACAACAGATGGGGGGCATTGCGATGATGTTGGAGACCGAACGGCTGCTGCTGCGGGATTTCGTGATGGAAGACTGGCAACACGTCCATGTCTATGCGTCGGATCCGGCCGTGGCCGTGCATATGCTCTGGGGACCGAATACGGAAGCAGACACGCGCGGCTATTTGGAGCTAATGGCGGATCAACAGTCCGAGTCACCGCGTAAAGCCTTCGAACTCGCGGTCGTCCTGAAAGCGACGAATACGCTGATCGGCGGGTGCGGACTTCATATTGCGGCTCCTCATCAAGGCGAGATCGGCTATTGCTTTAACCCGCAATACTGGGGGAACGGCTTTGCATCCGAAGCGGCGAGCGCGCTGTTGGCCTTCGGTTTCGATACGCTTGATTTGAATCGGATCTATGCGACCTGCCGCCCGGCGAATACCGCCTCGGCTAATGTAATGAAGCGGCTAGGGATGACCTATGAAGGCCATCTTCGCGAGCATCTGTGGGCGAAGGGCAAGTGGCACGACTCCTATCTGCATTCGATTCTCAAGAAGGAATATCAATAAGCGGATTGCAAGCCAGTCGTAAGCCGCAATTCGCTATGATGAGGTGGTTGATTTGAAAACGAAAGGGCGTCCCGACTTTCTGCTCTTTACGCTGACGCTCGTGCTCGTATTCTTCGGTTTGCTTATGATCTATAGCGCGAGCTCCAAGGTAACCATTATGGACAGCAGATACAATTATGATTCGCTCTACTTCTTCAAGAAGCAGATGACCTGGATCCTCGCGGGCGTTGCCGTCATGTTCACGGCCATGAAGATGAATTACCATTTCTTCCGCAAAATGATCGTGCCTTTGATGCTCTTATCGATTACCTTCCTTGTACTGGTACTGTTCATCGGGTCAACGATCAACGGCGCTCAAAGCTGGATCAATCTTGGTCCGATGAGTTTCCAACCTACGGAATTCGCTAAGATTGTCGTACTGATCTATCTGGCCAATATTATCAGCAAGAAGGAAGAGAAGTTCCTTAATTTCAAGGTCGGCTTATTGCCTGTCCTGCTCGTGATCGCATTCTACACGTTCCTGATCTACAAGCAGCCGGATCTTGGCGCTTGTCTCATTCTGCTGCTTGCTTCGGCGATCATCATTTTCGTCGGCGGGGCAAGCTTCAAACATGTCATTACGCTCGGCGGGATCGGTGTGATCGGCGCCGTCGCCATTGCCATGTATTTCTTAGGCGGACAAGGCGGTTACCGGTCATCGCGTTTCACTGCATTCTTGAACCCGTTGGGCGATCCGACGAATACGGGTTATCAGCTTCTCAACTCATATTACGCGCTCGGTCATGGCGGCGTCTTCGGCACCGGCTTCGGCGATGGCGTTCAGAAGATCGTGCTCCCTTTCTCGTATAACGACTTCATTCTTGCCGTCGTCGGCGAAGAATTCGGTTTCGTCGGAATTACGGTATTCCTTCTCGTTTACTTTGCGTTCATCTTACGAGGCATTCAAGTGTCGCTGCGCAGCAAGAGTAACTTCGGCATGCTGCTCGGCATCGGCATCTCTAGCTTGATCGCCGTCCAGGCGGTGATCAATATCGGCGGCGTTGTCGGACTAATGCCGATCACGGGCGTCACGCTTCCCCTCATTAGCTACGGGGGTACGTCTTTGCTCATCACCATGTTCAGTCTCGGCATCCTGCTCAGCATCTCCAGAGATCGGGACAAAGAGGTGAAGGAGACCAAGAAAACGACTCGCACCAAGAAGACGACCCAACCGGCTGAACGCGTACCGCGGATCAATCGGGCTTATTAAGCGCTTCATGGCATAGAATGTTGCGAGTGTTGAGGTGAAGGAGGCGGGCGATGAAATTGCGATCGCGATTCATCCTGATAACCGGCTTATCGGTCATTGTTGTGCTGGCGGCCGTTGCTTACTTCGCGTTAAGGATACCTTATGACCAGGTGGTCATCGTTCGCATGGCGAAGTTCGGTGAAGCTATACCGGATTCGGAGCGGGTTATCCACGACCAAGCTTCGGTTCAAGCCTTCACTTATGCGGTTCGATATGCCGACAAGCAACCGGGGCAAGTCGATATCGCCGATCCGAATTACCGGTTTACGCTTGGCAAGAAAGACTATTATCTATGGGTAAGCGAGCAATACCGCACGGGAACGTTGATGAAACTGCCGGATAGCGGAACGATTTATAGGATCGGCGAATCCAGGGCGCGCGAGCTGCTGAAGATCATTCAGCAAGCGATGGGCGGAGCCGAATAGGAATTGCATAGCGTGAAATAAATAGAACCAAGTTCTTGTCTTGAGCATTTGACAAGAGCTTGCTTTTTTATGAATTGAAGATTATGTGAATTGCATGTCAGCCTAATTTACAGAATATTCAATAAATCTAATCAAATCTATTACAATTTATGTACTAATATAATAGAGACCCTTGAAAAAGAGGGGAATTTAGAGGATGAGTGGAGGAATCATTAATGACTTTGCGTTACCTCGGTCTGCGTAAAACGTGGACAAGCGTTACGATCGCCGCAACGCTGGCAGCCGCCCTGTTAGTGCCGTTCCAGCATATTCAAGCAGAAGGTCCGGCAGATCCGGCTCCAAGTATCACGCCAAGCTCGGCCAATGGGAAGAAGGTTCTGTTCGACAATACGCATGGTCAGACGGCAGGCGCAGCGGACTGGGTCATCGATGGGGGCTTTTCGGATTTTGGCAACGGACTCGCGAGCGCAGGCTATTACGTGAAAGAGCTACGCAAGAGCACGGCCATCACGTTATCGGACTTGAGCGGATATGATGTATTCGTCATCCCGGAAGCCAATATTCCGTACAAATCCTCCGAGCAAGCCGCGATGCTGCAATACGTGCAGAATGGCGGAAGCATCTTCTTCATCAGCGACCATTACAATGCGGATCGGAATAAGAACCGCTGGGACGCTTCGGAGGTGTTCAATGGGTATCGCCGCGGCGCCTGGACGAATCCGGCCAAAGGAATGAGCACGGAAGAAGCAGCTTCGGCAGCGATGTCCGGCGTGACTAGCTCGGATTGGCTCGCGACCAATTTCGGGGTTCGGTTCCGCTATAATGCGATCGGTGACGTGAACGCAACGAATATCGTTGCACCGGCGCAAGCATTCAATATTACTAGCGGCGTTAGCAGCGTAGCCATGCATGCAGGCTCAACGATTGCGATCACGAATCCGAGCAAGGCCAAAGGCATTGTCTATCTGCCATCCACGACGGCCAAATGGTCAAGCGCAGTGGATCAAGGCGTATACAATGGCGGGGGCGTAGCGGAGGGTGCGTACGTAGCCGTATCGAAGGTGGGTCTTGGCAAAGCAGGCTTCATCGGCGATTCATCGCCCGTAGAGGATGTTTCGCCGAAATACAAACGGGAAGAAACAGGCGGCACGAAAACGACTTATGACGGTTACAAAGAAGTCAATGATGCGAAACTGCTGGTGAACATGATTAATTGGCTGTCTACAAAAGAAAGCTACACGAGCCTCTCGCAAGTATCAGGTCTGACCTTGGATACGGCAACGGCGCTGTATAGCTGGGAGACGCCGGCCAATTCCACAGAGCCTGCAGCCGAGCCATGGGCAACGCCTGCGGCAGGTTACAAATGGTGGGATCCAACAACATTTAAGGCTGGCTCCTACGGCGTAACTTTGTCGACAACCAACCCATCGTCCGGCTTTGCCTTCAATCATCAATCCATATTGCCGAACCAATACGAGTTCCCGGTAGAAGTTGTCGTTACGGGACTGACCGCGAATTCGACGACAAGCGGCTATAGCCTGGGGATCTACACCAGCTCCGGCACGCAGGTGGCGAAGGTCAAGAACAGCGACGGCACCTGGCCTTCCGCGTATGGCTACAGCGCAACTTTCTCGTTGACTGCGGATTCCACCGGTAAGGCTTCCAAAATAGTGACGGTGAAGATTAATCCAAGCATTACCGGTGCGGCCAGCATGCGGCTTCGCCTGAACAGCACAGCGAAGTATACGGAAAGCGTAACGATCGCGAACGTAGCGGTGGAGTAAGCTAAATGGAGTAAGCTAGAATGGAGTAAGTACGCGCGCAATTATTCAGCGGCTGCGCTTGGACAAGCTATCGGGTCCAAGTCGGCCGCTGATTTTTTTACCCTCCTAAGTTTTCCAAATTAGGGGTTTACGATCTAAGCGAGCTTGCGGTATAGTAATCATCCTGTGTACATTTTCCGCCGGAGGATGAATCGATGAACAAGATCATACTGATTGGGTCGCCGGGATCCGGTAAGTCGACGCTTGCCCGCAAGCTAGGTGAGAAATTAGCGTTAGAGGTGTACCATCTGGATGCGCTGATGTGGAAGCCGGGCTGGGTGATGACCGCAAGGGAGGAACATCGCCATTCAACAGGAACTCGTCGCTCGGGAACGATGGATTATCGACGGCCATTACAAAAGCACGCTGGACGTACGCTTGCAAGCCGCAGACACGATCGTGCTCCTCGATCTTCCGAGGTGGGTATGTCTATTCCAAGTCCTGAAACGTATCGCGCAATATCGTAACGAGCGCCGCTCGGATATGGCGATCGGCTGCAACGAACGGTTGGATCTGTCCTTCTTAAAGTTCGTGTGGGAATTCCCTGCTAAACAAAGGCCGACGATTAAGGAGAAATTAAGCAAGCTGCCAGCGGACAAGAAGATAATCGTGCTCAGGTCGAGGAAGGAAGCGGAGGCGTTTCTGGAGGGTATACATATCGCTTCGCAGAGAATACTTGCAAAAATCAGTTGGTTAACGCCGGAAACGGGAGGTAAAAAGAAACTGCCCCGAGATTCTTACTCCACTGCAGCGTTTTTTGAATGCAGTCCGTCGAATGAAGGATGGAGTCTTGTATTAAAGCCAGTATCTTGGATCGATGATCATACTTCAATTTGCGAATTCTCGTTCCTCTTCCCAGTTCAGGCGCCTCGATCTTTAGTCTATATTGGCAATAAGTTCGTATTGTATGAATCAAGCGTTGTAGCATATGGCGAAATCATAGAGATACAATGCTTATAGCGGCTTCCGTCAAGGGAAGCCGCTATTTTTTGTTTAATGATTTAATTTTCTTATCTAAAACGTGAAGCGTGTCCACGAAAGTGGACGTCAAGTGAAAGTCATCTCGTACTATGGAAATTTGCATGAACGTAACAGGTCTCCTCCCGAGGCATCAAAGCCGCGAACGAAGCTCGAAGTTAAGCTTTGTCCGTTATAAAAAATGCCGCATGCCAACCGGCATGCAGCATATTTATCGGACAAAAGCGAGTCACGTTCGAAAGGACAGATCGAAGACGGCCGCGTGACGTATCTCGTCCCTTACGGGTATCCAGTAGGGCCGTGGCCCTCTGGTTCCCCTCGGCGGAGGGGGAAGGGGGAGGCGAAATAATGGTGTGATCCTTTAAGAAAAATGGGTTCTAAGGGGTACCCCCTTACGGCAGCGCCGCCAGGAACGGCTTCACCGTATTCGCTAACGCAAAGTTGCTCGAACCATCCCAGTTGATGGACCAGGTCATCGCGCCGCGAATATCCGGATATTTGGCAACCGGTTTGTAAGAGCCGCAGTTCGTGCCCGAAGCCAGGCAGCCGAGCGAATTGTTCACGACCGTAGGGCTGACATAACCGCCGCCTGCAGCGGACGTAGTCGCGGGAACGCCGATGCCGAGCTGGGATGGCGCAACCCATTGCAGCGTCAGATCCGTCAGGGCAGTCAGGAAGTCG
The DNA here is from genome assembly GCF_014192105.1 of Paenibacillus phyllosphaerae. GTDB lineage: Bacteria > Bacillota > Bacilli > Paenibacillales > Paenibacillaceae > Paenibacillus_Z > Paenibacillus_Z phyllosphaerae. Next base: position 45,647 of record NZ_JACHXK010000004.1, on the reverse strand, counting down.
ATCGTGCCTTGGGAATAGCATTTGCCGTCGCGGCCGAGCATACAGCCGGAATTGTAGTATTGCACGTTAATGACCGATGTAATGTCTTTCAAGTTTTTATACAGCTGCATGTAGGAGGTATTCTCATTCTGCATATCGATCGTCTGCGGAGCCATCGTCAAGATGAAGCTCGAACCGACCTTCTGCTGCAGCTGGCGAACCGCGGTCGTCAGGTTGGCGACATTCATGCCGTTCTCCAGGTCGATGTCGATGCCGTCGAAACCGAATTGCGTAATGAGGCCGTACATGCTGTTAACGAAGTTCGTTACGTTCGGCGAAGCGGCATTCAGGTTGATATTGCCCTTTTCGCCGCCGATGGAGAGGATGACCTTCTTGCCGAGCGCCTTCTTCGCGGCGATATCGCTGATCAGATTCGCGTTCGTATAGCCGCCGAGCGCGGTGGAAAGCGAAGAGTCGACGCCGAACGTCACGCCGCCCGGATTGGCTGCATCCATCTCGGCGAAGGACACGACGATGATATCGTATTGGTTCGGCACTGCGCTCAGCTTCAGATTCGTCGCGCCGTTGACGAAATTCTGCCAGTAACCGGTCAGCGTATGCTTCGGCAGCGTGCCGCTGCCAGTAGTCGCCGATGTGGTGACGCTCAGCGCCGCGCTTGCGGCAGACAGATTGCCGGCGGCGTCTTTGGCTTTGACCGTGAAGGAATAAGCGGTACTGGCTGCAAGACCTGTAACTGTCGCGGATGTGGTCGTTACATTAGCCGCAACGGCCGAACCGTTGTAGACGACATAACCGGTAACGGCGACATTGTCCGTCGATCCGCTCCAGGAGAGGGAGACGCTGGACGATGTTTTACCAGTTAAAGCCAGATTCGTCGGAGTCGTTGGCACTTGCGTATCGCCGGTAGCGGCGGAAGTGGAGGCTGTTAAGGTGCTGCTGGCTGCAGAAACATTGCCGGCGGCGTCTTTGGCTTTGATAGAATACGAGTAGGAAGTAGAGGCAGTAAGTCCGGTATTCGTATAAGCAAGCGTAGATCCGGATACGGTCGTAAGCAAGGTGGCGCCGCGGTAAACATCATAGCCGGTGACGGCCACATTGTCGGTCGAGGCATTCCAGGCGATCGCGATGCTGGTCGAAGTCGTGGCGGTTACGCGCAGATTCGTCGGAGCAGATGGAGCGGCCGTGTCGGCAGGGCTGCCGCTTACCGCTTTCCACAGCGCAGGAACATTAGGCGGCTCCCAGCCGGTGAGCGACGTATGGCCTTGCAGACATTGGTACGTTTGGCCGCTGTAAGTGACGGTATCGTTGGTGGCGTAAGCCGTGTTGGGGGTCCAAGCGCCCCTGTCGGCTGCGGAGACTAATGAGGGGATGAGGGTGATGAGCAGTGCCGCGATGAGTAGGAGCGCGATGACCTTATGTACCTTCCTGTTGCGGTTGGCAGGTTGTTTCATAACGAATACCTCCTCTACAAAACTGGAATGAAGCATGTGCCGTTCCATCGGGTATGCAACTGTTCGTCGAAGCGGGGCAGGTATTATTCACCTCCAGATCATTCTCTTTATTGGGCGGGTTGATGCTGTCCCTTTCTTAATTGTTGATCAATTCGCGGCGGCGCTCCAGTGGAAAATCGTATGATCGAGGGAGAATTTCGTTTGGATTCCAGCGCGCACGCCGACAAGTCACAACCGGGACTAGGCGAGAAACGAATACGCATGTACCAGTTGCGCTTGTTCGTCAATGCGTCAATTTCCTATGGCTAGCCTCAAATCTGCTTGCAATTGTTCCCACTCCATCGTAAAAACGGATATCTCCGGTTCGCCATGATCTTGCTGTTCCGCTACGCAGGACATGAGCACGGAGGGCCAGATCTCGGTCGGTTCGGAGTACGTCCAGCCGTTCATCGCGCAGCTCACGGGCTGAAGCGGCACTTCGATCTGATTGGGCTCTCGCGTGAAACCGGTGCCGGCCGCCTTAATGACAGCCTCCTTGCGTGTCCATAGCTCATAGAATGTGCGTACTTCCCGCTCCGGGTTGCGGCGTATGAGATTCAACTCATCCCCGGTGCAGATATGGCCGGCAAGCTGAAGATTGGCAGGATCCATAGATTCGATATCCAGGCCGACGGCCCGATCGCGGGCGAAAGCGCAGGCGACCATGCCTTGCGAATGAGAGAGGTTGAACTGCCACGCGCCCGGATACGAAGGCTTCCCGTAACGTCCCTTAATAAGCTCGATGCTGCGAGGAGAGACGCTATACTTGTTGCTTAATGTGAGCTTGATCAGCATGCGGCCGGCAAGAAATTCCCGCCGCTTCTGCTCAGGCCTATAGGCATAATAGGTGCGGCGCTCTTGTTCGTCGAGGATAAGCTCAACCCAAGCAGCGTCATCAGCCGTCGATAACGAGGCGGGGGGGATGACTATAATTTCAATCATGGTGATTTCACCTCTTCCAATAATTCGTACGCGTCGTGTAATATCTCTCATTCTAGGGCAATTCCAGGCAGGAAGGAAGAGTCTGGGATGGTAGGGGCCTTCCCATCGCGTGCAAAAAGAAATTTGACGCGCTCCAGCTATTCGTGCTAACATCTTCCTCAATTAAAGATGACAGGTGCGATGAGAAGGAAGAGTAATGAACAACCCCGCTTCCAGAGAGCTCATGAAGGTGGAACATGGGCAGCGGGGATTCATGAAGGAAGCCTTGGAGCAGCAGATGGAAAGGTTCGAGTACATCTGCCGGGTTCTCCCGTTAACGAGGAAGCGCCGAACGCGGCGCTCACAAGCGGATTGCTGCGGCAATCAATGAAGGTGGTACCACGGAAGTTAACCTTTCGTCCTTTTGGAGGACGAAAGGTTTTTTTGTATTCCAAGTGATGCATGGCCCCATTACGACGAGAGAGGATGAGGAAGTATGAAAGATTGGATTGAGCTAGCTGACAGATTGTTCCCCCGCATTACGAGCACGCCCGATGAGCTGGTTCATCAATATCCGCCGCGCAGCTTGCAGAGCGCAGCTTGCAGAGCGGCGCTTGCGTCACGCGTTTCGCGCCAAGCCCGACGGGATTCGTGACGATCGGCTCCTTGTATGCGACCTTTATCTCCGAACGGCTGGCGCATCAGAGCGGCGGCGTATTCTACCTGCGCATCGAGGATACCGATAAGAAACGCGAGGTGGAGGGCAGCCTTGCGGATATGCTGCGCACGATGCGCGAATTCGGAATCGTCATCGACGAAGGTCCCTCCTCGCCTGAGGAAGAGATTGGCGCTTACGGTCCTTACACGCAAAGCAAGCGGGTAGCGATCTATCAGACGTTCATTAAAGATCTGGTTGCAAGAGGGCTTGCTTATCCCTGTTTCTGCGACGCCGAGGAACTGCAGCGGATTCGGGATCGGCAGCAGGAGCAAGGCGTGAACACCGGCTACTACGGGAAGTGGGCGATTCATCGTCGGATGCCGCTTGACCAAGTGAACGAAGCGCTTGATCAAGGCAGACCCTATGTGATCCGCTTCCAATCGCCGGGCCAAGCTGGAAGGCAATGCGCGTATACCGACTTGGTTAAGGGCGAGATCCATATGCCGGAGAACGAGCAGGATGTCGTCATCATGAAGTCCGACGGGATCCCGACATACCATTTTGCCCACGTCATCGACGACTATCTGATGGGCACGACGCATGTTATCCGCGGAGACGAATGGCTATCTTCCGTGCCGATTCACCATCAGCTGTTCGAAGTGCTTGGATTTCCGAAGCCGGCGTATGGCCATATCGCCCCGATCATGAAAATGGACGGCCAATCGAAGCGCAAATTCAGCAAGCGCAAGGACCCGGATGCGGCGGCTAGCTACTATCAGCTGGCCGGCTATCCGAGCGAGGCGATACGCGAATATTTCATGACTTTGATCAACGCCGGCTTCGACGGGTGGCGAATTGCGCAGCCGAACGAGCTTTACAGCAGCTTCCCGATCGATATTCGCAAAATGAGCGTCAGCGGAGCATTATTCGATCTGAATAAGCTAAACGACATCAGCAAGGACGTCATTGCTCGCATGGAGGCCAGGGAAGCGTTAGACCAGCTGACCGCTTGGGCCGCGCAGTATGACCAACCGTTGGCATCCCTGCTCGCGGAGCAGGACAACTATGCGATAAGCATTCTGAATTTGGGCCGCGCCAGCGGCAAGCCGCGCAAGGACGTGAAGACGTGGTCGGATTTCAAGCCTGGTTACGGGTACTTGTTCGATGAGCTGTTCGTGCCGACTACGGCAATGGCAGAGTTGCTTCCGGCGCATGTTCCGGCGGCTGAAGCTAGAGCGCTTGTGCACGACTTCCTGCATGACTTCGACGCTGCAGATGATCGGGACACCTGGTTCGGCAAAATCAAGGCGCTAGCAGCCGCGCGCGGATATGCGGCCGAGATGAAGCAGTATAAGAAACAGCCGGACGCCTATCGCGGCCATGTCGGGGATGTCGCGGCCGTACTGCGGGTTGCGCTGACCGGGAAGGTTCATACGCCAGACCTGTACGATATGCTGCAGATTATGGGAAGAGAGCGGATAGCGCGCAGGCTGGCGGCATTCTAGAGAGGAGACAACAAGATGGAGCTTACTTACTTAAGGACATTCCGCGAAGTAGCCAAATCTGGTAGCTTCACACGGGCTGCGGAACAGCTCGGTTATGCCCAATCCAGCGTCACCACGCAGATTCAGAAGCTGGAGGACGCGTACGGAGCCGTGCTCGTCGAGCGGTTCGGGCGACGGATGAGGCTGACGGTTGCGGGAGAAGCCCTGCTCCATTACGCGAATGACATCATCAAGCTGCACGACGAGTCCAGGGAAGCGGTCGCCTCGCAGTCGAAAGGGACGCTGTCGATCGGTACGATCGAGACGATGGCCGCGTATTATTTGCCGCCGTATATCCAGCGGTATCGGCAACTATTTCCGGACATGAAGGTACTCATTCAGCCAGGGAACGAGCCTGCTATCATCGAAGCGGTCAAGGATGGTGCGCTCGACGTCGGGATCATCCTCGATACGGCTTTCGACGATCCGGAGTTGGATGTGATCCGGATTCGGGAAGAAGAGTTGATCATCATTGCGCCGCCCGGCCATCGCATCAGCGGGATGGAGGAAGTGACGGTGGAGGAACTCGCCGAAGAATCGCTCATTCTAACCGAGGATGGCTGCACGTATCGGGCGATGCTGCTCCGCGAACTGAAACGGCAGCAGATCAACTACATGCTGACCTATGAATTCGGCAATCTGGAGGCGATCAAGCAAAGCGTCATCTACGGACTCGGCATTGCGCTATTACCGAGGATCGTCGTTCAATCCGAGCTTGCCCAGGGAAAACTTGCCGCAGCCAAGTTCAACGACCCGGCTTGCCGCTTCTATACGCAGCTGATCGTGGCGAAGAAGAAATGGAGGTCCCATGCCCTTCAGGGCTTCCGGCAGCTGATTACCGGGGCCACATAAAGAAGCATCGGACCGACCTTGTACGTAAGGTCGGTCCGATGCTTTTTCTGCGTCTACATGCCAGTCGTCTTAAGGTTCCCGTTGTTCTGGATGATGGCCTTAATCGTGAGCTGCAGCTCCGCCTTGGGCAAATACACGCTCCTCCAATGGGAGAGCTCGCTGCGGGACAGGTCCGTTCGGAAGTATTGGCCGACCCCGAGGATATCCGCTTCCTTGAGCTGCATCTTCTTGAACAGCTTGGCGAAGCGCTTCGCCTCTATCTCCTCGAGCTCCTGCCGAATCGAGGCCATCGTCGGATCGCCCCTTGTCTCCAGAACGGACACTTTCAGACGGATCGTGCTTCGCAGGAGAGGTTTGCTATTCACGATCTTGCCGTGATGCGACACGGTGTTGTTCACGATCAGGACGCTGGCATGATCGAGCACCTCGATCTTCCCTTGCGTGCTCGCTCCTTTGAACGCATAGTAGAGCAGCGTTTCGTTCGGATTGATCCGATCGACCATCTTCCCGTTCTTGATGATGGCTGAGCCGACGTTCTCGATGATGGTGTCTTTGCCTGTCTGGATGATCGGCGCGATGACATCCCGCGTGTAAGAATGAATACTGCGGAACGTTTCCCAGATATGCGTCTGCGCGATGGAGGGATTCCAACCGGCGTTCTTATCGAAGAAATCGCACAGGATGGTCTGGTTGCCGGCGATGGCGGTTTTCATGTTCTCGAAAAAACGCTCCAGACTCTCGTTGCAAATCACGAGCTTGGCTTTCGGTGATATATCGCGGGCGCGAATAAAACCTTCAATGATATCTGCCATCCCTTCCTGCGCGAAATGCTTCTCGACCAGGATCACCTTCAGGTGCAACAGATCCACTTGGCTCTCCATATTCATGCTGATCCGGTCGACGGCTTCCGTAACGGTGCGGCCGCTCTCGGCGACGACTTTCATTTGCGGATTCTGCGGATCGCTGCTCGGAATTTGCAAGTAGATCCGATATTTGTCTTGCTGCTTGGCAATCCCCATCACTAGCGGAAGCGACCGATGATTAATATCTTTATTGTCCCAGCAGCCATGCAGCAGCGGAACCGCCGCCAGAAGCAATAGGATGCGGCACAGTCTTCGCATAACCTTGATCATGGAGACACCTGCAGCTTCCTGGCCTTCATGACGCCGAATAGATAGGTGGCAAGGGGGATCACCGAAAAGGCATAGATCCGGAATATCGAATTCCACCAGAATAACCGATGAACGGATCCCCAGTCTCGGACGAACAGGCTGGCGGCGAATATGACCATCCCGAGCATGAGGGTAATCCATTCCGGACGGACCCGTGGCATGCAGCGGTGGATAAGCCGATTCGTCGCCCACATGACCAGCCCGACGAACAACATGACGAAGGTGACCATCCCCAGCAGGAAGAAGCCGGTGATCCGGTCAAACATAAGCCATGTGATATCGATCGTATCGACGGCCAGAATGAACGGGAACTGCAGCATGGAAGCCGTATCCTGGCCGAAGGTGAGCAAGGGGATGTAGACGGAGAGCAGGACGAGCGGCAGCAGGATCCAGCTAGCGATCAGAATCCTTCTTCTGTTGTAGGTTACGGTCGGCCTGACGAAGCCAAGGAACAAGAAGCTGCCGGTGAAGATGAACAGGCTTTTCAGGAAAGGACGCTCGGTTATGAAGTTGAAGGAGTCCCTCTCCAGGAGCGGGAACAGGTAATGCCAGTCCGTGTTGTGGAACGACACGCAGATCACGAACAAGACGATCGGCAGGAACAAGATGGCCAGCAGCATTCCCGTGCGAAAAATGGATTCAATGCCCGTCATGGCGATGTACGTCGGAATCGTGAGCAGCAAGGCCATAATCGCCCACAACGGCGTGTTGGACAAGAACACGATCGTGATGATTTCGGAATAGGCCCGGACCGTAATGATATTGACCATGATGAAATAGACCGCGAGCGGCAGCAGAAGAAGAACCGCTATCGTTCGGCCGCCTGTCAGGAAGATGTCGATGAGATCGTGCCGGTCATAATAGGCCAGTCCCTTCGTATACAAGGCAACAAAGGCAAAATGCAGCAAATAGCCGACCAGAATAGGGAGCCAATGTCCGACGTCGACCGTCTCCATTACGTCTGACGGGAACAAAAAGAACATGAGCCCCAGATGGGTGACGATGCACATGACGATAACCTGTAACGTTTTGTCCATCGCGATCATCCTCGTGATTTTCTGGCAAGCTGAGCATAAGGAATGCCGAAAGTCGTTACGCTCGACACATAGGCGCACACCAGCACCATTCCGGATAACAGACCCAGAATGCCGTAGAAAGCCGCCAAGAGCAGAATGACATACTTGAATAATCGGATGGAGATCGAATTGACGAATCCGCTGATGGTGAAGTTGGCGATCGTGGCGGCGGCAAGGATGATAATAAGCAGATTGCTTACGAGCTTAGCCGAGACGACCGCTTGACCGAGAATGATGCCCCCGACCATCGTAATAGTCGGCCCGATGCTCTTGGGCAGGCGCACGCTCGCTTCCATGACCATCTCGAGCACGAAGAGCAAGATTAAGGTCTCCACTAACGCCGGGTAAGGGACGCCGAGGCGGCTCTGGGCTACGGTCAGCGCCATCTCGATGCGCAGGATCTCCGGATTCACGGATACGACCGCCACATATAAACCTGGCGCAAGAATATGGCAGAGTACGCCGGCTAGCCGGAGCAACCGGAACGACAACGTGAACAATCGCGGGTAGTTGAGATCGTTCTGAACCGCCAGCATGCTCCACAGATCGTTCGGCAGCACCAAGGCGCAGGGGAACCGGTCTAGCAGTAGAACGGCCTTCCCGCGCATCAAGTAATGAACCGTATCCTGCGGGAGCTCCGTCCGGATGTAAGGGGAGATGGCTGCCCAAGAAGGTAAGCCCAGCATACGGCTAAGCTGCTGAAGATTACATACGTCGAGCTCCTTATTCGATTCGAACCGGCCGATAATGGCGGTTAGCAATGCGGGTTCCACCTGATTCTCAAGATAGAGAAGATTGATCCGCGTGCGGGAATTGGCGCCTACGGCATAGCTTTTGACGGCAAGCTTATCCGAGTTCAACTGCCTCTTCACCATGCCAAGATTGGTATCGATATCTTCGTTAAAGGCGCTTCTCGGCCCATGAATGACGCTTTCGTCCGACGGCTCTTCGACCGATCGGGTCAATGGCTTCGATGCGGCTTCTACGGCGATAAAAGTTTCCGACGGTTTATGGAAGACAATCATTTTTCCGCTGAGCAGGGACGTGACGGCGGACCGAAGATCCCCCGTATCGATCGATTCCCCGAGTTGACGCAGTAAGCCGGCATCATCTGCCGCCAGTCCCTGTTTCGCGAACGCATCCTTCGTCAGCCTTTCTTTGGTCTGGATGAGGTCGAGCAGGGAAGTCAGGCCGATGAACACGACGGGGATATGCAGAATATGATCAGGCTGAAAAAAGATATCGTCATCTGAGGCGAATCGAAGCTTCAATTCGTGCAGCAGCGGCATTAGGGTCACAACTTCCTATCGTATGGGTTTACTCAATTTTTCCATTAAGCTGCCTGAATTATTCGAGATTCTGACCGTTTTGTCCGGACATTGTTGGCTCAGTAACATGGAAGTATCAAAAACATTGATGATTCCGATAGAAAACGATCGATAACTCCGTGAACTGTCCCTATGTTACATTGAGTGCAGCAAGATGACAGGCATCCATAAGGAGGAAATCGTAATGGAACAAAAGATACAACGCTCGCTCGTCCTGGAGACGCCACCTGCCGCGCCGGGGGATATACACCGCTTCTACATGCTTAAGTTGGCCATGGAGACGGACGCCTCTGACGTGAACAACGACCGCCAGCACGGTACCGACAATTTCGTATTGGTGGATGTAAGGAGCGCCAAAGCTTATGAAGAGTGCCATATTACAGGCGCGATTAACCTGCCGGCTAACCAGATCGATGCGCTCGTGACGGCTTCATGGCCTAAAGATAAAATGATTGTCGCTTATTGCTGGGGACCTGCTTGTAACGGAGCGACCAAAGCGTCCGCCAAGCTGTCCGCGCTTGGCTTCCAAGTGAAGGAGATGCTCGGCGGGATCGAGTATTGGCGCCGCGAAGGCTATGACGTGGAAGGCGCCAAGGTGAATGAAGCTCCTCTTGTCGGATAGGGGAACTGAGCCAAGTTGAACTTCCTATAACCTCGACTGTGATGAGGCCGGGCAGAGCTGACGCTTTGTCCGGCTTATTTTTCTGGGAAAATCGACCACAAATCTATTGACGTACTTACACCTGTAAGTTATTGTTTACACATGAAACATGAACACGTATCTAGCAACGGAGATCAGTTATTGGCAATATTGGCGGCGCTATCTAATCCTCATAGGCTGCGAATCATTGCCGCGCTGACATCCGGTGGGCGCAATTATGTCAGTCAACTCTCGCGCGAGCTTGGCATCAGTCGTCCATTATTGCACCTGCACCTGCAGAAGCTAGCAGAAGCAGGCCTCGTCACCAGCCAGCTCGAGCTCTCCCACGACGGCAAAGCCCTTAATTTTTTTGAAGTCACCGACTTTGGCTTCGAACTAACGCCATCGCTTATCGCCGAAGCGGCGAAGTCGCTGACTACCAATCCTGACAAGTAGAGAGGTAATCATGTCCGAAAAAGTGTATCTTCTAACGATCTGCCTGCCGCTTGCAACGATTCTAATCATCTTCGGCATGCGGTATTTCTCGGCCGTGCAACAGGCCAAGTACCGTTCCGCCAATGATGAAGCCTATCGCCAGATCGCGGAGAAAGCCGTTGCCTCACAGACGGAGGCAGCCGCCGCGCTTACTTCCATCGACGCAGCGCTAACGGATGTCCGGACGCGATTGACGGCCGTGGAGAAAGTTCTGAAACAAATCGATTAACAGCCAGTCGCCAATGCAGCCAGATCCGGCAAACAGGAAACAGAACAACCTTTGGAGGTGCCCCTTGAACGAGGTATCGTTGTTTCGCCTGTATGTGCTAAGAGCCGCTTATCTGTTGATCGCTGTAGGCCTATGTGTTCAGGTATGGCCGGGAGTCATCTCGACCGCCATCCATCCGGATCAAGGATGGGAGCTCATGGAAGGCGTCGTGCAATGCATGCTCGCGGCTTTTGCGGTCTTGTGTCTCTTGGGCGTACGCTATCCGTTGCAGATGCTGCCTATTCTTCTATGGGAATTGTTGTGGAAGTCGCTTTGGTTGTTGATTGTCGCTCTCCCGGCATGGGCGAACGGCCAGATGGACGAATCCGTTTGGGCGACGACATTCGCTTGTCTGTTAGTCGTCATTGTTCCGATCGCCATGCCATGGCGTTATTTCGTAGACAAGTACATGCTGAGATCAGGCGACCGGTGGCGTAAGGAAGCGTAAATTCGAACGGGACTCATCTATACAGTTTGCCTGCTTGGCCGCAAGGCCGGGCAGGCATTTTTCATTTTATCCATACGCTCAAGTGGGGGATGTTCAACACTCTCTTACGTGCGGTGATTCGATAGACTATGGTAGAATTGGTTATTATTGCTATCTATATTGAGGTGGCTATCGAACGGAGGAGTGAAATTGTGAAACAGTCGAATCGGATATGGATCGCGGCTACGACGATTGCTCTCCTAGCGGGGTGCACGAATCATGTACCGGCTGAGCCGATTCCGCAACCGGTGAAGCTGGTTGAGACCCCGGTTGCAGAGCCAGTGACCGAGCGTCCGTACACAACGGATACGGAGCCATCGAACAAAACATCGATGGAGAGGTTCTCCTACCTAGAGCAGCTGCCGCAAGATAAGCAGGCGGTCGTTGATCGGTTCCGCTTGTATAGCGAAATCGAACCTTTGCAAGCTTTTACGCCGGAAGAGATGGTGTTGGTCTATCTCTACCTTACCTCGATTGGAGACCCTGATGCTTGGAAACTTGATCTGTACGGCTACTTGACAAATCTTAACAACCGGGCAAGTGCGGAGGAATCTTAAATTGGTATAGACTGGGGAGTTAGCAGATGGACGACATGAAGGACCGGTTACTATTCTATGGAGGTCTCAAAGAGAAGGTCCAACGCACGGAGGAAGATCACCGCGATTACATACAGGAGGGAATGGAGGTCGATAACCATTTCAGCTTCGGACTTTATGAGTTTCGCGGACTGCTGGAACCGCTCTATGCGCGCGGGGACACCAGCAAGCTTGCCGATTATTTTGAAATATGGGGTACGACCAATCGCAGCTTGTATCGGGATCACGAAAAGAAGTTCTGGTGGATCTATCCATCGCTCGTATGGTTGTTATGCAGTTCGTTCTATCATTATCGCAGCGGAAGATTCGTTCATGCAGCGAATTTGGCACGGCTGAATTATGCCTATATGGAAGAGTTAAGGGGCGGATTCACCCATGGTTTCACTAGCACGCCGATCGGGGACACGGAGCGAGGCATGTTCGAGGAGTTGATGGGTTACTTCTCCTTGCTTTTCGATCCATCACGGTTCGAGAGCCATATGAGCGAGGCCAAACGAATGATCGAAGAACACACGAAGCGTTGCAAGGATCTATACGCGCAAGCAACGGAAGACGATGAGGAATTTCTTGATTCACTTGGAATCGATGAGCAAACGATCACAAGCGAATTTACATATGATGAGGCGCACCAACCCTTCGATATTTCGCTCATCCTCTGTTTCGACATTAATGTTCGGACCTATAGGTTCGCTGAACGCGAACTGATCTTTGACAGATTGAAAACCTTATTCACTACGCCGCCGAACTGGGACGACATGAGGAAGCCCTCATTCCGTTTCGATCATATGCATTTGGATCCTTATCAATAGGGGGGCACAGAATTGAAGCCTAGCTTAAATGAACAATTGAATGGACTTTACCAGCATCTGCAACATCCCAGAGACCGCCAGCTTCCCATGCTCTTCTACAGTTTATTGAAAAAAATCGAACGCCTCGATAAAGAGGGCAGCGATGAAGAGAAGCAGCTTGCAGCGGGATTAGTACGCCTATTGCATGAACATACGGAAACCGTGAACGACCATCGCTTGCAGAGGGAAGCGCAGCAAACCCATGTTCATATCGTCTTCAGTCTCTCGGATGCCGGTTCGATGAAAGTAACGATCGGCGATATCGGCAAACGGGAGCAGAGCCAGGTACTGGCCTTTAATGATGTCTTTTCCGTCGGACCGATAACTGAACTGGATACGGAAGCGGGACAGCAGCGAAGAATGCTTTGGCTAATGGAATATGACGGCGGAGAATACAAATATGACATGCATATGAATAAAGAACACCGGCTTGCGAATATGATTCAGACGATCCAGAATATTCCTGCGGACAAAACGATCGTAATCTGGTGCGCGGACAACGCCCATGACCAGACTGGGCTGCGCTTCGCATTGCATCTGCTGCGGAGTCGCGAAGCGCCGGTTCATTTGGTGAATCTGACGAAGCTCTTCCATGCCTCCGGTGAATATGGGAAAGCACTTTACGCAGCAGGACTTATCGATCGGGAGCATTTCCGTAAGCTAGTCAACGATAATTACGAGGGCAATCCGCTTGATTCAAGCCAGCGAAAACGGTATGAAGAAGAATGGAGTACACTCGCAAGGCAAAATCATCTACTCCGTCTGTGGGAGAACGATACCGTCATAAGTTGCGATGAGCACGCGATGGACGAATGGATTATGCAGTCCGTTATCAACCTGAAGAATGAACAAGACGACCGTGGTTATATCCGGGCAGGAAGCGTAGTCGGCAACGTATTGGAACGATCACAGCAGCTCGTAAGCTATTCCTTCCTATTATATCGAATATGGAGCTTAGTGAATCAAAGCAAGTTGAGCTTTAGAGGACTGCCGTGGGCGATGCATCAGTTCTCGATAAAGTTGGGGGAAATTTCCGCAATGGATTGAATAAAATTTCATTAAATTGTATAATTATTCATTATACTTTACGGGGGCATGTAGGATGAACGTATTCGTAGACGGCCAATATGGGACGACGGGATTACTCATACACGAGCGACTGCAAGCACGTAGCGACGTGCAACTTCTATCCATTCCCGAGGAACTGAAGAAGGACCCCGAGATCCGGGCCAATGTGATGAATGAGGCCGACCTCGTATTCTTATGTCTGCCGGACGAGGCTGCGCGAGAAGCGGTAACGCTGATCCGCAATCTTAATACCCGCGTCATTGATAGCAGCACGGCTTTTCGAACCGACGAAGCGTGGACGTATGGCTTGCCGGAATTGTCGGCGGGACAGCGGGACAAGATCGCCGGCGCTGCGCGCGTGTCCGTGCCGGGATGCCATGCAACTGCGTTCATATTAGCGATCAATCCGCTGATTCAACTGGGAATCCTCCCGCGTGACTATCCCGTTGATTGCAGTTCGCTAACCGGCTACAGCGGCGGGGGCAAGGGGCTCATCGCTCAATATGAGAACGGATCCGGCCAGCAGGGAAAATCCATTTCGACGCCGCCTCTCCACTATCGGCTAGACCTGCACCATAAACATTTGCCGGAGATGACGAAATTCGCCGGTCTTGCGTATAAGCCCCTGTTCCTGCCGACGGTCTGCGATTTTTATAACGGGATGGTCGCCACGATCCCTATGGCTACCCGACTGCTTCATCATCAGCCTAAATTGAGCGAGATTCATGCTGCCCTCGCCGATTATTACGATGGAGAGCGATTCGTCCGTGTCCTTCCTTTAGAAGATACGGAACTGCTATCTTCCAATGCGCTTGATCCGACACGGTGCAACGGCACGAACCAAGCCGAGATCCTGGTCTTCGGCAATGACGATCAAGTCGTGGTCGCCTGCAGGCTGGACAATCTGGGCAAAGGATCATCGGGAGCAGCTATTCAATGCATGAACCTGATGATGGGGCTTGACGAGGGCCTGGGGCTATAACTCTGCGGATGGCGATATGAAGATCGGTCTGATCAGGCATTTCAAAGTCCGGATGAAATTCCCGTTATTCCTCTCCGGAGACCAATTACGTAGATGTTACCAGGCTATAATGAAGCGGAAGTCGAAATTCGACCCGTCGACTTAGGCGTCACGACATGGGATCGGTGCATAACCAGCGACTTGCCCCGAGCATGGAAGACGGCCGTATCTCTGCATGAAGTCGAAGTCACGACAAGAGCGGAGCTTCGCGAAGTCTCGCCGCGGCTCTACGGCGGGAGAATTGTTCTGCCTTTCTTTATGTGGGCGGTGCTCGTCCAATTATCGAAGACGATGAGACCCCGGAGCCAGCCGGAAAGCAAGGCGGACATCGAACAGCGCATTAAGCGTCTGCTGGATGAGTTATTAGAAGCGAGCGAAGGCAATCTCCTTATCGTAAGCCACGGCTGGATCATGTTGGAATTGAAGAAAGAGCTCATCCGTAGAGGTTTTCGCGGCGGAGAGGGTCTATGGCGCCTGAAGAACGGGGAGCTGTATCTGTTCGAGAGGCCGTAGAGGAATAGCAGCAACCGGTCATGGAGATCGTTGACCGTTAGACGAGAAGACCACTATCCCAGTTACGGGACAGTGGTCTTCTGTCTGTAAGACAGGGTAGGCAAAGTAATCAGGAAGGATCAACCGGTAGCGTTAGGCAAGCGTGCCTTGGCAACATTTCAGGCAATGGCGCATGCAAAGACGCTTCGGTTCGATCCTTCTTTTTTGTCGCAATAATCGGCCCGAGCAGGTGTCCGTCCAAACCGCTATCCGTCTAGCAGCATAGTATATTAAAAAATGGGAGGTAAGAGAATCATGGCCATATTCTTGGATTCCAAGACATCTCAGAATGCTAGTTACGCCAACTCGATTGCAATTCCAATCAATGCGATCAACGCACCTGAGTTGGTCGCGCAACAAACCTTGAACTTGTCCGGAGGCACGGCTGGACTGACGCGTGTTTCTTTCTCCGGGACAATCGCCCTTCAGCTCGGCTTGCTGCCAGTGCTCACGAACGTAACATTGTCGGTATATCGAGGATTGGATACGTCCGGCGTCTCGGTGTTCACTGCAAGCGAAAACTTGAACGTCAACTTGCTCGGCCCTCAGATCATTTCGTTCTCGGGTTCGGACTTCAACGCACCGAACATCGCGAACCAAGCGTACACGGTATTCGTAACCGTATCCGCACTTGGAACCGTACGCGTTGGCCCGGAAAGCTTTAACTTCATTGCGGTTTCCGAAGTATAAGCGTAAGAATACGACAGCAGTATAATAATTTCGTTAGCCCGGACCTTATGCGTTCGGGCTTTTTATATCGCCTAAGGCTATCGAAAGGTGTGCAACACTCTTACATAACGCAATGATCATGATACTTATGAGGGTTGAATTTAACCAAACGATACTGTATATTGTTTATATTAATGACAAACGTGAAAATGGAGTGTTTGGTTCATGGAGATAAATGAACTGTTCTGGTCTGCCGAGCTTGCTGATCTGAAGCTAGGCTATGCATACGAAGCACAGACGGAATCTTACCGCTGCCTCATCTGCGGCGAATCGTTCGAAGACGGTGTCGTTTACCGCGTTCCCGGGTTGGAGGATCGGTTATACGAAGCCCGTAAATTCGCGGGTTATCATGTCAGCTCGACGCATGGTTCGGTGCTGTCCTATCTATTAAGCTTGGATAAGAAAGCGACGGGACTCACGGATCTGCAGAAGGAATTGATCCGGGATTTCGCCGCGGGCTTGTCTGACGCCGAGATCGTGAAGAAGGCAGGATCGGGAAGCGCATCGACGATCCGCAACCACCGGTTCGTCATGAAGGAGAAGGCCAAGCAGGCGAAGCTTATGCTCGCCATCATGGACCTGATGGACAGAGGCGCATCGGTCGACGCGCCTCGCTTCCTGCCGATTCACCGCACGGCGACGCAGGTGGACGAACGTTATGCGATAACGGAGGACGAGAATGCAGCTCTGATGGAGCAGTATTTTCCGGATGGACCGCAAGGGCGTCTCGCTTCGTTCCCGCGCAAAGAGAAACGAAAAATCGTCATTCTGCGTCATATCGCTTCCTTCTTCGCAGTCGGGCAAGAGTATTCCGAGAAGGAAATCAATGAGCGGCTGAAGGTGTTCTGGGAAGAAGATTATGTAACGCTTCGTCGTTATCTGATCGAATACGGCTATCTGGACCGGACGGACGACGGCAGCAGGTACTGGTTGAAAGTTTAAGGGACCGAGGTGGATAGGCATGGATAAACAACAACGGAAGCAGCTTGTGCAGAGCTATCAGGAGCGGGAGCGCGAAATGGGCGTATACGCGATAACGAATAAGATCAACGGCAAGCAGATGATCGGCGCCTCGGCGAATCTGGAAGGTTCTTGGAACCGTGACAAGTTCGGGCTGCAGATGGGCTCGCATGAGAACAAAGAGCTGCAGGCCGACTGGAATCGTTATGGGGCTGACGCCTTCGTATTCGAGGTGCTGGAGAAGTTCAAGACCGATGAGAAGCTGACCTTTGCGTACGATGATGTCCTGCATCCCGATGTTGCGGCACAAGGCGCGGCGAAGATGCGGGGCTACCGGAAGGCGGCCGCCAAGCAAGCGGAGATCTGGATCGAAAAGATGAACAGCTATTCGCCGAATGGATACAACGAACGCTAATTTATTCGGTATGGATGAGGTATAAGCCGAGAGCTGAGAAATCGAGCTCTCGGCTTTTTGGCATGGATATAATATGGGTTTAAAAACATCATAACATATGTTATTATTAACACATGTTACTTAAGGAGTGGTCTTAAATGTCCATTAACCATGTGCTGCTCGGCGTCTTGAGCGGCCAGTCTTGTACGGGTTATGAGCTGAAGAAAATCATGCAAGATTCCCCATTGATGCCTTGGTCGGGCAATAACAATCAAATTTATAAGTCGTTGGTGGAGTTGCATGACCGGGGGCTTGTCACCAGCGAGATTCAGCATCAGGAGAGCTCGCCGACGAAGAAACGATATACGATTACCGTATCGGGCTTGGCCGAATTGAAGCAATGGGTGCTGGGTGAATGCGAAGCGCCAACATTCCGGAAGCTCACGCTGCTGCAGCTTCAGTTCTCCGACCAGCTATCGGACGACGAGCTGGAATCGTTGTTGCGGCGTTATGAGGATGAGCTTGAAGCGGAGTTGCACCTGCACCAAGAGAAATCGCGGCGTGCGCCGATTGCGGCCGAACTACACCCGCGTTCCCGAGTTATTCACCAGCTGATCCACGAGAACGTCGCGTCTTTTTATATCCAAGAGCGTCAGTGGGTGCAGCGGTTGCGCCTTGAATTGAGTGCCTATAAGGAGGAGAACAACATGAACGACAATAATCACATTGTGGAGAAAGACGGGGTCACTTATCTCGACGGAGGGTCTGCAGGGTTACAGATCAGAAGCGAGCAAGATCTGCTTGATATCATAGCTGTCTGCTGGGAGCATGGTGTGGAGCGCGTGTTGCTTCACGCGGACGGCTTGGCGGAAGACTTCTACAAGTTGCGGACTGGCCTGGCGGGGGCCGTCTTGCAGAAGCTAATCAACTATCGGCTCAAGACGGCATTCGTGCTGCCGCAGGAGCTGGTCATTCAAGGACGCGCGAGCGAGATGCTCACCGAACTGAACCGAGGTGCTTCGATTCGCGCCTTTGCCGAGCGTGCAGAGGCTGAACAATGGCTGCTTGGATAGATGTAACGGACAACAGAAGTATATGTAGTGCGCCCGATAGGTTGTCCCATTCATCCTGGATGAGTGGGACAGCCTTTGTGTATTAGCGTAATTGCAGCCGTTTTTTTGGTGCGCATGGATAAATGGCATCCTTGATGCACAAGAGAAGATGGACGCCCTCGGATTTGCCGAAGTCCAAATAACACGGGTGGCGCAATACGAGTCCATTCTGGATCCGACCCCGAACCTAGTCGCATGGGAGGATTAAGCAGCCTTTCATCGTTCGTTCGAGCTACCATGCAAGAATGGCGTATCGCGTCAGAGCCGGCTGTATTCGCAGCCGGCTTTCTTGTTGTCCCTTGCAGTTCCGACGCGGACCATTGATCTCTATCAATTATCCGTCAATAGTATCAGGAATGCTGCAATCCCAGTCGTAGCAACGCTTTCGCGTTTCGATGGCGTGGCGGATTCGGGTGAATTTTATCCCATATCCGAGCAAATTTATCCCTTCAAGTTTCAGTGGCCAGCCCGCATGATAATAGTGTCTTCATGTAAAAAAAGTAAAGGCTGGTGAAAAAAGTCGAAATGACGCAGAGAAGCATATCGGCAGAGGGGCTCAGGCATACGTAATACGCGAACTGAAACGGCCGACCCGTTTTTGCGGCGGCGAGACACGTTTCAGGCAACCTAAGTTATTCGCACGGCAGTCGTCTACCTCACAATAGTCACACGTCGTCTCCTAATCCAATGATTCTAAACGAGGTGAAAAACGTTGACACCGTATTCACAGAAGATAACGTCGAAATGGGTGGCCGTCTTCCTGATTCTCTCCCTCATCCTCAGCACCTTCATCAGCGCCGCCCCCGCATTCGCCGACACGCCGGCGAAGCCGCAAGCACCTCAGAACCTCAGAATTGCAGATCCATCCGATGTCACGCATAACAAAGCGACCTTCACCTGGGACATGATCGGCAACGATACCGATCCGCAAGACGCCAACGATATTCAAGTGTATAACGCCGACACCGGCGGCTGGCTTGCTTGGGGCAATCGCTGGACGAGAGCGGTTACCGGCCTCGACCCGAACAAGACCTACCGCATCTACATTACGTGGAACGGGTCCTCGCCGAGCGATGTCAACAACCGCAGTAATGTAGTGGAATTTACGACAACGGCAGATACGAGCGAGTATAAGGATGCTCCGCTTGCACCGCCAAGCTACTTGAAGGTGACGGCTCTTTCAGACAACTCGGTTACTCTCAGCTGGGGCGCAAGTCCGAATGCCACCGGTTACGACGTTTACATGAACGGCGGCTGGATGGGCGGCACGTGGTCGAACGATTCGACGACATTCATGTACACGCTTCCAGGGGAGTCGAAATTCGAAGCGGGCAAAACGTATAAATTCGAAGTCGGCGCGCAGAATCCCCCGAATCCCGTATCCAAGAACAGCAACCCCGTCATTCTGACGTGGGGTGAACTTCCAGCGCCGCAAGGGCTGCAGGTCGTCTCCGCAACGCGGAATACGGCTTCGCTCGGCTGGGCTCCTGTGCCAGGCGCATTGGGATACGAAGTGTATCGGGATGGCAAGAAAGCAGGCGATACCGTTACGAATCATTACGTAGCCGAAGAATTGGAAGAAGGGACAACGTATTCCTTCGCTGTAGTGGCGCTGAACAACCTGTGGACTTCGGCAGCGAGCGAATCGGTGCAAGTCGTCCCGGGCGCGAACTACAACAACGTTACTTACTATATGTCTTGGGCGATCGGTGCCCGGCAGTACCAGCCTTCGGATATGCCGGTAGCGGATCTGACCCATATCCTCTATGCGTTCGCCGATGTGTGCTGGAAAAAGTTCGGCTCGGACGGCAAAGCGTGTCAGACCGACCAAGTGCCGCTTCAGAACCGGTACGTCTATGACGGCGAGGTCGTCATCGGCGATCAGGAGAACGATCTGAAGACGATGGCGGAAGTGACGGCTATCCGCGATGCGAACCCGCATCTGAAGGTATTGACGTCTGTTGGCGGCTGGTCGTGGTCCAATAACTTCTCGAATGTGGCCAAAACCGAAGTGACACGCCGTACATTCGCCAACTCCATTGTCGATTACATCCGTACGTACAAGATGGACGGCATTGATATCGACTGGGAATATCCGGTCGAGGGAGGGGAAGAGAGCAATTCCCGCGATCCGGAAGATACCGTCAATTTCCCGAAACTAATGAAGACCGTCCGTGAGGCGCTTGACGCTGCCGGTTCGGTCGACGGCAAGTATTACCTGCTGACGATCGCTTCGGGCCAAGGCGATAATTTCGTCCGCAATGCGGATCTGGGCCATGCGAGCCAGTATCTCGATTTCATCAACATCATGACCTACGACTATGCGGGAAGCTGGGAGACGCTGGCCAACCATAATGCGCCGCTTTACTTCGACCCGGCTCACCCGAGAGCAGCGACGTCCGCGCCGCGCAACAACGTCAACGGCGGCGTGCTCGGCCATCTGCAAGGCGGCGTGCCGAACTACAAGCTGGTCGTCGGCGTTCCGTTCTACGGCAAAGGCTGGCAAGGCTGCCCGTCGGGCGAATACGCAACCTGCGAACGGGGCTCAGAGATTGGCACGTGGGAAGCGGGGATCTTCGATTTCACGGATGTCGAAGAGAATTATCTCACCGATGCGAAATATGTTCATACCTGGAATGAAGCGGCGAAGGTATCGTCCCTCTACAGCGAGGAAGACGGAATCTTCATCACGTATAACGATGAGACGACGATGAAATATATGGCTTCCATGGTCAGAAAGCTCGATATTGCCGGCACGATGTCCTGGGATATTAGCGCTGACCGTAACTTGAAGCTCAATTCGGAACTTGCGAAAGGGCTGCCGATCGACGGCCATGTCAACGCTGACGCGCTTTCCTGCTCCAACGAACGTCGAGGCGGAGGCGGTAAGCAGCTCGAAGCTGAAAGTCGCCTGGAACGCTTCGGACGGAGCAACCGCTTACGAAGTTTTCGCCAATAACGTCTATCGAGGAACGACGACTGACACCGAGCTTACGATCAATGGCTTGAAAGCAAACACCGGCTATACGATCTTCGTCCTGGCCATCACGAAGACCGGAGATGCGATCAATGAGGTATCTGCGGCCAGCGACGACGCAGAAGCAACGACGGCTGCTCCGACGGGGGCTGTGCTGACAGGCGCTGAGTTCGCTGGGCCTGGCGAGAACCTCGTCCTCACTTATGGTTTGAATGGCGTGAGCGACGATGTATTTGGCGAAGATATCACGTTCACCTACGATGCCGAGAAGCTTGAATTCATCGGTGTCGAGACGAAGGACGAGAGCAAGTTCCAAGTTGCAGGTTATGACGGCGATACGCCAGGCAAGGTACGCGTTATCGGGGCGCACTTCGGTTCCGCGCAATCCGAGCCGAATGGCCAGCTGCTGCAGCTGACCTTCAAGGTGAAGGCGGATGCCAACGCAACGACAATGGTTACCGTTACGGACTTGATCGTCGCTGATGGCGATTCGACGGAACGAACGCTGGATGGCGCGAGCTTCCAAGTGACGATCTCTACGGTCGACCGTACGGCCTTGAACAACTTGATTGCGGAAGCCAAAGGCGTGCATGACGCAGCAGTCGAAGGAACGGCGATCGGCAAGTATCCGGTCGGTTCCAAAGCCGTTTTGCTCGCAGCAATCCAAGCGGCAGAGGCCGTTGCAAGCAAAGCGGGCGCGACGCAAGATGAGCTTGAAACTGCGGTTACAGCGCTGAATGAAGCCTTGACCGCATTCCGCAATGCGATCATTAAGCCAGCGCCAGGCGACCATAACAGCGACGATCGCATCAGCATCGGCGATCTCGCCTTGATGGCGAAACACTATGGCGTGAAGATAGGCGATGAAGGCTGGCAAGCGGCGCAGCCGTTCGACCTCGTGGCTGATGACGAGATTAATATCCTTGACCTGGCCGCATTGGCTCGCAAAATTCTGGATTGGCAGTAAACGAGAACGCGTAACAACGGAATACCGTTTGACCGTGACAAGGGGGAGGCTGTTTGCAGCCTTCCTCTTTTTGAAATATAAGTATTTATAAGTTTTACGCTTATAAATCATCTTCTATTTCTCTGGAATGAAACGCGCTTACGCTGCCAGAGGACGGCACCAGCCGTTTCACCTTGTCCTTATATTACAAAAATGCGTCATGTACAGTTCCGGATGATGGAAGTATTCTACGAGTATCTCTAACAAGGAGCTGTTAACCGATGCAACCATTCAATGGACTAGATATGGGACTTGGCAATCTGGCACGCTTGTCTGCCGCGAAGAGCCGTTCGATCAGCGCGGAGAATTTCACCGGCGAGAAGGGGAAAGGCGGTATGGCGACGAATGGGACCGGCGCGAACAGCGCTCGCGATCTCGGCCTTGGATGGAAAGTGTCTCCATCCGTGGAGATCGAGCCTGGCGCAACCTTCATGATGGCGGACATTACAGGGCCGGGCGCCATCCAGCATATTTGGCTCACGTGTTTTCCGACTTTGTGGCGCAATCTGATATTGCGATTTTACTGGGATGACGAAGTGCTGCCTTCGGTTGAAGTGCCGGTAGGCGACTTCTTCTGCAATGGCTGGCAGGAACGCTGCAACGTGAATTCCTTCCCGATCGCGGTCAACCCTGCGGGAGGCATGAACAGCTATTGGATGATGCCGTTCCGGGAACGGGCGCGGATGACGATGGAGAATACGTCCAAGGAGAAAGCGGTGTTGTATTACCAAGTTGACTATACGCTGACCGATGTGCCCGAGGACATGGCTTATTTCCACGCGCAGTGGCGCAGAAGCAATCCGGTTCCGTACAAGGACGTGCACACGCTGCTGGATGGCGTAAGCGGACAGGGGCATTTTGTCGGGACGTATTGCGCATGGCAGGTGAATAATACCGGCTGGTGGGGCGAAGGGGAAATCAAGTTTTTCCTGGATGGCGATGGCGAGTTCCCGACGATCTGCGGGACGGGGACGGAGGATTACTTCGGCGGCGCATGGAATTGGGAACAGCCAGCTGGGCAATACGGCACGTATTCGACCGCTTTCCTCGGTATGCATCAGCTCATTAAGCCGGACGGGCTCTACCGCAGCCAACAGCGTTTCGGCATGTATCGTTGGCATGTGATGGACCCGATCCGGTTCGAGCGGGATCTGAAGGTGACGATTCAAGATCTCGGCTGGCGGTCAGGAGGAAGGTATTTGCCGCAGCAAAGCGATATCGCTTCGACCTCGTTCTGGTACCAGAGCGAGCCGCATGCCCCGTTCCCTGTGCTTCCGGGGAATGACGAGCGTGAAGTCATTTAGCGTCGCGAACAGGAGCTAGGCAGACTAAGTATCGGCGAGAATCCATTGGAGGAACGGTTCTGATGGATTCTTTTTATCGGGCGAGATAGCCATTCGCTGCCAATTTTATCAAGGGACCCTCTAGTATTTTGCCGGGAATCCATCTACAATGAAAATCATCACCGAGAAGAAAGCGCTTTTATGACGAGGGATAGAGTGGTGAACGGAAGGAGGATGTTTAGTAACTAAAAATGTAATCCATTACATTTTGGACAAAATTAACTTTGGAGGAGTGAAAATGATAGTGAATATGCGAAGAAGAATGGCGATGCTCGGCGTAAGTTTGTCCTTAGTCGTTGGCGCGAGCAGCACCCCGTATCTCCCGAAGGCCTCTGCAGCCGGGGAAGCGGTCGAGGTATGGATGTCGACTTCCGATCCGGGACAGACGGATTCGGGATTAAGCACGTCATCGCGCCTGTCGAGGAAGGCGGATGTTGCATTCGGGGCGGATAGCGGAACGGCTAACTACAGCATTCGGGTGGATGAAGATGTCACGAGGCAGCAGATGGACGGTTTCGGGGTATCGATGACGGATGCTTCCGCATGGCTCATGAATTACAAGCTGGATGCGTCCAAGCGGGCAGAGGTGATGGAGAAACTGTTCGGACCGTCGGGAATCGGGATGAGCATCATGCGGCAGCCGATCGGCGCCTCGGATTTCAACTGGGAAGCGTACACGTACGACGATACGTGGAACGACACGAGCTTGAACAGCTTCTCGATCAGCCGCGATTCGGCGTATATCATCCCGATGGTGAAGCAGGCGATCGCGAAGAATCCGAGTATGAAGGTGTTCGCCACAACCTGGAGTGCGCCAGCCTGGATGAAGGATGCGCCATCCGGTTCGACGAGCCAGACGCTGAACGGCGGCAAACTGAAGGCGGAGCATTACCAGACATTCGCGAACTATTTGAAAAAATATATCCAAGCCTATACCGCGCAAGGCATTCCGATCTACGCGATTACGCCGCAGAACGAGCCGAAGTACGAAACATCCAGCTATCCGTCGATGGGGATGAACGAACAGGACCAGATCGGTTTTATCGGGGATTACCTGGGACCGACGCTGCAGTCGGCAGGGCTCGCGACCAAAATCATCGCTTTCGACCATAATTATCTCGACTGGAATTACCCGAACACGGTCATCACAAGTCTGAAGAATGCCGGCAAAGGCAATTACGTCGCAGGCGGCGCTTTCCATCATTATGACAGCGGCGACGGTTCGCAGATGACCAGCCTGCATAACGCCCATCCGGACAAAGACGTATGGTTCACGGAAGGCGGATTCGGGACATGGAACGATCCGCAGAACGGCACGCACAGCGGGTTCGATAATATGATGAACGAATTCATTACCATCACGCGCAACTGGTCCAAATCGATTGTTTTGTGGAATGCGGCGCTTGACCAGAAGAGCGGGCCGACGCTGCTGGCAGCGGGTAACAGTAACCGCGGGATGATTACGATTCAGAATTCCGACAACAGCCATACGCCGGAGAACGGTGTCACGTATCACAAGCAATACTATTTGCTCGGCCACTTCAGCAAATTCGTCGTCCCCGGCGCGTATCGGGTAGAATCGAATACGTTCTCGGATATGAAGAGCGTCGCGTTCAAGAACCCTGACGGATCTAAGGTCGCCGTCGTCTATAATCCTCAGACAGCGTCAAAATCAGTTAAGCTGCAATGGGGCAAGCAGGCAATCACGTATACGATCCCGGCCAAATCGGTCATTACGTTCAAGTGGAACGGAACGCCGACATGGGATAAAGTATCGATCAAGGCGAACGCCAACAATTTGTTCGTGACAGCCGAGAATGGCGGCAAGTCTGCGCTGATTGCCAATCGCACGACAATAGGCGGCGCATGGGAGCTGTTCAATCGGGTCGAGTTGAGCAATGGCCGCACGGCATTCAAAGCATTGGCAAACAATAAGTACGTGACGGCGGAGAACGGCGGAGCCAATCCGTTGATTGCCAGAAGCAGCAGTATCGGGACATGGGAGATGTTCCAGGTGAGCAGCGTCAGCGGAGGCGTGTCGATCAGAGCCGATGCGAACAACAATTACGTAAGCGCGGACAACACGGGCGCAAGTCCCTTAATAGCGAACAAGACGGCAGTAGGGACATGGGAAACGTTCCAGCTGGCGGTTACGAATTGATTATTTTGAAATCGATTACAACACATTGGTTTGCGTGTGGAGATAGACACGCAGCATTGTGTTAAGACAGCGCATTGGTTTGCGTGTTCGACCGTGAGGTTGAACATGCAGCATTGCGCAACACACATTGGTTTGCGTGTAGAGATAGACACGCAGCATTGTGTTAAGAAGGCGCATTGGTTTGCGTGTTCGACCGTGAGGTTGAACATGCAGCATTGCGCAACACACATTGGTTTGCGTGTGGTGATAGACACGCAGCATTGTGTTAAGAAGGCGCATTGGTTTGCGTGTTCGACCGTGAGGTTGAACATGCAGCATTGCGCAAACGCATTGGTTTGCGTGTGGTGATAGACACGCAGCATTGTGTTAAGACAGCGCATTGGTTTGCGTGTTCGACCGTGAGGTTGAACATGCAAACCAATGCGCAACACACATTGGTTTGCGTGTAGAGATAGACACGCAGCATTGCGCAACACACATTGGTTTGCGTATAGAGATAGACACGCAGCATTGCGCTGCAAAGCAATCGTTTGTTAACTTTCAAACGGATGGGAATTAGTGTTATATTTGAGAATGGATAGAAGGTTGGTCAGCCAGGTTGATTACATAAGAGTGCATACTTTATCCAAAAACTCGAGTCGGAGGTTGTTCCCATGTCCAAATTGAATATCGGTATTATTCTAGGCAGTACGCGCCAAGGCCGGGTAAGCCCACAGGTTGGCGAATGGGTGAAGAAAATCGCTGATGGCCGCGGCGACGCCAATTATGAAATCGTCGATATCGCCGATTACAAGCTGCCGATGTTCGGCGAAGTGGATGCATCCGAGCAAGCGAAGGCATGGAACTTGAAGCTGAACGAGCTCGACGGTTTCGTCTTCATCGTGCAGGAGTACAACCACAGCATTACCGCATCCTTGAAGAATGCGCTGGATTATGCGCGTGAAGCATGGAACAACAAAGCAGCCGGCATCGTGAGCTACGGTTCCGTCGGCGGCGCGCGTGCGGCTGAGCATTTGAGAGGCATCCTCGGCGAGCTGTCCGTTGCGGACGTTCGGGTTCACCCGGCGCTGTCGTTGTTCACGGACTTCGAGAACGGCAGCGTGTTCAAGCCGGCCGATCTGCATCTGACGAACGTGAACGGCATGCTCGACCAAGTGCTGGCGTGGAGCGGCGCGCTTAAGACGCTGCGTTAAGGCAACCGAACTTCAGGAATATTCCAATGAGGCATCTTCCAAGTCATCAGCGATGGCGAGGGGAGATGCCTTTTTTGCGTGGCAATGAATCGATGGATCTCGGCGCTAGCAGAGGGTAGTCCAGTCACGCCACTGCTCAGGGTCATTCCGTTCGTAGATGTCATGATGCCGATTAACGAATCTGTGGATATACAGCTCCCTGCGAATGGTTGCAAAGTCTTCATTCAACGGCTTGATGAAGGCATTCATCTCGATTTCGGTATATGTTCGGCAAGGGTCGAGCTGCGAAGCCAGATGCTCGAGGACGATTAACCGTTTCTTCAACTGCGAAGGAAGCTGCTTGATGAGACCTTGCTCGGTGATGAAATTCCGCAGAACTGCGTTCTTTAGCTTTTCATTTTTGGTGCGAGCAAGTGGTTCCTGTTCAGTCATGGTATACCTCCTAAAAATTAATTTGATGAATATCTAATTAGAAAGTAGTCGAATTAAGTTGAATTGTCAAGAAATGTTTACGCCCAAAGTCATTACTAAACGCTTGGATAGGCAACCTTTTAACCAATAGGCTCGTCTAATTGGTAAAAACAGGAGTTGAAACCAGTCCGATGCCGTTTACGTTCGCACATCCCGCCTTCGCATTCCCCTTGAAATTCATCCGGCCTCGATGGTTCAGCGTGACCGGCCTTGTTCTGGGAAGCATGTCGCCCGACTTTGAGTATTTTCTTGCTCTGGAGCCTCATCAGACGATCGGCCACTCGTTCTCAGGCCTGCTGATCCAAGCGATTCCGCTAAGCATCTTATTCGCGTTCCTTTTTCATGTTGTCGTGAAGAGAACGATGGTGCTTCATCTGCCTTCGGTTTTAGACTTGAACCGAAGAGCGTACGGTCTGTTGTCTGGCTGGGGACTTGGCACCGCTCGTGAATGGCTCATCTTCCTCATGTCCGTGATCATCGGCTTCCTCACCCATGTCGGGTTGGATTCCTTCACGCATGAAGGGGGATATATGGTGAAGCAGCTGCCGTGGCTTCAATCGAACGCGATCTTCGATCTGCCCGTGTATAAACTAATGCAGCACGGCCTGTCTCTCCTTGGCCTGTCTGCCATCCTGATTACGCTAGCGGCGGCGCTGTGGCAAAGCGAACCATCCGCGAAGAGGATGCCGCATATTGCAGGACGTCGCAAATGGTTGTTCTGGTGCTTTTCGTTTCTCTTTGCGCTATTCGTAATGGGTATTAAGATACTTGTTAACGATAGCGGAAATTACATCGGTATTACGGTGGTAGCGACACTAACAGGGTTTTGCGCAGGCTTGTTGATCGCTTCACTCATTTGGCGTGCGCCATAATCGATGCCAGATAGGAAGAAGACCTTGCAGCGGCAAGGTCTTTTGGTCATTAGATTAACATTCGAATAAATTATTAAACAAAAATAATAACAAATTCCAATGTGTTCCTGGTCAATTTGAGTTACACTTAGCTGGCAGTTAAATGTAAGCGCATCCATTTCGCGAAGGAGGTGTAAGTTAACTCTAGGTCAAAGGGCGTCATGGTCAGTCCAGCAAGCCCGATTATTGCCAATATGATCGATAGATCGCCAAGGAGGTTATAATGATGAAAAACCGTCGTTCTCGGTTCCTATCCATGATGCTTGCCATCACGCTTATGTTGACGGCTATTCCGATGTACGCCAACGCAGCATCGACAACGTTTATTAACCCGGTTGCGCCTTATTCATCGGCCGATCCCTTCGTTATGAAGCATACCGACGGCTATTACTATTTCGTTCACACATCGCAGAATTGGGATAAAATCGATATCTCGCGCGCCTCTTCGCTTACAGGGATTGGCAACGGCACGAGGAAGACCGTCTTCACGCAATCGTCCACCGCTTGCACCGGCTCGAATTGTTACTCCGATAACGTATGGGCGCCGGAGCTGCATTATATCAGCGGCGCATGGTATCTGTATTTCAGCGCTGGCAGCAACGAGGCGAACACGCCGAATCAGCGGATGTGGGTGACCAAGAATACGAGCGCGAACCCGCTCGAGGGAAGTTGGTCGGCTCCGGTTAAATTGAAGGATACCGCGGACTATTGGTCGATCGACCATACGGTGGCGACGATTAACGGCCAGCTCTATATTGCCTGGTCGGAGATTGCGCCGAATCAGCCGCAGCGGATCATGATCGCGAAGATGAGCAGCCCAACGGCCATCTCCGGCCGCGGGACGGTTATCTCGACGCCGACGAATTCGTGGGAAACGTCGGGATCGCCTGTTAATGAAGCGCCTGCCTTCATTACGCATGGCTCCAAGGTCCACCTGGCTTTCTCGGCAAGCGGTTGTTGGACGGACGACTATAAGCTGGGCCTCTTGAGCGCCAATATTACGGCGGATCTGACAGTAGCCGGCAACTGGACGAAGAACGCCTCGCCTGTATTCCAGAAGACGAGCACTGTCTTCGGTCCGGGTCATAACAGCTTCGTGAAGTCGCCGGACGGGACGGAGGATTGGATCGTCTATCATGCCAATGACGGATCGGGGCAGGGCTGCGCGGATCAGCGGACGACTCGTATTCAGAAGATTACATGGAGCGGAGATACGCCGGTGTTCGGCACGCCGGTCAATCCGGCGACAGCCATTACCCGACCTTCCGGCGAAGGAACGGGGGATATCTACTACCGAATCGTGAATCGGAACAGCGGTAAAGTAATGGCCATCGATACGGCATCCACGGCCGATGGCGCCAACATTCTGCAGTGGACCTATGACGGTTCCGGCGATCAACGGTGGGCGCTCGATCCGGTCTCCGGCGGGTATTTCAAGCTTCGCGCAAGCCACAGCGGGAAGCTCGCCGAAGTGTACGAGAAGTCGCTATTGGATGGCGGCAATGTCGTGCAATGGGCAGATAACGGCGGCCTTAATCAAATGTGGAGCTTCATCCCGACGGGAAATCAATACTTCGAGATTAAGAACCGCAACAGCGGCAAGCTGCTGGATGTGACGAACGGAGGTCTGACGGATGGCGTGAACATCGGTCAGTGGTCGGATCTGAACAACACGATTCAGCAGTGGAAGTTCGAACGCGTGAATTAATAAACAAGCCTCAAGCGCCTTGGCAAAGGCATGCTTGAGGCTTGTTTACGCTCCAAGAGCGATTTAACTGACCTTGTGACGAGTTAACGTTTAACGTTCGATCAAGGCGTCCACACTTGAGGCTTGTCCTGTCCGTCGATGTAACGAATTTCGGATGCCTTAATGTCGAGAATGACGTAATTCGGATCTTCCGGCCCGTCGAACCAGCGCTTCATCTCGTCGTTCCACAGTTTGCTGCGCAGCGAATCGTCCTTCGTAATGTCGGCTTGTCCCTCGACTTCTACGACTTGAAGCGGGGAGGAAGGCTCATAACCAAGCAGCAGGGAGATATTCGGATTGCGCTTGAGTTCTTCGATCTTGTGCGTCTTCCGGTCAGTGGCGAGATAGATGTTCATCCCGTCATGGAAGACCGCCATGTATCTGACCTTCGGCTTGTTATCCTCAACCGTCGCGAACGCCGCTGTCCGGTGCTTGCTCAGCGCCTCTGTTATTTTGGATTCCAGCTGTTGTTTTTCGATGACTAACATCTTGTACCGCTCCTTTCCTGCTTACATTGGAATTTAATATGGAGAATGGTGCTTGTTAGGCTACGCTTTATATTACCCAGGAATAGAAAATGCATAGCAGAAGAAGCGGAATTTGTGGTATAAAAGGTCTGGGAGGTGGTACTGGTGGCAATACGGGATTGCCTGGTTACATCAACTCATGCAAAGCCATTTGAAGAAGGCGATACTTTGCGTGGGGTTTATCGGATATCATTTTTCGCCTAACTTAAACTATCGTTTCTAATAATGGCTTTGCACCTAATTGGCGGAATGAAGCAACTACAACCCAATTAAGGAGCGTGCATGAGCAAATGCAACCATTCATTAGGAACCACCATTATAATTTTATCGCGAGACAAACCGAACTGCTGCAGCAGGCCTGCCGGACAGTCGCGGACTTGAAGGTCGTCGATACGGTCAGATCCAGTTCGCTTGCCAAGATCGCCGAGCAGTTCCCGGAAACAACCGAGCCGCGGAAGCAGCTTCTCGAACAGTTGGCGTACGCCAAGACGGCCGAAGAGTTCCAGGCCTATCTGCGTTCCTTGGAACTATACCGCTCGGAATTCGGCCCCGTGACGGAACAGCAGATGAAGAAGCTGTTCCCGAAGGCGAAGAAGCTGAAGGTGCCGAACCTGGCATTGATGGATCTGAGGCATGTCACCTATATCGGATGGAACGATATCGGCGCGGGCAAAATGTTCCTCGTCTACAACTTAAACGGGCAGTTGGTCGGGATCGAAGGCAGATTTACGCCTTCTTATAAGAAGGGCTATTGTTTCGTCTGCAACAAGCAAAGCGAAGTCGGCCTGTTCTCCGCGATCTCCAAGTCGCGGCCTGCGCACGCATCCTCTGACTATTACAAGGCAGTCGGCAACTATATGTGCAAGGATTCGGTTAGCTGCAACCGTCAGCTGACGGATGTTGCGAACCTGGAGCGATTCATTCAGAACGTGATCCAAGTCGAAGAATAAGCAGAACGGTTGACCTGGGCTCCGCCATACGTGGCGGGGCTCTTGGCGTTACCTGCGGCATACACCTTATTCGAGGAATCTATCCACGCCGTGGGAAAATGTTTATAATACGATCAATGACGAGGAGGGGGCACGTTGTGAATCAATTCAAGAATGGGCGTCTGCAGATTGCGGTCATCGCGCTTGCCGCCGGGATCGGATCCGAAATCAAAATCTACCCGTTCACCGGCGATTCCTTCCGCATCGGTCTTGGCGTCAGCGTCTTCCTGCTCTTCCTGTTGTTCATGCGCCAGCTGAACTATTGGTGGACGGGCATAGCGACCGGACTTGTCAGCATTCTCTTCCAGGGCGTGGAATGGATGATCCGGACCGGCTCATGGTCGGTAACGGACGCGCTGCAGCACAATATTCCAGCGGGCATCTACTACGTGGTGTATGCCTATGGTATGATGCATATTTTACGGCGAACGGAGAAGGTGCATCCGCTTCTGCTCGGCGGTTTCATAACGATCGTGGATTTCGTCTCGAACGAGGCCGAGCTGCTGCTGCGGGGATTGTTCATCGGCGCCGAAGCCTTTTACTTGGAGGAATGGTTCAATCTGCTAGCGATCGCCTTCGTGCGAAGTTACTTCGTGATCGGCTTATACAGCAGCATCTCGTTCAGCCAGATCCGGGCGCTGCATGCCGAGCAGGAGAAACGGATGGAGCAGATGCTTCATATCGGCTCTGGACTCTACGGGGAAACCTTCTATTTGAAAAAATCGATGGAGGAGATCGAGCAGATCACGGCCAGCAGCTTCCAATTGTACCGCGGGCTGAAGGAGGCCGATGAAGTCGGCTTCAGCCGGCAGGCGCTTGGCATCGCGCAGCAGATTCATGAGGTGAAGAAGGATTCGCAGCGGATATTGGCTGGACTGACCAAACTCTATGACAGCGAGATCGCCGTCGATATGAGCATTCAGGAGCTGCTGTCTCACGTCGCGAAGGCGAATCAGAAGTACGGGGAGATGCTCGGGAAGACGATCGACATCCACCAGCAGCTGAACGTCCGCCTCGTGACGCCTTATTATGTGCCGCTGCTGACGGTGCTGAATAATCTGACGGCGAACGCGGTGGAGGCGATCGGGCGCAGCGGATCGGTAACGATTCATGCATACGAATCGGGCAAGATGATCGTCTTTTCGGTGGTCGACACGGGACAAGGCATACCGGAAGCCGATTGGGACATTATTTTCGAACCGGGATATACGACCAAATTCGATGAGGCAGGTATGGCTGCAACGGGGATCGGCCTGTCTCACGTACGCGATATTATCCTTTCGTTCGGCGGCAGGATTCATGTCGAGGGAGGCCAAGGCGGCATGGGGAGCAATTTCATTCTGCAGGTACCGAAGGATGCACTAGTCTAGCAAGGGGGAGTCAGATGGCATTATCGTTCGTAATCGTCGATGACGATGCAGTCAGCAGGAGGATGCTGGAAGGTATTATTGAACAATGCGGTCTGGGCGAAGTCGCGGGCACGGCCGATGGCGGCATCCAAGGGGAACAGACCGTGCTCTCGCTTAAGCCGGATATCGTGCTCATTGATCTGCTTATGCCGGATCAAGACGGGATAGAGACGATCAGTCAGCTTCGGAATCAAGGATTCGCGGGCCAGTTCGTGATGATCTCGCAGGTCGTGAATAAGGACATGGTCGGCTCGGCTTACCATTCCGGCGTTGAATTCTTCATTCATAAACCGATTAACCGGGTTGAAGTCGAAGCGGTCCTATCGAAGGTGAGGGACCGGCTCGCCTACGAGCGCCATATTCAGGAGATCAAGCGATCGCTTGCCAAAATCGATCTGTTCGAGTCGACCCCGGCACCGAAGGAACGCCATCCGCGCGATGTCGTGAAGCCCATTCTGATGGAACTGGGCATCATGGGGGAGAGCGGCAGCAAAGATATCATGACGATTATGGAGCTGCTATCCAGACAACCCGATCCGACTGCTTTCCCGGCGCTCAAAGAGTTATATGAAGCGGCGGCACGGACGAACAACAAGGGAGATCAGGAGATCGACAAGGAAAGCAAAGCAATCGAGCAGCGCCTGAGACGCACGGTGATGGCGGCTCTGTCGCACATGGCTTCCATCGGATTAACCGATTACAGCAATCCCAAGTTCGAACATTACGCGCCGCTCTACTTCGATTTTCAGGATGTGCGCCTTAAGATGAAGGCGATCGAGGAAGAGCTGCCTGCCGACAAAGGTAAAGTGAACGTCAAGAAGTTCCTGCAGGTGATGCATGCCGAGATGCTGGAAAAATTAAAGATTTAGCAAAGAGCCGTTCGATGTAAGGTGAATCACCTTCGTTGGACGGTTCTTTTGTGTTAGGTTATATAACCTTCGCTAAACCGAAATCAGCAAATATTAACGAATCCATTATGATTCTATTTAAAAATACGTTGATTTCAAATTAAATGTGACCTTTAATATCATCTCCTGTTATTTAATCTGTAGGATTGAGTAGGTTTTCGTAGGGGACGAATTAACATAATCAACAAGGCAAATCAAGAAAGCACATGCGGCTTCAATATTCGAACAAAGGTGGGGTTTTATCGTGAAGAAGAAAATCGGAATGATCGCAGCGGCTGCGATGATGGCATTCACGCTGAGCGCTTGCGGCAGCAACAATACTGGTGACGAAGCGGCGTCGGGTAACGGCGGCGAAGCGGTGAAGAAGTACGTGTTCGGTACGGACGCAACGTACCCGCCGTTCGAGTTCGAGAAGGACGGCAAATATGTCGGCATCGATATCGACTTGCTGAATGCGATCGGCGAGGTTCAAGGTTTCGAGGTCGAAATTAAGCCGATGGACTTCAAAGGCATTATTCCTGCCATTACAGCCGGCCAGCTGGACGGCGCGATCGCGGGCATCAGCATTACGGACGAGCGCAAGCAGGTCGTTGATTTCTCGGAGGCTTATTATGAAGCAGGCCTTTCCTTGATCGTCCATAAGGACAATACCGAGATTGACAGCCCGGAAGATCTGGCAGGCAAGGTCATCGCAATTAAGAAGGGTACCTCCGGAGCGGTGAAGGCCGAGGAGCTTGCGAAGCAATACGGCGCGGAAGTGAAGTACTTCGATGACAGCCCGGCCATGTACCAAGAAGTAGCGAACAAGAACGCGGATGTGACGATCGAGGACTTCCCGGTTATCTCCTACAAAATCGCCGTAGATCCGAATGCTAATCTGAAAATCGTCGGCGACCGTCTGAACGGCGACTTCTACGGCATTGCCGTGGACAAAGGGAACAGTGAGCTGGTCCAGAAGCTGAACGACGGCTTAAAGACGCTGAAGGAAAACGGCAAGTACGATGAAATCGTGGGCACCTACCTAGGAACAACAGCTGAGTAATTGACCGTGTAAGGAGTTGGGAATTCATGCCGTCTACGTTTCAAATCATAGCGGATGCGCTGCCGGTACTCTTCCAAGGTTTGCTCATCACGCTTAAGATCGTCGTCATCTCGCTGGCGATCGCCTTCGTGATCGGACTGATCGCAGGGTTGATGAGCACCGCCAGCAGTAAGATCGTGCGCGGGATCGCAGGCCTCTATGTGGACATTATCCGCGGAACGCCGCTGCTCGTCCAAGTGTTCTTTATCTACTTCGGCTTGCCGGCCTTCCTCGATATTCGGATCGGACCTGAAGTGGCGGGCATTGCCGCAGTCAGCTTGAACGCAGGCGCCTATATCGCCGAGGTGGTGCGAGCAGGCATCAACTCGGTCGACAAAGGCCAGGTGGAAGCGGCGCGCTCTCTGGGAATGAGTCGCTATTACACGATGCGGCTGATCGTGCTGCCGCAGGCGCTGCGCCGGATGATTCCGGCCTTCGTCAATCAGTTCATCATCAGCATCAAAGATACGTCGCTGCTGTCGGTTATCGGGATCCGGGAGCTGACGCAGAGCGGGGAAATTATCATCTCGACCAATTTCCGTTCGTTCGAAATTTGGGGGATGGTCGGCGTCTTCTACTTCGTCATCATCTTCGCGCTTACCCGATTGTCACGTCTATACGAGAGGAGGCTGACTGCACGATGATCGTCGTCCAGAATTTGAAGAAGAAATTCGGTGCCAATGAGGTGCTGAAGGATATTTCGACCACGATTCGCGAGAAGGAGGTCGTCTGCGTCATCGGGCCTTCCGGCTCGGGCAAAAGCACCTTCTTGCGCTGCCTCAATCTGCTGGAGGACGTAACGAGCGGTACGGTCGTTATCGGCGACGTCGAGGTCACTTCGCCTAAGACGAACATCGACAAGCTGCGGGAGAATGTGGGCATGGTGTTCCAACGCTTCAACCTGTTCCCGCATTTGACCGTGCTGCAGAATATCATGCTCGCGCCGAAATTCATCAAGAAGCTGGATAAGCTCGCGAACGAGAAGAAGGCAATGGAGCTGCTTGCCAAGGTCGGTCTGGCGGACAAAAGAGACGAGTATCCGGACCGCTTATCCGGCGGTCAGCAGCAGCGCGTCGCGATCGCGCGCGCGCTTGCCATGAATCCGCGCGTGATGCTGTTCGATGAGCCGACCTCAGCGCTCGACCCTGAGATGGTCGGCGAAGTGCTGCAGGTCATGAAGGATCTGGCGAGCGAAGGCATTACGATGATCGTCGTCACGCATGAGATGGGCTTCGCCCGCGAGGTAGCCGATCGCGTCTTGTTCATGGACGGCGGCTACATCGTGGAAGAAGGCGTACCGAGCGAGATTTTCGATCATCCCAAGCATGAGCGCACGCAGGCTTTCCTGAGCAAGGTTCTAAAATAAGCGCATAGTATGGCAGACGCACCCCCAGTACTTGGTACTGGGGGTGTTTGTCATTCGAATAAGTTCAAGCCGTCCCTTCATATAATGCCAGACACACACCTATCGTCGAATGTTGTCCCTTAACCGCCTGCATGGAAGTTGGCCATCAAGAGCTTGAACGGGGGTGGACGCCGGTGCGATTTCAGTTAACAGACGAAATGCAAATGACCAGGGATGTCGTTCGTGATTTTGCCGAGCGAGAGGTTCGTTCGGGGGCGAATCGACGTGACGAAGAGGGGCGGCTGGATCGCGAACTGCTGCGGAAGATAGGGGAGCTCGGCTTGCTGGGCGTGCCCCTGCCGGAACAATGGGGCGGGGGCGGCAGCGATTGGGTCACTTATGCGGTCTTCCTCGAGGAACTCGCGCGCGCGTGCGGGTCGACGGCCCGAAGCGCGGCCGCGCATACGGGCCAAGTCGCTTGGACGGTTTATAGCTATGGAAGCCCGGTGCAACAGCGGCAGTTGCTGCAGCAGCTGGCGACCGGGACGAAACTCGGCGGTAGCGGCAAGTCAATGACTAGCGAGGAACTATCCGGCAAGCCTGCGAATTCGCTTACGGTCGTCGCAGAGGCAGGAGGCTACCGATTGAATGGCGTCTGCCGACTCGACGCGAATGCCGGCGCGGCGGAACTGTATCTCATATACGCTGAGCTCCCTGGAAGGAGGAAGCCGGAGCTGGCCGCGTTCCTGATCGATGCTGGAACTGCGGGAACGGCATACCATCCCGAGTCGATGCCATTAGGGCTACGGGCTTCGCAGCCTGGCAAGATGGTCTTCGCCGATTGTTTTATACCGGCTTCCAATGTGATTCATCCTCTAGGCGAAGGCGCGGAGAAGACGGAATCCGCCGTGTCGATCGCGAATATCGGACTTGCGGCGCAGGCCGTCGGGATTGCGCAGGGGGCGTTAGAAGCAGCGACTGCGTATGCCAAACAACGTTACCAGTTCGGCCAGCTTATCGGCAGGCAGCAGGCGATTTCGTTCAAGCTCGCGGATATGGCTGCCCGGATCGAGGCTGCGCGGCTGCTCCTCTATCAGGCTGCGTGGCGGCTCGATGCGGGATTGCCCGGAAGCCGGGAAGCGTCAATCGCCGGCATTTTCGCGGCGGACGCAGCTGCGGCAGTGACGGTCGAAGCCGTTCAGGTGTTCGGCGGCTACGGCTACATGCGCGAGTTTGACGTGGAGCGATATATGCGAGACGCCAAATATTTGCAGGCCCAGCTCGGAGCGGGAAGTGAACGTAAGGACATTATCCTTCGCATCCTCGGGGGAAGGGGGAGGAGACAATCGAACTTGACCAATCGATAGCCGTCATCGGAGCGGGCCAGATGGGCCTCGGGATTGCGCAGACGGCGGCGAGCAGCGGATACGCCGTCATCATGATTGACGTTGACCTTGAGGCGGCTGTGAAGGGAATTGCCAAGATCGACGGGCAATTATCTCGGCTGGCCGCGAAAGGACGCATAAACGAAGAGCAGCGGCTCGAAACCCTAGGTAAACTTCGGCCTGCTGCCGGTCTGAAGGAGGCCGGCGATGCGGCAGTCGTCATCGAAGCTGCGCCGGAGCATAAAGCATTGAAGCTTCAACTGTTCCGCGAGCTGGATCAGATCTGCGATCGGAAGGCCGTTCTGGCCTCCAACACATCGTCCATTCCGATTACGGAGATTGCCGCGGCAGCGAAGCACGATGACCGCGTGATCGGCATGCATTTTATGAATCCGGTTCCCGTCATGCCTCTGGTAGAGGTGATTCGCGGGCTGGCGACTTCGGATGAGGCAGCGGGCCGAATCATGAGCCTTGCGCAGGCAATGGGCAAAACACCAGTTGAAGTCCGGGACGTGCCGGGCTTCGCGGCCAACCGTATTCTGATGCCGATGATCAACGAGGCGATCTATACCGTGTATGAGGGCGTTGCTTCGCCTGCTGCGGTCGATCAGGTCATGATGCTCGGCATGCGCCATCCGATGGGGCCAATAACGCTGGCCGATTTCATCGGGCTCGATACTTGCCTATCGATTATGGAAACGCTTCATCAAGGATTCGGCGATCCGAAATACCGCCCTTGCCCGCTGCTAAGATCCTACGTGGCCGCCGGTTGGTTGGGGAGAAAAACAGGGCGCGGCTTCTATGTCTACGAGGAGCAGGAGCGATAAAGAAAGGAGCGTGGCGAGCATGGAGCTTAGGTTTACCGAGGAGCAGCTTGAGCTTCAGCGAATCGTCAGGCAGTTCGCCAGAGATGAGGTTGCGCCGGCCGTCGGCGAGATGGAAGCGGCGGATGCTTTCCCCTACGCGCTGGTCCGGAAGATGGCCGCCAGCGGACTGATGGGCATCCCGATCCCGAAGGAACAGGGAGGCAGAGGGGGAGACTTTATCTCGTACATCCTCGCCATTAACGAGCTTTCCCGTGTAAGCGCCGCAGTCGGCGTCATCCTGTCCGTCCACACTTCCGTCGGCACGCTTCCGATTCAGACGTACGGTTCGACCGAGCAACGCGAACGCTTCGTGAAGAAGCTGGCGACAGGGGAATGGATCGGCGCATTCGCGCTGACCGAGCCGCATGCGGGTTCGGATGCAGGCGCGATCCGCACGACCGCAGTGAAGCAGGGCGATCATTACGTCGTGAACGGCTCGAAGCTGTTCATTACGAATGCGGAGGCGGCGGAACTCTTCGTGCTGTTCGCCGTCACGGACCGGTCCAAAGGCGCTCGAGGCATAACGGCATTCCTCGTCGAGCGAGGATTGACCGGATTTCAGATCGGGCGGAAGGAGAAGAAGATGGGGCTGCATGGCTCGAGCACATGCGAGCTCGTTCTCGATGGCGTCCGCGTTCACGAGAGCAAGCGGTTAGGCGCCGAAGGAGAAGGGTTCGCCATTGCTAAAGGGACGCTCGACGGCGGGCGGATCGGGATAGGTGCCCAAGCGTTGGGAATTGCCGAGGCCGCACTGCAGCTGATGCAGGAGCGGCTCTTGACCGCTAAGGGCGAAATCGCGATTAAGCGGGGGAAGGTCGCCCATGAGTTCGTGACGTTGGCGAATCTGACCGCCCAAGTCGAGGCCGCCCGCCTGCTCGTCTATCATGCCGCCTACTTGAGACAATCCGGCATCCCATGTACGAAAGAAGCTTCGATGGCGAAGATGTACGCTTCCGATACGGCGATGTTAACCGCGGGGGAAGCAGTACGGCTTCTGAGCCGCAGCGGTCAAAGCAGCGCGCAGGCTGAACGGCTGTTCCGCGATGCGAAGGTCACCCAAATCTATGAAGGAACGAATGAAATTCACCGGATCGTCATCGGCAATCAGCTGCTGAAGTCCTAAGCTTACGCGAGGAGGCGATGATTCCCATGAGACCATCACCGGGCAAGCTCTTTCGGGAAGCGGTCGCAGCAGAACGGCCGCTCCAAGTCGTCGGTACGGTCAATGCCTACGCGGCCATGCTTGCCGAGCAGGTCGGCTACCGCGCCGTCTATCTGTCGGGAGCCGGCGTCGCAAACGCTTCTTTCGGCTTGCCGGATCTAGGCATCACGTCGCGGGAAGATGTGCTCGATGACGTCCGGCGCATAACCGGAGCAACCGCGCTGCCGCTCCTCGTCGATGCGGATACCGGATTCGGCGGCGCGTTCCAGATCGGACGGACGGTGAAGGAGATGAACCGCGCCGGGGCAGCGGGCATCCATATCGAGGACCAGGTCGCCGCGAAGCGGTGCGGGCATCGGCCGAACAAGCAAATCGTGGCGCAGTCCGAGATGAAGGACCGAATAAAGGCGGCGGTGGATGCGCGGGAAGATGCGCAGTTCGTCATCATGGCCCGCACCGACGCGCTTGCGGTTGAAGGGCTGGATGCGGCGATTGAACGCGCCTGTGCTTGCGTGGATGCGGGTGCGGATATGATTTTTCCCGAGGCGGTTACGACGCTGGCCGACTACAAGCGGTTCGCGGAGGCGGTCAAGGTGCCGATTCTGGCGAACATTACCGAGTTCGGCCGGACGCCGCTGTTCACGCTGGAGGAGCTGGGATCAGCGAACGTGGCCATGGCCTTGTATCCGTTGTCGGCATTCCGGGCGATGAGCGCGGCTGCCCTGAGCGTCTATCGGGCGATACGGGCGGATGGCACGCAACAACAGGTGATCGGGCAGATGCAGACTCGCATGGAATTGTACGAGGTGCTGCAATATTTGGCCTATGAACAGAAGCTGGATCGGTTGTTCGAGGCAAGAGATGAAGGGGAGGAGTCCTCATGACGGCGAAGAAGAGCGGCGGGCTGGCGGATGTCATCGCGGGAGAGACGGCAATCTCCACTGTAGGCAAGGAAGGCAAGGGGCTGACCTATCGGGGGTACTCGATCCATGATCTGGCCGCACATGCTTCGTTCGAGGAGACGGCTTACCTGTTGTTGTACGGCAAGCTCCCGAATGCGGAGGAACTGGCAGCCTATCGCTTGAAGCTCGCCGGTCTTCGAGGCTTGCCGGATCGGCTTCGCCGCATTCTCGAACAGCTTCCGTCGAGCACGCATCCGATGGACGTTCTGCGCACGGGATACTCCGCTCTAGCGGCATACGAACCGGAGACGGACGGCGGCAATCCGCTCGATCTGGCCGATCGTCTACTGGCCTGCTGCGCTTCGATTCTGCTGTATTGGTATCGCTTCCACGCCGATGGATCCCGCATTGACGTTGAAAAGGATGCCCTTGGCACGGCTGCGCATTTTCTTCGCTTGCTGCACGGCAAGACGCCAGACGCGCTCCACGAGCGGGCCATGGATGTCTCCCTCATCCTCTATGCCGAACACGAATTCAATGCCTCGACCTTCGCGGCACGGGTAACGGCCTCGACGCGCTCGGATCTGTACGCTTCGGTGACTACCGGCATCGGGACGCTGCGCGGACCGCTGCATGGCGGGGCCAACGAAGCGGCGATGGAGCTGATCGAGCGCTACGGGACGCCGGACGAAGCGGAACAAGGCATCATGCATCTGCTGGCTGCCCGGGAGCTTATCATGGGTTTCGGCCACCGCGTCTATACCGTATCCGACCCGAGAAGCGATATCATCAAGTCTTGGTCGCTGAAGTTGTCCGAGGCAGCCGGCAATCGGCGGCTATACGACGTCTCGGAACGGATCGAGCAGATCATGCGGCGGGAGAAGAAGCTGTTCCCGAATCTCGATTTCTACAGTGCGTCGGCATACCGTCTGATGGGAATTCCGACGTCCTTGTTCACGCCGGTCTTCGTGATGTCGCGGCTTAGCGGCTGGTGCGCGCATGTGATGGAGCAGCGGCAGAATAACCGCATCATCCGGCCGACTGCCGCATATACCGGTTCGGAGCCGCAGACTTGGTTAGCGATGGAACAGCGTGATTAGCTACTGCGGAAGAATGAGGGAGAACCTTGTTGCGTCAGGGCTTTCAACCTCAGCGGAGGTGAAGAAATCATGTCCACCTATTTGACGAATGAACGTCCGGAGCCGGATCAGATCATCGTTGACATGGCTCGTTACGCGGCTTCGGCTGCCATCGACAGTCCGCTCGCTTACGATACGGCCCTCTATTGCCTGATGGACACCCTTGGCTGCGGTTTCCTGGCTTTGCGCTATCCGGAATGCGCGAAGCTGCTCGGGCCGATCGTGCCGGGAACCGTCGTTCCCAACGGGGCGAGGGTGCCTGGCACGTCATTCGAGACCGATCCGGTGACGGCCGCCTTCAATATCGGATGCATGATTCGGTGGCTGGATTACAACGATACGTGGCTGGCGGCCGAGTGGGGCCATCCTTCGGATAACCTCGGCGGCATCCTGGCCGCGGCGGATTACCGCAGCCGTCAACTTGCCGCGGCGGGTCAAGCGCCATTAACGATGCACGATGTGCTTACGGCGATGATTAAGGCGCACGAAATCCAAGGCGTTCTAGCGCTGGAGAATAGTTTCAACCGCGTCGGACTGGATCATGTCGTGCTCGTGAAGGTCGCCTCGACGGCAGTCGTGACGCAGCTGCTCGGCGGGACGGAGGACGAGATCGTGAACGCGTTGTCCCTAGCTTGGGTCGACGGCCAATCGCTCCGTACTTACCGCCATATGCCGAATACCGGCTCACGGAAGTCCTGGGCGGCAGGCGACGCGACAAGCCGCGCCGTCCGGTTATCGCTCATGGCATTACGCGGCGAAATGGGTTATCCATCGGCGCTCACGGCATCCAGATGGGGATTCTACGATACAAGTTTCGGCGGCAAGCCCTTCTCGGTCTCGCGTCCGTATGGCTCGTACGTGATGGAGAATATTCTGTTCAAAATCTCGTTCCCGGCCGAATTTCACGCCCAGACGGC
Source organism: Paenibacillus phyllosphaerae (assembly GCF_014192105.1). GTDB lineage: Bacteria > Bacillota > Bacilli > Paenibacillales > Paenibacillaceae > Paenibacillus_Z > Paenibacillus_Z phyllosphaerae. The sequence continues at coordinate 2,997 of NZ_JACHXK010000004.1, read as the reverse complement.
CGTGGAATGCGCCATTGCGCTCCATCCGCAAGCGGCGGGCAGGCTGGATGACATCGCCGCGATCAAGCTGACCACCCACGAGTCGGCGATCCGCATTATCGACAAGACGGGACCGCTGCATAATCCCGCGGACCGGGATCATTGCTTGCAGTATATGGTCGCTGCCGGGTTGCTGCATGGTACGCTCACGGCGGACCATTACGAGGATGAAGCGGCAGCCGATCCGCGAATCGATGCGCTCCGCGCGCTCATGCAGGTTAGCGAAGACAAGCGGTATTCGGCGGACTATCTCGATCCGGCCAAACGTTCCATCGCCAATTCCGTTCAGATTATGTTCAAAGATGGAACGGCGACAGAGAAGATCGAGATCGAGTACCCGATCGGTCATCGCCGCCGGCGCGAGGAAGGCATTCCGCTATTGGTGCGCAAATTCGAACAGAACGTGGCCACCCGATTCCCGCGCAAGCAAGCGCAGGCCATCCATGATTTGTTCGCAGACCGCGAACGGTTGCTGGCGATGCCGGTGCAGCAGTTCGTCGAGTTTTTCGTCATCTGACACAAGCGTGGCTCGTTGACGTAAAGGCGGTGATGACCGTGACGATTACGATCAGGACAGAGGCAGAGATGAACGGCATTGTCAGCTTGCATGAACAGGTGAAGGAAGCGTTCTGCCGCAAGGAAGGGATCCGTCTGACCTATATGCCGTTCTTCTTGCATGCGGTCGTGAACAGTCTGAAAGAATGTCCCGAGATGAATGCGGGCATGAAGAACGGCCAGTTGGTCGTCAGCAAAAATATCCATCTGGCCATCGCGGCCCCGAATGGGGATTGGCCGGTGGTCAGGCATGCGGATCGGCGCAGCATCGCGGGATTCGCGATCGAGCTCGATCGGCTGTTCCAGCCCGCCAAGGACGGGCAAGCCCGGGCATCGGATGCGGAAGCGGGAAGCTTCACCGTTCGCGCAGCCGCTGCGTTCAGCTATGCGATCCATGAGCCGGAGCTGCCGAAGACGCTGGCGCCGATGCTCACCTTCGAGATGCTGCCGGCAAGGCCAGCGGCTGTGAGCAATGTCATAGCCGTCCGCCATCTGATCGGTTTACACTTGAAGGCAGACGCACGGGTTCAGAATGAGGATGCGTGCAGCCGGTTTGTATCCCTTGTGAAGCAGCACGTGGAACGAATAGGACCGAAGACCTTGCTGTATTGAGGCGAGGCGATCGGGTATTCTTTTGCACGCGGCAAGGGTTGTACGTTACAATGGGCATAGTTGATGTTCACAGATGAAACTGCTCGGTTCACGCAATAACGAATGAACGCGTAGGGCAAAGACCGAAATCCTTCAGGCGGGCTAGCGGCCTTAAGGATCGAAGGTCTTTTTTTGAGAGCAAGTCAGGATGGGAGGAAGACAGATGAAGACAGTCGTGGTCATTGGCGGGGGTATTACGGGTTTATCGACGGTCTATTATTTGGAGAAAGCGCTGCGGGAACGGCAGAAATCGGCACGCTTGGTGCTTATCGAAGCAACGGATGCCCTGGGCGGCAAGATCCGCACGGTGCATGAGGGCGAGTTCGCGATGGAGACCGGAGCGGATTCGATCGTGGCCCGCAAGACGAATGTGGCTCCGCTCATCGAGGAACTGGGGCTTCAGGAGGAGGTGGCCTATAATGCAACGGGCATCTCGTATATCTACTCGGACGGTCAGCTGAAGCCGATTCCAAGAGACGCCTTGTTCGGCATCCCGCTTAGCATCGAGTCGTTGGCTACCTCCGAGCTGGTCTCGGCGGATGGGAAGGTCGAGGCGCTGAAGGATTTGTACACGCCGAATACTACGTTCACGCGGGAGGATTCCATCGGGGCGTTCCTGACGCATTTCCTCGGACAAGAGCTGGTCGAGAAGCAGATTGCGCCCGTGCTCTCCGGGGTCTACTCCGGCGACTTGAACGAGCTGACGCTTGCTTCGACGCTGCCGTACTTGCTCGATTACAAGAATGAACACGGGAGCCTGATCCGCGGACTCGAAGCGAACCGCGAACGGCTGCAGCGCGGAGGCGATCGCAAGTTCCTCTCGTTCCGCGGCGGCATGTCCGCGCTGGTCGATCGGATGGAAGAACGGCTGCAACAGACGGATATCTACAAAGGGGTCGCCGCTGAACGGCTCGAACGTACAGAGAAGGACGGGTCGGTACGCTATCAGCTGTCGCTGTCGAATGGCGAGGAGCTGGAAGCGGACGTCGTCGTGCTCAGCACGCTTCATCCCGTGACGGATCGGCTTCTTCACGATGAGCGGCTGCATGACGAATTCGCCCAGATGCGGAACAATTCGTTAATCAGCGTCTATCTTGGCTTCGACATTCCGGACGAACAGCTGCCTAAGGATGGGACAGGCTTCATCAATGCGGACGAGGGAGACCTCGTATGCAACGCATGCACGTGGAGCAGCCGCAAGTGGTCGCATACGTCGAAGCATCAGCGTCTGCTCGTGCGCATGTTCTACAAGAGCTCCGGCAAGCAGTATGACCGTCTGCTCAAGCTGTCGGACGAAGAACTGCAGCAGGTTGCGCTGCAGGATATGCGCTTAAGTCTCGGCATTGATAGTACGCCTGTCAGCTGCGAGGTGACCAAATGGCATGAGACGATGCCGAACTACCATCTGAAGCATCCGCAGCTCGTCCGGTCGCTCGAAAGCCAGTTGGCCGAACGTTATCCGAACGTTTTGTTGGCAGGGTGTTCGTATTACGGGGTCGGTATTCCGGATTGCATCTTGAACGGGGAGCGGACGGCGGCGAAGATTGCGGAAGCATTGTAGCGGTTGGAAGCGAGAACGAGATATGGAGACACGAAGAAGGGCTGCCGGCTGGCAGCCCTTCAGATTGTAGAGAAACCCCACGTTTTTTCAAACGTCGGGTTTCTCTTTTGCTTTCTCGAGTTGTTTTTGAGGTGGTTTAGGAAGGCTCACGCCTCCTTCGCCTTCCTATCCAGGTGGAAGGCGATCTTCTT
>NZ_JACHXK010000003.1 GCF_014192105.1 Paenibacillus phyllosphaerae | reverse complement strand
TAACCTTACCCCGAAGGATAAGATCCGCTCGACTTGCATGTATTAGGCACGCCGCCAGCGTTCGTCCTGAGCCAGGATCAAACTCTCCATAAAAGATGGATTGGTTTGAGCGACCCGAAGGTCGATCAGCATTCCATCAAGGCAGCGGATTGGCTTGCGTGTACAACCGCGAGGTTGGACATGCAGCATTCCGCTACTTCGAAGGAGCTTGTTCAGCTCATTCTAAAAACTAGCTATAAAACATATCGCTCATTGTTCAGTTTTCAAGGAACAAGTGATGATTGATTCGAACGACTGACAAGACGTTCATCATTCATCAAGTGATGATTGATTTATAGGAAGTTCATCATTCATCAAACGATGATTGGCTTGAACGCTTACTAGATCAATCAGCATTCATCCAGTTCTTTATCGCTTTTCCGTATCGCTCTCGCGACCGGAATTAGAATATACCATACGCCTCTAAATGATTGCAACACCTTTTTTATAACAACTTTCGTTTTTTTGAATAAGCAGAATTAAACACTCCTGCAAGGACTGATAGGAATCAGCTTCTATAGCAGCTATAATAGATGCATAATCGTGCTATTAGTTGGAGGTAATCCGAATGGATTTTATGTTGGAACGACTAGAAAACAAGGTCGAGTTTTTTCAAGCTTACGATCTTCCGACGCTGGAGAAGCAAATTGCAGCGCAGATCGATAATAATAAGGCGATGCTTCTGGATGTCTATTCGGTAACCCACCAGGTGATTTTCGACCCGCGCGCAGAGAAAATGCTCTACTCCGCTGTCGTCCATTTCAAAGCCAAATAGGCATTCATCAGTTCATATAAGGAGCGTACCCCATATGTCATTGAAGCAGCATGTATTAAGCACAATCAATGAGCACAGCGATGCTTTCAAAACCATTTCTCGATATATTGGAGAACATCCGGAACTCGGCAATGCTGAATTTCTAGCCGCTGCCAAGCTTACTGAAGAACTAGAACGACATGGTTTCTCCGTTGAACGAGGCGTCCTAGACATCGAGACTTCATTCCTCGCAACCTACACCACAGGTAAACCGGGGCCTACAATAGCTTTCCTCGCCGAGTACGATGCCCTGCCTGAAGTAAGCCATGCGTGCGGCCATCATTTAATTTGCATGATGAGCATCGGAGCAGCCGTCGGCCTCAGATCCGTCATCGATGAGATCGGCGGAACGATCCGCGTGTACGGAACGCCAGCGGAAGAAACCAACGGAGCCAAAGTAACGATGGCTGCGGCAGGAATGTTTGACGATTGCGATTTTGCCCTGATGGCGCACCCCTACCATTCCTTCGAGAAATCGGGTTCATCCTTAGCGATGGACGCACTTCATTTCGAGTTTTTCGGTAAGAATGCCCATGCCGCAGCGAATCCGCATGAAGGCATTAACGCGCTCGATGCTGTATTGCAGCTGTTCAATTCGATTAACGCCCTGCGCCAGCAATCTCGCAGCGATGCACGGATTCATGGCATTATTGATCATGGCGGAACAGCGCCGAATGTGATTCCCGACTATGCATCGGCGAAATTTTACGCCCGATCGGCTACTCGCGCTTACACGAACGAGTTGGTTGAGAAGCTGAAACGCTGCGCCGAAGGAGCTGCCTTACAAACAGGCTGCACGTGGCAATGGAATAACTACCAGTATTCCTACGATGAGCTTCTAACGAACGAAACGTTATCGGATGTATTCACATCGAATCTGATCGCTGGAGGTATTGTGCCTGAAGAAATTACGGTGGGCAAAGACCACGGTTCGCTCGATCTAGGCAATGTGTCTCTGCGGTGCCCAGCCATTCATCCTTATGTCAAAATCGTAGAAGAGCGGCTCATTCTTCATACGGTGGAATTCCGTAACGCTGCGATGACGGAGCGTGCGCTGGAACTGATGATCTTCGGTGCCAAGATGCTCGCTGCCACCGCTTATGACGTGTGCACCTCGCCTGAGCTGCTGTCCAGGATACGGGAAGAGTTTAACCATTCGGTTGGCGGACAAACGCGATGACCCATTAACACCTCCTTCTATATAAAAAAGCGCCGCGCGATCTGAACGATCACGCAGCGCTTTCTTTGTATTTACGTACAGCGGCTATATCCGCATGTACCGCAGGTTTTGCATCCTTCGATATGAACTAGCGTTGCTCCGCCGCAGGACGGACACAGATCTCTCGGATGAGCTTCCGATGGCTTGGCGGAATAACCTCCTGCCATAGGCAGCACTTTAAGCTGCTGCGTTGGAGCGCTGACCGCTTCAACTTCTTCCGCGGAAGCCGCTTCTTCTCCGCTGCCTGCAATATGCAGTTCCAACGATTTGGCGACTGCGTCCGCAATCGATTCAACTCGGTTCGCACCGAAGCCAATCGCGCCAGAACCGCCGATCCCTTTCAGATGCTTGATGAGCAATTGAACTTTGTTGCCGTGATCGCCGTAACGCAAGAAGAGCGAACATACGCGGCCAAGCGCTTCGGCCATCGCAAAGACATCCGACCCCGCTTTACCCACATTCAAGAAGATTTCAACTGGCGTTCCATCCAGATCATTGATCGTAATATATGCCATGCCAAAAGGCGTATTGATCTTATACGTTGCGCCGCGCAAAATAGCCGGACGGCGTTTGTATTGCTTATCGATGACCGGCTCAGCCTTAGCAGGCTCCAGCGCGGATGCCACGGCAGTCTCCGCTGCAAGCTTGAATGCGGCAGTGGCTGCATCGGATGCCGGCTCCTCGACCGCGGCAACGACTTCCGCCTCTTTATTCTTATCAGTCTCTTCAGCAGTCGCAGTGGAGAGTACCTGCACATCGCGGCTGCCGTCGCGATAGATCGTGACGCCCTTACAGCCTAGCTCGAATGCAAGCTCATACAGACGACCAGTCTCTTCAACGGTGAAATCATTCGGGCAGTTCGCTGTCTTCGAGATCGAGCTGTCCACCCAGCGTTGAATCGCCGCTTGTACGCGGATATGGTCTTCCGCGGACAGACTCATCGAAGTGACGAAGTAATCCGGAAGTTCATGGCCTGGATTCGCGTCTTTCCATGCTTGTGCGATCGGAACGTATTGCTTGTCGAAGCCCAGACGGCTTTGGCGATAGTATTCAAAAGCAAAGTAAGGCTCAATGCCGGTAGACGTGCCGACCATTGTACCCGTGCTGCCAGTCGGGGCCTGGGTCAGAATGGTCACGTTGCGGATCCCCCGCTGTTTCACCGCTTCATCCAACTCCGGATTCGCTTCGATCATGTGCTTCATGAAGCCGCTCTGAACGAATTTGTCTGCTTCGAACGCTTCGAATGAGCCCTTCTCGGCTGCAATTTCCGTAGAGGCCAAATAGGATTCACGCGCGATAAATCCGTATAGCTTATCCAGGAACTCCAACGATTCCGGACTGCCGTAGCGAACCTCTAATTTAATCATCAGTTCCGCTAGACCCATCGAGCCAAGGCCTACTCGGCGCTCGCGCTTCTGGTTCTTCTCGTTCTCTTCGAAGTGATAAGGCGTAGCGTCAATAACATTGTCCAAGAAACGAACGGAGTAGCGCGTCACCTTCGCCAGCTCATCCCAAGCGACGTCATGCTTCTCCTCATCATAGAACTTCGACAGGTTGATAGCGGACAAATTGCACACGCCCCAAGCCGGAAGTCCCTGCTCGCCGCACGGATTCGTCGCAATGAGCGGGTTGAAGTACCAGCTATTGGACATTTGGTTGTAGTGCTCCATGAACACGACGCCCGGTTCTGCCGACTTCCACGCAGACTCAATAATGGTGTGCCAAATATCGCGGGCACGCACGGTTTTGTAATGGATGACGCGACGGCCTTGATTACGCCATTTCTCCAGATCGCCATCCCATAACTCATCGTAGCCGGGTTCTTTGGTATCCGGGAAAACAAGCTCCCAGTCCAGATCTTCCTTCACCGCTCGCATAAAGTCGTTGCTTACGCACACGGACAGATTCGCATTCGTAATCTGACCCATCGTCTGCTTCACGGTAATGAAGTCCAGCACATCCGGATGCCAGTCGTGAATCATGAGCATGAGCGCGCCGCGGCGGCTGCCGCCCTGCTCGATCAGTCCCGTCGTGTAGCTGAACAATCCGCCCCAGGAAACAGCACCGCTAGATGAACCGTTGACGCCTGCGACAACGGCACGGCGTGGACGAAGCGAGGACAGATTAATGCCTACGCCGCCTCCGCGGGCCATGATCTCCGTCATTTCGGTCAATGTCTCCATTATGCCGCCCCGGCTGTCTTTAGGAGACGGAATCACATAACAGTTAAACAAGGTCAGTTCATCGCTTGCGCCTGCGCCTGCTGCGATACGTCCGCCCGGAACGAGCTTCCAGTCATCCAAGATGTAACGGAATCGTTCCTGCCATAACTGTTGTTTCTCTTCCGTCTCTTCAACGGCGGAGATGGCCTTGGACAATCGATTCCACATCTCATCCGGCGTACGTTCGACTGTGAGCGTCAACTTCTCGACCGGCGAATTGACGCTCTCCCCGCTGCGCAGAAGCACAGTTACCTCATTCGCTGAACGCGCGATGACTTCGCCGACTTCCTTCGTCGGGAATTTCGGATCGTCCTTCGTCAGCACCAGCACCGTATCCCCTATTTTGACCGACTCCGGCGAAGCATGCTTCCATGCATAACGGTCCAAAAATATTTTTTCACTTAAACCTTCTAAACGGCTGCCGCTCATCGTTCCCATGTGCGATCGCTCCTCCCCATAAGCTACATTCACTATATCTTGTGTCTAAATAGCATTTTACCACACCATATATGGACGTAAATAGTGAAAAACAGCCTTTTGGGACAAACTATGGACTAGCTGCTTCATCTAGCGCCCGCTTGCTATGGTTTTCGCATGTTTACCAGATTCCAGCAGTGCCTCGCCTTTTTTCATGCGGCCTTCTTATGAATTGTGACAGGCAAGGTCATACTAGTACAACGAAGTTAATCCCTTCCTTGGAAAGGAGTTCCTCTATGACACAAACCAGCAATGATCGAAAAGGGGATCAGCCTTCCTCCATTGTAGCCCGTAAGCTGAACAATCACGTTGACATTCATTTCGACCGGACTTGGTTCAACGAGCTGCAACAGCGGCTGGACCGTAACGGGCCTTGGGATGATTGGACCATGTATCAGCTGGCCGTCGAAGCCGAGCAGTCCAAGCTGATTGGAAGCTTCGATGACCTGCAATGTATGCGGACACTGCCAACGCTCGAACCGATGCCTCATCAGATCAGTACCGCGCGTAAGGTACTGCACGAGATGAGCGGCCGGGCGATTCTAGCCGATGAGGTCGGACTTGGCAAGACGATCGAAGCCGGTCTCATTCTGAAAGAATATATGATGCGCGGACTTGTCAGCCGGGTGCTCATTCTAGTGCCCGCTTCGCTCGTTCTGCAATGGGTACGCGAGCTCAACCAGAAGTTCGGCATTCCTGCGATTGCCCAAAAGAAAGAGCATTCCTGGCAAAATGAAGTCGTCGTCGCGTCCATCGATACAGCCAAACGCGATCCGCATCGCGATATTCTGCTGAACCATGATTACGATATGCTTATCATCGACGAAGCGCACAAACTGAAGAACAAGAAAACGACCAACTATCAGTTTGTGAACCAGCTCCGCAAAAAATATTGTTTGCTCCTGACGGCTACACCGGTTCAGAACGATCTGGATGAACTGTATAACCTCATCACGCTGCTGAAACCGGGCCAGCTCGGCGGCCAGAGCGATTTTGCCGCGAATTTCGTCGTGGATAAGCGGGTGCCGAAAAATGAAGACCGGCTTCAGGAAGCGCTCTCGAGCGTAATGGTCCGCAATCGGCGCGGCGACGGAGGGATTCAATTCACGAAGCGGATCGTCAAGAACATTCCGCTGCCGCTGTCAACCGAGGAACAAGCACTCTATGATGCCGTTACCGGATTCGTTCGCGACCGTTATAACGAAAGCAACGGCGACTGGACGAGCATGCTTGCCCTGGTTACGTTGCAGCGGGAAGTATGTTCAAGCCGTGATGCCGTGTTCGTAACGCTCGTCAATCTGTTCAAAAAGACGGCTGAGGATTCACCGCTCCGGGCGAAAATATGGGAGCTCGTCGAATTCATCCGTAACATCCAAGCTAACACGAAAGCCGAAAAAACGATGGAGCTTATCCGGGAAATGGACGATAAGGTGATCATCTTCACCGAATATCGGGCCACGCAGGAGTATCTGCTCAATTATTTCCGCTCCCATAATCTCATAGCCGTTCCTTATCGAGGCGGCATGAATCGCGGCAAGAAGGACTGGATGATGGATCTGTTCCGCGGACGCGCCCAAGTGCTCATTGCGACCGAAGCCGGCGGCGAGGGCATCAATCTGCAGTTCTGCCACCATATTATTAACTTCGATCTGCCATGGAATCCGATGCGAGTCGAGCAAAGGATCGGCCGCGTTCATCGATTGGGCCAGCAGAACGACGTAAAAATCTATAATCTGTGCACGCTCGGCACCATTGAGGAGCATATCGTCAGCCTGCTCCATGAGAAGATCAATCTGTTCGAGCTTGTCATCGGCGGTCTTGACCATATTCTCGAACGCTTCGAGAAGGAAGACACGCTGGAACAGCGGCTCAGTAAAGCGATGCTCGAAGCAGGGGATTCTACAGACCTGCGCAAACGTATCAGCGATCTTGGCGACCAGTTGAGCCATCTGCGCACGCAAGTTGCAGAGGAGGACCCTATACCAGAGACGCCGATCGGCGCGATTTTGGACGCCGTCGGACAAACCGTGGAGGTGCGGCCATGAACGAACGGCAGGTGCACAAGTTTGTTGGGCGGTATCTGGATGCGACGGACAGCCGGATCATCGAGAAGTCACCGGCACATTATATCGCCAAGCTGTCTCCGCATGCCGACCGGGACTTGACGAATCGTCCTTTCTATTGGAGCTTTGTCGAGCGGACGGGCGCCGAGCCGGAGACGATGACGATGCTGCTGATCACCGACAAAAAGAAATACGAAACGCAGACGGAAGAAGCCAACTCGCCTGCTGCCGGTCCGACTGCGCAAGGAGGAATCGGCGCTGCTGCCGATGCGGCCATCGGTCGTTCGATGGGATTCGTGCATGGAACGCTCAATCCTACCGGCCGGATGCCGCGGGAAGAGCTGCATTTTGGCTCCCGGAAGTTGGAGCAGCTGTTCGCTTCGGCCAAATTAGGCGGCAGCTATGTGTGTCTATTCCAGGAGCCCGAGCGCAAAAGCGCCCATCCTCTGCAATCGACAGCTTATACCGCGTGGCTCGGATTAAATATGAAAGTCGAATTCGCCTGCGACATGAAACGCGAAGAATTCCATTCGCTCGGCATTTCGCTCGCAACGGGTCAATGTGTCGAAGGGTTCCATGACTCTTTATCCACCTTGCGGATGACCCCTCGCTTACCGCCCAATGTGCATACCGCCAAGAATGCCATTACCTTCAATAAGGCTGCCACGATCGGCGAACAGGCATTGGAACGAAAACTGAAGGCCTACGACTATGCCTGGGCGCAAGGCGCTTCGAAGCGGCTTGAGGAAGAATTGGCGACGGTGCAGCATTATTACGAACCGCTCATAGCCGCGGCTGAGGACGATGAAATCCGAGCCGCCATGCAAGAGCAATTCGAACGCCGGCAGGCCGAAATTCGTTGGCAGTATGAACCGCGCGTGACGGTTTCCGCCATAAACTGCGGTATTTTCTATTTGGCCGGAATTGGGTAACGACAAGAAGAAGGGATTTGACCGCTAATTCGCATCATTGCGGCAAAAAAAGAACGGGGCTTGTCCCAATCTGTGCGACAGGTTCCAACAGCCTTCTTCTCTTCCGTACCGTACAATAACGTTACTCAATCTTGAGGAAGTGCAGGTGAACGCCATGCTCCGATCATTTTCGCTAATCAAGTTCCTAACTGTCTTGCTGCTAACGTGCAGTTTGCTTCCCGTCTCAGTCACGGCGGCCACGCCTACGAATGCGACTGCGCCATCGGCTTTGGAGAACCAAGTGCAAACATGGGTGGAACAGTTAGGCAAACAGCAAGGCTTCACGGCTTGGAAGCAGTCTACAACGTCGATCACTCCGATCGGCCCAGGCCAGCACGGATGGCTCGTTACTTTGCGGGATAAGGCCGCAAAACCGGTCGGGTATTTGATCGTCCACGCCAAAGAGGACGGCGGCTTCCAATTGAGCGAATACGGAAGCGGCAGCCATCCTGCTTATGATCCAAATACGCTGTATCAATCCATGATACAGCAGGGACTTATCTCTTCTTATGCAGACGCCCTGCTACACCCGCTGAAGCTTGAGCGACTCTATATGAATCCGCTGTTAGCGGTCTGGAAGTGGGATTCGCCTGATGGACAAACCTATTATCTAGACGCTTGGACCGGTGAAGCGTTGCCGATCGATGATAAACAGTGGTTGTCTGCAGGCGTGAAGCTTAAGAAACTTACCGCCGACGGTTCTTCCGCGCCATCTGCTGCCAAGTCAATCTCACTTGTACGAATGAATCCGACTTTCGATGCTTACGAGCAGATGCCTTGGCTGACGAAAAAGCCGTTGGAAACAAATAAAGTGAATCAGTTGACCCAGCTTCTCGATAGACAAGCTAAGATCCGATTCACTTCAGAGCTGTATGACCGCACTGTTCTGTTCGTCTGGCCGGCAATTGGCTATCATCAGTGGAATGATCAAAAGCTGTATGTGGCGTTCGACCAGTATGGCATGCGCTATGTCGCCTTGGCGGATATTCAGAGTCAAGGTTTATTTTTCAACGAGTAGATCGTGCTGCTGTTCCAGCTCATGCGTCTTTCTCGTCCTGCCTTTCCACCACAATGCGATTCCGATCGGCGCCATGCCGAACCATCTCGTCAGCCAAGGTTCCCTAGCGGCCTTGGCTGCTTGGCGTTTCTGCTTACGCTGCTCTCCCGGAGTGTCCATGTACGTAACAAGCTGCTGCGTCACATATTTGATTAAATCATCGCGTCCTGCCATCGTTATCCCTCCTAAACCATATCGGTTATGCCCACTACTTCCTAGTGTCTCCGGAAGGGGAAAGCTTCAAACATGCATGAATTAACAGCGTCTGAGCCACGATATAAAAAGCCATGACCTGTTATGGAGGTATTGAATGAATATGTTCTTGCATCGCTTGAGACGATCACGATGGCTACGGCAACTACGGCCCTTGCTGACCGCTGTAACCTTGCTCTCGATGGTCGGCCATGCTGTTCCAGCTTCTGCATCTCATGCTGTTTCTTTGACTATGCTGCCTGCAGCCGAGGAAGCGTCTAATGAGGCCGTCGACAATCAACGGCTTGACGATCCCCGTTACAGCCGCGCCCTTCCAAGCGCCGAGGTACTCATTGATATCGGACATGGCGGTGTTGATGGCGGCGCAGTCTACCAAGATACGTTGGAGAAAGACATTAATCTGGCGATCGGCAAAAAGCTGTACCTGTTGCTCCGTTCCAGCGGCATTCGCGCGATCCTGAATCGGGATGGCGACTACGCCTTAAGTGACGATAACCGTTGGCACGGAAGCCGTTCCAGGCATCAGCGCGACTTATCCCAAAGGTCCCAGCTGAGCAAAGAGATTGATACCGCGCTCGTGGTCAGCCTCCATGTGAACTGGTCCTCGAGCGAACGCGTGCACGGTCCGCTCGTCCTTCATCAGCCGGAGGGGCAAAGCACCCTGCTGGCCAGCTGCATTCAACTCGCCTTGAATGAGCAGCAGCATAAACATGCGGTTCCGAGATTGGGAAAACCATTTTACCTGCTGAAAGTCGTTCAGTCTCCGGCTGTCATCGTCGAGATGGGTTACATCAGTAACGGGCATGACCGCGCGATGCTGACCAATCCCCGAACCCAGCTGGCCGTCGCGGACGCTATCGCATCAGGGGTGAGGAATTATATCCTTCTCCGTTGAAGGGATCAGCATCTCGGACAAACGGACGAAGACCGCTTTCTCCGATAGTTGAGGAATCGAATCTCGCAAGGCTGCGGCCGTCTTCTTCCCCGGAGGACCGACATGGCCGATCGCAACGCATGCTTCATGGGAAGATAAATATTTCTCGAGCACCCCGATCTGGCGGCTGATATGCTGAGCCGTATAGATATCATCCAGGAAGACATCGTTGGAGAGCAAATGAACGCCCAATTCCGCGGCCAGCTTCGGGATCACCGACTTCCCCGTAGTCCGGCTGTCGAGGAAAAACATGCCATGGTCGCGCACGACAGACAACACGTTGCGCATAACTCGCTCGTCCGCAGTCGCCTTAGACCCCATATGATTATTCATGCCGATCGCATAGGGAACTTCCGCAATCGCAGCCTCCACACGATTGCGGATCTCCGCGTCGGATAGGTCGGTCGTAATCGCGCCAGGGCCAAGCCACTCCTTCTTGCCGCGGTTCGGTTCCATTGGCATATGCACGATAACGTCCAGCCCCCGCTTGTGCGCGAGCTCCGCATCTTTTTTCGTCGTGGGCATAAAAGGCATAACAGCTGCAGTAAACCGGATTGGCAACTTGAACATCTCCTCCGTACCGGTCATCCCGTTGCCGAAGTCGTCGATAACGACCGCAACCTGACGATTCTCCGCCGGTTTCGCATCCCCTGCTAGCACCGATGCATCCGAACCCACTCCCCACACGAGCAGACTGAACGCCCCAATAGCAGCCCATTTTGCCTTCAGACTCATATCGTTCTCCCCTTTGCTGCATGATGATGGTCTCATTGTGTGTGCAGTCGCAGGAAAATATCCGTCTGCGCCCTGCTTCTTCCCGCGTCTAAAATGTTGGGAACGAAGGCGAAACGGCTATCTTCATCTCACCACATAGCGATCCGCGTCTCGCTCTAAGAAATACAAGCTGATTGATAAACGTGAAACTATAAATTTTTGTAGTTGCGCAAAACAAATAACCCTTTCGACCATAAAGGTCAAAAGGGCATCCGTATATGGATGTATGAACATTAGGCAATATAGGCGTTAATCTTGCGATACTTCCGAGACTGCCGTCAGATCCGTTCGCGGCGCCGAAAATGGTTCGTATAGATATGTACGGCTTAACTTTACGACCCGCCGATTATGTCTGCGGATTAGGACCGTACTCTCATCCCAAGCGACGACAATACCAATCACATCATTCATCTCCAGCCCATCGCGTACGACGCGAATTTTCGTTCCGTCCTGACGGTAGGCATTCAACTGCTCGTCGTTAATCATTACGGCTCACCTTCCTCTCGATACAAGGTGAAGCGGCTGACGCCGTCAATCATGGCCAGCGCGTTTCATTCCGGAGAAATACAAGATGATTGATAAGCGTGAAACTTATAAAGTTCTTGTATTTAGAAAAAAGCCCCATGTGCCTAGTATCGGCAATCCATGAGGCCTTGACATTATCCTGCTCTGATAACTGCTGGCTGATACTTAGCCTACATGTTCCTTGGAATCATTCGTCTCATACCATTCGTCCAAGACGCGGGATGACATGACGCGGCTAACGATATATTCGGCCTGCTTCGCCGAGAATTGCTCGTTCCAGGCAATCTCCAACTCTTCGCACAGGTTAACGATCGTAAGCAGTTCCGACCAGGCAACATAGCGCTTGTACCAGAAAAATTGCGGGTGTTCAATCATATAAGGATAAAGATCATCAAACTCGGTATGTTTACAATCGAGCGCACGCTCGAAATGAACTTTCGCGGCGGACAGCTTAGACTGCAAATACTCTACTGAAAATTTCCCCATGTTCTTGCGCCTCCCCTCAGTTCTCAAAAACATTATAAAGGATATCGCCCGATCAGGAAAGAGATTTGACGTGGTACATTTTTGCTAGGCTAGGATTCGAAGCGAATGACGCCATCCTCGAGCGATGCGATACGGACCAAAGACTCCACCCGGATCCCTTGTTCCCGAATCGTTCTTGCTCCTGCCTGGAATGCTTTCTCCACCACGATGCCGACGCCGGCCAGCTTAGCTCCAGAGCGCTCGATGATCTTGATCAAGCCTCTGGCGGCATCTCCATTCGCGATGATATCGTCGATGAACAGCACGGTGTCATCCGCTTGCAGGAATTGACGCGACACCATAATATCCGTTACAATGCCTTTGGTAAAAGAAGGAACTCGCTCCGTATACGCGTCCGGATCGGCGATCAGCGTCTTCTTCCTTCTCGCAAACACAAGCGGTACGCCGAGCGACAATGCCGTCGTGAATGCCACGGGGATACCCGAAGATTCCACAGTGATGACCTTCGTTATACCAGACTCCGCGAACAACCGCGCAAATTCCTTGCCCATATCAACCGTCAATTCCGGATCCACTTGGTGATTCAATAATCCGTCTAGCTTCAGCACCTCATTGTTCATGATGGAAGCTTCTTGTAAAATGCGATCTTTCAGTTGATCCATTGCTTTCCCTCCACGGAAAACCTTTTTCCGATAAGTTACCATAGGTGAGGCAGCCTGCGCAACAGCGAAACAGGATATTGATCACCTTGGCGAGTGAAACTTTTTATGAAAACCTGCGTCAAACCATACAATGGTGGCTAATGAGTGGATAAGGAAAATGATGTTTCTTATCTGTCTAAAAATCGAGGTGATCGTTCTATGCCAACCCGTATACACATCGCCGCCTATACCCTGGTCCTATCAAGTTTCTTGCTAGTACCGATACTGTCCGGTTGCAGCCAGACGGTAGAAGCGCCTTCCCTTTCGACCCTGCCGGGCGCTGCTTCTTCCGCTGCTCAGTCTTCAGATGCCGACAGTCCTCAAAAATCGTATACCGCCGCACAATCCGGCAATATTCCTGTTACGAATGCGATCGCTGACGAGGAGCACCCCAAATCAGCTACAGCCGGCACCCAGTCCGATTCGGCAGCTGATAGCAACGCCGATGCCGCAGATTCGTCCGTCGGTCAAATCGAAGCGCTATGGGATCCGGATAATCCCCAACTACATAACATTGCACTGGCAGAAACCGAAGAAGCGCTTGATCTCAAGGTCGGCGAACCACTTGATGAATATGTCCTCCAGGATGAGGAAGAATCATTGTCCGTACGTGAATATGACGGCTTTGCCATTGGTCTGAGCGAGAACGATACGGTGCAATATGTCGAGGTATTCGCTCGCGCCGTATCTCCTGGATTAAGCGGTCTGCGCATCGGCGACCAGGCTGAGGCGGCGCTTAAGCTGCTCGGCAAGCCGACGACGCAAACCGCGAACGTTCTTACCTACAAGGCCGGCAGCACGCTGTTGAAGCTCGATCTGGATCCGGAATCGGACAGTATTCTGTCCATGAAGCTGTTCTATGACAATTCGCGCGCTTAATCCCATCACCTCAACCCCAATTCCACCCTTTCCTTACCAAACGTTAACTTACGCACACGTCCGATAACTTGTCATGCCTGTCCGTACTCCAACATACCTATGGATATAGACTATAAGAAGCTGGAGTCGGAAAGGCAGGACGAGCAGGATGAGAAGAACCGGAGTCGTCATACAAATCGCTTTCACTTATATGGGGACAATAGTCGGAGCTGGTTTCGCAACCGGTCAAGAAATATTGCAATTCTTCACCCGATTCGGCTATTGGGGAGCAGCCTTGATCGTTGTCTCCACCATGATGTTCATCTGGCTGGGCACCAAAATGATGCTGATCGCTCATGATGTATCGGCCAGATCCTATGAAGATGTGAACAAAGTTTTGTTCGGTGAGCGCTTTGGCCAATGGGTGAGCCGCTTTATGCTGGTCGTCCTTTTTGGCGTTACGGCCGTCATGCTTGCAGGAGCTGGCTCCATCTTCAATGAACATTGGAACATCTCTTATCAAACCGGGCTGCTCATTACGCTGGTGGCTTGTTTCTTGCTGCTGCGCAAAGGCATGAACGCGATTCTGACCGTCAACTCCATTGTCGTGCCCGCGATGCTCATCTTCACCGTTCTCATTATCATCGATACGCTGCGCGTTCCCGGCTCCGACCGGTGGCTGATCCTCTCTTCGGATTTGTCCCCGCTCGCCGCTTGGACTTCCCCCTTCTTGTACACTGCCTTCAATCTCTCGATGTCTCAGGCTGTCCTCGTACCGCTCGGGGCCGGCACCAAGGATCGAAAAGCCATCATCTACGGTTCGTGGGCCGGCGGCATCGGAATTGGCTTCATGCTCTTGGTCGGCCATATTGCCTTGTCAGTCTATATGCCAGGCATTCAGCAGTTCGCGATTCCGATGGGCGCGATTGCCCGGGAGCTCGGCAGCAGCGTGCAATGGATCTATATCTTCCTGATCTTCTCCGAGATCTTCACGACCTTGATCGCGAATATCTATGGATTGGCGCTGCAGATCGTCGAATCGGTGAAATTGTCCAAAAGCATGGTCATTCTGTTGATTCTCATCATCTGCTATCTGCTAAGCCAAATCGGGTTCGGCCCCTTGTTATCAACGCTGTACCCGCTGTTCGGCTTGATCAGTCTCGGCTGGCTGGTTTTGCTGATGAAATTCCGCAAATCTTGAGCTGCAAGCTCACAGCTTCGCTGATGCGAATGGCTGCGCTATGCCAGCGTAATTAACTTCGCAGCAGGAAGCTTCTCCATGATCCGATCCCGTACATGGTCATGGCAGGTCAATAAGATAATCTGCCTGCCCGCTGACATTTCCCTTACTACATCTATGGCATTGTCGAGCCGCGAACGGTCAAAGTTGACGAATAGATCATCCAGAATCATAGGCAAACCGACGGTAGCAGCCGCTTCGTCCGCAAGCGCGAACCTCATGGCCAGATAAACCTGTTCAGCCGTCCCGCGGCTGAGGTGAATACTATCGATCCGCAGATGATCGGAAGTCTCCAGGATGATGGATTGCTCTTCCGACAGCAATCCGATTCTCGAATACTTACCGCCTGACAACAGCTGAATCCAGCGGGAGGCTTGACGGAGGACAGCCGGTTGGCGTTGCTCTTCCATCGTCTGCTTGGTGCGCTTTATTAAGGTCAGCGCGGCCGAGCCGATAATATAGCGCGTTATCATATCGTCCAGCGAGGCAAGCGCTTGCTCACGGTCATCGGTTAGTTTGCGTTTCTGCTCATCCTTGATCAGTTGGGCTAACTCAAGCCGGTAACGTCCCAGCTTCTCCATCCGCGTCCGTTCTTGCTGCTGCTCTGAACGCGAGTGTTCCTCGCACTCGTCTCGTCGGTTGGCAAGCTCGGCATAACTATAGCGCTTATACCATATCCCAAGCTCCGCCAGTTGCTCTTGCGAATGTCCCGCGCCGATCTCGACCTCCAAGCGGTGCATCTCGCGTTCCACTTCCCGCAGCCGGTTCGCCCCATCCATGGCTTGATGGAACTCCAACTCGCTTCCTGCTTGTGCGGCTGAGAGCCACTCCTCCCGCTGCTGCAGCGACGCTGTGTATTGGCGATCCAGCAATTGTGATTGGCTATCCCATTCTTCAATCTGCTGGCGCACAAGGTCGGCTTCGCGGCTTGCAGCGGCAGAACGCCCCGCTTCGACATGTAACAGATGCAGAACGGTCACCGCATCCTTACCCGCTTGTTCTACCTCGACTCCGGAATAAGCAGCGATGTCGCCGACTGCATCCTCAAACTCAATAATCTGCTGTTCGATCGCGGATCGTTTGCGTTCAAGCCGATCGGCAGCCAGCTGTCTGGCGCGTGCTTGTTCAATCATCTCCATTGTTTCAAGCGTTCCTTCCGGAGATAAATCCTCATCCAGTTCCCAATGACGCAGCCGCTGCTGCCAAGTGAAGTTCAGCGCCGCTTCGCGTTCCTCGACCTGCCACAGGTTCGCCTTCACCTCATTTGCCTGTTCACGCAACCGGATTGCTCTGCCTTCAAGCTCTTCATAGCGCTCACGTTGGCGCATCTCGTATCGCAGTTCACTTTGCCTAGCGTCAACGGCCGCAACCAACCGCTCCCGGACGAATAACCGCTGTTCCTGCGTGCCTGCTGCGGCGATTTCTGCCATCCCTTGGTTCATGGACTCGACTGCATGGTTCCGCTCGGATGGACGTCCTCGCGAACCGCGGCTCCGCGACGGCAAAGTCACAAAAGAGGCCGCTGCTTCCATCTCCGAGGACGCATGTTCATTTCGTCTCTGTGCATGGAATAAAGCGTTGATGAGCGGATCTGGATCCGCAACGAGCGCCCCCAACGCTGAGGTGAGACGCGTTCTGGCAGCGCTCGGGTTCGAGGCGACATTCAGCTGCCGACCATCACTCGGCGGGCTAGACTTGGATGTTCGTGACCCGAGATGTCTCCAGGCGGCAATTACCGCCGAGATTACTCCCGCAGCACCGGTTATCGTCGCAGCAAGGCCCTGATCCGCGACAACCAATCCCAGGCTAAGAAAAATGAATGCCGACGCAGCCAGCCAGAGGCGGATCGAAGCAGTTTTGCCGGCAACGGATCCTATCTCCGGCTTGGCCTCCTGACGCTGATCGGTCCGAACCTGCTCCACCTCCCACTCCCTCCATGCATCCTCGAATGCGCGGTATGCTGAGGTGAGCGACTCTACCGTTAGCGGCAGCAGCTCAAACTCCGCATGGACCTTCTGGCCCTTTTGTTGCTGCAGCGAATCCATCTGCTGTTCCAGCTCCCGCAGTTGGGGCGCTAAGCTTCGCAGCTCCGCAGCGCCGGTTTCTTGCGCTTTGGTCAGCTGAAGCAGCTCTTCCCGCCACTTGCGAACTGCTTCCCGATCCGCCACCGTCATCTGGCATGCCGCCACTTGCTCCGGCGTCCAGCCAGGGCCAATACGTTGAATGA
Organism: Paenibacillus phyllosphaerae; assembly: GCF_014192105.1. Taxonomy (GTDB): domain Bacteria; phylum Bacillota; class Bacilli; order Paenibacillales; family Paenibacillaceae; genus Paenibacillus_Z; species Paenibacillus_Z phyllosphaerae. The sequence goes on along the minus strand of NZ_JACHXK010000003.1, from coordinate 538,601 downwards.
CCTGCAGGCTTCGTTCCAGCTGTTCCTCCAGGTCGGCCGTGAGCTCTTGCCGTTCGAATCGGAGGTTCTGAATATGCTCGGCTGACAAGACCAGGCGGCCAAGCTCATCATAACGGTCCAGCAAGGCTTCCTCATAGGCAAGTCCTGCCAGCTTGTGCTCAGCTTTCAGTTTCGCGGCTTGGCTGTGCAGGAGTTCGGCATGCAGACGTTCATGTTCGGCTACGTGAGCGTCCCACCTGCCACGAAGATCCTCGGGTAACGCAGACCAACGTTCAAGCGTACGATACTCCAGGCGAAGCGCTTCGAGTTTCAGCCAAGATGGATGCAGCTCGCAAGCCCTCGCGAGTAGGGCAGCCTCAGCCTTTCGTTCAGGCAGCATTAGTTCCGCCTGTTGCTGCTCCTGTTCGAGACTGGAGATCGTATCCAATAAAGCGCGATACCGTTCGATTCCATCCTCCAGACTTCTTAGCTCCGCTTCAAGCTCCTCTAACCTCTTGAGTGTCCTGTTCATCGGATGCGTACTTCCGCGCGGCCGGAATAGAGAATCCAGCTGGGCAGCGAGCTGCTTCTCGGTCTGCGCGACCGCCGCACCGCCGTTCCAGCTGGCATGATATAGCTGTTTGCCGAGCTCATCGCCTTCCAGCATACCGATCGCTGCAAGCTCGGAGAGCGTGATGGAGAACAACTGACGGTAGACGCGCTCATTCAATCCGCCAAGATACTGCCTTTCCCATTCCTCCTGGGTGAGGAGCTCGGTCGTCATCGCCTGTTCGCCGTCGTATTCAGTTGCCTGCCTTCTTAACGTAATCTTGCCGGATTGGGAAGCATAGCGTTCAAGGACGTAATGACTGCCAGTCCCCTGCGCGAAAAACAGTCTGCCGCCATGCTTGCCGCCGTTCACCGGTTCCTGCCGTTCTGCCGGATTCGCCCTCGTCGCAAACCCGTATAGCATACTCCGGATATAGGAGAGCAGCGTACTCTTCCCCGCTTCATTCGGCCCGTAGATAACGACGACCTGATCATTCAGCTCGCACTTAAAATCGTGCCACTTGCCAAAACCGTCAATATGTATGCCCGTCCACTTCATGACCGCTGTTCCTCCTTCGAGGATTGTTCGCGGTCCGTTTGCCGCTGATCATCGGCAAGCATGCCGCAGGCCATCTCCCCGGCCGTATTCAGCAGCTGGGCAAGCTGTTCCTCGGAATAACCGCGTACAAGGCGACGCAGCCTTGCATTCGACATCAGCGGCGCTGTTGCTTCATCCAGCACTTGTTGGCGCAGTTCATGGTGTTGTGACAGATCAAGCAGCATTCGGTACACCTCGCCGGCAAAGCTGTCTTCTTCCGCCAAAGTCTCGAGTTGAAGCTCTGCGCCTGTACGGACTTCCAATGAAGTCACCCATACCCAATCTCCGGCGGTCCCTCTGTCCGAATCGTAGGCTAATTGTTCCCTCAGACCTTCTAAGAGTTCCTTGCCGAACGTCGCCTCCATCAGCTTCGCATGTAAACCGCTTCGTCCGACGAGTCGGACACGTATCATTAACCGGCAGCCTGCATGCTCCATGACAGCAGCGCCGATCGCCGCCTCCATTGCATCGAGGAGCCCCTGTTCCGACTTCTGGCCTGTAAGATCGACGCTCACCGTCTCGAATCGGACGGTATCCAGCGGGATAAAAGCCAACTGCGTCTGCTGCTGCGGTGTGACGTCAACCAGATAGCAGCCTTTCGCGCCGGTCTCTTTGGCATGGCGCCCTTGCGTATTCCCTGAATAGACCACATAAGGGTCCTGATGCATGATATGGCGGTTATGGATATGCCCCAGCGCCCAATAATGGAATCCGGAGCCGACGAGCTCGGTTAGCGAGCAAGGCGAATACGGATCATGCGAAGCATCTCCGTCCACATTCGCATGCAGCAGACCGATTTGATAGGTCTCATTGCCGAGCGCCTGATAACGCTTGGCTAAATTCTCGGAAACTGCCCGATTCGCATAGGAAATCCCGTGGACATATGCGGCAAGCTCGCCTGTTCGCGTATAAGCCGGCTTAACGGTTACCTCGTCGGCACCGTAAATATGCACATTAGGCGGCCATGCCAGATTCGCTCGCGAACCGGACAGATGGTCGTGATTCCCATGGATGACAAATAGCTGCACGCCATATGCGTGCAGCCTCTCCCATTCGCGCTGCAGCGTCAGCTGCGCCCGCAGCGAACGATCCGCGCCGTCATATAAATCGCCGGCGATCACGACAAAGTCGACCTGATGCGCGATCGCCGCTTCGGTGAGCTTCTTGGCAGACTCGATAGTCGCATCGGCAAGCGCCTCCCTTACATAATCGGGCGCTTCCGATAACCCTCGGAATGGACTGTCAATATGCAGATCGGCAGCGTGTATAAATCGGAATCGTATACCCACACGCGAGCACCTCCTGCACGTTATGATTCTGGTTTCAATTCAACATAGACTTGCTTCAGCTGCGAGATGACGCGCTGCAGCGAATAAACCTTCTTCGCCTTATTCCAGGCATGGCGAGCCATGTTGTAACGGAATACGGGGTCGGTAATAACCTTCTCGAGCGCCTCGCTCAGCGCAGCCGGATCTTCAGGCGGTACGAGCAAGCCGTTAACCCCGTCGTCGATCTGCTCTGCAATGCCGCCTACATTCGTCCCGATCAGCGCAAGCCAGCAGAGCGCCGCCTCGGCGAATACCGAACCGAATGCCTCCGCCCGGGACGGCAGGACGAACACATCGAAGAACGGCATGAACTCTTCCGGATGAAGCATATAGCCATAAAAAATAATATCATCGTATAAGTCCAGCTGCAGCGCAAGCTGCTCCAGTTCGGGGCGGATCGGCCCGTCACCAATGATATGCAGCACGAAAGGATGTCCCTTCCGCTTCAAATCCGCACAGGCATGCAGCAGAATATCAAGTCCTTTGGCAGGAACAAGGCGGCATACGGTAATTAGTTGAACGACCTCGTTCTCATGGGAGATCGGCTTGAATCGCTTCTCGTCGAATCCGTTCGGTATGACCTTAATTCGATCCACATCTTCCATATACGGCTTCAGATATTGCCGGAACGAATCGGATACGGTCAGAATCTTGTCTGCCTTCACTTCCAGCTCCCGGTAGATCGAGGTTAGAAACCGATGTTCCGGGCTGCCTTCTTCAATCTTGCCGTTCAAGATCAACTCCCGCTCATAACTGGAGTGGATCGTCATGGCCAGCGGCGTATCTGGATACAGCTGCTTCATGACTAGTCCGGCAATCGGATGATGCGCATGGATAAGGTCGAATCGCTTCGTCATTCTCAGCTTCGTCCACCAGACGTAATCCTTATAAGTCTGCAAATACTTATCCACGATCGGATGCCCTTCGAACGCCTTGGGATCAAACGTCTCAAACACAATCTCTTCCTGACCTTTGCCGCGCACGCGCTTGGGCAAAGAGAACAGCTCCATCGGCCAGCCGATCTTGTTGAATCGTTCTTGAATGTAAGGGATCATCGATGAGACCCCGCCGGGCTGCTCTGGTGGAAAAAACAGCGCTTGTAATATCCGCATACGCGTCCTCCTAAACGACAGATGGTTTGCCACCTGCCTCAAACATGATATAATAGAACATATGTTTCTGTAAAGCTAGCTTATGATGTTAGCGAATACTAGATTGGGAGATACCACCATGACTACTTTGCAATGGCTCGCCGGCCATGCTGGACGAACCTTCGCGACCGGAGGCGTCATGACGCTGGTCATGATGATGCTCTTCATGGCCATCCGCCTGCACCGGATGTATCGGCGCAACGGAATCTATCGGCTGCTGATCGGGGTTCTGCCCGTAATACTGATCCAACAGGGCATGCTGCTCGCCCAGCACACATCAAGCTTGTCTTCCTACCCTGATCTGCAGCTCATACAATCGCTATTAGGCCTGCTCTCATTCATCATTATAAACTTTGTGTTCATGAAATTGTATACTCAGCCGTCTTCCAGATTAAAACGGCAGCCCTTCATCCTGCTCGGAATCGGCATGTTCCTGGCAGCCGGGTTCGGATTGCTGCTCAATCCAACCTCTCTTGCGGCGGATAGCAGTCCCGAATGGCACCCGACGCTTATACTCGATCTGTATGGCATTGCCGTCATTCTCGCCATACTGTTGAACAGCCGGGGCATCGAGCAGCGGCTCAACTATTCCGCGAGCCTGATCGTCTATTTTTTCTACCATCTGACCGGGTTAGCCGAACGCTATGTGTTCGAGGGCTCGTCGCCATTCGTCCTTATGCTGAGCCAATGGTTGCCTGTCATCTATTATACGCTGCTCTTCCTTCTCTTGTTCGAATGGGTCGTGGAGCGACTGATGACAACCTTCCATTCATCGATTACGGATGGCTTAACTTCGCTGTATAATAGGCGGCATTTCAACAAGAAAGCCGAGCAGGCACTTCGTGAGATCGGACGAATTGGCATTATCTTTTGCGATATCGACAATTTCAAGCGGCTTAACGATACGCATGGCCACCACAAAGCAGACGGCGTCTTGAAACAAGTAGCCGAGATTCTGAAGGAAGAGACTAGCGGAATCGGCATCGCCGGCAGATACGGCGGCGAGGAATTGCTCGCCCTGGTGGTCGGTGAAGAGACGAAGCCCGAAACTGTCGCCGAAGCGATCCGAGCCAGGATCGAGAAGGAAACGATCGTCACCGTCAGCATCGGCGTCTGCAGCGGCTTGCAAGACACATCTGTGGAAGAGATCGTCAAACGAGCCGATGAAGCGATGTACCAATCCAAGACGACCGGCAAGAATAAAGTAACGCAGCACCACGCTTCCGCGAAGACACGCTCCAAGACGAAAGCATCCGCGAAATCTTCGGCTGAGAGCCACAAACTTTAGCTCAAGCGTCAGCATCTTTAAGTAAGACTGACATAGCCAAAAAGCCGCAGACACAGGGTCTGCGGCTTTTTGGCATACAACGATCATTAATCTGGAATGAAACGCACAGATCGCCATCATAGACGCTGCTGCTCGCTGTTTCACCTTATTTATCTCGATTTGTATGGAACAGGGTCAGTCTGTCCCGCCTCGGCAAACCCCTTCAAGCGAAGACGGCAGCTGTCGCATTCGCCGCAGGCCTCTTCTTCCCCATTGTAGCAAGAGGTTGTGAGCTCATAAGGAACGCCCATTCGCGTGCCTTCACGAACGATATCCGCCTTGGACAGCAGGATCAACGGGGTCTCGATGGTGATCGGCTTGCCTTCTACGCCGACTTTGGTCGCAAGCGCCATGACCTCTTGCACTTTATCGATAAACTCCGGACGACAATCCGGGTACCCGCTATAATCGAGCGCATTCACGCCGATATAGATCGCTTCTGCACCAACTGCTTCTGCGTAGGAGGTTGCGATGGACAGGAACATCAGATTGCGGCCGGGCACATAGGTGATCGGAATTTCGCTCTCTTCGATCTCCCCTTGCACATCTACTTTGGGTACCGCTATGTTATCATCGGTCAACGCGCTGCCGCCAAACTCGCGCAAAAAGCCGAGTTTGATCTCTTTGAATCGTTCGGCAACCCCGTAGAATTCCGCGACTTTACGCGCATTCGTAAGCTCGATGCGATGGCGCTGGCCGTAATCGAATGTAATCGGGTATAGTTCATAGCCTGATTCGCGTGCGAATCCCATGCACGTAGTGCTGTCCAGGCCGCCGCTTAGTATAATGACCGCTTTCTTCGCTTGTGATGTCATCCTAAATGTCACTCCTCACTTAAACGCCCCGCTTGGCAGGGTCCCAAATAATCTTGTGCAGCTGCATATTCAACTTAATGCCCGGCCTGCCGGCTGCCAGGATTTTCTCTACAAGCTTCGCTGGCGGCATGCTCTCCCATACCGGCGAGAACAGCGGCACGGCAGCTGTCGGATATTTGTCCAGCACCTCTAACGCGGCTTCAAAATCGCGGTCGGAAGCAATGACAAACTTCACTTCATCCTGCGGCCGAAGGAGCGCAAAATTGTCGTGCAGCATCGCATCGTTCTCCCCGGAGTCGGGCAGCTTATAGTCCATGACGTATCTGGCCTTGGGTGAAGCGATGCTGTTAAGGAACGGTGCCAAATCAATCGCGCCATTCGTCTCCACATGCACATCGGTAATGCGCTCGATCGCACATAATGCTTCAAGCAGCGCGCCGGATCGTGTGCCGTAGAGCAGCGGCTCTCCGCCAGTCATACAGATATGGGTGGCTTTATAATCCTGTTCCACCTTCTGCACGATCTCGCCGATCGTCATCGTGAATTCCGCTTCAGCCGGCGGATAGCTGTACTTCGTATCGCACCACACACAGCGCAGGTTGCAGCCGAATAAACGCACAAAAACGGTCGGATAGCCAGCGCGGGTCCCCTCGCCTTCGACCGTTTCGAATATTTCGACCATCGGCAGACGAATCGTACGCGGGTCCTTCGTCTCTTGCCGAATTTTAGCTTGCGTCATCTTCCGCCTCCATGAGCGCCCGGGTCACCGCAGCATAGCTGGTTGGCGTCTCCCACAGCCGCGCTTCCTCCAGCCGTACATTCGGAGCATAGCCTTCCTCGCGAAGGGCTGTGTCTACCTGCTCATAGATCCATACGACCATATTCTCGGCAGTCGTGTTCATCGGCGGGAGTACCTCATTCAAGTAACGGTGATCCAATCGGTCGATCACCCGTTCTTTGGCAATCCGCTTTATATCGGAGAAATCAATGGCGAGCCCGCGATGATCCGTCTTACCGGACATGACAAGCTGCAGCTTGTACGTATGGCCGTGCATGCTCTTGCATTTTCCGTCATATAAGTGCAGATGATGCGCGCTGTCGAACGTAAATTCTTTGGACACGAGCACCCGTCGATTATGATAGCGCAATTCATGAGCTTGAATGTCAGTGCCAAGCTGTTGAATATGCTTCGGTATTTCGTATGTCACGTTAATCACACCTCGTCCATCCTAGGAAGTAGGCTCATTATAGCATGGTTCATCGCGTCAGGGCTACCCGCAACCATTACCTGCTCTTCCTCCTGCCCGGTCTGATTCATAACCGCTCCGATAATCGGGCATAGTAATACAGCTGTGCATGCACTCAATTTGACACTCGGAGGGTTGAAACATGAAAAGGCAAATTGCAGCTGCTTTACTAGCAACCAGTCTCCTTCTTGTACCCGTGACAGCCTCTGCAACATCCGCGACTGATACGGGAGCTAACCGCAATACGCAAACGTATGGTACCGATAATGCGCATAGGCTCAACACCTATGACACGGGCGCGAACTATTATCGTATCAATGCTGCCCAAGACGATGACGGCACCGATTGGGGATGGCTAGGTCTACTTGGTCTGTTAGGACTCGCCGGGATGCGGGGACGTAACCGGGATCGAGATCGGGAGCGCGCTTAACTCCTTATTAACCGCAACAAACGTTAAAAGCCCTTGACCGAATTGGTCAAGGGCTTCCTTCGCAAGCAATGAAAATTAGATCCGTAGCCGGCCGCTCATTATCGTCACAGCTTGTCCAAGCAACGTAACGTTCTCACCATCAACCCGAACACGAAGTTCGCCTCCTCGCGGAGATGCCTGATAAGCGAGAAATTCGTTCTTCCTCAGTCGTTTCTCCCAGTAGGAGGCCAACAGGCAGTGAGCCGATCCGGTTACAGGATCTTCATCGATCCCGATCGATGGGAGGAATACGCGCGATACGAAATCATACGGGCTTCCAAGCTGACTTGCGCCGCGGCTCGTCACGATAACGGCTTGGACAGGCAGCTGAGCGATGAGCGCTAGATCCGGTACCAAGGTTCGAACGGTTGTCTCGCTGTCGACCTCTACCATATAACCCATTCGACTAAGCGATACATAACGTGGAATAAGGCCTAAAGCTTGAATCAGCTCTTCCGGCGCTACCGCCGGCTCTCCTCGCTCAATCGGAAAATGGAGCGTGATCCCCTCGTCCGAATACCGTGCGGTTAACAGACCGCTTCTTGTGTGGAACCTGCCTTCGACTTGCCGATCAAGAAGCCCGTGCTCCCATACGAAATGTGCGGAGGCCAATGTGGCGTGTCCGCAAAGATCCACTTCGGTAGAAGGCGTGAACCAACGGAGACTATATCCGTCCTCACGCTTTACTAGAAAGGCGGTCTCCGACAGATTCATCTCTTGCGCGACAGCTTGCATCCAATCATCCGGCCGTTCTTCCTCCAACAGACAAACAGCGGCCGGATTTCCTTTGAACGGATCGGACGCAAACGCATCGATGATGGCCATTAATGCTGACATCGGCGCTTTCCCTCCTTGCATTATTCGCTCACATTCAGTGCGGTTGGTTGTACCGCTTGTTTGGTCCGTTTGCGCCGATTCACGACGACTATGCCCAGACTGACAAGCAATAGAGCGACCAAGACGACCGCATGCAGCTTCTCGGACAATAGGATTGCCGATTGGATGACGCCGAAGACAGGGATGAGGAACAGGTACATCGAGACGCTGCCGACACGATTGTATTTCATGACATTGTTCCACAGCATGAAGCCCGCCGCCGACACGATCGCCAAGTGAAGCAACATAAACGCCGAAGCCACATGAAAGTGAAAAGGCGCGATGCCGGTCTGCCACGCCGAAATCAGCAGCAGCACGACGCCGCCAATGAGCATTTGATAGCCATTAATATAGGATACGCTGTACAGTCCGGCACCTTTGCGCGACAGCAGATTAGCTGCGGCCGAGCAGAAGGCGGACAGAATAAGCAGAATCTCACCAAGCGAGAAAATAAATCCGCCTGAAGCCGAATTCGATAAACCCAGCACCAGTAAGCCTGTAAAACCGATCAACAAACCTGTCGTCTTGGTACCGTTCAGCTTGTCATCCGGGTAGACGATATGCGCCAATACGATCTGGAAGAACGAGATCGTTCCGGCGATAACCGCGCCAACGATCCCTTGGCTCATCGCCATCCCCGCATAGAAGAACGTGTACTGCAACACCGTCTGCAATACGGCGATCGGCATCAATGTTCGCATACTGCCTCGCTGATAACCGAGCGACTCCCGGCGAACGAGCATAAAAAGAAGAATGAGCAGCCCTGCCAGCGTAAATCGGTAGCCGGCAAACAAAAGCTGCTCGAACGTATCATTACGGCCTATCTGAAGCTCGTAATAGCTCCATTTGATAAAAGGATAAGCGCTGCCCCACAGCAAGGTTGCCAAGCCGGAGGCGGCTAATACACCCAGAGGGGGCCGATAAAACTGAGCTGCTGTCATAATCGTAAAAGTCTTACTCCTTCAGTTTATCTTCTATTGGGATAAGCAGGTCAACGGGCTCTTCCTCCAAATGCTCATCGATGTAAAAAATCTCGAGCGACACGGCATTGTCCCGTTTGACCAAACGCTGGTCGTTCATCCATGCAAACAAGGTCTCGTACCCTTCCCCGATCCGTTTGTTCGTACATCGTACCATAGCGTACGTTCGCTCCGGTATGGTGAATTGCACCATCCCTTCGGGGACCGTTGACATGTGGGCTACCTCGTAGCAAGCCCAGTACGTCGCGAACACCTCATTGCCGAAATACGGACTGTGCATCGCCGTCGAGAGCACTTCGCCGTTAATCTCATGCCTGCGGGAAAGGAAATCGCTCTGTAATCGAATGGCTTCATCCGGAAACGTTGAATAAGGTCCGCAGTAGCTGATTCCGACCAAGTTGATGGCGGGCTTAGTTACCACTGCACAATTGTTCATCGCGATAGACCTCCCTGAGCGTTGTAAGCGAGCACGCTGGCCGGCAAGCAGCCATCTTGCGAATGCTTCACCCGACTTTAAGTGTACCATGAGATGCAGCCGCGCGGGTAACATTTTCTGGAACTACATATATGCCCGCCGGTTACGAAACGAATGCGAATCGCCCCATAGATTTACAGTTCAATCCGCTCGTAATGCTCGACCACCGGGAACGGATCGTAATAGTGATGAAGCAGCTTCCGCCACTGCTGATACTGCTCCGACTGGCGGAAGCCTATCTCGTGATCCTCCAAGGTCTCCCACCAGACCAGCAAGATATATTGACCCTCCTGCTCGAGACATCGCTGCAGCTCATGCTTGATATAACCTTTCATCGAGGAAATAATGGCGGAAGCCTGCTTGAACGTGGGAACGAAGGTAGCCACCAATTCGGGCCTCACCTTCAGGATTGCAACTTCTAGTATCATCGTGTGCCTCGCTTATTGGTTAGACTTGTCCGTAATAGAGCTCGGTCGTATAGTGGAACGGCACCCGTCCCTCTGTCTGATGCTGGTCGAACAATCCGTACAGCTCGCGGATAAATGGTTCATAGTGCGACGTGCCCGGACTTGGCGTATAGGAAGATGAGGCAGCGCGGCCAAGCAGTTGTTCACGCGATATGAACTGCTCGTGCGGGAATTCAACCTTGTTGTACACTCGTTCGCGGAAAAATCGCCGAAAGTCGTCATCCGTCAGCTTCATGTGACCGACATCCTTATAATCCGGCGCGTATCGATGCAGTAACGCCTCATACTCAACTGCGAACGGCGAGCCAATCGTATCGCGTTTGTTCCAGACGAGCGCGACCGCTCCATCCGGCTTCACAATCCGTTGGAATTCCCGTTTCGTCAACTCCGCATCGAACCAATGGAACGCTTGCGCGCAAAAGATGGCAGACACGGACGAGTCGGGCAAGGTTGAATGCTCGGCCGAGCCATCCACGGATTGATAGCGGCCCTTGCGCACGTTCACCGCTTCGGCCTCCGCGGCCTGACGCATCTTCTCATTCGGCTCTACGCCGTACACCGTAAGGCCTCGTGCCAAGAGCAGCCGCGTGAAGATCCCTGTTCCCGAACCGATATCCGCGATCGGCGTCTCAGGCGCCAATCGGAACTGATCGATGACATAATCGATTAATGGGTCCGGATACGTCGGCCTGAATTTGACATAATCGTCGACTCGGTTGGAAAACCGGCTTTTGCTATCCATTTGCGTCCTCCTCCTTACCGCTCAACTCTGATCCTTATGCCTCGCGGCAAAAATCCACGACTTCCCGATAGGACAGATTACCGCCGAAAATATCCAGCGCGCTGCCGATCGTAATCCCGAGTCTACCGCCTGTCAAGGAGCGGAAACGTTCCAGATCCTCAATCGACCTCGCTCCGCCCGCGTACGTTGTCGGTATTGTAACCGAATCGGCCAGCAGCGTTACCAGGCTCTCGAGAATTCCGGTCCGTTTGCCTTCGACATCGACCGCATGAACCAGATACTCGTCGCAATATTGCTCGAGCTCGCGCAGGTTGTCCGAATTCACCTCGAAGCTGCTGAACGTCTTCCACTGATTGGTAACGACATACCACCGGCCGTCCTTCTGCTTGCAGCTAAGATCGATGACGAGACGGTCCTTGCCCACGACTTCGGCTATTCGATTCAGCCGGTCCATATCAAGGATGCCGTCATGGAAAATATGCGACGTTACGACGACATGCGAAGCGCCGGCTTCCAAGTAACGCCATGCGTTATCCGCCGTAATCCCGCCGCCGACCTGCAAGCCGCCTGGGTATTCCTTCAACGCCGCCAGCGCCGCCTCTTCATTGCCGCCGCCCAGCATGATGACGTGCCCGCCGCGCAGTCCGTCCCGTTTAAACATGGCCGCATAATAGCTTGAGTCATGCTCGGAGACGAAGTTCTCGACGACTCCGCCCTCCGCTGCCGCGGCTGTCAGCGTCTCTCCGACAATCTGCTTTACTTTGCCGCCGTGCAAGTCAATACAAGGTCTGAATTCCATTCTACTGTACCTCTTTCTCCTCATTCTTCGTTGCCGCTGCGGATGATGCAAGCTCTTAAGCTAATCGCCGCTTCCGATAATCGCGGCTTCGCCTACAGCTTGTACGTTACGCGTTTCACGATCATCCGGTACAAGCCAAATCCAATCGCTGCGCCAATCGTGTTGAGCAACAGATCGTCTATATCTAAGCTGCCCCGTTTGCTCACCAGCTGAAGGCTTTCAAGCACGATCAGCACGCCCATAAATTGAAGCACAAAGCGCAGCCACGTCTGTTTCCACAAGACGGGCACAGCCAGTCCGAAAGGAACGAACACCGCTATGTTGCCGATGACGTTGATCGCCCACGTGCGAAGATCGAAATGGTCCGCATGCTTAAAATACATCTTGATCGTGTGAAACGGGATCAAATTATAATGATAGGATGTCGTATCCAAATTCATCCGGCCAAAGCCGATAAACATCCAATACAACAGTAACACGGTATAAGCGGTAATGATCCATGCTGTCCCGCGCCTCATCGATTCTCGCCGCCTCCTTTACTGGGACGGACATGCCTTCGATCGTTGTATCCATTCTTGCGCTATTCGTTAAAGGCCCTATCCCTTGTCCACCTTATCGATATGCCGCAATCCAGCCGCTCATGCCTTTCGCGCCTTGATTAAATGAACTTCTGCAGGCAGATCAAATCGAGCCAACGGTCGAATTTATACGCGACCTCTTTATAATGGGCGACTTGCTCGTAACCATGGTTAGCGAAAATGCGCAAGCTCCCTTCATTGCTGCTGCAGATCGAAGCGACCAGCGAATGCATCCCCTGCTCCTTGGCTATCTGCTCGATGAACGGAATAGCCGCCTTGCCGATTCCCCGTCCTGTTGAAGTCGGCTCCAAATAAATCGTCACCTCGCCGGTCACTTTGAAGGCTGCTTTCTTCTTATGCTGCGTAATGAGGACATACCCCGCGTATTCCCCGTCATCCATGATGACATAGGAACGGTAGAGTTCGGAGGCCGGCTCGATCAGTTGGCGCATCTGCTCCGTCGTATACAGCTCCAGGTCATAAGAGACCGTCGTGTGCGCGACATAGTGATTATACGTGCGTGTTACCTGCTCCAAATACTGTTCATCGTAGGTTACGAATGTCAACTTCCCCATCATGATGTCACCTTTCCTGGCCATACGCCTAACAAAAATCTAATATTTTTTACTGCAAATTCCTAACGCTTCCTCTTTATACTTGGCGTTGCCTTGCAAACTTGTATACAGGTTGCGCAGCTTAGGCTGCCAATACACATAATATTACTATACGAAAGGTGCGACCACTATGATTTTCCGCAAATTTGTACAGATTAAGAGTCTCGCTCTCGTAAGCCTCATCGTAACCTCGCTCCTATTCATCGCCGTGATCGGCAGCATGGCCGCCGTCAATTATGTGAGCGGCAAGCGAACTTATATGAGCGAGATGACTCGGATCGGAACCACCCTCAGCGGGCAGATGGATGCGAATAACGCCCTGCTCAACGATGCTCATAAACTAGTCGAAGCGAACAAAACCGACGAGATGCTGTTCACCGCGCTGAAACGCCAATTCCAAGCGATGACGCATAACACCAGCGCTTCCAACGCCTACATGATGTTGACCGACAAAATCGAGAAAGACGGCAAAACGTATTTGACAACGATACAAGATGCCAGCGAGCCGCCAGGTACGTTATACGAAATGCCTCCGATCTTCCTTGCTGGTTATGACGAGGTGATAGCGGGCAACTCCACCCTGACCGCGCCGTATACGGACCAGAATGGCATGTGGATCACCTATCTGGCGCCCGTAATCGACGACAAAGGCGAAGTGCTTGCGCTGTTCGGCTTGGATTTTGACTACGATCAGGTCGAGCATGACCTTCAGATGAAGCTATTGAACGCTGTCGGTATCGGTCTAATTGCAGCAGCCATAGCCGTTGCGCTTATGTTATGGCTCATTCGCTCCGCGATCAAGCCGCTTCGTACGCTTGCCCATGTTTCGAAGCAAGCCGCTTCCGGAGATTTGACGGTATCGATACCGGTTAAAGGGCAGAATGAGATCGCTCAAGCCGCGCAATCGTTCAATCAAATGATTCACGAACTCGGCCAGCTTACCGCGCACATTAAAGAGACATCAGGCGAAGTCTCCCGCTCCGCAACCGATCTGCAGCAGAGCGCGGAACAGACCGCATTGGCCACGCAGGAGATTGCCGAATCGATTCAGGAAGTAGCAGGCGGATCCGAGACTCAGCTGCAAAGCTCGCAAGATTGCCAGCGGGCCATGACCGAGATGGCTGTAGGCATTCAGCGAATTGCCGAATCTTCATCCGTCGTCTCCGACCTGGCCGCCGAGACCAGCTATAATGCGAGCGAAGGTCAAGCCGTCATGCGTTCCACCGTTGCCCAGATGCAGGCAATCGAACAGAATCTGGTCGAATCCGTCGAAGCGATTAACAATGTCGCCCAGCTCGGCAGCCGCATTAACGAGATTCTGGCGATGATTAGCGATGTTGCGAATCAGACGAATCTGCTCGCATTGAATGCTTCGATCGAGGCCGCCCGCGCGGGCGAACATGGCAGAGGATTCGCAGTCGTGGCGACGGAAATCCGCAAGCTTGCCGAACGTTCCAAGGAGTCGTCCGAGCAGATCTCCGCCATTCTCAAAAATACGGAAACGAGCATCAAGGAGTCTGTCGTTTCCTTGACGCACACGACGACGGAAGCGCGCGCAGGATCCGATATCGCGCACCAAGCCGGCGAAACGTTCCGAACGATCGTCGAATCGATCCGCCAGGTATCCGAACAAGTGCAGGAAGTCTCTGCGGCTTCCGAAGAGATGTCGGCCAGCAGCGAAGAGATCGCCGCTTCGTTGATGGAGCTTGAGCGTATCGCCTCCGGCTCCTCCATGAACGCCACGCGCGTCGCTGCCTCCTCGGAACAGCAGTTGGCTACGATGGAAGAGGTCGCGAGTTCGTCCGATCATCTGCGTCACCTAGCCGATCAGTTAAATCATGCCGTAGGCCGTTTCAAAGTCTAGTCTTAGTAAGCAATCACCGTTAGAATACACCCGGATCCCGGAGCACTTGCCAGTGGACGATCGGCTGACCATCGGAAGCGATCGACATCGTCCCTGTATAAATGTGCGCCTGATCCGGGTTTTCTTGATAATGCCGGAGGACGGCGTGATGTATGTGCGAGGAATGAAGGGAGGCTAGTTCTGCTATTTCATGCCACCCGAGCTCCCCCTCATCCGAGGCGACGACCTGATCATGCTTCACGCGGCCAAAATAAATAAACTGCTGGCGGATCTCGTCTTCCTTCAGCCGCAGCAGCACATATCGAAGTTGCAGGTTCTCCAAGTCGGATGCGGCAAGGCCAGTCTCTTCTTCAATCTCCCGCAAGCATGCCGCATAAGGATCATTCAGTTCCTCCGGCTCCAAATGTCCGCCGATGGCACTATAGAAGGGCACTGTCTGCCGCTGCCAGCGCGAACCGCGCTTGTGCATGAGCAGTATCTTCGTGCCATGGAAGAGAAAGGCCGCTGCCATCTGCCTTGTTCGAATCGCCATTACGAAACTGCCTCCCCGCCGCTTTCTATCACTCGATCTCCCTTGGTGGTCGGATTCGAGATGACGAGAAATTCGACCGGCAGCTGCGAGCGGTTATGGATGCAATGACATAAACCCCGTTGCACTTCGATGCCTTCCTGGGCATTCAGCGTTATCTCCTCTCCTTCGATCTCCATGACCGCCTCACCATGCAGTACAAAGAAAAATTGCGTCGCTTCCCGATGATAGTGACGGACCTCCTGCGTTCCTGGCGGCATCAGCTCATGGATGACACTCTGTTGCAGGCGCTGCACCATTACCCAGCCGTCGCAGTCCGCTCCCCATTTGTAATGTTCGGCATTATGTTTGCTGATCTTCATCTCGTTCACCCTTCTTCACGTCGTTAAGCTGGATCGTTAATATAGCCGCTGCTCGTAGCTTTCTCTCAGACCATCGGCAACTTGCTGCTCCCGAATGCCTGCATCGTTCACATGGTCGGCAATGATTCTTGCCGGTATGGGCAAGTCCGCCTGATCAAGCCATTCCTGCGGGTTCCATATCGCGGAACGAATGAATGCTTTACCGCAATGCATATAACACTCTTTCACCTTCACGCCGATGCCGAGTTTCGGTACTTTGTCATGCGCGGCCGTCGCTGCCATAAGCGATGGATCTTGCGTCAGACAGGCCTCCCCGTTAATACGAAGCACTTCCTGAAGCCCCGGGATAAGAAAGATCAGACCAATATGAGGATTCGATAACAGATTAAGATACGTATCCATTCGACGATTGCCGGGACGTTCAGGGATGACGAGATATTGCTCATCCACCACGTGCACGAAGCCCGGCGCGTCTCCTCGAGGCGAGACATCGCAAGCGCCGGATGCATCCGGGGTCGCCGCGAACAAGAGCGGGGACTGTGCGATAAAATGCCGGCAGTGTGCATCCAACCGATGAATCACTTTTCGCTGTACGATTGCATTGGGATGACCGAGCAATTCGCGGAGTTCCGCTTCGGATTCGATACGCTGCTGGAATGGACCCATTACGACTCGCCTCCTTCCAGCTCCTGCAGGAGCGGCCAATCCGCCCGCCAGTTCTTGCTACTTACTCGTTGCCGATAGTAGTCCCGGTTAAGGAATAACGGACTCTGGCGCAGCTTCAGCGCGAATAAGTCTTCTAGTCCATAAGGAGCGCAGAAGTGAATACGATCTTCTTCGTCGATTCTCGCGCCTATCGCGGTAGCCGTCTCCGGCCAGCGGCTCAGCGCATCTTCAAGCGAGTCGTACGGCGCATCATCGTTGCGCAGATGCATTCGCGCTTGATTTTTGACCGACCAGCTCGGTCGTCCCGTCGCTTGGATCAACCGCTGCTCGTAAGCAAGATCGCGCTCTTCCCCGAGTTGGTCGCGATTATAATAGACGACATCGATATCGGTATGCTTGTCCCTTGCGTCGTATCCGTGCAGAACATCCCATGCATAGTTCCGAATGTAGCCTGCGCTGATATAGGCTTCTTCAGGAACAATCTCCCGCACCAAGCGCAAATCTGCCATCAATCGCGGGTTCGCTTCTATCAGGGATATTAGCCGCTGCTCTTGCATCTTCATCTCTCCTTCTCCAAGCCCTCTTACTAGACTGCATTTTTTTGTAATATTCGAAATACTATCATAGCTCGTAACATTTGGAAACCGGCTGCCCAAGGACGTTTAGGCAAAAAATAAAAACAGCCCCTTCGCTGAACCACGGATGCATGGTATGCGAGGGAGCTGCCTGATTACGCCTTAAGGCGTCTATACAATTATAACTTCGATCGCTTTCTCCTTCAGTTGCGCAAGCGTAAGCTCGTCGATGCCGCGATCCGTGATCAGCGTATGGATCTCCTGCAGATTAGCGACATGGGTGAACGCCTGTACCCCGAACTTGCTGGCATCCGCAAGCAAGTAGACATGATCGGCCATGCCGACCATCTTGCTCTTCACGCGCGCCTGCAGCTCGTGGGACTCGCTGATCCCCCGCTCCATATGCACGCCTTTGCAAGACAGGAAAGCTTTGTCGACATGATAGCTCTCGAGCGACCGCTCGGCGAGCGGCCCGACGAACGATAAGGAGCGCTGCGCCAGTTGGCCGCCCGCCGCGATCACTTGAATCTTCTCTTTGGTGCTGAGCTCGGTGGCAACCCGGATCGAGTTGGTCAATACCGTAAGCGGCATATCCGGCAGACTCGCCGCCATGTACCAAGCCGTCGTGCTGGCGTCCAGCAGAATGCGATCTTTCGGCGAGATACAATTGACCGCTTCGGCGGCAATCCTTCTCTTCTCATCGGCGTGGATGATCTCACGCTCTGCGTACGGGGTTTCGCTATGCTGTTCCTTCACGCTGACCGCACCGCCGTGCGAACGCCGCAGCTTGCCCGTCGCCTCTAACTTATCCAGATCACGCCGGATCGTCTCTTCGGTCACTTGACAGATCTCGCTGAGTTCGGTGACTCGAATGCTGCCGCGTTCATTGACCAGCTGCACAATTCGCTCATATCGTTCTGCTACGAGCATCGCTTCATCAACCTCTCTTCCCCCTGCCTGCTGTCTCACGCGGCATGTTCGTTGCCTGCGCATGCCATAACGCTAGCTCAAGCGTACACTAAGCAAGCGGATGAGCCATGACCGACATAAGCGCGTTCTCCGCCTGCGTGGCATCCAACCGGCTGTATTGGACAACGACAGGGATATCGCTAATAAGTTCTATCGCATAGGGAACACCGACAGGAATCGATTCCCCGTTCTTGGCTAATGAGCTTGTGCGGACATGCTTCGTTCTCCGTCCGGGTATCACGACCAGAATATCCTCAATCGGTTCGCGGTCCTCGAAAAAAATCGTCAGCTTCAACAGCGCTTCTTCCGAAGAACAGTTCAATACGCAGATCGATTCATGGCTAAGGAGCGTGCCCGCGCTAGTCGGTGGGATATATCCATCCGGAATAATCCAGTGTTTCATGCCTTTCGCTTGCTTCATCGCTTAATTCCTCCCGTATAATAGCATAAGAAAATGGCTTAGGCATAGATGAGGTTGTTTTTATTTTTGTTAACATCAGTTTAACATCTTTGAATATGTTTGAATATATTTATTTACTGCTATTTTACATTGAAAATCAGATCTGAACGATAAATAAGAGCGGTAACCGCATCGGTCACCGCCTTGCATCCACAGATTCAGCTGTAAAAAATCAAATTGATTCCTCCCTGATCCAGAATGGAGGAAATGCGGTCCCGCAGCAAGGAGCCTTCGCCGATATCCCATCTGGCTCTCAAATAGGTAATCGCCTCGCGTCGCAGATCGTCGTACTTCTGTTTCTCCTTCTTATGCTCCTTCGTAACATGACCGGAATAGATGAAGGATGAGATCGCCACGAGCAAGAAAAAGGTTGAGGCGGTGCTGCTGCCCAAATAACTGATAAGCTCAAAGACGTTCACGTTCGATACCAGACTAAGCTTGTACAGCCAGACCAAGATGATAATGGCCACGCCGCTGTTGATGATGGCCAGCAAGATCTGCATCCTTTTTAGGCCATCGACTTTTCCTTTGCGCTTAATGACTTCATGAATAACGCCTTTGGCATCTTCGGCAATCGGCAACGCCTCGATTTGCTCGCGTATAGATGGCATATCCATCACCTCAATGGATATATATGCGGCTTGGCCGAAAGCTGAACCGCTCTTTGACGTTATTCCATTTTCGTATTGCGAAGCACCATATGAATATGATCTTCCCACACGCCATTAATACGCAAGTACTTGATGGCCCGGCCTTCCTCATAAAAGCCTAACTTCGCAACGACGCGCAGCGATGGTTCATTGTGCGGCATAATATTGGCTTCGATCCGGTACAAGCCCATTTCCGTGAAAGCATGCTCGATCAGCGCTTGCAGCGCCTCCGTCATAAGACCTTGATTGGCCAGCTCCCCATCGATCCGGTAACCGAGATAACAGGATTGGAACGCACCGCGAACGATATTGCTCAGTGTAGCCGTCCCGATCACCGTCTCTGGCGCATCCTTGTGGAATAACCAGAGTCTAACCTGCGTCCCCACCGCCTCAAGCCGCTGGTCAATGCCCAGCAGCTCTTCATGATGCTCCATCGTATAGAAGCTATCGTCCCGTTTAATCTCCCACGCTTCCAGAAACTCGCGGTTCCGATGATAATAATCACGTACAGCATCTGCAGCCGAACCATCGAGACTGCGAAGAATCAGGCGTTTCGTTGTCAGTGTAGTCGTCATGACGTTCTCCCTTTATCTTATTGTTTATCAATGACATTCAGGCTACTTCAATCGTTTGACGAATCGGATGCCGTTATTGCGATAGCCCAAATGCTGATACATGCCGTGCGCACGCTGCCGCTCCGGCTTATTGCCGCTCGTAAGCATCATATCGCCGGCGCCTCTTTCCCGGCCCCAGCCTTCGGCGAAAGCCATTAACGCTTTCCCGATCCCCCGGCCCTGCATAGATTGCTTCGTCACGATTAGCGCAACCTGCGCGGTCGGATTGTCATATTCCATGTTCCAACATAATCGCAGGGCGATCAGCCCAGCTACTTCTCCGGATGCATGCGCGACATAGACGTGAAGCGAGTCGTGTGCTTGTATATGACCGAGCCGTCTGGCTACTGCTTCGTGCTCCGAAGGATATCCCAGATCCGCCATAAGCGCCGCGACGCCGGCCAAGTCCACCTCTTCATAAGGTTTAATGGAGATCATCGTAGTCCTCCCGCTTGTTCTGCTGCTTGATTATTTCTTTGAGCTCCCGTACTTCTTCCAATAGTTCTCTAACATAGTGCGTGTTCTTGGAGTTGTCAATCCCTACCTTGACGACCAGCGCGCCAAGAATGAAATAGATAATGATCATGGCGAGAACACCCAAGTCTGATCACTCCTTTGCTCGATAACGAGATTCGGACGAATCGAACCGCCTATTGATTATACATTCCTCACAGTAAATACAGGATATATTTTCCATAACCAATTAGAACACGAGGTGCATTCCGCCCTGTTCGTCCTGTTATGGTATAATGATGCGATTACGATTTTCAGACGAAAAGGAGTATCTTGCATCGTGCGTGCCTCATTACCTAAATCCTTCATTAATCAAATGCAGCATCTGCTTGGACATGAGACGGAGCGTTTCCTCCAAAGCTACGATGAGCCTCGGACATACGGACTGCGCCTCAACCCGCTTAAGTACGATCAGCACGAAGAGCTGCTAGGCGAGCTCACCTCGCTGTTCACCCTAAGCCCGATCCGCTGGTGCAGCAACGGCTACTATTACGAAGAATCTGCAAGGCCAGGCAAGCATCCCTACCATGATGCCGGGCTCTACTATATTCAAGAACCGTCCGCGATGACGGCCGCCGCGCTGCTCGATCCGCAGCCGGGCGAAGTCATCCTGGATCTTGCGGCAGCCCCAGGCGGCAAAACCACGCAAATCGCAGGCGCCATGAAAGGCCAAGGCCTGTTGATCGCCAACGAAATCCATCCGGCGCGCGCCAAGATCTTAAGCGAGAACGTGGAACGGTTCGGCATCGCGAATGCCATCGTCACGAATGCCGCTCCCGACGAGCTGAGCCGCCGCTTCCCCGCCTTTTTCGACCGGATCATGCTGGATGCGCCTTGCTCCGGCGAAGGGATGTTCCGCAAAGACGAACAAGCCATTGCCGAATGGTCGCCTGAACATGTGGCGATGTGCGCCGCTCGTCAAACTGATATTCTGGAGCATGCGGCGATCATGCTGAAGCCGGGTGGACGTCTCGTCTATTCGACCTGCACGTTCAACCGCTCGGAGAACGAAGAGGCCATCGCAGCCTTCTGTCAGCAGCATCCGGAATTCTCCGTCGTGGAGACGGAGCGGGTGTGGCCGCATCTCGTCAGGGGCGAGGGGCATTTTGTTGCCGTGCTGCGCAAATCTGCCGAGGCGAACGATGCGCTGCCAGCCACGAGTGAAACGCGAGCTAAGAAATCAGGCAAAGCCAAACGATCGGAAAGCAAAGAACGGCCATCTTCCGATATGGCGTTCGTCCAAGCATTCGCAGCCGAATCGCTCCCCGGCGGGCTTCCCATCGGTCCCGGTGAAACGGTTCGTTACGGCGAAGCGCTCTATTGGCTGCCTCAAGGAGCAGGCAGCAGCTTAATCGCGGCAGCTGATCTGAACGGACTGAAGGTCCCGCGTCCGGGCTTGCATCTAGGGGATATGAAGAAGAACCGGTTCGAGCCAGCCCATGCGCTCGCGCTGGCCATCTCAGCCAACCATGCAGCATGGGTACAGTCCTATGCGGCGGAAGCGCCGGAAGTTCACGCCTATTTGCGCGGCGAGACGCTGCCTGCTGAATCGGGTCATACCGGCTGGGGGATCGTAGCCGTAAACGGTCTGCCCCTCGGATGGGGCAAAGCAAGCGGCGGGATCGTGAAGAACCATCTGCCCAAAGGTCTGCGCCGCTTCAAATAACCTGCGCAGCCATCATGAACGGTTAGCAGCCCACCCTTCGTCTCCAGACGAACGCGGCAATGGCATATGGACATTCGCCTAATTATGTTCGCACCCGGGCTAATGTCCAATCGCCAACGGCGGTATGGCATATATTATCGTATACCGAGTGCCGAGAGATGAGACAAAGGAAAGCAACACGGCGTCGGAAATTTCTTATATGGGAGGAATTTCAATGTCCGGTGTACACGGTGGAGGCTTCTCAAGCGCAGGTTTGATCTTGGTACTGTTCATTCTGCTGGTAATCGTAACTAAAGGCGTACTGTACTAATCAACACCTTGCCATCGCAGTGCAAAAGCCGAAGGGGATCTCCCCTTCGGCTTTTCGCATTCAAACGGCTATGACCACGCATAACCGCGCAGCGCTTGCGCAACGCCGTTCTCTTCATTCGATGACGTGATAACGTTCGCGGCCGCCTTGACCGCTTCGGGCGAGTTGGCAACGGCTACGCCAAGTCCGGCGAAGGTCAGCATGCCGACATCGTTGTAGTAGTTCCCGATCGCCATAACACGGCTCGGGTCAACGCCTCTAAGGTCGGCCAGCTGCTTCAATGCCGACGACTTGCTCGCGAGCGGATGCTGGACGTCGATGAAGAAATCTCCGCTGCGGATGTGGTTCAGCCCATGCGACCAACTATTCCATGCGTTTTCCACTTCATCCATGACATCCTGTGTGCCGAATACGGTAAACTTCACGAGCCCTTGCGGCAGCGGGGAACCGAACGGTCCTAAGATCGGTTTAACATTGAACTGGCTGTACATGGCTTCCGCCGATGGTCCGATAGATTCCGTCATCAGCTCGAACGCCGTATTGATATCAAAATGATGCCCGCCCTCGCGGCAGTAGGCGATGAACCGCTGTAATTCATCGGGTAACAGATCGTACTGGTGAAGCACCGCCTTGCGGGCAGCATCCACCGTAGCGGCGCCATTGTGCGTAATAATCGTGCCGGACAAGCCCAGCTCCTCGAGCACGGGCAGCGTATTGATCGGACCTCTGCCTGTACAAAGGACGATCTCGGCTCCTAGCTTGGCCGCTTCGCGTACGGCTGCGCGCGTCTCCTCAGTCAGCTGATGGGCGTCGGTCAAAAGCGTGCCGTCGACATCAAGCGCAATCATGTCATAATGTAATGCCATCGATATGCTCCACTCTTTCTATTTGAAGGTTTGCAGACTAACGTTTGGATTTCGCGGCGTGTTCGCCCCGAACCGCCATCAGCTGCTCCAGCTCGGCTTCGGTCAACAGCCGATAGGATCCCAGCGGCAACGATTCGTCCAACTGCAGTGGCCCCATGGATATTCGGCGCAAGTAAATCACCTTTTTGCCGACTGCCTCGAACATCCGTTTCACCTGATGGAATTTGCCTTCGTGAATCGTAAGCGTAATGCGGCTAACGACCTCATCCTGCCGCGTCTCTTTATCGTTAATGATCAGCTGCGCCGGCATCGTTTCGTAGCCGTCGTCCAATGTAACGCTCTGCGCGAACGCCTCGATATCCGCTTGTCCGACATCGCCAAGGACGTCTGCTTCGTAAGTCTTGGGCACATGCTTCTTCGGCGACAGCAGATCATGGGCGAGCTGGCCGTCATTCGTGATAAGCAGCAGCCCTTCGGTATCCTTGTCCAACCTGCCGACCGGGAACGGCTGCAGCACTTGATCCTCCGGGTCGAGCAAATCAATGACCGTCCGGTCGCGGTTGTCTTCCGTCGCGGAGATTACGCCCTGCGGCTTGTTCATCATGACGTAGATAACATCCCGGTACAATACTTCCTCGCCGTCGATGACCACTTTCGCCTGATCGGGATCGAGCTGCATCCCGCTGTCCTTGGCCTTAACGCCATCCACGGTGACTCGCCCTTGCTTGACCGCCAGTTTCACCT
The DNA here is from genome assembly GCF_014192105.1 of Paenibacillus phyllosphaerae. Lineage (GTDB taxonomy): Bacteria > Bacillota > Bacilli > Paenibacillales > Paenibacillaceae > Paenibacillus_Z > Paenibacillus_Z phyllosphaerae. Next base: position 514,819 of record NZ_JACHXK010000003.1, on the reverse strand, counting down.
CGCTCCGAGAGCCGAAGCCCATGTTCGAGATCAGTTTATCGAGCCGAATTCGTTTCGCCATTTACATCCACCTCCATCCGGCCGGCAGCTCGTTCTTCAGCATACCGTCACCGCTATATTTGCCCCAGCCAATCGGCTGATGGTCGACGCATACCAATACATATCCTTTGGCTACGGGAAGACGGTCTGGCTCCAGCGCCAGCGTCTCACCTTTCAAGTATCGAAGCGTATCCGATTCATCCGATAGCAGCTCAAGAATCGAGCCAGCCTCCATCTCGCGCAGTCCCAACGCAAGCGGATGTGAAGGGCTGAAGCGATGCGCTCCCGCTTCGCCTAAGTACCAACCGGCACGCACCACGTGCAATCCATCCAATGACGGGATGCCGTACGGCTGCAAGTAGAGTCTCGAGCCAAAAGCGACCAATCGTCCCGGCCAATCGGATGCGGTTGGCAGATGACCGCTCGCAAAAGCTTGCCACGATGCGACGGGATCGACCTCCGCAGCCTCGCGTTTATGCAGCTTCTGGCCGCTGTGGCGGTCACGGCCGCCCTTCGCGCCTTTGGCCTCGGAGCGAAGGGAACGATCGCGTCCCGCCGGATTGGGAGCAGACTTCGACTTGCGCTGCCCGCGACTGTCCTGCTTGGCGGACTCATCCGGCAGATCGCGATTCGATTGACGTTCTGCGATAGGTTGATCGGACGCGTCTGTAAGGCGTTTGCGAAGAACTGCGGCATAGTGCCCTTCGCCTTCGGTCAAATGCGGCCACAATCTGACCGTTCCGGCCACGCTCGCCAGACGCTCCTCGCTTAAGGGAGCCCGCAGCTCTTCGCTGATCCAGTCGGGACGGCCTGCCGCCCAACCGTAGCGAAGTTCAACCGCTTCTACCTCCATCTCCGGATGATCAGCAAGCAGCCTTGCGATCTGCCACTCATTCTCTTCCGGCGAGAACGTACAGGTCGAATAGACGAGCGTTCCGCCGGGAGCCAGCATCGCGGCGGCATGTTGCAGGATGTCCTTCTGCATAAGCGAGCAGCGCTCGACGGAATGCTTCTCCCATTCCGCGATCATGGACTCGTCCTTCCGGAACATGCCTTCGCCCGAGCAAGGCGCATCCACCAAAATGCGGTCGAACCAGCCCTCGAACACGCGTGCGATAGCGGCAGGTTCCTCGTTCAGTACGATTGCGTTACGTACGCCGGCCAGCTCCACGTTCTTGGCCAGCGCCTTCGTCCGTTCTCTGGCATTATCGTTGGTCACCAACACGCCACGGCCCTGCAGCTTCGCGGCTAGTTGCGTCGACTTGCCTCCCGGGGCAGCGCACAGGTCGAGTACCCGGTCTCCCGGCTGGACGTCCAGCAGTTCCGCAGGAACCATGGCGCTCGGCTCCTGGATATAATACAGCCCCGCATGGTAATGGGGATGTTTGCCCGGACGGTCCTGTTCTTCGTAATAGAAGGCCTCCTTCGTCCATGGCACAGGCGTTAGCCGCTGCGCGAAGGGCGATATGCGCAGAAACTGGTCGGTCTCAAGCTTCAATGTATTCACGCGAAGGCCGTACTTCCGCGGTCGTTCATAGGAGGCCAGGAACGCCTCGAACTCTTCGCCGAGCAAGCCTTTCATTTTATGCCGAAATTTCTCAGGTAGCAAGATGCCCATGATGATAGGTAGACTCCTTTATTAAACTTCGATCCATGCTGCATTCCCACTCTTACGATTGTGAAAGGCAAGTCAAAGATCGCAGCGTACATATTGACTAAAGTTGGAAACTAACGTTTTTTTATTGATTCGTCTTATTGTATAATAAAGCCGTTAGCTTGACCAATATTACCTGTCCATTCGGAGGTCGATCATCATTTCCACGAAGAAGAAAACACACACGTATGCAAGCAGCAAGAACAAGAAATCGAGCAGCAAGCCTTTCATTATTTTCGCAGTCATTCTGGTCGTTATCGTCGCACTGCTCGTCGTCGTGAATAACCAGACCAAGAACAATGTTTACGGCAAGAGTACCTCCGAACTTCAACCCGATACGAAGGCGCTTCTTGATGACGAGAATTATCAGAACATCATTCTGCCTGACGAGCTTGAACAGCTGAAATCGGACAAGAAGAATTTCTTCGTCTACTTCTTCTCGGCCAGCTGTCCGCATTGCAAGTACACGACGCCTTTCTTGACGCCTCTGACCGAGGAACTGGACGTAGATATGAAGCAGTTCAACTTGCTCGAATACACGCCATACTTTGGTAAAGAAAATATCGAATACACGCCGACGCTCGTCTATTACGAGAATGGCGTGCAAGCCGACAAAATCGTAGGCGGTATCAAAGAGCCGGGAACCGACACCGGCAACACCATTGAAGATTACCGCGCCTTCTTCGAGAAGTACAAAGCGAAGATCAATGCGCCCGTAAAGGATGATGCCGCGTGATGAAGCGCCTTACGCGCGAAGCCGATCGGCAGCCCGAAGCTCAATCCCGCCGCAGCGCGGTCAAGTGGCTCGTCTCGTTGTCAGCCCTAACGATATCCGCTGTCGTCGTTCTCTCTGCATGCAGCAGCAGCGGCGACAGCAAGCAGCACCAGCACGGTTCCGAGCTGTTCGAGACGACGGAATCCTTTGCCGTAGCCCCAAGCTTCCTGACCGATTACAGCAAACTGACCCAAGATCTGTATGCGCAGGTCGGCAGCGTCGCAGAGATCTTGAAGGAGATCAACTGCTATTGCGGCTGCATGGACGACGCGGAGCGGAAGCATGACTCCCTCTATCGTTGCTATATCGGGGAGACTGACGAAGATTCCATCACGTGGACCAACCATAGCGCTAGCTGCGGGATTTGCATGGAAGAGCTTGAGGACATCATCGAGATGAACAAGGCAGGCAAGACGACGGACGAGATCCGCGATGCGATTGACGCCAAGTTTAAGCCATCCATCTGAATCTCGTAGCAGGCCAACAACCCCCGGCCGCTGGTGATCGCCAGCAGTTCGGGGGTTGTTCTTGTTTTGCTTCGTGACCTTAAACTAACTGTCTGCCGCTTCAGTCGCCTGAACGGATTCGCGAACGATCAGATCGCCATAGAGCAGCACTTTCTCGATCGGCACGTCCGGATTGCTAAGCCTGCGCAACAGCGTCTCCACAGCTCGTCTGCCCAATTCTTCCTTCGGCACATTGACCGTGCTTACGGCCGGCTCGCATTGCGCGCTCTCCTCGGTGTTATCGAATCCAGTAACCGATATTTCCCCCGGCACGTTCACGCCTAGCGAAGAGAGTACGGCAATCACTTGAATCGCATGCGAGTCATTGGCGCAGACGAACGCGGTTGGCAACTGCTGATGTTCCATCAATGACCGTATACCAACCTCTATGTCGCTTTCCAATTCAATTGCCTGCATAGCCTCGATTTCCCGTGGCAGCGGAATCTTGTATTCTTCCAAAACCGCTCTATAGCCCATATAGCGGTCATAGAAGCTGCGAGAATAGAACGGGCTGCCGACGAAACGGATATTACGATGGCCAAGTCCGATCAGATGGGTGGTTACCCGCCGCATACAATCATAATTGTTCATGAAGATCGTATCGCACGGGACCAACGCTTCCTCATGATCGATCAGCACAAACGGAATACCCGCATTGCGTACGTCAAGCAGGACGCGGTTGGCGATCAGTCCGATCCCGATCATGCCCAGCACCGCGTTCGGATTGATGACATTCAAGAAGTAGTCCGTGTTGTATTCCGTCACCATCATGACGCCCAGTCCCTGTTCCTCGAGCGCGATCGTGACCCCGTCGATAATTCGGCCCCAATACAAGGAATCCCTGTTCTGGAACCTCACATTCGGTATGAGCACAATCACCGTCATCTTGTTGACCGTCCCTGACGTTTCGCGTTCCTGTGATACGCCTGTCCCCTGCTTCAATCTTGCATGCCGCTGAGAGTAATAGCCCAGCATGGCAGCCGTCTGCACGATTCGCTCTCTCGTCTCATCGCTGACGCCGGGCTTGCCCGACAGGGCTTGGGAGACGGCGAATTTCGATACGCCGACTTGATCGGCGATTTGCTGCATCGTAACCTTCTTCATGTGAACACTCCACTTGTTTGCTTAATGTAGCTAATTTTATCATAACAAATGAGAGAAACATAGAAAAAGGTCTAATGTTGCCCGATGCTTGTCGATCGCGCCTGGAAATACGTGACAGAAAACGCAAAAAAGCTTGGAACCTTCGCATTCCATGCTGCCAAGGTCACAAGCTTCTTGTCCGTTCTTATCCATTATTGTTCTTCTTCGCGCGGCTGATCGCCACTTTAATCTCATCGGCCAGCATTCGAATGCCATATGCATCCTCCTGCTCCCACAATTCGTTGAACCGAAGCTGGAATTGTGCGGCTTCGCGAACGCGATGGAAGAAATACAGATCTTGAATATCGCTAAGGACGCTGGATACCATATTCGACTTCTTTTCGAAATCCATTTGGGCGTCCAAAATTTCTTGTCTGATGCTAGACATTTCCGTATCCAGCATAAAGGCGGCCTCGGATGCTTTCTTCAGCCGCTCGCGCACCTCGTCCGGCAAGCTTTCCTTATACTTGTAATTGAGCGAATGCTCGATCGTCGCCCAGAAATTCATCGCGAGGGTACGAATCTGGATCTCAGCGAGTACATTCTTCATCCCCAGCGCCGTCTGAACGGGATATTCGACGATCATATGGAAGCTCCGATATCCGCTCTCCTTATAATTCGTCACATAATCCTTCTCATAAACGAGCGTTAAATCTTTGCGGGCGCGAATAATATCCGCCACGCGGCGAATGTCGTCCACGAATTGGCACATAATGCGAATGCCCGCTATATCTTCGATCCCGGTATCGATTTTCTCGGCCGGAACGGAAAGCCGCTTCGCTTTCTCCAGAATGCTCGAAATCTTCTTCACGCGCCCTGTGACGAATTCGATCGGCGCATACGCCTCGCGAACTTTAAGCTCCGTCCGCAATGTCTTCAGTTTAACCTTCAATTCTTCTACCGCTTGTTCATAAGGCTGTAAAAACAGGCTCCAGTCTCTACCGTCCATCCAGCCGCCTCCTGTTCGTTACCGATAATCTGCTCCAACCGCCTCTGTGATGGAGACGAATCCGTCTTCCGCCAGACGCTTGCGAAGACCAAGCGCCAGTTCATTCAGCAATTCGGGTCCTCGATATATAAGCGCAGTATAAATTTCGACTAAACTCGCACCAGCGCGAATTTTATCGTATGCGTCATCCGCTGTAAAAATGCCGCCGGAACCAATAATAGGCAGTTTGCCGCCCGTCTGTTTATAAACCGAACGAATAACGGCCGTCGAGCGGTCTTTGAGCGGCAATCCGCTTAAACCGCCGGTCTCCTTGGCGTTCGGATGGCCTAGCCCCTCGCGGCTGATCGTCGTATTCGTAGCGATAATCCCGGATACTCCGCTCTGCGATATGGTATCTACGGTATACGCCAGCTGCTCATCCGTCATATCCGGTGCGATCTTAACCAGAACCGGCTTCTGACCTCTGCCGCTCTTCTTCGCTTGAATGGCCATCTCTTCCATAACGGTTGTAAGCAGCAACCTAAGCTCATCGCCGTGCTGCAACGCGCGAAGGTCCGGCGTGTTCGGGGAACTAATATTGACAACGAAGAAATCGCCGTACGGATATAGTTTCTGCAGGCAAGCGCGGTAATCCTCGTGCGCAAGCTCATTAGGCGTTACTTTGTTCTTGCCGATGTTGACGGCGATCGGTATTCGGCGCTCGCGTACGGCTGCCAGGCGCTCGGCCATCGCATCCGCACCGTCATTGTTAAAGCCCATCCGATTAATCAGCGCTTCATCCGACGGGAGCCGGAACAAACGCGGCTGATCATTGCCTACTTGGCCTTTAGGCGTTACCGTGCCAACCTCTGCGAAGCCAAAGCCGATGTTCGCGAACATGTCGACAGCCTTCGCATTCTTATCCAATCCCGCTGCCAGACCAATCGGATGCGGAAATTTCAGTCCGAATAAATCTACTGCAAGCTCTTGGTAGTCTTTAACCCCCCACATGCCCCGCGCAAGACCAGGTATACCAGGAATCTTCCCTGCCGTATACAGGCCGTCAATCACCATATGGTGGGCTTTCTCCGCATCCAGCCTGAAGAAAAAAGGCTTGGCCAGCTTCGTGTACAACAACTTAACATCCACTCCGTTCTCGTTAGCTCTACCTGACAGTTTATCGTGTTCTGGCCTAAAAAGAAAGAGCTATACCCATCTAATGCCTTTTTTGCGTTGCAAAATGCGACAAACGATATTGCCCATCTTTGCGCAAACGGTTACAATATAGACACATGTACCAATTTTTAAGAGAAGGGTTGATCCGCATGAGCCATCCGAAGAAAAGACCGCCGACACTTAAAACCAAACCGAAGGAGCAAGTGAATAAGAAGGCGTTGGTATGGATCATTTCGAGCTTTGCCGTACTTGTCATCCTCATGGCCGTGCTGCTCCTCACAACGTAACACTTCTTACTTCTAAACCGATAGGGCCGTCCGTTAATCCAACGGACGGCCCTCATTTGTTTGATTCCCTAATTCGTGGCGAATAGCTTCTCGCGAATCAGCACGGCTTGCGCTTCGGGCAACCATTGCACGTCCAGCCCCGCTTCTTCGGCGAAGAAACGAACCGGTAAGAACATCCGGCTGCTGTGCGTGAATGGAGCATTGGCAAGCGTAATCACGCTTTCGGTCTGTCCCGATTTCTTGCGGATCGTTGTGGCCCCCGGAACAACGGTATAACTGAGATCGCCTTTGGACAGTACCGTACTGGCCTTCGTATAGGCAACCTTAAAGCCCAGTTTCTCCGTTAGAATACGCAGCGGCACGAATGTCGTGTTGTTCACGATCAATGGCTCAACATCGCTCGCCAACTCCTGCTCATTGAGCAGCAAATGGATGGAAGCGTCCGCCTTCAAGTTCGCCGGCACTTGGTACTTCTGCACGATGCGAACGACGTTATTGCCAGCGTCGGCAACGGCAAAGCTATCATTCCCGATCCATGTGACATCGGTAGGCGAATGGAAGCCTGCCGCGGTTGCAATGCCCTCCTGCTCGCCGTCTTCATCCGGCGTTCCCGCAACAGTCGTTACCATGCCATCCTTTAAGTAACGAATGACGTGATTGAGCGAATCGGCGATAAGCAGTCCGCCTTCAGGCGTAACAGCCAATCCGCGCGGGGCGTGGAAACGGGAATCCGCGGCAGTCCCGTCTGCGTAATCCCCTTCCGCGTAGAAGTCGCCATTGTAGCTAACCGCTGATCCCGAGGCGCCGCCGGCGACGGTCGTTACCGTACCTTTGGCAAAATCGATATAACGAATGCGCTGATTCCCCGTATCGCTTACATACAAGTTTCCGCTGCTGTCCACTGCCAGACCGCTTGGTTCGTTGAACTTTGCTTGACTAAGCGAACCGTCCGCAAAGTCTCCCGCGTATTCAAAATCGCCAGGCTGCACTTCAATGACTCGTTTCGAAACGTTGCCGATGGTGGTGACAAGATTTCCTTCGATTTTGCGGATGACATGATTCAGCGTATCGGCGACATATAGGATTCCGCTGCTCGAAACGGCTACATCCAACGGATGATAGAATTGCGCCGATGTAACATTCCCGTCTGTGCGTCCGAGAACGCCATTCCCCGCAATAGTCATCACGTTGCCGTTCTTATCGAGTTTACGGATCGCATGATTGTCGGAATCCGCGAAGTAAATGTTGCCTTGACCATCCTTGGCAAGTCCGGCGGGATGATTCAACACCGCCGCATCTTTGCCCCCGTCATTCATCCCGCCAAAAGGAACGTTCAACTCGTCCTCTCCCCATGATAGGCCGGCTAACGTGCTCGTCGTCCCGTTCTTCACCGTTAAGCGAATACGCTGATTCTGCGTATCACTGACGATCAAATTTCCGCCGGCTGAATCATAGATCAGCGAAGTCGGTTCATGGAATGCGGCTTGAGCAGCATCGCCATCTTGAAACGCATATTCGCCTGTGCCGGCAAGGGTATGGATTTCAAGTAAATGGCGGCTTGCCAGCAGCGTGCTCGTCGAAGCCGCGCTTGCAGTCGTTAAACTCCCGGTAAGGAGAGTGACCGCTGCCGCCGTCATAATGGATGTCTTCCACTTCTTCATGTCGTTGTCCTCTCCTTATACGCGGGGTAGATAGATTTCTAACGATAGCGAATTGCCGGCAATCGTTGTAATTGTATTACCATCCTTATCGAATACTTTCAGCGACTTGATGCTGAAAACGGCTGTTCCAGCCTCCGTGGCTTGGAAAGGAACGCGAAGGACGATGGAGTTATTCGCCACGTTAACGGCCGTGCCGGACTGTACGAGTACAGCGGAGTAAACCAACGTCCCGGTGGCGGACCCCGAATTAATCGTCTTGATCTGGTCTACGCCGAGCGCATCGTTGACGATTTCGCCTTCAGGCTCGATTTTGAATGGGCTAAGTTTGCGAATGCTCGTATAGGCCTCTGTCGCGTACAATGCGGAGTCGAATGCCGCCACATTGGCGTTATATTGCAATTCAAGTTGGTAACCATAGACTGGCTTCGAGGTAAAGTCTGTGAAATTCACATTGAGCGGTATGGTCTGACCGAGCGCAACTCGATTATCCGTATAAGAATTGGCGAACGCAAGTGATACTGTCGGCTGTACACTTCCACCATTACTCGATGAACCGGAGTTTTCGGAGGTATCCGATTTGTCTGGATCATAGTCTTTGTTATAGCTGGCTTGGTTGAGTTCCGACAGCTGTTGCTTCTTATCTTGAAGTTTTTTAAGCAGATCGTCCGCAATTGACTTCTGCTTCTCGATTAGTTCTTGCTGCTTTCGGTTCTGTTCTTCCTTTGCCTTCTCTATCAGCTTCTGTTTCAGTTCCTGCGCTAATTTATCTTTTTCCGATTGGATCATCTCCGCGGGAGCCGTTAAATCTACAATGACTCTACCCGCTTCTTTGTTCGCTTGTTCGACCAACTTCTGAAGGTCGGCTTGCTCAATCTTCTTCTGCTGCAAGGCTTGCTGAGCGATCATGGAGACGAACGACTCCATATTATGTTTGAACCGTTCCAATTCGCCGGGATCTGTGATCGAATAGCCTTCCAGGCCATCCGGTTGCCCTAGCTCTTTTTTCCACTTCTCGATCATTTGCTGCTGTTCTTCATAGATCGAAGCCGCATTGGCGATTAGCGCAGCAATGACCTCTGGCGAAGACTCTGCTACCAGCGATTCGATATCGACGATGGACGTGATCGATTGAACGCCATCGGACTCTGCTAATTGTGTGATCTGCTGGGTCGGGTAAATGAAGATTTGACCGTCTAATTGCTCCGTCTTCCCTACGTTCCACATTTTTTTCGCCGTGGTCGACTCAATTACGCCTGCCGCCAAATAAACTTGAGTCACTCCTGTCGCCGGATTCACGTTCACTAAGAAATGGGTTCCGCGGACACCCATGATCGACGTCGGCGTCTCTACCTCGAACCGGTCGTCGGCATTGGACACCGACTTGACCTTCACCCACAAGGAACCGGCCCACACGGTGAGCTTGGCCTTCGTTCCCTTCTCGTCCTTGAGTTTCGTGAACGAAACTTCCGAGTTGGCGCCGATGGTAACCGAGTCTTGATCCGCCACGTCACTCGCCAATTCAAGCACGATTGAACCGTCCTTACCCGTCCGGATCACGTCGCCTTCATTTAATGTCATGTTCTTGAACGCTTTGAACGCCTTAGCCCCGCCGGATTTCAATACCGATACGGTTCCGCTTACTTTCGTAGCGATGGCGACGCGGCTGACTTTTGCCGACGCTTCGCTTGCCCCCACCAGCAAGGCTAGCGGACCGGCTAGCAGCATGAGGCACAGCGTAAGCATTACGCCTCTCATTGTCATGGTCTTCAATCCCGTTCTCCCCTTATGTCAATTGTTGTCCGCAGCCTGCTTGCGGGTATCGTGCACCTGCGTGACAAGGACCGGCATTTCTTTGCCCTTCACCTTGATCTCGCCGATCGTTTCGGTCTCGAACAGACCTTCTACGCGCGCTAGAGTCTCTTCACTGATCAGAATTTGGCCCGGTTTGGCATTCGCCTCTAGCCGTGCCGCCAGATTCACGGTATCGCCTATGGCCGTATAATCAAGACGAAGCATCTCCGATCCGATATTGCCGACAACCGCCGGGCCGCTGTTAATGCCGATACCGAAACGCACCGGGAGCCCGATCTCACGCAAGCATCTTTCTTCCAAATCAGCCGACTGCCGCTTCATCTCGAGCGCCGCTTGTACCGCGAGCTCCGGATGGTTCGGCAGATCGACCGGCGCGCCGAAGATCGCCATGACGCCATCGCCGATAAACTTGTCCAGCGTTCCGTTCCACTTGAATACCGCTTTGGTACAGATGTCCAAATACTCGTTCAACACCTGGATAACCTGTTCAGGCTCCAGCTTCTCCGACATCGGCGTAAACCCGCGAATGTCCACGAACACCACGCTGATATCGCGGCGCTGTCCGCCGACCTTAATTTCCTCTCCTGAAGCCAGCATCTCGTCGACAACCGTACGCGGGACGAATCGCCCGAATATATTCGTGACCCTGCTTCTCTCCCGCCGCTCTAGCACGAAATGGAGGACGACCGACCATAGGAATGCCGTCGTCAATGCTAGGAACGGATAGATGAAGACAATGAAATGATGATAGAAGAAATAAATATTCATCCAGAGCGCGACGAATAGGATAACGAGAATCCCGTATACGATGAAGGTTCTGGTCCCCTTGAATCGTTCGAACAAGAACATGGCCAGCAAGGTTAACACGAACAGGGTCGTATAATTGACCGGCTTGCCCGTATCGAAATAAAACTTGCCCGCCGCCAGCGACTGCACCATATTCGCATGGATCTCGACCCCGTACATCTTGAGCGTCTCGCTAAGCGGCGTAGCATACTCATCCTGCATGCCTGGCGCATACGGTCCGATCAGGATAACGTCGTCCTGATAGTAATCTGCCGGGATATTACCCGCCAGCACATCGAAGAACGACTGCGCGTCATAGCCGGTGTCCGCACTCGTCTCTTCCCTCGGCTTCGTATAATACTCGGTCGTCACTTGTTGCCGTTCATTCGTTGGAATCCGGTCATCGCCATGGTACCAAGCCTGTTTCGCTTCATCCCAGCGAATCTGATCTTCTTCCTTCAATAAATAGTTGGCGAGCTTCACGCTAACGGCGGGAATCATATTGCCTTGTTCATCCTTAGCCCCGAGCGTCACCATCCTGACGACGCTGTCGCTGTCTTGCATAACGTTAATGTGGCCGAACTGATTCTGGCTGGCGCCGATCGTCGCCGAAGGATAGTCGATCGATTCGGTCTCCATCCTGCCTGCCGCTTCCTGTTCCGCCTTGAAATTAAAAACGACGGGCAGCACGATATTGGGGTATTTTTGCAATACCCGAGCTAGTTCAGCGTCGCTCGCCGGATCGGCTCCTGGCTCAGCCAGCACGATGTCCAGGAATATGGCCTTCGCTCCAGCGCTCCCGAGCATATCGATCAGTTGCGCATATAAGGCCCGGTCCCATGGGAATTGGCCTAGCTGTTCCAGAGAAGCCGTATCGATCTTGATCAGTTTGATTTGCGGATAGGGCTCTCTTTCCTTATCCGATTGTTTGCGTATCGCGTCTCGCAGCGGGGTTTCCACAAACCCGAGCATACCGCCCGATCCCAGACTGTACAGGAACGACCAGAACAAGCTGATCAGAACTCCCGCAATAAGCAAACGAATCCAGCTTTTTCTAAGCATGGCGCTTTTCCACGTCCCCACTGTTATATAGGTCTTTCGTCTATGATTCTATGACTCTATTGTAGTGGAGTATAGCGGCGACTGGCAATAAGAAGCTTGTCGAAACAAGGTGAATGCTCTCGAATCATCTCAGAAAAAAATAAGAGACCCCCGCGCTTGCGTTATGCAAGCACGAGGGTCTCGTTAGGAACGTTATTGAGTTCGATTAGTTGAACGGCGAATCCGCGATCTTAATCGAATCCGTAGGACAGCCATCGCAAGCGTCCTGCATGTCATCATACAGATCTTCTGGAATTTCTTTCACGCCCAGGTTGCCGTCGCCATCAAAGATGGTCTCCGCCAGACCTTCATCATCGTAATCATAAATGTCAGGCGCCGTTGCACCACAAGCTCCGCATGCGATGCATGTATCTTTATCAACGTAAGTAAATTTCGACATGTGATACCCTCCTATTATTGAGATAAGCCAATCCACTTATCTGAGCTGCGTTAATTAGAGTAATTATAACCTTCACTCATCACTATATAACAAAAGATCGTCCGTTTGCAAGGATGTCCCCCGAATTCGCTTGTTGCGGATGAGCGCTGACGGATCGTCTCCAAGCATCCCGGCCGTGAGCACGGCGTCCTCGCCGAACTTATCCCTCAACTGATCCATTGCCTTCGTGAGTGCTTCCTTGCGTGGCTGCTCCTCGTAGTTAAACAGATCCAGCTGCACGGCAGTATCGTCTCTCGGCGAAAGATTCTGCAAGGTGACCCCAAGCAATCGAAGAGGATCCCCTTCCCGCCAGTAACGATCAAAGATCGTCGTCGCTTCCTTGAAAAGATCTGCCATTACGTCGGTCGGCACTTCCATCGTCGAGGAACGCGTAATCGTCGTCATGTCCGGCTTGCGGATCGTAATCTGGACGGCCTTGGCCATTAGCTTCTGCCGTCGCAGCCGCCTTGCAGTCTGATCCGTCAAATTAAGCAGAATCCGGTGAGCCTCCTCACGCTCGGTAACATCGCGGGGCATGGTTGTCGTGTGGCCAATCGATTTGTTCGGCTCACGCTCGGCGATGACGGGGGAATGATCGATGCCGTTTGCAGCGGCTTTTAGCCAAGAACCAACTACCCCAAATTGCTTAATTAGCAAATTTTCGTCAGTGGCAGCAAGCTGTCCGATGGTACGAATGTTCAGTTTACGCAATTTCTCGGCTGTTTTGCGCCCTACGCCAAACAAGGTGTCGCATGGCTTGTGCCAGAGCAGCTTCGACACGTCGCGAATGCGCAGTACCGTGAATCCATTCGGCTTCTGCATATCTGAGGCCATCTTCGCCAACAGTTTATTCGGCGCTATACCGATCGAGCACGGGAGCTGCCATTCTTGCTGAATACGGGTCTGGATCGTACGCGCAATTTCAAGCGGCTCGCCGAATACCGATGAACCCGTAATATCTAGATAGCATTCGTCAATTGAGGTCGCCTCTACTAGAGGTGTATATTGGCTCGCGATGGACATGAAACCTCTGGAGTATTTACGATACAGGTTGAAGTCCGGCTGAATCAGGATCAGGTCGGGACAAAGCTTCAGCCCCTGCCTAACCGTCATGCCGGTCTTCACGCCTCGCTGTCTCGCGGCGTAAGAAGAAGTCACGATAACCCCTTTGCGCAGCTCGGAACTGCCGGCGACCGCGGTCGCCTTTCCTTTATATATGTCAGGTTGTTCCGCTTCGTGAACGGAACAATAGAAGGCATTCATATCCAGATGAATAATAATTCGTCCGGTTCGATTCGTTGCCATGAACCGCTCACATCCTCTTACCTCATAGGCATTCATTTTGCGTAACCACAGCATACCTAACCGCCGCCCGAAGCGTCAACTTGTCCATCGGAAGTGGACACTCGTTCTCATTGGATACACACAACTTCGTTTACGCCCACCGTATTACATGCTATAATGAACCAATTATATAATTGTGTGATTCTACATGAGGAAGGAGCGTCCAAGCATGGCTCAGGAAATTTCGATCTTCGACACAACGCTGCGGGACGGTACGCAAGGCGAGGGAATCAGTTTATCTGCGGAAGACAAATTAAAAATCGCCCAGAAGCTTGATGCTCTCGGCGTCCATTATATTGAAGGCGGCAATCCGGGCAGTAACAGCAAGGACATTGAGTTTTTCGAGCGCGCGAAGCAGCTGCGGCTGCAGGCCAAGCTGACCGCATTCGGCAGCACCAGACGCAAACATAGCGTGGCTGAGCACGATACCAGCTTACTACGAATCGTGGAATCCGGTGTGCCTGCGGCGACTTTGGTCGGTAAATCATGGGATTTCCATGTTCATACGGCACTACAAACAACGCTCGAAGAGAATTTGGCGATGATCTACGACTCCTTCGCCTTCTTGAAACGCAACGATGTCGAGGCCATTTTCGATGCCGAGCACTTCTTCGATGGTTACAAGCATAATCCCGAATATGCCTTGTCTGTGCTTCTTAAGGCGCAGGAAGCCGGTGCGGACTGGCTCGTTCTCTGCGATACGAATGGCGGAACGCTCCCGACCGAGATCCATGAGATCGTCTCCCGCGTACGCGAGGAATTGATTGTTCCATTGGGCATACATACCCACAACGACTGCGAGCTTGCTGTCGCCAATACTTTGGCAGCGGTCCAAGCCGGCGCTCGGCAGGTCCAGGGTACGATTAACGGTTACGGCGAGCGATGCGGCAATGCGAATCTATGCTCCATCATTCCGAACCTGCAGCTCAAGATGAACTATGCCTGTCTGTCAGCCGATCAATTACAATCGCTTACAACGACGGCCCGCTATATCAGCGAAATCGCCAATGCCCACATGCCTGTCGGACAGCCATATGTCGGCAATGCCGCATTCGCGCATAAAGGCGGTATTCACGTCTCCGCGATTATGAAAGATTCCAAGACGTACGAGCATGTTCGCCCGGAATTGGTCGGCAACAAGCAGCGGATTCTGGTATCCGAACTGGCCGGACAGAGCAATATTATTTCCAAGGCGCAAGAACTCGGCCTAGACATTAATACGAACAACGATAAGACGAAGAAAATTATGGAGCAAATCAAAGAGCTCGAGCATCAAGGCTACCAGTATGAAGGCGCCGATGCTTCGCTGGAATTGCTGCTGCGTGACGCGTTCGGCGAGCATAAGGCGATTTTCACGCTAGAATCGTTCAAGATGATTATGGAGAAAGCAGCCGGCCAGATGAATGCTGAAGCGATCGTTAAAGTGAATGTCGATGGCGAGACCGTCTATACGGCAGCGGAAGGCAACGGCCCCGTTAATGCGCTAGACAACGCGCTGCGCAAAGCGCTTGTCCAATTTTATCCGAAAATTAACGCGATTCATCTTACCGACTATAAGGTCCGCGTCATCGATGAGAAGGACGCAACTGCCGCCAAGGTTCGCGTTCTTATGGAATCGACGGACTTCGAGAGCTCCTGGAGTACGGTCGGCGTCTCCAGCAACGTCATTGAAGCTAGCTGGGAAGCACTGGTAGACAGCTTCCGTTACGCCTTGCTCAATATGTCCAAGGTAGAAACCGCACATGACGTACCTCGCGTGCGACTAGGTCTCGTTAACCACTAAATAATGAAAAGTCAAAAACGCCAAGATCTAAAGGCCTTCCCCTTTAGCGCTTGGCGTTTTTTTGGTCATGCAGCTAAGTTCCCTTAAGAGCTTGAACCGTTTGATGTTGGAAGCCATTTGTCAATTTTCTCTTTCCAGGCGGCTTTGGTAATGACACCCGTTACCCGCTCACGAACAATCCCGTTCTGGTCAATGATTAGGCTGGTCGGGAATGACGTAATCTTATACTGCTCCGTTGCAGCCCCCTCCCGGTCCATAAGAATCGGGAACGTAAATTTCTGTTGATCGACGAACTCACGCGCTTGACGTTCTTTATCATAGCTCGTGGCGTTAACGCCTAACAGGACCATCCCATCCTTATATTCCTCGGACAAGGCTTGCAGATCCGGCGCCTCCAGCTCGCAAGGTCCACACCACGAAGCCCAGAAATTGACCAGCACCAATTTATCGTTCTGTCCGCCTACAACCATATTCTGATCCGCCAGATCCGGAAGCGTAAGGACAGGTGCCGTATAGCCCGGCTTAGGTTTAACCTCAACTGAAGCCGCATTGGCTGAACTACTTTCCTCTAGCGCCGTAGTAGCTGATGCGAGCGGCTTGGACTTCTCAATATTCTGGTATACAGCCACACCAATCATTACAACTACGACAGCCAACAGAATAAGTGATCGCTTCATTGTAAGCCTTCTTTCTTTCCATATATGTCTAACGTTGTCGTTAGCCACTTAATTGCCATGTTACCATGCAGCAGAATTAACCTCAAGTTTATGGGCACATTACGAAAGGGAAAAACAACAATTCATGGAGAGTGGTTCGATTATGAGCGGCACGAAAACACACGGGGGAACCTCTCCCGGCAAAATGCGAACCGTGGAGAAGCAGACGACGAAAGACGGCAGTAACGGCAACAAGTCCGCCTCAGGAAAGAAATGGGTTCAATACTTCGCACTTGCCACTGTTCCGCTCGTCCTCGTACTAGGCAATTCCATGCTCGTACCTATTTTACCCGATATGCAAGCCAAATTGAACGTGAGCGACTTTCAGTCCAGCTTAGTCATTTCCACGTTCTCCGTTGCAGCAGGGCTAATCATACCCCTCATGGGTTATTTGTCCGATCGTTTTGCCCGCAAAAAAATAATCCTCGGCTCCTTAGCGCTCTATGGCGTAGCTGGGATCGTCGCCGGGCTAGGTGCTTTATGGCACTCTTACGCACTCCTTATTACCGCTCGAGCTTTTCAAGGGATCGGCGCTGCAGGCACATCGCCTATCGCAATGGCTTTAGTGGGCGATATGTATAAGGACGGGGAGGAAAGCGAAGCACTCGGATTAATCGAAGCCTCGAACGGATTCGGTAAAGTACTTAGCCCCATCATCGGTTCTCTATTAGCGATGATTGTTTGGTATGCGCCTTTATTCGCCTTTCCGTTGTTCTGTGCCGCTTCGTTCGCAGCCATGATGTTCTTCATCAAAGAACCTGAATCAAAACAGGAACCGCCATCGATTAAGGAATATCTCGGCAATATCGTGAAACTGTTCAAGCAGAAAGGGCGTTGGCTCATCTCTGCCTTCGTCTCTGGCTCACTTGGCCTCTTCATCCTGTTCGGCGTTCTGTTCCGCCTGTCCGATATTCTCGAGAAACCGCCTTACTCGATTGAAGGTGTGGCCAAAGGCGGCATTCTGGCGATCCCTCTGCTAGGACTGGTCATTACCTCCTACATGACAGGCCACCATATCAAGAACAATGGCACGCTGATGCGGCGCCTTATGGTGATCGGACTTGCGCTAATGGCCGTTTCTTTGGCTGCTGCGGCCTTCTTCTATAAGAACGTCTGGGTCGTTATCGGACTCGCAAGCTTAAGCAGCGTGGGTACAGGGCTTCTATTGCCTTGTCTCAACACCTTAATTACGGGCGCCGTCGACCGTCAGCATCGGGGGATGATTACTTCCCTATATAACAGCCTTCGATTCTTGGGTGTCGCATTCGGCCCTCCATTATTCGGATGGCTTGCCAGCAAGTCCGATATTCTGCTCTACAGCGTCATAGCTGGCCTAAGCCTTGCTGGACTCGGTCTTGTAGCCGCATTCGTCCATCCGCCTAAGCAAGCCGGTGACACTGGCGGTTAAACCGCCGTATGGTATACTAAAGGGCAAACGAACGGCAAGCGAGGCTGATACCGTGCAAGAGCAACCATTGAACCTCCCGGATTCCACCATTCTCATCCATTCACAGGCCCTCTTGCGGATGATCTCTCTCTCCGGCTCCGCACTGCCTAACGAGGCGTGCGGAATACTGGGAGGCCAATTTATCGATACCGAATCGACACGTCTGTCGATCGAAACCGTCTATCCCATCGCGAACCGAG
This sequence comes from Paenibacillus phyllosphaerae, assembly GCF_014192105.1. Classification (GTDB taxonomy): domain Bacteria; phylum Bacillota; class Bacilli; order Paenibacillales; family Paenibacillaceae; genus Paenibacillus_Z; species Paenibacillus_Z phyllosphaerae. Next base: position 497,022 of record NZ_JACHXK010000003.1, on the reverse strand, counting down.
CGACAAGCAGAAGCTTCACTTTTTCATTCGCGCCTGAAGAATGGGTTAGCGCCTATTATGCCATGCAAAAAAACCGACAATCCCTTGTCGGTTTCTTCCACTCTCATCCAACGACGCCGCCTATCCCGTCACAAGCCGATCTAGCGGGCATGCAGTGGTCCTCTATTCCTACCTATTGGATTATCTCTTTGGCTGATCGCGATGCCTCTAATATTGCCCATGTGAAGGTATATCGGAAGGCAGGACAAACATGGCTCCCTTCAATGTTTACTCAGATAAGCATATAAGTCACCTAACGTTGTAATATTGCGCGCCAGAATCCGTTTCAAGTAACGTTGCCACAACCGCGCCGTCATCAAGGAGTCTTCAAGCGCATGATGCCGCTGCGTGATTTCGATGCCGCCGTCCGTCAACAATTCATCCAGGCCGTACCCTTCCCGATTCGGTTCCAGCCACTTGGCCACCATCATCGTATCGAGTACGCGATGGGTCAGGTTTATTTTCGAAGTACGCCATAAGGCCGCATTCAGAAACTGCTTATCATGACCGCTCGCGTGTGCGACGAGCATTCTTTTGCCGACAAACTCCATAAAGTCATGCAGCACCTGCATCAGATCCGGGGCATCCTCGGCCATATCGTTCGTAATGCCGGTTAACTCGGTAATATGCTTCGGAATTCTTCGCTTCGGATTAACCAGGCTGTAGAAAATCTGCTCTTCGTGCAGCTGCATGCCCGTCAGCTTAACGGCACCGACGGAGATGATCTCATCGCCGTTATAGGGATAGAACCCGGTCGTCTCCAGATCAAAGACGATCACTTCCATCTCATCCAGAGGTTGCTCCATGGCGGACTGCTTGCGCTGCTCTTTGGACATGGAGCGGATAAATGCCATTTGCTGCGCATTCTGCGCCCCAAGCATCGAAGCAATCGCCGGTGTAATGCCACCCATTTTATACAAATGCCACATCCGTCCGACGCCTTTTTGCTCTTTCATGGATTCCCCATACACCTCACATTTTGCCGCCCATTAGGCGATGAACCTGCCGTTGGAGTTTCTTCCCTACGCGCAGGGCGGTTTTCAGCTCATCGATCAACTCCTTCGTTAATCGACGGCTCGCTAACTTGCCATTGTTCCCATACATCGCGTCCACCTCGCGCTCGGTCGTCATTAGACGCAACCGAAGGAACAGCTTGAATGCAACCGTATACGCCTGGGCATCCTCATCGGTCAATCTGCCCCTAGCTTTCAGTTCTTGAATGCGGGCCAATGTCGAGGTCTCGTGCAGCTCGGCCTGGATAGCTAATAATCGAATGGAATTCACCATCGGAATATAGGCGCCGTATTTCACATCAAGGCTGCCAGCATCCTCGCCATACTGCTCTTTCAGAAGTTGTCCGAATACACCGATAAGCACCTTATGCCGCATCGTATTGCTCAACATATGATTGACAATGACTGGATTCTTCAACATGTCGGAATAAAAATGACGTTTGAGCGCACTGAGCAGTTCTTCTTGCCCGTATACGCAGCGGCCATCCGCCACAATAAGCAGGTAACGAACCCGCTCCCAATTCGGATCCTCGAACCAACCGTTAAGCTTATGCTGCCATTCGGTCAGCGAATGGTTCCAATCCAGATTGTTGCTAATAACGTTGCCTTCGCATGGCGGATAACCCAATTGTTGCAAGGATTGCACGATTGTAACTGCGAATTGTTCAAAATACCGTTTGACTTCGTCCCGTTCGAATTCGTCCTCTGGATCGCGATAGATCAATCCACTATCTTGGTCACTGGAGAATGTCTGCTCTTTTCTGCCACCGCTGCCGAACAATATATATGCATAAGGCACGGGCGGGGAACCATTCCCCAACCGTGCCATTTGCATTTCTGAAAGTGCGATAGTCCGCTGAATCAGCGCATCATGCACGTCATTCAGATGATTATAAAATTGTTCAACCGGTTGTTCGGAGAGCAGAGACCCCATCTGGTCATGGAATTGATCCCGTAATCCACGCAGCGTCTTCATATCGTCCGCTGTTCGAATCAATGTCAGCAGCTGCGTACCGACCGGATCGTTCATGCTGCCCTCTCCCTTTCTTATCGCATGAAAATCTAGTTCGATTTTAACATGGAATTACAGGTTTTGTTGGGCTTTTTTCATTTGTTCCGGGTAGCCGTAAGTGCCATGCTCGGAAAGGTCCAGACCAATGATTTCTTGCTCTTCTGTTACACGGAAGCCCATAACCAGCTTCATGACGCCAAGAATCAGGAACGAGGCTGCAAGGACGTATGCGCCGCAGACAACAACGGATTCGAATTGAACCCACAGTTGGTGCCAGCTGCCCGTATCGATCAGACCGCCTTGGCCAACGCCAACTTTCTCAGCAAGTTCTTGCGTAGCGAAGATACCATTTGCAAGTGTACCCCAGATACCAGCTGCACCGTGTACGGACAGCGCGTAGATCGGATCGTCGACTTTCATCTTTTCGAAGAACTTGACGCTGAAGAATACGAGTACGCCAGCGACCAGACCAATAACTACCGCTGCCCATGGAGCAACGAACGCACAAGAAGCTGTAATGGCAACGAGACCGGCAAGCGCACCGTTCAACATCGAAGTAATGTCCGCTTTACCCGCTACGAGCCAGGAGATCAAGAGTGCTGCAACCGCACCGCCAGCGGCGCCAAGTTGCGTGTTGAAGGCAACGTAACCGAAGAAGCCATCGCCTACGCTAAGTGCAGAACCAGCGTTGAAGCCGAACCAACCTACCCACAGGAGCAATACGGACAATGCGCTGAACACTTGGTTGTGACCCAGAATTTCGTTCGCCGAGCCGTCTTTATTGAATTTGCCGATACGGGGTTTCAGTAGAACGGTTGCCGCGAATGCAGCAAGCGCGCCTGTCAAGTGAACGACGGTGGAACCGGCATAGTCTTGCGCGCCGTCTTGTGCAAGCCAGCCGCCGCCCCAGATCCAGTGAGCTACAACGGGATAGATAACGGCCGTGAATAGAATCGTAAAGATAAGATAGGAAGAAAGTTTAGCGCGTTCCGCGAAACCGCCCCATGCGATGCTCAAGGAAATCGATGCGAAAGCAAGTTGGAATATGAAGAAGATCGTCGAAGGATAATTGTCGCCTTCGCCAGCAGAGATCGAAGGATCGAAGAAGAAGCTGCCGGTACCGATAAACTTATTCAAGGCTTCCGAGCTGTCAGCGCCGAAAGTGAATCCATAACCCACTGCCCAATAAATCAACGAACAAAGACCAAGCGTGAAGATTGTTTTACCTGCAACGTGTCCGGCGTTCTTCATTCTCGTCGAACCGGACTCCAGCAGGATAAATCCGCCTTGCATCAATAGGACTAGAATAGCAGCAACCATAACCCACAGGGCATTAAGACCCATGTTCAATTGTGCTGCTGAAGGATCATCCGCGTACGATAATGCCGGGAACAACAAGGATAATGCACCTAATGAAAGCAAAAGTTTCTTGACCACAACGACCACTCCCTCAATGTGATGATTCCTTACACTCTAGGAAAGACTTAATGTCATTATAGTCAGAAGAACCTGATTTGACAATACAGTTTTTAGTTGAACTGAAAAAAATTCTAACATTCGCTTGTTCAAACAAGACGAATGTTAAGTTTTTTCACAGTTTGAATGAATTTTCTGCAAAAATCCGCGTTTATCCTTCGCATTTCGGCTTGTCTAATGCACAGCTGTCCACTCTGGAAGTGCAAGAGGCTCGCCTGTTACGAATTCCTATGTCAGGTTTAATAAAAATCATTGGCCGAAAGCATCACGTTTGACTGTATGGTTCATTTTTCGGTATCATAGATAATAAGTAATCTTGTGTTTGAAAGAAGGTGAGACTATGGAAGAGAAACCATTGTACCGTATTGGCGAGCTCTCCAAACTTGCAGGTGTCAGTCCCCGAACGATTGATTTTTATACTTCCTCAGGACTTATCGAGCCAGAAGCCAGATCAGCCAAAAATTATCGGCTCTACAGTGATGAAACGTTGCACCGGCTCAAACGTATTGAACAAATGAAAAAAGACAAGTATTCATTAGATGAGATTAAAGCCAACCTGAACGGCTGGCAAAAAATTTCATCTGAAGAGCAGGTTTCCGGTAAGCTGACAGACCTTCAACTTCATCTAGAGCAGCTTCAGCGCGAAGTCAAAGAGCTTGAGCCTGTATTGAGTCAACTGAAGCCAAGTCAGGCGCAGAAAGTCATCAAACGATTGGTGCCATCCACTGCAGCCTGTGTCGAAGCGCTAATGCTACTGATGAACAAAAGCGGGTTTATGTAAGCTGCTGCCGAAGACCTTCATTAGAATGAAGGAGGAACGCATATGTTTTTTCACCCGATGGACTTTCTCATTCTCATCGCCTTTGCCGTCTCGATCTGGGCGCAATTCCGCGTTCGCGGGACATTTAAGAAATGGTCGGAGGTCAGAGCGATGAGCGGCCTAACAGGCTATCAGGCCGCACGCCGCATGCTTGACAGCAACGGCTTGCACGATGTGCCGGTTGAGCCCGTGCCAGGGACACTTTCGGACCACTACGATCCGATCCATAGAGTTGTACGATTATCGGAGCCTGTATATTATGAAAGCTCCATCTCGGCCATTTCCGTTGCGTGTCATGAAGTTGGCCACGCGATTCAGCACAAAGTCAGTTACCCTATGCTGACGCTCAGGCACAAAATGTTCCCGCTCGTTAATATCGCATCGGGAGCAGCCCCATTCCTCTTGCTAGCCGGTTTTCTGTTCCACTTTACCGGCCTGATCGGACTTGGCATTATCTTCTTCTCCGCGGCGGTTGCTTTCCAGCTCGTTACGCTGCCTGTCGAATTTAACGCAAGTTCCAGAGCAAGAGATCTTATGGTCGCAGAAGGATTCATAACGAACCAAGAGGAACGAGGAGTAGCCAAAGTATTGAATGCGGCGGCACTAACGTACGTTGCAGCTGCGTTGATTTCACTACTTGAGCTGATTAAATATATTATGATTTTCAGAAGCAGTGACGATTGATCCGATAAACAACAAAGGAGACCGGCTTATGCCGGTCTCCTTTGTTGTTTATGCCTCTAGTTCTATTACGTACGGAATCGTTGCAGAGCCTCCGATAACCCATTGGATACCGTCTCCAGCTTGTCTGACAACCGTACGAGACCTTCGGCAATTCTTGTCTGCTCATGGCTCAGAGAAGCAACTTCCTCCGAAGTAGCCGAAGATTCTTCAGCTACCGCGCTGACATTCCCCATCGCTTCGGCCAATACCTTCTGCGATTGTTCGAGCGTGCCTACCGATGCGGTTACCGATTCCAACTTATCGACGAACTGACTCATCTGAGTTTGCACCGAAAGGAAGATCTCATTGGCGTCCTTAACCGATACAATCTGTTCCTGGAACATCGGATACGCCTCTGTCAGAACGCGTACGGTTTCTTCGACTTCATGCTGAATCGTCACTGTAATTTGGCCGACGACGTCGATCGAATGCTTGGATTGGTCGGCCAGCTTGCGAATTTCATCCGCGACGACCATGAATCCTTTGCCGGCAGCGCCTGCTCTTGCAGCTTCAATCGTTGCATTCAACGAAAGAATGTTCGTTTGCTTCGTGAGGCTCTGCAGCACCTCTAATATTTTGCGGATCGAATTCGTGCTTTCCTTCAACCGATCTACTTTATCGACCATCGAGCGTGTCATTTCTTCCGTAGCACCGGTTTTGGAGATGAGCACATTCATATAGTCGGCGCCTTGCACGCTCGCCCGCTCTACCTCTTTGGCCGAGCGGCCCATCATGACATTATCCTCGAGCACCTGCTTCATCTGATCTTCTATCTCGCCAGTCAGATCAGATCCGCGTTCCGACTCCACCGCCAAAGATGTGGCACCGCCTGCGATCTCTTCCGTTGCGACGGCAATCTCCTTGGCCGAGGCAGCGGTCTGTTTCGAAGCTTCAGCGAGCTCTCCCGCTGTCTGCAGCACCTCTGTGGCGGATTGTGTCGTCTGCTTCACTAGCGTCGTTATTTGCTCCATCATCTGGTTAAAACTACTCGCCAATTGACCTATCTCATCCTTACTCTTGTTATCCGCGCGAACGTTCAGATTGCCAAGCGCACCTTCATTCATCAGATTGCGCAATCTAATGAGCGGCATGGCGACAATCCGAATAACGAACAAGCCGATAGCAATGGCAAGCAAGGCTGCAATCGCCGCGATAATCCATGTTGTCGTTTTAATTTGCCCGGCGTCCTTCACCAGATGTTCAACAGGCACGGTACCGAGCAAACGCCAGTCCATCACCTCGAATTGGTCGTAGAACGCGAGCACATTCTCGCCCGATAGCCCTTTTCCTTCCAATGTTCCCTTGGCGGATCCTTCAGGCAAAGCGATCGTAGAAGGTTTGCCAACCAAAGCTAGATCTTCGTCATAGATAATATTGCTGTTGCTGTCCACGATCGAGACCCGGCTGCCCTCGCCAAGCTGGAGATCTTCAAGCTGTTTGGCCAAGAAATTAACATTAAACTCCATCACAAGGACGAATTTGCCTTCGTTGGTCGTTGTATTCTTAATTACCCGTGCTAGTCCTAACGTTGGATTCGAGCTAGAACCGCTTAGACCTTTATCCCGAACCCCGATCCAACTCACTTTGCCGTCAAGCGCGAGCACCTGCTTGAACCATTCTTCACTCTGCGCCGAACTGATCGTACTGCCGACGGACATTGGCGGTAATGATCCATCGATGGCAATCATGTTCGTGCTTACGATCGACTGATTACCGACTACATAACTTTGCAGCATCTTTCCGATGTTCATCGTAGCCTGGAAACGCTCATAATCTTCTACCGCGGACCGCACGATGTTGAGCTGATCTTGTACATTGTTGTCCAGCATGATCTGCATGGTCAAGTCTTCGAAATTCTGGAACATCAAATTTAATTTGCCGTTCGATTGATGAAGCGCAACCTCATTCGATTCGGACACTTTCTTCTTGATGATCGATTTCGAAGTGGAATACGACGACAACCCGACGACGAGCACGCAGACCAGAATGGCCGAGAAAATAATTAAAAATAATTTAAGGCCGACCGATTGAACCGGGTTCTTCATATTAAGTTGTTTCGTCGTTTCTTGCAGTCTGGCATAAAGCGCTTTCAATTTGGACCCCGCCGCTGATGCTTTCTTCCCCTGTTTCGCAGCGCTCTTCTTATCTTTAGTTGAATTCGCAAACCACTTGCTTTTCTTCATGCTACGACACCACCCTCTGTAATATGTAGTCTGCTAGTTTGGGGGCGAATTGAATTTGCTTCGGTACCCGATTACGCGGTCCGTGGAAACGCTTGCTTTATTACATAAACACAATTGCCAATTCCCCTACTCGTGTATATCGGCATCCCTTACATTCATATTAATAGCAAATTAACAAAAAAATTAAAAAGCCCGATTCCAATTTTCGGGAAATTGGGAATCGAGCTTATAATACCTTATGGACGAATCCGTTTACGCATCATATCCATCGGCTGCACAGGTCGTTCGACCCGCATCACGATTGGCTGAAGCGGATGTCTCGCCGCATCGAGCGGCTCACCGGCTTCATTCTTCAGCTCGCCAACGATCTGTTTGAACGATGTACCGTTCGGCCCGAAGAATTCAACTTCCTGTCCCGGCTTGAAATGATTCCGCTGCTGCACGACCGCTAAGCCCGTCTCGGCATCATAAGACAAGACAACTCCCGCGAAATCGTAAGGAGCGGCTTTATCTTCCGGACCATAGATGTGGTCTTCAGCGCCCGGCGTATCATAGAAGAATCCGCTGTTGAGCGGACGATTGGCTGCCTTCTGAATGTCATGGAGCCACTCTTCCTTCAACTCATAGTTGTCCGGATCGGCCATATAGGCATCGATCGCTCTACGGTAAGCATGAACAACGGTCGCGACATAGTGCAGACTTTTCATTCGGCCTTCGATCTTGAAGCTGTCGACGCCAACTTCAATCAGATCCGGAATGTTCTCGAGCATGCACAAGTCTTTGGAGCCCATCGTGAACTTGTCTTCATCCATGCCGAACAGCTGAATGTCGTCTTCATAAATATCGTATTTCCAGCGGCAAGACTGGCAGCAGCCCCCGCGATTGGAGTCACGATCGGTAAAATGGTTCGACAATACGCAGCGGCCTGAATACGAGGAACACATCGCGCCATGGATGAACGCTTCGATCTCAACATCGACATGATTCTTAATCTCCGCGATTTCTTCCAAGCTTGCCTCACGTGCCAATACGACACGCGGCGCGCCTTCATCTTTCCAGAACTGTACGGCCTGCCAGTTCATCGTCGATTGCTGCGTGCTGACATGAACCTCGAGCTTTGGCGCTACGCGCATGGCCGTGTCCATAATAATCGGATCGGCAGCGATAATCGCCGCGATTCCCGCCTCTTCAAGACCCCGAAGATAATCTTCGATCCCATCCAAGTCTTCGTTATGAGCATAAATATTCGTAGCCACGAACACTTTGGCGCCGTAACGAGCCGCGAATTCCACGCCTTCCTTCATCTCTTCGAATGTAAAATTATCTGCGTTCGACCGTAGACCGTACTGCTGACCGCCAATATAAACCGCATCCGCACCGTAGTGCACGGCAAATTTCAGCTTTTCCAGATTACCTGCTGGCGCTAGCAACTCTGGTCGGTCCAGACGATGACGTTTACCCGTATATTGCGGCTTGGTCTTCGTTGCCATGGTCGTTCACCTCCTGTTATTCTCGTCCATCCTGATGTCTGACCATCCGACCAGCGGCCAAACGGTCAATAAACTTGCTCTTTATAGAAGAATCCGTACGATAACTCGCGTTTCGGATCTTGTACGTCTTGAATCGCCTCAAGCCATTCTTCATTGAATTCATAGCCGTCCGGGTCTTCGTAGTAGGCGTCAATCGCACTGCGGTAGGCTCGGATAACGACCTCATTGTATTCCACCGACTTCAGAATCGGTTCAATACGGAAGCTGTCCACATTGCCTTCCATCAGCTCATGTAAATTCTCGATCATGCACAGATCGTCCGAACTCATGACATGCGTGCCATTCAAGTCTTCATATATCGGAAAACGCTCTTCAGGACGTTCAGCCTCAATCAGATACATACCGTCTTCTTGGGTGCCTACCGGAACGCCATCGATCGGCAAATGATCGCCCTCAGCGAACTTAGCTCCCGCTTCCTTCTGATGATCCATATAGTTGCGTACTAGCGGCCGTTTCGAATGATAGATATTCGTCATGCCGTGTACTTGCACTTGTACCTCAAGACTGCCTTTCGCTTTCGCTTCCAGTACCTGCTCCATGTTAAGCTCTCGCGCGAGCACGACTCTCGTTGCGCCCCGCTTGCCCCAGTAATCCGCCGTCGCATAGTTCGTGGAAGTCATCTCCGCATTCCAATGAAGCGGAATGCCTGGGGCCTTCGAGCGCGCGTTCATCAATATCGCCGGATCGCCGAATACAATGGCGTCGATGCCGATCTGAGCAAGCTGTTCGAGGTAAGCTGGCAACGAAGCTACCGTGTGATTATCCATTACATTGTTGAGTGCAGCATAGATCTTCACGCCGCGCGGCTTCGCGACCTTCACGGCCTCTGTCAACATGTCGATCGTGAAATCGCCAGGCATCCTGACGCCATACGTGGCTTCGCCAAGCAAGAACGCATCTGCGCCGGCATCCATATAACGTACCAGTTCCTCAAGCGAAGAGGCGCTGGTGATAAGTTCGGGCTTTGTTGCCATAGACGAACGCCCTCCTTAAATCATCGTTGTGGTCTTATTCATTCGTTGAAGTTTTCGCCGTTTCATTGCTCTTGCGAATATTTTTATTATGCTCGCTATAGGTGCGCGCAAACAGATGCTCGTTCGTGCCATCCTTCTTGGTGACGTAGAACAGATAATCCGTCTCCTCTGGATAGAGCGCTGCCTCGATCGACTTCAAGCTTGGCGAAGCGATCGGTCCGGGCGGCAGGCCTTTCACTTTATACGTGTTATAAGGGCTCTCGACGTCCAGATCGCTCTCAAGCAGCCGCTCTTTTTGTTTGTCTAGCAAATATTGCACGGTGGCATCAATCTGAAGCGGCATCTCTTCCTTCAACCGGTTGTAGATGATACCCGCGACGATCGGCCGTTCCTTATCAACAACAACTTCACGCTCGATAAGCGATGCTATCGTTAGAAGTTGGTGAAAATCAACGTTGCGCTCTGCCATGGCTTCTTCCCAGTTCTCTGGTAGCGAGTCCAGCTTGCGATCCAGCTCCTTCAGCATCCGATCGATGAGTTGCTCCGCTGTGCTCCCTTTCTCCATCTCGTAGGTCTCCGGGAATAAATAGCCTTCCAAGCGATGCTCCAAGTCAGCCGAATCGGGAATATGCCCGGCTTCATCCGTGTCTGCCCACGTTCGGCTCGTATCCGCCAAGGTCAGGAATGCGGTTTTATCCACGATGCCGTCCACGCTCAATGTATCGGCAATTTGTTCGATCGTGTATCCTTCAGGAATGGTAAACCGTACCGTCTCCGTCTTCATCGTCTCGCCTGCATTCAGCTTGTCGATGATGGCTTGCTTGTCCATGCCCGGAGTAAGCTCGTACACCCCGGCTTGAAAGCGATCTCCCTCGTCCTTAATCCGCAAGTAGTAGCTAAAAATAATAGCATCCCGTATGATCCCCTGATTTTCCAACTCATTCGCAAACCGGGCCGGTGACATGCCGCTCTTCAATTCAACTTGCTTCACTTCACCTTCAGCCGTTGGGCGCAGCCCGTTCCATATATAAAGCGCCACGGCTGCTACAACAAGCAGCATACACCCCAGTATTGATGTAATGACCCAAAATGTAATCCGACCTTTGCTCGGACCGCTTCGAACCCTTCTGCCAGCGGCCGGCTGCTTACTCTGATCCAATCTGAAGTCCTCCGTTTCACGGCATCGTCTCTCAACTATTATAACTAAGTGAGCTGTACATAATAACGCACACATCAAAAGGGACGGCCTTGGACCGCCCCTTAAGACACTCATGCGATTAGGTTCGATGCGAGATGATCGGGGGTCGAGCTACACCTTATTAAGGCTGCTCGTCACCAGCGAACATCAGATCATCGAATGCTTCTGATGCCGCTTCCCACTCATCCTCATCATCTATGGACTCCAGTTCCGGCTCTCCGCCCTCCTGCGTCACGATCCGGAAGAAAGCTACCTCATCTTCCTTGCGCATAGCAGCGGTCTGAAGACCGGCATACCCTTGCCCATCCAGCCGGAACTCGGCAACGATACGGAACACTTCCGTACTGCCGCTGTCCCCGACCAATTCGACTTCGTTACCGTAGATTGGACCTAATACGGAAATGCGTTCAAGATCGTTCAACCGGCATTAGCTCCTTTACGTACTCGACAACGACTAATCGTTCTCGTCGATTTCGCCGAGAAGCGTATTGAACGTCTCCTCGACCATATTCCACTCTTCTTCATCCTCGATCGTATACAGCTTCAGATCATCGCCTTCTTCTTCGTAACGGAAGGCGTATACCTCTTCAGCCTCTTCATCGTCTTCATCGGGATTGAGTGGAACGACCATCATATATTTTTGATCGGACCCGTCTACCTCAAACTTCATGACAACCTCGAATTCTTCCTCGTTGCCTTCTTCATCTGGAATGTAGATGATTTCCGGCTCTTCGTACTGCATGTCGTCCTTTGCCATCGTAACCCTCACCTTTTCGTTTTAGAATCGAGATAATTTTGCAAAATGAGCTGAGCCGCCATTTTGTCTACATTCAATTTTCGCTTCTTCCGGCTGACGTCTGCTTCAAGGAGCGTACGCTCGGCTGCTACTGTCGTTAGCCTTTCGTCCCAAAGGTGAACGGGTAAGTTTAGCTTTTGCTGCAAATCTTGTGCGAATGCGATGCAAATTTCGCCACGCGGACCGATGGTGCCATTCATGTTCTTAGGTAGACCAACCACGATCTCGCTTACTTCACGCTCAGCGACAAGCTTGGCAATCTCATCAAGCTCGCCATTGTCTCGCCGCTTCTGTACGACCCCAACACTTTGCGCGGTCCAGCCGAATGCGTCGCTGACGGCAACTCCGATATTGCGGTCGCCGTAATCCAATCCCATCAGACGCATACGACCTTCATTCCTCTCTTGTTCAACAATACTTAATTGCGGTGCTGACTTAAATAAGATCGTACAAGCTCCTCAATCAACTCGTCGCGCTCTTTTCTGCGAATAATACTTCTGGCATTGTTATGTCGCGGAATGTACGCAGGATCGCCAGACAGCAAATATCCAACGATCTGGTTAATCGGATTATAGTCCTTCTCCTGCAGTGCATTGTACACGGATAACAAAATGTCCTTGGGAGAAGATTCAAGCCCTTCTGCCTTGACGTCGAACTTCATCGTCTTGTCCATGGAATTCATCGCCAGCACCTCACTTTCCAAGCCGCTTAACAGCCGATTGATAATCTTATCATATCACATTTGCATGTGAGAGAACCAGTTCTTCGGCAATTCGAAGTGCTTCTTCCAGCTTCGAAGGATCCTTGCCGCCCGCTTGTGCCATGTCCGGACGTCCACCGCCTCCGCCGCCGCATGCCGCAGCTGCTTCTTTGATGATTTTGCCGGCATTGAAGCCTTGCTTGACGAGGTCAGGCGATACAGATACGACGAGATTGACTTTCTCGTCCGCGACTGCGCCAAGAACGATAACGGCCGATTGCAGCTTCGTCTTCAACTCATCGGCGATACCGCGCAGCGCGTCCATGGATGGCGCGCTCACTTTAGCTGCCAACACGCTTACGCCGCCGACAGTCTTCACCGAGGACTCCAGGGAGCCCGCTTCGATCCGGCTTAATTTGCCTTGAAGCGATTCGTTCTCGCGGCCAAGTTCCTTCACTTGAGTAAACAGGGCGTCGATCCGTTTCGGCACATCCGCCACGTTCGATTTCAGTGCTCCGGCCGCCTGTTTCAACACGTCCAGCTGACCTTCCACATATTCGTAAGCCCCGCGGCCAGATACGGCTTCGATCCGGCGAACGCCCGAGCCGATACCGCTCTCGCCGACAATCTTGAACAACCCGATCTGTGCCGTGTTCGTCACATGGCAGCCGCCGCACAGTTCAAGCGAGTACTCGCCGACGCGCACGACGCGAACCGTATCGCCGTATTTCTCACCGAACAACGCCATCGCGCCCAGTGCTTTTGCTTCCGCAAGCGACTTGTAGTCGATTTGCAGCGGAGTGCCGAGCCAAATCTGTTCATTCACCCGGCGTTCGATGTCTGCCAGTTCCTCAGCACTGATGCTGCCGAAGTGGGAGAAGTCGAAGCGCAGACGATCTGGCTCAACGAGCGAGCCCGCTTGGTTGACATGCTCGCCCAACACATCCTTCAATGCGCGGTGGAGCAAGTGCGTTGCCGTGTGGTTCTTGATGATCGCGTCACGGGTTACAGCTGTTACGGCTGCATGGACCGTAGCGCCCGAACGAACGGTTCCGCTCTTCACAACGGCGTGATGGACTGGCTGGCCATGCGGCGCCTTCGTCACGTCTTCTACTTGAAGGACAAATCCATCGCCGCTGATCGTGCCTTTGTCACCGATCTGGCCGCCGCTTTCCGCATAGAAAGGCGTACGGTCCAGCAGTACGAGGACTTGGCTGCCTTCTGGTGCCGAATCTACGAGCGAATCGCCCGCTACGATGGCTTTGATCTGAGCGCCTTCGAGCACGAGCTCCTGGTAGCCTACGAACTCGGATTTGTCCGTATAATCGGCAAGCGGTCCGCCTTGAACATTCATGCTGCCCGTATCTTGGCGAGCAGCCCGCGCGCGCTCACGTTGCGCTTCCATTGCCGCATCGAATCCGGCGCGGTCAACCGTGAAGCCTTGCTCTGCCCCATAGTCTTCCGTCAAGTCGAACGGGAAGCCATACGTATCATAGAGTTTGAACGCATCCGGGCCAGTAATCTCGGTTTGACCCGCTTCACGGGCATGTTTGACCAGATCGGCAAGCAGAGCCAGTCCATCGGACAGCGTCTCGTGGAAGCGTTCTTCTTCGGTACGAATCACTTTCTCGATGAATTCGCGCTTCTCGACGACTTCCGGGTAGTATACGCCCATCACATCGCCGACCGTCTTCACGAGCTCGAACAGGAACGGACGGTCCACGCCAAGCGTCTTGCCGTAACGGACAGCGCGGCGGAGCAGACGGCGGATAACGTAACCGCGGCCTTCATTCGACGGAAGCACGCCGTCGCCGACTGCGAAAGTAACCGTGCGAATGTGGTCGGCAATGACTTTCAGCGCCACGTCGTGGTCCGCATTCGATTTGTAGCTCACGCCAGCGATCGCGCAAGTCTGGTTGATGATCGGCATGAACAAGTCGGTATCAAAATTCGAATCCACGTCTTGCAGAATCGAAGCAAAACGCTCAAGGCCAGCGCCTGTATCGATATTCTTGTTCGGAAGCGGTGTATAGCTGCCGTCTTTATTATGATTATATTGCGAGAATACCAAATTCCATACTTCGAGGAACCGCTCGTTCTCTCCGCCCGGCCAGCATTCCGGGTCGCTCAGGTCGCCGTACTTGTCGCCGCGATCGTAGAAGATCTCCGTACATGGTCCGCAAGGACCTTCGCCGATATCCCAGAAGTTCTCCTCGAGCTTGTAGATGCGCTCAGCGGGAACCCCGATCTTCTCATTCCAGTAACGGAACGCTTCTTCGTCTTCCGGATGGACCGTGACGGACAGACGGTTCGGGTCGAATCCGATATACTTCGGATCAGTCAGGAACTCCCATGCCCAAGTAATGACTTCTTCCTTAAAGTAGTCGCCGATCGAGAAGTTACCCAGCATCTCGAAGAACGTATGGTGACGGCGGGTTTTGCCGACATTCTCGATGTCGTTCGTACGGATACATTTTTGCGAGTTCGCAATCCGCGGATTGTCCGGGATGACGCGTCCGTCAAAATAGGACTTCAGCGGAGCCATACCCGCGTTGATCCACAAGAGCGATGGATCGTTGTGCGGCACAAGCGATGCGCTTGGCTCGATTTTGTGTCCTTTGCTCTCGAAGAACGCGAGCCACTTGGACCGGATTTCAGCTGCCTTCATAAGGTTCATGCCTCCAATATGTTACTTAGGTTAAAAACCAAAAACGCCCCTGTCATAGACAGGGACGAATGATTCGCGGTACCACCCTGGTTACTGTCCGTCTGAAGCCAGCTAATGCTCGGCCCCATATTGTGCGGTCAGTCTCCTTGTTAGACGTTAACGGGTCCATCCGGTGAAGTTCGTCCACTCTCCGAAACCAGCTTTCCACCATTCTTCTTCATTGGAGCTCTTACAGCCTATGCGGATCTGCTGCAACTTCACCGCATAGAAGCTCCATCTCTGGATGAGGGCTATGGTGTACTTATGTTTCATCCACGATTTGCATGTATGAAAAATCGTCGTATAGAGTGATTATATTGTTTTTTGCCTTTACCTGTCAAATTATATCGTCTTTCGTCTGACGTAATAAGCGAATATATGCTGGATGACGACCTTCCCCGCGGCGAAGATCGGTACAGCCAGAATCATGCCTACGATCCCCGCGATCTCTCCGCCCACTAGCAGCGCGAATATGATGGACAACGGATGCATATGCAGCGTACGTCCGACGACCTGCGGCGAGATGACATTCCCTTCGAGAATCTGGCAGGCCGTGTTGATGACGACAACGAACAACATCATTTTGATCGAGATGGTAGAAGCCACTACGAGTGCCGGCGCTGCGCCGAAGAACGGACCCAAGTAGGGAATGATGTTCGTTACCGCCACGATCGCCGCGAGCAGCAACGGATATGGCATCCCTATGCATAGATAACCGATGTATGCCAGACCGCCGACGATCACGCAGACGAGAAACTGGCCGCGGATATAGCTGCCAAGCGCATGGTCGATATCCTTGATCAGACGGACGGCATGCTTGCGATGCGGCTTCGGTACGTAAGTGAGCACCGTTCGCTCGAACACTTCAAAATCTTTCAGGATATAGAAGGCCAGGAACGGAATGATGAACCCAATAAAGACGACATTCAGCATCGCGCCAATATTGTTCAGAAAGCTGAAAATGGCTTCAGAAGCGTACTTCTCCAGCTTGTACAGCGAGTTATGGATTCCTCCTCGTATGCTTTCAGGCAGGAAGGATGAATTATTGAGGTCGTTCACCAGACTCTGTGCTCTCATCGTCAAATCCGGCATATGTTGATTGAGCTCCTGCAGCTGCTCCATGAACATGGGGATCGCATTCATCAGAATGACGGTGAGCGACGCCAGAAATACGGCATAGATCAACAATACCGCAACCGTCCGCGGCACCTTGCGTTCATGCAACAGACTAACGATCGGATTGAGCACATAAGATATGATCATAGCGATGAGGAACGGGGCGAGCACCGCTTTCAGAAAACTGTAGATATGAATGATAATCGGCTTGATCAGGAGAAGCAGATACAGTGCGATTAAAGCTAAAATAACGATAATCAGTCCGCGAACCAGACGACTGCTTGTTAAACGATCCATACTTCTCCCCTCTCCACTGCAGCGTTAGGCAATATCGCCCTAAATTGGCAATTGGCCGAACTAACTGTTACAGTATATGTACAAGTCTTCAGTTTCATCCAACAAATACAAAAAGACGCCCTCCATAAATGAGGACGCCTTCGGTTATGCATGATGTCAGTTCGCGTGTACTTGAGGAATCTCATCCTCAAAGAACAAATCATCCAACGAGCTGAGGGTGCCGTCTTCTTCGACTTGGAAGACCGACATCTTGTCGCCATTCACCGTTAGTTCGATAAAGCAGCCCCAGCAGTAGAACTGGTGGGAACCGATTTTGCCAATATCTTTAGAGTTGCAGTTGGGACATCTCATATTCATTTCTCCCTATATATCCGAATCAGAAGCAGTGACCGGCTCTAATAGCAGTTCACTGCCGGCCGGAACGATTATTGCATTCTCACCTAATGTGACGGTATCGAGATCAGTCGGAGCCGGCAACCACTTACGCCCGTCCATAACATCTGCGATAAATCCGTCAGTTAGCTCATAGCCTACTATCTGTGTACCCTGTTCGTTGCTAAAATAAACATCTGATACTCGGCCAAGTTGTTCCCCATCGGTCGTAACGACGATGAGATCCTTAAGCCTTATCGCTCCGGTGTGGAAGGATCGTTGAATATCTGCTGGAAGCGCCTTGTGAACCGCTTGCTCGCTCATAATGAATACGACATCTTCCCCGCACTTGACAACATCCGACCAGAGGATGGATCTGGTGGCCGATAAGAATCGCCTTCCCACATCCAGGATGATACCGGATAGCTCCCAATGTTCGTCGAACCATGCATCCTTCACATGACCAACCTGTTGACCTGTCGACATGATAAGAACAGGCAGGCCAATCATATGTTGAAGCTTAATCATGTTATGAGGAAGCCTCCTAGGCGTTAGTACGAACGCGACTTAAGAATGTTTCAATTTTTTGCGACGCGCGTTCCAGTTCCTCCAGAGTATTCCCCAAACCGAAGCTAAATCTTACTGCGGAAGTTAATCTTTCCTGCGACAGATTCATGGCCTTCAGCACATGAGACGGTTCGATCGCTCCAGCCGTGCAAGCGGATCCCCCGGAAGCGGCGATTCCTTGCAGATCCAAGTTCATCAGCAGCGTCTCCGTATCCGTTCCCAGGAAGCTTAAATTGGCGATGTGCGCCAGATGTTCGGTAGGATGACCGTTCACTCGGATACGGTCCTCCCCGTATAGTGCTTTCATACGTTCTATCCAGTTAAGACGAAGCTTGTCCAGAAAAAGTTTCCGCTCCATCATGGAATTCACAGTAATTTCAACCGCCTTCGCAAATCCAGCTGCTCCAGCCAAATTTTCCGTGCCGGCGCGGCGTTTGCGTTCTTGAGAGCCGCCGTGTTGCAAGGGCTCAAAGGCCAGATGTTTGGCGATAAATAAGGCACCAATTCCCTGCGGCCCATTCAGCTTGTGCGCAGAGAAGCTCATCAGGTCGACAGGCAGTGTCCGAAGATCAATCGGCAGCGAACCGAGCGCTTGTACGGCATCAACGTGAAAAGGAACGCCGAGTCTTCTTGCGAGCTCGCCGATCTGTTGAATGGGTTGTATCGTCCCTGTTTCGTTATTGGCATACATCACGCTAATGAGCGCGGTATCCGGGCGAATGGCTGCTTCAACATCTGCCACGTCTACCCGGCCATTCTCATCAACAGGCAGGAGCGTAAGCTCGAAACCTTCTTTAACCAAAGCCTCACAAGCCCGTACTACGGCATGGTGCTCCGTCGAAGAAGTAATGACATGGTTCTTACCCTGCTCCCGTCTTGCTCGTGCCGTGCCGATAATGGCCGCGTTGTCACTCTCCGTACCCCCAGACGTGAAATAAAGCTCGGAGGAAGTACAACCAATTGCGCGTGCAATGGTGTCCCGCGAGCGACTGAGCAGCTGTTTGGCCGAGCGGCCAAAGCTATGTGTACTAGAGGCGTTGCCATAGTTGCCGGTATATACAGCCATCATCGTCTCTGCAACATCCGGATGGATGGGCGAGGATGCGGCATGATCGAAATAAAATCGTTCCATGAGGATCCGTCCTTACAAAGGTCCTCAGCTTGAGGCTAACGGACCATCGGCTAGTATACTAGATATAAAACATGTATGAATCTTGCTGGCCTTCTTCCTTGTACGTGACAAGGTCAGCCAGCGTTGTGGAATCCAGCACTTCAGCGATGCTGTCCCGAATCCGCAGCCACAAATTACGCTTGGCAGGATCATCTTCTTCCGTAAAATCAACCGGCGAAATCGGTCCTTCCAAAATGCGAATGACATCGCCTGCTGTAATTGTTTCCGGGTCACGCGATAAAATATACCCGCCGTATGCTCCCCGGATACTCTTAACCAAGCCCGCATTACGCAGCGGTGCAATCAATTGCTCCAGATAGTGCTCCGATAATCCGTTACGTTCGGCGATGCTCTTGAGCGAAGTAGGACCTTCGCCAAACTTGCCGGAAAGCTCCATCATAATGGTCAGTCCGTAACGGCCTTTAGTCGATATCTTCAACTATGACACCTCATCTTTCGACTTGTGAGTGAAATCCATAGGACCAACCATCCAAGTCTGTCTTCGCGTACCCATATAAACCATGGTATTCCCATAACATATATATGTTAACATACTCTGAAGCCTTTTGGTTAAAAAAGCATGACATAATCATGAAAATAGGTCTCATGTATGCTACAATAGAGAAACTTGCGGCACCTTGCCCTCATTTGCAGCTTTATTCGCTGCTTCTAGAGCTAACGGAGCCGTTTCATCATATAAGGTGGTGTAGTTTCTCCATGAATCAAGATAACAGCTCAACTCGGATCGTTGTCGGCATGTCCGGCGGCGTTGATTCCTCGGTCACTGCGCTGCTGCTCAAGCAGCAAGGCTATGACGTGATCGGCATTTTCATGAAAAACTGGGATGACACGGATGAATTCGGCCACTGTACGGCCGAAGAAGATGCGGAAGATGTCCGCCGCGTCTGCGAGCAGATCGGCATCCCCTACTATACGGTCAACTTCGAACAAGCATATCAGGACAAGGTATTCGCTTACTTCTTGGATGAATACCGCCGCGGCCGCACGCCGAACCCCGATGTCATGTGCAACCGGGAGATCAAATTCGGCGACTTCCTGAGAAAAGCGCTCGACCTTGGCGCGGACTATTTGGCAACCGGCCATTATGCTCGTGTCGAACGCCAAGCAGACGGTACGACGAAGCTGCTTAAGGGCGTAGACGGCAACAAGGACCAAACGTACTTCCTGAATGCACTGAATCAGGAGCAACTCGGCAAAGCGATGTTCCCGATCGGTCATCTGCCGAAACCGGAAGTACGGAGACTTGCGGAAGAAGCCGGACTTGCGACAGCCAAGAAGAAGGACAGCACAGGCGTCTGTTTCATCGGCGAACGCAATTTCAAGGAATTCCTCAGCAACTATCTGCCGGCTCAACCTGGCCCGATGATCGATATCGCGACCGGACAGACCAAGGGCCGCCACGACGGTCTTATGTACTATACGCTTGGCCAACGGCAAGGCCTCGGCATCGGCGGATCAGGCACAGGCGAACCGTGGTTCGTCGTCTCGAAGGACCTGAAGGAGAATATTCTCTATGTTGTACAAGGCGACAAGCATCCTAGCCTGTATTCGCACAGCCTGACGGCTACCGATGTCAACTGGATCTCGCCTGCGAAACCGGAAGGCCCGCTCCACTGCAAAGCCAAATTCCGTTATCGTCAGCAAGACCAGGGCGTGACGATTACGTTCCATGCAGACGGAACTACGGCCGACGTTGTATTTGATACGCCGCAGAAAGCCATCACGCACGGACAGGCAGTCGTGTTCTATGACGGCGACGTCTGCTTGGGCGGGGGCACGATCGATCAGGTGCATGTAGGCGAATAAAACAAAAGACCGAATCGGATATCCGATTCGGTCTTTTGTTTTGCCTTTCTTTTAGCCCGTCTCCGCTTGCAGCTCGGTTCCGGACTCATCCACGTTTCCCCTTTTGCGCAACAGCACCCGGGAGATCCGGAGATGGTCTGTTTCTTCAATAATGAATTCTTGACCGCCTGGAATCGGTACCCGCTGGTCGCGGGATGGCGGAATCTCGATCTGCGAGTACAGCCAACCGCCGATCGTATCGTAGTCATCCGTCTCGATCTCGAGTCCGAAGTAACTGTTCACTTCTTCAATCAGCATAAGTCCGTTAATGGAATACGTATCTTCATCACGGCGTTCGATATTGGGACGCTCTTCGTCGAATTCATCCTGAATCTCGCCCACGATCTCTTCCATGATATCTTCTAATGTAACTAGCCCCGAAGTTCCGCCATATTCGTCGATGAGAATCGCGATTTGCGTCTTCTTCTTCTGCATGAGCTTGAGCAGCGTACTAATCTGCATCGACTCAGGGACCGTCGTCATCGGTCGCATAATGACTCGAATATCCGTGATGCTCTGCGTGGGAACCTTGAGCAGGTCTTTAATATGAATAAAGCCGATAATGTTGTCCTTATCCCCATCCGCCACTGGATAACGGGTATGCATCTCTTTGAGGGCAATCTCCCGATTCTCTTCGAACGGCAAATTCGTAAATAAACAGGTCATTTCGGTACGCGGAATCATAATTTCGCGCGCATTCGTCTCGGCGAAATCGAAAATATTGTCCATTAAGGTTAATTCTGTGTTGTCGATCAATCCGGATTTGTGGCTTTCCTTCATCAGAATACGGATTTCTTCCTCCGTGTGCGCGGAGTCATGCTCGCTGGCCGGCTCGATGCCTACCAGTTTCAATATCGCATTGGCCGTACCATTTAATACCCAGATGAACGGATACATGATTTTGTGAAATACGATGAGCGGCATAGCGGTCCACAAGGTAACCTCTTCCGATTTCCGGATCGCTACCGTTTTTGGCGCCAATTCCCCTAAGACGATATGAAGCAGCGTAATTATGGAGAAGGCAATAATGAATGCGACAGTATGAATGAGTGTTTCGTTAAAATTCAGCTTTAATAGCAACGGTTCAATCGCATCCGCAATCGCAGGTTCACCAATCCAGCCAAGACCAAGCGAAGCAAGCGTTATTCCCAACTGACAGGCGGACAGATAAGCGTCCAAGTGGTTAGTTAGATTAGATGCAAACCGTGCGCGCCGGTTACCGCCCGACACAAGCGAATCAATTCGACTGCTCCTCACCTTCACCATCGCAAACTCTGCGGCGACAAAAAAGCCGTTCAAAAACACAAGCACTAAAATCAAAATACCATTCAACAATATGGGTAACGGGTCACTCAACGATTCCCTGCCAACCGAGTGACGCTTCGAAAGCGACTGTCGGTGACAGGTACACCTCCTTCTGGATCAAAAAATATAAACGATACTTATATAGTATAAGATTAGTCGAATCAGCACCTCCGCGTCAAACATCAGGAAACCACCGGTATCCCCGTTTTCAGGTTATATTGTATGTTTATTCGGTAAAGGTCGGCCATTATGCGCTGTTTCCTAAGGTATGCTTACGTTTTTGAAGTGATACCGCTACTTTCCGCCACGTTTGAGCTGATTGTGCCTGATTTTATCCTCGGTTCCCTGTTGGGAAGCGGTATAGAATGTTTTGCCGTCCAATCGGTCCGGCAAATATTGCTGCTTCACATAATGCCCGGGAAAGTCATGCGGATATTGATAGCCGACATGACCGAGCTTCTGCGCCCCGCTATAATGGGCATCCCTTAAATGCAGCGGAACCTCCGCCGTGCCTGTCGCTTCGATCGCATTCATGACCGAACCGATCGCGAGAGCCGTAGCGTTAGACTTGGGGCTTTCCACCGCGAAAAGGATGGCCTGCGCAATGTTGTATTTGGCTTCCGGCCAGCCGATCTTATGATACGCATCCATCGCTGTGACCGCCTGCACCATCGCCTGCGGGTTCGCAAGCCCGATATCTTCGCTGCACGCAACGATAAGCCTTCTTAGGAACGTCATCGGGTCCATTCCGAGCCGTTCGACGGCGTACAAGAACCAGAACAGCGCTGCGTCGCTTGAGCCTCGCACGCTTTTGTGGAACGCCGAGAGGACATCGTACTGGGTCGATTCATCCGCTCGAATGGTCGGCTTACGAATGGATTCCTCAGCCACGGCAAGCGTGATACGCACCGAGCCGTCCAATTCGCTTGGCGTCGTCACCGCCGCGAGTTCGATGGCATTGAGCGCCCGACGGATATCTCCTCCCGCCATCGACGCTATATGCGCGAGCGCCGCCTCTTCCACCTCCAACTTCATAAAGCCTAGACCGCGGCTCGAATCCGAGATTGCCCGGCGCATGGCCTCTATGGCGTCATCGCGCGTTAATGCTTCAAGCTGGAACAATGTCGATCTGGACAATAAGGCGCCGTTCACGAAATGGAAAGGATTCTCCGTAGTTGCACCTATAAAAATAATGATCCCCTGCTCAACGGCGGGGAGCAGCGCATCCTGACGCGAGGCATTGAAGCGATGCACCTCATCGAGGAACAGGATGGTCTTGCGGCCATACATCGCCTTGTTCGTCTTGGCCGATTCTATAACGTCGCGAACGTCCTTCACCGACGCATCCACCGCGTTCAGCTTGACGAAATCCGCCTTCGTCCGCTTGGAGATGATATGCGCCAGCGTCGTCTTCCCGCAGCCCGGAGGACCGTACAGAATGATCGAGGATACCTGGTCCGCCTCGATCGCCCTCCGCAGCAGCTTGCCCGGCCCGAGAATATGCGCTTGGCCGATATATTCATCGATCGTCTCCGGCCTCATCCGGTCGGCCAGCAGTTTCGCACGCGGCGCTTCCGTTTCGTCCTGATAAGAGAATAAGTCCATGAGATTCAACACACCTTCGTAAGCAGTTGTTTATTCATGATAGCACATTCGTACACATGTTCGCGACTAAGAGGAAAGATGTGCCGACGCCAAAAAGCTTCCCTCGTTGCAGAGAGAAGCTTCATAGGGTATTTAGGTGAACGTCTGAATCAACAAGACGATATTTAATACAGCGATGACTACCGCGATGGTCCATGCCAATAGCTTAATCCAGAGCGGATTGACGAACTGGCCCATTTTCGTTTTGTCGCTCGTGAACTTAACGAGCGGGAAGACGGCAAAGGACAGCTGCAGGGACAAGATCACTTGGCTTAGAATGAGCAGATCCATCGTCCCTTGCTCACCGTATAAAGCCGTTACGATAACAGCCGGGATAACCGCAATAAGGCGAGTCACAAGCCTGCGAATCCAAGAAGGAATGCGAATGTTCAGGAAACCTTCCATCACTATCTGACCGGCGATCGTGCCCGTTAACGTCGCATTTTGACCCGAAGCCAGGAGCGCCACGCCGAACAGGATGCTCGCAGCCGTCGTTCCCAGCAGCGGGGCAAGCATATGGTACGCTTCTTCAATGTCGGCGATCTCTGTATAGCCCTGCGCGTGGAACGTTGCCGCCGCAATGATCAGAATCGCGGCATTGATGAACAAAGCGAAGAATAGCGCGATCGTCGAATCCCATGTGGCGTATTTGATCGCTTGCCGCTTCCCAAGCTCGGTCTGTTCAATTTGCCTAGTTTGAACGATTGAAGAGTGCAAATACAGGTTATGGGGCATTACCGTGGCACCGAGTATACCTATAGCGATATACAGCATCTCCGGATTGGTCACGATGTCCGCGGTTGGCACGAAACCTTTGGCAATGCCGCCGAGATCCGGTTTGGCCAAAATGATCTCCATGAGAAAACAGCCGGCAATCGTTGCAATCAACGTGATGACAAGCGCTTCAATATACCGAAAACCTTTGTTTTGCAGCAGCAGGATGAGCAGCACATCCAACACCGTAATCATGACGCCATAGATGAGCGGGATGCCGAATAGCAGATGAAGCGCAATAGCCGCACCAATGACTTCCGCCAGATCGCAAGCTGCAATAGCAAGTTCTGCTAGCGCCCATAGAACGAAAGATACCGGCTTGCTGTAATGATCCTTGCATGCCTGAGCCAAATCGCGGCCGGTCACGATCCCGAGCTTGCCGGCCAACGCTTGCAAGAGGATTGCCATTAGGTTGGAGATCAGAATGACCGACAGCAAGGAATACCCGAACATGGAGCCGCCGGCGATATCCGTCGCCCAGTTGCCGGGGTCCATATAGCCAACTGCAACCAAGTAGCCCGGCCCGGCGAACGCGAGAAATTTGCGCAGCCACGAGCCATGCTTGGGAACTTTCATCGTACCGTGCACTTCCGCAAGCGAGAGTTGACTGCTCTTCGTGCGCCAGCCTTTGTCCTGCGGAGCCTCTGATGTTTGATCCGTCATGTGTGTTCACCTCAAACAGATTGGTTTGCATCCATAAGATGAGGATGCAGCATTCTGGTTAGTTGATTGGTTTGCATTCATAAGATGAGGATGCAGCATTCTGGTTAGTTGATTGGTTTGCATCCATAGATAGGGATGCAGCATTCTGGTTAGTTGATTGGTTTGCATCATCACCCCTTCATTGTACACCTCCAACAATGTTTGTCAAAGGCAACTTTTCAGAAGAAACCGTTCTCTGCAAAAATAAAAAAAGCCTTACCTCTGAATTGAACAGCGGTAAGGCTTCCTATTATAAAATTATCGTTAACGATCTAGACCGCCATTAACGAGCAAATCTTTCACCACGACGCTAACCATGATCAATCCCGCAACAGGCGGAACGAAAGCGTTGCTAGCCGGCGGCTGCTGCGCCTTGCGGATCTCCGGCGCATTCTCCGGCACGATGCGCTGCGTGACATCTTCCCGCGGCTTCATCGGCTCCTCGGTCGAGAAGACGACCTTAACCCCTTTCTTAATCCCGTCTTTCCGCAGTTTCGTGCGGACGACGCGCGCGATCGGGTCCATCGATGTCTTCGAGATGTCGGCTACCTGGAACTTGGTCGGATCCATTTTGTTCGCGGCACCCATGCTGGAGATAATCGGAATTTTCCGCTCCAAGCACTGCTTGATCAGATGAATCTTGTAAGAGATGGTGTCGGAAGCATCCAATACATAATCGAGCGGATACTCGAACAGCTTCTCGTAGGTTTCCTCTGTGTAAAACATCCGCAATGAGATGACATCGCATTCCGGGTTAATCAGCTTAATCCGATCCCGCATCAAATCTGCCTTAGGTTGTCCAACGGTCGTCGTGAGCGCATGGATCTGGCGGTTCACGTTCGTTATATCGACGACATCCTTATCGATCAGGATGATCCGTCCTACGCCGGTACGCGCCAACGCTTCCGCAGCGATCGATCCGACGCCGCCGATCCCCAGAACGGCAACGGTGCTGTTCTTCATCAGCTCTAGACCTTCGGGACCGATCGCAAGCTCTGTCCGGGAAAATTGGTGCAGCATAAATGGCCTCCTTTGCTCCAATCGAATAGGCAAGTTGAAACGTCTACCGTCGTCTTAATGACGTGGGCGCGTTTCATTGCGGAGAAATGCAAGCAGCTTTATAAGCGGGAACCTTATAAACGCTTGAATTTCAAAGATAGCGGCCCGGTCTATAAAGCGACCGGATACCGCCACCAAGTGTTGAATTAGTTGTTCGCGCTGCTTGCCGCGCCTGCCGGCTCAGGCTGCTTGCCTGGCTTCGGCATCGTGCGAATATGCAGCTGTTGCAGCTGAGACAGATCGACTTCGGAAGGTGCGTCGGTAAGCAGATCCGTTGCGCTCGCCGTCTTAGGGAACGCGATCGTCTCACGCAGGTTCGTACGGCCGGTCATCAGCATGACGAGACGGTCGAAACCGAACGCAATGCCGCCGTGCGGTGGCGTACCGTAGTCGAACGCGTCGAGCAGGAAGCCGAACTTCTCATGCGCTTCTTCCATGGAGAAGCCAAGCGCCTTGAACATTTGCTCCTGAACGTCGCGCTTATAGATCCGCATCGAGCCGCCGCCGACTTCATAACCGTTAAGGACAAGGTCGTATGCTTGCGCGCGGATTTGGCCCGGATCGGTATCGAACAGCGCCAGATCCTCTTCGTTCGGACGCGTGAACGGATGATGCTCAGCCACGTAGCGCTTGGCCTCTTCGTCCCAGCCGAGCAGCGGGAAGTCGACAACCCAAGCGAACTTGAATTCCGATTCGTTGATCAAGCCCAGGTCTTTGCCGATCTTCAGGCGCAGGTTACCCAGTACGTCTGCGACAACCTTCTTCTTGTCCGCGGAGAACAACAGCAAGTCGCCTTCTTCTACGCCTAGCTTCTCCGTTAATGCTGCAATTTCTTCCGGCTTGAAGAATTTAACGATTGGACCGCGCCATTCGCCTTCCTTCACCGTCACCCAAGCCAAGCCTTTGCCGCCGTAGCGCGCTGCGAACGGTTGGAGATCATCCAGCTCTTTGCGGCTCCAGGATGCACAGCCTTTAGCGTTCAGCGCTTTAACGACGCCGCCGCCAGCAGCTACGGATGCGAATACTTTTACTTCGCTGTCTTTGACGATGTCCGTAATATCTTCCATCTCAAGGCCGAAACGAAGGTCCGGTTTGTCGGAACCGTACTTATTCATAGCATCGGCATACGTGATGCGTTGGAACGGTCTTGCGATCTCGACGTTGTTCGTCTCGCGGAACAAACGCACGACGAGTTGTTCCATCAGATCCAGCAATTGGTCCTGCGACAGGAAGCTCGTCTCGATGTCGACCTGCGTAAATTCAGGCTGACGGTCTGCACGCAAGTCCTCGTCGCGGAAACAACGGGCAATTTGATAGTAGCGCTCGAGGCCGGAGACCATCAGAAGCTGCTTGAAGATTTGCGGCGATTGCGGGAGCGCGAAGAACTCGCCTGGATGAACGCGGCTTGGCACCAAATAGTCACGTGCGCCTTCCGGCGTGCTCTTGGTCAGAATTGGCGTTTCTACGTCGATGAAGCCTTCGCCGTCAAGGAAATCGCGGAATACTTTCGCTGCTTTGGAGCGAAGCATCAACGTTTTTTGCATCTCTGGGCGGCGCAGGTCAAGGTAGCGGTATTTCAAGCGGATCGATTCATCCACTTCCACTTCGTCCTCGATTGGGAATGGAGGCGTTTTGGCCGCATTCATAATTTCGATTTCGGTCACGCGAACTTCGATCTCGCCTGTCGCCAGGTTGTCATTGACCGTAGCTGCGTCACGCTCGACGACTTTACCTTTTACCGCAAGGACATACTCGTTACGGGCACGGTCAGCGATTGCAAGCGCGTCACCGGAGAAGTCCGGGTTGAATACGATCTGAATGATACCAGTGCGGTCGCGCAGGTCGATGAACAATACCCCGCCTAGGTCGCGTCTACGCTGCACCCATCCATTCAACGTTACCGTTTGGCCAACGTCCGCTTTGGTAAGCGTTCCGCAAGCATGTGTCTTAAGCATCATGATCCTTCGACTCCTCTATGATTAATGAATTGGAACTCCATTATTTATTTCAAAATCGCTTCGGCCAGCTGGTCCAGCTTCACGAATTGCTGCTCACCAGTCGCCATGTCCTTCAGGGCAATCTCGCCCTTCGCCAATTCATCGTCGCCGAGAATCGCCGTGAACCGCGCCTGCAGACGGTCTGCAGACTTCATCTGCGCCTTCATCTTGCGGCCCTGGTAATCCCGCTCCGCGCTGACGCCAGCAAGGCGCAGCGAATGCAGCAGCCTCGTTACTTCGCGCTCAGCCGCCTCGCCGAGTGCAACCATATACACGTCGATTGCCGAAGTGATCGGCAGATCAACCTGCTGGTTCTCGAGCAGCAATACCGTACGCTCAAGTCCTAGGCCCAAGCCTACGCCAGGTTGGTCAGGTCCGCCAATCTCGGACACAAGGCCGTTATAACGACCGCCGCCGCCGATGGTATCGATCGCGCCGATCCCCTCGCATTTGTACTCGAACGCGGTATGCGTGTAATAATCCAGGCCGCGAACGAGGCGCGAATTAATCCGGTAAGGAATTTGCATCGCGGTCAGATGTTGCTGTACCGCTTCGAAGTGCGCTTGGCATTCCTCATCCAAGCTATCGAGAATCGAAGGCGCCCCTTCAAAATGCGCTTGATCCACTTTGCAGTCAAGCACGCGCAGCGGGTTGCGATCGATTCGAGACTGGCAATCCTTACAGAGCAGCTCCCGCTTCGGTGTCAGGAATTCCAGCAGCCGCTGGCGGAATGCGCTGCGAACGGCCGGCGTCCCGACAGAGTTGATCTCGACGGTTACGCCTCTGAGTCCCACCTCGGAATAGAACGTATAGCCAAGCGCAATAACTTCCGCATCCAATGCTGGATCGACAGCGCCTAAGGCCTCGATGCCGAATTGATGGAATTGGCGGTAACGGCCAGCCTGCTGGCGCTCGTACCGGAACATCGGACCGATGTAATACAACTTCGTCAGATCCGGTTCACCATACAACTTGTTCTCCACGTAAGCGCGAACCGCGCCTGCCGTACCTTCCGGACGCAGCGTGATGCTCCGGTCACCGCGATCGGTAAAGGTGTACATCTCTTTCTCGACAATATCGGTCGTCTCGCCTACGCCTCGTTGGAACAGCTCCGTCGATTCGAAGATCGGCGTCCGGATCTCGCGAAAATTAAATCGGCGGCAAATATCTCTTGCCTTGCTCTCGACGAACTGCCATCGTTCAACCGGGCCAGGCAAAAAGTCTTGTGTACCCGGCGGTTTCTGAAAGCCCATCGTAACCCCTCCTTCTATAATCGCTTGCACTAACTTACGAGCGGCATCAAAAAAGCTCCCGCCCCGTCTGCGTCAACAGACAAAGGGACGAGAGCTCGCAATTGCGCCGCTACCGTGGTACCACCCACATTCCGAACCGTATATGCGTAAGAGCATCGGTTCGCTTCATTCGGTTAACGCCCGACTACGCATATCGGCTATTGAGAATGTGCAGGTATCGCACATAACCGTTCACCGATTGTCCTCCGGGAAGTCTGTTCGTTCAGGTCACTAAGGATTCTTGCAGCCAAAGGAATCCCTCTCTGAGTAGGTACGATTGAACGACGCGGTCCCATCAATGGATCGACAGAATATAACAGTTATTGTATCGGGGCAGATGTTTCCTGTCAAGTGAGAATCGTGCCATCTCCACAGGATTAGTCATTGTTACAATTATATCCGATCCCCATCCTTTTCAATCCTCGATTCGTCAATGGATGACAAACGAAAAATGGACAGAAAAAAACCTACAAACAGGTTGTAGGTCCAAAGTAATTGTATATTCAAAAAAGGGGGTCGAGGTTTATTATAGGCCCATCATGTTAAAGCAACATTGAAAACAAATTACAGTTGGATTACAAGAAATGAAGCGTTTACTCGAACAATGGTTTGGAATGGGGATTCCATTCCAGCATTGTGAGCTATATTGCAATGGTTTGTTCGAACAAAAAAAGACAGCCGATCGCTCAGCTGCCTTCCTCATTAGCGGGAACTGGGCTCCCGCCTCGCCGACATCATTCCGCCGACAGCCCATTCTGCGGCTGCCTCGATATCTTCCTCCAGATCAGCGAAAATCATCGCTTCTCGTCGATCCGGCTGCAGCAGCCGCCGAGATGAACGCTCTAAGCCTTGCTCCTTGCGGGATTGATGCATGAATAGCGCCCCCTTCACCGTAGTCCGATCGTACGGTTTCTAGTGTTGCCTATATGCCTCAATCTAACCACAATTCGCATGAATTAAGCTTTGCTGTCAATGATTAGCGTAACAGGACCGTCATTCACCAAGGCTACATCCATCATCGCTCCGAATTTCCCCGTCGCCACCGTCAGCCCAAGCTTGCGCAGTGCGTCATTAAAACTTTCATAGAGTGGCTCTGCTTGTTCTGGGCGTGCCGCTGCCATGAAATTAGGGCGCTTCCCCTTCCGGCAATCGCCGTAGAGCGTGAATTGCGAGACGGACAAAATCTCGCCGCCGACATCGACAACCGAATGGTTCATCTTGCCGTCCTCATCTTCGAATATACGCAGTCCAGCGACTTTATCCGCAGTCTTCGCGATGTCGGCCTCCGTATCTTCGTGCGTAATGCCGACCAACAATACGAGACCAGACTGGATGGAGCCGACCACTTCATGATCTACCGTCACCGAAGCCGCTTTGCTCCGTTGTACGACAACTTTCATACTTGGATTAAACCTCGCTTTACTATTGCATGATCCGCTGCACGGAATAAACGTCTTTCACGCGCTTGATTTTCTCGACCACAGACTGAAGATGCTCAATATTGCGTATGAGGATGGTCATATGGATCATCGCCAGCTTGTTCTTATCCGAACGGCCGGATACAGCCGATATGTTCGTCTTACTCTCCGACACAACCTGCAGCACTTCATTCAACAAGCCATTGCGGTTGTAGCCCGTAATCTCGATATCGACGCTGTAATTCGCTTCGACGGATTGCTCCCATTCCACTTCAATAACGCGGGCTGCCTCTTCGCCGTCGGTCTCCATCGCAATATTCTGGCAATCGACGCGATGGACGGACACGCCGCGCCCTCTCGTAATATAGCCGACGATGTCATCGCCTGGCACAGGATTACAACAGCGGGCGAAACGA
The DNA here is from genome assembly GCF_014192105.1 of Paenibacillus phyllosphaerae. Taxonomy (GTDB): domain Bacteria; phylum Bacillota; class Bacilli; order Paenibacillales; family Paenibacillaceae; genus Paenibacillus_Z; species Paenibacillus_Z phyllosphaerae. The sequence continues at coordinate 465,835 of NZ_JACHXK010000003.1, read as the reverse complement.
ACGAGCAGATTGTCCACGCCTTTGACCGAAACGCCGAGCGTCGGACGAGTCTTGCGCAAGGAAGGAGCGGTCTTCACTTCCTTCTTCTCGTTCGTAAGCTCGATTTGGTTAGCTTCCTCGGCTTCTTTGCGGAGCTTCTCCGTAAGCTTCGTTACGATCTGCGCGGCGGTAATGCCGCCGAATCCAACGGCTGAGAGCATATCGTCAATATCGTTAAACGTGAATTTATTAGCAGCTTCAAGAAGCTTATCATCCGCCAAGAATGCGGACGGCTCCAACCCAAGACGCTTGAGCTCGCGCTCCAGCAGATCTCGGCCTTTAGCCACGTTCTCTTCACGCTTCTCTTTTTTGAACCACTGCTTGATCTTGCTGCGAGCATGGGACGACTGGGCGATCTTGATCCAATCGCGGCTCGGACCGTAGGAATGCTTCGACGTCAGAATTTCGACGATATCCCCGGTCTTCAGCTTATGGTCTAGCGGTACGATCCGGCCGTTTACTTTGGAGCCAATCGTACGGTTGCCGACCTCGGTATGAATCCGGTAGGCAAAATCGAGCGGAACCGATCCTGCAGGCAACTCGAATACTTCGCCTTTTGGCGTAAATACGAATACAAGGTCCGAGAAGAAGTCCATCTTCAGGGACTGGACGAACTCGGATGCGTCGCTCGCTTCATGCTGAGACTCGATGATTTCACGGAACAGCGTCATCTTATCTTCGAAGCTGCCGCCTGGTACGACGGCACCTTCCTTGTAGGCCCAGTGCGCGGCGATACCGAACTCGCTTGTCTTGTGCATGTCCCATGTCCGAATTTGAACCTCGGTCGGTTCTCCGGTCGGACCGATCACGGTCGTATGCAGAGATTGGTACATATTCGCCTTCGGCATGGCGATATAGTCTTTGAACCGTCCAGGCATCGGCTTCCACAGCGTATGAATAATACCGAGTGTCGCGTAACAATCCTTGATGTTATCGACGATGATCCGAATGGCTAACAGATCGTATATTTCGTTGAACTGCTTATTCCTGTCCACCATCTTCTTGAAAATGCTGTAGATGTGCTTGGGACGTCCGGAAATATCGCCTTCAATTCCCATTTCGTCGAGCTTCTCCGTAATCCGGTCAATGACATCGGTGATATACTGCTCGCGTTCCACCCGCTTCTTCTTCATCAGATTCGCAATCCGATAATATTGCTGCGGGTTCAAGTAGCGCAGCGCAATATCCTCCATCTCCCACTTGATGGCGGAGATACCGAGCCGATGCGCGATCGGGCAGAAAATCTCGAGCGTCTCGTAAGCGATTCTACGCTGCGCTTCCTCGGATTGATATTTAAGCGTTCGCATATTATGAAGCCGGTCGGCTAATTTAATTAGAATAACCCGAATATCCTGCGCCATCGCGAGGAACATTTTGCGATAATTCTCATTCTGCTGCTCTTCCTTAGAGCGGAACTGGATCTTCTCCAGCTTCGTCAAGCCGTCTACGATCATGGCAACCGTCTCGCCGAAGCGCGTACGGACTTCAGCCAGAGGGACTGTCGTATCTTCGACAACATCATGCAACAGTGCAGCAATAATCGACAGCACATCCATCTGCATGTTGACGAGCACTTCAGCCACGGCAACGGGATGTAGAATGTAAGGCTCTCCCGATTTGCGAACCTGACCATGATGCGCTTCCTCAGCGAATGAGTATGCTTCCTTAATGCGTACCAGGTCCTGCTCCTTCAGATAGGTTGACGCCTTTTCAAGTAATTGCTCTATGCCCATGAAACGTCCCTTTCGGATTCCTGCCTGGCCGCTTCTTCCTATCGTGCAAAAACCGGAGGCAGTGCGTATTTCCCCTATTATGCCCCCATAGACCATATCGCGTCAACTGTTACTCCATCACATAAAGCGACGAAATATGCACTTTTTCATCATAAGATGAAACGCCCCGATTGTTGGCATCCAAAATAAAAAAAGAAAACCCGCCTGCGCCCGGATTACTCCGTAGCTCATGCGGGCTTGCGTCTCTAATTAATACGTCATAAGGGAGAAAATATCGATGCCGTCCAGCTTCTGGCGACCGTCAAGGTAACCAAGCTCGATCAGGAATGCCGCACCGACCACTTCGCCGCCGAGTTGGCGAATCAGGTTAATCGTCGTTGCAATAGTGCCGCCTGTCGCGAGCAGATCATCGGCAATCAGCACACGCTGACCTGGCTTGATCGCGTCCTTGTGCATAGCCAGCTTATCAGCGCCATATTCGAGGTCGTAGCTAGCTTCAATCACTTCGCCCGGCAGCTTGCCGCTCTTGCGAATCGGCACGAAGCCGACGCCAAGCGATACCGCAAGCGGTGCGCCGACGATAAATCCGCGCGCTTCCGGTCCTGCTACCAGATCGATTTCTTTGTTGGCTACGGCTTGTTTAATCGCTTCGATCGCGGATTTGTACACTTCGCCATTGTTTGTTAACGTCGTAATATCCTTGAAGCGAATACCTGGTTGCGGGTAGTCCGGGATAACGCGAATATAATCTTTGAAATTCATGAAACTGCCACTCCTTCTTCTTGTTCAATCATGTGATGTTGGGTTCTTGATGCTTGCGTCTGTTCTGTCAGCCATGCGCCAAGCTCCTTGGCTGAAGCATAGAGAATCTTCTCCTCCTCGGCCGCATGCATTCGCTTGCGGTAAGCAGGCGATTCTGTCAGTTCCCTCTTGGCCGGCGATACGGGTAGTGTGAGCATATCGGAACGGATCTCAACCAGTTCCAGCTCAATAAAGACGTTCACCATAAATTCGACCGTCTCGACTGGCCAGTCTAGCATTACGGCCAGCCTCTGGGAGCGTTCGCTATCCTGAAGCGGTCCAACACGCCGCAAGGTTTGATACAGTTGTGCAAAATGTTCTCGTCCTGGCATACCGGTTCCGCCGCTCGCGGCTCTTCCTTGGCGTCCTGTCGATTTGGGCTGACTATATAAAGCATACACAGATTCGAGCCGGACGCAACTACGAATTATTCCGGCCAGTTCCCTAAGCGACGGTTTGCCAAGCAAAAGTAACGTTCGCTTGCCCTCGATGTTAGCTTGCTGCCAATCTTCATAGCTCGCAATAACCAGTTGGGAAGCAGCATCACCAGCTGCTTCAATACCCGCCTCGCGCCAAGCCGAACTCGCAGCAACTATAAGCGCCTGGGCTGGATCGATTTTGTTGCTCTCGATTAGCTGCCTGAATGCCTGCATCGGCGACTGCTCCGCCCGCAAATCGACCAAGCGTAGTTGAGCGACGCTCAGATCATGGATCATGAACTGCGCCTTCCGTTGTCCATTCCACTCATTCATCGCCAATTCGCCGACAAGCTGTGCTTGCGCCCCTTCGGTCAACCGCTCAGCAAGATGGCCGAGCCCAAAGCCGACCGCATCGAGAAGCCGCTTGCCGCCGCCGAGCGTAAGTTTCAGATGCTTGCTTTCTTTGCCCATCGTCCGCTTGTCCGCAATATCAGTCTGCTGAAGCAGCAGCTTGGGGGGCGAATTGCCAATACCGAAAGGCTCGAGCAGCGCTAATTGCTCCAGCACCTCTATCGTAGCTTCTTCGATCGTACATGCCAAATCAATCGTCGTTTTCGGAATCCAATCGTCAGGTTGCAACCATTGATCGGCAAGCTCGCACAGTCGAGTCTCGAAAGCTTCCAGCTGATCGCGATGCAGACTCATGCCGGCAGCGGCTTGATGGCCGCCATAGTGATCGAGCAGCGCATCGCATTCCGTTAATGCGGCATGCAAGTCATAGCCGTCAATCGATCGTGCCGAACCTTTGCACATACCGGTCTGAGCATCGATACCCAGGATAAGCGTCGGCTTATAGTGCCATTCGATAAATTTCGAAGCGACGATACCGACAACACCGGCGTTCCAGCCTTCACCTGCCAACACAATGACCGACGGCTCCGGTTTGCCCGCTTCTTGGGCCGCCAGGCATTTGTCCGCCCATTGCGCTTTAGCCTCTTCCACGATCGCTTCCACAACCTGCTGGCGTTCCTTGTTGAGCGCATCCAACGCGTGAGCCGACGCTAGGGCTGAATCGTCGTTATCGGCGACGAGCAGCTCCACCGATTGATTCGCATGGGCAAGCCTTCCGGCAGCATTAATCCGGGGGGCCATGCCGAAGGCAATATTGGTGGACGTAACACGGGTCAGATCAATCCCGGCCACATCGGCAAGTGCGCGGAACCCGGGTTTCTCGGTGCGTTTCAATTGCTCAAGCCCATAGCGGACCAATATGCGATTCTCGTCGGTAAGCGGCATTAGATCCGCGATCGTACCAAGCGCATAGATATCCGTCCACTCGATAGGCGGACGTTCCAGCATGGCTGTCGCCAGCTTGAAAGCAACGCCTACCCCTGCGAGACCTTTGAACGGATACGGGCAGTCTTCTTGCTTCGGATTAACGAGAGCCAGCGCTTGAGGAAGTATCGCGGGCGGTTCATGGTGGTCGGTCACGACTACATCGATGCCTAGCGAATTGGCATAGGCGATTTGCTCGACTGCGCTAATTCCCGTATCTACCGTTACAATAAGCGTTACGCCAAGCTCGTGCGCCATATCGATCGCTCGATCATTAAGACCGTAGCCCTCAATGGTTCGATGGGGAATATAATGATCGAACTTAAGGCCAAGCTCGCGGAATAAATAGGTCATAAGCGTCGTCGAAGAAACGCCGTCAGCGTCATAATCGCCGTAAATCCGGACGCGCTCATCGTGCTCGACGGCCTTGCGAATCCGCGCGACGGCCTTGTCCATATCTTTGAGAAGATAGGGATCGTGCAATCGGTCTTCTCCCGCATTCAAGAAAAGATGTGCTTCCTCAGCGGAACGTATCCCCCGTTGAACGAGCAGCCGGGCTACGAGCGCAGGCAATTTAAGCTGCTTGCTTAGCTGGGCAGCCAGCTCTTCATTCTCGTGACCTAGCCGGGTCACGTTCCATCTTGTCTTCGCATGAATCAAAAGCTCACGCTTCCTTCCTTCGGGAATCAAGGTGAAACGGTTTTCGCCGTCTTTAATGGCGCAGCGCGTTTCATTCCATAGAAATAGAGGATGATTTATAACCGTGAAACTTATAAATTCCCATATTTCAAAAAACAAACCGCCGCTGCTATTGCAGCAGCGTCGGCAATTGTTGTTCCTGATTCGGATCGTGATTCGTTTTGTACGGATAGCCGGGATCGTAAGGCTGTACGTGAACCGTTACGTCCGTGACATGGCTGAACCGTTTCATCAAGAAATATTTGACTCGCTTGGCAATCTCATTGCCTTCCATCACAGTAATGCGCGGGTTCACTGTGATGACAACATCTGTTATGACATAGTGGCCGTGTTCTCTGGCCCGCAGCTCCTCAACCGTAACAACCCCTTCAATCCGCTGAACAGCAGCTTTGAATTCGTTGATATCGGCAGGCTGCTCTTCGCAATAGCTGCGCTTGAGCACCGAAGCCGTCGCAACCCGGTAACCGTTTGTAAGTACAACAACGACAATAACGATCGATGAGGCCGGATCAAAATAATAAAGGATCGGAAGATTAAGCGGTTCGCCGAGTGCGGCAGTTCCAGTACCGACAAGTGCAGCCAGTGTAGCGTACAAGTCCGTTCGGCGTTCCTTCACAGGGAAGAAAATCTCCTTGATCAGGAAAGCGATCAGCACGGTCGTAACAGCTGACCATCCTGGACCTTCGTCGATGCCATCAGCTATGGACTTGATCGCTGATATGCCAACCTCAAGCCCCATAATCATCAGCATCATTGAGATCATAACGCCAGTAACGGACTCGACGCGCCCTTTCGTCATCGGAACCGGCGCATCGTTTGCCCCGAATTGACGGCGGCGACGTAAAGCAGTTAGCGATACGAACGCCGCTGACGCATCAGAGGCACTGCGGCAGGCGTCGGCAAGAAGCGCTTTACTGCCCATCATGCCAACGCCCATCTTAATTGCAGCAATACCAACATTACCGAGCAGACTCATCCAAGCAGCCGTCTCCGCTCGTGCATAACGTTCATTAGTTGTCATGAATGAATATCTCCCCCTGAACCCCCTAGTTCGGCAAGGGGTATTACTGATTGTCATTAACAACTGGTTGTCACTTTCGTTTATGGAGCTGTTGTCACTTTCGCCGGCGTCTTCGGCTTTTGTCTCTTCTTCATGACCAGCCACAGCGGGCTAGCAATAAAGATAGACGAATACGCGCCGCAGAAGAGACCGAACAAAATGGCCAGTGAGAACATTTTAATCGATTCGCTGCCGAAAATAAACAAGCATGCTGCGGCAACAATTACCGTCATGACGGTGTTGATCGAACGGGTCAGCGTCTGCCATACACTATCGTTCACGACGCGTTTCAGATCTTCGTACGATTTTATTTTCGCAAAACGCATATTTTCACGAATCCTATCGAAGATAACAACCGTATCATTGATAGAGTACCCGATTATAGTGAGTACCGCGACTATAAACGGCAGATTGACCTGCAGGCGGAAGATCGAGAACAAACTGATGACGATAAAGGCGTCATGCAGCAAAGCGACTACGGCAGCAACCGCAAATCGCCATTCGAACCGGATGCTCACGTAGATAATGATCCCGAGACTTGCGAGTAGCACCGCTTTCAGCGCGTTGAGCTGCAACTCACGCGCCATCTCGACGTCTACCGTGTTCACCTCGAAGGAGGCTTCCTTGTCGAACTTGGCTGCAAAGTCGGTTTTGAGCTGTTGCTCTTTCGTATCGCCGAGTACTTCGTCGAAACGAATCGTGATTCGGCTTTCGCCCATGGTCAAATGCGAAGTTCCATACTCGCCGTCGGCAAGGAATTGCTCAATCGCTTCCTTCTGATCGGACAAGTTCTGCTTGACCGCAACGTCAACGTTCGATCCAGCACGGAAATCAACGCCGTAATTCAAGCCCATCGCTGCCAGAACAATGATCCCGAGAATCGTAATGGCGATCGAGAATATGAAGAAGTGACGGCTTTTATCTACGAAGCTAAACGTCCGTTTGTTCTCACCAAAGTAATTATAGCGCACGGATCTCGTCCTCCCTCACACCAAGAAGTGTTGTTTTCTTAACAAGATTGCTACGAATGAGCAGGCTGAGGAGGAAACGCGAGAAGAATACGTTCGTAAGAATACTAACGACTTCCGTAAGCAGCAATACAACCGCGAAACCTTTAACTGCGCCTGTACCGATGAAGAACATCACGAGCGCTGCAATAATCGTCGTCACGTGCGCATCGATGATCGTTAAGAACGAGCGTTTCGACCCCGCACGATGAGCAGACAAGATGCTCTTACCGCTGCGAATTTCTTCTTTAATCCGCTCGGCCATAATGATGTTGGCGTCAACCGCCATCCCGATTCCGAGGATGAACGCCGCAATACCTGGCAAGGTCAAGGTCGCATTGATCAGCCAGAATCCGAGCAGCAACAGCCAAATGAACGCAATGATCGTGAAGCTTGCAATCAAGCCTGGCAGTCGGTAGAACACGATCATGAAGATCAAGATCAGAACCGTGCCAAGTCCACCAGCGAAGAGCGTTTGCTGCAACGATAGCTTACCGAGCGTCGCGCCTACGCTTTGCGTATATTTCTCCGTCAATTTCAGCGGCAGTGCGCCAAGATTGATTTTATCCGCAAGGTCCTTAGCTTCTTCGCGCGTGAAGTCGCCCGTAATGACCGCGTCGCTGCTGTTAATTTGCTGCGATACGTTCGGCGCGGATACTTGCGTCTCGTCCATATAGATCGCAAGCTGGTTCTGACCGTTCGTCAGAGCGGCGATCGATTTCGTTACCTCGCCGAATTTGCTGGCATCCTTCAGCTTAATCGTAATTTCATAGCCGCCAAGAGTCGTCTGTTGGTAGCTTGCGCCGCCTTCGACGAAGTCCGTGCCTGTAAGCTCGGTTTTGCAATAACCGGTTCCTTCGGTGCATCCGACAGCACTGCGGAACGTCAATTGCGATGGCGTCTTCAGAATTTCCCGTACATTCGCTTCATCCGTAACACCGGCAATCTTGACCCGTATACGGTTCGCTCCTTCTGGCGTAATCTCCGGCTCCGCGACTCCCGTTTCGTTCGCGCGATGCTCGAGGCTCTTCGCCGTCTGGCGCAATGCATCCTGGGTAACTTGTCCACCTTCGGTCAGTGGCTCCGCTTCGTACAAAATTTCGAATCCGCCCTTCAGATCGAGTCCTAATTTGACTTGATCGACGAGCCATGGGCTTGTAGCGGCAACGACGCCAAGTGTTACGACGACGGTGACGATTAGTGCTAACAGACGCTTCATAATGCCCTTTGCTCCCCCTTGTATGTAGTGAAAGTAGGAAAGGCTTGGCCTTCCGCCTTTCATCTGACGATTTGGGGCCATTTCGCCATGTCGAATGATGGCAAATTGGCCGTTGCTTGTCTTTTGTTATTATAGCCCTGCAGGAAAATCGAGTCAAAAAAAAGAGCCCATCTGTTAAAAATGGGTTCCCCGATATGCGCTTATTGTCAGAAAATTCATAAACTTTGTCACCTTCAGCGACAAAATATCATTCACCACTTCATGCCTGGCGGGTTCTCCCGTTTTGCGGTAACGATCGCTTACGCACTGCCAGATATCTTGCCCCGTTACATGTTCGTACCCCACCAGCCGAAACTCGTATGCCTTACTCTCGCATAACTCCTCGATCGATTCTATCCATTCTTCTTGCGTCATTGCTGCTGCCCCCTCACGCCACTTCCTCATGCCTTTCTCATTCGCTAACATGCCATCATATTCCTTTATTTCTTCTCAAAACTAGCGTGTCAAATTTGTGTGACATGGAACAGGACATCCCCTGCATAGTTTAGAGTACCCGGACATGTTCTAAATAAGAGAGGGAATCGACGTGACGAAGCAAACCTTTATTAAAGGAGCACTTATCCTGCTCGCAGCCGGCATTCTGAACCGGATACTCGGCTTTGTCCCCCGCATTGCACTGCCACGGATCATGGGGGCCGAAGGGGTGGGGATTTATCAGCTGGTATATCCCTTTCTGATTGTACTTCTCACCATTATTACCGGAGGCATCCCGCTTGCAGTGGCCAAGTGGATTGCGGAAGCCGAATCCAAAGGCGACAGCCGCCGGGTCAAACAGATTTTCCGAGCGGCGATGGGGCTTACGGTCATGCTGTCATTGCTGCTCACTGTGCTGTTCGTTGCGCTTATTCCTTGGATCTCGACCTCCTTGATGACGGACGAGCGCGTTTACCGGACGCTGCAGGTCACTGTACCGCTTCTGCTCATTATCGGCATCGGCTCAGTCTATCGCGGATACTTCCAAGGGATGCAGAACATGATTCCGACAGCTGCCTCGCAGACCGTAGAGACGATGATCCGCATTGTTGGCTCGCTGCTCTTTGCCAAATGGCTGTTGCCCTACGGACTGGAATGGGCCGCTGCAGGAGCGATGCTCGGCGTCGTCGCGGGCGAGATTGCAGCCTTGCTCGTCTTGCTGTCTCACTATGTGCAGCGCCGCAAGAACTCATCTGACACGCCTATATCACAGCAGGAAGAACAAGAGGAAGCCGGCACGGAAACCAACCAAGTCCCGCGCAATCAGGTCCTGTTCAAACGGCAGCCAATTCTACGCAGGCTCATTGGGCTGTCTGTACCCGTAACCGCAAGTAAGCTGATTGGCTCATTCTCTTATCTATTCGAATCCATTCTGACAACCCGGGCTCTGGTCGCCGCCGGTCTGACGATAAGTGCGGCAACCACTCAATATGGAGCGCTGCAGGGGATGATCATACCGATCCTGCTGCTGCCTACTGCCTTAACGTATTCCCTTGCCGTATCGCTAGTCCCCTCACTCTCAGAAGCAGCTGCCAGAGGCGACCGGAAAATGATCCACAAACGGCTGCATCAATCCATGCGGCTCTCGCTCGTAACCGGAGCGCCTTTCATCGTGGTGATGTCGCTGTTCGCTGCACCGATCTGCTTGATCGTTTATGACCAAGCCGACATCGGACATATGCTGCAATGGATGGCGCCGATCGGTATCTTCATTTATTTGCAGGCCCCGCTGCAGGCAGCGCTGCAAGCATTGGACAAACCAGGCACGGCACTGATGAATACGCTAATCGGCGCGATTGTGAAGCTGATTCTAATCGTCCAGCTCGCGTCCGATCCCGCGCTTGGCATCAAAGGTGCGCTCATTGCCATTAATGTCAACACGGCGCTGGTCACCATTTTGCACGGCATCAGTGTCATGCGCTTCGTCGGGTTTCGCATTCAGCTGCTCGACTTCGTGAAGGTCGGCGCTGCCATGACCATCATGGGCGGTAGTGCCCTGTGGGTAATGAATCAAAACGCCCTGCCTAGCTTATGGCACAATCTGTTGCTCGCATGCGCTGCAGGTATCATTATTTACCTTTTGTTGATGATCAAAATGGGCATCATCGACCGTCATGACGTCTCAAGGCTGCCCGTCATCGGCCGCTATTTCCGAACGAAGCATTAATGCCTAGGTCGGCGATTCGTGTCGATGAACAGCTTGCCTTTATGATCGATCGTACAGAGAAACACCTGCTTTACATCTGTGATCCCTTTTTGCTTCAATTGACTATTCAGCCAGAAACGGTCCTTCCCGATCATGTGAATATTGCCTTCTTCGATTTTGCCATCCATAATGAGCGGCACCGGCAGTGACTCGAACCGATAATTCTTCGGGAACACTTTGCTCGGCTTGTCTGGTTTCGGCGGAGGTGCATAACCTCCGCCTGCATGTCCATCCACTTTGTTTTTATCTTTTGGAAAGATGGACAGCTTGCCGGTTGTCTCCAGTACAGCAAATTCAACATCCGCCACACTAGGCATTTTGTTCTCCCTCAACTGCAGCAGCAGGTCATCGAGATTATAGCGCTGCTTCCTCATGGCGTCACGATTCAGCTTACCTCGATCAATGAGTATGGTTGGCTTGCCATCGAACCAAAGTCGCAGCTTGCGGCTCTTTAACGTGATGAGCGCCAGCAATACCTGTACCCCTGCCAGCACCAACATCGGCGTGACACCGTCCATGAACGGGCGCCTGACATCTTCAATAACAATAACGGCAATCTCTGCAACCATGATGGAGATGACCATATCGAAGACGGACAGCTTGCCTATCTCCCGCTTGCCCATCAGACGCACGACGATAAACACGATAAAGTACATCCCAAAAGTTCGGATAACGTGATCCATATCCAACCGTCAGCCGCCTCCTTCGTCTTACCGTGCCACGGCAGCAGACGAGCTCTTTACTTGCTCCTTGCCGTAGTACAGCTATTGTCACCGCAGACATTTCACTCAATACGAAGCAGAACATACCGATTTTAGGTAACCGTTGAACCTTGTACTAAATCCGGAAGCAGCGCCATATGGTGTAATAACAGCCTTGTCCATTTGTCTAATTATGGGAGGGATTCATCGGATGAAAAAAGTAACCACGGTTCGGATACCATCCCCCATGCTTTCCGGTATCCTCTATGCATCCATTTGGCTTGCTCTTGGCGCAGTACTCTTGTCCCTGTTGTTGCGCTTCGGGAGCATGCAGGAGGAGCAACTTTCATTGTACAGTCTATTCGTACATGGTTTTGCCGCATTGGCCGGCGGATTCGTATCGGGCAAACGATCTGGCAAGCGAGGCTGGTATTATGGGGGAGCGCTGGGTCTGGCGTACGGTCTGCTAATCCTCTTGGTCGGCTTCCTCGCTTCCAATGCAGGACTGACGGCAGACACGCTGACCATGATGGGCACTACACTCGCAACAGGAGCCCTTGGCGGAATTTTCGGGGTAAACATGCATCGCTGAAGACAACCCATTTGTTAACATTTTTGCCCGTTGTAAACTCCCCCTGCGAATGTGATATACTAAACCGAGTGTTTCACGCGCAAACGCGCTTGCACGTTTAGGGGGATATACAATATGGTTTTGTTTGACAACATGACGACGGTTGCGATATACACGACGCTGACCGTAATCGTTCTACTATGGTATGGCGCTCGTACCAACCCGTTTCGGATTGGCGGCTTGTTCGTCAAGGAGCTGACGACATCGCGGTCATTCCTGCTTCACTTTGCCGGACTGCTGGCCATTCTGTTCTGTAATAAGATCGAGCTGAAGATAGAGAATGCGTATATTGACAATTCGGTTAATTTCGCAGGTCTGTTCCAATCTATTGAAGGAAACTTCGTCAGCAACCTGCAGCATACGTTCGAGAATCCGATCTTAACAACGGTACTGTCTTTTATTTATGTCGTGGTCTTCCAGTCGTTAATGATCACTTCAATCGGCATTTACACGTATCAGGACAAGACAAAACGGATGTTCTATGCGATCTGTTATGCGATCATGATCAATTACTTCATTGCGATCCCGTTCTTCCTGTTCTTCCCGGTCGATGAAGTATGGTATCACGATCCAACCGTACGTTTCCTGATGCTCGATGTGTTTCCGAACTTCGAGACAGAGTATAGAGCGTTGTCCGGCCTGAACAATTGCTTCCCAAGTCTACATACGTCCATCTCCGTAACGATTGCGGTACTAGCTATTCGTTCAGGCAATAAACGTTGGGCTTGGTTCTGCAGCATCATCTGCCTATGCGTACTCTTCTCGATATTCTATCTCGGCATCCATTGGTTGATTGATATGTGCGGCGGACTAGTGCTTGGCCTGTTCGCTTCTACCGTGGGATTGAAGCTGAGCAGCACGACAATTCGCTTCCGTACCAAACGTCGCGCCATTGTCGCTACCTCTCCTTCGAGCCGCTCGCTCGTCCATGAAGAAGCAAATTAATAATCCATGCGAACGAACAGTGCTTGTTCCCATCAGGGAACAAACACTGTTTTTGTGTGCACACACGCAAACGCAAGGCAACAAAAAAGCGGCAAGGAGAGGATCCCTCTTCCTGCCGCTTCTAACCTTTTGCTTAAGCTTTAACTTCTTCTTTTACTTCTTCCTTCTTCTCCAGCACTGGAGCAGCTGCGCTAGCGGACGTTACGCTGTTGATCGCGCTGCGATCAAACGTGATCTTCGTTGCATCGTTAACGCGAAGAACAATCGTGTCATCCGTAATCTCGTGGATGGTGCCGTGCATACCGCCGATAGTGACGACCTTATCGCCTTTTTTCACTGCGTTCAGCATAGCTGAACGTTGTTTTTGTTTGCGCTGCTGCGGACGAATAAGAAGGAAATAAAAGACCGCAAACATGAGCACAAATGGCAAAATGGAACCTAAACCTGCCATGAAACTAACCCCTTTCTAGAATCCTTTATCATTGTCAAACAGTCCGTACTTCGCGAAGAAGTCATCCCGGAAATCGAGCAGCCGGTCGTCCATAATCGCTTGTCGTACATCCCGCATGAGCTGCAAGAGGAAATGCAGGTTGTGGTACGTGGTCAGTCGCAGTCCGAATGTCTCATCCGCCTTAATGAGATGGCGGATATACGCTCTGGAATAGTTCTGGCACGTGTAGCAAGTACATTCCGGGTCCAATGGGCCGAAATCTTCGGTGTACTTCGCGTTCTTGATTACAACACGCCCACCGCTTGTCATGGTTGTACCATTACGCGCAATACGCGTAGGTAATACGCAGTCGAACATGTCGACACCGCGGATCGAGCCCTCGATCAACGCATCAGGCGAGCCGACTCCCATCAAATAGCGTGGTTTGTTGGAAGGAAGAAGTGGAACCGTAACGTCCAGCATGTTAAACATCATGTCCTTCGGTTCACCGACACTTAGTCCACCAATAGCATAACCCGGGAAATCCATGGAAGTCAAATCTGCCGCGCTCTGCTTGCGGAGATCCTCATACATGCCGCCTTGCACGATCGCGAACAATGCTTGATCATGCGGACGGGCGTGCGATGCAAGACAGCGTTCTGCCCAGCGAGTCGTCCGCTCCAGCGATTGCTTCACGTAGCTATGATCGGCCGGGAAAGGCGCGCATTCATCGAAGGCCATCATAATGTCCGGTCCGAGCGCGTTCTGGATTTCCATTGCTTTCTCCGGCGAGATGAACAGCTTGTCGCCATTCAGATGGGAACGGAAATCGACGCCTTCCTCTCGAATCTTGCGCATGTTGCTCAAGCTGAATACTTGGAAGCCGCCGCTGTCCGTTAAGATCGGGCGATCCCAGTTCATAAACTTATGCAGACCGCCTGCCTTGCGTACGATCTCGTGACCTGGCCGGAGGAAGAGATGGTACGTATTGCTCAGAATGATATGAGCATCCATCCGTTTGAGCTCCTCTGGGCTCATCGTCTTCACCGTAGCCTGTGTGCCTACGGGCATGAATGTCGGTGTTTCAATAACGCCATGAGGCGTATGTACACGGCCGAGCCGTGCGCCCGACTGTTTGCAAACCTTGATCAATTCGTACTTAATCGCCACTGTGCCCTCGTCCAATCCTTGTTAGTAGATAAACATCGCGTCGCCGAAGCTGAAGAAGCGATATTCCCGTTCGATCGCTTCCTGGTAAGCTCGCATGATCGCCTCTCTGCCAGCCAACGCACTGACCAGCATCACGAGCGTTGACTTCGGCAGGTGGAAATTCGTCAATAAAGCATCCACCAGCTTAAAGTCATATCCCGGATAGATGAAAATATCTGTCCAACCGCTGCAAGCTTCGATTACCCCATCCGCAAAGCGGGAAGCGGCCGTTTCTAACGTCCGCGCGGAAGTGGTGCCGACCGCAATGACTCTTCCGCCGCGCTCCTTCGTCTTGCGAAGCAGCTGCGCTGTCTCTTCGCTCAGCTCATAATACTCGGCATGCATCTGGTGTTCCTCGACGCGATCTACCGACATCGGACGAAATGTACCTAGACCAACATGTAGTGTTACGTAGGCAATATCGATTCCGTTTCGAGAAATTTGCTCGAGGAAGGATGTTGTAAAGTGAAGCCCCGCCGTAGGCGCAGCTGCGGAGCCCGCATGTTTGGAATATACGGTCTGATACCGTTCGCGATCCGGAAGCCGTTCCTTGATATACGGGGGAAGCGGCATCTCGCCGAGTCGGTCGAGCAGTTCCTGGAAGATTCCTTCGAACTGAAATTCGATCTCACGCGCTCCCATATCCCCTTCAGCAACAACGACTGCGCGAAGCAGCGGTTCCCCGTTGTCGTCGCTCCCGAAGACGAGCTCCGTACCGACTTTTAATCGTTTCGCCGGCTTAGCCAGCGTCTCCCACCGTTTGTCCCCGGTCTGCTTGAGCAGCAACAGTTCCGCCTTCGCTCCCGTATCCGGCTTAACGCCGAATAGTCGAGCAGGAAGAACACGGGTATTGTTCAGTACGAGCGTATCTCCCGGCTGGAGCAAGCCTTCAAGATCGGTGAACGTGCCATGTTGGATCGACCCGCTCTCCTTATTCAGCATAAGCAGCCTGGAGGCTGTACGCTCTGCAAGCGGAGTCTGCGCAATAAGCGACTCCGGCAATTCAAAATCAAAATCTTCTACATTCATGTCAGTTGTCAGTCCTTACCGATCGTTACGTCTTTATAGTAGTATTGCAAAATATATTTGTAGTCATACCCTTTATCTGCCAATCCGCGTGCGCCATATTGAGACAAGCCTACACCATGTCCATAGCCGTTGCCGACGAACCGGAAGGTAGGTTCTTTGGACGCCGCCCTAACTTCGCCTTTGCCATTCATAATATAGATGTCTGAATCCGAATAAGCAGTTGCAGCGCCGTCACTTCCGAGAACCGCTAGCGATGAACTATTGCCTGTACGTTCGCTAGTTTTGTTGTTAGCCCCTGCGATCGTCATTCTCGCAGTCTCATCGATCGTGAAGAACGTGCTAGGAAGCCCGCCCAACGCGGAGCGGTAGGCATCCGGATAACTGACATCCAGCTTGGCGCCATTGACGAGAATTTCCGTTGGCCTGCCGGATGGTCCCGTCTTACTGACCGAAAGCGTCGTGATCGGCCCTTTGACGGCGGTTTTAACTTTGCCGGTAATCGTCGCAAGCAGCTGGGAGGAGGTAAACGGTCCACGTATCCATGACATCTCGTTCGATTGTACGACACGCTCGATCATAACGACCATCGTGCCGCTATTGACTGTCGCGACCGGCGTGACCGAATCTTGGATCAGCGGAATCGGACGCACCTTCACGCCATCGCCTTTCACGCGCAGAATGGCGCTGCCCGCAGCCGTCTTCTCCTCGGTCGTCGCTATTAGATCCTCGCGGATATAACCGTTCTTACCATTAGGCAGCACGACCCGATACCAATCGTACAGCCCCTTCTCTGAAGATTCATCCGGGCTTGGGACTGATTTCAGATAGGGAACCGCATTGCCCCAAATTTCTTGCGCGTCAGCGGATGCACCGCCGGCGCTGGAAGAGAATAAGGTCTCGATTGCTTTGCCGTTGTACATCGCGATCTCGCTAGTTGTCGCATCGACAGCGGCAATCGTTGTCGGTTTCTCTGCCGTGATGCCGTTATACGCTTGGCTTTGGACCGAATCCACGACATGGGCGATTTGAAATCCGAAGCCTTGATAGATCGCATACGTCCTCGCCGCCACAGCTTGAGCTTTAAGCGCTTCGGCCGGCCAAGAAGACGGCATCTCTGCACCGACTACGGAATATAAGTATTGCTCAAAAGGCAGCTCATTGACAATAGCCAGTTTACTATTCAGTCCGCTGATCTCGAATTGGCCGCGATAGCTTCGACTGTACCTTTCCGCAAGCTTAATGCCGTTTGCGGAGTTGCTTTGCAGCCATACTTTTGTCCCCGTTAGTGGAACCGAAATCAGCTTCTGCGGTGATTTCGCCGATTCTGTAACCGTGAAGTCATCTCGCAATCCTACATAAGAAGCTTTGGTATCCATCGTTTTGAGGCCAGCGCCCCCAGTAACTGCCGCCGCAAGTTGTTTAACCGCCGCAAGTCCTGCGTCATCAGAGGCTGCACCGACCAAGACGGTATACTGGCCCTTGCCTTCGCCAGATTGCTTCATGGCTGCAAAGGCAGGAATACCTGCGTCTCCAAAAGCAGCAACAGCCTTAACCGCATCTGCTTCCGAACTATAGACACTGCCCTCCAAGTGAAGAGGACCCGCCGGCAGAGCTTGAGCCTTGCCGGTAAGCGAAGCGAGCGTCGCGTCCTTCGTCCACTTGTCAGCCGCGGTTTTGGCCGCGGCAGCCGTCGTATACGCGCCTTCCATTACGCTATACATCGCAGCGCCTGTCCGTGGCGATGAGGTGAGGAATGGCGTACCGCCAGCCGTCTTCAACCGTTTGGAGACGGATACCGCCTTCGCGAAGTCCGTTGTTTCCATGACCGTAACTTTGTAATCATCCATCGTAAGGCGAATAGATTCTCCTGCCTTGGTCTGAAACAAGGATTGCACGCCTGAAGGCTGCCTAATGCCAACATCGATCGGCGCTGCTGAACTGAACGTTCCGATGGCCGTATTCACCTGATATTTGCTGAGATTGATGAATATCGCAACTCGGATCGTATCGAGCTTCGGGACAGCTCCGTACGATGGCCAGACCGTCCATACGGAGACTAGCACAAGCGCAGCCAATAATGCTACGGTCATACGCCACATGCTTGACCTCTTGACGTTCCTGCTTCTGCTGATTGACACCAGCATGGGATCGCCCTCCTCCTTGTCAGCCATGCGGCTTAATTATTCTCATTCATTCTTGTCTTTGTTCGGCAAGACCCGTTGCATCCCGCATCTACGGTTCCGAACCAAGCATATCTTCGTTTGGCGATGAACCGGTACAAGGCCTCTGCTGCACGGCCAAGACCCGGCACCCGGTATAGCCCGTTCAACCAAGCGAATCCTTTCACGTTCTGCAGGATCCGTATGACGGCAGCAGCGCCTTTCTCGATATTCCCGTAGGGGTCGACAATATGCAACTGATCGAGCAGTTGCTCATGACCGCTTCCAAGCAACCAGGTTCGAGCAGGTTCAGCGATGCGGCTCAGATCCACCGCTTCGTTCCGCAAAGATTGAACCGCCATGAATCGAAGATCTGCCCGAACGCGAAGTTGGCGGATCTGGCGGACGACATTCAAGCACAAGTTGCAATTGCCGTCATAGAGGACGAGCAGCTCTTGATTATGTCGACTCATGGCTCCCGTGTCGCCTCCTCGCACATGCTTCGCCGCTGCTCAGTCTAGTTATCCCCGCTGCCAGGCTGTTGCGGTATAGGCAGCCCTAAGTGCTGGTAAGCCTGAGGCGTTACGATCCGCCCCCGCGGCGTGCGCTGCAGGAAACCGATCTGCATCAGGTATGGCTCGTACACATCTTCGATCGTCTGGCTCTCTTCGCCGATGGTTGCTGCCAACGTGTCCAGTCCGACCGGGCCGCCGCGATAATTGTTGATCATGGCCAGCAGCATCTTGTGATCGATCTGGTCAAGACCGAGCGGATCGACTTGAATGAGTTCCAGCGCATAACGAGCAAGGTCATGCGTGACGATCCCGTCGCCTCTAACCTGGGCAAAATCGCGAACGCGCTTCAAGAGTCGATTGGCTATCCGCGGCGTTCCTCTGGAGCGCATCGCAATCTCTCGGGCGGCCTCGCCCATAATATCGACGCCGAATATCTCAGAGGCGCGCGAAACAATATAAGCCAGCTCGTCGATCTTGTAGAACTCGAGACGGCTGACGACGCCGAAGCGATCTCGAAGCGGCGCGGATAGCAGGCCTGCCCGAGTCGTCGCTCCGATCAGCGTAAATGGCGGAAGATCCAGTCTTACCGAGCGGGCGCTTGGGCCTTTGCCGATCATAATATCGAGGGCAAAATCCTCCATCGCCGGGTAAAGCACCTCTTCTACCGTCCGATGCAAGCGATGAATCTCGTCGATGAAGAGAACGTCCCCTTCTTGCAAATTGGTCAGCAGCGCCGCCAAATCTCCAGGCCGTTCGATCGCAGGACCGCTCGTCGTGCGCAGATTGACGCCGAGCTCGTTGGCGATGATGTTCGACAAGGTCGTCTTCCCGAGCCCCGGCGGACCGTACAGCAGAACATGATCGAGCGCTTCCTTGCGCAGCTTGGCCGCTTCGATGAATACCTTCAAGTTTTCTTTCACTTGCGACTGGCCGATATATTCGGCCAGATAGCGGGGACGTAAGCTAAGCTCCACTGCCTGATCTTCCATCATCAGATTAGCGGATATTATCCGATCATCCATATGCTCATCCCCCTTTCAATTTAACCTTTAAAGAGTTGTCCGAGCGCTCGCTTCATAAGCGCGTCCACCGTCTCATCCGGCGTTACTTTATCCTTCATTCCCTGCCAAGCCCGATCCAGCTCGGCCGACGTATACCCGAGGGCGCTAAGTCCCTCTCTCGCTTCGCGCCATGCGATGCCGCCTTCACCCGCAACTTCGAATGCCGGCTGCGGCGTATCGAAGGCAACACCGTCGGCTGTGATACTGAAGCCGCCCGACACCGCTTCGAGTTTGTCCTTCAGATCGAGGATCATCCGCTGCGCCGTCTTCTTGCCGATGCCCGGCAGTTTGGTCAGGAACGATATGTTCTCTTGGCGTATCGCGGCTGCGACTGCGTCGGGCTTACCTCCTGCCAAGATACCTAACGCTACCCGCGGACCGATCCCGGATACGTCCAGCAAGGTGCGGAACATGCGCTGCTCCTCGCGCGTCGCAAAACCGAACAGCAAGGTCGCGTCTTCGCGAACGTGATGGTGCGTGTAGACCGTTATGGCCTCATCATGCTTGGCAAATTGATACGGATTGGGCGTATACACCTGATACCCGATATCGCGAACGTCCACGACGATATATTCCGTATCCAGATGGACGACCCGACCTTTAACATAGTCGATCACGGTCTGTTCACCTCGTTTATTTTTTGAGTAAGAACCGATGAATGCGCATGGCAAATCGCCACTGCGAGCGCGTCCGCAACGTCATCGGGCTTCGGGACGGCCGACAGCTTCAAGAGCATCCGTACCATCTCTTGAACTTGGCGCTTCTCGGCCTTGCCATAGCCGACGACGCCTTGCTTAACCTGCAGCGGCGTATATTCGGTAACGGGCAATCCCCGCTGAGCGGCAGCGAGAATAATGACGCCTCTTGCCTGACCGACCGAAAAAGCCGTGGTTACGTTCTTGTTAAAGAACAGCTTCTCGACGGCAACCGTATCGGGCTTGTATTTATCCATAAGTGCACATGCAGAATCGTATACCTGCAGCAGCCTTGTTTCCTGCGGCGTATGCGCCTCGGTCTGGATGGAGCCGTACTGAACAGGAACGAGCTTACTGCCTATTTTATCAATGAATCCGAACCCCACGATCGCAATCCCGGGGTCAATGCCTAGTACGCGCAACAACCTTCTCTCCTCACGCCAACGTATCGCTTCCCAAAATGGCTACTCCATTATAGCAAATGTTCGCCTATATGAGAACACGTGTGAGACGTTCGAATGCAAGCGATCCCCCGTTCTGCGGCAAAAAAGAAAAGAGACGGCTTGGAGCGCCATCTCTTCGCAACAGTTAATAGGTGGATTTCATTACGCGTTCACTGCGGCCGACCGCATAATCGCTGAAAGTCGACAGCACGCTGTTATACTCGTCTTTATCCGTGACCCGGATGCCGGTCGTCAATTGTTCGACCTGTTCCTTGGGCAAGCTGCTCTCCATGAAGTTGACGTCCAGCTGAAAAAAGGTACGCAGCACCTTCTCCTTTTTCGGCGGTCCGTCGAACAAGGAAAGGTTCCCGCTCTTGTCTACCCCGAAGGTTGCGGACTCCTTGCAGGCATCCGACAAATCATCGATCCATTGCTGCATGACGACGGTCCCGTCTTTTTCCAGCACCGCCGTCCATCCCGGATGTTCCTTCAGAAGTCGCAGCGTCTCGTGACCTGTCATCCGACCGAGTGTCTGCTGCTCCTCGCCGCATAAGTAAATTCGTTTCACCACGACGGCGAACGGCTCCATGCCGCTCGCGAGCTTGTCGATGACGCTGCGGGTCTGCAGCTTTTGCCCCGCCTCTTGCTCTTGTTCTTCGTCGTAATTCGAATTCGCGGCCTCCGAATGTTCAACGGGAATATAGACAACATCGGCATAGGTTGTATGTGCAGCATAGAGCATGGAAAAAGCAGCTAAACATCCTAGCGACCAGGTCGGACGCCGGCTACGGCGAAGCCGTTTCTTCAATTGCTTCCAAAGGCTAAATTTCACCACCTGCGAAAGCACCCCTTTTTTCCTTTTTTGCTAGTGTCCCGCTCCTATTGGGGAATTATGCATGAATAACCTGCAAGTTGCATCTTCAACGCAAAAAGACCTGCCGCTTATTAAGCAGCAGGTCGAAGTCTCTGTTGCATTACCGGTTAATCCAAGGCAGGCTTGCACCGTGGCGCTTCGATTGCGAAGAACGCGAGGAGCGGGTCTTGGCGGCCGCTTTCTTGACCGGTTTACGCGCCGGCTTGTGGCTTGCTTGCGGCAGATCCAGCTTTAATTCAAAATCGTCTTCGGCCTGAACCTCAGCCTCTTTTTCCCTATTATCGCCGCATCCGCAATCGTCCAGCTTTTTGCTGACTTCGAGCGTTTGGAGCGGCGAAATTTGGCCATATCCGGAATAGCCGTACGTCGGAACGCCCCATGGTCCGGCAGCTTGAGGTGCGACATTGTGCGCGTCATAACCATATCCGCCATGAGGCGCTTCGATCGGCGATTGGCCCCCGTGCCCGTAGCCATAGCCGTAGCCATGATGAGCCGACTCGACCGGCGAAGCCAATGTCGGACCATAACCGTAACCATAATGCCCTGTCTCCTGCGGGGAAACAGCCGTCGGTCCGTGACCATAACCGTGTTGCGCATGATCGACCGGCGAAGCTGTCGGTTGACCATATCCGTAATGACCTAAATTAATCGAGCCAGTGGATGTCTCACCGTAGCCATAGCCTGCATGGCCTGACTCCGTTGGCGATACCGTCGGGTTATAATCGCCGTATCCGGTGTGACCGCCATACTCGATCGGCGAAACATGGCCCGAGCCATAGCCGTAACCGCTGCCGTATCCCGCATTGTCGGCAGGCGCGGAAGTTTCATAACCGTATCCATGCGGCGGCGTAATCGGCACCGGAGCTCCCCATGGAAGCGTCGATGCTCCCAATCCTGTAGGAGGGCAATCATCTTCCTCTGCAGGGCTCACATAGGTAGGCTGAGCTTGCGGGCCGTAACCATATCCGTGATGGCCATGCTGCACAGGCGCAGTCGGACCTCCATATCCGTACCCATGACTAGCCGGTTTCTCCTCCGGATACTTCGGCAGCTCCTGAAGCGCCAAGACCTCCGTAGCTGGTATTCCATATTGTTGGAACAGATCAATATGCTTCTCGTGTTCATGCGGCGCCTGATAGCCATAAGACGGCTTCGTTTCTTGCGGTAGCCCGTATCCATAGGTCGGTTTCTCTTGCGGTAGCCCGTAGCCATAAGTCGGCTTCATCTCTTGCGGTACTCCATAGCCATAGGTCGGTTTCGGCTTCTCGATAGGCAGCTCGATCTCGATGATCGGCAGTTGGACCGGCGGTTCAACGACAGGTACCTCTTCGACCGGCGCTTCAGCTACAGGCTCTTCCACAGGGGCCGGTTCAGGCTCTGGCACAGGTGTCGGCAGCGGAATAGGCGCGGTGTCGGCTTTGCCTGTGATTGGAGCCGTATCTGCTTTGCCCGGAATCGGGGAGGTATCCGCCTTACCGGCGATCGGCGCGGTCGACTTTTTGCCTACGAACGGGATGGAAGGCAGTACATCTGTCGGAATCTTGTTCACCAGACCTTGCACGCCCTGCATGACAGATAGCGGATGCAACGGATGATGATGCGTACTGCCTGGATGTGCGCCGTTCTCGATCTCAGGCACAACGATCGGCGAGCCCGGTTTCGGAACGTTAACGACTTCGCCGGTCAACAGCACGTTCGGGTTTTTCAACTGCGGGTTAGCCTTAATCATGTCGCTGAGCGGAACGCCCCAAGCCTTGGACAGCTTCCACAGCGTATCCCCCTGCTTGACGACATGCTGATGCATGATGTCGACCTGGACCGGTTTCCATGTCGGCACCTTAACCTTTTGCCCAACTTCAAGCTCATTCGGATCCGTTATGTTCGGGTTAAGCTTCAGCACTTCCTCCAGCTGAACATTGTACTTCTTGGCAATGAAGTACAGCGTGTCGCCCTTCTTGACGATATGGATTTTCACTCGCACTTACCTCCTAGCGCCTCTCATACGTTCGCAACAGGCAAATGCCCGTTGTTTATCCTTACATCCTATGCAGGAAATAGGCGAGTGTCGCCCATCCGGGGCAAAAAAAAATGAAGAGCCCGTCTCGCCGATAGCGAAAGCCGTGCTCTTCAACCGTCAATCCTGTCTTATTCAGCTGTCGTAAAGGTGAAACTTGGATAACTGCCCAGAATGCGGACCTGGCAGCCCAGCGCCTCAATCTCGGCAATGGCCGCCGTCAGCAGCACAGACTCCATCGACAGATTAATATCGATAAAGAAATAGTACGTGCCGAGCTTCTTCTTCGTCGGACGGGATTCGATCCGCGACAAGTTGATCTTCCGCCATGCGAAGGCAGACAGCACTTGATGCAGCGCGCCCGGGAAGTCTTCCGGCAACGTGACCAGAATGCTTGTCTTATGTGCGTCCGATGTGCGCTCGGTAAATGGCCGATCCCCCACCAATAGGAACCGAGTGAAATTATTATCATGATCGGTTACGCCGCGATCGAATACCTGCAGCCCGTTGTTGCCGGCCGCAATCGTCGTCCCGATTGCCGCCCAGCCCAGGCCGGGATTATCGCGAACGATCCGGACCGCTTCGGCCGTACTGCTCACATGCTCTTGATCCGCATGCGGCAGATTCTCCTTCAAGTACTGCTGGCATTGCGCCATGGCGACCGGGTGGCTGAGCACTTTTACGATTCTGCTGTAATCCAGTTCGCCTTGCCCGCTCGTGAGCTCGCTTTGATGTCCAATCAGATTCTGGATGGACGGGTACACCCATTCCGCCTGAATCGGAAGGTCGACCTCATGGACCAGCCAATCGCTATGTAGCGTGACGGAGCCCTCAATCGTATTCTCGATCGGAATGATGCTGTAATCCGTCGTTCCGTTGTCCGTCGACACGAACACGTCGGCAATCAGCTTATGATAGACATACTGCGCCTCTTGGCCGGCGAACAAATAACGGGCTGCTTCGTCCGAAACCGAGCCAGCCGGCAGCAGAGCTACTTTAATCATGAAACGATTTCTCCTTTAATGCGATCCATGAAGGACAGGCCGTCATGCTGTTCCCGTACTGTCACCTGCGGTCCTTGCAGATCCGGACGCAGCCACTGAATCGTCGATGTGATCCCTTCGCTTAGGAGCGTATCTTGCAGGAAGCTCTCAAGCTGCGGCTTGCTCGTGCTGCTGGCTGCCGAGAATGCAAGCAGGGTAGGACCGGCGCCGCTGAGCGCTGCGCCTAAGGCGCCATGCTCGCAAGCCTGATCCAGAATCGCAGCCATGCCAGGAATGAGTGCCGCCCGGTATGGCTGATGAAGCCGATCTCGCATCGCATGCCGGATCAAATCCAGCCGTCCGCTGGCGAATGCGGCTACCAGCAAGGAACTGTTGCAAACGTTGAATACCGCGTCTTTCATCGAGATCTCGGTCGGCAGCGCATGTCTGGCCTTCTCGGTGGACAGCTGGAAGTTCGGAATGGCGACCAACACGTCGAGCTCCTGAGGAGGCTCGAGCCTTACATGCTCCGCACGCTTGCCATCCCAGGCCGAGACCACGATGCCCCCGAACAAGGAGGCTCCGACATTGTCGGGATGCCCTTCCAGCTGGGTTGCAATCTGGAATAGACGGTCATTAGACAGCACATTGCCAATCAAAGCGTTCGCCGCAGTCAAAGCCCCGACAATCGCCGAAGCGCTGCTCCCTAATCCGCGCGTAAGCGGAATCTCGCTGTACATCGCTATGTGCAGCTCAGGGATTACGACGCCAGCTTCCTCGAATACAAGCTGAGCGACTTTATAGATCAAATTGGATTTATCGCGAGGCACGCCATCCATCCCGTGGAGATCGAATGTCGTTTCACCGGATTGCGAGATGCTCATCTCCAGCCAAGCATACAGCGATAACGCCATGCCCAGGGTATCAAAGCCTGGTCCCAAATTCGCCGTGCTCGCCGGGATTCTAACTAGTACGTGACGCTCAGACATCTTTATTTCACCTTCCAACCTGTGAATAACTGCTGCTCTTGCGGTTAACCTTCTACGCGATAGACGCTCTTGACGCTCTTGACGACGTCCATCGATTCGAATGCAGCCAGAACCTTATTCACAGCCGCTTTGCTGGCATCATGCGTAATGATAATGATCTCCGCCTCAGGGAGCGTAGCATTAGGCTGCTGGACAACCGACTCCAGACTCACTTCGAACTCCGCGAATGCTTGCGTAATGCGCGCGAGTACGCCTGCACGATCATCCACGTGCAGAAGCAAGAAATACTTGGAGGCGATCTGTTCGTCCGTCTTCAGCTTCTTCTCTTTGTAGGTCAGCGTCAGCTGCTTGCCGTTCACGCCGAGTCTGAGATTCTTGACCACGGCTACCAGGTCAGCGACAACGGAGGTCGCCGTCGGCAGCTCACCTGCGCCCGCACCGTAGAACATTGTCTCGCCTACCGCTTCGCCGTATACGTATACGGCATTGAACACGCCGTTAACGGAAGCGATCGGATGGGAGTTCTTGACCATCGTAGGTTGAACCGCGACGCTGATATAGTCATCCTGGCGCTCAGCGATCCCGAGCAGCTTCATCTCGTAACCAAGACGCTTCGCATAAGCGATATCCTCGCGGCTGACCTTCGAGATGCCTTTCACATCGACATCTTCGAGCGATACGTCGGAACGGAAGCCGAGGGACGCCAGAATCGTCATTTTGCGAGCGGCATCGAGTCCCTCAACGTCGGAGGTCGGATCAGCTTCGGCATAACCGAGCTCTTGCGCTTCTTTCAGCACCACGTCATAAGCCGCGCCTTCCTTGCTCATCTTCGTCAAGATGAAGTTCGTCGTGCCGTTCACGATGCCCATAATCTTCGTGATCCGGTCCGAAGAGAAACCTTCGATCAACGTACGAATGATCGGAATACCGCCGGCGACACTTGCTTCATAGAGGACGTCACAGCCATGCTCGTGCGCCTTGGTCAGAATCTCGGGACCGTGCACGGCCATCAGATCCTTATTCGCCGTTACGATATGCTTGCCGCGAGCGAGCGCCTCAAGAATATAAGTTCTTGTATTCTCGATGCCGCCCATTACTTCGACGATAACGTCGATCTCCGGATCGTTCACGATATCCCATGGATCCTCGGTCAGTTTATCCGGGTTCACATGAATGCCGCGCGATTTGCTCTTATTCTGCACGAGCACTTTCTCGATGACGATCGGCGAGCCCACCTGGCTTTGCAGATCCTCTTGATGGCCTTCCACAATACGAACGACCCCTGTACCAACAGTACCAAGGCCAAGCAAGCCTACTTTGATCGGTTTCATTAGTTCTCCTCCATCTTCCTTCAATTATCCTTGTCCGATGATTGACGCCTTGCGCACGCCCGCGAGACTGCGCATGTTCTCGAGCAACTCATTAGGCGTCCCGCTCATTGGCGACGTATCAACGGAAATAACGACGTTAGCGAATCCTTGCAGCGGAATGGACTGGTGAATCGTCAGCACATTGCCCTCGGATTCCGCTACTAATCCGAGCACTTTGGACAACAAGCCGGCGCGATGCTCCAGGTCAACGGATATCGTTACGATCTGCTCCCGCTTCAGCTGGTTCAACGCGTAGACACCGTCTTTATATTTGTAAAAGGCGCTGCGGCTAAGACCAACGCGCTCCACGGCCTCGTGGACGGTCGCTGCTTCGCCGCGTTGGAGCATCTCTTTCACCTGAATCGTCTTCACGATTCCTTCCGGCAAAATGTCCTCCCGAACGACAAAATATCGTTCCGACACTGATCGTCCTCCTAATAAAGACATCTGTACACTTATAGTGGACATTATAGCGGATAAACGGCTCAGCGGCAATAGGTGGATTGCTGCATAATGCCCCTATTATAACGGAAAGGGCTCCCAGTAGGAAAAAAAGTTACCGTAAATCGGCGAAAATTCGGAGATCTTGGAAGCCGATTAGCCGAATCAATCAAAAAAAAGCCGCCTTGCATACCGGTAAACCGGATATACAAGAGCAGCTTCTACTTCGCTTACTCGTAAAAATAATCGGTGCCTTCAAAGAATTCAAACGAGAATTCGCCGATGTGAACCAGATCGCCGTCCTTCGCGCCGATCTTGCGCAGCGCCTCGTCGACGCCCATCTTGCGAAGCGTCCGTCCAAAACGCATGACCGCATCGTAGGAGGTCAGGTTAATCCGTTTCATGAACTTCTCGATCGCCTCGCTCTCGACGACGAACCAATCGTTCTCGCGGCGTACCTTGAAGGAGGTGTCCTCCTTCTTCTCGAGCGTATACACCTTACGCTCGGCGACATCCTTCACTTCTTCCAAGAGCGGCATCTCCGGCACGGTCTCAAGCAGGTCCGCCGCCTTATACAACAGTTCCTGGACGCCTTGCTTGGTCAAGGAGGACATGGCCATGATTTCATACTGCTGTCCGCCCTCATGCCCCGCCAGTTGCTCGCGGAACATCTCAAGGTGCGCTTCAGCATCGGGCATGTCCATCTTATTCGCCACAATGACTTGTGGACGTTCCGCCAGAATCGGGTTATAGAGCTTCAGCTCTTCGTTAATCTTCACCCAATCCTCGAACGGGTCTCGCCCTTCCGAACCGGACATGTCGATGACATGCAGGATGATCCTTGTCCGTTCGACGTGACGCAGGAAGTCATGACCAAGGCCGACGCCTTCATGAGCACCTTCGATGAGACCCGGCAGATCCGCCATGACGAAGCTGCGGCTGTCGCCGACGTCAACGACGCCAAGATTCGGCGATAGCGTCGTGAAATGATACGCGCCGATCTTCGGCTTCGCGCCCGATACGATGGAGAGCAGCGTGGACTTCCCTACGCTCGGGAAGCCGACAAGACCGACGTCTGCCATAACCTTCAGCTCGAGAATAACCCAACGTTCCTGACCTTCTTCGCCGTTCTCGGCGAAATCTGGCGCGGGGTTGCTCGTCGTCGCAAAACGCATATTGCCGCGTCCGCCGCGTCCGCCCTTCGCGATAATAACTTCTTGACCGTGGCGAGTCATGTCCGCCAGCACTTCCTGCGTATCCTCGTCGACGATAATCGTTCCCGGCGGAATCCGTACAACCATATCTTCTGCGCCGGCACCATGCATGCCTTTCACTTTGCCGCGTTCGCCGCGCTCTCCTTTGAAGTGCTTCTGATAGCGGAAGTCCATCAGTGTGCGCAAGCCTTCATCTACGCGGAAAATAACGTCCCCGCCTTTGCCCCCGTCACCGCCGGCCGGGCCTCCGTTCGGAACATACAGCTCCCGACGGTACGATACGATTCCGTTCCCGCCGTCGCCGCCTTTTACGAATATCTTTGCCTTATCTACAAACATGTAAGTCCTCCGTTCAATTTCCGAGCTTAGCCGCAAGCTGCAGCCGCTCCGTAGACTGCTCGCCTCCGATTGGAGCGAGCATCGTTCCTTTAATTCGCTGTTTCCATCCTTGCTGCCATTCCGCCACATCGTTCACTTCACCGATAAGTTCGTAGGTAACGAGAAGCGACTTCTCCTCCCTTACGAAGGTGACGATGAGCTGAGAAGCTTCGCCGCCGGTCGATTTGTTGGCGAAGCGGTACAAATTGATCAGATCCATCACGGTATGCGCAAGCTTGTCGCTGTCGAGCGGGAGCTCAGAAAGGTTGAGTTCCCCTTCGATTCGCACATCAAGCGTGAGCGCATTCGTCAGTGTTCGGAAGGATTGTATAAAAGCAATGAGGGCAGGAATGCCCAGCTTGGCAATCTTGCTTTCCTCCGTCATTCTTTCTCTTATCTGTTCCACGTACTGAATCGTTCTATCCATCTTCTGTAGGCGGATATATCCGTATAAGACCTGCAAATCATTCATCCAATCATGGCGATGGTGATTGAGCGTCCGCACGGATGCGGATTGAAGGGCATGGATCGTGCGGGCTGTCCGCTCGGCCTGCTCCTTGCGCTCGCACCAGATCCAGATCGCGGCTGCCATTATACTCCAGACGATGAAGACAGCCAGTAACCATAGCTCCGATCGCCAAACAATTACCGCTGCTGCAGGGAGTACAATAGATGCAGCAGCATACAGCTTAACCGACGATAAGCGACTCATCCATACTGCCCTACTTTCCTGTTCTTTCCTTGACCTCACCAGTATAGCACGATGGCGCGCAAAGTTCACTCCCCGTGGCATGTTGGTCAAAAGGAGCACAGTTTGCGCGTCATCGCATGCACTGCCCGTAAGCGGCAAAAAACCCCGGCCCTGCAACCAGGACCGGGGCGTTCGCTTGTTCCTTACTCAACTGCTGCCGCTACCGGAGCAACTGCGATCGGGTAGACGCTGACTTTCTTACGGTCACGTCCCCAACGTTCAAACTTAACAACGCCTTCCACCAATGCGAACAGCGTGTCATCTTTACCGATGCCAACGTTGTTGCCTGGGTGAATTTTCGTTCCGCGTTGACGGAAGAGGATGCTTCCTGCCGTTACCGCTTGACCGTCAGCACGTTTAGCGCCAAGACGTTTCGAATGCGAGTCACGACCGTTCTTCGTGGAACCTACACCCTTCTTGGAAGCGAAAAGCTGAAGATTCAGTTTCAACATGGTTTTTCCCTCCTTTATTCCTAAGATTGAGATTGTTCACGAACCTCAACATATTTCCGATAGGAAACTGCAATCGATTGGAGCATAACTCGCATCGATTCCAGTAAAAGTTGTATTCGTTCATTCACCGAATCATCCGCTTGAAGCGGAATGTCCGACTGCAGCCAGCCGCTCTTCATGGAAGCCGGAAGGGCTACGCCGGTCAACTCCTCAATCGCGTTCACCGTTCCTACCGAAACCGTCGATACGCCGGCGCAGACAATGTCTTGGCCGCGTTTCGCAAAGTTAGCATGTCCCGTAATCGCAAAAGATGTAATTCGGTTGTCATCCGCCGATCGTACAATCGTAACTGTAATCATCTCGCATCATCCTTGCGATTAAGCTTGGATTTTGCCGATTGTTACTTTTGTATACGGTTGACGATGACCTTGCTTACGGCGGTAGTTTTTCTTCGCCTTATATTTGAAGACGATAATTTTCTTGCCTTTACCGTGCTTCTCGACAGTTGCTGTTACAGTTGCGCCGGATACGACCGGAGTACCTGTTACCAGACCGTTCTCGCTAGAAACAGCCAGTACACGATCAAACGTGTAAGTGCCGCTCTCTGGAGCGTCCAATTTCTCGATGAAAAGAACATCGCCTTCTTGAACTTTGTATTGCTTGCCACCAGTTTCGATAATTGCGTACATTGTGGGTGCACCTCCTTGTTTCGAAGACTCGCCTGATACAGGTGCCGCTTGCGAATAACGCAAATCGATCTTGATACCTGTTCTGTGCGGTATGTGTGCTAGAAAGGAACCTTTCATAGGCACTCGAGCATTGTAACACAGTTTAGAACCCATTAGCAACAGCTATTCTACTAATATCGACCATTATAGCCCGAATTATGACTAGATTTGCGGCGAACTTTGCACTTTTCCTTTGCCTTTGCAAATCGGACATGTCTCCAACCGGTGCGAACTCGCATGTTCGCGTACTTTTTTTCGAGTGAGCTCCAGCAAACCGAGGCGCGTCCAGCCGACGATTTGACACTTCGTTCGGTCGAGCCTCACGAGCGATTCCAGTCGCCGAAGCACCTCCTCGCGATGGCCTTCGAGCTCCATATCGATAAAATCGACGATGATAATGCCGCCAGTATCGCGCAGGCGCAGCAGTCTTGCGATCTGCTCGGCTGCTTCCATATTCGTCCGGAAGACGGTATCCTCCAGATGGCTTGTCCCAACGTATTTGCCCGTATTGACGTCAATGACCGTCAGCGCCTCCGTCGTATCCCAGACCAGATCGCCCCCGCTGATAAGTCGAATGCGACGGTCGAATGCTTCGTGCAGCTGATCTCGCACCCGGTAATAATCGAATACGGATCCGTTCTGGCGATGCAGCTTCAGCCTCGGCGCAAGCGACGGTGCCATCTGTTTCACCATTAATTCCATCTCCGCATAATGATTCCGGTCATCCACCCAGATTTCGTCGGTTTCAGCAGTCAGATAGTCGCGCACGATGCGCAGAGACAGCCCCGCTTCGCGATGCAACTCGCTCGGAGCCGTGTGATGTACTGCTTGCTGCTCGATGCTGTGCCATCTCTGGCGGAGAAAAGCCACATCCGCTTCCAAGGCTTCGACCGCTTCCCCGCCTGCTGCCGTGCGCATAATGATGCCTTCCCCGGCTTGCCGAATGGCTTCAGCCGTACCGCGCAACCTTCCCCGCTCCGCCTCTCCGTTCACCTTCTTGGATACGCCGATGTAGTCCGCATGAGGCATATAGACAAGGAATCGTCCCGGCAACGAGTAATGGGTCGTCACGCGTGCCCCTTTGCCGCCAAGCGGCTCCTTGACGACCTGAACGATCAACTCCTGCCCCCGCGTCAACAGATCCGTAATCGGAGGTTTCTCCTTCGGCTGCCGTTCAAGATGCGGATGAAGAACGTCATCAATATAGAGAAAAGCATTCTTCGCCAGGCCGATGTCCACGAAGGCAGCCTGCATGCCCGGCAGCACGTTCATCACTTTGCCTTTATAAATACTGCCGACCAGTCTGCCGGCAGCTTCAAACTTCTCCATGTCGAACTCCATAAGCCGACCGTCTTGCAGAATTGCAGTTTGCAGCGAGTCGCGCCCGCTGTGCACCAGCATTTGTCTCATTGCAGCTCAACCACCTGTCTTGCCCATTCTATCATACAGGAACTATTTTACATGAAAAGGTCGTAAACTGCACGATCAGGCTTGCCGTCCTCCAAATACCCGTTAACTAGCTGCTGCTCCGGCAGAACCGCGAGAACCCGCCCCTGATCTTCCATCACGACGATCAGATGGTAACTGTCCCGCTTGAACATCCGCAGCGCGGACGAAACCGTATGGCGCTTGGACACAATGATCGGAAGCGCCCATGCGCCTCTCACCAAATGTCGGCCGGAGGCAGCAGATCGGGTGGTCAGGAAACGCAGGAACAAGAATGGAATATGACGGTTATAGGTCCAGTTGGTCAGAAACAAGAACAGTCCGACGACCAGCAAATTCAGCTGAATGCCCGACTCGCCGGCATGCAGCCACGGAATAACGGCATACAGCACCATGCACCCGCTCAGCACCAGGCTAATCCTCGCTCCCCAGCGCAGCGTCCGGTGATAGGTCATCGAGCGGCTGAGCATCGCATGCATCAGCTTGCCTCCGTCCAGCGGCAGAATCGGAAGCAAATTGAACAACGCGATAATCGCGTTCGCCGAGATCACGTAAGCGGTCCATTCCGCGTGCCAGATCCCTAACTGTCCGAGCCCCCACGCAGCTAAAGCCATCCAGACATTCTGCAGCGGACCGGCAATCGCGACGAGCGCCTCCTCCCGAGCAGGAACGCTGCCGCTGTCTTCGACCTCCGCCACGCCGCCGAACGGCAGCAGCTTCACTTCCCGAATCGTCCAACCGAATCCATGGGCTACGATGACATGCCCCATCTCGTGGACTAGCACAATACAGAAGAGGGTCATCAGCTCTGTAAAATACCCGGTAGCGACGGAAGCGAGCATAATAAGTACGAACAACGGATGGACAGAAAACCGAATCCCCTTCCACTTAATCAAGCGGAACGACGCCGGCAGGATCGACGTACTTTCCTTTCTCTTTGACAGCAAAGAACAATAGGCTCGTCCCGTTGTCCGCCGCATCCTGCAAATTCCCGACCTGCTGGCCCGCTTCCACCCAATCGTTGGCAGCAACGCTAGACGACTTCAGATGCCCATACATTGTTACCCGTTCATTCGCATGTTGAATGACAACCGTAGTACCTGACTGCGGATCTTCGGTCACGAGCGTTACACGCCCTGTCTCCGCTGCTTGAACAGCCTCGCCGGGCTTGACGGCGATCTCGACACCCGAGAGCGTCTCCGCAAAGGAACGTACGATCGAACCTCCCGATACAGGCGCCAATACCGGCAGTTCAATTTCGCCTTCGGTATAAACGGAATCCTTCGATCCACCTTGGTTAAAAAGCGGGATAAAGGACGGCGCGCCTGCAAAAGTTTGCCGGTACCAATCCGCCGCTGACGCAAAATCAATCGTATCGGTCAATGCGGTCGTGACGACCTCTTGCCCACGCTTCGCAAGCGGATGATCCACCTTAAAGGCCCCATACACCATCGCGAATAATGCAACGGCGATGACGGTCTGAATGAACAACCCTCTGAGCACGGCACTAGAGTTCGTATCAGGCGGGTACGAGCCATCTTCCGGATCGATGCGCTTGCGATCTACCTCCTTGAGCTTCGTAGCCGTGCTCCAGGAAACTGTCTCTTCCCAAGGACTTGGCCGCTCCTTCCAAGCCCGCTCCGGATCCGTATACATCGTATGCCCGGTCCTGCTGCGGCTCGTCCCCGTGAACGGCTGATCTTCGATAGGCAAATCTATGATCGGCAAATCCGCTAATGATATTGGCCCCTGCCCCTCAACATGTATAGGTGGCGGATCGTCGGCCGCCTGGGGCCGCTTGGCCTGCTGCTCCATAATTTGACGAATTCGTTCTTGACGCCGATCCCGGACACCGTTTGTTGCCCCCATTGATTATCCCTCCATACCTTAGCGTCAAATGTAGTGCTTGCCTATGCCCGCAGACTTGTCCCGGACTCGTGGTCCTCGCCGCGGAGCAGGCATCAGCTTGTTCGCTTCATGTATATGAAAGGAGAGGCTTGTTTATGTTTGGCGCGCAGATGAGCGGAAGGTTGTAACTGAATGCAAAAAACCGCTCAGCGGGCATTCCGCTGAACGGCTACATGATCAAGCTCATACTTCTCTTGGTGGGCTCTTACGGAGAATACGAGCCCAATACACAGCATATTGAGCAGTAGCGAAGTACCGCCATAACTAATGAACGGCAGCGTGATCCCGGTGATCGGCATCAATCCGATCATCATGCCGATATTCTGGAAAATCTGGAAGACATACATCGATACGATCCCTATAATGATGAACGATCCACGTATGTCGTAACAGTGGAAGGCGATAATGATCATCCGATAGATCAGCAAGAAGTACAGAAGCAAGACCACGGCTGCTCCCTGGAAGCCGAACTCCTCGCCGATGACGACGAAGATGGCGTCCGAATACGGGTAAGGAATGAACCGACGATTCTTGGAATCGCCTTTCATGTAGCCGTCTCCGGTCAAACCGCCGGAACCAATGGCGATCTTCGCCTTGTTCGCTTGATACACTTCCTTGTCGGAGGCTGATTCCGGGTTGATGAACCCATTAATCCGCTCATACCAGTGAATCTTCTCTTTCTCTTGCAGAAAATCGTGAATCTGCTGGTTGTACTGGTTAAACAAGAAGACGAACAGCATAAGTCCGCCGACGACGATCGTTAAACCGATCATTACGTGCGTATATCTGACATTCCCGATCCAGAGCATGCCCAATACGATGATCAAGTAGATGATCGCGTTCCCTAGATCCGGCTGGATCATGACCAACGCGAACGGGACGAACGAGAAGGCCGCTACGATCAGCAAATCCGAACGCACGCGCAGCGGATCGCCTTGCCTTCGGCCCATTAAATACGCAATGGTGATGATCAGGATGATCTTAACCATCTCTGCCGGCTGGAATTGCAGGCCCCCTGGCAGCTGAAACCAGCTGCGGGCTCCGTTAATTTCTTCCGCAGTGAAATAAACGACGACCAGCATGACAATGCCGAATCCATACAAGTAGTACCAGCCTTTGAGCAAGAGCCGGTAATCGAACAACGTAACGGCAGCGGCTGCCACAAATCCAATGCCATAGAAGATAAGCGTCTTCGTATCGTAACTGCTGTAACCCGGGTTGCCGAAGGTGGCGCTGCGTACGAGCAAGGTGCTGACCACCATCAGCAGCATCAGAATGACGATGATGCCCCAGTCGATTTTTTTAAGTTTTAAGAGCACTGCTGAATCATCCTATTCCAAGAAACTTCCGGAATCGTTTCATGACGCCTGTTTTATCCTCAAGCGGCATAAGCGGGACCATGTCCCCCAGAATTCGGCGCGCGATATTCCGATAGGCGATCGC
Source organism: Paenibacillus phyllosphaerae (assembly GCF_014192105.1). Classification (GTDB taxonomy): domain Bacteria; phylum Bacillota; class Bacilli; order Paenibacillales; family Paenibacillaceae; genus Paenibacillus_Z; species Paenibacillus_Z phyllosphaerae. Next base: position 430,475 of record NZ_JACHXK010000003.1, on the reverse strand, counting down.
CGCTCGCGAAGACGGATCCATGACAGTCGGTTCGCCAGAATTAGCCGCTTTGATAACCCGCTCGTCGTCTGGTACGATGCCGAGCAGATCAATGGCCAACACTTGGCAAATCTCATCGATATCCAGCATCTCGCCCGAGCGTACCATCGTTGCACGAATCCGGTTAATAATAAGCCGTGCAGGCATGCCTGCCTGTTCCAGCAGACCGATGACGCGGTCAGCGTCGCGGACGGCAGCGTTCTCGGGCGTCGTCACGATGATCGCCTTGTCCGCGCCCGCAATCGCATTACGGAAGCCCTGCTCGATCCCCGCCGGGCAATCGATAATGACGAAATCATAGTCCTTCTTCAATTCAAGAATAATATCCCGCACCTGCTCCGGCGTGATGGCGTGTTTATCCTTCGTCTGAGCTGCCGGAAGCATGTACAGCTCGTCGAAGCGCTTATCCTTCACAAGCGCTTGCCCTAATCGGCAGCGTCCTTCGGCGACATCGATCAGGTCATAGATGATCCGGTTCTCCAGACCCATGACGACATCGAGGTTGCGCAGGCCAATATCCGTATCCACCATGCACACCTTTTTACCGAGCAATGCCAATGCTGTACCCAAATTGGCCGAAGTCGTCGTTTTGCCGACGCCGCCCTTGCCCGATGTAACTACTATCGCCTCTCCCATGGCAGACACTCCTTACTGCAAATTCGTAATCCTCACAGCTGCAGCCTTCTTGCCCGGCTTGAAGCTATACCCGAAATAGTAACGGCTCTTTGCGCAGACGGTTCAAATGAGTCATCTTCTCGATCTGCATCACGCCTTCATTCAAATACGCAAATTCCATCATCGCATCCCCCGTCATCCACTCGTCCGGGGGTCTGCTGATGACCTCACCGATCCTAAGCTGGGTAGGACGCATTAACGAAGCTGCAATGACAACGTCCTCTCGCCCGTCTTTGCCTGCATGAGCTAGCCCGCGGAGCGCGCCGAGCACATAGATATCTCCTGTGCAATGGATCGTTCCGCCTGGGTTCAAATCTCCCATGAGCAGTAAATTGCCATCGTGCTCAACCGTTTGACCCGAGCGGATTATGCCGGTAAGAATCTTCAGATTCTCTCTTGAATCCACCACAGGAACCGGCGGTGCTTCCCCTTCAATCGACTGCACTAGCAGATTGCCGCGTGCGCGTATGATCGCCCTGATTCGTTCCTTCTCCTCTTCGGTGACAACACGTGCGCCTAGCTTGACTTGGACATGAACGATCGGACCTGTCAGCAGCTGTTGATGCGACTTTTCCAGTTTGTATTGAAGTTCAGCCAGTAATGCGGAAAAATCGCAGGCGTCGTCGAGAAGAAACACGAGTCCTTCCTTTACGCCTTTGATCGTAATATGCTGCTTTTCGGTCACGCCCGTCCCTCCCTCTTTCTCTAGTATACGATTCTTGCCAAGACGCGCCGATTCCTGCTTGCTGAACAGCTATTCTTCTTTCTCTTCCGATTTCTTTACGCCGATATTCTCGAACCAGCGTCTGGCCGGCACATAGATAAGCAAAGAAAACCCCAATTGAAGAAATACGCTTGGCAGCATAAAGCTGACCAGCGCCCAATCGTAATCCAGATGGTTCAACCGAAAGACCTGATAGATAAAGAAGACGACATTGTCATAAACAAAAGTCGATAGGCTGATCATCGTCAAGGCCATCAGCATGGTGCTTCTCCGGCGTTCCATTAAGAGACCGGTCAAATAACCGACTAGCGCTCCGGCAAAAGCATGCGCGCCTAAGATTTTATCATAGAATACGATGTCTTGAAGAAAGCCGAACGCAAATCCAAGAAAAAGCGACGTATGCCGTCCTCTATACAGCGCTGCGAAAAGTACGAACGCAAGGGCAAAGTGCGGAACAAGGCGGTTGGTCCATATGTCAGGCACTAGCCAATAGAAAATAGTGCCTTCCGCATAGAAGAAGAGCAGCATAATGAGAACAATCCTCGTTAGACTCATTGTGCGCTCTCCTTCGCGTTCGGCACTTCCACGACGAATACTTCGGTCAAGTGCTCGAAGTCTGCCGCAGGATCAATTAATGCAGTATGAGTCAAGCCATAGTCTCCGACTTGGCGCGATTTGACCGTACCGATGACCATCCCCTTAGGGAATACTTCGCCTAGGCCGGATGTGATGATCGTGTCGCCCTCTGCAAGCGGATCGGTCTCTGCGATACGGGACATCGACAACATCCCGGTCTCTTGGTCGTAATTGTCTACCATGCCGAAGGACAAGAGTTCTTTGCCTTTGACCGTTGCCGCTATGGACTTGGAGACCGACGACTTCTCGTCGAGCTGCGTAATCGGCATGACATTCGAATAGAATGGATCGACTTTGCTCACGATGCCGACAAGACCATCGATCGACACCACGACCATATCCGTCGTGATTCCGTCCTTAGAGCCGAGATTAATGCGAATCGTCTGATTGATCGGGCTATTATCCACCGCGATGACTTGCGCGATCAAATAACGATAGTCATACATATTCTTCTGCCGCTCCGTAAACCCAAGCGCTGCTTGCAGGCGTTGGTTCTCCTGCTCAATAAAATTATATTTGTTCTTGTCTCGCGCATAGGCCGCAGCCGTCTTGCGCAGCTCCTCGTTCTCTTGATAGAGATGACGCAGATTGGCGATATCTTCAAAGAAGCCCGCTATGTAACCAGCGGGCTTGTAGAACCAGTGCTGCACAACACCGGATGCGTCTAGGATGAAGTTCTCCGGCCACGTCAACTTCTTCCGGTCACTAATCGAGAACCCCATCACAGCAACGAACAAGACGACTACGATCATCAGCACAATGATTCGTCTGTTGCGCATCCAATTAAACAATTATTCGTTCACCCGCCCACTTTTCGTTTCCATCAACCGTTTCCCCAAGGCTGTCAGCTTGTGTTCCCCCTCACCGCGAGGGAGGGGAAACACAAGCTGATAGCGCCAATATCGGATGTTTAACGTTTGGAACGGGAAACCGGACCTCCGCGTGTCTTGAACAGATCGATGTTGTCCAATGCGCGCCCAGTACCGATTGCAACGCAGTCCAACGGATTCTCGGCAACAATAACCGGCATCCCTGTCTCGCGGGAGAGCAGTTTATCCAGATTCTTCAGCAGCGCTCCGCCGCCCGTCAATACGATGCCGCGGTCCATGATATCGGCCGACAGCTCAGGCGGACATTTCTCCAATGTTACCTTCACAGCATCGACGATGGAATTGACCGTATCGGCAAGTGCTTCGGCAATCTCTTCAGACGAAATCGGCAGCGTCTTCGGCAGGCCGGTTACGAGGTCGCGTCCGCGAATCTCGATCGTCTGCGGTTTCTCCATTGCCAGTGCCGATCCGATCTCCATCTTGAGCTGTTCAGCCGTACGCTCACCAATCATGAGATTGTACATCCGCTTGATGTATTGGATGATCGCTTCATCCATCTCATCGCCTGCAACGCGAATGGAACGGCTCGTTACAATCCCGCCGAGCGAGATGACCGCAACTTCAGTGGTGCCTCCGCCAATATCGACGACCATGCTGCCGGTCGGCTCCCATACCGGCAAATCCGCGCCGATGGCAGCTGCGAACGGCTCCTCGATCGTGAAAGCTTCCTTCGCGCCAGCCTGCTCGGTTGCATCCTTAACCGCACGTTGTTCAACCGCGGTAATCCCCGACGGTACGCACACCATAACGTTCGGATGTCGCGGGAATACCGAACGGGCCTTTTGCGCTTGGCGAATGAAATATTTGATCATCGTTGCCGTTGTTTCAAAATCGGCAATAACGCCGTCCTTCATCGGACGAACAGCACGAATGTTGCCTGGCGTCCGGCCGATCATTTTCTTGGCAGATTCGCCGACGGCCTCGATGGTTTTGGTATCTGTACGCAAGGCGACGACAGAGGGCTCTCTGACGACGATGCCTTTTCCTCTTACATAAACTAACGTATTCGCTGTTCCCAGGTCGATCCCGAGATCTTTGGAGCCACCAAACATATTCAACTCTTCCTTTCTATTGACAGGCAATCTTACTTATTATATTACATCAAACCTTGCTCCTTCAAACTGACGAAGCGGTTATCTCCAATAACGACATGATCCAGAATATCGATTCCCATCAACTCGCCAGCTTCTTGAAGCCTGCGGGTAAGGGCGATATCTTCCGGACTCGGCGAAGGGTCGCCGCTAGGGTGGTTATGCAGACAGATGATGGAGGCGCTGCTGCACTTGATTGCGGCGCGAAACACCTCTCTTGGATGAACAAGCGACGCGTTCAGCGTACCGATCGACAACGTTTCTTTGCCAATCACATGATTCTTCGTATTGAGGAACAAACAGACAAAATGCTCCTTCTTCAAGTAACGAAGCTCCTCCATCATATAATCCGCGGCATCTTGGGGCTTACGAATCGTATAGACTTCGCCCTGCCGGCTCTGCGCCAGTCGTCGGCCCAGCTCAATGCTGGCCAACAGCTGGATCGCTTTAGCCGGACCAATGCCGTGAATATTGGTGAGCTCTTCCACGCTCATATCGACAAGCCCTCGCAGGCTGCCGCATTCCTTCAGTATACGTGAAGCCAACAGGACGGCCGACTCCCGCTTCGTCCCTGTACGAAGCAGGATGGCCAGCAGTTCTGCATGGCTCAATGCTTGTGCCCCGGCAGTCATCATGCGCTCTCTTGGTCTGTCTTCGCTCGGGATATCGCGCATCACATGGCTATGCGCTTCCATGCCCTCTCCCACCTTCAACTGTAATGCCAGCCTAGAGAACGTCTACGCCGAATTCGGCCAGCATGTCCGACAACAGAGACACCGGCAAACCAACAACATTAAAATAACAGCCGTCAATACGCTCGACCAGCACGCCGCCGCGGCCTTGAATGCCATAACTGCCGGCTTTGTCCATCGGCTCGCCTGTTGCGATATAACGATGAATGGCTGCGTCGTCCAGCGTCTTCATGGTCACTCGCGTGAGCCGGTGCGACACGGATTCCTGAGATTCGTCGCGGGCATGGATGCAAGCTACGCCTGTGTACACTTCATGCTCCGTCCCCTGCAGCCCGCTAAGCATCCGATGCGCCTCGGCAACATCGACAGGCTTGCCCATCACTTCGCCGCGAAGCACGACGATCGTGTCCGCGCCGACAATCACCGATTCACGGTCCGCACTATTCGGCAGCAAAGTTCTTGCCGCCCTCGCCTTGCGCAGCGCCAGCTGCTCTACGATCCGGACCGGTGACCAATCCGCGGGCGTGGACTCATCCGAGTCAGGCGACAAAACGAGAACCGGCAAGGAGAGGCCGAGCATTCCGACCAGTTCCCGCCGGCGCGGTGATGAGGAAGCCAGTACGAGCTGGCGTACGGCTGTTGTATTCGTAAATCGACGATCGGCCATCGTGCAAGCACTCCTTGAACAGCTGTATAATGGATAGGATTCCCTACATTTTCCGGTATAACCAAATTGCGATAATTAGTCCGATAATACTAATGAGGCTGATATCGATCTTGATCGTAAGGTCATAGCTAAGTACCAGTAAGTCTGCTGCAGGCGACCAGCTTACCTGTGACGTCCGCGTCAGAAACGCAAGCCCAGGAACAGGCTCCAGCCAGCGCGCGACGAGCGTGCCGGTCAGCAAACCGAGTACGATAAAGAGCAGCAGCATCCAAAAATTTTTCTTCATCTTCCTACGTCCCTCGCCATAATTTGACACTCCATCATTATAAGCGATGAATGCTTTGCTTTACAATCCAAGGTTATCTGCCGGGCCAGGATTGAAGCGCAAAAACTGAATCCATGATCGAAGATTGAATCGCCCACAGCTCAGCGGCAGACGGCTCCTTCTGATAAGCTGTTGCCGAATTCGCGCCAGACTGTAATGCGGATGTCAGCTGCTGCAGCCTTTGCTGTCCAGCCTCATCTGCCATTCCCTTATCCATAACTGCTGCTGCGGCCGACCATGCTTTGTAGATAGACTGCCATTCAGACGCACTGACCGGCTGCTGGATTAACTGGCCGGACGAATAAGCGTTCAGTGCCCCTATTAGTGCCGTTGACTGGTCAAAAAAGACTTGCGCCTCTTCTGCCTTGCCTTTATAGGCCACGCTCGTAAGCGCCGGAATATCCACTTGCTTGATATAAACCTCAATCTCAGGGACGAGCGCTTTGATCACCGCAGCCCCCTCACGATCTGACGAGATGCCGGCATAAACCCGATAATCGCTGCCAGCGGCATACGAGGATGCTGCAAGCCCTTTGCCTCTTAGCTCCGTTACAGCCGCCTCCATCCCTTGCTTGTTGCTGAATACGCCGTATTGAAGCATGGAATAGGAAATCGCCGGCACATTGACGGTCACCTGGGTGGTTGCTGCATTGTTCCCGGTTGGTATGTTAGTGGACGTTTGACCGGTGTCCCCCCCTCCGTCTTGCGTGGCTGGTGCGGGATCGACGCTACTCGTCCCATCCGAAGACACAACGGCCTGACCATTGCCGGCTGCCGGAAGCGTACCCGTGTTTTCATTGGCTGCGGTTCCATTCGTGAAGAGGGCCAGAACCAGGTAACCGAACAACGCGCCAGTCGCCACTGCCCCCGTTACGGAAGCGAAAACTTTGAGCCAGGAAGGTCCGCGATGGGAGCGATAAACCGACGGCGTGTTGCTCATGAAAGAGCCTCTTGGTTTGGCTGTTTCCTTGGCTAATACCTCAGAATCGATGATCGGTCCTGTCTGCTCCGACTCTAATAGGTTCGGAAGAGTCGGCTTATAAGCGTCCGTCTGCGGCGAAGTTTCGATCCACTCGTCGCCAAGCGGAATGAGCTCGCGCTCCTTAGCTCCCAGCTGAATCTCTTCGTCATCCAGCTCAGGTCCGAGGGGCACTTCACGTACAGACAGTTCAGGCTGCACGAAGGTTTGGCTCGCTTTTTCCACTAACGGCACTTCCAGATGAACCGGTATCTCGTCATGCTCCATATTAAGCGGCAGCGCTCGAGCGTCTGCTGCAATAACGCCATCGGATTCACGGATCAGCTTCTCCAAGGCGTATGCATCGTCTTGAAACGGACTCTTCCACGACTCGATCTGCTGCGTAAATTTCATTTCTTCACGAACGAACGGCACGACATTCGGCGACTGAGCGCGTTCTGTTTGCTCTTGCTTTCGCTTCTCAAGCGTTCCATTTTCTTTATCGAAGCGGTACGTAATGCGTGCTTTTGTATTCATGTCACTCTCTCCTTGTCCACATACTCTAGTAAAGATTATGGTAGAGTTGAGAGATTTAGAACCGAATTTACGTGTTGCTTAATCGGGATAAGTCCGGCTATGACCCGCGCTTCTTTTTATATGACGAGAACCAGGATCGTTTCGTTTTGAATCCTGGCAAATTCGAGGTCAAGATGATCGGCGCACAAATGAAAACATCGGTTCACCCGCCTGATGCGAATGGAACCGATGTCTCATTAGACGCTATATTTGGCGCGAAGGGACTTGGCAAGGCCGTCAGCGGCCTTCCAGATGTCGCCTGCCCCCATCGTAATAACCAGGTCACCCGGTGCGACGCGGCTTGTCAACACGTTCTGTACTTCTTCCTTCGTCGGAATATAGAACGTATTCGCGTTGCTGTTCTTGATGATCAGCTCCACCAGCTTCTGGGAATGCACGCCCTCGATCTGCTGCTCGCCTGCTGGAGAATAGATGTCGGTAATAATAACCTCGTCCGCCTCCGAGAACGCGCGGCTGAACTGTTCCAGAAGGAAATAGGTACGCGTATAGCGCTGCGGCTGGAATACGGCCACGATGCGCTTGCCTGTCGCTCTGGCTGCGCTGATCGTCGCTTGAATCTCCGTCGGATGGTGAGCGTAATCATCAATGACAAGAATGTCATTCACTTCACCAAGCACCTGGAACCGGCGTTTGGCGCCTCGGAAATCGACAATCGCAGCGGCGATCGCATCGAAGGCCACACCTGCCTCCAGACAGGTAATGATGGTCGCCATGGAATTGTACACGTTATGGCGTCCTGGCACCGACAGATGAATCCGGCCGAGCAGTTGGCCGCCTTTGCTCATCTCGAATGAAACTTTTCGGTCTCCAAGCTGGATGTTCGATGCTGTATAATCCGCTTCGGTGTCGATGCCGTACGTGATCAGACCGCCATTGCGGAGCGGACCCGCCTGCAGTTGCGGCAGCAGCTCTTGAATCGTCTCGTCATCCGAGCAGACAATCGCCTTGCCGTCTTCTTTCACTTGACTTAAGAATTGCACATAGGCTGCCTTCAGCTTGCCAAAATCACCATCGTAGTTCTCCAAGTGATCCGGCTCTATATTCGTTACAATGGCCACCGACGGGTGATATTGAAGGAAGGAACCATCGCTCTCATCCGCCTCTGCCACGACATAATCACCTTTGCCCGCCTTTGCATTCGTCCCGACGTTTACGATTTCACCGCCGATAATATACGTAGGATCAAGCTTGCATGTCTCCATCACCAGCGCAAGCATGGATGAAGTCGTCGTCTTGCCGTGTGCGCCGGCGACAGCAACCCCTTTGCCGTTGTTCATTAGCCGCGCCAGCATCTGCGCCCGATGAAGAATCGGGATGTTGAGATCTTCTGCAGCCTTGCGCTCCACATTGTCTCTGGAGAGCGCAGTAGAATAAACGACGAGGTCTGCGCCTTTAACATGCTCGGCCTCATGACCGATGTAGATACTGGCACCTTTAGCCGCCAGTTTCTCTGTCAGCTCCTGACGGGCGACGTCAGAGCCTGTAACCTTGTATCCCATTTCCAGCATGACCCGCGCGATTGCACTCATGCCGTAACCGCCGATACCGATGAAATGAACGTGTTCTGCCGTATTCAAAGACGGTTCACCAACCTTTTTCAGAATCCGTATTGTAGAGCAATTGGGAGCGAACGTCCGCGATCAAATAAAGCGTACCGGTAACAACGGCCAGCTCGTTCTCACCAGTTAATTGTGTAAGCCGCGTTAACGCCTGCTTCCAATCCGGTTCCACGATAAGCTCGAAGGGACGATCCTGCTGCTCCCTTAACTGATGGACGATCTCGGCCAGCTCCTGCGACGGCATCGCCTTGCGGAAATCAGGCTCGGTCACGACAAGTGTATCCACTAGAGGTAGTATATGCCGCAATGTGTCGTGATGATTCTTATTTGCCAGCATGCCCATCATGAGATGGAGCTTCCCGTACCGGTAGGTGCTCTTAAGCGCCGCAGCGAGCATCTGCGCCCCTTCCGGATTGTGCGCGCCGTCGATCAGAATGCGAGGAGACTGACTCACGAGCTCCAGTCTTCCCGGCCACTTCGCCTGCTTCAATCCTTGTTGCAAGTCCTCATCGTCTAGGATGAGCGCGTAGTATTGACGCAGGACTTCAAGGGTCATGACCGCTACAGCCGCATTCAATCTTTGGTGCTCCCCGCTAAGTGTAATGCTGAGCGATTCCAAGTGACGGAACGGGCCTTCGAACCGGAAGGATTGCTCGCTCTCCGTGACTTCGATCGCTTCCTGACGGAAGGCTTCGCCAAGCAGATACAGCGTGCTGTTGCGTGATTGGGCTGTTGCCCGAATCACTTCAACGACTTCAGGCTGCTCCACAGCCGAGATGACCGGTACGCCGGATTTAATAATCCCGGCCTTTTCTCTAGCCACCTCATCAAGGGTATTACCCAAAATATCCATATGGTCATGACCGACATTCGTAATGACGGACACGATCGGCGTAACGATATTCGTCACGTCCAGACGTCCGCCCAGTCCCGTCTCCCATACCACAAAGTCTGGGAACGAGACGGTTCCGTAATAGAGAATGGCCAGCGCAGTCGCGACTTCGAACATGGACGGAGAACCAAGCTCCGTTGCTGCGATCTCTTCAACCTGCGGCTTCAGCTTGTTCGCAAGCGCGAGCAAAGTCTCTTCCGGGATATCCGCTCCGTTATACTGGAACCGGTTCGTAAACTTCGTGATATAGGGGGACGTGAACGTCCCGACATCATAGCCGCTCTTCAGCAGCACGCTTGTCAAGTAGGCACAGACCGAGCCTTTTCCGTTCGTGCCGGCAACATGGATGAACTTTAATCGCCGCTCCGGATGACCGAACTTCTCCATCAGCAGCTGAATCCGTTCCATGCCCGGTCTGATGCCGAACGGCACCAGACCTTCAATCCAATCTCTGGCTTCTTGATAAGACGCAAGCTGGCCGCTGGTTATCGGCTGCTCCTGATTACTCATGGCTTATCCTTCTTCCTGATTCACATTAAAAATGACCCCATTAAGCGCGCAGATCTTCCAGTCTCGCTTGAACCTTCGCGCGTTTATCCGCATAATCGGCCATCTTCGCTTTTTCTTCTTCGATCACCTTCGCAGGCGCCTTGGCCACGAAACCTTCGTTGCCAAGCTTCTTCTCGACGCGCTCAACCTCGGAAGTCAAATTCTTGATTTCCTTCTCGAGACGCACGATCTCTTGATCAATATCGATCAAGCCCGCAAGCGGGAAGTAGAGTTCCGCACCGGTTACAACGGCTGTCATCGCCTTATCCGGCGCAGTCTGGGCACGGTCGATCGTCAGCTTCGAAGTGCCGCAGAAACGGCTGACGAATTCCTCGTTGCGGCTGAGGATGGCCGCTTCCGCTTCGCCCGATGGCTTAATGAGCAACTCGATCTTCTTGCTCATCGGTACGTTCACTTCGGCGCGAATGTTACGGACGCTGCGGATGAGCTCCATGAGCAACTCCATCTCGCGAACGGCTTCCGGCGCTTCCAGAGCCGCGTCATAGGTCGGCCATGCCGCCAGGGTAATCGTCTCGCCTTCATGCGGAAGGTGCTGCCAAATTTCCTCACTGATGAACGGCATGAACGGGTGGATGAGGCGCTGCGTCCGGTCGAGCACATAAGCAAGCACCGATTGCGTCGCGCGTTTGGCTTCCGCGTCTGCGCCGTACAGGTTCAACTTCGCGAACTCAATGTACCAGTCGCAAAGATCATCCCAGATGAAATTATAGAGCAAACGTCCGGTCTCGCCGAACTCGTAGCTGTCGATCAGTCTTGTGATCTCGCGCGTCGTTTCGTTCAGGCGGTGCAGAATCCATTTGTCCGCCGTGCCGAGCTTCACATTAATGTCGATATCCGCTGCGGTAACGCCTTCTAAGTTCATGAGCGCGAAACGGGACGCATTCCAGATCTTGTTCGCGAAATTACGCGCCTGTTCAACCTTCTCCCAACGGAAGCGCAAATCTTGACCCGGCGTGCTGCCTGTCGAGATCATGAAGCGCATGGCGTCCGCGCCATACTTGTCGATGACCTCTAGCGGATCGACGCCGTTGCCGAGCGACTTGGACATCTTCCGTCCGTTCTCATCGCGAACGAGGCCGTGCATGAGCACATCCTTGAACGGAATCTGATCCGTAAATTCAAGCGCCGTGAAGATCATCCGAGCCACCCAGAAGTAGATGATGTCATAGCCGGTTACGAGCAGATCGGTTGGGTAGTAACGCTTGAAATCCTCGGTCTCTTCCGGCCAGCCGAGCGTCGAGAACGGCCACAGACCCGAACTGAACCAAGTATCCAGCACGTCATCGTCTTGGCGAATCTCAGCGCTGCCGCAAGCCGAACATGCCGTAAGATCTTCACGGGATACGTGCATCTCGCCGCAAGAATCGCAATACCAAGCCGGAATACGGTGACCCCACCACAACTGACGGGAAATACACCAGTCGCGGACGTTCTCGATCCATTGCAGATACACTTTGTCGAAACGATCAGGCACGAAGTTAACGCCTTTGCCCGACTTCTGGTCGTTGATCGCGCGTTCGGCAAGCGGCTGCATCGCGACGAACCATTGCGTCGACAGGTAAGGCTCGACAACCGCCCCGCTGCGCTCGCTGTGCCCGACTTGATGGACATGCTCTTCAATGCGGATGCATACGCCCTGCTCCTGCAGGTCAGCAACGATTTTCTTGCGACAATCCGAACGGTCCAACCCTTTGTAAGGACCCGCTTCATCGTTCATGATGCCGCTCTCGTCCATGACGACGATCTGCAGCAGGTTATGGCGTAGGCCAACCTCGAAATCGTTCGGATCATGAGCAGGCGTAATTTTAACCGCGCCGGAGCCGAAATCTTTCTCAACGTATTCGTCGCCTACAATCGGAATTTCACGGCCGATAATCGGCAGCACGAGCATCTGGCCGATCAGATGCTTGTAGCGCTCGTCTTCCGGATGAACCGCAACCGCCGTATCGCCGAGCATCGTCTCCGGACGTGTAGTCGCGACCGTAATAAAGCCGCTGCCGTCCTTAAGCGGGTACTGCAGATGGTACAGATTGCCGTTCACTTCTTTATATTCAACCTCGATATCGGACAGCGCCGTGCGGGCAGCCGGATCCCAGTTGATGATTTTCTTCCCGCGGTAGATCAAGCCTTTGTCGTATAGCTGCACGAATACTTCGCGAACCGCCTTGGACAGCCCTTCGTCTAGCGTGAACCGTTCACGGGAATAGTCGAGCGAGAACCCCATCTTCGCCCACTGCTCGCGAATCGTATTGGCATAGAGATCCTTCCATTCCCAGACTTTCTCCAGAAACTTCTCGCGTCCCAGATCATATCGCGTAACGCCTTCCTCGCGCAGCTTCTGCTCCACCTTCGTCTGCGTCGCAATACCCGCATGGTCGCTGCCTGGCAGCCAGAGCGCGTCATACCCCTGCATGCGCTTCGTGCGAACCATAATGTCTTGCAGCGTAAAATCGAGCGCGTGCCCGATATGCAGCATGCCGGTTACGTTCGGCGGCGGAATAACGATCGTGTACGGCTGCGCGTCAGGGCGCTTGCCCGCTTCGAAGAAATTGCCTTTCATCCAGTAGTCATACCATTTGGTCTCGGCTGCCTTCGGATCATAAGTCGTCGGCATCGATGTCGTCGTCGTATTGTCAGACATTGCGTTCTCTCCTTCAAGTAGATATTCCCTCAAGCTCAAGGGAAGAGCAGGGAAAAAGGGAAAATAAAAAAACCTTTCGTCCTTATGCAAAGGACGAAAGGTTTAGCTTCCGCGGTACCACCTTTGTTTCGCATGCGAATAAACACGCCCGCACACGACACTTGATGCAGATAACGGCTGCGCAGCCGTCCGTAACTTACAGAATCCTGCGATCCTTTCATTACGGCAACTCTGGGGCGACCCGTCGCATCAAGCATCCTACGGAACCTCACAGCGCAAACGGTTCCGCTCTCTGAAAGTGTTGCTGCCACTCTTCCCCTTCAACGTCTTTAGAAGAAAGTATTACCTTATAACCCCTATCATACACGTTCTTAATTCATGCAGTCAACCCGGGCGGCCGTCTAACCGCTAACAACGCTGCACGAAGCACGCAAAAAGCCTGAATCGCTCGTCAATGACGGCAATTCAGGCGTTCGGCGTAACATGAGCAAGGGTCTTACGGAATGTACAGGACCTGGCCTTCCGACACGTTCTGGTCGCCAAGCCGGTTATACAAAGCAATCTCCCGTGCCTGCAACTGGTAACGTCCCGCGATGGAGTCCAGCGTCTCCTCTTTTTGGACGATTGCAATCCGCATCTTCTTAAACTCGTTGCCTTCAGCAGGCCTGTTCAAGAACAGCCGCTTCCATTCGATCTCGTCCCCGTTTGACTTCTTAGCCTCTTCCGCCGCTCGCTTCGCACTCAGTTCGGCTGCCGCCCTCGCTTCTTGCTCACGTTGGCTGGAATGCAGCAAGGAACGGAAGCCGATCCCGCCGGCTGCGGCAGGCTCCAGCTGCTCTTGAACGGACTTGCTGCTGACGGCTACTTTCATTTCCTTGCGCGGTGCATCAGCTTCTGCCGTCTGTTCGTTAAAGCTTGTAACCGGTTGTCCTGCAGCGCTCTGCGGCTCTTCCGCTTCAATCGCCTGAGCATCAGGTTCCGGGACATCCGCTTCCGTTACATACGGACTGAAAACAGCTTCGCGAGTGGGTTCATCCGTCTGCGCGCCGATTGGCTCGTCTGCGGCAGCAGCCGTTGGTTCGGATTCATTCCTCGGAGCCGCTTCCTGCTCCCAAGAAGCCCGCTCTTGTTCAGCAGCCGCTTCGATGGCACGGGAGACAGCTTCCCGCTCCTGGCGCTCAAGTTCTTCCTGCTCGCGCTGCTTGGCCGCTTCCTGTTCAAGCCGAGCAGCTTCTGCCGCCTCTTGCTGAGCAATCGCCTGACGCCATTGCTCCTCTTCCTCCTGCTGCGCTTCTACCTGCCGCGCCTCTTCCTGCTGACGCCATTGCGCTTCCTCTTGCTCTCGCAGAAGCTGCGCCTCTCGCTCGAGCTGCTCGGCCGCAAGGCGCTGGCGCTCAGCTGTCTCCAGCTCGATCGCCCGCTGCGCTTCCTGGAATCGCTGCCCCTCGGCAGAAGCTATCCAGTTCGCATAGTAATCGTTCGATGCTACCGCTTCAGCCTCTTGCGCAGGCCGTTCATGGACAACCGTAAATGGCTCTTCTTCTACCCAGCTCTCAGGCTGAGGCGACGGCTCAATGCCAATGCCCAGCAACGAGAGGACACCGGTTATGTTCAATGTTCTTGCCGATAGCAAATCCACGTCAAAGTTATCAATCTCTACGGAAATATCGTCGAGACGGTTGATCCGATTCTGCGGAAGCGTAATCTCCACCGGAATCCAATGCTCGAGCGACTGCGCGTCTGAACGTTCATTCTGCGCACGATAGACACCAGACAAGAGCAGATGGCCTTTCAATAGCACTTGCTCGCCTTGCTGCAATACTTGTATACGGGGGACAAGCTCAATCTCTTCCAGCTCGTCGATCCCCAATACATCATCAGGCAAATGAACGCGTTCATACACATCAAAACGTAAACCGTTCGTTTGATTTGACACGCTTGTCGTCCTCCTTTCCCCTCCAGAACAGCTTGGATACAGTTACCTTCCCTATTCACTATATGGTTAGGAGGGGGCGGGCATGCCTAAGATTTTCTAGTTCCGGGACAACTTCTCCCGCAGCTGCGCAAACCAGGACGGTTCAGACGCTTCCACTTGAATGGGATCTTGGGCAAAAGGAGGGGTGAAGCTCAAGCTGACGCCTCGCAGCGCTTGATGCTTCAAATCCTTGTCATTCCCGCCATAGAGCGTATCGCCGACGAGGGGATGGCCGATATGGCTCATATGAACACGGATCTGATGCGTCCGCCCGGTCTCGAGCGTCAAGCGTACACGAGAAGCATGCGCATAACTTTCCATCAGCTCAAAATGCGTCTTGGCCGCATCGCCGGATGGCGATACGCGCCTGCGCGACTTATGATGCCGGTCCTTGCCGATCGGCGCATCGATCGTGCCCGCGCGATTCCCCAAACGGCCGTGGACGATCGCTTCGTAACGGCGGTCAATCTGCTTATGGCGCATCGCCTCATCCAGCAGAAGTTGGGCCGGCTCATTCTTCGCATAGAGAACCGGTCCTGCCGTATCGTCATCTAATCGGTGGATATGCTTGACGGGCTGCGGGTCGCCTTGGGCCAGCATGTAACGTGCAACAGCCTCATCGAGCGTCCCCCGATGGCCCGGCGCATTCGGATGAACCGGCATGCCGGACGGCTTGTCCATCACGAGACACCAGTCATTCTCATAGAGTACGACAGGCTCTAGCATCCCCGCTCCCGGCTTGACTGCTGACGCCGGCAGTTTAGCCATCGCATAGGTTGCGTCCTTCAACAAATTGGCAGGTGCAAAAGCATGCAGCCGTATCGCTTCTCCCTCCACCTGGATGCCGCCCACCGAGAACAGGCGGTTGATCCATTTGTCCGGGAAAACAGCAAGAGCCAGCAGCCGCTGGCGCACGAGGTGCGGGTGGCTGCCGGCCCGAAGCGGCTCCTGAAGCTCAATCGACTTCGCTTGACATTCGCGGTTCAGCGCTTCAATCGAAGTGACGAGCCATTCTCCTTCTCGAGTAACGATCAGATTCATATCGGATTCGCTCCAATCTCACGCCTACAGACGGCGAAGCGCTTCGTCATGAGCGGCAATCGTCGCGTCAATGGCTGCCTCGTCATGCACAGCCGAGACGAACATGCCCTCGTACTGCGAAGGTGCAACGCTGACGCCCAAGTCCAGCATGCTGGCAAAATATGCTTTGAACCGTTCAAGATCCGCCGTCTTGGCTGTCTCATAGTTAATAACATGCGTCTTGGTGAAGAACGGGCAGACCATCGACCCTACGCGGTTGATCGTGCTCGGAACGCCATGCTTGTTCGCGTTCGCTATGAAGCCCTGCTGCAGGCGGACCGCCATACGCTCCAGATGCTCGTAAGTCTCCGGCTTCAGCAAGCTCAGCGTCGTATACCCGGCTGCCATAGCCAGCGGATTGCCCGACAGCGTGCCGGCCTGGTAAATCGGACCGCTCGGCGCCATCATCTCCATGATTTCTCGTTTGCCGCCATATGCGCCGACAGGAAGGCCGCCCCCAATGACTTTACCCATGCACGTTAAGTCAGGCGTAATGCCATACAATCCTTGAGCACAGTTATAGTGAACGCGGAAACCCGTCATGACTTCATCGAAGATAAGCAAGCTTCCGTACTGCGTCGTCACATCGCGCAGCCCCTGCAGGAAGCCAGGCAGCGGAGGTACGACGCCCATGTTGCCGGCAACCGGTTCTACGATTACGCAGGCAATCTGCTCGCCGAATTTCTCGAACGCCAACTTGACGGACTCCAAATCGTTGTAAGGAACGGTAAGCGTATGGGAGGCTACGCTCTCCGGTACGCCAGGGCTATCGGGAAGGCCCAGCGTCGCTACGCCAGAGCCTGCTTTAATAAGCAAGCTGTCCGCATGTCCGTGATAGGAGCCTTCGAATTTCAGAATCATGCTGCGTTTCGTATATCCGCGCGCCAGACGAAGCGCGCTCATTGTCGCTTCCGTGCCCGAGTTGACCATCCGCACGCTCTCGACAGATGGGACACGGTCCACGACCAGCTGCGCCATGATTGTCTCCAATTCCGTCGGAGCGCCGAAGCTCGTCCCTTTCTCCGCCGTCTTCTTGATCGCCTCAATGACTTCCGGATGGGCGTGACCCATAATCAAAGGCCCCCAAGAAGCAACGTAATCGATATAGCTGTTGCCGTCGATGTCGAAGACGCGGTAGCCTTCGCCGCGCTCCATATATACAGGTGTAAGACCAACGGAACGGAATGCCCGGACCGGGGAGTTCACGCCACCGGGAATGACTTCTTTGGCTTTGGCAAAAGCCGCTTTGGAACGGTCGTCTTGCCGCTTCTGAACTTGCTCGCTCATCGTATGCACCTGCCTATTCTTCAAGATTTCGTCGCTCTGTTGCTCTTATCCGAGCAAATTATTGCTCACGCAGCCAACGCGCTGCATCCAGCGCATGATAGGTAATGATCAGGTCAGCACCCGCGCGCTTCATGCCTGTCAGCGTCTCGAGCACGACGGCACGCTCGTCGATCCATCCATTCGCCGCTGCCGCTTTGACCATCGAATATTCCGCGCTCACATTGTAAGCCACGACCGGAAGGTCGAAGTGTTCCTTCAACATGCGCAGCACATCCAGGTAAGCAAGCGCAGGCTTCACCATCAGCATATCCGCGCCTTCCACGACATCAGACTCGGCTTCACGCATCGCTTCGCGCAAGTTCGCCGGGTCCATCTGGTAGGTCTTGCGGTCTCCGAATTGCGGCGAAGAATGGGCGGCATCCCGGAACGGACCATAGAAGGCAGAGGCATATTTCACGGAGTAGGACATGATCGGCACATTCTCGTAACCTGCAGCATCGAGTCCTTCGCGGATCGCATGGACGAAACCGTCCATCATATTGGACGGTGCAATGATGTCCGCGCCTGCTTCTGCCTGCGAGATAGCCGTCTTCACGAGCAATTCTAGGGAGGCATCGTTGTTCACGTCAGCAGCGCCCGTCACCGGATGATGGTGGATAACGCCGCAGTGGCCGTGTTCGGTATAAGCACATAGACAGGTATCCGCAACGACGACAAGCTCGGGCGCCCACGACTTGATCGCCCGCGTAGCTTCCTGCACGATTCCGTTCGGATCATAAGCGGAAGATCCGACTTCATCTTTCGTCTCCGGCACGCCGAATAACAGGACCGATTTCACGCCGCTTGCAACAACCGCGTCGATTTCGGTTTTCAGTCGGTCCATCGACAAGTGATACACACCTGGCATCGATGGAATCTCGGATTTAATGTTCTCGCCGTAGGTGACGAAAATCGGATAAATGAAGTCATTCACGGTCAACACGGTTTCTTTCACCATCTGGCGAAGGGCCGATGTACCGCGCAGTCGACGCAGTCTCGTAATTGGATAGCTCATAATTATTGGACCTCCTTCTTGTTGTCGCGCCTCAATCGTAACCGGTATGCCGCGATCTCTCGGACAAGCGCATCGATCGTGGAATCTTCCGGCTGTATATGTACATGCAGTCCTGCTTCTGCGGCAGTCTTGGCGGTTACCGGACCGATACATGCGATCACCGATTGACTAAGCATGCTCACCGGGTCTTCCGCCCCCATGCGTCTAAGCAGGGTTAACAGGTTCGTAACGGTAGAGGAACTCGCGAAAGTAATGATATCGACCTTGCCATCCTGCAGCAATTCAAACATCTCCGGATCCTGTTCCTCGGCAATGACCGTCTCATACACATCCAGCTCGACCGGATGAAGACCTCTGGCTGATAATTCCCGCGGCAGAATCTCCCGGGCAAGATCGCCGCGGGGCAGCAGTACGCGCTGGCCTGGAAGCAACTCTTCTCCCAGCCGGTCAAGCAAGCCTTCGGCCTGGAATTTCGCGGGCAGCACATCGACGATCAACCCCCGCTGTTCCAGTGCCTCGGCGGTCTTCGGTCCGACTGCAGCAATCCGGGCACGATGGAAGCGGCGAATATCGATGTTAAAGCGCTTGAGCCAAGCAAAGAAGTAATCGACGCCGTTCACGCTCGTAAACATGATCCAGTCGTACGTTTCCGCTTCGGCCATCGCGTCCTTCAATTCACCGATCGCCTGTTCCTCATCCGGCACTCTCGTCTCTATCACAGGGAACTCGCATGGTTCCCCGCCAAGTTCCTCAATGCGGGCAGCCAGATCACTGCTCTGTGCACGCGCTCTCGTAATCAGGACACGCGTACCGAACAACGGCTTCTTCTCCACCCATTGCAGCTTCTCCCGCTGCTTCACAACTTCGCCGACCACGATAACGGCAGGCGGTTGGAAGTTGGCTTCTTGCACGATCGACTCGATGGTGCTCAGCGTACCGGTAATCGTCTGCTGCTCGACTCTCGTTCCCCATCGAATCAGGGCAACCGGCGTATCTGCTGGCTTACCGTGCTTTATGAGCTGCTGAGCAATATAGCCGATCTTGGCGACGCCCATCAGAAAAACAAGCGTCCCCGTCGCATGCGTGACCTTGTCCCATTGGATCGACCGTTCAAGCTTATCCGGGCTCTCGTGGCCGGTAATGATCGACAATGATGAGGCTAAATCCCGGTGCGTCACAGGAATGCCGGCATAGGCGGGGACTGCGATTGCAGACGTGATGCCCGGAACGATCTCGAACTCGACCCCATTCTCGCCTAGCAATTCCGCCTCTTCCGCAACACGGCCGAAGATCGTCGGATCCCCGCCTTTCAACCGGGTAACTACTTTCCCTTGCAACGCCAGGTCAACGAGCAGCTGATTGATCTCTTCCTGCTTCATCGTATGGCGGTCCGGCAGCTTGCCTACGTACACCTTCTCAGCGCCAGGCTTCAGTTCGCCAAGCAGCCTGGGGCTTGCAAGGCGATCGTAGACGACTACGTCACATTCCCGGATACATTCCAGTCCGCGAACCGTGATCAGCTTCGGATTGCCCGGTCCTGCGCCAACCAGATAGACTTTCCCTCTCCCGCGATCCATCTCTCTAGCCTCCAAGCTCGGCCAAAATACGGTCTGCCCCTTTATCTTTCAGCAGCGCTGCAACCTCAAGACCGAGCGCTTCCGGATCCGTGCCTTGACGCATTTCTTTCAGCAAGACCGTGCCGTCCGGCGTGCCCACGATACCGGTCAATGTCAGCATAGGCGCGTCGCACTGTCCTTCTGCGAGCGTCGCATATGCGCCGATCGGAATCTGGCAGCCGCCATTCAGTGCACCCAGGAAACTGCGCTCAGCCCGAACGGTCAGCTCCGTTTCCTTATCGTTAAGCAGCGCCAGCAACTCGAGAATGACCGGGTCGTTCTCTCGGCATTCGATGCCAAGCGCTCCTTGTCCAACCGCCGGTACGCATACGTCTTCCGTGATGTACGAGGAAATTTTGCTTTCCCATCCCATACGGTGCAGACCTGCTGCCGCTAACACGACCGCATCGAAACCTTCCGAGTCCAGCTTGCCGATGCGTGTATCGATATTGCCGCGAATTGACTCCAATCGAAGGTCCGGACGCGCATTCTTCAGCTGACTCGAACGGCGAAGGCTGCTGGTTCCTACTTTGGCGCCTTGCGGCAGCTGTTCGAGCGACCAACCATGCTTCGTGACCAGTGCGTCACGCGGGTCTACCCTGCGCGGGATTGCGCCATTCGTCAGTCCCTCCGGCAGCTCGTAAGGCATATCTTTCATACTATGTACAGCCAGATCGATGTCGCCGTTTAGCAGCGCTTCTTCGATTTCTTTCACGAACAGTCCCTTGCCGCCCACTTTGGATAGCGTGACGTCAAGAATTCGATCGCCTTTGGTTACGATCTTGCGAACTTCGAATTCATAAGGAAGACCATGCTTCTCGCTAATGGCCTTTAACTGGTCAATAACTTGTCCGGTTTGCGTAAGCGCCAGTTGGCTTTGTCTCGTTCCAACTACAATTGTTCGTCTCTCGCTGCGAATCGTCTCCATTACTCCTCATGCCTCCTGCTTGCTGCTATTCGTATCCGGTTCAGCCACTCTGCTGGATCCTCTTCCGGAATAAAATCATATTGCGAATGAAGCATCCGTTCCTCCATCTCCAAGGAGGCCTCCCTAAGCAGCCTTTTCCTCGACTCGGGATCCGGCTCTACTTCTTGTACATGCGCTCTTAGTGCTCCTAGTCTTGCGATTCCTTCCGCATACGCCTCGCCATAACGTCGTTCCAGTTCCTTCCGAATCTGAATCGCCATGGCAGGACTACTCCCGGACGTCGAGACGGATAACACCAAGTCACCGCGTCTGACCACGGCAGGGACGGCAAAGTCCCCCTGATCCGCGTGTTCGGCCATATTGACCAAGATGCCCCGCTTCTTGCAGTCATTCAGTACCCGAGCATTCACGGACGGATTGTCCGTCGCGGCAAAAACAAATCGCGCATCCAAAAGATCCTCTTCTATATATTCCCTACGGCGGATGCGGATAGACCCAATTGCCGCCAAACGCTCCAATTCCGTCGTATGCTGCAGGCTTACGACGACCAACTGATCGCCGCCAGCTTCAAGCAAACTGCGAATCTTCCGCTCCGCAATTCTGCCCCCGCCGATTACGACACACCGCTTACCGCGAAGATCGACCATTATCGGAAACATTGCTCCCATACCGGAACTATGCTCCTTTCATCAGATGAATACATGCTGACACCTACCTATGACCAGCTATGGAACGACGAAGCCTGATTCATCAGAACATTAAGCAGCAGCAGCGCATAACTGAGCAGTATCATCCTCGCCGTCTTCCAACTGGGCACGTCAAGCACCTTGCGCTTAAGCACCGTCCAGATGAATAAAGCTAATGCGATGAAGGACGCCACCACTTTGGGATCAAGCAGCAACGAATATCTGCCCTCCGTCAAAATCGATGTCACCGCCACGGCGAGCGATAGGGCGAGCAGCGGCGTACCCACCAGCGCGCTTCGATACATCCAAACATCGATAACGGCTAGACTCGGCAGCCTCCGCACCGATTGCGTCCACACTTTTTCTTTCAACCGATTATGTAAGAACAAATACATGCCCGCGAAGATCGCGGATATCGTCAGCGCCGCATAGGCGCAAATCATGAAGCTGACATGAACGTACAGCAGCTTCTTGGCGACTTCCCAGCGTTCGAGCGAAGTTCCTTCGCTAATTCCGAACAGATTCAAAGCGAGCACCGCAAATCCAATGACGTTGACGAAGAATACGATAAATTCGATTCGGAAAAACCGGCTCATGACGAGCGAAATCGTAACGAGCAGCCATGAGAACAGGAGCAAATATTCTGACAATGTAAAAAAGGACATGTCCAAGTGCGCGACGATCCGCATGACAAGATAGACGGTCTGCAGCACCCAAACGAAAACAAGCAGCCCTGTGCCCATCTGCTTCGCCCTCCGATTTCGATCTACAAAATCAGAGAAGTAAAACAGCAGGCTCAGGGCGTATATATACAGCATTGCATCATATAACCAGTTCTCTGTAACCATATGCGCCTCCACGCTTCACGGTATCGGCCCCGTGCAAGTGAGGCAGGCCGTATACGGGATACGGCCTGCCTCTCAACGGATTATGGCGTTACAACTGCCGTTCTGCCCGGCAATTGTACGGCTGGCTGCATTCCTCTGCCAACCGGCTTCGAGCTGCCTCCGTGCGCTGACCGTTCTTTGCCGGATGCCTGCTTCTGCTGTTCATCCCCTTGCGCGAGCGTATCCTCTAATGCGAATAACTTCACAAAGAGATCCATCGCTTCATCGCCGCGCTTCTCTCCGGCCATCTCTTTAATGCGAACGATAGGGTCTTGCATCATTTGATTCACAATGCTCTTGGTCAGCTTGCGAATGACCTTAAGCTCACGTTCATCCAGATCGGGCAGTTTATTCGTTAAGCTTGCCATCGTCTCTTCATGAATCGACGCGGCTTTTTCCTGCAACGCCCGAATCAGCGGCACAACGCCAAGCGTCTTATACCAGCTGCGGAACGCTTCAAGTTCCTCTTCAATGAAGGATTCGATCTTCGCTGCCTCTTGTCTGCGCAGTTCCAGATTGCTCTCCACGATTCCCTCCAGATCATCGATGTCATACAAGAAGACGTTCTCTACGGATGCGATCTTCGGATCCAGATCTCGGGGAACCGCGATGTCAATCATGAACAGCGCTTTGGACTTCCGTTTGTGCATCGCTGCCGCTACCTGTTCTCTACTGAGGACATAGCCGTCAGAGCCAGTAGAGCTAATCAGTATATCCGCCTCATGTAAACGGTCTACCGCACGATCCATCGAGCATGGAACACCGTTAAACTTCTCCGCCAATTCGACGGCTCGCTCATAAGTACGGTTCACGACAACAATTTGCTTCACGCCATTAGCATGCAGATGCTTGGCGGTAAGCTCGCTCATCTTGCCGGCGCCAAGGATCATGACCGTCTTCCCGCGGAAGTTACCGAAGATCCGTTTGCCCAGTTCCACGGCTGCATAACTGACCGATACGGCCGATTCTCCGATCGATGTCTCGGAATGCGCCCGCTTGGCCAAAGTGACGGCTTGCTTGAACAGCATGTTGAACAGCGTCCCCGTTGCCTTTTGTTCCTGCGCAAGCAGGAAGGCATTGCGAACTTGGCCTAAGATCTGCGTCTCGCCGATAACCATCGAGTCTAGGCCGCTTGTTACGCGGAACAGATGCTCAATCGCCTGTTCGTCTTCATACATATAAAGATGGTTCGTGAACTGATCCCTCGGTAACTTGAACCATTGCTCCATAAAGTTGCGTATATAGTGTCCACACAGCTGGTGGCGATCAACTACGGCATACAATTCCGTGCGGTTGCAGGTCGCTACAATGACACATTCCATGATGCTCTTGGTCTGCTTCAGTTGTTTGAGCGCTTCCGGCAATTCCCGTTCGGCGAAAGCAAATCTTTCACGAACTTCAACGGGAGCTGTCCGATAGTTCAGCCCGACAACGACGATGTGCATGCGCGTTCACCTGCCCCTCAATATTTTTAACATTAGTTATTATAGCACAGTTCGACAACCTGTACGCCTGCATTTATGAAAAATTCTTGAAGAAGCATACGCTACTATTTACACCAGCTTCGGCATATAAAAACGGTCATGGATATTACTCCATGACCGCTCATTCCGTTGTTTATATTACACAAACTGCGTTTGTTTCATCTCTGGTTCTACGACTTGCAATTCGCCCATGCCGCGTACCAATTTCTTCGCATGCGTCGTGGTCGGCTTAAGGACGGAAATCATGTAGTCAATCGCCAACTGCGGATCCACTGTTTCGCCGCAAGTGTAGCAATCGAGTGCAGCAAAACCCTTCTCAGGATACGTGTGAATGGAGAGATGGCTTTCAGACAGTAATACGAGCACAGTCGCTCCTTGTGGCTCGAATTGTTTGGCTTGCACAGAGAGTACGGTAGCACCACACGCTTCAGCGGCCTCCACCATTTGGGCTTGCAAAAACTCCGCGTTGTTGAGTAACTCGAAATCTACACCCCAAGTATCTACAGCAACGTGTCTTCCGAAAGTTGAGTATTCCATCTTTCGGTTCCCCCTTCCTAGGAATAAAATGTTTTAAAAATTTCATCCGCTAGGACCTACGTCATTCACTGCCCGAGGGAATAATCTCTCGCAACATTACCATGTCCTGAGTGAATCCTGGTTCCTATTATTTACTTGATTGTTTTCAACGAATCTAAAAATAACATCTATCGCACAGAAATGCAACACCTTTTTTTGCAATCCGGTATGAATATCTCTGCGGGATATTTCACCGTTATAAACGTATGTGGAATTACGCCATTCGGTGAAGGCTTCACGCGGTTTTACGAGAATAAAAAAACCACTGCATCTGCAGTGGTTTCATGAATGGAATGTAGTTGAAAAGTGAGGTCGTTGTTATGCTTCAAGGACAAAGAGTTGGTGCGTTGTCTGCTTAAGTTTCTCATCAATAAGCGCGATCTGCGCCGCATCCGAGCATTGATTCCGAAGATCCAGCAACTCATTGACCGCATTGTGCAGCAATTGAATCGTCTGTTCAACGTCGTTGATCCGGAACTGTTTCTCCAGCTGGCCGACGGTGTCCTTGAATTCGAATACCGTGCGGCTTTCGCCTTTGGATTGCTCGACGATCTTGCGTACAGCGCCTTGCACATAATGATAGGTCATCGTATAAGCTGGATAAATGCGGTTAACAATTGCATCCCCATGGAATTTAGCGACGGCTTTACGCATCGCATTCGTCAATTTGGGATGTACCAAGCGACAGGACATGATGCATACATATAGATCCTGCTGACGCTCAAAAGTTAAGCGGACTTCTTCCCGCCCTGCGTCGTCTTCGAGAACCATCTCGTGATTGCCGTTATCGAGCACGCGCACTTGCTGTCTCACATGTTGCTCTTCAAAAAACCGGACAAATCCCGTCATCTCTTCAGCCGTTAATTGCAGAGAAGCTTTGACATACTCCGTGGCTATCCGCTGAGCCATAAAAATCTCCTCAATTCTTTAACTTGCACGATCCTATTTGTTAAGATCGTTCAAACCGATTGTGTTGCTTAACAATATTATACCCGATCGGATTGTTTTATTCCTGCCGGCCGGTCGTGATATTCTCGCATATTTCTGAAAAATTCCGAGGAAATCGCAACTGTTACAGCCTTTTAACCGTTATCCTCACTTTTCAATCACAAACTCACTCGGATTCTTTCGTTTCCTCAATTCGATTCAAGAGAACCTGCCACAGTTCGTCGCGTCCAAGCCCGGTCTCCGAGGAGAAGAGCACAACCTTATCGCGCGGATCCGCTTCGAGTTTCTCTTTAATGATCTTGATATGCTTCTGCCATTGGTTCTTCGAAATCTTGTCCGCCTTGGTCGTTACGATCGTTACGGGAATTCCGTAGTGCTTCAGCCAATTGTACATGAGACAGTCATCCTGTGAAGGCGGATGCCTAATATCAATAATAAGCAGCACCATCTTAAGCGGCTCGCGGTCACCGAGGAAGGTCTCGATCATCTGCCCGAACTGCTCACGCTGCGTCTTGGACACCCTTGCGTAGCCATAGCCCGGAAAGTCGACCAAGTAGAGCATTTGATTCACCCGGTAATAATTGAGCTGTTGCGTCTTGCCTGGCTGCGAGCTCGTACGGGCTAGATTCTTCCGATTGATCATTCGATTGATCAGCGACGATTTGCCGACATTAGAACGCCCTGCCAGAGCAAACTCCGGCAAGGCGTCTTCAGGGTATTGATTCGGTCGGACCGCACTGATGACGAATTCAGCTTGTGTAATGTTCATAAAGGTACGTCTAACCTGCTTTCTGTATTCACTGCTACTATGTGTGATTCCAACGCTCAATGCGCCTCTACCGGCGCTTGCGCCAATGCGTGCGTTAACACCTCATCCATATGCGCGACCGGGATAAACGTCATGTCATTACGGATGCTATCCGGAATGTCACGCAAATCGCGTTCATTGTCCTTAGGAAGGAGAACTGTCCGGATTCCCGCGCGATGCGCCGCCAGCGACTTTTCTTTCAATCCGCCGATCGGAAGCACACGTCCCCGGAGCGTAATCTCGCCGGTCATGGCGACTTCACGAGACACGCGGCGTCCGGTCAATGCGGAGATCAGCGCTGTCGCCATCGTGATTCCCGCTGATGGACCGTCCTTAGGGATCGCTCCCTCCGGAATATGAATATGGATGTCGTTCTTCTCGTGGAAATCGGCCGCTATGCCAAGCTCAGCGGCCTTGGACCGCGTATAGCTGAATGCCGCTTGCGCGGATTCTTTCATGACATCGCCCAGCTTACCTGTCAGAGTAAGCTTACCGGTCCCCGGAAGGGCCGTTACTTCAATGACCAACGTGTCCCCGCCCACCTCTGTCCAGGCAAGGCCGGTAACGGCGCCAATCTGATCTTCTTGCTCTGCCATGCCATAGCGGAACTTCGGCGGTCCAAGCCATTCTTTCACTTGGTCGGGATCGACGTCCAGCACTTGCCGTTCTGGATCCGATACGATCGTCTTCGCCGCTTTACGGCAAAGCGAAGCAACCTGCTGCTCCAAGTTACGCACACCGGATTCACGTGTATACTCGCGGATGACGAGCATAAGCGCGCTTTCGCTAACATTGAGCTGCTCCGGCGTCAGGCCGTGCTCCTTCTTCTGCTTCGGCAGGAGATAACGCTCGGCGATTTGCATCTTCTCAAGCTCGGTATAGCCCGGAATATACAGCACTTCCATCCGGTCTAGCAGCGGTCTCGGAATATTGTGGATGGCATTGGCCGTCGTTACGAACATGACGTTCGACAGATCGAACGGCAGCTCGACGAAATGGTCGCTGAACGTGTTGTTCTGCTCCGGATCCAATACTTCCAGCAGCGCGGACGCCGGATCGCCCCTGAAATCCATCGCCATCTTGTCGATCTCATCCAGCAGGAAGACGGGATTCAGCGAGCCTGCCGTCTTCATCCCTTGTATCACACGACCCGGCATTGCGCCGACGTATGTACGGCGATGGCCGCGAATTTCCGCTTCGTCGCGTACGCCGCCCAAGGAGATCCGCACGAACTCTCGGCCCAGCGATTTGGCAATGGAGCGCGCCATCGATGTTTTACCCACGCCTGGAGGTCCTACCAGACAGAGAATCGGCCCCTTCAGCTTCTTGACGAGCTGCTGCACGGCCAGATATTCCAGGACGCGTTCCTTCGGCTTCTCAAGGCCGTAGTGATCCTCATTCAGAATATCCTCGGCATGCTTGATGTCCAGCTTATCCTCTGTCAAGTGATTCCACGGGAGGGATAACAACCAATCGATATAATTGCGAATGACGCCGCCTTCCGCAGATGTGGAAGGCATTTTCTCCAGACGGTCGATTTCTTTCTCGACCTTCTCCTGCACTTTCTCCGGAAGTTCCGCATTCGCTAGCTGGCTGCGGAGTTCTTCAACCTCTCCCGCGCGGCCTTCCTTCTCGCCGAGTTCCTTCTGGATGGCTTTCATCTGCTCACGCAGATAGTATTCCTTCTGCGTCTTCTCCATCTGCTTCTTCACGCGTTGGCTGATCTTGCGTTCAAGCTCGAGCACTTCGCGTTCATTATTGAGCAGATCGAGCAGTTTCTCCAGACGGGCCCTGACGTCAATTGTCTCCAGAATCTCTTGTTTGTCTTTAATCTTCAGAGAGAGGTGACTTGTAATGACGTCAGCCAACCTGCCCGGCTCATCAATGTCGGAGACGGCCGCATGTGTCTCTGGCGTCACTTTCTTCGACAGATTGATGTAATGCTCGAATTGATTGAGCACCGTACGCATCAGCGCATCAATCTCCGGATCCGTCGATTCGGATTCCGGCAGTTCCTTCACCGACACTTCGTAGAAGTCATCATTCGGCAAATAATCGATGACCTCTGCCCGCACAACCCCTTCAACCAATACTCGGATCGTTCCATTCGGAAGTTTGAGCATCTGTCTGACGCGGGCAACCGTACCTACCCGGTAAATATCCTCCTGCGTCGGCTCCTCGATATTCACTTCCGACTGTGAACACAGTAGAATCATGTGATCGTCCAACATCGCGCGATCTAACGCGCGAACTGACTTTTCCCTGCCCACATCGAGGTGGAGCACCATGCTGGGGTATACAAGAAGCCCCCTAAGCGGAAGCAGGGGCAGCCTACGACCTTTCCATTTTGCAGGTCCCATACCAGCACCTCCATGATCGCTGAAGTTTTCCGCAACTCAGATGGATTAGTTTGAACGACCCGAAGGTCGATCAGCATTCCATCGAATAACCTGTTAAAGCGGAAAACCTGCTGTCGCTTTCAACCTGTTTCTTTTCCATTTTATCACTCTACGGAATCCGCCTGCAAATAAGGGAGGCTCGAAGCGATAAATACGTCCGTTGCCGGGGTTTGCGCCGGCATCGCGATACGCGTTTCTTCCCCTTTGAACACTTGACGGAATACCTCTTCGATGTGATCTACCGGAATGACTTGAAGCCCTTGCAAATCAGCGAATACGGCCTGCCAATTCTCTCGAGGGATAATAACCCGATTGGCGCCGGCTTGAAACGCCGCCTCCACTTTGGCCAATACGCCGCCTACCGGCTTAACGTTGCCGTGGATGCCGACTTCTCCCGTCATGGCGAGCTTGTTGTCTACAGGCTCTCCATTGATCGCAGAGGCGATAGCAGTTGCCATGGCAATACCGGCCGACGGCCCGTCAATTGGCGTACCTCCGGGGAAATTGATATGCAGATCATAATTCTCAGGTTGGAACCCGTTCCGCCGAAGCACGGTAAACACGTTCTCCACCGAGCCTTTCGCCATGCTCTTACGGCGTAAGGTCCGGCTTCCGCCGCCAAGTTCTTCCTCATCGACGACGCCCGTGATCGTGTAGCGGCCTCTACCGGCCCGTGCAGGAATCGCACTGACTTCAATCTCTAACATGGTCCCCATGTTCGGTCCATATACAGCAAGACCGTTCACGAAACCGATTTGCGGCTCGGCAGGAACCTTCCGATCCGGGCGAGGTGGGATTTGGCTGCTGTTGACGACCCACTCCACATCGGCCGCGTTAATCGCTTCTCTTTTCTCCGATAAAGCAAGACCTGCAGCCAGCTGAATGACGTTGACTGCTTCACGCCCATTCGTCGCGTAACGTTTGACGACATCAATGGCCTCTTGGCAAGGCGGCAAACCGATCTTCTTGAGCGCGTTCATCGCGATCTCCGCGATTTCATCTGCGAGCAGCGGGCGGAAGTAGATCTCCATGCAGCGCGAACGCAGCGCAGGCGGTAATTCTTGGGGAGACCGTGTCGTTGCGCCAACAAGCCGGAAATCGGCTGGAAGGCCGTTTTGGAAGATGTCATGGATATACATCGGAATATTCGTATCTTCCGAACTGTAATATGCGCTCTCCAAAAACACCTTACGATCTTCAAGTACCTTTAACAATTTATTCATCTGAATCGGATGCAATTCGCCGATTTCGTCAATGAACAACATTCCACCATGCGCCTTCGTTACAGCGCCAGGCTTCGGCTGCGGAATTCCGGCCACACCCATAGCGCCGGCACCTTGATAAATCGGATCATGCACCGATCCGATGAGCGGATCGGCAATACCGCGCTCGTCGAATCGGGCCGTTGTCGCATCGATCTCAGTGAACTTCGCGTCGCCGCCGAAAGGCGACGAAGGATTCTTCTTGGCTTCCTCCAGCACGACGCGCGCGGCTGCCGTCTTCCCGACGCCTGGCGGCCCATAAATAATGACGTGCTGCGGATTAGCGCTGCACAGCGCCGCTTTCAGCGCGCGCAAACCATCACGTTGACCGACGATATCGTTCATCGTCTGCGGACGCGTCTTCTCGGCGAGCGGCTTCGTCAGCGATATGGAACGCAGCTTGCGCAGCTTATCCATTTCCTTGCGAGACTCTCGATCTACGGCTGTTCGATTCGTTTTCTGATTACGCAGTAAGTTCCAAAAGTACAAGCCGATCACAATCGCAAAAAAAACTTGAATAAGCATTAAAGCCAAACTTAGACTCATATAGAATCGACTCCTCTCCAAACAAAAACATCCGGCAATTCCGGGGCTATACTTGTCAGTATTGCCCCTTGCCGGATGTAATAATCGTGAAGAGCCATCTAAAGTTTTGATTACCTGTTCCTTACAGCGCAGCCGGGTGATGCGCCTTACGGCCCGGAATTTCGCCTGTTTCTTCGAATACGCGGACAATCTCATCGATTTCCTTCTTCAATTCGTTCAACAACTCTGCTTCCGGCACTTTACGGATCATCTCACCATAGCGGAACAACATACCTTCTCCGCGGGCTCCGGCAATGCCAATGTCAGCCTCGCGCGCTTCGCCCGGGCCGTTGACCGCACATCCCAAAACCGATACCTTAATCGGCACCTTAATCTTGCTGATGTACTCTTCGACTTCGTTCGCGATAGAGAACAGATCAATGTCCAACCGTCCGCAAGTCGGGCAAGATACGAGCGTTGCCGCATTCGTAATCAGGCCGAAGCACTTCAGCAGCTCGCGGGCCACTTTCACTTCTTCGACCGGGTCAGCGCTCAAGCTGATCCGTACCGTATTGCCGATGCCCATAGCGAGCAATGCGCCGATACCCGCGGAACTCTTGATGGTACCCGTATGAAGAGTACCCGCTTCTGTAATCCCCAGGTGCAACGGATATTTGATCTGCTCCGCAGCCATGCGGTACGCAGCGATCGCCATCGGAACATCGGATGCTTTAAGCGAAACGATAATATCGTGGAAATCCAGTTCTTCGAGAATACCGATATGGAATAGTGCACTTTCAACCATGGCTTCCGGCGTCGGATACCCATACTTCTCCAGCAGGTGGTTCTCCAACGATCCCGCATTAACGCCGATGCGAATCGGAATCCCGCGCTCTTTACAAGCCCGGACAACCGCTTCGACCTTCTCTCGTCGTCCGATATTACCCGGATTGATACGTACTTTATCAATGCCGTTCTCGATCGCCAGCAGAGCGAGACGATAATCAAAGTGAATATCTGCAACAAGCGGAATGTGGATGCGTTTTTTGATCTCTTTAATCGCTTCCGCAGCCTCTTTATTGTTCACCGTTACACGGACAATTTGACAGCCTGCTTCCTCCAGCCGCAGAATTTCTGCGACCGTCGCTTCCACATCTGCGGTCTTGGTCGTACACATGCTTTGAATAATGACTTCGTCGCTGCCACCGATCGTCAGCGGCCCAACTTTGACAGGTACAGTATCTTTACGTAAATACATCAGGTTTCCTCTCCCATCGAAGCATAGATCCAATCCCAAAACGTCAAAGTCCACCCCTGAATAGGGCATAAAACACCTTATTCGGGGGTGGAAATTTATAGACGGATATTAGGCGCTCTCTTCTTTCTTCTTGCCTTTCTTGCTTGTAAGCTCTGGCATGATCTTCTCTTGGACAACCTTCTCGGTGATTACGCACGTCTGTACGTCATCACGGGACGGCACTTCGTACATCACATCTAGCATAATGCCTTCAATGATTGCACGCAAGCCGCGCGCACCAGTGTTGCGCTTGATCGCTTCTTTGGCGATTGCTTCAAGCGCAGGCTGATCGAAGTCCAATTTCACGTTATCCATCTCCAGCAGCTTCTGATATTGCTTCACGAGCGCATTCTTCGGTTCGGACAGAATGCGTACCAATGCAGCCTCATCAAGCGGCTCGAGCGTCGAGATAACCGGCAGACGGCCGACGAACTCTGGGATCAGACCGAATTTGAGCAAATCCTCTGGCAATACCATGCTGAGGTATTCGCCTGGTTTCAGATCCTTCTGACCGTCTCCGGCCGAGTTGAATCCGATAACCTTCTTGCCGATCCGGCGTTTAATGAACTGCTCCAATCCATCAAAGGCACCGCCGCAGATGAACAAGATGTTCGTCGTATCGATCTGGATAAATTCTTGATGCGGATGCTTACGACCGCCTTGCGGTGGAACGGAAGCAACAGTGCCTTCAAGAATCTTCAGAAGCGCTTGCTGAACGCCTTCGCCCGATACGTCGCGCGTAATGGACGGATTCTCGGACTTGCGTGCTACTTTATCGATCTCGTCGATGTAGATAATGCCGCGCTCGGCTTTCTCAACATCATAGTCTGCCGCTTGGATCAGCTTCAGCAAAATGTTCTCTACGTCTTCGCCTACGTAGCCGGCTTCCGTCAAGGAAGTCGCGTCCGCGATTGCGAAAGGCACATTGAGGATCTTCGCCATTGTTTGCGCGAGCAGCGTCTTACCGGAACCAGTCGGTCCGACCAGCAGAATGTTACTCTTCTGCAACTCTACGTCTTCGATCTTGCTGCCCGAATTAACCCGTTTGTAGTGGTTATAAACCGCTACGGAAAGGGATTTCTTCGCTTGCTCTTGACCGATGACATATTGGTCGAGAATGTTGCGGATATCTTTCGGTTTCGGGATATCCTTCAGATCGAGCTCTTCTTCGTGGCCGAGCTCCTCTTCAACAATTTCCGTGCAAAGCTCGATGCACTCATCGCATATATATACACCAGGGCCAGCAACCAGCTTGCGCACTTGGTCCTGCGATTTGCCGCAGAACGAGCACTTCAGCTGACCTTTTTCGTCGTTGAACTTAAACATGGGATCACCCCTTCATATCGATGGTTACAGGATGGACGACGAGGTTACGATCTTGTCGATCAACCCATAGTTAAGCGCCTCTTCCGCACTCATGAAGTTATCACGGTCCGTATCGCGCTCAATCTTCTCGTAAGGTTGACCAGTACGATCTACGTAGATTTGGTTCAACTTCTGCTTCGTCTTCAGAATCCAGTCTGCATGGATTTTGATGTCCGAAGCTTGACCGCGAACGCCGCCAAGCGGTTGGTGAATCATAACCTCGGCATTCGGAAGCGCGAACCGTTTGCCCTTCGCACCTGCTGTGAGCAGCAGCGAACCCATGCTCGCGGCAAGACCCATGCAAATGGTGGATACGTCGGGCTTGATGTATTGCATCGTATCAAAAATACCCATACCTGCGGTGACTGAACCGCCAGGCGAGTTAATATACAAGTGGATATCTTTCTCAGGATCGTCAGCGGCCAGGAACAGCAGCTGTGCGATTACCGAGTTCGCGACATCATCGTCGATCGCACTTCCCAAGAAAATAATCCGATCTTTCAAAAGACGGGAGTAAATGTCGTAAGAACGTTCTCCTCGATTCGTTTGCTCAACGACAACTGGTACGAGATTCATGCGACCAACCTCCTTAAGTTTATTGCGCTCTCGTATGAGAGAACGCTCCCCCTTATTCGTAGTTCCAGAAGCGAACTTATAAGGTAATTGTGGGAATCTTCGTTATTCTATCATGTTCCGGGCACAAAGTCATTTTTATTGCGATTATGACCGGCAACAAGCTAAACAGGATGCTTCAACAAGCCGATTGTTACAGTATACGGTTGTTGTGCATGGATATGTACGGGGCAAGCCCCAAAGAAACGTTATGTACGTGCACAAGCAGTAATTCCATTAGTCAAAAGAAGGCACGTTTGCACGTGCCTCACCTAATGGTAGAACGAGCCGTCACGATGGACGGCTGCGTCTTGTTACGCTACTTCTGTAGCTACTTTGCTGTTGTCGAGGAGGAACTGGATCGTTTTGCGAATAACGATGTCCGCTTTAAGGTTCTCGAGGTTGCCGTTGCTTGCGAACAGTTGACGAAGCTCGTCCACCGGACGGTTATACATGCCGGACAATTTCTCGAGTTCTTCGCTCAGCTCTTCTTCGGAAGCGCCGATACCTTCGTTCTTGGAGATTTGCTCCAGAACCAGGTTGTTGCGAACACGCTTCTCAGCGTCTGTAGACATTTGAGCGCGCAGAACGGACTCATCTTGACCGGAGAACTGGTAGTACAGGTCAAGGTTCATGCCTTGCATACGCAGACGGTTCTCGAAGTCGCGCAGCATGTAATCTACTTCCGTATTAATCATAGCTTGCGGGATTTCAACCTCAGCTGTCTCGGAAGCTTTCTCAACAACTGCTACTTCGCGAGCTTGCTCGTTTTCTTTTGCTTTGCGGTCAGCCAACTTCACTTTCAGATCTTGCTTGAACTCGTCAAGCGTGTCGAATTCGCTAACGTCTTTGGCGAACTCGTCGTCCAGTGCAGGCAGGTTCTTACGCTTGATCTCATGCAGTTTCACTTTGAATACCGCAGCTTTGCCAGCCAGGTTCTCAGCATGGTAAGACTCAGGGAATGTTACTTCAACATCCTTGAAGTCGCCAGTAGCCAGACCGATTACTTGTTCTTCGAAGCCAGGGATGAACGAACCTGAACCAAGTTCAAGGGAGTAACGCTCGCCTTTGCCGCCTTCGAATGCCTCACCGTCCACGAAACCTTCGAAATCGATAACTGCAGTATCGCCGTTCTGTGCTGCGCCTTCGTCGATTACGACGAGTTCAGCATGACGCTGTTGCAGACGTTCAAGCTCTTCTGCAACTTCCTCTTCAGTCACTTCAGCTTCTGCTGCTGGAACTTCAAGGCCTTTGTAATCGCCAAGCTTAACTTCAGGTTTAACCGTTACTTTTGCTTTGAATTTGAACGATTGGCCTTTGCCGAATTGCTCAACGTCGATCTCAGGACGATCAACGGCTTCAACGCCAGTCTCAGTCAGCGCCGCGGAGTAAACCGACGGAAGCAGGATGTCGATTGCGTCTTGGTAGAGGCTCTCTACGCCGAAACGCTTCTCGAACATTGCACGAGGCACTTTACCTTTACGGAAGCCTGGTACGTTAACCTTCTGAACCACTTTCTTGAACGCTTTGTCAAGCGCTTCCGTAACTTGCGCAGCATCAACTTCTACGTCGATGGCGACAAGATTCTTGTCTATTTTTTCCCAAGTTGCTTTCATGTTATGCTTTCCCCTCCAAATTAACTCACGCTTTCAAGCGTACAGGTTTCGCGATCATAAACCATTACATTATAATCAAATCTCGCACGAATTTCAAGGCTAGCTTCCGTCCCGATTGTCAATGAACATCGACGCCTGCCGCAGGATCCGGCAAGCCTGCTCATACCGGAACCGGAGCGCGTCCGTAATGCCGTATGTATCCCTTACACTCTCGTCTTCGCTTCGTCCGTAAATCGACAACTCCAGCGTCTGATGGAGCGCCCCCGCGAAGCAATCCACCGTCTCATCGTCGTCCATCGTGACCAGATCATAGGCAGATGTGCCGTAGAAGCACTGCAAGCTTTCCTTCCAGAGCTCCCGGGCAAAATGGGGCATCGTCGAATCAATGACTTCTGTTACCGATTCTACCCGTTCTACGATCTTTATAACCACATCCGGAAAATCCGACATCGACAGAGGCGTCCGTTCGATCTCCAAGTCCGTACGTTCGCCAAGCCGTTCGATCACAATCCGGCCGGTAACTCCCCTGCGACGCAAGCATTGAAGCGCCTTGAATTGGAGTGCCGGATGCAGCTCGCCCTTCGTGATCCAAGAGACGATCGTCTCGTCTACAACCGGGTCATTCAGATGCGCCGCCCGTTCGAGGGCCAGTATCTGCTGATCGACAACCGGATGGTTCTGCATGATATAAAGCACCTGCTCGATATAGGCGGAATCGTGCTGGGTCGGAACGATCGCCTGCTTACGGAACTGCTCTTCGTTCTCTTCCTCATCGGCTTCTAGCCCGTAACCTTCTCCTTCGCGGGCACCTGACTCTCCGGGGAAAGCCATATCGAGCCAAGACAGCAGATTGCTCCATTCTTCGTAATGCCGCTGGTCTTCCCCTTGACATTGCATCAGGAAACGCAGCAGTTCCTTTGCTTCGCCATACCGCTCGGATTCCAGCATTCTCGTCAATTGAATCTGATATTGATCCAGCATCTTCGGGAACAAGTAGACATTATCCTTATGTTCGCCTGCTGGTGTTTTTGAAGTCGCTATGATTTCACATCCCTTGTGGCATTCGCGCCCTTGCCGCTTCACTTCACTCGGCTCGCCCTTAATACTCGCGTTATTATAGCATCTTGGCAACTTGATTTCCATGCATAGCTATGCTATCATAACTTCACTTTCATATGCGGGTGTAGTTCAATGGCAGAACGCCAGCTTCCCAAGCTTGAGGCGAGGGTTCGATTCCCTTCACCCGCTTCCCTATGTATACATAAACAAGGAGACCTTGAATGATTCAAGGTCTTTTTTTGTATGTGCAGGACCGTTTTAGCTAGTATTGCCCGTTTATCCCTACTTCTTGCACCCTATTCGGTTGAAAAAAACAGCCGTCTGCAGCTGACACGCGCCGCAGACGGCTTTCGTTAGGTTTGAACTTCGTTAATGCCGGCTTCGAGCTTCGCAAGCCGCTTGCGCAGTTCAGGCGCCTGAATGCTTTTGAGCAGCACAAGCATCCCCTTAACGACCACCTGCTGCGGCTGCGGCTTCTCTAACTCGGCGTATAGCACTTCAAGCGACGAATGGATTTCCTCAAGCGCGGACGGTTCCTTGACATACCAGGCCGCTTGCTCGCGAATCTCCTTCACCTCGAGCAGAAGCTCCGCTTTCAGACTTTTGCCTCGCCCATGTTTGTTGCTTGCGCTCCATTCTTCCACCATCTCGGGAGACAGAACATACGGCGCCCCTTCGGACAGCAAGTCAGCCGCCATCGCATCCAGCCGATTCATCAAGTAATCCGATAATTTGCTCGTATCGAACGACTTCTGCTCAATGACTCTCATCCCAAGATAATTCTGGATCATCGCCTCGAAAATAATCGTTAAATCACGCGCGGCCGGACGAATGGCTTCCCCATAGGTACTGCATATCAGTTCATGTGTCACGAACAGCCCCTGTCTTCGGAATCCCATGACCAGCTCTTGAATCTCGTCATTGATCTCAAAGCGTTCCTTCAAGAGCATCGAAAAGAAATTTTGGTTCTCCTCGTAAAGGTTGTAGCTCATGACGATCCGGCAAGCCAAAAGATCGCGGGAAGTAAGGTCCGTTCTTGCGTGCAATTCGGCGAACTCGGCGGCGATGTTATCCATGTAGTCTTTCATGATGGAATGAAGCAGGTCGCTCTTCGACTTGAAATAGAAGTAGAGCGAGCCTTTGGCTATACCGAGCACGTCCGCAATATCCTGGATGGATGTGCCTCTGTATCCCTTTTCGGAGAAACATTGAATAGCCGCCTGGATAATTTGCTGTTTTTTATTCCCCTCTACCATGGTGTCACCGCCTTACGCCTTCACCTCGTCGTCATGCTTTCTTCTGAAACGTACCAGGAATTCGTATACGACCGGCACGATCAACAAGGTGAGCAGAGTCGAACTAATCAAACCGCCAATAACCGTAACGCCTAAGCCTTTGGAAATAAGTCCGCCGCTGCCGCCCTCAAAGCCCAATACAAGCGGGAGCAATGCGCCGACAGTTGCGAGCGCAGTCATCAGGATCGGACGCAGACGCGTCCCGGCAGCTTCGATCAGCGCATCGCGCGTCGACATGCCTTCCTTCTCCATGTGTAGGACGCGGTCTAGCAATACGATCGCATTCGTGACGACGATACCGATCAGCATGAGCATCCCCATCATCGCCGTTGCACTGATGGTCTCTCCGGCAAGGAATAGACCGACCAACGCTCCGATAATCGTGAACGGCAGCGAGAACAGGATCGCGAACGGCGTCAGCGCACCGCCGAACGTAATGACGAGCAGCAGATAGACGATCGCGATTGCAGCAGCCATCGCAAGGCCCAGCTGCGTGAACGTTTCGTTGATTTGCTCCGTAACGCCGCCGAAGTCGACCGTAACTGTCTCCGGTTTCTCCATCTTCTCGACTTCGTCTTGAAGCTCGGTTGAAGCGGTGCCTACATCCTTGCTCGTTACGTTCGCGGACACTTCGACGTACAGCTTCCCGTCTTTGCGCGTAACCGAGTTCGCGGACGTTCCTTTCTCAACCTTGACGACATCCTTCAGCGGCACCGAAATCCCGAGCGGCGACTGGATCGTCTCATTCTCGATATCCGCGATTGTCTGGTAGGTTTTCTTGTCCACTTGAACATAGACATTATATTCCTTGCCGTCTTCTTGAACGGTCGTCAGAATCGGCGTCTCTCGGACAGGACTTAATTTCATCGCAATTTGGCCGGCAGTCAAACCGAGCTTGCTCAGCTTCTGCTGATCGGCGACAAGCGTATACTGCTCGTATTGCTTGGAGAGAGACGTATCGACCTTCTCAAACTCCTCGTTCTGCTCCATCAGCGTCTGAATCTTCTCTACAACCGGCTTGATTTCATCAAAACTGTTGCCGTAGACGAAGAGGCTAACCTTGGAACCGCCCATGCCGCCGGTGAAGTCCATCTCGCTCCAAGAGCCGGTAGGCTCAAGCGCAGTCAGTTCCTCCACAAGCTTATCCTTCACATCGCCAAAACTTTTGGTGTCGTTATCATACTGCACATAGAACAGGGCATTCTTGGTAGGACCGAAACTCATCGGACTCTCGCCGCCTACCGAGTATTGCAGATTCGTTACGCCTTCGCGGCCCAGGATCAGCTTCTCGGCTTCCAGCGCCGTCTTCTCGACATCGGAGATCAGCTTGCCAGGTCCCGGTGCATAAGTAACCATAACATACTTCTCTTCTTCTTCCGGCAGGAAGCTGGTACCGATAAGCGGTACGAGGAAAAAGCTCGCGACCAGCAGCACAATAGCGCCTAAGAACGTCATCAGTTTATGGTTAAGCGACCAGTTCAAAATTTTACGATAAGAGTTGCCCAAAGCGCCCGGCTTCTCTTCATGCGTCTGGTTAGCCTTCAAACCTCTGCGGAACATTTGGTGCGTCATCATTGGGACGACCGTAACCGCAACAAGCAGGGAAGCGAGCAAAGCGAATACCATGGTTAACGCGAAAGGCATGAACATTTCGCCGATTGGCCCGCTTACCGTCCCCAGCGGCAGGAATACCGCGATTGTAACCAGCGTCGAGGACAAGATCGGAATAAACATCTCGCGCGTCGCTTCGGTTATCAATTCCTTGCCTCTGAGCCTTTCGCCGCGAAGCGCCATTCGTCTATAGTTATTCTCAATGACGACAATGGAATCGTCCACAACCCGGCCGATGGCGACCGTCATGGCGCCGAGCGTCATGATGTTAAGCGTAATGTCCATCTGCTTGAGAATGAGCAGCGCGATAACCAGGGATAACGGAATCGACACGATCGAAATAATCGTTGTCCGAATGTTACGCAGGAACAATAGAATGACGATTACCGCAAACAATGCGCCGAACAGCGCTTTATCGATCATCGTGCTGACCGACTCTTCGATCGGCTTGCCTTGGTCAAGCAGAACGACCGTGCTCATGCCTTCATGTTCGCCTTCGAATTCCTCGGCCTTATCCTTAACTGCATTGACGACATCAACCGTGTTGGCGTCCGAGGCTTTGGTCGCATTGATGCCGATGGAAAGCTCACCGTTCGTACGCGAGATCGATTCAGCTCGGTCGATCATCTCGATCGTGGCTACATCAGACAATTTGATCGTAGGAAGACCAGCTGGACCCGCTTGTCCCGCGGACCCGTTCGTCACCGGAACTTCGATGTTCTTCAGTTGGTCAATCGTCGTTACGTTGCCGTCAACGACCAGCGATTTCTCCGATTGGTCGAGCTCGAAAATACCGAGCGGAGCTTTCAAAGCCGATGCTTGCACAATGCCTTGAACGGTCTCTTGGGTCAAGCCGTATTGCGCCATCTTGGCTTGATCGAACGTCAAATGGACTTCTTTGATATTCTGGCCGGAGATAGCCACCGTCCCGATTCCTTCAATTCCTTCCAGCGCCGGCTGCAGCTCGGTTTCCACGAGCTGGGTCACTTCTTCAAGGCCGAGACCTTTGGACGAAACGCTCAAGGAGACGACTGGGAAGTCATTCAGACTGATTTTGGAAATTTGCGTATCTTGTGCGCCGGATGGCTTCTCGAAAGAATCGATCGCGGCGCCAAGCTCCTCTTCCGCTTCCTTCATGTCTTTATCGTAGCTGTATTCAACCGTAATAATCGACACATTCTCGCTCGAGGTCGAGTTAACGGCCGTCACGCCGCTTAGATTCTGAATCCGCTGCTCCAGCGGAATCGTGACCTGATCCGCCACCTCTTCCGGCGCAGCGCCTGGATATACCGTGTTGACCGTTAAGAT
Source organism: Paenibacillus phyllosphaerae (assembly GCF_014192105.1). Classification (GTDB taxonomy): domain Bacteria; phylum Bacillota; class Bacilli; order Paenibacillales; family Paenibacillaceae; genus Paenibacillus_Z; species Paenibacillus_Z phyllosphaerae. The sequence continues at coordinate 389,841 of NZ_JACHXK010000003.1, read as the reverse complement.
CGGCACGGAGATATTCGGGATCGTCTCTTGCTTCATGTTAAGACCCGAATACAAACCTGCGACAACAACGATCAACGTCATAATCCAGATCGCAAACTTGTTGTTCAACGAAAAACGGATTATTCCTTTCACTTTCCCACTCCCTGTCTCTTCGTTCATTTCGCAAGCGAATTTGAACAGTGTTCAAACCCCTATCAAATCGTATTTGACTGCTGTTCAAATGTCAATAAAACGAACGGTCAGTCATAGCTACGACAACCCTTGTTACGGCATATTTCATAAAATGTCTCAAACAAGCAGGCACAATTCCTAAAACAGACACAATCTTCAAGACCCAAAAAATAATTTTACAAAAACTATTGCGTTACATCTTCCGTATGTGGTAGGATACTTCTTGTCGCGTCCCGGTAGCTCAGTTGGATAGAGCATGCGCCTTCTAAGCGCACGGTCGGGGGTTCGAATCCCTTCCGGGACGCCATACTTATACAAGACCCAAGCCCTTTGCATCTTCAGATGAAAAGGGCTTTTTTGTTATTGTATTTCATAGCCATTTAGACATGAAGGAAGAGACTCCCAGATAAGTTTTGAGACTTTAGACTCACTCGTATAGGATTTAAGTATCATTGTTTACTTCTCTTCGACATTTTATGACAAATGAGGTGGGTACTCATGCGCAATGGGAATACTTATGAAGTTATGAGCGAAATATCGAGCCGAAGACCGAGCCAAGCTTATGATTCAACAATTGAAAAATTCGCTTGAGACTCAAAAGAACAAACGTTGGTACCAGAAGACACATTCCAAACCGATAACCGTACCGAAAGGTTGGAAATAAAACATGAAACCCCCGGCAAATGATCGCTCATTCGCCAGGGGTTACCATTCAGAGCGCCTCTAACCGATTCGCCTCAACAAATTCCGAATTCTCCAATGCCGATAAAGGAAAAACAAATATGCACCGACGTAGATGAATATCGTTAGCGCACCGCTTCGTATAACAAGCTCATCTTCGAAGTAAGTATCCCCCTGACCATTGACCCTAACTCGCATCGTATGTTCCCAATGGCGGATGAACCGGCCGGACTCCATCGTCTGGAATTGCCTGTTCCCGTCATCAATGCTTCTGAAATGGATCGTGTGGTAGCCAAGCGGCACAATACCAAACAAATACATATTCATCTGATAAGACCGCCCTTCCTGCCAGCGATCAGGGAACGACTCCGGATGTTCGCTGCGAAATTCCATGACCGGTGCCGTTACTTTGCGGAATACGGCCGGATCCCCGAGCCAGCCCCACAGCACCGCCGGATTCGCCTTCATCTTCGACTTCATTCGCATCCGCATCGTCAGATCGGCAGTTGGTCTCCGGCAGGATTGACAAAACCATGCTTGACCGGCAGCGGACGGACGCGCTCCAATAGACGCACCAACTGGCTCGCTGCTTCCACAGGGTCGCCTGGCGCCGCCTCACCGCCCATATCGGTCTTCATCCAGCCGGGATGGATGGCAAGTACCTGGAAGCCTTGAGGTTCGAGCTCTTTACGCAATTTTTCCGAGAAATAAGTCAACGCCGCCTTGGACAGTCCATACGGATAATCTCCGCCATAGACGACCGCATAGGAGCCCGCTTCCGACGAAATATTCATAATGGACGGCACCTTGCCTTTGCGAAGCATCGGCAACAGCGACTGGGTGAGCTGAATCGGCCCATACAAGTTCGTCTCGAATGAACGAATGATTTCGCCAAGCTGGACCGTATCGATCCCTTGCTCACGCTCAAGCAGGATCGCCGCATTGTTCACCAATCCATCGATCGCCTCGGTACGAGAAGCCAGCTGATCCACGAAACGCTGGATGGACGTCAAGTCCGCCACATCCAATTCTAGCAGCTCGATGCGCGAGGCCAACTTCTCTTCCAACGAATTGAACCGATGACTCGCTGCTTCAACATCACGAACGGCGGCATAGACGGTATGCCCTTTTCTCGCCGCTTGGACGGCAAGCTCATAGCCGAGCCCACGACTTGCTCCGGTAATTACAATTCTCACCAGCTTCTCCTCCGATCAGTTATATAATGAATGCCCTTTCATTATAACGCCTTCTTCTGCTAAAATCCCACCTTTCGTTTCCACTTGTTGGTTACTTGCCATACGATGCGGTTATAAGTCTTTGAACACGATGTGTAAAACACCAGTCGTTTCGGAAACCCTATGGCATTGAAAGGAGTGTTTGCTAATGTCAGAGCAAAACGCACAGCAAAAAAAAGTTCCACAGCCGCAGGATGGCCCTCAGCGCCCTACAGAGCTGCCCGCCCAACATCAGAACCAACAGCCGGGTATCGAGAGCGAGATGAATCCTCGACCGCTGTTCGATAACCCTTCTTATGCGGCAGCAGGAAAGCTGAAAGGGAAGAGCGCGATCATCACCGGCGGAGACAGCGGGATTGGACGAGCCGTAGCCGTTACCTTTGCCAAAGAAGGCGCCGACGTGGCCATCGTATACTTAAGCGAAGATAATGATGCTCAAGAAACCAAGCGGCTCGTCGAAGAAAAAGGCGTACGCTGCCTCCTCTTCGCGGGGGATATTGGCAATCCCGCATTCGCCAAGCAAGCAGTCGAAGAGACGGTCAAGCAGTTCGGCAAGCTTGATATCGTGATCAACAACGCGGCGGAGCAGCATCCGCAGCAGAAGCTGGAGCAAATTACGCCGCAGCAATTGGAACGCACGTTCAAAACGAATGTATTCGGCATGTTCTATCTGACGCAAGCAGCCATGCCGCATCTGCAAGCGGGGGCGTCGATCATCAATACCGCCTCGATCACCGCTTACAAAGGCAACCCTACCTTGCTTGACTACTCGTCAACGAAAGGCGCGGTTGTATCCTTCACGCGCGCATTGTCCCAGAACGTAGCCGCTCAAGGCATTCGCGTCAACGCCGTAGCGCCTGGCCCGATCTGGACGCCGCTCATTCCGTCCACGTTCGACGAGCAGCAGGTGGCGCAATTCGGTGCCGATACGCCGCTTGGACGCGTCGGACAGCCGGACGAGCTTGCCCCTGCTTACGTGTATCTGGCAAGCGGAGATTCCTCCTATGTCAGCGGACAAGTTCTCCATGTGAACGGCGGAGAAGTCGTGAACGGCTAAGAAGATACGCGGAACAAGAAGTTTGAGCGTAGTTGATTATAAAAGAAGCCAGCCGCATTCCAATGCGAACTGGCTTCTCTTTGTACGATGCTCTATTCTCGGACCGCTCGCGTTACTCCGTACCGATCGTAACTCCCAGCTCCTTCAATCTGCGCCGATACGCAATACTGACGCGGTCGCACTTGAGGTGCAGCTCGGCTTGCAAGTCCAGCGGCAGCAGCTCAGGTTTCTGCGCTTCGACGATCCGTTTGTCTTGCTCCAGCAGCGTATTCTGGAAGTCGATGAACACCTGATCCGGCACATTCGGCGCGTAATTGCGCAACTGCAGCATAAAAGCGGTGCAGGTTACGTCCGTCTCCGGCAGAACCAGGAGGAACAAATGGAAGATGTCATCCGAACCTTCGGTTCGCTTCAACAGCTTAACGACTCCGGGCGTATAGATTTCATAGATATACCGGTTATGAACGCCGATCCCCCGCCCGTCAGGGTCGGGCTGATAGACGACAATCTCGTCGGTCACCAGCTCGTCGCCATGCAGATGTACGCTGTAGTCATCGATCTCGGCATGCGCACTATCGCCGAGCAGCCCTTCATGGACGAACATGAGATGGGAGACATCAAGGAAGTTCTCGATCACCCGGGGAGCCGAAGCCTGTACCGGGTACGGTCCCATCCAGATCGGAAGCAAGCTGTCGTCGATTCGCCCCTCCAGAGCGGGATAATCGCACTTCGGTTCACCCAGACAGACCCAGACAAAACCATACCGCTCCTGGCAGGCGTAACTTGTGGTTCGCGCCTTCAGAGGAATAGCTTGCGTCGCCGGCAGCGAAGGGATACAGACGCACCGTCCGTCCCCATCGTATCGCCAGCCATGGTAAGCGCAGACGATCTCCCCCTGCTCTACGCGTCCCAGCGATAACGGAACTCCGCGATGAATGCACAGATCCCGCATCGCGTTGACTCCTTGCGGCCCACGGAACAACACAACTTTCTCGCCTAATACAACGATTTGTTTGGGCGCTTCCGTCACGTCGGAAACTAGCGCAACGGGATGCCATTCATGAAGCAGCACCGGATCCATAATCATCATTGCAGATGCAGCTCCTCTCTATTGCGGAATCGTACCGTCTATCCCTTGCACGAACCAAGTCATGTTCAAGATTTCATCAACCGTCATCGCACTGCCTGCGGCCACCTTCTCCGCTCCGGTTTGATCCTTGATCGGCCCAGCGAACACGTCGAAAGCATCGTTTAGAATTTCCTGCTTTTTCGCCTCGACCAGATCCTGAACGTCCTGAGGGACGTTCTTGCCGAAAGGCGCAATGTCCGTAATGCCGTCTTTCATCGAGCCGAAGTAGCTCTCTGGTTTCCAAGTTCCGTCAATAACCGATTGAACGGCCTCAATATAGTAAGGGCCCCATTTCCACACCGGATTCGTAATATAGGTATCCGGGGCGTATTTGCTCATATCCGAGTCGTTGCCGATCCCCCAGACGCCTCGTTCCGCGGCAGCCTGAATGCTGGCCGGAGAATCTTGATAGGCAGCCAATACATCGACGCCTTTATCCAGCAGACTTGTCGCAGCTTGACGCTCCGTCGTCGGGTCGAACCACGTATTGCTCCACACGACCGAAACATGCGCATCGGGATTGACACTTTGGGCACCTAAGGCGAACGCGTTGATCGTATAGATTACTTCCGGAATCGGGAATGCACCAACGTAGCCGAGATGATTGTTTTCGGTCATTTTACCGGCCGCCATACCGACCAGATACGCGCTTTGATATTCCTTGCCCAGATAAGTGCCGAGGTTATCCAGCGTCTTGTAGCCGCTGGCATGCATGAATTTGACGTCCGGATGCTTCTGCGCCACATTCACCATCGCGTCCATATAGCCGAAGCTTGTGCCGAAGACGACGTCATGGTCCTGCGACAGCTCTTCGAAAATCCGCTCGGCATCCGCGCCCTCCGGCACATTCTCGACCGTAGTTGCAGTAATCCCAAGTTCCTTCTCCATCATCAGGCGCCCTTGGTCATGTTCATACGTCCAACCGCCATCGCCCGGCACGCCCAAATAAACAAACGCGACGCGCGGCTTCTTCGCCTCCCCGCCAGCTGCAGCAGCAGATTCCGCGGCAGTGCCGTTGTCGGCCGGAGCTTCCCCTCCCGCATTCGCTGCCGGAGCATTCGTCTCCTTCGAACAGGCGCTCAGCACCATGAACACGCCAAGCAGCATGACGATCATCATTCTCTTCATCCGACCGTTCCCCTCTCGTCTGATCTATACTTACCCAAGATGTAACACAAAAGCTTAGAGAGAATATAGACCTACGTAATAATAACGTCAACTATCCTCACACAACTTCTGGGCACCTAGCCCAAAAAAAGAAGGCGGCAATTGTGCTTGATGCACATTTGCCGCCTTGCTTACGTAAGATTAAGTATCATTTGTAACGACTAACGCTTTCACTCGGCGCATTTTGAGCAGGCTGCTTGGCGTTTGCCTCCAGAACTTCCTCAGCAAAGTTCTGATTCTCAGCATACTTTTGCCCTCTATCCTTGGATTTGCCCGACATTCCCTTCACCTCCTCTCGAATGATTGGCGAGGATGGGGTTCGAATTACAACAGCCGCGCAATTCCATCACGTACGCCCGGGAATGCCAATACTTGCTCCTTAAAAAGGTCGCGTGCGCTCCAATCGATCTTCATCTCCACATTCTCGAACAGCTCGAAACTGACGTCCGCATAGGCGTTATGCGCGCTATTGTCGTACCAGTCGGTATCCAGACTCGCATCGCGATGCAGCACCGCGATCATCTCGTAGTCTTGCTCCTCCGAATTGGCGAAGTAAGCCAGAAGCCCGCGAGGACCGAAGGCTTCCGTACTCACTTCCGCCTCGACGCACCGGGTACCGTTACGCTCCGTTTCACGTGTAAGATGGACGTTCTGAACGCGCAGGCTTTCGCTCACGACAAGTACCCTGTCGGCTTGAACAGCCCCATTTTGGCAATATGTACCCTCGTCTCCGGCGTACCGAGCTCGTACAGCAATTTATAGACGTCCACGAGCAGATTATCGACGCCGTCGCTTAAGTGATCGGTATCCTTAGATCCGTACGGATGTTTGTGAAAATGGATGAATTCCGACTCGTCCTCTGTGGCGATGTCGTCAAAAAGTTCCTGAAGCTGATCGATTTCTTCTTCATTCGCGCGGATTTCCAGTTCAAATGAAGCAGCAGTCGGATCCTCCAGCACAGAACCTGCCTGGACCGATACATAATAGGTTTTGCGGCCCAAGGACACGGCATCCTCTGATGGATGGATTGCTTCTTCCCGTTGTATATTTTCATGCGGATCAAACATGTATACGGTCAACTCCTTTAGCCTTCCATGATCTGACCCGTATAGCTTCCCCAGGCGGACAGACATTTTATCCTTTTTTGTCGCATATTCATATTAGTACCCTGTTTGAAGTGCCTACTGCGAACTCCAAGAGCCCTGCATAGAGAGGAATGAGATATAATGTGTGGATTTACGGGCTGGATCGACTGGAATGCCGACCTTACGACACAATCGGCCATATTGGAAAAAATGACGGAAACGCTAGCTCTTCGCGGCCCTGACGCTTCCGGTACATGGATTTCCCCGAACGTCGCGCTCGGACATCGCCGCTTATCGGTTATGGACCCGGCGAACGGCGCGCAGCCGATGGTTCGGACTTCCGGCGACGATACCTATGTCATTGCGTATAACGGTGAATTATATAACGCGCCCGAACTTAAGAGGGAGCTTGAGAGCAGAGGACGGACGTTCACGACGACCTGCGATACGGAAGTACTGCTCGTTTCTTATATCGAATGGGGCCGTTCGTGCGTCGAGAAGTTCAACGGCATCTTCGCGTTCGCCATCTGGGACACGAAAGAGCAGCACCTCTTCCTCGCCCGAGACCGGCTTGGCGTCAAACCGCTATTCATCTCCCAGCAGTTCGGAAGATTCATCTTCGGTTCGGAACCAAAGGCGCTGCTCGCGCATCCGGCGATCCGTCCCGAGATCGGACCGGAAGGTCTCGCCGAGATCTTCATCGTAGGGCCGGCACGCACGCCGGGGCAAGGCGTGTATAAGGACATCAGCGAGCTGCTGCCAGGCCAATGCGCGACCGTGAGCCGTTCCGGCGTCTCAATCAGGCACTATTGGAAACTAGAAAGCAAGCCGCACACCGAGAACGTCGACGAAACGGCCGCCACTGTCAGGGAGCTGCTGCAAGATACCGTTCAACGTCAGCTGCTATCGGACGTTCCGCTCGGCACACTGCTGTCCGGCGGGCTTGACTCCAGCATTCTGACGACGTTGGCAGTCCGCCACTACGAAGAAACCGGCCAAGGCAAATTCAAAACATTCTCGGTCGATTACGTCGATAACGACAAGCACTTTAAAGCACATGCGTTCCAACCGAATTCGGATGCCCCTTGGATCGAACGGATGACCAAACATCTGGACACGGAGCACCACTACGTGAAGTTCGATACGCCGGACATCGCCAATGCGCTGCGTGCCGCGCTGCTGGCCCGTGACCTGCCGGGAATGGCTGACGTAGACTCCTCCCTGCTGCTGTTCTGCGAAGCGATCAAGAAGGAAGTGACTGTCGCGATCTCGGGCGAAGCGGCAGACGAAATCTTCGGCGGCTACCCGTGGTTCCATCGCGAAGAGTCGCTTAACGCCAATACGTTCCCGTGGTCGCTCGCCTCGAACATGCGTGCCGGACTCTTGTCCGAAGAAGCGGCCGCGTGGATTAAGCCGCTCGACTATATCGGCGACCGCTACAGCGATGCGATCCGTGAAGTGCCTAAGCTTGACGGCGAGGATGATGCGGCTGCCAAAATGCGGGTTATGTCCTATCTGAACATAACGCGGTTTATGCCAACCTTGCTGGACCGCAAAGACCGGATGAGCATGGGCGCAGGCCTCGAGGTGCGGGTTCCTTTCTGCGACCATCGGCTTGTGGAGTATGTCTTCAACATTCCGTGGGAAATCAAGACGGCAGGCGATCGCGAGAAAGGCATCCTGCGCAAAGCGATGGAAGGCGTGCTTCCGGATGATGTCTTGTACCGCAAGAAGAGTCCGTATCCGAAGACGCACAATCCGAACTATCTGAATACCGTCCGTTCGCGCGTGCTGGAGATTCTGGACGAAGGCACTTCGCCGCTTCTGCCGCTCATCAACGTCAAGAAAATCCGCGAGATCGCGGCTAGCGACAGCGCCAGCTCCAACCTGCCATGGTTCGGTCAGCTCATGAGCGGCCCGCAATTATTCGCTTATCTCATCCAAATCGATATTTGGCTGCGCGAATATCAAGTTTCCGTTCGCTGACCAAGCCAATCCCCTATACAGAAGGGGCCGTCCCCGATCCAATACTGGATCAGGAACGGCCCCCTTCTCTTACTCAACCCCAAGCTTTGCTAACAATGTTACAAGCGCCGAGCCCCTGTGGCTGATCGACTGCTTCTCGTCTTTGGTCAATTCCGCCATCGAACGTCGATGCGTATCCAACCAGAACAACGGATCATAACCAAAACCGCCTTCACCGCGCGGGCTGTTCATAATCTGGCCGCGGACTTCCCCTTCGGATTCAATGAAGGATTGTTCCTTCGGATGATAGAGCGCAAGGGCGCAAACGAACCGAGCATCGCTCAGCAATTCCGTTCCGTCCTCCAGCATGCCAACCTGCGTATCTCCAAGTTTCGCAAGCTCAGCCAGCAGCTTGGCGTTGTTTGAGGCGTCGGTCGCCCCTTCGCCGGAATAACGAGCCGAATACACGCCCGGCTCACCGCCGAGCCTCGCGACCTCCAGCCCAGAATCATCCGCTAATACCGGAAGCTGCAATGCGTCTCCAACCTGCTTGGCCTTCTTGCGGGCATTCTCGGCGAATGTGCGTCCGTCTTCATCCACTTCCGGCAAGTTCGGATAGTCGAACATGCTGACCACGTTCATCCCGAGTTTACCGAACGCATGCGTGAATTCTCGCACTTTGCCGGCGTTCTTCGTAGCGACGACTACCGTATCCCCGCTTCTCATACCGTGGCCGTTCCAATCCGCAGGCCGCTCTCGCCAAGCGCTTCTTTCTGTTTGGCGACCAGCTGGGCGATGCCGCCTTCCGCGGCGGCCAGCAGCGAATCCAGTTCCTCGCGCGAGAACGGCGATTCTTCGCCAGTCCCTTGCACCTCGACGAATTTGCCCCCGCCGGTCATGACGACATTCATATCGACCTTCGCCTTCGAGTCTTCCTCGTAATTCAGATCAAGCAGCGTGTTGCCTTGAATGACGCCGACGCTTACCGATGCAAGGAAATCCGTCAGCGGATACTTCGTAAAGTTGTGCTGTTTGTTCAGCTTATGTATAGCAAGCGCCAGCGCCACATACGCACCTGTTATGGAAGTTGTACGCGTGCCTCCGTCCGCTTGCAGAACGTCGCAATCCAATGTGATGGTACGCTCGCCGAGCGCTTGCAGATCTACTATCGAACGCAGTGCCCTGCCGATGAGCCGTTGGATCTCCATGGTGCGGCCGGTCAATTTGCCCCTCGCCGATTCACGCTGATTGCGCACTTGCGTAGCTCTTGGGAGCATTGAATACTCTGCGTTAATCCAGCCTTTGCCCTGGCCCTTCATGAAAGGCGGGACGCGCTCCTCGACCGTTGCGGTGCAGAGCACCTTCGTATCGCCGAATTCGATCAGCACCGAGCCTTCAGCATGTTTGTTCGGATTCATCGTAATGGTAACCGGCCGAAGCTCGTTCCATTGTCTGCCGTCATTTCTCATCGTAAGCGTAATCCTTTCGTCAAACGTATTCATCACCCTATTCTACCAGACCCGGAATGGAAAATCATCTTGGCCGGGAAATGAACAAGCGGCGCCCCCTTATGAAAGGGAACGCCGCTCTTCTATGTGCAGGTCAATTAGAATGCCGCAACGATCGAACCTTTGTATGTGTCTTCGATGAATTTCTTCACGTCTTCCGATTGCAGTGCCGCAACGAGTTTCTTAATCGCGTCGGACTCTTTGTTGTCCGGACGCGCTACGAGAACGTTCGCGTAAGGCGAGTCGTTGCCTTCAATGAACAGCGCGTCAGTCGTTGGAACAAGGTCCGCTTCAAGGGCATAGTTCGTGTTGATCAGCGCGAGATCGACTTCATCCAGAAGACGCGGCAGCATAGCTGCTTCAACTTCCGTAATCTCAAGTTTCTTCGGATTCTCGGTAATATCGGCTACCGTACCCGCTACGCCTACGCCATCTTTCAGCGTGATGAGGCCGTTAGCAGCCATCAGCGCAAGCGCGCGGCCAGCGTTGGACGGATCGTTCGGAATCACGACTTTAGCGCCTTCTTTCAGCTCGTCGGCCGTTTTCACTTTTTTGGAGTAAGCGCCGAATGGCTCGAGGTGAACCGGAGCTACGCTCACAAGGTCATAGCCTTTATCTTTGTTGAACTGATCCAGGTATGGAACGTGTTGGAAGAAGTTCGCGTCGATTTCTTTTTCATACAGCTGCACGTTCGGTTGAACGTAATCCGTGAATTCAACGACTTCAAGGTTAACGCCTTGCTCTTTGAGCGCTGGAGCGATATGCTTCAGGATCTCGGCATGCGGTACTGGCGATGCGCCGACTTTAAGCGTAACTTCCTCTGTCGTCTCGCCTGTAGCTGCATTGCCTTCTGTAGCGCCATTGCCTTGTGCAGCGTTATTCGCTGCATTGTTAGCCGTATTCTCGTTGTTCTTCGCGCCGCAAGCGGACACAACCACCGCAAGGACGATCGTAAGCAGGACCAAACTTAATTTCTTCATCTTGGGAATCCCTCCTAATAATAATGACTTGTCTCTATGTTCATGAATCCTTACTTACGGCTGTAGCGGCGCACAAGAAGGTCGCCGGCCGTTTGCAGGAGTTGAACCAATACGATAAGCAGCACGACGGTAACAAGCATAACGTCGGTCTGGAAGCGTTGATAGCCGTAACGAAGCGCCAGGTCGCCGAGACCGCCGCCACCGATAACGCCGGACATCGCCGTGTAGGAGACGAGCGTAACCGCGGTAACCGTAACGGCCGCCAAGAGGCCCGGACGCGCTTCACGAAGAAGGACGCGGGAGACGATGTCCCATTTGGAAGCTCCCATAGCAACGGCCGCCTCGATAACCCCTCGGTCTACTTCACGGAGCGCCGTCTCGACCAGACGGGCGAAGAATGGAGCAGCAGCCACGATAAGCGGCGGAATCGTCCCTGCAACGCCGAAGGTTGTGCCGGTAATCAGTTTCGTGAACGGCATGATCGTAATCATCAGAATGACGAACGGAACCGAACGAATGATATTGACGACGAACGAGAGCACGCTATATACAATCGACTGCTCCAGCAGCTGCCTTCGTGAGGTCAGGAACAGGATCAGACCCAATATAAAGCCGATGACAATCGTGAACGCAAGCGACCAAACCGTCATGCTAAGCGTATCCTTGGAGGCTTCCCATATCTCCTCCCAACGCACATTCTCAAAACTCATGTCAATTCCTCCACATTCAAACCGTCTTGCTTCAGCCGGTCAATAATACCGCCGATCTCGGCGTCAGGCCCGATCAACTCGACGATCAGCTCGCCGTAAGGGGTCTGCTTCATCCGCGAAATCGTTCCTTGCAGAATTGCGAACTGCACCGAAGTCTTCTTAACGGCGTTATAAAGGATCGGCTCATACGTTAATTCGCCGACAAAATGAACCCGGAATACACGTCCGCTGCGGGCTTTGACCAGCTGGCCGAGATCGCCTGCCGAGTCCGATACTTCATCGACAAAGTCCTGCGTTACCTTATGCTGCGGCTTCAGGAAGACGTCGATTACATCGCCAAGCTCGACGATTTGCCCATCGTCGATAACGGCAACCCGGTCGCATATGGAGCGGATAACCTGCATCTCATGGGTAATGAGCACAACGGTAATGCCAAGCTTCTGATTAATATCGAGAATGAGCGACAAAATCGCGTTCGTCGTCTGCGGATCCAGAGCCGATGTCGCTTCATCGCATAAGAGGACATCCGGGTTGTTCGCGAGCGCACGTGCAATCCCGACGCGCTGCTTCTGTCCGCCCGACAGCTGCGCAGGATATTTGTCGCCATGACCCTCGAGGCCGACAAGCTTAAGCAATTCATCGACGCGGTTCTTGATCTCCGTGCCCGACAGCTTGGCCAGTTTGAGCGGGAAAGCGATATTCTCGCGCACCGTAGCCATGGAGAGCAGATTGAAATGTTGGAATATCATGCCGATCTTGCGACGTTCCTTCTGCAGCTGACGGTCGGTCAGTTTCGTCAAGTCCACGCCGCCTACGTTAACCGTCCCTGACGACGGGCGCTCGAGCAGATTGATGCACCGCAGCAGCGTGCTCTTCCCTGCGCCGGAATGGCCGATGATTCCGAATATTTCCCCTTTGCGCACGGTCAAAGAAATATCTGTGACCGCATCAACGGAGGTTGATCCGACCCGATACTTTTTGGTAATACTTTCTAAATGTATCAGTTTTAAACCCTCCTGCATCATAAATTATGCATTATTATTGCACTAACAATCGATACCACGTATAATACCCTATTGTGCCTCTTTTGATTGCCTGACGTCTATGTAAAGCTTCAACCCCATTGAAGCCTTGACTTATCACAGTTTGTTCGACTTTCCACATTATTCCTATCATATTACACGGATATGAAGCATTTTACCAACCCCCGACTATATCGTCAATAACAAAAATAATCCAGAAGATACAAAAAAGCCCGACTTCACAAAGAAGTTCGGGCTTTTTCATGCAATCGTCACATTTAGGACTTAATGGCGTTCACTACCTCAGGTCTGGAGACCGGCTTGCTGTAATCCACATTGTTCGTATCCATAATATTCGAGCTGCCGTTGATGCTGATCTGTACCTTGCCAATACCCGTGTTCTCCGTTAACGAAAGAACGAGCGCTTCGAGCAGTTCAGCCGGCATCTTCTGTCCTTCCACATAAGCGCTGTCTTCAAGCGCGATGGAGACGACGTCGGCGCCTTTCTCGATCGACTTCACGACGACATCAGGCGTGGATACTGGAATCAGGCTGCCGTTCCCGGTAATGCTGTCCAGCGGGCCGGCGATCAGCTCTTGAATCGCGGATTTGGCTTTATTATCGGTACGGTCGATCAGGCGCGTTACCGGTACATAGTAGCTTTCGTCGCTAGGCGATACCGACGAGAAATACAGCGTTACCGGCGTCGATTGGCTGTAATCTACGCCTTCGTCCACCTCGAGGTTAATGCCTACCGCGCGCGTGAGCGGCTCATCCAGCGGGAAGCGGTCTACCGGCATCTCGCCAAGCTTCACGCCGTCAACGGAAAGCTGCACCTTATTCACGCCCGGAAGGCTTGTCAGCGTCCAAGTTACCGCCTCTACGATTCTGCGCTCTTCTTCAGGCGCATAGTTACCGAACGAGCTGGACAAATCGACCATAGCCAGCTTCTGATCGTCCTCAATGGTAAGATCGTTCACGATCGTCCCCTTCGGCAGCACCGCTTCGAATCCGATCGGCAGCTCGGCTGCATAAGGACCTTCCGCCACCATCAGCTCAAGCGCCTTCTGGCCCGCCTTCTGGTTGCCTTCAAGCGATGCTAGCACCGACACGGGAGCAAGGAGCTGATGCTGATCTTTCAGATAGACGGTGAGCTGCGTCTGATCACCCTGCACGGCCGTTTCTGTTCCAGTCGGCTGCGTAGTCGTTTGTTCGGTTGCGCCGGCTTGTCCGGCTGCAGTTTCGTTCGCTGCGCCCGTCGCGTTCTGCGATGTATTCTGCGGCGGGTCAATCTGCTTGCTCGCTTCCTGCGAGAAGATCCCGCAGCCAGTCGTCAGGATCGGCAGCGCAAGCGCTCCAGTAAGCGCTACCCGGCGAATCATACGGTATTGAGTCATGTTCATGTTTCCTCCCTTTTTTGATCATCCGATTGAGATGGGTGCGTATTTGGTACAAGTCTCCTTTTGTAGTACTATGTATACGAGCCCGTCCTTACGATTAGACCAGTTTTGTCCACTAATTTGAGACAAGAGGTGCAGCACATGACCAAGTCCAAACTTTACAGCTTAAATAGCAAGAGCGTCGCAGCCGCAACGAAGGAATGGCTTGCTCAGCGGGGCGTAACGAAGGCGCAGATCGCCGAACTCGTCCTCTTCCTCCAGAAGGATTATTATCCTGATCTTACGCAAGAGGAGTGTGAGAACTACGTCGAAGCCGTATTAACCAAGCGCGAGGTGCAGAATGCGGTGCTAACAGGCATTCAGCTGGACCTGCTTGCCGAAGAAGGCAAGCTGCTGCCTCCGCTTCAGGAAATGATCGAGAACGACGAAGGATTATACGGCTGCGACGAGATTCTCGCCCTGTCCATCGTGAATGTATATGGCAGCATCGGCTTCACCAACTTTGGTTATGTCGACAAGCTCAAGCCCGGCATTCTGAAGAAGCTGAACGATAAGAATGACGCTCAGTGCCATACCTTCCTGGACGATATCGTCGGCGCGATTGCCGCCGCGGCCAGCAGCCGGATCGCGCATCGCAAGCAGGCCGAGCGCGAAGGACGCACCGATCCGCCGCTTGATTAATCATGAATGATGAATACCGTTCGCAGAACAACCCATTGATTATATACATAACCGCCTATGAGCCGGAAAGGCGCTGCAGGGATGCTTCCTGCGGCGCCTTTTCCTTTTTGCATCCACTGAACCGCGCAACAAAAAAGAGGCGGCCCGTCGCAACCGCTACGGACAACCTCTTGTTCGATTACCTTATTATTCGTGGCCTCTTAAGCCTTCCATTCATCTTTATCCACGACGGATTCCGCGAGCGCCTCCATATAGAAAGCGTCCGTATTGAGCATATCGATCCGTTCGAAGTGAATGTCCAAGTCCGCCGATACGGCCTTCGCCTCGATATCGAGGTCGTAGAGCACTTCCAGATGGTCAGAGACGAAGCCGACCGGGGCAGACAGCACCTGCTTCATCCCTTGATCGGCCAGCTCCTTGAGCGTATCGAGAATGTCCGGACCGAGCCAAGGTTCGTGCGTGCGGCCCGCGCTCTGCCAAGTGAACGACCAGTCCGCTACGCCAGCTTTATTCGCGACCGCCTCGGAAGTCTCGAGCAACTGCTTCTCGTACGGATCGCCCATCTCGCGGATACGCTCAGGCAGACTGTGCGCACTGAACAGCACCTTGATCGGCTGGCTGCGGTCGAACTCGCCAAGCTTGCCGACGACTCGGTCGACGAGCGCCTCGATCAGTTTCGGATGCAGGTGGTAGCTCTCCACGAACGACATCGCCACGCCAAGCTCGCCGGCTTTCTCCTTCGCCCGCTTGATATAGCCGCCTACGCTCATCATCGAGTAGTGCGGCGCAAGCACGATGCCGATCGCTTTGGTTATGCCGTCCTTCGCCATCGCTTCTACGCCGTCCTCAATATATGGACGAGCGTGCTTGAGCCCCTGGTAGCAAACATAACGGCCAGGCGCCGCCGCATCCAATGTCTTCTGCAGCGCAGCGACCTGATTGTTCGTGTTCTCCCGCAGCGGGAATACGCCGCCGACTACGGCTTCATAGCGCCCCTTGAGCTCATCGAGCAGTTCTGGCGTTGGCGGGTTGCCGCGACGGATATGCGTATAGTATTCCTCGACGCCGTCAAGGCTCTCCGGTGTTCCGTACGACATGACGAGTACGCCGATTCTCTCATTAGACATGTTTAACTTCCTCCTTGCCGTTACGCGATGCGAGTGCATCTGCTGAATAAGCGTGAATAAAAGCGGTCAATTCCTGCAGCTTCTCAAGCGAAGCTTCCGGGAACAAACCATGTCCGAGGTTGAAAATATAGCCCGGCTCCTGAATGCCTTGATCGATGATGTCCTTGGCGTAAGCTTGGACGACGTCCATCGGAGCCGTCAGGATATAAGGATCGAGGTTGCCTTGAACGGCAAACGCTCCGCCCAGGCGCCGGCGACCTTCCGCGATCGGCACGCGCCAGTCCAGACCGATAACGTCCGCCTTCACATTGCCAAGCGTCGGCAACAGCTCGCCCGAGGCAACGCCGGGGAAATAGATTTTCGGCTGCGGCAGATCGGACAGCTCCGCGAAGATGCGCTCGATCGTCGGCAGCACGAATTTCTTGAAGTCAGCTGGCGATAGTGCGCCGACCCAGCTGTCGAACAGTTGGAAGGCCTTGCCACCTGCCGCCATGTGGGCGCGCAAGTAGGTGATCACCATATCGCCCAGCTTGTCCATCAATTTGAACCAGACGTCCGGATCGCCATACATGAGCGACTTCGTCCGGATGTACGATTTGGACGGACGGCCTTCGATCAGGTAAGAAGCAATCGTGAAAGGCGCCCCCGCGAATGTAATAAGAGGCACCGTCAGCTCACGGTCAAGAATGCGGATCGTCTCCAGCACGTGGGACAGATCGCCTTCGACGTCGATCGGCTTCAGCTTTTCCACGTCCGCCGCGCTCCGAATCGGATTATCGATGACCGGGCCGACGTTCGCCACAATATCGAAATCGATTCCGATCGACGCAACCGGATTCATAATATCAGAGTATAAAATCGCAGCATCGACGCCTAGTTTGCGGATTGGCATCATCGTCACCTCGGCGGCCAGCTCCGGTTGACGGCAAATTTCCAATAGCGAATACTTTTCTTTTATTTTTCGGTAGTCGGGATCGTAGCGACCCGCTTGTCGCATATACCAGACGGGTAAGCGATCGACGGATTCCTTCCGGCATGCCCGGATGAAACGGTCGTTATAGCTCATTCGTGTTCCCCATTTCTCTCGTTTTCCCTTCGTTTCCATTATGCCCTTTTTGAGAAAGGGTAACAACTGCAAACCATTCGCTATCGTTGACAAACATATGACAAATCAGCGGAGCTCGCGTTGAGAACGCATCAAATAAAACTCCATCTTTTACAATTTTTCCACATCCCCATAACGTCACCTTAACAAGCCGCGCTTAAGCTTGTCCCAAGGCAAACAAATTCGCTAAGGAGTGAGCTTACTTGAGCAAGAACATGGATCGCAAAACATTTCTATCCTATCTGGGAACGGGCGCTGCCGCATTGGCCGTAGCCTCTGCAGGACTCGGAACGCTGGAAGGCAAGGCTTCCGCGGCTACCGGATCGGCGAATCATCTGTTCGGATTCAAGACGAATAAAGTGAGCGGTTACTTCAACCCGATCGACCCGTCCAAGGAAGACAAGTTGATCCTCCCTCCTAATTTCAAATATGACGTCATTGCCGCCTACGACGACATCATTAACCAAGCTGGCGAGAAATTCGGCTCCGGTTCGGACTATAACGCATACTTCCCGATCAACGGCTCGAATACGCGCGGCCTGCTCGTGAACAATCACGAGTATACGACGATCTTCCAGATCGGCCCCGTCGTAGACGACAAAATGACAGCCGAACAAATCAAACGCGGCCTATACTACCAAGGCATGTCCGTCATTGAAGTGTATCGTGACGAGCAAGGCACGTGGAAAATGGATACCACGTCCAAGCATGCCCGCCGTATCAACGGCTTCACCAACTTCAATCTGACCGGTCCGGCCAAAGGAATCGCCGCCCTTGGCGGCAAGAGCGTTGCGCAAGGCACATTCGCTAACTGCTCCGGCGGCGTGACGCTGTGGAATACTGTACTTTCGTGTGAAGAGAACTTCGAAGAGATGGCGAAAGCCGCAAGTCTTCCGGAGACACATTACGGCTGGGTTATCGAGGTAGACCCATTCGACAAATCCTACCTGAAGAAGCATACCGCGCTGGGCCGCTTCAACCACGAGAATACGGCTATGGGCCTTGCCGCAGACGGCCGCGTCGTCGTCTACATGGGCGATGACAAGAAGGACGCCTGCGTCTATAAATTCGTCAGCAAAGGCAAATACAACGCTTCCGCAGGCCGCGCGAACTCCGCTCTTCTCGAAGAAGGCACGCTGTACGTCGCGAACCTGAAGAGCGGCAAATGGGTGCCGGTTACGCTCGAGGAAGTGAAGAAATCCAAATCCTATACAGACAGCGCCGATCTTCAGAAGAAGTACCAATCACTCGGCGACGTCGTTACCTACTGCCAAGAAGCAGCTAAGCTTGTCGGCGGCACGCCAACAGACCGCCCCGAAGATATCGAAATCTCGCCATTCGATAACACGGTATTCATTGCGCACACGAACAACGACAGCCATGGCAATATCCACGGGCATATTACCCGCATCTTCGAAGCGAACAACGACCTGGGCGCCCTGGAGTTCGATTTCGAGATTTTCGCAGCCGGCGGCCGTCAGTCGGGCTTCAGCTCGCCGGACAACCTTGCCTTCGATTCCAACGGCAATCTGTGGGTCGTAACGGATATTTCGAGCAGCAGCCAGAACAAAGGCGTGCACAAATCGTTCATGAACAACGGGCTGTTCGTCATTCCGACGAGCGGAGACAGCAAGGGCCAAGCGCTCCAATTCGCTTCGGCACCGGTCGAGAGCGAGCTCACCGGCCCATTCTTTACGCCGGATGAGCAGACGCTTTTCCTATCGATCCAGCATCCGGGCGAGAACACGACGGATCTGAACTATCCGACAAGCCTATGGCCGCACCGCCCTGGCGATAAAATTGCCCGTTGCGGCGTCGTCGCGATCAGCGGCTTCAAATTAGGTTAATCGGCACGAAGCCATTACGTTAAACTTGAAGGAGATGTCATCATTATGCCATTCGGCAATATCGGTATCGGCGGCTTAGTCTTAATCCTGATCATCGCGCTCATTATTTTCGGTCCGTCCAAGCTGCCGGAACTTGGCCGCGCGTTCGGACGCACCTTAAGCGAATTCAAAGGCGCGACGCGCGGATTGGTCGGCGGCGACGAGGACGAAGAGGCGAAGAAGAAGCCGGCTGCGGCCGCAGCTGCTGACGCCCCTTCCAAATGAGCAATCCGAATGACCTGAATCTGGTCGGTCACCTGGATGAATTGCGGACCAGGCTCATTCGCACGCTGATTGCGTTCCTGGTCGCCATGGCGGCTGCCTTCATCTACGTGAAGGATATCTACCGCTGGCTGGTAAGAGGAATCGATCAGAAGCTCGTCGTACTCGGGCCTTCCGACGTTATGTGGGTCTATCTCATGATCGCTGGCGTTGTGGCGATAGCCGTAACGCTCCCGATCGCCGCTTACCAGACGTGGAAGTTCGTTACGCCCGCTCTGCCTGCGGTCGCCAAGCGCTCGGCGCTGGTGTTCATTCCATCCATCAGCCTGCTCTTCATCACAGGTCTGTGTTTCGGTTATTTCATCCTATTCCCGATGGTTCTGCACTTCATGGACCAGATGGCCGGCGATGACTTTGCCGCGATGTATACGGCTGAACGCTACTTCCGATTCATGATTCACATGACCGTTCCATTCGGCTTGCTATTCGAGATGCCCGCGATCGTCATGTTCCTGACCAAGATCGGCATCTTGAATCCGGTGCGCTTAGCGAAGGCCAGAAAATTATCTTATTTCATCCTCGCCATTGTCGCGATCACGATTACTCCGCCCGATATCCTCTCGGATATCATCGTCATCGTGCCGTTGTTCCTGCTATACGAGATCAGCATGACGATCTCGAAGATCGTGTATCGCAATCAACTGCGCGCGCAATCCGAATGGCCCACGACGACGGCATGACGAATGCATGAAGAGCCTGTTTCCCATTGGGGAGACAGGCTCTTTTCCTTGACAGTCGACAGGCGTGATCAGCTAGGCGCGTCTCCTTGGCTAAGGTTCCCGGCCGTATTGTGCTATACTGTTCCCTGTTCTCTTGTTGAGACGCAAGCAACAATTACGCTAGCACACACGCAAGGCAAGACAGGAGGTATCATCGATTACATGGAACAGTGGAAGAAAAATTTAGCCGTACTCTGGGTCGGTCAATTCCTCGTGATGGCCGGCATGACCATGATCATTCCGTTCTTATCCCTTTATCTCCAGACCGATCTCGGTCTGTCCGATCCGCACGAAACCGCGACATGGGCGGGCATCATCTTTGCCGGCAACTTCGTCACGTCGTTCTTGTTCCAACCGTTATGGGGCAAGCTTTCCGACCGATATGGGCGCAAAATGATGCTGCTGCGCTCCGGCTTCGGCATGGCGATCGTCATGGTACTCATGGGCTTCGCCCAGAATCCGTGGCATCTGCTCCTGCTGCGGATGGTTAACGGCACAATCTCCGGCTTCAATCCAGCCTCGGTATCGCTCATTTCGGCTACCACGCCGAAAGAACGGATGGGCTTTGCCATGGGCACGCTGCAATCCGGCGGTATCGCCGGCACCATTCTCGGACCGTTCATAGGCGGACTGCTGGCGGACGCGATCGGCTTCCGGCCGATTTTCTACGTGACCGGTCTGCTGTTATTTCTCGCTTCCTTGCTTGCCATGTTCGTCGTCAAGGAAAGCTTCGATCGCACCAAGGCCGCAGCTAAGCCTAATGTGTCCATCATTCAAGGCTTCGCGAGTCTCAGCCGCATTCCGCAGCTGAAGTCGCTGTTCGCGGTTACCTTCCTGATCCAATTCGCCATGATCGGGCCGATGCCGCTAATGCCGCTCTATGTGCAGGAACTGCACGGAACGGCCGTGAACCTGGCATTCTGGTCCGGGCTTGTCGGGTCAGCCGCCGGACTGTCCAATATGGTGTCATCTCCGCTGCTCGGACGGTTGAGCGACCGGATCGGACAAGAGCGCATCCTGCTCGTCTCGCTCATCGGATCGGCCCTCTTGTTCATCCCGCAGGCAATGGCCGGCTCCGTATGGCAGCTGCTCGTGCTCCGATTCCTGCAAGGCGTCTTCCTGGGAGGACTGATCCCGTCGGTTAATGCGCTCATCCGCAAGCATACACCGGACGGCATGGAGTCGCGCTCATTCAGCTTCAACTCCAGCACATTGTCGCTTGGCAATATGATCGGCCCGATCGTCGGAGGCGTCATATCCGGCTGGATCGGCATCGAGGGCGTCTTTATTACTTCGGCGGTCTTGTTCGTCCTGAACGCGCTGTGGGTGAACCGGACGCTTCTGGCACATCGCAAGCAACGTCAGGGATGACTTGCTGCCTCTATGGCTTCATCAGTTCCCGTTTACGCTGCAGTAGCGCTTGGAACTGAAGGTCAAGCTGAATGGCATCCTCCTTCGATTGAGGCATCGAAAGGCGGCCCAGCGTATTCGCAATCGCGAGTTCAAGTTGCATCAGCTCCTGCTGCGCCTCATGCTGCTCGCGGTTCGGATGTGCAGGCGCTCCTCCCCCTGCCGGGATCGCCGCTTGCTCTTCATCACCGCATGGCATAAGCTGCCATCCGCTCTCGCCAAAGCGCAGCAAATGGGTCGCGACCGCGCGGACGAAGGCACGATCATGGGAGGCAAACAGAATCGTGCCTGGATATTGCGCGAGCGTCTCCTCCAGACTTTCTCTGGCGAACAGGTCCAGATAGTTCGTCGGTTCGTCCAGCAAGAGCGTATTATATCCTCCGAGAAAAAGCTTCGCGAGCGTCGTCTTCACGCGCTCTCCTCCGCTTAGATCCCTTACCGCCTTGTGCACTTCGTCGCGCTTGAAGAGCGTTCTCGCCAATACCGTCCGCACGTGAAGATCATCGTACAGCGCGGTGGACAGCACATTCTGCAGAATGGTCTGATCCTCCCTAAGCAGCGACAAGTCTTGGCGGAAATAGCCGAGGCGGCAGCTCGGCGAATAGCTGATGGCCGCTCCTCCCTCATGGATGAGCTTCAGAAGCGTCGTCTTGCCGATCCCGTTGCGTCCGACGAGCGCGATCCTCATGCCCGGCTTCACATTGAGATGAAGCCCTTCGAGCAGAATCTTGCTCCCGTATCCCAGCGTCGCATTCGCTAAGCGCAACACATGCTTGCTTCTGCAAAGGACATGCTTGCTCGCATCGAACAACGGCGATTCGGCCTCCCTCGGTTTCGATTTCACCTCGAGCTGGCTCAGCCGGCGCTCCAGTATAGAAGCGGAACGGTCCACCCTCGCCCGGCTGGACCCGGCTCGCGCGCGGCCGAGATTCGCTTCCTTGTAGCTCATCCTCGAAGGCTTGCTCTTCATGGAACGCGACTGCTCGCGCACCTCCATGAGCGCTGTTGTCAGACGATCCTTTTCTCGCGCATATTGCTCATATTCGAACCGTGCTCTTGCTGCCTGCGCTTCTTTGGCCTCCCGATAGGCGGAATAATTCCCTTCATAAAGAGCAAGCTTGCCTTCCTCCAACTCCAGAATCCGCGTACATACCTGATCGAGCAGCGTTCGATCATGGGAAACGACGATCACTGCGCCCGGATACCCGGCCAACGCCTCAGCGAGCGCTGCCGCCCCATCGATGTCGAGATGGCTTGTCGGTTCGTCGGCAATCAAGAGCTCCGCGCCTTGCGCCATCACCTTCGCGATCGACAGACGCGTCTTCTCTCCCCCGCTTCCATGCTCGGCAATTCCTTGCTCGTCGCTTACTTCCCAACGCTTCAGCATTTCGCCTGCCTGATCGTGCAGTTCCGGTCTCTGAGCCATCGAACTGCCGCGACGGCCTGAAGCCTGTTCGAGTTCAGCAACTGTTCCATAGCTTGCGATCGTCCCATGCTCGGGCGCCAACCGGCCGGCAAGGATGGCCAGCAACGTCGATTTGCCCGCGCCGTTGCGGCCAACGACGCCGATGCGGTCGCGGGTTCCGATGTGAAGCTGGCCTTCCTGTTTGAACAGCAATCGATCGCCAACGTAATATTCCAGATGTTGCAAGGTCATTATGGTCATAAAAAAACCTCCTCAGGTCGAATGGTTCGATCTGAAGAGGATTCGTGTGCTGCTTATATGGTTTCGGCTTTATGCAGGCGCACGGACGCCGAATACGCCTTGCGGCTGTCTCCCTCAACAGGAAGATGCGGGCAGAGCGAACAGACGTAGACAGGGATAACCGTAAGGCCTCCAAGCCGCGCAGCGATAAAAGCGAAGTACCATAAATGGACAGACGAATCCCGTCTTCAGAACAAATGTCCGCACGCAAACGTATAACGTGACGGCTAATCATGTTTTTGTTCGGAATGTTCAGGATTAGTTCTCCATTGACGGTTGCCCTCCACTTTCCCGCAGCTCAATCGGCTGTGTCTACACTAAAGTTGTGCTTATTATAAAGGTGTAAGCGGCAGTTCGTCAATCCACAAACTGCCTAGAATAGGTTAAAACTCCAACTCCTTATTTGACAACCGCCATCGTAAGCCCGTCATAGCCCGGCAGAAGCGTGCCTCTCAGCCGCTCGTCCTGAAGCATTCGCCGGTTGAATTCACGCATCGCGACGACGGACGGTCCATTCTTGTCAGCGTTGTAGATTCGTCCGCGCAGCAGCGTATTATCCCCCACAATGACAGCGCCGGGATTCGCAAGCTTGAGCGCCCAGTCCAGATAGACCGGATACCCTTCCTTATCCGCATCGATAAAGAAGAAATCGAAGCGCCTTCCTTCCTCCGCGAGCTTCGCCAGACTCCCCTTGGCGTCCCCGATCCGGTAGTCGACGAGATGGCCGAATCCGGCCGCCTCCATGTTACTGCGCGCCGCCTCCGCGAAATTCGGCAGCAGTTCGAGCGACGTTACGCTCCCCCCGCCTTGCAATCCTCGCGCAAGACAAATTCCGCTATATCCGCCTAGCGCGCCGATCTCCAGCACATCCTTCGCTTTCGACATCTGCACGAGCATCGTCAGCATGCGGCCATAACCCGGGGCAACCGAGATCTCGGGCATGCCAAGTTCCCGGATCGACTCCAGCACCCGATCGAGCTCAGGGTCCGTTCCTAGCATCTCTTCTACATATTTCTGGGCATCCATGGAATGATTCCGCTCCTTATTGAACTTGATTGTATTTCAGTCTTGGTTTGTCCTATACTTGATTGTATGATTTTTAACCGGCGCAATACAACCGGCAAGAAGACGGAGTGATATGTATTATGACAAAATTGCAATTGATTGCCACAGCGCCGATGGGGCTGGAGGCGATCGTGGCGCGCGAACTCAAGGAACTGGGCTATGAAGATTCGAAAGTCGACAACGGGAAAGTGACCTTCACCGGCACGCCGAGCGACATCGCACGCACGAATCTGTGGCTGCGTACGAGCGACCGCGTGCTTATCAAGATGGCGGAATTCCCGGCCACGACGTTCGAGGAACTGTTCGAAGGCGTCAAAGCCGTCGATTGGGCCGCTTTCATCCCGGGAGACGGCGAGTTCCCCGTGGAGGGTCGCTCGCACAAATCCCAGCTGACCAGCGTGCCGGCCTGCCAGAAGATCGTTAAAAAGGCAGTCGTCGAGAAAATGAAAATGACCTACGGTACCGAGTGGTTCCCCGAGGACGGCGCGCGATTCGTAATCGAAGTGATTATGTTGAACGATATTGCCACGATCACGCTGGACACGACGGGACCTGGCCTTCATAAACGCGGCTATCGCAAGCTGGTCACGGAAGCGCCGATCAAGGAGACGATGGCAGCAGCCATGGTCATGCTCAGCCGCTGGCGTCCCGACCGCCCGCTGGTCGATCCGTTCTGCGGGTCCGGCACCATTCCGGTCGAAGCGGCTATGATTGCTTGGAACATCGCCCCTGGCCTGCGCCGCACCTTCAACAGCGAAGGCTGGCCGCTCGTGCCTGATGAGTTGTGGGAGACCGCGCGCGAAGAGGCGTTCGACTCCGTCAAGGATGATATTCCTCTCGACATCAGCGGATCGGATATCGACCCGCAAGCGATCGAGATCGCCCAAGCTGCCGTGAAGAAAGCAGGCTTCGGACGCGAGATCAAGCTGAGCGTTATGCCGGTAGCCAAGATTAAGCCGGCTGGCGACTATGGCTGCATCATTACGAACCCGCCATACGGCGAACGTCTGGGCGACGATTCCGAAGCGGAGAAGGCGATCCGCCAGCTCGGCCTGATCGCGCAATATTTGCCGACGTGGTCCTTCTTCGCGCTTAGCCCGACCAAATCGTTCG
The DNA here is from genome assembly GCF_014192105.1 of Paenibacillus phyllosphaerae. Classification (GTDB taxonomy): domain Bacteria; phylum Bacillota; class Bacilli; order Paenibacillales; family Paenibacillaceae; genus Paenibacillus_Z; species Paenibacillus_Z phyllosphaerae. The sequence goes on along the minus strand of NZ_JACHXK010000003.1, from coordinate 364,638 downwards.
AGCAGAACTTCGGGCAGAATGCAGCGAAGAAGCGCAAGCTGTTCAACGGCCGCATCGAATGTAATCTCTATCAATTCCTAGGTCCGCTTCCCCCGCGCAACTAATCTTTCATGCTGTAGTCGCGGGGTGAGCACCAACCATTTTGGCAAGTAGAAAGGAACCCTTTTACTTTCATGGCTAGACCACTAACCTCCATGGCGAAACGAGGGATGCGTGCCTCCCTCGAAGGGTTCGAGCGCATTAAAGCGATCGATGTTGTTATCTTCTTCGTCCTTATGATGATGAAGCTGATCATCTTCGATCGCTTCGTCGACGTGCCGAATATGGCGATGAACGTCGATGACGTGTTCGTTGCGCTCGGCACCATCGGTCTCGTTTCCTTCTGGACGCTGCTCCTCCCTCCGCGGGGACGGACAGTCGCACTTGTCGTTTTGAATCTTTTACTAACCTTCGTCATCTATGCGGATCTGATCTATTTCCGCTACTTTCAAGACTTGATCTCCGTGCCCGTCTTGCTGCAGGCCGGTCAGGTCGGCGAGCTTGGCGAGAGCATCTCGACGCTCGTTAGCTGGGCGGACTTGTCGTTGTTCTTCGACTGGCCGTTTATTATCGCCTTTGCCGTCTCGATCTTCGTTCGCAGACGCGATGAGCACGATTCGGCGGCGGCCATTACGGTTCAGGCTGTCCGCACGGGCAAACGGCTGATCTGGCGCAAAATGATTTTTCGCGTTTCCCTCAGCCTGATCGTATTCGCAACCGGGCTCACGCTTGTCTTCGTACCCGTGAACATCGCCAAGAAGACGTGGGCAGCGGGCTTATTCTCGGGCAACTGGTGGAATCTGTCGCTCTACAATGTAACCGGCGTACTCGGCTTCCATGGCTATGATGCCTATAAGTACACGAAGGAGAACATTCTGCATAACGAGACGGTTCCTTCGGAGCGAATTGCAGAGGCCAAGGAATGGTTCGAACAGCGCGGAGCCGTTCGCGGCGCTCTCGAATCCGACCCGCTCTTCGGCGCTTACAAGGGCAGCAACGTGATTCTCATTCAGCTGGAGGCTTTCCAGAACTTCGTCATCGGCCGGAGCATTAACGGGCAGGAAGTGACGCCGAATATGAACAAGCTCGTTCAGGAGAGCTTGTACTTCGACCGCTTCTACCATCAAACTTCCGGCGGACGGACCTCGGATGCCGACTTGGCCGCGAATATTTCGCTGCAGCCGCTGCAATCCGGATCGGTATTCATTCGTTATGCGCAGAATCAATTCGATTCCCTGCCCCGGACGCTGAAGGATAACGGTTATACGCCTAATGCCTATCATGCCTACAATGGCGGTTTCTGGAACCGGAATACGATGTATAACGGTATGGGCTACGATTACTTTTATAACAAGAAGGACTTCGCCATGGACGAGCCGCTCGGCTGGTCGCTCGGGGACACCTCCTTCTTCTCGCAATCCGTCTCTTATATGGAGAAGCAGAAGCAGCCGTTCTATTCCTTCTTAATCTCGCTCTCGAGCCATCATCCGTTCGAGATTCCCGAATCATACCAGACGTTGGATGTCGGTGAATTCCAAGGGACCATCTTCGGCAATTACCTCGAGGCGGCGCATTATGTAGATCAGTCGCTTGGGAAGATGATCGAGCAGCTGAAGGCGGCAGGATTGTGGGATACGTCGATTTTCATGTTCTACGGCGATCATGACAACTCCATCAACGACTGGGCTCCGTTCGAGACTTTCCTCGGCAAGAAGCTAAACGAGGTGGAGCGCTATAACATCCTGAAGCAGGTTCCGCTTGTCGTACACGTCCCTGGCGGCCAATTGACGGGCACGCACCCGGAAGTTGGCGGACAGCTCGATCTCGCGCCAACCATTCTCCACCTGCTCGGCATCTCCAGCAAGGACAAGTACATGCTGGGTACGCCGCTCGTCACGGAGAAACCGTTGGCGGACAAAAGAGTCGTTATCCGCAGCGGCGCCTATACGGACGGCAACGTCTGGTATTTCCCTTCCGGCGACGGACTGGAGGAGAACAGCCGTTGCCTGGATGCCACGACCGGCGAACCGCTGGATACCGGCGCCTGCCCGGCTGGCTCCGATGCGAGACTCGAACTGGTCATGTCCGATCTGGTGATCGAGCACGATCTGATCCGCGAGTTCCGCAAGCGCAATCCATAAATATACAAAACAAGAAGCCTCCCGTGGGATATGTCCCCTGGGAGGCTTCTTCGTTCATCCGCAGCGGCTTGACGCTTACCGGACTTTCTTCACATACTGACTAGCTTTCTCGATCGCTTCATCTTCCGTCGGACCCGTCACATAACGGCCGTTAATGAAGATGAATGCGCGCTTCGCGCATGGGCCGCAATACGACTTGCAGCCCACCTTTATCTCCGCGTCCGGTGCCATCTTCTGCAGCTTAGGCACCATCTTCTTCACCGAGATATGTTTGCACTTGTCGCAAATACGTATGTCGTTCGCCATTCTACCGTCTTCTCCCTCACATGCGTGCCCTTAAGCTTAACGCTTAGTGGTCGCCGTGGTTGCCTTTGTTCGGGTTCGTAACGGCAAAACCTTCTTCTGGCGAGTAGAAATAGTCGACGCGTACGCCGTCGAGGAAATCGTTGTCCTTCTCGAGAATAACCGAAATGCCGCTGTCCGTCTCGACAACAACGTCTTTCTCGCCCGGCTCATCGATGCCAAGGCCGTAGTGCGCATGGTCGCCATGGGAATGCGTTACGTATACGCGAAGCAATTTCCCTTCGTTCTCTGGCTTGTCCAATTCTAGACTTAATACTTTAGCGGCAGCGCGCGATATTTTGCACTTCATGATCCTATAGTCATCTCCTTCGTCATACCATCTATCCTATTGTAAAGAAAGCGGGAAGCAAGTTCAACCTTCACCGCAAAAGTCGATCATATTTGCGTTCCATGTAACGCGTGTACCATTCTGCAGCCAGCATCGTAACCGCGATATCATCGATCGGAAGATAAGGCAGCACATCCGGGAGAACCCAATACAGCAATACAGGCACGATATACAGCAGCTTATCCCGCAACCGGACTTCCTTTGCCGCGAGCAGCCGGAAGATTCGGGTGAACACATGGCTCCAATGCCGAAGCGATAACAATTTACGCATGGCAGTCTCCCTCCTTTGCGCCATTATAGCATAATTTGTCTTCGGGGCACATGAACATAGGGGCCGCTAGTTTAGCGCCCCCTTGTGAACGTAACGTCTGATCATTCATCACGTTGTTCCGCTTTCGATCGCCGCGAGAATGGTTGCCATCAAGAGCGGCTTAAGCTCCTCGTACAAGTCTTCGAAATTTTCAAGCGGCAATGGATTGACGCCGTAACCGAGTTCGACCGTGAAGCCCGGCTTGCGGAATTCATAAATAAACCAATCTTTGTAGCCGGCGTCGCTGCCAGTCAGCTTGATCGGCTTATAACCGCTTGCTCTGCCCAGACGCGCTGCCAGCTGCTCAGCTTCTACAGGCTCATAGCCGCGATAATTCCAATAGATTTCTTGCCCTTGCGTATGAAGCGCCACCGCAATGTCGAATTGCTCCGATTTCGTCAGTTCGGCCAAAGCCCTTGCTTCGGGCTCGCAGAGCGGCGCCGTGCCCGGATAATCGCGAGGTCCCGGTCCTTCGACAGCGCGGCGCTTGACCTCTTCCTCCCAGAAGGCGGGGAATTGGTCGTTCAGATCCACGCCTCGAATATTAGCCTTCCATTTGGAGAATCGGCGGGAGCCCTTGTTCCATCTCAGCAGCTCCGAATAGTAAGGATGATTCGGCCTTATGCCCTCCTGGACGAGTTCGACGCCATCGGGATTGACCATCGGGACGAACCAGAGCGTGACCCTCTCCAGCAAGTAACGAACATCGTATTGCAGGATCTGTCCGCCTTGAGCGCCGGCATCGGACAGTTCCTCGATAAATCGCATCAGAAGCGGCGCCGTAATCCATTCGTTGGCATGCATCGCGGCATTCACGTGCACCTTGGCTCGGCCTTCCCCGATTCGCAGCGCGAGCAGCGACTTGCCCATCACGCTTGTTCCGAATGGCCGAACCTCCAGGAAAGGGTATGTCTGCTCCATAATAGCAGCATCGCGCCTAAGATCCTCGGGACCATATTCGGCTCTCGGATCGACGATCGACGGATACTCCGTGTGCGGGATCGTAATAAGCTGGCCTGTGACGAGCTGCTTCGGATCAATATGAGGGTTGGCGGCCAGAAGCGTCGGAAGCGATAGCGAGAATTGATCGGCCAGCTTCAGTATGCGGTCGCCGGGCTGAACGCAATAGAAGGTAACGGTCTGGGACGGAATAAACAGAAGCAGCCCCGGTGCTAATTGAGCAGCCGGGGACAACCTTGGGTTAGCGGCGAGAAGTGAGGCGATGTTCACCTCAAAGCGTTTGGCAATGCGCAGCAACGTGTCTCCGGGCTGTACGACATAGGGAAGCATGCCGAACCTCCTTTTCCTTCATGTAGGAGAAGAACTAACGCTTCTAGTCACATGCTATGCGTCCTTGAACCGGGACATTCCAACTTCGCTGCATGCTGCATGGGAACACAAAAACAGCCCTCCGCATGGAGAGCTTGGCGATAAGGTTCACTATTCTGTCTTCCTCATTCCGTCCGTTAACCGATCTTCGGCACCTGCCATACAACGGGCGTAAGCTCGATCTGTTCGCCCAGCCACTGCTCGGCAATCGAACGGAACAGCCCGGAATCGCCGCTGCAGCAGAATTGATGGATCGGCTGATCGTCGCTGCGGGCAAGCTTGTTCATCTGGTGCAGAATCGTGCTGATCTCGCGGGCCGTTTCGTCTGCAGAGCTGATGAGCGCCACCTTGTGCCCCATCACTTCCGAGATCGTATCCGACAGGAATGGGTAATGCGTGCAACCTAGTATGAGCGTATCAATAGAGGATAGCCGGAGAGACGCGAGCCCCTTGTTAACGGTGCGATAGGTCTCCTCCGAACGGAAATTCCCCTTCTCGACGAGCGGCACGAAATCCGGGCACGCCTGGCTGATGACCGTCACATGCGGCGACAGCTGCTTCAACGCCGTCTCGTATGCGCCGCTGCGAATCGTACCTTCCGTACCGATAACGCCAACATTCCCGCTTAGCGTACGTCCGATCGCCGCTCTGGCTCCAGGATGGATGACGCCTACGACCGGCACGTTAACACGCATGCGAATATCTTGAAGCGCTACGGCAGTAGCTGTATTACAAGCGATAACGATCATTTTGGGACGATATTGAACCAAATAATCGACAATTTCACGGGTAAAACGTAATACCTCCTCGGCAGGACGCGGGCCATAAGGAGCCCTGGCCGTGTCTCCGAAATAAATCACCTTCTCGCGAGGAAGCTGGCGCATTACTTCTTTGACGACGGTAAGTCCGCCTACGCCGGAATCTAATACTGCGATCGGTTGTTGCACAAGCACACCGCTTTCTCGAACGTTTAGTCATAACCTTTATGTCTAGCGCTTTAATAGAATATGAATCGGCACGTCAAAACGTACCTTGCCAAGTTGTACACCTGGCGGCACAAGGTTCAATTATAGCGCAAAGCCGGGTCCTATGCCAAGGACCCGGCTTTCGTTCATAAACGATTACGTTCTTATTGTTCTGCAGCAGGAAGGACTACAAGCTTCCAAGCCGTTCCGATCGGAGGCAGACTCTTCGTCATCATCGGGCCGTAGAAGCCGATTACGCGCGATCCCTTGACGAGCGATTGCGCCGTTGCCGGCTCCCCGCTCGGCGTCGTCAGCAGCGTGTCAACTTGCACGCGCAGTATGATCTCGGATTGGGACGACTCGCTAAGCTTCTCGCCTTTAAGCAGGACCATCACCGTACCATCCTGGGATGTGGTCACCTCTTCAATCGTTCCGGCTGTGCCAAGCATATCGACAGGCGCTGCCTGGCCTTTCACTTTCAGCTCATAAACGGATGTCTGAGGCGGGAGGCTCAGCGTCATGGCAAGCGAGTGTACGGCTTCTACTTCTGCCCCTAACGATAGCTCGTCCCATGCCATAGGGCTGCCGTCCTCTGCAATCAGCTTCGTATCGTTGCTCACATTCAACACGATTCCTTCTGTGCCAATCCCGTTCAAATGCACTTGACCCTCGCCATCCTTGATGGAGATGCCCGTTACGAATCCGTCCGTCGTCGCCGTCTTCCGCTCAACCTGCATGACGCTCACATCAGCGCCTGAACGAGTAACCTCTGCTCGCAGTACTTCTGATGCGAACGTTATCGGTACAAAGATTTTCCCATTCTGAATCTGCGGTGCGATACCGAGCGTAATCAGCATACGCGCGAAGGAGTAACGGTCCTCGCCAGGCTTAATGCTTGTCCATTGATTGCCTTTGGCAAGCTCGACCGATTTGGTCGCGCTGTTCCATGTCACGCTATAGTCAAGCGCCTCGGCCAAGTCGCGCAGCGGCAGCATGATCGTGGCGCCGTCTGTATGTACATAGCCTTGCTCGGCAACAGCTGCTCCGTTCACGAGCAGTGTATATGGCTGTACCTTAACCGGTTCTTCGATCTGCGCGCTTATCGGCATTATTGTCTGAAATTCTTGCGCAGCTGCATAGCTGGAGCCTGCAGTGAGCATTACTGCTGTCGTTAATGCGGCCATCGTCATTCGTTTCGTCATCTTCATCTTCGGATCCTCCTGGTGTATTGGTTAGTTTGTTTTGTGCAGCCGTCATTCCTTTGTCAGCTGATCCAACCTTCTAAACGCCCTTCGCGAACAAAAGGTTGCAGCTACCAACAAAAAAATATACGACCGGTATGCAACCCGTACATAACCATCGCTACTTATGGACAAATGTCGTCTATTCCGCTAGCATGGAACGTAACGAGTCATTACGTCTATATGGAGTTGTAGCGCTAACATGGATCATTACCATTTCTCGGTCGGCATTCATTCGCTTCCGGTCCATGGCGAGCTGTCCGTTCTGTTCAGCGGCCATGGGAGGCCTCTCCCGAAGCATCAAGTGGGACCGGCCGTTCATAATTACTATCTCGTCCATACCATTCTATCCGGACGCGGTACGTACCAGACGAATAACCAGACGTACACGCTTGGCGCCGGGGATACATTCGTCATCTTCCCGGAAACGTTATTCACCTATACCAGCGATGAGCACGATCCTTGGACCTACCGATGGGTAGCCTTCCGGGGCGATTCGGCTGACAGCTGGATCCAGCAGCTAGGTTTTAGCCCTGCCCACCCCTTCGTCCAACTGACCAAGACCTCCTTCATCAAGCGCCTGTACCAACAGATGGAGCAGACGTTGAAACAGCAGTCGAACGTGGAACTCGCCGACTTGGAAGTGTCCGGCTTGCTGCGCCTCCTGCTGAAAGAGCTCGGCGAAGCGAATGCGGATAAGTTAACCTTGCCCGCCGCCTCTTCCGAGCCCGATATCGACCGGCAGATCAAGCAAGCGATTCGATGGATGTCCCTTCAGTACGCCGATCAGATCTCGATCGAGTCCTTATCCCGAACGCTTGGCTACCACCGCACGCATCTGTCCAAAATGTTCAAACAGGCAACCGGCTACTCGCCTGCCCAGTTCCTGCTCCGCGTCCGCATGGAACGTGCCCGCGAGCTGCTCGACAGCCAGCCGCATCTGTTGATCGACCAGGTCGCTTCCTCGGTCGGCTATAACGACGCGCTGCACTTCTCCAGACAGTTCCATAAGCTGGTAGGCTGCTCGCCCACCGCTTATCGGCATAGGCAGCGCGAGACTCCTGCGCCTCCATGACGCTTAGCACATCAAGAATGCCTCATCCACGCGGATGAGGCATTTCTTGATATGCTTTTAATTAGCTAATCGTCGTCAATTCTTTTTCTTGCTTCAGCGCAGCTGCTTCAACTTCTTCCACTTGTTCTTCGACCAGTTCGAGAACCGTCGTTTCTTCGCTGCTTCCTTTGCGCCAGCCGCGTACCGAATCGATAACACCTTCGGTCGATTGCTTCGCTTTCCCTGCAATCGTAACCGCGCCTGAACTGACTTGTTTAGCCAGACGTGTCGTTGACTCGCCCACTTGACCTGCGATTTTCGTCGTCGTATCTCCGACTTGCCCTGCCAGCTTGACGGTTTTCTCTCCTACTTGCTGCGCGCCGCTAGCAATATCTTGACGCAATTCCTTGCCTGGTTTCGGTGCGAACAGCAGCGCCGAGATCGAGCCTACCAACCCGCCTGCCAACAATCCATACAGAAACCCTTTGTTGTTGTTTTTGCTTTTTGCCATCGTGCATCTCTCCTTGACGTAGTTTTCATCATTGGCTTTTCCTGAAGTGCTTCCGATTGAACTATTCCTTTGTATCGTGCCCATTCTCATACTGGCAGCATTCGGAGGTACGGTCATCTTTACGCTTAGATTGCACAAACTGCCAAGCGGCATAGCCGACTTCCGCCCAGTCGAGCGCTTCCTTGATCTGCAGCTTATATTTGCCGCCGCCTCGTTCAACCTGTGCTTGTGCCTGTGACGTGAATACGCGCGTCAGCTTCTGTACCGCCGTCGATGCCTGGTCCGCCGATTCCCCCATGCGCCTTGCAGCATCGAATAACCGTGATGCGCCATCCACCTGCCGTTGCACGATTCGAACCGTTTCGGCTGCCGGCTCGGCAAGGCCGCTAATTTTCTCGGCCATCTCGGATGCGCTTTGCTGCATGGCCTTAGCTGATTCCGTCAGCATCGCCAGTTTGCGGTCAGCCGCCCGAAGCCACAGCAGCACACCGACCACCAGCGCGATAAAAGCCGCGACGCCCGCCGCCTGCAGCCAAACGTTCATCATTGTCCGTCCCTCCTTTACGCTTCAAACGTGGAAGGGCGAATGCCCATTTCGTACTGACAGTATAAGCAGCATAGGCTTGACCTGACACAACTGGCGGCAGCCGAATTCAAGCGGCTTGTCTAGCGCATGTGCGGCAATAAAAAAAGCCAAGCGATTCCCGCCCGCAGGCGTAATCACTTGACTTCTTCCTTCTCATTTTGCTTCAATCCGATTCATGCGGTAGGTACATCGCGACCCGCCTTTGGCTAAGCACTCCGTCCGGGCTACCTTGGTGCCTAGCAACGACTCGAACAGGTCCAGCTCGCACTCGCAAGCTTGCTGGTATCGGCTGGCCACCTGGGCTATCGGGCAATTGTACTCATGCAGCACCAGTTCGTCTTGCTCCTGCTCCAGCTGTACCATGTACCCGCCGTCATTCTGGATTAATGCCAACTCGCGAACGCGATCGGGCAGGCTCTTCCCTTCCATCCGACCTGCATAGCGCTCCAGCAGCTTGCGCTTGCGCCCTTCGAACATCCTCGTCACGAGCAGCGCCGTCTCGGGATCTTCATCCAGCTCCTCGAGCAAATCGAGCGCCAGCGTATGATACTTCTTCGGGAACAAATACTCTGCTTCTTCTGTCAGGCTGTACATATGAGTCGGTCGCCCCATCGCTTGCCTTACCATCGCCGGCTTCACCAGTCCATCGCGCTCTAGCGCATAGAGATGTCGCCGAATCGCCATCTCGGTTATGCCCAGTTCTTTGGCCAGCTCGCCCGCATTCATCTGCCATTTGGTCTTGAGCAGCGTCAAGATCGATTGGCGCGTCGGACCTTCCTGCCTAAGAAAAGGATTCGGGCTCATCGGTTCGCCAAGTGGTTCCACGTCTCATCACCGCCTTCATTCCGTTCAAGTCATTAATAGGGTCAATTGTATCTTATTTTCATGTGTTGCACCACCCCTAAATCCCCTCGAAAGGGACCCATAGGGCTGCTGCCCTCTGGACACCCGTTTAAATTCTCCTCGCCCCTTCCCCCTCCATTGGAGGGGAACCAGAGGGTCATCACCCTCTGGACTCCGATAATCGGCGTCGCTCAGTATGCGGCCGTCTTCGATGTACCTTTCGAGCGTGGCCCGCTTTTGTCCAAACGAACTTGGCGCGTACCGGGTCACGCCTATTTCTGTTCGGACAAAGCTCTCGTTTGGAGCTTCGTTCAGTACTTTGATGCCTTGTGGTGGAATGGACTTTATGTGGAATTCATGATGTCCCCCGCGTGCTTGGACCCGCTTTGTCCGCCTTGGCGGACAAGGCTTACTCGTTTCAGGAGAGCAGACTCCTAGGTTGCCGCTTCATACACACTGCCTGCTATCCCTCGCTTAACGTCCACTTCGTGGACACGCTTTACTTTTAAGCGCAAAGAAAAAGCCGCCCGTTGGGCAGCTTTAGGTTACAGCTCATTAATTATTTTGGCCTAGCTCCTGTAGCAAATACGCTTCCACGCTCGACTTGAATTTCGTCAGTACCGGCCCGATTGTGGTCGTCATTGCGTGCAGCTCTTGCGCTGGCCACGCGAAGTAATCTTGGACAAGCGGTTTGCGCAGCTTGACGAGTTCGAGCAGCGGCTCGAGCAGGTCTTGCTCGAACACGTTCTCGCCGGCGATGATCGTGACGATATCCTCATAGCTGCTCGCATCGCGCATGATGAAGCCGTCAATGAGGTAGCTGCCGACGTCCGTTACGGTCTCAATGGCAAGATGGAGCGCCCGCTCCTGCGCTAACCCTTGGAGCAGCTCGCCTTTCCAAGCATCCGACAATGAAGACAGCGCGCTCACAACATCCGGAATGACGGCAAGACGTACAGTGATTTGTTCCCGATTAACGTAGTACATCGCGATTAGCTTTCGTAGTCGACGCTAACCGCAGCTTCGCGCACTTCATTCATATGGGCAATGACCTTTTGGTGCTCCGGATGCACCTGGTAAGCGCCGAGCGCTTCGAGCGATTCGAACTTCGTGACGAGCGCAATGTCGTAGGAACGCTCGGAATGGAGAACGTCTGTCCCTACTTCGATCGACTTGAGTTCCTCAATCTTGCCTTCCAAGTTCTTCAATACCTCGACGGACCGGGCAATAGACGCTGGACTTCGGTCTTTGAGCTTAAACATGACGATATGGGTGATCATGGCTTCATTCGCTCCTCTGCTACGATTCTGGATCACTCGAAGTCATTCCCTCTGCCATCAAGGCACAGGGCTAGTCCTTCGAATGAGAAACTGCTCCTCTTGGCATAATAACCTAAGCTGACGGAGCTCGGCAATCTTCTCGCAAAGGGGATTTCTATCTATGCGGTTTCCGGTTACGATTATCGCGACGCTTATTGGCGTTGCGCTGTGCGTGTATAACTACACAGGGTATGACCCGCACAATATGGTCTTCTTCATGTTCAGCGTACCAGGCTGGTTCGCGGACATGGTGATGGATATTCACGAGGTCAACGTATTCACGATGTATGCCTTGACCATAATTAGCTGGGCAGTCCTCGGATTCATCTGCGATTGGATGATCGCTCGGGGCAGAAGCCGCAGACGCTCCTACTAACGATCTCCTTCGATCCGCAACGGAAGAAGGAAGTCCAGGCGAATTAGCTGCATCCCGGTTAAGCTCGGGTAACAGCTGGTTCGCTTTTTTGTTTGAATGAAAAAGGAGCCCTCAAGGCTCCTTTTTCATTTCCTATATTACTCTACAATCAGAACCGATTTCATATCCGCATGGCCGGTACCACACATAACCGAACAATGGATTTCGAACGTGCCTGCTTGGTCGAGCGTAATTTCAGTTTCCATCTTATCGCCTTGCAAATCAACGCCGAGGTCTGGAATCGCAATGCCGTGCACACCGCTCTTATTCACGAGCTTCAGCTTAACTGTGTCGCCTTTCTTGACCTTGTATTCCGTCTGATCGAATACGAAGTCGGCGGAAGCCTCAATCTTCAGCAGGGTTACGCCTGGAGGAAGGGATGCTGCTTCGTCCACCGGTTTGCCAGGCAGCTCATTAGCCATGATATAAATGCCTAGTGCCGATGCAGCGGAGAAAATAACGAACATAATCCACTTATACATTACTGCTTGCTCCCCTTTAACATCAATTGTCTATTGTTTATATTACCTAAATTCGTCTGAAATACTCAACATGAATCTCCAGTTTCGTCCAAAACTTTTTTGAGTTTATGACAAATTGTTGAACAAACTGTGACATTTAACCATGCGAATACGACTTCAGCAGCCGTTCGGCTTCTACCCGGACGTAACTCCACACGAGCGTAAACCGATGCTCATAACCCGAGCTCATATAGCGTACCCCAAGACCGTCTTGTTGATGAGTTTCTTCAATAATTCGAATTCCGATATCTCGGAATTGCCTGCGCATGGCCGCCAATTCCAGAAGAACCCGATCTTGCAGCCCGCGCAGCATCGACTCGTACAGCCTGGGCAGCTTCGTCTGGGAAGCGCCGACAACACGAATATCGTGGTTCAGGATGCGCGTCGTAACGCCTAGCAGGGCATAACGCTTCACAAGCTCCATCACTTGGTTTGCCTTCACAGACGGTGGAGATAAGGCATCGACGGCCACTCAAACCCCTCCAATAAGAACATTTGTTCTCATTATAACGAATGGATGTTCCCCTTGCAACTCCCCCGTGAAGGCAAAACAGCCGCCCCAGCAACGGAGCGGCATGCTTACGATGATTTATCCCTTAATTTATTAATAATGCCCCGCAGCCGAGGCGGAATCGGTACACCGGCTTTCCCCAAATTCTCTAAGATGGAGATCAATTCATTCGCCAAGTAAAAATAAACCGTACCTGACATGGCTACATTGTTCGTCCCGAGCACGATATCGATTCGATGGGCCAGCAGGATCACGAGAAAAATCAATCCTTTGCGGGCCAGCCCCCAAGCCCCGATCGTGCTGTTCAGTCCTTCCTTGCCTCGAATTGCTGCCGTAACACCTGTAATATAGTCGACTGCCATCGCAACAAGCAAGAGAGTGAGCGACTCTTCCCACATCCCGAACGCAAACGACTCAATGACCCCTCCCGCTGCAAAGACAGTGCAAAACAGCCAATTTGGCATCGTACATGCACCTCCCCCTTGCATCGCATACTTCATGATATGCAAGAGGGAAATAAAAGGATTGTCCATCTGTCACAGGGCCGGAAAATGCGGGCGTCTCTGTATCGCTATGTGCCCCAGCCGGGCACGGCGCAGATGTTCGCTATCCTAAGACTCGAGCGCGCGGAACCGATACACTTTGCTCGCAAAATCGCGATGCGGAAGTTTTACGGCAACACCAGCGTACATCAGCTCGTCGCCGCCGGACACAAGCCCGCTCTCCAGCTCCGTATATGCCAGATCCGGATTCAAGCCTTTCAGTCTCAGCTTGCTAAGCGGCGCATTCGGCTGAGCCAGCACCGTAACATGGACAACCAGCACATCCTTTTGGTCTGGCGAGACGAACATCCAGGCAGTCTCATTACCTTCGAACGGGCTGAGTAGGCGATAGAATTTGCCGAACAGCGTAAGCTCCCTTACGTCTTTGACAAGGGCGACCTGACGTTTGACCTCTTCCTTCTCTTCTTCGGTAAACTTCGTCAGATCCAGCTCGTATCCGAAATTGCCGGACATCGCCACGTCACCGCGAGTCTCAAGCGGCGTCACGCGTCCAACCTGATGGTTCGGCACGGCCGACACGTGCGCGCCCATCGAGCTGACGGGATAGACCAGGCTCGTGCCATACTGAATGCTCAGTCGGCAGATGGCATCGGAGTTGTCGCTCGTCCAGGTTTGCGGCATGTAATACAGCATACCCGGGTCGAAGCGCCCGCCGCCGCCGGAGCAGCTCTCGAACAGAACTTGCGGGAAAGCGGACGTAATCCGCTCCATGACATCGTATAAGCCGAGCATGTAACGATGCGCCGTCTCGCGCTGCCGCTCCGGAGGAAGGAGCGCCGAGCCGATTTCCGTCATATTGCGGTTCATGTCCCACTTGACGTAACTGATCGGCGCGCTGCCTAGAATAGCGCTTACCGACTCGACGATGTAATCCTGCACATCCTTGCGCGAGAGATCCAGGATGAGCTGGTCACGCCCTGTCGTGCGTCTGCGTCCCGGCACATGGAGACACCAATCCGGATGGGCCCGGTACAGGTCGCTGTCCGGCGACACCATCTCCGGCTCGAACCACAGGCCGAACGACATGCCGTGGCTGCGAACGCGCTCCACCAGATCAGGCAGCCCTGCAGGCAGCTTATTCAAGTCTACGACCCAATCGCCTAGCGAGCTATTGTCCGAATCGCGTCTGCCGAACCAGCCGTCGTCGAGCACGAACAGCTCGATGCCGAGTTCACTGCCCGCTTTGGCAATCGCTTCGATTTTCTCGGCGTTGAACTTGAAGTAAGTCGCTTCCCAGTTGTTGACCAGGATCGGACGCACCGCATCTCGGTAAGCCCCGCGGCACAACCGCGTCCGGTAGAGCTCGTGGTACGTATGGGACATGCCGCCAAGTCCTTCAGCGGAGAAGACCATGACCGCTTCCGGCGTCTGGAACGATTCGCCGGGCTGCAAGCGCCAGGAGAAATCGAACGGATTGATGCCGATAAAGGCGCGCGCTTGCGAATGATGATCGACTTCTACGCCGCCGACGAAGCTGCCGCTGTATACAAGGTTAAAACCATACACTTCGCCATGGTCTTCCGTCGAGCCTTCAGACAACAAGGCGAAGAAAGGGTTCTGATGATGGCTGCTGGAGCCGCGGCGGCTCTCGACCGATTGCATGCCAGGGACAAGCGTACGGCGGTGAATTTGGCGCTCACGCGTCCAATTGCCGGACAACTGGAGCATCTCGAACCGGTGATGCGGCAGGTCGACGCTTGTGCTCAGCGCGCGTCCAAGCTGAATAACCTGTCCGCCGGCATTGGTCAGGCGGCTGGAACGAATGATCGCATCGAAAGCTTCGAATACGGTATAGCTCAGTTCCACCGTAAGGCCGGTGAGCGCGTCGTGAAGCTCAATGTACAAGGTCTGCGCCTCTTCTTCTTGCTCCGCATACACGGCTGGGAGACCCTCTAACTCAGGCTTGCCCGAGACGATGCGGTATGAACGGTAGGACAGCTCCGCGACGCTCGTTCCGTTCTCGAGCAGCACCTCGTAGGCCGGGCTGCGGAAGTCCGAACTGCCGTATCCCGGATACTCCAGCTGGAGCGTACTGAGCGAGATCGTTTTGTCCTCCGGCACCGGGTTCGGATCGAACGAACAACGCTCGATACGCTGATGCAGACGCTTCGGATCGGCCTGCTTCAGCTTGCGCCCCCAATAGAGATGAACCGGATACCCTTCAATAATTTGAAAAGCGTAGCTCGAAGACTTCGACTGCAGATGGAAGACGAGCTGCTCTTGATTAACAATAACTGGCATCGTAATGACCTCCTGAACAAGTTAACAAACAAATATACCTCTATACGCTTTTTAGTATAGAGGCCGATCCGCATGTAAGGTATAGACGGTTTTAGCCGCCATATGGACAAATGTAGGATCACTCGCCACATGGCTAGTGTAGAATGAACCCGCCTGAACTTCGCAGCTTGAATTGAACTTCGATCTTCAGATCGTCCTTGCCTGGCAGCCATTCCTTCTTCTTAGCCTGTTGCTTCCACACCTTGTTCTGCTTGCGGTACAAGGCCGTCTCCAAGTTCAGCAGATCATCCCCCCGCTCCAATCCTGCGAGGTATGTAGCGCGAACCTCATCTTCAATCTTGGCGGACACGATATCGATAATCTTCTGTTTGTTCAAATTCCCGCTTAATTCGGCAACCTCGCCCGTCATTCGTAGTCGGATCGTAAATACCGGCTTACCGCCTTCGATCTTGACTTTGATTTTGTTGCGGACGTCTTGAAGCGCGACCGTAGCCTTGCCTTCTTCCCGATCGTTGATCGGAATGAGATAGCGCGTAAAATGAGGATTCATCCACTTCACGCCGCTAATCTGCTCCAACTTATAATACCCGCTTGTTCCTTTATCCTTAATCGCGAATACGCCTTCAATGACCTGCATATTCTGAGTCTTCTTGTCCATGCGCCACGTATTGTCTTGAACGCCTACGGCCGGGAGAATGACCGTGGAAGCCTCCTCATTATACATGGCGACGAATCGCTGCATATTCAAGGGCATAATCACGTTCGAGCGCCTCATTTGTTCGGTCGGGCTATAGATGAGGCTCGTCGTCTGCGGCATCCCGAAGAAATTGTCCGTCGTAAAAATATCTACGATGTCGCCCCTCGTCCCGAATACCCAGGACGTATACCTTGCGACGCGCACCCGATTGAGCGCATCGAGAATCTCATCCATCTTGAGCATAGCCGGCTGGCGGACGATTACGGTCTTGAGCTGTTCGATGTTCATCTCCGTCTGAGACGTCTTGAGCAGTTCATTGTAGGCGCTGTAGAACGTTTCACCGTCGCCTTTACCGATCCACACATTCGAAGGCTGGCCCATCTTCCCCTCCGTCTTGGCCACGGAAGCAAAATCGATCATCTGCGCAATGACGATAAACTTACCGTCTTTGTAGTCGATGCCAAGGGCCGTTGCATACTCGACCGATTCCAGATTCGTTGAATCCCAGCAGCCGCATAGCGCAGCCAACAGCAAGGCGGCAATAAGAGGCTTGAGGAACAGGGCCTTAATCCCGCTCATGGAGAACCACCGCGTTTCGCCCGATCCCTCCAAGGCCATTGCAGCAGTATGGTGACC
Source organism: Paenibacillus phyllosphaerae (assembly GCF_014192105.1). Taxonomy (GTDB): domain Bacteria; phylum Bacillota; class Bacilli; order Paenibacillales; family Paenibacillaceae; genus Paenibacillus_Z; species Paenibacillus_Z phyllosphaerae. The sequence goes on along the minus strand of NZ_JACHXK010000003.1, from coordinate 348,025 downwards.
AGTTCCTTGGCGTTACGCATCTCCGAGAAACTGATGAACGGTCTGCCGAACGATTCGAGCGTGCACATGTACAAGAGGACCGAGAATAAAGCGATGAAGAAACCGAACAGCCCAAGTACGCACGAAACGAGCATGATGTACAACCTTAGAATCGTGACGCTTCCGTTGAGCGACTGATTAACCAGCGTGAACGTTGCGACCGCGGTTACCGCCGAAGCGACCAGCATCGTCGGCGACGTGAGTCCCGCCCGAATGGCCGCATCCCCTACGATAAGCCCGCCGACGACGCTCACCGTCTGACCGACAGGACGCGGCAGCCGAACGCCCGCTTCGCGGAACAGTTCGAACATCAGCATCATCAGGAACAGCTCCAGCTGGGAGCTGATGGGCAGCCCGTTTCGCGAGATCGTCACCGTTGCCAACAGCGGAAGCGGAATCTGATCCGTATTGAAGGCGCATAGCGCGATCCAGAAGCCCGGCAAGCTTATGGCAAGCGCGAGCCCGATCAACCGCAGGATGCGTTCGAACGCGACATAGTAGAACGGAAGATGCGAATCCTCCGGCGATTTGATCAAGTGCGCCATATTGACGGGAGCGACGAGCGCTGCCGGAGATCCGTCGACCAGGATCGCGAACCGGCGGTTCATCAGCGACTGCACGACGTAATCGGGCCTGCCCGTGTAATTAATGAGCGGCAATAAGGAGAGCGACTTATCCGAGATGATCTCCTCCAGCTCTCCCGCTCCTTGCAGCGTAGCGATATCCAGCCCCTTCAGTCTCCGCCGCGCTTCATCGACGACGTCGGGCGGCGCCAGGCTTTTCATATACATCAGTCGAACGGATGTCTTCGAGGTTGTTCCTATGACGAAGCTCTCCACGTGCAGATCAGGGGTACGGAGCCGCTTGCGGATTAAGGCACAATTGACGTCGATCGCTTCGATGAATCCGTCGCGGGGGCCTTTCAGCGAGACCTCCATCGTCGATTCTTCCGGCGTACGGTTCGGCTGATCGGCAATATTGTAGACGTAGAACCGGTTGCTGTGATGCCGCCATAAGACCAAGTTCCCGCTGAATACGGCTTCGAACAAATACTCTCCTTCTTCGCCGGGTTCCATAACCGACATCAGCGGCGTGTTATGCTTCTCGGGCACAAGGCCGTCATGTTCCAGCATGATCGTCTGCAGGAGCTGCCGGCTTAACATGCCCTCGCAGTAGAGGATCGTCAGCGCTTGATCAGGATCGTCCTCATCCCGTACGGACAGATAGACATCCGCGCAACCCCGAAACTTTTCCCTAATCCATTCAGCTCGTCGCGTTATTGCCGCTTGCTCGATCATCAGCTACTCCCTCCTTGATCTTCCTGGAATGCGATAGCAGCCACAGCAGGAAGGTAACCGCACCTAATATGAATACATCCGCGATGAAGATGATTTTCGTAAAGCTCATATAGTTGAAGTTGTAGTGAGACAGCACCTGAAGCACGACGACGTAGATCAGGCATAGCGAAGCCAGCAAGACAGCACGCCGGGATTTTCGCCGGACGGGAAGCAGATCAAGAACGATAAACAGCGGCAGCGATATGCGAATGAACGCTCCGGATAACCACTGAAAAATGGCGAAGAAGTCCAAGTGCTCGATATATTTGCCGATCGTCACCAATCGCCACTGCGCAAAAGCCGGGTAACGGAGCTTGGCAGCCTCAATAGGACCAAATTCGGTCACGGCCCCAATCGCCGGGCCAAGCGTAAGCAGCGCAACGAAGAATAGCAGCAAGAGCATATACCGCCGCTTCAACTCCCCGCGAAGATGATGTTGGATGAGCAGCAGCAAGGAAAGCTCCAGAAGCGATCCGACGGAGAACAAGGTAGCCCGAATCAACCCCCCCGGCCCATTCTCCAAGATCGGCAGCAGGTAGCTGTAATCCTTATCCGGCATATTGGCGGTCATGACGAAATCGCCGAGCACCACAACGCTGGGCAGCAAAAGGCAGGAGATGAGCACCAGCGCCTGCAGACCGCTCCATGCCCCGTATGCGACCAAACCAATTAAACAGAGCTGCAGCACCAAAGGCGGCGTAGCAGGCAAATACGTGGTCGACGTCCAGTCGACCGTCTCCGTAAAGGTCTGGAAGCTCAGCATGAGGAGCAACAGCAGCATGGGGAGCAATAGTATCCATGCAACCGGCTTGGAGAGCTTGCTGGAGATAAGATCGGTCAGACGACTATATTTCGTCCGTTTCATCGTGCCATGAATGATGAACAGCAGCCACGGCATAATGATGACGAATGATAGCGGCGAGCTCAGCCACGCGTCGCGTCCGGCTTCATCCAGAATGACAGGCAGCAAGATCACGTGATTGGACAGCCCAACCGAGAGCCCCAGCATCATAAATAAGGGCCACTTCCCAACCGCCGCTGATTTCATGCTTGCTCGCCCTCCCCAGATTCATTTCCCAAAGGTTTCCCTCTCACCGTCCAACTCATGCATCTTCTTCCATGCATAAAATTGGCCTCCGCTTGGAACGATGTGAATCAGAGCTTTGATTGACAAATTCCGTAAAGGCAGGCGCGCTATGGCAAATCCGATATCGACCTCCATCGAGGTGAACGCCCGCATCATGCAGCATACGTTCAACGCATGCAGCGATCTGCGCATCGTTCCTTGGCAATTCGGTCCTCGGATGAAATCCAGAGCTTTCTCCATCTACTTCGATACCATCGTTCTGGATAAAAAGGCGAGCTACTTCCGCCAGACCTTGCAGGACTTGCTGCCAACCCAGCTTGGTTCCGGCGAAGAAGTGACGCCGAGCATGATTGCCACTTACTTCAGCAATCACGTCAGCACGGAGCATTCCGCTACTTTAGTCGCCGATCTCGAGCATGCGACCAGCCTGATCCTAAGCGGCAGCCTCGTCATCTTCATCGACGGATGGGACCGGGCGATCAGCTACAAGGCGGGCGATCTTCCGACCAGACAAGTCGGAGAACCGGTGTCCGAACCAGTCGTTCAAGGCCCGCGTGAAGCCACCGTCGAGCAGATGAAGATCAATATCGGCATGATCCGAGGACGCGTGCAAAGCCCCCAGTTCAAAATCCATTACATGCGCGGGGGCGGATTATCGCGGACCATGCTGGCTTACGGGTATGTGGAAGGCACCGTCGATCCGAATGTGTTAAGCGAGTTCCAGACCCGGATGAAGGCCGTCAAGGAAGGTGACGTGTTAGAGACGTCCTATGTCGAGAGCCTCATCGAGGACAGCACTTGGTCGCCCTTTCCGCAATTTCGGTATACCGAACGAACCGACGTGGCCGCTGCCGCAGTTTTAGGCGGTAAAATTGCCGTCTTCGTGGAAGGAACCGGCAGCATTCTCATCTGTCCAGGCTTGTTCTTCGAGCTGCTGCAATCCAGCGAGGATTATTATCAACGCACCTTGGTGGCGAATATGATCCGTTGGATGCGAATGATCGCGTTCTTCCTGGCGCTCGTCCTGCCCAGCCTGTATATTGCGCTCTCGACCTTCCATACCGAACTGATCCCTACGGTACTGCTGCTTGCCGTGCTGGATTCCAGAGAAGGCATTCCATTCCCGGCCTTCGTCGAAGCCGTTATCATGGTGTTCTTCTTCGAGTTGCTCCGGGAAGCCGGGATCCGGCTGCCTAGACCCGTCGGCTCCGCGGTCAGCATCGTCGGAGCGCTCGTCGTGGGCGAAGCGGCGATCAATGCCGGCATCGCTTCCCCGATCATGGTCGTCGTCATTGCACTGACCGGGATTGCCTCCTTCTCGCTGCCGCAATACAACATGGCTATCTCGCTGCGACTTCTTCAACTGCCGCTGATGGGCTTCGCCGCCCTGCTCGGCGGCTTCGGGCTGATGATTGGCTATCTGCTGATCTGGAATCATCTCATCCGGCTCAAATCGCTCGGCGTCCCTTACCTGCAGCCGGTCGCACCGTGGATCGGCAAACAGAATCGAGATACGCTGCTGCGCAAGCCGCTGAAGACCATGTTCAAGCAAACCAAGTATCCATCAGCCAACAATCAATCTTCATCAGACGGATAAGGAAGTGGATGCTATGCCTGCTAGGGGAGCCGGCCAGCATTGTGCCGCGCCTAGAACTTCAGCTCGGATAACCGCGCTTGCACTGGTCTTCGCTGCCTTCTTGTTGATGACCGGATGCGGCGATCAGGCGGAGCTGACGGAACGCGCCTTCGTCGTCGGCGCGGCGCTCGATGCAACCGATGACGGTAAGCTGCTGCTGACGCTGCAGGTGTATAAACCTTCCCAATCCGTCGCGGCCAAAGGCAAGAACGGCAAGCCTTACGTGAATGTGAAGACGAGCGGCCGTACCGTAATCGAAGCGATTCGCGATATCACGATTCACTTGGGACGCAAAGCGCAGTTCAGCCATATGCGGGCGATTCTCGTGAGCGACAAGCTTGCGCGACAGGGCAATCTGGACAAAATTCTGGATGTTTTCTATCGGGATAACGAGCCGCGGCTCACCTGCAGCGTCATTATTACCCGCGGCGAGGCAGGGCGTTATTTGGACGTGGCGCCCTTAATCGAAAGCACGATCAGCCAGCAATATTATTTGACGGAACGGACGACGACGCGCTTCAGCGGCAAGTCGGTCCATATGAGTCTGCTGAAGCTTGCGATTCAATTGCGCAAAGCCGCCGGGACTGCTACCTTGCCCTACCTGAATTTCAGTACCGGCGATCAGACGACGACAAAGCCGAGCATGGCTGGTGTGGCGATTATTCAAGGCGGTAAAATGGTCGACAAGATGCTTGGTTTTGATAGCGAAGGGTTGTTGCTGCTCAAGAATGCTTATCGGGGCGGCATGATCGAGGTGGCCTGCCCATCGGGCGATGGCCAGGAATCGGTGGAAATTCTAGACGTGGATACGTCCAAAAAAATATCGGTGACGGATGAGAACGTGAATGTCGAATATCGAATGCGGGTCGATGTCGCCGCGATGGAACTAACCTGCAGCAGCATCATGGGGAGCTCGGACGAGAAAGCGCTCGGCGAGAGCATTGCCAAGCAGGTGGAGAGCCATGCCATGAGCGCGTTCACTCATCTTCAGCGCTCCAAATCCGATGCGGTCGATATCGGCAATACGATTTACAAGTACCACCCATCGGTTTGGCGCCGTTTGAAGGCCGATTGGCCAGAGCGATTCGCCCAGGCTGACGTCCGTTTTAACGTTGAAGTCGTGTTTGTCTCCCATGGCACTTCGGGCGGCAAGCCATTCTTATCTGGACCGCAGGAATAAGCTTACACGATGCAAGGGGAAGGAGCAGGCTATGCCAATTGCCATTGCGGCCGTCTGGCTTATCGTCATGATCATGCTCGATCTGTGGGATGGCTTGCGGGAAGGACCCCGTCCGACCCGGGTGAAAGCCGTCTACGTCATCTTGCTTACCATGATCCTCTATCAGGCGGTCATCACTTTCGGCCGCTTGCATTGGCCGGGTTTCTATGAACTTGCATATGCCATTTTCGGACCAATAGGAGGCGCCATCGTGCGTGCATTAGGCGGGAAGGGGTGAGGAAAAATGCGCGGATATATGACATCGAATCAGGCTGCATGGCTGCTGTTCGTCTTTTTGACGAGCTCCTCGATCATTAATATTCCCGCGCCGCTGATCAGCTACGCCGGCAACATCGCCTGGCTGTCGCTGCCGATTGCGGCGACCTTCGGTCTGGCGCTGCTGTTGCTCCTTCTAAAGTTAGCCCGGCAGTACGCAGGCAAGAACCTGATTGAATACAGTCAAGCAACCATAGGATTCACGGCAACGATGGTGCTTGGTTTGGCTTTTCTGTACTATCAGGTGCATATGGCCTCGACGATCGTGCTCGATGTCGCGATGTTCATGCGCAGCTCCATGATGCGGAACACGCCCTCGTACTGGTTTATCTTCCTTCTCTTAACCGTGGCTGCGATCACCGTCCGCGCCGGGATCGACAAGTTCGCCGGGATGTTCCCGGTAATCATGGTCAGTGTCGTCGGATTTACGTCCCTCATCGTGTTGATGTCGATCAACAACTATGATGTCGGCAATCTGCTTCCGTTGATGCCGGACGGGGTCAAGCCGCTGCTGCACGGCGTTTATTTCACGATGGGAGTTCCTTACATCGAACTCACGTTATTCGGGATGCTGCTCCCGTTCATCGGCAACCCGGACGGCAAGCTTGGACGGAAGATGACGTTAAGTCTGATCTGCAATATGCTTGTCCTCATGCTCGTCACCATCGTCTCCTTGCTCGTATTCGGTCCTATCGCCGGCGACCGCAAATATTCGATGTTCGAGGTTGCCCGAACGGTCGAGGTTGCCGACGTGTTCCAGCGCATCGAGGCATTGATGGGGTATGCGGTCATCGCCGCAGCGTTCATGAAGACGACCATCGTGCTGTTCTCCGCCCACCAGACGCTGATCCATTTGCTCGTGCGCAAGGAAGATAAAATGCTCATCTATCCGCTTGCCGCACTCATGGCGATCGTCTCTTATTCCTCCCTTAGGGACGGCGAAGCTCATTGGATTCAGCTCATTACATCGGTCCACCCGCTGTGGGGCCTGACAAGCGCCGCGGCACCGCTGCTGCTCGTCGGTCTGATCGCTTGGCTTCGCGGCAAAAAAAAGCCTCCCTCAGCTGATCAGCAGGGAGGCTAAAGCGCTCGCGGCATATGTGCGATTCGGCTAGTTCCGGTCCATATGGTCTTCCGGCTGCGCGGCCTTAACCGTCAAGCCGCCGTCGACCATAAGGAGATGGCCGTTGATCTGCATGGCTTCATCGGAGGCCAGGAACACGACCGCATCGCCGATCTGGCGGGCGGTGCCGAGCCGTTTCATCGGGTTGGCTTCGATCTCCATCGCGCGGATTCGGTCATCGGCAAGGAAGTCGGTGCACATATCCGTGTCCACCGTGCTTGGGCCGACCGCGTTCACGTTGATGCCGAACTTACCTAGCTCAATCGCCATGCCTTTGGTCAGCATATGCGCAGCTGCCTTGGACGACTGATAATGCGGGATGACCGGGCTCGTCACCACTAGACTTGCGGTGGACAACACATTGACGATCTTGCCGGAGCTGCGTTCGATCATCGATGCCGCAGCCCGCTGCGAACACATGAAGACCGACTTGACATTCGTATTATACGTGCGGTCCCACGTCTCTTCCGTCACCTTCATGAACGGCTCGAACGGCGCTATGCCCGCATTGTTCACGAGAATTTCAACGCTTCCCAGCTGCTCCTCTACGGCGGCGAACATCCGCTCTACCTGCTCCTTGTTCCCTACGTCCGCTTGTACGACGATGGCATTCACGCCCGACTGCCGCGCTTGTTGTGCAACCGCTTCCGCTTTATCCCGGCTTGAATTCGAGGTGAAGTTAATCGCGACATGCGCGCCTTCCTCCGCCAACCGAATGACGATCGCCTCGCCAATCCCTCTGCTGCCGCCCGTAACGAGGGCAATCTTCCCTTTCAATCGATCCATTCCGCTCCATCCCTTCTGTTATTCGCACCTATAGTTATTATTTATGAGTTATCGGTAACTCCAAATTAACAGCCCTGTTCCTTGCTGTCAAGCCACAGGCACGTTATAGTGGAATGAGCTATTTCTCTATGGAATCGAGGTTATCGAATCATTCATGGTTACCATTTATGATATTGCACAAAAAGCGGGATGTTCGGCCATGACCGTTTCCCGCGTTATCAATAACACGGGCCGGATCAGTGAAGCGACCCGGCAGCGCATCCTTGCGATCATGAAGGAAATGAATTACGTCCCCAATGCGATGGCGCGCAGTCTCGTGAAACAAGAATCCCGGTTGTTGTCGCTGCTCATCCCCGATCTAACCAATCCTTTCTATACTTCGCTCGCCCGCGGCGCTGAAGATGCGGCCCGGGATCTGGGCTATCGGCTTCTGCTCGGCAATGGTGATGAGGATCTTGCCAAGGAGAAGGAATATATCGAGACCGTGCTGTCGGCACGCGTGGACGGCGTGCTGCTCACCCCAACCGGCGATCAGTCGCTCGCCCACTTGAAGAAGCTGGCGAAGCAGCGCATTCCGTTCGTCCTGCTCGACCGCGAGGTACCCGGCATGGGCAGCGATCAAATTCTAGGGGACAGCAGAGAAGGAACACGGATGTTGACCGATCATCTCGTGACGCTCGGCCACCGCCGCATTGCATTCCTCGGCGGCTCCCGTCTGGTGTCCACCGCACGTCTGCGGCTTGCCAGCTTCGAAGAGACGATGGCTGCGCATGGTCTCGCGCTGCCAGAGGGTTATCTTATCGAAGCAGACTATCGCATGAAGGAAATCGACCGGCAGATTACTGCCTTGCTAGCGATGCCCGAACCTCCTACCGCCTTGCTCGCCGCGAACAATTTCCTCGCGCTGCGCGCAATCCGAGCGCTTCGCTCGCTGGGCAAGCGTGTCCCGGATGATCTGTCGGTCGTCTGCTTCGACGAGTTGGAGGCCGGCTTTGTCGTCGACCCGTTCATGACCGTCGCCGCCCAGCCTTCCTACGATTTCGGCGTAATGGGCATCCGCATGCTCGTGGACCGGATTCAACAGAAGGCGCCGGAGAGCTGGCGCAAGGTCGTGTTGCCGCCAGTGCTGCATGTGCGAAAGTCGAGCGGGCCACCCGCTTCCCTGTGAGTGGACCAAGGGCTGCGCCCTTTGGAATCCCGCCTTGGGGAGGGCTAGGGGCTTCGCCCCTTGAAAACCCCTTGGGGAGAGCATTGGGCTGTGCCCCTTGAAACCCCTTGTTTATCCTCGCCCCTTCCCCCTCCATTGGAGGGGAACCAGAGGGCCCCGTCCCTCTGGACACCCTGAATTGGCGTGGTTTGTTACGCGGCCGTCTTCGATGTGTCCTTTCGCGCGGGGCCCGCTTTGGTCGGCTTGACGGATTGCTTGATGCAAACCGTCAAGCCGACCAAGCTCTGGGTTTGAGCTTCGTTCATTACGTTGTTGCCTTGGGGTGGGGACCTGCCGCTTGGTGCGGCATGATGCTATTGCGAGCTGATCCTCGCTTGACGTCCACTTTGTGGACACGCTTACCTTTTTGCTGCGTGCGGTTGTTTCCCCCTCTCCTTCACCTGATCGATACTTCCATGCGAATAGCCCCGTCCGCCTTATCGGCAGCGGGGCTAGTTTTATAACATTTTGAGGATCGCTTGGGGAATGAACTCCAGCGATGCTTGTTTTTCGACCGCTCCTAATTCGAAGGCGACTTTCGGCATGCCGTATACGACCGACGACTGCTCGTTCTGACCGATTGTTCGAGCGCCTTTGCGTCGCATGTTGAGCAAGCCTTTGGCGCCGTCATAGCCCATTCCCGTCATAATGACGCCCACGCAGTCGTTGCCGGCCGTCTTCGCGGCCGATTCGAAGAGGACATCGACGGACGGGCAATGACCGTTCACCTTTTCGCCCTCGAAGCAATCCACCCGGTAGACGCCGCCGACCTTCTTCACCCGCATATGGCGGTCGCCTGGCGCAATCAGTACCCGTCCTGGCCTGACCTCGTCATTGGTCGCCGCTTCCTTCACTTCGAAGGCCGTCATCTGGTTGAGCCGTTCCGCGAACATACGCGAGAATCCGGGAGGAATATGCTGCACGACCACGATCCCGGGCACCGACGCCGGCAGATGCTTAAGCACGTGATGGATGGCCTCCGTGCCGCCAGTCGACGCGCCGATGGCGATGAGCTGCCGGGTTGCGGCTCCCACTGGAATAGTTGGCGCAGCAGTCTCTATGGGCTCTACTGTCCTGCGCTGCGCCGGGGGAGGCACGACCTTGGCTGCGGCTGCCGCCTTGATCGCCGCGATGAGCGCGTGAATGAATGTCTCTACGCTGCGGGTCGATTGCGGATCCGGCTTCTTGACGAATTCGACCGCGCCGGCCATCATCGCCTCGCTCACTGCTTGATTCGCGCTGCTGACGATGACGACCGGCAGCTGGACTTGCGGCAGCAGCCTGCGGATAAACTCGATGCCGTTCATCCGCGGCATCTCCACATCGCATGTCATGACATCAGGCCTCAGCGCGATCAGCTTGTCCCTGGCTTCGAATGGATCGCCGGCCGTCCCGACAACCTCGATCTGGTCGTCCGCAGCGATCGCGCGCGCAATGACCTCCCGAAAAATCATGGAATCGTCAACGACCAATACTCGGATGGCTCGTTTCACGCTGAATACGGCTCCTTCCTCTTGCGTACTAGAACGGCTTGCGATAAATCGCCGGCCGTACATATTGAAACGGGGATTCGTTCCGGTCGATGGATTCCGAGTGGCCGATGAACAGATAACCGCCGGGTTCCATCATTTCGTAATATTTGTTCACCAAATTATTCTTGGTCGGTCCGTCGAAATAAATCATCACATTCCGGCAAAAGATCGTGTGAAATTTCCGTTTGAACGGGAAAACGGGGTCCATCAGATTAAACTTCCTGAAGACGACTTCCCGCTGCAGCTTCGAATCGACAACCGCCTGCTCCGCATTGAGCTTACGGAAATAGCCGCTCTTCCACCCCGCCGGGATGGTCTGGATCGATTCCAGGCTGTAAATCCCCTTCTGCGCGGTCTCGAGCACGCGGCTGGAGATATCGGTGGCCAGCACCTTCGTATCCCATTGCGGTTTCTGTGCGCCGAAGAACTCGTCGATAATCATCGCCAGCGTATAGGGCTCTTCGCCGGAAGAGCAGCCTGCGCTCCAGATCCGAAGGTCCTTCTCTTTCACCGTCTTCACCAAGTACGGCAGCACCTGGCTTTTGAAAAAATGAAAATGCTCCGTCTCCCGCATGAAGAATGTATGGTTGGTCGTAATTTTATCCACCAAGCCTCTGGCTGCGGCACCGGTCCGATCCGAAGTGACATATTTCATATATTCGGTAAAAGTCGCGAACCCCTTCTCGGTCAGCACATGCTGCAGCCGCCCGAGAACGAGCGGACGCTTCTCATCCTTCAAGTGTATCCCGTAATGCGCCTTCACATAGTCGGCCAGCTGCTTGAATTCTTGATCCGTAATGGCTGCCATCGGCTAATACCTGTTAGTATTTGCCGAATTCGTTATCGCTAAGAGCGATCTTCGACCAAGCCCCTTGGGAATCATGCGAATCGCGGGCCGGCTCCTTCGGCATCTTCTCGCCCATTGTCTCGAGCATGCGAAGTACGGCAGGGCTGAACTCATCGAATTTGCCGAATCCGTTATTGCCTTGCTTGAGCGTAAAGCGGCTGACCATTTCCTTCAGCATGCCTGCTTGGCTCGACAGCTCTTCGCTTGCTGCCGCGCTCTCTTCACTCGTCGCCGAGTTCGTCTGAATAACCTGCGATACCTGCATAATGCCTTGGTTGATCTGGGCAATGCCGGAAGCCTGCTCATTCGAAGCGATCGCGATATTCCCGACCAGCTGCGCAACCTTCTCGATGCCGCTCACCAATTGAGACAGTTCTTCAGCGGTATCGCGGGCAATCTTCGTACCGGATTCCGCCTTCTTGATCGAACCTTCGATCATGTCGGTCGTTTCTTTGGCAGCGCCTGCAGAGCGGGCAGCCAGATTGCGCACTTCCTCGGCAACGACGGCGAATCCTTTGCCATGTTGACCGGCACGCGCTGCTTCAACGGCTGCATTGAGCGCCAGAATATTCGTCTGGAATGCAATCTCGTCGATGACTTTAATGATTTTGGAGATACTCGCCGACGCATCGTTGATCTGCTCCATGGCGCTGAGCATATTCTGCATCTGCTGATTGCCATTGACCGCATTCGCCTTCAGCGTCTCAGCCAGCTCATTAGCATTGCCAGCGTTCTGCGCATTCAGATTCGTCTGCGAGGAGATTTCCTCCAGGGAAGCCGACAACTCCTCTACCGCGCTCGCCTGCTCAGTGGCGCCTTGCGACAGGGCTATGCTAGAAGCGGAGACTTGGCTGGAGCCCGAAGCGACCTGTTCTGCGGAAGAACTAATGCCCGCCATGACATCGTTCATGTTGCGAACCAGTTCTTGTAGCTTGCGGCCAAGCAGGTCCTGCTCGGAACGAACATGAACGTTGACCGTCAGATCTCCTGCCGCGATACGCTCGGCTGTCTGCGCTTGCTCGCGGATATTCGTAATCATGGCCGCGAAGGCCTCCATCAGCATACCGATCTCGTCTTGCGACGTTGCCTTGACGTTGGCGCTCACATCGCCGACTGCCAGACGGTCGGCCGCTTCCGTTAGCGTGCGGAGCGGACGGATAATGCTGTTAATGATGAGCATGCTTACGACCAATGTAATGATGACCGCCAGGACGATCACGACAATCAGGATCGTTCGGGTATTGGCGTACACATCGTCCCCCAGTTTGCTTGCTTCGTCCGCGTGGGATTGATTATAGGTCACAATATTAAGCAGTTCATTGGAGACCTTGTCGAACAAGGCCTTCGAATCACTCTCCATGCGCTCAATTGCAGCCGCGTTCTTCATCTGCGTGCTGAGCCCAAGCACTTCTCCGCTTATTTTCTCGTAGGACAGCCAATCTGTCTTGAACGTATTGAACTTCTCCCTGTCTTCCTCTATTCGGATGGTCGTCTCATATTGATGCATCATATCCTGTATAGCCGCTTTCTGAATGTCCACTTCTTTGAGCAGATTCGCCAGCGTTTGCTGATCGCCCGAAATAATATGGCGGTATTCCAAATTGCGAAAATCGGACGTCATCGTGTTCAACGCATTCGCCGCATTCACCCCTGGCAGCCATTCTTCACTAATCACCGTGGATTGTTCGTTGACTTTGTTTAATGAATAGATTGCATAACTGCCGATCAGCACGAGCAGCAGCAGCACGAAGCCGAAGCTGACTAGCAGCCGATTCTTGACGGTAAGTTTCATGATGAATGTTCCTCCTCGTTGTTGTCCCATGATGTATGTTGTAGTGAACATGCTACGTCAGCGCAGTCAGATTCGTAACATCCTGCTCCTGCAGCAGCTTCGCGCAGTCCAGAATGAGCTTCACCTCATCGCCGGACTTGCCGATCCCCTTAATATATTTGTTGCGGTGACTCTGTCCGAGCTCCGTGGGACTGACGATCTCCGATTCCGGAATGGCCAGCACTTCGGAGACACTATCGACGATCAGCCCGATCGTAATGTCCTCGATCTCGATCACGATAACGCATGTCCGGTCGTTGTATTCGCGGAACGGCTTCTTGAAGCGCAGCCGGACGTCCATGACCGGGATGATTTTTCCCCTCAGGTTGATAATGCCCTGCATATAATCCGGCAGCTCCGGCACGATCGTCACCGGCTGCAAGCCGATGATCTCGATCACGTATTTGATCTCAATGCCGTAAGACTCGTTCACCAGCTTGAAGGTCAGATACTTCCCTCGCTGCGTATCCTCTTCGTACATGTCGTATTGCTCTTCCTCATGCGACATTCTCCACATGCTCCTTCCATCTTAATCTGTCCATGTTGTTATCCGCGTGCAGACAATGCCCCTGGGTCCAAAATCAAGCTGATGCTTCCGTCTCCCAACAGCGTGCAGCCTGCAAGGCCTTGTATGTTGCGCATGCGTTTGATATATTCCGGCAGCGCTTTGACGACGACCTGCTGCTGGCCGATCAGTTCGTCCGCGAACAGGCAGAACGCTTGGTCATCGTGCTGCGTCATGATCAGGATGCCTTCATGGAACTGCGTCGTATCCGACTTCACCCCGTATAACCGGTGGAGCCGCAGGATCGGATAACATTGTCCCCGGACCATAATCATCTCGCGGTCATCCGGATCGCGGATAATGTCCCGCTCCTTCGGTCGGAACGATTCGACGATCGCATTCGTCGGTATCGTATAGCGCGAGGTGCCGACACGCATCGTCATTCCGTCGATGATCGCAAGGGTGAGCTGAATTTTGAGCGTAATCGTCGTGCCGCTTCCTTCCGCACTGTCAACGGAAATACTGCCTCCGATGGCGCTGATATTCTGGGAGACGACATCCATTCCGACTCCCCGTCCGCTATATTCCGAGATCGCTTCCTTAGTGGAGAAGCCCGGCAGGAAGATGAGGCCGAAAATTTCTTTGTCGGTCATCTCCTCTTCCGGTTTGGTCAAGAGGCCGTTCTTCCTCGCCTTCTCGAGCAGCTTCTCCTTCGACAGTCCTTTGCCATCGTCCTTGATGATCACGTAGACGTCGCCGCCCGCATTCTTCGCTTCAAGCGTGACGACGCCGGCTCTTGCCTTGCCTGCCGCATCGCGGTGCTCGGGCAATTCGATCCCGTGGTCGATCGAATTGCGGATAAGATGCATGAGCGGATCCGAGATATGCTGGATCACGTTCTTGTCGACTTCGGTTTCTTCGCCGATCAGCTTCAGCTGCACTTCTTTGCCCAAATTTTTGCACATGTCCCGGACGATGCGGTGCATCTTCTGGAAGGTTGCGGACAGCGGCACCATGCGGATGGACATGACGACATCTTGCAGCTCGCTCGTAATTTTGTGCAGCAGCTGCGCCGCTTTATGGAATCGGTCCAGCTGAAGACCCTGCAGATCCGGATTCTGCGTTACCATCGCTTCGGCGATAACCATCTCCCCGACGAGATCCATCAGCCTGTCCAGCTTCTCGATATTGACGCTGATCAAGCTTTGTCCCGCCGGTGAGCTATGATCGGATGTTTCCTTCTTAGGCGTCTTCGCCTTCGGTTTCTGTGTATCTGGTTTCTGTGTATCTGGCTTCTGCGCTTCGGCTTCTGGCTTGCCGGATGATGGGACCGTTACTTCTGGCGATGGCTTGGTTAGTTGGTCTGAGCCGGCCTCTTGAGTTGCGCATAATGTCTCGTCAAGCTGCTCCGGCTCTTGTTCCAGCTTCAATTCGGATAGGAACAACGTATCTTCGAATAGTTTGGCGATGCGCTCATACGATTCGTTCGTCTTGAACGTGACGGTAAACCCCTGTTCGCGAATGAACGGGATGCTCGCTTCGTTCTCTACGTAATCTTCCGGATCGCATGCGATCCCCCAGGCGATTTGTTTCAAGGCATGCACGACGCCGAATGCCCGGATATTCTCCATCTCGCAACCATCCTCGAACCTCAGGTTGGCTTTATATTCGGTCTGAGGGCGGTTCTCCCGGATGACGCTCAGCGTTAGACTGCGCAGGAAAAGCGTATCGCTAATCCGGTTATGCACCACATCGTACGGCTCCGAAGATTGGAAGCGTATCGCGAAACCTTGCTTCCGAATCGTCTGGATGCTCGCCTCGTTCTCGATATAATCGGGCGGGTCGCAGACCATGTCGCTTGCGAGCTCTTGCAAGCTATGTACGATGCCGTAAGCCCGTACATTCTCCATCTCGCACCCGTCTTCGAAATGAATCGTCGCCTCGTAGCCGAGCCGATGCGCAACCGTCCGCGTTCGGACCGAAACCGACCGATTCAGCTCCCACTCCGCTTCGTGCGCCTGCTCGAGCTTCGTCATCGTCTCTTCCGGCCCAGTGTCTTGTGCCGGAGGTTTCGCATTCGTCCCCTTTACAGCCGCAAGGAACTGATTGATCGTCTCGATCAGTCCGGAAGCGTCGCCGTCGACCGGCTCCTTCGATTTGATTTTGTGCAGCTCGACTTTGATGAAGTCGATGCCCTCCAATACTAGATCGGACAGGGTCGAGTAGTCGACCTCCTCCGGCTTGTTCTCGCGCAGGAAGAAGAAGAGATCTTCCAGCGAATGGGAGAGCGTTGCGATACTCGTATAGAACATCATGGCAGATGAGCCTTTTATCGTATGCATATTGCGCAAAATCTCATTGACGGCCGACGGTACGAACCCGTTGGCTTCGCAGAGCACGATCTCTTGCTCCAACTGCTCGATATTTTGCGTCGTTTCATAGATGAACATTTCTACCATTTGTTCGGTGATGTAATGATTCGACAATACAATCCCCTCACTCTTGTTGATGTTGCTGATAGGCTTAGCATCGGAAAATAATCGACATTGTGTTAGATAACGGGAGGTGGGAATTTTCGCCTTCCCCCTTTGCCCCCCTACTCTACTGATTCCAACCTTTAAGACAAACCTTACTGACAGCAACCTTCTTCACTCGCCTCTTACTTTTTCCCTCGCCCCTTCCTTGAGATCACCTCGCCCCTTCCCCCTCCATTGGAGGGTAACAAGAGGGTCATCACCCAAGCTTATGCTTCCGAAGTGAGTTTTCCATTGGAAAACTCTTAGACTCCGATAATCTGCGTGACTCGTAACGCGGCCGTCTTCGATGAGTCCTTTCGGCGTTGGCCCGCTTTTGTCCATACGGATTGGTATAACGCAATCCGTTGCGGACAAAGCTCTGCGTTCGAACTTCGTTCGCGACTTTTTGCCTCGGGGAGGTGACTGCTGGGCTAGTGGAAAATGCAGCTACCGTGCATCCCTCGCTTGACGTCCACTTTGTGGACACGCTTTACGTTTTTATTGTTGCAGAGCAAAAATAAAAAAATGGAAACAAAAAACGACCGCAGCTTCGCTGCAGTCGTTTTATCAAAAGGTCTTATTCTAGGTTATCGAATCCGATATTATCTAGCATCACTTTACCCGGTCCGCCTTGGAAGCGGAACGTAATGGCCGTAATCTCGGAGGCATCTGTCGGTTGGCCGCCGAAATCGTACACCTTGAGCGGCAAGCGGTACGTCTGGAGCACCGGCTCCGTCGATTCTTTGTACTTGCCGTCCTTGATCCGTTTCTCCATCCAAGAGGCGATGGTGAATTGGGATTGCACCGGCTCTACGACTGGCATGAAGGCTTGCAGCGGCTGCGTGATGCTCGATCCGTCCTGCAGTGTGACATCCACCTGCACATCGAGCGGCGGGATAGTCTGTTCCTTCTCTCTTAAGTCACGTTCGAGATCGGACATGGAGAACTGGAGCACGGTCTCCGGGCTCGCTCCGCTCAACCGGCGGCGGAAGGATTCGGACAGCTCGATAGTATAACTGCCTCCGCGTCCTTCGTTCCACTTGAGCACGACGCCGCGCGTCCCGCGGTTATGCCGTTGGCGGTCTATGGCTTCCTCCTCGGACCATTGCAGCCCATCCACTTCCGCCGTGCTGCCATCCTGCTGAACCGTCTTATCCCTGTCTTCGTCGAAGGTGGCCAGCGGCAGGAAAGCCCCTTTCTCGTATTGGTTAAAATACGTCGCCTCCGGCAGCCAAGAGCCTGCCGTCCGGTAATCCTCGAACAGCGGCTCGTAGTCCGACTTGCCGTGAAGCGCCGTCTCCAGGAAAGCGGCAATATACACCTTCGCGACCTCACGCTGATCGTCCGCCGGCATCATCCCTGCGTGACGCAGGAACAAGCCGCCCGGCAGGCTGTCGTCCATCGTCCCCCAATCGGTATTGAACCGGCTGTGATTGGCTTCGCCAATGTACAAGGACGCTTTGAACCGCTCGTTCCCTGCCGCGGTATTCGAGAAGCTGGTACGGATGTATTGACGTTCACCGTAGAAGTCGTTAACGTCGCCATCCTGCGCGCCTTGCAGGGTCAAATAATAGATATCCTTGAGCCGCGCGGATGTCTTGTCGATCTGCTTGTCCGTCGGCGCAATCGCGACAACCGCTTGAACATGAATATCTTCAAGACCGGCGAGCGTCTGATCGGACTTGAACCAACGCGTCCAATCGGCAGCCATCGGCGCCGCTTGACCGCCGCGCGAGTGCCCCATCAGCGCGACCCGATTCATGTCCAGCTTGCCCGACATCGGATTGCCCGGCAGCTGATTGAAATTCGCGAGCTGTTGAAGATGCTTCAGCAGCATCCATGCGCGTACTTTGAAATCTTGGTTAGGGATATTTCCCCATACCGAGTAATTCAAGAAGTTCTCGTCCACGGACACGGTGACGAACCCCCGGCTAGCCAGCAGCTCACCCAGATAAGCATACCCGCCGTCGGAGAATTGCTCCATCAGATGGTTGCCGTGCACGATAAGGACGACCGGGAACGGACCTTCGCCCTCCGGCATCCACATCCTTCCGTTGACGGGAAGCGCCGTTTCGTCGAAACCCCAGAACCATTCGCGGATCCGCGACCATTTGGTAATATAGGCCGAGGCATCTACAGACGGTGTGATCAGTCCGACCGCTTCACCATACTCGCTCCGATGACGGTCAACACCGCTTCCATAGGTGAATGCACGCACGGGATACGAACCCGCAAGAGCAGGATTACCCGCCTCAATGATCGGCACATCGAGCACTTCGCCTGGTGCTAGCGCCGGTTCGGCCGGCGTGTTCGCCGGCGGCCAAGCAATCGAGGAGACGCCTGCCAACACAAGAACGGTCGCGAACGCAAGCTTTGACTTGCCGCCAATTCGCGGATGAAGCAAGATCGCGAGAATGATGCCCGCAATCGCCCCGGCGACAGCGACAATAACACTGCTCACGACGGAGACATAATTGCCCATATCTGCATGATACAAAATGACATAAACGATAAATCCGGTATACAGCAAACTCCCCGCAAAAAAACGCGGGAGGGGGACGTACATCATCGAGAACAGGAAAGCGATGATCGAGCAGGCAGTTCCCATAACCACGGTGCCGAGGAAAGCCGCGATCAGGCAATCGATTGCGACGCCAAGGCCTGTCGGCGTACCAAGCACCGTCAGCAAGAGCGATATCATATAGACTACCCAGACGCCAATAACGGATAACCGCCAAAAGAGGGTATCACGGGCAAAGGTAGCAATGAACCGATAGATCAGCCAGCGGCCGATTGCGCGCAGCCATTGCTTGGGTCTTGGTGCGGGATCAGGCATAGGCATTGGATTATCCAGCGGTAGTTCCATGACAGTAGCTCGTCACTCCTTAGCGACAAGCAGATTATGAAGATAGCTTGAATACGCTTGTCATCTACGATTATACGCCTAGAAGGAGCACTTTCGCATCTCAAAATGTTGGCCGCGCCCCAAATTTCAGGCATCCTTAAAGCTATCGCAGCGCCACAAGCAGGCCCGGAATGCGCAGCTCCTTCAGTCCCTCTGCGACAAGCTGAGCCAGCGCGATCGCGCCCCGCTCCTGAAAATGCGTATTGTCGGCGACGCCGCCGGGGAAGTTCAGGAATTCGCCAGGGGCTCCCCACATGAAGACGGACTTCGTCCCTTCCGG
This sequence comes from Paenibacillus phyllosphaerae, assembly GCF_014192105.1. Taxonomy (GTDB): domain Bacteria; phylum Bacillota; class Bacilli; order Paenibacillales; family Paenibacillaceae; genus Paenibacillus_Z; species Paenibacillus_Z phyllosphaerae. Next base: position 328,899 of record NZ_JACHXK010000003.1, on the reverse strand, counting down.
ACCAAGCTGCTCGAACAGCGCTTTGCTTTTGGCCGCCAGATCGACGAGGAGCACGCCTTCTTCTTCCGCCAGCTCTTTCATCGCCACGATGTAATCGCCATGCGTATCGACCAACTGATCTCCGTCATAATAACGGCGATGAACGGGCGTCACCAGAATTGGAAGCGCACCGCGCGATCGAGCTCCATCGATATAAGCCATTAAGTGTTCCTTATACGTTGTGAAAGGCTCAGTTCTGCGCGGCTCGTCAAGCTTCTGGTCATTATGCCCGAATTGGATGAGCAGCATGTCGCTTGCTCTTAGTTCAGCCAGGATGGTTTGCAGCCTGCCCTCGCCGATGAAGCTTTTGGAGCTGCGGCCGGATATCGCATGATTCGAGATCGCCGCGTCGGCCTTGAGCGCAGCGCCGAGCATCTGGCCCCATCCCGCATACGGATAACCGTCGGCAGGCTGGTCGGTCACCGTGGAATCTCCTGCGATATAGATGGTGAATGGCTCCTCGGACCGTCTTAGCTCCAGCGCGTTAATTCGCGGCGCAAGACCGGAGAACGCCAAGCGGAACTGCTGATTCTCGATCCGAACGGCGAATGTTTCCCTGCTATATTGCCCGGCCACCGTGCGGATTCCTTGGCGGACAAGACGCCCTGTCCCAGCCTTGATCGTCGTATGCGTAGCGGCAACCGCATCGCCGATGATCACCGTCGCGATGTACGTGCCATTGTCCACATCAGCGGCAAAGACGGACTCGAACGGAATGCAGAAATCCCGTACAAGAGGAGTCGACTCCTCCTGCCGCTCACATCCGCTCACGACCCCGGCTTCCTCAAATCCGTAACCTGCCGCCAGGCTATACACGGTATCCGGTTTTACTTTCTGCCAGCCTTCTACAGGCGCCGTCACGCCAAAGTCATACCGATAGCTTGTCATTATCGTTCCCTCGCTCCCTTTAATCCCATTCCTTTCGCACATGGCCGATCGCCATGTCACATACGATCAGCGTATCGTCATGCATAACCTGCCGAACAGCGGATAATCCGGCAACAATGATTGAAAAACCGACAACTTCGCGGTACGGTAGGTAGAAGTGAAGATCGATGACTTAGAATCGCAAGAAGGGAGTCGGATCGCCTTGGCCGCTCAACGTTACGGGACGTACGGCTTTCGTTTTACCGGGAAGGAGCATCTGCCCCTTTACTCGCTGTTTGCTCTGGGGTATGACCGGGTGACTGGCCATTACGAATGGGATGGCATGAAACGAATTGACGGACCGTTGTACTTGTTCCAATATACACTTTCCGGTCGCGGACGCCTCCAGACCGCGGACGCCGTATATGATTTGCGCCCGCAGCAAGCTTTTCTCGTCGATATTCCCAGCGTGCATCGCTATGATTTGCCGCCGGATAGCGAGGGTTGGGAGTTCTATTTTATATTGATGCGGCAGCATCCGCTTGGCGGACTAAGAGAGGAGTTGAAGCATCAGCTCGGGACCGTCTTTTCGTTGGCAACGGAAAGTCCGGCGATCCGCGTCTTGCAAGGGGGCGTTCAGGATGCGGCTGCCGGCCGCATTAACGATGCCTATGCCGCCTCGTCGCTCGTCTACCGCTTCATGATGGAGCTGGCCAGGACGGCCAACCGGCCGAAGGAGGAACAATGGCCGCCGGCTATAAGGGAAGCCGCGCAATATTTGACCAACCACTTCGGAGAAGCCATTAGCATCGATGACGCTGCGACTGCTGCCGGATTGTCGAAATTCCATTTTACCCGCTTGTTCACCAGGACGACCGGTTACACGCCAGGCGACTATCTGACCCGGATCCGAATTGTGAAAGGGGCTGAGTATCTGCGGAATTCAACGATTACGATCGATGAAGTCGCCAGACGCTGCGGGTTCGCCGGGGGGAGCTATTTCAGCAAGGTTTTCCGACAATGGGTCGGTTGCACGCCAGGGGATTATCGCTCCGGCAAGGAAGTGCTCGCGGCGAATCACCTCATATTCGACTGAGCAATATTTTACAAACTAAGCACAGGATTGTCGTAGCAGAACCGGCTGTATATCGATTATTGTGTAGATAGAAAGCGCTTGAAATCAATCGATATGCGTAAAAGGAGCTGTCACAAATGAACCATCGCACTTATGCCCCTACGCCCCCAATGGGCTGGAATAGTTGGGACTGTTACGGCGCCGCCGTCCGCGAGGAAGAAATCCGCGGCAATGCCGATTATATGGCCAAGTTTCTGAAGCCTTACGGCTGGGAGTATGTCGTCGTCGACATCCAATGGTCGGAGCCGGGTGCCGTCTCCTCCGCCTACCGTCCATTCGTACCGCTCGAGATGGATGAATATTCGCGTCTGATCCCTGCTGTCAATCGTTTCCCATCCGCTGAAGGCGGCAAAGGGTTCAAGCCGCTCGCCGACTATGTACATAGCCTGGGCTTGAAATTCGGCATCCACATCATGCGCGGCATTCCGCGTCAAGCCGTTCATGCCAATACGCCGATTCTGGGATCCGAAGCCGGGGCGCGCGATATCGCGCATACGAACTCCATCTGTCCATGGAACACGGACATGTATGGTCTCGATCCAGCCAAGGAAGGCGCGCAAGCCTATTACAATTCCTTGTTCCAGCTGTATGCGGAGTGGGAAGTCGATTTCGTCAAGGTCGACGATATCGCAGCCTCCCGCCTCTACCATATCCATGCCGAAGAAATCGCGATGATCCGCCAAGCGATCGACAATTGCGGCCGACCGATGGTGCTAAGCCTATCGCCAGGTCCGGCTCCTTTGGAGTATGTCGAGCAGTTTACGGCTAATGCGAACATGTGGCGGATGACCGATGACTTCTGGGATCTGTGGCCGCTCTTGTACAACATGTTCGAACGCTGCGAGAAGTGGGCGCCTTATGTGGATGCGGGCAGCTGGCCGGACTGCGATATGCTCCCGCTCGGTCACCTTGGCATTCGTTCGGTCGACGGCGGCGGCGCCGACCGTTGGACCCGCTTCACCAAGGACGAGCAGCTGACGATGATGACCCTCTGGTCGATCTTCCGTTCACCGCTCATGATGGGCGGCGAGATGCGGGATAATGACGAGTGGACGCTTGGCCTGCTGACGAACGATGAGGTCTTGCATTTGCTGCGCGATGGCCGCGGGGCAAAACAAGTCTATCGCGAAGAGGATCGTATCGTCTGGTCGAGCACGGATGTGCAGGGAAATCACTATGCAGCCCTGTTCAATTCAAGCGACGAAGAAACCGAAGTGCGCGTCACGCTCGAACAGCTTGGGTTGAACACGCCTGTCCAGGTTCGTGATCTGTGGCAGCATGAGGATCTCGGCACGAAGAACGATTCCATCGCGCTCACGATCCCGCCGCATGGCGCCAAGCTGGTTAAGCTGACGACAGCCTAATCAACCGGATATATACACAGCAAAGCCCCGCAACGTTCCGCCTCCATGGCGCTGTTGCGGGGCTTCTTGGTCTTCTCTTTACTGGTTGGTCAAATAGCGGCAGAACAAATCGACGAGCTCCGGGTCATACAATCGGCCCGCGCAGCGCTGCAGCTCTTCCAATGCCTCTTGCTTGGTCTTCACCCGTCGATAATTGCGGTTGCTGGTCATCGCATCATAGCTGTCGATAATGCGAATCATGCGGACCTCGCGCGGCAATACGTCCACCTTCGATTGCGTCGGATATCCGCTGCCGTCCGTGTTCTCATGATGCAGCATGATGACATCCGGATGGACCAGACCTTGGGTGACCAGCTGCTCCACATATTCCATGCCATAGATCGGATGTTTCTGAATCTCGCTCCATTCCTCGTCGCTGAGCTTCGCATCCTTCCGCAGAATTTCTCCCGGAATACGCAGCTTGCCGATATCGTGCAGCAGCGCGGAAATGACGAATAACTCCCGCTCTTCCTTGGACATCTGCAGCAGATCCGCGAACCATGCGCAATATTCGGCTACCCGCATAGAATGCGTATACGTATCTTCATCATGCTGCTTCAGCTTGACCAGCAATAATTCAATTTGAGGGTCAATGACGGTATTGACTAAAGCGTTGCAATTCATGACCCTTTCCTCCGTTCCAACCTTGATGCAATCATATATGCTGCTCCCCATTTAACATGCTAAAACGACAAAAAACCGACCGGCATTATAGCTACTGGTCGGTTGCACTACTTGCTCCCAATCTCCCAAGTGCCCAAATAAAGGAGAAAGATCGTCGCATCCAAGTCAATTTTTGTTCGTTCTTAGTAGTTCGACAAGGATCCCATGAATCCTCCAAACGAAACATTTAAATTTGTTGCCTTTTAATGTTACTATTTGGGTATTTTCACAAACAGCAAGTTAAGAAAAAAATCAGCAGCACAAGGGGAACTCCGCCTCGTACTGCTGATACGTTCATTAGGCTTGCGTTACAGCCAACTCTGGGCTGGTTGGCGCAGCGGCTTCGGCCTGCTCGGATTCGAGCTCCTCATCCAGCCACCAGTGATATCCGTCTGCCTCGAGCAGCTGCTTCGCCGCGAGCGGACCGTTCGATCCTGCGGGATACGAGTGAATCGGTACTTCATTCGCCTCGAACGCTTGAAGAATCGGCTCAACCCACTGCCACGCCAGCTCCACCTCATCCCAGTGCGCGAAGAAGGTCGAGTCGCCGGCCATCATGTCTCCGATCAGCTTCTCGTATGCTTCCGGTACGTTGCTCTCATCCGAACCGAAGTGAATCGGAACGGCTTCCAGCTTGCCGGTCAGCGGGTTCTTCATATTGATCTGGAAGGTCATGCCCGCCTCAGGCCCGATATCGATAATAAGCAGATTCGGCGTCGTCGTCTCGTTCGTCCGCGTGAACTTATCGGAAGGATCCTTGAACTCGATCACGATCCGCGTCGTCTTACTCTTCATCCGCTTGCCCGTTCGAATATAGAACGGCACTTCGCTCCAGAAGTAATCGTCAATCCATAGTCTTGCCGCAATATAGGTATCTGTCGTCGAATTCGGAGCCACGCCCGGCTCATCCTTATAACCGACGACCTCTTGTCCGCCCATTATGCCGGCTGCGTATTGTCCGCGTACGACGTTCGCCGCGATATCCTCCGGATTAAGCGCACGCAGCGATTCCATCACTTTGCGTTTCTTGAAGCCCACATCATCGGCCGTGCTGTGCTTCGGCAGCTGCATAGCCAACATCATGAGCATCTGCAGCATATGATTCTGGAACATATCTCTTAGCGCGCCCGAATGGTCGTAATAGCCTGCCCGGCTCTCCACGCCCACGGTCTCTGCAGCGGTAATCTGCACGTTCGCCACGTACCGGTTGCGCCACAGCGCCTGCAGGATCGGGTTGGAATACTCGAGAACCTCCAGGTTCTGCACCATCGGCTTGCCCAAGTAATGATCGATTCGGTAAGTTTCGTGTTCGTCGAAGACTCGGCTGAGGCTGGCATTCAGCTCGCGCGCAGTAACCAAGTCATGGCCGAACGGCTTCTCGACGACCAGGCGCTTCCAGCCCGTCACTTCGCTTAGTCCGCTAGCCTTAAGATTCGACACGATCGGTCCGAACAGCTCAGGGCCGACCGACATATAGAATACGCGGTTCTGCGGCAGTCCCAGTTGCTGCTCCCGCTGCGAGATCCGGTCATTCAGTTTCACATAGTCTGCCGGTTCGCCTACGTTAAGCTCCACGTAACGAATCATCGACAGGAATTGGGCAACGGAATCAGGATCCGTGACCGGCCTTCTGCTGAACGAGTGGAGCGATTTCTCCACTTGGGCCTGGAATTCGCTTTCCTGGAATTGTCTTCGGCCAAGACCGACCAGCTCGAAACTGCTCGGCAGCTTCTGATCTACAAAAAGATTGTATAATGCAGGGAATATTTTACGTTTTGCCAAATCGCCTGTAGCGCCAAAAAGCACAAAAGTCATTGCATCCATGGTTATTTCCCTCCGATGGCTCCTACCGTATGTTTTTCTCTATGCCTTTTAGAATACCACCGCACCTATGGCATTTTCATGAAGAAAGGATGAAGGCATAATGAAGGGATTATGAAGGGTTGATGAAGATTTCTAGTACATAACACCTATATGACCGCTATTTTTGTAGAATGCTGCCAACACTTACAGAATTATTGGCCACAAAGTGAACCGGTTTTCGCCGTCTTTAAAGGTGCAGCTCGTTTCATTCCGGAGCAATAGAGGATGATTGATAACCGTGAAACTATACAAATTCCTATATATTAAAAAAACGCCCATGAGTCACCTCATGAACGTCTCCAGCCTAATAACCGTCAGTCTCCTTCGCATCGCTCCGGGCCTGTTTCGCCGCTTGGTCGGCATCGGCCGAGCTGGTATGCGAGCTGGTGGAACCTGCTTGCCTAACGCCCTCGGATACGCGTCTGCCGTAATCCGGATCCGCTTGGGTGAAGTAACCGATCATGCGCTCCTGAATGTCCGGTTTGCAGATCTTGAGCACGCCGACCAGATTCTCGATCAGCTCCTCGCGCTCCCACTCTTCGAACGAACGGTACGTATCGCCGGCCTGGCCGAAATCGTTCGTGCGCTCGATCCGTTCGCGTACGAGATTCGCATTATAATGCGGCTCGTGATCCTTGCCGGCCTTAGGCGCTTCCTTCAGTCCGCCCATGGAAGAAGGCTCGTAGTTGACATGCGGATTCTGGCCCGGAGCCAAATCCACCTTGTATTCCATCTGCCCGTCCCGCTGATTGGTCGCCACATGCGTCTTCGGCGCGTTGATCGGCAGCTGCAGATAGTTCGCGCCTACGCGATGACGCTGCGTATCCGAGTACGACAGCGTGCGGCCCTGGAGCATTTTATCATCCGAGAAATCAAGGCCGTCCACCAGCACGCCGGTGCCGAATGCCGCTTGCTCGACCTCATTGAAATAATTGGCAGGGTTGCGGTCAAGTACCATCTTGCCGACCTTCAGGAACGGGAATTGGTCATGCGGCCACAGCTTCGTCACGTCCAGCGGATCGAAGTCCAGCTCCGGATGCTCGTCATCGCTTAAGATTTGCACACTAAGCTCCCACTCCGGATAATCGCCGCGCTCGATCGCGTCGTATAAGTCCTGGGTCGCATGCTCGGTATGCACGGACTGGATTTGCTCCGCGTCCTTCTGCAGCAGATTTTTGATTCCCTGCTTCGGCTCCCAATGATACTTGACGAGTACGCCTTGGCCCTCGCTGTTCACCCATTTGTAGGTGTTCACGCCCGAGCCCTGCATCTGGCGGTAGTTCGCCGGAATGCCCCAAGGGGAGAACAGGAAGGTAACCATATGCGTAGCTTCCGGCGTCAGCGACAGGAAGTCGAACATCCGCTCCGGATTATTCAGATTGTTGACCGGATCCGGCTTGAAGGCATGCACCATGTCCGGGAATTTGATCGGATCGCGGATGAAGAACACCTTCAAGTTGTTGCCGACCAGATCCCAGTTGCCATCCTCGGTATAAAATTTCACGGCGAAGCCGCGCGGATCGCGAAGCGTCTCGGGGGAATGCCCGCCATGAACGACCGTCGAGAAACGGACGAAGACCGGCGTCTGCTTGCCCGGCTCTTGGAAGAGCTTCGCCCGCGTGTATTTGGAGATCGGCTCGTCGCCTACCTTGCCATAGGCTTCGAAGTAGCCATGCGCGCCGGCGCCGCGCGCGTGCACGACGCGCTCAGGGACGCGTTCGCGGTCGAAATGCGTGATTTTCTCGATGAATTGATAGTTCTCGAGCGTCGTAGGTCCTCGGCTGCCGACCGTCCGCACGTTCTGATTATCCGACACCGGATGTCCTTGGCGGGTCGTCAGCGTATTGTTCGATACTTTGTTATCATCCGTCATGGTCTCCACCGTTGCCCTTCTTCATAGTTCAAACGTTGGTTATGTTATCCATGAGCGGATATCTGTATGCAAAAAAATGGATATTCGTGAGAGGAGTGACCTACCTTCGCGACTCGTAACCAACCGCTTGGCTTACTGCCGGACGATGCGACAGATCGTGCGGATCCATTCCGAGGGTATTGCTGACAATATAGAGAGGCCTGCCTTTCGTCTCATCGTAGATCCGGCCGACATATTCGCCTAATACACCCAGCATAAGTAAGACAAATCCGTTGAATAGCAGCATAATACTGATGAGCGACGCCCAACCCTTGATCGTCTCCGTCGTGAAGATCGCGAGGAAGAGAACGTACAACAGGAACACGAATCCTAAGCCGGACAGCAGCATCCCTGCATAACCTGACAGCTTAAGCAGTTTGTAAGAGAAGGAAGCGATGCCGTCCATGCTAAGTTTGAGCATCCGCTTCAGCGGGTATTGGGTCTCTCCGGCGAAGCGCTCCTCCCGTTCATATTCGATCGCATATTGGCGGAAGCCCACCCAACTGACCAAGCCATGGACGAATCGGTTGTTCTCCGGCAACTTGCGCAGTTCGTTCACGACCTTGCGGTCCATCAGGCGAAAATCTCCCGTATCGACCATCGAGATGTCCGTCGACGCCCGGAGAATGCGGTAAAACAAGCTTGCGGACCCCTTTTTGAACCAAGTCTCGCCGCTGCGCTTCACCCGCTTCGCATAGACCACCTCGAACCCTTCCTGCCATTTGGCAATCATCTCGAGGATGAGTTCAGGCGGATCTTGCAGGTCGGCGTCAATGATAATGACCGCGTTGCCTTGCGCATAATCCATGCCCGCCGTGATCGCGATCTGATGGCCGAAGTTGCGGGAAAGTTCGACCAACTTCACCGTATCGTCCCAATAGCCGTAGTCCATGATGATCTCCGCGCTGCGATCCGTACTCCCGTCGTTGACGAAGATCAGCTCGTACGATAGGTCGGCTATGCCCATGACCTTCTTCAGCCGACGATACGTCTCTTCAATCACCGGCTCCTCATTGTGCATCGGGATAATGATCGAAAACGCCGCCTTCGCCGTCATTCGTATCCCCTCCTTTATATGTTCACTTCGTACAACGACGAGAATGCCGCTGATTGCAACAGATGTAAGCCATCATAATTGTTGTATAAGGTGATTTACTTCTTACGCCAAAAACGCTACCATCTAAACATTATCCTGCCTTATTCATTCTCACCGTTCGATCTGAAGGGCGAATGAAACGAAGCTGAATGTTTCCTGAATGTCCTCACAAGAGGGTCGACAATCGAACGAACAACCGGAGGAGAACATGATGACTGCCAACAAACGAATTCGTATTTTGCTCGCTGACGATGAGCCGAACATCTTGCAATTTCTCGAGCTAGGCTTGCTTAGCGAAGGTTATGAGGTACAGACCGCACAGAACGGACGGGAGGCGCTGGAAAAGGTCGAGGCGTTCAAGCCCCATGTGGCGATTCTGGACGTGATGATGCCGGAGATGAATGGCTTCGAGGTGTGCCATACGCTGAAGGAATCGAGCGAGAAGATCGCCGTGATTATGCTGACGGCAAAGGATGAAGTAGGCGACCGGGTCAAAGGACTGTCGCTCGGGGCGGACGACTATATGGCCAAGCCGTTCGAGTTCGAGGAACTGCTCGCCCGCATCCAGGCACGGCTGCGCAATCAATTCCCCGACTTGCTCGGTTCGGTCGTATACGGACCGTTCCGGATCGATGACCGGAAGAACGAGATTCTCTATCAAGAACGGGTGCTCGAGCTGTCGCCGACCGAATACGAGCTGCTAAAATATTTGGTGATGAACCATGGGGCTGTGCTGAGCAAGTCACTCATTCTGGATCGGGTATGGGGCTATGATTTCGGGGGAGAGAACAACATCGTGGAAGTGTATATCCGCTCCTTGCGCGAGAAACTCAATGACAAGGAGCATCGGCTGATCCGTACGCTCCGCGGTGCGGGTTACCGCGTCGATCTGCCATGAAACGGCTGCTGACCGGCCCCCGTTCCTTACGCTACCAGCTGCTGTTCCGGTCGATCCTGCTGATCGCGGGCATTCTGCTGCTGATCGGACTGATGCAATATTGGCTGATGAAAGGATTCCTCTATCGCAACAAGGCCGAAGCGCTCTCATCGCAGCTGATGTCCACCCCGGTCGAGATGTTCTCGAACAACAACGATAGCGGACTATCCGGTCCGCCTACCCGGGAACGCGGTAATGCCGCCGGTCCGGAGAAACAGGCTCCAGCTACTGACGGATCTTTTGCAGCAGATGACAGTAACGAGGACGTTAAGGATACGGACGCGGCACAACCTGCCGATAGCACGACGCCTCACCGGCCCGGGCGCCCATCCTTCTTCTTGTCGGATACGTCGCTTGCTTATTTCGACGCGGATGGCAATTTCGTCGACTTGTCCGCCGAGGACGGCCTATTATCTCCTCAGCTGCCAGCGTCCGAATATGAAGCGATGCGCGACAAGCCGCAGCCGGAGCGGTCGCAGACGAATTACCGTCTGCTTGAGGATGCCGAGGGCAATGAACAGCTGGTCGTATTCCGCACTGTAGGTCCGCCTAATCGTAAAAGCAACGCGATTATGCAGATGGGCGTCTACACGACAGAGCTGCAGGACGTCATCATGCAGCAGTTGCTCATCTTCAGCGGCTTGTCGGCGCTTGCGCTGTCGGCTGGCGCCGCGCTGCTCCTGCCGCTGCTTCGGCGCACGCTGGTGCCGCTCTCGCGCGTGGTAACGGCCGTCGAGCAGACCGATGCCGGGAATTTGACCGAGAAGCTCCCCACTAGCCAAGGACAGGAGGAGATTGACCGGCTCTCCATCTCCTTCAACCATATGCTGGACAGGCTCGATGCTTCCTTCGAGGCGGAACGGGCCGCCAAGGAACGGATGCGGCAGTTCATAGCCGACGCCTCGCATGAGCTGCGGACGCCGCTTACTTCCATACACGGCTTCCTTGAGATTCTGCTGCGCGGCGCGGTGACCAATCCCGATCAGCTCCGTTCGGCTATCAAGAGCATGCATAACGAATCCCGGCGCATTAACAAATTGGTCGAGGACTTGCTGCTCCTGGCCAAGCTGGACCGCGAGCCGCAGCTGACCTTCAAGGAAGTAAAGCTCGCGGCGCTCCTGCAGGAGATGGAGCCGCAACTGCAAGTGCTTGCCGGAGAACGCACCGTACGGCTGCTGCTCGACGAGCCCGTACAACTGCAACTGGACCCGGATAAAATCAAGCAGGTCATCCTCAACCTGTTCCACAATGCCGTCCAGCATACCGAACCGGACAAAGGCCTTATCGAGATTCAGCTTACGGCCGATGATACGGAGGCGATGCTCGCCGTGCGGGACAATGGATCCGGGATCGGCCAGGAGCATCTGCCCCGCCTGTTCGAGCGATTCTACCGGAGCGATTCTTCCCGCACGCGCAAATATGGCGGCGCCGGGCTCGGCCTATCCATCAGCCGGTCCATTATCGAAGCCCATCTAGGCGCGATCGAGGCCAAAAGTCCGCCGGGTGAAGGCGCCGTGTTCCTGATCCGGCTTCCGCTCGATTCGAACCGGATTTAAGTAACGTTGCATTTTTAAGCCATTCATCAGGCTGTTTTCATCTTGTTTTAAGGTTACGGCGCTATGATGAACGTACGCCAATCACTCTCCCCAGTGCTTTAGCGGATATAAGAAGAGACGATCCCCGGGCAGAATGCAGACTGCCCGGATGATCGTCTCTTTGCTTTTTCCTATTCGAATCTCTAAGCCGTGGCGGCTACCAGATCCTCCAGCGCCCGTTCATTGTGCTGGATGCGTTCGAGCACATTGGCATTCTGGTTCACCAGCACATTCAATGTAGCAGCCAGCTGCTGCAGCGTTGCCGTCGTCTCTTCGCTGACCGAAGCCAGATAGGTCGAAGACTTCTCGATCGTCTCCGAGGAAGCGGCGACCGACTGAATGGAACCGTCATAGTTGCTCGCTTGCCGGTTCAACTCGATAACGGATTCGTTAATCTGCATGAAAATTTCTTTGGTCTCGACCGCCATCCGCAAACATTGCTGCATCTGTAAGGCGATGGATCGCATGTTGCTCTGCGTGCTGTTCGAGGTGGAAGCAACGTTGTTCAGATTGCCGGAGATCTGCTCGGCTGCTTGCGCCGACATGTCGGCCAGCTTGCGGATCTCGGAGGCGACAACGGCAAACCCTTTGCCCGCTTCGCCTGCTCTGGCTGCTTCAATACTGGCATTCAGCGAGAGCAAATTGGTCTGAGAGGCAATCTCTTGGATCGTCGAGATGAGCTGGGCAGACGAGTGAACCTGCGCAGCCAGCTTGTCCACTTCAGTGGCAGCATGCTGTACTTGGCCTTCGAACTCGGTGATGAGGGAATAGAGATCACCGACGATGCCTTCTCCTTTACCCGAAGAATCCGCCGCGTGCTCGGTCATGGAGCGCAGTTGGTGAAGCGATTGGAACATGACCTGCAGCTGCTCGTTGCTCGTGCGCACGGATTCGGATACCTCGAGCAGCACTTCCGTTTGCGACACGGCCCCGTCGGAAATATCCTGGACCGCTTTGTTCATCTCCTTGAAAGACACCGCATTCTCGCTGCTGCCGGCAGAGACCGTTCGCATATTATCCGAGATCACCATAACGCTGTCACGCAGCATGGCGCTTTGCCCTTCGATTTTGTGGAGCAATTCTTGCGTCTCCGTTTGCGTAGCGCCGAGCTGACCGAGCATGCGGTCGGCAATCTTCTGGAAGCTGAGCAGCGTAATGCTGATCACCAGGTAGAAGAAAACATGCGCAATGATATGATCGGGCTTCAATCCGAACTGGTCGCCGTTATAGAAATAAGCGCCGAGCAAGACCGCGCCTGCAACAAAGCCGGTGGAGAGCACTTTGCGATTCATATATACGAGCGAGACCGCCAGAATAAAGTAAACTTGCAGAACATTCACCACGCTGGGGATAACGAATGAGGTGACCAGGAAAATAACGGTCAGCATACCGACTGCCACGTACGGGACAGCCCTCTCCTTCACGCTACGAAAATGCATAAAACCGACTACGACAATCGACGTCACGTCAACGGCAATGAGCGTCAGCTTGCGGGTCATGTCCAGCGAAATCGAAAAATACATCAGTGCGGCAAGTACAACCGTAATCGTTAAAGCGATAAACACGAGACGGTTCTTCAAGCGTAAATCTTCTTGCAATATTGCGGTCATTCTGTCCATAGACCCACATCCCCAATTGTATTGACCACTTGCTGTTTCTAAAGCACTAGTTCGCAGTGTATCATCGTAATATTACTTCGCTAAAACGGTCATGACAAGATGATAAAAGTAGAAATTCGTCAATTTTTGTCGCCTTATTATCCGAACAAAAAAAGAAAAGGAAATTCCCGCATAACCTCCGGAAATCCCCTCTTCCTAAACGTTAGGTTGGACTATAAAATCCCTTCCCGGAACGGCCGGGTAAGCGAATCCTGAGCCGCGGTTCGAGCAACCTCGAGTTTCTCGGCAAATAAACGGAATTGCGTGCTTGCAGAAACAGACCGTTCCACAAGCCGATCAGCCAACCGAGGGTCATTGGCTGCGACGATATAGTCCGCCAGACCGAGCGCTGTCATAAGGTCGAAGCTCTTGAACCGGTAACCGATGCAGACGAACGGCACATTCGCGGCTGCCGAGAGGAGATTGGCATGCAGCTTGAAGTTGATCGTTGCCGTGAACTCGGATAACAGCTGCACATACTCGGAAGCCTTGTACACCTTCGTGTCGAGCGTCGCATGTTCCGGATCGCCGATCTTGCGATAGAGTCGCGTCAGCGCTTCACCGTCCGGTCCCCATACCCCGTATAGATACAGTCGGTACCCTTGATTGATTAAGGCCTTGCCGGCTAAGGCGAGCGCTTCCTCTACCTCGGTTTCATTGCCGCCATAGATCTTGTTGTACGAGGTCCCCCAATTGATCCCGATAACAGGCGAGGCACCGCGCCCGCGCTTCTGGCGCGAAACTTCGGCTGCTCCCAGGCTCGAAGTCATCAAGAGCGCCGGATCGCCGCTGATCGCGACACGCTCCACCGGAGCGCCGAGCGATTCCAAGTAATCGATCGTCCAAGGTCCTCTCACGCCGCTGTATGCCGAATGCTTCAGCAGCTCAGCCAGCTTCTTGCGATACGGCTCGCTTTCGACAGCTCGATCGGGCATGGCTCCGCCGTCAGGTCCGGTCAGCAGCCGATGCAGCCGATCATGTCCGCTTCCCCAGATGACCGCTTGCTTGCCCCTCTCCAACGCTTCGTGCATGAGCTCCACATAACCGGGGATGAGAAGCGAGCCGCCGCCCAGAACGACCGTATCGTACAAGCCGACATTCTTCCAATCTACGCCCGGAACGGACGGAATAACGCGAGCTTGCCCGTCATCCACATAGTCCGCTGCCAGATCGCGGAAAACTTCCCACATCCACTCGTCCCCTAAGTTATGGAAGCCGATCCATCCCAAATATAAAATGCTGCGCATTCGTCAGCTCACTCCCCCTTCATTGTGTCTGCCGGCGGATGCAGGGCCTAGAAGCGAGACGTAGAGCTCTTTCATCGCAGTAGCCTTGTCATGGATATTGAATTGCGACATCGCCCATCCCCGCGCATCCCGCCCCAACTCGGCCAGCCGTTCCGGCGAGGCGAAAGCATGGCGCAAAGCGCTTGCGATCAACTGCTCATCCGGGCGCTGCTTGGACGCATGATCGCCGAAATAATAGCCCCATGCCTCCTCGTAAGATTCCTTCTCCACGAGGCCGAAGTAGCCGTGGTTGCCGATCGCCAGCACCGGCTTGCCGCATGCCATCGCTTCGAGCGCCACGCGCCCCGTCCCGACAACCAGGTCGCCTAAACCGTAATAGCCGCGCATATGCGTCTGACTGCCGACCATATGGACGAAAGTTGTGCCGTAATCGTTGTTGGCTGTGCCCGCAAGCTCCGCAATCGCCCCATATTGATTCCCGCTCCCGGCGACGACAACATGCAACGGGAGCCGGTCTTCCATCCGGACCGACCGCGCCGCTCGGATGAGCATGGCGCATACGGCCGCTTTATCCCAGGCCAGCCTTGAGGCATAGACGATAACCGGTTCATGAGACGGAATACCGAGCGATTCGCGCAGCTCCACCGAGGGCGCAAAGTGAAATTGTTCAAAATCGACGCCGTTGGCAATCAGTGCCGACGGAATGCCTTGGCGCGCCAAGTAAGTTTGCACCGGCACGCTTACGCTTACAAATGCGCAGCCGTAGTCCGACATGAACCGCAGCTGATCCGGAGCATAATAGGCCCCATGCACGGTGAATACAACCGGAATTCCGAGCCGGCGGGCAGCGGCTGCCGCATACAGTCCGGACGGGGTCTGATGGACATGCACAAGATCGATTCGGCGATGACGCATGACTTGCAGCAGCGCAAGCTCGGTATCTTCCTTCCACTGCGGCGCGAGCAGCTGCTCGGCCGTCAGGTCGACGTAGTGGATCGGGCAACCGGCTCTTGCGAACGCCTCGTAGAGGACGCCGCCCGCTCCGGCATAGGAGGGCTGTATGCCTAGGGCAGGGAATGTTTTGATCAAGCTCAGCACATAGGTTTCCGTTCCGCCTACAGCCAGGCTGTCCATGACCTGCAGCACCCTAAGGCGGCTACTCATCATCGCGCTCCGCCGCGGATTGGCCGAAGTATTGGCGTGAGCGTTGCTTGAGATGCCTGCGATAGAAGTAGAGCACATCCGTCAAATTCTCGACATTGCGTGCCCCAGGCCGGATCGACTTGGCAATGAATTCATAATCCTCTGCTCCTTCAATGCGGCGCGTATGCCCTCCGATCCGATCGAACAGTTCGCCGCGGAACATCGTCGTGCCGTGACAGATGCAGTGCCCTCCAGCCGCATAGGTTCTGCCGATCTGCTCTCCATACCGAAGCCACCTTGCCGGTGACCGCCGATCAGGCGAGCCGTCCTCGAATACCTCGTAGTTCGTGCCGAGCAGCTCGATGTGCGGATGCTCTTGGAGATAGCGGACCTGCTTGGCCAGCCGATCCGGATGGGAGAGGTCATCCGCATCCTGAATGGCGATGAATTCTCCTTTGGCCAGGAACATGCCTGCCGTAACTGCGCCTGCATATCCCGTATTGCGGGGCAGCCGCATCGTGTAAATCCCTTGACTGCCGGACAGCTCCGCTTCGTGCTGATTCAGCCAATGCGTGACAAGCTCATACGATCCGTCTGTCGAAGCGTCGTCAATGACGATCAGCTCCCAGCTCGGATAAGTCTGATTGAGGATGCTGTCCAAGCATTCCTTGACGTAAGGAAGCTTGTTATAGACGGTGGTCACTATGCTGACCAGGCCTGGCACCCGTGGATATGACACCTTCATCTCCCCTTTCAACGCCTAAGATAAGTTGCGGACGTAGGCAATAAAACGAATTTGCACTATGGCATAGCTGCCGTTCTCATAGCCGTATACTTCGGACGTCCGCAGCGTGACCGCAGCAGCGTCCACCGAAACCAGTACGCCGCTGATGGTCTCAAGCGCGCTTGCCAACTGAACCTGCTTGCCGATTAGCCCCTGCAGCTCCTCGATCATCGTTCCACCTGCTTTCCGCTCAGTTGGAACGACACGACCTGCGAGAGCGGTACAAGCACGCTCGTCCCACCGGTCTCCCGCAGCCGCACATGATCGCCTCCGACGCTCTCGATTGCCCCTTCTACGGTACCTGCCGGCGTCATCAGCTCCGTGACTTTGCCGGAGTGACGGTCCAGCGTCTGCTGCATGCGCTGCAGATCTCCTGATGTTCCTCTATCGATGGCCCCGAATGCAGCCTTCAGCTCTTCCCGAATGATCCGGCGTAATTCGTCCTGATCCTGCTCGGCCGGTACAGCCGTAAACGTCTCTTTCCCCGCGAACGCAGGGTAAACGATGCGCGCCAAACCTTCCATATACTCCTTCAGCTCTCTCTCATTCACAATAATTTTCATGGTTCACTCCCATCCTGATCGCTAATCTATGAAAATCGCATTCTAAGTCGTTACATTGTATACAACTAAGATAGGGAACGTTCGTCGCAGCCGCCTTATTTTGCTGGAAATGTTCGGTTATCACTGCAAAAAAGGCACCGCCCTTATCGGGCAGTGCCATTGCAACGTGCTCTTGCATATTCTGGCTGCTTGCTTGTTCGTCCGCCGCTAGTCGATTACTTCTCGTACAATTCGATCGGCAGCTCATCCGGATCGCTGAAGAAGGTGAATCGCTTCCCGGTCGTCTCGTCAACGCGGACAGGCTCGACGTTAATGCCATGCGTCGTCAGCTCCTGTATCGTCTCGTCCATATCGTCCACCTCGAAGGCCAGATGTCGCAAGCCTCTCGCTTCGGGGTAGCTCGGGCGCTTCGGGCTGTTCGGGAAAGAGAAGAGCTCGATCTGGCTTTGTCCGATGTGCAGATCCAATTTGTAGGAATCCCGCTCGGCACGGTATGTCTCCTGAATGATGGGCAGACCGAGAATCTCGACATAGAACCTTTTGGATACCTCATAATCGGAACAAATAATAGCGACATGATGCAGATGATTCAGCTTCATAGACAGAGTAATCCTCCTCGTATGCGGTTAGTCCCCGCTGCGGTACTTCAGCGGTGTCGTGCCGACGATTTTTTTGAACACTGCGATGAAATACGAAACGTTCGGCAAGCCGACCTCAATGCCGATCCGCTCGACGGGCAGCGTGGTTGTCCGAAGCAGACGGCAGGCCTGCTTCATCCTTCTGGCCGTGACGTAATCCGTAATGCTGCTACCGGTCTCCAGGCGGAACACGCGCGAGACATAGAATTTGGACAGGTGCATCTCGTCTGCCAGGCGGTCCAACGAGAAGTCTTCGGCATAATGCTGCTCGATCCATTGCATGATGGCCTCCGCATAACGCAGCGGCCTATGCGTATTGACTGATAGCGCTTCTGCGGCTGCAGTCGAATCTGCTGCACGTTCCAGATGCTGAACGAGCTGAAGCATGAACATCGTCCAATCTTCGGCGGAATCTGCTTTTTGCATCCGTTCATAAGCATGGTCGTACAGCCATTCCACCTGCTGCATCAGGGCCTCCAGATCGTAAGCGACTTGGGCTGACTGCTCCTGCCACATCCTGCGAAACCGTTCGCTTCGCCTCGGGAAGCCCGTCAGCAGCGAAGCCGTCATGATCGGGTCCAGATAGATGACCGTCCTGACGTAAGGGTGATTCATGCTGACGTCCGCATGTACGTTGTGCAGCTGATAGGGCTGGAAGAAGAACATCATGCCGCGTCGGATCTCGTGCGCCACCTGATTGACGATGACGGTGCCGCGTCCTTCATGGACGAGCAGAATCTCGCAGCATTGATGCCAGTGATAGAATCCGCGGAATTGCTGGTCGGCGCGGCCTTTGTAATACCAGATCGGGTCCCCCCGATCGAAGAAGACGGGATCGAACGGCTGCTTCAAACGGAAACCTCCATTGCCGACAATTAAACAACATTTTCTCATATCGCAGCACAACTTTTCCAGATGCTAGGGAGCTACAATTCAAGGTGAAACGGCTTGCGCCGTCCTCTTGCGGCGTATTAAGTTTCATTCCGGAGACATAGAGGCTGAAGTATAAATGTGAAACTTATACTATCCTATATGTAAAAAAAGCCAAGGAGGCACTTTATGAAAAAGCTAGAGGCTGCAGCAATAGTAAAGAAACTCGAAACGAAAGTCGACCGGATGATCGGGCAGATCGGGAGCAAGTCACCTCATTTTGCAGGCGCTGACGGTATCTACGATGACAGCAGCACCGATTGGTGGACGAGCGGCTTCTGGCCGGGAATCTTGTGGGTCATGTACGATATGACCGGGCGATCGCATTACAAAGAGGCCGCTTGGCTGTGGGATGAACGGCTCGCGCAATGGTTCGACGCGCCGTCCGAGGGGCTGCACCACGATGTCGGATTCCAATTCTTGTCGACGGCCGTGATCAAACATACGATAACCGGCGATCCGGATGGTCTTCGGCGCGGGCTGCAGGCAGCGAATTATTTGGCAGGACGATTCAATCCCGCAGGCAGCTTCATCCGCGCTTGGAACGGGGATGCATTCGGCTGGGCGATCGTCGATTGCATGATGAATATCTCGTTGCTGTTCTGGGCGAGCCGCGTAACCGGCGATCCGCGATATCGGAATATTGCGATTCGCCATGCCGAGACGACAATGACCTACGGCGTTCGCGAAGATGGTTCGGTGAAGCATATTCTCTCTTTCGATCCTACAACCGGCGATTATCTGGAGAATCTTGGCGGTCAAGGAGCAGCGGCTGATTCCGCGTGGAGTCGAGGAACCGCGTGGGCGCTGAACGGCTTCACGAATACCTATCTGAACAGCGGAGATGAGCGTTTCTTGATCACGGCCAAACGTATCGCCCATTTCTTCATCGCTTCGTTGCCCGACGATTATGTGCCGCACTGGGACTTCCGGCTGGAGCGCTTCGAGAATGAGCCGCGCGATTCCTCGGCATCCGCTATTGCGGCCTCGGGCTTGCTCACGCTGGCGGACGCCGTTCCGGCCAAGGAAGCGCATCTTTATCGGAACGCCGCGCTGAACATCCTCCATTCGCTTAGCGAACATTACGCCACCTGGGAATCGCCTGGCCAGGAGGGCATTCTACTGCATGGCACCGGCCACCGTCCGCAGCAGCATTTCGTCGACGGGTCTCTAATCTACGGCGATTATTACTACGTCGAAGCAATTGCTAAGCTGAACGGTGCGAAGCATAGTCTGTATGTGTTCGGGAGCGGCGAGTAGATTAATCTAGGAGAATGCAAATAAGGAGGGGCGCTCGATGTCGCGCTCCTCCTATTCCTGCTGTTGCCTCCACATTTGACCATTCCACGATAATGGATCGCCAACCTGCGCCTCCGCAGCTACTTTTCCTAAGGGCACGAGAACCACTCTTCCTTCGACCAGCAGTTCGGCGTGCTCCGTATGTCTCGCATGCAAGATCGCAATCCGCCGAATCCGGCACTTCGCTTCGTTCTCCAAGCTTCTTGCTCCCTTCGCCATGCGGCCTGTATAAAAAAAACAGCCGGCTGCCCGGCTGTTCGTTGGTATCTTCATTATATCTTAATAGGTATGTAACGCCATAATCTCAAGCGAATCTCTCAGTTCCTCCAGCTCTTGCTTGGACAACAGCTTCATCCCTTGGAACAAATCCCGAATTTGCGCGTCTCCTACCAGCTGGCTTAGTTCGATGATCGGTGCTTCGGCTTCCGGATGAAAATTGGATTGTACGGACATAACATTCATTCCTCCTTGATCGATGTACTGAAACGCCTTCATGGTGAACCAAAGGAGGACAAGCTTGATGCTATCCTTCGGCAGCTGGCTGACACTCGTAAACGTAGTACGTTTACCTTAGTCCCTGTAGCTTTGCGTCGCTGGCTTTCGCCAGGTTTGCCATTTCGAGCAGTCTCAATACCTATATTTTACTTGAAGCCCATCCATTTGACCAGACTTTGGAACCAGTACTTCGTGAAAATTTTGTACCTATAGGCTGAATTTTGGCTGAACGTTAGGTCACAGTTCGATAGGGGGATTGGCTTACGTACGCAGCCGTGAGATTGGCCATGCAGCAATGAAGCTGCTTGCCATGCAGCAATGAAGCTGCTTGCTATGCATGCGATTGACTTCCCGCTGCCAAGAGGAACATAATGAAAGAGGAATTTCAGCAAGAAACTTACATAAGGTTAGTTGTTTAAGGATGGAGCCGTATTCCAGATTAAGGAGGTGTGCCATTCTGATTGGTTTGCATCCATGGTCCCTATACCAGGAGTGCAGCATTCAGTTAGGCGAATCACAATGAAAATTGCAGATGGACTTACGATCCTGGAGCTTCATATTAACAACGGCGTCTATAACCTCGTACTCCTATCGGATGCGAATTGCGCCGTGCTCGTCGATACGGGCCTGCCTGGCAGCGGCGATGCGCTGAAATCGCTATTGACGCAAGCCAATGTGGATGCAGCCGCATTGAGCGGCATTATACTCACCCATCAGGATATCGATCATATTGGCGGCTTACCGGCATTCCTTGACCAGAAGCTGAAGGTTTATGCTCATCCGAGCGAACAACCTTACATTAACGGCGAGCAGCAGCTCATTAAGGTGAAGCCGGAGCGAATGGACGCCATCTTGTCTCAGCTGCCGGAGCCGCAACGCGAACAGTTCGAAACCGCGTTCTTAAGCGGCAGCCGGAACAATGTGACGGATTCCTTGGAAGACGGGCAGGTTCTTCCCCTTGCAGGCGGCGTGACGGTCATTCATACGCCGGGGCATGCACCGGGTCATATTAGCCTTTATCATGAACTGAGCCGAACGCTGATCGCTGGGGACGCGATGGTCGTCGCAGGCGGCGAGCTGCACGGACCGGTACCGAACTTTACCCCGGATATGACGACAGCGCTTGCTTCGCTGGGCAAGTTCGCCGCTTACCCGATCGATACGGTCATCTGCTACCATGGCGGCGTGTATCGCGGTAATGCGAATCAACGGATTGCTGAATTGGCAGCGCAGTCGGATAAGTAAAGAATGACGGATTCTACGCCGGCCAGCGCCGGCACTCCTGCCGTTCGTTTCCTATGGACGATGGCCGTCGCCTTGATCGGCGGCATACTTTTCTCGCTGCTGTCCATCCCCATCCCCTGGCTGCTAGGACCGATGCTAGCGATATTCCTGTTCTCCCGCACCAAGGTCGCGATCCGGCCCTACTGGCCGCAGTCGGTGCGCAATACCGGAATGATTATCGTCGGCTATTCAATCGGACTAGCATTTACCGCGTCGACGGTCGCGCAGATCGGCGAACAGCTGCCAACGATGGTGCTGATGACGACGCTTCTGCTTGTGTTCTGCGCAGGGATCGCGTGGACGATCGCGAAGCTTGCCGGCCTGCCGTTCCCGACTGCAATTACGGGCAGCATTCCGGGCGGACTTACCCAGATGGTTACGCTCGCGGACGAGACCGAACACATCGACGTGACGGTCGTGACGTTCCTGCAGGTATCCCGGCTGATGATGATTATATTCATCGTGCCGATGCTGATCTTCAGTCCCTTGTTCGGCGGCCAGCATGATGCGGCAGAAGCGATAGCGTCCCATTCGGGAAGCTGGTCGGCCTTGTTCCCCGGCATCTTGAGTTACGCTGTCATCTGCACTGCGGCTGCCTTGATTGGCAGACGGATTCATTTTCCGACCGCCTTCATGCTATGTCCGCTGCTCGCGACTGCTGCGCTCAATTTGATTGGCCTGGAAGGACCGCCGCTGCCTGACGACATTCTGTCGGCTTCGCAGTTCATGATCGGCGGCTATATCGGCATGCTGCTGAAGCCCGAGCAGCTGCAACAGAAGCTGAGAATCATCACGCTAGCGCTCGTCAGCGGCGCCGTGCTGATCTCCGGCTCGATCGGTCTTAGCCTGCTGCTCATGCAATTGCATCCGGAGCTATCGGCAGCGACCGCGTTTCTAAGCCTCGCCCCCGGTGGGATGGATCAGATGGGCATAATCGCGCATGAAGTAGGCGCGAACCTCGCTGTCGTCACCTGCTATCAGCTGTTCCGCACCTTGTTCATATTCCTCGCTGTGCCGCCCTTGTTGCGCATCCTGTTCATCGGGCTGCAGCGGCGGGCTAGGCAGCAGGCTTAACCTGTCTGAAGGAAGCCCTGTATCGTGCAGATGCAGGGCTCTGCTGGCTGCCGTCCAATAGGTTTCACATATGTGACTAGTAAATAATGGTGAATCCTCTAACGGTAAATTATGGTCCCTCCCGCATTTCGCCGATCTGCTTGCACTCCCCTGCTAACGAACTAGACACGAAGACTCTTGCCGAGCATTGTGGACGCTAATCGCTGTCATTCTAGCAGGTCTTTGCGTCTATCCCTAGTAAGATACCTGGTTGCTATAATAGCGGTATCATCACGATTATAGCTATCTACCGGGGGGACATCATGACCGCACGACCAAAGAGAAACCTAGTTAAACGCTATGCCGCCTTCTACTTGTGGCTGCTAGCCGCACTCCTCTTATTCTTGTCCAGTACGAGCGTATTAGCGGCTCCGAAAGACCGCCAAGCGCCTACGGCTCCGAGCCTTCTCACAGCTGCACAAGTCACGGAGACAACCGTGGATCTTACCTGGAAGGCTTCTACCGATCAAGTCGGAGTCGCCAAATATTTGATTTACCAAGGCACAGGTCAGATCGGAACCGCTGTCTCTACCGCATACAAAGTGACCGGATTGAAGCCTGGAACGGCATACAGCTTTACGGTGATAGCTGCCGACGCTGCAGGCAATATCTCCGCGGCCAGCACGGTGTTACGCGTTACGACGCTTGCGGCAACGACGACTACGACGCCGCCTACTGTCGTAACAGCATCGAAAACCGTCATCGGCTACTACACCGGCTGGTCCACCTACAACGGACTACAAGTCGCCTCCATTGACGGCAGCAAGTTGACGCATATTAACTACGCGTTCGCCAATGTGGGTACGGATCTTCGAATCGCGCTGAGCGATCCGTATGCCGACGTTGAAAAACGGTTCCCGGATGATCTCGCCACCGATCCGTTCTTCGGTAACTTCAACCAGTTACTGAAACTGAAGAAGAAGTACCCGCATCTGAAGACGCTGATCTCCGTCGGCGGCTGGGGCGGTTCCGCGCAATTCTCCAATGCTGCGCTGACAGATACCTCCCGTACGACATTCGCAGACAGCGCGGTCGCCTTCATCGTGAAATACGGATTCGACGGCGTCGATATCGATTGGGAATATCCGGTTGCCGGAGGCGATGCAGGGAATGTGAATCGTCCTGAGGATAAAACGAACTTCACGCTGCTGATGCAGAAACTCCGCGAGAAGCTGGACGCTCAAGGCGCGAAAGACGGCAAGACGTACTTGCTCACCTTCGCCGGCGCCGCAAGCAGCGGCTATCTGAACAACATTGAACTTGGCAAGTTGCAGGCTGTCGTCAACTACGTCAATGTGATGAGTTATGACCTGCATGGCACTTGGGAGACCAAGACGGGGCTCAATGCTCCGCTGTACAAGGATCCGGCAAGCGGCTTTACGTGGGAGACGAGCGTGAACGACGCGATTGCGCTGTACCGTAATGCCGGCGTCCCTGCTGCCAAGCTGGTGATGGGTCTGGCCTTCTACGGCAGCAAGTACGATAACGTGACGAATGCGAATAACGGTCTGTATCAAAGTTTCTCGGGCGGCTCTTCCGTCACCTATGCCTCGCTCAAAACCAACTATATCGGCCAAGGCTATACACGCTATTTCCATACGGAAGCCAAAGTGCCGTATTTGTTCAACGGTTCAAGCTTTATTACGTATGACGATCCGGAATCGCTGGGTTACAAAACCGCCTATATTAAGCAGCAGCAGCTGGCCGGCGCCATGATCTGGTCGCTCGGCTATGATACCGCGAATAGCGAGCTGCTAACGGCAGTCTATCAAGGCCTGCAATAATAACTCTCTTATACGTTTTAACTTGCCTCTCTTGCGTGCTTGCGCAGGAGAGGTTTTTTGTATAGCAATCGCTTGCAACCGGCTTATGGAACACTCTTCCATTCCCGCTTCCGAATCGGTACAATGTTAGTGAACGACGTTTCTATGCTTCACGACTTAACGAGTATCCAATAGAGAGGAATATGCCGGATATGATCATTCAACCGAAAACGCGCGGATTTATTTGTACGACAGCTCATCCTGAGGGCTGCGCAGCACAAGTTAAACGGCAAATTGACTATGTGAATGGACAACCTGCAATCGAAGGGCCTCGCAGCGTGCTCGTAATCGGCGCGTCGACCGGATACGGGCTTGCCTCGCGTATCGTTTCTGCTTTCGCGGCCGGAGCCAATACAATCGGCGTCTACTTCGACAAAGCCGCGGAAGGGTCGCGGACCGCTTCGGCTGGCTGGTATAATTCGGCTGCATTCGAAGAGGCTGCGCAGCAAGCCGGACGCAAATCGTACAGCATTGTCGGCGATGCCTTCTCAAGCGAGATCAAAGCGCAGACGATCGATCTGATCCGCGCCGAGTTAGGAGCCGTCGATCTGGTCATCTACAGCGTCGCTTCGCCTCGCCGCACCCATCCGGTGACGGGCGAGACCTTCACCTCCGTCATTAAGCCGATTGGCGATACGTATACGAATAAGACCGTGAATTTCCATTCCGGCGAAGTGTCTCTTGCCACGATCGAACCTGCCTCGGAGGAAGAAGTCCAGCAGACGGTAGCCGTTATGGGCGGCGAAGATTGGCAAATGTGGATCGACCAGCTTCAAGCAGCCGGCGTGTTGGCCGAAGGCGCAACAACCGTTGCCTACTCGTACATCGGACCTGAGATTACGCACGCCGTTTACCGCGAGGGTACGATCGGACGAGCCAAGGATGACCTCGAAGCGACGGCATTGCGATTGAACGAGCAGCTGCGCCCAGGCAGCGGACGAGCCTTCGTGTCGGTGAATAAAGCGCTGGTGACCCAGTCCAGCTCCGCGATCCCTGTCGTTCCGCTCTATATATCCGCACTCTATAAGGTAATGAAGGAGCAGGGCTTGCACGAGGGCTGCATTGAACAAATGTACCGGTTGTTCGCCGAGCGCCTCTATGGCACGGAATCCGCGGCTGTAGACGAGCGCGGACGCATTCGGATCGATGATTGGGAAATGCGGGAGGAAATTCAAGCCAAGGTGGCGAAGCTGTGGTCGGCGCTTACGACAGAGAATGTATATGAACTGTCGGATCTCGCGGGATACCGGCGCGAATTCTTCCAGCTGTTCGGCTTCGAGACGGACGGCATTGATTATGAGACGGATACGAATCCGGACGTTGCGATTCCGAATCTGCGCTAAGTTCGTATAAGCAATAGCGAGGCCCCCGGACATTGTCTTCATGACGTGTGCCGGGGGCCTTCTTTTTCTTTTTGAGGTGTCTCATTAAAAGCTAGGATTTGCCGACTCCACCCATGTATCGTCCGGCACTTGATCGCTGCTAAGCTCATCATCTACAAAGAAGCCCGTCCGATCGTGTCTGTCCGTATCCTCATAACGCGTTCTTTCGTCGCCGTCGGTTTCGATATCCAACTTGCGGTCCGTCATGCGCTCGTTCCTCCTCTTCCTTCCATACTCGTGTAAACAACCTTAATTACCATGCACAAGCTCGGGATGAAATATGCCACTGCCGACGATGATTGGCGTGAATATGCAACTTCCCCTGCTTGCGTTAATAATTCCGGTCCAAAGCGTACATGTTAGGGATAAGATCTTTACCGGGAGGCGCCTGATTTGAATAATGCGACAACGGAAACGAAACTCTCTATCTTCGCCCTTGGCGGCGTGCAGGAAATCGGGAAGAACATGTATGTGGTCCAATACGGTAAAGATATCGTGGTCGTCGACTGCGGTTCGAAATTCCCGGATGAAAGCCTGCTAGGCATTGACTTGATCGTCCCGGATATCACCTATCTGATCGAGAATAAGGACAAGGTGCGGGGCCTTGTCATCACGCATGGCCACGAGGACCATATTGGCGGTATCCCTTATATTCTGAAGCAGTTGAATATGCCGATCTATGCCACTCGGCTGACGCTCGGTCTCATTGAAGGCAAGCTGAAGGAGCACGGCCTGCTCGGGAATACGCGGCGGATTCAGATCGATTCGAATTCGATCCTTTCCCTAGGCGCGATGACGCTCAGTTTCTACAAGACCAATCACAGCATTCCAGATTGTCTCGGCATCGTATTCGATACGCCGGAAGGCACCGTCGTCCATACGGGCGACTTCAAATTCGATCTTACGCCGGTTAATGGACAATATGCGGATATGCATAAAATGGCCGAAATTGGCAGCCGCGGCGTGCTCGCGCTATTGTCCGAGAGCACGAACGCCGAGCGTCCCGGATTCACGCCTTCCGAGCGGATTGTCGGCGAGAGCATCGAGGAAGCTTTCGTCAAAGCGCAGCAGAAGGTATTCATCGCCACGTTCGCCTCGAACGTCCACCGGCTTCAGCAAGTGATCGACGCCGCGCACAAAACGAGGCGTAAGCTTGCGCTGCTCGGCCGAAGCATGCTGAACGTCATTACCATCGCCAGCGAGCTCGGCTACTTGAACGTGCCGGACGGCATTATTATCGAGCCTGGCGATATTAATCGTCTTCAGCCGCATCAGGTCGCCATTCTATGCACGGGAAGCCAAGGCGAACCGATGGCAGCGCTCTCGAGACTAGCCCGCTCCAATTACCGTCAAGTCACGATTGATGCCGGGGACACGGTCATTCTCTCGGCAACCCCGATCCCTGGCAACGAGCGGAATGTCGCCCGGACGGTAGACAATCTGTACCAACTAGGCGCCAAAGTCATTTATGGTTCAGGCTCGACGACCGGCATGCATGTCTCGGGCCACGGCAGCCAGGAAGAGCTCAAGCTGATGTTGACGCTGATGAAACCCAAATATTTCATTCCGATTCACGGGGAATACCGGATGTTGTATCAGCATGGGCTGCTCGCTCAGTCGGTCGGTGTGGAAGCGGACGATATCTTCATCGTGAATAACGGTGAGGTCGTCGATATTGTCGACGGCGCGGCGCGCAAAGGCCGCCGGGTTGCGGCTGGCAGCACGCTGGTGGACGGGCTCGGCATCGGCGATGTCGGCAATATCGTACTGCGGGACCGCAAATTGTTGTCTGAAGACGGCCTGCTTATCGTCGTACTGACCTTGAGCAAAATCGACGGCAAAGTGCTGTCCGGCCCGGATCTGATCTCGCGCGGATTCGTCTATGTGCGGGAGTCGGAAGGGCTGCTTGAGGAAGCGAATCGGATTGCGCTCAATACGATCAGCAACTTCAAAACGGAGAATGTAAACGCCAATCAGTGGAATGTGTTGAAGACCGCCATGAAGGAAGCGATCGGACAGTTTCTGTATACGCAGACGAAGCGTAGGCCTATGATTCTGCCGATAATAATGGAGGTGTAGGCTACCTCCCCCTTTACCCCACCGGCGGGAGATAAAAGGGCTGCGCCCTTATTGAACCCGTTTATTTCACCTCGCCCCTTCCTACCTTGTCACCTCGCCCCTTCCCCCTCCATTGAGGGGAACCAGAGGGCAACCGCCCTCTGGACACCCGTAATTGGCGAGATACGGGACGCGGCCGTCTTCGATGTGTCCTATTGGCGTTGGACCGCTTTTGTCCCAGCGGATTGGTTTGCAAGTCAATTAGACTTGCAGCATTCCGCTAAGTGAGACAAAGCTCTGGTGCGAGCTTCGTACGTTACTTTGGTGCCTTGGGGAGCAGACTCGGCGAGTTCGAGCGTGAATACATTTCAGCGTGCTGACACTCGCTTGACGTCCACTTTGTGGACACGCTTGCCTTTCGAAGAGAAAACCGCCTTGGAGCTGCGCTCCTAGGCGGTTTTTGATATTACCCTTTGGGTAAATACTGGCGGATCCAGTTGCCGAACCCTTTGGGGCTGCGGCTTTGGACTAACACGACGCCTTCGCCGCGGAATCGGCATACGATCGCTTCGCCGCTCGTGATGCTGCTGATCCAACCTTTGGACGCTTTTTCGATGCGATAATCCATGTAATCCGGCCATGCGACGAGATGCCCGTTATCGATGACCATCTCTTCGCCCGCCGCCAGATTAATAGCATGGATGGCTCCGTAGGACGAGATGAACACGGTGCCGCGGCCGCTGATCTCCACGATGAAGAAACCTTCGCCGGACAGGAAGCCGCGCGCGAGATTCTGCATCTGCGTCTTGACCTGAATGCCGCTCGTACAAGCAAGGAAGCCGTCCTTCTGCACGAGCAGCCGGTACGAACCGTCAAGCTCGACCGATTGAATATCGCCGATCGCCGAAGGCGCCAGCAGCACTTCGCCCCCGCGACGTTCTGCGACAAGCTCCTGGAAGAAGAAGGACTCCCCGCTGAGCATGCGCCCGAGGCCGCGCATAATGCCGCCGTCCATCGTCCCCTTCAGCTCCAGACCAGGCGACATCGATACCATCGCGCCTGATTCCGCTTTAATGCTTTCCCCTGGAGCAAGCTCTACTTTCAGCATGGCAAATGCCCCTTGGTATAAAATTTCATGTCTCATCGTTCTATTCCCCTCCCACGATTTTTCGCTAAAGACTCAACCTTATTATACCAATGTCTAAGGCGTCGAAGACAGCCGGGACAACTGGTTATACATGCTCCAGAGCGAGAATTTCGCGAATATCCGATTCCGTCAATGCCGCCGTCACGTCATCGCCGGACGGAATGACTTCATCGATCAGATTCTTTTTCCGCTCCTGCATATCGAACATCTTGTCCTCGACGGTTCCTTGGCTCACTAGCCGAATGACCTGTACGACCTTCTTCTGGCCGATCCTATATGCGCGGTCCATCGCCTGCTGCTCGACCGCCGGATTCCACCACAGATCGTAGAGAATGACCGTGTCCGCACCGGTCAGATTGAGGCCTGTACCTCCCGCTTTAAGCGAGATGAGGAAAAATTCCTTCTCTCCTTCATTAAATCGGCTGCACAGTTCCACCCGCTCCGAAGCCTTCGTCTGGCCGTCCAAATAAAAGAACGGAATCCCCTGCGACGCCAGCTCTCGGCTGATCATGCCCAGCATCTCGGTGAATTGGGAGAAAATAAGCGCTCTCCGGCCGGCGCTCCGGCATTCGGCCACCAGCTCCAGCAGCTGCTCCAGCTTCGCCGAGCCTCCCTCGTAATCATCCACGAATAGCGAAGGATGACAGCAGATTTGGCGCAGTCGCGTAATGCCGGCCAATATGCGGATCCGATTGTGCTGAAACCCGGATTCGTGCAGATGCTTGACCGTCTCGGCCCGCAGCTTCGCTAAGTACGAGACATAGGCTTTCTTCTGTTCAGGCAACAGCTCGGTAGCGACGACGGACTCGATTTTCTCCGGCAGCTCGGTCAGCACGTCCGCCTTCAAGCGCCGCAGCATGAACGGGCGCGCACGCCTAGCCACAACGGCGCGGGACAGCTCGCTGAACGCTTTGCGGCTTGCGAACAGCTCCGGGAATACCGTGTTCATGATCGACCACAGTTCCTCGATCGAGTTCTCGATCGGCGTCCCCGTCAAAGCGAACCGGTGCCGCGCCTGGAGCGTCCTGACCGCTTGAGCGGTCTGCGTCGTATAATTCTTGAACGCCTGCGCCTCATCAAGCAGCAGCGTATGGAATTGATGGGTGGCATAGGTCGCCAAGTCTCTGCGCAGCAGAGGATAAGACGTGATCACCGCATCCACATTCGTCAGATTGCGCAGTGCCCGCACGCGTTCTTCCCTTGATCCATCCACAATGACAGTACGGATCTCCGGCGCGAATCGCTTCAACTCATTATTCCAGTTATAGACGAGCGACGCGGGGGCGACTATGATTGCGGGTTGCCCTTGCTCCCGGATCTCCGGCAGGACGGAGACGAGGAATGTAATGCTCTGGATCGTTTTGCCCAATCCCATATCGTCGGCCAGTATGCCTCCGAACCGGTAATGCGCCAGCGTCTTCAGCCATTGGTAGCCGTAGGCCTGGTAATCCCGCAGTATCGGTACCAGCTGCTCCGGAACAGCAAAATCCATATGGTCCGGATTGCGCATATGCTCGAGCATCCGCCGGAACGACTTGCCCAGTTGGATGGCTTTGCCGTTCTCCTGTTCGTCGATCAGATGCAAGCCGCGGACAACCGGTACCTTGAAGCGCGGCCCGCTCAGCTCTTCGCGGCCCATCCCCATCGTGTTGATGAAACGGGCGATCTGCTGCATCTCTTCGCTCTCGAGCGGCAGGAAAGAGCCATCGGCCATCCGGTGGAACCGCCTTTTCTCCCCGATCGACTTCAGCACCAGCCGAATCTCTTGATCCGAGATGCCGGTCAGCTCGAATTTGAATTCCAGCCAATCGGTCCGCTCATCCACGTCGACCTTCACTTTAGGCGGCGTGTTCGGAATATAGATACGCCTTCTTACGGCAGAAGTGGCATAGACGCTCAGCAGCTTCTCCAGCTTCGAGACGGTATGATACAGGAATTCGTATTCCGCGTCTTCGTCGGTCAGGAAGAATCCGCCTTCGGTCTGGATGAAATCGCATTGCGCCATAATCGCGAGTATCTGCTGTTCGCGCTCGCCGTCCCGCACCAGAATCCGATCCGCCGCACGCGGCTCATACCGGTCCTCGAGCGGGTTAATGACAATCTCCCCGTACTGGAATTCCAGTCCGGCGAGCAGCCGATCCCGAATACGGTCCAAGTACAGCTTGGCCTTCAACGGGGTCTGGACAATACGGTCCGATACGGCTTGGTCAATATGGACGATGCCGAATTTGGTCAGCCCCGGCACGACCTTCTCCATGAATGGCTCCATCTGCTCCGGCGCCAGAAGAAGCTGTTGCTTGCCGGAAGCATCGAGCATATTTTTGAGCTCGGCCAATCTTTTGCATGCCGCGGGCGCGAGCTTCACCAGATGGCCCTCCGCAATGACGGTGTCGTAGGCTTCCATGACGGTGATATCGTTTAATCCTTGGACATCCAGCTCATAATGCGCATCGGCCGTAGGGTGAAAGTTGAAATGGACCGGCAGCGTTTCTTCGGATAACGCAAGAGTCGCAGCTTCCCGACCGGGCGGAATGAGCCTCACCATCCGTGCTTCGAGCAGCAGCGGCAGCAGCTTCTCCCAATCTGACGGCGGGATCAGCAGCATCCGGTCGCCGCTCTTGCTGTACGCTTGGCTGAACGGGTACTGCGACGTTTCCCGGTACAGCTGCTCATTCCGATAAATCTGGATAAGCTGGGTTAGCACGGCGTCGTCTTGCGGGTCAAAGCTGTGCTGCCGCGGATTATAGGTGAAGCTCTTGGCGAAAGGCTGCTCCATCCTCCGCTCCAGTCGGTCGAGGAAACCTCGAATCTGCTGCACGATGTAGGTCCGCTTCGGCCCGACTTTCAGCTCGATGCCGAACATATATTTGCGATAGCCGTATGCGAAGGTCGAGCACATGAACTCGACATCGATCCGTTCTCTCGAATCGAGCAGCACCCGATTGCTGCTCGTAATGGGCCTGGCTTGCTCGCTGAACAGCCCGAGGATGCTGCTGACGAGCGCTTGGTCTTGAGCGGAGGTGCCGCCGAACGATTCCGGCTCTTCCTCAAGGTTCGGTTCATCGAGCAGCTGGAGGAGCGCGGCCGCGACGTGACCGCAATATTTGTCATCCGGGTCGAAATCCGGGCAAGTGCATGCCGCGACCACTTCTTCCCGTCCGATTCGCGCATGAATGCGGTGATCTCTGCCGTTGTCATGAACGATCGCCTCGTATTCCCGCGATGCGGCATCGAATCGGAGGATTCGGGCATGCCCTGCCGAATAAAGCGCCTCCCCTTCTTCGAAGGCAAATCGGCCGCACAGCACGCGTATATCGTCATCGTTATATGGTAAGCGCATGGCTTGAATCCTTCCTGCACAAGTGTTTGTTCCATCATAGCAGAAAATAAGCAGCGATGAAGGACTTACGCCAAGTATAGCAAAATAGCATTGACAGGAGAACGTATGTTTTATAAATTGGTTGTAAGTTCCATAATAGATTCCAATTGGTAGAATTATCGTCTTGCCGCTAGTATGGCAAGGGACGAATAATCGTTGCAGTCATGAGGGAGATACGTATAGATGAGATTCGATTTATGGGTGAATGACAATATAGCGGAAGGCGCCTGCACAGTCCAGCTCAACGGCAAGCTGCTCATTCCCTTCTTGCCGCTGCTGGCCGCCGCCGGGATCATGGCCGAATTCAATCTACTATCGGGGAAGATCCATATGGAGAGTGAAGATGGCGAAAGCGTGCTTATCGGCCGCGTGGGGCGTAAAGCGGTGGATTTCGGCGATCGGGATTTCGAGTTGGATTATCCGGTCAGGCTTGTGGAGGGACAGCCTTATGTTACGCTGCCGAAGTCAGGACAGCTGGCCGATTTTGACTTCCGCGTCCAACCTGAGGAAGGGCTCGTCCACCTGACGCGACTCGGATTCGGGCAGATGGAAGAGATCCAATCCCTGTTAGAGGACTATTATCGCACGAACGATCCCAAGTTGTTCACCTCCGATAATCCTGCCCTTTCCTATGTGCCGCTCCCTTACGAGACTAGTATGCCTCTCACGCGATTTTCGGTGACGATTCTGCATATCCGTTTCGAATCCCAGGAGGAAGCGCAAGCGCAAGTCAGCTGCGTGCGGGATCGTCCTTTTGTCCACGTCCGCAGAACTTGCTTCGTCAACATTCGGAAAGAATTAGGCAAATGGAAGGTCGCCCACGAATTCCCCAGGGAAGTCACTCAGGAATTACCGGATAATCTGCAGGATACGGCCGATCGGCTGTCTTCGGAACATCCCGATCAAGTAACGCAGCTGTTCGAATCGCTCTCGATTTATTTC
This sequence comes from Paenibacillus phyllosphaerae, assembly GCF_014192105.1. Classification (GTDB taxonomy): domain Bacteria; phylum Bacillota; class Bacilli; order Paenibacillales; family Paenibacillaceae; genus Paenibacillus_Z; species Paenibacillus_Z phyllosphaerae. The sequence goes on along the minus strand of NZ_JACHXK010000003.1, from coordinate 295,504 downwards.
AAGGCCATGGAAGATCAGGACTTCGATCAGGCCATTCGTTATACGGCTCCAAGCAAGATTCGTTTGTATGCGCACCGCAATTCTTCCGAAACGTTGGAGGCTCATCTGCAACGGACAGCAACCCGCAAGGTCGAACGTCTGCTGCAAGGACGCCTCGTCTATCTGGAGCACGGCGAAGCGGTTATCCTGGGTACCGTCGAGCGGTACGTCTTAAGGGACGCAGAGCGCAGAGGCCCGTATACAGACGAGCAATTCATTTATATGGAGCTAGACAGAGAACGTTGGACCTTCTGCGAAATGCATCGCTTCGCGCCTACCAACATCATTCAACCCGTGAGTCGCTAATCGGGCAGCCCCGATGACATCTAACAGGAGGAATACCGACATGAATGACCGCACCTTGGCTTATTCGAATCAAGAGCTGCAAGTTCTGGGACTCTCTTACGCAGAAGGATTTACGTGCGCCCCTTTCACAGCGGAAGAGCTGATTCGGGAGGAACGCCTGCTTGGCGTTACATTACCGCCTTTGCTTGTTCAACTTCTCCAGCAATCCAATGGCTTCTGGATCGAATTCAATCAATTTCATTATGTGGACCGATATGGACGGGCCTCGTACGAGACGATTGATGGCTTTCGGCCGATCAGCAAGGATAACCATCACGCCATTGGTTGGCACACCCACGATATGCGCGGGCAAATCATTTCCGCTTATGACGTCCCCTATTATCCGCCTCTTGAGGTGGTTCAGCATTATTCCGATGAAGCGATCGACCCGGACGAGCTAGAGTTCGGCTATGGCGATGAAAAAGAAGATCACTTGTCGGACGAAGATTGGATGACGATCAAGCATCTGAAGCATATGGTATTATTCGCCTTCGGCAATCATGTGAGCTTCGGATTGAACTATTACGACCTGGATGCAACCGGACAGCCGAGCGTCTACTTCGTCTATGATGACGGTGAAATGTTCGTGCATAAATTAGCTGATCATTTCGAGGATTTCATTAGCGGATTGTCGTTCCCCAGCGAGGATTACTTGTCCTATGGTTTCAAGGATGTACCGGAGCTTGCGCGATTGGCAAGCGAGTTAGGTTCCGCGTTAGGGCTTACGTTCGTAACGGAGACGAATGAATACAAAGCCGATCTCATTAATAGGGAGGGGCATCTGGCAACGCTCTATCTGTCCGAGCGGAATAAGCCGCATTTGCTGCCTGCCTACACGACTCAGCTCTACGTGGATTCGGATGATGCTACAGCCGCCGAGCTAGTCCGGCATGCCGTAGAAACCGTCTCATACGAGCATATTCGCATCAATGATCCTGCGAGAACCCGATTCCAGGATTACGTCGCCTATATGAGACAACAGAGCGAGGAGTGAACCTATGAAATTCGTCCTGCTATTCGGTCCACAGGCGGTCGGCAAAATGACGGTCGGCCACGAGCTGGAGCGGATCACTTCACTGAAGCTCTTCCACAACCATCAGACCATTGAACTGCTTCAGCCTTACTTCGGCTTCAGTCCGGAGATGTGGCGGCTATCGACGCTGTTCCGGAAAGAAATCTTTGAAGCGATGGCGCGCAGCGACCAGCCTGGCTTCATGTTCACGTTCGTGTGGGGCTTCGACTTGCCGAGCGACTGGGAATTCGTCGAAGAGACTTGCCGGATTTTCGAATCGCAGGGGCATGAGGTATGCCTGGTCGAGCTCGAAGCTGACTTGGAAGAACGGCTCAAGCGTAACAAGACCCCGCACCGCCTGGAGCATAAGCCGACGAAACGGAATATCGAACGATCCGAGCAGGATCTGCTAATGACGATGGAGAACCATCGGCTGAACTCGCTGCCGGGCGAGATCGCGAGGGACAACTACATGCGTATCCAGACGTCGGATCGAACGGCTGCCGAGACGGCGCAGCTGATCCGGGATCGGTTTCAGCTGTAATAGCGCAAACCATTCGAATTCCGTGTTCATCTCGATCACCGCTGGACGCATGCCAAAAAGGCTCCCCTTCTCCATAAGAGAACGGGAGCCTTCGCTCATTCTAGCAATGCTATGCTTATGCGTGCTTACGCTTATAGTACGTAATCGCCAGCGCCAAGGCCAACACCGATCCTTTGACGATATCCATCGCGTAATACGGCACGGACAGCATGACGAGGCCATTCGAGAGAATACCGATCAGGACGGCGCCCACGAATGTTCCGAAGGCGTTCGGCTTGCCCGCACCAAACACGGAGAAGCCGATAAAAGCTGCGGCGACCGCGTCCATCAAATAAGGAGCGCCGGCATTCACTTCCGCATTCATGACGCGCGCGCCGAGGATGACTCCGCCGATACCGGCGAACAAGGCGGATAGCAAGTAGGCGATCAGCCGGTATTTTTTGACCGCGATGCCTGACAGCTTGGCCGCCTCCGGGTTGCCTCCGATCATGTACATGTAACGGCCGTGCTTCGTATAGTTGAGGAACACATGCACCGCGATGACGACCAGCAGCATGAGGATAATAATCCACGGCACTTGACCGAGCTTCGAGAATGCGTCCGGAATAAGGCCTGTCGCGAAATCGCCGTTTGGCATGATCATATTCTCGGAGATCGTCGCCCCCTTCGTGTACGTGAGCGCCACCCCTTGGAAGACGAACATCGTCGCCAGCGTCATCAACATGTCTTGAATGTTGAAACTCGTCACGAGGAAGGCATTAATCAGGCCGATCACGATACAGAAGGCGAGCGCAACCGCAATGCCGACGAACATATTCTGCCCGTGCCAGACGAACATCGAGATGACGATCGCATTGGCCAGCGAAGCCGCCGAACCGACCGACAGGTCGAACCCGCCGACGGAAAGCGATACGGTCAACCCCGTTGCGATAATCGTCACGATCGAGATCGAACGCAGAATGTTAATGATATTCGAGCCGCTCAAGAAGCTGTCCGTCATCGTGCCGAATACGGCCACCAGGATAAAGATCGTGATTAGCGTCCCATATCTGTACAAAAATTCGACGATATTGCCCGCTCCCCTGCCGCGAGCCGTGCTTGCTGTCTTCATTCCACCATGCCTCCCGTGCTGTAGAGCAATATCTCTTCTTCGTTCGTCTGCGACGTCGTCAGCTCCTTACGGATTTCGCCGTCATACATGACATACATCCGATCGGTGATGCCCAGAATCTCGGACAATTCGCTCGAAGCGTATAGCACGCATTTGCCTTGCGCAGCCAGCCCCGCGACGAGCTCGTAGATGTCCCGCTTAGCGCCAACGTCGACACCTTTGGTCGGTTCGTCGAAAATATAAACGTCGGCGTCCGCCAGCAACCACTTGCCGATCGCGACCTTCTGCTGATTGCCCCCGGATAGATTGCGCACCTTCGCCCCTTCGCTTGGCGTCTTGATGCCGAGGCTGGCAATCATTTGCGCGGAAGCTTGTTTCTCCTTCGAGCGGCTCAACCACGTCCCCCAAGAGGTGAACCGGGAGAGTACGGCTGCCGTCAGATTGCTGGCTACCGATTCGTCCACGAATACCCCTTCGCGACGGCGCTCCTCCGGCACGAGCGCCAGTCCGCTGCGAACGGCAACATGCGGCGATCCAAGACGCAGCTTACGCCCGCGCAAGTAAACCTCGCCCTTCGCCGAATTCGAAGCGCCGAATAAAGCCCGGCACAGCTCCGTCTTGCCTGCGCCGACAAGGCCGGCCAGCCCGACGATCTCGCCAGCCCTAATGTTCAGGCTAACGTCGTTCACTTTGCCGCTGTCCACGATCCCTCTCGCTTCGAAACAGATTTCGCCGGGCGATGACGTTCGCTCCGGGAATTGGCCATCCAACTTCGCTCCGAGCATGTGCTCGACGACGCGCTGCTGCGGGACGCTTGCGATCGCCTCGCGAATGACGAGTTGTCCATCCCGCATGATTGTAATATCCTCGCAAATCTCGTACAACTCCGGCAGCCGGTGAGAAATGAAAATGACGCCGACTCCCTCGGACTTCAACAGCCGGACCAGCCGGAACAGCTGCTCAGTCTCCATCTGGCTGAGCGGCGCCGTCGGTTCATCAAGCACAAGAAAACGGCACTTCGTCGCCATCGAACGGGCGATCAGCACCATTTGCTTCTCCGCGAGGCTAAGCTCCGAGACGAGCTTGCGCGTCGGAATATAAATATTCATTCGCTCAAGTACAGCCTTGGCCGATCGATGAACGTCTGCCCAGTTCATCCATTGGCGGCCTTTCATCTCATGAACGGTCCGCTCCAGCATAATATTCTCGGCTACGGTCAGATTCGGAATGAGCGCCGTGTCCACCTCTTGATAGACGATCTGAATGCCGTACTGCTTCGCTTCTTTCGGCGTTCGAATCGCGGCCTCGGCCCCGTCAATGTGGATCGACCCCGTATAATGGTCGTAAGCGCCGGCCAATACCTTCATCAACGTCGATTTCCCCGCGCCATTCGCCCCGATCAAGGCGTGCGCGCGTCCGCCTTCCGCCATGAAGTCGACCTCGGAGAGCGCCTGGACACCGGGAAAGGCGATGGATATCTTCTTCATCTCAAGTCGTGATGTCTGCTGATTCAACTTAACTCCCCTTCTCCGCTAGATAGGATAGAGCGCCCCTATCCATTGGATAGGAGCGCTGCTAGTTTCCGATTGGCCTATCGATTATTTGGCATTGGCTTCCTTGAGCGCCTTCATCCAGTCCTCTTCGAAAGCGGTAGTCTGGCCCCAGCCTGGAATGATCTCGGCCAATGTCACCATGTTGACCGGTTCTGCCGATTTTTTCAGATCTTCTTGGACGATGTTGGCTGCTTCAAGATCGTAAGTGGCCGGCGTCTCTTCGCCTGCAATCTTCTTCGCGAGCAGACGCACATCGACCGCGCCGATCATCTTCGGATCTACTGCCGCAGTGGAGATCCATGGGCTGTTCTCCTCTTGCATCAGCTGCAGGTCGGCATTCGACACGTCGATACCGTAGATCTTGATCTCCGTACGGCCCGCTTCGATCAGCGCGCGCGCTGCCCCTTGAGCGAAAGCGTCCCATGTCGCGAAGATCGCGTCGATCTCGCCCTTCGGATGCTTCGCAAGCATCGCCGTAACCGCGTTCTGCGTCTCAACCGTCGTATTCTCCGTCGCAACGCCGAAACGTTCAACCTCTTTAATGCCCGGGTTCTTCGCCAGTACGTCCTGGTACACCGTATTGCGGCGAACCATTGCCGGGAAACCGTCTACCCACAGATACACGATATTCGCCTCGGCGCCTTGTTCTTTCACCAGTTGATCGAGCGCGAACTGCGCCAGCGCCTCATCCTTCTGGCTCGTCAGCGTTACGCCTTCAACATTCGCCAGTTCGGCATTGGAGTCGAACGCCACGACCTGCTTGCCCTTCTCGCGCAGCTTCTTCACCGCTTCGACTGTTGCCGGATCATCCCCGTGGGACACAACCACGCCGTCGTAGTCGCTGTCTACCGTCTGTTCAAGCGCATCGAGGAACTTCGCCGTGTCGCCGTTCGCGGTGAACGTATCAACCTTGAAGCCAAGCGCTTCGCCCTCTTGCTTCGCGCCGGCAAGGAATTGCGCCGTATGATCGTCGCCGCCAATCTTACGGATGACTTTCAGCTTAACTTGCTTATCCTTAAGGGCTGCCGGCAAATTCGCGATCTCCGCCGTGGCGCTGCCACCGGACTCTCCGTTATTGCCATTGTTGCCTTGCGTGCCGCAGCCAGTCACAACGATAACAGCTGCCAGCATGATCCCCATTAATGCACGAAATCTCTTACTCATAGAATTACCCTCCCACACCTTTTTGTCTCTAGTAATACAAGTAATCCTATAGGATATAAAAAGATCCGTCAATAACCTATTTCCCTTTATCGGCAGATTCTGTCATTAATCGACGAAAATAATTATATATTTCGAAACAATTCGACTTCCTTCACTTCTTTATTCGATGAAAGTCCCTATAAATTCCTTCTTCGTTGCGAAAAAAGAATGAAACGGATTAAAAAAAGGTATCCCGCCGCTATCGATGATGGGAGCAGGATACCTTTTTAACTATAGAATTGCTGTCGACTGCGCCTCCTATCGTTGGCGCAAACCAATCACTCCTAAGTGAATGCTGCGCTTCCTACCGTCGGCGCAAACCAATCACCCCTAAGTGAATGCTGCGCCTCCTACCGTAAGCGCAAACCAATCACTCCTAAGTGAATGCTGCGCTTCCTACCGTCGGCGCAAACCAATCACTTGGTTCGTAACTTGATCATCTTCAAAGTCGCTACGATGAGGAAGCTGACAATGACGAGCAGCAGCCAGGAGCTGATTTTGCTGATGTGCACGATCTGCCAGGCGTCCGACTGGTTCGGGTACTCCCAGCCCCCGAAGAACGTCGCTACATTTTCCGCGATCCAAATGAAGAATCCAATCAGGACGAAAGAGAGCGACAGCGGCATCCTGTACCGGACCCTGCCGACCTGATACGTCACCCATGTCCGCCAGAATACGATGATGACCAGCAGGGTGAGCCACCAGCGCACGTCGATCCAATAATGATGCGTGAAGAAATTCAGATAAATCGCTGCCGCGAGTGGCATGACGAGCCGAAGCGGCGGCCACTGGATCAACTCCACCTGCATTCTGCGCCACGCCTGGCATAGGAAGCTCGCTACGCTGGCGTACATAAATCCGCTGTACAGCGGCACGCCGAACAGCTTCGTGAACCCCTCTTCGGGATAGGACCACGAACCCATATGTACCTTGAACAATTCGAGCATAAGCCCGATTAAGTGAAAGACCGTAATGACCTTCAGTTCATCCACCGTCTCCAGTCCGCTGCGGACCATGAACCACTGCATGAGCAGACACAGCACGAGCAGCCAATCATAGCGGGGAAGCCATGGCAGCGAGATCCACTGCGTTATCGCAAGCGAGGCAAAAATCGCCACCGGAAATACGCAAGATAATGCCTGCCCCCAGCCGAATCGGATGAGCTGACGAATCGCGAACAAATCCGCATCACTCCTTTGTCATACGCAATAAAGCGAGTGTACCTGACAGCCTCTCGGGCAAAAAGAGAAAGTTGCGCCAAGGTTTGTTCTTATTTTTACTCGGACGATCAGGCCGCTTCCTAATGACAGGCTCCACTTGTTCCAATATGTTCCTAATTAGTAGAATAGCGATAGGCAATAGATTGAACAGGCACTATCATTGGAGGGTACGAGGATGAAAATGATGATCGGCCAGTACGGCGGCTTCGACGAGGCCAAATATCGTCGGGACTTTCAGGACGGATTCTACGGCATTGAAGCCTGTCTATTCGCATCGCAGGAAGATACGGACCAATTGCTGCGTGAAGCGAAGCTGCGCGAGTTTCGGTTGGGCGTCCATTTCCCATTCCATGCCGGGAGATCGAAGCTGAGGGACGCGCTACTGCTATCGCCGGATCAAACAACGAGGGAGCAGGCTTATGCGTTAGTCGAGGCCGAGCTGCGGGATCTTGCCGCCATAGCTCCCGAATACGTGCTCTTCCATTATCCGAAGCCGGTCATTCTGGACGAACAGGCCGATTGGGACCTATGGAACTTCAGCGGACCGGACGAGTATCTGCACGCGAGCGAATATTCGCAAGAAGAACTCATTCATTGGACCCGGCAATTGTTCGAATGGTTGAGCGCAGCGAGCGCGAAGTACGACTTCATCCCGGTCCTCGAATTCGATGCGATCAGCCGATACATCCATCAGTCCGAATTCCTGCCGGCAATGTTGGACGCCTATCCAGCCATCCGGCTCTGTCTTGATACGGCCAGACTTCACCTGCAAGCCTGCACCGATCCGAACTTTGACGCCATGGCCGTCATTCGAAGATATGCCAAATATGCGCATGTCATCCATCTGTCTTCGCTGCAAGTGAAAGACAAGACGTCGCATCGCCATCAGCCCGTCCTCCCTGAGCTGAAACCAGAAGACGGCTGGGCGCCGATCGAAGACTACCTCTCGATTCTGGCAGCGGAGAACTCCGGCGCGCGCATCTTGTTCGAGCATCGGTCGGATCGCATTACGGACGAGCAGCTGGAACAATGCTACGCCTGGGTACGCGAGTTATGGAGCAAGGCAACCCCGGCCCCAAGCGGAGCGTGAAGCTTCCCGATCAACTGGCAAGCGCGGCCATCTTAACTGTGACTTCATCCACAGAATCCAACGCAAGCACAAAGAGGAGGCAATCGTTGCCTCTCTCCCCCACATTGCCACTACGATGTCGGTTAGCCGGCATCACCACCGAACTTTTCTCGTCTTGGCCCACTACGTTTGTTTCAATGCGCTATGGACCGTACGGTACTCGAGCGGCGACACGCCCTCCGTCTCCCGGAACACGCGGGTAAAGTGCTTCACGTTCTCGAAGCCGGCGCTCGCGCTGATCTCGTATACCTTCAGGTCGGTAGCGGTCAGCAGCTCCTTCGCCTTCTGAAGGCGCAGCTTGCGAAGATAGCTGACGAATGTTTCGCCGGTATAATCCTTGAACGCCTGGCTGAAGTACGAATAGTTGAGCGATACATGATTCGATACCATCGCCATATTGAGATCGTGCTGGTAATTCGCTTGCATGTAGGTGATCGCCCGTTGGATCTCGCCCCGGTCGTTATGAGCTAGGCGAACCTGTTTGACGTAGTCGCTGAGCAGCTCGAGCAGATTCTCGACGGCATGGTAATAGTCGTGAAAATGATCGAAGTTATACAGATTGCCGACGGTCTTATGCAGCTTGAGCAGGTGGATCGATTCCTCGCCGTACAGCTGGAACACTTTATCGAAGACCAGCTCGTTGAGCGAACGGCTGATCCCTTCAAGGTAACCGATATCATAGCGCATAATCGCTCGAATATCGAGCACATGCTGCAGCACCCGCTTGAGCTCCTGGTCACGGTCGCACCCGAGCATGTTGGCGATCTTCTGAATCGACTCGAGGGGCAGCTTGTGGTTCGTATTCCGATCATGAATGTCGGCATAGTTGATCACATCCGGCGAAGTCTGGAGCAGACTGTAGCTAAGCGCCCGGATCGCTTCCGCATAGCCCTCCTTAATGGCCATGGCACCGGACCGCCGGCTGCTCAGCCCGGCCCGGAATCTGATGGCGCGTTCGCCTTGCATATAGGCCGACAACCGTTCGAACGGCGCATAGGAAGGACTTAGCACGACAAGCCGGCCATCCTTATCATAGAAGCGCAGCCGTACGTTACCCGCATGCAGCATGAGACTATCGATCTGCTGGACAAAATCGCGCCGGTCGCCGGATGTGCTCATTTCTGCCGGCTTGAGCAAGCTTAGATAATAGCCGTCTTCCAGCCATTCCAACCCGGCATGTACCAGCTGGTCCGTCAAGCCATCGGCCGCGGTCCCTTCGCTGGCGAGCAAATTATTAAGCAGGCTGGCCGCATAATCCTCGCGAAGCGCCTGCGTGCTTGCCAGCTGTCCGGATACCTCATCCTTGCGCTGCCGGTCGGAAGCCAACCGACGGAGCACGCCGAACAATTCCTCGCGGACGATCGGTTTCAGCAAATATTCCTTCACTTCGCACCGAATCGCAGCCTTCGCGTAGTGAAAATCGTCATAGCCGCTCAAGATGATGATGCCCGGCTTCTGCTCCCGCCCGTGCAGCTCGTTGATGAGCGCAATGCCGTCCATGACCGGCATCCGGATATCGGTAATGATCACGTCTACCTGTACCTCTGCCAGACATGCCAGCGCTTCTTCTCCGTCTGCCGCAAAATAAAACGTATACTCGCCGGCAAACTCCCTCTCAATCATCGATCTTAGGCCCATCCGAATGTTCTTCTCGTCATCAACGATGAGCAGGCTGTGCATGGTTGGATCCCCCTCCGGCTAAGATTAGGTACGGCAAGGTCATCGTTACCTTGGTGTAACTGCCTTGGACGCTCTCGACTCGAATCCCGTGCGATTTGCCGTAATACATGACGATCCGCTGATCCACGTTGCGAAGCCCGATTCCGCTGCCTTCCCGCTCGCTGCGGGCAGTCTGGCTGCGCATCAACTGGTACTCCGCATCCTCCAGACGGATCATCAGGTTCACCTCCCGAAGCTTGCTCTCCTCGATCCCGTCACCGTTGTCATGGACCTCGATGACGATGTTGTCGTTCATTTCGTACGCTTTGATCGTAATGACGAGTTTCTCCGCGGCTTTATGCTGCGACCGCATGCCGTGCTTCACCGCATTCTCCACGAGCGGCTGCAGCGACATCTTCAGCATCTCCTGCTCCATATAACCGGGAGGCACCTCACTGACAAGCGTCAGACTGTGGTCATATCGAATGTTCATGATGGCGATATAGTTGTGGATATGGGCAAGCTCATCCTTCAGGCGGACATGGTTGCTCGTCCACTGCAGATTGTAACGCATCATGCCGCCAAGCGACGTCAGCGCATCGGATATCGTATATTGTCCTTCGATCTCGGCCAGCATCTTCAGGTTCTCGAGCGTGTTGTACAGAAAATGCGCGTCGATCTGGTTCTTGAGCGACTTGAGCTCCGCTTCCTTCGTGGCGGCCTGCCGGTTCACGGCCTCGACGATCAGTTCATTAATCTTCTTGAGCATCTGGCGAAAATGAAAGGCCAGCTCGCCGACCTCATCCATGCTCGTAATCGCAATATCGACATTGAAGTCGCCTTTGCGTACCTTTTTCATCGACTCGCGGAGTATTTGCAGTTTCTTCAGAATGAGCGAATGCAAGAAATACGAGATGAAGGACAGCAGCGCGATCAGAATGATCATCGCAATGATAATGGTGTTGCGCGTCTGACTGACGTCGGATAGCGTGCTTGCGAGCGATACGACATTGAGAAGGTGAACATCGAGCTGGTCGATATAACTCGGAATAATCAGATACGGCGTCCCGTTATAGCGGAAGGAATAGCTGTCCCCGGTCTCATGCTCATGAAGCTGGAACTGCCGCATCACCTCTTCGACGCTTAGCTTGTCGAAGACCGGCGCGGCTTCATTCGTGAAGGCCTTGCCGCTGCGGTCAATGACGAGCATCTGCGACTCGCTGTCCTGCACGCTGCTGAAAGTTTTCTGGAAGAAGTTGCTCACCTCCATCGTCACCTCCAGCACGCCGAGATGGCGATCGTCCGGGAACTTGAACTCCCGGAGCAAAGAGACATACAATCCGGTCGCATTGTCCGTGCTCGTGCTGTTCTGAATGATGTCGCTGCTGCTCTCGCTAATATCCCACCACACAACGCCGTTCTGCTTAATAACGGTCGGGTACCAAGGCTTATCGACAATGCGCTCCTCGTTGAATATAATCGGCCAGAACTCATGCACGTACGGATTCGACGTATAGAGACGAATATTCGCGATGTTCGGATTGTTGAACAAGAAGTATTGGAAGCTCGCGAACGTCTTCGTCTTGAAGTCGATGAGAGCTGCCGTATCCAGCTCCTCGAGCGTCTCCAGATACTCCTTGACCCCGTTGTTCGAGACGGCCAGCTGCGCCGTCCGTTCCATCACCGCCGTATTGTTAGCCACATTCGTCTTCTCAATATCGAGAATGTACTGGTTCTTCTTCTCCAGATCCTTGATCGTCTTCAGATAGACGTCGTTGAACAAATACCAGGAGACCAGGATGATCGGAATCAAAATAATGCAAATGAACGAGAGGATCAGCTTCAGCTGGATCGACATGCGGCCGATCGTAATGGACATCTTCGTTACCCAGTTCCGGGCAAGCTTGATCATCTTGTCTGCACGCTCCTGCCCGTGATGGTAATAAGCCTGGAAGCCGCAAGCGATCTGCGGACTCCAGGCTATCGGCATTCCTGTATCGGCGTTACTTATTAAGCGCCTCCAACTTCTTCACGTTCTCCTCGTACGCCTTCTGGCGGTACGCGTCGATTTTGTCCTGCTTGTTACCGGTGCGGTCCTTGATGTATTTGTTCCACAGCTCATCGAATTCCGCGTCGGACTTCGCCAGCAGAAGTTTCGGCAGCGTCTTGCCCCAGCTGCGCGCGTTCTTGCTGCCCGCAATGCCTTCTTCCGAAGAGCTTGGCGCGTCGAGGTTATCGAACTCGGACATGCTGATCGATTTGCCCAACGTCCAGTCCGACAGCTGTTTGGACGGATCCACGCCTTGCGGCGCCCACTGCAGGTTCATGTTCGTGTCCATCAGCATCCAGTACGTGTACGATGCGCCGTACTTCTGGTCGAACGCCGTGCGGTCCTTCTGGAGCAGCTCGACGACTTCCGGCTTGAATTGATCCTTGCCGTCAATCGTATCGTACGTCACGCCTTTCTCTCCGAGGAACATATCCTTATTGCCTTCCTCGCTGATCAGGTAACTGAGGAATTCGATCGCCCGCTTCTTATCCTTCACGTCTTTGGAAATCAACGTCAGCGTCCAGCCGGAGATGCCGGGACCGGATAGTGTCGGCGCTTCCTTCTTCGAATTCGTCGGACCGTTAACCGCGATGTACGCCGTGTTCGGATCCTTCTGATAGAGCGAGATGTTCTGCGCCTCGAAGTCGGAGCGCTGGTACAGCATGGCGAAGTAACGGCCTTGCGCGATCTTCTCTTCCATCTGCGGACGTTTATCGATGAAGATGTCTTTGGACAATAGCCCCATCTCGTTCGCCTTGCGGAACGTCTTCAGCCAGCCGATATATTCGGGATCCAGCCTGCGGTCATAGAGCTTACCGTCCACCTGCTGCGGAATAGCCAGGAAGTTCTGCAGGTAGCCCTCGAGCGAGTAGTTGCCCGTCTCGGTGAACTCGTGGAGGCCAAGCGGAATGAGCGGCTGTCCGTTCACCTCAGGGAATTTCTCCTTGGCCAGCTTAAGCGCATTCAAGAATCCTTCCTGCGTGCTCATATCCGGGCTGCCGATCGCCTCGTACATATCCTTGCGTACCGCGAACGTCTGGTTGGACGTGAAGTTCGAACCGTACTTCTTATAATCTTCCGGCGATGACGATGCGTTCGGGTAACCGTATACATTGCCGTCCGGCTGCGTGTACCATCCTAGTTTAGCAGGATCTCCCACTTTGAAGAAGTAAGGATCGTATTGTTCCGCCAGCTCGTTAAGCGGCAGTACCAGCTTGCCGTTGATCATCTTCTTCACGTTCTCTTCATACCAGCCAAGGGTGATAAAATCCGGCAGCTTCCCGGAAGCGATCATCGTGTTCAACTTCTCGTTCTCGTTGCCGGCCGGCACGATGAAGTTGACGCTTACGCCCGTTTTCTTCGTGATGTATTCGCTGGTGGCATCGCCGCCCCACTTCTTGTTGAACCACGAGAAGTTCATGTACCAGTCGAACGTAATCGGGTCGGTATCGGATTTCCAGCCCGGCTCATCCGGATTCGGCTTGGCTTCGTCGCCTGTAGACGTGTTCGCAGCCTTGTTCGCCTGGTTCGTGGCGTTGGCCCCGTTCGCCGCATTACCGGAATTGCTCGCATCCCCGTTGCCATTGCCGCCGCCGTTCCCGTTGTTGCCGCCGGAACAAGCCGCGAGCGAGAAGGTCATCGCAAGTGCGATAACCGATGTTACGACTTTGCGCGCTTTGCCCATCGTCTAACCCCTTTTCGCTTTTGTTTAGAAACCCATCTATTAGCAATCCATCGCCTCGTGGGCTGCCGGACCGGTAACCGCATATCGAATGGTTAACCTTTGATCGAACCGATCATGAAGCCTTTGACGAAATACTTCTGCAAGAACGGATACACCAGCACGATCGGCGCCGTCGTGACGACCATCGTGGCCAGCTTCAACGATTGGCTGGTTACGGTAACCGCAACGCCGCTTGGCATCGCCGCCAGCATCTGATTCGAGCTCGATTGCGCGATCACGCGGAACAGATAGGTCTGAATCGGCTGCAGATCCATGTTGTTCATGTAGATCATGCCGGTAAAATAATCGTTCCATTGGTAGACACCGTGGAACAGCGCGATCGTCGCAATGACCGGCATCGAGCACGGGATGATAACCTGGTAGAAAATTTTCAGATCGTTCGCCCCGTCGATCTTCGCCGCTTCCTCCAGCCCTGCCGGAATCTCCCGGAAGAATGAAAGGAAGATGATCAGGTCGAAGAAACTGAATGCCGCCGGAACGATATACACGAGGAAATTATCGATCAAGTGCAGATCGCGAATGAGCAAATAGTAAGGGATCAAGCCACCGCTGAAGAACATCGTGAACGTCCCGATCAGCATATACAGCTTGCCGCCTATCAGCTCCTTACGGGAGAAGGCATAGGCGACCATTGCCGTGAACAACACATGCACCGGAACGCCGATGATCGTCTTCGCGACCGTAATGCCCATTGCCGTCATAATGCCTTCGCTGCGGAATACCGCGTCGAAGCTGCTTAGGCTGAACTCCCTCGGCCACCAATAGATGCCTCCGCGCATCGCATCCGTCCCGTCGTTGAATGCGTTGACGAGCGTATACCAGATCGGATACAGCGTCAGAAAACAGATGCATAACATCAGCAGGCCGTTGCACAGATCGAAGATCGCTTCAGAAACGGTCCGCCGTTTAAGCAAAAACATACGCGTCACCACCGCCTCTATCAGAATAAGGAAGTATTGCTGAGCCGCTTCGTCACGCTGTTGGCCCCTAGGAGCAGGAACAGCGCAAGGACCCCTTTGATCAAGTTGACGGCCGCAGCGTAGGAATATCGCCCGGATGCAAGGCCGACCTGATAGACGTAGATGTCGATTACGTTACTAGCTGTCTCATTGAGCGAGTTCCGCAGCACGAGGATCTGGTCGAAGTTCGAGTTCAGAATACCGCTGATCGCCAGGATGAACAGAATCGAGATCGTCCCTTTGATCGAAGGCAGCGTAATGTTCCACATTTTCTGGAAGCGTCCCGCGCCGTCGATCGTCGCCGCTTCGTACAATTCGGGCGATACGCTCGATATGGCCGCTAGGTAGATGATAGCCGACCAGCCAAGCTCCTTCCAGATGTCTGAGGTAATTACGATCGTCCAGAAATATTTGGGCTCGGCCAAATAGGTAATCGGGGTATCGATCAAATGCAGCGCCATAAGCAGCTTGTTAATGATGCCGACGTCCGCAAGCCATGTTGCCATAATGCCGCCAAGGATAACCCAGGACAGGAAGTGCGGCAGATAAGATATCGTCTGAATCGATTTTTTGAATAGCACCGACCGCACTTCATTGAGCAGCAGCGCGAACACGATCGGCAGCGGGAACCCGATGAACAGCTTCAGCAGGCTGATCCCCAGCGTATTCTTGATCACGTAGCCGAGATTCTCGTCCGTCAGGAATTCCTTGAAATGATCGAGCCCCACCCATGGCGCGGCCGAGATCGGCGCAATGATGTCATACTCCTTGAAGGCAATGATGACGCTGTACATCGGGATGTAGTTGAAGATGAGCATCCAGGCGACACCGAGCAGCGCCATCACTTGAATATACCGCTGGGCGTATAATTTGCGCATGAGCAGCCCTGCTCGTACCGGGCCGGTTGCCTGCTTGACTGCTTTCTCTCGAGCGCTTATTCTCCTACTCATATCGGATGTGCACCTCCATTTCCCCATTCAACTTTGTAAGCCCTTTCTATCCCATATATTAGGGGGTGTGACCAAGCAAGGCTAGGGCTTAAATTTTGGGTAGGGTTACTTTATTTCAGGTGGCGCTGTCCACACGGATGGATAAGGCGTTACGTTCGATCGTCTATTGAAAATGGATGCAGCAGCTCGTCGCATTATTAGACGTCATCTGTCCGCTTTCTGGATTCATGCAAACGCTCTATTGTGTTAGCTTTAGGTTGTGTCGCATAATTAGAGTCGTAATGAGGGAGCGTGCAAAGCATGATTCGAGTCGCAATGCTTAGCTATTGGCATGTGCATGCATGGGATTATACGAAGCAAGTGCAAGAGAATGAGGGTACTGTCGTTGCTGCGGTGTGGGATGAACAACCCGCTCGCGGACAAGAAGCGGCAGAGAAACTTGGCGTGCCGTTTGTCGCCGATTTGGATGAATTGCTGGCCCGTACGGATATCGACGCGGTCGTCGTGGACACGCCGACTTCGATGCATCACGAGGTGTTGATCAAGGTAGCGCGTGCCGGCAAGCATATCTTCACGGAGAAAGTCGTCGCGCCGACCATTCACGAAGTGAATGCGATTCTGGCTGCGGTCTCGGAAGCTCAAGTGAAGCTGACTGTATCGCTTCCGCGCCTCTACCATGGCTACACGTTGGCGATCCAGCAAGTCATTGCAAGCGGCGCCCTTGGCGAGCTCACGCAAGCTCGCGTGCGCCTGTCGCATAATGGAGCGACGGCGAACTGGCTGCCGGAACACTTTTACAATAAAGCGCAATGCGGCGGCGGCGCCTTGATCGACCTTGGCTGCCATCCGATGTACCTGGCACGTCTGTTCCTCGGACTGCCGGAGCGTGTAAGCGCTGTATACGGTTACGTCACGGGCAAGGAAGTCGAAGATAACGCCGTAGCTCTCCTCCACTATGAGAACGGCGCGGTCGGCATCGTCGAAGCGGGCTTCGTCAACGACCATTCCCCGTTCTGTATCGAACTTCACGGGACTAAGGGCTCCTTGCTGTACGGCTTGCCGGATAATGCGATCCGCGTACGCAGCAGTCAACAAGAGGCTGGCGAATGGACGGCAGTAGACAGCTTGCCGAATGCGATCACCGCTTTCGATCAATGGGTTAACCATATTCAAGCGAACACGACAGCCGACGAGAACCTGGAGCTGGCTGCGGATTTGACGAAGCTGATGGAAGCGGCTAATCTGTCGGCTGCGGAAGGCCGTGCTGTCCGCTTGAGCGACCTTACTCAGTAGGACGCGGCAGTCGTTACTGCACCAATAAGGGAGGGAACGCGGTATGGCCAAATTATTCGCCTTTGAACCGATGACCGAGAAGCCTGACGCCATCGATCTGCTCGGCATTCGGTTTCGGTGGGGCGGCTTTGGATTTCGGGTGCTTAGGTGTCATTTGACCTCCTTCCCTCCTGGGAAGGTCATCCGTTTCCACAAGCATTCGGAATACGAATTTCATTTTATCCCGCGCGGCAAGGGATCGGTTATCTTGGACGGCACGACCCATCAACTGCAGGAAGGGTCGTTCTATCTGACGGGTCCTGGCGTGCTGCACCAACAGGAAGCCGACGTGAACGAAGCGATGGATGAACTATGCCTGCATGTGGAGATCGTTCCGCTCTTGGAATCGGCTGACAGCGAGTGGGGCGCCGACTGGGAGCATCAAGAAGCCTTGGCCTGCGTCAATGGGCTGAATGCGCTGCCGCTTAAACCGCTAATCGATCAATATAATGCGATGAACTGGTTTCTTGTCGCCTATCGGGCGCTTCGGGACAACCAGCCGGGCGCTTATACGACGATCAAGCAGGCGATCATCCAAATCATGCAGCGTGCCGCAAGAACCGCGGATATGCCGAGCACGCCATATCCGATGCCGACAAGTTCGCTTAATGAACACCGCTTCAAACTGGCGATCCAGTTCATCCATGACAATTACTGCTCCGCCTTGTCGTTGCCCGAAGTAGCTGAGCGTATCCCGATCAGCAGCAGGCAGCTGCAGCGGATCTTCCGCGAACAAGGTGCTGGTTCCTTCACTACATACCTGGAGAGTTACCGGCTAACCCAGATTTGCCATGCCATGATGCAAGGACAGGGTCCGTTAGAGCAGCTCGCCTTGGAGCACGGATTCGCCAGCGCCAGCTACTTCTACGCGGTCTTCAAGAAGCGGTTCGGCATGACGCCGACGCAGTTCAAATCGCTTCAGATGGTGCAGTAAAAAACTTTTTTAGACCTGCTGTTTCATGGCTTGTTAAGGTGGTTAATAGTAATCAACGACCCCCCATTCATATAGAATGACTTAGACCCGCTGCTTGCAGCGGGTCCTTTTTTTATGAAATATAAGCGTTACAAGTATCCCTCTTCTAAGTTATCTGATCTAGACGGCCGCATTCGGCAGCCTGTCTTCGAAATCGCGCCAGTCCATGCGCATCTCTTCTTCGGTCAGCAGGCAGGTATCCAATCCACGAACCAGCTCATCGCGGTTCATCCCGATTCCGATCAATACGATTTTGTTGATCCGATCCCCATAGTCCGGATGCCATTGCTTGGCAAGATCCGGCTCCTCGCTCAGCAAGGCGTCCTGCTCATGCTTGGGCAAGGAAGCGACCCAGTACCCGGAAGGTCCGAATTGTATAGACGGTCCTGCCTGGCTAAGGTTTTGCCCGATCTGGTTCCGGGACGCGAGCCACACGATCCCTTTAGCACGGACAATCTGCTCCGGCCAATCGGCCAGCCAGCGGTACAGCCGCTCCGGATGGAACGGTCTGACGCGTTCATAGACGAACGAGGCAATGCCGTATTCCTCCGTCTCCGGCGTATGCGCCGGCAACTCCAGCTCGCGGAGCCAGCCGGCGGACGTGCTTGCGGCTTCGAAATCGAAGCGGCCGGTATTCAGGATTTCCGCAGGGTCGACTTGTCCGTTATTCGTGCGAATCAGCTTAGCCCGCGGCTGCAGCTTGCGAAGCACCTGTTCGAGCTCGGCCAAATCGTCTTCTTGGACTAAGTCGCACTTGTTCAGCAGCAATACGTCGCAGAATTCAATCTGGTCGATAAGCAGGTCGACGACTTCGCGGTGATCGTCCTCCCCGGTCGCCTGCTGCCGATCGAGCAGCGATTCGCCGGAAGAATAATCGTGCCAGAACCGGTAAGCATCGACGACGGTTACCATCGTATCGAGGCGGCACCAGCGAGTAAGATCAATCCCCTGCTCCTCATCAATATAAGTGAATGTCTGGGCAACCGGCACCGGCTCGCCTACCCCGGTCGATTCGATCAGAATGTAATCGAAGCGGCCATCCTGTGCCAGGCGCTCTACCTCGCGCAGCAGATCCTCCCGCAGCGTGCAGCAAATGCAGCCATTGGACATCTCGACCAAGGTTTCATTCGTGCGCGATAACCCGCCGCCTCCGCGTATGAGATCCGCATCGATATTGACTTCGCTCAAGTCATTGACGATGACAGCGACACGCATGCCATTGCGATTGTTCAAGACGTGATTCAAGATTGTTGTTTTGCCGGCCCCTAGATAACCGCTGAGGACGGTCACCGGAATTAATGCGGTAGGCTGAGTTTCGTTCGAATTTGTCATAGTCATGGTCATAGTCGTAATTGCTCCTTTTATGTAATTTTTACGATTTAAGTTGAATGGAAAAGCCGGCATAACGCCGACTCCCCATCGCGATTGTACGTTCTTTCACCTATACTCTATTGCAGCGCTTGAACCAAAGCATCTAGATTGTTCTTCATGACGCCGATGTAATCGAGATCGCTCTTCTTCTCTTCCTCGGTCAGCCCTTCCAGCGGATTCAGCACGGCCGTCGCTGCGCCGATCTCGTCCGCGACAGCCTTCGCTACCTTCGGATCGACCAGCGTCTCGAAGAATATCGTCGATACCTCGTGCTCCTTCGCGAATTCCACGATCTCCGCCATCTCGTCAGGCGAAGGCTCCTGCTCCGGCGTCAGTCCGGAGATCGGCAGCTGCGTCAACCCATACCGCTCGGCGAGATAGCCGAATGCCGCATGCTGCGTCACAAACTCGCGGTGCGAGACGTTCGCAAGCCCATCCTTAAAGGCTTGGTCCAACTCCTTCAGCTTGGCGATATACGCATCGGCATTCGCCTTATACGTATCCTTATTCGCAGGATCCGCCTGCTCAAAGCCGCTCAAGATGGCAAGCACCTGCTCCTGTGCCAACACTGGGTCCAACCATACATGCGGATCCAAGCCTCCATGGTTATGGCCGTGCTCTTCTGATTCCGCCGCATGTTCTTCCTCATGCCCGGCTTCGGCTTCAGTTGCTTCACCCTCTGCTTCATGGTCATGATCGTGAGCTGCTTCTTCCGCCTCTTCCATGAGCGTAATGTCATGGCTGGCTTCTACTACCGTACGTTCCGCATTCGAGGTGCTCTCAAGCGCAGACTCTACCCAGCCTTCCACAATCCCGTTATAGACGAACAAATCCGCATCCTGCACCTTGGCCATATCCTTCGCGCTCGGCTCCCAATCATGCGGCTCCACGCCGGTAGGTACGAGCAGTTCCACCTCAGCCAGATCGCCGGCAACCTGCCTGCTGAATTCGTACATGGGGTAGAAGGTCGTCACAACCTTCAGTTTCTCCCCCTGGCCTTGATCGGCCGTTGCTGGTTCGTTCTCCGCGCTGCTGCCGCAGCCTGTCAGCAATACAGCCAAGCCGGCCGTGATTGCGATTGATGTTCCCCATACTTTCACGATTATTGTCCTCCTATATTGTGTGATCCATGGTTCGGAATTGTTATTGCAACGAGTCCGTGCTCACAGCGCCGGATTGCGGCGGCTGCGTGTAAGCCGCCTCTCTTCTGTTCTCCCGCTGCCTCCGTTTGCTCAGCTGGACCGCTACTCGCTTGATCGTAATTCCCGCGATGAACAGGAACAGCAGCGTTAGCGCGATCGTACCGCCCGGCGGCGTGCTAAACATATAAGAAGCGGTCAGTCCGGTGAACGTCCCCGTTAATCCGGTCGCGATCGCGATTCCGATCGCCGCGGCGAAGCTGCTGGCGATCCGAATGGCCAGCGACGCCGGCAGCACGATCAGCGAGGAGACGAGCAATACGCCAACGATCGGCATGGCCGAAGCGACGATCATCCCGGTCAGAATACTGAAAGCCATCGACAGCCCATTCACAGGCAGTCCGCTCGTCTTCGCCGTCTCCTCGTCGAAAGCCATCTGATAGAGCGGTCTGCGCAGCAGGATGAAGAACAGGCCGCCGATGACAGCCGTGACGAGCATAAGCCATAGCTCCTGGCTCGTCACCGCAACGACAGAGCCGAACAGGTACGACGAGAAGCTTTTGCTAAGGCCGGTATCCAGACTCATCAGCACGACTGCGGACGATAAGCCTCCGACCATTATGATCGCGATCGAGATCTCGCTGTACGTCTTATAGGAACGGCGGACGTACTCCACTGCGATCGCGCCTACGATGGCCGAGGCAAACCCGGTCAGCGTCGGGTTCATATGCAGATAAGCGCCCCCGGCGACGCCGGCAAGCGATACGTGCGACAGCATATCCGCCATGAGAGCCTGCCTGCGAAGCAGGAGATAGACGCCTAGCACCGAAGCCATTACGGCGATCAACCCACCGGCATAAAATGCCCGCTGCATGAAGTCGTAGTGCAGCATCTCCATCGTCCATCCTCCTTTCGCTCCAAGCTGATCATCCGGTCGAGGTAGGGCTGGACCTCAGACAACTCATGCGTGACCATCACGACCGTTTTGCCATGCTCCTTCACCAACCGGTTCAAGAAAGCATAGAAGCTGCTCCGGCTCTGTTGATCCATGCCGGTCGCCGGTTCGTCCAGCATGAGCAAGTCGGGCTGCTGCACGAGCGCCCGCGCAATACAGGCACGCTGCTTCTGGCCACCGGACAGTTCGCCGATCCGGCGATGTCTCAGATCCCACATGCCGACCTGCTTCAGCGCCTGCTCGGTCAACGCATGATCTTCTGGCTTCAACCTTCTCAGCCAGGAACCGATCGCATGCCTTCCGGAACGGACGAATTCCAACACCGTGCTCGGGAACCCGCCGTTGAAGGAGGCGATCTGCTGAGGTACGTAGCCGACGACCAGCTTGCTGCCGCCCGTCGACTTCCTGGACAGGTACACCTCGCCGCTCCAAGGGCGGAGCAGGCCCAGCGTCAGCTTCAACAACGTTGACTTGGCCGCGCCATTGGGTCCCGTGACGGCGACGAATTCGCCGGTATGAATTTCGATATTTGCTTCTTCCAGATGAGGAACATCGCCATATCCGAATACGACTTGCTTCATAGATGCTAATAACATACGGATGACGCCTCCTAACGCAATGGTTTGTAATTTTTACGATAACATCAGATTGGTTTGCACGTCGTCTTGAACGTGCAGCATTCTGATAACATCAGATTGGTTTGCACGTCGTCTTGAACGTGCAGCATTCTGATAACATCGGATTGGTTTGCATGTGTTCTTGGACATGCAGCATTCTGATAACATCAGATTGGTTTGCATAACCAAGCATTACATTTGTATCGCTTGCCATCTTGAACAATGCGCTCACTCTTAATATGTAATCTTTACACTTTAAGCAGTCTACCAGTTTTACTGGGCGGCGTCAATGTAAAAATTACAAATTAGAAATAAGTATCGTTGCGTGATGGCCAGATCGATGATTCCCGTTACGAGAATCTAGAACTAACTCCACGCCGCGCAAAAAAAGCCGCTGTTAAGCGACTTTTAAGCATATCCGTCATTGTCTCCTTTATCGATTCGGAAAATAACTCATCTCCGAAGGCGATACTTGCTTTGACGACGGTTCCTCCACGCTATTCGCTGGCGCATTACCCGAACTTTCATCGGAGCAGTCCCGCCGGTATTTCCCCTCCTCCAGCTTCATATCGATGAAATCGACGATTTGTTGAAGCGAGGCAATCTGACTGACGATGTTCGCGCGTTGACTTCTGATCTGCTCTACCAGTTCCGGATAATCCCCGGGGTCTGCATCGGCAGAGACGGCCAGGAAAGGCCGCATGTCCTCTAGCGGCAGCCCCGTCTTCTTCAAGCAAGATAGCAGCCGAATCGTATTGATGTCCTCCAACCGGTAGACGCGGTGCCCGTTATCCTTCCGCTCCGCACGGGGCAGCAAGGCGATCTTCTCGTAATAACGGATCGTGTCCTCCGAAATTCCGGTCTGCGCGGCCGTTTGTTTTATCGTAAACGTTTGCTCAGGATTCATTCTAACCTCCGGCAGATTCCTTTTAAGAGCATTATAGAACTTGGAGTCAGCTCCAAGTCAACTCCTTATTTTCTTGACCAAAATATTCGTTACTCGCCTTGACTTGGAGTCGACTCCAAATTGTACATTTACGCAATCAAAGGGAATATCCCGCTATCACAAGGAGTCGACGTATAATGAATAACGACCAAAAGGAAAATATCGCATTGATTACAGGCGCTAACGCCGGGATCGGGCTGGAATTGACCCGTAGATTGCTAACGCAGGGTTGGCAGGTGGTTGCGATGAACCGTTCCGACTTTCCCGCGGATGATAAGCGAATCCAAGACGCCGTGAAGGAAGGACGGCTTCGCGTCTATCCAACGGTCGATCTCGCTGATTATGCCAGCTTGAGACGGACTTTGGAAACGATCAAAAGCAAGGAGCAGCGACTCGATATTCTGTTCAACAACGCCGGCGGTTCCTTCCCCGAGCTGAGCTATTCGCAGCAAGGGCGCGAACGGCACTATGAGCTGATGACGGTCGTTCCATTTATCATTCTGATGGAATTAATAGACCTCCTTCGGAACGGCCGCTTAAAAACGGTGATCAACACCTCGTCATCTGCGCTGAAATTTACGAGAGAGCTCTCGATTGAAACGTTAGAGCAACCGAAAACTTTCCGTAAACTGCTCGGTCCTTACGCCGCCTCCAAGCTAGCCCTCTCGCTTTGGACGCAGGCCATCGCGCCGCAGCTTGCCATGGACGGCATCAAGATTCGCAGCGTTGACCCGGGCGGCAACAATACGCTTCGGAAAGGCAAACCATCAGGACTGCCTCTATTCGTTGAACCTTTGATGAAACTGTTCTTCCCTCCGCCTTCCCACGGTGCCGATAAACTGTATGATGGTGCGCTAGGGATACACAGTAAGAAGACCGGCGTTTTCGTGCAGAAAGGTCAGATTGCGGCAATAAAATTCGAGAATCAGGCGCAGCCTATCCTGGCGAGAATAAATGAAATTTATAAGCACGAATTCCTGCTGCGCGACTTCTAACTCTACCGTTACCAACAAAAGTGAAACGGCTGTCGCCGTTCTCTGGCAGCGTAATAGGTTTCATTCCGGAGAAATACAATATGCTTTATAAACGCGAAACTCATAAACGCTTGTATGTAAATAAAGGCCGGCCCTATGGCATCATTCAGATGCCTAGGCCAGCCTTTTGCACATGCACTATTGTTCTTCTATCCGCGATAAAAATGCCTTCGTGCGCTCGTTGGTCGGGTTCTGCAACACTTGCTGCGGCGTCCCCTCTTCGACCACGACGCCGTTATCCATGAATATGACTTTGTCCGCTACCTCATAGGCGAATTTCATCTCATGGGTGACGACCGCCATCGTCATGCCTTCCGAAGCCAGCTCACGCATAACCTTCAGCACTTCGCCGACAAGCTCCGGATCGAGCGCCGACGTCGGTTCATCGAACAGGAGCAGCTTCGGCTCCATGGCAACCGCCCGCGCGATCCCGACGCGCTGCTGCTGACCGCCGGATAGCTGATGCGGATAAGCATCCGCCTTATCGGCAAGACCGACCTTCGCTAGCAGCTGCTGCGCTCTTGCCTTCGCTTCTGCCACCCGCTTCTTCTGGACGATGACCGGGCCTTCCATAATGTTCTCGAGCACCGTACGATGCGGGAACAGATTATAGCTTTGGAACACCATGCCGGTATTCTTGCGGATGTCGAGCACCGTCTGCTTATCGGGCTTCTTATTCCCCGTGAAGTCAAGCGTGTAATGAAGCAGCTGAAGCGTGCCTTCCGTCGGCTGCTCAAGCAGATTCATGCAGCGCAAGAGCGTCGTCTTGCCAGAGCCGGAAGGTCCGATAATGACCAGCACGCTGCCCGCTTCTATCTTAAGATTAACGCCTTTAAGAACCTCGTTATTGCCGAAGCTCTTTTTCAATTTCGTCATTTGCAGCATCGTATCACCTTCTATCTGGCGGTGAACCGGTCGAACCGCCGTTCCAGCTTCGCTTGCAGTTGCGAGAGCACCGTACTGAAGATCAAGTAAATCAAGGCCGCCTCCGAATACAGCAGCAGCGGTTCATAGTAATAAGCCGTTAGCTGGTTGGCCTTCTGGAACATCTCCGTCACCGTGATTGCGAAAGCAAGCGAGGTGTCTTTGACCAGACTTATGAACGAGTTGGACAGCGGAGGCACGGCTACGCGCGTCGCTTGCGGCAGCACAATGCGCCTTAGCGTCTGCAGCTTGGTCATGCCCAGCGAGAAACCCGCTTCCCACTGTCCTTTAGATATCGATAGGATTGCAGCGCGGACGATCTCCGAATTATACGCGCCGACATTAAGCGTGAAGCCGATGATTGCCGCCGGGAACGGATCGATAATGAGGCCAACCCTTGGCAATCCATAAAAAATAATATACAACTGGACGAGCAGCGGCGTGCCCCGAATGAGCCAGACGTAGAATCTTGCCACGCTCGACAAGATCTTGTTCTCCGACAATCTTGCAAGCGCCGTCAGCAAGGCGACGATACAGCCCAGTACGAAGGAAATCAATGAAAGCGGAATCGTGTAAAGTACCCCTGCCTTAAGCAGGGGTAGAAACGAATCAATGAAGATGTCCCATAATCGGATCGTTTGGTCGCTCATCGTCTAAACCGTTACTTCGACACATCTTCGCCGAAGTATTTCTCCGAGATCGTCAGGTAAGTACCGTCGTCCTTCATCGCTTGCAGCACGTCATTCACGGCATTGACCAATTCTTCATCGCCTTTGTTGAACAGGAATGCACTCTCCGATGCATCGTCCGTCTCAGCGACAACTTTGATCGCGGCATCCGGCTTCTGTTTCTTGAAGTCCAGGAAGGACAGGCTGTCGTTGATCGTCGCGTCGATGCGCTTGGACAGCAGCAGCTCAATAGCTTGGTTGAAGCCTTCGATCTCGACGATCTCGGCGCCGTTCGCCTTTGCGATCTCACCAAGGTTGCTCGTCAGCGATTGACCGGATTTCTTACCCTTCAGGTCTGCCAGCGAGTTGATATCCGTCGTAGCTTCGTTAACGATCAACACCGCTTTGGATACGATATACGAATTCGAGAAATCGTACTTCGCCTTGCGCTCGTCGTTAATCGATACTTCGTTCGCTACCATATCGAAACGCTTGGCGTCCAGGCCAGCGAACATGCCATCCCACTTCGTCTCGATGAACTCCGCTTCCACGCCCAGACGCTTCGCGACTTCACGTGCCAGTTCCACGTCGAAGCCTGTCAATTCGCCCGATTGGTCATGGTATGTGAATGGCGCGTAAGTGCCTTCCGTACCGATCCGGATCTTACCGTTCTTCTTAATCGTATCCAGCAGCGATGCGGAAGCAGTCTCCTCCGTCGTACCTGCACCTGTGTTCGTACCGTTATTCGCATTCTCATCCTTCGATCCGCAAGCGGACACGATCAAGGTGAGCACCAACATAGCCAGCACCAATACGTAATGACGTTTGTTCTTCATCTGTCTCTCTCCTTCACTCTCTGTCAACCCGTCAATACCATTGTATCCCAAGTTGTATAGTAAGAATATCGAAAATACTACCATCTATCAGTATATTTCGTCAATCCCATAGATTCAACTCAAGAAGTTAACAGTTTCTTGAAGATAGTATCCTGAATGCATCCATTAATTATTCAACTTTGTTATTTTTATCCTTTACTTCCTGTTGTCGAGATAACAAGTGAGCAGCGACAACGTAATGGCAGCCCCCAAGAAGGAGGGCCATGTCATGCCTCCTTTTTGCCGGTCATAGGCTTGAATTTGCTGCTTATTATATCCTTGGTCGCGGATGAAAGAACCACTTTTGCCCACGAACAAAAGGACCGGTATCCGAAGATACCCGTCCTTGATCGTATTACTATGGTCGTTACATGCATAAATCGGATCTTGATTAGTCCGCTTAGACCTGCTCGATGAAGCTCGCCAAGCTCACCTTCCGGCCCGTCTTCGCGCTCTCTAGCGCCGCTAGCACCATGGCCATGCTGTATCGGTTGTCGCGGCTGTCCGTCTCCGCCGGCCGTTGCTCCGCCAGAGAATCGAACATCTCGTCCAGACATCCGTTATGGCCTGCCCGCGCCTGCGCGAACTCCGCCGATGAAGCCTCTACGCGCTGATACTCCTTCATGAACTTGCCGCTCTGATCCCCTTCGGCCACAACCTCCGCGTACGGATCGCCATGTCCGTCCCAGATGGCCGTTCCCTTCTCGCCGGTGATGCGCCACTGGGCTTCCCAAGAAGTCGGAGCTCCTTCCGCGCACCAAGAGCCGCGATAATTGAAGATCGACCCGTCGGACATCTCATAGATACAGACGGCGGCTGCATGTCCTGCGTACCATGATCCCGGCGGATTAAATTCTTGGCAATAGACCGAGACCGGATCTGCGCCAAGAATGAGCCGCGCTTGATCGAAGGTGTGGATCGCCATGTCGAGCAGCAGGGGACTTGCCATCGCATCGCGGAAGCCGCCGAAGTGCGCTCCGATGAAGAAATCTGCGCCTGCGAAGCCCGGCTTGCCGATCGTGCCGGATTCGATCATTGCGCGCAATGCCCGGATGCGGGAGTCATACCGGCGATTCTGCATAATCGCATGGGTTCGGCCTGTCTGCTCCGCGATGCGCACGAGCTCATTGCAGTCAGCCATCGTCTCGGCCAGCGGTTTCTCGCCAAAGACATGACAGCCCAATTGCATCGCCGTGCTGCCAATCTCGTAATGGCTCGCCGGAATCGTGACGTCGAAGACGATCGTAGCGCCTGACTCGCGAATGGCCGTGGCCAGGTCGGTGTATATGCCGCAGCTCAACCCTTTGCGGTCCCGCATCGCCGCCGCGGATTGCTCCTGAATATCGATTAGCGCGACGATCTCCGTATCGGGCCTTGCGATCGCATAATCGATCCAGATATTCGACATGCCGCCGCAGCCTGCAACCGCAACTTTATAAGTGGCACTCATCTTGACATTCCCTCCCTTAAGGTCGGTGTTAGACCGGATTTGGCACGAAACTCCCGCCTCTGCACTGTTTCAAATAGTTCAAGGCATGCACCTGCCCCGTCATCTCCAGCTCCCCGCGATAGACCGGGTCATGCCAGCCCTCGATATCGATCGTGCCCGCATAGTTGGCCTGCCGAAGAATCGTGATGATATCCGTCCAATTCGTGTCGCCGAATCCCGGCGTACGGTGCCAGACGAACGGCTTCGGTCCGTGAATGCCGTATTCCTTGACGATATCCCAGGCGATGGTCGCATCTTTGCCATGCACATGGAACACTTTATCGATCCATTTGCGCAGCTGCGGGATCGGATCGATGAGCGATACCATTTGATGGCAAGGCTCCCACTGCAGGCCGATGTTATCGGAAGGGATGGCGTTGAACATCATTTCCCACGCTGTCGGGTTGTGAGCGATATTCCAGTCGCCGCTCTC
Source organism: Paenibacillus phyllosphaerae (assembly GCF_014192105.1). Taxonomy (GTDB): domain Bacteria; phylum Bacillota; class Bacilli; order Paenibacillales; family Paenibacillaceae; genus Paenibacillus_Z; species Paenibacillus_Z phyllosphaerae. Next base: position 267,230 of record NZ_JACHXK010000003.1, on the reverse strand, counting down.
CCATGTACCGCCCATATCGCAGTTCTCGAAGGCGATCCGGACGCCTTTGTCTTGGGCTCTGCGCTGAAGTTCGCCGAACACTTTGGCATATTGCGGAATGGACGCTGCGATCGATTCGCCGGTCAGCCTGCCCGTGAACCCCGATACGATATCGGTGCCGAACAGATGCGCATGGTCGATGAGCCGCTCCCAACTCGCTAATGTATCGGCGTTATCGCCCGCTCCTGTCAGCGGATTGCCGAATATCCCCAACGTCGAGATAATGAAACCGTATTCATCTTGAAGCTCGCGAACCCGCTTGGCCGTCTCGACCAGATCGGTGCTTCCCGTCGTCTGCCAGAAAGTTAAGCTGAAGGACTCGAAGCCGTGCTTCACGATCTGCGGGATGACCCGAACCGCATCTCCCCCGCCCACCAATGTTCCGATACGTAATAATTGATTCGTCATCTTGCTACCACTCCTATTTTGGCATATGGTAATTACAAGCACCTTCAGTATAGCTTGATCCCCATGGCTTTTCTCGCCTTATCTTGTGCAATACTAGTTCAATCTTGTGGGAGTGGCGCTTACATGACTTATCCGAAGGAATTGCGGGAGATGACGCGGCTCGCGGAGAAAAGCTACCCGTTCATGGTCTTCCATAACCGCTGCGACGGCGCCAAGCAGGGTCAATCCATCTTGTATCTGCATTGGCATGAGCATTTCGAGATTATCGTGATGCAGCAGGGCAGCGGGATTTTCCACATCGACAGCCAGCCTTATGAAGTCCACCCCGGCGATGTCCTGTTCGTCCCTGCCGGCGGCTTGCATGTCGGCTATAGCACGTGCGAAGGCGACGTCGCTTATGTGTCCATCGTATTCAACGGCTCTTTGTTCAACGATTATGTCCATGATGGGCTTCATGCCAAATATGTGCAGCCTTATCTCGAAGGACGGATTCAGCTGCCCGTGAATCCCCTGCTGCACGATTCCGGCTGTGCCGCCCATTACAGGCTGTTGCAGGAGGCCATCGCCGAGTTCAAAGCCAAGCAGCCCGCTTATCAGCTCATCGTGAAGTCCCAGCTGCATCTGCTCTTCACGCTTCTCGCGCGCACCTTCCTGCCGCTTCAGCTGCCAGAACGGGCAGGCAGCCGGTTCATGGAGAACCGGGAGCGCTTCAAAACGTTGATCGCCCATATCGAGAAGAACTTCGCCGACAAGCTGACCGTCGACGAGGCAGCCGGCCTGCTCAATCTGAACCCGTACCACTTCTGCAAACAGTTCAAGAAGCAGACCGGCCGCACCTTCGTCGAATACGTCAATGTGTGCCGGATGAACGAAGCCGAGCGGCTGCTGCTCGAGGGGGAGCTGTCAGTCACCGAGGTTGCGGGCAAGGTCGGCTGCGACAATCCGAACTACTTTACGAAAGTGTTCAAACAGTATAAAGGGGTGACACCATCGCAGGTGCGGCGATAAGGTTGTTGCTACCTCCCCTAAATCCCCTCCTGAGGAGGGGACCCCGAGGGCCACGGCCCTCTGGACACCCGTAAGCGGCGTGACTCGGTACGCGGCCGTCTTCGATGTGTCCTTTCGTGGTTGGCCCGCTTTTGTCCTGGCGAATTGATATGCGGGCATACTCGGCCTGCATCAATTCGCTAGGACAAAGCTCCGGCTTCGAGCTTCGTTCGCAACGTTGGTGCCTGAGGGTGGTGACCCCTACGTTAGAGCGTGATGCAGCTGATCTGCTGATCCTTGCTTGACGTCCGCTTCGCGGACACGCTGATGTTTTTGGGGTACGTGCTGATCCTCGCTTGACATCCGCTTTGCGGACACGCTTACGTTCGTTAACCCCCTACGTGCGAACGTACATTTACTTCCTTGCCACGAACGTAATGACTTCCAAACGCAGCGTCACTTGCTTGTCCGCACGCTGTATTGGGAAAGCTGCTGGCTTGATGGTTTCTTGCAGTATCTCCCAGCCGGCGTATTGTTTGTGTAACAGTTCCAGCATCTGCGCTGTGGGCAGATTGATCTCGAACATGGGATCGAGATGTTCGTCTGTCGCTGTGATGAGCTCTTGAATGCTGGCGTTGATGAGAATACAGTTGATGCCTTCTGCCTTAGTACCGTTCGCCATTTCTTGCAGCTTGGCGGCCAGATTCTGCGGCGTGCTTATATGCTCCAAGGAAGAGATCGCGACGAGGAGATCATATTGCTCGCTTGCAATTGGGAAATCTTCCAGATCGGCTTGTACCGCCTCGATGGAACCGGCTACGCCATAGCTGTCGCTATAAGCTTTCAACTTCTCGATTGCTGAAGCTAGCAAGTCCACGCAGATGACTTTGCCGGATCGTCCAGTCAGCTGCTGCGCAATCGGTATGCTGTGACGACCGACGCCGCATCCCAGATCGAGAACATTCCGTATTCCCCGGTCGCGAAGCAGCTCCAGACTGTCCAGCACCGCCTGAACGGGTTTGTGCATCCACGTGCCAGGGTCGAATAACCGATGCTGCTCGAATAGCTCGTCATGATAGATCTTCTCCTCTTGACGAATGTAAGCCAAACGTTCCCTATCCACATCATTTGCCTCCTCTATAAGCCACCCGTCTGCTAGAGCGTCGCGATCAACTTCAGCCACAGCCAGAACAACACGAACGGCATGGCACAAGCTAATCCGATGAAGATGACGAATGCCTGGTCCGTTACCTTTTTGCCCATTGCGCTTCCCGTCCTTTCCGCTGCGTCACTTTGATACATAGACGAGTCCGGCCGGCAGAAAGCTCCTATTCAACAAAAAAAGCAAGAGCAATACGATAAATTCGCATTGCTCTTGCTGTGTAGTGAAGCTTAAATGCCAAGAATATGGTAGCCTGCGTCGACGTGGAGCACTTCGCCCGTGATGCCGCGCGACAGGTGGCTGAGCAGGAACAACGTAGCATCGCCAACCTCGCTCTGATCGACATTCCGGCGCAGCGGCGCTTTCTCTTCGATCGTGCCCATAATATCGTTGAAGCCGGATACGCCCTTCGCGGACAAGGTGCGGATCGCGCCTGCCGATACCGCGTTGACGCGGATGTTGTACTTGCCCAAGTCTTCGGCCAAGTAACGAACGCTTGCTTCCAGCGCCGCCTTCGCGACACCCATCATGTTGTAGTTCTTCACGACGCGCTCCGCGCCGAGGTACGATTGCGTGACGATGCTGCCGCCCTCGGTCATCAGCTTCTTCGCTTCTTTCGCCACCGCGACGAGCGAATACGCGCTGCTGTCTTGCGCCTGATGATAGCTGGCACGGGACGTGTTCATGAACTCGCCCTGAAGCCCTTCCTTGTCGGCAAAAGCGATCGAGTGCACGAGGCCGTGAATCACGCCTGCCTTCTCTTGAATCCGCGCGAATGCCGCTTCGATGCTAGCGTCTTCCGCAACGTCGCACGGTACGCAGTCCAGCGCCTGCACGCCTTCCTTTTGCAGCAGATCGGTCAGCTTCTGAAGGGAACGCTCTTTTCTGTATGTAAAGATCAGGTTTGCTCCTGCTTCATGCAGCGACTTCGCGATGCCCCAAGCGATGCTACGCTCGTTCGCGACGCCCATAATTACGATATTCTTTCCTACCATTAAGCCACTCATTGTGATCCTCCCTAATGACGCCCGCTCGATGATTACTGCATCCCGCATATACGGGACACAAGCCAAATGCGCGTGGTGAATGCTTGTGTTCTCCATCTTTCGACAAGACACGCAAACTCCCCTTATTTTAGTCTTTTTGCCGAGCGACAACAAGCAATTCATGGGAGAATATGATTAATTCGCTTTCAACGTCTTCGTAAAATAGAGAATTAGTTCATCGTCAACAGCAACCGAGGCACCTGGCGCTACCTTTTCATTGCGATAGTAGACCCCTTTGCCGTCCGGTACATACCCACGTTTGCAATAGAGACGCTGCGCCGCGCCGTAGTCCTCGTAGAGCCCAACGCCAAGTCCGATGACATCTCCGTTCTGGTACGCCAACTGCTCCATATGATCAAGCAGCGCAGACGCTACGCCATTCCGGCGGTATGCGGGCAGGACGTTCAGATCGTTGATTTCCGGTATGGCTTGCTCGGCAAAATGCGGATAACTTGAATGTTGCAGCAGATGAACGCACCCGGCAATCTCCCTGTCCACCTCCGCGAATATCGTCGTCCTTATGCCGCTTCGATTCTCTTCCAGACATTGCGCGTAATATTCGATATGTCTGTTAATTCCATGTTTATTGAAGACTTCACGCCAGATCGCCGTTTGCGGCAGCGTCTGAAGCGGTATGATCTTAATCTCCATACGCCGAACCTCCCTACCTCTAATATGCGAACGCTCATCGTCATCGATAAGTTGAACTTGCTTGCTCCTCTTATCTATATGAACAAAGGGCTAGCCGATACATCCTTTGATGTCAGCTAGCCCTTGTAAATCTGTTCGGTGTTATTTCAGCAGGCTGCTAAATTCGCTCTCTGCTTCTTTCAACTGCTGCGACTGGCTGCTGCCCTCGATTCCCAGACGCTTGGTCATCTGCTGGTTGATCGCCGTCAGCTTCGTCGTATAATCCTGGCACGACGCGATAATGTCGCGGTTGGATTTCTCCGAAGTATCCAGCGCGCTAACCAGATCGTTAATGGCTTGATTCACGGATTCCAGCGACATCGCCGGCTTCTTCAAGAGCTCGGCCGATTTCTCCGTCGTCTGCTTCAGCATCGCGGCATTGCGCTTGAATTGCTCTTCGATCGTGCTGTTGACGCTCTCGACCGCATTGGCAACCTTCATCTGATCCTCGATCGCCATCGTGATCATCGCGGATACCGTAATAAGGTTGGAAGCCTTGTAGATGGAGTTATTGACGCTGTCAATCAGCTTATCGTTCGTGTCGTTCACGATATCCGTCGCCGCTATCGCCTGATTGAAGAGAAGAATATCTTCGCTCATCGATTGAATACGGGTCATGACTTTGCGAAGGCCGCGCTCCAGATAAGGTTTGCGCGGTTCGTTCTCAGGCTTGGCGATCTCAGCCTCGAACAGCTCTTTCAACTGGTTGCCCATCGAAATTTTATACTGCAGCTGATAGATTTCTTCGAGCGAATTGCGTTTCAGCGTACGCATGTTCACGATGTTCTCTTCCAGCGTATCCTTGCCGTCGCGCAGGCCGGAGACGATCGCATCGATATTGGTGCGGACCGATTGGTACTTGTAGACATAGTTCTTGAGCGGCGACTTGCGGACCAGCTTGCCGATAAAGCCGACATTCTTGCTTTGCTGGAGCGATTCGCACTCGTTGCGCAGCGACAAGATCAGATTCGAGACTTGGCTGGATTTGCCTGTCATGAGATCATTCACCGGACGCTCGAGCAAACGCAGCGTTTGACCGGCCTTCTCCTGGGTGCGCGCGCCGAGCTTGCCGACTTCATCCATCAGTACGTCGAGCGTTAACGTATCGGCGTCCGATACTTTGCGAATAATCGCAGATGCTTCTTCGACGACCTTATGCTCGTCTTCCTTCTTCAGTTGAACGATCGGGGTAGACATGATGATAACCTCCCTGCAGTAGTAGTTATGAGTTCGCGTAACGCTGATGAATCAGTTCCGCCTTCGTCTGGAGCTCGAGCAGATCCTTATGTTCGATCGTGCGGACGATATCCGAGATTTTGCTGTCTACGTCCTTCAGCCCGTTAAGGAGCACACGGCGATTCTTCGATTTCGCTTCGCCGCTCAGGCGCAGGAACGGACTAATGACGCCGTTCAAGTCTTTTAGGACCAGACGCTTCACCGTGTGATTGACTTCATCGTTATGCAGCTCGCTGATTAACGGAATGACGCGCTGCAAGCGCAGGAAGAGCGAACAGGACTTCTCGACGATTTCGTTGTCCAGATTGTTCTTCTGCCCTTCGGAAATAATCATATCCTCCAGAACATCCAGGTATTGGAGGACGGGCTCGAACAACGGATTGACTTGCACGGCTTGCGGTGCGCTGGCTTGCGATCCGCTTGCTTGCGCAGTTGCCTGCCTTTGCGGCTGCGATTGATGCAGCTGCTGTTGCGGCTGCGATGGCGGGGCCATCGAGATGCTTGGACCCGAGCTTGCGAACGAACGCGACTGGGACTCGGGTTGGGACTGCTGCGCCGGCCGCATATCGATGCTGGGACGCGGCTGTTGGGATTGCGCGTGCGCATAGGGATCAGTCGTGTTCGGCGGCGTCAAAGGCGGCACCGTCGGTCTCTTGCCTGACAATAACGACCCGACGGCTATGCCTAGAACGGGCAGTAACAACGAGGCGAATTCCGGCATGAATGAACTGCTTAATAGGGCAACAATGTAACCAATTCCGGCGCCAATAATCGATTTAGGTAGCATGTATGTTCACCGCCAATTTCAATTCTATAGCAAGATGAGCGAAGCTTGCCGACACTTCTGGCTGCCTAGCCGCAAGCCATTTCATCTTATATAGTCAAGTTTTACGTGCCTCATACGCGGATGGTAACGTACTTCCATAAATTCTATGTGAGTAAAAGTAGGTTGTCAAACCTGTTAAACCCGTCCATTCCCTCCTGTTGCCGCGGAAACGCAATTCTGTCCCGGAAAATTCAAAAGAAACCACTGATAACAGTGGCTTCTTTCGCTTGACTCCGTAAGGATCGGCGCGGCGTTCATGACTTAACGCACCGTCTCGGCCTGTATGACATCCTTCATGATCATCGGCTGCTCGATATGGCTGGCCGTAATGCCAAGCTTCGTCTCGAGCGGCTCCACATGCCCGCCGAGCGCCAGCTTCACCGCCAAATACGGATAATTCGTGCCGTTCAGGCAGCTTACATGCAATCCGCCCGACATGCGCGGGTTGATCTCTAGCAGTTTCGGCACGCCGTTCTTATAGCGCATCTGGATGTTGTAATTAAACGGAATGCGGTAAGCTTCCGCAACTTTGTGCGCAATCTCGATCAGCTCTTGGTTATCTTCGAGATAACGCATCCGACCGTTCCCTTTTCGTCTAGGTACGGCGGCGATCAGCTTGCCGTTCGGATCGGCCAAGCAATCGATGCTGTATTCACTGCCTTCGAGCAGCTCCATCACCATCATATTCGGGAATTGGTCGACGCCGGACAAAATGTCGTATACCCGATCGAACGTCACGTAGGGGTTAATCGTTCCGAACAGATCCATCACCTGGTCGCGGTCGTTATTGATGATCCGGAATCCTTGGCCGCCCTCCGAATTCGTCGGCTTGAAGCAGACCCGATGGCCGAGGCTTGCCAGCTCCTCATACGCAGCCTTGAATTGCTCGGCTGTATTCACGACGCGGTACTCGGGGACAACCATGACGTCCGACTCCCGGACGAGCTCATAGAACTTGTCCTTATCGATCATACTCTCCAGCAATTCGATATCGCGGCAGACGGTAACCTTCGTGCCCACTTCGTCGAACAGATGGATATGCCTTGCGATATCGAGCATTTTGAGCCGGGGAATGAACACGTCGATCTGATGGCGGCGGCAGAAGTCTACGCAGTATTCGACATACTCCAGCCCTTCCAGCACGGGCTCGACCTCCGCGTAGTCGCAGTTCTGCAGCGCCATGCTGTTACGGTCCGGATGCGTGCCGTAGAATTCGAACTCCACGCCATCGGGGTTATTGCGAATATGATTCATGTATAAGTACGCGACCGAGAACCAACGATTAAACCAAACCCGAACCTTCTTCGCCATAATTAGATGCTTCCCTTCGCAATAAGTTTGCCGCTGTGTAATGCCTCGGCTTGTACGGACGCCGCATAAGCTACGATCTGCTCGGCTGCCAGCGCTCCGGATACCGCCGTGAACGGATAGGGGAATGTACCGGGATTGCTTTCCTGTACCCGATACAGCTCGCCATGCCGTGGCGCGATCGGATGCGTGGCGTAATCGAGCAGGCAGCGATCCAGCAGCGAATCGCCAGAGGCAATGACCGTCTCTACCCCAGCCAATTCCTTGATATGCGCCAAAGCGTCGCTCTTCTTCACCGTGCACGGCACCATATAAATTTTGCGGCCTTGAATGGACGTCTCCCATCCCAACTGCTGCAGGACGTCAGCCAACTGCATCACATCTTCGAGCGGCATGCGTTCACGCTCGATCAGAATCGAGTAGAACAAATCGTCGCACAAATCTTCCCTGAGCACCCAGTCCCCGTGCACGACTTTCCTGTAAATCCGCTGCACTTCCTCTGACGAAGCAGCCTGATGGAGCATCGTCCGTCTAATGCGGGCATTCCATTCCGGATCCGGCTCGCCGTGAATCAATACATTGCCTCCATTGCTGGTCACTGCGTATTGAGGGCGAATCCGTTCTTGAAACAACTCGATTCTGCGATACTGTTCCACCGTCCGGGTCGTGACGGGGACGAACATCATTTCCTGGGCAATGATTTTGAGTTGCTCGTAAGCTTGGATCGAAATATACGATCTTACCTTGCCTTCGATCGTCTCGGCCGGCATGACGAGCGGCGAATCGAGCGGAAGACCGATCGAACGAATGGAATAGATCAAGGTCTGATCCAGATCGCTTGCAAAAATCATTCCGTCTCCCCCTTCAGCGGCTGTATGATACCGCAGCACGAATAACTTAATTCCGGGTACGCCTCGACAGGAACGCCGCGTTCCTGCGTAAGCTGAACGATATGTCGAACATTCGGGTTATCGATCCGGTCGACCAGGATCCGCCATGGAATACGACGCAGCAGCACGCGAGTCGTCTCACCGACGCCTGGCTTCACGAGATTGATCGTGGACAAGCCGTACTCCGCCTGAATTGCCGCCATATCGGCATGGCCCTGCCACGTCAGCGCAGGAGGATTCGACAGCAGCCGGCGCGCTTCCTCGTCTGCCGCTTCTTGAATTCTCGGGAAATAGGAGCAGACCGTATCCACGAAATATTGCGAATAATCGTAAGCAGCAAGTTCCCTGTAATATTTGGCGCCATGAAAATCATCCGGTCCGATCAAATCTTCGCGCAGCACGGTACGGCTGACCAGTCCCGATACGGTCGCATTGAGGCAAGCGCTCGGGATCAGGAAATCTTCGCGCGTGCCGAAGGTAGCCGAGCAGCTGCCCGGATCGGCCAGGACGGCCAGGTCGTCGTTCAGCCGAACGCCGTATTGCGCTTCGAAGGCTTGGCAGGCCTGGATCAATTCCTTGCGGATCGCGCCCTTGCCTGTCCATCCGTCGACGAATTGCAGCTCGTGGTCTGCCCCATGTTGTTGGAGAATGTAGACGAGCGCATTCTGGTCGATGCCTTTGCCGCGAATGATCGAGATGCTGTAATGCGGAACGTCCAACTGATGCCGGTGTGCCAAATACCGTTTGATCAGAATGCCAACTGGCGTGCCGGCGCGCGCCAGCGAGACGAGCGAGAGATTCCGTCCGCGCTTGGCGAGGATAAGTTCAGCCGTCACGGCAGCCGCTTTCGCGACCCTTTCAGCAGAGTCGAGCAGCGCTTCATGGAACAGCTTCGTGTACGCTTCGGACGGCTCATATTCGATCGGCAGCATCTCGGAATAGTGTACGCCCGATTGAATCGCTTGCTCTCTGGCCGTTGTCGACAGTTCCAGTTCCACTTCGCTTAAGTCTTTCAGCAGGAAGGTAACATCCTCTGGCCGGTAACTGCCGATCGTGGCAGGCGTCTGAAGGATCCGTTCCGACAGCCGGCGTTTAACGGTCGTCATCGCTCGTCACCCCTTCATGGATGTTCGGTCCACCGATCACTAGATGAACGTGACGGAAGCCACGGGCCAAGAATACTTTTTTCAGTTCAGCCAGCCTCTCGGCCGGAATGTCCCTTTCGAGGAAAAGGAATAGCTCCTCGTATTGCGATGGAGCAATATTGTAGATGTAATTCGTCACCGACGTATCGTCAGGCGACGGGAACGCAACGCCCCAATCGACCGCATACGTCTCATGTGACGCCGAATGAATGGGGCTGCGCGTCGTGGAGTGAAACCTGACGCCTTCTCCCATGTGGGAAGCGATCAGCATCGGCATATACATGTACTCGCCTGTACCTAGGCACAACGTGCGGCTGCTGGTTCGCAATCCGGCAAGACGTTCGCCTACGGCCGCAATCCGGCCGCCAATCTGTACGTTCTCCGCCGCCGTAATCCCGAATCGGCCTGTACCTAACAAGTAAGGCGCTTCGTTCCGATATCCATCCATACTGACCGATGCGTGGCGGACAAGGTCCAAGGCTTCGTCCAAATAAATAACATGCAAGTTCGCAACACCATCGGCTGCAGGCAGGTCCATGCGTGCCGCGACCGTATCGATCGGTCCGCCTTCAACGGTGAAGGTGCCTTTCATAAGCGACAGCGGCGTAATGGTAATGCCCAACTCCTGCTCTAACGCGGCGAATCTGGCTTCGTCCTCGGCACCGCGCCAATCCAGCAGGGAAGCTACGAAATACCGGCTGCGAGGATAATTGCGCTGAAGATCCCGAATGATGTTCACCGTCGTCTTGCCCGTCGTCAGCTCGTCGTCGACCAGTACGATCGGTTCGGTACCGCCCAGAAACTGCTCCGATCTGGCATAGCAACGATGGGAGGTCGCATGGGAATGTTCTTCCTCGAAGCTGATCAGCGGATCAAGCTCCGGAATAAGCTCCCGCGTCGTATGCAGATAGCTGCAGCCGTCTTCGAACGCCGCGAACATGCTATGCCCAAGCGCCGTCGCCGTCTCGGCGAATCCGATGACTTTCACCGGTTCGGGCAAGGCGAGCTTGCTATCTACGATTGCGGAATAGACCTGGCTTACCTTCGTCTCGTCCGGATCCGCGAGCGCAGCGCAAGCTTCCGCGAATAGCTTGTCCACTAGCGCCGCCTGCGAAGTGCCGAGCGCCTGCAGCAGCTTCAGCGAAAGAATCGCCCCGCTTAGCAGGGAGCGGTGAGGCGAGACCGGAAGATGCTTGCCTAACACTTTGCTGACGAAGAGGAATGAACGTTTCTTATTGATACGCGCCGCCATGCCGAACAACGCTTCGGGCTGCAGTCCCGACTGCTCTTCTTGCAGCGTAATCGTAACGCTAAGGTCGTGCAAAATGTTAAACGTATGCGTGCTCTTGCTCTGGGAGCAAGCTGATATAATGTTGTTGTTCATGCAGCACCCCGTATATTTTCGCTCTGGCAACAATCCGTTTCGCCCAATTCAAATGCGGTTTGATCTCGTTCATTTTGTTGGAATATTCACTCTTCATGACGCCCAGCTCCCCATGGCTGTTCGCGATTATGCTCGTGGCATCCATATATTCCTCATGCGTAACCGTATAGAGCGCCTGAACCGGCTTAATATGGGAAGGATGAATGATCGTCTTGCCGATGAGCCCGTTCTCCTTATCCATGATCACTTCGCGGATTAGTCCATCGACGTAGCTGTTGATATATTCCGCTCGCAGCTTGCGTCCATAGCGCCCAAGCGTCTGCTCGAACGGCGTCTCCCGCAGCTGCGGCTTAAGTACCCGCTCCTTGTTGGAGAAATATTCCCACACCGGACCGGAGATGACATTCGGCGCGTGCATGCGGCCGAATACGTTAATGATGTCGGAGATGCAATCCCGAATCGGCGCGATATCGTAGATCGTCATATCCGGGCTGCGGCGTAGGCCGAACAGGCTGGAGAAATCCGTTGCCCCGATTCGTACGTTCAATATATAGCGCTGATATGTATTGACGATGTCGCTTAGCTCCAGCAACGTCTGTATTCGCGTTTCTTTGAAGAGGATCGAAGCCGTCTCCAGAATCGGCATGCCGTACAACGTTGGCGCGGATGGAAACTTATGCCGGTTGTACGCGGCAAGAATATCTAAGAACGCAGGTCCGTTAAGCGGGGTGAATTTCGGAAATACGAAGCCGGTAATAAGGGTGATTCTCTCTTCTAACCTAGCAATCATTCGCTCTAGCTGCTGCGGGGTTCTGATCCTCACGAACAGCAGCGGAAGCCGCTCAAGATCGAGCATCCCGCTCTCCAAATAACTGCGCACTCGACTTAACTGGTCAAGCAGTGAATTCTCCGCAAGCTCGATCTGGTTATCACCTACCGCATCCTCCAGATCGATGACCATCGTCGTCAAACCTTCGTGCTTTTGCGTGAGGATATCCTCCGCAATAGACTGCCGGGTTGCAGGGCAATAGAGGGCAGCGCCGATCGCATGTGACAATAGCTCTGGATCTGAGGCGTTACTGTAAGAAACCGGTGGCGAGAAGAATAACGATTGCTCTTCTTCCCTGCTCAAATATTGAAAATACCTCACTCTAGCCCCTCCTTAACAGGTGATTCGACAGTATTCCTTCCTACCTTCTATTAAATCACAAATCTAGCGTTTTTGGGTGAAATTTCATGACAAGTAAAAATATGAAATAACCCTCCTTGCAAGAAGGAGGGTTCTAAAGAAACACGTTTAGCCCGCATCCAATCCATAATTGTGACAAAGCGCTGCAAGACCTCCGGTGAAGCCGTTGCCGATCGCCTGGAACTTCCAGTCCTTGTCATGCCGGTAAAACTCGCAGAAGACGATCGCCGTCTCGGTCGAGAACTCCTCGCCCAGGTCGAATCGCAGCAATTCGTTGTTGGTCGCCTCGTTCACGACGCGGACGAAGGAGCTGCTTACCTGCCCGAAGTTCTGGCCTTTGGCCGCCGCATCATGAATCGTGACCGTAATGCCGATGCGCGTAATATGTGCGGGCACCTTGGCGAAATCGACGACCAGCTGTTCATCGTCTCCATCCCCGGCGCCTGTCCGGTTATCGCCCGTGTGGGCGACCGCGCCATCATAGACGGACAGGTTGTTGTAGAAGACGAAGTCCTCCACTCCCTTGGCCTTCCCGTCGCCGTGCAGCAAGAAGGCGCAGGTATCCAGGTCATATTCTCCGCCGCCGGAGTACCGGTTAATATCCCAACCAAGACCGACGATTACCTTCGTAAGTCCCGGATTCGTCTTCGTTAGGTCGATGCGCTGCCCCTTAGCCAATGAAATTGCCATTACCGCTACCTCCCGCCATCTAAAATGAAAGAAGGCCGCCAATCTAGGATGGCGGCCGTAAGGATCAGTCGAACTTATTGAAGACCGTAATCGCGTGTCAGGCCTTCCAGTCCATTCCGATACCCGTTGCCGATTGCGTTAAATTTCCATTCGCCGCCGTGACGGTACAGTTCGCCGACAACGACACCTGTCTCAACGGAGAAATCTTCGCCGAGATCGAAACGGATCAGTTCCGCGCCCGTTGCTTCATTCAGAATGCGAACGTAGGAGTTCGCGACTTGTCCGAAGTTTTGCTTGCGTTGATCCGCTTCATAGATTGTAATGGCGAAAGCGATCTTCTCGATGCCTGCCGGTACGTTCGTCAGCTCAACGCGGATTTGCTCGTCATCTCCGTCGCCTACACCAGTGCGGTTGTCGCCCGTATGAGCAACGGAAGCATTCTCGTTCTGCGGGTTGTTGAAGTAAACGAAGTTTTTCGGATTGTCGACTTTGCCTGCGCCGTTCGCGCAGAAGACCGATACGTCAAGGTCGAAGTCGCCGCCGCCGTCATATTTGTTCGTATCCCAGCCAAGACCGACCAGAACGGTCGACAGACCTGGGTTTGTTTTCGTCAAGTCTACCTTTTGACCTTTGGACAAGTTGATTGCCATTGTGAATGACCTCGCTTTTATGGTTTATTTGGAGTGATGATTAGGTTATTGGTATCGAGCCGCCAGCACGCTGATATGGGAGGCATGAGCGCCTTCGCCGATCGCATTGAACTTCCATTCGCCGCCGTGACGGTAGATCTCGCCAGTGATGAGAGCTGTCATGCCCGCGTAGTTGTCCGTCAGGTTGAACTTCACCAGCTCTTGGTTCGTGGTGCCGTTCATGACGCGGATATAAGCGGAGCGGATCATGCCGAAGTCTTGCTTGCGCTGATCGGCTTGATAGATGTTCACCGCCATCAGGATGCGATGCACGTTCCCAGGCACTTTCGCCAGATCGATGAAGATCTGCTCGTCATCGCCCGCTCCCTCGCCGGTCAGGTTGTCCCCGGAGTGTCTAACCGAACCGTCTGGGCTCGTCAGATTATGGAAGGCAACGATATTGGCCGGATTCGTCAATTTGCCGTTCTCGTCTAGCAGCAACGCCGATGCGTCGCAGTCAATATTGACGGCCTCGCGCTTGGTGCCGAACAGGCCTTTCTTCTCAATGAAGCCAGGATCCCAGCCAAGACCGACGGTCAGCTTCGTCAGACCGGAGGACCCCTTCGTTAAATCGATTTTTTGACCTTTGACCAGATTGATGCTCATCTTCGCAAGGTCACCTCCTTTACCAATGTCCACTTCTATTGTCGTCCATAAACTTCCACTTGTCACAAGTTTCTTGTTCGCGATGTTATACGGGATTTCCTTGCGGGATGTTTCATTTTCGCATTAAAAAATTTCCGGACTTGCACAAAACAGCCACAACTATCATGCCCAACTGCCCTGATCTATACCACTTTCTCCTTCGTGCAAGCGCGTTGAGGCAAAAAAAAGGAAGCCTCCGCATGCTGCGAGGAACTCCCCTGTCATTCGATCTATGTTACGAGTGCAATGTCTGTCCCGTCTTGTGTGAAGCGCTCTTGTTGCCCATTATGAATAGCGATGTTCCGATAATGCCGCAGATCGATGCGGCGACCAGCAGGGTCGACAAGGACAAGCTGTCAGCAAGCGATGAGCTGAGAATCGGTCCGATCGTGCCGCGCACGCCGAACAGCATTAGATGGATGCCGAATACGGCGGCTTCGCGACCCGGGGCTAACCGGAATACGAAGGCCAGAATGCCGATATCCCAGATCGCTTCGCCGATTCCTTGAATGCCATTGCCGACGATGACGGCCGCGTAGCTGCCCCACAGCCCGTACAAGGCGGGGACAACCGCATAGGCGCCGATGCCGAACATCAGCGTATATTTGATATCGAAGCGGTCGATCATCCATCCCGCGATGAGGAAGGTCGTGAGCAATCCGCAATAGTAAGCAATCCGAGCAAATGCGATCTGCACGTTCGACAAGTCGAGCACATCGACCTGAATGATCTGATAGAGCGGGTTCGCGAGCATGTTGCCGAAGCCCGCGAGCGTCGTCGCGCCGAGGAATACGGCAAGCGGACGATTGCCTTTCACCAACTGCCATTGCTCCTGGAAGGAGAAGCGCTTGACCGAACCTGCTGGCTTCGGCTTCTGCTTCTGTACCTTCAAGCCTCGGAACAGCAGGATCGAGGACGTGCCTGCGATCGAAGCGGCTATAAGCGGCCCCATCGGACCGGATTGGTCAGCCCAATGGCCGACGGTATAGGCGAGCGGAATCATGAGAATCCCCATCGCCACGCGCACATATCCCATCAGTCTGCCGCGGATATCGCCAGGGTACATGCGGGACACCAATGACGCATAGGCCGGGGCTTGAATGCCCATCAGCAGCTGGAACAGGAGCGCCACCATCACGTACACTTCCGGTGACGGGAATAAGGCCGGGAAGAAGAGCAGCATCCGGCCGATCAAATTGGGGATAACGACGAACGGCAGCGGGTGGTTCGTTTTCTCGATCCAATTGGCCCATAGCGGCGAGAAGATAAGTCCGATGGCCGGCGCGGCGGACAGCAAGCCGACCTGTAAGTTGCTTGCCCCCTGCTGAATCGCGAAAGGGACGTAGAATTGGTTGAGCACGACGTTGAACAGACTGAATAAGCATGTCGCGCCGAGGTCGATTCTGGCGTTCAGCCATACCCGCGGAGTCATCGTCATGCCGAATTTTACGAACTGCGTTTTGGGCTTCATTTGCCGGTTGCACCACGATTCTTCGATATTGCTTTCACTTAGTATAATCACAGAAAGTACGCCCCTGCGCAATACGTTCGAATAGAATATAAAGGCCAAAAGATATGGGAATTTGACCATGAAAAAGCACCGGGTATTCACGTCGTTTATTGACAGCACTTACATTTCCAATTAACGAATTCGAGCTTCACCAGCAGCGTATTTCCAGCCTTTCGCCAAGCGGCAAGCCTAATCTTCCCTGTGTTATAATGGGTCCAAATGGATAGGGAAGAAGGACCGGAATGATTCGAACGTTAGCCATCACACCAACGCATGAAATTGTGCAGGACTTGCCGCTTAGCGCCATCGCGGAACACGATGCCAAATGGTACTGGGTCGACTTTGCCGAACCTACGGAAGCGGAAGCCCGGCTGCTGGATACGCATTTTCGATTTCATCCGCTTGCGATCGAGGATTGCCTGCATCTGCTGCAGCGGCCGAAGATGGATCACTACGAGGACGTGCATTTCCTTGTCCTTCACGCGATCAGAGCGGACAAGATGGCCGCCGAGGAGGTCGACCTGTTCGTCGGACCGAACTTTCTCGTTACGTTCCACCACCATCCGTCTCCCGAGATCGATGAAGCTTGGAACCGCATTACCATCCGGCGCAAGGGGATCGATAAAGGCCCGCTCTACGCCGCTTATGTCGTCATCGACAAGCTGGTGGACGAGTACTTCCCGACGCTCTATCAGCTCGAGGATCAGCTCAGCGAAATTGAAAGCAACCACAATCATGACAGCACCGAGAAGCTGATGGGCCAGCTGTTCGAGATCCGCGCCAATCTGCTTAAGCTGCGCCGGACCATCGTGCCGATGCGCGACTTGCTCTATCGGATCATTAATTCCGAGCGGATCGAGAACATGAAGAAGCATCTGCTCTACTTCAAGGACGTCCATGACCATCTGCTGAAGCTGACCGATATGCTCGAAGCCACCCGCGACATGACTTCCGATATGCGCGACAATTATATCTCCGTGAATGCCCACCGGATGAATACGATCATGAAGACGCTGACGGTCATTACGACGATCTTCATGCCGCTTACGTTCATCGCGGGTTTGTACGGCATGAACTTCGCGAATATGCCGGAGCTCCAGTGGAGATGGGGCTATTACGCCGTGCTGTTCGTCATGATCGCTCTTGGCGTCGGCATGTATGCGTGGTTCCGCCGCAAAGGCTGGTTTAAGTAACAACAATAGGCAGCGTTCCTGTCCACTACAGGTTCCGCTGCCTATTTGTCATTTACCCCCGATGCTCCCGTTGATCCTCCGCATACCACGGATTCAGATGCACCAATACCTCTTCGACCCGATCCACGTGATGCGAGATCGTGTGCTTGATAAGCCGCGAGATGTCATGCCCTTCCTGAATGCTCAGCTCGCCTGGAATGCCGACCCGTACATCGACGATGATGTAGTGGCCATGTTCCCGGGCGCGAATGCGGTCAATCCGCTTCACCTGCTCGACAGATTGAACGAGCTGCGTAATCTCGGCCATCGTCCCGTCATCGATATTCTTCTCCATGAGCACGTCCACCGACGTCCTGCCCATATGATAGGCAAGCTTCAGGACAAAGAACGCGACGATGATCCCTGCTGCGGGGTCGCCATACTTCAGCCAGCCGATGCCCATATGGTCGCCGATCATCGCCACGCCTACCCCGATCACTGCTGCAAGCGAGGCATAGACATCGGCCAAATGATCGTATGCCGTTGCGATGAGGCCGCTGCTGTTGGTGCGTTTGCCGATTCTGATCGTGTATACGTATAGCCACTGCTTCCATACCAGCGAGATCGCCGCGGCGATGAGAACCATAAGGCTCGCGTCATGCGCAGGGCTTGTCAAGGCTTGAAGCGAATGATAGCCCATGAACAACCCCGCCAAGAGAAGAACGACCGCGACGATCAAAGCGCCGATGACTTCCGCTTTGCCGTGTCCGTACGGATGATCTTCATCCGGCGGCCTTTTGGAGATGGTCATCGATATTAACGCGGCCCCCGTCGCGAATACATCGCCCGCGTTATGAATTCCGTCGGCCAGGAGCACCTGACTGCCGAACGCGAATCCGACGACCAGTTTAATGGCTGTAAGTGCGATATTGCTGACTAGACTAATCCATATGGCGAATGCCGATTGTGATTGAGATGAATCCTTCAACGTGCTGCTGCCCCCCGCGCTAATGTTAACGGCACTCGATCGCATGCGCGACAAAACGTTAGACCGCTTCGAGTAAAACCTTAATGTGCTAAACCACCTGTCACATTATACAAAGCCAATTCAAGTGGGTCTAGAGAAACAGTGTTGACTCGCGTAAGGAGTCTTAGCGGGGCGAAATACATTTTGCGCGGGCTAACAGAGTTGCCTCCGCCCAACAAGCATACGGCTTGCACCCCCGGCCGCGAATGCAGGTGTGACGGCGCTGCGCGAAGCCTCATGCGCTTTAAGAATGCGTAACTTTGCGTGGCGGCGCGCTCACCGCCCGCAATTCATGCTATACTGATTGAAAAATAAGAGACTATAGGGATAGGAGATCATGCGTATGTCTTACAAAATCGTATTTTTTGATATCGACGGCACGCTAGTCAATGAAGAGAAGGTCATTCCTGCCGACACGATCGCCGCGATCCATGAACTGAAAGCAACCGGCGTGGAACCGGTCATCGCAACCGGCCGCGCGCCGTATTTTATTAAGCCGCTTGCCGAGAGCCTCGGCATCGATTCCTTCGTCTGCCTGAACGGCGCCTATGCCGTGTACCGCGGCGAGGTTGTATATAAGCGCGTCATTGACAAAGAGAGCCTCGAAGCGCTCGTCCAGCTGGCCGGCACGCACAAGCATTCCCTCGTGTTCGAAGGCGAGCACAGCTTCTTCAGCGATACGGCGGAATGCCCGATGGTCACCGACTCCGTGCTCTCGCTGAAAGTAGAACTCCCTGGCCATGATCCGGAGTTCTGGAAATCGAATGATATTTATCAAGTGTTCCTTCATTGCGAGACTCCTGACGAGGAGAAGTATGCGGAGCTCACGGATCGCTTCACGTTGATCCGTTGGCACAAGCAAGCGATCGACGTGCTGCCGGCTGGCGGCTCCAAAGCGCAAGGCATTGAAGCGATGCTGAAGCAGCTGAACATTCCGGTCGAAGAGTCGGTGGCATTCGGCGACGGGCTGAACGATAAGGAAATGTTGAAATTCGCCGGGCTCGGCATAGCAATGGGCAACTCGAATCCGGAGCTGCTCCCGTTCGCCGACTACGTGACGACGCACGTGGATGAGCGCGGCATTCGTAATGGCCTGATCTATGCGGGTCTGCTGCCGCAAGAGGCTGCAGTCAAGTAGCATGACTGAGCATGATACGCGAAAAAGCCGTACAGGCAGGAGTTTTCTCCGCTTGTACGGCTTTTTTGCCGCTAGCTTACACCATAATTTTGCAAATATCGCTCGTGAATGCAGCCGGATCTTGAATTGGCAAGCCTTCAATGAGCAGCGCCTGATGATAGAGCAGATTCGTATACAGGCCAAGCTTCTCCCGGTCGCTCGCAAGCGCGTTCTTCAGCGACTGGAACACCTCGTGGTTCACGTTCAGCTCGAGCACCTTGTCCGCCTGAACCTCCTGGCTGTTCGGCATCGCGCGCAGCACCTTCTCCATCTCGATGGACAGTTCGCCTTCCGTGGAGAGACAGACCGGGTACGTTTTCAGGCGCTTGGACGCCTTCACTTTCGTGACTTTGCCGGACAACAGTTCCTGCATCGCGTCGAACAGCTCTTTGTTCGCCGCTTCATCCTCTTCCGACGACGCCTGGTCGTTCTCGGAATCGATGCCCAGATCGCCGCTGGATACGGATTTGAACTCCTTCTCCTTGTAGCTCTGAATCATCTTGATCGCGAACTCGTCGATATCGTCGGTGAAATACAGGATCTCGTAGCCCTTCTCGGACACCGCTTCGATCTGCGGCAGCTTCTCGATCCGATCGACCGATTCGCCGGAAGCGTAATAGATGAACTTCTGGTCTTCCGGCATGCGGGAGACGTATTCGTCCAGCGAGACCAGCTTTCTCTCATTCGAAGAAGTGAACAACAGCAGGTCGGCGAGCAGATCCTTGTTCATGCCGTAATCGTTGTAGACCCCGAATTTCAGCTGGCGGCCGAACGACTTGAAGAATGTCTCGTATTTCTCGCGCTCATCCTTCATCATGCTGGCAAGGCCGCTCTTGATCTTGCTCTTAATATTCTTCGCGATCAAGCTGAGCTGTCTGTCATGCTGCAGCATCTCGCGGGAGATGTTGAGCGACAGGTCCTCGGAATCGACCATCCCTTTGACGAAGCTGAAGTAGTCCGGCAGCAGATCCGCGCATTTGCTCATGATCAGCACGCCGTTCGAATACAGCTCCAGCCCTTTCTCGTATTCCTTCGTGTAATAATCGAACGGGGTGCTCTCCGGAATGAACAGGATCGCTTGGTAGACGACCGCGCCGTCCGCGCTGACATGGATATGCTTGAGCGGCTTATCGAAACCGTAGCGTTTCTCCTGGTAGAAGTTCTCGTAGTCCTCCGGCTTCAGGTCGCTCTTGTTCTTGCGCCAGATCGGCACCATGCTGTTGACCGTCTGCTCTTCGACATACTCCTCGAACTCGTTCTCGGCGCCTTCCTTCGGACGCGAACCCTTGACGTCCATCTTGATCGGATAACGAATGAAGTCCGAATATTTCTTGATGATCGACTTCAGACGGTATTCCTCGAGGAACTCGTCATAGTTATCCTCTTCCGTATTGTCCTTGATGCGCAGCACGATCTCGGTACCCGGCGCCGCTTTGTCGGCAGGTTCGAGCGTATAGCCGTCAGCTCCCTCGGATTCCCACTTGAACGCGCCGCCGGCGCCGAATGCCTTCGACGTGACGGTCACGACGTCCGCTACCATGAACGCCGAATAGAAGCCTACGCCGAACTGGCCGATAATGTTATGGCCGTCCTTCTGCTCGTTCTCCTTCTTGAAGGCGAGCGAACCGCTCTTGGCGATCGTGCCGAGATTGTTCTCCATCTCTTCTTCGGTCATGCCGATGCCGGTATCGGTAATCGTAAGCGTGCGCTTCTCTTTGTCTACCGTTACCTTGACGTAGTAATCCTCTTTATTGAACGTGAGCTGATCGTCGGTCAGCGCTTTGTAGTACAGTTTGTCGATTGCATCGCTGGCATTCGAGATGAGCTCCCGCAGGAAAATCTCGCGCTGGGTGTAAATGGAATTAATCATCATGTCGAGCAGCCGCTTGGACTCGGCTTGGAACTGTTTCTTCGTTTTCTCCATGAATCATGCTTCTCCCTTCGAGCGTGTATTCATCTATTAGCACTCCGTTGTGCTGAGTGCTAAACCTACTTGTTATATACCATACCTCATTTTTGGAAGTCAACATGAAAACGGCAATTGTCTGCAATCTTCGCATAACTAGCATGGAAATTAGCTTCACCACCATTCCATTAGGCGCATATGGTATGGCAACAGACAAATGCCTACTACCACAGGAAAGCAGGGACAAAATGGCCGTTTCATACATGGATTACGCGTCGCCCGACGCCGTCTTCGCCTATGATGTCAACAAGAATCGATTTTTCACCAAGAACAACCAGAACTTCATCAACATGCTGTCCATCAAGCAGCTGAATACACTCGGTAACGTATCTCTGCTCGATATTCACTTAAGCACAGGGAACGTAGTCGAGCCTCACATTCACCAGAACGCATCCGAGCTGGTCTATTGTATCGCCGGCGCAGCCGTCGTCTCGCTGTTGAACCCGTTCACGAAGGAGATCTTGAACTTCCCGATCACGCCGGGCCAGGTGGCCAACGTACCGCAAGGCTGGTGGCATTACGAGATTGCCACGGTCGACAATACACATCTGCTCGCCATCTTCGACGCGCCGACTCCGGAATTCATCGGCGGATCCGACTTGTTCCGTCTGACGCCGGCAAGCGTGCTTGCGCATACGTATTGCCTTGATGAGAAGCTGGTCAAAGAAACGTTCGCGCCGATCAAGGACACGGTATTCATCGGCCCGCCAACCGACTGCAAAAAAGAGCTGCCTCACCATAAGCCTGCCGAGCATCATCATCACCACGGCTATGCCCAGCCGGCTCAAACGTCACAATCGGCGCAAGGCCATTATCACCCGCAGGCGCCCGCACAAGTCCATATCCACCCCTACCGCCAACATTACTACTATCAAGGGCAGCAGTCTGCGATCGGCAACGGCGGTTATGTTCATCCACACCAGAACGGTTTCGGTACAGACGTATAATCTCGTCTAATAGTATCGGCCTTCCGAGACACTATGCCAAAAAGTCCACAACCTTTACGGTCGTGGACTTTTGCTATTCGTAGCCCTTTAAGATTGCTCATGCGCCATGCGTTCTGAACGATCGCTACTTCGCTGCCAGACGGTAATTATACGTAGCCGTCGGAACGCCGTCGACGTCCGTGAATACGACCTTATTATAAGCCGGGAGGCTTTGCGCGATATTATCCTCTGAAGCCGCCATCTTATCATCCGCAAGGCTCGGGATGATCAGCTGCGTAATGACGCCGGTATAACCCGTTGCCGTCGTATTCGTATGAATATGGCGTGTGCGTCCCTCATATTCGCCCGGATAGATCGTCGTGTACTCGTAATAGCCGTTCGCGTCGGTGAGCACATAACCGCGCAGCGAGATTTCATCCGTCTCGTAGTTGCTCGCCGCTCCGTTCGAATTCGGATGGTAGTTGCCGCTGCTATCCGCATGCCAGATCTCGACCTTCGCGCCCGCTACCGGCTTCGTACCGGTGGCACCCGCGTAGACATACCCTTTGACTTTGATCTTGGTTCCTTCCAGGTTGTCATAGTTCAGCACGCCATTCGTCAACGGATTCGTACCCGTCACGTAGTAAGGACCTTGCGTGACCTGCACGGTCAAGCCGGTATCATCGACCGCGGTTTGGTCGGAGCTCGCTGCCGAGGTACCCGTCGTATTCGTCGTACCGCCCGTGCTTCCACCTGTACCCGGCGTCCCTGAAGGCAGATTGCCTGTCGGTGGACTGCCTGTCGGAGGCGTACCGGTTGGCGGCGTTCCGCCAGCTCCACCTGTGCCGCTAGTCGTGCTGTTCGTCAACGCGACCGTCTGCGTCGAATTCGTGTACGTTACGTCCATGCCGAGCGTCTCCGCCAGCGTGCGCAGCGGCAGATAGACCGAACCGTTGTAAGCGAACGGCTCAACCGTGTTTCCGTTCGCGTCCTTCAAGCTGACGGCTTGTCCATTCATCGTCACTTTAATGTTGTTGTAGGTAACCGTGATCTTCTTCTGCACGGCATCCGCGAACGAGGTGAACGGCACGGTCAGCACCGCCGTCAATACGACGCCCGTGACGAAACCTTTGTACCCCGTCGTCCATTTCTTCAGCATTCAATGGCCCCCTTTGTCTCACCCAAGCTAACACCAGCATCCTGCGTGCCTATTCATACATAAGCCCATTCGTCAGGTTCCATCTTATATCGTCGGCTCACGCTTTGTCCTGAAGGCTAGCTGAAAGTATGCTAGGGTTAAAAGTCTGCCAACGGTTCCCGATCTGACTGAAGCTGAGGCTTAACTCTTAAGGGAGCAGAAAAATGTATATGGCATATACTGTTTACATCCGAAATAGTATATGGCATATACAGTAAGGGAGAGATGGCTGATGGGGCTCGCGATTGAAGTGAAAGGGCTGTACAAACGGTATGGCAGCCATGAGGTGTTAAAGGGGATGGATCTGTCCGTTGCGGAAGGCGGCGTATTCGCGCTGCTCGGGCCTAACGGTGCCGGCAAAACGACATTCATCCATATTCTCGCAGGCCTCTTGCGGGCGGATCGCGGAATCGTACGTGTCGCGGGATATGATGTGACTATGGAGAAGCTGCGGGTCAAAATGTCGATCAGCCTGACCGGCCAATTCGCCGCCGTCGACGACATGCTGACCGGCACGGAGAACTTGCGTATGCTCGGCAGATTGAATGGCCTGAGCGCAGCGCAAGCTGCTGCGCGGGCAACGGAGCTCATCTCGCAATTCGACCTTGAAGCCGCCGGCGGCAAAAGGGTCGGTACTTACTCCGGCGGGATGCGCCGGCGTCTCGATCTGGCGAGCAGCTTGATCGTGCCTCGGCCGATCGTTTTTCTCGATGAACCGACGACCGGACTCGATACCCGGAGCAGACGCTCCCTGTGGGACAGCATTCAAGCGCTCGCTTCGCAGGGCATCACGGTCATCCTGACCACGCAGTATCTCGAGGAGGCCGATCAACTGGCGGATCGGATCGCGGTTATACACGAAGGACGTATCGTCGCCTCGGGTACTCCTGCAGAGCTGAAGGCAAGAATCGGCGAGGAAGTGATCGAGCTTCTTAATGAAGAAGGTGAAGTCAGCCACACCCTCACGACGGACGGAACGATCACGTCGATTCAGGATCAGCTGCTGATGCTGGCGCAGCAGGCGCCTCCCAATGCGCGCGTAAGACTTCGCAGCCCTAGCATGGACGATGTGTTCCTCGCTTTAACGGAGTCTGCAGATTCGAATTCGAACAAGGAGGCCAAGCGCGCATGACAAAACCGGCTTACGAGGGCAAGCAGCCCTCCTTCTTCACGACGAATGCGGAATTCATCGTCCGCAGCATCCGCCACAGCCTGCGCAATGTCGAAACGATGATTATGGCGATCGTCCTTCCCGTCATGCTCATGCTGCTGTTCACGTATGTATTCGGTGGTGCGATCGATACGAGCGGCAATTACGTCAATTACGTCGTTCCCGGCATTATTCTCCTCTGCGCCGGCTTCGGTTCCTCCAGCACGGCCGTCGATGTGGCAAGCGATATGAAGAACGGCATCATTGACCGGTTCCGCACGCTCCCCATCCACAGTTGGTGCCTGATGACCGGCCATGTGACAGCCAGCCTGCTGCGCAACCTGCTCGCCACGGGGATCGTCATCCTTGCCGCTCTGCTCGTCGGGTTCACGCCCCATGCCGACGTCTGGGAGTGGCTCGCCGCGCTTGGTATCATCAGCCTCTTCATCCTGGCCATCACGTGGCTTTATGCCGCGATCGGCCTTGTGGCAGGAAGTCCTGCCGCCGCCAGCGGATATGGTTTTGCGCTGCTGTTCCTCCCCTATCTCTCCAGCGCTTTCGTCGCGACCGATACGATGCCGAGCTGGCTGCAGGGCGTCGCTGAACATCAGCCGATCACGCCGGTCATCGAGACGATTCGCAGCCTGCTGCTCGGAGGTGCCGCTGATGAACATGCCTGGTTCGCAATCGGATGGTGTCTGCTGATCCTGATCGGCGCGGTCATCTGGTGCACGTGGCTATATAACCGGAGGGCTGGGCGACGGTAAGCATAGCTATGAAGATTGGCCGCCCTTACGCTTCGTATCAAGGTAATGCTCGATACCGTCAAGAATACGCTCAATCCCGAATTCGAAATCGTCGTCCAATATATCGTCCTGATGGCCTTCACCCGTGTAAACGCCTGACATGATGAGCGGGTATAAATGCGGATAACGCTCTGCGGTCACCAACTGCTGGAGCGCGGCTGTAAAGCCTTGGCCCGTGAACTGGTCGGGGCTTGCGCCAGCTTGCATCGCCCGATCGAAATCCCGCTCCAGAATGCCGAATGACCGGGCATAGCTGCTGAGCAGCAGGATGATCGAGATTTGCTCCGCTTCATTCAGTCCGGAATGCTGCAACGCGCTCAATCCCCAATCGACGAATCTAAGATTGTTCGGCGTGATCGGTACGCCTGAAATCGGAACGTCGCAGAACCAGGGGTGATCGCGGAAAACCTGCTTGTTCGCTTTGGCGAAGTCGCGCAGCAGGGCGCGCCAATCCGCATAAGAAGCCTTCTCCGGCAGCGGAATATCGCAGATCGCATCCTGCATCAGAATGAGCAGGTCTTCCTTGCTCGGGATATACCGGTAGAGCGACATCGCCGTGAATCCGAGCGAGGCGGCCACCCGGCTCATCGAGACTGCGGCCAGTCCATCCCGGTCCGCGATCGCCACCGCTGCCGCTACAATCTGAGGAATCGTAAGCTCCCGCTTCGGCCCCCGCTGCGATTCCTTTCCCAACCCCCAACTAAGCGCAATGCCCGGCGGCAGGCTGCTGAACGGATCATGCTCATTGTTGTCCTTCTTCGACATAGGAATCTCCTCATCTACTGTGTATCTGATACACAGTATAGCATAGAGGGTGGAAGGAAGAACCATAATCGTCAATATTGTCCTTAGCTAGTTAGGAGGAGATTGAAGTGTGGGAGCCGAATTATTGATCCCAGACTGTTAATTGGAAGAGGGACGTGCACACATGAGTTATGATGTTCATATTACGAAAGCCGAACATTGGGTATATAGTGAACAAAATCCGATAACCGATGAGGATTACGAGAAGATTGCGGATTTGCTAGACATGTATAAAGGCCTCCCTTACATATCTTCGCATGGCAAAATAACCGTTTACCGCGCAGATGAGCGTGTATTCGGGCTATTGATTCAGATAGCCGAACGCATTGGAGCTCGCGTCCAGGGAGATGATGGCGAGTATTACGACAACAACGGCATCGAATATCCTGATCCGCCGGATTACTTACGCGAGGATCCGCGGGCGGACGATGCCAAGAAGGACGAATTCGCCCCAGAATCGTCAACATCAGCGCTATTCCAAGTGGACGATGAAGTGATGCATCCCAAATACGGACGCGGCGTCATTTTTCATGTCAAAGGCACCGGCATGGACACGGAAGTTCATGTCGCCTTCGAAAATGGCAGAATGCAAAAGAAGCTTCTCGCTGCATTTGCCCCGCTAACGCCGATTAAACGATAATTCTCTCTCTTCTTACCGCCACGCCAAAAAGCCGGGCAGCATCAGCTGCCCGGCCTTTTCGTGCCCCGCCACGCTTTTACTTCGACGGAATCTTGCTCGTATCCATGAACAGCACGTTCCAACGGTGTCCGTCCAGATCCGTGAACCCCGCGCCGTACATCCAGCCGCTGCCTTCGGGTCTCGTGAAGACGGTGCCTCCGGCCTTCTCCGCCTTGGCGATCAGCTGATCGACCTCTTCCCGGCTCTGCGCATCGACCGAGATGAGCACCTCGGTGCCTTTGCTCGTGTCGGCAATGTCGTGGTTCGTGAATTTGCGGAAGCTCTCCTCCGGGAACAGCATGACGGCGATCTGAGAATCGCCTATGATCAGACCGGCGGCTTCGTCCGTATCCTTAAATCTCGGATTGAGCGTAAAGCCGAGCTCGGCGAAAAAGGCTTTCGATTTCTTGACGTCCTTTACCGGGAGATTGATCCATAATTCTTTCATCTTATCCCATCCTTTATCGGGTTTATATAGTGTGGAGACGAGCATCTACCTCCACTATAGCCCAAATCAGGGGGATTTGTTTCTTGTCGATTGCGGGTTTCACAAACTTTTTAGAAAATAGCGCCTTCGCCTGCCACCGTCCCCTACCCTTTGGTCCCGCCCTGCATGCCGAAACCCTTAGACATGAAGCGCTGGGATAGAATGTACAGCACGACGGAAGGAATGGCATACATGACCGAGAACGCCGCAAGCTTGCCGTAGTCCGCCATCCCGTATTGGCCGAAGAACTGATAAATCTTCAGCGACGCCGGGAAATTCTCGGGCGATTGCAGCAAGATGTACGGCACGAAGAAGTTGCCCCAGCTGCCGGAGAACGTGAAGATGGCCACCGTGCAGATGCCCGGCACCATGAGCGGCGCAACGACGCGGCGAATGCCTTCGAATACGGAAGCCCCGTCGATCCAGGCCGCTTCCTCCAGCTCGATCGGCACCGAATCCATGAAGTTCTTCAGCATCCAGATGCCGTACGGCATGGCTGAAGCGACGAAGAACAGGATGACGCCGAATATATTGTTGTACAGCTTGAGGCTCAGGAACAGTTGATAGACCGGTACCATCACCGCCGTAATCGGCAGCGAAGTCATGAACAGGATCGTCAGCATGAACGGTTTTTTGAATTTGAGCTGATACCGGGACAGCGGGTAGGCGGCCAGCAGGGCGAGCAGCACGACGATAAAGGCTTGGCCGCCCGACATAAGCAAGCCGATCAGGTAAGCACGCTGATTCTCGGCATTCGTCAGCACATCGACGTAATTGTCAGCCGTAATTCGTGTCGGCGCTTGCAGCGTCTGCGAGGCATTCGTGTCCACCGACGCGACCAGCACCCAGAGCAGCGGCAGAATAAAACATACGCCGATAAAGGTGAGGATCGTATACGGCAGAATTTGATACACCCATTTGCGATGCTTCGTATTCATCCGATTATCTCCTTGTACGTTCTACTCTTTCATCGAGCGGATATAGAACAAGCTCAAGATGATGCCAATGAACAACAGCAAGAGCGAGATCGCGGTTCCATAGCCCAGCTGATAGTTGACGAACGCCTGATTGTACATAAAGATCGGCAGCGTCGTCGTCGACGTGCCAGGGCCGCCGCCGGTCATCGCATAGATCAGCCCGAAGACGCCGAGCGTCTGCAGCGTAACGAGCATCATATTCGTCGTAATCGTTTCTTTGATATAAGGAATCGTAATCCGGGTCAGAATCTGCCATTTGGTTGCGCCGTCCACGACGGCCGCTTCTTCAATCTCGCTTGGCACATCGTCCAGCGCAGCTTGGAAGACAAGCATCGAGAAAGCCGTCCCGTGCCAAATATTGGCCAGAATGACGGTCAGCATCGGAACGGTGAACAGCCACGTCACCTCCGTGAAGCCAAGCGAAGTGATAATGGCGTTTAGGGTGCCTTCGTCGCTGAAAAAACTGTACAAGCAGAGCGCGCATACGATCTCCGGCGTCACCCAGCCGGCCAGCACGATCGTTCCGATTACCCGTCTGAACCAGCGGTTCTTGTGCTTCATCAATAAGGCGATGAGGAATCCGAGCACCTGCTGGCCGATAACGGCCGAGCCGATCAGGAATATCAGCGTATTCCAGATGCTGACCCTAACGGTCGGGTCCTCGAACATCCGCGTATAGTTGTCGATGCCGACGAACTTCAGTTCCTTGGCCGCCTCGCCGGTCAAGGCCAGATTCGTAAAGGAATAGAAGACGGTCAGCAAAATCGGATAGATGAAGAAGACGAGCATTATTGCAATGGACGGTAGCAGAAAATACAGCCACGTCCAGGATTTTCGCTTCTTATGGATACTCCCAGCGGTCAAACTGCTCATGTAAACTTTCTCCTCCCGCTATTAAGGATAAAAAAGCTTGCTCAGGCGGGTGCGTCGGATCGGTGGATGGCCTGAGCAAGCTGGGTAACGTTATTTCTCGACGATGTTCCCCT
Organism: Paenibacillus phyllosphaerae; assembly: GCF_014192105.1. GTDB lineage: Bacteria > Bacillota > Bacilli > Paenibacillales > Paenibacillaceae > Paenibacillus_Z > Paenibacillus_Z phyllosphaerae. The sequence goes on along the minus strand of NZ_JACHXK010000003.1, from coordinate 238,031 downwards.
CGCCGACGATGCGCGTGACGTCTTGCGCGTATTTATTCATCGCGGCTTCCGGCGAAGTGCCGGTCGCCACCGATTCCACCATCGTCTGGATTTGCGTCGACACTTCCGGATATTTGTCCTGAGCTGGGCGGAACTCCGCGTTCTGCAAGTATTCGGTCGCGATTCCGTTGAACGGCATTTCCGTGTAGCCCGGATCCTTCGCCACGTCGGAGCGAACGGTAATGTTGCCAGCCGCAATGACAAGCTTCTGCGTATTCTCTTTGTTCAGCGCGTACTTAATGAATTCCCATGCTTCTTCCTTGTGCTGCGCATTGCTAGGAATCGACAACGCCCAACCGCCTGCCAGCGTGATCGAACCCGGTGCCTGCCCTTTGCTCGTCGGCATTGGCGCGAAGCCGAGCACATCCTTATATTCCGGCCACGGCGCTGCGCCGGACTCCAGATAGTTCCCCGTAATCCAGGAACCGTCCAACTGGATCGCGAGTTTGCCCTGCGGCAAATATTCGCGGGAGGCCGTGTTGCCCGCCTGACCGTTCAGCACTTTGGAGAGCGGAGGTCCCAGCTTCTCCTTGTTCACCGTCTCCACGAACGTCAGCGCGTCCAGAATGCCTTGGCTCTTCGTAATCCACTTGCCACTGGCATCTTCATAGAGGCGCTCGCCCGTGCCGTAGAGCAGCATTTCGTATGTTTGCATCGAGGTCGCTTCGCCCGTCGCCTTGCCCATGTTCATCCAGATCGGCACCACGTCCGGCAGCTTCTCCTTGATCGTCCGCGCGGCGCTCAATACGTCATCCCATGTCTTCGGCTGCCAGTCTTCAGGCAGACCCGCCTGCTTGAAGAGATTCTTGTTGTACCACAGTCCGCGCGAATCCGTGTTGTACGGGACGCCGTACACTTTGCCGTCGCTGGCCGTAACGCCCTTCTTCATCGCTTCGATGAAGGAACCGTTCGTCCAGTCCTCCCATGCATTCACCTTGTCATCGAGCGGTTCGAGATAGCCCGCGCTCGCATCCGAATTCAAGATGAACGTATCCTCGGTCACGATATCCGGCGCGGTATCCTTCGACTTCAGCGCCAGCGCGATCTTGGCGAAGTAATCGCCTTCCGAGGCTTGGATCGGCGTCGGCTTAATCTCCACGCTTTTGTCCGGGTAGTTCTTGGACAGCTCCATGATCCACTTGTACATGACGCCCTGCTCGCCGATGCCGTCATCCCGGTAGGTGATCGTGATCGTCTTCTTCTCTGTCGGCGTTTCCGTTCCCCCGGAATCGGTCCCGCCTGCATTCCCGGCGTTCACCGCATTGCCCTTGTTGCCTGTATTGCCGGTGTCTCCGCTATTGCCCGCGTTGCCGGAATTGCCGCCATTGTTAGAGCAAGCGAATAGCAGGGTTGTACATAAGACGAGCGAGGCGGACATGGAAAAGAGTTTTTTGCCTTTCATCGGTCATAACCTCCCTTTTTGTGTGTAATTCCACAAACTGTCATTCATTCATGGGGTTAAGCGCTTTCATCGGTGTTTGTTTAAAAGATATTGGCCGACCTTTCGCTTTATTCGCTGAAATTCATTTGCAGCAGGCTATAGAATTACGACAACGTTGGAAGGGAAATATAGCCTTGGCGTGCAATCGGACGTCCAATAAGATCCAATTTCATCCGGTTGACGATAAAAGATGTGTATGCATATAATAAGTATACATATTATATGTTGACTTACTTATTACGAAGGGAGGAACAATAATGAGTTTTGCAATCGACCCGCATTCGCTCGGCTATTTGCTCCACCACACGACCTCCGTCCATCGGCGGGTTATGGCCCAGCATACGAAGGCATTCGATATAACGCCTGAACAATACGGCGTTCTGCTCCAGCTGCGAACGGCGGAAGGCATCAGCCAGAAGCGGTTGTCCGAGAAGATGCACAAGGATCAGGCAACGGTCGGCAAGATGATCGACAAGCTGGAGGCGAAGGCCTTGGTTCAACGCGAAGCCGATCCGGCAGACCGCCGGGCTTTTCTCGTTCATTTGACCGATACGGGCAGTCAGGTCGTCGACGGCCTTATGCAAGATTCCACGCAGGTGCATGAGCAGGCGGTTGCTGGGATCGCACCCGAGGAATTCGATATTTTTATTAAAGTCATGCAACAGCTCTACAACAATCTGTCGCAGGATGCTTTGCACGACTAATTCATAAACAGAGGATGGATCATTTTGAAAGCAGCAGCAGCATTATTGAAGATTATACAGACCAAGATCGGGATCGTATTCGCCTTCTTCCTCCCGCTTGTGTTCTTCCTATTCTGGATGACGGGCTATAACGATGCGACGACGCGGATCGATCAGCTCCATGTCGGCCTTGTCTATGAAGCTTCGGAATCGGCTATCGCCGAGCAGATGACAGGCAGCTTGCCATTCCAGATCGAGCAGGAGTCTACCCTAGAGGAAGCGTTGGACCGAATGGATAACGGCAAGACAGACATGGTCATCGCTCTGCCGGCGGGTCTTGCGGATAGCGCGCATACCGATAATGGCGCCAAACTAACGTATTATGTGAACGACCGCAATTCGGAACTGGTCAAATCCGTCATGGAGAAAATGGCCAGCCAAATTACATTAATGGCCAACCAGCGTGTCGTGCCGGAGGCTCAAGCGCTCCCGATCCAGGCTGAAATCATCAAGACGAACGTGATCGAGAACTTCTCGACCTCCATGCTGCCGATGATTCTGGGCTTTATTCCTTACATTGCGATGATGACGATGAACATTCAGTTCAACCTGTCGTCCATGTTCCTGAAGCGCGATCATAGCAAATGGAGCATTTTCTTCGGCAGACAGCTGATCATGCTCGCCGTTGCGATCGTCGCTTCGCTGGTTGTCTCGATCATTGCCAAGTCGGTCGCACCGGTTGACGCCTCCTTCTTCGGGGTGTGGGGCTTCGAGTTGCTCGTCTTCCTTGCCTGCATCTGCTTCACGCAGCTCGGCTTCGCCCTGCTCGGCAGCGCCGGCCCGCTGTTCAACATCTTCTTCATTCCGATTCAGCTGATGACCGCAGGCAACATTATCTCCCCGGAAATGCTAGCTCCTTTCTACCGGCATATCGGTTCGTTCCTGCCGGTCCCGAACGGCGTAGAAGGCGCGATGCATCTGGTGTACGGCGGCGGCTCGGCCTCCACGTATGCGCTGCATCTGGTCCTCATCGTGATCGTCACCTGGGGCCTTACCGTGCTTCGTACGTTCTTAGCCAAAGAAAAAGCAGCTGCTCCCGCCGCGCGTCCCGCGGCATCTGCGGCCCACTAATAGTGATAAATCGAAGAAACCCGGATCTCGCATGAGATCCGGGTTTCTTTATGCCGCAACGTGACCGTCCGTTAGAACAGCGCATTCCATATTTGGTCGATACCGATGACGAAGAAGATCCATACGCCGACAAGGATGTGCGAGAAAGAAGCGCCGAGCAGCGACTTCTGGCGGGCGTACATCCACCCCCAGTAAAGGCCGGGGAAGAGCGTGAGCAGCGCGAAGGTGACGTTCAGATGCGTGTGCGCCATCGCGAACAGCAAGTTCGACAGCAGAATCGCCGCCCACACCCGCGTCTTCGACGGCGGCAGGAAGTTCATCAAGGCCGATTGGATGCCGCTGCGCGAGATGAATTCCTGAATCGGGCAGAACAGTGCGTAAGCGATGCCGTAGATGAGCATCGTGTGGTCCATCTTGCCTTCGAGCAGCATAGGAACGATGCTGAAGACCGAATCGTCAATCTGCGGATTGAGCAGCAAGACTACCCACTTGGCCAGCGTGATACCGACTAGCAGCGGAAGCGTCAGGACGAACGACTCAGTCAGCACCTTCCGCCAATTGTTCAACGTCAAGCCGAACATATGGAGCGGATAGCCGCTCCTGCGAATCATAACATACATCGCGGTCGCCATGATGGCCAGAATACCGACCGAGATCCAGTTGGATCCCCACTCGATCACGAGGCTCATGAGCAGCCGGAAGGAGAGCGTGTAGATCCCGAGCATGAACAGAATATTGACCGTGAACATGCCCATCGCGATTTGCGCCTTGCTCGTCTCCAGCTCCTTTTTCATCGAGGCGACCGTGATTTGGTTCGTCGTGTTCAACTTCCCGGACAAGTCTCTGGCTATGTTGCTCAGCAGCTTGACATGAAGTGCGCCATGTTCTTCCTTCTGCAGGACAGCGTCAAAATCGATCCGGATCAGCACGGATGATTCCCTTGTCCGAATCGTTGCGGAGCGCCTTCCTTCCGCACCTGACAGGAGCGCCATCTCGCCTGCGCTCGCCCCTTCCTCCAAGACGACGATCGTGTAGGTATCGCCTGTCTCTGGATTGCGCTTGATGACCTCGGCGCTGCCCTCGACCAGAATATAGACGGAGCGGTCCAGCTCGCCCTCGCGAATCAGCACCGTCCCCGCCTTCGCCTCTTCAATATTGGACACTTCGGCAAGGATGGCGATTTCGTCTGGCGTCAAAGGGGCAAGCAGCGGATGCTCGCTTAACAGCTCGTGTATCGGACGCACGGTTCCACCTCCATAAGTTAAGATTTCGGCAAGCTAATATCTTCGATACGCAGCGCGCGCGTATGTACCGTATGATTCCAGGACTTATTGCGGCTGGTGAAGAAGGCGATGAAGGTTAGCGGGAACCACGTCAATTGGAAGATCGGATAGACGATGATGCCCAAGTAAGCGCGCCATGGCTTGCGTTCGATGGCAAGCACGAGCGGCGTCTGCAAGAAGATGGCAATATGAATGCTCCACCAGACCCAGACCGGCACTAGCTGATTGATCCCTAGCTGATCGAGCAGCGGCGTTCCCGCCTGCAGATAGAGCATGACGCTGATCGAAGCCAGGAAGAGGAAGCGGAACGGCTGGAACAAATAGAGCAGCGCGTCGAACTTGGCGAAGCTCCGGTGCACGACCGCGCTCTTGAGCAGCGGCCACGAGAACCGTTTCGCGCAGTCGAAGTGCCCCCGCAGCCAACGAAGCCGCTGCCGGCATGAGCTCATCATCGTGATCGGCTTCTCGTCATAGACGATGGCCTCGTGCGCCCAGGTTGGCGTAATCCCCCTCTCCACGCAGCGCGCGGTGAACTCCACGTCCTCGGTTAAGGAATGGGCATGCCAGCCCATCTCCTTCAGCAGTTTCGCATCGAAACACATGCCTGTGCCGGCCAGCGTGTTGGCCATCCCCAGATTGAATCTCGCCAGCTGCCACATCCGGTTGATGTACCAATACGTAATCGCATAGGAGATGGAGACCCAGGAATCATAAGGATTCTTCGTCTCGAGATAACCTTGGATAACCTGCTTGCCATCTAACAGCTTCTCGTTCATCTCCGCGAGATAATTAAGGCTGATAAGATTGTCCGCATCGAAAATGACGACGGCATCGTACTGCCGCTCGCGCTTCCACAGCTGTCCGAGCAGCCACTCGATCGCGTGCCCCTTGCCCTTGTTCACTGTATCGAACCGTTCCATCGGTTCTAGCCCGTGCTCGCGAACGATCGCGGCCGTCTTATCGGTGCAATTGTCGCAGATGACGAAAATATCGTACAGCTCGCGCGGATATTCCAGCCGCAGCAGATTATCCAAGAGCGGCGCGATCACCTGCTCTTCGTTGTGAGCGGCGACAACGACCGCGAACGATTTCGCCGGTGCATGGACGCGCGGCCGTTTCTTATAGCGGAAGCCCGCGAAGCTAAGCAGCGCCTGGTAAACCCCGATACAGGCAATCACCGCTTGAACGGTAAAAAAGAGGATGTTGAACCCATCATGTAGGATATTCATGCTCGCGTTCCCTTCAAAGGTTGTTGGTTCTATGCTTAAGGCTGGAAGGACAACGATAGATCGACGACCTGTTCCTTCGGATCGTACGACGCGATATCCCCTTTGCCATTCCCGTCAAAATCAGCCGTGAGCGCGATGCGGTTAACTCCGCTCGCCCAAGGGCCATAAGGGTTGTCCATCGGCGTCCATGCGCCATTGCCTTGATTAAGCGTTACCTGCCAGACGCCGCTGGACGGAAGATAAGCAATAAGGTCATCGCGTCCGTCGCCATTCGTATCCTGGACGAGGAGTTGGGACTTCTTCATGTCATCGGGTATCGGTATCGTTCCCGCTGCCACCCAAACGCCGTTCGCCTGACGCGAGTAAGTCATGATGCTGCCATTCCCGGTAGGCGGGATGACCAGCAACTCCTCGGATCCTTCGCCGTCTAATTGGCCGAGCTGCAATTGATCCTCGTCCGGTAACGCAATCGCCGTCTCTTCCCAGCTAAGCGTGCCATCTGCAAAAGAAATATCGATCAGCTTCCCTTGCTGCCGTGCCAACCATTCGACGCTTGCGGTTCCGGGCTGTTCCGTCTTCAGGGGCTGGAGGCTCTCCAGCTGTGCCGGCAGTTCGCCGATCGCAGCCAATGCCGACCCGTTAGTTCCGTTCCAGGTCGAGTATTGGAGGAGACCGCTCGCCTTGTTATAGACGATTAGTTCTGCCCTGCCGTCCATGTCCGCATCCGCCAGCAACAACGCTTCATCCGGCGAAGCCGAACGCGCTAGCCAGGTCTGCATCGGTTGCTGCGCTTGATTGCGCGGCCAGCCGAATGCGCCTTCGATGAGCGCGATGCGATCCTCCTGCTGAATGACGGCATCGGCCTGACCGTCGCCGGTCACGTCGCCGAACATCGGAGCAAGGCCGGCAGGTGAGGCTTCGATCGTCAATCGGTTCGCCGGCGAGAACGGAACCGCTTCATGCAGGCTAATGAACCGGTAACCCTCCTGCTCTAAGCCGCCGACCAGTTTCTGCAGAAGGGATTCCGATCCTTGTGGATAGCGGTACTCCGGAAGCCCGTCGCGCACCACCGGCTTCCCGGCTTCATCGAGCACCGGCTCAAGCGCCTTGAACTCGAGGAACGGGTGAAAGTATACCGCCCCGAGCCCGTTGTAACCGGAAGCCCGGTCCACCACGCGGTCGACGGAAGCATCGTCATGAATATATTTCAGAGGGGCAGGCACATAAACGGATCCGAGCGTGGTACTCCCGTAGGTATTCTCCTGCTCCTTCATGTTCAGATCCTTGAACGACCGGAGCGAGTAGAGATCCGGCTCGTACAGAATGCCCATATACGATCGGAACACCTCCTCCTGATCCCGGGTATCCTTATAATGCGGGGATTCCCAGAAGGCCGGCGTGAGACCGATCTGATCGAAAGCTTGCAAGCTGCGTTCGATCCGGTCAGCTGCGTAGGACGGTTCGAACGTCTCCTCCGCTCCCGGCACTTTGAATTCCCTCGCGATGCCGCTGATATGATTCTGATCTTCGCGCACCTCTTCACCATACTGATGGGTATACCCGTGCATGCCAAGGACCGCGCCGCCTTGCTCCGCATTCTGCAGCAGACGGATGAAAGCCTGCATATAAGCATCCGGATTCGGATCGTCGATGCCTCGATTGGTCCATTGCCCATCGTCGTCGACTTGGATCGACCGCGGAATGACCGCCATATGGAACGCCGTGCCCGATTGCTCCAGCCCTTCTAGGACAGCCCGCAGCTTGCCGAGACCCTCAAGCGTGCCGTACTCGCCGCCCGGGCCGATATCCTCCAGCCTGAGCATCGCATGCTGCTTGCCTTTATTCGGGTAAGCGTTCGTTCCGCTTTGATCGTATAGGTAAATCAATAAGGCAACTGCAGCTAGCGATGCTAGCGCAATGAATAGCCGCTTCCATCTGATCCTCTTGCGAAACAACCCTATTCCTCCCCCCGTTATCTCGAACGGACTTATCGCCCGCTTATTTCGACATAAAACAACAACGAGAGTAAGTATAATTCATCCGATAGAAAGAGAATAGTAGGAAATTAGATATTTTGGCTTATTTTAATAATCCGCACGAACTAGAGGAAAATGTTGGATCGGCGCGGGTTTGATGGATGTGGGGCATGAGGAAAAAGACGAAGAGGAACAAGAAAAAACCACGCTAATGCAGCGTGGTTTCCTTTGCCATTATTGTGGTTGGCTTAGTCCGGCGGGAAGGCTTCCGGTTGACCAGTAAGATGCTGATGAGAATGCAGAGCAGGCCGACCAACAAGGACAGCGTGAACGGCTCGTTCAGGAACAGCGTTCCGATCAGGATCGCGACAAGCGGAATGAGGAATGTGTACGACGCCACCTTGCTCGCTTCGCCGGCATCCATCAGCTTATAGAAGATGACCCAGCCGATCGCAATGACGAAGACCGAGATGAACAATAGCGTTAAGACGAAAGATGGCTGCCACTCCACGTCCGACCAGCTTTCTACTCCGGATCCGACCGCTAGCATGAACAGGCCGCCGATAATGAGCTGCATGCTGACCAGCCAGATCGCATCCACCTTAGGACCGATCTTCTTCACGTAGATCGTGCCGAGCGCCCAGCTAAGCGCGGAGCCTAATGCGAGCAGGATGCCTTCGACCGAGATATGGCCGGACAGGCCGCCTGCCCCGCTGCAGATGACGCCTACGCCGCCGAAGCCGAGCAGCAGACCGACGACTTTGAAGCCGTTCATCGGCTCGCCGAGAAACCGCCAAGCGAACAGGCCGACAAGCACCGGCTGCAGGAAGACGATGGCGGAGAACAAGCCGGCAGGCAAATAATGAAGACCGATCGTCTGCAACCCGTAATACAAGACGACATTGACTACGGAAGAAATGACGTAAATCGGCCATGTCTCCGCGAAGCGGAGCCGGCGAACATGGCGCAGCCCCACGAACAAGAGCAGCACGCCGCCAATCAGCGTCCGAATGCCGGAGAATAGGATAGGCGGCATGAATTCAAGCGCATATTTGGATAAAGGCCAGTTGATGCCCCACACGAGGATGAGGAACGCAAGCAGCAATGCCGTCTGGAGTTTCGATAATTGGGGCACTTGGATATCTCCTTATCGGATCATGGAATGAAGTTCGATCATAGCGCAGCGAGCAGCCAAGGCGCAAGGAATAACGTCATGATGGCCGATAAGATCATCGCGATGCTCGATACCGTCCCCGTCATGCTCCCAATCTCGAATGCCTTGGACGTTCCGGCGCCATGCGCGCTGGTTCCGAGCAGGACGCCGCGCGCGACATCGCTGCGGATTCTGCATAGGCGGATAATCGTCGGCCCGATCATCGAACCGAAGATGCCGGTCAGCATGACCGCGACGGCTGTGATCGTCGGAATACCGCCAATCGTGGCCGAGACCGTCATCGCGATCGGCGTCGTTGCCGAGTGCGGGAGCAAGCTGTAGATGAGTTCCTCGTTCAGCTGCAGCTGCTTGGCGATCAAGGCCGCTGACAGAATAGCTACGGCTGATCCGGCCAGCACGCTGACGATGATTTCGACCGCATGCTTCTTAATGACGTCAAAATGCCTCGACAGCGGCACGGCAAAAGCAATCGTGGCAGGCTGCAGCATATCGGATAGCACATGCGCGCCTGAATTGTAAGTCGTAACCGACGTATCCGTCAGGAGAAGCAGCAGCACTAACGTAACGGGCGTAATGATCAAGGGCGACAGCCATATCGTCGGCCTCATGCCGTGAAGCTTTTTCGCCGCGGTATAGACGATGATCGTGGCGAGGAAACTGAGAATTGCCATCATCATGAGGTCGACCGCTCCTTCCTGGCGGCGATCCGCTGCGCCACAAGGCCGCTGCATACCATGACGACCACCGTGCCGAGGGCGATGACGAGCGCGATCTGCACGCCGCTGCTTGCGAGCAGCTGCCGGTACGAAATAATGCCGACCGCCGGCGGGATGAAGAACAGCAGCATGGTGGCAATCAGCCAGCCAGCGCCGTCTTCGACGTAACGACGCGGAAGAATTCGAAGCTGTAATAGCGTAAATACGAGCAGCATGCCGAGAATGCTGCCTGGAATCGGTATATGGAGCCAGGCTACGAGAAGACTCATGAGCCAGGCCAATACGATGAACAACAAGACTTGCGAACTTATACGAATGATGCTGCGCACGATGCACACCTCTTTTCTTCGCAAGTGTACAGCAGCTGTTTTCATAGGTAAAATACATATACAGCATGACTTTCATTCCATTTATCTATGCATGAGAGGAATTTGTCCGATGGATGTACGGCATTTGCATTATTTTCTGGAGGTCGCGCGGCAGAAAAGCTTTACGCGGGCGGCGGAAGCGTTGTTCATCACCCAACCGACGATCAGCAAAATGATTAAAAATCTCGAGGAGGAGCTCGGGGTTATCCTGTTCGACCGGGTCGGCAAACGCATTGAGCTGACGGATGCCGGAGCCATTCTGCTGGCGCAAGCTCAACAGATGGTGCAGTCGTTCGAGCAAATGCAGGGCAGCCTCGATGAGCTGACCGCCGTCAAACGCGGCCGGATTCGAATCGGCCTGCCGCCGATGATCGGCGTCAGCTTTTTCCCGAAGGTCATTGGCAAGTTTCGCGAGCAGTACCCGAAGATTGCGCTGCAGCTGTATGAATACGGCGCGAAGAAGGTTGAAGCGGAAGTCGGATCGGGCGAGCTCGATATCGGCGTCATTCTGCTGCCGACGAAGGCGGAGCAGTTCAACTCGTTCACCTTCGCGAAGCAGCAGCTCATGCTCGTCGTTCACCCCCGGCACCGGCTAGCGGAGTACTCTTGCGTACCGTTAATCGAGTTGAAGGACGAACCCTTCCTGCTGTACCACGAGCAGTTCACGCTGCATGACCGGATCATCGCGGAATGCCGGAGGCTCCATTTTGAACCCAATGTGGTGTACAAAAGCACGCAGTGGGATTTCATCCGCGAGATGGCTGCCGAGAATCTCGGGGTCGCCTTACTGCCCGAGGCCGTCTGCCGCGAGCTCGACCCGGAGCGTCTCCGCGCTATTCCGCTCGTCGATCCGGTCATTCCATGGCATGTGGCGATGATCTGGCGCCGGGACGGCTACTTATCGTTCGCCGCGCGGGAATGGATCGCTTTTACGCAGGGGCTGTTGACGGAGAAGAATGGGGAGTGAGGGAGTCGGACGGAGAGTAAATTCCCTATCTTTATTTTGTGCCTAAATTCTTTTCCAATTCTTCTTCTATCCTGGCAATCTTGATTTCCTTTGATTTATCTAGCACGAAAAAAAACGCAGCCCCGTTCTGCTGCGTCTGATTACACATTATTTGGACAGGGAGAACAGTTTACGGACGCGCGGATCTCTTAGCCAAAGCCCTGCCCAAGCGAAGATCGCCAAGTAGACGGAGAACAGGACATGCGAGAACAGCGGGTTATCGAGTCGGATATGCGTGGCAACTACTCCGCCGTAGTACCCTGTCAGCAGGATTGCGCCAAGAATCGAGGTACGGGGGAAAGCGTAGAGTACGGTGGAGATAAGCCCAAGGATGCCGATTGTCAGCAGATGATGTTCGGCAAAACCAAGGCTCGTCGTGCTCTCCACGATCGAAGCCGGCTTGAAGAGTTTCGAGATGCTGTCCATCAGCATGAACACGATGACGATGCCGCTTAGCAGATAGGCAGCCCAACGGCGGCCCTTCGATTGCGCTTTGACCATGTGATTAGATACCTCCGTATTCCTAATTGGGATACTTGAAGCGTATCACACCGAAGCGCCTCGTGCTTCTTCTCGATTGCGGCATTGCTCGTTCATCCTTAATGGCATCTGGCAGCGGCCCATTCTGCATGGTAAGACCGCGATCCGTTATGCCGTATGGGCGACCAGCATGTTGCCGTCGGGGTCAAAAAACTTCAGAAACCGGCGACCCTCTTCAACCGGTGCAGCCTGCGGATCGCCATGTACCGATACTCCACTCTCGGCAATCTTCCGGCAGAACTCATCCATGTCCACGACCTGAAATCCGATAACGGGGAATGGCTCTCCATGGACGGTAAACGTTGAAGCTGTCGCGTCGGTTGTTTGCCATAAGAAGATATGGGTTGGATCATTTGTACGTGACTGATGAACTTCTTCCCCATAACCATCGCTATCCGCTCCTTTGACGTTCAATTCGTTCTTGCCCGCCCGATTACCGCTGCAAGGCTTGCCTCTTCCCGCTATACAACCACCGATATCCGAGAAACACCGCCATAAACAGGATCACGCTGAATATCGTATTCCCGGCAATATAGGGCTTCACGTACCCGGAACAATAGAAAGGCAGCTCTTCGCACAACAAGCCGTAGCCCGACTGCGGGAATTCCTGTCCATACCACGGAAAACCTTGAGCCATCATTGTAGCTAAGACCGCTATCCCAAGCTTGTCCACGGCTTGCGTGACGACGAAAGTCTGCAGCAGCACTAGGCGCTGTTTGAGCGAAAATAATCGTTCTCGGTTTACTTCCGCCATAGCCATGCTTAAGGTGCCGAGATAAGGGATCAAGGTGAAGAAGAATCCGAAATACAGCCACGAGAACGAACGGCTTCGGTCCGCGGGCATGTCTGCGAATGCCGAATAAGTGAGCGCTGCGAATATGTAGGTCAAGAAATAAAAGATCGTATAACTAGCTGCGATTACGAGTGTCCGCAGAACAATCGAGCTTGTCATTCGCCCGATCCGTAATTGTTGCATCCCTCTACCTCCTGTCCACCGATAGCAAATTCACACATTATTTTACCAGATATAACCAAATATAGACAATTAAAATCGCAGGTACAATCCCGCATCATCCTCTTTCTGGTAATGAATACCGATATCAGTAAGCCATCACTTCATTTTCCAAAGGTATCTGACGATATATCGGTAGACTAGTAGCGGAATGCTGCATGTGTGATACCTTACATGCATACCAATCCGCTTCCAGAGAGGAGATTGTTTACGCATGTTTTTCACCAAAGAGAAAAGCAGTGCCTCAACGCTGCAGCAATTTATTAACGATGAACTCGGCAACGTAACGCTCGAGTTGGATAAAGGCTCCGATCTTGCCGTTCAATTGGATTTAATGGAGCTTACGACGATTGATCTGGCGGTTCTTAGAGGGATTCGCTCAATCGTTTCCAAACATTTGAGCTCCGTTTATCAAGAGACGCTCAATCATACACACCCTGGTGTTCGAAGAATTACGGATACAACGCTTATTGGCATATCCAGAGAGATGAGCGAACAATACGTGCTTTCGTTGTTCGATGGCGTGATAAATTCGGCATTCGTACAGCGCAGGATTGCCGTCGGTCGAATGTATGTTCAGATCGGCGTCGAAATTCATTGGTTTATGTCCGTTTATAAATTACTCATGTCGCGCATTCTCGTACATGTGCAGAATGAGCTATCTCTGCAACCAGAGGAATCGCTAACCGTATTCTTGGCGGTATCCAAAATTTTCAACCTCGAAATGCAAAGCGTCATCGCTTCCATGCAACAAGCGCAGCAAGAGCAGCTGGCGAGCAAGGATCTGGAAGCGAAGAAAAACTTGAAGGACTACGTTGGCGGCTTCGTGGACAGTCTGGCGGCACTAACCGAGCAGACAAGCGCGTCCGTCGAGCAAGTCGTTCTTCAGTCCGAGCGCATCTCCGATACGGCGCAGAAGAGCGCGGGAACTTCGGTTGCGATGGAAGAGAACTCCGAGCACGGCAAGAATCAGCTCGACAAAGTCATCTCCAATATGGTCGAGCTCAAAGATAACGTGCAGCGCATCACCGAGACGATCGCCTCGCTCGAGAAGAATTCGAAGAAGATCGGCGACATCGTCGATGTCATTACCGAGATTGCCAGCCAGACGAATCTGCTGGCGCTTAATGCAGCGATCGAGGCAGCCCGGGCCGGTGAGCACGGCAAAGGCTTCGCGGTCGTGGCCGATGAAGTACGCAAGCTCGCCGAGCAGACCAGAAGCTCGTCCTCGAACATTACTGCTTTGGTCCAAGAGACGATTACGCAAATCACCAGCGTTATAGGCCAAGTGAGTACGATTACTCGCGTTGTCGATGCCGGCAACGAGGAAATGACCAACACGACCCATGTGTTCGAGCAGATCCTGAGCAGCAGCACGGAGAATAAGGACATGAACCAACAAGCGGAATCGGATCTTCAGATGCTCACCACCCTGCTCGGCGAGATTAGCACGGCCGTTGCCAAGATGGCGATCTCCACGGAAGAACTCAGCGATACGATCACGAATTTCTAATCGCTTTACCTCCGCATAAACAAAAACACGCCATCATCTGGCGTGTTTTTGTGCATATAAGGCATATGCGGCGCAAGCGGTCAGTCCGATCGTCAGCAGTCCCTCAGGACTTGGCATCGCAAGGCTGAAATGCTGTGGATCGACAATGATGTACGTTTTCAAAATCATCGTATCGATAAAAGCGTTGCCGAACGTATGCATCAGCACTGCGGGCCACACGCTATTCGTCCGCCAGCGAATCTCTCCGTACACGATGGAGGCGATGATCATGCCGAGCAAGAAGCGGGGGATGAACGTCAGCATACTTTCCGACGTCTCCACGAATCGGTAGAGATAAGGAAAATGCCAAGCGCCCCAGATGATGCCGGTATACGCATGTACGAATAGCCTGTGATGACCCATCGTAAGCAGGCGGGGGACCAAGTAACCACGCCAAGCGAACTCTTCGAATACATTCTTCGCAAGTGAAGGCAAGAGACTGGCCGCAACCGCCCCGATGAAAGCGTACGATAGAATCCCACCGCTGAGCCAGCCCATCTGGCTGCCGACAAGCACGACAATCGTTCCGATAACCGGATAGAAGAGGATACTAACCGCGTACCGTACGGCATTCCCCCGCAAATTCAGCCTCCAGCCGAAGTCCTTCCAACCGTCTGCCGTGAAAGAGCGCAGCGCGATCATCGCGATCACGGGCGTAACGATCCAGATCAATTGCCCGAGGCTACCGTTCTCATCCGTGCCTGCATAGATATCGACGAATCGTCCGAGCCATCCGCAGCTGACGACGATGATAGAAAAGAACAGAAGCTGACGCATGCCCGATTGTCTCGGTTCTTGCTTACTTACTCCGCTCACGATCCTCCTCACCTCCGCCTCATTCTCCTATTCTCCTTCTATTGTATGGAGAGAATAGGAATCCCAAATCCGCCTGCGGAACGAGATTACAGAGGACAAGGTAAATGACAGGCATTAGAGAGGACCTGTGAACGCTATGGTTGCGGCTTGCGGATGACAGGGATCCATATCTCGCTTTTGTAGTTAGGCGAGCTCGTATCCTTCGATTCATTCCACAGCA
Organism: Paenibacillus phyllosphaerae; assembly: GCF_014192105.1. GTDB lineage: Bacteria > Bacillota > Bacilli > Paenibacillales > Paenibacillaceae > Paenibacillus_Z > Paenibacillus_Z phyllosphaerae. The sequence goes on along the minus strand of NZ_JACHXK010000003.1, from coordinate 222,845 downwards.
TCTCCGGTCCTTGAGCCAGCTCATAACTTGCGGAAGGGAACCACTCTGAATAAATGCGGCCCCACACGTCCTGCAGCGCGCTTGGGAACGAACCAACGGCCGTGAATACCGCCCATGTCGAGGCCGAGACTTCAAGTGCCGCGAACGGTTCCGGACAAGCCTTCGTCGTCACAACCCCGATATAATGATCCAGCTCGCCGTTCTCCTCCATCCGCCCTTCCGAGAAGTTCGTCGACGCGCTGATCAGCCCGTTCGGTTCGGTATCCGACAGTTCCTTCATCGCGCGGATCCTCGGTTCGTCCAAGCTTTGCCACATGGAGGCGATCTCCGGATTCACCCCGTTAAAAATAATCGGGACCCGCTTCATTAGCCCCACTATACGAAAAGTATCCTTCTCTACGATGCGAAAGTTCATTTCGCTTCCTCCTCGAATCGTCAATTGAAAGGACATGCGCGGGAACGCCTTAAGCGGCTGCCCCTTGTGCCTAGCCTCGGACGGCGTAATGCCATGCAGCTGCCAGAATGCGCGCGTGAAGGCATCGGGCGAGAGATAACCGTATTTCATCGCGACATCGATCACTCTCGCGTCAGAACCTTGCAGCTCCAGCGCGGCCAGCGTCAGGCGCCTGCGGCGAATATATTCATGAATCGGGATTCCGGCCAGCATAGAGAACATCCGCTTGAAATGATACTCCGAACATAGGGCAATACGGGCCGCCTCTAACAGTTGAATGTCTTCCGTCAGATGCGCTTCGATATAGGCAAGCGCTCGATTCATTGGCTCCAGCACCGCAGCACCTCCTTTCAGTTACGATCGTAGCATGATGGCGCAGCGCCCATCCGACATTTTGGGTAGCGGTTCGGACGGGTGCTATCCGAATGTGCTTGTGCCTGACTTTTTGGACGAACCGGGCAGCCAGCGTTTCCGGCCAGGGGTGATATAGAACAGCATCAGCCCCAGCACGCCGCCGGCCGTATTCAAGATCAGATCATCCACGTCAAAGCGGCCCATCGCGAAGATCATCTGCGCGCATTCAAGCGCGAGACTCACTCCGAAGGAACCCAACAGCACCCGGAGGAACCGCTTTCTGGACAATGCCGCGATGAAAAAGCCGAGCGGCGCGAAGATGGCGACGTTGCCGATCAGGTTGACGAAGTCGTTCCCGTTCGACAGCCTGTCAAGATTGCGGTTGATCGATACGAGCGGGGTGAAATTGCCTTGCCGGAAACGTTCGATGACACGGCCCGGGTCCTCGATCGAGCGCCGCAGCTGCTCGCCGAGAAATGCGACATCCACCGTATCGAATTTGAACAGGATCACTTTCACAAGAATATATAGATAAACGATCAAGAGGGCCAATATCGCCACTCGGTTCAGGAGCCGGACTATCATTTGCGTTGTTTCTCCTTCCTAGTTGTACCTCGCTAACGTTTATCTTAAGCGCTGTCGGTATCCATCCGCAACTTCAAGCGTTAAGAACGAAGAAACGAGCCCACGATTGCTCGTGAACTCGTTTCTTGTTCCTATATCAGAGAGCTTCCAAAAGGCGATCCTTAGGACCGGCCGCCTTTTCTGCCCGCTTCTTCCCGGCTCATCTTATCCTCATCCCGGTCGCCGCCGCTTCTGCCGCGGGACTCTCCGCCTTTTTCGCCAATTTCCTGATAGAATTCCTTGTCATGGGTTCTTGCCGTCGCCTCGCCACCCATGCGTCCTGCTTCTTCACGGCTCATCGTTTGTTCCTTGGTTTGTGCCATTACGAATCACTCCTTCGTGGGTTTTGATGTTACGTCTATGTATTACCCTTGTCCAACGATATGAAACATCCGCTGCCGTCCGTTGCGCGACTAAAAAGGCTGTGCTATGCTTAATAATAAGTAAGGGCCGACAGATGCCTGAGAACATCCATCGACCCGGGTACACAGCTGCTTGAAGAAGCAGTCGGCTATAGGAACTAACGATCATGAATAGACCGCGATCCTGGCGAGGGGCGGTCTATTTCTTTTTGTTGACAGCAAGCATCAGCGTCGCGAATGCAATCATGAGCGAGAGCGCTTCATATACCGTCAGAGGCATCACCTCCCTTCCGGGAGATTAGCCGACCGTCCTTCCAAGCCTTCTATGCACTTGTCCATATTATACCATGCGTACTGACAGGCGTGCGTTTATTTCTTGTTCAGAATGCCCAAATAGGCAATCCACGGACCAACATCCTCTCGGTACCGCTCTGCCATTACACGCGTAATCTGAGCCGTATGCGCCAGATCATGAACGACCCACGTGGCAAGCAGTTCCCTAAGCCTTACCTCACCGAATGCCGGATGAAGACCGGTAAGCTCCAGCTGTGATTCTTCCTGCACGAGCTCCTTCAGTTTAGTAATATTCAAGTCCCGCAACTCACGAAACAGATGCAATTGATCAGCAAGCGTCGGTTCCTCTCCCTCAACCGCTCCATTCAAGTGAGCATAGCGGTCAAAAGGCGGGAATGGCTGTCTTGTCCCCTCCTGAATCAGAAACATTAGCCGAGGGAGCCAATTCGTTCGTTCGCCATCGATCAGATGGGCAAGCACTTGCCGAGCATTCCATGTGCCTTCACCCTCATTGCAAGTCAGCCATTCATCCGATAACCCTGCGAGCAAGCTATCCAGCATGCGCGGCGTTCGCGACAAGATTGCAATGGTCTCGTCGAGCTTGAAATTCATTGAAGCCCCCTTTCAGATACGAATCTGTTCCAATGACCTTTAGTGTATATCCTAACAAATTAAAAAAGCCCGTCAATCCATTCCTCTATCAGGAATCGATGACGGACCGTCGTTACTTGGCAAAACTATGATGGCCGATCGTAACAATGACATCCATGCTTGACCAGAATTCGCCCTTCGATACGTTCGGGTTGAAGAAGTACACCGAATTGCCTACGTTGTTCTTGCCGTTCAGCGCATCCTTCACGGCACGCAGCACGCTTGCGTTCGGCTTGCTCTTGTCGAGCAGTCCGTTATGAGCCGGCGGGAACTGCCTGCCGGAATAGATCACGTCGCGTATCGTGTCCGGGAACTTCGGATTCTTGACCCGGTTCAGAATGACGTTCGCGATCGCCAGCTGGCCTTCATAACCTTCGTAGCCGGCTTCCACCATCGTAATCTTCGCCAGCAGCTGGAACTCGGTATCCGTGTAGGATTCAGCCGGATTATTGAAGAAGGCCGGAATGACTACCTTAATCTTCGTCCCTGCGACAGAAGCTACAGCTGTGTTGGTATTAAGCCCGTTGCGTTCGAGCAGCTCGGCCAGAGTTGCCCCGGTGGCCTTGCTAATCTGCGCCCAGCCATAGTTAGTCGCCGTCACTTCTGGCTTCACGATCGTGAAATCGAGCACGTCTCCGCCGGCGTTCGTATTCAGGTTCGCATGGAGGATCTGAGCGAACTCGCGAACCGGAATGTACAACCGGCCGTCAGCCATAAATGGAAGCGCATCCATGACATAACGGACCCCGTTGAAATAAACGACCGGTACCCGGTTGCCAAGCACGACCTTGTCATTCAAAGCGGTATGTATCGTTAGTTCTTCATTATCGTTATCCCAGCTGGCATTCGCACCGAATTCATAGGCGAGCGCTGCCGGCACATAAAGTCTGCCTTCCCGCGCATATACAGGCTCCGTCATCTTAATGACCTCGCCGTTCACTTTAATGGTCACCTTCTCGGTTGTCGCTGCGGATATGAAGGCGGGTGGTCCTACGCAAAGCAGAAGTAACCCCAAAACCATCGTGCTGATCAGCCATCTGAATGGCTTGCTTGCTCTGATCATGTGTACCTCCTTCGCTTGAACGAAATTGTTGTACGCCCCTTCTACTAGGCCAAATTATAACACAGCAAAATACGCCCGTAGGATTAACATTTTCACAGAATTACGGAAAACGGGCGAAAAACGCTGAAAATTTGATTAAAACGGAGCTTCATTGGGTAGTTCAACCGGACTAAAGAAGGTGAAACAGAGGTGGACTGGCGATTTCGTCCTTGAAAAATAACGATCAGCACGAGCGGAAACCGACTTGTCAATATACGTAAAAACCACGCCCTCTCGGACGTGGTTCCTTTGGTGTATAGGGTAGCTTGGCCAATGTTGTTCAGGACAACGCATACTTGGCCGAATGTTAGTTGACGCCATGCTCTTCGCGAATTTTGTACAAGCCCTGCAGCAGAATCTCCGAAGGGTCGCGGTTAAGCAGGTAGTGCGTGAGCAGAAGATGCAGCGGGACAGCGCATACATTATTGCCATCCTTGAATTGCGGGAATCCGGTCTCGAATACAGGACCGTGATCCTTGTGCCAATCCAGACCTGCGTGAACTTGCTCCGGCGCGAACTCCTCACGGACCGCCTCGATGCAATGAGGGACCAGAATCTTATCGATAATGGCTTTGGCTTCGTCCTCGTTCGCGGGAGGTTTCTGCATCTGCTTGCCGCCCTTGGTCTTCATCAATTCGTAGAAGAACGACGCCATCCACATGGCCGGGTTGTTGCCCGACTGAAACTTCGCTACCAGCTCTCGAAGGAAGAATCCGCAGACGTAACCGTCATTCGCCTCGTCCTTCACCTGATACACAAATACCGGACCATAGACAGGCTGGTGCAGCACCTGGCCTTCGACATGTTCGAATTGCGACTTCAGCGCAACCATGCCGTTATGGTACACCGCTTTGACCAGCTCCAGCAATTTCTCATTGCTCTCGGCTGTTTCTGCTTCATTGCCATTGACTTCCGTGTTCGTAGTCTCATTGTTCATCGTCGCTTCACCCGCTCTAAGTATAGCACTCGGTTGTTTGCAGAGTCTAGCAGCGTTAACAACTTTACCCACGGTGAATGGTTTGTGTTCACCATCGCAAGCGCGGGAAATTCTCGCTTACGTCCGGCGCATATAAGCACGCACCGTAATCGGCGCGAAGATCGCCACGATAACAAGCGCCCCGATCAGCGAAATCGTGAGGTCCCAGCCTGCGGAACCGGTATTGGTCAGATCGCGGACGGCGGATACAAGGTGCGAGATCGGATTCATGTCGACGAACCACTGCAGCCAATTGGGCATGGTATCAACCGGCACGAACGCGTTGGACAGGAAGGTGAGCGGGAATAACACGAGCATCGAGATCCCTTGCACGCTGGAAGCGGTACGGGCAATGACGCCGAAGAAAGCGAAGATCCAGCTCATCGACCAGGAGCAGAATATAACGAGCAGCGCGGCAAGCGCTACATATCCAAGCCCGCCTTCCGGTCTGTAGCCCATGACGTAGCCCATCGAAAAGGTTAGCGTGGTTGCGATCGTATAGCGCACGGTATCTGCGAGCAAGGCGCCGGCTAGCGGGGCTATCCGCGCGATCGGCAGTGATTTGAACCGGTCGAATACCCCTTTGTCCATATCCTCGCGCAGCTGCACGCCGGTCACGATCGAAGTCGTAATAACGGTCTGGACGAGAATGCCCGGGATGATGACGGGCAGATAGCTTTGCACGTCGCCGGAGATGGCGCCGCCGAAAATATACGTGAACATGAGGGTGAAAATGATCGGTTGGAGCGTGACGTCGAACAGCTGCTCCGGCGTTCGTTTAATTTTGAGCAGCCCGCGATAGGCCATGGTCAGCGAGTTGCGGATCGTCTGCCCGAGGCTGGTGGAGTTCTTCAACTGCCGGCCGAATCCCGGTTTAATCGAGGTTGTTTTCATACTTAAGCTTCCTCCGACTGTTTCGATTTATGAGCGGTCGTCTGCTCGGCATCCGTGACGCCATGGCCGGTAATGGTCAGGAACACTTCGTCGAGCGTTGGCTTCTGCACGCTCATCTCCGACAAGCCGATCCCTTGCCCGCGGAGCGCGATGAGCAGATCGGTTACCAGATCCGCATTCGCCATCGGCGCCGTTATTTTGCCTGCTTCCGAAGAAATGCTGGACTGCACCTGCAGCACCTGCTCGACGATTTTGCGCGCTTCGGCCATATCACCGGCCTCTTGTACGCTCAGATGGAGCGACGACGTGCCGACGGACGCCTTCAATTCATCTACCGTGCCTTCCGCGACGACACGGCCGCGGTCAATGACCGCAATCCGGTCCGCCAGTTGATCGGCTTCCTCGAGATATTGCGTGGTGAGCAATACGGTCGAGCCCGTATTCACGAGTCGCCGGATCGTCTCCCACATTTGTGCACGCGTGCGCGGATCAAGCCCGGTCGTCGGTTCATCCAGGAAGATGAGCGGCGGCTGCGCGATAAGGCTGGCAGCCAGGTCGAGCCTGCGTCGCATCCCGCCCGAGAAATTTTTGAGCGGACGCTTAGCTGCTTCCGTCAGTCCGAATTCTTCCAGCAGTTCCTCCGCCTTGCGCTTCGATTCCGCCCTTCCTAGCCCCAGCAGTCTGGAGAATATCACCAGATTCTCGGTTGCGCTCAGCGATTCGTCGACTGAAGCATACTGCCCAGTCACGCCGATCAGCTGCCTGACGATTTGCGACTCTTTCACCACATCGTGTCCGAAAATCTTCGCCGAGCCTCCATCCGCCCGCAGCAATGTCGCCAGCATCCGGATCGTCGTTGTCTTCCCTGCGCCGTTAGGCCCCAGTACCCCGTAGATCGATCCGGCGCGCACGTTCAGATCCACGCCGTCGACCGCCCGATGGTTCCCGAACATTTTGACCAGCCCGCGCGCTTCTACCGCCCACTCGCGTTTCCCTTGGTCTATGTTGTTGTGTTTCTTGCTCATCGTTGTTCCTCCTTATTCGGTTCTCATCTCGTATGAGGAGATCTTATCGCTCCTTTATGAACTGAATTTGAACTCGGGAATGAGAAGATGAACGATGGTGTTTCTATCTTTTTAAAATAAGAATCTTATTAAAGAAAAATCTATTAGCGTCTGTTTCATAAGGCATTGATTGCAGGCGGGGCAAGGCTTTGCATCTAGCAATCTATTATTTTTTCAGCCTTGACAGTCGATAGGCGTGACAAATTCAGACGAAATCCGATATTCGTCAAGAATACAGAACAACGCAGGCCGGTTAGGACAAGCAGCAAGATTAAGGAGTCAGCCAAGAATACTGCCAACAGGAATCGAATACTATCCACATCTTCTGTCTGAAACATTAACCGATGTACAGGCAAGCGGAGGCGAAGGGACGGTATCTGTCTGGATTCGTAACCGGATCATTATCGTTCATGCAGCTTCATCAACCTATATAGTAGAAAGATTGCAACAAACAGGGGGTCGATTACGAGGCGAGAACAGCAATGGGGTCATCCGCTTGGTTGAAGATGGGCGAAGAGGCAAACGCAAATAACCCCCTTAAACTGCAGGGGGCTTGCAAAATCTAAATCTTCTATTAAGCTCGCGCGAAGCGTTCGATCAGGAAATCCTCGAGATAGAATTCCTCTGGCGCGCCAGCCGCGGCGCAATCCCTGGCATGCTGAAGCATCGGCAATGCCCGCTTGCAGACCGATTGGAACGAACGAAGCGAAAAATGCCCGCGAATGGTCCGGTAGAATTGCAGCGGACGTGCGCTTGCGAAGGCATCTGACTCATCGCCGCCAATGAACGCGTACAGACCGGTCCGCTTGGCTGCATCCATATAGGATTGGAATGCTCGGTCCGCAAGTTCGGACTCCAGCACACGAACGGGATCGCCTGCGAATAAATGCCCACGCTCCATCAGCTCCCGCAGCCGGATTGCCGCGTAGCGAACGGTCTTTAGCCCTGAGCGGTGAAGCAGTTGAACGAGCCGCAAGAAAGTGCGTCCGTTCTCCATCAGCTCGACCTCGCCCAGCTTATAATAATGTAGCAACATGCGAAGACGCGATACCGTCTTGGAGTACGGTACCTTCGCTTTCGGTATGAAACGGTAATGTCTGCCTGCTTCGTGCCGCACCTGATAGGCCGGATTCGGAACGCAGACAACCGACCATCGTCCAAGCGAATCTTTGGCGACCTTTGTCTCCGACAGCAGCGGCTGGCCAGGATGCGGCGCCAGATTAGCCAATTGATGAAGCAGCTCCCGCACTTGAGCCGGACGGGACTTGTGCGTCAACGTATAGAGCCAGCAATCCTCGCTTAGGAATTCCTTGAATTCGGTGCGTACCTTATCGCCATTGCGGCTGATCAGATACAGATACAGCTTCTGGGCCGAGACGGGCAGATCGGTGAACGCCTTCGTGAACACGACCGGATGGAACAGCACGAAACGCCCGGAACGGCGTTTGAAAGATTCCACGCGCCATTCCGAGATAATGCCGCTGCGTGTCGTCGAGATCAACTTCAGCTCGATAAACTTTTGCACCTCTGCGTAGAACTGCTCTTTGGATCCAGGTTGTTCATACTCTTCATTCATCAGTTTATAGAGCCGGTGAACGGAAACGCCAACAAGCGACCCTTCAGTATTGAAGCGCCGGAAGATCGTCATCATAAGCCGCAGAGACATAGCGGTCACGTGAAATTTGCGTACAGGGTGGCTGTTGCGACGGAACATCTTCGCTTCATCCTCATCATAGGCCTGCTCGATGCTGAATAAATCATGAAGGAAGGTATAGTCGACCGAGACCGGATATGTCGCGCCCTTGTTCGCGTTATTCAGTTCCATGTAACTAAGCGAGTTTGCCTGCTTGACGCGTTGTTTCTTGTCCATATCCGGCTTCGACCTCCTTCCTTATCAGGATTCGTGAAAGAACTTCGGTCGAATCGACTTTACGTCAGCCGGAGCGGGCGTTATAATAAAGTCAATGACCTAAAAAGGCAAAACTAAAGCAGACCTTTTTAATCGCATTTTTGCGCGAAAAAAGGACATGTGGAATTGCTGCTTCCCTGTTGGAGCAGGGAAGATCAGCAGATGAAGTTAGAACCGCCTATTCATTGTTCACTGTTATCGAATGTTCCCAGTTGGAGCTGGGGGCAAGCAAGTAAAGTTTGGAGACTTTACTTATCTACTTTTCACCCCCGTATTCGTACGGGGGTTTTTTATTGCTATATTGTAGTGCTATGTATTCACCAACGAGCAGGCGGAAGTTGGAGTCTTCCGAGAGCCGTTTGCCCTTGAAAGTTTGGAGTCTTTCGAGAGCGGTTTGAACTTCTTATATGCGTCTTACCATTCGACATTAACAGACGAAAAATGATTTGGCAAACGGAGTAGAGAGGATAGAAATGTGGAGTAGACAGGATAGAACGGAGTACAGCGGATAATAATATGGAGTACAGAGGATAGAAAAATGGAGTACAGCGGATAGAATGGAGTACAGCGGATAGACCGATGGAGTGCAGAGGATAGAACGGAGTACAGCGGATAGTTTGATGGAGTACAGAGGATAGAAAAACGGAGTGCAGCGGCTTTTAAAACGGAGTACAGCGGATAGAAATTTAAAAGTTTTTTTGACAATTGTCCGATTTAAAGACAATTGTCCGTCTCTCCCCTCCCGAAACCGAACGCATGTCCGCATAAAAAAGAAGCCTCCAGATCTTACGATCTTTCGGCTTCTATCCCGATCTCATCGATTGTCGCTTGCACTTCCATCGCGGCGAGCGACAGCTGATGACCGAATCCGACCTTCCGCGCCCACTCGCTGGGGGTGAAGATCACTTTCTTGGCCGTGTTCCAGCCGCCTTTGTAAATAAAGTCAAAATCGCTCAAAAAACCAAAATCCTTCAGTTCCTGCATACTTTCCTTGATCGTCTGCACCGCTTTCGGACGCGTACTGGAATGGAGCCCGATATGCTCGATCAGCGTATCGATATCCATGCCATACTCCTGATCCTTCATCCGGTTCGAGATCGTCAGATACAAGCTCTTGGACGTCGGCGATGCGAGGTCATTATAGAGCGCCATCGAGATGAATACGACGTTGCCCGCCGCCAAGCTTTCGTGCATGTAATTACTGAACGTAATGTCTGCTTGCATCATCTCCGAGTCGATATCCGCGGTCGAGATCGGATTATGCGTGACCGTTCTTGTCCGCTTGCCGGTCTTCGGGTTGAAGTATTCTTCCATAATGATCGAAGTCTGCGCCAGATTGTTCAGCGCCTTCTCCATGATGGCATACTCCCCGCCCGTCTTCTCCGAATAGATAACCTCGGCCAGCTCCGAGAATTTGAAGGAGAAGTGCGCATTGCGCCCCTTGTCCGCCCACAGCTTGAACAAGCCGACGAACACCTTCATATCTTGCGGCGTCAAGAGCGCCCCGTTCTCGTTGCGGTAGTACAATCTGCGGAAGCCCTTCTTGCTCAGTTCGATAATGCCGTCTTTCGTACGCAGCTTCTCGAGCGTCTTCTCGTTCGGACTTGTCGCATAGATGAGTCCGTGATCGAGAATGTTACGCTCAACCTCATGCGTCGGTTCCTTCTGATACTGGCGCTTAATCTCAATCGCCCGGTCCAGCAGCGATATCTTCACCGCTAACATGTTCTCCTGCTCATATAGATCGTGATCGATCGGCTGGCCGCTTTCCTTGGCGGACAGAATCACTTTGGAGATATCGTTCTTCTGCGACTCCAGCTTGGTCGATACGCGCTGCAGCTCATAAATTTTCTTGCTGATCAGCTTCTCGCCACGCCGTTGAAGCTCCAGCTCATACTCGGATTGGACGATCATTTCGTCGTTGAATCTCATTTGCGTATCCGCCTTGAAATCCACGAGCGCCTGACCGTGCTTGTCCAGGAAGGACAAGATCGATTTACTCAAACGGTCCACCAACTTTCACTAGCACATTCTTAACTCTTATTGTATCTGCTAGCTGGGTGAACGACAATAAAAACCGCCAATATTGGCATGATGCCAAATAGAGGCGGTCAGACGAAGTGAGCTTTTCACTTCGTGAAAACTCTAAGTCTATGCTTCCGAAGTGAGCTTTTCACTTCGTGAAAACTCTAAGTCTATGCTTCCGAAGCGAGCTTTTCACTTCGTGAAAAGCTCTTACCCGATAAATTGCTGCACCCATTCCCCGTTGTAATACGCAATGCCGATCTGCTTGAAGCCGTCCTTCAGGATGTTGGCGCGGTGTCCCGGGCTGTTCATCCAATCCTTCATGACGTCGGCTGCCGTACGTTGTCCCTTGGCGATATTTTCTCCCGCGACGTTATATTTAATACCGAACGATTTCATCATATCGAACGGCGAACCATAGGTCGGGGATTGGTGGGCAAAATAGTTGTTATCGTACATGTCCTTCGCTTTGGCCATGGCTACCTTCGACAGCTCGGCATTCATCGTCAGGGCGCTCAAGCCTGCTTTCGCACGCTCCTGATTAACGAGATCGAGCACCTGCTGAGCGACAGAGGAACCTGCCGCTGGTTGCTGCGTTGCCGGCTGTTGCGTGACTGGCTTCTGCGCAGCAGGCTGACGGTTCGTATTCGGCTGCGTCGTCGTGGTCGTGCGATTGCCTGCCGGCGTTTGTCCCCAGTATCCGCCAGTCGGTGCCTGCGTCCCGTAATTGGAACCGTTCGGAGCCCCTGTAGGCGCTTGGCCCGTCCAGTTCACCGAGCCGGGATTCGCATAGCCGCCGCCAGTTCCATAGCCCGTACCGGTTCCGGTACCATACTGCGTCCGTCCAACAATTCGGATCTGAATGTCTTCGTTCGCTTGCTGCCGAATACCCGTCGAGTAACCGCGATCCGTCGACGTAGACGAAGACTGGTTCATGTTCGAGTGTTGAGCCGGCCGATTCGTGGAGAGCAATCTGGCATGATCGTTGGCCTGCTGACGAGGCGTCGCATCGTCGCTGGCACAACCGGTCGCGAGCATCATGGATGTGAGAACAGTTGTGATGGCAATGGCTTTCTTAATGATGAACACCTCCTGATGAGTGTAAGAAGATAAGGCTAACGACTGAAGGATTTGTAGATCACGCTCGTGTTATGCGCACGCCAAAAAGGCAAATCCTTACCCTCCGTGAGCGGTGTGGATTTGCCTTGCTATATTGGGGTCCCCGCTTAATCTTTGGTAAAAGCGGAATTACCTGCGGTTAGCATTACGGGATAGAAGTTAGTGCATCGCTTTGGGGCGTTCAGACCCGCCTTCTACCTTCACACGGCGAATGAAGAGCGAGATGACAAAGCCGACGATACCTACGACAAGCGCGAAAATAAACGCATGCTGCGAACCGAATGCCATCGCATGGGCCGATTCCGACGCTGCCGCCGGATCTGATGACGCGCTCATGTAATCGGCGATACCGCCAGACATGAGGCTGACCGCAACGGCGGTACCGACTGCACCGGAAATCTGCTGCAGCGTATTCATGAACGCAGTGCCGTCTGGATGTAGATGCGGCGGCAGCTGGTTCAAGCCATTGGTCTGTGCCGGCGACATAACCATGGAGATGCCGATCATAAGCAGGATGTGCAGCGCGATGATCAGTCCGATCGAAGTATCCGTATCGAATCCCGTCATCATGAACAAGACGATGCTCATGACCAGGAACCCTGGAATGACGAGCCACCTCGGACCGAATTTGTCATACAGAATACCCATTACCGGGGCAAGCAGGCCGTTCACGATACCTCCCGGCAGCAGAATCAAGCCTGCAGCCATCGCCGTCTTCGCAAGTCCCCCTTGGAAATACATAGGGAAAATGAGCATAGTGGACATGATGACATTAAAGCATAAGAAGACCATGAGCAGCCCGACAACGAACATCGGGTACTGGAACACTTGCAGGTTCAGCATTGGCTGCCTTAACTTGTTCTGCCGCAGACAGAAGACGAGCAGAGCCAGCGCACCTATAATGAAGGATCCGATTACGACCGGATCCGTCCAGCCGCCGTCACCTTCGCCGGCATGACTGAAGCCGAAGACGATCCCGCCGAAACCGATGGTCGAGAGCAGAATGGACAGCACGTCAATCTTCGGTTTGGTAATCGTCGAGATGTTCTGCATATATCGAACGCCGACCAAAAGCGAGATAAGCAGGAACGGGATCGTGAACCAGAAGATATAATTCCAAGACAAGTATTGAATGGTCAGTCCGGCCAGTGTCGGCCCGGCTGCAGGCGCGAACATGATGACAAGGCCCATCGTGCCGAGCGCTTGACCGCGCTTCTCCGGCGGGAATATGACGAGGATCGTATTAAAGATGAGCGGGAGCAGAATTCCGATGCCGACCGCTTGCAGAATACGCCCAATGAGCAATAGACTAAAGCCAGAGGATAATGCCGCAACGACACCGCCGACGATGGAGATGCCGAGCGAGAAAATGAATAGCTGCCGGGTCGTAAACCATTGCATGAGGAAGCTCGATACAGGAACGAGTACGCCAAGCGTGAGCAGATAGCCGGTGGTCAGCCATTGTACGGTGCTTGCCGTAATGTGGAGCGATTCCATCAAATCGCTCAACGCGATGTTCAGCGCCGTCTCGCTGAACATCCCGATAAAACCGGCGATACATAACGCGATCATGATGGGCACGACGCGATATGAGGTTGACGCATGTGCCTGTGCTGCAGGTGTTGCTGTTGAAGCCGTTGTCTCCACTTGTTTCATCCTTCCAAAGGGGCTTATAACCTTTTATTTGAGTTTATTCTACAACCGTTGAATAATAAAAGTCAACGAGTGATGAATTAATTATTTTTTTTCTGAAAGTAGGTTTGTATCGTGGAAGAAACCAAACGACGTCCTGGACGTCCGCCCAAACAAACGGAATTCGGACGGGACTTTCTGCTGTCCAATGCGCTTAGCGAATTTTCCCGGCATGGTTACGAAGGGACAAGCCTGCGCACGATCGCAAGCCTCTCCCATGTAGACGTCGCGCTGATTTCCCATCATTTCGGCTCCAAGTTGGAGCTGTGGAAAGCCGTGGTCGATTATTTGGCCGACAGCATCAAAGTGCGTTCGCCTTTCAATAAACCGTTGTTATTTGAGGATCAGGCCGAAGCCCGGGCTGCCATTGAGGAATTCGTGGAGGATCTGGTGCAATTCAGCTTCGAGCATCCGCATCACAGCATGTTCCTGTCGCATGAGGCGGTCGGTCAGAACGAACGGTCCGAATATTTGATGAACAAAATGCTCCAACCGACGTTCCAGGCGCTGAGACCGTTCATCGAGGGCTGCATGAAGATCGGCGCGGTCCGGCAGCAGAATGGAGCCCTCTTCTTCCTGATGCTGATCAATTCCGTGTCGCTGCTCGCCACGATGCCGCATTATGCCGCCTTGTTGTCCGATCATTTGTCTAAGGAAGAGGGTTTCAAGGAGGAAATGAAGCGAAGCGTGCTGTCTAACTTTTTCCATATCGGAGAGTCGAGATAAGGTTAGGATGCTGCAGCACGACGAACAAGGAGGCGCCAGATGGCTGCCTCCTTCTATGTGCTTATTTGTTATTCGGCGAGGAACGGATCGGAATATCTGGATAACCAGCCAGCTTCATCTATCGCTATGAACGCATAGTAGGTTCCAACGGCCAGTTGGTTAGTTTCTAAGGTGAATGCTGCTTCTATGTTCGCCGTAACGTCCTGTTTCGTTATCGCCTGTTCTTCAATAAGCTGCTGCGATAGATCGGGCTTTTGGAGTATGGCTGTTTCGATTAAGTAGATGGCCCCGTCCCTCGAGCTAGTCGCATAGAGAATTACCGCCGCTGAGGCCGGGACCGTATCCGTGGAGGCATGCGTTATGATCGGCTCGTCTACGAGAACGAATCCATCATCGTTCACTACGAGATTTCCCCCTCTATCCTCACCGATCCATACATATTCACCTAGATTGAGCCCATCGGTATCGAAAACAACCGGTTCACCGGCTGCCGCCGTTTGGCGCAATCCTTCGCCTTCGTCTACGGCTGCCGCAATTTGGGCCGGCGTCATCTCTCTCGCCTTTTTCTGCTAGAATCATTAGGCCTGAATTATACTACCGCAAACAATATGGGAAAGACCCGGTACCGTGCGGTACCGGGTCCATTCACGTATTAGGTTGGGAGTCTCGTGAGTTAGAACGGCTCATCAGCGAATGTTCTTGCTTCAAGCGTGCCGCCGGCGGCTGCTCGTCATCGCCGACGGGCAGCCGCTCCGGATCATGCGTTTAACGATTCAACTTCCATCTGCCGCTCTGCCTCGCCTGAGCACTCCGGGCGGGCGCACACGATATAGAAGAAAGTGACTCTCTCCGTATCGACTGTATCCATGATTTCGTTGCAATGCTTGCAAATGACCGTTCCGAGATTCAAATCGCCAGTGGTGTTCGGCATGGTTCTTCCCCCTTCTCGCGTGCAAATTCGGCAAGCTGAATGTCCGCGTCCCGGTTGCCGGGAACCGTATCGTACTTCAGGGTCTCCTTTCGATTTCTAACTGTATTATAAATCAAAATGGATATAATGTGTAATATATATTTAAAAATGAGCTATAAATATTTTTTATTATGACGTACTAAACGATGTGTATATCTCATATATGACGTACTATATAAAGGAGAAGCCATTCGGAACATCTCATCGGTTCAAATAGAAAGACCGCCCACGAAATGTTCGCGGACGGTCGAATTAAGGTTAAGATATCTTCTTATAACAGCGGATATAATCAATGACGCATTCGCTCGGATACGTCGGCTTGGTGCTTGACCCGCTTTCTGAAGACGGGATCTCATAAATGTTCAACATGAATTGCATCGGGTATTGCGGCGACTGCGCGGAGCGATGAATCAGCTCATTGTCGATATAGAACTCGACCCCCTCGTCCGTCCAATTCACAGCATAAATATGGAACTCGGTCGGATCGATCGCAAACGTCCGTTCGAAAAATTCTTCATACAGCGTCTTATCTCCGAATGGATGGATGCCGAATCCGATCGTGCATTGATCTTCTTGCACATTCCAGCCTTTCAATTCAAAAGGGCAGATCTCGGCGGATTGCTCCGGTTCCTCCTCGAATCCGATCATCCAGAACGCGCAGACATTGTTGGGATTAGCGATGCCCTTCATCCTGATCTCGACATAACCATACATCGGCGTGAACAATCGTTCGGCGGCTTGTTCTTCTCGAACGACGCAGTCTGGCGAGAATCTGTGTTGACCGTATCCAGTGCCTGCAGGTCCGGAGAATACCCCCGTCTGGAGGTTGCTGACCTTCACGTCGCCATTGAACTCCGGGGACCACGGTACTTGGTCCTCGGTGATCTGAAGCACAAGCTGACTGTCCTCGAAGCGATAATTCGCTTCCGTGTTGTTGCGGCTGCTCCATTGCGGCAGATAGTACGGCAGCCATTTGGTCCGATCCAGCTCGCGTTCATCAAAATCATCCTGAAACACGAGCTCATAACCTGCTTTGTCAACGCTATTCCTTGGGTAACCTTGGCTTGGCTTCATCTGTTCCCTCCATGAATCGATATCCCTCTTCCATATTATAACATTCGGGAGCGCAAGGAATAGAACAAATGTTTGCAACGGATCTTCATGGTTACGTTAGCTTTGGTACGTTAATTACTGTTTAGCGAGGGGCGTGCCTTGCCCGTCTTGTTGCGAAGCGACATGCCGAAACAGATCAGCAGCACCAAACTTGCCACTATATAAGGGACGTTAATATTCATATCGAACAGGAAACCGGCAATGATCGGCCCGATGATGTTGCCCAGGCTCGTAAAGGCCGAGTTGAGGCCGGCCACATAACCTTGCTGGTCTTCCGCCACCATGGACATCTGCGTGCCGATGGCTGGGCGCAAAATATCGATAGCCAGGAAGATGACGAAGGTAACGGCGAAGATCAACCAGAATTGATGGACGAACAGCGTCAATAGAATAAACACGCCCGCGAAGAACAAGCTGACCGAGATGACCCGCTTCTCGCCGAACCGGTTCAACAGCCAACCGAATGCCGTAAGCTGGACCACCGCGCCGGCGATCGATCCGAAGGTAATGATGAATGCGATATCTTTGGGCCCGAACGAGAATTTATGATCGACGAATAGTCCGAATATCGTCTCGAAGTTGGCCAGACCGAACGACATGACGAATACAATGATCAAGCTGAAGAAATAAGGTTCGCGATAAGCATACCGCAATTGCGTGAACAGACTCTTGGCCGGTTCGGCTGCGGCTGGCGAAGACGATAAACTCTTCCGCGCTTTCGGAGATTCAGGCAAGACGAAGATATTGATAAGGGCTGCGATAACTCCGGCTACGCCGGCAGCGTAGAAAGGCACGCGGATACCGAACTCCGCAATGTAGCCTCCGATTCCGGGACCGATAATGAACCCTGTCGTAATCGCTGCGTTAATATACCCCATGCCCGTGGCACGCTCTTCATCGGTCGTAATGTCTGCAGCATAAGCCATGACGGCCGGCATCACCATTGCCGCGCTAATCCCGCCGAGCATTCTGGCGGCGAACAACAGCCAGGTTTGACTCGCAATGCCGAAGAGCACTTCGGAGATGGCGAACAAGACCAAGCCGATAACGATGATACCTTTTCGACCGAACCGGTCCGAGAGTCTGCCGGCCACCGGCGAGAACAACAGCTGCGTCAGCGAGAACGCGGCCACCAGCAGTCCGGCAATGCCGCCGGTGATGCCCAAGCTCTCAATGAACTTCGGCATAATCGGGACGATAAGGCCGATCCCCGTAAAGACGAGGAAGAGATTAAACATGAGGATTAATAACGATCCTCGATTTTTCAACAACAATGCCATTTTCCGTGTTCCTCCTGTTGCTCGAGAGCAATACTGAATATTCATTCAAGATGTTGTCATAAAAAAGGCCAGCCGCTGAAGGCTAGGCAATGCCGTGCAAAAATACATCGATCGCCAAACGGTAAATGGCCAGCGCTTCCTCGCGCTCCATATTCCGGCTGTGCTGACTTAAACCTAGCGTCAGGCTGTCTAGAATAATAGCAAGCCGCTCTACGTCGTTCACTTTGAATTCGCCACGATCCACGCCCCGCTGAAGCAGTTGCCGGTTGAACGCCAGATAATCTTGCACCATCTCGTTAATGCGATCTTCCACGTCCGACGCTTTCTCCGCATTATTGAAGAACTCATCGACGGCTTTGGTCAGCGGATGGTTCAGTTGGTCATGGGCCAAGTGCTCTGCCAGGCCATACAGCTTCTCGGTCGTTGTCAGATATAGCGGCTCCTTGGACAGCCACGTTTCTTCCCATTCCGTGTTCCACTCTTCAATGAGATGGAAGAATAGCCCTTCCTTGCTCTTGAAATGATAATAAATATTACCCGGGCTGCATCCGGTCGCCTTCACGATATCTTCAATGGATGTCGCCTTGTAGCCCTTCTGCACGAACAAGGCTTTGGCCGCATCGGCAATCCGTTTCTTCGTCTGTTCCGTTTGCTGCTGCTTCTTATTCACGCATACCGCACCTCTTCCTGGCGGATATCCTGGGTATGTACCGCCGTCACATCAATACTGAACTTTCATTCAGTATTGTAACGGAAGACTGCCGGTTAAACAAGACTAGACAGATCGTCTTTTCTCGCTTACCGGCGTACCACGCTATGTCGGGCTCAAATCTCTCTCGTATACATGTTCTGATCCTGCAATCGAATCAGCACTTTGCCGAAACGCCCGCCCTCGTGGATGACGACTTTGTCGGACGGATAGGTCTGTTCCAAATAGTCGGCAATGAGCTGCTTCTTCTGTCCATCTACCGTCAGACGGTGATGGCCAAGCCAAGTGATCGCTTCCTGCAATGCCGCTTCCTTGGAGAGTTCCGTCGTTTTCGTCTCCCGCGTGATCAGCGATTCGTACGCATAGCCTTTCAGGTACAGCAGATGCAGCAGATACCCGAATTCCATCTGTTTGGCTTGGTACGGACGATCGGTGACGAGCGGCCAGACTTCCTTCACCAGGCTATGCTCGTGCGGACTCGCGGGCATACTCAAGTAACAAAACTTCTTGGCGCACTGGAGCACCTTCTCCACGCTGTCCCAATCGTGAATGACCGGGCACATCGATACGAAGACCAGATCGAATGCTTGGCCCCAGCCTTCGGCCTGCACGTCGATATTCTCGAACGGTTCGGTGACAATCTTCACCTGGTCTTCGGCGAACTTCGCGGTGTTGGTTTCCAACAATTCGACCTGTGGCAGCGAGGTCTCGATCGCGGTCACACGAGCCCCGCGCTCCGCGAACGGCACCGAGAACACGCCTGTAGCGGCGCCGATGTCCAAGACGGATAGGTTCTCGAACGGTATTCCCTGTCCTTCAATCCAGTTCAGAATTCGTTTGGACCGTTTTCTGCCCTCTTCGCTAAAGGATTGTTCGTTGAACGTCTTCGCTTTTTGGTCAAACGCTCTCGTAGGGTCGATCCCGGCACTTCTCATTTTGTTGATTCCTGTATCGGAATCTTCTTTCCACGCCTTCTCCCAGACGGCCGCATTGAAAAAATCGTTCATTTTTATCGTTCCTCGCTTTTTTACGTAATGGTGTACAGATGGCTCAAAAGTTAATTAGAGATATTAAAGACTCTTGTTATCTATAATACGACGATATAGCGCCAAGTTGCAACACGAATTTCCGTGCTTAACCTTCCATAGCATGCAAAAACACGCCATCAAGTGGCGTGTTCAGGTTGGTTCGTCGTCCGAACGATTTACAGGCTGTTGGTTTCTTCTTCCGTAAGCGTGCGGAATTTATTGACGCTTCTAAGGAATCTTTTGCCGTCCGCGAGAATGACGGTCTTCTCGTTGAACCCGCTGATCGTCGTGATCGGGCGTTGGCGAACATTATTCTGAGAGACGAAAACCAAAACTTTGTGTTTAACCGCTAATTCGAAATCTTTGTCCGTTTCCAATGATTGTCCGGCTGCAAATGGCATATATAGGTCCTCCAATTTTTAAACGTTATCGAATGCAATAATAACGCAGTTTGAGGGTACAAGCAACCTTATCAAGCAATTCCTTCCTAACGCGTCCCCCGTTCGATCACGCGCTCGAACCATTTCCAGGGAAGAAGCGCCTTGCCCCACAGCGCGAGCGTCGATCCTCGGCCGATCGGATAGCGAAGGCGAGGCGATCGCGCACGCGCAATTCTTCCGATCAGATCAGCGACCTGCTGCGGATCCGGCGCGGTCTCGGACGTGCGCCGCGCATAGCGCATAATCGCCTCCAGCCTGCGGACATAAGGGGAATTTCCGGAGCTGCGGATCTGTTCCAGCCCTTTGTCCCAGATCGGCGTCCGGTATGCGCCCGGCTCCACCAATGCGACATGGATGCCCAGCGGTCCCAATTCGTGACGCAGACTTTCGCTGAATCCTTCGACGGCAAATTTGGAGGCGGCATAAGGCGCATAACCCGGGAATCCGATCCGGCCGCTGACGCTGCCTATGTTGATGATTATGCCGCTGGACTGCTTTCGCATGACGGGTATTACCGCTTGGGTCATCGCCACGAGACCGAAGAAGTTCGTCTCCATTTGGCGCCGCCAATCGTCCATCGCCACCTCCTCGACGAATCCGCCGACGGCAAATCCGGCGTTGTTGACCAATAGATCGATGCGGCCGTATTTATCGAGCGTCTCGCTTACTGCTCGCGCAATGGAGAGCGGTTCCGTGACGTCGAGCGCAAGAATAACGATCCGCTCGGCCACTCCGGTACGTTCGGCGCGCTCGAGCAGTTCTGCCGCCTTACGCGGATCGCGCATCGTCGCAATGACGCGATACTGCTGCTTCGCGAGCTCGATTGCGGTCAACATGCCGAAGCCGCTTGATGTCCCCGTAATGAAAGCGACTCGCTCCTTCGAAGACGAGGCCTGCTGCTGGTTGATGCTGGACATGGGTCACCTCCTTCATGGTGTGCACGCTGTCTAATACACTATAACTTAAGCTTACGCATGATCGGAACGCCGATTCCGTTCAGCAGACGTTCCAAGAGCGTCCAACACCATCTTCGGCTCGGCGGCAGATGCTTGTCGTAGACGGCAGAATACTCCATGTCTGCGACGGCGCCGCGATTGCGTTTGAATTGGGCCGCTCCCGCGCTCTCATGGAGCAGCTGGCCGTTCTCGTGCGCTTGCCGCAACAGGCAGGCCGACAGCATCCGGTAAAGCCCGGTAGATTGAGGGAGCGAGGTATCATATCCGAACAACGGCGTGGTCATGACCCCATTGCGGCAGAAATAACCCATGACGGCATCCAGCCTTCCATCCTTGCGAAGTCCGTACAGCGTTAGTGCGCCTGTTTGCTTAGCCATGCGGATAAAGGATTCGTCGAATTGCGGGTTGTCGTATGAATATTTGTCCAGATAGAGCATGGCGTATAATTGCGCGATACGGGGAATGTCTTCTTCCGTCAGCTCCGCTGCGGAAACGAATTCATAGCCATTCCGCTGAACCAGCTGCAGATCGCGTTTTAGGAGCCATCGCGACTTGGCATTGCCGACCGCCTTCTTATCCGAGCGGTACATATAGATTTGGCGGCTTGGCACCAGTTTGCAGCCCTCAGCCCGCAGCGCCGACAGAATCGGTGCATGCAGGGTCGGACAGAGCGACCGGAACACGATCGCATGATCAGGATATGCCGATCGGACTTGTTGCAGGACGGCCACGGCTTGCTCCTCCGAGATGGAGGGGAACAGGTTGGTCGACAAGAGCCAGTTGTTCACGTGAACGGCACGATTGATCTGCGATTTGGTCATTCCCCACCCCAGGACGTCCAGCACCGCCGCTAACGCCTTCTCGGTTAGCGGGCGATTCAATAGCGCCAACTCTTGCTTGGCATAGCGAATATAGTGCGTGTAGGGCGAACAAACATAAGCATTATCGTATTCGCCTGCGTTGACCGTCAGCGGCAGAACGAGATCATCGATCTGCAAGACGTTTAGCTTCGTTCGGACATTGCGGATATAGCGGCCAGCCCCTTCGCGCATCAGCGGTTCCAGGTACGCTTGCGCGTATCGTCCGTCCTCCGTCTCCGGCCAAGTCAACCGGTCCAGCTGCTCATGCTCATAGAGGCGTACGCGTTCATTCATCCATTTGCCACCTCCTCTCCACTCGCCGCAGTTTGCGGACCCCCGGCGTGAACGAATAGGAAGCGAATGTAATGGCCGGGAGCCGGCAGTGCAATCGCCGGAGCAGTTCCTTCATCTTCACGGTTACTTGCTCCTCGATCGTTTCCCTGTCCGCCCCTGCAGCAAGTTGAAGCTCGACTTCCAGTTCCTGTTCCCCATGCTGGATCACCCGATACTCTTCGATTGCAGGGGAAGCGGCAAGAACGGCCCGTGTGACATAATCGGGGAACACCGGCGTAAGCTTCCCGCTTGCAAGGCTCTTCATATAGAAAATATCGTCGCACCGTCCCTCGATACGCTCGATTGCCGTGAAGACCGAGCCGCAAGGGCAAGGTTCCGCTTCGGTCAGCACATCGTTCAATCGATAGCGGACGATCGGCTGGGTCGTACGGGAGAAATCGGTGACGACCGGCACGAATTTGCGCTTGGTCGGATCTTCTTGCACGTATTCTTTCTCGATATGGACGATATCCTCGTTCAGATGGAGCGTTCCGTGCGAACAGGTGCTGGCAAGGAATCCTTCCGTGCATTGATAGACCTGGTGAATCGGCAGACCGAAGGTAGCTTGGATCACGCGAGCATCCAGCGGATCGAGTACTTCCGCAACGGAAATGATCCTACGCGGCACACTGATCAGCCTGCCTGTCCGCTTCTCCTCGGCAAGCAGCCTGAGTAACGACGGGGGCGCCGCCCAGATGCTCGGCTGATACGCTTCAAGTCTCTTCACATGATGCCCGATCGGTTCCAGCAGATCAAAATATTCGAACTGCAGTTTGCCGCCCCGCACCGATTCATAGAGGTTGCTGTTCGCCCGAAGGAAGAAGGCAATCTTCTCCGGTTGCCACAACGGTCCCGGCAGCAGCTTCGCCAGCATCGTCCCTGCCCAGGCGGATTGTTCGCGCCGGCTGACCAGGAACAAGCCGCGGTTGCCCGACGTTCCCGACGATAAGCCAACCGTGATATCCCCGGTCTGCGGGCGGAAATTACGCGTCGTCTCCGCTTCCAGGGCGATCTCCATCGCGGTCTCCTTCCGGATGCCGGCCGTATTCAGCCGATCGAAGTGTTCCATCATGTCCGTTTTGTCGATGATCGGGAATTGTCTCCACTGCGTCAGCGGCCGTTCGCCCCATAGTTCCTTGTAAAAAGGCGCGCGTGACTGCACGAACCGAAGATGACGGAGCACTTGCCGTTCTTGCCAACGCTCGAACGCTTCACGATCGGACCATTTACGCCCGAGACGGATCCGCATGTACTGCATGAGCAAGATCGCAAGGTCCTGCGCGCCTTTGCTGCCTTTCCCGGTCATGTTTTCCCCTCCCCGATTCCCATCTGAAGCGGCTCCAGACAATGGCTAGGGATAATGCGAATATGCGGATAGTGCTCATGCAGGCGGCATAACCTCTCGAACGAATCGTCATAACTTCGAGGATCATCCATTATGATACGGGCTACCGCATGCGGCTTGCGGCGTTCGCGATAGGCGATGCTCGACCAGACCGCGTCCGCGCACAAGAAGTACGCGCCCTCCGCCGTCGTCAGGAGCAAGCCGATTTGACCGGCTGCATGACCAGGCACGTCTACCGCGATGATGCTCCCGTCCCCGAACAGATCATATCCCGCCTCGAATGGAAAATCGTTCGGCAGCTGCAGCCGCGGCGTCTCCTCGACCAATAATGAGCGATTCTCGAAATCGTCCGGCAACAATCCGGGCAGGTACCCGGCTCTGACGGAAGCAAATGTGCCTAGTTTGTTGACCGTGGAGTAGGCCTCCTGTTTGTACAACAGGCGCGCGTGAGGGAAATCGCGCAGACCTGCCGTATGGTCGGCATGAAAATGCGAAAGCACTACGTAACGGATCTCCTCGGCGGGAATGCCATCTTTGAGTAGCTGATTCATCGCGCTGTCTTGGCTATCGAATGTAACGGGGGTAATCATTCTGTACAACGCTGCCGGAAACCGCTTCGTCTCTTCGAAGAAACGAGCGGAATAGCCGGTGTCGAACAAGATGCAGCCCTGCAGCGGATGTCGGATGCACGCGAACCCCGCCGGGAACGGCACCGGCTTGAAAGAACCGCCGCGCAGGGTTAGAAATTCAGGATGGCGGCAATAACCTGCCGCATACAGCTTTAGCTCAACCAGCACCTCTGAATTCACGCCTTGCGTTCCTTCGGCATGCTTCATCGGTGTTGCATTTAACGTCATTGAAGTCACCTTCCTTTCGTCCTCCACCACTCTGCGAATGCCTTTAGCCCATCCGAGAGGCCGATTCGCGGATCGTACCCGAGCAGCTCGCGCGCCAATGTAATATCGAGCGTCTGATGATAAGCGAGCACGCTGACCGAATACCGGGTTAGCGGCGGTTCTCCGAGCTTCGGCAGCAGACGATGGCTCCATTCCATGAGCGCCGCCGCACTATAGGCGACCGAATACGGAATTGCCCGCGTCCGCAGCTCCGTGCCCATCATGGCGAACAGCTCGTTCAGTACGTCGCGCAGCATGACCGGCTCGCCGTTCGATATGTTATAGGCTAGGCCCAGCGCCTCCTGCGGCGCTTCCCAGCCCAGGAGCATCGCGTCGACGACATTGTCCACGTACGTTAGATCAAGGGCGACGTTCCCTGCTCGGAACAGCGGTACGCCCTGCGACTCGTTCGCGCGCATCAAGCGCGGGAATACGGCTTGGTCCAGCGGCCCGAATATGGCGCGGGGGCGCAAGATGAGACCGGCGAGTCCTTGCGCGAACGCCTCTTGAACGACATGCTCCGCTTGCAGTTTGGTTGCCGCGTAAGCATTGACCGGCTTGGCCGGGAGCGCGTCGGACTCGCGTATGCCGATCCGGTCCTTATAATCGAAATAGATGCTTGGCGTGGAAACATGAATCAGGCGCTGAACCCCATGCTTCCGGCAGCCGTCGACGACATTCCTTGTACCGCCTACATTGACGGCCTGAAACTCGCGGTAATCGCCCCATGGAGTAGACAACGCCCCGCAGTGAAAGACGGCATCTTGGCCCGCGCAGGCCCGCGCTACGGCGGCAGCATCCCGCAAATCCGCTTGAACGAATCGTACGCCTGCAGCCTCGAGTCTCGCGCCTACGGCCTCATTTCGTCCCAAACCGGTAACGTTCCACCCCAGTTGGCTTAATCTCATGCACACATGCTGTCCTAGAAAACCGGTAGCCCCGGTTATTAATGCCTTCATGGTCTGTCACCGTTCCATTCTATGTCGATCGTCGTTGCTTGAACGAGCTTAATGCCGCGTTTACGGCTGGTACGCCATGCGTCTGCCAGAAGGAGCAATTGTTCCGCATATGGCCTGGGATCTGCCGCGCTGAACACGACATCCCGCGCCGAGCGGAATGCGCGCCGCCAATGGCGCAATTCGCTTATGCTGCGGATTCCGCCGAGTCCGGCGGCCACCATCGGGAGCGTAAGCATCGCGCCGCTCGATGCGTGTGGCGTCAGCAAGGTGCCGGCGATCGTCAGCTTGCTCGGGTGAAGGAACGCCGTTACGAGTCCTTCGCCTGTTCCGAACAGATGGACGCCGCTCGTCGCGCGAGGGTTGCATTCGATCGCATACAGTCGGCCGTCAGCCTCTTCAATGAAATCGAAGGCGATTTGTCCGGTGTAACGGATCGCTTGGACCAAGCTTCGTACCCACGCGAGCGAAGTTTCGTGTTCGACCGATTCAAAATAGACGGATGCGCCTTGACCGACGCGATAGCGGCTCGGATAGGCCGAATGGGCAATCAACTGCCCCTCGAACGCGACGCTGTAGGTGCAAATATGCCGTCCATGGACGAGGCGCTGAGCAACCCACGGCGCTGCCGGCGACACGGCTGACACGTTGTCCTTCAACATTCGACGCCGGTTATCGAGTGAATCCTCCTCGTGCATGAACAGCACCTGCGAAGCGAAGCGGGAATACGCCGGCTTCAAGACAAAGCTCTCGCGAATAGGCTCCGCTGCTGCCAGCGCAAGCCAATCTTCGCGCGTCTGAATGAGCTTGGTTGACGGTGTCGGCAAGCCAAGGCGTTCGGCAAGCATGACGAACCGCCATTTGTCATGCAGCTCGCGAAGCTGCTCGATCGGCGGCGCCCACACTTTGCAATGCGGATGAAGGCGGTCCAGTCCTCGGGCAACGTAAAAAATTTCTTCGCATGTCGGGATCAGGACATCGACACGCTCAGTCGTTACGATCGATTCAAGTGCCGCAAGGAACGGTTCGGTATCCGGATTGGGCGGTGGGACTTGGAAGCTGCGCGCAACCGCCCGGGAAACCCGGCATAGATGAAACCGCGCGCTCTCCGCGACGAGCACCCGATGACCGGCAGCATGGAAGGAACGCGCCAGCTCGAGCGTAACCGGCGCGCGTCCTCCGGTGAGCAGGATTGTAAGCGCTCTGCCGTCTGCGAAATCTTTAGTAGACAAGAACCATCCCTCCGAGCGATAGTCCGGCGGCCGTGCCGATCAGCAGCACCTTGTCGCCGCGCCCGATCTTCCCTTGGTTAATCGCTTCATGCAGCCCCATCGGGATGGAAGCGGCGATCGTATTCCCATGATTCGGCGTGATGTACATCAGCTGTTCTTCGGTAATGCCGAGCTTTTTGCGCAGCAGCCTCATGGCCATCGCGCTTCCCTGATGCGGAATGACGACTTTGAAATCGGCCATGCTTAATCCCGCCGGTATGAGCAGGTCGTCAACAAAGCCGGGCAGCAGTTTGGACGCCATCTTGAAGATCGCTTGACCGTTCATATCGAACAGAAAGTCCTTCTCCGTCGCCGCGTTATGCTCGCGAGGGTGCAAGCGTGTGCCGCCGCCGCGGATTTCCGATAACCTTGCGCCTTTGCCGTATGTCTTCATCGACGCGTTGAGGATTGCGGATGCTTCCCCCTCCTGGGAACGGCCGATGACCGCCGCAGCCGCGCCGTCCCCGAATAATCCCGCACTCTCCTTCTCGTCCCAGTTCAGTCCGACCGAGGCGATCTCGCTCGATACGAGGAGGACATGCCGGTAACGGCCGGCATCAACCAGGTAAGACATCACATCGAGCCCCGTGAGGAAGCTGATGCAGGTGGCGTCGATATCGAAGGCCGGAACGCCGGACATCTCTTCCCCAAGCGCGAGTTGAATGAGCGAAGCTGTGCTAGGCAGCGCTTGTTCTTTCGTTCCGCTCGTGCATACCAGGCAGTCGATATCCGCGAACGTAAGCCCTGCTGCTGCCAATGCCGCTTCAGCCGCTCGAGCTCCCATATATGATGCGGTCTCCCCGTCCCCCGCAAAGTGGCGAACGGCAACATCCGTCGTTTTGCGTACCCAGCCTGATCGGGTCTGAAGGCGCATATCCATTTCTTCATCCGTCACGAGGCGTTTCGGTAGGTATTTTCCCGTACCGAGTATTCTGACTTGTCTTGTATGCATAAGTTCCTCCGCTTTCATTGCTGTTTCGTACCATCTCATTCTAATCGGACGGAATAAACGGCAATAGTTCCAATTTCACGTAGTACCTCCTGCAAATTTCGACAATACACGCCGACATCCCTTTTTAGTCAGCATGGGGAATAAATCAATGGCCTATCTTTTCGGGCGGGCATGTTCACCCATGCCAAAAAACCGCAGAACGAATCTGCGGTTCAGACAAGATCGGATCGTCTCCTTACGGGATAATGACGCCTTTCTTCAAAATAATATTCGCGTATTGCGCGCGTTCGCCCGTCGCGACGATCGCGTAAGCGGACTTGGCCCGCTCGTAGAAGTCGTAACGCTCCAAGCGTTCATCGGCAGCCCGCATGCCGCAACGCTCTTCGATGATCTCGGCATAGCGCTGCCAGATTGGCGTATCGACCGGGTCGCCCGGGACGACGTCCATGAGCGTAACCGGCTTGGCCGTATACTTATCGAGCGGGAATAACCGGAGGATGCCATCGAGCAGCTCGGGAATCGGCATGCCGGGGCATCGGATCAGCCGGTGCGCCAGGCGGGCAGCCGGGAAGTTCGCATCCGCGAGGAGCAGCTCGTCGCCGTGGCCCATCTCGGCTAAGATACGCAGCAGCTCCGGGGATATAAGGGGGGAAATACCGATCAGCATTACGAATCTCCTCCTAAGTTCTGTTCCAATTGCGTGCACGCTTGCAGCGCTTCCTTCCCCGTCCCGATCTTATAGCCAGAAGCGCTATAGCGAATACGACGCTGCGCATCCAGCACGACCACGTGCGGGAAGCCCGCTTCGCTTGCTGTCGCCTGGGAGAAGATCGGCGGCAGCGCGTCTCCGTCACGGCTTCGTAAGAATAGCGCATTGGCTGGCAGCTTCGGATATTGGGCGGGATCGAATGAAGATGTCCGTTCGTCATCGCCGATGATCAGCAAGATCGGCAGCCCCTGCTCGGACAAAGGCTCAGCTAGTTCGCTTAGTTCCCGCAGCAGATGTTTCGTCGGTTCCCGCTCCGGTTCGAGCCAAGCCGCGATTAGGGCTCTGCTGCCGGCGAGCTGACCGAAGTCCGCCGTTGTCCCATCGAGCAGCGTCAGCGGCTCGGCCAGCCCGACGGTCCCGAGCACGGGCAGAGTCGTCTTCGCGCTGCGGAACGTGAGCGGGACGTCAGTTGTCTGCCCGGCGTTTACGGTAAAATACGTCAGCCGCGCCAGGACAGCTCCGTCCGGCAATCGTATGCCCGATACTAGGCGATAATCGCCCGGTTCCGCTTCGAATGACTGCGCATAGACATCATGCTTGCCGAATGGATCGAGCAGCGTCTTATAGGCACCGTTCTCCAGTCTGGCTACGGTGAAGTTCTCCGCATAGGATGGCGCCGGAGGTGCTGCCCCCGTACCCGGGTCAGGCAGCATGCGGATCGTTCCCCAACGGTCGTTGCCTTCCGCGGCACGTCCTGTCGCATCGAACGTAGCATCTTCCCATATGCCGTGCTGCCAATATTGCGGCTTAAGCTCGCTCGGATGCAGTCTAGCCGGTATGCCGAGGCTCCGGCAAACCGCCACGAACAGGATATGCAGGGACGTCTCATCACCGCCCATCAACTCGTACGTACCGATCGGATTGCCTCTTCCCTTCAAGTTCGGGAGATCCTCCCAATAGGCGTACTGCTTCTCGAGCCGGCGGGCAAGCTCGTTCGGCGCAGAGCGGAAGGCTTCGATCTCCGCCTCCGTGAAGGAAGATCGGAATCGCTGCCTGTACGGAACGATCTTCTCGTAGAGTACGCGCGGACGGAGCACGGACGTGGTGAATATCTCCTCGGGAAGGCCGTCTTTATGTGCCAGAGCGCCGACGAGATGGTCGTTCAGCGTCTCCATCCAGGTATCGATCAAGTCCTTCTCGTTCATGGACTCGAGCAAACGGAGCGGCCATTCTCCATATGCCGCGGTGTTTGCCTCAAGGAAAGCGGCGATCTCGCGGCTGTTGCCTCGCGCCTTCTGCAGCGCCTCCCATACCCGTTGCGGGGGAAGCCCTGCACGATTCGCAAGCTCCAGAGCCTGCTTCTCGTCCATGAAGGTCGCTTCATAGGCCGACCGTATCGCAGTTCCCTCTTCCAGCCGTTCATTATGGCGTTCGATGGCCGATTCGGACAGCGGTGCAGCGGCGCTGCCTTCCGTCTCGGGCGGCGGCACCAGCTCCAGATCGACCGATTGCGCAGGCTGAGCCGACTCGGCAATGATGATCTCGACACGTTCGCCGCTTGAAGCCGGGCAGACGCACTCCCCCCACCGGCCTTCATGCACGGCACGGATCAGGAGATCGCCGTAGCCCGTCTTGAAGACCGCTTCCCCTTGCTCGTTCGCCGGCAGAGCCGCGATCGGATAGAACTCCGCCATATTATAGAGCTCGAACCGGACTAAGGCTCCGCTGACCGGATTCCCTTGCTCATCCTTCACATGGACGGTAATCGTCCGCGTCCGCGCATAGTTCTCGAGCAGATTGATCTCGGTGAACCATTCATCGGCCAGCGTAACGTCTTCCGGTCCGCCGTAATTCCCGCTGATCCGGGTATTGATCAGCATCGCCCGCCTCGCCGGCGGGCTGAACCAGCCGACATTCAGTCTCGCTTCCGGCTCGCAGGCGCCGAAGTAGTACCACTGCCCGTCGGCCCAAGCCTCAACCCACGCATGGTTATCGTCGCAATGCGCCCAGCGCGGCGTGTACACCTGCCTCGCCGGGATCCCGATGCTGCGCAGCGCCGCGACCGCGAGCGTCGACTCTTCGCCGCACCGGCCGCGCGCGTTCCGGATCATGGACAGCGGCGATAAAGTCCGGAGATCGCTGCCGATATAAGTTGCCCGTTCATGGCACCAGTAGTTGGTCTCGAGAATCGCATCCTCCATCGACAGTTTGCTCGTTCGCTGCGCCAGTTCAGCGTGCAGGATACCGCGAGCATCCTCGATGTTCTCCGTATTGACCCGGTAGGGCAGGACGAAATGCAGGAAGAGATCATCCGGTACCCGCTCCCCCCACGGCATCGCCTTGCGAATCTTAAGCGTCTGGCGGACATGGCTTAGGAAC
Source organism: Paenibacillus phyllosphaerae (assembly GCF_014192105.1). Classification (GTDB taxonomy): domain Bacteria; phylum Bacillota; class Bacilli; order Paenibacillales; family Paenibacillaceae; genus Paenibacillus_Z; species Paenibacillus_Z phyllosphaerae. The sequence continues at coordinate 192,402 of NZ_JACHXK010000003.1, read as the reverse complement.
AGCTCGCCGTCGTAATCGGCCAAGTCGTTGACCGGCATATAAGCGAACATGAATTTGAGCGACCACGTTTCTTCCGCGGTGAGTTCCTCTTGTTGAAAAATACCGAACAGCTGCCGCTCCCTTCGGTGCGCAAGCCGCCGTTTCTCCTGGAATTTGCGCTCGATTACGTCCATCACTTCTGCGTCTAGCGAGAATACGTCAGGGTGCTTCGTCGTCATTCCATCGGCTCCTTCCATAACAGGCCGTCTTCCCGGATATGATACATGGCCGTACCGTCCGCAGACGGAGCGGATATCTGGAACAATCCCCGCGTCACTTCGACCGCCGGCTCCATGCTCCATTCGCCATCTCCCATCAGCTTCCCTGCTTCGCCACAGAACGCGCCTTGGGTCTCGTAATAGTTACGCTGGCGGTAATAGAGCTTGCGCAGCTCCCACTTGATTCGTTCATCGGGCGGCAGCTCGAAGGGTTGCGCACCGGCTTCCTCTTGGCCCGCGAACACCACGTAGCCCCACAGCTCGGGATAATGCATGTTGACGATGCCCATCGGCGACCAGACCCAGTTGTCCTCCGGGTAAGGCTTGCCCGTTTGCGGATTCATGACCTTGCGATACTTTCCGTCTTGCACTTCCGTCCGCCATTCGACGCGGGAGAAATTGATGCGCCAGAACTCGCCCGGGAGCGGCGGCCGTTTCTCGTAGGCGCACTCCTTCAAGGCAGCCCATGGCATCGCAACCTCAAGGGTCCACTTCCGGTTGTCCGCGAGCGGATTGTTCAACTCGCCATCGATATGTATCGCGGTGCGAAGCCCCGCGATATCCCAGCCGTTCACCGGCGGGCCGCCGTCGCGGTAAGGCTTCACGAGCAGCAGATCCCAGACGGTATTCAGCGCATTGATCTCGAACTCGTAATAGTTGTGCGAATCGCCATCCGGATCGATGAAGATCTCGAAGTCGTTATCATAGAAGATGACCGAGTCGCGCTCGGTCAGCGTCGCCCAGATTTGATCTTCGATCAGCTCGGCGGCAAAATAGAAGCAGTCGTCGTCCCACAGCATTTTGACCCGCGTCCGCTTCGCCGGCCGCGGCCGTAGATCGCCTTCGATATCGACGAAATCCTCCGTCCATTCGGCTGCATCCCAGAACGGTTTGTCCACCCGTCCATCCAGCTCGAGCGAACTCTCCGCCCGGTTGCACCGATAATGCTTCGGCGCATAGGCGATATTCGGTTCCGGCACGCCGCTTCGGTTCATTTCGCTTCCTCCCGCCTATATAATCTCATCTTCCATGGCCTCATAGACCAATCTCGCGAACAGGCTGTTCGACCAGGCGAACCACGATCTCGTGAACCGCGACGGGTCGTCGGCATGGAAACCTTCGTGCATATAGCCGGTATCCGCGTCGGACGCTTCTAGCATCGCGATCATCGCTAACTTCTCTTCCTTCGTCGTTGCCGTCAACCCTTGCATGGACAGCGCCATCGGCCAAATATACTTCTCCGGCGTATGGGGACTTCCGATCCCCCGGGCCGCAGTCCCCTCGTAGTAGAACGGATTCTCCTTCGAGAGCGCGAACCGTCTCGTATTCTGATAGATCGGATCTTCCGCGCTTACGTAACCGAGATACGGGATGGACAGCAGCCCCGGCGTGCCCGCGTCATCCATCAGGCAGTGGTTGCCGTAGCCGTCCGTCTCGTACGCATAGATCGGGCCGAATTCGGGATGGCGATAGATGCCGTACAGCTTGATGCCATGCTCGATGTCCGCCGCGAGCGTCTTCAGCTCTTTTACCAATGCCTGGTCGCGGAATATCCACTCGGCGAACTCCTGCATATGGCGCAGCGCGACAACGGCAAACATATTCCCCGGGATGTTATAGTGAAAATCGCACGCATCGTCGCTCGATCGGAAGCCGGACCAGACCATCCCGGTGTAGTTGACCGGCATGCCCAGGCCGTTGTTGCCGAGCGTATCCTCGCGAATCCCGCTGTCGCGTTGGAACCGGTACGGCGACGATTCGAAGTGCCGCTGCTCGGTCTTGAATACGTCCACGATCAGGCGCATCGTCTGCTTGAACCCGGCATCGAAGATGTCGGTAAGTCCCGTCTCTCGCCAATACGCGTACGCCAGCCGCACCGGGAAGCAGAGGGAGTCGATCTCGAATTTGCGCTCCCACACCCATGCCGACATGTCCGTCTCATCGGCCGCGTTCCAATGCCAATCATTCTCCGATTCGTTAAAAGCGTTCGCATACGGATCAATACGAATATACTGCATCTGCCGCTTAATAAGTCCCGAGAGAATGCGCTGCAATTGCGGATCGTCCTTTGCCAGCGGCACATAGTGCATCACTTGCTCGACGGAGTCGCGCAGCCATGAGGCCGGAATATCCCCCGTGATGATGAACGTCGTGCCGTCGTCCATTAACTTCGCGGTCGTCTCGAGCGTGTTCGGGAAGCAATTCGCGAACAGCCGCGCAAGCTTCGGTCGATGGGCCAGTTTCTCCTTAGCCTCTTGCAGGACGCGCTGAACGGATTCCGGCAGCGGAAGGGGAGGGATGCTGATCTTCGGTAAGTTGAACGATTCCATTCGTGCTGCTCTCCTTTACTTGGATGTCGCGGTCAGTCGGAACACATGCGCGATCGGGGCCTGCTTATGCGGCTGACGCTCCGAATCCGGCAGGCGAATCGCGATTCCTTGTTCCGTCTTACGGAATTCAAGTCCCGCAGGTCCGCCGACCAGATCGATCCGGCTGCATTCGCCCGCAATCGGAAGCTCGATCTCCTCCGGCACCGTCTCCTGCTCATCCTTGTATAGGTAGAAGGCATAGACCGTATCTTCTTTTCGCGTAAAATGGTACCGCCCCGCGGAGTAAGGCTCGCAGGTTCGCGTGCCATAGATCGCTTCGCCATGGATCTTCAGCCACTCGCCCATCCCCTTCATGCGGGAGATGGCCGTGCGGGACAGCCGGCCGTCCGGCTGCGGCGCGACGTTAAGCGCCAGATTGCCGCCTTTGGCCACGATTTCGACGAGCAGATGAATGAGCTGCCGCACCGTCTTGTAGTTGTCCTCATAGCGGAACGAGAACGCCGATCCCATCGTGATGCAGCTCTCCCACGGGACATGGAGCGCCCGCTCGGGCAGCGTCTGCTCGGGCGTGATCAGATTCTCGTAAGGCCCGCCGACCGTCCGGTCCGCCGCGAGCAGCCAAGGCTGAACCTGACGAGCTTTATCGACCGCTTCTCCGATCCGGACATTCTGCTCGCGGTAATCGTTGACCCATCCGGCATCCAGCCAGAGCACGTCGATCCGCCCGTATTTGGTCATCAGCTCCATAATCTGTTCGTGCGTGAACTGGACGAATTTCTCCCACAGCCACGGATAAGCCTTCGGATCATAAGTCGGCCCGCGCGAGGTCGTCGTGCCGGCCTGCATGCCCGGCGCCCAATAGTAAGGCGTATGCCAGTCGGCCTTGGAGAAGTAAGCCGAGATGCCTAGCCCCCTCGCCCGGAAAGCCTCGAACAGCTGCTTCGTAATGTCCGCGTATTTGTGCGTATGGAACGGGCAATCCGAGCCCGTAACGCGATAGTCCGTCGTGCGCGTGTCCCACATGCAGAACCCGTCGTGATGCTTGGTCGTGAAGTTCAGATAGCGGAACCCGTTCTCCGCGGCTAGATCGGCCCACAGTTCCGGCTGGAAGCGGAGCGGATTGAACGTCTTGTTCAGCGCAAAATACTGCCGCTTCAGCTCCTCGGCATCGATGTCCCAATCGATCTCGTTGCGCGACCACTCCTCGTCGACGTCGCTAAGCGCCCATGATTCCACCAGTCCAAGCTGGGAGTACGGGCCCCAGTGCATCATGAGGCCCAGCTTCTGATCCTGGAACCATTCGAGACGTTCGAGCAGGAGCGGGTCCTCCGGCTTGACCCACTTCTCCTCGCTGCTGTAATTATGGACGCCTTGCTCCACGATGGGTTCATGTTCAGCGTCGATCATTTTGCTTTCGCTCATGCTATTACCTCCCTGGTCGTCCTCTGTGATCGGTTTACTCGCAACGAATCGATAACACCTCGAACGGCTTGAACACCAGCTGGACCTCGCCGTCCTTCACATCCAGCTCCTTAAGTTCGTCTTCCAGCAGGTTCACGATCCATGAGCGGCTTGGCTGCCCTGGCAGTCGCAGCGTGACGCGATCGCGGCTGCCCGAGGATTCGTATAAGCGGACGATCGTGCCCGTCCCCTTCTCCGCCGGTTTCACCGTATCGAGCACGACCGATCGGCTCTGTAGTCCGATCAACGACTGCGTGCCCGGGAGTTTGCGCTCGTCATTGGCCCCTTCTGGGACGCGGAGCGCAGTCGCGGGATGGTTCAGTTCGATCGCGCTGCGCACCACTTGCGCGCCGCGCCAATCCAGCTCATGCGGCAAGATGGAATACGTGAAAGCATGCTCTCCTTGGTCTGCGGTCGCATCCGGCCACTTTGGCGCGCGCAGCAGCGAAAGGCGCATCGTCTGTCCCTTGATGTCGTAGCCGTACTTGCAGTCGTTCAACAGGCTGACCCCGTAATCGCCTTCGGACAGATCCGCCCAGCGGTGGCCGCACACTTCGTACTGCGCCTGCTCCCAGCTCGTATTCGTATGCGTCGGCCGCTCCAAGGCGCCGAACGGAATCTCGTAGGTCGCTTTAGCCGCCGCCAGATCAAGCGGGAAGGCGACCTTCAGCAGCTTATGTTTCTCGTGCCACTGCACGCTGGTGTTGAAATCGACTCGGCCCGTATGGTGATGCAGCACCATATCCTGCTGGATGGAAGAGTCGCTCAGTTGCCATTCGAACCGCAGAATGTCGGCCGTCTCTCCCTGCAGGACGACTTCCTTGTTCACCAGCACGACCGATGCGGCGCGCTGCCCGTCGAAGCGCGGATCGATGTCCCAAGCATCCCAGGAGAGCGGCCGATCATGGAACAGCTGCAGCTCGTTCGCGGCCGCGCCTTCTGGCAGCAGCTCGCGTTCCGCCGCTTTGTCGAACCAGCGCACGATCTCGCCGCGCTCGTTGAATGCGAGCACGTAACGGATCGTTTCCCACGAGTCGCCGAGACTCGCCGGCACATCCGCCGCTGGCTCCTCTGACGGACGAAGCCAAATCGTCGTGTAGCCGAAAGCAGGCTGATCCGGAACCGTCACCAACAACGTACGGCTTGCCGCGTCAGGACCTCCGCCGCGACGCACATCGCTCGGCAGCCTCTTTCCTTCCGAGTCGTAAGCTGCCATTCGCGCAAGCTCAGCTCCGCCTTCGATCGCAACGGTATCGGTCCGCTCCCAGCCAAGACCGTTGAAGACGACATACGGGATCCCGTCGCCATCCGCTTGCACCCGCGCAGCCAATGCTTGAATCGAATGCTCCAGCGTTCCGCGGCCGATCGCGAATACTTCCTCGTATTCTTCGCGAGACGTCTCGTACGTCTCGGTAATGGCCGTGCCCGGAATAATATCGTGGAACTGGTTGAGCAGCATCAGCTCCCAGCCCTGCCGCAGCGCGGATTTCGCCGCCGATTCATCGATATATGGCTTGGCGAGACTGCTCCAGATTTCCGCTTCGCGGTACAATACCTCCGCTTTGCGGTTGTTCCGCTTGTTGCGCGCATGCGTCGTATAGGTCCCGCGGTGAAGCTCCAGATAGAGGTCGCCGTGCCATTTCGGTAGCTCTTCCTGCTTGCGGCCGACTTGCTCGAAGAACGCGGCAGCGGTGCTGAACCGGCTCTCCGGCAGTCCCGTCATCAGATTCGACCGCTGCACCAATTCCACCATCTCGCGCGTAACCCCGCCTCCGCCGTCGCCATGTCCGTACAGCAGCATCAGCTCATCGAGCTGTTCCTTGTGCCGGTACGACTGCCAATGCTCATGCACATCCTTCGGCTTCGTATGCTCGTTCAGGCCATGGTTCAAATACGAGACAACGGACGTACCGTCGATGCCGACCCAATGGAACAGCTCGTACGGGAATCGGTTCGTGTCGTTCCAATTGAGCTTCGTCGTCATGAAGTAGTCCACGTCGGCCAGCTTCAGCAGCTGCGGGAGCGACGCGCAGTACCCGAACGTATCGGGCAGCCATTCGATGTGCGACCGCTTGCCGAACTCCTGCTCGTAGAACAGCTGGCCGTAAAGCATCTGGCGGACGAGAGACTCGCCGCTCGGAATATTGAGATCCGGCTCGACCCACATTCCCCCGACGAGCTCCCAGCGTCCCTCGGCGACCCGGGCCTTGATCTTCTCGTACAGCTCCGGATCGTTCCGCTTGGCGAATTCATAGAGCAGCGGCTGGCTTTGGGAATAGACGAAGTCCGGATATTCCTCCATCAGCGACGTCATCGTCGAGAACGTGCGGCTTACCTTGCGGACCGTCTCGCGTACCGGCCACAGCCAGGCGATATCGATATGCGATTGCCCGACCATATGCATGAGCCCGTTCGACCGCTGATTCGGCGTAAGCGCAGCTGCCTGTTCGATAAGACGCGCTTCAACGGCCCGGAGGGATTCTTCGTCCGTCCATCGTTCATCCGGCCATAGCTGCATCTCATCCATTGCCGCATAGAGATACTCCGTCAGCTTAAGCCGATTCATATCTTGTTCTGGCAGCAGCAGCATCGACTCGTATGCGGCCTGCACGCTGTACAGCAAGCTCTGCAGCGGCGCGTTCACCTGCACGAGCCGCAGCCGGATATGGGTTACCGGAGGGTTAATCGTCGATTGCGCATTCAGCGGATCGACCGGTTCCGGAATCGGGTCATATAGCTCGATCTCGAGCAGCGGTTCGCTGCCGACGCCTTCCAAGTAAAGCGGCACGAACGGGTGGTTGCGGTCCAGGCCTTGATACGATCTGCCGTTCACCCGCAGCAATCCTTCGCCGCCGCCTTCGGCCAGCAGCCCGATCGGATGTCCGGACCATTCGGCGGGCAGCTCCACCTGTTTCTTCAGGAAATAGGTAATGCCGTGTTTGGCATCGAGCTGTCCGCACTCATCGAGCGTGTACGTTCGCGGGTCGAATTCGTACTCGCCCGGCCGTATGTAACGGGATTTGCGCATCTCCCAATCTGCGAGAGGTATGGACGCCAGCCATTGCCGGCTCGTTAATTGCTTTACGAAACGTAAAATCCGGTACATCGTTTATGCCTCCTCTTGTACGAACAGCGGCACGCTCAGCACGTCGCTCGCGTTCCTGCCCACCATGATGCCGAATTCGCCCGGCTCGACGACGGCTTCCAGCTGCCGGTTGATCAGCTGCAGCTCCTCCTTCGCTACCATGAACGTCACGGTACGGGACTCGCCAGGCTCAAGATGAATTTTGCGGAAACCCTTGAGTTCCTTGCCCGGTCTCGTGACGGAGCTGACTTTGTCGGATAGGTAGAGCTGCACGACCTCGCTGCCTGCCGCCGTTCCGGTATTGGTCACGTCCACCAGCACGGTCGCGGTCCCATCAGGGGCGATCGTCTGCCGAAACACCTGCAAGTTGTCGTACTCGAATGTCGTGTAGCTAAGCCCGTAACCGAACGGATAGCGCGGCTGAACGTCCATCTCCAGATACCGCTTGCCCCTGCTGCGCTTGCCGTTGTAGTAGACAGGAAGCTGACCGACGTCCTTCGGTACGGACACCGTCAATCTGCCGGAAGGGTTGCAGTCGCCGAACAGAATATCCGCGAGCGCATGGCCGCCCTCCTGTCCGGGATACCAAGCCTCCAGAATGGCATGCGCATGCTCGTCGATCCACGGTTCCACGACGGGACGGCCGTTCATGTAGACGACGATGACCGGTTTGCCCAACGCATGCAGTCGCTGCGCCAGTTCAAGCTGTACGCCGAGCAGGTGAAGTCCGGTGCGGTCGATCCCTTCCCCGCACTCCATATCGCTCCAGGCATGATCGCTTACGACCGAAGCGCCCGTGCGCAGGTCGATCGTGCCTTCGCCGAAGTCGCGGGCGCTCGATCCGCCGAGCGCGAGCACGATCACATCCGCCTGCTCGGCCGCGGCAAGCGCCGTATCGAAGCCTTCCCGCGAATCGCCTTTGATCCGGCACCCGGGCGCATAGAGAACCCGTGCCCCGGCAACGTCGCCAAGCTTGGCGCGGATGCCGTCCAGCAGCGTTGCCACTTGTTCGCGCGGCTGAGGAGACGTGTAGTCGCCCAGCTGATTGTAGACGTTGTTCGCGTTCGGGCCGATGACCGCGATTGTACCGGTGTTTTTAGCGAGCGGCAGCGTATCGGATTCATTTTTGAGCAAAATGATGCCTTCGCGCGCAAGCTCTCTGGCCAGCTCCTTATGTTCCGGGCAGCCAATGATCGTCTTCGCCCGCTCCGGGTCGACGTAAGGGCGTTCGAATAATCCAAGCTCGAACTTCGCCTTCAGAATGCGTCCTGCCGCAAGGTCAAGGTTCGCTTCCGTAACCAAGCCTTTGTCGACGGCCGCCCGTAGATGCTTGCCGAACATCTCCCCGGACATCTCCATATCGACGCCCGCCTGCAGCGACATGACCGCCGCATCTTCGCCGTCCTTGGCCACATCGTGGCCCCAAGCCAGCATATTGATCGCGCCGCAGTCGGTAATGACGAATCCGTCGAAGCCCCATTGCTCGCGCAGCAGCTCGTTCAACAACTCGTCGCTTGCCGTGCAAGGCACGCCGTCGATTTCGTTGTACGCCGTCATGATGGACTTGGCGCCCGCTTCGACCGCCTTGCGGAAGGGAAGCAGATCGTTCGTATGCAGCTCCCGGAGCCCCATATGGGCCGGTGCGGCATTGCGTCCCCCTTCCGTGCTGCCGTAAGCGACAAAATGCTTCAGCGTCGCGATGACCGTATCGTCCCGGTCCAATCCTTCGCCCTGGAGTCCTTGCACGGAGGCTTCGGCCATCTCGGCGATCAGGTAAGGATCTTCACCGAAGCATTCCTCCGTTCGTCCCCAACGGGGATCGCGGACGACGTCCAGCACCGGCGAATAGGTTGCGGCTCCGCCTTGGCTCCGCGTCTCGGCCGCTACCGCTTCGCACATTCGGCGATACAGATCGACGTTCCACGTACTCCCGAGCAGCAGCGGTACCGGGAACACCGTCGAGCCGATCGCCATATGGCCGTGCGAGCACTCTTCGCCGAACAGGATCGGGATCCCGAGGCGGGAGTGTTCGATCGCGTAGCGCTGGATTTCGTTTATGGCTCTGGCCCCCTCTTCAGGGGTGAGGCCGTTCTCCAACGTCACTTCGGTCCACGGATCCGCGCGCAGCACGCCGTAGAGCGAACCGACGCCGCCCTCATCTACTTGCGCCCGGAACGCTTCATCCAGCAGAATCGTCCCGTCCGGCTGCTTATGGTACGTCTTCCATCCGAAAGGCTGGATCAGCTGGCCGATTTTCTCCTCGATCGTCATCAAGGACAGCAGCTGTGCCGTCCGCTCCTCCGAATTCAGCAATACATCGGTATGGCTCATTCTTTTCGCTCCTTATCCATGCCCTATATAAAGCAGAAGGAAGTAAACCTTGTAGGGTATACTTCCTTCCCGTTCATGCACGGTTTATTGTTTTGCGATCGCCGCTTGGTAGATCTCGATGTATTTGGCCAGATTGAGACCGTCGAAGCCTTTGACGTAAGCATCCCAATCCTTCTCGATATCTTTGTTGCCGATGATGAATTGCGCCATGTTGGACATGACATAGTCTTTGATCGCCGTCGTCAGCTGTGCGGCCGCATCCGTATCTTCAGGGCGGATATACGCCGTCGATGGGTATACTTCTTTCGGTGCGTATGCCGTGTACGCGCTAGTCGCGTCTGCCAGGCGTTTCTCGTAGCCTTTGCCGCTCAGCGGATCTTGCGCCGTCGCGAACAGATCGCGGAATTCCTTGGACAGGTCCTTCGGTCCGAGCAAGGACCAGCTGTCGTTTCGGACGACGTTCTCGTCTTGCGGCTTCAGGTTCTCGAACGTGTATTTCGCGGCGCCGCCGCTGACGTTCTTCTCGTCCGCCCCTGCCATGTTCCAACCGATGCCTTCGGTCGGGCCGTATTCGCTGTAGAGCGAGCCTTCTTCGCTGAACGCGTAGTCGACGATCTTCATCGCCGCGATCTGCTGCGCTTCGCTCGCTTTGTTCGTGATGGCGAACGCGAATTCGCTCAGACCCATCGATGTGCCGGCAAGCTGGACGCCATTCGGTCCTTTGAGCGGCGGTACGATGACCCAATGCTTCTGGCGCTCGTTGTTATCGTCATACGTATCGACCAGGTAGCTGAGCAGCGCCGTCGTAATCGAGCCGACGATCTCTTCGCCTTCGCGTTTGCCCAATTGGCTGACCGCTTGGTCGTTCTGCGTGAAGGAAGCCGGATCGATCAACCCTTCGCTGTACAGCTTATGCATGTACGTCAGGCCTTCCTTCCACTCCGGCTTATTCGCCGCGAAGTCGACCTTGCCATTCGTCATCGTGAGGTATTTGCTGTTATCGTTATAGATAAAAGCGTTCATCAGGAAAGCGTCCACGTTGCCGTTCCAGACCGATTTGTCCGGCGCGCCGGTCAGCGGAATTTCGTCGGCTTTGCCGTTGCCGTTCGGATCCTGCGTCTTGAATGCCTTAAGGACGGTATACAGCTCATCCGTCGTGGTCGGGATGGCGAGGCCTACTTTATCCAGCCATTCCTTGTTGATCCAGAACTTCTGGGCATGTGTACAGTGATAACATTCGTTCAGGCGCGGGATGCCGTAAATATTGCCGTCCGGCGAAACCATCGCTTCCTTCAAGTATGGCTTCTTCTCCATCATCGCCTTCAGGTTCGGCGCATACTGGTCGATCAGATCGTTCAGCGGCAGCAAGACGCCTTGCTTGCCGTAAGTGACCAGGTCCGCGTTCGAGAACTTGCCCTCGAGGAACACTTCCGGATAGTCGCCGCTTGCCAGCAGCAGCTGTCTGCGGTCATTCAGCGCATCGGTCGGCGCCAAGTCCCACTTGATCTTCACATTGAATTTTTCTTCGACCAGCTTCGTGTAGTCGTTGTCTTCGAGCGGTGCCTTCCCTTGCGGCGCGAAGAACGTCACTTCGACCGGTCCCGCACTCTCCGATGCCTCGCCGCCGTTCGTAGCGGAAGCGCCGTTCTCTTCGGTGTTGCCGCCGCCGGAACAGGCAGACAGCATGATGCTGCTTATCAATACAACCATCAGCGAAACCCACAATGATTTTTTCAAATGGACCCCTCCCAAATGATTCGTTATCCGTATGGTGCAGCCGTATCCGTAACCTATGCCTTCTGGCTGATTGGTCTGCGTTCATGGTCCAAAGACCAAGAATGCAGCATTCAGCGATCGTCATGCCTCCCTAATGAAGCTCGGGCATTCCCCCTCTCAAGCGGTTAACCTCTTGCAATAGGATCGTTGGTTAGCCTTTAAGCGAACCGATCATGACCCCTTTCACGAAATGCCGTTGCACGAACGGGTAAATGATGAGTACCGGTACGCATGCGACGACGATGAGCGCATACTTCAGTACTTGTTCGAACCCTTGGTCGCGGAGCGTTGCCGCCGTGCCTGCCAGCATCTCCGGGTCAGCCGAGTTCAGAATGAGCAGATTCCGCAGGACGTATTGCAGCGGGAACAGGTGCTCCGATCTCAAGTAAATCAAGGCATCGAAGTAGGCGTTCCAATGTCCGACCGCATACATGAGCGTCATGACGGCGAGGATCGGCTTGGACAGCGGCAGGACGATGCTGATCAGATAGCGTGTATCTCTGCATCCGTCGATGCTGGCCGCTTCTTGCAGTTCGATCGGGATCGAACTCTGGAAGAACGTTCTTGCGATAATCACTTGGAAAATCGAGAATGCGCCGGGCAGCCAAAGCGCCCACCTCGTATCGAGCATGTGCAGCTCTTTGACGAGCAGATACGTCGGGATCAACCCGCCGTCGAAGAACATCGTGATCATCATCAGGATCATGATGATTTTGCGTGCGCCGAAACCTTTTTGCGATAACGGGAAGGCTAGCAGCACGGTGAAGAGGACATTGATGAGCGTCCCGATTACGGTGTAGACAATACTATTATAAAAGCCAAGCATCAGCTGTGAGCTGTTAAAGATCGACTTGTACGCCTTAAATGACAGCTCGACCGGGAACAGCCATACCTGGCCGGAGACCACCGCCTTCGGGGAACTCATCGACGAACTGAAGATGTACACGAGCGGATACAGCACCGTCAGCATGATCGCAGTGAGCAGCAGATAGATGATGATGAGCAGCACGCGGTCGCCGAACGGCTCTTTGATCCGATTTTTGCTAAACATAGGCCACCGCCTCCTCTACCATAAGCTTGTCTGCGAAACCCGACGTGCGATGAAATTGACCGATAGCAGCAGGATCAGGTTAATGACCGAATTGAACAGTCCGACCGCCGATGAGAAGCTGAAGTTCGCCCCGAGCAGGCCGACCTTGTACACATACGTCGAGATGACTTCGGAAGAGCTGACGTTCAGCGGATTCTGCATGAGATAGATTTTCTCGAACCCGACGCCCATCACGCTGCCCAGGCTAAGAATGAGCATGATGACGGTGACCGGGATCAAGGCCGGCAGATCAATATGAATGATTTTCTGCAGGCGGGATGCGCCATCCATCCGGGCCGCTTCGTACAGGGAAGGATCGACGCTCGCCAATGCCGCGATATAGATGATGGACGCATACCCCATCTCCTGCCAGACGCCCGACCAGACGTAGATCGATTTGAAATATTCCGGCACGCCCATGAAGTTCGTCGTCGGCAACCCCAAGAACGTCATCACGCGTTCCACCACGCCGACATGCGGTGTCAGCATCAGGATAATGATCGATACCATGACGACCGTGGAGATAAAATGCGGCGCGTACGTCACCATCTGCACCGACTTCTTGAAGAAGCCCGTCCGAATTTCGTTCAGCGCGAGCGCCAGCAAGATCGGAACCGGGAACCCGGCCAGCAGCGAGTAGAAACTGATGGTGATCGTGTTCTTGATGAGCAGCCAGAAATTCGGGGAATCAAAGAACGTCTGGAAGTGTTTGAAGCCTACCCACTCGCTGCCCCAGATTCCTTTAATGACGTTGAAATCTTTGAACGCGATCTGAACGCCGACCATCGGGATATACTTGAAGATCAGCAGATAGAGCACCGGGAGCAGCACCAGCAAGTATAACTCCCAGCTCCGTCTCATGTTGAGCCATGCTTTGCTCATAGGCAGTTCTCCTTATATAGTTTCTGCCGCCACGCCCTGTCGTTACAAGCTGCCTTGTTGCTTCGGTCGCCGCGGGGCTTGAAATACAAGGAAAAGAGGCATTAGCCGTTTCACCTTGTGTCGGTTTCGTAAACCCATCGTAGCCTGCTCCCGCTTTCTCCTTCAATTTGTAAGATTCGCAAGACGTTGCATTTTTCGCGGAACCCAGATTTGGCGCGGGTTTGAAGGTGAAATATGACGCGGGTATGCATAATTCTACGGGGTGCTTTTTTCCTTGTTACCTCCTCTAATTCCCCTCCAGAGGAGGGGACCCCAAGGGCTGCCGCCCTTTGGAATCCCATTTTTTTCGCCTCCCCCATGCCCCCTCCGCGGATGGTGTTATAACAGTTCATTTGAAGGACTGCGCCCTTTAGACCAGTCTTTTTCCCTCGCCCCTTCCCCCTCCGCCGAGGGGAACCAAGGGCCACAGCCCTTTGGATACCCGTAATCGGCGTGGTCCGGGACGAGGCCGTCGTTGATCTGTCCTTTCGTTGGCGGCCCGCTTTTGTCCATCTGGACAAAGCTCTGTGTTCGCGCTTCGTTCGTTCCGTTGTGCCTTAGGAGGAGACCTGTATGTTGTGCGCTTGATGCGTACGGTGAGCGATCCGTCGCTTGCGTCCACTTCGTGGACCCGCTTTTGTTTTAAAACAAAAAATCCTTATGCCCCGTCCGGGGCATAAGGATTGAATTACGAAGTGCGCGCTTGCGCCTGCGCTGCTTGCACCGCCTGCCTGCGGAAATCGCTTGGCGAGACGCCGACGTTGTTTTTGAACGCGCGGTTGAACGAGTTGTAATTATAATAGCCGACGCCGAGGCTGATTTCCTGCAGCGAGCTTGCGGTCTCGAGCAGCTTGCGCTTGGCGTTATGCATGCGCAGTCCGATCAGGAAGTCGACGAAGTTCTCGCCAAACTCGTCCTTGAACAGCTTGCTGATGTTCTTGGCGTTCAGGTCGAATATTTCGCTTAGGTATTCCAGCGACAAGTCCGGATTGGCGTAGTGTTCCTCGATGAAGCTGCGGATCTCGACGACGACGCTGCGGCTGCGGCTGCATTCCCGGAGCGTCTGCATCGCCGCCGAGGCTTGTTCATAAATTCGGCTGCAGCCCTCTTGCAGCTCCTCGACCGTTTCCCACTGTTTCTCGAGCTCGCTAAGTCCGTTCTCCATGTCCCGCCATAGATTGCGGTATTCCTTGGACAACTCTTGGAACAAGCGGTTCACGTGCTGGAAGAGGAACTGGAGCAGACTGTCGATCTCCTTGCGCGTACAGACTGATGCCCGAATTTGACGGAATAGATCGTCCAGATGCTTGTTCCAGTTCGGATCGGACGAACGCAGCGCCTGCGCGAACGCGTGGATCGTATTGAAGTACTCCAGGTTCCGCTCGAGAGGACGTACGACATCCTCCGGCGCAATCAAGCGGCCGGTGCCGAGAAGGGCTTTGTACTGCAACAGATTACAGGCTTTCTCGTAGACGTTCCGAATCTCCTCGAGCGTGTCGGCGCCGCCCTCCTGACCGATCGTCACGGTGAAGCTTAAGTTATGGTTCACCCAATTGACGATCGTTCCGGCGATCAGCCCCCGGATCTCCCGCATGTTCCTGTCGCCGCCCGGCACCCAGACGATCGCCGTCAATTGGCGGTCGGTCGTCCACTCCGCCCATACCGATGCCTCGTGCTGCGATACGGTTTCTTGTACGATGCTCGAGAGCAGAAACTTGAAGATCGACTGGTCGTGCCCCGTATTGGACGCGATGAAAGCCTGATAGCGGTCGATCTCCAGCACTTGCACGAATGCGCGCATCCCTTCGACATCCAGCTTGTATTGCTGCAGGTCGGATCTCCACTTCTGTTCCGTCACCGGAACATTGCCATCCAGCGCTTCATGGAAGCGGTGCTTCTTTTGCAGAATCGCATGCTCGGCATTCTGCTGCTTCACCTTGCGCGTCTCGTCCATGAGATGCTCAAGCGCGCTGTGAATGAAGCCGAGTTCATTCTTGTCTTCCTTATCCTCGGCATCCGCCTGGATCAGGGAACTGGTCTTAATGAGCGAGACGAGCTGACCGATCGGTTTATAATTGCGCTTGGTCACGTATATAACCCAGACAACGCCGAACAACACAGCAGCGATCGCCAAGATAATCCACACATTATAAAGCCCGAGCGTCAACCGTACGAATCCCTTCTCGATCGGCCCGCTCTCGACTTGCCAGCCCGTGTATGGCGAGATGTAGTTCGAGAACACTTCCTTCGTCTCCGCGCTGTCCGCTTCCCCGCCGAGCAGATTCATGCCTGCGCCATCCAGCAGCCGGACGTAACTCGTATCGGTGCTGTACATTTGGGTGATCGATTGCGTAAGCTTCTCCAAGCCGACGTTGACGACGAAGAAACCCTTCGTATTGTCCGTATAGTAAGGCACAGGCTGCACGAACGTGACGACCTCGACGCCGGCCACGTCCGGGTACGACTTATAGGCGCGTTTGCCCGTCCACTTGGTCGCTGCTTTCTTCTGTGCATATTGTTCGATAAGTGGCTTATCCGGGAATTCGTTAAGCGCGGCGGAACCGTCCCCAAGCACGAGACCGTCTTTCATCCGCACAAAATAGATCGAATCGATGATCGGATAACTGAATTTCAGATCTTCCATCACTTGAATCGCTTTAATATTCCCATAGACGTCGATCTTGTCATGATTGAAGAAGGCACTGACGTCCGGTTCGGTGAGAATTTCGTTAATGACGCGGTAACTGATCGACTTCAGCGAGTTGTCCGTGAAGTGTACGACCTGCTGCGCCAGGAATTCGTTCGCTTTGATTGCATCTTTGCGATTCTGCTCATTCAAGGTTTGAAAAAAGACGACGAAAAGAATGGTCGTCACGACGAAAAATACGGGGAGGTACGATAATAGAAGCTTGCGGAACCACTTTCTGTTCATAGGCACCTCCCTTTCCCGTTCGCATGTTTGTTAGGTGAAACGGTTAACGCAGTGCTTTAAGCGGCGATGCGAGTTTCATTCCGAAGAATGCCAGGCTACAGAATACCATGAACTTCGTACGTATAAGGTTCCAAACAGAAGCCGACAGGCGTCAGCTTCTGTTACACTATACTTCCATGTTAGCGGTAAAGGGATGGAAATTCAACGATTTTACGTATTTCCTGCTTAAGAAGCGACTATTTGGGCAACAAGTCCTATCTCTGCATGCCCGTTGTTCAGCGCGTAAGCTTCAGATGGTAGAAAGCGATCCGTTCCCGTCGCCAAGTGTATGTAATCAACAGCTCATCGCCGCAAGCGATAACAGCCGGATAGGAATATTCGCCCGGCTCATCTTCCAGCACGAATTCCTCGCCCCACGTCATCCCGTTATCGGATGAAAAGCAGACGGCAAGCGGGGTTCGCGGCGAATCGGTCGTATATCCGCTGATCGGGTTAAAGACGAGCGCGAGCAGGCCGCTGTCCGTCAAGACGGCATCGATCCCGCTGTTATTGTTCGGCAGCACCGTCCTATAAGCCATCCCCCACGTAAGACCTGAATCTTCCGAATCGCTGCGGTAAATGAAACCTTCGGTGCTCCGCAGCAGCATATGGACACGCGAGCCGCCGCTCGTCCATAGCGTCGGCTGAATGAGTCCCTTGGAAGGTCCATGTTCGGTTCCGACCAACGAGCGATCGTCCATCGGCACCATTTCGCTGCGCATCCACGTCCGGCCTTCATCAGGGCTTCTGTCGACGAACGCTTCCCAGATTTCTTTGCCCGGCTCATCTGCAAGGCGCCGTTCCACGGAAGCTGGCGCGATCCATGTGCCATCTTGAAGCCGGATCGGCTTGTTGCGTACGGGTCCGCGTCCGCCGATATCGCCAGGAACGAGCTCGCGCGGCGCCGTCCATGTTCGCCCGCCGTCTTCGGATTGCATGATCCGCGTATGCCAGGCGGGAATCTCAACGCCGACCTTGTAGAACAGCCAAACACGCTCCCCTTCCGCGTAGAGTACCGGATTCCAATGTGCCACGCCTTCCTCATCCGCTATCTTATAGGGCTTCGACCAGTTCCCTTCATGGCGGTGCGACATCCAGATCGCGACATCGCTTGCCTTCTCGTAAGCGCCGCCGAACCAGGCAGCCAGCACCTTCCCGCCCGGCAAGACGACGAGCGTGGAAGCGTGGCAGCTCGGGAACGGCCTTTCATCCTCGAAACTGTATTGCTTCGCGAATACGCTGACCTTCAATTTTCGTTCGCCCCCTTGAATGCATCGATGCTAACGCAGTGTATGGCAAACGAACGAATCTGCGGTACGTCCGCGCTTTTCGTAATGCGCAAGCGTATCTGCCTGGCGCCAATCGGATCGAACGTATCGATCTTCTTATGGCCGATCGCGCTGCCCGCGGCAATCGTGGCCCACTGGCCGTCAATCTCCGCTTCAAGGACGTATTCGTGCACACGCTCTCCGTGTTCGAGCTGTTCCATCAGAATGATTTGGTCGATTAGCGTCTCCTCCGCCAGCTGGATGATAAGCTGATGGCCGGTGCCTTTGGTTTCGGCAATCGGCGGGCCTGTGAACCTCCGCCTGACTTCATCGCCGAATTCAATTGCCCGGGCAATTTCCTCGTCCGGCAGCAATCCACGGTCGTCCGGTGCCAGGTTCAGCAGCAAGGTGGCTCCATGACCGACACTGCGTCTGTACATATCCGTCAGCTCTTCGACCGTGCGGAGCGGCACTTGATCGTTCGGGTGCCAGAACCAGTGGTTGCCCCGGATCGGGACCGGACATTCCGCGGGCACCCAGGCCGGCGTCTCCGGCAGCCAAGCCGTCATCTCATTGGTGAACATGCTGACGCGCGCGGCTTCGGACGTATTCCAGCATGGATAAGGCGCGACGCCTTCTTCGTTCCCGACCCAGCGCACCGTCGGCGCCCCCATATTGAACACCATGGCGTCCGGTTGGTGCTCCCTCACAAGGCTCATAATTCGCGGCCAATCATACTGTCGACCTTCCGAGCCAGCACCGTCGAACCAAATTTCCACCAAAGGACCATAACCGGTAAGAAGCTCGGTCAATTGCGTACAGTAAACGTCGTCGTAGGCTTGCGGGTCCGGATATCGGGGGTCGTGACGATCCCATGGCGAGAGGTAGATGCCGAACTTCATTCCCTCTGCACGGCAAGCCTCCGCGCATTCGCGCACGACATCGCCCCGCCCGTTCTTCCACGGGCTGGACTTGACCGAATAATCGGTGGTCTTCGTCGGCCATAAGCAGAATCCGTCATGGTGCTTGGCGGTCAGCATCAAGTAGTTCATGCCTGCCCGCTTGGCCGTCTTCACCCATTGCGCGGCATCGAGCATGCTCGGATTGAAAACCGCCGGTGAATCGCTCCCGTCGCCCCATTCCCGGTTATGGTAGGTGTTCAGTCCAAAATGGCAGAACATGCCTAGCTCCAAGTCCTGCCAGGCAAGCTGCTGGCGGGTAGGCCTCGCCAATACAGGGGTATTCATGATTCGTGCCTCCTCTCGATTTTCCATGAGAATAAATGCACTTGCCGTTATACGCAATTGGATTTTTTCGGGAAGTACACTTTTTTCCGCACGGGAGCCATTTGCGGGATCGTTAAGGCGTTTTTCCCCGCGCTTGAGTGAACGGAAAGCCGTCTTCTCCCCCTGCAGCGCATAAAGAGCATGTCAGCTTAACGATCGGCCGATGCAAAAAATTCCGAAAGAAAACGATAGAATAATTGCTCCGTCGGAAGCAATTTTCGCTGTGTCGGACAAATGACCCCTACGGTCCGGGTGACCTCGGGATCGACGAGCGGAATCTTCACCGTGGAATGCGGGATGTTGTCGATCAAGGTGACCTCGGGCATGAGCGCAACGCCGAGTCCTGCCGAGACCAGTCCCTTCAAGGCATCGATATCATCCCCTTCGAAGGCAATATGGGGAACGAACCCGATCTCACTGCAAGCGTGCATCACGATTTTCCGGAAAATCGTCCCTTCAGGCAGCGTGACGAAAGCCTCTTCTTGCATCTCCGACAGTTGGATCGATGTTCGGTTAGCCAGCCGGTGCTGGAGAGGTAAGAGTGCGACAATCCGTTCCGTGAATAACACTTTGGATTGAATTTGTTTATCTTCCTCGGGCAGGGGGGCAATCAAAGCCAGATTGAACTCGCCATTGATGACGCCGTCAATCAAGTCCCGGTATAGGGCTTGTTTCATCTGGAATTTCGCTTCCGGATATCGTTTGCGAAAAGCATAAATCGCGGTCGGCAGCACATGCGCGGCCAGACTGATCGGGAACGCAACGCGGACGACGCCCTTCTCCGGATCCAAATATTCCTTCACTTCCCGTTCGGCTTCTCCGATCATGTTCATTACCTGTTCCACGCGCGCCAGCAAAATCTTCCCGATCGGCGTTAACTTCACTCGCCGTCCTTTGCGGATAAACAGATCTACCCCCAGCTCGCTCTCCAGCTGAACGAGCTGCCTGCTGACGGAAGATTGCGCAACGTGGAGGGCGTTAGCCGCGTCGGTCACATGCTCTCGTTTGGCGACCTCGATGAAGTAACGCATTTGTCTAATTTCCAAGAGGATCCCCCTTCCTTCATGCGCAAAACGCATTAACTTTATCTGATATGAATATTGTTGCGATGAATTATTTGAATTTAATATTAAACTACGATCGGATAAAGAGGAATAGACAAGCGGAAACTCACATCGAAGAAGGAAGTGTACCCATGAGTTTAGTCGAAGAAATTGAACAAGTGCGCACGCAGCAGGCTGAGCAGGCGCAGCAATACGTCAATGACGTATTCAAGATTGTCCAGAAGCGAAATCCGAATGAAACCGAGTTCCATCAAGCGGTCAAAGAAGTGCTGATCTCCTTGATTCCCGTCATTGCCCGCAATCCGCAATACGTGAAGCATGCCGTCCTGGACCGGCTGGTAGAACCGGACCGGCTTATTTATTTCCGCGTGCCGTGGACCGATGACCAAGGAACGGTGCAGGTGAACCGCGGATACCGCGTTCAATTCAGCAACGCGATCGGACCGTACAAGGGCGGCTTGCGCTTCCACCCTACGGTGAACGCGAGCATCATCAAGTTTTTGGGCTTTGAACAAATTTTCAAAAATTCGTTAACCGGTCAGGCGATCGGCGGCGGCAAAGGCGGTTCCGATTTTGATCCGAAAGGCAAATCGGACTTGGAAATCATGCGCTTCTGCCAAAGCTTCATGACCGAACTGTCGAAACATATCGGACCGGACACGGACGTTCCAGCCGGCGACATCGGTGTCGGAGCCAGAGAAATCGGCTACATGTTCGGCCACTACAAACGTCTTGTCGGCGCGTACGAAGCAGGCGTATTAACCGGCAAAGGCATTGGTTACGGAGGAAGCCTGGGCCGTAAAGAAGCTACCGGTTACGGGGCGGTATACTTCGTCGAACAGATGCTTCGGAATGCGGAATCCTGCTTCGACGGCAGCCGCGTCGTCGTATCGGGATCAGGGAACGTCTCGATCTACGCCATGGAAAAAGCGATGCAATTAGGCGCCAAGGTCGTGGCATGCAGCGATTCCAGCGGCTATATCTATCATGAGGCCGGCATTAACCTCGATACGATCAAACGGCTCAAAGAAGTCGAGAACCGCAGATGCGATGATTATGTGCTCGAACATCCGGATGCCGTCTACGTGGCGGGCTGTTCCGGAATCTGGACGATTCCTTGCGATATCGCGCTGCCATGCGCCACGCAGAACGAAATCGATAAAGCCGCGGCTGAATTGCTCGTTAAGAACGGCGTCAAAGCCGTCGGCGAAGGCGCCAACATGCCTTCTACCTTGGAGGCTATAGATGTCTTCTTGGAGAACCGCGTCTTGTTCGCTCCGGCCAAAGCGGCCAACGCGGGCGGCGTGTCCGTCTCGGCGCTCGAAATGGCGCAGAATAGCGCTCGGCTGTCTTGGACGATGGAAGAAGTCGATGCCAAACTGCAACAAATCATGAGCAATATCTATAACGAGTGTATGAGCGCTTCGGAACAATACGGCGTCCCGGGCAACCTGGTTATCGGGGCCAATATTGCCGGATTCGTCAAAGTCGCCAATGCCATGATCGCGCAAGGCGTGTAACGTACGAGCTATCCTTAATAGGATGAACAAAAAAGCTGTTGTCGGCGGAGTACCGGCAACAGCTTTTTTGCCTATTCGAATCCTTTTAACGCCGCCAGCATATGGATGCCAGTTACTTTTCTTCGCAGCAAGACGTTAGATAGGAAGGTAAGGGCGTAGGCGACAATAACCGATAGCAGCAGCATCCATTCATTCAATTGATTCGGAATTTGCTGATGGGAACTCGACAGGGCCTGGATGACGAACGTATACGCATAGCTGCCGACGGGGAGGGCCACAAGAATGGCAAAGGTGGTCAATATGATATTTTCCAGGAAAATGAGCCGGTATATTTTGTTTTTGGGATAGCCCAATACTTTAAGCGTCGCAAGCTCACGGTTCCTTTCATAGATGTTGATCGATGAAATCGTATACATGGCCCCGAAGGAGAGGATGGCTGCACATAGGATAAATAGCACAAAAACAAACTGATTTTGCTGAACGATATATTGTGCGGATTCCTTGAGATCCTGCCGATCTGCTAACCCAGCGACCCGTTCGTCTTGCTCGAAGACATTACGAATGGTGTTCAGGTCTGCCCCTTGCTCTGCTTGAACGACAAGCGAGGCGGGGCGATAATCGATGCCCAAACCTTCCAGATAAGCCGGCGTGCAATAAAATGCCGGGCTTGAGTACTGCGAAGTCAGCTGGATCACCTTCATCGCGACAGTCTTATGCCTCATCTCCGTTGTTTCAAATTGAAGATGGATGGTATCGCCTTCTTCGATGTTATATTTGTCCGCATAGGATTGAGGAACCAGCACTCCGCTATCGTCTAAATTCAATAATTGGCCATCGCGGTCAAAGAAATGGATGAGTCGATTCCCTGGCTCAGTAACGGTCAAGGTGGCGTTCTCCAGTTCATCCCCTTGAACGAAGGCAACCGGGTAGCTGGATAACCAATAGCTGTGCTGTACGCCGGGAGGGATGACCACCGATTGCGTCGGCGCACCTGGCTTGTAATCGACTTTCAGATCGTAGGAGTAGACTTCTTCCGCTTGTCTCGCTACTTGAAGCAACGCGTTCTGCGTGCCGAATGCGGTGATCAGCAGCGCTGTACTTGCAATGACACCGATGGAACTCGCCAGCGCTCTGGGCTTATTCAACATCATATTGCGACTAATGAGCTTATACGTGTAGGGAAGGCGCTGCCAGATCCAAGGTACTCGCTCGATCAGCAGCTTCTTCGACTTCTTGGGCGGTTTGGGGTGCATGGCTTGTGCCGCGCGTTCGCTCACGATTCTTCTGCCGCTTAAATAACAGGCCAGCATGCCGAAACTGCTGGAGATCAGAATAGGAGGAAGGAAGGAGATCAAGGATATCGAGAACGTAATGCCTGGCAAGGCGTAAGCCCTTGCATTCGACGTCGTGACGAAAGGAATAAAGATCCAATTGGCTAGCACGCAACCAAGAATAGAGCCGACAATGCCAATCAGCAACGGATATCCCATGTAATGAAACATAATGCTGCGATTCTTGACGCCAAGCGCCTTCATCACGCCGATTTGATGCCGCTCCGAATCGATGAGTCTCGACATCGCCAGATAAAGAATGATGGCTGCAATGGCAAAAAGAAGCAACGGAATTACGCTGCTCATCAGCTTATTATTGTAAATCGTCTGGCTAAGCTGCGAATAGCTGAACGTCCGTTCTTTGCTGACTTGGTTCATACAAGGAAGGTGCGCAGACTGCTGCTCGATCGCTTGACCTAATCGGCCGATATCGTAGCCCTCCCGTGCTTCTACCAATAACTCGTTATAGAACGGGCCGCCTGCGATGTCAGCTGCCGTGTCTTCGGTCGTATAAGCGAATCCTTCCGTTCGATGGTCCTGTATTTCATTCTTCTTGGCGTATTCCACATTCTCGCCCAAGCCGCTGATGATGAAAGTTGACTCATGTTTATTCATAGTCAGCCGGATTGGATCGCCAACGTGATAACCATGTTCCTGCGCATAATGGGCATCTAACAAGAGCTCTCCCGCATGTGACGGGATCCTCCCTTCCGTTAATGAAGGCGTATTGATCGTATTGGGTTCAGGAATGGAATGAATCGTTAAGGCAGCTTGGTCCTCTTCAAAGGATTGCGTCGTCTCAAAGGTATATCGCCCTTCTATTCGCTGCACGCCGTCAATCTTGCTTAACAACGCGGCCTCGTCTTTCGTAATCTTACTGTAGTAGACATGAAGATCGCTTAGATGATGTTTCTCAAAATAGGCGTGCGTATAATCGCGAAGTTGATTGCTGTAGGTGCTCAGCCCTGCATAGAAGAATGCTCCTACGGCAACGACCAATACCAACGCGATCCATTGCCCGATCGATTGCTTCATGCTCCTTGTTAATTTCAGTAATAACTTCATACTCACCACTCGATCCCTTCAACGCTTAACTTCCTGTCATTCCTCGTTATGCGTTCAATCTTTCCGCTCTTCACCTTGATGATGGTGTCAGCCATTGGCGCAATCGCGGCGTTATGCGTCACCAAGACGATGCAGGTGTTCAATTGCTTGTTCAGCTCTTCCAAAAGCTTCAATACCGCCTTGCCCGTCCGATCATCCAGCGCGCCGGTCGGTTCGTCACACAGCAGCAGCAAGGGATTCTTGGCAACCGCTCTTGCAATCGCGACGCGCTGCTGTTCGCCGCCGGAGAGCTGGGATGGAAAATGGTTGATTCTCTCCTTTAGACCGACACGGTCCATAATTTCCCTGGGGTCAAGATGGTTTCTACACACCTCCGCGGCAAATTCCACATTCTCCAGCGCGGTTAAGTTCGGAATCAGGTTATAAAATTGAAACACGAAGCCAACCTGCTCAGCGCGATACTGCGTTAATTGTTTGTCGTTCCATCTTGTAATGTCCTGACCACCGACGATGATTTGGCCCGAGGTGGCCGTATCCATTCCGCCAAGGATGTTCAGAATCGTGCTTTTACCGGCACCGCTTGCGCCGAGGATCACGACGAATTCGCCTTTGGTTAGAGTGAAATCAATCCCGTCCAGCGCCGTGACCGGCACTTCGCCAATCGTATATTGCTTCGTTACCTTTCGAAACTCGATGAACTCGTTCACATCGCATTCCTCCTTCAAATGGTCAAGATTGGAATGAAATCCCCTGCAAGGAACGTAACTCAAGTGATAACGAGTTGATTATATTACTGTAAAATAATGTAAACCTCCATCTCCAGACTGCACTTGAGCTAGACTAGAGGCGGGCAATAGAAAAAGACATCCACCCCTATTGTTGTAAAGGGGTAGATGTCTTCTAGGTATTACTTAACCGGCTGCGGCGGCATGAGCCACGCGTGTGCCGGGTCGTTGTAGAACTTCCACGTCCGGGTCGGACCCGCCATGACGTTCAAGTAGTAGACGTCGTAGCCTGGCGGCGCCGATACCGGATGGTAACCTTTAGGCACCAGTACCGCTTGGCTGTCGCCTACGGTCAGCGTCTCGTCGAGCGACCGGTCATCCGTGTAGACGCGCTGAATCGCGAAGCCCTGCACCGGATTCGTGTGGTAATAGTACGTTTCTTCCAGCAGCGATTCTTCCGGCAGGCAGTCGCGGTCATGCTTATGCGGCGGGTAACTCGACCAATGACCGCCTGGCGTGAATACCTCGACGACGAGCAGGCTGTCCGCCGGTTCGCTCTCGGGCAGAATATTGTGCACCAGACGAGCCATATTGCCGCTGCCCCGATGCTCGACGCCAACCTGTTGCGGAGCGATCAGGCGTGCCTGGCGACCGCCTCTGCCCGGAGCCAAGCATACAGCCAACTCCAGCTCCGTCAGCGCCGTCACGGTGTAGCTGTCTCCGCTTGGTACATAGACCGAGTACGGAGGAATCTGCTCGAATACGTTCATCCGCTCGCCGATGCCGCTCCAGCTGCTCTCGTTCGTCGAGAGGTCCGCTTTGCCGCTAACCAGCACAAGGCACGCTTCCTGATCTCCCGTTGCCCGGCTCAGCGTCTGGCCCGCAGTCAGCTTGAACACTTCGAATCCGACATAATCCCAGCCTGCGGACTCCGGCGTTATCTTAAGGACGCTGCCGTCTTCGCCGGGTACCGATTGTGGCGTCACGATTAAATTGGCCATTCGTATATCACGCTCCGTTCCTTCATTATGCCAACGCTGTCAGCTCGGCAAGCTTCACCGGTCTGCCCAGCTTAACGGATTCTTTCGCCGCGCGCGCAATCAACTCTGCTTGCAGCCCGTCGAAGCCTTCTACCGGGAGCGGACGGTCGTGCAGCACGCTCTCGATGAACTGTCTCGTTTCATCGATATAAGCATCATTGTAGCGCTCCAGGAAGAAATGCAGCGGCTTGTCGCGCACGACCCCTTCCTCGTCGCTGATGACGACCGTGTTCGGGTAATCGTTGTCGGCGGAGACGGCACCCTTGGAACCGAACACCTCGACGCGCTGATCGTAGCCGTATGCGGCGCGGCGGCTGTTATCGATGACGGCGAGCGCTCCGTTCTCGAACGTAAGCGTGGTGATTGCCGTGTCGAGATCGCCATACTCGGCGAATACCGGATCCACCAACACCGCGCCTTGCGCGAACACGCTTACGACCTCGCTGCCGGCCATGAACCGGGCCATGTCGAAGTCATGGATCGCCATGTCCATGAAGATGCCGCCGGATACTTGAATGTAGGCCGCGCTTGGCGGATTCGGGTCACGCGACGTGATTTTGATCAAATGCGGATCGCCCGCGCGCCCTTGCTCGACCAGTTGTCGCAGCCGTTTGAAGTTATGGTCGAACCGGCGGTTAAAGCCGATCTGCAGCTTCACGCCAGCCTTCTCTACCGCTTCGAGCGCCTCGCGAGTCCGGTTCACGTCCATGCTGACCGGCTTCTCGCAGAAAATATGTTTGCCGGCGCCTGCCGCCTGGATAATCAACGGGACATGCGTGTCCGTCGAAGAGCAAATAAAGATGGCGTCGATGTCCGGATGCCCGATCAGTTCGGCGCTGTCCGTCGTTACGAGCCCGATGCCGCGCTCGCTTGCCCATGCGTTCAGCTCGTCGTTCGCGAACAGATCGCTGACCGCAACGACTTCCGCGTCTCCCATGCGAAGCAGATTATCGGCATGAATCTTGCCGATGCGCCCTGCGCCGATAATGCCCACTCTCACCTTGCCCATGCTGCGTTCCTCCCGATTCGGGCGCGCTGTTGCTAATCGCGCGCGCCCTTCCTTCGCTTATTTGTGCATCCATGCCGTATGACGGCCCTATATGTGCAGGTCAGCCGCAATTACCAGCGAGCTGTCACCATTTTCTTGCGCGTGTAGAACTCGACGCCGTCCGTGCCGTTGGCATGAAGATCGCCGTAGAACGATTCCTTCCAGCCGGAGAACGGGAAGAAGGCCATTGGCGCTGGAACGCCGAGGTTGATACCGAGCATGCCGGCATCGATCGTCTCGCGGAATTGGCGGACATGGCTGCCGTTCTGCGTGAACAGGCATGCGCCGTTCGCGAACGTTGAACGGTTCGCAATCTCGATGGCTTCGTCGAGCGTTGCGGCACGCATGACGGAGAGGACTGGCGCGAAGATTTCATCCCGCCAGATCTTCATCTCGCAGCTGACGTGATCGAAGATCGTCGGGCCGACGAAGTAGCCGCTTTCGCTCGCAGCCGCATCTTTGCGCCCGTCGCGCAGCAGCGTTGCGCCTTCCTGCTCGCCCGCCTCGATGTAACCGAGCGTGCGCGCTTTGTGCGAATCCCGAATAATCGGACCCAGGAAGACGCCTTCATTCAGGCCGTTGCCGATCGTGATCGCGTCGGCCGCTTCCTGAAGCTTCGCCACGAGGGAATCGGCAACGTCGCCGACCGCGATGACGACCGCGCATGCCATGCAGCGTTCGCCTGCAGAACCGAAGGCCGCGTTCACGATCTGATTCACGGAAGCGTCGAGGTCCGCATCCGGCATGACGATCGAGTGGTTCTTCGCGCCAGCCAGCGCCTGGACCCTTTTGCCATGCGCCGTTCCGGTCTTGTAGACGTATTCGGCGACCGGCTGCGAACCGACGAAGGAAACCGCGGCGACGTCACGATTCTCCAGAATACCGTTGACCACGTCATGCGCGCCATGCACGATATTCAGCACGCCGGCCGGCAGTCCAGCTTCGGCGAACAGCTCGGCAAGACGAGCGGCGAGGATCGGCGTCCGCTCCGACGGCTTCATCACGAACGTATTGCCGCACGCGATCGCAAGCGGATACATCCAGCACGGCACCATCATCGGGAAGTTGAACGGCGTAATGCCGCCCACGACGCCGATCGGATAGCGGTACATGCCCGATTCGAGATTGGATGCGATGTCCGGGAGCTGCTTGCCCATCATCAACGTCGGCGCGCCTGCCGCGAATTCGACGCATTCGATGCCGCGCTGCACTTCGCCGTAAGCTTCCGTGTAGCTCTTGCCGTTCTCTTGCGTGATGAGGCGAGCCAGCTCTTCCCAGTGATCGACGAGCAGCTGCTGGTATTTGAACAGCACGCGCGCCCGGCGCGGAACCGGCGTCTTGCTCCAGCTGCGGAACGCGACCTTCGCGGCGGCGACCGCCTCGTCGAGCTCTTCTCGGGACGAGATCGGCACATGGGCCAATACTTCTTCCGTCGCCGGATTATAGACCGGCTCGGTCTTACCGGAACGGGACGGCACCCATTGTCCGCCGATGAAGTTATTCAAGGTTTGAGCGATTGCGTTGGTCATGGGAGATCCCTCTTTCGATTGAATTGATGTTTCTAACAAGAAACCGCTGCGTAAGAGTGATGAACTTAGATCGCTGTTGTTCGTGGATTCTGTTGGATGAATTTGCTTAGGTAGGAATCCACTCACAAAGGCGAACGCTTTCGCTTCTACGATTCATCCCTCTTCCTCCGCTCATTGTTGAGGAAACATAATCATATTTAGTTACTAGAAATTTCGCCTGCCAGACAGCGTTCAATATATTCATGCACTTGTGGAGCTTGCGGCATGGCGTCCGAGCAGCTGTGGCTGGAGATGACGATGCACGCGGCGGCGCTGCCGAACTCCATGCTTGCGCTAATGTCCCAGCCTTGCATCAGGCCGTAAAGGAAGCCGGCTGCGTAGGAGTCGCCCGCGCCGAATGTCTTCACGACTTTGGCCGGGAAGCTTCTTGCCCGGTGGGAGGCGCCGTCCTTCGTATAGGCGATCGAGCCTTCCTTGCCGTGCTTGATGATGACGACGCGCGCCGAGTGGTCGAACCACTTGGACGCCGTGATGCGGTCGTCCCGCTGCGGATTGTTCTCCAGACGCTCCATCATGTCGAACTCTTCCCGCGTCCCGATGATGATGTCGCATTTCTCGGCCGCGAGGTTATAGTAAACGGCCGTCTCTTCCTCGGACGTCCACGTATACGGGCGGTAATCGAGATCGAAGGCAATGACGGCACCGTGACGCTTCGCATATTCCAGCGCCTGGAACACCGCTTCGCGCGACGGGCTCTTCGCCAGCGCCGTGCCGGAGATGAGGAGCATTTTGCTATCGGCGATGACGGATTCAGGCACTTCGCCCGCTTCCAGCTTCAGATCCGCGACATTGTCCCGGTACATCAGAATGCTGCAGTCCGTCGGACTCTTGATCTCGGTGAACGCGAGTCCCGTGACGGCTCCGGTCCGGTCGATCGATACGCCTGTCGCGTCGATGCCTTCCTTGTCCAGATAACCGGTAATGAAGCGGCCCATCTGGTCATTGGCAACTTTGCCGATGAAGGCGGTCTTCAGTCCAAGTCGGGACATGCCGATGCAGATGTTCGCCGGCGAGCCGCCTACATATTTGGTGAAGGTTACCGTCTCTTCCATCGGGCGGTTAATCTCGTTCGCGTTCAGGTCGATGCACAAGCGGCCGATTGCGGTAAAATCCAGCGGCTTCGCCGCATCGAACGTGACGTTATGATTGGTCATGGCTGAGCTCCCTCCCGCGCACCGCCTGGAACGAGTGCGTCGATATAGTCAAGCGCTTTGCGCGCATATTCATACGGTGGATGAGTGGCCGGATCTTGTTCGCCCTCGAGCATTGCCCAGCCGTTGTAGCCACGATCGACCAACTCTGCGATAATTGGCGCGAAATCGATGCAGCCGTCGCCCGGAACCGTGAACACGCCTTTGCGGATACAGGTGACGAAATCCGCCTCTTCCTCCCGTGCCTCCGCAAGTACATCCGGACGGACATCTTTCAGATGGATATAGGCAATGCGGTCATAATGCTTGCGCAGCACCTGCAGCGGATCAGCTCCGCCATAATACGCGTGTCCCGTGTCGTACAGCAGGGAGACGAGGGATGGATCGGTCAACTCCATGAGTCGGTCGATTTCTTCACCTGATTCCACGACCGTCCCGCCGTGGTGATGGTAAGTCAGCGCGAGGCCATATTCGCGTGCGATCCGGCCTGCCTCGTTCAGCCCTTCGGCGAGCGATTGCCAACCGGCCTCGTCGAGTCGGAGTACTTCCTTCTCGTTAGGCGTACGGCGCGGATCAAAATGCAGCGATCCGCCTACCTCCGCCGTGCTGATGACCTTGCTGCCCATACTGTGCAGGAACTCGGCATGCGCCCGGTAGGCCGCTAGCTCCTGCTCCCGGTATGCGGGATCCGAGAAGAGCACGGACTTCCACTGGGAGACGAGTTGTATGCCCCGTGAGGATAATTCATGCTTCAGCACCTCCGGGTCCTGCGGATACTTGCGCCCCATCTCCGTGCCGGTTAACCCAAGTCGTTCTATATCGTTCACGATCGTCTCGAACGTCGTGTCCGCTCCGTGCTCGCGGACGTCCTCTCCCACCCAGTTGATGGGATGGATGCCGATGCGAAAAGCCTTGTGATCGTCCATTCATGCGTCCTCCTCGCTATGCTGATCCGTAGTTCTAGATCTCTCTGGCTTTGCTCGTTTCCTCGGCCATCGCGCGCTGCGCCGCCTCGACTTTCGGGCTTGTGGATACGGCTGGCACATCGACCCGCCACCAGGATTCATAGCCCGACGTATTCGTGCCGGGCAGAACCTTGATCTCGATCAGCGTCGATACCGGTTCATTAGCTGCCTGCGCAATCGCCTCGCGAAGCTCGCCGGCCGTACGGACCGTATAAGCGCTTACGCCCAAGCTGCGCGCATGAGCGGCAAAGTCCATTGGCATGTAGCCGCCGCTAAGTCGTCCGGTAGCTTGCTCGCGATAGCGGAACTCGTTGCCGAAACCGTCGCTGCCTTGGCTCCGCTGCAAGTTATGGATGCACTGGAAGCCGCTGTTGTCGAAGAGCAGCACCGTCATCTTCACGCCTTCCTGCAGACTCGTGACCAGCTCGGAATGGAGCATCAGGTAACTGCCGTCGCCAACGACCGCATAGACGTTCCGATTCGGTTCCGCCAATGCCGCGCCGAATGCGCCGCTCACTTCATAACCCATACAGGAGAAGCCGTATTCCATGTGATAGGTTTTCGGTTCAGATGGACGCCATAACCGGTGGAGGTCGCCCGGCAAGCTTCCTGCCGCTGCGACGATCACATCTGACGGCTTGAGCGACTCATTGATAACGCCGAGCGCCCGCGTCTGCGATAAGCCATCTGCATGTTCGGTTGTATATAAACGGTCAACTTCGCGATCCCATTCCGCCTTGTGTCCAGCCAGCTCGCCTTCGGCATAGCCGCTTGCGTAGTTCGCTTCCGCCAGCGCCGCATGGAGCGCGCGAATCGCTTCTTTGGCGTCCGCCGTAACCGATACGCCGTTTAATTTCACGGAATCGAACGCATTGACGTTGATATTAATGAAGTGCACGTCCGAGTTGCCGAACGCCGATTTCGAGGCCGTCGTGAAATCCGAATAGCGGGTGCCTACGCCGATAATAACGTCGGCTTCCTTGGCCAGCCGGTTCGCCGCAAGCGTCCCCGTGACGCCGACGCCGCCCATGTTCAACGGATGATCCCATGCCAGCGCGCTCTTGCCTGCCTGCGTCTCGGCGACCGGAATGCCGAATGCCGTCGCGAATGCCGCGACCTCCACCGTCGCATCGCTGTAATGGACGCCGCCGCCTGCGATCAGAAGCGGCTTGCGCTTGCCAACCAGCAGCTCGGCTGCCCGTGCGATCGCATCGCGTGCGGGAGGTCTGCGGTCCAGGATGTGGACGCGCTTCTCGAAGAAAGCTTCCGGATAGTCGTATGTCTCCGCCTGTACATCCTGCGGCAATGCCAGCGTAACGGCGCCCGTCTCCGCCGGATCCGTCAGTACGCGCATCGCTTGCTGCGCGGCGGTGATCAGTTGCTCCGGCCGAACGATTCGGTCCCAATACCGGCTGACCGGCTTGAACGCATCTGTCGCCGACACCGTATAGTCGCTTGGATCTTCAAGCTGCTGCAGCACCGGATCGGGCTGGCGGCAAGCGAAGTTGTCGCCCGGGAGCAACAGGAGCGGAATTCGGTTGACGGTTGCCGTACCGGCTGCCGTCACCATGTTTAGCGCGCCTGGTCCAATGGAGGATGTGCAAGCGTAGATTTGCTTGCGTCCGTTCTGCTTGGCGAACGCTGCTGCCGCATGGGCCATGCCCTGCTCGTTCTTGCCCTGGATGAAACTCAGGCTGCCAGGACTGCGCTCGAGCGCTTCGCCGATGCCTGTCACGTTTCCATGCCCGAATATGCCCATGACGCCTTTGACGAATTTCGTTTCTACCCCATCGATCGATACGTATTGGTTGTCGAGAAACTTGAGCAATGCCTGCGCCATCGACAACTTGATCGTCTTCATCGAATCCCCGCCTTTGTGTGAGATTAAGCGCTTAACCCAAGGTGAAACAACGATCGCCAGAGTTAGTGGCGATACGTGTTTCACTCCGGAGAAATACAAGTGATCTAGATAGACATGAAATCTATCTACGCTTGAATTTCAAGGTGAAACAACGATCGCCAGAGTTAGTGGCGATACGTGTTTCACTCCGGAGAAATACAAGTTCTCTAGATAGACATGAATCTATCTACGCTTGTATTTCAAGGTGAAACAACGATCGCCAGAGTTAGTGGCGATACGTGTTTCACTCCGGAGGACTACAAGCCATGTAGATAAGATTGAGAACCTGTCTATGCTTGTAGTGAGAATTATTAAAAAAGATGCTCTTGCGAGCGAATGTATGACAACCTAAGCAAATTATTTTGTAAGCGCTCCATTACCGAGCCAAGACTTGAGGAGACTGACCTCTACGCCTGCGAGCATCATGATGCCGATGCCGTGGTTGTCGTTGACCACCGTACGCAGGTCATACATGTAATAGTCCGGCGAGAACGAATAGCGGGAGCCGCTGCATACGCCATGGACGTTGCCTGAGCGGTCGATCGCGACGCTGGTAAGTCCGCGCCAAGCTTTGTGAGCCGACTCCGTAAACCGCGCTTCATCATCGAGCCATCCGAAACGGACGCCGCGCGCGAAGGCGTAAGCGAACATGGCCGTACACGACGCTTCCTCATACGCTTCCGGCTCATTCAACACCTGCCGCCACAACCCCGAATCGCTTTGCAGACGGGCAACGCCATCGCACATGGACTGGAAGAAGTCGAGCAGCGCTTCGCGGTTCTCGTGATCCTTCGGCAGGTGCTCGAGCAGCTCGCTTAAGGAGAACAGCACCCACCCGTTGCCGCGGCCCCACGGTACGCGCGTCGCCTGGCCGTATTTGAAATCGTGCACATGGGACATAATCTGCTGATCTTCCATGAACAGGTATCCCCGGTACAACAGGAACTGCCGTGCGGCCTCGTCCATGACTTCCTGCTTCCCGCTTACGATTGCATAGCGAGTCAGGAAGGGACCGCTCATGTATAGATCGTCCGCCCACATCGTTTTGTCGAAATACTCGCCTTCGCTAAGCCGGAAGAACGCGCCATCCTCTTTCCGTTCCAGCCGCTTCAGCATAAAGTCCACGATCGTGTCCGCAATGCGGGGGAAATTGTCGTCCCCGGCACGCAAGTGCGCCTCCAGCATAGCGGAGCCGAAAGAACCGCAGTTATCCAGCATCTTCATCAGCACCAACTGATGGTTGATGCTCGGGAACCCGTATTCGGCTTTATCCCACAGCGCGTAGTCATACATGTCCGTACAGCTGCGAATATGCGACAGCGCATACTCGGACAATTCGTCGCTGCCGATGGCTTGCGAAGTACGGAGCAGACCGTACATCGTGACGCCAAGCGGATAGTCCCAGCGCCCGAAGTTCGTCGCCGTTCCTGTCGTCCACTTGTTGCTCAGCATCGCGTTCTCGTAGAACGGGCGAAGCCGGGTATCCGGTGCGTCCAAGCTCCAATAGGTATAGCCTGCAGAACGGCCGTTAAGGTCCACGCATGGCAGCAGCTCGGATGTTTGGCAGACGGCTGATGCGCTAACTTCGCCATTGGCCGCAACCGGTCCGGCATAGAGCCAGGCGCCGCCGTAACCATGCACATGCACGGGCTGCTCGAGCACAATCGGCTTGCCGCCAGCCGAAACGTTCAGTTCGAAGCCCCAGCCTTGCGGGCCGTTCTCGGTGCGGACTAACAAGTGACCGCTGCCGATCGAACGCGTCAAGCTTTGGCGGAATGTTCCGGCTTCAGAAAGGCTGAGCACGAGCTCGCCATCGATCCATACCGATGCCGGTCCGAACACGCGGCCTTCCAGCACGAGCGGTCCCGCGCCGGTAATTGGCAGCCTTGCCCAGCCGTAGCCGGCCACGCGCGCTTCCGGCCGACCGTATAGCCGTTCCAGATTCGGCACAGCGGCTTCGTCATCCGTCCAGTTCGTACGCGGCAGCCAGTTCAAGCCGGTCGCTGCCTCTTCTTGCTGTTCGTCAGGCCATGCGTCGACGCCGTAACGAGGCGCCTTCACCGGCTCGGAATACACCCAGCCAGCGCTGCCTTCCCGACTGGCAAAAGGCGCGAGCACATTCAAGATGCGCACCTTGGCTTCATCCGCGCCGAAGCGGCAGCCGAAGCCTGCGGGCGTCCGCCGTGCCTCGATAAGTATCCGGTTCCAGCCTGGGGAGAATAGCATCGGAACGACGACGCGCGCATCCGGATCCATCTCCTCGACAGCGGACGTGCGGAAGAGAAGCTGATCATTCATATATAGACGGATCGGGCCGATCGGCTCCAGATTGCAGTCGATCGAACGCTCGTTGTCGCTCCACACCAGACCATAGACATAGGCATAATCGCCGTGGGCCGCCTGCGGCAGCTTGACGGATAAATCCATATCGTACAAGCCTTCTTCGTTCTGCAGCATGCCCTGACGCGAGAAGGCGCGGTGTGCGAACGGAATCGGCGGATTGGCGCCGACATAGCGGCGGGCCAGCAGATTCAGAATCTGCTGCCCGTCATCGCCGAATGCGTATCTTGCGCTATTGCGCGAATCGATATAGACGGTCATTGCTCGCTCCCCCTAGCGCCGTTCTGCGGTGACAGCCGGATATGGAATGTGCGGTCGTAAGGCGTCAGCACGTTAACGACCAGCGTCTGGCAGTTCGTCGGGAAGGCAGCACCTCGGATCGATTTGGCCCGGTGCTCGTGCGCGCCTCCATCCAGTTCGATCCAATCGTCGCCTGCTGCGTAAGTGACGACGCCGCCGTGCCAGAATTGCGTTCCCGTCTCGGCGGGCGAGAGCTCTCCTCCTTGGAGGGTACCTTCCTTCCCGAATACGAAGGAGATCTGCGTCAGGAGCACATCCGGCTTATCGCACCGAACGCGAAGCTGCCAGCCGTCTTCCGTCTCGTTCAGCTCTACATCCACATGATGGTGCTGCAGATGCGTTACCTCGCGCAGTTGATGCGGAAGCAGATACCATGGGCTCACCGCGCCTCCCGCGGAAGCAGGCAGACGGTCGGTCGCAATCGGGCCGTAATAGCCTTTGGACTCCTCGCCGCTCAGACGGTAACCGTTATCCTGCTGCGCCAGCGCGTTCATCTTGATGAATCCCGGTTCGAACGAGCTGCTGACCTGGACGCCGAGCAGCCGCGCAGCGCCATGCCGGAGCGCCAGGAACGAATTCGTCTCCGTCATGACCGTGAGGCTCGTCGCCCCATCCCGTTGCCGGGCGACCGGCGCACCGAAGTCGGGATGCAATCGGCTGTGGAAGATCCGGCCGCCGTGACCCGCTGCGTCCATCTGGCTGAGATAATGCTCCCTGTCGAATTGCCCGTTGATGACCACCTTGTACTGTTCAGGCAGATTACCCGGGGTTACGCCGGTTTCGCGCAGCTGCGGATGCAGCAAATACCCGAGCAGCCCGTTGTTCGGGATTGCGCCGGGATGGTGAAGCGCTTCTCCGCCGAGCTTCGCCAAGGCGGCGAACAGCGGATCTTGATCGCGATGGGCCATGTGGCTTGCCGCGAGAAAATACCCGGACATATCGAACGCCTGGCCGAAATCTTGCCGTCCGGAATAGTCCGTGACGACTTCCCCGTCCGGATGGACCAGATACGCCATCATCCGCAGATTGCGGCGAACCGGTTCGAGCAGTTCCGGCCGACCGAGCAGTTCAGCGGCGTGGTAGAGCATAATGTCGCTTACGCCGTTATAGATGCCGTTGCTGCGCTCGGTCCATTCGCCGTCCTCTGTAATGTCGATTCCTTCCGCCAGCCACTGAGCAGCGCGCTCCGTCAGCGCTTCGTTCCCCGTCAGTCTGTGCAGGAAAGCGAGTGCTGCCGACAGCACCCAGCGATGATTAGGCGTGTGGCCTCCTCCGGTGAGCAGCGCGGGAACCGAGTTCTCGAGGAACTGCCGGATCAGCGTCCGCACTTGCGCCAAAGCGGTCCATTCATGATTCTCGAGCAGCTCGTACAGCTGGGCCAGCCCGACGACGGCGAAGGCCGTGTCCGGCGGCGAGTGCAAATTCGTCCAACCCGGCGATATCGTGCCGTCTGCGTGTTGGAAGCGAACGATGAAGGCCGATGCCAACTCAAGCCGGCCAAGCAACTCTTCATCGTGGTAATACCGGGAATCCGGATTCACGAGCGCGCATCCCCATACCGCCATGACGGTCAACGTCCCCGTATGAGTCGGCCACGCGATGCCATTGTCCGGATCGGCCACGCCGCCGTAGAAGCGGCTGCCTTCGTCCGTAATTTGATTGTCGTTGCCTGCCGTTACCCAGTCATCGTTCACGGCGACCAGCTTGTCATATATCGTCATGCGTTATCATCCTCCAAGCGCGCTGCCTCAAGCTTCGTCATCAGCAGATCATGGCTTTGTTCAATCTCTTCCGGTGTGCAGGCGGCTTTCAGCTCGTATACTTTAACCGGAGCTTGCGCGATGATCGGAAGGAAACGGTCGAAGTATTCCATGTCGCCGCTGTGCACGTAAGGACACCAGTGGTCGGACAGGCCGACCGTCTCATGGATGTGAATGCCGACGACATTGTCCTTAATGAGCGCAATGTCTTGCGCATTATCGTACAGCCCCATCCGTTCCATCATCATGCCGTGGCCAAAATCGTACCAGAGGCCGACTTTTGCGCCCGGCAGCCGGTCGAACACCGTGCGCGCCTCGCGCAGCGTCGGCATCTGATAACAGCGCGAGCGCGTCTCGATGCCGATCGCGATATTCCATCCCTTCGCCTCGAGTCGGTCGCACACTTCCTCCAGACTGTCTCCGATCCGGCTGATATACCGCGCGGCAAGAGATTCGCGGCGCTCGATCATTTCGCTCCACAGCTTCGCGTACGCGTCGGATTCTTTCCCTTGCTCGTTGTAAATCTTTTTGAGCGCCTGATCGATGTTATAGTCGAACGGCACCTCGCCGGGATGAACGACGACGGCCTGCGCCCCGTAACGGTTCGCATATTCGGCAGAACGGATCAGCAGATCGATCGACCGCTGCCGCTTCTCCTCGTCATCGAACCCGAGCAACACGGAATCGGTTCCGTAATCGGGGTCCGCTATGTGTGGAAATGTATTGTGTACGCTTGATACCCCGATATCGCCGCGTTCGATCATCGGTTCGATCGTCCGGAGCATCTCGGGCGTTACGTTATAGTTCAGCTCGACGCGCCGGAAGCCAAGATCGCGTATTTCTTCGATCATGGCGTCGCCCGCCTGATGGCGTTTGATGTTCCAGCACGTCGAGAACGAATACTCGCCTTTGTCTTTGCCCATACCAACCTTCATCTCCAATCGAAACTTGCGGCCCTGATTAAGCAGCCGCGCAACTTTCCGTACGGTTAGCCTTTGACCGCGCCGAGCATGACGCCGCTCACAAAGTAACGCTGCAGCCATGGGTAGACGAGCAAGATCGGCACCGTCGCGAACATGACGCTCGCTGCTTTTAACCCTTCCGGTTGGAGCATCGACTGCCCCGTAGCACCCTCCGCTTGCATCAGTTCGCTGACCATGTTGTTCTGCACGAGCTGGTACAGCTTCAATTGAAGCGGATACATCTCCGGACTTGTAATATACATGAGCGTGTCCTGGAATCCATTCCAGCGGCCGACCGCGTAGAACAGGCTCAAAGTGGCGATAACCGGCATGGACAGCGGCACGATGATGCTGATCAAGGTGCGGATATGCGAGGAGCCATCCATTTCCGCCGATTCCTCGAGAGAATCCGGAATATTCTGAAAAAATGTAATGAGGATAATCAGGTAGAACGGGCTGATCAGCCCTGGAAGCACGAGCGCCCAGATCGAATCGAGCAGATGCAGGTTCCGAACGAGCATATATTCCGGAATAATGCCGCCGCTGAAGAACATCGTGATGACGATTAAGAACATAACCGCTTTGCGGCCCTTGAGCTTGGTCTTAGCCAGCGGGTAAGCCGCCGCAATACTCATCAGCATGCACAGAACAGTGAATATGAGCGTGAGCACAACGGTGAATCCAAGTGAGCGGATCATCGACATGTCGGTGAATACTTGCTTATATGCTTTCCAGTTGAGCTCAACCGGCAGGAGGCTGACCTCCCCGGACATAATGGCTCGCGCCGAACTTAACGAAATCGCCAATATGTGAAGAAATGGAGCCAGACATAGCAGCACGAAGAAGAGGATGGCAATCGTATTGACGACGTCGAATGTGCGGCTGGCCTGTTGTTCTCTCATGTCTTATCGCTCCTTTCCTGATTTTCAATAGTTAGGATAGCTTACATAATACTCTGGTCCGCGAGCTTCTTGGACGCATAGTTGGCGCCGAGCACGAAGACTAATCCGACTACGGCTTGGAATAAGCCTACGACAGTCGCCAGTGTATATTGGCCGGATTCGATACCGATCCGGTACACGAAGGTACTGAGTACGTCCGAGTAATCGCGGACGGCGGTATTGCCGATAACGAACGGGCGATCAAATCCAATCGCAATCATGTGGCCGAGGTTAATAATGAGCAGCGTCACGATCGTCGGTTTCAGCGATGGAAGCGTAATGCTCCATATCTTCCGCAGGCGTCCTGCGCCATCGACATCGGCTGCTTCGAACAACTCCCTGTTAATTCCAGTCAGCGCTGCCAAATAGATGATCGTTCCCCAGCCCGCGCTTTGCCACACACCGACCGCAAGATACGTGATCAGCCAGTCGTTCTTGTCCGTCAGGAACGGAATCGCTTCGAATCCCATCGAGGTAATGATGTTGTTGATCATGCCGGATTGCGTACCGAAGACTTGGTAGACGATCCCGCCGATGATGACCCAAGAGATGAAATGCGGAATGTACAGAATCGTTTGCGACAGTTTCTTGAACCAGGCCGTCTTCAGTTCATACAGCATAATGGCCAGGAAGAGCGGCGCCGGGAAAGATACGAGCAAGTCCAGGAAATTAAGCATGAGCGTGTTGCGCAGCGTCTTGTAGAAATCCTTCATCGCGAATACTTCTTTGAATGCCTCAAAGCCGATCCATTCGCTGCCGTTAATGCCTTGGAAGAAGTTGAAGTCCTTGAAGGCGATCAGAATGCCGTACATCGGCGCATATTTGAAAACAATAAAGTAACAGACCGGTAAAACCAGCAGTGCGTACAATTGCCAGTATCTTCGCAAATACACAGCCAAGTTCATTTCTATCCACCCCTATCCGCTTGACAATCTGCCCGGAGACGAAGGCGCTAGTTACCTCCTTCGCCCCGAGCCGTTTATTTGTAGGTCAGTACTATTTCTTCATTTCCTCATAAGCTTTGATGCGTTCATCGAGAATCGCTTGACCGCCGGCAGCCATGTAGTCCTTGATCATGGACTCATACGCGCTCTCGAATTGATCCGGTTTCACCATCGTCGTCTTCACGACGATTTCGTTCAATTTGTCGCGCAGCGCCGTACCGTACTTGGCTTGCGCTTCGATCGGACGGTCGAACAGGACCGGCTTGATCGTATCGGATCTCGAGACAGACAGCGCCTTGCGCGTCTCGTCCTGGAATTGCTCTGGCATATTAACGACATAGGACTCGACGTTCTTCTCGGTTTCACCTAGCTGTTTGCCATTCGAGATGATCGCCATATCGCCCCAGTTGTAGATGCGGTTCTTGATTTCGTCAGTAGCATCGGCTTTGGCCATCGGGATGCCGTTCTCGAGCGTGTAGTTCTCGCCTTCTACGCCGTTCTGAATGGCGAGCAGGTTATCGCCGGATGCCATCCAGTCGAGGTATTTGACTGCGGCTTCCGCGTTCTTGCTGCTCTTCGGAATCATCAGGTACAGACCGACCGGTGCATATTCCGGTTTCGGATGCTTGCCTTCCGAGTCCGTGTAGACGTCAACCGCCGACAGCTTCGCATCCGGAATATTCTTCTGAAGCGTCGCATACAGGCCGTCCGGATAGAATGGGTTCATGTCGTCTTCACTGAAGAATCCGACCAGACCTTTGGCTGCGTCCTCGTTCAGCTTCTTCTTATCTTCGTCAAGGCTGAAGTCTGTGCTCATCAAGCCTTCGTTGTAGAGCTTGTTCATGAATTGAAGTCCGTCTTTGAAGCCAGGCAGCAGAATCGGATAGTCATTGGAGCCGAGCTGCTGAGTGAGCGTGTAGCGCTGCTCTTCTGTCACAGGCTGGATAAAGGACCAGAGCAGCGGCTCGAATTGCGCCGGTGCAAGCGACATGCCGAGCGGGATCACTTTGCCGCCGGTTTGACCCGGATCCTTTTCTTTGAATGCTTTGAGCGTCGTGTACAGTTCGTCGGTTGTCTGCGGCACCGGAAGACCCAGCTTGTCGAGCCAATCTTGGCGAATGAAGGATGAATATTTGCCCAGATGCGCACGTTTGGCAGGAAGCGCGAATTGCTGTCCTTCATATTGACCGTAAGCGAGTGTATCATCCCCGAGGAAGGTCTTCAGGTTCGAACCGTATTGATCGAGCAGTTCGCTAAGGTCTGTCAAACCGCCTTGCTGTGCGTAACGGTAGAAGGTGCCGGAATCATACGTGAACACGATATCCGGAACGTCGCTGCCGCTTGCCATCAGCACGTTCAGCTTCTGTACCTCTTCCGAGCGCGGAACCGGTACGAATTCCACTTTAATGTTGTTAGGCGTGCCGAAGTTATCCTGCACGTATTTCGTTAAGTAGTTGTTCGTGATCGTCGAACCGGCCGGCGAGTTGCCGCGGTCGAATACTTCGACTTTCAATGTAACTTGCTCGCCGGAAGCAGCTTCGCCGCCCGTGGAGCCGCTTGCATTGGTATTGCCGTTACTTGCGTTGTTGCCGTTGCCACCGCTGCATGCGCTGAGCAACATAGTACATCCGAGTGTGAGTGCTAATAGCGTTTGGGCTTTCATTTTTCCTCTTTGCGCTTTTACCATCGTTCTTACCCCTCTTTCGTCATGTACGCTTTCCCCCGCGGTGCCCTTATGACCCTAAGCCGATCCAGCGAGCATTCGTTATTGAACGCGCTTACAGTTGGCGTTTGCGGCCCGTTGTTCGGGGAGTGGTCTCAGTATGGCACGGTTTGCGATGCGATGACAATAAACTGGTTTCTCCGTCGCAAACCGTTTCGCCAAACCGTTGATATTACTAGGTTTTCGCACGGTATACTGATCATTTTCCCGATATAAACCGGATTCCATTCAAGCGATTTTCGCACCGATAAACCATAATCCCTGCCCGCTTTTCCCTTTAGGAAGAAACGTTTATCCGAAATACAAATGATAAGTTTCACGCCAATAAATCATCTTGTATTTCTCCGGAATGAAACGCGCCTAAGCCATTAAAGACGGCGTCAGCCGTTTCACCTGGTGCGTCTACAAATAAAAAATGCGGCTGTATCAGCCGCATTCCTATGAGCGCCAAAAAACCTCTTACGACTCTGCCGCCGGACGCACTTTGAGTCTTCTGTACTCGCCAGGCGTCACGCCCGTCGTCCGTTTGAAGACGCGCCCGAACGTAATCGAGTTGGCATAACCGACCTGCATCGCAATGTTCTGCACCGTCTCGTCCGTCTCCGCGAGCAAACGCTCGGCCTGTTGCATCCGCAGCTGGACGAGAAAATCGACGAATTTCATATCGTACTCCAACTTGAACAGATGGCTGGCGTATTTGCCGGAAATTTGGAATCGGTCGCTCAGATGCTTCAACGATAGATCCGGGTCGGCGAAGTTGGCCTGGATATAAGCCTTCATCTCCGTCATCATCGTTTTGTAGCTTTTGTTCTCGCCCATGGCGACATAGGCATCGTACAGCTCGAGCAAATAATCGAGCAGCAGCTCTTTCATCTCGGCAAGGGATACCGCCCCCCCCACCTTGCGGGTTAGCGCGGATATCCGGTCGTCATCCAGCCATTCGTTCAACGTATCCGACAGATCCTTCAGCTCGCGGCTGAGCGTCTGCAGGAATAGCTGCATCAGCGAATGGATATCCTCATCTTTAATCTTATCCGTCTTAAGCTCGGCGAATAATTGCTCGAACGTCTCGCGCCAGTTTTCGTTCGTGAGCCGGAACTGCTGTACGCATTCGGTGCATTGCTGCATATGGTGGAACGTGCCGCGCGAGTTGTCTCGCGGTATATCGCCGCTGTACGTGATCGCGTCACGGCCGATGGACAATTCGTATTCCATGCCGGACAACGCGTCGCGGTACGATTGCGACGTACGGTTCCAATCCGGCACGATCGAGCCGATTCCGAACGACAGCACGAGCCGCAGATGTTCGCCGACCCACTGCCTGGCTACGCTGGCCGTCTTCCGAAGCTGTTCGAGCATAACTTCATCGTTATCTTGCATGGCGAACACGAACGTAATCCGATCCGCCGTCGACCATTCGCCCCATCCTGTCAGATTCTCGCCCATGGCCAGCTCTTGGAGGACGTTGCCGAGCGCGAACTTCAATACATTCTGCTCATTCGGCGTATTCTCGCTCTGGAATTCCTCGTACCGGTTCAGCCTGACGACCATGACGGCATAATGCCCCGTATCCGGCAGCAGCTGCAGCTTGCGCATTCGTTCGATCGTCTTCTCGCCTCGCTGTCCGCTAATGAGCTCGCTGAACAGCTGCCTGCGCTGCAGGACCGCGCTCTCTCGCTGCTCCTTCTCATAGTCTTGCGATTGCACGATCAGATTCTCGAGCGCGCGGTCGATCATCGTCAGATCGTCCATGCCGACGGCGTTGCCGCCGCTGTCCCGCAGCTGGAACGTCTGAATCCGGTTCATCATGAGCTGAATCGGCTTATAGTTGCGGCGCGTGACCCAAATGATCGTGATGATGGCGGCGACGAAAGTAAGCACGGCCAGAATGACCCATACGTAAGACACGACGGATACCCATCCGAGCAAATGTCCGTCTTGAATCCCGCTCTCGAACGTCCAACCAATAGGAGCCGACGCAAGTGTCGTCAACACTTTGCCGCCCTTCGCCTCCTCCGGGTTGTTGGACACCGGATAAATCAGCTGACCGGCGGCATCGGTTATATGCATGAACGACACCTGATGATTCGTCATGCTGCCGATGATCTGTTCAACTGTGTACAAATCGACATTAATGACGAGGATACCGTCCTTGCCGAAGGGGAGCGGCGTCTGCTTGTACATCGAGATGACCCGAACGGGTTCCAACCGGTCGAATTCCCGGTATTCGCGGCTGACCGACCACCCTTGGAATTCCCGCTTATTCTTCGCTTGCTCGATGAACGCCCGATCCCCGAAGTCAGCCAGATCGGACTCGGCGCTCGGCGTCAGCACCTTATCGTCCGTTTCCCGGAAGAGGTAGACCGACTCGATCAGATCGCTGTCCTCGACCAACGCCCGCAGACTGTGTACGACGTTGTACTTATTGGTCGTCACCTGCGACCCGTTCAGATACGCGGAGTAGTTCAAATTTTTGGCAGCCTCGTTGAGCACCGTAAATTCGACCTCATGCAGGGCGTTCTCAATGCTATCGACGACATAGCCGGTTGTAATCTTATCCGCCTTGGCGGTCTCGGACCGCGAGATTTCATTGACCGCGATAAACGACAGGAAAATAATCATCGACACGGTAAGCACCAAGATCGGAAAATACGAAACGAGTAACCGGATATACCAGTTATTGAGCTTGAGCATGTTCACCCTCCCGCACTTTCATGTAAGCGTTGTCACTATCGTTTAAAGGTATGAGTTAAGCGGTTAACTTTAGAATCCATTGTAGCACGTGGGCGGGGGAATCGGAACATTTTTAAGCGGCAAGTGTTGGGATATACCGTATGTATACAAGCCTGGAACCAATACATGGAAAACAAGGATCAACGAGGAAATCCTTGTCGTTGCGTGAAATTGCTCTTTGTTCGTAAATGCCAAAAAGGTCCAACCGCTTCTCAGTGGTTGGACCCTAAAGATTAAAATGTCTTACAAGTTGCGCTCATGGAATGTTGGAATGTTGCCCGTTCAATCCAACAGCGTGCTAATGCGAATACCCGCAATCTTGTCATCTTTGATGTGGAATGTCATGACATCCACATAATTTACCGGCTCGTATCGGAAACTATCTTCTGCGGCGGTCGCCCCGTCTCCCATCAGCTTTCCTTCCGGATACGCTTTAGTCAGCTCTTCGACACTGTCGCCGACTTTGATGTTTCGGATCGTGGCATATTTGGCATCGGTAATCTCAATCGTGGTGATACGGAATTCGCTTCCTTTGCCCGCGTCGAATGTCTCGATCTCAAGTCCCGGATATTGGTATAGGATCTTCGTGCGGCCAAGCAATTGATCCATATTCAAACCATCGTCTGCCGAATAGGTGTGGGACGTGATCTCTTCCGCCTTGCCGAATATACGTTCAAGCTTCGTTTGGTCAACAACGTCAGATAGAGCAACGGTCTGATCTTCATGCACAAAAGCGAGCTCGTTAAGGATCACGTTCCCTTCCTTGGGGATCGTGCCCTCCTTGATCACCTCGGAATCCGTGCTATTATTCGATGAATTGCCCGACGAATTGCTAGCCGCTGCGTTATTGGTTGTTGAATTGCCTGCCGCCGAATCTTCCCGTTGTTCTTGGCATCCCGCCAACAAT
Source organism: Paenibacillus phyllosphaerae (assembly GCF_014192105.1). GTDB lineage: Bacteria > Bacillota > Bacilli > Paenibacillales > Paenibacillaceae > Paenibacillus_Z > Paenibacillus_Z phyllosphaerae. Next base: position 147,618 of record NZ_JACHXK010000003.1, on the reverse strand, counting down.
GTCGTAGTCAGTACCGCGAGCAACACCACAGTTGCTGGTTTTCTCAATGCTTTCATAATAAATTCCCTCCATAATTGAATTTGTTAAGCCTTATGAAGTCATTTTATGAAAACAATTTATTAGACTAACAACAATCCTGTATCATTCTTGTAACTAACTTCAAGCTAGGGGAAGAATGATGGAGACGACGGTGCCCACGCCGATTCTGCTTTCAATGGTCAAGCGTCCGTCGAATTTCTCGACGATTTCTTTGCACATGGAGAGCCCGAGGCCTGAACCTTTGGCAGCATTCGCATTCTTCGCTCGATAGAATCTTTCTTGAACCCGGGCAATCTCATCCTCATGAATGCCGATCCCCTGATCGCTGATCCGAATAACCGCTTCCTTCTGTCCGACCAACGTTTCGATTCTAACCCGCGTGCCGGCATTGGAGTACTTGATGGCGTTATCTACAAGATTCGCAATGGCGTGCGTCATCAAGATTGGATTGACATCGATGAAAGCCGTTTTGCCCGGCTTGACTTCCAACGTAATTCCTTTGGTTTCGGCTTTGGAGCGCATCTCCGCTGCGACACGCTCGGTTAACGCGGACAAATCTGTCTTTTCCTTGCCTATTTCATCCGTTCCCGCCTTGTCAAATCGAGATAACGTTAACAGTTCGTTGATCAGCAGGGTAAGCCTGTCCGATTCATTCACGAGATGTGAATAGATTTTTTGCAAATTCTTATCTTCTGTCTCACCCTCGTACAAATATTGGGAGAACCCTCGGATCGCGGCAAGCGGCGTTTTCAATTCATGCGAGACATTGGAGACAAACTGTTTCTGATGCTGGATATAGTCGTTTAATTGTATCCCCATCTGATTTAATCCTGCCGCAAGCATCCCAAGCTCGTCTTTGCGGTTCAAGTGGACCTGCTGGAACTGCTGTTTGGAGAATTTCTCCGTCGCGCCAAGCAAATATTGGATCGGTTTGGTCGTATTGCGGGCAATGAATAAGCTTGCAAGCGTGATCAGAACAAGGAAACCTACTGCGCCGGCAATCAGAATCGTGCGGATTTGATCCATGGTCTCGTAAAAATAGGAAATGTCCTCCACAAACTCGAACGCATAAACATTTTCATAGTACATGTTCTGAATGGGTATCGCAAAATACAGCAATTTCGTATCGGCGACGGTATAAGCATAATTTCCCTTCAGGGCATTCTCGATGTTGCCCTTAAATATCAAAGGCGTGCCATTATGTATGACGATGCCATCCACCGCCAATCCCAATAACGACTGATTTCTATCGTAGATCCGCACTTCCTTGCCGGATGTTTTCAACCTCTCGAGCGCGGTTCTCGGCACATCCGAGACTTCACCCCCGCCCGTTGAACTTTCAGCTTTGGCGATGATTTCCCTAAAGGACAGCTCATACAAGTCGGCCTTTTCGATCATTTTCTTCTCTATGGTCTTGAAACTATAGTAGTCGATCGCCTTGTCCACGGAAACAATAATGATGGCAAAGGATAGGACGGAGAAGAATAAGTAAGTCAACAAAAGTCGGGTTGCGTAGTTCAGGTAGCGTCGCCTCCCAGCTGATAGCCGAATCCGTAGATGGTCTTCACGTACTTAGGGTTTTCGGCGTCATCCTCCAGCTTCCTTCTTAACCGCATGATAGTCATATCCACGCTGCGGCTGTCCCCCAGAAAATCATATCCCCACGCGATCTCCAGAAGTTCGTCCCTTGTGAAAATTTTTCCGGGTCTCTTGAGCAGCGTTTCGAGAATTTTATATTCTTTGGCCGTCAACGAAACCGGCGTTCCGTTCTTCAGCACCACTTTGGTTTCCAGATCAAACGACAGTTCGCCATAATGCATCTGGCTGTCTTCGCCGTGCCTATTCTGGTTGTTGTTCTCGTATCTTCTAAGCACCACTTTGATTCTGGCAATGAGCTCCCGATTATCGAAAGGTTTGGTCAGATAATCCTCCGCACCCAGTTCAAGTCCCAGCACTTTATCGATAATTTCGCTCTTCGCCGATAACATAATGATCGGAATCGCATGTTTCTTGGTCATTTCCTTGCACAGGTCATAACCGGAATAGTCCGGCAGCATCAAATCCAGCACGACCAAATCCGGCTTAAAGGAATCCAACGCCTGGAGTCCCGTAGCGCCATCTTCCGCTGTCTGCACCAGAAAGTTCTCCCTCCGGAGGACAAGCTCAATCAAGTCTCGGATAGCCGCTTCATCATCGATGACAAGAATCTTCTTCACTCGTGCCTTCCTCCCCTATGTACAATGATTCGGTTATCGCCTGCCCAATATCATGAAAATTCCGTTACGCCTTATCATAGCACGGCTGTGCGGGAATAAATGCAAGGATCAGGTAGAGCAAACGAATAGGGGACAAGATACGCCCCCTATCATCCTATTAACCCTCTAATGGTTCCGCAGCTTGCTCTAAACCTCAAACAGCAGCACCGAAGGGAACCGCTTCGGATCGGACAATCGCAATAACTCGTAACCGATACCCGATAAGCCTTGGAAGAAGCCGAGCGCCGGGCCGCCCGTGCGGGAATCCATCGTCAGACCGAAGGTGGCGGAATTCTTCTGCCGATTCAAGACCCAAGCAGTACGCTTCAACATATGCGCCGACAGCTCTTCATCTTGCAGCGCTTCCGAGGCGGACAGCAGGAAATCGATGCGCCCATAATGCCCGCAGCATAGATGGCAAGCGCCGCTCCATTCGCTCCCCATACTTCTCGTCAGAGCACGCTCCAGTCCTGTACGGTCCGTGAGGATATTCATCTGAAGGGCAGCCAGTCGTGCCATGCCGATGCCTGTCGCGCCATGACACCAGCTGTTCGCGCGGTAGTTAGGTTCATCCCCGCTCGCCGTTGCCCGGTAATCCGGCCAGTTCTCCCAAGCTTCCGAGTACGTATGGTCTTCATAGTCGAAAGCTTCCAATGCCGCTTCCAGATAGGAAGCGTCGGCTGTGGCCCGGTACAGACGGCACAACGCATACGCGATGCCGGAGCTTCCGTGCGACAATCCGGTCAGCAGGTATCCTTCGGGAAGCGGAATGGCTGCATGGTTCCATGCCCGGAAGCCTAAGTGACTAGGTACGCGCTGCTCCAACAATCGTTCCCCGCACCGGATGGCTCGTTCAAGATGCACCGGATTGCGCGTGGCATGGTGCAGCGCGAGCAAGGCGAGCAGCGCCCCTGAAGATCCGTACACGAGATCATACCGCGTATCTTCTTCAATAGCGGAATCCGTGATCAAGTCAGCGATCCGCTCTGCCTTGGCAAGGTAGCTCGCATCTTGCAGGAATCGGCTGATCAGGACGAAGGAATAGACGATGGAGCCTAATCCGGCGCCTCCTCCGATCCCCAGTTCTGTGGCGATGCCTGATTGTGGACGGTCTAATAAACCGGCGCATGTCGCTTCAGTTAGTTGGTGAACGAGGCGTTCGCTAGCCTGATCTCCCGTTACGCTTGCCGCGGCGGCTAAGAATAGCGCGATACCGGCGTTCCCCGAATACAGGTGGTGGATGTTGGTCAGCATCGCGTAACTGCTGCTGTTAAAGTCGAGATCGTTTTTGACCACTTCCGCAATATTGACGGCTTCATGGAGGCAATCCGCTTGCGATACGGGCAAGAGTTGGTCGGCAAGCGCGAAGAAGGTTTGATCTGACGGGAGCAAGGATTGCTCGATCGAAGCTTGTTTGCCGCTGAACGCATTCCGGATGATGGAAACTTGCTTGTGTCTATCTTGATCGCATAGCTGCCGCAAGCGAGCGCATACGCCGTCATAACCTGATTGGATGAATACGCACGGGATGATATCTCCCGTTGGCAGCGTCAAGGAGGTGCTCGTCGCGGCCACCGTAAAATACGGGATGTCCATTCGTTCCATTGCCAGATGCTCAGCTCGGATGAGCGGCCACAGTAACGGTTTGCGGGCAGAGCCAACCATAGCGCCAGCAAGCTGATCGAAGATGATGCTGCGTTGAATGCCGCCGCTCATCGATTCTGGATACAGGCTTTCCTTATAGAGCTGGTAGTAATCGCCGGTGCTCCGAAAAATATAACGTAACTTCTTCGTCCGGAACAACGTGAGCGGGCCGTCCGCGGCGAGCAATTCCTGCTTCTTCTCCATCAAGAGCGTATACATGGCTTGGAATCCGGCTGCGATCGCATCCTTCCATTCATACGGATGTAAGATTCGCGCGCCAAGATAAGCTGCGTTCTTCGAGCCAGGAGACTTCTGATACATAAAATCGCAGGTCATCCCGTCCGTATTGATGTCCTCCCAGACAGGCTCCTCGAAAGACGTCTCCATGGATGTCTCCGCGCCGAATCCGCATAAATCATGTACCTGTCCCTCTTCGTCCTCCATCATGGTCTCACTGGTTGGGAAGAGCCCCGTGTGAAGCACCGACGTCTGCCCGATGGCTGGCTGAACCGAGTCGAGACGCTCAGCGTCGCTCAGCGCAACCGCTTTATCCGGATAGAGCAGCATCTCCAGATCGATCGGAACGGGATGTTCGCCATGGGCAATGATGTTCTGGTAATGGAAGTCCGTGCCCTTCAGGACGTAGAGCATACAGGCAAGAGCTCCTGCCCGGTGAAAATAGCGGCCCGCTGCCTCTTCGCTATCGCAGGGCGATTGCTCGATAAATTCCATCCATCCGTATGCGGTGCGATTAAGTATAGTTGCCACATACAAAGCCGGCGATGCCCCTGCGACGTTCAGCCATTGCAACAGATGGAAGAAGGCTTCCTCCATCCCCAGGTCGCGAGGCTTGTAGACGACTTTCCCACCCGATGCGAACGTCAAGATGAATACGGATCGCCCATCGTGATGAAAGTCGGACAGATGCGGATCGACGGTAACCACTTGACCAAACACTTGGCTATGCTGGAAGACTTGTTCGAGATCCGGCAGGTCGGCTTCAAGCCGCAGCAATAACTCGTGAAGCGCGTCGACCCATTGGTCGCAAGCGACGGAGAGCGATTTGGCTAATACGGGGTAGTCGAGGAAGAAATCGGCGTAACCGCCGCCGAGCAGGTCTTTAATGAAGGAATCGTATTTCTTCCGGGAACGTTTGGTTCCGGTTCTCTTGCCATTGCGATAGCATTTGCGCAGGATGAACTCCCATTGGAAGGACTGTGCGCCGATCTGGGACAGCCGCTTCAGCAAGCTTCTCTCCAGCCCGCGTTGCGCGCTCTCGGATAGCAGGCCGTCCAGCAAACCCGCGGCTCGATCTTGCAGCCGCCGAACGGCCATATGAACGAATGGGGTGAACAACGGCTCGAATGGCAGAGGATCTTGCTTGTTCAGGAACCGAGGGGACACAGAGGCGGAAGGCGAACAGCTCAGCAACGTCTCTTCTAATGTGCGTACCCATTGCGGGAATTCCGCAGCGTCGCTCCATTCGGCTTCTTCCGATACAGCTTCGGACACCTGAATCGTCCATTGATCCCATTGCAGCCGTTGTCGGAACAGCAGCTCATTCTCGGGGGCGACGGCCTCTCTCCATTGGTCCGACTGTTCTAGCGAAACGAGTATGGATGGCGTCGGTTCCTTATCATTCGCATTCGACCGCTCATAGAGACTCCTTGCTCGATGCGCGATGGCTAGTAAAACCGCTTTATCAATTGCCAATCGAATCAACTCCCTAAGTCCCTCTATAACAAAGAGAGTGAACACGTTGCCATGTCCACCCTGCTTCTGTTGATCTTCACGCTTGGCCGTAATCCATTACACCGTGCACACGGCTGTGTAAAGAATCGACGTACAGCCCGGGTTCAGTCCGAGATTTTGACAGCCGCGGTTGCCTCTTGGCGCTCTCAGTCCGGATTTTCCTGCCACTTTTTTGAAAGAAGCTGCTTTTTTGCTCACTTTTTTGGCGCTTACTTTACGGTTCATAGCAATCCCCCTCACCTTGTCCGACGTTGTGTTGCATTATAGTTAATGCAAGAAAAAGAACGTGGGATACGGTAGAAATATCATAACGGCATGCTATTCTAGTAGATTTGGCACGTGCCCATTTGAGAGAGAGCCTGGAAATTCAGTCGAAGACGGATGAACGGCAAAGAGAGCGAACATGTTATCATGTCGCTCTCCATGGAGGATCGTGCTCGTATAACAGTTTGGATTAGAAATCTGTACAAACCGTCGTAAACAGAATCTCGATACAACCTTGATTCGCTCCGAGATTCCGGCAGTCCCGGTTTCTTCTTGGCGCTCTTACAGCGGCTTTGCCCGCCACTTTTTTGAAGGATGCCGCATTCTTGCTTACTTTCTTGGCGCTCGCTTTACGGTTCATAGCAATCCCCCTCACCTTGTCCGACGTCGTGTTGCATTTATAGTTAATGCATGGACAAGGAAAGAGGAACCTGCCGAATATCACAGCTTTCATCGGTTTCAGTAGAAGGGACAAGCCCGTTTAATAGAGATGGGACAACTTACCCGAAGACCGCGGACAGTTCGTCTGCGTACAAGAGCACGACGGCAAGCGCGATCAACAGATTCAAGATGGCAGGGAATGTCTTGCCAAGCGAATGTTTCACTCTCAGATGCGTAACAATCGCCACGAGCATCATAATGCCGATCCCGATTGCGGACCAGGCGGCAAATCCCGCATCCCAGTAGCCGATGACGAGCCCGATGGCGCCAAGGGCCTGGAGGTAACCCGTAATTAAGCGGAACCATTGCGGCAATTGAATGGATTCGAACAGTTCAATTTGATGTTTAGCTCCCGCAATCTTGCTTCCGCCGAAGAAAGCCATGGAGAATAGCAGCCAGCTTTGCAGAACGATGGCTAGAATATGCATACGAACGATCCCTCTTTCTATTCGTTATAATGGACACCATTTGGTGTCCTATTACATCATATACTGCCGGCAGGATTGTTGTAAAGCCTTATCTTGCAATTGTCGCAGGCGATTCTCTACAGGCAAAAAACTGGCGCCATTCTGGGATGGCGCCAGTTAACAGGCGATGATTGCAGGACTAGATGGATTTGCTAAACGTCATCTTGTCGAAGTTGCCCACGTACAGGAGGCTGGACGTCGTCGTGCCTTTGAACACGATGCAGATCGTCTGTTCTCCGGTGATGAGCTGGTCCAACTGCGCGGTCACGGTCTTGTAATTGTCCCAGGCTCCGCCCGTATTCGGCAGATTGACTTTCCCGATCACGTCGCCATCCTTGCTGTTCAGTCGAATCTCAGCAACGACGTCGTTCGGCGCGCGGTTGGAAGGCGAGTCATAGTCGATCGCGATCGTGTTCTTCCCCTGCTTGCCGAAGTCGGCTTTATAGGTCAGCCATGCGCCGGTGAACGTGTTGCCGACGACCGTTCTGCCGATCGGAGACGGCCGTGCCTCGGTCTTCAGCGGGTTGCTGTTGAAGGTGTTCTTATCCGGCGACCAATCGAGCCGATTCTCGAATTCGAGCGTGACATCGGCTTCCGTCTGTTGGCCGGTCAGCGAGAAGCCGGCGTTATCGAAGTTGCCGATGTATTTTTTGCCCGTCTCGCCTTCTGCCGCGCTACCAGTGAACACAAGGTACAGATCTTGAATACCCGTCACGGTCTCCGTCAGATCGGCGGTAACCGTCTGATAAGTCCCCCAGCTGCTAGCCGTCGGCGGCGTCGCCACCGTACCGACCAGTTGGCCGCTTGGGCTGCCGAGCCTAACTTCCACGGCGGCATTCGCGATCGTATTGGTCGAATTGCCCGCATACTCGATGGCGAATTGGTTCACGCCTTGTTGTCCGAAGTCCATTCGTTTGTATGCGAGCCATGCCCCATTGAACGTATTGGCAACTTGCTTGCCAACGCCGCCTTTGCCCGCTTCGGTCTTCAGCGGACCGCTGTTCGACGGGTTCAGTTCCGTCGTCCACTCGTCATAGCTCTCGAGTTCAAGCTTCGAATAATCGCTGCGAACCGCCTCATAGCCGAGCGTCAGCTTATCGAAATTGCCGATGTACGGCAGCGAGCTTGTCGTAGCGCCTTTCATGACGACCGCGAGCGTCTGCGCTCCGGTTACGGTCCGGCTTAGCTTCGCTTGGGCTGTGCTGTATGTTCCCCAGCCGCTGCCCGTGTTCTTCAGGTCGGCAGTGCCCAGAAGCTCGCCTGTTTCGCTGCCGAGTCTGACTTCGAGTGTGCTTCCTGCCGGCGTTCTGCTCGTCGGCGCATCATAAACCACCTGAATCAGGTTGGATCCAGTCGTGCCGAAATCGACATTGTAAGAGAGCCACGCCCCAGTGAACGTATTGGCTACGACGGTCCCGCCATTGCCCGCTTCGGTCTTCAGCGGCTGGCTGTTGAAGGCATTGTTCGCCGAAGTCCAAGCTGCGCGGTCTTCGAACTGCAGCACCACGGTGTTCTCAGGCACCTCCGGTTCTTCCGGTTCGGTCGGTTCTTCCGACGGATCCGGCAGCGGCAGCGGCTCCGGGATCGGATCCGCAATCACCGGCGGACCTTCCGGATCCGGCTGGCTGCCAGGCTCGGCCTGCTGCACGTAAGGATCCGCAAGCCACAGCGGCGATGCGTAGATATCGCCGTCGAAGGCATTAACCAGATACACATTCACTTTATAGTTGTCCGAGTTCAGATTGTAGATCTGGGAGATGCTGAAGCTTCCTTGCTTGATCGGCACCGCGCTAGATACCCAAGCGCGTTCTTGGCCGTCCATGAGCTGGAAGACGACGACGGCCGAATCGCCGTATTCGCCTTTCAACGTACCGGTCACATCCACCGATAGATTGCCTTTCTGCTGGAGGTTAACCTTCAGATCATACACATCCCACTTCACGTCGGAGGTATAGGCTGCGTTCGAGCGCAGAACCTCGCCTGCAGCGCGGTTCAAGGCGATATTCTCCTTCACGCGCACTTGAATGGCGCCTGCCGCATAATGAAGCGGTCCGACGGTCTGCGGATTGGCGCTGGCCGTTCTCCACTTAGCGCCGCCATCGGTGCTGAATTGGTAGTCCGTCGCGGCATTGATGCCGCTAACAGGCGTCCAGCCGAAGGTGTTCGCCTTGTCGTCCACGACAGGATTGGTCGGAGCAGCCGGCGTCGCCAGCTTCCTGACCGCCTCGAGGCCGAAATCGAACGCCAGATCCGAGCTAGTGCCATTGACCTGATGCACCTCGGCAGCCAAGACATTTTCCCCCTCGACCAAATAGGCCGGATCGATCAGGAATACGTTGCGATCGCGTTCATCCCCGACGGTCGCATTGGCATACGTGTCGTACTTGACCGTACCTGTTGGCATATTGGTGCGAATCACCTCATGGCCGTTCAAGTACACGACTGCGCCGTCGTCGCGGATCAAGCTGGCATCCAGTTCAAGAATGCCGTCAATATCCTTGGCGTCGAACGTCTGGCGGAAGTACGTCGTCGGATACTTGCTGCTCGCGTTCGGCCCGAAGCTTACCTTCGTCACCGGTTTGCCATAGTTATCGTACCCGAGCATCGCAGGACCGGAGTTCCACTTGCTGTCATCGAAGTTCAAATCGGTCCAGCCTTCGCCGGCAGATTGGCCTTTGTCGTAATAACGCCATGTCGATTGCTCCGCAACGAGCGGTTCATGCGCCAAGTTGTTATCGATGTCGGCCGAATAATCGATCGTCGTCGGCTGCGCGCTTGCCTTCGCGCCCCAGTTCGTGTTCGGCGTGCTGTCCATCTGGAATTCCAACGTGCCGCCTGCCATCAGATCTTCGTACGAAATCCACGCTTGATCGAAGTCGCCGCCGTTCAGCTTCGCGGACTGGATAAAGCGGTTCTCGCTGGATACGTTGTCCGCCTTGATCGTCAGCGTCTTGCCGCTGCCCATATGCAGCTTCACTTCGGAGAAGATCGGCGAGCCGATCAGGAAGTGCGCTTCGCCCGGGTTGCCCGGGAATAAGCCGAGTGCGCTGTATACGTACCAAGAGGACATGCCGCCTGCATCATCGTCCATCGAAGGCAGGTAGCCTTCCGGGTCGTCACGGTAGATGCGCGATTGGATCGGATACGCATATGCGCCGTGGTTATGGTACTTCTGCGTCACGACTTCCGTCGTATACTCTCTTGCATAATATTGAGTCAGGTAAGGATAACCCAGGTAGTTGAACAAATAAGGAGCGAACAAGTCTTCCTCATTGACGGCCATGTATTCATCGATCGCGAAGAAATGCTGCAGCTGCTTCGCCATCTCCGTCTTGCCGCCCATCAGCTCCGCAAGACCGTTGATATCCTGCGGCACGGACCAGCGATACTGCCACAGATTGCCTTGGTAAGCATAGCGGTCTACCGCTAGAATATCGCCTGCGCCGACCGTTGTGCCGTTAGGCGTGAAGAAGCCGGTCTTAACGCCCTTCTCATCCACTTGATTCGGATTCCATAGCTGCTTATAAGACAAGGCCAGGTTCTTGTACTTCTCATACGTGGCCTCATCGCCGATCAGCTGCGCCAGCTTCATCGGGAACGACGCGCTGTTGTACTTCTCCAGCTTGCCGGAGATCTCTCCGTCGCTGATCGCGAAGTTATCCGCATCGACGGCCATCCCTTTCAGCGCCTTGTGCACGTCGAAGTCCTGGAAGCCTTTGGCGTACGCATCCAGAATGACGGCGCCGTTAAACTCGTTGCGTACGGTTGGGCTCGGCCAATAGCCATCGCCCCACTGGGTGTAAGAGCCGCGCGTGCCGTACAGATCGACGAGCGATTTCACCATGTTGTTATAGCGCTGCGGCTCGAGGAGCGAGAACAGCGGATATTTGCGGAAATCATCCCATGTCGTCCAACCGTTGTAATACTCGAAGTCTTCACCGAGCTCCGAAGCTTGACGAATCGTGTTCTCGTCTCGTCCCGCCTTGAACGTACCTGCCGAGCTGGTCACGTTCTTCGGACTCAAGTAGGAATGGTACATCTGCGTATAGAACACGCGCTTGTTCGTTTCGTCTGCATCCGTAATTTCCACTTTATTCAGGGCGTTGCTCCAAGCTGCTCTTGCCTCGGTATGCCGCGCCTCGAAATCCCAGTCCGCATACTCGCCGCGCTCGGCTTGCGCCTGCTGCACGCTGATCGTCGACAGGCCGACTTTCGCTTGAACCGTCTTGTTGTCCTTCGTGTTGAAGTTCAGCCATACGCCGCTCTTCGTGCCGGCGCGCTGGGCTGCCGCACCGACCGAATCGTTCTGCCACGAAGTATAGGAATCGAAGTTGTGGTCGAACTGGATCGAATAATAGATCGTGTAATAGCCATGTCCGCACACGTTCTGGGATTTGATCATCCCGGTAATTTCATTCGTGCCGACAACGCTTAAGTTAGCATCCACCATACCCGCGTACGAGTTGGAGAGGTCGACCAGCACCGAACCCGTATTCTCCGCATTCGGGAACGTATATTTGTGGAAGCCTACATTGTCGGAAGCCGTCAGCTGTACGCCAACGCCGGAGGCGAGCGTTACACCGTAGAACCCTGCCGATGCTTGTTCGCTGAGCTTGTCGTACTTCTGCTTGTAGTCCGCGACGTTGTTCGTGAAGTCCCGCGTCTGCGGCATCATCAGAATGTTGCCGCCCGCGCCGCTGCAGCCTACGCCGCTGAAGCGAAGATGCGAGAAGCCCTTCAGGTACTTATTCTCGTAATAGTAGCCGCTGAATGCGCCGCCCTCGCTGTCCGGACCGAGCGATACGAGGCCGAACGGCGTAGATGGACCGGGATTCGTCTGGCCGTTATCGCCCAGCGTATTGATGAACGGATCGACATAGTCGATCGGCGCCAGGTTTGTGATTGGGTCCGCCGGTACCTTGTCCGCGTCTACCCCGTATAGTTCCAATTCATAGATCCGCGCGATGTTGCTGTCATATGCGGCTTTGTCGATATACAGCCGGACATAACGCGCCGAGAACGGCTCCACGAAACGATCCACGATCGTCTGGGCGTTGTTCGTCACGACGTCAACGTCCGTCCATGTCGTACCGTCATCGCTCTTCTGGAGGCGGAAGTTCTTCGTATTCCAAAATGGCGCGTTCGAAGACTCGTTAATGGCCGCATTCTGCAACACCCATTCGTTGATGTTGTAGACGTTGCCGAGATCGAGCTGCAGCCATTTTTTGGCGACGGACGTATTATCGCACCACTTCGTATCGCTCTTGCCATCGATCGCATGGGCCGCACTCTCGTTGGCGTTGCATTGGCCGGAAGACGTCGCGGTCGCGCCAAGCGCCACGTTCCGGGTTGCCGCAACATCGGCGGAGGCTGCAACTGCGATACCTTCCATAACCGGCAGCAGCATGTTGTACACGAACAAGAATGTCATAGCAGCTGCGAACAGCTTTTTCCACATGTGAATGTCGTCCTCCCTTCGCTTGTCTTCCTTAAGTTCCTGCAGGCAGCAGCCGGTTGATCATCACGGCCGCTTCTGCCCGCGTTACGGATTTCTTCGGATATAACTGCTGTCCGTTGCCTTCGATGAGCCCCTTCGACCAGGCCTGATTCACAGCCTCGACGGCCCATGCCGAGATCTCGTCCGCATCGGAGAAAGCCGGCTTTCCTTCGTTAGAGGCGGTCAAATTAAACTCGCCGGCTGCCCGAACGAGAATCGTGATCGCTTCTTCGCGCGAGATTATGGCATTCGGCAGGAATTCGCCGTTATTGCCCGTGACGATGCCAAGCGCAGCTGCCTTCGCTACGGCGTCCGCATAATACGACCCTGCTGCGACATCGGTGAACGATGCTCCGCCTGCTTGAACGTCCACGTTGCCTGTCCATTCCAAGCTGCGCATGATCATCGTCGTGAATTCAGCTCGCGTAATTTGCCGAGCTGGGGCAAAGTGCTGCTCGTCCACGCCGGTTACGATATGTCTCGCCGCGAGCGATAGGACCGATTTCTCCGCCCAATGTCCCTTCAGATCCGCGAAACTCTTCGTATAGTCCAGAACCGCATACGTGGAGAAATGGTTCGTCCGGAACGTGAAGCTGCCACCATCTGCCGTACCGACCACATACTCCAATTGGTTGCCGTTCACGTAATACACGCCGGCAAGTCCGCTTGTCACCGAGCGTTGCTGGTCATCCGTCAGCTTCAGCGTGACGGTTGCTTGTTGATCCAATTGATGCACCGCTGTGCTGCTGCCGCCTGCAACTAGTTGAATGTCAACCGAGATGGCCGCTCCGATGAAACGATATCCCGCATAGGCATTCGCAGCCTGATTAATCTGCTGCTTCACCTCATCGGTAAGCGCAGTGTTCACGACAATGCGGATCGTTCCGGCTTGTCCGCCGTTAGCTGCAGACGAAGCTGCGCCTGCAGGCAGACGGATCGAGCCTCCGCCGAATACGAGGATGAGATCGCGTTCGGCCGAATTCAACGCGCTCAGCGCTTGCGCCGGAAACTCCAGCGTGTAGTCCGCCGTGCCCGCATCGGCTGGCAGTTCAACCGTGACTGCATCCCGCGCTTGCGCAATTGCGGCGGCAAGCGTGTCTGCGCCGAATCGGAAGCTGCCATCTGCCGCTAATTCGGGCTCAATGACCGCATTCGCGGTTTGTCCGGCATCGGCAGGAATGGGGCTCGAGCTGCCGGGAGGCGACGTACCTTCGTCAGGGGTGGTGCTTCCTCCGTCACCTGGGTACAATCCGCCGACATCGCCTCCGCTTAATGTCTCCACGACGGAGAACGACTTGGTCAGCGTAGCGGAACTGCTGCTAGCAGCCACGCGATAGGTGCCGTACGGCGCAAAGTCCGCAGACACGGGAATGGTAATCTTAGCCGCGTAGCTGCCATTCGCGGGCTTAATGACATCCATATAAAAGACAGTATCGTTGGGACGTATAATCTTCACGACAACGTCGTCCGCTGCCGAACCGGAAAGCGTAATCTCTTCGCCGCGCAGCACTTTCCCCGCGCTCACATCGAGCGTGAAGGAAGCCGCCGCGAATCCCGACACCGGCGTCAGAACGAAGAGCAGCGCCAGCATAGCTGCCAAAACCTTTTTCACCTTAGCAGTCCTCTCTTCTCATCCATTATTGGAGTTCAATGGGCCTTGCCAGTTGGACTGGCGTTGTAAGCTTGCTGTTGAATTGATCAACGACGAACACCTTTACGCTGTAATCCGCGTCGGTCTCGTTGAAGTATTGCGTAATGGCCATCTTCGTCTGCTTAAGCGGAACCGCGCTGATCAAGATCGGAGTCGGGCTGGTTCCCTTCACGAGTTGGAAAACCAGGTAGGCTTCTTCGTCGTAACTAGTCAGTTCCTCTACGTTCACCGCCACTTTGATCTGATCGCCGCGTTCGATCGTTCCCGTGAGCAGGAACGTATCCCGCGTATCGTTCTTCGTGTAGGCCTTGTTCGAGATAAGCGGCGTTCCTGCCGAAATGCCCAGCTCCGCTAGAGCGGCAATGCGTACCTGAACGGCACCGGAAGCGTAATCGCCATTGGCAATCGGCTGCGGATTGGCTGTCGCCGCCTTCCAGGTTGCGCCATTATCGAGGCTGTATTCATAGTCCGTTACGTCCGCATAGCCTGGCGCATTCGTCCAGCCGAACGTATTGTGCGCGTCGTCCACTACAGGCGCTGTCGGCGCAATCGGCGTATTGCCCGCGCTCGTCACGGTCGCAGGGGCCGAGTTATCGCGTTTGTTGACGGCCTTCACCACGAATTGATACGCCTGATCGGGGTTGGTACCCGTAACGGCATATTGATAATTCGTCTGCCCGTCCGTCACGGGGACATACACGTTCCAGTTCGCGCCAAGCTTTCCGTTCGTCTCATAGATTCGGAATCCGCGAATGGCGTTGCCTGGCTGATCCTGCGGCTTCGTCCATGTCAGCACCCGGTTCCCGTCTTCCGATTGCGCCGCTGCCAATCCTTCGACCGGATTCGGCTTCGTGTCTTCCCTTACGATGGTGTAAGCATCGAACGGTACATCGTCGCCGGATTGATAGGACGTGATGGTGAAACTGTTCTCCGTTAACTCGACGCCGGAGTAGACGGCTTTCTTCGGCTGCAAGAAGACATCCGTATAGAAGTGATCCACGCCGTTCTTGATGTCATAGAATTTCGTCGCCGCGGAGTTGTTGATCATGTAGAGCGTGCCGTCCGGATTGAGGACATTGCCGTCAGCATCCTTCTGAACATCTTTAATCGGCTTGTTGTCGTACATTTGGAACGAGCGCATGAACGTATGATCGTGTCCTTGCAGGACGACGTCGATGCCGAGCTCGTCGAAGACGGGATACAGCATCTCGCGCAGTTCGAGAATGTCGCTGTCTAGAGCATGGTTGCCGACGGAATAGATCGCCTTATGGAACGCCACGATCTTCCACTTCTTATCCGTCCGCGCGACTTCGTGCTTCAACCATTCGATCTCCTGCTTGAACGATGCCTTCTGACGGTCATCCCAGCCCATATCCATCGTGTTCAGCACCATGATGTGCGCGTCGCCATAGTCGTACGCATAGACGCTGCCCGGCGGCAGCGGGTCATCGATCGAGTTGTTCGGATAATGGAAATGATAATAGTAGTTATCGTTATAAGGGCCTTCGTGATTGCCGACAGCGGCCATCAGCGGCAGGTTCATCAGCAGTTTCTGCGGTTTGCCGAAGTAGTCCAACCATTGGGATTCAAGCGCTCCCGCATCGACTTGGTCACCGGTCATAAGCAAGAACTTCGAATCCGGGAAACGCTGAGTCGCTTGGTTCAACGTATCGGCCCAGACCGTGTAATCTTGCGAGTTCGACCCTTGCGAATCCGTTAGATACAAGAAATGGAAGTTTTTCTCCTGCTCGCCTTCCGTCGTGAAATAACCGGCATCGCTCCAGTTCCCGTCGGAGCCGACGCGGTATTTGTAAGCTGTGCCCGGCGTCAAGCCTTCGACCAGCACCTTATGGCTGATGAACGATCCGGTCGTGCTGCTCGTGATCTTGAGATTATTCAGAATCCGCGTCTCTTCCGGCTTGCCTATGAAACGCAGCACGTCCGGCGCGTCGAATGTCCCGATCGCAGGCACAACCTCGACGATGCTGTCCGTCGCATTGGCCGGCGCACTCTGAGGACGGTTGTAATTCGTATACCATGCGAACGACCGGTTCGTCTTCGCGCTGCCGTAGAGCGACATGGCGATGGCGATCGGCGAGTAGTCCTCCACGTTGGATAGATTGACAGGCGTAAAAGCAAAACCGCCGATCACCGTTCCGTCGGCATATTGCATGCCGGCTTCACTGTCATAACGGACCGCAATTCGCTGTCCAGGGAGGATGGCTTTCGCAAGCTTCAGCTGCAAGTTGGACGTAGTGGCCTCAATGCTCTCGACCGCAACGTCAATCCCGTCTGCCGTCACGGCGATATGTTTGTCCGCTTCGGCAGGAAGCGCTGCGAGCTCCGACAGCATCGTAAGCGTAAGTTCATTGCCTTCGGCTGCTACGAAGCCCGACGCTGCGCCCGTATAATCCGCAGGAAGGAAGAAGGCATTGCTCGGCACGATTTCCTTCGCGATCGTCGCTGTCGACCAGCGCAGGTACAAGTTCGCGCCGCCGTAATCTTCGAAGTATTCGATTTTCATCTTATATTTACGGCTGCCTTCCAGTTGGATAGGTACGCTAATCTGCTCCTTATCCCAGTCATTCACCCAATGGTCGATGACAAGCTCATCGTCGATCCACAGTCGGAATCCGTTGTCGCCCATCATGTAGAACGTATACTCACCGGTCTCTGGCGGCATGATCTGTCCCGACCAGCGGACGTTCGCGCCATCCTCACCGCCTGTAGCGGTCGCCAAGATCGGATTGAGATCCGTGAAATTGACGAGCGGATCGATCATCGTCGCTTTATAGGCGCCGAAACCAAAATTGTTACCCGAGCCCGTACCCGCGTAATATTCGGCCAGCAAGCCGTTCACGTTACCGACGGCCGATTGCGCAACGCCGGCAGGAAGCGCAATCGGATCAGCGGTTACACCTGTTCCCGGTTCCTCGGACTGATCTAGTGCGAACCCGAAGGCTTGGAATTCGTAAATCTGAGCTGCGTAATGACCGGTCTCCTGATCAAGGTCGCCCGGGTTCGTTATCGCAAGTTTGAAATATCTTGCTTGGACCGGTTCCTCAAGATCATGCGTTGTCAGACCGGAAGTATTCCCCGTGACCGTAACAACCGGAGTCCAAGTCTCATCATCGCTGCTTGCCTCAATCGTAAAATCCTTCGTAATGAACGATTCGAGTTCACCGCCCGCGCCCGCATGGGCAACGATGAACCGTTGTACGGTAACCTCCGAACCGGCATCGACCTTGAGCCAGTACGGTTTATCCGCTGCAGGCAAGCTGACGTCACCCTCAACCATCCACTTGCCGCTGTCAAGATGGCCGTCGATCGCGAGATCCGGCGCAACTTCCGTCGACACGTATCCGTTGGCCGACGCGGTAACCCCCGGGGCCGCGAACACATTCACGGCTGCCGTCTCGGCTTCCGCGCGCTGCACAACATAATATCCGGCTGACGCGAATACCGACACCCACAGCATCAACACCACCAGCATGCGGTTGGTCAGCTTCATACTTCTCCTCACTCCACTTTCCCCTCCTACTAATGTGATTTACTAACTTAATATAAGGCTGCGTAAAATGAAATTCTGTTCAACTCTGTTATCGCAGCGTGAAACAATCGTAAACAGGAAAGTGGATTTCTCGACAAAAAATGCGGAGCTACGCCGGAATCGCTTCGTTTTCATGTAGATAATGGAAGTTACATAGATATATGTAAGCATTTCAGAATGGTAGTTTAATAAATTAACTTTCATGTTTAGAAAGTTTTAACATAGGGTTATGAAACCGGAGAGCAAGGAGCTCCTTGCCGAGGAAGGCACGATTACCGCTTCCGGCGACCTCGCGACAGTGCAAGCGCTAGTCGAGCTGCTCGATACATTCGACGGGCAGTTCCCGATCGTATTTCCTTAAGATAACAAAACAAGCTGACACCGGACATGACCGGCGTCAGCTTGTTTTGTTATGATTTCGCTTTCGGAATCCTAGTATAGACAGCTCATCATTCATACGGAACCATCGGAGAATGAACGATAGAATAAAACCACCAACATAATAGAAAGGGGATACAACAAGTCATTACGATTAGTATGACAACTGCTTTGCTTTTTATTGATCTCTTCATTTTTAACCTCCGCGTCAGCTAATCGCTTGGCTACTTCTTTGACGAATAACCGTGAAACTTTGTTGCGTTATGTTGCCTGTCAGTTTTATTCTCTTCCAATTTAAGGAACATAATTCTTGCTTCCCTCGTCTATGAACCAGAGGTGATGAGAGATGGATTCAAGACGTCGACGGATAGCCACGGGAGCGGTGCTGCTCGCGTTCATCGTATTTATTGGCTGCGGGCCAAAGAACGAGTTAGGAAAGGAACTATCGGTTGCCTTACCAGATCAGGCCGCCGGCAGCTCCGTTGCGGAGACTCCCGCACAGACAGCCGCCAATGGGACCCCTCCTGCTCAACCGGCAGATGAGCCGCCACAGGATAGGGAAGATTTATTCCCAGGCGGCGTCTCCTACTATGAAGGCTCCGACCGGATGGACAGTCTGGAGAGCGGGAATACGCCAGCCTATTTTAAGAAAGACACGATGCGGCCTTACGGCTTCTACATTCCCGAAACAATGAAGGAGATTAAGCAGGAAGAAGGGTTAGCCTGGGGGAAGGAGGATCCGAAGGTCGAGCTCTCGCTCCTTGACGCGGATAAGGTCCCTTCAGAGATCTCCTACAGCAGCTACATCAATCCCCTGCTGTCTAAGTATCATGAATATGTAGGTACGGAACGAGGCGAGGACGGGATCTATACCGATTACATCTTGCTGACAGACCATGGCCGCAGTTTTGCTATCCGACTCCGCTATCCCGGTGAGGACCAAGCCGCCGAACTTCCCGATCTGCTCGCCTCCGCCAGGTCCCTCCGCTATGTGGCCGATCCCGCCGCGTTCCAGCCCGGCATGGAAATCGAATTCCCGCAAGGTGAGAACGAAGAGGAATCCGATATCTATCAACTTGTGGAGGAATGCCTGCGGGCGATCGCGTCCTCAGACAAGACTGCCTTCCGCAAGACGCTGCAAACGCCGCACGCCGATTACTATGATTACTTGCTGGAGCACGAGGGCTCGTATCGGTTCACCAAGCTGGAGTACCCGATCTCTTACCCTCGTGATACTGCTAGAGCGGATGTCGGGATCGAATACGAATTGCTAAAGGACGGTATTGTTCGCCAAGCAGGTTATACCATCTCCCTTCTCAAGGACAAGGAAGGCCGTTGGTATATCGCGACCATTGACTAGGAGGCATTTGTTGCATTTCTTCGCCACGGCTTCGGCGTCGTGCGCGACCTTCTCGCGCATGGCATCGGCCGGCGAAGGCCCCCGTATTAAGGGAGGCATGGTGTTCACGATCGAACCCATGATCATTAGAGGCCGACCAACGAGATGGTCGGCCTCTTGTTTAGATATTTGCTGTTTCAGCCGTAGGAATCGCTGACGATTGACGGTTAATGAGGGTTTCTTGGCGTCGGTACGGCGGGCTCATTATTCCCGCCCATGCGGCGGCGCGACGTTTCCATATGCCCAACAGCCGGTACATGCTCCGACACCTTCGCGAGCCCAAACACCGGCATATTGCCGTATACGCACTCATATTCACCCGATCGGATTTTATAGGTTTCATGGTAGATTCCGACGGATCCATCCGTTCCGACCTTGCGATTAAAATTCCTCCATGCTATAAGATGCTGCCCACCGCGGGCATAAGCCTCCAGTTGCTCATAAGATTCCCAATATTGGAGTAGATGGACGCTGCGCCATCCGAACATAAACTCCGTGCCGCGGAAGCCGAGCTTGCGATTGGTATAAAGTTCCTGCAGCATGGGCCCCATTGCTTTAAAGACCGGCAACCACTTATGTATGGCCCAGAGCCGATTGATTCGCATGCCTATTATAAAAACAACGAAATCCCCATCCATACGAGCTGAGTATCTTCCTGAAATTACTTTCGCCATTACATTTCATCTCCCTCAAGTGAATTTATTTATTAATAAATAAATAACCTATCCGACGTTTAGTTGTCAACTATTTTCTTCCAGTCATTGTGACCAGCTGGCTTATGTAATTACGAGCTAACGTCACTAGTTAGCGTAATCTATTGGGCAAACAACTGATACAAAGCAGCTTTATGATTCGTTACCTTGACGGTCATGAGGGTGAAAGTGGAGAAAAGGTCTGTTCGTGGCCGCTTAAGGACATAACCCAAGGACCCCTCCCACCCTAAAAGTAAAGCGGAAGGGGCTAGGCTGGGAACGCGAGGTCAATCAACCGAGGTATAAGGACGCTGGCTTCCTCGTTCATTATAAAGCTCTCCCCATTCTTTCATCAGGATGGGCCGTGCTGCAGCGCTAAGGCTCGGCAGGGAAGGCGCTAATGTCGTCATAGCTGGTCGACGAGCGAAAGAACTTCAAGAAGTTTATGAAAAAATTGTCTCTCAGGGAAGCAGAGCCCTCGCTGTTCAGACTGACGTTGCCGAACCTCGTCAGGTCGAAGTACTTGTAAACAAGACGCTGGATACGTTTGGAAGTCTGGATATGGCTTGGAACAACGCCGGCATTCTTGGTGCGTTCTCACCGATACACTCATTATTCTTTGAAGATTTCGATACTCTGATGTCGGTCAATCTGCGTGGTGTGTTCGCCTGTCTAAAATACGAGATCGCAGCGATGCTCGAATGTGGAAAGCGGGGGCGTTCGTTAACACCTCTTCGTGGACGGCGCATGGGGCAATGCCGGGTACTTCAGGCTACGCAGCCTCCGAGGGAGCACTCGATGCAATGATGAGCTTTACGGCGGGTGGGGCAATCTGAAGACGTGGCGGATGTCGTGGTCTGGCTTCTCTCCGAGGACGCTCGTTTTGTTACTGGTCAAAGCTTACTCGTAGATGGCGGTTACACGATCGGCGGATTACGCCCGTGATTGAGAACGATATATTAAAGCCAAACGGTAGACGAATGATAAATTCTCGGCTACCGTCGTGTATAGATTAATATACACTGTGGGCTATTGTAGAAGTATTCGATTGTCCGTTAGTTAAGCGACAAGCGGCTTCTGGATCATTGAACTAAAGTTCTCCAGTTAGCTCAATGGCCACAAATAGTATTTACAGTGAAAAACCTGCACACTGATATTGGTGGGTCTGCTTAAAACCAAGTCGTAGTGCTAACTTACTCGAAGCATCATTGTTCAAAGAACAATCCCAATAGCAGGAATAGCCATTCTGGATGATATCGTTGACCACCAGACTTGCCAGATTAGACCCTATCCCTCTTTGGTGGTGCTTGGGGAGTATTTCAATTCCAACCGCATGCTTTTCCTTTGTGACAAAGCTGGAGTAACAAACGCCGATGACTTCAGAGTCCACGATTGCCGCATAACCATAACCCTTTTCATAAAAGTCCTCTTCGGTATCCCAAAATTGATTAATATGAGCATATACAAATTCCTTATTGAGGAAATTGCGTATCCTCCATTCTTGCGATCGCAAACTCAATGCCTGGAAATTACCAAGTGAGTATTTCAGACAAGGCTCAAAAGCTGATAATTCGTACACGATTTGATCCCAGCACTGTAGGTCGTCTTTTGAAGAAAATAACGAATTCAGGTTCCATTTTTCATGATGGCCCGAAACTTCGAAATAGTTCATCCCAAGTCCATTCATTCTTGGTGCAATGTTTTTGGTAAGAAAGTCATGCAAATTCCCTAAAAACACCTCATTGTTTTCGTCTCCAATAAGGTAATGTCCCTTCATACCCTTACTCCAAACTAATGCGGTCCTTGGTGAGTTTACTTGGTCAGAGAATACCCATCCAGGATTATTATTTTCTAGAATGGAAAGAACCTCGGGGTGAGGATGGCCGTTTTCAAGAAGTGGAATAGCTCTTTGAAATTGACTTTGAGACAGTTCGAACATAATTCGTAACCCCTTTACAATTAGTGCTGACACACCCTTAAGTTATTAGAATATTTTACCACATGCGTGGAGTAAACAAAGACTATAATCAAACTATCCCGCCAGTTCAGCAAAGACAGTGGATCTTGCGACCGGCTGCCATCACGGGTTTATTCATCTATCGTTCCCAGTTAGCGTAACGCCCTAGTGCCTTTCGAAAGCGAAATTAATAGTTCTTTCTTTGCTTATTTTTTTCGATATATCCCCACATATAATAAGCTCCCCAAAATAATACTGGAACAATTAATGTAACTGGTCTCAATTCCCTTGGTAAATAAAATGCCATAAATATTGCAACCAACAAGAAAGGAGGGAGGAGGGTCCAATACTTTCTGTTTCGCAAGTTCGCACTTCCTTCCTAAGGATATTTGATTATTATAACTACACACTATAATACCATAAACTGGAATTTTGCTCCTGTTACTCTAATGAAACAGGGAGCAGCGCTGACGCGACCTGCTCCCTGTTCTGTTAAACTATCGTTCCCAGTTAGCTTAATGATGTAAGTAAGTTGCTAAAGGCTTACACTATAATTTTAATACCATACGAACTGTCTTTAGAATATGCCCATCAAAGTCATCGTCAAACTCTTTTACAATTTGAAACTTCTTTGCCTCGTAGAATTTTCTTCCAATAATATTTTCTTTTTCAACATTAATGAAGACTTCTTTAACGTACTGGGACTCATTAATTCCCTCTTTTAGCAGTGCTGAGCCTATCCCTTTTCCTTGATACTCTGGATAAAGATAAATAGCAGACAATTCAACTTTCCCATCATTTCTTACAAATGAAAAATTGGCGAATCCGATTATCTCCTTGTTAAGTTCAGCAACGTAAATATGCGAGCGTTCCAAGCGTCTACTCATCATTTCATCATTGTAAGCAGACTCCAGGAAACGTTCTTGGACCTCAATTGGTATTATCCCATTATAGGTAGCATTCCAACTTGTTTTTGCAACATTTTGGACTTGTTGAATATCACTTATTCGCATTTTACGAACCGCAAACTCCATTTTCAGACACCTCCACCATAATGTGGCATTTCCCAAAATTATATCGTGGAATAGGAGATTTGTCTTATGGGATTTCATTGCCTCTACTCCACCACGCAGGACTACTCCCTATTGATATTCACACAAATGGCAATTAACATATATTGGTATTATCCTGCCCATTACTTCAACGAACAGCGGCAGCAGATCTGTGATCGGCTGCCGCTGTGTTCTTTAAGCTATCGTTCTTCGTTAGTTTAAAAGAGAAAAGTAAGCTGGAAAGAGCAACGGAAGACTTGATATGACCCCTACAATAACGATAACTAAGGTATTAAACAATGACCTCAATAGCCACGTTACTGTTTCACTTATGTCCCGATTATAGAACCATGTCAAAATATAGGTCAGTATGAGATAACCGACAAGTATTCCAACCCCAATCATTTTTGAATATGTACTTGGACCAATGTACTCTTCTCTAAAGCGATGTTGGTATTCAAAACCGAATATCGAAATGTAAGAACTCGAAAGAACAATTATTGTAATAACGGAGGAAGGCAGCAATAACAGATATTTTACCTTTGATTGTTTTAGGAATGCCAAAGAGCTCATATTACCATCCTCCCCCATATACATTTATTCCATTTTAACACAATTTCATTGAGCTCAACTGCTCCTTACTTCAACAACGAACGGCAGCCGATCGTGTGCCGTCGTGTCTTGTTGAGCTATCGTTCTCAGTTAGCTTAGTCTTCCATCTTCCAATTTTGAATTCTTGTTAAAAATTGCAATCGAGTTGACATATCGAAATTACTCGATATATAATCCCCTCATGAAACCAATCGACGTCTTCAAAGCATTATCGAATGAAACTCGACTAAACATATTGCAGTGGTTAAAGGAACCCGAGAAGCATTTCCCTAAACAAGGTGCTCACTTGCCAAAGGAGGTAAGTTACAAAGGAGGAGTGTGTGTAGGGGATATTCAAGAAAAAGCGAATGCTTCTCAATCTACGATCTCACACTACTTAAATATGATGCAAAAAGCTGGTTTGCTCGAATCTATTCGTCATGGTCAGTGGACGTATTATCGGCGTAATGAAGAAGTCATTCGTCAGATAACCGAATACTTTGAAACAGAAATATGAGCTCAATGATGATTTCTGTTTTTTTAAATCGATATATCGATATTTCTAGATATATAATTATAGAGATATAAGGAGAGAACATCTGAAATGATACGTTATTTATCGTATGTACTTGCTTTATTAGCAGGGGCAGCACTCAGTTTTGAAGGAGCCATATACGGTGAGTTGGGAAAACACATCGGTGAACTGGAGACTAGTTTTTATAATTTCTTTATGGGTTCAATAATCGTGGGCTTACTCTGGATTTTCTTCGGTAAAGGAAATATTTCATATGTAGTCAAAGCACCAAAATGGACAATGCTCGGAGGGGTCTTAGGTGTTGTTTATTTAACTTCTATCGTGGTCAGTGTTCCTTTTGTTGGTATTGGAATGACCATGGCAGCGATAATTATCGGTCAAATGATTATGAGTATGGTTATTGAACATTTTGGCTGGCTGGGTAGCATGAAATCAAAAATCAATAAAGAAAAAATATTTGCCCTTATTGCAATGGTTATTTCACTCATTCTAATTAACTAGGAGGCCCTATAATGATTATTCTTATGATTTTATTCACATTGTTAGGCGGTATCACATTAAGCGCTCAATCATCTATAAATGGTGCTTTTGGTCGAAATGCTGGAACACTTGAAACTACACTTTTAACCTTTATTACAGGAACGATGTTCCTTGCAGTCTTTATTCTCTTTTTTGGTCAAGGGAATCTGTCGGCATTATTTGAAGCGCCTAAATGGCAATTAAGCGCCGCATTTCTAGGCACTATGTACTTATTACTGACTGTAATAGCCGTGCCACGAATTGGGGTGATAGCAACAAGCATAGCCGGTATTATTGGCCAACTTGTAATTGGAATGTTTATCGATAACTTCGGCTGGTTCAATAGTTTAGTATTACCGTTGGATTGGAAACGTATGACTGCGATACTATTTATGTTCATTGCACTTTATTTTGTTTACAAAGGGAATAAACGCTCAAGTCATGAGACTGAAATGAAAACGACTTAATATCCGGTTTATAACAATATCGGGCTCATCAATGGACCTGAGCACGCCGGAGCGGTTTTACACAATGGCCTAGCCGACTTGATTCTAATTGGTCGTGAACTTCTGAAAGACCCCATAGGCCACGTAGATCAGCGACAATTTGGAGTAGAATTGGCTGATCCAAATCAATATCATTCATTTCCGGCAAATCGCCCTTCTTAGAACATATAGTACAATCACAAGATCCACACCTATAAGATGTAGGGTGGATCTTTTTAATTGAAACGAATTTCCTGATTAATGACAAGTATTCGAAGTACCCTGCCCGATAACTTAACGACAGAAGGAGCAGCTACCGCGGCGGCAAACTGCTCCTGGATCATTGATCTAAAGTCCCCAGATAGCTCAATGGTATTAGCCTAAAGCAAGTATCCTTTCATAGCTAAGTCCAGTTACCTGATGAATTAATTCTATTGAAAGTTTAAGCTCTTTCATTCTCCTGGCAATGTTATCCTTAGTTGTCCAAATGCCAAATATCTTCCATTTTCAAATCCGTCTTCTCTCGCCACTTCAATTTCCTTAGAGACAATAATAACTCCCCCAACTAATTTCCCTACCCATGACGCTTGTTGGTGATCGTACTCAACGATTGCTTCACCTTCGATATCTTCTGTATAAAGAATAATTTTCTGACCTTCCGACAATTCGAAGTGGTTAAATTCGTCATCAGGTATTCTGAGCTTTTCAAGATCAGGACCGTTGAAATCAGTCCATAATTTCTTCATGAAATCAATTTTCCTTTCGTCAGTTCCTATAACTGATCATATATGCTCAATATCTTGTCTGCAATTAAAACGAAGCTATCCTGAAAAACCACGCTAAACTCCCTCTATGGAGAATCGTTTTCCTCTTAAATACGCTTGTTTTCTTAGGTTTTGAACGTTTTTCTTCCGTACGAAACAACAACTGAATGGAACAAGGTTGTAGAAGATGCAGAATATGGGGCGGGGAAAGCAAAAAAAGCATATCCACCAAGACCACTCGTTTAAAAAAGTGGTCGTTCTGGAGATTTATGGTCGCACCTTTGGATCTCCACATCGCCTCATGGAGGTCTACCCTCCCATGTCTCACAGAGTCTTCGCTCCCACATTCCTTCATTCAACCTGTCCATGAGGTGGAGGTCGGATATGCTGCCCGACAGGATCTTCGTCCGTATGTTAACGCTGTTCCGACTCATCCGTGCTTCAATTGTCTGTACCTTTGTTACTTACGTTCGTCTTCTATGAAAAACATGAATTTAAGCCGCTAACGACACTTCCGTGAACCGTGGGATATCCTGCAACATCTTTACTTCGCTGAACCGATGCCCTTTTTTCAAGACACCAAAGAGAATTCGAACCAGCTTGCCGCAAAGCGCAATGAGCGACTGCATCTTTTTCAACGGATTATCTGGCCGTTTGGTGTAGTACTGATGCAAAGCCTTAAACGCTCGGTTCTTCGCCACCAGCGGCATCATGACGCGAAATAACAGCGCTCGCAGCCGCTTACGACCTCGCTTCGTGATCTTCGTTTGGCTTAACGATCTGTTTGGGATGCCGGTAACGTTCAATATCGCCAACTTCAGCGAGGAAACCGGCTATACTGTCCCGGCCAATTCCTTTAATGGCCAATAGTTGCTTCACCTGTGGGATTTGCCCCAAAAGCTCATCCAACCTTGCTTCAAGCTCTTCAAACTTACTCTCAAGCAACTCGTACTGCGTTAACAACAGTTGAAGCTCGAGTTTTGCAAGCGCAGTCCCTTCTCGTATACCAACAGAACGGCTTGCCGCTGCTTTCAGACTTCTCATACGTTCGACGCCGAGACCTCGCTTGGCAACCTGTCTGAGATGACTCAGCAAGGCTTCCTCCGACTCCGTAACCAGCTCATGCGGCAATAAACAGAGGCTGAGCATTTGGCGTGCGGACTTGCATTCCCAATCCTTAAAAACCGTGAGGAACTCTGGAAAATACCGGTCCAGCCAGTTATGAACGCGGCCTTGCACTACACGCAGGTCAGTGGACAGATGGTCGCGAATTTTCATCGCTTCCCTTAGTTCGGCATAGATGCTCTGGGGAAGGTTAGGTACGGCGTATCTTCCGTCTTTGACGAGCTGCGCGATGACTTTAGCATCTTTAATGTCGTTCTTGGTCGGCGAATTGTCATCCAACTCTTTGCTTTTCTTCACGTGGAGCGGATTAACCACAGCGCACATAACGTGCTGCTCTCTTAGAAAATGGGCCAGGTTTAGCCAGTAGTGACCGGTCGGCTCCATGCCAACGATGACGCCCTGGAACCCTTGCTCCGTCGCAATCTTTCTGAACCAGCCAACGAACATTTCGAAGCCTTCACGGTTGTTCTCAAACGTAATGGGCTTCCCGAACTCCACTCCGCGGTAGTCTTGTGCGCGAGCCACATGTTTGAATTTAGCGATGTCTACACCGACAATTAAGGTAGAAGAAGTAATTTGATTAATGCGTTCATTTTGAGTAGAATTGATCTTGTAGTCTCCTTGGTTTGTTTTTGGATCCGGTCGCTGGCCAGCATCGTGGACCCATTAACATCATACCAAGGAGTCTTTTTGTTTCTCAAACCTCGTATTTCTTCAATATAGGAATGCTGCCCGATAGCTAAACGACAGAAGAGCAGCTGCGCGGCGGCAAGCTGCTCCTGGATGGTTCTGAACTAACGTCTCCAGTTAGCGCAACCATGAGGTTAATGGTTTATCATCCCAAACTTGTACTTCTATGTACCTCTCTGGCCCATCTTTCCCCTGACTGTTCCATTCTTGTGGTAATCCGAATTCATCAATTAGATGGTAAATCTCATTTAACGTATATACCTGACCTCGATATTTTTTCCCATCTTGATACCTCATGGTTGGAAACAAATCTCCATACGTAAAACTTATGGTCAGTGGAACGAATTCTGTAATTGGGATTCGAAGTACCTTACCTTTCTCAAACCACTCCAAGAGCCACGGACACTCTCCAACAGTCATGTAATGGGGATAAATTCGAATAGGTTTTCCGCCTTTTTTCATAAATAATTCCCTTGCTCTTTTTTCAAGGCTTCGTCGAATAGTAAGATAGTCCATTGATCTTTTACTCGCAAACCCTTTTTTCTCAATCCGAATTTCATTAAGAACTCGTTCAGCTTCTTCGGGTTCCAAATCAGACAAATTACGAAAAGGTCCTACGGAATCATCGAAATAATGGTATAGGAAATCAATCATTCAAACCCCCACTATCTGGTAAAATGTCTAATCTAATCATACCATTTCAACCTGCTTTATTGAATTTTCCTGCCCGATAGCTCAATGAGGCCACCGATCTTAACCGGCAGCCTCATAATGTGTGGTTGTATGGAACTAACGTTCCCAGATAGCTTAATGAGTTAGAGGTATTTTTTATTCGCGAGCGGGAGAGGTTAGACTAGCTCGTTGCCGTTACATTTGGACGTATCACGATATACGTATTTTTACAAAATGGTACCCATGTCTTCCATAACGCCTCAAAATCATGGATTGATACTTTTCGGTTATAACAGGTTTCCTTACAGTTGATGGTGTGTTCCAAAGAGTCTGCCAAGTAAAAGTATTCGTCATCATATCCAACGACTGGTACAAAGTGCAAATACCTTTGATTAGGTAAAACTCTTATAAACGCAATGACCGGAATACCCATAGTTACTTGTTTCTTTAAGGTATCAACATTTCCAGAGCAAAAAAAGACGTCAAAACCTAGCTTCTTAAAGAACGAGAGAATGCCCTTAGGGGTAACTGTTCCATCGTATAACTTTCTAGGGTAGTTTTTATAGATCATGTTACCATCCGACTCTACCCCAAAATGTCTCAGCACGTATGCGCTTGAAAATGCGGCGCATTCATAATATTATGCTGAATGTCCATCCTATTCGAGGATTGAATAACATATGAATTTGGGACTGCGCTGGTCGAGATAAAGTCCTTACTCGGGAGAACAAAATAATATAATACTAAGACGGCCAGGCATATACCTATTGCTAGTATCGAAACAAGAATAAACCCCACTATATACCTCCTATAAATCCCTATATTTGAGATATTCGTGGGTTAGCGTGTGTATTCCTCCTAGTATTAGCGCATTCCTCTCATATCTTAACGACACAAAGAAGCAGACTGCCGAGTTGGCAAACTGCTCCAGGATCATTGAACTAAAGTTCTTCGTTAGTTGAACGTCGAGGCTTCATACACCTTTGTCTCATCACCAGTAAAGATGTATGCATTAGTAATATGAATCCAGCCGTATTTCTCATAATATCCGTTCAAATCTGTACAAAGATAAAGTTTGCTGTGACCCTTTTTATCCGTTTCTTGAAGAGCATGTTTCATTAATTGGGACCCAATTCCCCGTCCTCTTTGTTCTGGGGATACGTATAAACAAGCAAGCCACGGAAATATATCTTGTCGAGAAATCAAATCATTACGCAATAAAGCGTATGTACCAATAATTGACTCGTTTTCTATCGCTATATAAAAGCTTGGTAATTCACTATTAGTATTTATTGAATGAAGCATACAATCGTGATAAAACTTAAAGTTCTTTTCAGTGCCCCATTGATTCCAAAAAAATTGTACAGCTCTTTCGAAATAATCGGGCTTATCTTTTATTTCATAAACCTCTACCATAACATTCTCCCTTCCCTGTACTGAATAGCTTTTATGGCTTGCATATTCTACATAATTATATCAAATTAAGTTCCTAATTATGGGAAGAGTATTATTATAACTAAACTCCCTCTATGGAGAATCGTTTTACTCTTAAATAAACTTGTTTTCTTAGGTTTTGAACGTTTTTCTTTCGTACGGAGCAAAAGCTGAATGGAACAAGGTTGTAGAAGATGAAGAATATGGGTCGAGGAAGGTAAAAAAAAGCATACCCACCCAGACCACTCGTTTTAAAAAGTGGTCGTTCTGGAGATTTATGGTTGCACCTTTGGATCTCCACATCGCTTCATGGAGGTCAACCCTCCCATGTCTCACAGAGTCTTCGCTCCCACATTCCTTCATTCAACCTGTCCATGAGGTGGAGGCCGGATATGCTGCCCGACAGGATCTTCGTCCGTATGTTAACGCTGTTCCGACTCATCCGTGCTTCAATTGTCTGTACCTTTGTTACTTACGTTCGTCTTCTATGAAAAACATGAATTTAAGCCGCTAACGACACTTCCGTGAACCGTGGGATATCCTGCAACATCTTTACTTCGCTGAACCGATGCCCTTTTTTTCAAGACACCAAAGAGAATTCGAACCAGCTTGCCGCAAAGCGCAATGAGCGACTGCATCTTTTTCAACGGATTATCTGGCCGTTTGGTGTAGTACTGATGCAAGGCCTTAAACGCTCGGTTCTTCGCCACCAGTGGCATCATGACGCGAAATAGCAGCGCTCGCAGCCGCTTACGACCTCGCTTCGTGATTTTCGTTTGTCCCTTGTGTTTACCGGACGTGTTTTCTTTTAAGTTTAAGCCTGCAAGCTTAATGATCTGTTTGGGATGCCGGTAACGCTCAATGTCGCCAATTTCAGCGAGGAAACCGACTATACTGTCCCGACCAATTCCTTTAATGGCCAGTAGTTGCTTCACCTGTGGGATTTGCCCCAATAGCTCATCCAGCCTTGCCTCAAGCTCTTCAAACTTACTCTCAAGCAACTCGTACTGCGTTAACGACAGTTGAAGCTCGAGTTTTGCAAGTGCGGTCCCTTCTCGTATACCAACAGAACGACTTGCCGCTGCTTTCAGACTTCTCATTCGTTCGATGCCGAGACCTCGCTTGGCAACCTGTCTGAGATGACTCAGCAAGGCTTCCTCAGACTCCAAGACCAGCTCATGCGGCAACAAACAAAGACTGAGCATTTGACGTGCGGATTTGCATTCCCAATCCTTAAAGACCGTTAGAAACTCGGGGAAATACCGATCCAACCAGTTATGGACGCGGCCTTGCACAACACGCAAGTCAGTCGACAGATGATCGCGAATTTTCATCGCTTCCCTTAGTTCGGCATAGATGCCCTGGGGAAGGTTAGGTACGGCGTATCTTCCGTCTTTGACGAGCTGCGCGATGACTTTAGCATCTTTGATGTCATTCTTGGTTGGCGAATTGTCATCCAATTCTTTGCTTTTCTTCACGTGGAGCGGATTAACCACAGCGCACGTAACGTGCTGTTCGCTTAGAAAATGGGCCAGGTTCAGCCAGTAGTGACCGGTCGGCTCCATGCCAACGATGACGTCCTGGAACCCTTGCTCCGTCGCAATCTTTCTGAACCAGCCAACGAACATTTCGAAGCCTTCACGGTTGTTCTCAAACGTAATGGGCTTCCCGAACTCCACTCCGCGGTAGTCTTGTGCGCGAGCCACATGTCTGAATTTTGCGATGTCTACACCGACAATTAAGGTAGAAGAAGTGATTTGATTAATTCGATCATTTTGAGTAGAATTCATTTTGTAGTCTCCTTGGTTTGTTTTTGGATCCGGTCGCTGGCCAGCATCGATTACCCATTAACATCATACCAAGGAGTCTTTTTCTTTCTCAAACCTCGTATTTCTTCAATATAGGAATGCTGCCCGTTAGCTTAATAAACTTTGCTTAAAGAACTCTTAATAGTGAGCATATCCTTTAAGAACACCGAGCAATCCCTGAAAGCAACAATATTTACGAAAACAGCGTATTATTAAAATAACAGTAACTTTACTCTTTAATTGATTCTTCATTTATTACCACCGTAAGGGGGCTTTTTTATGCAAAGACGATCCTACTCGGCTTCTGAGAAACTTCAGCAATACAGCATTTACAACCCGACGTTATGGAAATGGCAGTGTCCATTACGTATTAAGGCGTTCCAATAACAATCCCCTGATATTCCAGACGTTGAAACTAGCCTTGCGACAGTTCCAGGAAGCAGGCCAATGCCTCATAGCGATAGGGGCCTCCAATACACGTCGCTGGACTTCAAAGCGCTCTTGGAAGAAAGCAAGATTTCTCAGAGTATGTCTCGAGTGGGGCGATGCATCGATAACGGCCCGATGGAATCATTGGGGGTACCTTAAAATGCGAAAAGTATTATTTGCACACGTACCACACTTTTGAGGAGCATGAAAAGGACATCATTCGTATAGCCATTTCTACAACAACGAACGATTGCAAGCAAAAATAAAACGACCTCTGACCAATGGAATTCAGGACGAAGGCCGCTTGATTGAGTTCTATTTTTTATACTGTCTACTTGACGGGGGCTGTTCAGCGGCAATCTGCTCCTGAAGACATACGTTTCTTGAGTCAGGGAGCAGTGCCGAGCAGCCAGCCCCCATTCGCGTTGAACTCCCTCGTTCGTTCTCACCCGCTCTTGCTGCGCAAGATTATTCCATCCCCGCTTACCGATGTTCTTCTGGATCATCGTGCGGCATAACCGCCGCTATACGGTATCCAGGAATAGCAGGTTCCGATAGATGAATTCGGTTGAATTGTACTTGAAGGTGAGCGATACGCCGCCCTCCTCTACCCCTGTTCCAATCGAGATCAAGGCTCGCGTACGAACCACGGAACGGACCATCTGCCTAACAACTTTATCATTGCCCATGCCCACGGCCTTATTGAAAGCCGCCGCAAAGCTGCAATCCCGCGCAAGCTTCAGGTACAGCGGCAACACCGCACGGGCGATCGCCCTATGGATGCGCACCTCAAAGACGGACTGCGTGGAACCCGGTAGAATCGTCGTGCCATTCGTTAACAGGAATCTGGGATCACCTGAAGGGAAAGCCACGAAATATCCGATGCTGTTGGATCCGAGCTGCTCAAAGTTAATTTTAGGCGATACGGCACGCAGCAGGCTTGCCATCTTGTCGAGATCCGCTGTTGTAACGGCCTTGCTCCACTTCATCGCATAGGTTTGGCTGGCTGCAATCGCCTGATAGAAAGGCAGCATCTTCCGGGCTGTTCGCTGCAGTACCCGAACCGGGACGAGACCGTCGTTGCTTTTGCGAAGAATGGTTTTCTTCTGGACCATACGCGTACCCCTCCTATATATCGCTAGGGAATTTCTCCTACAGCGTATGATAAAAAGGTCAGCCTGCTTGGGCATGGAGACCAAAGCCAGGCGGGTTAGCGCATGCCTGCCGGCGGATCGCCATTACGTCTATTGCCTTTAGGAAAGGGAATGCAACTCTCGCAGCTTATCCATGAGCATATCGTTTTCTTCCGGCAAGCCGACCGTGATACGAATATGATCCGGCAAGCCCCATCCGCCGCCGAATCGTACGATAACCCCGCTCTCCATTAATTGTCGGCAGAGTCGTTCGGCGCTTGCGCCCGGCTTAATGAGTATGAAATTACTCATGCTCTCCGTATACGGAATTCCGAGCTGCCGCAGGAGGCCGTACAACCGCTGTCGCTCCTCCTGTACGAGGCGGCTTGACGCTTCCACATGCTGGTCATCGAGAATCGCGGCCGCCGCCGCAACCTGCGCTAACGCGTTGACGTTAAACGGCTCCTTCACTTGAACAATACTGCGGATAATCGACTCAGGCGCAATGCCGTAGCCAACGCGAATACCTGCAAGTCCGTAGGCTTTGGAGAACGTCCGCAAGCAAAGAAGCGGATAGCCCGCCTTCACATATTCGATTCCATCGGTGTAATCGTCCGCCGTAACATAGTGACTATACGCGGTATCGAGGACAACCAGGATGCGCTTCGGTAAAGCGTCGAGAAGCCGCTGCAGCTGAGCCTTGCGGAGAATCGTGCCCGTCGGATTGTTGGGCGAGCATAAAAACATGATTTTGGTACGTTCGCTAACGGCATCGAGCATCGCCTCGACATCGTACTCGTAATTGGCCGATAGTGGAATCGTAATGATGCGCGCGCACATGAGTTTCCCCGCAAACTCATATTCGCTGAAGGAAGGACCGGGCACGATGACTTCATCCCCTTCTTCTAGGAATGCTTCGGATACTAACGTAATCAGCTCATCTCCGCCATTGGTTACGATGATCTGTTCGGCGGGCAAGTCAAATTTGCCGGCAATGCTCTTTCGCAAATCAATCGTCTGCGCATCCGGATACCGATGCAGATCGGACATCGCGCTTGCGATCGCCTCCAGTGCTCTTGGCGATGGTCCGAGCGGATTCTCATTGGAAGCCAGTTTGACGACTGTGGTCAGGCCGAACTCCCGCTGGACTTCCCAAATCGGCTTGCCTGGCGAGTAGGCCTTCAATTGCTGCAATGCGCCGCGAGCTTGTACGTTGTCTCCCATTAAACTCCACCTGCTCTTTCTAATTTAGTTTGCGTTATTGCGATAACACAATAATACTGTAATGCGTTAACTAAGTAAAGTATCTGCGCCGACCTTTTTTCCAATTTTTCAAAATCCGACATCCGTTCTAGAAATGTAGTTTTCGACTACACGCTATCAGCAAGCAAATTTAAAGGGCCTCGGTCCAATGGAACGCAGGACCAAGGCCGTCTCACTTTTTTCGCTATCTATTGGGCGGGAAGCAGTTCGGTTTCACGCTCGCGTCAGAACCCACGCCTGCGGAAGGCCGAGCCAGAAGCCCGATACCGGCATGATGACTGCCCCAATGAGGCAGATCACGAACAGCAGCCATCCGAATGAAGCCGGCGGCGCGATGCCTTTCTTTTTCATCAGCCAATCCGAGATATACCCGATCAGCATGAGCAGCAGGCCGAACATCATGAACCAGAACGCCGTCCCGCGCTCCCATTGCCCTTCGCCGACGGTGTTCCATAAGCCTTCGCTGAAGATGGGAACGAAATGCTTCGCGTAGATCGCGATCCCGACTATCGAATGTAACAACCCGGTCAGCATAAGCAGAAGGCCTATTGGACGTTTGGTACGACTCACCATATTGTTCCGCTCCTCTCTGTACGGTCAGCAGACCGCTCATCGCCTGCAATATTAATCTTGCGGGCAGCAGGCGGGTTCTGCTCTTCCTCCAGCGCGTCGATGACGATGTCGATGACCGACCGAGATGCGAGCAGCCATTCTTTGACGGCGCTTCGCATATGTTGCTTCGTCTGCCGCTGCTCGAATTGTGCGAACAGCCGCTCCGCGCGTACCAAAGTCTCCATTAACCTTTCCACCCCTAGGCTCCCCCGCATCGTCCATCAACCCTTCCTCTGGTTATCTCGACCGCCGAACCGGATCAACAGCCTGTCGTCCGCGAATTTGGCGCCAATCACTTGCCGCCCCATGAGCGGCCGCGGCAGGATGACCTTGCGCTTGTAAGCACCTGCATTGACCGTCAGCTCATCTCCCGTCTGCGTCAGATCCAGCTCCGCCTTCGCGATGAAAGGGAGATGGAGCTCCAAGATCAGCTCCCCATCCTCTTCGCGGATCGACTCGGTTCTGCCGCGGTAGAACATGGCGGCCGGGTCCCGGTCACCGTAGACGACATTTGCCAGCTCATTCAGAATGTCCTTCCCGACGACCTCCTGCTGCATCATCGGCGCTTTCAGAATCGGCAGCGGGCGGAAGTTCACGTCGATCTCCTCCTCGTACTTCTTCTGAAGCGACCGCCAATGGGCGAAGTAGCCTTCTCCCGCCTCATCCGGCAATATCCGGTTGACGATGACGGCATCCGTGTTGAAGCCGAACAGGTTCAAATACGTGAACGAGCGCTTCGCCTCCGACAGCACCATCTTCTCCGGATTCAGCACGATCCGGACAGACGTAATATCGGGATCGAGGATGAACTGCTGCATCTCTTCCAGCCCGCGCGCGAACCGCTCGATGCTGTCCAGCACATCATCGGAGGGCAGCTCGACGCCTCCCACGATCTTCGACACCGGCCGCACGAGCTTGATCAGCCTGCGTTCATGCGGGAAGATTTTATCCAGCCACCAATTCAGCACGTTCGGATAGCTGAGCAGCCGCAGCGTCTCTCCAGTCGGCGCGCAATCGACGATCAGCACGTCGAACATCCCGCTCTGCGCATGTTTCTTGATCTGCAGCAGGCTGAATAGCTCCTCCATACCGGGGAACACCAACATCTCTTCCGTCGTAATGTCGCTCAGCTGCGCCTTATCTAGGAGTTTGGTCAGCCAACTTTGCACGGCTCCCCAATTGTTCTCCGTCTCTCGCAGGCTGCTCACTTCCTGTCCCCACAGGTTCTCGTCAAGCTGAACCGGATCCGGCCCGATCGGCATCCCTAGCGAATCGGCCAAACTATGCGCGGCATCCGTGCTCAGAATAAGCGTTTTTTTGCCTGCTCTTGCCAGCTTAACAGCCGTTGCGGCCGCGATACTCGTCTTCCCGACGCCGCCTTTTCCCGTGTAGATGATGATCCGCATACCATTCGCTCCTTTTAGTACGATTTCGTAGTAATTGTGTAAAAAAGAGACCGGTCAAACCGGTTACTCCTCAATCGTAATTTTGACCGAAGCCTTCTTCGTTTCGGGCAGTTTAGAAGGTCCGTCGCTTTGGAACGCTCTTGCGGCCTTGAGAACAAGCATCGTAAACTGTTCCAGTTCTTCAGGCGTAAATACCGCCTCCAGCCTTCCGAGCAGCGAGAGCATCATCTGCTCCGATTCCTTGGCAATTTGTTTCCCCTCTTGCGTCAAGGTGACCCGTTTTACCCGTTGATCCTGCGCGGATGTCGCACGGGCGATAAAGCCTTTGCGCTCCAGCCGTTTGGCGATGCTCGTCATGGAACTGAGCGGCGCTCCCATCTCGGCTGCCAGCTCGGACATGGTCAGGTCTCCCCGGAAGAGCAGAATGAGCAGCGTGGATAGATCCGACCGGGTCACCTTCTGCTCCAGAGGCTGCGTTTCGGTCATAAATGCGAACGGGCGTAGACCGGTCTTGAGGAATAGGTCATATAGCTGCTGCATACCGGCGGCTCCTTTAATACGAATTCGTAGTTCTTTCAATGTCAATTTACTACGAAAGTGTACTATAGTCAACCCTTAATTTGGTAAAGCTTCTATGGCTATCCTTCTCCGACCTGCATGGAATCTAATCAAATAAACCGTTCTCCGCATGCATGGCATGACGGAGGACGGTTTTGTTAGCGCGCTTTGTTCGGACGATTCACGCCCTTTCAGACGCTTGAGTAAAGGCCTCGTAAGCGCTTGAAGGATGCTCGAACCAGTGCGCGATTCGATTCGCTATCTCCTGTTCTTGGGCGGCTTGCATCAACATCTGCGCAATATGCTCCGGCAATGGGCCCGTCATCGCGTTCGTCCAATTTGTCACCGCCGTTACGTACGGTCGGATACGACACCAATACGCCATGCCTACTTGTTCATCCCAAGGGGAGTCCTTGTGCTCCAAGAGAGTGGTTAACAGCTGCTCCGCGCAATAAGAGGCGGTGTTACACCCCTGACCCGTTATCGGATCTGCAAGAATGGCACTATCTCCGCATCCTAGGATTAGTCTATCGCCGTGCATCCCATATGGCCTTCGGACAATTGGCGTAATCGCCGTCTGGAGATAAGCTCCATGTTCCACCAGTGAAAAATGCTCCGCATGGATTCGCGCATAAACCCCCGGAAAGTGATTGTGCACGATTGTCTTCATTCGCTCCTCAAAATCTTGCGCAGACTTGATCCCCTTAAACGCGTCCAACGGCCCTTCGGGCACCGCTTCAATAAACAAAATGGTAACCGGCCCCTTTTCAGTTAAAGCTGGGATTTCGAACATTTCACCGGCACCGGGAAGTACCGTTATCGAAATCCCCTCAGGCATAACGGGGGACACGCCGGTAAAATAGCCGACAATACATTTCCGCTGCGGTGTCTGAAAGGGCGTAAGTTCTTGCTCTATGGGAAACGGGAACAACGGACCTGACTTGCCCGTCGTATCGATCAATAGATCGTAGTTTTCAGCTAGTTCCCCGATTTCATTTGGTTTTACTCTCGCTTTGCGAAAAATCACACCTTGCCGCGTCAGATCGGACGTTCCTGCAGCGAAAGCATAGCGCTGGTCAACTGACTTGGCCGGGCTAGCGAGTTTTCCCACGAATAGCTTCTGCGAGCCCATGTTAAAATGGATCGTGTGAATCGGCGGCGCTCCATCCACCGCTTGCATTCCAAATCGCTGCGCTCTCTCCAGCGCCGGATGAAAATGAACTTGCGTGGATCGAATTCTTCCTTGGCGAATTTCATCCAAGTCCTCGTAATGGTGCACCGTCACGTCGAATTCGTTCTTCAAAGAGTAGGCTAGCTGTAAGCCGGCAACCCCGTTACCGATAATTCCAATCCTTTTCCTCATACCTTCACCTCTCCTATATCACTTCCATTTAGACTATGCTTCGGGGCGATAACTATGTAGCAAATTGATCCGGGCATTTCGCAAGAGGCCGTTCAATAATGATAGATTCGCCTTAAAATTCATCACGGCCAAATAGTAAAAGGAGCATGCCGCGGCTGCTCCTTTTAGTTGCTCTGTTTATTCATGTAGCGCCTCTCGGAAATATCCGCCTATTTACATCCCAAGTACGATTTTCCCTTTGGTTCGCCCGCTTTCAATATGCCTGTGAGCCTCTACAATCTGTTCTAATGGATAGCATTTCTCAACAACGGAACGAATTTTATTATCCTCTATCAGTTGACTCAAAAATCCCATATCCAAGTCATTCGGTTTGGCAAGATGGATCTTAGCCTTCTTGCGACCAATCATAGGACTAACCATCAATTGAAAGGGGTGGTATTTGGGGCGTAGGGGCTGTTCTGTAATATAAATCCCGGTCTCGGTAAGAGAACGCATGCAGTTGAAGAAAGTTCTCTTACCTACAGCATCCAGAATGATATCGTATTTTTCTCCTTTGTCAGTGAATTCCTGCTTCGTATAGTCGATCACGTGATGTGCTCCAAGCCTTCGCACCCACTGGATATTTGAAGTACTGCAAACAGCGGTTACCTCAGCCCCATAATATTGCGCAAGCTGAACAGCAAAGTGCCCAACGCCGCCCGAAGCTCCATAGATTAATACCTTTTGACCCTGTTTAATTTGTGCTACATCCCGCATTGCTTGCAGTGCCGTCAGGCCTGCGCAGGGTACAGCCGCTGCCTCTTCAAACGATATATTTTGGGGTTTAAGAGTTAGTACACTCTCACGAGGACACACATATTCCGCATGAGATCCGAAACAACTCCCGAATACTTCATCGCCAACCTTAAATTTTTTTACGTTATTGCCAACAGCCTCTACCGTACCCGCAACGTCTATGCCCAATATGGGATTTTTGGATTTCGTAAGACCATGCTCTAACCGTAATGGTAAAAATCCTTTACGACACAGATAATCGAATGTATTGACCGAAGCATTACGTACCCGAATCAACACCCTATCGTCATCCTTGATAGATGGCTTTTGCGTGTCCCTGATCTCCATAACCTCAGGCGAACCATAGGAATTAAAAATCGCTGCTTTCAACCTTTTAACCTCCCATAAGATCAACTTAGAGATCGATTGAACTGTCCTCATAGATAAACGCTTCTTCAAAATGTATTTTATATCCAACCCTACGTCAAGGAAACTTTACATATATAAATTCGGCCTATCTGAACCAAACTGCCAGCAACTTAACAACACAAATAGAGCAGCTGCCGCGGCAAGCTGCTCCTGGCTATCCGAACTATCGTCTCCTATTTGCTGAAAGTTTAGAGGGTTATTTTCTTAAGCATTAACTTGCGCGTCACTCGACCGTTGGGAAGAAAACTTCGTCTTCCGCTTCCTCTTTCTTCTCCGATTGCAAGTTTGAGGTGTTAGATCCGGGAGCTGCATACCCAACTTCTGCGTCGTCGAGAACAAGAACCCAATCGTTTTCTTTACCCGCTGTCGGCGTAGTGAACGTAACGATGGTTTTCTCGCTGATTGATGCGAACGGTCTCGTCAGTAGAGATCCGTCCGAGTCGTAACATTGTCCGTCACGGGGATTAAACCACCAAGCATGAATCGTTGATCCCTTCATGTGTGTCAGGTCAATCTTTTCAGTGCCGCCGCTAGTAAAGTAGATCCATGCAAAGCTGCCCTCACTGTCCATGCAGGCCTGTCGATGATCTTCCAGGCAACCGTCGGCACAATTCTCGGGATGAGTTAACATCTCTTGGCATGGCTGCACGCGGTGGAAGGGACGGGAATCCATAAGGTCACGTAATACCTTCATCTGCCATGCGCCTGGCCGGTCCATTGCTTCTTGCCACGTATAGAGCGTACGTTCATCTTTTTTTCTGGCAAAGCGCCAAATGCTATGATGCCCGTAGGTATGTCCGCAGGAACCCGCAAACAGCGACCAGTATGCCCTTCTTCTTACATTCCATTCTCCATGGGTTTGGATCGGATAGGTGAAAGGGAATGCCGAAGGCATCTCTTCATAGTTAGGCTCCCCGTCCAGCACAGGCTTAACAGGCGCCTTTTTGTAATCTTTTTCTACTTGCTCGTAGCTTCGAATGGAAGGGTTGTGGCCGGACTGCAGCATATTAAAGCTGATCCAAGCGTCTTCATCCGTCCAGTAATCCGTCGTGGAATAGAGCGGCGGATTGCCAAAGCAGCTGGTATGATACGTGATCAGAAGATCGCTCCAAGCCTTATCCGGTTGATTCCATTTCAGGTCTTTACCCAGGACGCCTTTGGCAAGCCCCTCCGCCATCTTCCTCCACAAATTCCGATAATCGACCCCGTCATGGACCGGATGCCGGTCTCCGCCCAAGGCCCAAATGAGGTTGGATTGCGCGCGATATCGTTCCC
This sequence comes from Paenibacillus phyllosphaerae, assembly GCF_014192105.1. Lineage (GTDB taxonomy): Bacteria > Bacillota > Bacilli > Paenibacillales > Paenibacillaceae > Paenibacillus_Z > Paenibacillus_Z phyllosphaerae. Next base: position 106,715 of record NZ_JACHXK010000003.1, on the reverse strand, counting down.
CTAGCCATAACGCATAGGCATAAGCATTGTCTACCGTTATGATCTTATCGAATTTCTTCCCGAACCAATTGTCGCCGACGACTAGCTGCCCCCATACCGGCAATAGCAGCACATACAGTTCAAGTTCTTCGGCCATTTGAATCACTTGATCCAGATACTCGAAATACCGAATGTTGGGCGTTAAAGGATTATCGTCGATTAACGCTTTCTCGCCGCACGGGGATCTCATCTCCAGATCGGCTTCCGGATCCAGGGCAACAATCTGAATGACGGAAAAACCCTTTTCCTTGCGGTTCGCCAGATATTCCTTCACATCTTTCCAGTGGAGTTCAGTTGCAATCGTCCACGCGGTATCGCCAAGCCATAAAAACGGTCGTCCGCTCTCTCTGTTTCAAGTCCTCTTCCATTAGCCGAGATATACAACCGTTCACATTTCCTTGTTACCAAAAGATTCGCCCACTTTCATCGTCTCTTGTTGGATATCCATCTGATCTTACTGACGATTGTACGCTTCCTCCGCTAATTGCTCTAACGTTATCTAGACTTGTTGACAACAAGATTTCGACCAATTTTGTATTCATGAATATGTATTGAAAAAAACGACCGCTCCCCAGTGGAATTCAGGGAAGCGATCGTCACTTCATCTCATGCTCTTCTTATGATTTCGGCTTCCGGAATCCTGCGGCAACGGCTTCCGCTTCCGTGCAGAACATCTCTTCGGCCTTGGTCTGTTCGTAGGAACGGTTGCCCGGCACATGATAGATCTTGTCGCCCTTGGCATTGATATTGCCTTTTATCGTAGGGTTCGCGCATGCGGCGGCAGGCACGTCTTCTTCAGCCGCGGCTTCCCCGCTCGCTGGCGCTCCGGAGCTAGCCTCAGCCTCTTCAGGATGGAAACCGTCATCTTGGACATAATTCTCGATACTCCAGATTCCGATTCCCTGCTGCTGCGCTTTCTTCTGAATGTTGCGGAACTGATCCACATATTTGACATTCGGGGCATAGACATACGCGACGCGTACCAGCCCCCGTTCCAACGCCATCTCGTTAAACATGCGGTCGTCAATCCATACATAGGCGAGCAGCCTGCCGTATTTGTCCCGTTCGGAGACGTCCAACTCCAACTGCACGGTTTGGTTCGACAGCGTCTTCTTGGCGAAGTCGGACGCTTCGGGCCCGAAAGGCTGCACGGGCTTGCTCGGGTGAACCGTCTCCGGCCCATCAATCAGCAGCATGCGGACGGTTTCTTCCGTGTTGCCCATTTTAACTTTGATCGTATCGGAATCGACGACCTTGATCACCTTCGCATCGATTCGATTGGCATTGCCAGTCTCTGTTGCAGCTCCGCAGCCGGCCAAGAGCAACACCATCATCAGGAAGCCGATAATGGCGGTAACGGATAATGATTGCTTGTTCATGATGTAATCCTCCATGCTGATTCCCTAGTTGTCGATATCTCATTCATTATGAACCTATTGGTAAAATGAAACAACCGTCCCTTGGCTGCGTGCCAAGGGACGGTTGCGGATGAAGAAATCTCTTACGTTCCTACTCGCTCAAGAGCGCTGCTCGCGAGTGTCTTGCTCGTCTCCCTCCGCACGACCGGCGCGATCTCGCTCGCGATCAGTTCGATGGTCTCGGCAACCTGCCGATAAGGCAATCCGCCGATATCGATCTGGGCGAGGAAGCGCTGATGGCCGAACAGCTCATGTTGGCGCAGGATTTTCTCCGTGATCTGCTGCGGACTTCCTACGAACAAGGCCGTCTCGGGACTAGCCATTTGTTCGAAATCCGCTCGAGTCATGTTGAAGGCCATTCCACGTTGACGATTGAAGTACGTCCAATAATTGCGGTAATACGGATAAAATTCATCCATCGCTTGTTGGCTCGTTCGCCCGATATAACCATGCCCCGTTATGCCGATCTTCAGCTGCTCACTGTTGTAGCCAGCCTGTCTGCCTGCCTCGCGGTAAGCTTCGGCCAGCGGTTGGAATCGGCGCGGGTCGCCGCCAAGCATGGCAATGGCCATCCCGAGTCCGGAACGGCCGGCCCGGACTGCGCTCTCCAATGTTCCCCCGACGCCGATCCAGATCGGCAGCTGCTGTTGGATGGGTCTTGGCGCGACTTCGGCATCGCTAAGCGACGAGCGGAACTGGCCTTCCCAAGTAACGCGCTCCGTCTCGCCCAGCTTCAGCAGGAGCTCCAGATTTTCGGTAAACAGGGCATCATAATCCTTCGTGTCATACCCGAACAGCGGGAAGGATTCCACGAATGCTCCGCGGCCCGCAATAATCTCCGCGCGTCCGTCCGAGATCAGATCGAGCGTCGCGAAATCTTCGAAAAGACGAACCGGATCCACCGTGCTCAAAACGGTCGTTGTGCTCGTTAGCTTAATATTCTTGGTCGCTTGAGCGATGGCAGCCAGGATGACAGGCGGGGCAGTCGCCGCGTAGTCCAACCGGTGATGCTCCCCGACGCCGAAAATATCGAGCCCTGCTTCATCGGCAAGCTTGGCCGCCGCAATGATCTCTTTCATCCTTTGATGCGCGCTTACCGATTGATTCGTATGCGGGTTGGGAACGAGGTCGCCCAGTGTATACAGACCGATCTCCATTCCTTTAGTCGTGGTGCGTTCCTCTCTCATCTGAACCTATCCTCTCTATCTCTATCGCTCATCTTTCTAACTATCCGAGCGCAAGCACGACATATATAAGTAAACTAATCGCCATAACGCCTGCGAATTTGTAATTCGGCGCGGCTAATTCGAATACCGACTTTCCAAGTAGTCCTGACAACAAGTTATTCACGGCCGATGCCGGCGATATCGGGTTGGATAATGCCCAGCTTCCGAGCAGCAGCACCGCGAAGTACGTCGGGCTGATCTGGACGCTGACCGGATCGATGCCCCCGGCAAGCATGGTCACGGGTACGATGGGATGAAGGCCGAGTAAGGATGTGCTTGCGATCACAATTACGGTCAAGATGGAGAAGGTGACGGAGATCGGCAGCGGAACATGGTCCAGCAAGCTCGGCACCATCGCCCCGAAGTTCGTAACCCCGATCGAACCGCTGAAGAAACCGGCGGCCAGGAATAATGTGATTTCTTTTTGCAGCGCTTGTAACGTAACCGTCACGTGCGTCCTGATCCCTGCTCTGTATATGGACATGGCTCCCTTCACCAGGCACCACAATAACGGGAAACCTACTGCAGCGATACAGATCAACAAGACCATGGGCAGCTCGATCAAGCGTTCCATCACCAAAATGACCACGATAGCGGCGATTAAGTAAATTCCGAGTTCGAACGGGAACCTTCCTGCCGCCTTACCTGTCTCCTCCAATTGGTCGGCCGCTTCTAACTCCGCATGCTGCAGCTTCCGATAGTCGACGAGCAAGCTTACGACGAGGCTGAGGAGCGCAAGCCCAAGCATATAGGGCAGAACGGACGACCAAGGGAGCCGAAGCGATGAGGTCACGAGCGTCATGGCCGCAAAATAAGGCGACCACAGAATCGCGCCCGCGAAACCCCGGTTCAGCGCATTGGCCAGCAATAGGCTCATGCCTGGCTGCGGCTTCACGAATACCATTTGGTACACGACAGGGATCGAGCCGACGTTGATGAATACGCCCATGATCTGCGTAAGCAGCTGCGTCCCGATGAATAGCGCATTCTTGCTGCGCAGCTTCGCATCGTAGAACCGCTTCAAGGACTCGACGTATGCGGGAATTCGCACCGGAATGCCGAACAGCGGAGCGAAGAGGAACAGCGTTACGATCGTCACGTTGATCCCCGCCGACTCGAACCATACCTTCGCATCGACTTGCTGAACGGCTAGCAGGACGACTCCCGCGGCCACGAAGAAACTCGTCAACCAAAGCGTCATCCCCTTTAGTTTCGGCAGCAGCAGGGCGATGGCGGCAAACACCAATCCGCCCAAGAGATAGACCAGCTCTTCAAGCGGCGCCACCTGAAGGACAATATAGACGGCGGCAATGGAGAAGATGATCGTCCTCTCCACGACAGCCTTCATTGCGGTGGGCATAGTTTGAACCGCCCTTCTTTATCATTTCATCTTAATTGAATTGCCAGCAGCTCAGGCTTAAGGAGCCGAATTGATAGCTTCGGTGCAGAAGTTCCGCCTTGCGATTCACGTCACCTGTCCCCATCGCAAGCAGCAGCGGAATGAAGTGTTCATTGGTCGGAACCGCGTCTTGGGCATGAGGCGCCTGCTCGCGATAGCGGAACAACGCTTCCGTATCCCATGTCTCAAGCTTGTGCTCGAGCCACTGATCGAATTGCTCGGCCCACGGTTCAGCGCCATCCGGTTGTCCCCAATTTAATAGCCTTAAGTTATGCACCGTTCCTCCGCTGCCGATGATCAGCACATCCTGCTCGCGAAGCGCACCGAGCGCCTTGCCGATCCGATACTGTAGCTCATTAGGCAGATAACGGTTGACGGACAAGGCTACGACCGGAATATCCGCCTCCGGATATAACAGTTTGAGCACCGCCCACGCCCCGTGATCGAGCCCTCTACGTTCATCCTGAACGCTCTGGATTCCATGTTCAGTGAATAAGGCTTGAATCTGCTCCACTAACGCGCGGTCGCTTCCGGCCGGATAAGTCAATTGGTACAGCTCATCTTGGAATCCGCCAAAATCATAAATCGTGTCATACGTCTGGGCCGCGCCGACCGCTTGTACCGTTTCCTCCCAGTGGGCGGAGAACAGTACGATCGCCTTCGGTCTTGGCATCGTATCCTTGAATTGCTTCAGCAGCTTCGTATATTCGTTATCCTCCAGCACGATCGACGGAGCGCCGTGCGCGAAAAAATAGGATGGCATCATCTTATACACTCTCCTTCATTATATGTTGGCATCGGTCTTAAGCCAATTTAAAACGTCCAATTGATTGTCTTCCGATACGCCGTGGTCGGTCGGATATAAGTTGAAGGTCAACCGTTCCGTATGTTCGCGCAGATAAGCGGCCGTCTCATGCCCGATCTGAACGGGGAATACCGAATCAAATTCGCCATGCGATGCGAATATCGAGACATCCTTGATGCTGCGAAGCGCATAATCCGTCTTCACGAATCCGGGAATGTATCCGTTCAACGCTACGATTCCTTTCAGTTGCGTTCCCATTGTCAGCGCAAGCGACATGGACAGGATGGCGCCTTGGCTGAAGCCGAGCAAATACCGCCGGTCCGGATCGACCGGATACTTGTCTGTCGCATAATGAAGGAAGGCTTCGAGATGATGAATCGCTTGGTCGAACATCTCCCGAATCGGATTCCCCAAGCTTTTCAGCTCATAATATTGGTAACCGGCACCTAACGGCAAATTCCCGCGGATCCCGATAATAATTAACTCTTCGGCCAAAGGAGCGACCAATCCGAACATGTTGCGTTCATTCGAGCCTTTGCCGTGCAGCGTGAAGATCGTCGCGTACTTCTTCCCTTCCACCAATCGGGAAGGCATGTGAATGTCGTACGTATACATCAGATTCATGTTCCTCATCCTTATCTTGTAAAATAAGCGGCGCGTTGGCCTATAATAAGACGACCATGCCACCCACGAATATTAGTAATAAAAATATATTTTCTGTATGTGTAATTTATCGCGAATCGCATTGACCTGTCAACAGAAATATTGATAATATGAATTTATGTTTCGTATTACAAATATTATTGAGGTGTGATCCCATGGATATCGGCTCTACGATACGAGCGATCCGGAAACGCAAGAACATCACTATTGCCCAAATATGCGAAGCAACCGGACTATCCCAAGGCTTCATGAGTCAGGTTGAAACGAATAAAACGTCTCCCTCGATCGCCACGCTGGAGAATATCGCTCAAGCGCTCAAGGTTCCGCTGGCCTATTTGCTGCTTAAGAAAGAAGAACGGATGAATATCGTCCGGAAGGACGAGCGAAGAATGACGACCAGCGGTTCGGAGAATCTTAAGGTGGAGCACTTAAGTTTCACCAAGAATGTAAGAACGGTCATCGTCGAGCTTCCTCCGGGCGCTTCGACAGGCGCTGCGCCTAATGCCCATGAAGGCGAAGAAGTCCATGTCGTCATGAAGGGGAGAATCTATGCCGAACAAGGCGAGGATTCGGCCGAGTTCGAAGAAGGCGACTCCTTCAGCTGGAACGCCTGCACGCCCCATCTGGTGCGGAATATCGGCGAAGATACGGCAATCGTGCTGATCTCCGTGTATACCGAAAGCGAGAACGGACCGGAACATATTTAAGCGAAAAAGCCCTCATTTACGCCATTACCGGCATAAGTGAGGGCTTCCGTCAGTTTGTCAGTATCCGAAGTCCAGCGATCGGCTTCGGATACTCATATGTTCATAAGCTATGCCTTACTCCTTGACCGCACCTACCGTCAGCCCTTGGACAAAATAGCGCTGGAAGAACGGATACGCCAGCACGATCGGTCCCGTAGCGAGCACTACCATCGCCATGCGCGACGTTTCCTGCGGCATCTCGGTCAATATTGTCGTGCTGATGGATGAGTTGGACGCATTCTGCATCAGGAACTGCATGCTCGATTCGATGCGCATCAGCATCGATTGCAGCGGGACGAGCTTCGGATTCTCGATATAGAGCAACGCATTGAACCAGTCATTCCAGTAGGCAAGCGCGCTGAATAGCCCGATCGTCGCAAGACCTGGCAGCGCAAGGGGCAGCACCAGCCGGAACAGCGTCTGGAATTCGCCCGCTCCGTCGATCTTCCCGGACTCGATGACGGCATCGGGAATCATCGTGACGAAGAAGGTGCGCATGATCAGGATGAAGAACGCGTTGACCGCCATCGGCCAGATGAGCGCGCCTATCGAGTCTTGCAGATGGAGCAGCTGCGTCACCACGATGTAGGTCGGCACCATGCCGCCGTTAAACAGCATCGTGAAGACGGCGAAGAAGCTGAAAAATTTGCGGTAGGCGAAGCTTCTGCGGGAGATCGCATACGCGTACAACGTGTTGAACACGAGACTGATCAGCGTGCCGACGACGGTAATGAAGATCGTGACGCCATAAGCGCGCAGCAGCGATTCGCCTGTCTTGAAGATATACCGGTACGCATCCAGACTCCATGCTTCCGGGACGATTTTGTAACCGTTCCTCGCCAGAACCATCTCATCCGTGAACGAGATGATGACGACGAACAGGAACGGAAACACGCATACGATTGAGACCAGCATCGCTGCCATATTGAGAACTACGTTGACGGGGCGCGATACCTGTTGGAAGTTTCTTTTTCTCACTCTGCTAGTAGCCAATTGGATATCCCCCTTCCATCAAAATAGTGCGTTGTCTTTGTTGATTTTGCGAACGATATAATTCGAGGTAATGACGAGGACGAAGCCGACGAAGGACTGGTACAAGCCCGCTGCGGTGCTCATGCCGAACTCGCCCGACGTCTTGAGGCCCCGATAGACGTACGTATCGATGACGTTGGTAGTCGAATATAAGAGGCCGGAATCCCGTGGAACCTGGTAGAACAAGCCGAAATCGGCGTAAAAAATCCTTCCGACCGCAAGCAGGGTCAGAATCGTCATCAAGGAGGTCAGCTGCGGCAGCGTAATATGGACGATCTGTTTCCATTTGCCTGCGCCGTCGATCATGGCTGCTTCATAGAGCGAGCCGTCAATCCCCATGATGGCGGCCAGATACATGATGCTGTTATAGCCGACGAATTTCCAGAGATAGATGAAGACCAGAATGAACGGCCAGTATTTCGGCTCCGCGTACCAGTTGAGCGCGTCCAAGCCGAACCAGCTCGTTAATTGATTGAGCAGCCCCTTGGAGGTGCTTAAGAAGCTGAAGACAAAATATCCGACGATGACCCATGACAGAAAATACGGCATGAACATAGCAGTCTGGTACGTCTTGGACATGCGGCGGTTGCGAATCTCAACGAGCAGCACGGCAAGCGCGACAGCAAGCACCAGCCCGAGCACGATGAACGCCAAGTTGTAGAGCACCGTGTTCCGCGTAATGATGAGCGCGTCGCTTGTCTGGAATAGGAATTCAAAGTTTCGCAAGCCTACCCATTTGCTGTTCCAGATGCTGGACAGAAATCCGTTCGAATCGTAGCGGTATTCGACGAACGCGATGACGGACCCCGCCATCGGCAAATAAGAGAACAGCACGAACCAAATGGCGGCCGGCAGCACCATGAGCAGCAGCATTTTATTTTGCCGGAATCGTTTGAACGAACGAGAGAGCATCGTACATTTCTCCTTCCTGATCCAATAGAAGAGGCCGGACGCATAGGATCCGGCCCCCTTTTTCTTTACATGAGCTGTAAGCTGTTATTTGGAGGCGCGCCATGCATCAAGCTGCTTCTGCGCTTCCGCAATGATTTTGTCCAGACCAGCCGCATTGAACTTCTCGATCGCCTTCGGCAGATATTCGTCCGGGTCGACCGTGCCAGTCATAAGCGCCGCCCAGAATTCGCCCTTCACGTTCTGGATGGCAGCCAGTTCGTTCGTTACGCTGGAAGCGTCGAAATTGAAGCCGAGCGTAGGCGCAGGCTTGCCGGCGCCGTTGAACGATTTGTATTCATCCCACTTGTTGTCCGGGTCGCCAGGGTTCAAGAAGGTCAACATGACATTGCCTAGCGAGAACGTCGGCATGTCATAGTTCTTGGAATCCGGCAAGTTCTCCATCCGGTTGTCGCCCGCCATCTTGTAGTGCGTGCCTTCGATGCCGGAGTCGATCATATTGCGCAGCACCGGATCGGTGTTGACGAGATTGAGGAATTTCATCGCTTCTTCCGGATGCTTGGAGTTCGCGGATATTGCCTGCATCGAACCCATGACCGACCAGTTGAAGACGACGGATTCGCTCGCTGGCGTCGACACGACCGGATAGCCGAGGCTGGCCGACCATTGGTTGTCCGCGAACGGCGTCGTCGCGGCACGGTCGATGAACCATTTGCCGGCTTTCTGCACATCGTCCAGCGACGTGATCGTCGCCGCTTCCGGCGAAACATAGCCCGCTTTGTAATAAGCGCGCATCGTCTTGAGCGCCTGCTTCATCTCCGGCGTATCCAGAATGTTGACGACCTTGTAGACCGTCGTATCCAGCTTGACCGCCATCGGCAGGTTGGAGATGAGATAGTCGTATGGCACGACCGGCATATAATCTTTATTCAGCGCGAACGGCACGACGTCCGGCTCTTGTTCTTTGATCGTCTTGAGCAGCGGTTCAAGGCTTTCGAGGGAGAATACGTTGGATGTATCCAGCCCATGCTTATCGACGAGCGTTTTGTTGAAGCGCCATACTTCAAGCGCGGGAAGCTCCTTGTTCGCCGGAATGCCGTAGTTGTGGCCTTCGACTTTGGAGCCTTCCAGGAAGGCGGGATCCAGCACGCCCTGGATGCCTTGACCCTCGGACTTCAGCAGATCATCGATCGCGAGGAAAGCGCCCTTTCTTGCATTCTGAACATAATCGAACGCCCAGGAGGAGGTGAACAAGATGTCCATCGGCGTGCCGGAGGCGGTGAGCACCTTCATTTTGTCGCTGTAGTCGCCCCAATCGAGCTGCGTCATTTTGACCGTCACGCCGATTTTGTCCGCCGTATATTTGCTGACTTCGGCCATGACTTTATCCGTATCTTTCTGCGGGGTTCCGATCGTGTACCAGATCAATTCCACGGGCTCGTTCTTCGTCTCTGCCGCCGGCGCATTCGCGTTCGACGATTCTTCGGCCGGCGCCGGCTGATTCGAAGCGTTGTTGGCATTGTTGTTGCTGCTACAGCCGCTAAGCGCCAATGTGCCGCCCAGCATCGCCGTCAGTCCTACCGCGAGCATTCTTTTGTTCTTGAACATCTCTTTTCCCCTCCAACTAATGAATCGTCCTTGCCTATTTCCACGATAACCCATGAAAGCATTTTCAAATAGAAAAGAAACTGTACATTACCTGTTCAAATTAAACCAGGCGAATCGTCTGGTTACGGTTTGACCATGCCCATTCAAAAAAACACTTCCGTCCTCGGGATCGGAAGTGTGGATGAACGTTATTGACGCGCCTTGTAGTCATTCGGCGTCACGCCGACGATTTTTTTGAACTGCTTGTAGAAGTAGCTTGGTTCCAGATACCCGACCTGTGCCGAAACCTCGTGCACCTTGAGCGGAGAGTGCCGCAGCATCTCCTTCGCCTTCTCGACCCGGACCTTATTGAGATATTCGGTGAACGCCTCTCCTGTTTCCCGTTGGAACAACCGCCCTAGATAGGCAGGATGGACATGGAATTTATGACCCAGCGTCTTCAGCGACAAATTGTCGGCATAATGCTGCTCCAGATGCCGCACGACCAGCTTCACGACGGGGCTGCGATCGGCTTCCTCCAACTCGCCGATGATCACGATTACGGCTTCTTTGACCGCCGCCAGCAAGTCGTCGATCCGCTTGGACTGCGACACCTTACGGAACAGCCAGGCGTGCATCTCGGCCGATGCCGGATCGCTCTGGTTGAACTTCTGGATTTCCATTTTCATCCGGACGATCATCTCGATGGCCATGTCGCGCAGCTTCTGCAGATCCATATTGGCGCCCGCGAGCAGCTTATGGAAGTCCTGTTCAATGCGACCCAGCAGCGTGTCGACTTCCTTCGTCAGGAGGAGCGACCGGTAATCTTCCCACGTGATCTCCACCTTAACGGCCTGCGCGGAATCAACGGACAAGAACAGCTTATAGCGGGCAATGCCGTTATCGTCCATCAGCATAAAATATTCCTGGGCTTTGCGCGCATTCTCGTAGCTTAACCGCTGTCCTCCGCCGGTGGGCTCTACTGTGCCCAGGGAGATTCGGTACATGTCGGATCCATGCCGCAGCATCAAATCGCGAATCGCTTCTTCCGCCAGCCGCGTGCACGCTTCGGGGCGATCGCCCAGGAAGACGATGACCAAGTCGCCTTCCATATCGCGGAAGCACGGTGCCGCGAGATTGGCGTGGATCTCTTGTCTGAGCTTGCCCAGCTGCTCGTCGTCAGACGGACTCAGCCGGATGATTCCCGCGAGCGCATAAGCGCCTTCCGGTCTCATCCCGAGCATATTCACCCGCTCGCCGAACGCTTCTTCGCTGATCTGGTCGGTCATCCAACGGTAGAAAATATTATCTTGGAGAATATGCTTCTCCTCGTCCGTGAAACTCAGATGCGACCGGCTCGCGTTAATCTTCTCGGTCGTATTCTTCAGCGTGGCGTAGAGCTCCTCGAAATTGATCGGCTTGAGCAAGTAATTCTCGATGCCGAGCGTCAGCCCTTGCTTCACGTAATCGAATTCGTTATACCCGCTCAGAATGATCGTCTTCAGATCGGGCATAAGGTCGCGCGATGCCCGGATCAGCTCCAGACCGTTCATCTGCGGCATCGTAATATCGGTAATCAGAATATCCACATTCAGCTGTTGCAGCTGGCTCAGCGCTAGCTGCCCGTTCGAAGCTCTGCCGCATACCTCGAGCCCGAACGCTCCCCAATCCACGCCGTCGGTCAAGCCTTCCAGAATGAACGGCTCATCATCCACTAGAAAAACGCGATACATCGCTCTATTCCCTCCCATTCACGGCCGGCGACCATACCGTCACCGTCGTCCCGTTGCCCGGGTCACTGTCGATCTCGAGCCCGTATTGTTTGCCGTACATCAGATGCAGCCGTTCGACTACGCTGCGCAGCCCGAACGAGGGGGCCTCATCGGAAGAATCGGCGAGATGCAGCCTGTTCCGGATGGCCTCGAGCCGATCCCGCGGAATGCCCTGCCCGTTATCCTTCACGATGACCCGGATCGAATCGTCGACCAGCGATGCCCGAATCTCCACCTTGTTATCGTCACGTTCGCTTTGGAGTCCATGGACGATCACGTTTTCGACGATCGGCTGCAGCGACATTTTGGCCACGTGCAGATGCGCAAGGCCCGGGTCTATGTCGATCTCATAGGTGAAACGATCCTTGTAACGGATCCGGAACAACTCCAGGTACTTGCGGCAATTGTCGATCTCTTCCTTGAAGGTGACGACGGACTGCTGCTGGACAAAGCTGCGGAACAGTCCCGCGAGACTGTAGATCATGTCGCTCACATCGTGCGCGCCGAGCGACAGCGCGCGCATCCGGATGACTTCCAGCGTATTGTACAGGAAATGCGGATGGACCCTCGCCTGCAGCGCGGCCAGTTCAGCTTGTTTTTGTTTGATCTCGGACTTGTATTCGCGGTCAATGTAACGGGACAGCTCGTCCATCATGTCGTTGAAACCGCGCGATATTTGGCCCAGCTCGTCTTCCTTCTCTTCCTTGATGCGGACGGTCATATCCCCGGTCTCGACCCTGCGCATGAGACGAATGATCCGCTTCACCCGTTTGGCAAAATTCACGACGAATAGGGTAGGCGCGATAATGGCGATCAATAGGCAGATGGTGCTGATCAGCAAGATCAGCCGGATCAAATAAGCGGTCTTGGCGGCCATTTCGCTTCGGGGCGTAATGCCGACGATACGATAACCGAGCTTATCGGAGGTGAGCGTATTCAAGTACGAGTCGGCGGCGGCAATCTCGCCGTAGCTCGCATCGCCTTGGGAATCGTCGTACGGATAGCGTTTGCCATAATGCCGGCCTGACGAATCGAACAGGACATCGCCCTCCGGCGTCAGCACGAGAATGTAGCCCGGCATGGAATCGGCATAGTCCGCCAGCGAATTGTAAGCGCCTTCCGAATTGAAGAGCACGAGCATCTGCCCGACCAATTGGTACGTCATCATATCGTTGATCACATTATGGACCGCGAACATCGGACTATCGCTCTGCCCGATCGATTTGAGGACCCAGTCGTTCGCTTTGGTCACCGGCTCGTTCTGCAGCAGCATGGCATCCGGTACGTATGAATAGGCGGCGTTCGTATCGACCATCCGGATCTGTTTATGCTGGTCGATCATGTACAGGAACTGCCCGTCTGTGCTGTAGAGAATAATGTCTTTAATGTCCGGATCGTCTTCGATGAGGTTCAGGAAGTATTCCAGTCCCTTCTTCGAACCGTTCGTGCTGGCGAGGTACTTGTCCAGCCGGTACGCAATATAATCCTCGTAAGAGTTCTTCAGCAGGAAGCTCACATTATCCGAGAGTTCCTGGTCACGGTAAACGTCTTGCATCATGCGCTGCACGGCATCGTATTTGTCCTCGAAATAATTGTCGATGCTGCTCATCGCATTCAGCTGGATCTCCATATGGCTCTGAATAACCGATCGCGATAGGAAGAAGTAAGCGAAGTAGGACAAGGTCACGATCGTCAACACCGCGATCGAAGCGTAGACGAGAATGAGCTTGATGAACCAATTGTTCTTAATATAATTGCGATATGCTCTGCGCAAGCCACCCCGCCTCTCTTAAGGGACAAGGAAATTGTTCCCTTACCATCCAGTCAGCGATCAACACGACAAGCGTATCACTACTGATTCGGAGAAGACAAGCGGAAACTGGTTCGGCTGCGGGGGCGAGCAGTGCGCAATAATAAGCCCCCGATCGAGCCGTTGTGGCTGATCGAGGGCTGGTGAAATAGGATTGATTTAGTTCATCGCGATTCCTCTCCTCGGTCGGCCACGATCGTCTGCTGCTGGATCGTATTCAACACGTCCTCCCAATGCTGCTTCATCTGCTCGCGCGTACTTGCGTGATCCAGATTCTCTTGATGAAAACTGATCGTAGTCCGGTCCGGATCGTTCCCGAGCAGCCGGATCTGAACCGTGGAAGGTTTCGCCCATTCCTTCTTGCCCCATCTTAACCGCAATTGTTCGAGAGGTTTAACGACTCGGAACTCACCTGTGATTCCTTCGGATGAAGCGAAGCGAGCACCTTGCGCGAAGGCAACTTCCGCCACCTCTCCAAGCCATATGCGCACGCCTTCGGATGACGTAAGGAAGGACCAAGCCTGCTCCTTAGAGATGGGAAGCGTCCTGCGCACCCCAATCTGGTAACCTGCCGATGCGGTCTTCCCCACCACTTTACCATCAGACACCAATGTACTTCCCCCTCCATCAGATAGTTCGTACATACTAACACGCCAACGAAAAATTTAAGGGGTTAGCCCCCTTACGAATAACTCGATGCTCGACGCCATAATTCGCGCCGCCGTCTCTTCGGTCATGGCTGCGCCGCCTCCGTAGAGCTGGGAGATGAACGCACCGTAATTCATCCACATGAACGTCATCGCCTGCGCCTGTGGATCCTTTGCGATCAGCTTATTCTGTTCCAGCATCTGTGAAAAATAGTTCGTTAACAGCTCGAACAGCGCCTGCGGATGCTTCTGCGCCTTCTCCCGAATGCCTGTCAGCTCGTTATCCCCAAGCACGATCAGGAACAGCTTGCGGTTCCGGTTCATAATGTCATGATACATGCCGCTAATGAGGAGCAGATCCGCCCTCAGATCCCAGATCAGCTGATCCTGGAATAGCTGGGTCATCTCCACGGCATAGTGGTAATGCTCTACCGCTTGCTCCAATAGATTCATTTTGCTGCCGAAGTTGCGGAACAAGGTCATCTCGGTCACGCCTGCCGCTGCCGCGATTTCTTTGGTCGATACGCCTTTATACCCTTTCTCCGCCATGAGATCTATGGCCGCAAGCATCAGCTTGCTCTTGGTGTTCGCCTTCTGCATACGCTACCTCAATCAATATAGTTAGTGATAACTATCATTATGAGTTTACAATATCAGGTTAACTTATCGCTGTCAATCGCACCCAATAGTACAACGACAAGAAAATAGCCTCATTAGCGACAAGAAAATACCCATATTTCATGCATTTGTACCACAATGACCAACAAATAAAAAGAGTACAGCGTTGATGCAATTGAAATCAACAACAAGTAGAGGAACATGTATGGTAAGCGGAATAGACGTATTTTAAAAGAAAAAAATGCTCATTTAAGACATGAGCACTTCACAATGCATTAAATAGTTACAACTACAACCGAATATGCGCCGTTGTATGACGCCTACGATAAGGGCATATCGGGCTTAAAGATCGGCGATCCTGAAAAAGCGGTGCAATTCATCATTTCCGTCATAAACAGTAATAATCCACCGCTTCGTTTGCCAGTCGGCTCCCAAGCAGCGTATACCATTCGTCAGGCTTATACCAAACGGCTTGAAGAGGTTAATGCGTGGGTGGAGCGAGCGGCTGAAGCGGATTAATGAGGTAGACGCAGGCTATGCCGATTACACATTTCGTGTTTAGTTCGGTATTTTACTATCCCGTCCACTTTCTGCTTTGTCTCACTCTCCCCCGAATTGGAAGTATATTGCCCTAGCCCTATCTTAATGAAAATGGAGCAGCAAACTCACAGGTCAACTGCTCGTTGAACTAACGTCTCCACCGTTAGTTCAATGATTTTTATAATGCTAGCATCTATTTCTCCGTTGTAAAAGAAAATTTATGTTTCTTTTGGCCTGCTATTACAGTCACTAATACTGTCTTACCTTGTTTAAACTCCGTCTCCGGCTTAAATGCCACTCCATGGCCACTAGCCCAACTTCCTCCAGGGATATATTCATTCGGCTCATCTTTATATCGTACAATTATGGCTACGTTATTGTTCCGAACTTCTTTCCATTGAGCCGAGACCTTTATGTCTCTTGAAACACTGGTAGACTTATCCTGGGGGTAGGTCTTTTCTATCCACTGACCTGATGGATACACGGTTCTTTGCAGCCAGAAAAAGCTAACCAAAATAAGAAATACTAAGACAACACCAAGCATTCTTTTGTATCCAAGCAGTATGTTCAAGTTAAAATACTCCTCACAGGATATGAACTAATGTCTCCGTTAGCTCATCAACGAGGCTGCCGTTTCATGACGCCAACTTTGTCCTGATGTTTATTGAGCTATAGTATTCATTAGCGAAGTAAATAAAAACGGCTGCCTAAGTAACCATCTTGTCACTTGTCCTTTAATTGTTCTTGATTAAATCCGAAATCAAGATACCGTTTATTTTCAATCCAGTAATGTCGCAATCAGTTATCTCAACATTTGATAAATCACAATTTCTTAATTGCCCTTTTGATAGGTTACAGTTTTGAAAACTAACTGGTTTATATTTTTCTTCAGGATTGAAGTTTCCGTCTCCCTCCATAGGAAGAACCACATTATGAAATTCCGTTCCAAATAGATGGACATGGTCAATAACAGCATGACTAAAGTTAGCATGCTGAATACCTACACCCGACAAGTTTGCATTCGAGATTTTAATTCCACCCATATTAACATCATTCAAAGACATTTGACTCATGTTTACGTTATTAATTTTCGTCTTTGCCAAGCTGACATTATCAATATCAAGCTCCTCGGCTCTGACCTCCCGCCACTTAGACCCTGATATGTCTGCCTTTTGCAAATCCAAAGGTTCTACCTTTAAGCTCATTGTCATATCTCCCTTCGAAATAATAAATTGATCTGCATGTGTAACTTCAACAGGCATTCATTATTCCCTTTATTATCCACTTAACTAATCTCCCCTATAGCTTAGCGACAAAAAGAGCAGCTGCCGCGGCGGAAACTGCTCCTGGATCGTTTGGCTAACGTTCTTACGTTAGTTAAATGATGCATTACCTATTGTTTTAGGGACTTCCAATTGAGATATCGCCGAAGAACCTCATCTGTAGTCAAGTTGTATTTCTCACCTATTACAGAGAAGGCTCTAAGGAGCTCGTATAATTCTTTATGTTTCTCACCACTCCCTAATGATTCTACTGCCTTTATACAATCCAAGATCATCAGCTCGATAACAACAACCATCCCCTAACCAGCATTTTATAGACCATTTTATGTTAACCCCACGAGGGAAAACACGGTCATTGACTAGTAGCAGACAAGCCCCGTTTCTAAATGGAACAGGGAACAGCACCGTGGCGGTCTGCTCCCTGTTTTGGTTGAACTATGGTTCCCAGTAGAATTTCAGTTACGGGTTTAGGTCCCACCCGTTTGTTTCTTCATAAACCACAGATAAAAAATATGGGACAAGTAAAAGGTAATTAAAAGTGTGACCCAAGTTAGAAAGCAGTCCCAAGTGATGTAGATAGGAATGCAGAAATGACATAATTGCCTACTCTCTCAATAGCTTGTCTCCTCAATACGCACCGTCTGAAGAAAGCCGGGGCTTCATTTATGAGCGATTTAGCACCCCTGATACGAGAAGATGGATTAACAAGCGAATTACAATTAAGCTCCAGAAAAACCTTTGTTCATATCAGTAATAGAAAGAGCACTGTATTCGCTCAAGATTGAACGAATGATATTGCTTTCTTGCTGACTCTCATATCTAATAATAATTATTACATCAAAACGCTCTGAACGGTTAAGCTCTAATTGTTTACGTTTCTGAACCACTTTTTGAAGAATCAAGCCAGTACACGCCCCGCCTGCCAGTCCAATCATTCCCCATATTATTGGCCCCCAGTATAATATAAAACCGTAAATTACACCGAGAAGCATGGTTATCGAAGATAAACACGAAACAAAAAACAAATTTAATCCCTCATGATTATAGGGATGATTGATCTTTACAGGGTACATTTCTTTATCCAGTGGTATCGCCAAGATCCTTTGGTTAGGAATGACCCCTTCAAGGTCTTGTAAAGCAAGCTCCAAGCTCAAGGAATGTCCGAAAACTGAAACAATGTACATTTGTTTTGCCTCCATAGAAGTTATAACAAGGGAAAACTTGTGTTCTGGTACTTATCCTTTAGAAAACGAGTCTGCTCCATCTGGAAAAGTCGATTGCTTTCAATGACCCGACTCCAGCAATCATCCACCGCGAACAAGTAAAGAGATGGCAAATATAAAACCCAATTCCAATGGATTACATTAGTTGCTTCTTCAAAATGACCTGTTGCCGTGAAATATACACTTGGCAGAGCTTTCGATTGATAAATAACAACAATAAACCAAGCCAGAAGGTAAACACCTTGTATAATATTTCTTGAGATAAGATGTCCCAAACCTGGTGTAAAAAGCGACCAAACTACAGCAACCCAAGGATTAAGATAATTTAAATAGTTTATTTCAGCCATGTCGAGACGGAAGGCTTCGATCGGAGCTTTATTCTTTGAAGCTAAAGCGGCAAATTGATTAATTTCCGTTGCTAATCGAACAAAAAGCCATTGAAGATCGAGTATATCCTTTACCATCTGAAATTGACCAACCATGGAATATTCGATTGCTTCATTAATTCCCGATTGTAAATTAACAGTAAACTCAAAAATAAATAGAAGAAAACCTTTTATCGATTTTCCAATCATTATATGTCCTGCTCCAGGCATTGCAGCTGACCACCACATGGGTTGATAAGGATTGCGAATGACCAAGCTGTTCGTATTATAAGGTGACATTGACATTCTAGGACGACGAGGTCCTCTATATATATGATCCATGAAATCACCCTCCAACGTATAAGGGTAACATAACCAATTTAGAAAGCTTCATACTGCATACTGATCAAGCTATATCTTTTTTTTGATCATTCAAACGTATAGATTAGGGGTTTGGTGATACAGTAATTAGATACCACATGACTAGGGGGGGAAATGACTTGGCCCAAACAGAACACAACATAAGATTGACCTCAGCCGAAATGGCTAATTTATGGACCTCGTATATCAGCGATTCAAGCTTCAACTGCGTTTTTAAACATTTTCTCACCAAAGTCGAAGATAAAGAAATCCGCCCTATACTTGAATATGGGTTAAAGTTAACAGAAAAACACCTCTCAACATTGAAACAAATTCTTCATCATGAAGACTTCCCGATTCCACATGGATTTACAGAAGAAGACGTTACACCCGATGCTCCACGACTGTTTTCAGATAGTTTTTTTTTGCATTATCTTAGTAGCATGGGGAGGAGCGGCTTATTATTTAATGCTGTAGCAATATCGACTGCCGCTCGCTCAGACGTATTTGATTTCTACAATGAGTGTCTTGCTTCATCAGCAGAAGTATTAAAAAAATCCAGAGAGGTTCTACTTTCCAAAGGGTTGTTTATTCGACCACCTTATATTCCTATACCTAAAGAGGTTGAATTTATTCAATCGAGTGATAAGTTCTTTGGAGGATTTTTTATAGACAAGCGGCCTTTAACTGCAATGGAGATTTCCCATCTGAACATAAACATTCAAACAAATTCGATTGGAAAAGCCCTTATCATGGGATATAGCCAGGTTGCAAAGACAGATGAGATCCGTAAGTATTTCCTTAGAGGCAAGGAAATCTCAAAAAAGCATATCGAGATATTTAGTTCTATATTAACTAAAGAAGATCTCCCTGCTCCGATGACTTGGGATGGAGATGTCATGGAATCTAAAGTAGCGCCATTTTCAGAGAAGTTAATGATGTATCAAGTTGTTGCATTATGTGCGGCTGGTCTTGGAAACTATGGATCAGCCATTGCTTCAAGTCCAAGGCATGATCTTGCTACTAATTATGGACGGTTATCCGCGGAGATTGGGAAGTATGGCGAGGAAGGAGCAAGAATTATTATTTCAAATAATTGGATGGAACAACCTCCCATTGCTATTGACCGTAAGGCATTAACTACATAATAGGCTGCTATAGAAAGAATCAGCTGAGGTCAGGACTTTTATCAATCCTGACCTCTTTGATTATTGAACGAAGACTAAGGACCATTAGAAGTATCCTTTAGCCACACATGCAGCGCAGGCTCCGCACCGCAGATGATGAAATGGGTTAGCGAATTTAAGCCCATTCCTTAAGGCGTGGAAATCGTAGTATGACAATGGCAATTGCGCCGAGGATTCTCCCAATCCCCAAAAACGTAAGCAAGTAGACCGGATATCCGAGATGGATCATTTCCTCAATTTGATGCTCTCCCTTGGCGAGAAGAGCAATCCACCCATAAATAAAAGCCCAGCACCTAAAAAAGTGGTAATCCAGTATATCGTATTTCTATTGGCTTGAATGACCTTTTGCAGGAATATCTTTGCTTCCTCGGGATATCCGTTTTCAAGCTCTCCTCAAATGCTTTTGTACTCCATGCGCTGTTCCTTCGTAAAAACGCCGTGGCAGCTAACTATTGGTATTTCATTTTCCATGTTATGCTCCTTTCGTTTTGCAAGAAATGCAGCCGCAACCTGTTGTCATGCAAGATGATCCGGTTGTTTTTCGTCTTTGATACATCACGATCCCAGCTATCACAAATAGAAGCGCGATACCCGCAATGACAAACGGATTCAAAAAGAAAGAGGATACTCCTAAAACTGCCAGACCTCCAATCAGCGGCAACGCACAGCACAAAGCGCATGCCCCTAATAGTCCAAGACCGGCAAGCCAACTCCCCTTTTTCATTTACATCACCCTCCAAGTAAGATTATAATTTCAATCATAAAACTTAAAGCTAACTTTAAGTCAAGGGAGTTGTTGTTATGGCTGGACTTAGCATTGGTAAGCTCGCGGAAAAAGCAGAAATAAACGCATCGACGCTGCGTTACTATGAATCCGTTGGATTGCTTCCTGATCCGGAACGCCAAAATGGACAACGTCGATATGACGAGGGTGTGTTAGATCGCATCAATTTTATTAAAGTCGCACAGCAAACGGGTTTTAGCATTCAGGAAATTACTATTTTGCTAGAAGGTTTTGAACCAGGAGATTCACTATCGGATCGGTGGGAACAGATGGCAAAGCAAAAACGCGCCGAACTCGAAGCGCGAAAGAAACAGCTAAATTCGATGATACAGATTCTAGACAGCGGCTTAAGCTGCAAATGCCTTACTTGGTCGGAATGCAAAGATAAAATCGAAAAGGAAGGCTCGTGTTAGGGGGATGGCTTGTCGATAAGAAAACGCCCGATATTTACGACTGGGTAGGAGTTGCTATTTGTATACTCTGCGTTTCCGTCATGTTATGGGCTCCGAGAGGGTAATACTTCCAACAGTTTATTCCTTGTAACAATATCTTGTCGTCGTACCCCAATAAAAAAGCCTTAGCTAATTAATGCCAAGGCGTCTCTCAAGATTTTTCGACCTGAACGGTCGACATACTTTCTTTGCGCTCACTTCCATTCCGCTGTTCCGGAGCTGTAACACGCTGCTCGGAATTGGCTTCACTGCTTGTTCCTCCGCGCTCCTGCTCGGGCTGTTGGGTATCCTTCATGCCCTTCCCGGAAGGAGTCCCTTGCTTGCGGAACACCGCGGCAGCGAGCAATAGCATCGGCATGAGCAAACCTAGCACGCAGCCGAAGACGGGCCATATCGCGAAAGCAAATAGGTTGGTGTGTGCCGTATTGCGGTAGATGACTAGCGACAGCGGCACAATGATGAACGCGAGCGGCAGAATGAGCGGCCTATACGTGCTGAATCTCAGCAACTGCGCCGTGGTCAGGCACAGGACGTAGAAGCAGATCATGGCTTTGGTGAATACCGTGCTGATCCAGATCATCGCGACCGTAATCTCGACCCGCTCCAATACCTCCCCGATCTGAATCTCCTTGGCCATGTCGTAGACCGCGAAAGGACTGCGCAGCGTCAGATCGGCGCCGAGTACCAGCAGGAGCAGAAGCGCAATCGACAATCCGGAGATGCCGATCACCACGGAGGACATCCACATCGCTCGCTTCAGCTTGCCAAGGTCTTCAGACCGTACGCAAGAAAACAGCATCATGACATAGACATACTCGGCGAGCGGGAAACCGGTTATCGGATATAACCCTTTGATCGTCGGTATCCACCCATCGGCAAGCACGGGCAGCAGATTCGAGACTTGCATTTTATTCGTTAATAGCGCGAACACCGCACCGAAGACAAGGAATACCCATACGAACAAGATTTCACTGGACCGGCCCATCACCTCTATGCCAAGCGCAACGCCATACATGACGATCAGCATGAACGCGATATGAATGAACCATCTTGGCGTCTCCGGCAGTACGCTCGTGCCGACGAAGTCTCCCATATTGCGGAATACGGCGGCCGTGAGGACCAGGAAGAAAAATAAATACAGCACGGTGTATACCATGCCGGCCGCCCTTCCAAGGATCTGCTGTGTATAAGACACGAGCGATTGACCCGGAAAGCGCTTCGCAAGCTCCAATGGGGCATATAGAAACATAAAATTGAGCCCAACCGCCATAATCATCGTGATCCACGAATCCTGCTTGGCGATTACCGTCACCATGGTCGGCAGGATTAGCGCCGCGCTGCCTAGCGTGAACATGATATGCAGCTTGCCCATTTGACCCGTCGTGATGCTGCCGTTCATCATCTGCTGATTCTGCGTCATACTTGGATCCCCAGCCAGTCGACAATCGGCTTGTAGACCGGATGGAAAACGAAGCTGATCAGATCGACCGGATTCGGGATGGGCATGCGAAGCGAATAACCAATCGCGTACACGGCGCCAATAGCCAAAATCCCGACCGACCACAGACCTTCCGCAGACCGGCCGCTACTCCGTCGATTCTTCCACGTCAGCACGCCGATGACCAGCGCAACGAGGCCGATAATTGCCGCTTTCAGCATCCCATCCCTCATTTCACAATCGATTTCGCACGCAAGCCCGCGCCGGTCACGTCAATCTCGATCTCCATACGGTGCGGCGTTTGCGGAAAATAGGATACCCAATCGTCCTGCAGCTTCTTCCACGTTTTCGCTTGGTCTTTATAAATGACGGTCGACCAACCCAGCGCATCCGACTTGAATTTCTGCTGAAGCTTGTTGATCGTCTGTTCGATCTCCTGCCGAACCGCCTGCTCGGTCAAGCGGCTCACATCCTTAAAGGTCTGCTCGTTCATCACGTTAACGTCCGGGCAGTTGATCTCCGAGATGCTCCCTTGCGCATGCAGATCGATGACGATCTCGGGCAGTTCTTTGCCGGCTTTCTTGCGGGCATGTATCCGTACGCGGTTGCTCAGAATTTCGACGATGAGATTACCAGGCGTATCGGCCGCAGGGCAGCCGACCTTGACGATCGTGTTCTTGAACTTCCCGTACATCCAACTGAGCCCGCGCGACTCTTTCGGAGTCATGTAGCCGATCAGCTTCCCGTCCCTCAGAATGCCCATCGTCGTAAGCCTTGGCACCACATCGGGCTTAATCTTATCCACGTTGCCGCGGTCATTGCCGGCATCGGCTTCCCCGCTAAGCGTAATGGCGGGTATGGCGGATTGCTTCCAATTATGGACCGCATCCCGGATCACGTCCTGGGCGGTCACTTCGTACACTTGCGACCAAGCACTCTCATTCGTGTTCACCGCATACCGGATTTGCTGCACCGGAATTTGCTCCATCATCGTCGTCGTCTCGAGCAGCTTCTCCGCGCGACCGCCTTTGGCGATCAACAGCAGGATCCCCGTCCGTACCTCCGGATTCCGATCGATCAGGTCGAGCAGCGGCCAGATCCCTTTACGTGCCGCCTGCTCGCCGATAATCAGCAACTGGGTATGGGAGAAATATAACCTTCTCGATGTCATGGCGGTCATCTTCCGCAGCGCCTCGAACAAGGTATCTCCCGTTTCCGTGAACGTCGTCACGGGCTGGCCTTGTCCCCCGCCGATGCCGCCGGTCACATTCTGCGGGAGCACGACCTGCACCGTCACCTTGTATTTATGTTTGCCGCTCAAGTCGTCATCCACGGCGACGGCGAATACGATACCCATCCGGTCCAAAAAACGGATATCCCAGCAGCCTGCCAGCAGCGGAGCCAACATCGTCAGCACAAGAAGGACGAGGACCGCGCGCGCTTTCCTGCTTACCTTTCTCCCGCTCATCTAGACTTGTTCCTGCCCTGGCTCTCGTCCGGGTCGGTGGATTCCCTTACGGGATTCCGATGCCCGAGCACCTGCGGCCGCTCATGCATCCGCCACAGCGGCACGCGCATGAACGTATCCTTCAAGTCTTGCCAGAAGAACGGAGCGAACGGCTTCAAGTAAGGGATACCGAACGATTTTAAGCTGGAGAGATGGAGAATGAGGAACAGGACGATAAGCGCAACCCCGAAGAATCCAAGCGATGCCGCAGCGATGAGCAGCAGGAATCGGAGGAGACGGGCCGCGATGGCCAAATTGTAGGCGGGCGATACGAAACTCGAGATGGCCGTCAGCGATACGATAATAACGACGGCGGGCGATACGAACCCGGCCTCCACGACCGACTGTCCGATGACCAAGCCCCCGACGATCGAGATCGTATTGCCGACCGCGCTGGGCATGCGAACGACGGCCTCCCGCAGCACCTCGAACACCACTTCCATAAGGAAAGCTTCCACGAACGCAGGCAGCGGCACCCCTTCGCGCTGCGCCGCCAGCTTCAGCAATAGCGGCGTCGGAATCATCTCTTGGTGATACCCGATAATCGCGACGTAGATCGACGGCAGCGTAAGTGCGATCAGAAAGGAGACGAAGCGCAGCATCCGCAGAAAACTCGCGATATCGTAGCGTTGGTAATAGTCCTCCGCCGCTTGGAAGAACACATTGAGGACCGCGGGAACAAGCAGCACGAACGGCGTCCCGTCCACAAGGATCGCCACGCGTCCCTCCAGCAGCCCGGCTGCAATGACATCCGGTCGTTCATTGTGATGGATGGTAGGGAACGGCGTATATTTCTGGTCCGAGATCAGCTCTTCGATATAACCGGACTCGAGCACCCCATCGATCGAGATCGCCTTCAGCCTCGTCCGCACTTCTTGAACGATCGACTCATCGGCCAACCCCTGGATGTACATGATTCCAATCGGGGTCTGGGTGATCTCCCCGAGCGTCAGCTGCTCGAGCCACAGCTTCGGACTGCGGATTTTGCGCCGGATCAGCGAGGTGTTCGTCCGTATCGATTCGGTGAACCCTTCTCGCGGTCCCCGAATGACGAGGTTGGTCGAAGGCTCCGTCACGTCGCGCTTGGGACCCCCGATGACGCCGGCAGCTATGACTTGCCCTAAGCCTTCCACGAATAGGAGCACGCTGCCGATCAAGAGCGATTGATACGCTTCCTTCCAATAAGCGATATTCTCTATGTTGCCGACATGGATGAGCTCCTTCTTCAGTTCCTCCACGGTCTGGTCCGCGTGTAGTGAAGGCGGCGTCAAGACGGCCAATTGCAGCGGCGCGAGGATATGGTCATTCATCCGCAAGTCGTCGATTAACCCTTGAATATAGATTACGGCCGCGGGAATGGGATTCGCTTCCCCGATTGCCAGTTCGCGAATGATGAGATCCGCGCTTTCGCCCAGTTCACCCTTTATGCGTTCCAACGCTTGCTGGAGGGAAACATCAATCGGAAGTCCTTCATACGGCTGCATATGCGGTTTCGTCGCTTCGTCGCGGCGATTCTGCTTATTGTTCGCGGCTTTTTTCCTTGGAAGAACGATGTCGATCATTCCTTCAGGTGCTAGGATTTGGGAATAGGATGGCTTTTCCAGTCGGGAAATATGCAGTGAGGGGTTGAAACGAGCTCAGCTAGGGCTTGAAGGTTCAAATGCACAAACTCGAATAAACCTTGCTTATCCTGAACCGTTCTGTTCATGAGAAGCAAGGTTCTTCAATTAAACCTCTAGCGATGATACTGCCGTGGTCGATTACGGAACGATTCTCATAGGTTTATTAGCCTGGAAAGATGTCGGTGTTGGTCGAACGTATCCATAGGCTTCGCTTGAAAGAAAGTTAGACCGCTTCTTCGGATTTGGTATACCGGTTAAGCGGAATCGGCAAGTCCAGGTTGCCGCGCAGCGTATCGCTTTCGTACTCTTTACGGAACAACCCTCTCTCCTGCAATACCGGGACGACGAGATCCACGAAGTCGGCTAGGCCATTCGGCACAACGGTGCGAACATTGAACCCGTCGGCGGCGCCTCCTTCGAACCAAGCCTGGATGCGATCGGCGATCTGCTCCGGCGTGCCGATGAACGACGAGCGCGGCGTCGATGCTCGGAACGCGACTTGGCGCAGCGTAAGCCCCTGCTCCTTCGCTTCTTGCTTGATACGATCGGTCGTGCTCCGGAAGCTGTTGCTGCCGAGATCGCCGATATCGGGGAACTGCTCATCGAGCGGGAATTGCGAGAAATCGTAATGTTCGAAATACCGTCCCAGGTAATTCAATGCCTGGTCGATATCCACCAGCTCCGCCGCCCGTTGATACTTCTGCTCGGCTTCCTCTTCCGTGCGTCCCACGATCGGGCCGATGCCTGGGAAGATCACGATTTCCTCCGCCTTGCGGCCGTAAGCCGCCGCTCTTGTCTTCACGTCTTGGTAGAACGCCTTCGCCTCTTCGAAGGTCTCATGCGCCGTGTACACGGCATCCGCCGATTTGGCCGCCAGCTCCTTGCCTGCCTCGGATGAACCGGCTTGGAACACGATCGGATAGCCCTGCTTCGAACGCGCGACGTTGAGCGGTCCCTGCACGGAGAAATGCTTCCCTTGGTGATGCAGCGTATGCAGCTTGGACGAGTCGAAGAAGATGCCGTTTTCTTTGTCCCCGATGAACGCATCGTCTTCCCACGAGTCCCACAGCCCTTTGACGACCTCCAGATGCTCCTCGGCGATTTCGTAACGCAGCGCATGTTGCGGATGTTCGCCCTTACCGAAGTTGAGCGCCGAGCCTTCAAGCGGCGAGGTCACGACGTTCCATCCCGCTCTGCCGCTGCTTAGTTGATCCAACGAAGCGAACTGCCTGGCCACGGTGAACGGTTCGCTGTAAGAGGAGGACAACGTGGCGACCAGTCCGATATGCGACGTAGCGCCAGCCAGAGCCGACAGCAGCGTTAGAGGCTCGAATCGATTCAGAAAATGAGGGTTCGATTTCTCGTTGATGTACAAGCCGTCCGCGATAAAGAGCAGGTCGAACTTGCCTTCCTCGGCTTTGAGCGCTTGTTGCTTATAAAATTCAAGGCTCACGCTAGCGTTGGTCGGAATTTCGGAATGGCGCCAAAAGGCGATGCTATTGCCGACTCCGTTCAGATTCGCCCCAAGCTTGAGTTGACGTTTCGACATCGTATGTACCTCCTATGGATTGTCGCGATATAAGCGACGGATAGATAACTTATTATTCTTATGAATAAACTGGTGTTTGGATTATTGTATCGGAACTGTCTGCTCGTGTCTTATAGAAAAAACCAATTTCAGTATTCAAACATTGAATATCAGGCGGCTTATTTCTTGCATCCGTCTCCCAAAGCGCCCGATTACAAAGAGACTGCTCTTCTAGAGAGCAGCCTCTGATCCGCGATCGATGCGAATTATGAATTATAGTCCATTACTCTGCTGAGCAGCACAGCCGCTTCCGCTCTTGTTACGTGGACCAGCGGGTCGAAGGATCCGTCTGATCGGCCATTCACAATGCCAAGCCTGCTCAAACCATGAACGGCCTCCAGGGCGTAAGATGAAATGCGATTGTCATCGGTGAAATTCGCGTTTCCTGCGCTAGACGTTACAGCCGCTTGCTGTCTCACTGCTTCATAAAGGATGACCGCCAAATCTTGTCGCGTAATCGAGCTATTCGGCGAGAAATGACCTTTGCCATCTCCGTTAATCAGGTTATTGGCAGCTGCGATATCGACATAGGGTGCATACCACGACGCCGGGTCAATATCCGAGAAGTCGGCAGACGCTCCCTCCTCCTTGAAGCCTAAGCCAAGAACAACCCATTTGACCCATTCCGCACGCGTGATGGAACCTGTTGGATCAACGGCTCCGTTGTCGCCTCCTGACACGATCCCCTTCTCCAATAGCTCAGCAATGGCGGATTTGGCCCACGCCGGTATGGCAGCGGCATCCGTTAGCTGAACCGTTGGGCGCCCTTCATAATTGCTAAGCGTTACCGGGCCCATCAGACCCGCGCTTAATTGCTTCTGCCCTTTAAGTTGTTTATGAGCGGCCGCAATCGTTGCATCCGTGCTTTCGGCGAGGCCGATCAGACGGTTACGGTAGGCTGGCACAATTTTTACGGTAATCGTATTGGTCCCGGTAACGAGCTTGTCGGTGATATCCAATTCATAAGGGGCGAAGATGACTTTCTCATAATCGCCGTCATTGACCTTCACCTCGGCCGCCGCGGCTCCGATGCTGCCCAGCTTCAAGACGTATGGTTTGGCAGGTGACACGTCGACGTTGATCGAGGCCGTGTAGTAACCATTCGAGGCCAGGTACTTAAATTCGTCACGCTGGCTCCAGTCGAACAGCGGGTTGGCTGCATTAATGAAAGTGCGGGACGATTGTTCATCCGGGAACAGATCATTCTTGATGTCTAACGTCCACGATGTAATCTCGTTATTCGAACTGGATGTGACGGCTCGGGCAATCGGATTGCCAGCCGCGGTTAAGCGTGCGTCACTGAAGAGCTGGGATCCGCCCGCGATAACCGCAATAGCGCCTTCACCTTGCACATAGCCCTTCAGCTGGCCATTCGTCATAGTTGCGCGAGAGACATGCCCCGTTAACGGATCGAGCAGGTATACATGCTGCGCAAGGGACGGATCAATGTTAACCGTAATTGCCTGTTCTTCGTTGCTCGTGTTGGCGATGAACGCAAGGGACGAACCATCGAGCGCGCGTCTGGTCATCCGTAAGGAATCGTTCGCCTCGTAGCTGATCATTCCTTTGGCCTCTTGCAGAGCAGCGGCTAATTCATCGGCATTGCGCGGATTGGCGGTGATGCTCGCCATGGATTTAGCCACGGATGCATCCCCATCCAGATAGCTGCCTGCCTCATAATAGTAACCTGGCTGCTTGCTTGGCTTATCGCCATACAGTACGATGTTAGCCCCGGCCTGTGCGAGTAATTCCAACGCCTTGGCGGATGCGACAGGCAAGGTCACGCCGGAAGGTACGACAATCGCTCGATAGCTTCCGCCGGGCACGGAGATGGAGCCATTCTTGTAGGCTGCCTTGGCGAGTATATCGTCATTGACGAGATCCCAAGCGAAGCCTTGTCGACTCAATTCGGCGGACAGGCTCTCATCCGCATTGCCGAACGAAGGCATATACAAGAGCACATCTGCATCGTTGTCCCCTTGGCGGACCAAGTATTGCGCCCTTGCGGCATATGTGTTGATGTCCTTGAAGTATGGCCAGAAAGAAGCGTCCGATTCCGATACGTTGGTCGCGATATCGCTGCCGGCTGCCTTCGGGCTGAAGAATGGCGACCAGCCCGTTTCGCTGAAGCCTTCCCGGTTCCATTGATAAGCCATCCCGTGATAGATGATGTCATTCACGCCGGAAATCATATATTTGTTGATGCCTGCTTTGTAGGTTTGCGGCGTTAGCGAGTAGTTGCCGCCGGGATGGAACACGAAGCTCTCCGCGGACACCAGATTGCTGTTCCCGTAGATGTGGGCGCCGGAACTGACTTTGCGGAGCGTGTTCTCATCGAGATTTTCCGTTTCGGGCAGAATGCCGGATACGCCCGCTGACTGAATGTTATCGACCGGCGGATTGTAGCCTTGCTGCCGCAAAATGAGCCCTTGGTCACCAAGCTTGCTGATGCTCTCCGCGTACCAATTGTTGAAAAATTCACTTGAGATGGCTTTGTTGTAGTCGTAGTTGATTCTCGCATCCACGTCCGTCGCAAAGTCAAAATAGTTGGTCGCTCTCCCGAACATCTGGTCTGCTCCGAGTTCCAACACGGCAGGAAGCAGCTGAATAAAATCATCGCCGTATGCTTCCTGCAGTTGCGCTTCAGGCACGACGTAACGCTGGGTGAAGAACTCGAAGCTATCGTTGAACACGGCGCGGAGCGCTCCCCCGTTGGCAACCGTATAGCTCAATACGCCGTTGTTCTGCAGCTCGTCTAAGTAGGCGGAATAGAATGCTTGAATCGCTTCCGCATTCAAGGGATCGACGAGGTAACCTTTGTCCGCGCGTTTCATCGACGTGAGAACAGGATTGCTGCCGACCGGCATGGTGTAGACTGCGATCAATACCCATCGTTCCTTGTCTTGGATCGGCAGCACGTCAGCAAGATTGTTCACTTTTCCAGGGACTTCGACATTGACTTGGCCTGTAATGTCGATTACGCTGGCCTGGTCGAGCGTCATCGTCACATCATTCACAGCCGTCACTTTGGCCGCAAAAAGCTTATACAGCCGTTGTTGGTCCTTCACTTGATCCCAGTTCAAGACGCTGAATGAGCCGCCGGCAAACCCTTTGTCTCCGTTCGATTCCGCAAAGGTATCATAGCCGCTCGGCTTCATGGCTGCCGGCACGGTTAACCGAGTGAGATCCGAGTCGCTGGTAAGGAGCTTATCGGCCTCCGTGCGGCCCACGAGGAACGTCCATTCATTGTCCTCGATCGGCACATCCTTGCCGCCTGCCGTCCAGCCCGTTCCCATGTTCAGATCGATGGTGAGACCAAGCTCGTCAGCCTTCGTAAGCGCAGCCTTCAGATTGGCATAATAGTTCTCGTCGCCGTAGGTATGTATGGGGTCCTGATCGTTCAAGCGCTCCGCATTGCTCATCCCGCCTGCATTCGGCATAATTTCGGCGCCGCCAAACATGTTGTCGGACAGCAATTGCAATTCACGTTCGAGCTCCGCCTTGTTGACGTCTCCCCCCGGCCACCACCAGCGAACCTTCGGCCGGTATTGTTTACCTGGAAGCGCGAACTCCTGGGCGAGCCCGTCCAATGGCGCCGCCTGAGCTTCAGCCATCGCCGTTACCGGCGCATTGGCAGCCACCATCGAGGCGATCACCGACATACTGATCATCTTACGAGTTACTCCACGGGTCATGCATTACATCCACCTTTCATCCATTGATTGTTCAAAGGGTCTGAGCATGGCAGATTCGTGTGTATTAGCAGGTTGTCAGCGCTTACATGTTCTTGATGGTCTAACTATAAGATGGATCACCCTCCCCTTGAAGGTGACATTATTCTGGTAAGGATGATTATCTTCGGTAGTTCATGCCACGCCTTCGCTGCATACCAAAAACAGGAGCCGTCCGCGGGCAGCTCCTGTTAACGTGCTTGTTGAATTAACCGATCTGAACGAGAATCTTCGCTTGGCTCTTGTCTTTCACGAGAAGCTCCAGTCCGTCCTCGATGATATTCTCAAGCGCGATCTTCTTCGTGATGATTTGCTTCACGTCCAGCTTGCCGTCTGCGATCAAGGCGATGATCTCCGGGAAAATATGACGATAGGCGAGGATGGAAGTGACATTCGCTTCCTT
Organism: Paenibacillus phyllosphaerae; assembly: GCF_014192105.1. Classification (GTDB taxonomy): domain Bacteria; phylum Bacillota; class Bacilli; order Paenibacillales; family Paenibacillaceae; genus Paenibacillus_Z; species Paenibacillus_Z phyllosphaerae. The sequence continues at coordinate 75,561 of NZ_JACHXK010000003.1, read as the reverse complement.
GACCATCAACTCAAACATGTTGATCTGCGCCGGCTGAGCGAATGCGGCAATGATCATCACTTCGCCGCCTTGTTTGACGGATGACACTGCGGATGTGAGGGTCGGTTGAACGCCTGCCGCTTCATAGGCCACGTGAACGCCGCCGGCAGCCAGAATGATCTCCGTCGCGTTCTGTTTCAGGCTGTTGATCGCAATCGCGCCGAGCTTCTCGGCTAGCTGCAAGCGCTCGTCCGAGACGTCGATCGCATATACCTTGGAGGCGCCGGCGGACTTCGCGGCCAGAATCGTCAAGAGTCCGATCGGGCCTACGCCGTAGACGGCAGCGGAATCGCCAACCTTCAGCTTGCTCTGGCGAACCGCATGCATGGCTACCGCGGTCGGTTCCACGAGAGCGCCTTCCTCGAAGCTCACGTTATCCGGAAGCTTGTGGACCATATACGGCTCGACGAGCACATAATCGGCGAATCCGCCGTTGTCGTTCAAGCCGACGAAGCCCATTTTCCCGCATTGGTTATAGAAGCCCATACGGCAGCTTTGGCACTTCCCGCAATACATGATCGGTTCGATTGCGACTCGGTCGCCCTTGACGAAGCCGTTCACGCCTTCGCCGATCTCCTCGATCTCGCCGGCGAATTCATGACCGAGCGTGAGGGGAGCCGACTTCCCGGACAAGGGATGCGGATCCTCGGTTTGAACTCCGATCCCGTGATGATATTTAAGGTTTATAATGATAGTATAAGCGCGTCTAATATCCAGAGAGGTGAATCGGATGAACATCGAACAGCTTGAATATATCGTGGAAATCGCCAAGACGGGCTCCTTATCCGCCGCTGCGAACGAACTGCATGTGACGCAATCCGCGCTGTCGCAATCCGTCTCCCGCCTGGAGGAGGAGCTGGGCATCAAGATTTTCCAGCGCTCTCATGCCGGAGCCGTTGCGACGGAAGAGGGACGAAGAATTCTGAAGAAAGCGTTGGAGGCGCTGCATGCCATCGACGAAATGAAGGAGAACGCTCTGCTGGATCGCAATATGATGCAAGGCGAGCTGGATGTCGCTTCTTTTCCCGGAGTCATGCCGCTGCTCGTCAAGGCGGTCTCGTCCATCAAGCAGGAGTATCCTTTGCTCCGGGTTACCGTGGGAGAGAATTATTCGATGCAGATTCTGGAAGATATTCGTGCCAATCGACTCGGCCTTGGCCTCATTGCGATGTACGCCAAAGATATTGAGCGGTTGACGGGACTTGCCTTCGAGCCCATCGTTCAAGGAAAACTGGTAATTTGCGCCAACAAGAAGTCTCCGATCGCCCAGCATTCCAGCATTCATCCGAGGGAGCTTAAAAAGCACGATCTGGTTCTGTACCAAGGAGACAGCTTTCTGGACGACTTCGTGACGGATTACCGTGCGGCCTACGGGGATTTGTCCATTCTGTTCTCGACGAATAACGGGGGAGCGATCGATGCCGCCTTGTCCGAGAACCTGGCCATCACGATCGGCCACGACTTCTCCTTCTACGGCAATCGGCAGTGGCTTGCCGATCAGTATGCCATGATCGACATTGCGCCGTTCGCCCAGCAGCCGATGCAAGTCGGATGGGTGAAGTCGGAGAAGAAGCAGATGTCTTCGGTGTATCAGCTGTGCGTGAACCGGTTCAAGCATGAGCTCGACCGCAAGCGGATTTGAGGTATGAAAAAAGGTGCCAATATAGATTGGCACCTGCAAGAGTGAGTTCTTCATTATCCTAACCCTGTCCCACTGTCGGGACAACCCTTATCCACCTAATGTCCTTGTTCCTCTACCCCATCATGCTCCTTGCTTCCGAACTCACTCAGCAATGCACGCGCTTCGCTTGTTGATTTGGCGTTCATCAAGCTGTTTCGGAGTTCGCTTGCCCCTCGAAACCCACGGACATAGATTTTGAAGAAACGGGCAAGAGCGCTATACGAGCGTGGTATCTCTGCTGAGTATTGATCATGGAGGTCCAGATGGAATCGCAGCAGATCCAGCAATTCCGCACTGCTGTGATCCTTCTGCTCTTTCTCGAATGCATATGGATTCTGAAAAATCCCGCGCCCGATCATAATACCGTCGACTCCGTATTGCTCCGCAAGCTGCAAGCCAGTCTGACGGTCAAGGATATCTCCGTTAATGGTTAGAAGCGTATCTGGCGCGATCTCATCACGAAGCTTCTTAATCTCCGGAATCAGTTCCCAATGCGCTTTTACTTTGCTCATTTCGTCTCTGGTCCGCAGATGAATGGACAGATTAACAATGTCTTGTTTCAAAATATGGGTTAACCAGTCACGCCATTCGTCTACGTCACTAAAACCGAGCCTTGTTTTTACGCTGACAGGCAGCCCCCCGGCTTTGGCGGCCTGGATGATATCCGCTGCGATTTCAGGTCGGCAGATCAGACCGCTGCCCTTTCCATTCTCCGCTACATTCGCCACAGGACAACCCATATTAATATCGATGCCTTTGAATCCTTCTTTGGCCATACCGATGCTCATTTCACGGAAAAATTCCGGCTTATCTCCCCAGATATGGGCTACGATGGGCTGTTCATCTGGGGTAAAAGTCAAGCGCCCGCGCACGCTTTTGTTCCCTTCCGGGTGACAGTAACTCTCCGTATTCGCAAACTCCGTAAAAAACACATCCGGCCGGCCGGCCTCGCTTACGACATGACGGAAAACAACATCCGTCACATCTTCCATCGGTGCTAGTACAAAAAAAGGCCGTGGTAAATCACGCCAAAAGTTTTCTTTCATCCTTAAAAACCCCTCTATACCTACCAGAACAATCATTGTCCCGAAAATAGTAAAATACGTCACTCTTTATTATAAACGGAATCATGTTCTGACAAAAGAGCGAACCCCTCACTTATCGCTGCCAGCGATGCGCTCTCCCACTATGGTCAGTTTCACTGCCCCATCATGGGTAGTAAATAAAGCAGATCGCCAACATCCGTCCTCCTGTCTAGGATGTTGGCGATCTTTTCACGTTCTGGCATATCGCGGTTATAAGTGCTTGTTGGTGCACTTTCTTCATACCGCGTGACCGATAATAGTGACGCCCTTGGAGCTCTTTAGCATCCGAGAAGCTTGCTCAAGCGTTGGCGTGCTGAGGTTGTATTTACCTCAATGATCCACGGCTTCATATTTTGGTCCAGGCCGATATCGATACCGAAAAGGAAGATTCCAGGGTACAATCTCTCCAGCTTATCGCTCACCGATTGACCCAGTTGGTTTAGGGATGCGATGATTTTTCGTTTGCTTCTTTCATTCACATAGGGACGAATCAGGTCATCTATCGATAAGGCGGTTCCCCCGCTGCGGATATTCGTCACTATTTTACCGGGCTGAGCGGCTCTACCGACGAATCCTTCATTAAACCAATTACCGCTATGTTGTTTTCTCATCATCAAGCGCAGATCGAACGGCCGATACTTTTCGGAATATGCTCGGTTTTGTTAGGCCTTCGGTTCATGGCTCATCCTCCTGATCGATCCACTCGCACGTTAAACTTTTATCCATATCCTATTCGTATCACGGGCGGGTGTCCTTAGGCGATCAACCAAATAGAAGGCGGATCCAAATGAAGGTGCATAAAATATGGGCAGTGGAGGAGGGGTTATGTTGAGTAAAATAGTAGTGGCTGCTGTTGGAGACCTGTTGATGAAGAGCGAGATTATTGCTTCAGCGAAACGAGCTGGTAAATATGACTTCGATCCGATTTTCAATAAGGTGAACCCTTATTTGAAGAAGCACGATCTAACCATTGCAAATCTGGAGACGACGTTCTCGGGGAGAAGAAAATTGGGGTTATACAAGGGCCCTGATCCCAAATGCAACTGCCCACGCGAACGGAGGCATCCACGCACAGGATTTCCCGTATTTAACTGCCCGGACGACCTGGCATCCGCTTTGAAGAGGAATGGTTTTCAAGTATTGATCACGTCGAACAACCATTCCATGGATGGTGGAGTAGAGGGAGTAAAGAGGACGCTGCAGAAGCTCGATCAGTTTGGTTTGAAGCATACGGGGACCAACCGCTCTCGAGAAGAAGCAAGCAAACCCTTAATTATTCGAGCAAAAGACATCACGATCGGCATATTGGGTTATACCCAAGGAACCAATTCACTTCCGGTTCCTACACCTTGGCTTGTCAATCGAATGGAGTTCATGAAAGTCTTAGCGGATGTTCGTAGGCTGAGGAATAAAGTCGATTTTCTCATTGTGTACCTTCATTTCGGGCGAGAATATCAATCTCTCCCCAGCAAAGAACAGAAGAAGTGGGTGCAACTCCTCTTCCGAAACGGTGTGAATGTAGTTCTAGGTGCGCATCCCCATGTTTTGCATCCGGTACAGCAGTATAAGATGAAGGACAAGGATGGTCGGATGAGAACACGGATCGCCGCAACATCCTTGGGGAATTTCGTCTCTACGAAGTTGAGGGGAGATTCGAATACTATGCGGGGGATGATCTTTTCCTTTACGATCACAAAGAACCATGAAGGAATAACGGATATTTCGGGCACTGCTCGCCTACCCACCATGGTTCAAGTAAGTAAAGAAAAGGGAAGGAAGGTCTACACTATTGTTCCAATAAAAAGATGAAAATAGGCTGCCATTAGGAAGCGCTAATGGAGCCTAGGGGCATGTATGACTTGATTCGATTCGCTGAAGTAGTGCCCAGTGTTAATTTGAGACGCCGTGCTCGTCCGCCCAAGGATCCCTGCGCTCTCCCACGTGAGTCGGTTGCACTACCAACAAATTGCAAATTGCGAAATATCTTATCTCATTATGATGTCCTTCCAGAAGAAAAGCCCACGAAGTTAGGCTTCTCTCCTACATTCCTCAATGACAAAATAATTACTTCGCTGTCTCTTTCTTTAACACATCTGCTGCGATAAATAGTTGTCGATAAATGAATACGAGAGCGCATGCGAATATGATCACACATGCATAAAACTCCATTTGGAAACCGAAGCGGTAAAAAAACGACCCTACGACGGGACCGATTGTCATCCAAACGTAACGAAAAAAATTGTATACACCTGTAGATGTAGCCCGATGATGCGGCAGTTCATTTGCGAGCAGCGTTGTTTGCAATGGAAGAGATATACCAAGAAAAATGCCAAAGAGAGAAAGGCTAAGGGTCAAGATTGGCAAGGAAACCGAAGCAACCACTGCAAATAACAGAATAGTTGCCATATTCAAAAATGCCATAGTAATAAGTAATTTTTTCAAATCAAAATACTCTTGAATTCGACCGCCCACTAAACTACCAATAACGACGCACAAGGATATAGGAAGGAACATCAGTCCAGTTTGGCTAGGACTTAGTTTATAAAGATCGGTAAGAATGTTTGGTAGTAAAATCAATAACAAATAGAATACTGAGTATTGGACTGAGCCAAGAACGACAATAGCTAAACCTACCCGATGAGTAAGTACATTGGATAACTGTCGGATACGGAATCGATCAACACCGCTCGCTTTCGTTTTGGTTTCAGGCAAAAATAAAAGCAAAATGAACCATAGCACCAATGTGATTCCAAAAAGAGCCCAGAAAATACGATGTATTCCATAATGCTGTCCAACAAATCCTCCGAATATTGGCCCCAATCCCGGTCCAAGTGCGACAAGCATTTGATAAATGCCCATGGCTCGACCTCGCGACTTCCCCTCAAATAAATCCCCGATTACAGTAAGGGCAGCGACTGATCCAACAGCTCCTCCACAGGCTTGTAATGCACGAAATAAGATAAGCATTTGAACAGAGCTAGACATAGCCGCACCTACAGTTGCCAACAAAAAAAACAGAAATCCGATTAACAGAATTCTACGTCGACCATACTTATCGATTAGCGGTCCATATACGAGTTGCATGATTGCAAAAAAAAGGGGATATATGGATACTGTCAAATTGATTGCATCCTGCGACGCTTGAAATTGCTGTCCAATCTCAGGCAACATTGGTGTATAAATAGTTTGAGTGAATGGACCGAAGAAGGCCACGATAGATACCAAATAGACGAGAAATTTTTTTCGCATATAAGATCTGATCCTCCGTAAGATGATGTAAGATTGTTTTACAAGGCTCATCATATATAATATACTAAAGAAATGTAAGTACGCACTTTTTAGGTCAATACTTACCAGAAGGGAAGTATGGTTATGGGGTCTTATGAGAGCATGTATGAATTAAACGGGAAGCAGTTTTACTGCCCCATCGAACTTTCTGTTTCTATACTTGCTGGTAGATGGAAATCGACCATTATTTGCGAACTACTTCAAGGAAAAAAAAGATATGGTGAACTCAAGAAAAATATATTGAACATTAACCATAAAATGCTAGCCGAACAATTACGAGAGTTGGAGTCCGCTGGGATCATACAGAGATATGTCTATCCTGTAGTTCCACCAAAGGTTGAATACGAGTTAACAGCATTAGGAGAAGGTTTACGACCCGCTGTCGAACATCTGAGACAATGGGGTATGTACTTCACATCCGATGATCCAGATGAATCGCAAGCCGTTGCTCAGGACGTAAAGGAATTATAATAAACTCATAAGAAGTGGCCGTCTGGAACGATATTTCATGTTCTGGACTGCCACTTTTTTTACTCACTGTAGCCATACTTTACCTTTGGTGAGTATGTACCGAAAAAGTGCGTACTTACATTTGGTTAGTTCGTTATGTATGATTGGTCACGTGGACCACATAAACCGTTTCAAGGAGGCTAACATGGAGGTGAAATATGATATACGAACTTAGAATCTACTATATTCATCCCGGGAAGATGCAGGAGATCCAAGCAAGGTTTCAAAATCGAACGTTGCAAATATTTGCAAATCATGGAATGAAAGTTACCGAGTTCTGGGAAGACGTTAATGAAGAGAATAACCGCCTATATTATGTCATGGAGCATTCAGATATGGAGACACGGAATCAAAGCTTTGAGAAGTTCCACAATGATCCGGAATGGTTAGAGCTTAAACGTGTTACGGAACGCAATGGACCTCTTTTCGAGAAAATTGATATTGTTTTTCTAAAAACGGTCGCATTTTTCAAAAAATAACAAATCCAAAATAAAGGAGAAATCCAAATGAAAACATTAGTCATTGTCACTCATCCAAATATCAACGAATCCCGTATCAATAAGGCGTGGGTCCAAGAATTACAGCAGCACAGCAACATTACAATCCATCAACTCTATCAAGCTTATCCGAACGAAGTCATTGATGTGGCTAGGGAACAAGCGCTTTTGGAAGCTCATGACCGCATCATTTTGCAATACCCTTTTTATTGGTACAATATGCCGCCATTATTGAAAAAATGGTTAGATGCCGTAATGCAATATGGCTGGGCTTTTGGTCCGGACGGAGATAAAATGCAAGGCAAAGAGATTGGAATTGCGATTTCAACCTACGGTTCAGAAGAATCTTATCAGTTGGGTGGGGCTAACCGATTTACAATCGAGGAATTGCTCAAGCCGATCGATGCCATTTGTCATTATATCGGTGCTCGATTTATACCGCCGTTTACATTGAGTGATGTTTCAAATGTGACCGATGAGGAGCTCGAGAAAAGCAAAATCGATTATGTAAGATACATTACATCTGTTCAGACTACTTCTGTGTGACTAACCCATATAGGTAGAAATACGAAGGAACTGCGGAGGAATGGGGTTCGCCCCCTGCGTTGGCTCCACCAAACACAAAAAAACGCAGCCAGTTGGCTGCGTTATATGTTGTGTATGGTGGAGCCTAGGGGGATCGAACCCCTGACCTCATCGCTGCCAGCGATGCGCTCTCCCAGCTGAGCTAAGGCCCCGAGATTGCCTGATCTGTTTCAGACAAGTTCGATCATACCACGGAAGGATAGCGCTGTCAATCGCAAATCTTAGTCTTTCCTTCCGCCGCTCAGCGGGTGGTTGGATAGCAAGTTGTTGAGTTCCTTCATGAACATATCGATGTCCTTGAACTGGCGGTATACCGAGGCGAAGCGGACGTATGCGACTTCGTCGACCGGGTACAGCTCGGACATGACGATCTCGCCGATGCTTTGGCTTTCGACTTCGGCCGAGGCAGTATTGCGTAATTCTTTCTCCACATGGGAAACAATAACTTCGAGCCGTTCGACTGAGACCGGCCGTTTCTCGCATGCCCGAATAAGGCCGCGCAGCACTTTGTCGCGGGAGAATTCCTCGCGGCTGCCGTCTTTTTTGATGACGATGAGCGGAGTTTCTTCGACCATCTCGAAGGTGGTGAAGCGACGGCTGCATTTCTCGCATTCCCGTCTGCGGCGGATCGATTTGTTCTCATTCGCGGGTCTGGAATCCAGCACTTTCGTACCGGCATAATCGCAATACGGACATTTCATCGTTGTTTGGAACCTCCATCTACATTAAGCATCCAGTTCGCCATAATGGCCGTCTGCAACGTAAAACGCTTACGGAAAGATTTACTAATCAATTCGTTGTTATGAAAATCGCAATGACGCACATAATACAGTTACCAACCGCAAGGAGGTGAACGACAATGAGCCAAAATCGCAGCAGCAATCAACTGGTAGTACCACAAGCGACAGCAGCCCTCGACCAAATGAAATTCGAGGTTGCACAAGAGCTGGGTATCTCGATCCCACAAGACGGTTACTACGGTAACATGGCAACGCGTGACGCAGGTTCCCTTGGGGGCTACATCACTCGTAAGCTGGTCCAAATCGCTGAGCAATCCCTTGCAGGTCAGTACAAATAATAACGATTCATGGAGCTTCGGCAAGCCGCCCTCTACAGGCGGCCCCGGAGCTTCTCTTCTTATTATCCATAAGGAAAGTTAAAAGCCGGGATACAACTTCTTGTACTTATTATAATAATAAATGACGCGTTGTACATAGTGCCTCGTCTCGCCGTACGGTATACGGTCGAGCGTCTGCTCCGAACCATCCCATGTCCCGTCCGACAGCCATCGCTTCACATTACCCGGACCGGCATTGTATGCCGCGATAGCAGCATACCGATTATCGTTAAACTGATCATGCAGCGAGTCCAGATACCAGGCGCCAAGCTCGATCCCGACATCGGCCCGGTTCGCCAGCTTGTCCTTCGTAATGCCGTCGAAACCGCCGCGTTCCACGATCCAGTCCGCTGTATCGGGCATGACTTGCATGATACCGATCGCGCCTTTTTTAGACACTTTATTGGGACTGAAATTCGTCTCTACGCGAGCGATAGCCGCAATGAGATGCGGCTCAAGCCCGTAATTCTGCGCACTGACGCGAATGTCTTTCTCGTAATGGAGCGGATACATCCAGCGGCCGAGCCAATCGGATTTGAAAAATAACACGATGAGAAAGGCGAGTACGAAGAGCGCCAGAATCCGTCGCCGCAATCGATGCTTGTTCATGGCAAACCCTGCTCGCGCCAGAATCGTTCGACCTGCGCTCTCGTCGCTTCCAGATCGCCGCTGTTATCGATGACGAAGTCGGCTCGCTCACGTTTCTCTTCAATATCCATCTGCAGTCCGACCCGCCGTTCTGCCTCAGAGCGCTCCAGCGAATTGCGCGCCATCAGGCGTTCCACCTGCAGGCTGCGCGGTATGTACACCACCATGACCGCATCGTATACATCAGCTTGACCGGTCTCATACAGCAGCGGAATATCCACAATGACGAGTCCGGCCGGATCCTCAGTTGTATAAGCTTCTACTTGACTGTGCATCCGCTCGCGAATCGCGGGATGAAGGATAGCTTCCAGATCCTTCAGCTTGTCCGGATCGGAGAACACCATGCCGCCCAACTTGCGACGGTCCAGCGTTAGATCCTCAGCGAGCACCTCTTGTCCGAAGCGATCGACGATCGCCGTGAGTGCGGGTTCGCCGGGAAGCACTACTTCCCGGGCGACCCTGTCGGCGTCGACGAGCTTCGCGCCAAGCGAGACGAGCATAGCCGATACCGTACTCTTCCCGCAGGCGATTCCGCCCGTTAATCCGAGTCTCATACATTCACCTCAATATAACCTATAGCAATTTCATGATGCCCATAACAATCAGCATAATACCAGGCAGGACAGATAAAGCTTGCATGCCCTTCATGCTGGCAAAACGGAAGCCAAGCTGCATGCCGCCGAGCAGGAACAATCCGCTCGAGGTACAAATAATAAGCGCGGTCAACACCGGCGAGAAGCCGATCATCGCGGCGCCAAGACCCGCCCCGAAGCTGTCGAGCGACAAGGCAAAGCCGAGCAGGATCGCCTCGGATGCAGAGATAATGCCCGAGCGGTCTACGTCTGCGATCTGCGGGGTCCGCAAGATTTGAATGACAAGCCCCAGGCGCTTCAGCTCGAGTATTACGATCGTCTTGGCAGTGATTCGCTCCGCGGGCAGCTTCTCCGTCGCCGAAGGCGCCTTCTCTTCTTCTTCAGTCACCTCGTCGCTATCCTGCTGGCCTCTTCGAAAATGTTGAATGAGCGCCCAGCAGCCGATGACGAGGAGCAGAATCGCACCGATCCAGCCTGCAAAGTCCGGTGAAAGATAACTGGCCAGCACCGTACCGATCTGCATCGCCAGCCATACGACAAAGCCTGAGCAGGCCGAGATGATGACCACCGAGAAGACAGGTATGCGAATCCGGCGCAAACCGTACGTAATACCGACGCCCAGACCATCCAGACTGACGGCAAACGCGAGCAGCAGCAAAGATAGAACATGTGCGAGCAACCGATGTCCCTCCCATGATGGCAAACCTGCTGTCTCTTCAGAAACAGTGTACATTCGCCCATGAATGGTTCATCATATGCCAGTGCCCTACCCCTGCGTGACATCTGCGCCTAACTTCATTCGCGCTTCGAGCTTCTTCCTTATTATTCACTGCAGGAACCGTCAACTGGTCTTCACAATTCGGACAGGCACGCGCCTATGGAAAGCGACTAGACCGCTTAACCGTTCTTCTTCCCGCGTACTTTCGGCAGCGGCTGACACGACAAGCAGATATGCGTTCCGCGTCCGCCTACGACCGTCTTATCGATCAGCCTGCCGCACTTGTTGCACGGCTCATTCTTGCGGCCGTAGACCAAGAGCGCATGCTGGAACATGCCCATCTCGCCTTGTCCGTTAACGTAGGACTTGATCGAGGAACCGCCTGCATCGACTGCCCGCTGCAAGGTCGTCTTGACCGCTTCATACAGACGCTCCCATTCGGGTCCATTGATCGTATCGGCCGTACGTTCCGGATGGATGCCAGCCAAGAACAGCGCTTCGTCGACATAGATGTTGCCAAGACCGACGACATACTCCTGATTGAGCAGGAGCGGCTTGATCTTCGTCGTCTTCTTCGCAAGCTTCTGCTTGAACGCGTCCAGCGTGAACGACTCGTCCAGCGGCTCGATGCCGAGCTTCTTGAGCGGAGCCATCACGAATTCATCCCCGGGCGCGAACAGATGCATCGTGCCGAATTGGCGGACATCCTTGTAACGCAGCTCCGTCCCGTCATCGAAGTGAAAAATAACATGTGTATGCAGCTCGACCGGCTCGTCCTGGCGATAGACGCCGTAGCGCCCCTCCATCCGCAGATGGGACACCAGCACGAGTTCGTCGAGAATGATTCGCAAAAATTTGCCTCTGCGTTCGACCGTTCGGATCGTCTGTCCGGCCAGCGCCGCGGCGAATGCCTCCGGCTCGCTCGGGCGTTGAATAATGCGCGGCAGCGACACCGTTACCCGTTCAATCCGCTTGCCTGCGACAAGCTGAATGAGCGTTCTGCGGACCGTCTCCACCTCTGGTAATTCCGGCATCTCCCATACCTCCCTTATGCAACAAACCAGTTTGAGTCGAAATTTGTCGCATAAGGTTCATTATAACGTATTACGGCAAAATATGCTCCCCTGACGCTTACTTCGCTTCGTACCAATCGACGCCAAAATTAACATCCGCCTTCAGCGGCACATTCAGTTGGAGCGCACCGGCCATTACCTCCGGCACCAGCGTCTTCATGGTCTCCAGCTCGTCGTCAGGCACCTCGAAGACAAGTTCGTCATGCACTTGGAGCAGCATTCGGCTCTTCAGGCCGCGCTCGCGGAGCGTCTCATCCATCTTAACCATGGCCAGCTTAATAATATCGGCGGCGGTCCCCTGAATCGGCGTATTCATCGCCGTCCGCTCTGCGAAGGAACGCAGGTTGAAGTTCGAAGCTTTGATCTCCGGCAAATACCGGCGGCGCTCCAACAGCGTCGTGACATACCCGTCGCGGCGAGCCTGCATGACGATATTGTCCATGTAGCCGCGCACGCCTTGGAACACTTCGAAATATTGCTCGATGAACCGGGCGGCTTCCTTCCGTCCGATACCCAAGTTATTGGAAAGTCCGAAATCGCTGATGCCATAGACGATACCGAAGTTGACGGCCTTCGCTTGGCGGCGCATATTCGCATCCACCTGATCGGCTTCCACCCCGAACACGTCCATCGCGGTCTTCGTATGAATATCCATATCTTCGATGAAGGCTTCCTTCAGCCGCTCATCGCCCGAGATTTGCGCGAGCACGCGCAGCTCGATCTGCGAATAGTCCGCGGCAAGGATGTACCAGCCCGGCTCCGACGGCACGAATGCCTTGCGAATGCGGCGCCCTTCTTCCATGCGAATCGGGATATTCTGCAGATTCGGGAATTGGCTGGACAGACGTCCGGTTGCCGCAATGGTCTGGCGGTAGTACGTATGCACTTTGCCTGTGTCTTTGTTAATCTCTTTGAGCAAGCCCTCGACATACGTGGACTGCAGCTTCGTCAGCTGGCGGTAGTGCAGGATGAGCCGCACAATCTCGTGATAAGGCTCCAGCTCCTCCAATACTGCGGCATCCGTGGAATAACCGGTCTTCGTCTTCTTCTTGGCAGGAAGACCCAGCTTCTCGAACAATACTTCGCCCAGCTGCTTCGGCGAGCCGATGTTGAATTCCATACCGGCATGGGTATAAATATCGCTCTTATACCGCTCGATGTTCGTCTCGAGCTCTTTGCCAAGATCCACCAACACGTCCGGGTTGACCTTGATGCCCTGCTTCTCCATCCCGGCCAGTACTACGGACAGCGGCTGCTCCAGCTCGAAATACAGCTTGCTCATGCCCGTGCGCTCCAACTCTTCGTATTGAAGCGGAATCAAACGTTTCAAGCCGTCCGCCTTCTGCGCGAGATGGCGTGCAAGTACCTCCACATCGGGAACTTTGAACTTGGCGCCTTTGCCATAGACCGATTCGTCGGAGGCTACGGCCGGCACGCCGTATTTGCCTGCCAAGAACGCCAGCGTCTGGTCGGTGTTCGTCGGGTCGAGCAAATAAGCGGCCAGCATGACGTCGAAGGACGTGCCGCGGTATTCGATGCCGTGCCAGAACAGCGTGAGCTCCGCTTTGTGCAGATCGTATCCCTGCTTTGGCGCGTCCTCGTCCGCTAACCATGCACGTACCGGAGCTCCGACAGTACCTGTCAGGGCTTCATAGGAAAGGGAATAGACCTTCTCGCTGGACGTAAACGCAAGGCCCAGCAGCTGCGCCTGATGCGGGTTATCGCCCGCAGTCTCGATGTAGACGCAGTCGACCCCGGCGAGCGCTTCCGTTAACTCATCTGCGCTAAACGCATCGTCGACGATAACCAGTTCGTAATTGGCTTCGGCAGGAACGGCAGCCTCACGCGTTGCGCCCGCTCCTGCTTCAGGCAGATCAAGCCGCTCGATGAGCGATTTGAACTCCAGCTTGCGGAAGGAGTCAGCCAGCTGGCTTTTGTCATAACCGTTATAGGCAAGCTCGTCCACTTTGCCTTCCTCGATCGGCACTTCGCGGAAGATCGTCGCCAGCTTCTTGCTCATGATGGCGTCTTCCTTGTGCGTCTCCACTTTTTCTTTCATCTTCCCTTTCAGGCTGTCGGTATTGGCCAGCACGTTCTCGACGCTGCCGAATTCATGCAGCATCTTGAGCGCCGTCTTCTCCCCTACGCCTGGAATGCCAGGGATATTGTCGGAAGTATCGCCCATTAGACCCTTCAGGTCGATAATCTGATTCGGGGTCAGGCCGTATTTCTCGTGAATCTCGGCTGGATTGTAACGTTCAATCTCGCTTACCCCTTTGCGCGTGAGCGCGATGGTGACATGATCCGAAGCCAGCTGCAGCATATCCTTGTCGCCGGAGACGACAACCGCCTGAACCTGCTTCTCATCGGCCATCTTCGTCAAGGTGCCGATAATGTCATCGGCCTCATAGCCACTCAGCTCGAATTGGGCGATGCCGAACGACTGGAGCAGCTCCTTCAGCACCGGGAATTGTTCCGACAGCTCCGGCGGCGTCTTCTGGCGGCCGCCTTTGTAGTCTTCGTAGCCTTCATGGCGGAAGGTCACCTTGCCCGCATCGAACGCAACGAGCATGTGGGTCGGCTTCTCTTCTTCGAGCAGTTTCAACAGCATATTCGTGAATCCGTAGACCGCATTGGTATGTAGACCCGCAGAGTTCGTCAGCGGCGGCATGGCGAAGAACGCCCGATAGGCAATACTGTTTCCATCAATTAAAATCCATTTTTCCATCCGAGCACCTCGCGCACGTATTTTACTACTAATAATCATAGCATAAAGCAGACAAGCTTTCCCACCGCCCGGCGACCCAAGCAGCAAGAAAGCTCGATTATGCTTCAACTATTCCAATCATTGTGCTGCTGGTATATCCGCCTGAGGCCTGCCAAGCAAATAACCTTGCCCATAATGTACGCCCATCCCGCGAATCTGCTGCAGTTCGTCTTCCGTCTCGATACCCTCGGCAACGATTCGGCTGCCCAGCTTAGCGGCGAATTCCGTGAACGTCTGCACGATATGCGCCTTCACCGGATCGGCATGGATGCCGCGAATGAGCGAACGGTCGATTTTGATAAAATCGGGCTTCAGCTCCACGATCGATTGCAGCGACGAATAGCCTGCTCCGGCATCGTCGATCGCGATCTGGAACCCTTGGTTCCGGTAATGATCAAGCGTCTTCTTGGCCTTGCCGAAGTCGTCGATCGAGCTGCGTTCCGTAATCTCGAAGACGACGTTGCCAGGCGCAAGTCCGCATTGCTTCAGCAGCGAGAGCGTCCGCCCTGGCGTGAACATCGGATCTTCCATAATTTCAGCCGTGATATTAATGAATAGCTTCTGCTCTGCGTTCAGTCCCCTGCTCGATTCAATGGCGCGCTCCCGCGCAAGACGATCCAGCGTATAGACCATCCCTTCGGCCGCCGCAAAATCAAAAAGCTGCTGCGGACCGGCAAACCATTCGTTCTGCGGGAAGCGCATGAGCGCCTCGTAGCCATAGACCGTATCATCCTGCAGCGCGATGATCGGCTGATACACCGAGTGCAGCTGCCTCTGATTCGTCAACTGCTCGAACATGCGCATCCGCAGGCTTCGCTCGACGGCAAACAGGGATTGGCCATGGATGAGCGCTTGTTTCATGCCATCGTACAGCATACTTTCATACGTGACCGCATTCGCTTCGCCCATATAGGCAACGCCGGCATGCAGACGAAGTCCGCGCATACCCTGCACCGGCACGATGCCGATAAACCGCCGCTCCCAATCTTGCTTGAACCGGCCAGCCAACGTAAGCAGCAGCTCCTTCATCAAATCTTTGTTCGCGTGCAGGAGCTTCATGCATATATAGACGTCATCCTGCATCCAGAGCAATTGCATGTCCGCAATCCCCGTCCTTGTCGACGGACGTGCCATCTCCCGCTCCACGAAGCGCCGCCATGCAGCCAACACAGACTTCTCCATGATCGCTCCGGAAGCTTCTTCCCGATGCCAGGATAGATAAATCATACCATAGGGGGCGCTGTGCCCTGGCCAAGCTGCGGCCATCGGCGTATCCATGCTTTTGACTTGTTCCACGTTACACTCGTTCCTCTCCCAGATGCTTTTCGAACACGCCGCCAGACACGAATGCGCTGCCCTTTCTTGACTTTGCAACCTTCTTAAGCCGCGCCGCGGCTTGCGATAAGATCTCAGGCGTGACAGTTCCTTCACCTTCCCAACACACTAACGATAACGATAAGCTGACGCCGCCTTGATCCACTGTGCGTCCGCTTCTGTCGGTTACCTCCTTGAGCGAGCCGCCTTCATAGAAAGCACTCACGCTTCGATCGAACCGCTCGATAATTCGGCTGCACAGCCTCTCTCCGCATGCGATATCCGTAACGACGATGAAGTCGTCGCCTCCAATATGCCCGACAAATCCTTGCGCGCCGCCCAATTCTTCCGTTGCTTCGAGCAGAATCTCCGAGCAGTGTCTAATAAGCGCATCGCCTTGGCTGAATCCAAAGCAATCATTGAACCATTTGAAATAATCCATATCTGCATAAATGACAGCGAAAGCCCTTCCCGTCTGTATACGCCGAGTTAACTCCCGTACAATTCGCGCGTTCCCGGGCAGTCCCGTCAGCGGATTGGCCGTTCTCGCTTCCTCCGTGCGGAGGTTGGTCATACATTCCAGGATCGAGCGGATCGAGGCTGCACCTAGGAACTTGCCGCCTTGGGTAATGATGACGACATCGTACAGCTTGGCATGTTCCCGCTTCATGGCAAGCGAAGATACCATCTCCACAGAGGCAGAAGCATCGACGATAAGCGGATGGTCATCCATTACTTTCTCGACAGGACGGTTCCAATACAAGGAAGTACCGAACGGTCCTGCCAGCAGCTGGTACAGCTTTTCTTTCATGACCAGTCCTACCGGACGCTCTTGATCGCAGATGACTGCCCCGGCGAGGTTCGTATTCGATTCGAACAGCTTGCCTACTTCGGATACGCACGCCGTCAAGTCGAACTTAGGGAACCCTTTGGCCAGCATGCCGATCGGAGATGACAATCCGCTATCGTCCGCTTCCTGCTGTCCGCTGTTGCTATGAATCTCTCCAATCTCCCTGCCGCTTTCTTGAACGGCCGCAAGCGTCGCCTCTTTGAACGCACCATAGAGCACCGCTTCCGCTGGCCGTCCGATGCTGGATGGGTATGCAGTCGCACTACCAATGGCATAATGGCCCTTATGTAAGCTGCTGCTCTGATCCAAAAGATGGCGCAAATGGCCGACCGTATTCTGAAGAAGCCTGTCCATTCGTACATCCGTCTTCTCGCGGGCCATAATAAACCCGTATTCGTTCTCGAGCCTATAGGTCCAGAAGAGCCGCTGTTCATTCGCCGACCATTTGCTCAACGCTTGCTTCGCTGCCTCATCACTGGTCTGATCCAGCTGCACGACGATGATTCCAACTCCGCCATGCTGCCAACGTTTTGTGATTTGCAAGATCATTTCTCTATCCAATAGTCCATAGCCTATGTCTGTCACAGCAATCCCTCTTAGATGAGTCATATTCGTCTGATCCATTATGGGTCTATTGTACCGGTTGAATGTTACATGTACATCTATGCATTGTTAACTTCTCGTAAACTCGCGATTCGTAATGGTAGAAAAAACAGCCCTGTGCACAACAGGACTGTCTCGAAGTATTACTATCATGCAGTTATCAGGTCTACAGGTTGAGGTCGGGGCGCTTGCCGAGTACCAAATAAACGACGCTCTCGCCGATATTGGTCGCATGATCGGCGATCCGCTCGATATACCGGCTTGCGAAGCTGAGCTGGCTCGCTTGCGCCACCGTCGTCGGATCCTTCACCATGAGATGGTACAGATCCGTAATAATTTGATTCAGCAGCGCATCGACTTCATCATCGTCCTTAGCCATCTTGTAGGCAAGGTCGACATTCTCTTGGATGAAACATTGAATCGATTCATAAATCATCTGCTGGGTCAGTTCAGCCATATGCGGCAGATCGACCAACGGTTTAACGAGTGTCTGCCCGTCCAGTTGAAGCACGATTTTCGCGATATCGACCGATAGATCGCCCATCCGCTCCAGATCCGTCGCCATCTTGAAGGCGGTCAGAATACGACGCAAGTCCTTGGCCACCGGCGCTTGCGTTGCGATAATACGAGCGCCAAGCTGGTCGATATGTTCTTCCAGCTCATTGAGTTTGCGATCTTCGGCAATCACTTTCTTCGCTCTATCGGTGTCGAGCGTCTGCAAAGCAATCATAGCTTCGCCTAATGCGCGTTCGACATGTTCTCCCATCTCGACCAGTTCATCCTTCAGCTGATCAAGCCCTATGTCCAGTTCCTTGCGTACCAACGGTATCGTTCTCTCCTCTCGTTAAACCACTTCGGTGCCGGTATGAATTATCCGAACCTGCCGGATATGTAGTCATCCGTCTCTTTCTGAGTAGGGTTCGTAAACATAACTTCCGTGCTGTCCGCTTCAATCAGCTTGCCCATATAGAAGAAGGCGGTGCGGTCGGAAACCCTTGCAGCTTGTTGCATGTTATGCGTAACAATGACGATGCAATACTCTTTCTTCAGCTCTGCGATAAGTTCTTCGATCTTCGACGTGGAGACCGGGTCCAAGGCGGAGGCCGGTTCGTCCATCAGAATGATCTTCGGCTTAACCGCGATCGAGCGGGCAATGCATAGACGCTGCTGCTGTCCGCCGGAAAGCGCAAGCGCCGAGTTGTGCAGACGATCCTTCGTCTCTTCCCACAGCGCCGCTTTGCGAAGCGAATCTTCGACGATTTCGTCGAGCTGCTTCTTTTTCTTGATCCCATGGTATCGAGGACCGAAGGCAATATTCTCATAGATCGACTTGTGAAAAGGATTCGGCCGCTGCCAGACCATGCCAATCTGCTGGCGCAGCTCGACCACGTCGATGCTCGGATCGTTAATGTTGACACCATCGATCCAGATTTCGCCGGTTGTTCGTACGCCGCCGATCGTATCGTTCATCCGGTTCAGACTGCGCAAGAAAGTCGATTTGCCGCAGCCGGAAGGACCGATGAGCGCTGTCACCGTTTGGGGGGCGAACGAGAGAGAAACCTTCTTGACGGCTTCCTTCTCGCCGTAGAATACGCTCAGCTCATTCACTTTCAGACCATTCGTTTGCATGTGCTATTGTCCTCCTACTAGCGGGTTGCGGTAAATTTGCGGTGCAGGTAACGTCCGAACCAGCGTGCGCCGAAGTTGAAGAGCAGCACGGTGATGACGAGAACGGCGGATGCGCCAGCTGCAATCTCTGCAGCATCCGGCGCAAGTCCTTCGCTGTTAATTTTCCAAATGTGCACGGCCAGCGTCTCTGCTGGGCGCAGCGGGTTCAGCGGCGAGAACGGGCTGAGCGGATTCCAGTCCGTGAAATCCAGACGCGGCGAGCTCATGCCTGCGGTGAACAACAGGGCTGCCGCTTCGCCGAATACACGGCCAGCCGCTAGAATCGTACCGGTAATGATCGTCGGCAAGGCGATCGGGAACATGACGGATGTAATCGTCTTCCAGCGCGACAGGCCAAGGGCGAGACTGGCTTCTTTCTGTTCACGCGGCACCCCGCTCATCGCTTGCTCCGTAATCCGCACCATAAGCGGAAGGTTGAAGACGGTCAGCGCCAAGGCACCGGAGAGCAAGGAGAAGCCGATATCGAATTTCTGGACGAATACGAGCATACCGAACAAACCTACAACAATCGACGGGAAGGACGACAGCACTTCCACCACCAGGCGGATCGAGTTCGTCAGTCGTCCCGGCTTCGCGTATTGGCTCATGAAGATGCCGGCTCCGACGCCGATCGGAACGGTGATCAGCATCGTCAGGACGAGCAAGAACAAGGAGTTAAACAGCTGCGGGCCGATACCGCCGCCAGCCTTGATTGTCTCAGGCGCCGAGGTCAGGAAGTCCCAGCTGATATGCGAGATGCCGCGAACAAGAATGAAGCCGAGGAGACCAATCAATAGCAGGACGATAAACGCCGCCACGGCAAAGATAACAACGGTAGCAATACGATCAGCAGTTTTGGCGTTCATCGATGATTTCTCCTCTCCAGCACGCGAACGATAAAGACGAATATGAAGGTCATGGTAAGCAGAATGAGGGCAAGCGACCATAGCGCATTGTTATGCGCACTGCCTGTAATCGTGTTGCCCATGCTCAGCGTGATGGCGCTTGTCAGCGTGGACGTCGATTCGAACAAGGACCGCGGAATATGCGGCGCATTACCGATGACCATCTGAACCGCGAGCGCCTCGCCGAAGGCACGGGACATCCCAAGTACGACGCCGGTAAGCAGGGCAGGCAATGTGGTCGGGATTACAATGCGATAGATCGTCTGCCAACGTGTTGCACCTAGGGCGAAGGAGCCTTCCTTCAGGCCGCTCGGCAACGCGGCAAGCGCATCGGTTGCAATCGTCGTAATGGTCGGAAGAATCATAACTGCAAGGACGAGCGAGCCCGCCATAATCCCGATCCCCTGACCAGGGAAAATAGCACGCAGCATCGGCACGATCACACTAAGTCCAACGAAGCCGTAGACGACCGATGGAATACCGGCAAGCAATTCGATGACCGGCTGCAAATATTTGCGTCCGACTCCCGGCATAATCTGTGTCATGAAGATCGCCGCGCAGCAGCCCAACGGCGCTGCAATGAGGGCGGCGAGCAAGGATGTGCTGAATGAACCGAAGATAAAAGGCAGCGCGCCGAATAGCGGTGGCTCGCCTTCCGGATTCCACTTCAGTCCAGTTAGCAAATCTCCGATGTTCACGCCATTTTTGAAGAACGTGCTTAAACCTTTGGAAGCGACAAAATAAACGATTGCTACGATTGTAACGATTAGAAACAGAATACAAAGTGTCGTATAGATACGGCCGATCCATTCTTCGCGAACATGCGGCTTCACAAATGCGACTTTCTGACCTTTCACAGCAGGCTGCTCCATAATACCTCTCCTTCTCAACAGCCAAGGAGAGGCGAGCGTTCCCGCCTCTACCGGCTTTACATGAATCAAACCATTGTTACTTCGTGACGTTGCCGTCTACATCGCGTTTCACTTGCATTTTGTTCACTGGGATATAACCAAGCTCGGTTACGTCCGCGTTCTGAACTTCATCCGTCAGCATGTAAGCGAGGAATGCTGCAGTCGCTGCGTCCGGCTCACCCTTGGTGTACATGTGCTCGTAAGCCCATACCGGATAGCTGCCGTCGATTACCGTAGCTTCACTTGCTTCAACACCGTCGTACTTGACAGTTTTCACGGAATCATCGAGGTACGAAAGAGCTAAGTAACCGATTGCTCCCGGAGTCTCGCCTACGAGCTTCTTAACCGTACCGGAGGAATCCTCTTGAATCGAGCCTTGCAGGTCTTCCGTCTTCGTGCCGAGTGCGTAGGTTTCGAACGTCTTGCGCGTACCGGAGCTGGATGGACGGTTGATGATCGTAATTTTCTCGTCAACGCCGCCTACGTCTTTCCAGTTCGTTACTTTGCCAGTGAAGATATCCACCAGCTGTTGTTTCGTGAGGCTATCGATGCCTACGTCTTTGTTCACGACCGTCGACATTGCAACGACTGCTACTTGGTGATCGACAAGGCCTTCAGCCAGCGCTGCGTCTGCGTCTTTGAATTTCTCTTCTGCGAATATATCCGAGTTACCGATTTGTGCTTGTCCGCCTGCTACTTGCGTCAGGCCTGTGCCGCTGCCGCCGCCTTGCACTTGAATCGTAACGCCTGGGTTCGTCTCCATGAATTTCTTCGAAACTTGGTCAACCAGCGGTTGGAGTGCCGTCGAGCCTACTGCGAGAATGGATCCGGAAAGTTCTTCTGCGCCGCCGTTGTTTGTTTCTCCTGCGCCTTGGTTCGTGCTGTTATTCGCATTGTTGGAAGATCCGCAAGCTGCAAGTCCGATCGTCAACATAACCGCTACAACAAGCAACAACATTTTTTTCATTCTAGTGCTTTCTCCTTCCGTCATTCACACGGGTAATTTGCTTTACGAGATTCATTGTAAGTCGCGGTCGTTAAACGGGTATTTTCACTGTGTTAACGGAATGTAAATATTTTTCCGTTTTCCTCGCCCCTTCCCCCTCCATTGGAGGGGAACCAGAGGGTCATCACCCAGTCTACGCTTCCGAAGTGAGTTTTCCGTTGGAAAACTCTGAGGACACCGATAAGCGGCGAAATAAGTAACGTGGCCGTCTTCGATCTGTCCTTTCGAGCGTGGACCGCTCTTTGTCCTGTGGACAAAAGCTCGGCGTTTCGTCTTCGTTCGTGACTTTGATGCCTCAGGAGAAGATTTGAGACGGTAGGCGCACCGATCGATACAGCCAGACGACCTTCGCTTGACGTCCACTGCGTGGACACGCTTTACGTGACTTACACAGAAAACACACAAAAACTTTAAATTGAAAAGTTTTTGTTAACCAGAAAAAAACAACCTGCCTGGTTATACCCGACAGGTTGCCTTTATTGTTGCTATTCATTAAGCATTCAATTCCGGGCGTTTGCCCGTTACTAGATACACGACGTTCTCGCCAATGTTCGTGGCGTAATCGCCGATACGCTCGACGTAACGGCCCACGAAGCTCAGCTGGCTGGCTTGCGCGATCGTCGACGGATCTTTAGACATCAGTTCGAACAATTCACGGATAATCTCTCCGTACAACGCGTCGACTTGATCGTCGTCCTTCGCCATTTTGTACGCCAGATCTACGTTTTCTTGCACGAACGATTGAATCGCTTCTTTGGTCATGCTTTGCACGGTCTCGCCCATGCGGGGCAAATCGATGATCGGCTTGATCAGCGTCTGGCCTTCGAGGCGCTTTACGACTTTGGCGATGTCGACCGACAGGTCGCCCATCCGTTCCAGGTCGTTCGAGATTTTGAACGCGATCAGAATTCGGCGCAGATCCTTGGCTACCGGCTGTTGCGTCGCGATCAGGCGTGCGCCAAGTTCGGATACCTTCTCGTCCAATCGGTTAAGCTCCACATCCGCGTTCACGATTCGTGTAGCCTCGACGACATCGAGGGTCTGCAATGCTTTGAGCGAATCCCGCAGTGCGTTCTGGACATGCGCGCCCATCGCAAGCAGCAGCTCGCGAAGTTCTTCGAGTCCGTGGTCAAATTCTTTACGGGCAGTCATCATCATCTTCTACAACTCCTCTTCCTCTTCTTAGCCGAAGCGACCGCTGATGTAATCTTCCGTGCGTTGGTCACGCGGGGTCGAGAACAGCTTCTCGGTCTCCGCATATTCCACGACCTCGCCATTGAGGAAGAAGACGGTCTGATTCGAGACGCGCGCTGCCTGATGCATATTATGGGTAACCATGACGATGGTATACCGGTCTTTGAGCTCTTGAGCAAGTTCTTCGATCTTCAGCGTCGAGATCGGGTCAAGCGCGGAAGTCGCTTCGTCCATCAGCAGCACGTCCGGGCTGACGGCAAGCGCACGCGCGATACATAGACGCTGCTGCTGGCCGCCGGAGAGGCTGAGTGCAGAGCGCTTCAAATAATCTTTCACTTCATCCCACAGCGCTGCGGAGCGGAGTGACGACTCGACGAGCTCGTCGAGCTGCTGCTTGCCGCGGATGCCGTGCAGGCGTGGTCCGTACGCTACATTATCATAGATGGATTTCGGAAACGGGTTCGGCTGTTGGAATACCATGCCGACCTTCTTGCGGAGCGTCTCCACATCCACTTCATTAGAGTAAATATCAGCGCCGCCAATGGCGATCTTGCCTTCGATTCGAGTGCCGGCAATCATGTCGTTCATCCGGTTAAGCGTACGCAGCAAGGTCGATTTGCCACAGCCCGAAGGTCCGATGAAAGCGGTGATCGCCTTCTCGGGAATTTCCATCGATACATTCTTCAAGGCGTGGAATGTACCGTAAAATAAATTTAATTGCTCGATTTCAATCAAAGCTTTCGCTTGAGCTGGCGCTTGCATGGCGTTCTCCTCCGGTATGATAGACTAAAAACAGACAGCTTTTCTAAAATTACAAGAATGGATAAGTTTCACGCTTATCCATTCATTTTTGTATTTCTCCGGAATGAAACTTCATACGCCGCCAAAGGACGGCGCAAGCCGTTTCACCTTGAAATACAAGAATGGATAAGTTTCACGCTTATCAATCATCTTGTATTTCTCCGGAATGAAACTCCATACGCCGCCAAAGGACGGCGCAAGCCGTTTCACCTTGGACTATCCGAACTTGTATTCATCGTAACGGCCTTCTGTCAGCCTTATATTCTCGTTATGTTAACGCAATGTAAAAATATTATTGCCCAACTTTTGCTTCGCTCTTCCCGCTGCTCATGCTGGCCATAATCTTGTTCAGCTCGTTAGCCACGCGTTCCGACTGTTTGTAAGCCTCATCCGACAATTGTTCGATCGTTACCGCGCTTGCTCGATTGCCGGCTGCAGCATGGAACAGCTGCTCGAATGCGCCGCCCGCATTATCGACCGATCGTTCGCTCGATAACACTTGTTCGCGGCTTTGCTCGACCAGAGAGGCCGTAACGTTGACCGATTCAAGGATCGAATGGATCAGGCTGCTTATGTCATTGGCCGACCGCTTGGTCTGCGTCGCCAGCTTGCCGACTTCGCCAGCGACGACCGCGAAGCCTCGTCCATGTTCGCCTGCGCGGGCGGCTTCGATGCTTGCGTTCATCGCGAGCAGATTGCACTGTTCGGCCAGGTTGCGAATCAGATTCGAGACGGCGCCTATCGCATCCGCACGTTCCTGAAGCTGTCGGATCTGCTCGACCTGGCGGCTCGTCAGCTCCGAGATTTGCATGAAGGCGGAGCGGACGGTCGTAAGTTCATTTTTCCCATGAAGGGTGTAATCAACCATCTGCTCCGATATGGCCTCCCCATGTCTGGCCGCCTTCAGCACTTCTTCGACCGAACGGTCGATCTCGTGCACCATCGCCTCGGCGCCGCTCATCGTCTTCACCTGCATCGATACGGCCTGTTCCTGCAGCAGCCGGGAGATACTCAGCAAATCCGACATGGTTAGGATCCCTTCCAACTTTCCTTCCCGAACGACGATGACACAGTCATACAACGTCCGTTCTTCGCGGTTAAGCGCGAAGTCGAGCAGCTGCTGCTCGCCGATCGCAAGCTCGACAATTAAAGGATTCACGTCCATCAGCTTCGTAATCGAACGCTCGAAGAACAGTTCTTTGCCGAAGCGCTGCGCCTGCAGGCGCGACAGCTGGCCTTTCATGACCAGGCCGAGCGGCCGTTTGGCTTCATCGCACACAACGACGCATACATGATCCGGCGCGGCATTAAATTGCTCGATAACATCGCAGCAGCGCTCAGCAGGCAATACCGTCATCGCCGGTCGAATAAAGGACGCAAGAACAGAAGAAACAGACGGCTCCGGTTTGGCAACGATTGACATAGTACGCATGGTTAATATCCCTCCGTTACAACTCTAATGCCCTCACTATAGCGAGAAACCATTATCGGACATACAGGAAAATGTTAACCGAGTGTGAAAATTGCGCCTAATTGTGTCAATCATCGCCACTATATTACTTCGTACTCATCTTGCGGTTATTCATCCACAGCGGGATGCGGAAGACGAGGTTGATCAGCAGCACGATGAATACAAGCACCGCCGCCGCCTTCTCGGCGATCTCGGTCGCGTCCGGCACGATCGCTTCGGATTGGACGTACCAGAGATGAACCGCAAGCGTCTCGCCTGGCGAGAACAGGTTGAAATCCCACATTTCGCCGGAAGTCGTAACCCCTGCTGTCAGAATGATAACGGCGCTCTCGCCGAACGCGCGTCCTGCCACAAGGCAGATGCCGGTAATGATACCGTTCAGCGCAACCGGGATCAGAACGCGGCGGATCGTCTGCAGATGGGTGCCGCCGAGGGCGAACGATGCATGCTTCATCTCCTGCGGCACGGCACGCATCGCTTCTTCCGTTACGCGCGTCAATACAGGCAGGTTCAGGAATGCGAGGCTGACCGCGCCGCCGATGATCGTCAGGCCGATATCGAAGGTCTCGACGAAGATGACGATGCCGAACAAGCCGAAAATAATCGATGGCACCGAAGCAAGGCCTTCGACGCAAATGCGGATGAATCCGATGAACTTGTTATCCGGCGCGAATTCGGACAGATAGATCCCGGCCGCCATGCCAAGCGGAATGGAAATGATTAGCGAGATAATGAGCACGTAGAAGGAGTTGAACAACGCAGGGCCGATACCCCCGCCCTCCATGATTTCATCCGGAATGCCGATCAAGAAGTCGAATGACAGCTTCGGCATCCCTTTCTCGAGAATGAGGAACAGCAGGCCGATGATGAAGATGATCGTGCAGATGCCAACGCCCCATACTAGGGTCGTGAACAGTACATTCTTGATACGATTCCCATTCTTGCGTGAGGATGCGAATGGATTGTTGACAGTAGGTTGGTTGGTACTCATCCCCGCACCCCTTTACGTTGAATGAAACGGATTAACACAATCATGACCAGCGAGATAATGAGCAGCAAGAAGCCCATCAGATAGAGCGCATAGTTCCAAGTGGAATCGAACGGCACGTTCGCAATCTGCATGACGATATTACTTGTCAGAACCGAGGTCGGCTTGAATAAGCTGTCCGCCAGCTGCGGCGTATTGCCGATAACCATAACCACGGCCATGGTCTCGCCTATCGCGCGAGCCATACCCAGAATGCCGGCATACATCATACCGCTCTTGGCTGCGGGAAGTACGACGCGGAAGATCGTATGGAAACGCGTTGCGCCGAGTGCATAGGAGGCATCGCGGTATTTCTTTGGTACGGCTGTAATGGCATCGTCGCTGATCCGGCTGATCGTCGGCAATACCATGATCGTCAATACGATCGCGGCCGCGAGCAGGCCGTCGCCCATCGTCGTGCCGGTTACGTCCCGCAGGAGCGGAATAAGCAGCGTCATCCCGAGGAAACCGTATACTACGGATGGAATACCGACGAGCAGATCGAGAACCGGACGGAGCATCGTTCTTAGCCAGCCTGGCGTCATTTCCGCAAGGAAAACGGCGATCAGGATCGAAAGCGGCATCGCGATGAGCATCGTAAGCGCGGTTAATGCGAAGGTTCCGAAGATAAAGACGAGGCCGCCATATTGCTCGTTCTCCGGCACCCATTCCGTGGAGAAGAAGAATTCGGCCGGTGAAACGTGTTGGAACGTCAGAATTCCGGTACGTCCCATAAGGAACAAGATGGAGAACAAAATGATACAGACGAATACAGCGCAAGCGATGCAGATGAGTTTGAATGACTTGTTGTAGAACGCAAGCCTTGCCCGGCGTCCGAAGGTACTGCCCGAACTCGTCTTCAGACTCGTACCCAATTCGCTCGCTGCCTGCCGATTGGCAGTTGCCGATACTTCCAGCATAACGATATGGCTCCTTTCACCTTTTACAATTTCTTCATTTCTTTATCCGCAAAAGAAGCCAGCTTGGCATCGATATCCAAAGCTGGCTTCCTTCTGGCGGGACCGACTATTTCATCGCGGAGATTGGGATAAATTTGAGCTTCTTGAGCGAGCCGTTCTGGAACTCTTTGCTTTGCACATACTGGATGAACGCTTTAACCGCACCAGTAGGCTGGCCCTTAGTCATGTAGTAGCCATAGCCCCATACTTTGTACTTGCCGTTGATAACGTTTGCTTCCGTTGGCGCAACATCGTTAATTTTCAGCGCCTTCATTTTGCTCGTTACATACACAAGGTCAATGTAGCCGATTGCGTTAGGCGTTGTTTCAACGGCCGTTTTCATGTCGCCGCTCGATTTTACTTCTTTGTAGTTATCGCCTTTGGACATGAAGTCCGTGCCGTTCAGCGCTTTAATTTGGAAGTTAACGCGAGTACCGGAACCGAATGCGCGGTTAACGACGACGATTGCTGCGTCGCTGCCGCCAACGTCTTTCCAGTTCTTCACTTTACCGGAGAAAATGTCTTGCAGCTGTTTCGTTGTCAGGTTATCAACGCCAACGTTCTTGTTCACGACTGCAGCGAAAGGAATAACCGCTACTTTGTGTGCTACTTGGCCTTCGAACTTCTTGAAGCCCGGAACGTCAGTGGAAGCATCCCAGTCAACGGCGCCGATATCGGCGATGCCTTTACGAACGGATTGAGGACCTGTGATGGAACCAGCTGCGGAAGCCGAGATTTTAACTTTCGGATTCGCTTTTTTGAATTCTTTTGCCGCTTGAAGCGTCAATGGAAGAAGCGCGGATGAGCCGTTGATGACGATTTTGCCGCTCAGCTTGCTTGCTGCGCTTGCAACCGGAATTGCAGTGGCCATGACTGCGAGAGCCAGTGTCGTGAAAGCCAGCGTTTTGAACCATTTCATTTTCATTTTGGAACGTTCCCCTTTCAATTTGAGAAGCTAAATTTTAATTATTTCGTAACGGCTTTCCATTTGCCGTCTTGGAATACTTTAACTTGGCCGTTCTCCACGATCGCGATCGAAGTGCCTTTGCCTGCTACGATCTCCGATACGTCTTCGGATACCGTGTACAGAACTTTTGCCGTGCCCGATGTCGGATCCACTTCGATAATTTCGCCGCCCGTAGCCGTAGCCGTCAACGCGTACAGCTTCTCGCCCGTGTACACCGCTTGAACCACGTCCTTGTCGCCAACCAACGTCTTCACGCTCTTATCGCTGCTTACCGCGATCAGCGAAGAGGTCGCTTTGCCTTCTTCCGAGCTTACGTAGAAAGCAGTTCCTGCACCAGCCGAAGCGCCGACGAATACTTTGTCATCCGCTTTGTCCGTCAGTTTCACCGGCTTGCCGTCTTTCACGCTTGCGTCGAAGTAGTACAATTGCGGCTCAGTGCCGGTCATGTCGATCACGACGTCGTCACTTTCAACAGGCTTGCTGGCGTCAGCCGTTACCGCGCCTGGCTTAATGACGGTGTAGACGAATTTCGTGCCGTCAGTGGATACGGCCAGATCGGATTTGTAGTCGACTTTATCTTCAAGCACTTTCGTAATCGTGCCGTCAAGCGCGAGTTTCGCAACTACGGAGCCTTTGTCGCCTTGGAGGAAGTAGATCGCGGAGCTATCCGCTGCCCATACGAGCTCAGGCTTGATCGTATCGTCGGAAGTTACTTTCGTTGTCGACTTCGTAGCCAGGTCGATGATGTAAACGGCGCCCGCCGCATCCGTATATGCGGCTTTCTTGCCGTCTGGCGAAGCTGTAAGCTCCGAAGCAGTCTCGGTACGGAACACCTCAGTGAATTCGCCCTTCGCTGTCGATACTTTATAGTCTGCACGGCTGCCGGTCTCGGTCAGCACGCTGACAAGAATCGTCGATGGATCGAGCCATACTGGCGCTTCTGCACCTTCGAGTTTCTGGAACGTTTCAATCCATACGCTGCCGGTATCATCTGTCGTGCTGTCCACGCCAAGCGCGTCCACATAACCTGTCAGCTCGATATAGAGCGAGCTGTTCACATTCTCGACTGCCGCCTCAAGCTCAACCGGCTCGCCGTCGACCAGAACCGTAGCCGAACCAGCGTGAAGTTCGATCGAATGGCCGTTGATGTAGGCCATAATTGCACGATTCTCGCCTGGTGCAAACAATGCGCCTGCTGCAGCGCCCAGGTCGCGGACCGATACGAGCGTTACGCCGTCTTTTACAATCGTGCGTACTGGAGCTGGCACGTCGTTAATGTAGACCAAGCTTTGGGAAACCTGGACGTTGGCAGCTGTGATAGTAGCTGCAGATGCTGCCGATACAACCGATGTGCTAACAGCTGCGGCAAGCACGGAGATGATGACCGTTTTCTTCATGGACATGGAATGAGTTCACCTTTCCCTTGTTCGACGATTTTTTCTTTAATCGCTTGCATGACCCTGCCCCGTTCGTGTGTCGAACCTTAACTCAAGCAGGTGCGCCTTGTGGGCGTTCCTTATGTACAAGACCGATTATAGTAGGCGTTTGTAAACCGGCTGTTAATCAAATATGTAGTTATTGTTAATCAATTCCAGGGACTGGAAACCCAAAAAGACCGGCATCCGACAAGGATAACCGGCCTTGATCACGTGAGGGACTGTAGGACAAACTCACTAAATGAGGCCATATCCTAAGACCCGCGCCCTTAGTAACCCGGGAATGTTGCACCAGCGCGAAACAAGAAAACCCCCTTCATGAAGGGATGGCCTTGCCTGCGTAGACAGGTTCAGCCTCTCTTAATTAAGGGGGTGATCAGTGATGATTGTGATGTTGATGTTTATTCGTCGTCGCCGTCTAACCGAGCAACTTCTCCACTTCCTCCGGCGGAAGCGGCTTGCTGAAGTAATAGCCCTGTACCTCGTCACACATATGCTCTTGCAAAAACTCGTATTGATCCTTGCTCTCTACGCCTTCGGCTATTACGCGAAGTCCGAGGCGATGCGCCATAACGATGATCGAGCCTACGATGTCGGCATCATTCGTATCGGTCATAATATCCCGAACGAAGGATTGGTCGATCTTCAACCGATGCAGACCGAATCGCTTCAGATGATTAAGCGAGCTGTATCCTGTACCGAAGTCGTCCATTGCAATCTGCACGCCAAGCTGACGGAGCCCATGAAGCGTCTGCACAGTGGAATTGACATCCATCGTCATCGATTCCGTAATCTCAAGCTCGAGATATTCAGGGTCCAACTCGGTCTCTCTTAGCGTGTTCGAGATCGACTCGATCAGATCATGCTTGGTGAATTGCGCCGCCGACAAGTTAATCGACATGCGAACCGGCGGATAACCGATTTCCTGCCATACCTTATTTTGCCGGCAGGCTTCGCCCAGCACCCATTCGCCGATCGGCAGTATGAGACCGGTTTCCTCCGCGAGCGGAATGAACCGGTTCGGCGGAATCATGCCCATCGTCGGGTGATTCCATCGGATGAGCGCCTCGATCCCGATCAATCGGCCAGTCTGCGTATCCATTTGCGGCTGATAGTGGAGCGAGAATTGCTTCTGCTCGATCGCGCGCCGCATCGCTGTCTCGAGCGCCAACTGATCGCCGGTTAGCGTGCGCATGTTAGCGTCGTAGAATTTGAACGTATTCTTGCCGCTTGCCTTGGCCTGATACATGGCGCTGTCTGCCTGCACCATCAATGTTTCAATATCCGTGCCGTCCTTCGGATACAGCGCAATGCCCATGCTCGGCGTCACGTGGAACTCATGCACGCCTAGAATGAACGGCGCCTCGAAGGCGTTAAGGACACGTTCAGCGATTCGCGCAATTTCCTTCTCGTCTACGACATTACGGAGCATGAACATGAATTCGTCTCCGCCCATCCGTGCGACAAGATCGTTCTCGCGAATGCACGATTTCAGACGAATGGCGACTTCCTTCAGCAGCCGGTCCCCTTCGGTATGGCCGAGCGAATCGTTCACCAGCTTGAAACGGTCCAGATCCAGGTACATAAAGGCCAACTGGCCGTCGCTTGGCTTCTTCGGCTTATTGATCTCTTCTTGAGCCGTCTTAATGAACATGCGCCGATTCGGCAGCGAAGTCAGCTCGTCATGGAAGGCCAAATAATTGATGCGAGCCTCCGCGGCGTACCGTTCCGTGATATCGCGGAACTGACCGTAAGCGCCGATGACGGCCCCTTTATCATCGACGATCGGATTGGCATCGAACAGACCGACGATCCCGAACTCATCCATCGAAATCTCGATTTCTTCGTACACGTTGCCGTTGCCGATAATATCGCGGAAATAACGGCCAATATAAGGAATCTGGAAAGCCGATTTGCCCGTCCAGTCCGCGCGGCAGGAATGAAAGGCGAGCGCAGCCATTTCATTAATATCAATAATTTGCCCTTTATCGTCCGTTATAATCGACGCATTGCGCTTCGTATCCATAATGATCTGATTCAGCACATGAAGCCGTTTATTCTGGCGATGCAGCTGAAGCTCGCGTTCGATGGAATGGACGACTGTTCCGAGCATCGCCAGGTATAGCGGGCTGTGATGTTCCACTGCGGTCATGATCGAGATCGTACCGATCAGACGGCCATCGTAATGATTGAACGGAACGGCATAACAGGCAGTACCGTGCAGCGCGATATGATAGTGATCCTCGCCGACCAGCGCGATCGATTCGTTATATTGCAGGGCAATGCTGACGCAATTCGTACCGGAATCCTGCGGTGAGAAGCCGCGTCCTACTTTGAAGCCGAAGCTATGCATCTTCTCGATCATCTTCGGGCTTCCGTCGACCTGAAGAAAAATGCCGTCTGCATCATTCACGGAAATGAGCAACGGGATTTGCTGAACCAGCGAATTCAACATCTGATCGATAAAGTATTGTGTTACCGACAGTACTTCCTCATATTCCGCGAGCTTCGCATGAAGCTTCTCCTCCGAATACTCATGGAAGCCCGGGTCATCGTATATATTTAAGTTATAGCTGCGGCAAAGCGCATGCGATTCCGTTATATAGAGAGGTTTCTCTAGCTGCTTCATCCCCGTTGGTCCTCCTTCTCGTCGCAAGGCTTATCCCCATCCCGCTCGTCGATAAATAATCTATTATTCTATATGTCGACAGAAACCATTGATTACTTTACAACGTTCGACAAATTTTCAGCATTTATTAAGAATAAACGACACTAATCTGCTATAAAAAGACAAAACAAGAGCCAATGACCACTTTCCTCGTCATTGGCTCTTCATCAATTACTTCGTATAGAGACGTGCTTTCTCTTCCCAAATTTCGCCCGGGGCAAGGCTGAATAATCCGATTTGATCCGCTGGCAGATCGACATGCGGCGCATTGACCAGGTTGATCTGCGGCTCTGGGCAGAAGAAGCCTTCCGTCGCGCCATTGTTCCAGATCATCCACTGCTTGTAGGACGTACCGACATCATAGACGAGCGTAACGCCAAGCTTCGTATCCGTCAGCTCCATACGGTTGCGGCCATTCTGCGGCACGGCAGTATAGTGGTTGTCCATCGATTCGAAGAACGGATTGACGCCTCCGTCACGAAGCTGCTCTTCTTGCTCGGTAAGCGGCTGGTAGGCGCCTGTTGGCAGCATACGCTCGCTAAGCTCCCAACGCTCGCCAATTGTCAGCTTCACGCGATAGTCTTTCGCTTCGCCTTGTGGAGCGAACGGAGCGTTAATCGCCGTGTGGAACGCGAACAGGCACGGCATGACGTCTGCGCCGTCATTGCGGACGAACAGTTGCTGCGCCAATCCGTCGCTGCTCAGCGAGTAACGCAACTTGATCGTAAATCGGTGGGGCAAATATTGGTATACGGGGTGACCTTCCTTCACGTTCAGTGCGGCAACGACGTAGCTCTCGGTCTTCGTTTGACCGAAATCTTCTACTTCCCAGGCCGTATCGGAGACGAACCCGTGCAGGTGATTGCCTGTCAGCTCTTCATTGACCGGGAACTGGTAGGTCGTGCCGTTCCAAGGGAATTTGCCGTCTTCGTAACGGTTTGGCGGATAGAGTATCGGGATACCGTGAATCCACGGACGTGCCTTGAAGGAAGGGAACTCCTCTTCCGTTGGCTCGTGCAGGAATTTGTACCCGTTCTCATTGTCGCGGAACGCGATCAGGTTCGCGCCGATCTCAGGCAGCAGGGCTGCTTCATAACGGCCGGCTTTCAGCCAAATTGCTTTTTCGCCTTGATATGTACCTTCGTAAGCTTGGATCTCACTCATTCGTATTCGCTCCTTTAACTAGAACCTCTACCACTACTAGATTACCAAATTTGTTGCAGCGAGAGAAGTTGCGTTTGTTCCTGTTTATAGCGGATTCGTACCGGGTAATACATGCTGTTATTGCGCATAAAATGTCTTTCCTCGTCGACGTCCAATCAATTATGATGGAACAAGCGTGCTAGATTCTACAAAATCTGAGATAACGCGATAGACCGTATGCTCATCGTGATTAGTCACCTGGAGGTTCGAGAATGAGAAGACCTGTAATTCTGCTCTTATTATCGGCAATCATGCTGCTTACCGCTTCCGGAGCTTCGGCGCAGGAAGTGCATTGGACCGACGAGAAACTCGTCGCACATGGGCTGGGAGCAATCGACGGCCATACTTATACGAACACGCTCGAAGCATTCGAGACCAACTATGCCCAAGGATTCCGGGTGTTCGAGGTGGATCTTCAGCTGACCTCCGACGGCTATCTGGTATCGCGGCACGACTGGCAGCCATATCTGTATCGGATGTTCGAACAGGAACCGCCGGCAGAAGGTTTGCGGGGCGAACCGCTCTCCCTGGAAGCCGTCAAGTCGCTGACGGTGCATAACGCCTACCACATACTCGAATTCGGCGAACTGCTGAAGCTGATCGAGCAATACCCGGACGTCACTTTCGTAACCGATACGAAGGATGTTGACCCCGCTATAATTGAGAAACAGTTCCGAACCATCGCAGCTGCTGCCGGTCACGACGCCAAGTTGCTGCACCGCATCGTTCCGCAGGTATACAATCAGCAGATGTACCATCAGATCGATGCTATATTTCCGTTCGACTCATACATCTATACGCTCTACGAGTCGCCGGACACCGAAGACGAGGTGCTCGGTTTCGTCCGGCACTATGATCGCATTGACGCCATCACGTTGCCCGAATCGAAAGCGAATGCCGGATTCCTGCTTCGTCTGAAAGCTGCCTCTGTCAAAACCTACGTCCATACGATAAACGACACCGCATTAATGACGGATTATATGCGTAGAGGCACCTATGGCTTCTACACCGACAAGGTGAACGGTGAACAATTGCTGGCCACAACGCCAGAGCCGACCTCGCTTAGCTCCTTGTTGTCCGCCGGGATGCTGAAGATCGTCATTCAGCCCATCCTTCTGCCTTTGCTCCAATGGACTTATCTATAATTCCCTGCAGCGTGAAGCCCCAGTGATCCTCTGAAGATCACCGGGGCTTCTTCTTATATATTGCACTTGCACCGTATGTCGGTTAAGCGGATCGAACCCCGCTTCACGCCCAACTTATCCTTGCGTACTGTCAGATGCAAAACCGTAACGGTTCAGCCACAACCCGCATACTTCGGACCAGCTGGCGACGTGCGGATCCTCTTCAGCGAGTCCCAGTCCGTGTCTGCCTTGCTCGTACACATGCAGATCGAACGCGACCCCTGCTTTTCGCAATGCCATGGCGAAATTAATGCTGTTCTCTACAGGCACTGGGCCATCATCCGCCGTATGCCATAGGAAAGCAGGAGGCGTATCTGCCGTAACTTGCAGCTCCGCGCTGTTCTGACGCACCATCTCGTCCGTTGGATCCGTGCCTAGCAGATTACGCCTGGAGCCTTCATGCGTGAAGGGGTCCTGCATCGTAATAACCGGGTAACAGAGCACAATTAGGTCCGGGCGGCTGGATTCGCGTTCGATCGGGTCTTCCGCTTCCGCACGGCCGCGGTCGTACTGCGTACCGGCCGAAGCGGTCAGATGGCCGCCTGCGGAGAACCCTAACACGCCAATCTTATGCGGATCGATTCCCCAATCCGCTGCGCAATACCGCACCGTTCTTACCGCGCGCTGCACATCGCGCAGCGCGGCAGGGTACGCATAAGGCTCTACGCGGTAGCGCAGTACAAAGGCATTGATGCCGATGCGATTCAGCCAGCGCGCAATTGGCTCGCCTTCGTGATCCGCCCGCATCCCATAGCCGCCGCCTGGGCAGACAATGACCGCTCCGCGGCTTTTGCCTTCAACCAAGTAAGGCGTGATCGCTGGACGATCCTCATCCGAATGGCCCTGCGCATAAGGTACCTGGCCTTCAGGCCATAGCTCGATTAGTTCTGTCTCAAAATACAAGGTTTGATAAGTTTCACGTTTATCCATCATCTTGTATTTCTCCGGATTGATCCGCGCATCGCCATGAAAGACGGCGCATGCCGGTTCACCTCAAATCCAGCCACTGCACTTCCTCCTGCGTTAACGTGAGCTCCGTCGCTTCCTTGCACGACTCCATCTCTGCCTGGTTGCGCGGTCCGATGATCGCAGACGTCGGGAATGCCTGGTTAAGCACATAGGCAAGCGCAATCTGGATCGTCGTCACGCCTTTCTGCTTTGCTAGCTGTTCCGCACGGGCGTAACGCTCCCAGTTCGCATCATTATAGAAGACGCGCACCAGATCGGCATCCGAGCGGTCTTCCTTCGTGAAGCGGCCGGTGAAGAAACCGCGTGCCTGCGACGACCAGGACAGAATCGGAAGGCCGCTCTCTTCATGCCACGCGAGCGATTCTTCATCGATGCTGATACAGTCTGCCCAATAAGGCTCCTGCGCTTTGGCTAGGCTCAAGTTCGGACTGCTGAAGCTGAATCCGCGCAACCCGTTCGCCTTGGCGTATGCGTTCGCCTCCGCAAGTCTTGCGGTCGTCCAGTTGGACGCTCCGAAGGTAAGAATGCGGCCGGCTTCGACATGTTCGTTCAGCCATTCCAGAATCTCGCCGACCGGCACGTTCAGATCGTCCCTGTGAAGCGCATATAGATCGACGTAAGAGGTGCGCAGCCGCTCAAGACTGATCTCAAGCTCCTCGGCAATCGCCGCCTTGGACACCCGGGAGCCGTCCTTATTCGGATGCGCGCCTTTGGTCCAGATGTTCATCTGATCGCGGTTGCCCCGCTCCTCCAGCCACATGCCGATCGCCTGCTCGCTCTTGCCGCCGTAATAGATATAGGCCGTATCGATCGTGTTGCCGCCAATCGCCGTGAAAGCATCCAAATTCGTTTGAACCGTCTCATATACCTCTGGTGCAAAATAATCCGAGCCCATAATGAGCTGAGTGACCCCTTGCTTCAGTCCTGGCAGTTCAATCGTCTTCATCGCTATGGCGCCCCCTTATGGCTGAATGGTTACCCGGCTGCGGGTATATGCGGATTCCAGACATGCATCGATTACTTTCATATTCGCAACGGCATCTTCAGGCGTGAAGCGTGCCTCTTGCTGGCCCCATACGACGCGGGCAAAATCATCTGCCTGCAGGGCATACTGATTCAGCGTCGGCTGCTGCTCTTCGCGGACGCCGTCTTTGGTGTGGACGAAGAAGTTGGCGCCAAGGAAAGCCGACGGCAGCTCAATCCGGCCTTCTGTGCCGAGAATCTCGAGCGTATTGCGGAACGCGGCCCACATGCCGCAGTCGAACGACAACGCAACGCCGTTGCTAAATTCAAGAATGCCTGCCGCCATCATATCGACATTGTCATGTTCCGGCGACAACAGCGCATGAACGCTCGCAGCCTGAGGCTCTTCGCCAAGGATAAGACGCGCCGCGCTGATCGGGTAACAGCCGACATCATAGAGCGATCCGCCGCCCCACTCCCGCTTGTAGCGGACATTCTTCGAATCACCTGCATTGTTGAAGGTGAACGTGCCGTGAAGCCCGCGCAGCTGGCCGATCTCGCCGGAGGCGATAATATCTTTGATACGGTCGTAACATGGATGGTAGCGATACATGAACGCCTCAGCCAAATGAACGCCTGCGCTCTTGGCCGTATCGGCCATACGCTGCGCTTCTTGGGCATTCAAAGCAATCGGTTTCTCGCAGAGTACATGTTTGCCGGCTTCCATCGCTTTGATCGACCATTCCATATGCAGATGGTTCGGCAATGGGATATAGATTGCGTCAATCTGGTCGTCCGCGAGTAATTCCTCGTAGCTGCCATAGGCAGTCGGGATGTTCAGCTGTGCCGCAGTTTCCTGCGACTTCGCCAGATCACGGCTGGCAATGGCCGTAACGATACCTGTCTCGGATTGTCCAATTCCAGGAATGACGGCTCGTTTTGCAATTCCGGCGCATCCAAGGATGCCCCAACGTAGCTTTTGACTCATGTTTGCACCTGCTTTTTGTTGGATTTGCCCTCATTATAGTGCAAGCGCATCCATGAATATATAGGACATTCGAGAAGCTGGATATTATATTTTAGTCACTCGCTAATTTGCAATAAAAAGAAAGACCGCATGCGCGCTTGGATGGCAGGTCGCCACGTTAAGCAGCATGCGGTCTTCCTGTTACTCCCGTCCCGGCTAATTCCACAATCCGCCGCCGGGCCTCGGACACCGGTTCGCCGCGAGCTTCGCCCGTACGCGGACGAAGCAGCCGCAGTGAGCGCAAGTCGTGCCGTACTGGAGGCTGTCGCAGCCGTTGCATTGCGCAAGCCGATCTTCATACTGCGAATCGGCTACGCAGCTGTCCGGGTGGCGGGAGAGACGCTCGATCATCCGGTCGATCTGCTCTTCGGAGACATGCACGCTTGCGCTGCAACCTTTGCAGCCTTCAGACTGACCTGCTGCCCTCATCGCGCTGGCCCTGCCTTAGCCTACATGCAGCACGGCTACGGATGCAGCCGGCAGCGTGATGCGCAGGATACCGTTCTCAATCTGAATGCCGCTCAGTTCCGCCGGAGCAACGACATTCGGCGCATCTACCGTGTTGTGCGCGCTCAGGTCGTCATGGTGAAGAATGCGTCCTTGCACGTGCGGTTCCGCATCCGCAAGCCCGCGAAGCTCAATCGTCAGCTCTGCCGCTTGATCATGGCTGATGTTGCACAGGCTGATGTTGACGCGCCCGTCTTTGCCGCGGGAAGCCGTTGCGCTGATCTGTTCCAGCGAAGTGCCGTTCATCTCGTATTTTGGCGTTTGTTTCGTCAGCTCAAGCGCTTCGGCATCCTGATGCGCCTTGTACATCTCGAATACATGGTACGTCGGCGTCACTGTCATTTTCTCGCCCTCGGTCAAGATGACGGATTGCAGCACGTTGACGGTCTGGGCAATATTCGCCATATGTACGCGGTCGCAATGGTCGTGGAATACGTTCAGCGTGATGCCGGCCACGAGTGCGTCGCGCATCGAGTTCTGCTGATACAGGAAGCCTGGGTTCGTGCCTGGCTCCACCTGGAACCATGTGCCCCACTCGTCAACGATCATGCCTACGCGCTTCTTCGGATCGTATTGGTCCATAATCGCGCTGTGTCGCGTAATGAGTTCATCCATATAAAGCGCGCTCTTCATCGTGTTGAACCATTGCGTATGATCAAAGCCGAGCGCAGGTTGTTTGTTCTCCCATCCGTCCGGGAGCGTGTAGTGGTGCAAGCTCAGGCCGTCCATGAAGCGAGTCGATTCGCGCATGAGCACTTCCGTCCACTTGTAATCGTCAATGTTCGGTCCGCCCGCAATGCGGTAGATCTTGTTGTCGCCGTAGTTGCGCACATACGTCTGATAACGGCGGTACAGATCCGAATAATATTCCGGACGCATATTGCCGCCGCAACCCCAGTTCTCGTTGCCGACGCCGAAATATTTGAGCTTCCACGGCTTGTCTTGGCCATTCTTGCGGCGTAAGTCCGCCATCGGCGATTCGCCGTCAAAGGTCATATATTCGACCCATTCGGACATCTCTTGCACGGTACCGCTGCCGACGTTGCCGTTCACATAAGGCTCGGTCTCGAGCAGTTCGCAGAGCTTCATGAATTCATGCGTACCGAAGTGGTTGTTCTCCACGACGCCGCCCCAGTGCGTGTTGACCATCCGTTTGCGAGTCTCGCGCGGACCGATGCCGTCCTTCCAGTGGTATTCGTCGGCGAAGCAGCCGCCCGGCCAGCGCAAGTTCGGGATTTGAAGATTCTTAAGCGCTTCCAGTACGTCATTGCGAATGCCGTTCGTGTTCGGAATATCGGAATCCTCGCCAACCCAGATCCCGCCGTAAATACAGCGGCCCAAGTGCTCCGCGAAATGGCCGTAAATGTGTCGACTGATCGTGCCCTTGCTCAAATCCGCATTAATAACGATACGATTGCTCATGCTCGTACTCCTTCATAGTGGATTAATATAATAATTAACTAGTCAGAGGATGCGAAATGGCCTGCGAAGCTCTCCCGCCGGGCGCATTCCATCTTGGAGAACTCTGTATAAGCCTAAACCTAACAACGCTTCGATCCATCCGTTTATACATGACTATTAAACCACGAAAAGAAAGTTAAGGCAATGATAAATTCATTACGCGGTTCACTATTATATTAATCATAATAAATTGCTATTGCCTGGGAAATGAAACGGTGCGCAAAAAAGGCTTCTTCGTTCACAAGGAACAAAGAAGCCCTCCGCTTATGCTTACATGTTGATCGGCGGACGTTTTATATCGGCTGCACGCGGTAGACAGCTCCCGCTTTCGTCGCAAATGGTTCGCCGGCGGCATGCCGCTCGCCATCCGGCCCAACCACCGTAACGGGGACTTTCGAACGAATCGTACAAGTCGAGCCGTATAGCGAAGTCACTGCGGCTAAGATCATTCTGCCTTCCTCCCAAGCCATATCGATACTGAACCCGCCTCGAGCTCGCAATCCTACAACGCTGCCAGAGGGCCATTGTTCTGGCAAAGCCGGCAGCAGCTCGATCCCGTTCAGATGGCTTTGCAGCAGCATCTCCGCAATGCCGGACGTCGCGCCGAAATTGCCATCGATCTGGAATGGCGGATGCGCATCGAACAAATTCGGATAGATGGAACGGGTTAATAGCGTACGCACGAAGCTATACGCGCGCTGCTCGTCTTGGAGTCGCGCATAGAAATTGATCAGCCAGGCACAACTCCATCCCGTATGTCCCCCGCCTTGCGAGATTCGGAATTCGAGCGAGCGCCGGCTCGCCTCGAACAGTTCCTCCTCCTCAGGGTGAATGAAGGCGCCCGGGAAGAGACCGTACAGATGCGACACATGCCGATGTCCTGGCTCCGCCTCGGCGAACGGCTCCGACCACTCCTGGAGACGTCCGTCCGCTCCGATAGGCAGCGGCGCCATTTGACCAAGCGCATCTTGAAGTTCTTCACGCAGCTTGGCATCGATTTCGAGAATCGATGCTGCCGCGATCGTATGCGTAAATAACTCGCGGATGATGGATAGATCCATCGTGGATCCGACGGACACGCTGACACGGTTGCCTCTCTCCGTAAGGAACTGGTTCTCTGGTGAAGTTGACGGAAGCGTGGTCAGCCTGCCGTCTGCAAGCGGCTGCAGCCAATCAAGCGCGAATAGCGCGGCTCCTTTCAGCAGCGGATAGGCCTCCTCCCGGAGGAATGCTGCATCCGGGCGGTACAAATAACGTTCCCATAGATGGCGGGTCAGCCAGGCACCGCCGAGCGGCCAGAACGCCCAGCTCGCATCGCCGTCGGAAGGCGTGGATACCCGCCAAATGTCAACATTATGATGGGCGGTCCATCCGCGGCAATCATAATGGATATTCGCCGTCCGCGAACCGGTCTCGCTCAACTCCCGAATCATGTCGAACAATGGTTCATGGCATTCGCCTAACGCCGTTACTTCCGCCGGCCAATAATTCATTTGCGTATTGATGTTCGTCGTATAGTTACTGTTCCACGGCGGCTGGACGTGATCGTTCCATATGCCTTGCAAGTTGGCAGCCTGCGTGCCGGGTCTGGAACTGGCGATGAGCAGATAACGTCCATAATGGAAGAGCAATGCCTCCAGGCCGGGATCCGCCTCTCCGCTTGCGTAGGCTTTGATCCGCTCGTCTGTCGGCAAGGCCACGTCATTGCCGTCGCCAAGCACAAGCTTTGCCCGACGGTACAGCATCTGATGCTCTTCAATATGGCGTTGCTTCAATTGATCATAACCGACGGCCGCCGCAGCTTTGACAGCCTCTTCGCTTGCCTGACTAGGATGATTCGAGCCTTGGAGCGGCTGCACATTAAAACCGGTAAAGTTCGTCGCCGCTCCTAGTATGACGAGTACGGAAGTTGCATCCCGAACGTGCAGCTTGCCTTCTTCGTCAACGGCTACCGTCCCTCCCTCGGCGGATACATGTGCATAAATCGCGAACGATAGGCCGCGAGTCTCCTCATATAAGACAGACTTCGGATGGTTGCCCAAATAATTGTCCGCGACATGGCTCGGCGCTTTGCCCTCAAGCTTGACGTTGCCCGTTGACTCGTTCTCGCCCGCTTCGGCAGCTGTGACGAATTGCAGCTTGGAGCTAAGATGAAGGGACGCATTAATCCGTGCCCCGGACTGGCCGGCAAGCCTTAACACAAGCACTTGATCCGGGCTGCTGACGAAAGCTTCCCGTATGTAAGCACCCGCTTCATCCACGAATTGCGTCGTCGCGATTCCGGTATCCAAGCTAAGCT
This sequence comes from Paenibacillus phyllosphaerae, assembly GCF_014192105.1. Classification (GTDB taxonomy): domain Bacteria; phylum Bacillota; class Bacilli; order Paenibacillales; family Paenibacillaceae; genus Paenibacillus_Z; species Paenibacillus_Z phyllosphaerae. The sequence goes on along the minus strand of NZ_JACHXK010000003.1, from coordinate 33,567 downwards.
CGCGGTGGTACTGCTTCACCTGGCCGTTCATATTCTGCTGCACATACATATCGCCCATCGCCATATAAGCCTCGGACCGCGTGCTCAGCATCTTGTCATTAATCAGCTTCTCGGCTTCTTCATAGCGCCCTTCGAGCAACAGCTCGCGGCTCTGCTTCAGGTGCCGGATCGCTTCATAATTATTCGTATCCCGCGGGAAGCCTGACCACAGCGTATCCTCATTTAACTGAATCCGTTCCGTCTCCGGCCCGCCGAAGACCATCCCCCCGAGTCGGCCGTTGCCGATGGGCAACGCTTCTTCCCAGATTGTTGCAGGCTGCTTATACCACAGCGTGTGCAGCGGGTTCGCTTTATTTGGCTCCAATCCGATTCTCCTCCTTGGTGCTTCCCATGTGCAATCGATCGTATTGTCCTTACTAGCAAAAGAACCCGGGTTGCCCCGGGTTCTCCATGCCTTGCTGCTGCTATCTCGCGCGCCTTATTCGCCGCTCCACAGCTCTACGCGTGCTTTGACAAGCTCGCCGCGAAGTTCTTCTGCTTTCTCGACGTTAGCTGCGTCCAGCTCTTTCATGTAATCGTCCCATACTTTGTCGAAGTTCTCCGGTGTTGCAAGGATCGCCTCTGGGATACGTTTCCATGTAATTGTTTTCAGCTTCTCATCGAGAATCGTGATTTCGGAGTCGCCTGGAACCGGAATGTTCCACGCTGCGCCCCATGGCTTCACTTCGAACTCATCTTCTTTCGGGAACAGGTCTTTCCAAGTTGTCGCTTTGTAAGCGGCAAGTACTTCTTTCTCCACATCATTGAAGCCCGCTACGATTTGCTCTGGGAAGTTCGTCGTGAAGTAGTTGCCTGTCGAGTCCTTCACGCCATCGCCGTAGTGAGGTCCAATCATCGTGTAGTTACCGATGCCGGATTCTTTTTGGAAGTTCGCTGCATCGTTGACTTTGCGGTTGTTCACATCTGCAGGAATGACGCGTTTGGTGTCTTCTACATTGTAGTGCTTGCCTTCGACACCCCAGTTAACCAGAACTTGACCTTCCTCGGAAGCGAGGTAATCCAAGAACTTGATTGCGCGAACCGGATCCGGATTCGTGCTGGAGATCGCGATACCGTAGCCGCTCATGAAGCCGGTTGGCCAGAACGACGTTTCTTTGAATTCTTCGGACAATGTCACTGGATAGTGGCCATAGCCGTATTCGAATTTGCCTTCAGCTTTCAGCGCTTTCTCGCCGTCGCCGTAATCCCAGTCCTGGTCGATCAGGCCTAGCACGCGGCCGGAAGCGACTTTCGCTTTGTATTGGTCATACTTTTGAACGAAGCTCTCTTTGTCTAACAGACCTTCAGCGTTCATATGGTTCAACCAACGGAAGTATTCTTTCTCTTCCGGACGTTTGAAGTGGTAAGTTACTTCATATGTCTTCGGATCGATATAGTACTCGCCGTCATCCGGTGCGCCTGTTGTCAGGAACGCAGGGTTCGTAACGGAGATGTACATGTGCCAGTCGTCAGCGTTGAGCGTCAAGCCGATGTTCGGGTTGCCGTTCTCGTCCGTCGGATATTTTGCTAGATACTGTTTAATAGCGTTTTCAAAATCTTTTACGGTACGGATCGTCGGGTAGCCCAACTCTTTCACGACGCGGTGCTGAAGCTCGAAACCGCCGCCTGCGTTGAAGTAGGTTTGGTTTACGCCTGCATTCGTTGGGATAACATAGATCGATTTGTCTTCGTTGCTGTAACGCAGACGAGCCATTTGGTCGCCGTACAGCTTTTTGATGTTCGGCGCATGTTCTTCGATTAGATCAGTCAGGTCAATTACCGCACCTGCATCAACGAATTTGTTGATACTGTTCTTAGCTGCAATTAGGTCCGGGTAGTCACCGCTTGTCGCGATAAGAGCGGATTTTTGAACGGGATCGCCGACCGCGAATTCAGCTTCGAGCGTAATGCCTGTTTTGGACGTGATTTGTTTGCCGACTTCATCTTGCATGCCTGCCCAGTTCGGATTAGGGTCCTCGCTGTAATAAGACATCGTAAGCGGCGTTGTATCGGCCGTTGCGTTGCCGTTTGCTCCTGAATTCGAAGCATTACCGCCGTTATTCGTGCCAGCGTTGTTGTCGTTGCCGCCGCAGCCTGCAAGCAAACCAGCAACCATTGCAGTCGTCAGCACGACGCCGGACCACTTTCTCTTTCTTGTCATGTGGTAAACCTCCCTGTTTTGATTAAGAACGTATATTGTACAAACAGGTTGCCCTGCCAATACCAAATTTATGAGCCCGTCGTGGGCAGGCCTAGCTGCAATTCCAGCCATTACCTGCCCATCGGACCGGCCAATTGATTAGGGCCTAATGTTAGCCCTTCACCGCTCCAAGCGTCATCCCTTGCACGAAGTAACGTTGCAGGAATGGATAGACGAACAAGATCGGAACGGTAACGACGATCGTGATCGCCATCTTGACGGATTCCGGCGAAACGGAAGCCATTACTTGGGTCATATTGGTGTTGCGGTAGTCGCCGTTGCCGGATGTCGTACTTTGCAACACTTTCATCAGTTCATACTGCAGCGTTGTCAGCTCTGGCGAACGTGCGTTGTAGAGCCAAGTATCGAACCAGGAGTTCCATTGGCCGACCGCCAGGAAGAGCGCGATGGTCGCAAGCGCCGGCTTGGCCATTGGCAGGATGACGCGCCAGTAGATCGTAAAGTCGTTCGCGCCGTCAAGCTTCGCAGACTCCTGCAGAGCGTATGGGATGCCGTCCATGAAGGAACGGATGATGAATACGTTGAACGCGGAAACCATGCCAGGGAGTACATATACCCAGAAGGTGCCCATCATGTGAAGCTCTTTGATCAGGATGTAGCTCGCGATCATACCGCCGGATACGTACATCGTCAAGGCAAGGAAGATCGAGATGAAGCGTCTGCCTTGGAAGTCCGGACGAGACAGCGTATACGCCAGCATCGAGGCACTCAGCAAGCCGAGCAGCGTTCCGACGATCGTACGCAGGATCGATATCTTGAAGCCTTGGATCAATCCGCTGAAGGAGAAGATGACCTCATAGTTCTTCCAAGTGAACTCCCTCGGATAGATGCTGATTCCGCCGCGAACGCTGTCGGTCGAGTCGTTTAACGACAAGGCCAGTACGTTAAGGAACGGGTACAGCGTCACGATCACAACCATGATGACGACAGCATAGACAACAACATCGAAAATCCGGTCCGATATAGGGGCGCTAATTCGTTTCGATTTCGTGGACATTTGGCACCCTCCCTACATAATGCTTTCTTTCGTAATTTTCTTGAAAATTCCGTTGGCCGAGAACAACAAGATGATGCCCACCACGGAGTTGAATACGTTAATTGCCGTACCGTACGAGAAGTTACTCATCTGCAGACCATATTGCAGCGCGTACAGATCAAGTACCTGTGCGTAATCGGAGACGAGGTTGTTCGAGAGAAGGAACTGCTTCTCGAAGCCGATGCTGACCAGATGGCCGATCGACATGATGAGCAGGATTACGATTGTCGAGCGGATACCCGGCAGCGTAATGTGCCAGATTTGACGCAGACGGCTTGCACCGTCGACTCGTGCCGCTTCGTACAACTCGGAACTGATTCCGGCCATGGCAGCCAGGTAGATGATCGTATTCCAGCCGGTTTCTTTCCACACATCGGCCGCTGTAACGATACCCCAGAACCATTTTTCCTTCGCCATGAATTGATAAGGCTCATCGATGATGCCGAGCCACATGAGCAAGTCGTTCACTGCGCCGTTATCGGTCGACAGCATCTTGATGACGATACCCGCGACGACGACCCATGACACGAAGTGAGGCAGGTACGAAATCGTCTGCGCGACGCGCTTGAACGCGATATTCTTCACTTCATTGAGCAGAACCGCGAACACGATCGGTACGACGAATCCTGCGATCAGGCCCATGAAGCTCATGGCCAGCGTATTGCGAAGTACCAGGTAGAACTGATCGTCGGTGAACAGGCGCTGGAACTGGTCGAAGCCTACCCACTTCTGATCGAAGACACGATCCCACAAGGAAGCTGTAGGCATCGGCTTGTACTTCTGGAAGGCCATCGTCCAGCCCCACAACGGCACATAGCTGAACACGAACACCCAGATCACGAATGGTAAAGACATCATGTACAAATATTTTTGCTGGAGGAATGTCCTCCAGAACCGGGAAGATTTGCGGTTGCCTCTCTCCTTGGGCTCTTTTTTTCCTGTTACCGCTTCCATAGCCTTACCCCTCCTTGCTGTATGACCTCATTTTATCGGAATGGACAGTTACAAAGTACCCCAATGATTTTCTACAAATTCATATAATAATTTGATGAGTTCCCTTTAAAATTAGAGAACGTGTACCCGAAAAATCAGGCACACGTCCCATTGAACTATTTCTTCTTGTAGGCAGATGGCGATTCCCCCACATACTTGCGGAATTTGCTGTGAAAATAATCGACATTCGTATAGCCGACCTTCTCCGCAACCTGGTATACTTTCATGCCTTGTTCAAGGAAAGATTTGGCCTTCTCGATCCGCACCTTATCCAGATAGCTATTAAAATACTCACCGGTCGTCGACTTGAAGAGCTTGCCGAGATACGCGCTGTTGTAACCAAGCACATCGGCTAGCGTCTCCAGCTTCAAGGGCTGCTGATAATTACGCTGAATAAGGTCGATCATCTTCATGATCTGCTTGTCCGTCCCGCCTGCATCAAGGCCGTCCATTGCCCGCAGCAGCAGCGCTTCGACACTCTCGATCAGCGTTTGGAAGGAATAGGGCTTGTACAATTCTATAATTCCGTTGGACAGCTCGTGTCTGCGTTCCTGAAGCTCTGGCCGATGCAGCGTCAGTTTGCCGACCGCGCCGGTCACCAGCTGCACTATCCCTGTCTTAATCTCCTGCTCGGTATAGTTAGCCTGCAGCATCGAACCGCCCGATTCTCTCACCAGCTCGCATGCCGCCTTATCATTGCCGATATCGAGGGCAAAATAGAGCTTGTCCGACATCGTATCCAGATCGAACGGCTCGCTGTCGGAATCCGGGTCGGGTAGCAATTGCTCAATCGACGGGGTATCCTCGTGGAGGATCTGCCCCTCTTTATAGAAGAAACGCATATTCATGACTCGCACAGCGTTCGCATAGGAACGCACAAGCTCCGTAATATCGGCTACGGCTCCTCCGGAAACGGCCGTAAAGGCAAGCTCCCGTTCTGCCGCGATATCGCTGATTTCCTGATAGAGCTTACTCCGTTGGTGGTCCGTCCGAAGCGGTTCCTTGAGCAGTAAGCCGATATAGGGCTCCGCGTAGAAAACGATGCCGCGGCCGGTGTCCTCGAGGTTCGTCACGAACCGGCGCTTGATATAGGCGAATGCGCCGGTTTCCAGCCCCTCTTGCGCCTGCAGCTTGACAAGCAACAGATCGTAATCCGTCCAGTCGAGTCCCGCGTTACGTGCGGCTTCCCTGACCTGGATCGCTTCCTCCTCGGTAGCGATCCCCTCCAAGCATACCTGGATGAGCCGCTCGCGGTTCCATTCGTTCATCGCCGAATGCCTTCGGTTGACTTCAGCTTCCTGTGCCAGTACGGTCCGGAGCCGATCCAGATAACCTGTCAGTTCGTCCTCGTCGACCGGCTTCAATAAATAACCGTCGATCTGGTACTGAATGGCCTTCTTGGCATAATCGAAATCGGCGTATCCGCTTAGAATCAGGATATGCAGATTCGCATTAACCTCTCTCAGATGGCCGATCAATGTCAGTCCGTCCATGCCCGGCATTCGAATATCGATGATCATCAGATCAGGCCGCAGCTGTTCATGCTTCTCCAGCGCCTCCCGTCCATTCGCCGCGGTATCCACCACCTGGTAGCCGAACTCCTCCCAATCTATGAGCGACCGAAGTCCTTCACGGATCATCGGTTCATCGTCGACGAGCAGTACTTTATACATCGCTTCTCCCCCCAAACGGTATGATGAAATGAATCCGCGTACCTTCCGAAGGAACGCTGTCAATGACAAGCCCATGCTCTTGGCCATAGGTAAGCTGCAGCCGCATGTGGACATTGCGAAGCCCGATCCGGTTACGCTCGTCATCGTCCTGCTCGAGGAGCGATTGCTTGACGGATTCCGCCCGCTCCGGGGTCATACCGCTCCCGTTATCCATCACTTCCACATGAACGTCTTGACCGACTAACTCGGCCTTGATCCGGACAAGCCCGCCCTCTTCCTTGCTCTCGAGCCCGTGCACGACGGCGTTCTCGACAATGGGCTGGATAATAAGCGGCGGGAGCAGCGTCTCTTCGACCTTCGGGTCGATCAGCAGCTCGAAATGAAGGCGATCGCCATGCCGGAATTTCTGGATTTCGAGATAGCATCGCACGATGTCGATTTCGCTGCGCATCGGAATGCTGCGATTGCCGACCTCGAGGTTTTTACGCATCATTTTGCCCAGCAGCCGAACGACCTTGGCGATCTCGGTCTCGCCCTTCATATGGGCCTTCATGCGGATCGACTCTAGCGCGTTGAAGAGGAAATGCGGATTGATCTGGCTTGCCATCATCTTGAACTTGATCTCATTTTGTTTTTGGGCTAGCTGCCGCTTCTGCTGATTCGACTCCTGCACCTCGACCACCAACGCATTAATGCTCGATACCATGGCGTTGAATTGACGCGACAATTGGCCTATCTCATCCTTGCCGTCAATCTCCATCACGATACCGAGGTTTCCCGTCGCCACCTTGTTAATGTTCTTGCTCAGTCTGAGCATCCGCTTGGCCAGCAGGATGGAGAAGGCATAGATCAAGAAGATGGCAACCGCCAGACTGATCGAGATGACCGTCACGGCTAACCGGATCGTCTGGTTCGCTTCGCCGACAATATCGTCGATCGCGAAAATTGAAATGACGCGCAATCCGTTCATGCTGGCAGCAGGTTTTAATTCTTCGATCATGACCTGTGACTTGCTGCCGTTCACGACCGTCTCGAACGTGCCCGTCTCCTCATGCTTGATCAGATTCTCGAAATCCAGTTCGTTCAGCGGACGGCCCAGGCGCCCCGGACGATTCGCCGATACGATCTGATTGCTGCTGTCGACGATCATCGTGTCGAACGACTCCTGATTCAGGATTTGATTCAGCATGCGGGAGTTCACGTTGATGACCAGCACGCCGCTCTTCCCTTGATTCGGAAAGTCTACCCTGCGGACGAGGCTCAAATATTTGACATTATCCCTTTCGTCCACAATGTACACCCAGTCGACCAAACTGCTCGAGGTCGCCTGCTGATACCACTCGGCATTGCGAATCGCATCGGTCGGCTGAATGAATTCCCAGTTATCGAGCAGCGTAGGGTTGTCCACGTAGAGCCGGATATTGCCGATCTCCCGGTAGAGCTTCATATATTCGCGGAAGTCCGGATATTCCTTATACGCTTTGACCACATCGTACACGGATTCGTAGCGGCGGCTGGCTACCGTCTCCAAACGGGTGTCGTTCGCCAGGCGGTAGGCGATGTCATAGGAGACATTGACGACCTCGCTGGTCCGCTTCTTCACCCGGTCCACATTCGTCGCAGCCTGATCGATGGCATTGCCGATCGCCATCTCGCGCAGCTCGTTCGTTAGGAATAGACCGACGATCAGTACCGGGACGAATACGACGACAATGAAGGAGAGAATCAGCTTCGTCCGCAGCTTCATATCGTTAATCATGCGAATCAAGGTCTTGTACACCGCCATTCCTCCTCGTACGTAAGCGGTTTCGTAAGCGGTTAGCGCTATCTAGGCGTTACGTTTCTTACCGCTAATGCGGTTAATTAATTTTCATTTATAAAGGCTACCTTTCATTGTAATCGAAGATGGGGGGAATTTAAAATATGCTGGATTATTCATTTTTTCAGTATGAAATTATACCTTTTCCCTCGCCCCTTCCCCCTCCGCCGAGGGGAACCAAGGGCAACCGCCCTCTGGACACCCGTAAGAGACTATATTCGGAACGCGGCCGTCTTCGATCTGTCCTTTCGTGGCGGGACCGCTTTTGTCCTTGCGCATTGGTCGGCATGGCTTGTGATCATGCCGATGCAAGGACAAAGCTCTGGGGCGAGCTTCGTTCGCGGCGTTGATGCCTTGGTTGGAAGGCGATTCGGTGGAGCGCCCATGTTGCTTGATGCAAAGAGTCGCTTTGCCCGCATTGCGGACAAGGCTTATGGTTGTTCTTGAAATACGAACCGGCAATGCCTTGTTGGCATTGCCGGCACTGTTTCACAGTTAAAGTGAACAAGAAAGCGAAGCAAGAGTGATGAATCTGAGAAGCGGCAGCGTTCGCCTTTGTGAATGGAGTCCAACCTTAATCATCAATTCAAGGAGTCCATGAACAACAGCGATCGAAGGTCAGCACACTTGCGCAGCGAATACCTTTGTGAATGGATCTGTCTATGTTATTTTGCAGACAGCGCTTGTTCCAAAGAACCGACCAACCTACGCTGTCTCCTGAACCACTGATAAACGAAGAAGCTGCCGCGCAGCACCTCGTCGAGCATCATCGCGAGCAGGACCCCTGGGAGTCCCCAGCCGAGCACCGCACCGAACCAATACGCGCCGCCGGTGGACACGAGCCACATCCCGATAACGGACAGGATGGCGACCGGTCGGGCGCTGCCGACAATGTTAAGCGCATTGGATAAGCAGAACGGGATGACCCGAAGCGTCTGCCAGATGATACATAAGCCCAACAGCGGCAGCGATAATGCGATGATGTCTGCATTGCTCGTGAACATCGACATAATCGGCTCACCGCCAATCCAGATCAATACTGCGGCTGTCGCGATGAGGATCAAGCCAGCCGAGATCGCCCGCAGCGGTCCTCGATAGACCAGCTGGTGTTGGCTGGCGCCGTACCATTGACCAATCTGGATACTTAAGGCGCTGCCGACGGCAGCAGCGATCATCCAAGGGAACTGCTGAATGGTCTGGATATACGTGTAAGACGCGAGCGCATTCGCCCCCAGCGAAGCGATAACGGACAACAGTACGATTTGCGAGAATCCCCAAGACATGGCCGTAACGGAGACCGGCAATCCGATGCCCACAATGTCTTTGAGCAGCGAACGATCCCAGCTGAACCAGTCTTGTCTGGTCATTCTCGGTTCGAACGATCGCCAGAGCAGTACGATCGATAGCGCCAGTGCAGCGGCTCGGCTGACGACGGTCGAGATCGCGGAGCCTTCCACGCCCATGGCCGGGAACAGGCCAACGCCGAAGATCAATACGTAATTCAGGAGCAGGTGAAGGACGTTCATCCCGATCGTAATGACCATCGGGCCCTTGGTGTTCCCCGTATTCCGGATCAAAGCATTGACGACCAGATGAAGGGTCACGATCATCATCCCGCCGCCTACGATAGACAAGTAGGAGTGGGCATATTCGAAAACATCGCCGGGGACCTGCATCATGCGAAGCACCTGCCCCGAAGCAAACAGGAAGAAAAGGCCGCCGGCAAGTCCGAAGGCCACATTGATCTGGATGGCAATCGCCGCCGTTCTCCGGGTTGCCTCCCAGTTTCGCGCGCCCCACATGCGGGCAAGGATCGCGCCTGCCCCGGCGTTAATGACCGTGAACAGCGTCATAGCCGTCTGGAGCACCTGATTCGATACGCCGACTGCGGAGACGGCGTTATCGCCGATCCGGCTGACCATCAGCGTATCGACCGTGCCCATAAGAAACTGCAGCAGCAGTTCGATCCCGATCGGCCAGGACAGATGCCTTAAGCCGAGTTTGTTGTGACGTGAGGCCATGGTTCTCGTTCAGCTTCTTTCTATTGATTCTGTTCGGGATGAAGAGAGATGCGATAGACCGGTTCAGCCGTTATTTGGTGAAAAATTGCCGTTTGCTGGCCATCGAATTGCAGCTCGGCAGCCATAGCGGCATCGGCCGCAAAGGTAGCTGCTCCTGTCCGCAGAGGCGTTGTCTCCAGCACGATCTCCCCATCTTGCACGTGATCGATAAGTCGTGACAGCCCCATCTCCCATGGTGCCCCATTATGGAAATGATCGTGAATCAGCCGGCCGCCAGAGAACGCATAGCCGACATTCCCGGTATACGCGATATTCAGGATCAGATCTTCTAAGCCATCGAACATATCCGCATGCAGACGAATCGCCACTTTATGGTCGTGAATCCGCTTCACATCAAGCTCGATCTGCTTTGTCGGGCATGTAACTTGGTAGGCGGTGAACCATTCCTGCTGCTGCACAGCTAGACGGACGTCCGCATTATTCGGCTGCCAGTTCACATGACCTTGTTGGCCCCCTGTATAAATACGGAAGTTGAACGCACCCGATCTTGGCCCCAACAGGTCGAAGCCTGCCGCAGTAGGAACAATCGGCGTCTCGGAGAACAGCACGCAACGTTCGCCGTTCAGTTCCGCCTCCCACAAGGTGGCTGCTTCCGCAGCAGTCATGGCGTAGATTGGAACCTCAGTACCATCGGCACGATGAATACGGATCATGCTCGGGCGATGTGAAGGCACGACAACGCAGTATTCACCGCCGTCCTCCTGAGCTACTTCGCCTTCCTGCGTTTCTATCGAAGCAATCCCTTTTCCGTCCAGAATAAACTCCCCGTCAGTGCCTTCTTGCATCAGGAAGAAGTACGTATCCACTGCTTCCGTAGCCTGCGAGGTGACCGGTTGAGCGGTCGCGCTGAGCAGGTTCACGCCTCCGAGATCGAAGTTGAACGGCAGGAAGAACGAAGCATTCTTCTTGACCGTGAGCGGCTTCTTCCTTGGAAACTGAACGATCTTGTCCTCCAGTTCGATGGCAAAACGAACGTCGGCATGCTCTTGCATCTCCACATGATCCTGATAGTTGTTCACGAACACGAAGCCGGACCGTCCGTCTGTTCGAACGGCATAACGCAGCGATCCGGCATGCTCAGGTTCAAGTGACGGTGCGTCTTCTGGCAGTACGGTAGCCATCGGAGCAATCACGCCGCCGAACTGTTGCAAGAAATAATGGAGCGGCCGAAGCAGGTGATTGGATCGGCGAATTTGTCCGAATTCCCCGATCGGCGCTTGAAAATCGTACGTAATCCGCGGCGTCGTGCTCTCGTTCAAGAAGCCGGTCTCCCCGACCGGATTGGTACCGCCGTGGAACATATAGTAGCCGATGAAGTTACAGCCGCTGGCGATTTTGACCAAGCTCATCGCAAGGACGCTCTCCGGCTCTACCTGGAAACGGGCCAAATACCAGGTCTGCATGCCGCCGCCCATTTCGCAGCAAGCGAACGGGTACGCCGTCCGGTCATAGGGCGGATCGAAGTCCCTAGCCGCTACCGCATCGTCATGATAGCTGGTGAACAAATACTCGCCCGTCGGCTTCTGCTCCGGATTGTCTTTGCTGATCGTCCATGGCGTGTAGGCATAGCCGCCGTAGAGCGGCAGTACCTCATCGACCGGAACCGGAGCGTTCCCCCAGCCCGTGATCGAGTAGATCGGCGCGACCAGCCCCGCTTGCTTGGCGAGCTCCTTCAAGCGCATAATGTGCTCCGCCCCGCCGCTGCCGCCGCTTAAGTACTCATCGCCTTGTTTGGCGGTAAGCTCCCACAATGCGGCTGCCGCATTGAACTCATTTTCGAGCTGAATGCCGATGACAGGTCCGCCTTCCTGATAGAGCAGCCCCGCTGCCTGCTTACCGATCTCCTCGTACAGGCGCCCAACATAGCTCAGATAGCCTTCGTCATTGGAACGCACATCGAACGAGCGGCCGAACAGCCAGTCCGGAAGACCGCCGTTCCTCACTTCACCGTGGCAGAACGGACCGATGCGCAGAATGACCGCCAACCCTTGCTGTCCGCATAGCTCGACGAATTGCCGCAAATTCCGGTTGCCTTCCCATGCGAAAGCGCCTTCCACTTCCTCATGATGGTTCCAAAAAATATACGTCGGAATGACGTTGATGCCGGATAGCTTCATCTTCGCAAGCTCGGTCTCCCAATCCGCTTCCGGATAACGGGAATAGTGAAACTCGCCGCATATGGCGAAAAACGGCTCGCCGTCCCGCTCCATGTAATAGTTGGTGAAGCTGATCCGCTCGCCTTGCGGATTGCTCCCGCCAAGCCGCATCGTCGAAGGATAGATCGCTTTGCGGATGTTCTTCACCTGGATCGAATACGTCATGCCCAAACAGCTCCTCTCTTATCTAAAAGGCCGAACCCGAAATCCTTATATCCGAAACAAGCCAGGGCGATTGCCCCGGCTTGTCGTCTCATGCTGTCTTTGCTTATGCCTTCCGTTTCAGGAGCTGAATGCCGTTCACAGGCAGTTCAACCACTTGGCCGACGGAAGCGTTCGATTCCATATCGGCGTAGCTGCGCTCATCGAGCTTCACTTGCTGCGGCTGGCCGCTGAAATTCATCAGGAAGACGAAGTCCGTCTCGCCGTCCGAACGTACGGTTGCGCTTACGCCTTGAGGCAGCTCGGTATCGATAGCCCGTGCCACGCCTGCTTCTTGTACCGCTTGCTTGTAGAAGGCGCCGAGGAAATCGTCCTTGAGGCGCGTCGCCATATGATAGGCGCGGCCTTGACCGAAACGGTTCAGCGTCAGTGCAGGACGACCCGCATAGAAGCTGTCCGTGTACGTGCCGAGTACTTCAGCGCCTTCGGCATGGATCAGCTCGCAGAGTTCGCCGGCTTCGAAAGTGCCTTGAAGGCCAAGTACATTACCTTCAGCCATGGCCAAGCCATTGCGGTCGTGATCATAGAGACCCTCGATCTCTTCCGCCCAAATGCCGAGCGTCTTGCGCAGCGGGCCCGGGAATCCGCCCAGATGGCACAGATCGTGCTCATCGACAACGCCGGACCAGTAAGTCGTAACGAGCGTTCCGCCTTGCTCCACGAATTGCTCCAGCTTGCGGCCTGTCTCCTCGCGGCACAGATAGAGCATTGGCGCGATGATGAGCTTGTAGCCGGACATATCGTCTTCGGATCCGATGATATCGGTCGCTACGCCCTGCTCCCACAGCGCACGGTGATGCGCATAGACGGTTTCTTCATACTTGATACCCATGTTGCGCGGACCTTGGGAGTCCTTCACCGCCCAGCGGTTATCCCAATCGAAGATAATCGCCGTCTGCGCTGGCGTTGCGGTTCCGACAACCTCCGAGATATTCTTCATCGTCTCGCCGAGTTCAGCAACGTCCTTGAAGACGCGCGTATGCTCGTGGCCGGCATGGTCGACAACAGCGCCATGGAACTTCTCGCTCGAACCGCGGCTCTTGCGCCATTGGAAGTATTGCACCGAATCGGAGCCGTGCGCTATCGCTTGCAGCGAGGACAGCTGGTGCATGCCCGGCTGTTTCAGCTTGCTGACCGGCTGCCAGTTCGTCAGCGATGGCGTGCTCTCCATCAGCAGGAACGGCTTTTGCTTCAACGAGCGGTACAGATCATGGTAGAACGCAACGGATGCAGCTAATTCGCCGTCATTCGCGAACTCGTGCCATGTCGGATACGCATCCCAGGAAATGACATCAAGAATCTCGGCGAATTTGCGGTAGTCAAGACCTTCGATCATATGCATGTTCGTTGTCGCTGGCAGAGACGGGTTCGCGCTGCGCACCGATTCGATCTCATGGCGGCAGAAGTCGACTGTCTGAGCCGTTACGAATCTGCGCCAGTCGAGGTTGTGGCCGTGTACCATCGTTTCGCCATGCGGCGCAGGCGATTCAACCTGGCTCCAATCCGTATACGTGTGTGCCCAGAACGTCGTCCACCATGCCGCGTTAAGCGCGTCGAGCGTGCCGTATTTCTCCTTCAGCCAGCCGCGGAAAGCCTCTTGGCAGTAATCACAGTGGCAATCGCCGCCGAATTCATTGGAGATATGCCAGCCGATTACCGCAGGGTGGTTGCCGTAGCGCTCAGCCAGTTTGCCGTTCAGGATAGCCGTCTTCTCGCGGTATACCGGCGACGTGTTGCAGTGATTGTGGCGCATGCCGTGCAGGTTGCGGACGCGGTTCTTCTCGACTCGCAGCACTTCCGGATACTTCTGGGACATCCAAGCCGGACGCGCGCCGCTCGGCGTAGCCAACCATGCGTAGATCCCGTTCGCCGCGAATCGGTCAAGCACTTGGTCCATCCATTCGAACGTGAAGTTGCCTTCCGTAGGCTCAAGCGACGCCCAGGAGAAAATACCGATCGCCATGACGTTGCAGCCCGCAAGCTTCATAAGGCGAATATCCTCTTCAAGTACCTTCGGGTCGTGCAGCCATTGGTCAGGATTATAGTCAGCGCCGTGCATCAGCACAGGCAGTTTTTCGCTAATCGGTGCAAATTTAGTCGTCATATCCAAATCTCTCCTTCGATTATCGTCATATCCGCTTATATGCTTTGATTATATCGCTCAACAGGCTTATACTCATAGAACAGATGATTCAAAAAATCGTACAATCTTAACATGAAGGTGGTTGGCCCCTCCAAATGATGCCTTTTGTACTCGCCGAATTCGCCAATTTGGAGCAAATTCTGCCGCTCTATGTGGTCCTCGTCGGCAACCATGCCCAGAAGCATCTCGCAAGGCCCGAAGGGTACCCGGCGCACCAAATTTTCCTGTCGCGCAGCGGCAAAGGCTTGTTCAAGATTGAAGGCAGACAGGATCTGATCTTGACGCCCGGAACGCTCCTTATCCTACCCGCGGATCAGCCGCATGAATATTATCCGATCGGCTCGGATGAGACATGGGATTTAGGCTTCGTGGCATTTAACGGCTCCGCGGCGTTACCGCTGCTCAACCAGATGGACGAGCTTATTATGATGGCGCGGCTTGCCCCGAATTTCGATGATTTATGGAGCCAGATCGAGTCGCTGTGGCATCTGATCAGCTTGAACGGAGAGCAAGCCTATTGGGAATCGTCCAAACGGATCTACAGCATGCTGGTCTCGGTCCTCGAAGGGCAGTCCGCCGTGAAGAAGCCCACCAAGAACGTCTATCCTTCCGGCCAGTCGAATGCCGCCCTCCAAACCGCGGTCAAGCTCATCCATGACCATTACAATGAACGGCTGTTGCTGACGAATGTAGCCCGTGCGGCAGGATATTCCGTGCAGCACTTCCATCGCCTCTTCGTCGAGAATTTCGGCATGACGCCGCAGCAATACATTTTGCAGCTTCGCATGCGCCGTTCGGTCCAGCTATTCGAGGAACAGCCGGGGATTACGGTGGAGAAGGTCGCGGAGATGACCGGCATGGAGACGAGTTATTTTATCCGCATGTTCAAGCGTACGTACGGCAAGACGCCGAAGCAGTATAGCAAATAACGCTCTGTTCGTAACGAAAATAAAGCGTGGACCGATGCATTCGCCGGTCCACGCTTATTTGTTGCACAATATTGACTCTCTACAGATTCATCAGCAAGTATACCGCCTGAGCCGCTTCGGCACGCATGAGCTCGCCTTGCGGCACGAACCGGTCAGCCGCCCGTCCCTTCACGAGCCCAAGCTCGTAGGACTTGGCAATCGAAGGGAGCGCCCAAGCCGCGGCCTCGTTCAAATCTTGGAACGGCAGCTTCGCGTCGCTAGTCGTCTGCTCTTCTTTCTTCGCTTGAACAGCGTTGATCAGCATGACGGCCATCTCTTGGCGCGTAATCGTGGCGTTCGGATCGAAGCGGTTCCCGCTGCGTCCTTTCACAATACCGCTAGCATAAGCCGTATTCACATCGCTAGCATGCCAGGCGCCGGATTGGACATCCGTGAATGGCTGAGTGCCCGTCGCCGCTTCAAGCTTAAGTCCGCGAACCAGCAGCGCTGCGAATTCGGCGCGTGTGACGAGCTGGGAAGGACGGAATTCGCCAGCGCCAATTCCTTTCACGACCTGCTTGGCGGATAGCTCGGCGATGACGCGGCTCGCCCAATGATTTGCCGGGACATCCGAGTAATCGGTTTTCATTTCGAGAACGGCATAGGTGCTGAAGTGATGGATGTCTGCCGTTAACGTATTGCCGCTCCACTCGCCGCCAATGTATTCAAGCGCACCGTCAGAACGGACATAATATATGCCGGTCAGACCTTGATCCGCTGCAGCATCGGCTGCAAAGCGCATCGTTATCGGCTCTTGGAAGGTGGTCATGGACTGCTTCGAACCATCCGATCCTTGAATGCTAAGCGAAAAATCGTAGGCTTGCCCCCGGCTTACAACCGTCGAGTGGCTGCTTCCGCTCTCGCTTGAAGAACCGGACTTCACGGCATCGACCCGCTTCATCGTAAAGGCGATCGTGCCGGTTACGCCATTCGGCAGTTGGGCGATAAGCGCGTTCAACACGCTCGAAGGCAGCTCGATGGTCAGCTCCTCCGACTGCAGGACGACGTTGTTCCCGCCGATAGCGGCAAGCACTTCAGGAGAGAGTTTAATTTGGGTTGCCGAGGCAGGAAGTTCGATCATGGACTTCCCGTTCTCGTTCTTCACTGTGCTTGGATTGACCCCATAGACAACGTCGTTCCCGCCTTCTTCCTCTCCGCTTGTAGGCACCGACGGCGTTGATGGCGAGGATGAGCCCTGCGACGGCTCAACGATCCGGACTGCGGCGGAAGCTTGCGGCGTTAGCGCCGTACTCTGCACTTCGCTGTTCACCAGCGTGATGGCCGGAAGAACGAAGCTCGTGCTGCCGCTTTTGCGCGCTGTAAAGGTTGCGGTTAGTAATTTTTTGGTTCCGCTAACCCCAGCGGTTTGATCACCGATCTTCGTGAAGGCCAACGTCAGTTCCCCATTATTGTCAGTGACAGGGACCGCATACCCTTGCGGCGAGAAATCATACGTGGCATTCCCGTAGGCCATGAATGCCGGATCATATTGAAGCTGAAGCTGATAGCCGTACAGTTCGGCAAGATCCCGGCCGATGACGCTTACTTGAACACGCTCTCCTTTGGTGACCCGCGAAGGCGCCTCGATGGTAATCGTTGGCTGTTTCTCCTCCGTATCAGGCGATTCGGCTGCATAACCGACTGCGGACCATATAAGCGATAAGCTGATGATCAGGGCAAACATGCTGAATAGTCGTTGTTGCTTCACGATTGCGCTCCCCTTCCTTGCCAAGACATAAGAAGGCAGGCGGACACCTGCCTTCTATCGATTACTTGCTTTCAGAGCATTTTCTTATTCGAACTTGCCTGGAATCTTCTTAGCGGTCGCAATCAGATCGACAATATCGATTTTGTTGTCGGCATTGGTATCGAACGGACGATACAGATACCAGTCGGTTGCTTCATTCGTCTTTCCGAAGCCTTTGGACACATTCGCCAGGTCCTTAATGTTCACCGCTACCGCCAAAGTCGTAATCGTATAAGCGGAACTCAAGTAAGTTTCAACCGCGGCATTCAATGCGGATACGGCTGCGTTGATTTCTTCTTGCGTTGCATTTGTGTTTCCTTTGACGGTCTTAGCGTCTGCAATACGGGTTTGCAGCGCATTGCGGCTTTCTACCGGGTAGCCGCCAAGGAATGCGCCGGCCTTCGTCGTGCTGTAAATCTGCTCGGCCTTCGTAATGGCAGCGTTGAGCTGGCTCAGGTCAATGGTACCGGTAATGGAAAGCTGATGTACTGCGCTGACCGCCGTACCGGTCTGCTCGCCGTCCGAATAACTGATATTCTTCACCGTAATGGAAGTCTCGTTGGAGCTGGCAAGAGGCTTCGCCGTAAACTTCAGCTTCAAGAGCGAGGACGCGTCGCTAATCGGCGTACCCGTCGTTGCGAGCACGATATAAGCCGCGTCGCCGGCTTCATTCTCGGCTTGCTGTACGACCTGCAGTCCCTCTACGGTCGAGCTTGCTTCTACGAATTCCACATAAGAAGGATTGTAGAGCAGCGTCAATTCTTGCGTAAGGAATGGAAGCGTAAGCTGATCGAGGCCATAAGTCAGTTCGAACGAATCCCCTCCATCGACCGCGCTGGCGCCCGTAAGCTCAGCTGTAGCGCCCTGCACTTCCACAAGTTCGATATGGTCGAAGTAACCCCATACTTCTCCTGGCGCTGCAACATCGAAGCCCACGGTAACTTGACCGTCCGTTACTTTGATGTTCGGAATCGTATATTGCACCCAATTGTTCCAGCCCGTATTCTTCGCAGCGGCGATAATGGCTTCACCGCCGTATCCTTCCGCGAACAGGTTTAACTTCGACTCGCCGCCTCCGCCGGAAGCCCATGCTTTGAGCGCATAGGTGCCGTTCTTCAGGCCCGTTACCGTCTGAGACAGCTTGAACGCATAAGGAGTACCGTACCAATAGTTGAAGGCATAATCGCCATCTTGGGCATTGCTCGGATTGTCATTGATTTTGCCGGCATCGCTCGTGCCCGTAATCGTCCAACCCGTAAGGTCTCCGGATTCGAAGTTGCCGTTCTTAAGGAGTTCATCCTCCGACACTTGGACGAGCTCGACATCGTCCAGCCAGCCCCAGATCTCCTTCGGCGCATCGACATCGAAACCAAACGTGATCTCGCCGTTCGTGACATGAATATTCTCGATCGTATATTTCTTCCACGCATTATAGCCGGTGTTAACGATATCGGCCTGAACCGCTTCGCCGCCGTAGTTATCGGCGAACAGCTTCATGGCGTTCTCGCCGCCTCCGCCGGAAGCCCATGCGCTGAGCGTGTAGACCCCATTCTTGAGGCCCGTAATGGTCTGCGATAATTTGTACGTGTATGGGGAACCGTACCAGTAGTTAAATCCATTCTGACCCGAATGCGAATTGCCGGCATTCGTCTCGACTTTGCCCGCTTCCGTGCCCGACAACGTCCAGCCTGTCATCCCATCCTCAAAACCGGGATTAACGGCCAGATTCGGGGAATCCGTCACCGTTACATCAATCGAAGCCTTCTGTTCAAGTCCCGCAATGGTACCGTTCAACGAGAACGTGCCCGGCGTGCTTAGCTGTTCATCCGTCGCTTCATCCCATGTAACGGCCGTGGCTTGGATGGAGCCTTCGTTGTAGAGGACATTGGCCGTCGCCGGAAGTTCTGGTGTTTGACCTCGGGTAATGGTGATGCCTTCCGAAGGATACACAAGGATTGGCGTTTTCGCCTCAAGACTACCCGGCGTGAATTGGAATGCATCGAGAGATGCCAGCGCATTGCCGTCATAATCGAACATCGCCTGGTTCTCCCAGCCGTTGTAATCGCCCGAACGCCAGCCTACGCCAGGCAACCATGCCGGCTCCCAGTAGAAGGCGCCAAGCCCCAGACCATTCTGGACATGCGCAACCGTATTTAATACGGTCTCGGTCACCAATTTCTGATTCTCAACCGAAGCCGGGAAACCGGCGATCTTCGTCTCATTCTCGCCTGCAATATTGCCCTCGCCTGCGTCTCCGCTTTCATATGTGAACGGGTAAGCGGTTTCAGCAACGACGATTTGTTTGCCGTAACGCGCCGCCAAGTCGTCCATATTCGATTTGAGCTGCTGGAAGGTGCCGTGCCAGTATGGATAGTAAGATAAGCCGATGACATCATAGTCGATGCCTTGCGCTGTCACCTCGTCGAAGAAACTGCGGAATTTGCTGTTGTTGCCGCCCTCGGCCAAGTGGATCATGATTTTCGTGTTGTGTCCGTCCGGCGTTGTGTCGCGGACCGCCTGCACGCCCTGCTTGATCAAATCGGCCAACTGGGTGAAATTGCTGAGCGATCCTTCCGGATGAATCATCCCGTTGTTAATTTCGTTACCGATCTGAACCATATCCGGGTAGGCGTCGACCGCTTCCAACTCGGTCAGCACTTCTTCGGTGTAATCGTACACCGCTTGCTTTAGCTGCGTGAAGTCGAGTCCTTCCCAAGCTACCGGCTTCACTTGCTTGCCCGGGTCAGCCCAGAAGTCCGAGTAGTGAAAATCGACGAGCAGCTTCATTCCCGCCGCTTTGATCCGTGGAGCCAGTTCAATCAGTTTCGCCTTGTCATTGTATCCGTCTGCTTCAACCGGATTATTCCACACGCGAAGACGTATGTAGTTCACGCCGTGATCTTTAAGAATCGTTAGCAAATCCTGCTCTTCGCCATTCTCATAGAATTTGATTCCCTGATCTTCAAGTGCTTGCAGCGTAGAAATATCCGCGCCTTTAATAAACTCATCCGCTGTTTCCGCGGCTTGTGCAGTCCTCGGCGAAATGATGCCGAAGATCGTTGTAAGCGCTACCGCAAAAGATAATAAAATAGCTGTCCAACGCTTTAATGCAGGTAACATGGCTGAATCCTCCCTGACTCGCTAATTTATGGAAGTAAATTTTTTTTGAAAAAAGCTGTCCCAAAACCATTCATTTGGGACAGCCTTAGAACCTAAACGGACATTACTTCTGTGCTGCGAGGAATGCGTCGATCTGGCTTTGCAGCTCCGTTTGTACCTTCTCGATACCAGCGGATTTCAGCTGTGCGTTCAGATCGGCTTGACCTTTAGCAAGGTCTTTCACAAGGCCGTACTCGAGCGGAATTGCGTAACGAAGCATGACGTTACCGATGTTCGCGACTTCGTTCTTCACTTTGGAATCGTCAAAGACGAATGTTTCGAGCGGGAAGTGGTACACTTTGCCTACCCATGCGTCGAAGATCGATTGCGCTTCTGCCGGATAGGAAACGTCCGTACGGTTCAGCGTCGAGTTCCAACCCCAGTTGGAGAAGCCGGTGTAGTTCGCTGCGCTTGGACCAGCGCTAAATTTGTCATCGCCTTCAGCATTGTAGTGCGTGCCAGCAATGCCATACATCGTCAGGTCATGAATTTCTTTGTCATTCTGCAGCAGGTCGATCAGCATCAGGGAGCGCTCTACGTTCTTGGAAGAAGCGTGGATCGCAAGACCGTTCTGCGTGGAGATCGCGGAAATCTTCTTCTTGTCCGGCGTCAAGTCTGCGATCGCCAGCTCGAAGCTTACACCGTCACGGCGAGCTTCTGTCAGGTTAGCTGCAACCGTACCCAGGTTTTGCGCATACGAAGCGGTTTTGCCTGCTTTGATATCCTGCCATACGTCATTCTTGTTGCTGACGACGTTGCGGGACCATGCGCTGCTGTCCGACAGATCTTTGTAATACGTGATCAGGCTCGTGAACTCCGGCGTGTCGTATACGTTGAATACTTTGCCTGTTGCATCGTCAAGTTTGTAAGCGAGCGGAATGTTGTAGTCGACGAGGTTCCAATCGTTCTGCTGCTCGAGCAGGATTTGGTCCAGCTCATGCCATTTCCAGCCGTCAGCCGGCTTCGCGCCGAAGGCGTTAATGCCTTTCTCGTTCGCTGCGACCGCTTTCAGGTAAGCTGCATATGTCTCTGGGCTTGTAACAGGCTCCAGATTGTACTTCTTGCGTAGATCTTCACGGATCAGAACCGTCTTATCCGTAACTTCGATGTTGTTATTCGGCACCATGAACAGTTTGCCGTTTACTTTCGCTTGCCCCCAAGAAACGGTCGGCATCGCTTCCCATGTCTTAGGCATGTACGTCTTCAGCATATCATCGGTCAGCTCCAGGAAGCCGCCTTTCAGCGCTTGGTCGTTATAGAAAGCCCAGTTCGCCGTGTATGCGATATCGAAGTCTTCGTTGGCCGCGAATTTCAGCGGGTACTTCTGGTTCCAATCCGCCCAATCGAGGAATTCGGCTTCGACGGTTGCGTTGATTTTCGCTTTAACCAGCTTGTTCAGCTCGCCGAATACTTGATCATAGTCAGCCGGTTTGCCGCCGACGAGCAGCATTTTAATTTTGACTTCTTTGCTTGTATCGACGCCGCCGGCATTCGTGGTGCCTTCAGCTGCCTGATTCGTCGTCGTTTCGCTGGACGTATTGTTCTGTTCAGCTGCATTGTTGTTACCGCCGCAAGCCGCCAGGAACGTGGACATGGCCAGAACGGTAGTCAGTGCGAGCGCAGCAGATTTTTTTGTTTTCATGACTGCATTTCCCCCTAAGATGTAAATGAAAGTATTTTTGCTTGTATATGATAACCGGGTAAACCCGAGGTCATCCTTACCCTTTGACTGCACCAATCGTCAAGCCTTGCACGAAGTAACGCTGAATGAACGGGTAGGCCAGCAAGATTGGACCAGTCGCTACCAGCGTCATCGCCATCTTAAGGCTTTCGGTCGGCAACGCCATATTCACTACAGCCCCGGATTGCATCATTGCTTTGCGCATGCCGTCCATATTGCCGAGCATTTTGTAGAGATAATATTGCAGCGGCATCAGGTTTTCATTTTGGATGAAGAGCAAGGCATTATACCAGTCATTCCAGTAGGCCAGCGCGATGAACAAACCGATCGTCGCAAGCGCCGGCTTAGCCAGCGGCAGAATGAGCTGGATGAAGATGCGGAAGTCGCCTGCGCCATCGATTTTGGCCGATTCGGTAATGGCTTCCGGAATGCTGTTCATAAACGATTTCATGACAATGATGTAGAAGACGTTGAGCAACATTGGCAGTATAAGCACGAGCAGCGTATCGCCCATGTTCAAGTACTTCGTAATCATCAGGTACCATGGCACCAATCCACCGCTGAATAGCGTCGTGAAGAAGAAGAAGAACGAGAATTGGTTGCGCCATTTGAAGTCTTTGCGCTGCAGGACGTAAGCGGTCATGGAGGTCAGGAAGAGTCCCAATACCGTGCCGATTACGGTAACCGCGATCGTAACGCCGTAAGCTTTAAGCATCTGCTCCGGATATTTGAACAGAAGGCTGTAGGCTTCCGTCGAGAACGACGTTGGAATGAGCTTGAATCCTTCTTCAATAATGGACTGTTCGTCTGAGAAAGAGGACGACACGACCAACAGGAAAGGAATGAAGCAGAAGACGGCGAGAATCGTGATGACGACATAGCCTAGAATTTGCAGCAGCAGTTTGTCCATTTGCCGCTTGCCTTTGCCTCCCGACTGGGAGGCTTTGTTTATCGAAGAAGCGGTAGCGCTCATTTTCTTCCCTCCAATTTAGAACAAAGCGTGATCTTTGTCGTATTTTCGCACTGCATAGTTGGCAATCAAGATCGTCGCAAAGCCAAGAATCGATTGGTAGAAACCTGCAGCTGCCGACATGCCGATATCGTTCGAAGAGATCAAGGTACGGAATACGAAGGTATCGATGACGTCCGTAGCCGAGAACAGCAGGCCGTTGTTGCCGACCATATTGTAGAACATGCCGAAGTCGCCGCGGAAGATGTTGCCGATTGCGAGCAGAACCAGGATGATGATCGTCGGGATCAGGTTCGGAATCGTGATTTTCCAAATGCGTTGGAATATATTCGCCCCATCGATCTCCGCTGCTTCATACATCTCTGTATCGATGCTCGTGATAGCCGCCAGATACATGACCGATCCGTATCCGAGCGATTTCCAAGCTGCGACCAGTACCAGGATGACCGGCCAGTAGCCAGGCGTATTATAAATGTCGATCGGCTCCATGCCGAATGTCGTCAGGATCGAATTGATCGTTCCTACATCGAAATTGAACAGGTTGTACGCGATTGCGCCGACCACAACCCATGAAATAAAGTAAGGCAGGAACATGACCGTCTGCGCGATCTTACGGAACCACTTGCCAGCGACCTCGAACAGCAGGATCGCAACCGTAATCTGCAGCACGTTGTTCACGACGATAAACGCGATATTGTAAAGCACCGTGTTTCGCGTAACGAGCCAGGCGTTGCCGGATTCGAAGAAAAATTTGAAGTTGTCCAGTCCATTCCACGGGCTGCCGAAAATCCCCCCAGTGTGGTTGTACTGTTTGAAGGCGAGGACGATCCCTGCCATCGGTACGTAGGCGAATAAGAGAAAGAATAACACCGCAGGCGTAAGCATTAGCAGCAGCGCCCGGTTCTTCTTTACTTCACCCCAAAATCCGCTTCGGTTCATTCCCGAACTCTCCTCTCGTGTTGCTCTCTGTATGTATCCTCATTATACGAAAGCGCAAACAGGATTCGGATTCAGGCGGACAACTAAAACTTATACTAATTCACCGATTTAAAAAGTTTACCTCGCCCCTTCCCCCGAAGGGAACCAAGGGCTACCGCCCTCTGACACCGCTATTTCGCCTCCCCCTTCCCCCTCCGCGGAGGGGAACCAGAGGGCAACTGCCCTACTGGATACCCGTAAGGGGCCAAGCACGTGACGCGGCCGTCTTCGATCTGTCCTTTCGTGGTGGGCAGCGCTTTTGTCCTTGCGGAGTTTCATGTGATGACCTCTGACTGGACAAAGCTCCGGCTTCGAGCTTCGTTCGCGGCTTTGATGCCTCGGGAGGAGACCTGATGGGTCGAGTACACTTGGTGCACCGTGCTGGTACTCGCTTGACGTCCACTTTGTGGACACGCTTACCTTTTTCTGGTCGGCATGCCTCTCCTTATTGAGCTTCACAACACAAAACCCGCCTCCCTGTGGGATGCGGGTTTGAACGGCCATATCCTAGACCTTATATTTCTTCCGATACTCGCCCGGCGACATGCCGGTCGATTGCTTGAACTGGCGGTTGAAGTAGATGATGTTCTTGTAGCCGACGCGTTCGGCGATTTCGTAGATCTTCAGCGTCGGGTTCATCAGCAGCTCGCAAATGCGTTTCATTCGGGCATCGTTCAAGAAGTCGCTGAAATGGGTGCCCGTCTCTTCCTTGAACAGATGGCCAAGGTAATTCGGCGTAAAATCGAAGTGCGCCGCGACTTCCTTGAGCGTGATCCGCTGCTCGAGATTATCTTCGACATACTTAATAATCTCTTCAATAATTTTGCGTTTCTGCCGCTGTTTCTTCACATAGAGCAGTTCCGATAATTCGAAGAAGCGTCTGCGCAGCCAAGACAGCACATCCCCCATCGTCTCGAACTGGAACAGCACCTCGGGCTGTTGGGATTCCCAGCGCAGCAGCTCGTACAGATTCTCGTCCTGCCGCTGCAGATCGGCGTGAAGCTTAGACGTAATGCGGATAATAAGATCGTAAATATCGCTCTTGCGCGTCACGTAGACGTCGCGCTGGAACAGCTGCATCAGGCAATCGTCGATGGTGACCAAATCGTATTCCAGAATGGCTTGCAGCATCCGGCCTACAATTTCGTCATACGACGCCACGAAAGCCGGCTTCGCCCCCGAATCCGCTGCTTCCCGGATAATACGGTTTTTGCCCAGCAACCACTTGGCGCTGAGCGCTGCTTGGGCTTGACGGTACGATTCGTGGAGTTGACCGATCTCATGGGTGTACTTCCCGATGCCGATCGTGATGGTCAACGGCGACGTATGGCGTATCGTATGGATCAATTCCTCGAGACGGGCTGTGAAGCTGTCTTCCGGCAGCGCGGACAAGACAACGACCCGGATGCTCCGGTTCATCAGCAGCGTGCCGAGTCGATTGTTCTCGCCATAAGCTTTGATTAAACCTTCAATGTCAAGAATCATTTGTTGCCGCTCTTCGTCCGTGACGCGCCATTCCAGATCATCGATCTCGATTATCGCCACCGCCGCGCCGACTACGAGCAGCGGCGTGAGATGGTCGCGGATATGCGGTTCGACCTGCTGCGGGTCAATGTCATGGAACCAACGCAGCAGCAGTTCCTGGCTGACCAGCGAGAGCGCTTCGCTGAACGAACGGTCCTTCTCGCGTTCCCGCTGCAGTTTCGTGCTAAGCGAAGCCAGCTGCTGGTACAATTCCTCGTCGTCAACCGGCTTGAGCAAATAGCCGGCGGCATTGATTTGGAGCGCTTCCTTGGCATAGCCGAAATCCTCATGGCCGCTAATAAAGACGATCTGAATATGCGGGTAGATCTCCTTCACTTTACGGGCAAACTGGATCCCCGTCATAATCGGCATGCGGATATCGGACAAAATAATATCGACATGCGTGCTCTCCAGCAATTCTAGCGCCGCAAATCCGCTGTTCGCCGTACCAACCACGTTCAAGTTCAAGCCGCTGCCCGCAACCCTGCGGCGAAGCCACTCCAGATCAACCGCTTCATCATCCACCAATAAGATATTCATCGCTGCATCGTTCCCCCTGTCGCTCTTACGGCGTATTCCATTAAGCGTCCTTCGCTTGTTCCGCTTCTTCCTCGTGCTCCTCTACAGCCGGAAGAAGGAGAATGACTGCCGTACCGCCGCCATATATACTCTTGATCTGCACGCCGTATTCATCACCATAACGAAGCTTAATCCGCTCGTTCACATTCTTAAGCCCGTAACCGCCAGAGTGGCTCGGACCAACAAGCAATCCCTTGACGACCTCGGGTTTCATGCCGATTCCGTTGTCGATGACCTTCAGCTCGACATTGCGGCCAACGAGCTTGCCGGAAATTCGGATCGCGATTCTTCCGCCGAACCAGGCATGCTTGAAAATGTTCTCGACGAAAGGCTGCAGAATCAGCTTAATGATCGTCATCTTCTCCAGACGTGGATCGATATTCAGATAGACGGAGAATGCATCGGCATATTTGACCCGCTGAATATCGAGATACGTTTCCACCTGCTCGACCTCCTTGCCGAGCGGGATGAGCGTTTTGCCTTGGTTCAAGGTAAGCCGGTAGAATTTGGCCACGCCTTTGACCATCTCGGTCACCTTCTGCGTCTCGCCTAGATTCGCCAACGAGTTGATCGTCGACAATGTATTGTACAGAAAATGCGGGTTAATTTGGGCCTGCAGCGCCTCTAGCTCAGCCTGTTTCTTCTGCAGCCCTTCCACATAGACGGTGTTGATGAGCTCCTGAATATTGGCGGCCATCACGTTGAACGCATCGGCGATCTGAACGAACTCGTCATTGCCGGTTATCGGCAGCCGCTTCTGGAAGCTTCCATCCTGGAAGGCGCGCAGCATCTTAATGATCCGTCCCATTTTTCGGCCTGACAGCCTGGCCACGATGAACCCGATGAAGGCCATAACGGCAAAGCTGACCGCGCATACCATCATAATCGACGCCCGAAGCTTCGCCGCATCTTGCTTCAAGTAGGTATAAGGCACAAGGGTCTGGATCTGGTAACCCGTTCCGGGTATTGTGACGACCAGGCTCAAGTAGTCCTTGCTATCAATGGATTTATCGGCCTCGCCGCGTTGGAACACCATCTTGCCCGTCACGGACTCTTGAAGCTGAAGAATTATGCCCTGTTCCACCGGAAAAGCATCGAAATCGCCGAGCAGCTCATCCAGTCGGGTCGTAATTCGCACATAGCCGATAACCGTGACATAATCGCTATAAGTAACCAGCTTGCGGATATGCGACAAGTTCTCCAGCTTCTCATCCGTATCCACCTGCTGCCAAATGTTGTCGACGTTAAAGTTCTGAAGCTGCTGATACCAAGCGCGGTCGGCAATGGATTGCGCATTCAGGATGTAATAATCGCTCCGTTTGATCGGCATGCTCACATCTTCGCCCTCGACTACGTTGAGCGACGGGTTCTTCGAGTATAGCATCAGCCGGATTCGGCTCCCGTATAATTTCAGCGGAGCTTGCAACTGAGGGACAATCTCGTCCATCATCGTCAGGTAAATATCGAACGCGTCGCCCTGCGTCTGGATGGCCCGCTGGAACGGAAGGCTGCTGAACAGCGTATCGGATATGCGCTGCACCTCATCCATTTTGTACTTCATATTATTCTTGGACTGCTCCATGGCCGCCCGGATGTTCGTCTCCGCCATCTCCGTCCTGGATGCGATCAGCATCGAGTACGAGATATAACCGATGACAATATCCGTTAATAGCACAAGTATCAGATAAGGAACCATCATTTTATAGGTGAACGGAATGTATCTCTTCATTGGCAAGTTGTCCAATCCTAATGTAGGTAATCTTATTATTGTACACGGAAGACGCGATATGCGACAGAGATGCCGAGCAACGAAAAGCGATACTAATTCCACGATTTGCCCCTATAAGGTAAATCGGCTTTTGCCGTCTTCGTTGGCGCAGCGCGTTTCATTCTATTTCAAGCGAAAATAAGCCCTCTCCTGCATGCGGGAAAGGGCGTCGTATGCGTTATTCGAACTTCCGGAATACGTCTAAGGATGCGAGGGCATTGCCGCCAAAATCGAACAAGCCTTGGTTCGCCCAATGATTGCCCATCTCCGCGATATCGTTGCAATATTGCATGCCCGCAGGACTCGCCCAGCTGGTGCCTTTCACCGGCAGCCATGCCGGCTCCCAGTAGACGATGCCAAGCCCCTTGCCGCCGGGTACCTGCTGCACGGTCGTCATCAAGTCATGCAGAAACTGCGCTTGTCCTTCGACGGTAGCCGGATAGCCGCCAATCTTGGCCGATTCTTCGGTGAAAATATCCGCGCCTGACGGGCTGTCCGCCGTGAAGCCATAGGCCGTCTCGACGACCAGCACCTCCTTGCCGTAGCGTTCGCTAATATCGCGCATATTGAAGCTTAGATCATCCAGGCTGCCGTGCCAGATTGGATAATAGGAAAGTCCGATAATGTCGTAATCGACCTGCCGCGCGGCCATCTCATCGAACCATGTCCGATACAGAACGTTAGAGCCGCCAGCATCCAGGTGCAGAATGACGCGAATCGGTCCTGCTTCTCTCGCCGCGCGTACGCCAGCCTGCAACAGACGAGCCAGCCGATCGAAGGCAGCTTTCCACTCGCCGGCATCCGTCTCGACGAACCGTTTCTCTTCAAAATGATACTTCGGCGTCTGGCCGTCCGGCCACAGCGTGCCGTTCGTGGTCTCATTGCCGATCTGCACCAGCTCCGGCAGCACTTCGTTCGCCGCGAACGCCGCCAACACTTCTTGCGTATAGCGGTATACCTGCTCCTCAAGCTGCTCGCCCGTTAACGACTGCCATGCCTTAGGCTTGATCTGTTTCTTCGGATCGGCCCAGAAGTCGCTGTAATGAAAATCGAGCATAACCGCAAGCCCCTGCGCTTTGGCCCGCTTGGCCAGCTCGAGCGTCGTCTTCAGGTCATTCGTCCCGCCCATATAAGGATGGCCCGATTCGTCGTACGGGTTCACCCATAGTCGAAGGCGGACGCAGTTAAGTCCTTTCAATCGCAAAATTTCCAATAAATCCTTCTGCTCCTGATCCAGGTAATAGGCGCCGCCCAACGATTCCAATTCGTTCAGAATCGAGATATCCGCGCCTTTAATAAACGCCTGCTTCATGTCGATCGCCTCCTCCTATCGCTTGTCATCGCCGATTGCGTATGCACAGCTAATCAACTTACATTCGCAGTCCACTATACAAAATTGCAGGCCGAATCGCAATCCGCGCCAGTCGCGGCCCCTTTAAACGGCAAAAAGAGCTCTCCCGACATCATAACGATGCATGAAAGGGAAAGCCCTCTGACGCGATTACTCGGATTATAGAATTGGCGACAGCAGCCGAGTGAACGACTCCTTGAAACGCTGCAGCCGCGATCGCTGCTCGTAGATCTCCATCGTCAGCTCGCGGCTAGTGAACATATCCGTCTCGAAAATCTGCTTTAATCGCTCAGTAGTGGTACTGTCATAAATGATCGCGTTCACCTCGAAGTTTAGCTTGAAGCTTCGGATGTCGACGTTCGCCGTACCGACTGATGCGATCTTGCCGTCGACCACGATCGTCTTGGCGTGCAGGAAGCCCCGCTCATACAGCATGCAGCGGCCCCCAGCTGCAAGCAGATCGCCCAGATACGAGTACGATGCCCAGTAGACCATCTTATGGTCGGGCACCGCTGGTATCATCAGGACGACGTTCACTCCCGACAGGGCGGCAAGGCGCAGCGCGGTCAGCACGCTTTCATCTGGAATAAAGTACGGTGTCTGAATGTAGATGAATTCCTTCGCGGCGTGGATCATTTTGATATACGCGTTCTTGATCTGCTCCGCCGTATTGCTCGGACCGCTCGACACAATCTGGACGCCAACGGTGCCTGCCGTCGGAACGACCGGGAAGTACATCGGGTTCTCCGAGACTTCGACGTTCGAGGCCAAATTCCAATCCATCAGAAAATGAGCCTGCATCTGCAGCACGGAGCTGCCCTTCAACCGAAGATGGGTATCCCGCCAATAACCGAAACGTTCGCTCAATCCCAAATACTCGTCCCCGATGTTGAATCCGCCGATAAAACCGACGTTGCCATCGATAATAGCCAGCTTCCGATGGTTGCGGTAGTTGACCCGGAAGTTCAAGAACGGGATCTTCGAAGGGAAGAAGGAAGCGACCATTCCTCCAGCGAGCAGCAGCTCGCTGAAATACGAGCTGCGAAGGCGGGTGCTGCCGATGTGATCGTACAGAAAACGCACCTCGACGCCTTCTTTCGCCTTCTCGACCAGCGCGGCCATCAGCCGTCTGCCGATCACGTCGTCCCTGACGATATAATACATCAAATGTACATGTTGCTTGGCTTCCTGAATTGACGCGATCAAGGCATCGAATTTATCGTTGCCGTCCGTATAGATCTCGACATCATTATCTTGCGTATACAAGGCGAAGCCGCTCGACAAGTTCATGTAGATCAGATCGCTGTACGGGATCATCGCTTCATCATGGAAGTGGATGTCATGCTGCAAGTAAGCCCGACGTTGTCCTTCCACAATCGCTTTGATGACCATCGTCGTTTCACGGCTTAATTTATACAGCTTCACCTTGCTCAGGTTCTGCCCAAAAATCAAATACAGGATAAAACCGACGACTGGGATAAGTACCAGGACCATAAGCCATGCCCAGGTGACCCCAACATTGCGCCGCTCCAAGAAAATGACGGCTGCAGCGAGCAAAAAGTTAATGATTAATACGAATGTGCTTAAGTGTTCATACCAGGCCATGCCAACTCGGCACCCCAATTCCTTGTAGATGAGACCACTATAGCGCATTCACGGCGTATTTGGAAGTATTGGATGCCGCATGCGAAAGCTTACATGCAAACCAATCCGCTGGAGAAAACAAAATGCCGCATGTCCAACCTCATGGTTGTACGTGCAGCATTCCGCTTCTGGTAAACGTTTATTATCGGGCGAGCCAGCCGCCGTCGACATTGAGCACATGGCCGTTCATGTAATCCGACGCCGAGGAAGCCAGGAATACGACCGGCCCCTTCAAGTCGTCCGGCGTTCCCCAACGGGCTGCCGGAATGCGGTCCGTGATGGACTTGTAGCGCGCTTCGTCCGCAAGGATCGGCGCTGTGTTGTTCGTCGTCATGTAGCCTGGAGCAATCGCGTTCACCTGCACGCCGCGGCCTGCCCATTCGTTAGCGAGCGCTTTGGTAATGCCCGCTACGCCATGCTTGCTGGCTGTGTAGCCTGGCACATTGATGCCGCCTTGGTAAGTGAGCATCGAAGCAATGGAAATAATTTTGCCGCTGCCGCGCTCAAGCATCTGCTTGCCGACAAGCTGGGAGAGGAAGAACACCGAGTCGAGGTTCAGCGACACGACATCGTGCCAATCCTTCCACGAATGCTCGGCTGCCGGCGTGCGGCGGATAATGCCCGCATTGTTCACGAGCACATCGATGCCGCCGAAAAATTCAGTTGCTTGCGCAACGACGCCTTCCAGCACCTCTTCGTTGCTCAGGTCTGCTGCGATCAGTTCCGCGTTGCGGCCGAGTTCCCGCACGAGACGGACCGTTTCTTGCGCTTCCGAAGAAGAGACGGCGATAATATCCGCGCCTGCTTCGGCTAGGCCGATCGCCATCGCTTGTCCAAGACCGCCTGATGCGCCTGTGACCAGCGCTTTTTTGCCTGTAAGATCAAATAAGCTCATCGCTGCTATCTCCCTTACCTTCTATTCGTATTCGATATCGATGCCTGCGGAACGGAATTGCGCTGCGAGGTCGGGCGGACAACCATCGTCCGTCAGAATCCGCGTAACCTCGCTGAGGGAAGCAAACGTCCGTAAAGCGCTCTGCCCCAGTTTATGGTGATCCACGACTCCGAATACTTGCTCGCTCGCCGTCATAATCGCCCGCTTGTAATCGATCAGGTCATTCGTGTAGATCGTAAAACCGTATTGCAGATGAACCCCTGTAGCGGCAATGAACGCCTTGCGAATATTAAGGGCTTGAATGTAGGAGACCGCCTCGGGACCTGCCAGCATGTTGCGTACCCGGTATCCGCCCGGCACGACGAGCCGGATCTCATCCTTACGGACAAGCTCCGCAATAATATGAAGATCGTTGGTCACGACCGTCAGCGGGAAGTTATCGAGTCGGCGGGCAATCTCGAGCGTGGTGCTGCCGCCGTCAAGCGCGATAATATCGCCAGGTTCAATGTAACGAAGGGCAAGCTCAGCGATCGCGGACTTCTCGCTCTGGTGACGGGATAACGCCCCCTTCGGCGAGAGGATGCCCAGCTGATCGCCTTGCGCGAGTACGGCGCCGCCATGCACGCGCAAGAGCAACCCCTTCTCCTCAAGCTTCGCGAGGTCTTCCCGGATCGTCTTGCCCGTAACGTCAAGCCGTTCGCTAAGCTCGTTAACCGTCACTTCCTTAAGCTCCAAGAGCGCTTCCATTATTTTTTCATGCCGTCTTAAGGAGTTCATCGCCATCATCCGTTTCGTAACTGTAATTTCTTCTTATTTGAGATCCTGCATCGCAACGGCGTCCATATCTTCGAAGATCTGATTCTCGCCCGCCATGCCCCAGATGAACGTGTAGTTGTTCGTGCCGACG
Organism: Paenibacillus phyllosphaerae; assembly: GCF_014192105.1. GTDB lineage: Bacteria > Bacillota > Bacilli > Paenibacillales > Paenibacillaceae > Paenibacillus_Z > Paenibacillus_Z phyllosphaerae. The sequence continues at coordinate 1,013 of NZ_JACHXK010000003.1, read as the reverse complement.
CCGCTGTGAATCGACCAGCTTGGCGAGATGATCGCTTGCTCGTTGCGCACAACCAGGTGGCGCGTCTCTTGCGGCTCGCCCATGTAGTGGAAGACGACGCCGTCTTGCGGCATATCGAAGTACAGGTATACTTCGGAGCGGCGGTTATGCGTATGGCAAGGCATGGTATTCCACATATTGCCTGGCTTCAGCAGCGTCATGCCCATAACAAGCTGACAGCTCTGTACGCCGCCAGTATGGATATAACGGTAGATCGTGCGTTCATTCGAGTTCGTGATGCTGCCCAGGTGGTTAGGGGAAGCTTCGCTGATCGGAATGCGCGTCGTCGGATAGTTTTTATGCGCAGGTGCCGAGTTCAGGTAGAATTTCGCAGGCTGGCTGGCATCGTCGCTAGCGAAAATCACTTCCTGTGCGCCAAGGCCGATATAGAGGCCGTCCTTGCTGTCCATGTTATATACGGTGCCATCGACCGTTACCGTGCCTTTGCCGCCGATGTTGATAACGCCGAGCTCGCGGCGCTCCAGAAAGAATGCGGAGCCCATCTCCTTCTTATCTGCCTCCAGCTGGATCGTGCCTTGAACAGGAACAACGCCGCCTACGATAAAGCGGTCCACATGCGAGTAGGTCAAGACGAGTTCATCTTGCACGAATAGGCTTTCGATCAGGAATTCTTGACGGAGACGCGACGTATCAAAGCTTTTCACTTCATTCGGATGGGAAGCATAACGGATTTCCACGGTTCAATCGCTCCTTATAAGTTCATATTGGTTTATTTACGTTTAATATAAACCAATGTGAACGTATTGGCAAGGCTTATTTCGCCTCCCCCAAGCCCCCTCCTCCGAGGGGGTTCCGAGGGCAATGGCCCTCTGGACACCCCAAATTTGCGCGACTCGTGACGCGGCCGTCTTCGATGTGTCCTTCGTATTATTAGGTCAGCCAGAGTTTTCTGGTTGGCCTATTTTTATAGGCATCTTACGATGGTGGTAGCCGGGAGAACGGATGTGTCCTTG
>NZ_JACHXK010000002.1:183379-763821 GCF_014192105.1 Paenibacillus phyllosphaerae | reverse complement strand
AGACGCAATTTTTCAGGCCAACCCTGGTCAAGTCCATTCCCCTCTAATGCATCAAAAGGACTCCAATGAGTAAAAAAGATATCTGCTCCAAGATTTGCAAGCTCACGACAAATAGCCGTTCCAATTCCCATTTCTCTGCTTACACCCGTTACAATAGCAATTCTATTTTTCAAGGATGACATCTTTTCCTCCCGAAGTCATGGATGAATTATTACACTAGTATGAACAAGTAAACCTAGCTACTTCCGCATATGTATTTCGACTCCCCTTTAGCCTAACACATCTAACTTTACCTAATTATAGGAAAATACTGATATATAAACAAGATATTCCCCCAAGTTTATGAGCTGGTCTTCGAGAAGATCATTGAAGCTAAACTGCCCGATAGTTGAACGCCAAAAGGAGCAGCTGCCGTGGCGGCAAACTGCTCCTGTATGGCACTGAACTAATGTTCCTCGTTAGGCATAATGACTTGCTGTGATACGATTCATCGCGCTGTCCCTAACCTGCAAGTTTAATGGTAATCTACAAGAATGCCCTTCTTAGCGTTATAAGCTACAAAATTTACAACGATTACCCAGATAACAGACGACAGCATCAATAAGAGCAAGTCGGGAGAAACGAACGCGTTCACGAAATGGTTTGTAAAATACGAATGATTTCTTCTTCGATAACGGAATCGTCAACAGTATCCAGATACTCAGGACTAATCACTTGATACTGTTTCATCTTATAAAATTCCATAACGGCTTGTTTCAAGGTTAGATCATACCATTGAATACTAAAGGTCGGTTCCATAATGCGCCGAAGCGTAGCATCGTCTTGAACTAAGGACAGTGCAACGTGCATTCTGTTAAAAATCTTCTTATCCACACCAGATTGAAAAAAAGATTGTAAATTTTTAATTCTATTTTGTTGAGCAACGGAAATATTTTCAAAAAGACGTGGATAAAAATCCTTGAGGTCTTGTAGGAACAAATCGGATAAATAAATAACACCTATTAACGATTCCAGAAACGTTTTTTGAAATCGATCAATATATGAAAAGGAATCATCATATACAACGGTGTCAGCCTGCTGCAAGTATTGAATTCCATACTCTACAACCTGTTCGATGATTTCATCTTTGGATGAAAAATGCTTGTAAAGCGTCACTTTACTAATATCCATATGTTTTGCGATATCGTCAATTTTCAGTTGGCTGAATCTGGTTCTTCTAATTACAGGTTTGATTTTATTAAGATATTGATCTGCGCTCATGGGTTTTCTCACGTTTGAAGCCTCCTCTACCGCTCGTCAAATCATATTATATCAAAATAGAGGCATCAATAAACAATACTTAAAAATATTATTAAATTAACTATTTTAATTTATTTAGTTTACTTAGTTTATTTTTCAATATATAATCTCTCTTGTAATGAATATCCAATCAAGGAAGGGATAACGGTCTCATTAAGCGATATCCATTTCTCGAAATCACATTAAAAAGGAGATTACACAATGAAAATCACAGTTCTCGGCTCACTCGGCAATATTAACCGCAACTACCTCCCATCCCTAATCGCAGACGGCCACGATGTTACCGTCATCACAAGCTCCAAAGATCGTATCGCCGACATCAAAGCGCTTGGTGCCAAACCATCGGTCGGTTCAAACCTCGACGTCGAATTCCTCGCGCAGGCTTTTGCAGGTAGCGACGTCGTCTACCTCATGATTTCAGGTATCGATTATGCCTCTGGCACTGACATGTGGCAGAGCGCCAAAGTTCTTTCTGAAAATTATAAGGCCGCAGTGCTAAAATCAGGCGTAAAAAACGTCGTCAACCTCAGCTCAGTCGGCGCCGACAACCCAAACGCAGGCATTCTCTACAGCTATCATTTTGCAGAAGAAGCGCTAAACTCGCTTGAAGATGTGAACGTTGTCCACATCCGCCCTGTTGGCTTTTACAGCAATCTTTTTGCCGACATGCAAAGCCTAAAAACCCAGCAGACCATATTCAGCCCAATTTCAGTTGACATCCCACAAGGCTGGGTCAGCCCCGTTGATATCGCGGACGTCGCTTACGCCCTGATTTCTCAAACCCCATCGGGTAAAAGTGCGAAGTTCATAGTTAGTGACTGGGCCACTGGTAACGACTGGCTCAATGCCCTTGCTGAGAATGGTATCGAGGCCGAATACCAACAAATCCCTATTGAAGCTCTCGCTGAGAATATGAAAAAAATCGGCTTCCACGAAAACACTGCCAACGCCTTTGCCCAAATGAACCTCGCCTGCGAGAACGCCGACGAGTTCTACGCCAGTCTCCGTGCCACCGACTACCACCTCGGTAAAGTCAAGGTCGGAGACTTTGCGAAAGTTTTTGCAGATGTGTATTTTAAATTTGTTTAAACAGCGAGAATACTGTTTAACCTGCGGATGAGAAGGCGTCTAAGTGAGCTATTTCTTTCGATAACTTGACCCGGAGAATCTTGAGATGGCAGCCTGTAATCCGGCTCTAATCTCAGACATCGAATAGGGTTTACTATGACTTGGTTTTGACATATAAAGAACAAAGCTCGCTGAAGTGACAGCGAGCTTTGTTCTTTAATGATGAATGAGCACAAAAAAATAACCATACCTGTGATAAGGTTCATATCCGTGGACTTTAAACTAATCTGCCCGATCGTTCAACGGCAAGGGGAGCAGCTGCCGCAGCGGTCAAACTGCTCCTGGATCATTAAACTAAAGTTTCCCGATAGTTCAACGCTTCATGTACTTTATTCTTTCCCAATTACTTGGTACATGTAGCCTGTTTTTCCTTCAACAACAGGCAAATAGCATGTAAATCTTGGTGTTTTAATTTCTTCTCGCTAATCCATTCGTTTCATCGTTTGCTCCATGATTCCATAATCAATTGCACCACGGAATATTTCTCGAATAACTCCATTACGATCGATGGCATATGTCGTCGGATATGCAACAACTCGGTAGGCTTGCATGATTTCCTCTTGTTCGTCGAGAACAATCGGAAAGGTTAATCCATATTTCTCGATAAAGGGTCCAACGTCTTCCATACTCGCTTCGGTTGTCGTGAGGTTGACCCCGAGAATGACTACCTCGTCTTTGTAATCCTCATAGATGTTCTGCATATGCGGCATTTCTGCTCTGCATGGCGGACACCAGGTTGCCCAGAAATTAAGAAATACTTTCTTTCCGCGAAAGTCCGAAAGGTATACCGGCTCACCATGCGTGTCAACAAAGTTCAAAGTTTGGCGCAACTTCGTCTTGATCGATTCCTACAGAAACTTGACCTTTGACACTGTTATCAGTTTCTAATGTATCGTTTGGTTTTGTATAATCATAGACCCCATATCCTGCGAGCAAGAGTAGGGAAATAATTCCAATTAAACTTTTCTTCAAGTCCTCTTCCCCCCTGTGCTTAAAGCGAAATATCGAAAAGTGCGAATCTAGCGAGCCATGCACCGATTTTTTGCATATGGCCAGTAAAGAGAAGCAGACCCATGGTAATAAAGATCAGGCCGTTAATCATTGACAATACTGGAACATAGCGATTCATTTTACCGATAATGCCGGTAGAAACCGTTAATAAAACCGCGATCAACAAGAACGGTAGACCCAACCCTAACGAATAGAGAGTCAATAATAAGATGCCGCTCCACATGGTTTCAACAGCGCTGGCCATCAGCAAGATCGAAGACAGCGCTAATCCAACACACGGTGTCCAGCCCGAACCGAAAGCTAAACCAGTCAAGAAAGACTTTGTCATACCGCTGTTAGTGGACAAGTTAGCTGCATCCCAGGTTTTATTCGACATTAACCACCGGAGATTTAACCACCCCATCATCTGCATTCCAAATACGATGATAAGAAATCCACTCACCATTTGTACCAAATCCCGGTACTCTGCAAGCATACTACCGACCATTGTAGCGGAAGCCCCCATTGCGATAAAGACAAGGCTGAAGCCGACTATAAAGCTTATCGACCGCATCACAAGCAGCTTACGATCAACTTCAATCTTGCCGTTCATAATTGAAGCACCCGTGAGATGAGATACGTATGCGGGGACAAGCGGGAAGACACATGGCGAGAGAAATGAAAGTGCTCCCGCCGTGACGGCAATAAGCAACCACAAATGCGCCTTTACCTTGATCAAACATTAGAGGACTAACCGTAAGTCGAGCCGAACAAGCTCGGCTTTTTCACATCTAATTAATAGAGCGGAACTGTTGAGCTAATTGTGCCCTCTCTCTCCCTCCCCCCATACCCCATCTATCATCATCCCCCCCACACACACTTGGTGGTGGTGTCTGTCACACAAGCACTGCATAAAAATCCCACACGCGCACGCACACACACCACCCACTCAGCCCCCCCCCCCCCCACACTGTATAAAAATCCCACACGCACATGTATTGCATATCGAACATATGTTTGTAGTATAATAAGAACGAAGGTTTTAACGAACAAATGTTCTGTTTTTCCAAAGGGGTTGGAGTTTTGAAACGGATGGTATCCAAATCACCCCTGCTTCCGGCGGAAGAGGAAATTGTCATGGTGAAAGAAATTCTGATCCTGACGGTCATGATGGATCTGCTCGAATTGGAGGTACGCAAGCTGAAGACGCCGCAGTTAGGCCTGAAGATGCTTCACATCTATACCCGTAAGCTGCGAGGGATTCAGGACCAACTGCCGCGCGAGCTGCATCGCATGCAGCGGGAGCTCAAGGCGCGGGGCGTGCGGATCATCGAGACGCACCGTGCAAAGGGGCAAGTGAAGGCCCATTACCTATGCCGCGGCTATGAATACGAGATGCTCCTGCAGGGCGATACGATCAAGGCCGAAATTGAAGTCAAGCTGGCTTTTCACTTTAGCGTCGATCTTACAGAAGAGGATCGGGATCGGAGCGATAAGACATGAGCGCTATCTTGCGTCCATTCGTCCGGCGCGACAAACGCACAGTTCTGCTAGCGGATTGCCAAAGCTTCTACGCCTCGGTGGAGAAAGCCGCCAATCCGAGCATCCGGAATAAGCCAGTCGTGGTGGCTGGCGATCCGAAGAGACGAAGCGGGATTATTCTCGCGGCCTGCCCGACAGCCAAAGCCTATGGGGTGACAACAGCCGAGAGTTTGCGTGACGCCGTGAAGAAATGTCCCGAGCTCGTCGTGGCCCTCCCCCGCATGCGCCACTATATCGACATGTCGATCCATATTACGCGAATCCTCGAATCGTACACGGAACTAGTCGAGCCATTCTCGATCGACGAACAATTCGCCGACGTGACGAACAGCCTTGCCCGCTTCGGCTGCAATCCGATTGAACTGGCTACTCACATTCAGATGCGGATACTGCAAGAGACAGGAATTTACACGCGCATCGGGATAGCCGAAAACAAGATTCTCGCCAAGATCGCCTGCGATATCTTCGCCAAGAAAGACCCGGAAGGCGGACTTCATGAAATTACCCGGGACAACATCTCCGATCTATGGAGCCACGAGCTGAACAAAATGTTCGGCATCGGCACCCGCACGATGATGCATCTGCACAAGATCGGCATCCGCAATATCGGCGATCTGGCGGCAACGCCGCTTGAGACGCTGAAGCGCAAGATGCGCGTTCTGCTTGGCCGCAATGCGGACATCTGGAGCGAGGTGCTGTGGCGCACGGCCAACGGGATCGATGATTCGCCGGTTAATCCCGATGCGTTCGATACGCAAAAGGGCATCGGCCGGCAGACGACGCTCCCGGTCGATTACCACACGGCCGAAGACATTCACGTCGTACTGCTCGAGTTGTCCGCGTTGATCTGTGAGCGAAGCCGCAAGAAGCATTACCAGGGCGCAGTCGTGAGCGTCGGCGTGCAGGGCGCGGATTTCGACAAGCCGACCGGGTTCAGCCGGCAGATGAAGCTGGATGTGCCGACGAATCTGACCCGCGAAGTGTACGCCGCCGCGAAGCAGGTATTCGAGAAGCATTGGAACGGCCTTCCTGTCCGCAAAGTATGGGTGCAGTTGGGCAGCCTGATCTCCGATGAAGCCGTGCAATTGACGCTCTTCGATGATCGGCACCGCCATCTCGTGCTGGAGCAGACGATGGACGGCATTCGGGACGCCTACGGGCCAACGGCCGTTTTCTTCGGCTCCTCCGCCTCCCGCTCCGCCCAATTAACCAACATTGCCAGAAAAATCGGAGGTCATCTCAAATGAGCAAAAAACTGCAGGGCAACGGATTATTCGAATCGTCGCGCATGATGCTCTTCGAGCATCGAGACGCCTTGATCGCACGGCAACAGCAGCCTCACCCGGCTAGCTACACCTCGCGTCGTGGGCTTGACGAGCAGCACCGCGAAGAGATCGCGGCGCGTCTAGGGGCCGCACTCTCCCACGGCTCACCTATTCGGCTGACGGTTGCAGATTATCCGGACAATCGCATCATCGAGGGCATCATTACGCGTTACGATGCCGCCGGACGCCGAATTCGCCTGAACGACGAACATTGGGTCAGGCTGGAGAACATTATCGATATGGAGGAATAATTGGATAAACTTCTACCCAAGTTTGGAACCTCTGCGCTATAATAGGGACACATTCATATTCGACACAATTCGACTATTTGCGCTATTTATCCGATTTTGGGGGAGATTGCTTGTCCTTTTCACTTCACCTGCGAACAGGCTTCGCCATTATATCCGCGGTCCTCATCATTCTACTCTCCGCACTTCTTAGCATGACCATGTCGAAGCAAACGAGTCTGAACATTCAAGAGGAGATCGGGGACTCTCTATCCAACACCTCCTACCAGCTCGCTGACAAGCTGGATCACTACATGTGGTCAAGGGCCGGGGAAGTCGACGTACTCAGCACGCTCGATGCGCTGCAGCGGCCCGATCAGCCGGCGGCTATTCGCAAGCTGCTCGATCAGCTCCAGACGAGTATCCCTTCCTTCACCTGGGTCGGTTATATGGACGCCCAAGGGAATGTGGTCGCTTCGACCAACGGCATTCTAACCGGGCAGAACATCGCCCAGCGGCCGGTGTTCCAGAATGGCATCAAGGGTACTTTTATTGGCGACGTGCATGAGGCCGTACTGCTCGCCAAGCTGTTACCGCCGAATCCGTCAGGCGAGCCGCTGCAATTCGTTGATATTAGCAGACCTGTCCACAATACGCAGGGTGAAGTAGTCGGCGTGCTCGCCGCTCACCTCAGTTGGGAATGGTCACACGAGGTAGAAGACACCATTCTGCAACCGCTTAAAGATCGCGCGAACAGCTATGAGATCTTCATCGTAAGCAAGCAGGATAATACGGTTCTGCTCGGCCCTGATCCGTTGGTCGGCTCGAAGCTCGAACTCGCCAGCATCGACAAGGCGCAGCACAATGAGAATGGCTGGAGCACCGAAACATGGCCCGACGGCAAGCAGTACTTGACCGGCTACGCTTACGGGGATGGATACTTGAAATACCCGGGTCTTGGATGGACGGTTCTCGTCCGCGAGCCGGTCGAAATCGCCTTCGCTTCCGTACATACCTTGCGGAACCAGTTTATCCTTCTAGGTGTGGGGTCGGCGATTGTCTTCGCAATCCTCGGCTGGTATGCGGCCGGTTTCGTATCCAAACCGCTCAAGCGTATCGCCGTCGCGGCCGAACGTCTGCGCAAGGGAGAAGATGTGCAAATTCCGCATCATCGAGGCATACGCGATATCGAGATGCTGTCGACCTCCCTCATCAGTCTGGTCAACGATTTGACCCGTACCGAACGCGCACTCGACCGGATGGAGAACTTGGCGCATCATGATAAACTGACGGGCCTGCCCAATCGGATTGCGCTCGATTCTTACATTGAGGAGTCAAAGGAGTGGGCTTCGAAAGAAGGCCATACCCTCACCTTCCTGTATCTGGATCTGGACGGCTTCAAAGGCATCAATGATACCTTAGGCCACTTGGTCGGCGATGCGCTCCTGCAGAATGTGGCCGCTAGGCTGCAATCGTGCATGCGCAGCAATGAGATCGCAGCAAGGCTGGGAGGCGATGAATTCCTGGCTATCTTGAAGACGACGACGCCTGAGCGAGCGATCGCAGAAGGATCAATCGCCGCCGAACGGATCATCCAGACGTTAAATCAAGCGTTCGTCGTGGAAGGCAGGATCGTCAAAATTGGCTGCAGCGTGGGCGGCGCTGTCTGGCCGGCACACAGCGCCGATCCGATCGATGTCATGCGTCTGGCCGATGAAGCGCTCTATGCCTCCAAACGGAGCGGCAAGAACCGCATCACCTTCGCAGGAAGCACACACACGAATCACAGCGTTGGTTAACCGCATAACGATCGATCGAGTAGGAGGCTACCCATTAGTTGAGTAGCCGACCTCTCACACCACCGTACGTACCGTTCGGTATACGGCGGTTCAACCGTTTAAGTGCAGTTTCCGAAGATGCTCGTATCGGACCGGGAAGTCATAATACCCTGCCTGTGTGAGCTTTTCGTTTGTTACAGAGCGATTCAGCACTGCGCTTCCGGCAATACGCCAGTAGCCCAGCCTTGTATTCCCCCATTGGTACGCTTGCCGATCCGGGACCCCCAACTTCCGCAGGTTTTGCACCTTTGTTCGCGGCTTCTTCCATTGCTTCCAAATGTACATGCGCAGACGCCTTCGAAGCCATTCGTTCCAGTCTTGCAGAATTCGCTTCATGTCAGCTACGTAGAAATAGCCGATCCAGCCACGAATGTAGACCTTTACTTCCTCCATCACTTGCCTGGCGTTCTTGCCTCTGCTTCGGCTCGTCAGCTCTTTCAGTTTCTTCTTTGCTTTGGTGAGAGATTGCGGATGGGTGCGAATGTATACACCGTTTCCGTTCTTACCGAGCGCGAAGCCAAGGAATTTGAAATGCTTCCTTGCGAACACACTAACAACCTTGCTTTTCCGCGTGTTTAGCTGGAGTCTCAGCTTGTCCTCGAGGTACTTCCGGCAAGATTCTAGAAGCCTTGTTGCTGCCCGCTTGCTTTTCGCCAGTACCACGATGTCATCTGCATAGCGGATGACGATCACGCCTCGGCTTTCCATCTCCTGGTCGAATTCGTTCAGATAGATGTTTGCCAATAGCGGCGATAGCGGTCCTCCTTGTGGGGAACCTTCCTCTGTCTCTCTTCTTACTCCGTTTTCCATGACTCCGCTTTTCAGATATTTCTTAATTAAGTCGGAGACACGCTTGTCTTGGATTCGCTTGCGGAGAAGGTTCATTAACAGTTCGTGGTTCAGCGTATCGAAATATTTCGAGAGGTCGATTTCTACCGCGTGGTGGTATCCCTGTTCTGCATAATCTTTCACTTTCCGAATCGCTTGTTGCGCGCTCCGTTTCGGGCGGTAGCCATAGCTTCCGTCTGAGAAGAGCGGCTCGAACAGCGATTGCAGTTGCTGGGTGATCGCTTGTTGGATGACACGATCTACAACCGTCGGAATGCCGAGCTTTCTCACTCCGCTTCCATCCGGTTTGGGAATCTCCTTACGCCGCACCGGGCTTGGTTTGTATGTGCCTTCCCGAATACGTTGCAAAAGTTCGTCTCTGTTTTCCCGCAGCCACGGTAGTGCCGCCTCGACGGTCATTCCGTCGATTCCCGGCGCACCGTTGTTGCTTTTGACCCGCTTGTAGGCTCTGTTTAGGTTGTCCCTGTTAAGTATCTTTTCAAGCAGGTCGTGTGCACCGTCTCTTTCTCCACTTTCCCGAGCTCCGGCACTCCGCGCTCCCGCATACTCTTCGTGTTCCACACTATCCCTTTGAGGGCAGCCCTTTCGGTATTCTGCTTTCAACGCACCGGTTCTCCTTCCTGTGTGTACTCCAGACTTACGATTGTTCAGCCCTTCCGCTACCCGCGTTGCGGTTCGCGTACTATGGCGTCTGCTGACTTCTCACAGCTAGCTTTACTCCGTCTTTTCGGATTTTTTTCCCTACTCCACGTCTGTGAGATCTCCCCGGTAAGAGCGATAACTTTCCCCTCATCTATCTGCCACATCTACATGATAGGATTCGGGCAGTATTGGACTTTGCTTTGTGTAGCAAGCTTGTCCGTCCCATCATGCCTTATATGTGATTTCTGTTCGTCAGACCGAGGGTTTGCCTCCGGCTTCCTTCAGATTCCGCCTCGCGGCGGACACCCTTGCCTTCAGCTAACAGTTCCTACTGCCAAGCCTGTAGCGGACTTTCACCGCCTAGTTATCGCCCATGCCGGGCGCACTACATGAAGAAGCTTTGGCCGCTGCGGCCAAAGCTTCTTCTATTACCTACGCGTTCCAAGCGCAATGCGATCAGGCGCGTAGCAGCTGGCACCGCTTGTATCCCCTTTGGGTCGTACGCCAACCGACAGAGCGGATTTCGCGGCAGAGCGCGTCTTGATCAGTTTTATCCTCCCTAGACACAAAGGCCTGCTCACTGGATCGCGTTCGAGCCGCCTCCTCCCCTTTCACCCTCCACAGTATCCTGCAAGTAACTGGCTTACTTGAAAGTGCGTACTTCCGCAATTCGACCGAACCGCCTACAATTACCTCATCGGGCTCGAGCCGATTATCACCGGTGCACAGATGACAAAGCTACAGCGCATAGATTTTTGCAACAATCTAGGTACAGAACACAAGGTTATGAACAATAACGTTACGATAAAGGAGCACATTACAATGAAACTACAATTAGCCCTCGACCTGGTCGATATCCCTGAAGCAAAGAACGTCGTTAAAGAAGTTGCCGATTACATTGATATTGTCGAGATCGGTACGCCGGTCGTCATTAACGAAGGACTTCGCGCTGTAAAAGAAATCAAGGATGCATTCCCTTCCCTTCAAGTACTCGCCGACCTCAAAATCATGGACGCAGGCGGCTATGAAGTAATGAAAGCTTCGGAAGCTGGCGCGGATATCATCACCGTACTAGGCGTATCCGACGATTCCACGATCAAAGGCGCAGTCGAAGAAGCACGCAAGCAAGGCAAACAAATCATGGTAGACATGATTAACGTGAAAGACATCGCGGCACGCGCCCAAGAGATCGACGTACTCGGCGCCGACTACATCTGCGTGCATTCCGGCTACGATCATCAAGCGGCGGGCATCAACTCTTTCGACGATCTGAAGACGATCAAGCGCGTCGTGAAAAATGCCAAAACCGCAATCGCCGGCGGCATTAAGCTCGCAACGCTGCCGGAAGTCATCCAGGCGCAGCCGGACCTTGTAATCGTCGGCGGCGGTATCACGAGCCAAGAGGACAAGCAAAACGTCGCTGCCCAAATGCAGCAGCTCATCAAGCAGGGCTAATAACATGCCAGAAACCGCAGTTACCACAACTGACATTCTAGCCGAGCTGACGCATACCCTTCGTGCCGTGAACGCGGAGGAAATGGAAGCATTAGCAGCGGAAATCGCGGCCGCCCAGACCATCTTCGTCTGCGGCGCCGGACGCACCGGACTCATGATGAGGGCATTCGCGATGCGGCTGATGCATATGGGGCTGCGCGTATTCGTCGTCGGCGAGAGCGTAACGCCGGGCCTTGCGTCAGGCGATCTGCTGATCGTGGGCTCCGGCTCCGGCCAGACGAAGAGTCTCGTAGCCATGGCGGCCAAAGCACAAAGCTTAGGCGCCTCCATTGCTGCCATTACGATTGACCGCCAATCGGCGATCGGCCAAATGGCAAGCTGCGTCGTAGCTATCCCGGCACAGGCCAAAGACAGCAATACCGCTTCCATTCAACCGATGGGCTCCCTGTTCGAACAAGCGCTGCTCCTCATGCTGGATGCGATTATCCTACAGCTCATGGACCGGAACAGCCTTACCGCCGATGAGATGTACGGTAGACATGCCAACTTGGAATAGTGTATTCTAATGGGACACTTACTTTCTATAAGTAAGCGTCCCATTCATGTTGGAGCAAGGCTTAAGGAGGTGAACCAGCTTGGCCAAAGACATTCGTTCCCGTATTGAGATCGAACAGATTAACTGCGAGAAAGAACTGACCCTAGCGCTGATCGGGGGCAAATGGAAGCTCATTATTCTATGGCATCTCGGCATCGAAGGCACGCAGCGGTTCAGTGAACTGAAGAAGCTGATTCCGCATATTACCCAGAAGATTCTAACCAACCAGCTCCGGGAGTTGGAGGAGGATCAACTGGTGGAACGCACCGTCTATCCAGTCGTGCCGCCGAAGGTCGAATATAAACTGACCGAATACGGACAGAGCTTGACGCCTATTCTGCGCATGATGTACGACTGGGGCAAAAATTATGGCGAGCAAGTGTTGGGCAAAGTCCCTGGCGAGAACCAACCGGCTGATAACGTGACCGATGAGGACGATTCGGAATCGGCTTGAACAGAAGCGTGTGCACCGCGCTCCTGCCTCCTATGAAACAACTACCCCATTAATCGACACGGCAACAGGCAGGGCCAGAGAGGCACCTGCCTTATTCGCGTATCCAGCTGCGGAAAGAAGCGACGGTACGACAACTCTCCATCCGTGAATTCAGGACAGTGCCGAATACACACCTCCGTCCAACCACGCAGGAATCCGCGCAGCACATCATCCGCCACTCTACTCACGCCACTACTTACAGCGTCACCATCGTGTATAAGCCCATTCCGAGAACGACGAGCGAGATGCAGCTGCACCAATATGAATGGTGCTCGCCCTGCCGGTGCTTCCGCCAGGCAATCGATAGCTGACGAAAGGCGAAATACATGCTGACGAGATTAATGATAAACAAAATCAGCATGAGCAGCCCCATAATAATGCCGCCGCTGCCACCCATCTCATGGTGGCTCATCTGCATGCTTGCCGCCGCCCCCATCAAGAGCGGCGCCGATACCCAGTGGATAATATGAAGCAGCAGCACGGACAGAAGCGACACAAAGGAAAGGGCCGAGTACCTTGTCTCTTGGTTGCCGCGAAGCTTCTCCAGCATGACGCTCACTCCTTACTAACGGCCGTCCATCCATTCAGACGTGCTGTAGGATGCCTTTCATTCCTAACCATTATATGGAGGCACACCCCAATCATGCGTGGACAAACCGAATAGACACGCCCCTGTCCGTCCCCTCCGCCAGTAATGTCATCATCCTACACGTCTCCGGCACACTGTGCGAACTCGTACAGCAAAGCGGTTATACCGGATGCAGCTAATCCATCATCGCAAGCAGCCGCCGGATAAGCTCATCGCCATGTGCCCGCAGCCATCCATCTGCCGCCAATGTCTGATCGACGAGGCGTCGTACCGAAGCCTGGCTATACAGACCTTCTACGTATCGCCCATAGCCGTCGATCAGCATCGCCAATCGATGCAGCCGAATGAGGAACGGCAGCTGCTTCACTTCCTCGGCTTCCAGCGCCAGCAGATCAAGATACCCGCCAGCGAATGCCTCAATACCGCCCCATCCGTCACCTTGCTCCCAGCGTGCAGGAGATCCGCCGCCAAGCGCAATCGCCAGATCCATTCCGCGGACATCATAACAGCAATATTCGAAATTCATGAGCCCAGTTATCCGGCCTGCTGTGCCAATTAGCAGACTGCCGTTCGTGCAGCCCCCATGAATCCACTGTCTAGGCAGATCACGGTAGCTGCGGGAAGCGATCCGCTCCATGGCTTCGGCAAGTAAGGCAACAACCCGCTCCTGCTGTTGTCTGCGTATAGGAAGTCCGTAGGAAAAGGATTGAACATCCGTCACTCCAGGATAAAACCGGCCAAGCTCATAGAACCCTGGATTCCGCTCCCCGGAGATCGACAACCGCAGCGCGGCAAGCAACAGATTCAGCTCCGCCAAGCCACGGCCAGACTGGTATTGCGCAGCCGTATCGTTCAGACAAGGTTGGACGCCCGGAGGCCGCTTCATAAGTACGGCATATCGCCGATGTTCGGCGATCCAGATGATGGATTCGCCAGATACAGACTCCACAGGTCGTGGGACTGCGATCGAGAGCGGCGAATCGGCCAAGCTTCTCAACATCCGATGCTCGCAGCGCACTCGCTTCAATTGTTGATCGTTCGCATAGAAGCGCAGCGTATACGAATCGTTGCGGCAATTGATCCGATACATCTGGCGGCCGCCCTCAGCAGGAAGCACGATAGCGTTGTAAGGCTGTGATACTCCCCACAACTGTTCGACAATTAGTAGATTCATGCTGATCCCTGCCCGATTCTTATTATCCGAATAGGACTTATTTTCTTCACAATAGAACATTAGTTCGCATAAAGCAAGCGAATACGACTTTCTTTAAGCAAACCTTTAATTTCGTCCCCATTTCTAACTACATCCCGGCTGCTATACCTTCACCCAACGTCATCGTTTATAGTGGATAGAGAGGTGTTCACGATGAAAATAAACGAACTTGCGCAGCGGCTGCGGTTGACGCCCCGCGCGATACGCCTATATGAGGCCAAGGGCCTGCTGAGCCCATCCCGCAATACGGATAACGGCTACCGCAGCTACACGGAGAGCGATGCCTGGCGGCTGCAGACGATCTCTTCCTTGCGGGAGATGGGTATTAGCATTCCGGATATCAAGTCGCTTCTTACCAACTACGAGCAAGGGGATGCCGCGAAAATTCACCATGAGCTCGAGCTGCAGCGGATGGCGCTGGCCTCCCAGTGGGTCGCTGCCAAAGCCAATATCGCCGCGGTCGACGAGCTTATCCACCGGCTGGAGCAAAAACAGGAATTACAGCTGGACGATCTATTCCAACTGTCGGAACGGCTGCGGCGCAACCAGGCCAGCCGAACCTCGTGGACGGATGCCTGGGGCTTCGACCGGATTGCCGGGGATTACGATGCCGATGCCGCCCGCTATGCCGCCGGCCCGCAAATCTCCGCGCCAGAATATGAGTTGGCGCTCGATTTTATTGCCCAATGGATCGATCCTCATCCAGGAGAGACCGGACTCGATATCGGCACAGGCACAGGTAATCTGGCTGCGCAGCTCCTTGCGCGCGGCGCCAGGATCCATGCGATCGACCAGTCTGCCCAGATGCTCGCCCGCTGCCGCGCCAAGCATCCGGAGGTGCTGACGAAGCTGGGCAATGCGCTGTCGCTGCCGTTCTTTAACGCGCAGTTTGATTTTGTCGCGAGCGCCTTTGCCTTTCATCATCTAGACGAGCAGCAGCAGACGTTAGCTTTGGAGGAGATGGATCGGGTATTGAAGCAAGGAGGGCGTATCTGCCTCGCCGGACCAATGACGAGCGGCGATAAGCCCGAATACAAGCAAGCAGGAAACCAGCCGCTAGACGCGCCGCGCAAATTTCCCGCCAATCGCCAAAGACTGCTCGACTGGTTTCGCGCAAACGGCTACATTACCGTCCAGCAGCAGTTGAACGAATGGATTCACGTCGTCTATGCCGTTCGCAAGCATTAGGCCTGGCATCATTCCTTAGTCCCCCCTTGACCTTCACCTAAGGGAAAGCTATAGCCTTTGGGAGCGAGGTGAAACAACATACGCCATCCATCCGGGCGTGGCCTGTTTCATTAGACGAACTAAAGCTAGAACGAGGAGGAAATGGGAATGCCTGACCATGAGCAGATTTATCGGAATGAAGCGGAGCAATATGAACGCCTGATTGCGCGCGAGGATTATGAGCATCAGATTGAACGGACGATCAGGGAGTTGGCGCCCCATCTGGCGCTGCTGGAAGCAGCCGATATCGGAGCCGGAACTGGGAGGCTGACACGGCTATTAGCGCCGCTCGTGCGGTCCATCACCGCCATGGATGCATCAGCAGCTATGCTGGAGGAAACGAAGAAGCAGCTGGCTGACCTCGGCGTCACGAACTGGCGGACCTCCGTATCCGACCACCGAAAACTGTCGCTCCCCGATCAATCGGTCGACCTGCTGACAGCCGGCTGGACGATCTGTTATGTCGCAAGCTCCAATCTGCCGGGTTGGGAGCAGAACCTGGCGGACGTCATGAAAGAGCTGGAGCGGATCATCCGTCCAGGCGGAACTGCCATCCTGTTCGAGAATTTCGGAACGGGATCGGAGCAGCCGAATCCGCCGGATTTTCTGACGGCCTACTATGCAAAGCTTGAGAACGACTACGGTTTTCATCACAAGTGGATCCGCACCGATTATCGGTTTGCAAGTCCGGAGGAAGCCGAAACGCTGTGCCGCTTCTTCTTCGGCGATTGGCTCGCCGATCCGCTGAAGCAGGAACCGCGAACCATCGTCCCGGAATGTACTGGCGTATGGTGGAAGCATTTTTGACAATGGCTGCCTGCCATATGACCGTATTCAACTAGCATCTTGCACTGACGTCGATAAAGCTGGGAAGGCCTATCGCTGCCATTTCGCGGAGCTCTCTTCCCAGTATGCTTGTCCTTGAACAAAAGGCCGATGATGCGCATCCCAGTGCGTATCATCGGCCTTCTTCTCATAAATAAATAGTAAGATTATTGCAAAACATGTGTTTCGTCCAAATGCCCCGAACGGTCCACCTTCGTCCGAAGATAGCGCTCATTGTAGCTCGATACGTCGCCCCACAGCGGTACCCTGCCCTCCACCGTTAGCCCCGCCTTATGCAGCGCGTCCAGCTTCTTCGGATTGTTCGTAATGAGCGACACCGGCTTCGCACGAAGCGCGCCAAGCACCTGGATCGCATCCACATAGCTGCGCTCGTCATCCCCGAATCCGAGCGCCAAGTTCGCCTCGACCGTATCGAAGCCTTCTTCCTGCAGCAAATACGCGAGCGCCTTGCTGAACAAGCCGATGCCCCGCCCTTCATGGTCGGCCAGATAGAACAGCGCGCCAGCGCCTTTGTCCACGATCATCCGCATCGATTGGCGCAGCTGGAAGCCGCAATCGCACCGTTTGCTGCCGAAGATATCGCCCGTGTGGCATATGCTGTGCATCCGGATGTACGCCTCTGGCGCCTCGGCGAAATCGCCGTACACCAGTACGCTCGATTGTTGCTGCTCCGCAAGGCGGCTCGACGACAGCATCTCGATAATACGGGCCGGATCGCTAGTTACCTCGTCGGCCTTCAGCCAGCTATACCATTGGAACTCGATCGTCTCCCCGTCCAGGTTCACCGGCAGCCGGATCGGACCGACCAAATACAAGGATTTCCCTTCGCTTTTCACAAGTTTTATTTTATCCGCGACGATAGAAGCGGCACGTTCTGCGATCATGCGTCAACAACTCCTTCTTGATGCTGTCATTAGGCCATACCTGCCGCATGTGGGTGATGCTTAGGCACAGTTGGCGGAATGGCATAGCACATTCAATATTATTTCAGTTACTTAATGTAACTAAGTTAACATTTTTAATGAGGGGAGGTCAAGTAATTGAACCTAATTTTGTTATATTGTATCTAAATGTAATCGTACAGTATAATGATAGCAAGACCTCGAGGTGATAAGAATGGATTCCAACCCAATGTGTCCCCGTTTCGAACGGGCTGTGGAGATGTTAAGCAAACGCTGGACCTCGTTCATCGTATTCCAGCTGCTTAATGGTCCGATGCGGTTCGTGCAGATCGAGCAATCGCTGCCGAACTTAAGCGGCAAGGTACTGTCCGACCGTCTGAAGGAACTGGAAGCCGAAGGGATCGTCAGCCGCAATGTCTATCCGGAGACGCCGGTTCGAATCGAGTATTCGCTGACGGACAAGGGACGTGCCCTGACGCCAATCCTTCAGGAGATCGGCAAATGGTCCTCCGAATGGCTGCCTGTCCCGGAAGCGCAGCAATCGTAACCGTGGAATAGGCAAGCCCCATTATCGGCAAAAGAAGCGCCAGGCGTCAACCGCCTGAGCGCTTCTTCTCCATTATGCACCAAATTCGAGCCTGAGGCTACCATAGAATGTCAATTATTTCCTTCATACATTCGTCAGCTCCATGCGCAGACGCAGCATATCGCGGCACGCAATGCCATTCTCGACGATCGGCTCCTCGTAGTTCCGCGTGAAGAAATCGAGATCGATGCCGACAATGCGGAACCCGCTTTTTTGATACAAATACAGCTGTCCGATGCTCGAATTCCCTGTCCCGATCTCGAGCGCCTTCGCACCTTGCTCCCGCGCCGTTCGGATAGCCGCCGCGAGCAGCGCTTTGCCAACCCCCTTGCCCTGCTCCGATTCCGCGACCGCAATGTTCATAATCTCCATCATGCCCTCATGCGATGGCTGGAGTACGACGACGCCGACAACCTCCGCTCCGAGCTCGGCCACAAGGACGGTTCCGCTGCTCAGGTACGCATCCACGAGCGTCTTCGACGGATCGGCGAGCAGCAGCAGCTCATAAGGCGGCTGTTCCCCGGCGTGAAGCAATCGAATCCGGTCCACCAACTTCCTCTCCCTCTCTACAGGAACCGAGACTGCGTAGTAAACCTACGATTCCGTAACGCTCAATGCCTTTGCTTCATCGGTAATGAACGGACTCCAACCCGACGCCGTGTACAAATACAGCTCGTGCATCGCGCGCGTACATACCGTGTAGAACAAACGCCGCTCGCTCTCCCGGCCGTAAGCGTTAGATGCGTCATAGACGAGCACCGCATCGAACTCGACGCCTTTGGCCAGATACGACGGAATGACCACCACGCCGCGCTCGAATTCGCTCGAATCCTTCTCCAGGAGCGCAAGATCGGCCACCTGTGCGGCGAGCTGCTCGAATACGGCCGCGCTTTCTCCCGCCGTCTTGCATATGACCGCAATGGAATGATAACCGTCCGCCTGCAGCGCGGCAATGCGCGAGACGATTGCCTGCCTCATGGCAGCTTCATCGGTGGACTTGTGGAGCACCGGCAGCTTGCCGTCGCGGTTGAAAGGCTCGATCTGATCGCCGTCCTCCACCAGCTTGCTCGTGAATTGCACGATCGGACGCGTCGAACGGTAACTGCGCGTCAGCACGATCCGCTCGGTCTCCTCCGGGTCGTACAAGGCGGCCAGCGCGCTGAAGCCGCCGCTTCCGTCCGATGAATGGGCATGGATCGATTGATTCAGATCGCCAAGGGCCGTCACCTTCGCCCGAGGGAACAATCTTTTCATGAAAGCGAACTGGAAGGCGGTATAATCCTGCGCTTCATCCATGAGGATATGGCGGACCGTCGTATTCGTCTGGAAACCGCGAATCCGCTCGACCAAGTAGAGGAATGGCGTCGCGTCCTCATAAGCCACGAAGCCTTCGTCCAGCCTGGCGACGGTAGCGTGCGCGATCTCGCCCCAGCACGAAGGCAAGGCATCCCCACTAGCCGCATATAGCTTCGCGGTCTCCGGATCGGCGAGCAACTGGCGGAAAATCCCCCGCAGATCGACGAAGCCCAGCTTCTTGATCCGTGCCCGGAGCGGCTTGAATCGC
Organism: Paenibacillus phyllosphaerae; assembly: GCF_014192105.1. Classification (GTDB taxonomy): domain Bacteria; phylum Bacillota; class Bacilli; order Paenibacillales; family Paenibacillaceae; genus Paenibacillus_Z; species Paenibacillus_Z phyllosphaerae. Next base: position 744,511 of record NZ_JACHXK010000002.1, on the reverse strand, counting down.
TCGCGCACGACATACTCGGCAAGCACCGACTTCTCCATATCGAAGTCGTCGAAGGAGCTATCGGAGAATCGTTTCTTCTTCCGGAGCGTCCGATACGCCTTCAGATACGTCTCTTTATCCAGCAGCTCGATCGCCTGCTCGACCCATTCCTCTTCGAGCGCGGCCGTCTCCCGTTCCTTCAACTTGCCGAGCAGCCACTCCGCCACCAACTTCAGCCGGTTCGGAGTCGCGATGGCGCTGTCCAGCGAATAGAACGCCTCGCGGATCGCGGACCCGCTCAGCAGCTGCTCGCCCTGCATGGAGAGATTGCGGAACAGCATGCCGTCCGTACGCAGCGATTCCAGATACGCATCCATCAGACGGACGAAGGCCGCCGATGCTTTGTACCGAATCCCCTCCATCCGAACGCCGTAGCCCGGCTCATCGGCGGAAGCCAGCGAATATTCAAGCTGCTCGTAAGGCCCTTCGACCTGGAACGATTTGCGCAGCCGGTAAGCGATATAATTCTGGAACGTCGTCTGCTGCATGTTCTCTTCGCCCAGCTCCGGCAGGACGGTAGCGACATAGCTGTTGAACATCGGGTTCGGCGAGAACAGCACGATCTGATCGGCCCGCAGCACGCCGCGGTAACGATAGAGCAGATAGGCGACGCGTTGGAGCGCCGCCGATGTTTTGCCGCTGCCCGCCGCCCCTTGAACGACAAGCAGCCGGCTGCGCTCGTTGCGGATGATCCGGTTCTGCTCCCGCTGGATCGTCGCGACGATGCTTTTCATCTGCGCATCGGACTGTTTGCCGAGCACCTCCTGCAGCAGCTCGTCGCCGATCGTCACGCCCGTATCGAAGAGGCTGATGATCTCGCCCTCGCGAATCACGAACTGGCGCTTAAGCTTCAGTTCCCCTTCGATCTGCCCCATCGGCGTCTCGTATTCGGCAGGTCCAGGCGGATAATCATAGTACAGGCTCGACACCGGCGCCCGCCAATCGTAGATCAAATAATCCTCGTCCTTCTTATCGCGCATGGAGGCAATGCCGAGATAAATCCGGTCCAACCCGGGTTCGCCGTTCTCGGAAAAATCAATCCGGCCAAAAAAAGGAGAAGACTTCAGCTTCCGCAGCGTCTTCAACTGCTTATCGCCGACGGCATGCGTGCGCTCCCGCTCGGAGAGAAGCTCTGCCTGCTGCTTCATGCTGGCGTACGTTTCCGCCGCTTCGGCCGCATCCTCGAAGTTGACCGTCACGTCATCCCAGAAGTTCTTGCGGATGTCGACCATCTCGCCTTTGACATCCAAGGTCTGCTCCTCCAGCTTAGCGATGCGCCGGTCGATCTCCTGCACAATGCCGGTCACCCGCTGCTGTTCCTCCGACCATGTCTGATCCGGATTCGCCATACTCTCATCATCCCTTCTTTATGTCCCCATAACCCCTTATAATTCCATATTGACTCCGCCGTCAGCTGTATGTTATAATTATTGTGGATATTTACAATTTGTTTATTGACCGTTTTTTTAGTCCAGTCCTGATTTTAACAAAAAGCAGCGCTAGGGTCAACCAATGGACATGGAGAAGCGCAGACGATGACTGACAGTTACGCCGGCGGTAACACGCCTGCCTTGAATCGAATAGACGAGTGACGAAGGAGCCGATAACTACGGCTCCTTTTTTTGACGTGCCGTTAGACACCCCGGAGTACTTCTTTCCAATCGCAAACCTGGAGCTGCTTGGCAAAATGGCCGGCTGCCGGCGGCAGCCAATCCTTCTCGCGCATCACGAGCATAATCGGATTAACCGCCCCCGCATCCGGTACATGGACGCGCGCTGCCTCTCCGCGGGCCACTGCGGATGACGCCTCGAGCGAAGAGACGAAGGCCGCGCCAAAACCGGCTGCCACCGCTTCTATCGTCTCGGTGATCCCGCTCACCTGCAGCACGCCGTCCGGAAGGTTGGATGCGCGAGCGCGGCAGATCCCCTCCAGTTGCTGTCGCGCCGCACTGCCGGACTCCCTCACGATGAACGGCTCCCGGATCAACTCGGCTAGCGGAGTCGTCTGCCCGGCGAGCGGATGATCCGCCGACACGATAAACCACTGCTCGTCCCGCAGCAGCTCCACCTGGATCAGCCCCTCCCGCTCGAGCTGGCTGCTGCCTCCAATGACGGCAAGATCCACGCGGTAATGCAAGAGCGCCTCGAGCGCGCGATGCGCATTCGAGGTATTCACCTCAATCTTAACCTGCGGATGCTCGCTTCGGAAGCGCGCAAGCTGCCTTGGCAGCAGTACATTCGCCGGCAATGAAGTAGCCGCTATCCGCAGCGTGCCGACGGCTCCGCTGCGATAATCGTTCAAATCCCGGGCAACCTCTTCTTCCAAGGCCACAATCCGCCGCGCATGCGCAGCTACCCGTTGGCCCGCTTCCGTAAGCAGCACGCCTCTGCCGCTGGGCGCGAGCAGCGTGAGGCCAAGCTCCGCCGACAGCTTCCGTACATGGGCCGTTACGGCCGGCTGGCTGATCATCAGTTGCTCGGCCGCCTTCGTCACGCTGCCGAGAGCCGCCACATGATGGAATATGGTAAGCGCGTATAAGTTCAAAGCCTTCTCTCCTCCGCCATTCATAACGAAAAGTTATCTTCACCGAAGAAACCGGTATTAGTCTGATGGGTCTTCTCCCGTTATTGTAGAGCTATCCGGAAGCCGGTACAAGTTAGATTGTTCGAAGCCACGTATCGAACAACCTTGTCGGCTCGAATAAGGGAGGCTCCTAACCATGAACACGATTCAAGCCCAATGCATCCGCTGCGACAAATGTTATCCGCTTGAAGCGCCGATGACCTACCGCTGTGCCTGCGGCGGATTGCTCGAGGTAACCCGGGACTTGCGCGGGCTCGATGCCGAACTATTGAAACGAATCTTCGCGCACAGGCGCGCGGAGCGGCATACGCTGCACGCAAGCGGCGTGTGGCGCTACAAGGAGCTGATCGCGCCCGAGCTGCCGGATGACGCCATCGTTCATCGGGCTGAAGGCAACACCGGACTGTACGCTTCCGCGCAAGCGGCCCGCTATGCGGGCAACCGCCAAGTCTGGTTCAAGGCGCAAAGCGAGAATCCGAGCGGCTCCTTCAAAGATAACGGCATGACGGCCGCGTTGTCGCACGGACGTGCGATCGGTTACCGCCGTTTCGCCTGCACGTCGACCGGCAATACGTCGTCATCCCTGGCTCTGTATGCGGCCTACGCTGACTGCGAAGCGGTCATTCTCGTCCCGAGCAGGGACGTCTCGCCGAATAAAGTGCTGCAGACGCTCGGTTACGGCGCCCAGGTGCGGACCTTCGACGGCAACTATGATGACGGTATTCGCTATCTGGACGCCCACGCCGAGGAACAAGGGCTTTATGTCTGCAATTCCATCAATCCGATGCGGATCGAGGGGCAGAAGAGCATTATTTTCGAGCTGGCTCAGGATTTCGACTGGCAGCTGCCCGACTGGATCGTCCTGCCTGGCGGTGCGCTCAGCAATGCCGCCGCGCTCGGTAAAGGCCTACAGGAGCTATACGCGCTTGGCTTCATCAAACGGCTGCCGCGGGTGGCGATTATACAGGCGGAGGGCGCAAGTCCCTTCCATCGCTTGGCCGCTGCCATGAAGGATAACGCTGCCCGGAAACACGGCAGGCCGGAGCTTGTGCCGGAACCGAAGCCGTCTACTCGCGCGTCGGCGCTCAACATCGGCAACCCGCCGAGCTGGAGCAAGGCGCTGCGCGTCTTAACGGAGACGAGGGGCATCACCGAGACGGTGAGCGACGCGGCGATTCTGGAGGCGAAGGCCGTCATCGACGCAAGCGGCATCGGCTGCGAGCCCGCTTCCGCAGCCGGCTTAGCGGGACTGCGCCAACTGGTGGAGGCGGGAGTGATCGACCGCGAAGAGACGGCAGCGTGCATTCTGACCGGCCATATGTTGAAAGATACGGATGCGCTGCAGGAGTACCATTTGGCCGAAAAATGGGGAGAGCTTCATCGGAATGGGATTCAGCAGGCGGACTTGCCAATGGAGTAGAGCGGCTGAAACCGCAATAAGGGCGAGGAAGGATTCCCGCGAATCCTCCTCACCCTTGCATGGCCGGCAATCTGACGGTAAACGTCGTCCCTTGTCCAAGCACGCTCGCCACTTCCGCGATTCCCCCGTGGATATCCAAGATGCGCTTCACGATCGACAACCCAAGTCCGCTGCCCCCGATGCTGCGGTCCCTCGCCTTATCCGCCTTGAAGAAGCGCTCGAAAATGTGAGGCACGTCTTCGGCTGCAATGCCGATCCCGCTGTCGGACAGCACTACGACGATATGATCCCCCTGCTGCTTGGCATGAACGCGGATGACGCCTTTCGCCGGGGTGAATTTGATGCTGTTGCTGAGAAGGTTCATCCATACCTGCGACAATAAATCCTCGTCGGCGGCGATCCGAAGCTCCGGCAGCTCGACATCCATCACAATGTCCTTATCGCTCCACTGCGGCTCGCAGGCCAGAATCATCCGGCGGAGCTGCTTGTCCAGACGGTAAGGCTTCGGCTCGAAGGGATGTTTGTCGGAATCGAGCGAGGTCAGCTTCAGCAGATTGTCGCTCAGCTTGGATAAGCGCATGCTCTCGGTCTCGATAATGTTGTAGTACCGGTTGCGCTGCTCTTCTTCCAGGCCGTCTTCCTGCAGCGCGCGGGCGAACCCGCGGATCGAAGTCAGCGGCGATTGGATTTCATGCGAGACGTTGGAGATAAAGGACTGCCTCATCTCCTCCATCTGGCTCAAATTCGTGGTCATGTCGTTGATCGAATCCGCCAGCTCGCCGAATTGCCCGCGCATATGGCGATTGCGCTCCAGCGTCACCGTGAAATCCCCTTTGCCGATCCTGCGGATGGCGTTGATCACTTCCATCCAGCCGCGAAGCTCCTCCCGCCATGGCCGCATGGCCAGCGCGATCAGCACCAGGACGACAAGCGCGCAATACACCGTCAGCAGCCCTTTGCTGTAATTGGCGAAGAAGCCCGGCAGACGCTCGATCACGAGCAGCCCGGCAGCGGAACCTTCCACTTGAACGGGTAAGCCGACTAGCATGTAACCGCTGCCCAGCAGCGCCTGCCGCTTCACGGTCTGGATCATGCTGCCGCCGACTGGGGCTTGCAGCTGCTCATCGGACAGGCTGAGCTCTTCCGTCGCTTCGGGCTGTCCCTGGAACCGCCGCACCGCATCGCCTTGCACGAAAACAAGCTCCAGCCCCTTCAGCCTTGCCAGTTCGTTCAGCACCTCTTCGGTCTGGCCGCCCGTGGAAGCCGTAACGATGTCGCCGAGCATCCGTGCTTCCTGCTCGAGCCGCGCAAACTCGGTGTCGCCGCTCATTCGCTCATGTACGAAGTTGATGATTCCATACGCGATGCTCCAGCCGATCGTGATGAACAGCGCGAACAGGAAAATTCCTCTGACGACTTCGACGGTTCGTTCCCGCTTGAGGTTCATGCCTGAACCTCAAGCCGGTAACCGAGCCCGCGAATCGTCTGAATGCGGAAACCGGCAGTCTCTTCCGGGAAGCGCTCGCGCAGCCTTTTGATATGGACATCGACCGTACGCTCATCGCCTTCGTAATCGTAGCCCCAGATCTGCTCGATCAGCTGATCGCGCGAGAAGGTTTTGCCCGGATAGCTGGCCAGCTTGAACAGCAGTTCGAACTCCTTGAGCGGCAGCGTCAGCGCCTTGCCTTCCTCGGTCACCTCGAAGGTCGCCCGATCCATCTGCACCGCGCCGACCTGCACCTGCTGGCTAGTCGAGATCCGGTAACGCTTGAGCAGCGCCTTGACGCGCATGACGAGCTCGATCGGCTCGAAAGGCTTCACGAGGTAATCGTCGGCACCCAGTTCGAAGCCCTTCACCTTCTGCTTCGTCTCCCCTTTGGCCGTCAGCATAAGCAGCGGCACATTGGTCGAGCCTCGAAGCTCCTCGCACAAAGCCCAGCCGTCCATGCGCGGCATCATCACGTCCAGAATGACCATCGCCGGCTGCTCCGCCTCGAACGCCGCAAGCGCCTCGACGCCGTCACCGGCTTCGATTACCGTAAATCCTTCCCGGCTTAGAAAAAGCCGCACCAGCTCGCGAATGTGCGGATCATCGTCCACGACAAGCAGCTTTGTCAATTCGATCATCTCCGTTGCCCGCGGGCATAGGGAGCGTAGCGCCCTCCATCATGGATGAAGGAGAGCTAGCCCCGCGAATACCCCGGGTCTTGTTGTCAGCGAAACTCAGTAAGAGAGTTCGGGCATGCTGCAGCGGAATTCCGATGTCCAGTTGTATTTGCACCGATCCGCCATGACCCATCCGCTATTTCGACAAGCATACCCGGCTATTATGAACCGAATATGAACTGCCTTTCATCTAATGGCTGTGAATGCGGCGGATCGGCTATCAGCGGGAAGAAGCTATGTATAGGTGCGGACAATCGCCTCGTTATCCTGTTCTTGATCGAGCAGCTCAATTACCCTAGCCGCCACTTGATCGGCTGGCACCAGCTTCTCCTGCTCATACGATTCTTGGAAGAAAGCGCCCAGCGGAAAAGCCTCTTCGCCTTGGTGGGAGCGTGCGCTGACCTGCATCTGGGTGTCGATCATACCTGGATCGACCGCCACGACCCGTACCGGATGCGCTGCCAGCCGCTGCTCGGCCCGAACGCTCTGCGTGAATATATTGACCGCGGCCTTGACGGAACAATACAGGCTCATCGACGCCGTCGGATAGTTAGCCATCCCGGATGTGACGATCGCAAGCTTTTTGGCCAGCGCCCATTCACGGGTCTTGCCGATGAAGAGTGAGGTGAGCAGCACCGGCGCGAGCAGTCCGGTATGAATATGGTCGGCAATGTCATCCGTTCCGCACTGGTCAATCGGCGCGATCGGTTCGAGCATTGCCGCATTGTTGATCAGCGTGATTGCTTCGACCGACGCCGGGTCCAGCTGCTCGAACAGCCGATGCATCGCCATCTCGACCTCCGCCGCGCTGCTTAAATCCACATTAACCGCCGTAAACCGCTCCGCCGCCTTAGCCTCCTCCGATACCCCGCGCGACAGTCCGTATACGTAGCTGCCCCGCTTCAAATAAGCCAGTGTCAGCGCTTCCCCGAGCCCGCGGGAGGCTCCGGTAATAATGACGATATCTCGCTTCATCTTAAGCCTACACTCCTTTCGTGATCGTAAACCTATTCTCTCCACAACCATCCATTTCCTTCCACGAAGACGGTCAGGGAAGCTCTACCGGCGCGAAACGGATGCGTACCTCCTGTTAAGGCAGGACGCTAACTTCGACTTTAGTGGCATACACATTTCATTCGGGAGAACGACAAGATGATTCCAAAGCGCAAAACTTATCCATGAGCGTATTGTGAAAAAGCGGCGTCCTCCTTGCGAGAACTACCGCTCTACATAACTATCTGCGTTCCGTTGATCGTATGCTAGCCTTCGGTTAGAAACCCACTTCGACGGAAGCGTTCACGACGTAAATCAGATCATTCTTGTCGTCCTTATCGGGCAGCACGACGCCGCTCGTCGTGACCATGCCGCCTTGGAGCAGCTCCAGCGTCAACGTACCGTAAGGCAGCACCGCCTTCACCGCCTCCGGGTCCAGAAGCTCATGATCGCAAGGCAGCGCCAGCTTCACATGCACCTTCATCGCATTCAGGTCGCCGCCCGGCAGCACCGAGCGGAGGCCCGGCATCGAGTTGTGGCGAATCGCATTCTGGACCGCCCGCACAGCCGCCTTCGTAATGTTCTGGCCATGCAGATCCGTTCCCATGCCAAGCTCGATGAACATCACTTGTTCCATCCCTCATCGACCTCCTCTACTAGTTAGGGGCACTACCCCTTCGTGCTTAGAAAATAATGATAAAAGTCCTCGTCGCGCTCAAATCCGTTGCGTTCGTATAACCGCTGCGCCGCCGCATTATCGATCGCCGTGGACAGCTCCAGCCCCTTCGCTTTCGTCGTTCGGGCATAGTCTCGGGCTGCATCCAGCAGCAGCTGGGCTACGCCTTGCTTACGATGGCTCTCGGCGACGTATAGATCGTTCAGCAGCAGCAAACGCTCCATCGAGACCGAAGAGAACAGCGGATACAGCTGCGTGAAACCTACGAACCGGCCTTCCCGCGCCTCGTCGACGGCAACGAGAATGGTGGACTGGCGGTGAACGGTACGGTCGAACAAAAACTGCCTGGCCCCTTCCACGTCGGAAGGCTGCCCGTAAAATACGCGGTACGCATCGAACAGCTCGGCAATCAGTCCGATATCTTCGATTACCGCTTGCCTAACACGGATGCTCATCGTGCAGCACAACTCCTTCTTCATCGGAACGACGCACATTTCATCGTCTTTGCGTCCCTTATCATAGCATAATTGCGGGCGGCTTGGCACACTTTGGCAAACGGCTGCTCGCGTATGGGCGGGAAGGTGAAGCAACGGAAAAGTTGCGGATCGTGCGGATGGTATGTCCTCCTCGCATTGCGTTAAGAATGAGATACAGATCTAGTCGGCCGGAATGGAGGGACTGTTATGCCGAAGAATGCGAGGAAGGTTATCGTCGTTGGCGGAGGGTTAGGCGGTCTGGCGGCAGCGATCCGGCTTCGGGCGGACGGACATGAGGTCGTCGTCGTGGAGAGGAATGAACGAGCTGGCGGGAGGATGAACCAACGCTCGGCAATGGGCTTCACGTTCGATACGGGCCCATCGGCACTAACGATGCCCTGGGTGCTGGAGCAGCTATTCGCTTCGGCCGGGCGCAACCTCTCCGATTACGTCAAGCTGGTGCGCATCGAGCCGCAATGGCGCGCCTTCTACGAGGATGGTACGAGACTCGATCTGAGCGGCAGCGATCTGAGCCTAGGCGCAAGGAACGACCGCGAACGCCAACAGCTCCTGCGCTACCTGGGGCATGCGCGAAAGCTGTACGAACTGAGCTTAAAGAGCGTCTATAAATATAGCCTGAACAGCCGGGCGGACTTGCGCCAGCACCACTCCCTGAAGGAGCGGCTCGCGATCGATTTACGCCGAAGCGCAGCTCAGACCACCGCGCGTTACATCGACGATGGCCATATGCGCCAGTTCATGGATTACATGCTCAGACATGCGGGAATGCCAGCGTCAGCCGCGCCGGCGTTCATGACGCATTTGGCCTTTGCCCAGCTGGGGCTTGGCCTTTATTATATCGAGGGCGGCATGTATTCGCTTGCCTCTGCCCTGCTCAAGCTCTTGGACGAATTAGGCGTGGAAGTGCGGACGAATACCGAAGCGGCGTCGATCCTCGTCGATCGCGGTGCGGCAGCCGGCGTGAAGCTCCGCGGCGGAGAATGGCTGCTAGCCGATGCGGTCGTATGCAATCAAGACGTCCGCTCCGCGTGCGAATCGCTGCTCGCCGATCATCCGCAGCAGAAGCAGGCGCTTCATAAACTAGAAGCGTATGAACCGTCGGTATCGGTATTTGCACTCATGCTAGGCGTCAATCGGACCTACCCGGAGATGCGCCATCATAATCTGTTCCTATCTGCGGACCCCGAACTCGAAGTCAGACGAATCTTCGACGAGAAGCAGGCTGCGGAAGATCCGACCGTCTATGTAAGCATCTCGGCCAAAAGCGATCGTACGCAAGCGCCGGAGGGCAAGGAAAACTGGTTCGTGCTCACTCATGTGCCGCCGCTCACCGTTGGCGAAAGCTGGACCCATCGGCGCGACTATTACCGGAATCTGGTGCTCGACAAATTGGAACGGATGGGGGCTACCGGGCTTCGCCAAGCGATTGAGATCGAATTCGACTTGATCCCCGACGATCTCCGGGCGCAGTACGGAACCTATGGCGGATCGGCTTACGGAGTCGATACGGACCGCAATCGCGGCGGCGGATTCAAGATCGCATGCCGCAGCCAAATCGTGGACAGCCTCTACTTCGTCGGCGCTTCCACCCACCCGGGGGCAAGCGTGGCGATGGTTGCTTTAAGCGGTCAACTGGCCGCGGATCTGGTCCGCAACGACGTAGCGGCCCGTGAAGTCGTTATGCTCGGCCCTGTGCGCCAGATCGGACATGACGAATTGGCCTAACGCGAGGAGCGAGGAGGCCCGATCACAATTAGCGTGCCGTACAAAATGAGCCAGGTAACGCCACCCGCTCTAACGGGAAGCATACCTGGCTCTTTGTATTCGCAGCCTTAAGTCAAGCTGTCGATCCGCTCGAGTATGCGGCGCTTGCGGTACAGCATGCTCGCCGCTTCGGCCACATCCTGAAGCGTGCTGCGGTTAATGAAGGCGCCGAAAAGCATGCCGGCGACCGGAATCATCTGGAACAGCTTCTTCCAGCCGTAATTGTCCCTGTACGTCATCATAACCTCGCGCCAGCCCTGCAGCTGCGAAGCCATCTGCGAATGGGATTCCTTGCGGCCGAACATGGCTAGCTCCTCGAGAATGGCGCGCTTGCCGACGATATCGGAGGAGGCGAACTGCAGGCATTTGACCGCGAAAATACGCTCTTCCTTCTGCCGCGGATCATAGCCGTAACAGATCGCGATTTCCTGAATGATCTTCAGCGACAAGCCGAGCAGCGCCGGAACGTCGATTGCCAGCGTGAATACGCCTCCGAAGCCCGTTGTCGCTCCCTGCATCGTCGCAAGCGTTTTACGGCTGTGCGTCAGTTCTTCCGCCGCCTTATTCATCTGGGCGAGCGGCAGTAACGAGACCTCTTCCAGTCTGTAGGCAGAGAGCTTGCCGAGCACCTCGCGTTCGGAGATGAGGTAACGGCCGCCGTTCTGCACGAAGCTTCCGACCTCGTCCAGCGCTTGGCCAATCTTCTGCTGCAGGAATTTCGGCGTCAGTTTGTCGAGCAGCATGAAGGGGATTCGGCCGATTTTCTCAAAGAACCACAGATCCTTCTGCTCCTTCTCCCACTTCCCGATCTCGAGCAGGGCCGCTTGCAGTTCAGGAAGCGATTCGGGCGGCGGTAAAGTCTGAGCGGGATGCGCCGGAATCGTTGCGTTCGGGTCAACGGAGGCGGACAGATCCGGCGATACGGCATCTGCAGCACCCTGATCGTTCGCAACTGGTAAGCCCGCATGAGGCGAAGGCTGTACCGATCCAACTGGTTCAACCGGTTCAGCTGATTCGGGATTCGGGGTACCTTCCGCGCTTTCGTGCACGGACTTATCTAAGGCCGGTTTGGCCAGCGAGATTTCCGCCATCGGAGTCGCAGTCGCTTCCGGCTGGCGTTGCTCCGGCTGTTCGGTTTGCTCTGTTGCCTGTTGCCCGGAGGATTGCTCTAGCGGATTCGGCTCGGTATGATTGTGGCTCATCGTTACGATCACATTCCTTTCCATCTTCACATTCCCTCACTACGTACGCATTCATACCCTTTATGGATGCAAAACACGAAAAAACCCGCCCGAAGGCGGGGTCAATCTCCATCTATCGATCTACGAGGATGCTTGGATCAGCGTCGTCACTTCGCCGCTATGGAACAACTCCAACTTGTGAAGCGCACGGGTGCAGCCCACGTATAGCAATTTCGCATCGTCCGGGCTGTAGCTGTCCGCGTCCGAATCGGCAATGATGACCGCATCGAATTCCAGTCCCTTGGCCAAATAGACCGGAACGACGGTAATGCCGCCGCCGTACGCTTCCTGCTTGTTACGCACGATCGAGGCGGTAATGCCGGAAGCCTGCAGCTGATCGCCGATCGCTTCGCACGATTGGGCCGTACGGCCGAGCACCGCGATGGTCTTGTAGCTGCCGCCTTGCTGCCATGCTTGCACGGTCTGAGCGATTCGCGTCAGTCGTTCCGTTTCTGCTACATGCGTCACGTCTACAGGCTCTCCGCTGCGGAACACCGGAACGGCCGGCTTGACGCCATCGCCCATGCCGCGCAGCACCTGATTGGCGAACTCGATAATCTCCGTGGTAGAGCGGTAGCTGCGATCCAGCTCGAAGTAGCCGCTGTCTTCCAGCGCGAACAACGACGACAGCTCCAGCCAGCTATGTATGCCGGCATAACCGTGGATCCCTTGCTGGAGATCGCCAAGCACCGTCATCGATGGCTGACGCTGGCACAGGCGGAGCGATTCGAGCTGGAACGGCGAATAGTCCTGCGCTTCGTCGATGACGACGTGATCGTAGGCCGGCTGATCCCGCCCGAACAGCCTCAGCTGGATATAGACGAGCGGCGCCAGATCCTCTGCCGCGGCCAGCCCCTTCTTGACCCGCTTCTTCGTTTCGGTGCGCACTTTAGCCGGCAGCAGGTCGCCTACTGCTTCATCATCCATAATGGCCGCGTACAAGGAGGCTGCCGTGTAGGAAGGAATTTTCTTCCCATAGGCGTTGAGTTTGGAGGTCGCCTGGGACTTCAGCTTCTTGTCGGTTAAGCCGCGGGCTTTCCACTCCGATTCGAGCCACCGCTTCAGGCGGCTGATGATCCGTTCTCTGCGGCGCATGATCGGCTCGCCGACTTCGTCGGTTGCGAGCCATTCCGCGATTTTGCCAGGGACGAGCTTCATGCGGGGCAACGGCTCGAACGGCTCCGTCGGCAGCAGCGCGGCCTCCATCTCCCGAAGCTTAGCGTCGATGGCTTCCTTGAAGCGGATGCTTCCCTTCTGGCGGCCGGACGACTGTTCCATCTCCTGGCGGGTACGCGGATGCTCGAACCAATACTCGAGCGCGTCCGCGGAATCGTCCATTCGAACCGTATTCTGCAACGTTTCCAGCGCCCAATCCGAATAGGTCGTCTGAAGAATATCGCCTACGCCGAGCTCCGGCAGCACGCCGGAAATATAATCGAGGAACATGCGGTTCGGCGCGAAAATAACCATGCGCTCGGCGCGAATCCGATCGGCGTACTGATACAGCAAGAAGGCCAGGCGATGAAGCGCCACGGTCGTCTTCCCGCTGCCGGCCACCCCTTGAATGAAGACGGCCTTGTTCTTCTCGGTGCGGATAATCTTGTCCTGCTCCTGCTGGATGGTCGAGACGATGTCGCGCAGCTTGTTGTCCTTGCTCTCGCCGAGCCGGTACAGCAAGAATTCATCGGTGACCGCTTCTTCCTCTTGGCCCCGGGTATAGCTGTCGACCAAGCGTTCGAGCGCGCTGTCGCGCACCATCAGGTTGCGCTTCAAGTGAACGAGCCCTTCCACGGTGCCGTCCGGCGACTCGTAAGCGACAGGCGACTCCCCGCCGCTGAACGCGTAGAACAGGCTCGCTACAGGCGCTCGCCAATCGACCACCAGCAGATCATTCGAGTTCTCGTGCGCAACGCCCGCTTTGCCGATGTATAACGGCTTGGCAGCGTCTTCTGCGTCCTCTTGAAAATCCAACCGTCCGAAATACGGCTCCTTCTTCGACACCTCAAGCCGCTCTCTCCGCTGCTCGGTCTGCAAATCCAGCATCTGCTCGGTGAAATCGTCCCCCGTGTAGCGCGGTCCGATCTTGCCCAGCTGCTTGTTGATTTGCCCCAGCACATCCTCAAGACGTTTCGTCTCGTGTTGAAAGGCACTTTGAGCATTCAAAAGTCAGTTACCCCCCATAATCAGCCCTCATACGAGCTGATGCGTGATGAAAACCGTAAAGCCGCATGTTCAGTCATGCGGCTTTACGGTTTCCTCGTTCGTATATCATGGCCTCTCGCAGCCATGAGCGAGTGACCAATATAACATATGCCATGCTTGGCAGTCAATCCGTGCCAATACTGGCCGATTTCTCCTGCCCATGCGCCATTATGAGGCCATCAACCAGCGGAATAATGCGCCGAATAGAATGACGTGCGCAATGACCATCAGCGGCAGGCTGATAAAGAACTTGGCATGCTTCGTTTTGTGGCGGAAGGCGCGCATCCCCACATAAGCGCCTACCGAACCGCCAAGCGCGGCATAAGTGAGCAGCCTGCGTTCGGAGATGCGGCGTTTGCCCTTCTTCGCAAGCGTTTTGTCGCTTCCCATGAGCGAGAACGCCACAATATTAACGATTAGTATATAGACGACAATCGCGATCATAGCCTTTCCCCTCTCCCCTTCGTTCTTGGGCGGACCGCGTATGAAGCGTTAATGCTGGCGAGGCTTGGCCCGATTGGTCGGGGCGGCCTCGAGCGGATTATCCGGCCAGTAATGCTTCGGGTAACGCCCTTTCAGATCCTTCTTCACTTCAAAATAAGCGTCTTGCCAAAAACTCGCCAAATCGCGGGTCACCTGGACGGGACGATGTGCCGGCGACAGGAGGTGCAGCGTCACCGGAAGTTTGCCCCCGGCGATGCGCGGCGTAGCCGTCAGACCGAACAGCTCCTGCAGCCGAACCGCCAGGAACGGGCTGTCCGGATCGCTGTAGTCGACCGGGATGCGCGAGCCGCTCGGCACGGTCAGATGCGTCGGTACCTCGGACTCAAGCTGCTGGCGTTCCTGCCACGAGAGCAGGTTCTCGATGATCGAGGTCATGTTCAGCTTGCCAAGCTCCGAGCGGCTGCGGATGCCGGATACGTATGGAGCCAGCCACGCTTCGAGCGAATCCAGAAGCCCCTCCTCGGATAGATCCGGCCAAGACGCATTATGCTTGCGCATGAGTAAGGCGCGCGCTTGCAGTTGTCTCGCCGGCTTCGTCCATGGCAAGAGGCCAAGCCCCTGCTCGCGCAGACCATGGAACAAGGCAGCCATCACGAGTGCCGGGTCCGGGTCCGGCAGAGGACCTTCTCGCAGGACCAGGGACCCCAGTCGCGTCCGCCTGCGCGCCCGTACCGCCTCCGCTCCGCGGTCCCAACGCACCTCGGTCTCCTCTTGGATTAGCTGCGCGCAGTGCGCATGCAGCTCCTCCAAGGCGATGGGGGCGGCTAGACGGATGCGGCTGTCCGTTCCCGTATCATCGAGCTCAGCGGCTACAAGGAATGCCGCGCCCGACAAAGGCTGCAATTCAGCGATCGCCGCGCCGCGCCCGCCGCTGAGCAGGAATCGGCCGTCGGGACGACGCTGGGCGATACGATCGGGATAAGCGAAAGCGAGCAGTAAGCCGCAGGACTCCGCGCTCTCGCGGCTGCTCTTGCCCGTTGGCAAGCCCAGTGCCTGCTTCCATTGCCGCGATTCTTCCGCCATTCGGCGCAGGGCGGCTTCATCCCCCTCTTCTTTCGAGTTGCCTTGAAGCGCCGCAAGGCGGAGCCTCATGTCGACGCTCCGGGTACGCAGCGGGTCGCGGTCGCTTAACAGCGCCGCCAGCTCGCAAGCGGCCCCGCCAAGTCCGAGTTCCGTAGCTTTCATCACCATATGGGACAGACGCGGATGCATGCCGAGCTCGGCCATGGCTCGGCCGTGGCTCGTCGGCGTGCCGGGGGCGCCGGGTTCGGTCGCCCCAAGCTCGGCGAGCAGCTGCGTCGCCTGGCCGTATGCCGCGGCTGGCGGAGCATCCAGCCACTCCAGCTCGCTGGGGTCCGCGATGCCCCAGACTGCAAGCTCCAACGCCAGCGGCGCCATATCGGCGGCCCGGATCTCCGGCTCGCTCTGCGGCGGCAGCTGCCGATGCTGCTCTTCCGTCCACAGCCGGTAGCATACGCCGGGCGCTTCCCTGCCTGCGCGGCCGCGCCGCTGATCGGCCGAGGCCACCGAGACCGGCACCGTCTCGAGGCGCGCCATTCCGGTACGCGGCGAGAATTTCGGCACGCGGCTCAGCCCGCCGTCGATGACGATGCGGACGCCGCGGACCGTGACGCTGGATTCGGCGATGGAGGTAGCCAGCACGATTTTTCGCCTGCCTTGTTCTGCGGCCGATACCGCCTTGTCCTGTGCCTCCGCCGGCATGCCGCCGTAGAGTGGCGTTACGTCGACCCCGGCAGGTAGACCCGCGCTTGCCAGACGTCCTTGCACGCGCCTGATTTCACCCGCTCCAGGCAGAAATACGAGAATGTCGCCTTCATGCTTCGCGATCGCTTCGAGAAGCGCGGGAACGACAGCCTCCTCGAGACGTCCTTCTTGGCGTACTGCTTGATAGATTGTATCGACCGGATAGGCTCGTCCTTCGCTTATGGTGACCGGCGCACCGCCGAGCAGCTCGGCGATCGGCTCCGCCTCGATCGTGGCCGACATGACCAGGATGCGTAAATCTTCCCGGAACAGAGCTTGCGTCTGCAGACAGAGCGCAAGTCCGAGATCCGAGTTCAGATGACGCTCGTGAAATTCGTCGAAGATGACAAGCCCGACGCCTTCCAGGGCCGGATCATGCTGCAGCATGCGGGTCAGCACGCCTTCCGTCACGACCTCGATTCGCGTGGAAGGTCCGACTTTCGTGTCCATGCGCACTCTATAGCCAACGGTTCCCCCAGCTTGTTCGCCTATGGAGGCCGCCATGAAACGGGCTGCCGATCGTGCCGCGATCCGCCGTGGCTCCAGCATTAGAATCCGCTGGCTGTCCAGCCAATGCTCGCCGAGAAGCGCAAGCGGAATACGGGTTGTTTTGCCAGCGCCGGGCGCAGCCACCAGCACCGCGTTGGACGTGGCTTGGAGGACTTGCGCAAGTTCCGGCAGTACTTCGTCGATAGGTAATCGGTTCATGCTTCTTCCCCTTGTTCATAATTACGTCTGCCATGGACCAGTTCATGGTCTGCTGCCTCTATTATAGGGACGTTGGCCGGCAAAAGATAGCATGATACCTGCTAGGTCGAGTGATGAGCGGCCTGCTTAGCATTCATTGCGGGCGTTCGGAGGGACGTGCTAAAATGTGGCATAAGAAATGGATTGGTTTGAGCGGCCGGTAGGACGATCAGCATTCCATTCATGTGGATTGGTTTGAGCGGCCGGTAGGACGATCAGCATTCCATTCATAGGGATTGGTTTGAGCGGCCGGTAGGACGATCAGCATTCCATTCATATGGATTGGCTTGAGCGGCCGGTAGGACGATCAGCATTCCATTCACAGTAACAACCTTCCTTCACGAAAGGAGAATGAATAATGAGCCACATCCGAGGACGTTTCGCCCCTACCCCCTCTGGATATATGCATATCGGCAACGCCCGGACGGCGCTCTTGTCGTGGCTGCAGATCCGCAGCATGAACGGCAGTTTCATCATGCGCATGGAGGATATCGACAAACCGCGCTGCAAGCCGGAGCTTGCGGAGCAGGCACTCGCCGACCTGCGTTGGCTGGGACTCGACTGGGATGAAGGCCCGGATATGGGCGGACCGCATGCCCCCTATACGCAAAGCGAACGGGAGCATCTGTATGCGTCAGCATTGGACCAGTTGGAGCAACAGCACTTGCTGTATCCTTGCTACTGCAGCCGCGCGGAACTGCTGTCCATCGCCAGCGCGCCGCACGGTCTTGGAAGCGAAGGCCCTGTATATCCGGGGACCTGTTCGCGGCTAACGGAAGCAGAACGCGCGGAGAGAGCGTTATCCAAGACGCCGTCCCTGCGTTTTCGCGCGGCGGAAGGTCCCTATACGTTCCATGATGAAACAGCCGGCTGGCAGACGTTCGCCGCCGGCGGGGGCGGGGATTTCGTCGTTCGGCGGGCGGACGGCATTATCAGCTATCAGCTGGCCGTCGTCGTCGATGACGCCGCGATGGGCGTAACCGATGTGCTGCGCGGTTACGATCTGCTCGATTCGACGCCCCGCCAGCTGATGCTCTATGAGGCGCTTGGCTTGCCCGCGCCGCGTTTTGCCCATGTGCCGCTGCTGAACGGTACCGACGGGAAGCGCCTTGCCAAGCGGCACGGTTCCATCGCGCTCGCCAGCCTGCGCGAAGCCGGCGTCAGCCCGGAGCGGATCATCGGCTGGCTGGCAGCCTTGAGCGGGCTGCTCCCGCAGCCGGAACCGGTTCGCGCGAGCGAACTGGTGAGCGAGTTCGCTTTGGACCGCATTCCGAAGGAAGCAGTTGTCGTCACGGACGAGCTGATGCGCTATCTCACCGGATAAGAGAAAAGACGAGACGCGGGTAACAAGCGGCGTTTCGTCTTGCTCATTGCCGTAATGCTTGAACGTGCTATATCCCTGCTGACCACGATCCCGTAGCACGAGCCTCAATCAACCACATTTCCTCATCTCACTATTCACCGCTCAATCCCCCACTCAGCCACACTTAATCAACTGTACAGCCCACAATTCCGTAGCTCTTGTCCGATTCATCCACTAAGATTCACCGGATCGCCAAAAAAACCTCCGCCTGCATGCAGACGAAGGTTACGCTCGCTTCACTTTAGTTGTCGCTTGACTATCATAGTTCATCCCTGGTCTTCACCGACTCATACACGGTCCGATACACCGCCCGGCCAAGCGTATTGCCTAGCGTCGTCGCAGCTCCGGCATAGGCATGGACGGCGCCGAAATCCGCGTTCTGGCTGACGGCAATTACGACCGAATCGGTCGTCGTACCTGTCGCGATGACGCCATGCACCGGATCGGGAATGCCCAGATCCTGCAATGCCGCGCACTTGGCCTCCGTCGCCGTAATGATCGCGCCTACCATTGCCGAGGGAGACAACTGGCCGTCGATCAACACGAAGATGTTGATCGTGCCTGCCGAATAAGCCGAGAATACCTGACGCTCGGCACCGGCCCTCGCTGCATTGCCAATCCCCGCCGTAGCCAGGCAGACAATATTAAACCTGTCGCCCGCCTCTTCATGCACGGAAGCATGTGTCAGCTTGGCCGCTGTCAGTAGCCCGACCGTAGCCTCGGCAGGCAATCGAGCTTTCCGGATCATCTCCCGCAGATCTTCAACCGGATCTCCGCTGCGGTACGAGAGCGGCACTTTGCGGTTAACGAATGCATGGGCCCAGACGCCGCTACCGCCTCCATACACGCTGCTGCTCAGCGTCTCCAGCAATTGCCCGCTCCGAAGAATAATCTGCTCGTCGTCGAATGATGCGCTCAGTCCGGGCCATATCGTCGAGGACCAATGCGTTCCGCTGCGAAAAGGCTGGCTCATGACCGCTCCTGCCCAAGGCCCATCAGCTGCTTGATGCGCGCGATGTCGACGTGCTCCCTGACATGGGCAGCCAGCCGTGCAAAAGCCTGCTCGCGCCGTTCGCGCGTATAGATTACCTCGGCGACCGGCTCGAGCCCTTTCCCGATCCTCACCCGGTTGAGCCAAGCCCGGCGAAGCTCATCATTGTGTAGCACGCTGTGCAGGAACGTCCCCCACACCTTGCCGTAGACGGAGGCGCAACCTTCTGCTGAGAATGCTTCTCCCTCGTGTTCGCGCAGCGCAAAGGGACGATCGGCTTGTTCAAGCGTTAGGCTGCGATCCTCCCCCTGAGATACGAATGTCGATGCCTCCGCGCCCTCTCGCATCCAATCCACGGCACCGGTATGAATCTCATACCCCTCGACGGGATGCTGTTCGCTAAGTCCCGGCAAGTCGGCATAGCCATGTACCCGGACGGTCCGCTTGGTCTGCGAGAAGGTCACCTGGAACGGAAACCATCCAAGCCCCTTTATTTCATCACGATCCGACTCACTATGAAACGGGTCAAGCAGCCGTATGCCGAGCATCTCATAACCGCCGCAGATGCCGACGACGTAACCACCGACGCTGCGATGCCGTTCCAGCAGGCCGGCTAGCCCGCTGTCGTACAGATAGAGCAGATCGTCGACCGTATTTTTGCTGCCGGGGATAATCACGATATCCGGAGCTCCCCACTCGCCAGCATCTCTTACAAAACGAACACGCGTATCCGGCTCGCCGAGCAGTGGATCGATATCGGTAAAGTTCGAAATATGCGGCAAGCGGATGACCGCCACATCGAGCGATTCCGCTGCTTTGTCCCCGTTCAATGCAGAGTCGCCCGCGGCCAGCTTCTGGTCAAGCGATAAGGAATCCTCGTCTTCCAGGTCCAGCTTCGGCAAAAACGGCACGACGCCCAATACCGGCTTGCCCGTCCGCTGCTCGAGCCAATCCAGTCCCGGCTGCAGCAGGGAAACATCGCCTCGGAATTTGTTCACGATGAACCCGCACACCCGGTCCCGCTCATGCGGTTCGAGCAGCTCCATCGTCCCGACGATCGCCGCGAACATGCCGCCCCTATCGATATCGGCCACCAGGATGACCGGTGCTTCTGCCCACCCGGCAGCGCGCATATTAACGACATCGCGATCTTTCAAGTTAATTTCGGCCGGGCTGCCGGCTCCCTCGAGCACAACGACGTCATACGCATCGCGCAGGCGATGAAGCGACTCTTGCACGATCGTCCCCGCTTCTCGCAGCACCTCTTCCCTGTAGGTGCGGGCGGCAAAATCCCCGAGCGGCTTCCCATGCACGATCACCTGGGATACCATCTCCTTTTTCGGCTTCAGCAGGATCGGATTCATATCCGTCGTTGCCAGAATGCCGCATGCGTCGGCCTGCATCCCTTGCGCCCGGCCGATTTCCTTCCCGTCCCAAGTCACATAAGAGTTAAGCGACATATTCTGCGACTTGAAGGGAGCGACCAGGTAGCCTTCCTCCGTCAGAATCCGGCAAAGCGCTGTCGTAATGATACTTTTGCCCGCATCCGAGGCTGTCCCCTGCACCATGATTGTTCGAGCCGGCTGTTTCATCGTCCCCCTGCCTTTCTTCCTGCTAACACTTCACGCAGCGTCTGCAGAAGCAGCTCGTGCTCCTGACGGAATCGAACGGCAATCCTGCAATAACCCTCGCCGAGTCCCTCGAAATGAGAGGCGTCCCGAATGAGCACGCCTCGCTCCCCCATTAGCTGCTGCAGTTCGGAGGCCTTAAGGTTGAACGAACGCGGTATCCGGAATAGGACGTAATTGACATGTCCCGGCGCTACGTCAAGCCCCAGCTGTTCCAGCTGCTGCGTCAGCCAAGGACGCTCCTCCTTCAGCCAAGCCATCGTACGTTCCGCATAGCTGATATCATCCAGCACCGCTTCTCCGATCTGCTGCGCGAGCGAATTGACGCTCCAAGGCACCTGCAGTTCGCTAAGTCCCGCAATTAACGCCTCGTCTGCAACCATATAACCAAGACGGATGCCGGGAATCGCATAAAATTTCGTCATCGAACGGATGACGATCAGCCGGTCTCCGTACCCGCTAGCGGCCTCCGATATGAAACTGTACGCCTTCTCTTCCGCCACAAAATCCATAAACGCCTCGTCTAGCACGACGCGCTCGCCTTCTGCCAGCAGCAGCCGGATGACGCCTGCATCGATGAGCTGCCCAGTCGGATTGTTCGGCGAGCCGAGAAACCAAAGGGCGGTTCCCGTAGCTATCCCTTGGTCCCGCATATTCGCCATCGTATGTCTCACCGCTTGCTCCGTTAAAGCGAACCGTTCTTCTGCGGCAAGCGCTACCGTTCGGATCGGTATGCCGCATTTGCGCGCGGCATCGCCATATTCCACGAAGCATGGCTGAGCTAGGATAACCTCGCTCGGCAGCAACAGCCGGACGACGAGGTCAATCAATTCCGCCGCTCCGTTGCCGACGAGCACGCTGCCTTCCTCCACGCCATGATGCAGAGCCAGCTTGCGCCGCAGCCCGCGAACGGCCGGATCCGGATAGCTGCCGATCGTCTCGGCGTAGCGTTGAAGCACGGCTCGCACCGCGTCTGGCGGACCGTGCGGATTCATATTGGCGCTAAAATCAACGAATTGCCCCGCCTCCAGGCCATACAGTCCCGCGGCCGTGAGCAGATCGCCGCCATGGCCGAATTTCTCGAGCATAGACTCAACCGCCCCTTTCTTTATAAAAAGATCGCCACTGCAGCGAGCAGCAGGACCGTCTCGACAATTTCATTCATCGTGCCGTAAGTGTCGCCGGTCAACCCGCCGAGCTTGGCATTCAGCCACATCGCGACTCCGCCGCCGACAAACGCTGTAATAACGGCTCCGGTCAATAGATACAACGCGCCATGTTGCCAACTTGTCCCGCTCACGGCATAAACACCACCCGCCAGCACCACGTGCAAGAGGCCGGCGTAGGCAAGCTGACGCTTCGGCAAGCCGGCAAACATGCCGCCAAGCCCCTCATTGCCCCTGGCATTGGGCCACAGCAGCATCGCGCCAACCATCCATAACCGCCCCCACATACAGGCTGTAACCAAATGAGGAAGAAGCGGCCGCAAATCCGACTCGCCTAGCCACTGGGCGATGAGGCTTGCTTTGAGCAGCAATAGCAGAATAGCCGCGATGACGCCCATTGCGCCGACGCGGCTGTCCTTCATAATCTCAAGCATCTTTTCCCGGGAACGATGGCTAAGCACGCCGTCGGCCGTATCCATCAGCCCATCTAGATGGAGAGCGCCAGTCAGGGCGATCCATACGAGCAGCGTCAACACCGCAGCTGGCCAGGCAGGCAAGACGTACGCAAGCAGCCAGCCGGCAAGCGCTGTTATAAGACCGACAATAAGTCCGACTAACGGATAAAACAGCACGCTTCTTGCCAGCACCTCGCGCGTAAACGGAATCTGGACCGGAATCGGAATTCGCGTCAATAGCTGGAAGGCGGCACCGGCTGCTTGAAGACTTTCCTTTAACGAACGAATAGCCATACTGCTAATACCCCCGCGAACACCAGTATACTTGTGACATACAGCAGTTGGACGGTCTGGACGATATGCTGCGGCGTCAACGGCCTTAGCGGCCAACCTAGCCGGGCACGCTCGCTGACACGCCCGAAGTAAATATTCCGTCCGCCAAGCTCGATTCCCATCGCGCCTGCCGCAGCGGATTCCGGGATGCCGCTGTTCGGGCTCGGATGCCGCTTAGCGAACACGAAGACCGCCTTCATTGCGCGTGAAGGCGATAGGCCGGGCAACATTGCGGACGCCATGGTCAGCAGAAATCCGCTGATGCGGGCAGGTACGTAATTAAGCACGTCATCCAGCCTGGCGGAAGCCCAGCCAAAGTGCAAGTAGCGTTCGTTGCGGTAGCCGACCATGGAATCCAACGTGTTGGCGGCCCGATAGAGCATGGCTAGCGGCGCGCCGCCGAGCAGCGCGAAGAAGATAGGCGACACGAAGGCGTCCACCGTATTCTCAGCAACCGTCTCGATTGCCGCCCGAGCCGTATCATGCTCCTCCATGACCGAGGTGTCGCGACTTACGATGTAACCGATATAGACCCTCGCTTGCGCCAGATCGCCCGCAGCGAGCGGCCGGTAGACGAGCATCGCCGCATCCTTGAGCCCCTTCACCGCGATCGTGGTGGAGATGAACCAGGCGGATACAATGTAGCCCGCGACCGGATGAATCCAGTCAGCCAGCAGCACGAGAGCCTGCAAGATGACGTAAGCAAGCAGCACGGTCCCAAGTGTCAGCAGCACGCCGCGGCGCTTAAGCTGCCCTGCTGTAAGCGTCACCGATTCCGGCCGCAGCTTCCGCTCGAACGCGCTGATGAACCGGCCGATCCAGATCACGGGATGCGTCGGCCACTTCGGGTCTCCGACAACCCAGTCGATCACAATCGCACAGGCGGTAATAAGCAGAATCTCATTCAGCGAATACAAGATCATAGCTCTTCGAGGTTGAAGGCCAGCTTCTTCAGATCAAGCGGCATGCCCGCGACAACGAGGAACGCTTCCTCGCAATGCTGCGCCAGCCGCCTGTTCAGCCGTCCTGCCGCATCACGGAATCTTCGGCCAAGCGGATAAGCCGGCACGACCCCGCTGCCGACCTCGTTCGACACCAACAGAAGCGTCCCGTCATAAGCGGCAACGGTATCGATCAGTTCGTCGGTCAGCCGATCCAGCTGCAAGCTAAGCTCGCGGCTGGTTCCCTTATCCCATTCCTCGCCCTCTGGCGCATGCAAGAGCAGATGGTTGCTCAGCCATAACGTCAGACAATCGACGAGCACGACAGGCCGCTCCGTACCGCTCACATGTTGCGCCTGCAGCTCCTTCAGACAGTCGGCCAGCCGGTACGGCTCTTCCACGGTCGACCACGAATAGCCCGATTGTTCGCGAATAGCGCGGTGCTGCTCCACACGCTCCCGCATCTCTTCATCCCAAATTTGGGATGTCGCTATATAGATACCGCGAGTACCGAGCCGCATCGCATATCGTTCGGCAAAATCGCTCTTCCCGCTCCGTGCGCCGCCGGTAATGAATATCGCCATGCCTTCATCTCCTTTCCCGGGGTTGTGAGTGGCGAATAAGATCAGCCCTTCGACACGCCCGCGCTTTCGAAGGTTGCCATCTCCCGCATAATGTGGAGGGCCGCATCGATGAAATGGAAGCCAAGTACGGCGCCGGTCCCTTCGCCAAGACGCATATCCATATGAATCATCGGCGACAAGCCTACCGCAGCCAGCAGCTTGCTATGTCCCTGTTCATGGGACAGATGGGACCCTATCATATAAGGGATCGCCTCAGGGGCCAACCGCGCGGCAACCAATGCGGCTGCCGTCGAGATAAAGCCGTCAATGACAACCAGGCGGCGTCGGGCAGCGCTTCCTAGAATAACGCCGACAAGACCGGCGATCTCCAAGCCGCCCACTTTGGCCAGCACATCGATCGGATCGGCTGCGGAAGGCTGATTCGTATCGAGAGCACGCTGGACAATCTCGACTTTATGGCGGCGGCGCTCCTCATTAATCCCCGTCCCCAAGCCGACGGCTTCGTCGGCTGTCATGCCGACGAGCGCGACGCAAATGGCCGCGCTTGCGGTCGTATTCCCGATCCCCATCTCGCCGGTTGCGAACATCCGGTAACCGCGGTCGGCAAGTTCATGCACGAGCTCGATCCCCACCGCTATCGCTTGCAACGCTTCCTCCCGGCTCATCGCGGCTTCGCGGGCAATGTTGCCTGTTCCGGGGCGCACCTTTCGGCTGAGCAGCGAATCATGCGTAAGTTCCGCGGCCACGCCGATATCGACGCAGAACAAGTGCGTACCGGTCTGGCGGGCGAGCACGTTAACGGCAGCTCCGCCGCTTAAGAAGTTCATGACCATCTGCGGCGTAACCTCCTGCGGGAATGCACTGACCCCTTCCTCGCATACCCCGTGATCGCCTGCCATTACGATGACGGCACGGCCCGTCAGATCCGCCGCGAGCTCACCGGTGATTCCGGCCGCTTGGCGTGCGATGGCCTCCAGCTTGCCCAAGCTTCCAGGCGGTTTGGTCAAGGCGTTCAAATGATCCTCGGCGGCTTGTATCGCCTCCTGATTGAGCGGCTCGATACGTGCTATCGTATCCTCTACCACGTGCAAAGGCGTCTTCTTCATATTCTGCTTTCCTCCATTACTATAGACTTGACGGCTGCAGCAGCAGCTGCGGCTTGCCTGTAACCGGATGATTGACAATTACCGCCTGAGTTCCATACACCTGTTCGATTAACGAAGGCACCATGACTTCCTCAGGCGACCCCGTCGCAACGATTCTCCCTTGCTGAAGCACCAGCAGCTGATCGCAATAATGAGCGGCCAGATTCAAGTCGTGGAGCACGGCAACCACTGTAACCCGGTTCTGCCGCTGCCAGCTTTTGACCATGTCCAACAGTTGAACTTGATAGCCGATGTCGAGATAAGTCGTCGGTTCATCGAGCAGCAGCAATTGCGGTTCCTGGATCATCACCTTCGCAAGCGCGACTCGCTGGCGCTCCCCGCCGCTCAAGCGGTCAATCGAGCGATCCGCAAGTTCAGTCAGCGCAGTCTGCGCAAGCGTACGAGCGAGCAGTTCCGAGACATCGCGCTTCTCCTCGCCCAGCCAGCTCTGGAACGGGAATCGCCCCATCGCCGCGACCTCCCGCACGGTAAATCCGGCCGGGATCAATCCGCCCTGTTGAAGAACGGCTACCCACTTGGCCAGCTCCTTGCGCGGATAGTCGGAGGCGGGCTTACCCTTCAACAGCAACTCGCCCGAGGTCGGCTTCTCTACGCCCGATATGAGGCTCAGCAGCGTGGACTTGCCCGCGCCGTTCGGTCCGATAATGCCATACATGCCGCCTTCTTCCATCCTAAAAGATAGATTGTCCATGACGGCAGTGCCGTCGAGCACCTTGGTCAGGCATCGGGCTTCGATCATGCGGCACCGCCCTTCACCACTTTGCGCTTGTAGAGCAAATACGCAAAGAAAGGCGCCCCGATCAGCGCCGTTACGACGCCAAGCGGGATTTCGCGCCCGCCCATAGCTACTCGGGCGAGCGTGTCGGACCACAGCAGATAAATGCCCCCGCCGATGACCGAGAGCGGGACGATCAACCGATAGTCCGGACCGACCACAAGCCGGATCAGATGCGGGATAACGAGCCCCACGAATCCGACTACGCCCGTCACGGATACCGCCGCAGCCGTCAGCAGCGTCGAGACGACCAATACGATCAGCTTGGTCCGCTCGGCATCGACGCCGAGATAAGCGGCATGGCGTTCACCAAAGACGAACAGATTAAGCGATTGCGCGTACCTGATCAGGACCGGCAAGCCGATGAGGAGGAACGGCAGCACGACCTGCGTATGCTCCCAGCCGCGGCTGGAGATGCTGCCCATCAGCCAGAACATAATTTCGTTCACGACATCGTTGGTCAACGTCGACATGAGGGATACGAATGCGCTGAGGAAAGCCTGCACGATGACGCCGGATAAGATTAGCGTCTCCACGTTCATCGCTCCCCGCGAACGGGCAAGCATGAATACAATGGCCAGCGTAATAATACCTGTGATGAAGGCCACAATGGGAATCGACCAAATCCCGGCAACCGTCTGATACCCGAATAAAATCATGAATGCGGCACCTACGGAGCAGCCCGAGGCCACGCCTAAGGTGAATGGATCTGCGAGCGGATTGCGGAGCACCCCTTGAAACCCTGCTCCGGCAAGCGATAGACAAGCGCCGATCAATACGGCGAGCAAGATGCGCGGCAGCCGGACGTCCGTTACGATTACGATGGAGCTTTCATCCCAGCCGCCATCGCCGCTGACGAACGGCAGCTGGTGAATCAGGATGCTCCACACTTCCCGCAGCGGTAAATTGGACGTGCCGATCGACAAACTGATGACGATAGATGCGGCAAGGAGGAGCATCGCTGCTCCTCCATATCCTAACAATTTGAGCCGCATTACTTGACAAGATCCGGATGCAGCTTCTTCGCTACTTCCAATAATCCGTCTGCAAGCCTTGGACCTACGCGAACAAGCGGATCCTGCTCGATTTCATACAGCTGTTTATTTTTGATTGCAGCGATCGCTTCCCAACCCGGACGCGACTCGATCGCGGCCAGAATCGGATTCTTCTCGCCTTCCTTGACCGTCATCGATGCGTAGATGATGACGTCCGGATTCGCGGCAATAACCTTCTCCGGATCGATCTCGTACCAGCTCTGCTGATCCGCGATGTTCACGCCGCCGGCCATGGTGATGATCTCGTCGAGGAATTCGCCCTTGCCGACCGTCCAGCCCGGGGAGAACTCCAAGTATACTTTCGGCTGAGCCGCATCTTTAACCGCGCTCTGAACTTGTTCCTTCACGTCCTGCATATGCTGGATGACTTCCGCAGCTTCGCTCGCCTTGTCCATGATCGCGCCGATCGTAGCAACCTTCTCCATGACAGTTTCGTATGTTTTCGGATCGGATGCGTAGACCTTGATGTTCAGGCCGCGCAGCTTCTCGATCACGGCGGTGTTCATCGTCGAGGAGGCCAGGACCAGATCCGGCTTCAAGCCGACAATGGATTCGATATTCGCTTCCATACCGCCTACCTTAGGCTTGGATGCCGCTTCAGCCGGATAGTTGGAATAATCGTCCACGCCGGCAACCTGTTCACCGGCGCCGATCGCGTAGAGCACTTCCGTTTCGCTTGGCACAAGCGTCACGACCTTCTGAGGCGCGGCGTCGAACGTGACTTCCGTATTCGTCGCGTCGGTCAGCGTGAGCGGATAGACCGTTGATGCTTTCCCGCCTGTATCCGTCTCGTCTGTCGTTTGATTCGCTGTATTCGTCGTTTGGTTCGTCGTGTTGGCAGCTTCGTTGCCGTTATTGTCCGCCTTGCTACCGCAAGCGGCCATAACAACGAGCAGCATCATGGCAAGCAACAGCTGGCTCAATCTCATCATTGCACTTCTCTTCATGTACCCCACTCCTTGAATTAGCGTAGCAATTGCATGAATGGCTGACGCAAGTCTTTCGTAACGGTGCTCGTGTCGCATCCCCAAGAATATTAGCTGCCACTACTTCGAAGCATATCCATTCTTCAGGGAATTAAAAAAAGCACCTCCTAAGTGCCGGAAGTGCTTGCGTATATAAGATGTACACGGTCAGCCTTCCATCAACGGCACATATGGCCTTGCTTCCCTCGATCGTATATCCAAGCTCCAACACTTCCCTAATTCCACGTAGGTACGCGTCACTAAAGAAACAGGCAGGTTTCCTGACTTCAGAGCGTTCGCGTCCATCTGTCTTCCCGGAATCATCCAGTGACACCTAGCGATAACGCGCGCAGCGCATGAATGCGAATCCTTCAAACATGCGGCTCTTTACAGTGGCGGGTCCGTGCCGGTCTTGCACCGGTCTTCCCTTTTAACCAAGCACATCGTTTACGCTGTAATCGATCGTCCTTGGCACCTGTTCCTCTTATGCAATTGTCGACTGTTACTATATCATTCCATGGAAACGGTTGTCCACTTTTTCTCCGGCGGTCGTATGGCCGAACCTCGTGAAAACGCCAAAAAACCGGGACGTCTTCCGCCCCGGCGTAAACGTTAATGCTGCAGCTGCTCCGCTCTGGCAATCTCCGGCGTTCCTGCTGTCCTCAGCGGAAGCACGATGGTCACCGTCGATCCCGCGCCTTTCTCGCTGGCAAAGGAAAGCTCGCCATGGTGGGCTTGAATAATACGGTTGCAGATCATAAGGCCCAAGCCTGTGCCGCTGCTCTTGGTCGTATAGAACGGTCCGCCCAGCTTGTCGATCAGCTCCATCGGGATACCGATGCCTTCGTCTTTAATCGTAACGGAGATCGCGCCTTCGCGTACCGACTTCAACTCAATCTCGATGCGGCCGCCGTCGGGCATCGCTTCAATCGCATTCTTGAGCAGATTGATGAACACCTGCTTGATCTGATTCTCGTCGCAGAAAATCATCGTATCATGATGCTCGTTCTGCTTAATGATCAGCTCGATGTTCTTCAAGATCGCCTGCGTCTCGAGCAGCGTCATCACGGAATTCAGGATGCGGACCAGATTGTAATGGCCGAACAGCTGGTTGGCCTGCGGCTTGGCCAGCGCCATGAATTCCTGGACGATCTCATTGATTCGGTCTAACTCGACGAGCATGATATCGAGATAATCGTGATGCCGGTCGAACTTCTTCTTCAGCAGCTGCGAGAATCCTTTGAGCGACGCGAGCGGGTTGCGGATTTCGTGCGCGATGCCCGCGGCCATTTGGCCGGCTACGGACAGCTTCTCCGAATTAATCAGCGCCTCCTCCGCCCGTTTGCGCTCCCGAATATCCCGGTACACCGTCTGTACGACATTACGCCGTCCAAGAAAATTGTAGATCCGAATACTGGACGCTTCTACATCGATCGTTTCCCCGTCCATGCCGATCAGCTTGCTCTCGACGAACTCGAGCGGATCATCGAGCTGCATCACCTTCGAGACGCGCTCGCCGGTCGCCTCCCGGTAATCCGGATGAACGAACTGGCGGAAGCACTGATAGAGCAGCTGCTCATGCGAGTCCGCTCCAAGCAGCTTGAGCGCCGCATTGTTGGTGTAGATAATCGTATCGCCGTCCTGCACGATGATCGGTTCGGGCAAATATTTGATCAGCCGCTGATAGCGTTCATCATTCTCCCGCAGCAGATCATCCGCCTTCTTCAAATTCGTTGTGTCGATCAGGGTCCCCATGAACATCGGTTTGCCATTGTACGTAATGAGAGAAGATTGCGTCTCGAAGAAAAAGATGGAGCCGTCCTTGCGCAAGCCGCGGATCCAATAGGGATGCTGTCTCGTCACGACTTCAGAGGACTGCGTCGTGTATATGCGGAACAATTCCCGATCCTCGTGGAACGCGAGGTCTAGCGGATCCAGCTCCCGCATCTCATGCTGCGTATAGCCGAACATCTCCGCAAGCCGGGAGTTGACATAGATGATACGTCCCTCGTAACAAATATAAACACCTGTCAAATAATGATCGATCAGCGCGTTCATGTTCCCGGTCAAAATGGCGTGGGGATTGATGAGTCCCCGATCCTTTACCTTTAATGCCTGCTCTCGGTTGATATAGGTGACACGACGTCTCATCATCCATCCTCCGCAATTTGTTAAGCAACCTGCTTCTTACGAATTCGCTGTCGCACGCCGAAAAACCTTCTGCCCTTTTGGCTTATTTTGCTATTCGCGTAAGTCCTTGGTCCCATTTATCGCTTACGTCTGTACGACACGCTCCATCTGTTTCTTGAGCCGCAGCGCATTGCCCACGACGGACACCGAACTGAATGCCATGGCTGTGCCCGCCATCCAAGGTTCTAGCCCTCCGAAGGCCGCGAACGGAATGACGATCGCATTGTACACGAAGGCAAACGCGAGATTCTGCCGAATATTGCGCAGCGCAAGCCGGCTGATGCGGATCGCATCCGGAATTCCCGTCAGTCTGGCCCGGATGAGGGTCATATGTCCGGCTGCCAGCGCGGCTTCCGTTCCGTCGCCCATCGCCATGCCTACATCGGCTGCGGCCAACGCCGGCGCGTCGTTCCACCCGTCCCCGGCCATCGCGACTCTTCTATGCCGCTGGCGCAGCTGTTCGATAAGCGCCTTCTTGTCTTCCGGCAGCATGGACGCGTGGATATGCCGAATTCCCGCTTCCGCTGCAGCCGCATGCGCCGCGGCCGGATGATCACCGGTTGCCAGCCACACTTCGACGCCGCTCTGCTGCAATTGCTTGACCGCTTCAATCGAAGAGCGCTTCACCGGATCATAGAAGGCATACGCACCTTCACAGATCCCGTCAGCAAACTGGTACAGCACCGATTCCCCCGCTGATTCGGCCGTCTCCGCAAATCGGATCATCTCCGGCGAGATGGCATGGCCTTCCTCTTCCGCGAAGCGCCTGTTCCCGATGGCAATCAGCCGGCCCTCTACGCGAGCTCTGATGCCGCGGCCGTACACGGCTTGGAACTGCTCGGCTTGGGGCAGCACCAGTCCTTTCTTGCCGGCTTCCTCCTTGAGCGCTAGCGCAAATGGATGCGCGGACGCCGCTTCCGCCGCAGCCGCGATACGCAAGAGCGCAAGCTTGGAGCGGCCAGAAGCGACCGCAATCTGCTTCAACTGCGGCTTGCCCTCGGTTAATGTACCGGTCTTATCGAGCACGACGGTATCAAGCGCAGCCAGACGCTCGAGCACGCCCGCTTCCTTCAGCACGATTCCTCTGCGGGCCATTCTTCCCGAGGCCAGCACGAGGGAAATCGGCGCAGCAAGTCCAAGGGCGCACGGACAGGCAGCGAGCACGACGGCTAAGGCATGTACGGCTGCCGTGCTCAGATCGCCCGGACGGAGGATGAGCAGCCAGATGAGCAGCGTGACGATGGCCAGCAGCATCATGAGCGGGACGAATATTCCCGCGAGGGCGTCCACCTTCCGTCCGATCGAGGATTTGGACGATTGCGACTGCCTCGTTAAGGCGGCAATCCGGCTAAGCATCGTCGCGCTTCCCGTCGCCTGGATGCGGCTCACCAGTTCACCGCCGGATACCATCGTTCCGGCGAATATGGGGTCCCCCGGTTCTTTGCTCACCGGCATGCTCTCGCCTGTCAGGAACGATTCGTCGACGAAGGCATGGCCGCGCACGACGGCCCCATCGGCGGCAATGCGGCTGCCGGCTTTCGTGATGAGGGTATCGCCCGTCCGCAGTTCCTCCACCCGCACGGTAACTGCAGCGCCGGAACGCAGGACGACCGCCTCCATTACCTGCAGCCGTTCGAAACCTGTAGCCGCACGCAGCGCCTGGTCGGAGATCGAGGCTTCCAGCCATTTGCCCAGCAAGACAGCCGTTATGACGACCGCCGAAGTTTCAAAATAAAGCGGAAGGCCCGCCAGCATCGCATAATAGCTGTAGGCAAAAGCCGCCGTCGTCCCGAATGCGACCAATACATCCATATTCGCGGTCCGCTCCCGAAGCGCGTAGTAGGCGTTGAAGTAGAAGGGCATGCCGATCCCGAACTGGACGATCGCCGCCAGGACGAACTGCAGGAGCGGCTCCTGGATGAAGCCCGGCAGCGGAATCCCGCTTAGCCATTCGTAATGGTGCAGCATCCCGAGAAGCAGCGGCAACGACAAGAGTATGGATAGGACAAGACGAAGGAGCAGCTTCCCCTGTTCATCGCTCTCTCCCTGCTGGCTTCCATATAGCGCCGCGCGAAAGCCAAGGTCGTGGACCCGGTCCATAATTTGCTCGGGCGAGACCAGCGAGGCGTAATAACGGACACTCCCCGATTTGCCGGCGTAATGGACAGACACCGCTTCCACGCCTTTCATTCTGCCCAGTCCTTTTTCGATTCGAGCAGCGCAGGCGGTGCAGCTCATCCCTTGAATCGTCATGTCCAATACCGCGCGATCTGGCCGTTCCGTCATTCACTTGCCTCCTCCCAGGCTGCCGTAAACGTCATCTTCGGCAATTGTGCTTGCTGCCACAGCGATGCCATGCGCAAACTCTATTGTTTACTATATGGGCGGAATACCTCGGACATGACGGGAAGCGCAAGAAAGGTAGAACGACTCTGCTAGACTTCTAGCCCCACCTGCATGGGCATTAAAAAAAGCACCCGGATCGTTCACAATCCGAGTGCCCATCATCTTATGAAAAGTCCGGCGCACGCATGCGCTAATCGCCTGTTACGACATCCCCGGCCCAGCTCAGCATGCCGCCTTGGACGTTGACCACTTTATAGCCTTGAGGCGCGAGATAGTCGCATACCTTGCCGCTGCGGCCGCCGCTGCGGCAAATGACATAGATCGGCGAATTGTCCGTATCGATCTCATGCATCCGATCCGTAAACTCCGACAGCGGAATAAGCTTCGCCTGCGCGATATGGCCCGACTGCCATTCGTCGATTTCGCGTACATCGATCAAATTGATAGGTTGTCCTTCTTCCAAGAGCTTGGCTAGCTCGGTCGTCGTAATCTCTTGACTCATGCCTTCATTCATCTCCTTCAAGTTTGGCTCGAACCTTCTGCTCGTATTGGGTAAAGGCGCTGTTGCCGTAAAGTCCTTTGGCCTCCAGCATCATCCGGTAGCGCAGCTTCTTCTCGGTCAGTTCATCCCGGAGCGAAACCCGCTCTTCCTCGGTCGTGCATAAAGCCAGCATATCCTGCAGCGTGACCATCTCCTTGGACAGCTGCATCTCCGGTGGAAGAAAGCCCGCATTCTTCATCACTTTGTAGCTCATCCGCATGTCCTCCGGAACATGTGACAGATCTTCCATGACAAGCGGCTTGCCTTTTCCCGGAAGATTGTCGAAGGCGCCGTCTGCAATGGCTTCCTTGATCCGCTCCTCCGCGATCAGCCGAAAAATATCCATAGAATCATTATGCCTCCTATGATCGATCGCCAAGGTGAACGCTCACTTGCATTGTACATTTCCAGACTTGGCTATGTCCAGTGCGAGGACTGATCTGCATGGAAAAAAGCAGCACCGCCGCTGTCCAAGCGAATGCTGCTTCTCCCACCGATTCACGAATGCGTTAGATCTTGATCGCTGTCCCGCTGACGGCCACCATCAGCATGCCGTCCCGGATAACCTCGTAATCGACATCGATGCCGACAATGGCATTCGCACCGAGTCGCGTTGCTTGACTGCTCATTTCGTCAAAAGCGACATCGCGCGCTTCCTTCAGTTTCGCCTCGTAGGCGCCGGAGCGCCCGCCGACAATATCGGTGATCGATGCGAACAGATCGCGTACAATATTCGCGCCCATGATCGCTTCGCCGGTTACGACGCCGAGATAGCTCTGGGCCGGACGACCTTCAATCGTTGAAGTTGTAGTCAGAATCATAAGTTACTCCTCCTTATTTATCCTTTTTTTCCATACGATTATAAAATCCTCTCGTTTCAAATCATTTTAGTTTGCGCTCGGGTACGGCTTACCGCGCGGCCTTCCTCCGTAAATTGAATACGGATCACTTGCTCCGTTTTCTGGTCAAACCAGATCCGTACCGTCACGCTGAACGGATTCGAATTTTTGTTCAGAATGAGCTTGAAAGATTCGGACACGACGCCCTTCTGCTCCACTTTTCTGCCTAGATGCTTGTAGTCGATAATCTGCGCATGGTAGCGTTTGGATGTCTCTTTCATAGCCAGGCGCCCCCATTTGGCATAGGGAGGCTCAGCGTTTGCCTGCGAAAGTCCGGCAGTCATCATTAGCAGCACGAGCAAAGTAAAGACGATCCCGCTTGTTTTCGTTAGACGCATTGGAAAAATCCACCTCCAGCTTATTTGCGGAAGTAGTATGCCCCTACGCCGTCTGCTTTACTCACGCATGCACGTGGACGATTTTGCACCGGACGGAAGCGATCGATCAGTAGCCTTAAGCGCATAAGTTCAGGACAACAATAAGCATTGCCGCCTCCCTCCCGCCTGCGTTACAGTAGAGGGGGATTTATACCTGCAGCTGGAAGGAGCGATATTCGTTGCAATCCCCTGTACCTATCGACACGGCGGACCGGCCGTTCATAACCGCCACTCGCTTCGATCATCTCATCTTTATCATCGTCACGCTGCTGTATTGGTCGACGCTTTATATCTATGTTCCGATTCTAACGCCTTTCATGAGCGACAGCGGCTATAGTGAGACGATGATCGGCATCGTACTCGGCAGCTACGGCTTGACGCAGCTGCTGATCCGGTTCCCGCTGGGGATCCTGTCCGATAAGCTGCATAGACGCAAGCCCTTCCTCATGTTAGGGCTGCTCTCAGGCGCGCTCAGCTGCCTGTTGTTCATGATCCCCGGCTCCTGGATATGGCCGCTCGCCGGACGAATCGTCTCCGGCGTCTGTGCCTCCGCCTGGGTCGCGTTCACGGTGCTCTATGCCGCCTACTTCGCGAACAGCGATTCCTCGCGCGCCATGAGCAATATCAGCTTCATGACAGCAGGCGGGCAGCTCGCCGGCATGACCTTGAGCAGCTGGCTGGCTGGCGCGCTGAGCTGGAATGCGGCCTTCGCCACCGGTATCGCATTCGGCGTTGCGGGACTCCTGCTTGCGCTGCTGGTGAAGGAGCCTTCGGGCGGAATCGTTCGGGCGCCGATCTCTTTTTCCTTGCTGGCTGATGTGGTCAAGACAAGATCGCTGCTTCAAGTGTCGATCCTCTCCATCCTGGCCCACAGCGTGCTATTCATCACCATGTTCGGGTTTACGCCGCTTCATGCGACGGCACTCGGCGCCACCAGCGGACAGCTTATTTGGATCGTGATCGCCTTCATGGTGCCGCATGCGGCCGTCTCCTTGCTGACCGGACGTTACCTCGCTCCCAGATTCGGTTCATGGAATGTGATTATAACCGGTTTCGCGCTCAGCGCCATCTTTACAATTGCTATTCCATTCAGTGAGACGCTCGGCATGCTTGCCTTGACGCAGGCGTTGAATGGACTGGCTCAAGGCTTGCACTTCCCGCTTCTGCTTGCGCTTGCCATTGCACCGTTCGAGCCGGCTCGCCGGGCGACGGCGATGGGTTTCTACCAGGCGGCCTATAGCGCCGGCATGTTCGCCGGTCCGTTCCTCGCGGGCTTCATGAATGACAGCTACGGCCTTGCGAGCGGCTTCTGGTTAGGCGGAACAATCGCCGCGCTCTCCGTCGCCTTAAGCTTGTGGTGGAAATACGCGGAGAGCGTCAAGTTACGCATCGCAACTGGTCAAGAAGAGCAGTCCCGTTCGATATAAAAAAGAGCTGATCTTATGCTTTTCGTCATATAGACGAAAGCTAAGATCAGCTCTTTGCGTTCTTATTTGGACTTCTTCTTCGCTGCGGAACGGCCTTGATGCTCCGGGCCGTTCGAAGCGGGCTCTTTGTGCTGGGAACCGTTCTTCGAATCCATTGCGATACCCTCCCTTACCTTGAGTCTTGTCTTGGCTTCAGACCGTGTTAGTATGGGAGGCAATCGCATGGCGCAATCAGGAATTCACTGGATGCGAAGAGATGTTCCTCGCGAGGCGCCGCTATTAGTCGCAGTTCTCCGGAGCTTCCAGCTCGACGTCTTCCATGTTGATTTTCTTCGCTACCGTATCGCGGATAACCGATACGACGGTCTGCAGCAGATAGTTAATGTCCGCTTGGCTTTGCTGGAATTCGGAGATGATCGGAATGTTGTCGAGCTCATCCTGCAGCTCGTCGATCTCGTTCTCGATCTTCGCGACCATATCCGTGTTCTTGAACGTCGTCTGGAAAGCGACCAATTCCTTCTGCTTCTTCTTGATCTGCGCGATCAGGACTTGGATCCGCTCATTGCCGTTAATCTGCTGCTCCGCACGACGGAATTGCTGTACTTCCTCGGAAGTGTAGAGCATGCTCGCCAGCTCTTTCGTCTTCTCCATAATATCGGCGCGGACGATCAGATCTTGGTTGTTGAAGGAAGGCACATTGCCTGTCCCATGCTTCTGGTCATGCGTCAGATGATCATGACCGCAGCCTTCTATTTTCTTCGCAGTTGATTGCTCGTTGGACATGGCTTGATTCACTCTCCTGTGGGTTAGGACACCGCTTCGTCTGGGATGGGGCCACTTACTGGTTCTGCTTTAATATACCATGTTTGCGCCTCTGTCACCTTCACGTGGACAAATTCGCCAATCCATTCTTTCGGGCCTTCGAAGTGAACAAGCTTATTCGCGCGCGTGCGGCCAGACAGCACATTCGCATTGTTCTTGCTCTCCCCTTCGACCAGCACCTCGAGGATCTGACCGTTCAGCTTCTCGTAGCTCGCGCGGCTCAACTCGCCGAACAACGCATTCAGCCGGTACAGGCGCTCCTTCTTCACAGACTCCGGAACGTTATCCTCCATCCCCGCCGCAGGCGTCCCTTCCCGCGGCGAATAGATGAACGTATACGCCATATCGAAGCCGACTTCGCGCACGAGCGACATCGTCTCCTCGAATTGCTCTTCCGTCTCGCCAGGGAAGCCGACGATAATATCCGTTGTCAGCACGACATTCGGGATGGCCTGCTTGATTTTGCGGACAAGCTCAAGGAATCCTTCGCGCGTATACTTCCGGCTCATCTTCTTCAGAATCTCGGTGCTGCCCGACTGTACCGGCAGATGAATATGCTCGACCAGATTGCCGCC
The DNA here is from genome assembly GCF_014192105.1 of Paenibacillus phyllosphaerae. Taxonomy (GTDB): domain Bacteria; phylum Bacillota; class Bacilli; order Paenibacillales; family Paenibacillaceae; genus Paenibacillus_Z; species Paenibacillus_Z phyllosphaerae. The sequence goes on along the minus strand of NZ_JACHXK010000002.1, from coordinate 707,315 downwards.
GCGCGCCAGCACTTCGATGAGATGATCGTCGAAATCACGCGGGTGGCTCGTCGTGAAGCGAATGCGAGGGATATTGATTTTATGAATATCCCCCATCAGGTCGCCGAAGCGATATTGAATATCGTCGAAGTCCTTGCCGTACGCATTGACGTTCTGGCCGAGCAGCGTAATCTCCTTGAACCCTTGGCGGGCAAGATCACGCACCTCGGCAATCACGTCTTCCGGCCGGCGGCTTCGCTCTTTGCCTCGTGTATACGGAACGATGCAGTACGTGCAGAACTTATCGCAGCCGTACATGATATTCACCCACGCGCGCATGCCTTCCCGCTTCTTGGGCATGTTCTCGATGATATCGCCTTCTTTGGACCATACCTCGACAACCAACTCCTTGCTGAACGTCGCTTCCTGCAGCAGATGCGGCAGACGGTGAATGTTATGGGTGCCGAAAATAATGTCGACGAACGTATGCTTTTGAAGGATGCGGCCTACAACGGACTCCTCTTGCGACATACAGCCGCATACGCCAAGGATCAGATTCGGATTCTCCCGCTTCAGATGCTTCAGATGGCCAAGCTCGCCGAATACCTTGTCCTCCGCATTCTCGCGAATCGCGCACGTATTCAGCAGGATGACGTCCGCTTGCTTGCGGTCCTCGGTCGCCGTGTAGCCCATCTGCTCGAATATCCCTTTCATCACTTCGGTGTCGTGCTCGTTCATCTGGCAGCCGTATGTATAAATCATATAATTTTTGCGGGCGCCGAATGTCCGCAGCGATTCCGGAACGATATCGTCGTAATGTACTTTGATATCCTCTTTGCCCCGCTTCTTCTCATCCTTGTAGCTCGGGGCGGAGTTGATCGTAATGTCACGGCCGCTGATTCGGTAGGTGGAACTTCCTCCTTCTTCCTTCAGCAGCTTCGCACTCGAAAAGTCAAAATACTTCGAGAAATCCTTCTCGCTCTTGACGGATTTGAGATCCGGAGAGCCGTTGTTCTCCTTCATCACTGTGCGCTCACTTCCTTCTGGCACGGGCCTTGACGCCCGTAAGGTTCGTCTTATTCCGGTGTAAGGTTGCAGTTCAATCCAATATGGTATTATATCACTTTACACCTTCATATCCAACCGAAATATGTGCCATGAAGCCAACATCTGTCATTTGTTCCCTCTATGAAAAATACAAAAGCTCCCTCACGCTGGCTTGTACCAGCATAAGGGAGCTTACGTTCTGTTTCAGACCATTTTATCTTAACCGATGATCTCTGCTTGATCGCCTGTCTTGGCGCCAGCTGCATTCGCTTCGTCCGTATCGATGTGCATATCGAGTGCAAAATCAGGAGATACGCGCGCTACGACATTCTCGAGCACCAATCCGCGTTCGCCTTGCAGACGTACCGTCAGCTTTTGCTTGTCCGCAATGCCCCACTTCTCTGCATCGCTTGTATGGAAGTGAATATGGCGTGCTGCCACGATAACGCCTTGCTCGATCGTAATTTCACCGGCAGGACCTTTCAATGTAACGCCCGGCGTTCCTTCGATGTTACCGGACTCGCGTACCGGCGGGTTAAGGCCGAGTGCGAACGCGTCCGTACGCGAAACCTCTAGCTGCGTTGCGTTCCGGGCGGGACCAAGAATACGAACTTTAGGGAACTGGCCTTTCGGACCGATTACGGCTACCTGTTCATTCGCTGCGTATTGGCCAGGCTGGGAGAGCGGCTTCATCTCCGTCAGCTGCGCGCCTTCTCCGAACAGAATTTCAACATGTTCCTGCGATAGGTGGATATGGCGTGCGGATACGCCTACTGGTACTAATTTCATCTTCCATCATCCTTTCGATTGCATCCCTATGTAGCTGTGTCCAAACGCATCAAAGGGCATACGGCCCAATCGGACCGTATGCCCTGGTGAGTCCTATTTAAACTCGGCGAGCAGCTTCTCGAACTGATCTTGCGACAATTGAATATCTTGGTTAGCCAGACCTTGCTCCTGGAAACCAGCGATAAGATTTTCGTACGATTTACGCTCTTTGTTCTGATAGATCAGACCTGTGAGCATACCGTTCGTTTCCATGATTTTGTTCATTGCCGCCATCCGGTTGGATGGATCATAGTCCGGGAACTCATTCAAGTTCACAATGTTCTCTTTAAACCAGTCATAGGTATTCACTTTGTTGAAGGTCACGCATGGGCTGAATACGTTGATAAGCGAGAAGCCCTTGTGATTCAGGCCTGCTTCGATCAATGCCGTCAGCTGCTTCAGATCGCTGGAGAACGACTGGGCGATGAATGTCGCGCCAGCGGACATTGCGATCTCGAGCGGAGAAAGAGTCGACTCGATTGAGCCTTCCGGCGTCGACTTCGTCTTGAAGCCTTCCGCGCTGCGCGGCGAAGTTTGGCCCTTGGTTAAACCGTAAATTTGATTATCCATGACAATATACGTAATGTCAAGGTTACGGCGGATCGCATGAACGGTATGTCCCATGCCGATCGCGAAGCCGTCGCCGTCCCCGCCGGATGCGATTACGGTCAACTCCCGGTTAGCCAACTTAACGCCTTGTGCAATCGGAAGCGCACGGCCGTGAATACCGTGAAGGCCGTAAGCATTAATGTAACCGGAAATCCGGCCGGAACAGCCGATACCGGAAATAACGGCAAGCTGTTCAGGTTCAAGCCCGACATTCGCTGCCGCCCGTTGGATCGCCGCTTGCACGGAGAAGTCGCCGCATCCTGGGCACCAGTTCGGCTTCACGTTATTACGAAATTCTTTGAATGTTGCCATCTTAGTTCAACTCCTTGCAAGCTTGGTGCACTTCGGAAGGCAGGAATGGATTGCCGTCGTATTTGAGCACGCTCTTGATTTTGTCCGCGCCGCCTGCATACAACTTCACTTGCGCTGCCAATTGCGCCGTCGCATTGTTCTCAAGAATAATAACCTTCTTCGCCTTGTTAAGTTCTGCTTTCACCAGCTCTGTCGGGAACGGATGAATCTGGCGGATCGTAATATGGTTCGACGATACTCCCTCTTCAGCCAAGCGGCTTCGGGCTTCATCGATCGTACCGCCCGTCGACCCCATGCCAATAATGAGCAGGTCGGCTGCGTCATGCGGCGAGTCGCTGCGAACAGCATCCCGAATTTGCAGACCGTTCAGCTTGTTCAGACGTTTATCCATCATACGCAGACGATTCCCGGCATTCTCGGACGGACGACCCGTCTCGTCATGTTCAACGCCCGTTACATGGTGCAGACCATGCTTGTCGCCTGGAATAACGCGCGGAGATACGCCGTCTTCCGTTAATTCATAACGTTTGAACAGTTGATGCGTCTCCAGCTCCGGCAGTTCGCTCTCGCGGACCAGTTTGCCGCGGTTGATCGTCACCGTGGACAGATCCAGCTCTTCACAGGACTGCTTGCCCAAGGAAAGCTGAAGGTCAGTCATCACGATAACCGGTACCTGGTATTGCTCAGAAAGGTTAAATGCTTCGATCATATCGTAGAAACAGTCCTCGATCGAGGCAGGTGCAATAACGATCTTCGGTATCTCGCCATGCGTCCCGTATACCATTGCGTTCAAGTCGGATTGTTCCTGCTTCGTCGGCAGGCCGGTCGAAGGACCGCCACGCTGCGTGTTGACGATGACAAGCGGCTGTTCGGTCATCCCTGCAAGGCCGATTGCTTCCATCATTAGCGACAGACCAGGACCTGCGGAAGCAGTCATCGTACGCACGCCCGCATAGTTAGCGCCAATGGCCATCGTTACGGCCGCAATCTCGTCTTCGGTTTGTACGACTGTACCGCCGAATTTAGGCAGCTTCTTGATCAAATACTCCATGATTTCCGAAGCCGGCGTAATCGGATAGGCCGACATCAAGCGGCAGCCTGCTGCGACCGAACCAAGACCAATCGCTTCGTTGCCGATCATGAATAGCTTCTGCTTGCCGTCCGCTTCGTCCAGCTTGAAAGCATCCAGCGGTCCGCCTGCTTGTTCGAGGACGAACTCCGCGCCGCGTTTAACCGCTTCGACGTTCTTCTCCACGATCGCCGGACCTTTGCGTCCGAACTCTTCTTCCACCGCTTTGTTGAATACTTCAATCGGCAGGCCGAGCAGCGCCCACGATGCGCCGGAAGCAACCATGTTCTTCATGAGCGATGTGCCGAGCTCTTCGGCTATCTTCGTAATCGGAACTGCGAATAACTGGGCATCTACGCCCTCTGGCAGTACCGGATTGAACTTCGCATCTGCAACGACAACGCCGCCTGAGCGAAGCTCATGCGAGTTGAGGTCGATACTTTCCTGATCGAATGCTACCAATATATCAAGATCATCGGAGATCGCACGAATCGGATGCGTGCTAATCCGGATTTTGTTGTTCGTATGGCCGCCTTTAATACGGGATGAGAAATGCCGATATCCGTACAAGTAGTATCCAAGACGGTTAAGAGCCGTCGAGAAGATTCGGTCGGTACTTTCTACGCCTTCCCCTTGTTGTCCCCCGATCTTCCAAGACAATTGACTAATCAAAATGAACATCTCCTCTTTAGACGAACGTGCAATGATAACGAGCATATAAGTATAACATGTGATTATTACGATTTAACATTAAGTAAATTCTATGACTGTAGGTGTTAAAATGCAAGGGAAAAACAGATATTTAAATATAACACTTTTAGATGAAACTTATATTCTTAAGTGATATAACCTACTGTATTTTACTGCCAGCAGGCAGCTGTTCGAGCAGATAATCGAGTGCATTTTGTGCCATGAAACCGCTCACTAGCGCCTCGTTATACCTTTGCAGCAACGCTTCCTGTAGGTTCTCCAATTCGCCCGGGTTTGACAAGCCCATAACGTGGGATTCGATTCCGTCGAAGTCCGATCCGAACATGATATGCTTCTCGCCGCCAAGCGTACAAATATGCTCCACGTGCAAGAGGATATCATCCACGCGAGCCGTCCTCCCTGCAATGACGAACTGGGGAACAAAGGTAACGCCGATTCTGCCATTCATTGCAATTAGGGCGCGAATTTGATCATCGGTCAAGTTGCGCGGATGATCGCAGATAGTTCTTGCATTCGAGTGCGAAGCAATGAGCGGCTTATTCGTAATGTCCACCATATCCCAGAACGCTTTGTCGCTCAAATGCGATACGTCAAGCAACATCCCCAGCCGGTTACATTCCGCCACGAACTCACGCCCTTTGCCCGTAAGCCCCCCTTGCCGATTCTCCAATACGCCGTCTGCTCCCCAGTTCGCCCTGTTCCATGTTAGCCCTACCGCCCGAACGCCAAGTTGATACAGAATCCGCAGCATGGATAACTCTCCTTGAAGGCCGTCAGCCCCTTCCAATGAAAGCAAGGCGCCGATTGAACCGCTTCCATTTAATTGGTTCACATCCTGGCGCGTCCGGATCCATTTCAAGGATGGTGAAGTCAGGATCTTACGTTGGAACAGATCGATGCTCTGCAGGATCGGCATCATCGATTTCTCCATTCGTTCAGGAATATATATGGCAAAGGTTTGCAGCACAGACCCGCCTTGCCGCAATTTTGGAAGCGTTACATCGAGCTCCGTTCTTTCTTCGTTCGTGAAGGAGCGACTCTCATCCTCAAGCAGCTTCATCAGTACATCGCAATGAAAATCAGCAGACCTTAACTTCAAACTCATGTCACCGCATCCTTTCGGCCGATAGCGTTGTGAAGCAAAGCATGCAAACAAAGCAAAAAACCTGTCTACATCGTAAACAGGTTCCAGATTACGTTCTCTTTATAGCAGCAGCACTATCTTGGCTCAACGATGAGCTTAATGGCAGTGCGGTCTTCTCCATCAATGACAATGTCCGTGAATGCAGGAATGCAGATCAGATCCACCCCGCTAGGAGCCACAAACCCGCGAGCGATGGCCACTGCTTTAATTGCTTGATTCAACGCACCAGCCCCGATCGCCTGCAATTCGGCCGCGCCGCGTTCACGAAGTACACCGGCCAGCGCCCCTGCTACAGAATTTGGATTAGACTTTGCTGAAACTTTTAAGACTTCCATGAAAGTACCTCCTCGGGAATGATGGATGAATACCACTATTTAGATAGTATTCGAGAGAGGTAATAAAATTCCTTCTTTCTGGTCGCCCCGTTAGCAAACTCTTCCGAATTGCGAGAATTTTCATATTTTCAAAACAAAATTCTACATCATCATTAAATCCGTCTCGGTCATCCGGATTTTTTGCGTTCGTTTGGCCTTGCCTGTCGACTCGTCGATCTCCACTAATACCGCATGAAAATGCCAATCGCCTTCATCGACGACGAAACGTACCGGCAACTGCGTCTGGAATTTATGGATGACTGCCGTACGCTCCATGCCGAGCACTCCGTCACGCGGGCCGCACATACCTACATCGGTAAGATATGCGGTACCTCCCGGCAAAATACGATCGTCATTCGTCTGCACATGCGTGTGCGTGCCGACTACGAGCGATGCACGGCCATCCAAATGCCAACCGAGAGCGATTTTCTCTGAAGTCGCTTCGGCATGAAAATCAACGAGGATGCAGGCTGTTTTCTCGCGCATCTGCTCGATCAGCTCATCCGCTGCACGGAACGGACAGTCGATCGGCGGCAAGAACGTCCGCCCCTGCAGATTAATGATGCCCAGTTCCTTGCCATTGGCTTTAATAATCGCTGCCCCGCGGCCTGGTGCGCCTTCCGGGAAATTCGCTGGCCGCACGAGCTTCGGCTCATCGTCGATCCACTCGAAAATATCTTTGTTGTCCCACGTGTGGTTCCCCATCGTAATTCCATGGACGCCGGCATCGAGGAGCTCTTTGACGATTGCAGCCGTTATGCCTCGGCCCGCAGCAGCATTCTCGCCATTGGCGATAATAATATGGGGGTTATATTTGGAACGAAGCGCCGGCAGCACCTTCTTCACCGCCGCCCTACCTACACTGCCCACAATATCCCCGATAAAAAGTACGTTCATCTTATGTAGCCCTCACTTTCATCGCTAGTATTCCCCAGAAAATCAGTAAAGTGGCTGCAGGGCAGCCACTTTACCAATTGGATTCTTATGGAATTACTTGGCGTATTCAACTGCACGGGTTTCCCGGATAACGGTAACCTTGATATGACCCGGATAATCGAGTTCGCTCTCGATTTTCTTCGTAATATCGCGTGCAAGGCGGAATGCCTCAGTATCGTCGATTTTGTCCGGCTGTACCATGACACGAACTTCACGGCCTGCTTGGATGGCGTAGGATTTCTCAACGCCTTCGAACGATTCGGTAATATCCTCGAGTTTCTCCAGTCGCTTGATGTATGTCTCAAGCGTCTCTCTTCTCGCGCCTGGACGTGCGGCAGATAAGGCATCTGCTGCGCCGACAAGCATTGCAATAACAGATGTTGCCTCGCAATCTCCGTGATGGGATGCGATACTGTTAATGACAACCGGATGTTCTTTATACTTCTTGGCAAGCTCGACGCCAATCTCAACGTGCGAACCTTCTACCTCGTGATCGAGTGCTTTACCGATGTCATGCATAAGGCCGGCACGTTTCGCAAGCGTAACGTCTTCGCCGAGCTCTGCTGCCATAAGACCGGTCAAGTAAGCGACCTCCATGGAATGCTTCAGTACGTTCTGGCCATAGCTTGTCCGGTACTTAAGCCGGCCCAAAATCTTGATCAGATCTGGATGCAAGCCATGTACGCCCACTTCGAAAGTTGCTTGTTCACCATATTCACGGATGCGCTCATCAACCTCACGGCGTGACTTCTCAACCATCTCTTCAATACGCGCCGGATGGATCCGCCCGTCTGCGACGAGTTTCTCCAGCGAGGTGCGAGCGATTTCACGGCGAATCGGGTCAAAGCCTGACAAGATGACCGCTTCCGGCGTATCGTCGATGATAAGATCGATACCGGTCAACGTTTCCAAGGCGCGAATATTGCGGCCTTCGCGTCCGATGATGCGGCCTTTCATTTCCTCGTTCGGCAGAGCAACAACGGAAACCGTCGTCTCTGCAACGTGATCCGCCGCACAGCGTTGGATAGCAAGGGATATAATATCGCGTGCCTTTTTGTCCGCTTCCTCTTTGGCCTGCTGTTCGATTTCCTTGATCATCTGTGCCGTCTCGTGCCTTACCTCTTGCTCGACACTTTGCAGAATGATCTGTTTGGCTTCGTCCATAGTCAGGTTAGAGATGCGCTCCAGCTCGCTTACCTGCTGCTTGTAGAGCGAATCGATCGTCTCCTGTGTTTCCTCGATCCGTTTCTCTTTGTTGGCCACTTGTTCTTCTTTGCGTTCCAGCGCTTCTATTTTCTTATCCAACGACTCTTCCTTCTGGACCAGCCGTCGCTCTTGACGCTGTACCTCATTACGACGTTCGCGAATGTCTCTCTCGGCCTCAGTACGGAGCTTGTGGACTTCGTCCTTCGCTTCGAGGACCGTTTCTTTCTTCAGCGCTTCTGCTTCTTTGCGTGCGCTGTCAACAATTTGACTAGCGGCATGCTCAGCGCTTTGAATCTTGGCCTCGGCGATGGACTTCCGAATATAATAGCCTAGCCCAAAGAAAATCAAGCCAACAAGGAGGGTGATCGGGAGCCAGATATACCACATCTTTCTCACCTCCTCGTTGCACTCACCAAGTCAAACGCTTGGGTCGTTATTTGGTTTTCATTGTGTTACGTTTCTGGCCGGTGTTCAACCCGCATTCACAATCATGATTTTTGACGAAAATGATCGTTTCGAATCAATCTTTGGAAGGAAAATTGATTCATGATAAAGGAATACATCTTTCATTTTATCTTTTGTGAAAATCAGTTGTCAAGCATCTGCCATTCATCGTCATCTTCCGGCTGACTTATAACCTGAGTGACAGCTGCTTTCACTACATGTCCCGGAAATCCTCTTCGAAGAAGAAAGGTCATCAGCTTATGCTTCCGCTCGCGAGGCTCGCCTTTCAGATAGGGCCACTTCTTCCCGCCTGCCCGGATGGCCATTGCGAGCTCCTCATCGTCGTCCAGGCGATCGATTGCGTTTCTTGCCGTGTCCTTCTCGATCCCTCTCATTCTCAGCTCTTGCTGCAGCAAGCGTCTTCCCTTGAGCTGATTGCGCAGTCGTTCTGCCGCGAAGCGGTTGGCATAATCCGTATCATCAATAAGCCGTTCCCGGCTGAGCCGCGCAATCGCCTGTTCAATGGACTGTTCGTCGATCCCCTTGCGGGTCAAGTATTGGGAAAGTTCCTTATGCGTCCGGGGCTTAATCCCGATATAAGCGATTCCGAGCGTATAAGCCTTATGCTTCGTATTCTCTTCTACGATTTCTTTCAGTTCTTCCGGGTGAATCTCTCTCCCCTTCAGCAGCCGGTATTTGATCATAATGTCTTCGTGGACGGACATAAAGGGCTCGTCCTGCTCGCCATTCACAAACAGATGATACCGATACTTTTCTCTGCGCACCTGCTCAATGGACGTGATCTGGACGAGTCCTGTGTGCGCTGTAGGCTCTTCTGCCGCATTCAACGTCTTATTACCCCTCCCGAATTCAAAAGCAGACCAGAAACGCCCTGCAGGCGTTCTGGTCTGCTATGAAAAATGAACTTATTATTACATATCGAATTCTGGCTCGTCCTCATCATCATCCTGGCTGAAGTTGCCTGCATTAAGCGCAGCCGCATTTGCAAGATTGCTCGCTTCACGGATCTGATTCTCGATCGTTCCGGAAATTTCCTTATGATCCTTCAAGAATTGCTTCGCATTCTCGCGGCCTTGACCCAGACGCTCGCCATTGTAAGAGAACCATGCCCCGCTCTTCTGGACAATGTCCATCTCAACGCCGATGTCGATGATGCTGCCTTCTTTGGAGATGCCTTCGCCGTACATAATATCGACTTCCGCTTGTTTGAACGGAGGCGCTACTTTGTTCTTCACGACTTTTATCCGAGTACGGTTACCGACCATGTCGTTACCTTGCTTGATTGTCTCTACGCGGCGTACGTCAAGACGAACGCTGGAGTAGAACTTAAGCGCACGGCCGCCAGGTGTTGTCTCCGGGTTACCGAACATAACGCCAACCTTCTCGCGAAGCTGGTTGATGAAGATGGCAATCGTCTTCGACTTGCTGATTGCACCGGAAAGTTTACGCAAAGCTTGGGACATCAGACGAGCCTGGAGACCTACGTGGGAATCGCCCATCTCGCCTTCAATCTCAGCCTTCGGAACCAACGCCGCAACCGAGTCGATGACGATAATGTCGACCGCGCCGCTGCGTACGAGCGCCTCTGCAATCTCCAATGCTTGCTCGCCTGTATCTGGCTGGGACAGCAGCAACTCGTCGATATTAACGCCAAGCTTGCTTGCATAAAGCGGATCAAGCGCATGCTCCGCATCGATGAATGCAGCTTGTCCGCCAGAACGTTGCACTTCCGCGATCGCATGGAGTGCAACTGTAGTCTTACCGGAAGATTCCGGACCGTAGATTTCAATAATACGACCTCTTGGGAAACCGCCAATTCCAAGAGCAATATCTAATGCTAGGGATCCGCTAGAAACCGTTTCAACCGTCATGTTAGCAGATTCACCAAGCTTCATAATTGAGCCTTTACCAAACTGTTTCTCGATTTGACGCAAAGCCATCTCGAGCGCTGCGCGACGATCTGACAACGCATTCACACCCTTTTCGATTGATAATGTAATGATACCTTGTTTCGTTCGCGTTGACAAGAGTTTTTACGAACATATATTCTTATTTTTTCTGCCAGCTCGTAAATGGACAAAAAAAGAACCGCAGCAAAGTAATCTTCGCCACGGTTCTTCCGTCAACTAATGTCGATTATAATCGAATACGCCAAGCTTGACAAGCTATTCTTTCGATTCCAAGACCTACGTTGCTAGGCTTCGACTCCTGCAAGCACCTGCCATAGCCGATAGAGCGCTGCCTTGGCCGCCCTCACCCGGATAATGTTACGATTGCCGCTGAGATGAGCGGTATGCACGATCGTCTGTTTGCCGCGCTGCGCGATCCCGAAGTATACGAGTCCCACCGGTTTGCCTTCCGACTCTGCCGGCCCCGCCACACCGGTCAGGGAAACGCCAAAATCGCTACCGGTCAGTTCCATTACCCGCTCCGCCATTAGCTTAGCTGTGGACTCGCTGATAGCCCCTGGGGCTCCGGGTCCTTCAAGCTGGGCTAGCGGAATGCCAAGCAGCTTATGCTTCATCATGTTCGTATAGGTAACGACACCGCCTACAAACTCTCCGCTGCTGCCTGGGATGTTCGTGATCAGCTCCGCAAACAATCCGCCAGTCAAGCTCTCGCTGCTGGCAAGCTTGAATCTGGCGCCTCGCAGAAGACGAACGACGGCGTCCTCCAGCGGAATATCCTCCCGCGCGAAAATATGCTTGCCGACGCGCGCATTAATCTGGGCCTCTGTCACATCCAGACGCTCTGCTGCCTCAAGCTCCGACACCGCTTTGGTCGAAATCCGAATCGCGACCTCGCCTTCCTTCGCATAAGGCGCAATCGTCGGATCCGTCTGCTGCTCAATGAGATCGATCAGCGCCTCTTCGAGCGAAGACTCTCCAATCCCGGCGAATTTCAGCGTTCGGGAGAACAGCCTGCGATCCTCTCCCGCGATTGAGCGCAGCCATGCCTTGGCCGGTCCATCGAACATCGGTCTCATCTCACGGGGAGGACCCGGCAGGAGCAAATAATGGATGCCATCTACCGTTAGTCCATTCCCGACGGCCAGTCCCGCTGTATTCTCCAACGGTTCGCTGCCTTCGATCATATTCGCTTGCCTTCTATTGCTCTCTACCATATGAAGTCCGCGTGAAGCAAATAACTGTTCGATCTTGGCCATCGACGGTTCGTGCAAACTGAGCGGGCGGCCTAGCAGCGCGGCCAGCGCATCCTTCGTCAGGTCATCTTGCGTTGGGCCAAGCCCGCCGGTGAACACAATCAGTTCAGCACGCGTACGCGCCAGCTCGATCGCCTGACGGATTCGTCCTTCATTGTCGCCTACAACGGTCTGAAAATAAACGTCGATGCCAAGTTCAGCCAAGCCTTGCGAGATATAGGCCGCATTCGTATTAACGGTTTGTCCAAGCAGCAATTCGGTCCCTACCGCGATAATTTCAGCACGCATACGTCAGTCACAGCTCCAATCCTAATATGATGAAAGCACCACCTCTTTCGCCTGCGCGCCAAAGGTGATGCTTTGTCCGTGATGTCCTATTCCGTTAGCGGAATCAGATTCTTATTCTTAATGAAATAATCGATGCCCGAATATACCGTTATAAGTGCCGCAGCCCAGCTGGAAATCAGGTCAAATCGGAAATCGATAAACGTAAACGGGAAATTGTTCAGCAGCAGTGCAATGATCATCGTGATTTGAACGGCTGTCTTCCACTTTCCCCAGGCAGAGGCGGCCAGAACCGATCCTTCCAGCAAGGCAATTTGGCGCAATCCCGTAACGGCGAATTCGCGGCTAATGATGACGATGGCAATCCAGGCATCAACCTTATCCATCTCCACCAAGGAAATCAGTACCGCGGCAACAAGCAGTTTGTCGGCCAGCGGATCCAACAACTTCCCTAAATTCGTGACAATCTTGTTCTTCCTTGCTATGTACCCGTCCAGACCATCTGTGCTTGCCGCCACAATAAAAATGAGCGCAGCTAGAATCTGATTCCATGTAATCGAGAAGTCCTCAAAAGTAAGAGGTTCCAGATCGACATTGATCAGAAGCAAAAACATAATGATCGGCACCAAAAAAATACGGGCTAGTGTTATTCTGTTAGCTAAATTCACGACCTAGACGCCCTCCCCGGACATATCGAATTCATAAGCATGCGTAATTCGCACCTTTTGAAGTTCGCCGATTGCTGCGCTGCAGTTCGAGATAAACACTTCGCCATCAATTTCAGGCGCATCATATTCCGATCGCCCTATATATACGTCGCTTCGTCCATCATATCGCTCAACAAGCACATTCACTTCGCGTCCCACATATTTTCCGCTGTTCATCTTCGAAACCTCTCGTTGTATCTCCATTAGCGTATTGGCACGCCATTCCTTCACTTCATCAGGGACATGATCCGGCAGACGGACAGCCGGCGTATCCTCTTCAGCTGAATAAGTGAATACCCCTAAACGGTCAAACTGAATCTCCCGTATAAACTCGCACAGCTGATTAAAGTCATCATCCGTCACGCCAGGGGAACCGACGATCATCGATGTGCGCAGAGCAACGTCCGGGATACGGGAACGGATCTTCGCCACAAGCTCCCTGACATCACGCTGATGGCCAGGGCGGCGCATCCTTTTGAGAATTCGGTCTTCGCTATGCTGCAGGGTCATATCGATATAATTGCACACTTTCGGATTCGAGGCAATCACATCTATCAGTTCATCGGTAAAGAAACCGGGATATTCATAATGAAGCCGTACCCAATCGATCCCTTCCACCTCGCTGACGCGGTTCAGCAACTCAGGCAGCATGAACTTATCGTACAGATCCGTCCCATAGTTGGTCGAATCCTGAGCGATCAGACTTATCTCCCTCACGCCTTGCGAGGCTAGATTAGACGCCTCGGCCACGGCCGATTCGATCGAACGGCTTCGGAAGGCACCGCGCATGATCGGAATCGAACAGAAGGTGCATGCATTATCGCAGCCCTCCGCAATCTTCAGACAGGCGGTATGACGAGGCGTAGACGTCATGCGCGGGAGCTGCTGATCATAATCAAAAGCAGGATTCCCCACTTTCACGGGCCGTTTGCCGCGAAGCGCCTCGTCAGCAATATCATTGATGTGGTGAAAATCGCCGGTACCAACGATTCCGTCGAGCTCCGGCATCTCTTCCATGAGCTGCTTCTTATATCGCTGCGTCAAACAACCGGATACGATGAGCGCTTTCAATCGTCCGGTGTCCTTCAAGTCGGTCATCTCGAGAATCGTATTGACCGATTCTTCCTTAGCCGCATCGATAAACCCGCATGTATTGACAATGATCACTGTCGCGTCGTCCGCCTGATCGACAAGGCGGTATCCACGTTCATGGATGAGACCGGACATGATCTCAGAGTCAACCAGGTTCTTCTCGCACCCAAGCGTTACAACCTTAACTCGTTCCGTCATGGACCCCATATCCCTTTCCGAAAAAGCTATCGTTTCAAGTATAATACAAGGTATTGGCAGTGTCAAAAATAGCAAAAAGTCCCGATTTCCTGACATGCAGGAAGCGCGGGACTTTGGCTTGAGGCAACCAGTTTATTTAAAGTTGGTAAATTGAAGATCGATTGCCAGATCAGCTCCGCGAAGCAGTTGCATAACGGCTTGCAGATCATCTTTGCTCTTGCCGGTTACACGGAGTTGATCGCCTTGAACCTGGCTTTTCACCTTCAGCTTCGAATCGCGGATGAGCACGTTGATCTTCTTGGATACATCTTGCTCAATCCCGCTCTTAAGGCGGATCTTCTGGCGAACCGTCTGACCGGAAGCCGGCTCGATCTTGCCGTACTCCAGATTCTTGATCGGCACGCCGCGTTTGATCATCTTCGACTGCAGGATGTCGAGGACAATACCGAGTTTATAATCATCGTCAGACGCGACGATCAGGTTGTCCTTCTCTAAGGAAATGCTGCTCTTGGTGCCTTTAAGATCGAAACGCGTATCGATTTCGCGTTCCGCTTGCGTAATGGCATTGCTCAGCTCCTGCATGTCCACTTTCGAAACAATATCAAATGAACTTTCCGAACTCACTTGTCCAACTCCTCTATAACAATCTCACGTCACGTATTATACCTGATTCGAGAACACAAGAAAAGGCACCCACCCTTGCCAGCCACTGGGTGAGTGCCTTATATTGCCGCTCGTAGGATAAAGAGACAGTGCGTTATGGCGTAGATGTTCCCGTTGCGTCCGTTTGCGTCTCTGTAGTCCCAGTCCCGGCAGCGCTGTTGCCCGCTGCATTCTCCGATTCATTGAATTGGAACTTGTGGGTCTTCGTCTTATCACCGTCTGGGATCGGCGTACCGTCTACAGTAACTTCAATCAGATGCGCTTTGGCAAACGTAATGTAGAAGGGTCCGGCGATCTCGAGCGTCTCTGACTTCCCGGTATCTAGATTCATATTCAGCAGATACTTGCCGCTCTTGTCCTTCGCTCGAACGCCAAGCCATGTAGTGGCTCCTGCATCCCCGACAGATTTGATCTCTACCGTATGTTTCTCCGCTGCGCCTAACGTATAGTAGTCCGTACTGCCAGAGGTCTTCTCCAGTACCGGAGCCGAGATCGTCGGCGTCTCAGGCACGACAGGATCAGGCGTTACCGTCTCTGCAGGCGTCGCATTCTGCCCGTTCGTTGTCCCTTGATTTGCCGGTTCCTCCGCTTTAGGCGGTTCCGCGTTCTCGGTCATCTTCGTCTGATCATCGGCGGTATCTACATTATCCGCAGGTTTACTGATATAGAAGACATACACGATGACGACGATGAGGATGAGAAACGACCACATGAGCGTACGGAAGCCCCATCTGCTCCAACGGTCGGTTGCATGAACCTGAGATCGGCGTGGACGCTGAACGGTTTCGACGACCGGCTCCGGCGCAGGCGCCGGCATTTCATGTTGGTACAATCGCAATACTTCGTCGGCGTCCAGACCGACGTTCTCGGCGTAATTCTTCACGAAGGCGCGCACATAGAACGAGCCGGGAAGGACCGAATGATTCCCTTCCTCGATCGCTTCCAGATAACGTGTCCGAATTTTCGTCAAATCCTGCACATCATCCAGCGACAATCCACGCTGCTCCCGCGCTTTCTTCAGCAGGGCGCCTAAATCCGACATGACCACACCTCCCTTGTATTAAAAATCGTTGTAGTGAGCGGTGAACGAATCGTAATTGATCTCTTCGTCCGGCGTATTGCGCAATTCGATAATGTAATCAAAAGTGCTGTAATCATAAGCCGATTCTTTCACGAAAATATCCGGATGCTCGATAACCTTCGTCGATGGCATGGCCATAATCTCCTGCAGCAAGCTGTAGTGCTTCTCATTGGAACGGATTGTGCTTACAATTCCATCGATAATGAAGATGTTGTTCGCGTTCATCTCTTCCTCGGACAGCTGGCTGCGAACCGTCTGGCGGAGCAGCGTCGAGGAGACGAACGTCCAACGTTTGTTCGAACATACGCTGCCGGCAATAATCGATTCGGTCTTGCCTACACGCGGCATCCCCCGCAGGCCGATGACCTGATTGCCCTCACGCTTGAATACTTCGCCAAGGAAGTCGACGAGAAGTCCTAGTTCGTCCCTTGTGAAACGGAATGTCTTGCGATCATCGGAGTCTCTCTCAATATAACGACCATGCCGAACGGCCAGAATATCGACCAGTCGCGGAGAACGAAGCTTCGTGACCGTGATATTCTCTACCTTCTGAAGCATCCGGCCGAGAATTTCAATCTTCTCTTCATCATTCGTCTGAAGCAGCATCCCGCGCGTACGGTTCTCGACGCCGTTGATCGTAAGTATGTTCACTTCAAGCATCCCAAGCAAGGAAGCGATGTCGCCCAGCAAGCCTGGCCGATTCTTATGTATCTTATATTCCATATACCACTGTTTGTATTCCATGAGACACCTCGTCCAGGGAGCCGTAGTCCCTTATCCGTCAATTTTAAGCCCTATCCAGAAAGAATATTCTACAATATTCGTCTTTTTCCTGCAATGGTTTCAAAAGAATATTGCAGAAAAGCCTCCCGCTACGAGAGGCTTTTCGCATGCAAGCCTAATGGATTAGTTAACCAGCTTCAGCATCAATCTTGCAATCGTTTTTCTTTCCTCTTCGTTACCTACATCCCAAATTTCTTTCAGGATGCGCTGCTCGTCGTTTTTCGGATCGACGCGCTCATCAAGGAAAGAACCGATTTCGAACGCAAGATTCGCAATCGTATCCTCGTTCAAGCCAAGCTTCTTCGCTTGCTCAACGCGCTCGGACAGAAACTGTTTCCATGTGTCGAAGCTAGTAAGTACAGTTGTCATCGTCTTAAGGCCCTCCTTTGGCGTTTAACCGTTAACCGGCAACAGTCGTATTGTACGCGCAAGGGGCTACTCTTATACGACGAGAGGGCCTGTCCAAAAGTTTCAAACATAGATTAATCCGATCACAAAAAGCCTCGTTACGTCAGCCAGCCGCCGTTCGGGCTAATAATCTGACCGGTAATATAAGATGATTCAGGGAGCGAAAGGAAATAAACCAATGAGGCGATCTCATCGGGTTGGGCAAATCGCCCAAGCGGAATTTCGGATTCGAGTGCCTGCTTCTCCGAAGCATCCAGGTTGTCCAACATAACCGTGTCAACCGCTCCCGGAGCGACCGCGTTCACCGTTACACCCGATGGCGCAAGCTCCTTGGCAAGCGCCTTCGTAAAGGCGTTCATGCCGCCCTTCGTCGTTGAATATAACACTTCGCAAGAAGCGCCAGACATGCCCCATATGGAAGAGACGTTAATGATTCGGCCATACCGCTGCGAGATCATGCTCGGCATGAACATCTGGGTACTCAGGAACATTCCCTTGAGATTAACCGACATGACATCGTCCCATTCGTCTTCCGTCACATCTGAGAGCATGCCGTAATGAGCGATTCCGGCATTATTAACGAGGATATCGGGCAACATGCCCCGTGCTTCCAGCTTCTCGCGCATACGAAGAATCTGTTCCTTCGAGCGTAGATCCGCAGCAACGGTCATGACCTCCGAACCCATTCGCATACAGCTTCGGGCGGTTTCGTTCGCCGCTTCATGCGATTGCATATAATGGATGACGATATTCATGGACTCGGCCGCGAAACGGCGCGCAATCGCAGCGCCAATCCCGCGGCTTCCCCCGGTCACAAGAACCGTCATTTCTTTCAATGATTTCAAGCAGGATCCTTCGAAACAATCGAGACCGCCATCAGATCCCAGTTGAAATGATTACGCAACCGTTCGTTAACTTCCTCCAGCGTAATGCTCTCATAGACGGGAATCAACTTGAACAGATCCGCACCGCGGAAGCGGTAACGGGTAAATTCGCCGGCAATGGCTTCTGGGGAATTCAGAAGTCTGAGGTATCCGCCGATTTTCTTCCGTTTCGTCCGTTCGAACGACCCCGAACTTATGCCGTTCACTCTCGCTTCTTCGATCGCCGTGCGCAGACGGGCCAGCAGCTCATCCGGATTACGAGTTTCGCCGCCGATAACGGAGAATGCGTAGTCATGGCTGCTGTTGAACTCATGACCGAACGAATCGGAAATCAAATTATCATCATACAGCGCATGATAGATCGGGGAGCTCGAGCCTAGCAGCGTATCAAGCATGAGCTTGGTGGCAATCTCGGACCGGAGCAGCTCTTCGGCAGCTAATGGCGCGCGATTTTCCTTGAAGCCGAAGAGGCACTTAGGGAGCGAAACGGGCAGTACCGCCGTTTTGCGAGCGGTTTTGACCGCTTCCGGCTCCGGATCAAAGAAACGCTTAATTTCGCCTTGCGGCGAAAAGTCTTTCTTCGCTTGGTTGTTGCGAACGAGCTCCAACACTTTCTCCGCATCGACGCCGCCTACGATGAACAAAAACATATTCGACGGGTGATAGAACGTCTCGTAACAGCTGTAAAGCGTTTCTTTCGTAATCTGACGGATCGATTCGGCCGTACCGGCAATATCGATATGAATCGGATGCTTCTGGTACAGCGCATCGATCAGGCCAAAATAAACGCGCCAATCCGCATTGTCGCGATACATGTTGATTTCCTGCTCGATAATCCCTTTTTCTTTCTCTACGTTCTCGTCGGTGAAATACGGGCTCTGGACGAAATTAATCAAGGTTTCGAGATTGGCTTCTATTTGCTCAGTGGCCGAAAACAGATAGACGGTCCGGTCAAAGCTCGTATATGCGTTCGCCGAAGCGCCCTGCGAGGCAAATGTAGCGAAAATATCTCCAGTCGGCTCCTCGAACATCTTATGCTCGAGAAAATGAGCGATTCCGTCCGGTACGGAAATCGGCTCGCTGTCACCGACGGCAAATCGATTGTCGATCGAACCGTAACGCGTGGAGAAGGTGGCATAAGTTTTACTGAAGCCTTCCTTAGGCAGCACTACGACTTCGAGCCCATTAGGCATCACTTCACGATACAGCGTCTCCTGAACGCCGGGGTAGGACAATACTTCCATGGACTTTAGGCCTCCTTCCGATCACGCAGGAAATAAATCGTATCCAGCTCGGTCTTGCGAGCGACTTGCGAAATCTGCTCGCTCGTGACATTCTGAACAAGCTCGAGCAGCTCTTCCGATGTGCGTTCCCGGCCGGAAAGCACGGCGTTGAAATCGTATGCAATCATCTCATTGGCTGAGTCTTTCAGCTCACGGAGATGGTTGGCGATCATCGCCTTCGTCTGGCTGAGCTCCAGCTCGCTGTAGTTGCCGGCACGCATACTGTCGAGCTGTTCTTTAATAATGGCAGTCGCACGCTCGAAGTTATCAATTTCGATACCCGACTGAATCGTACAAATGCCTTTATGCCCATCAAACCGGGACGCTGCGTAATACGCAAGACTAGCCTTTTCCCTGACATTGAGGAACAGCTTCGAATGCGGATATCCGCCTAGAATCCCGTTAAACAACAGCGCGGCCGGATAATCATCGTCCGCATATGTCGTATGCGTCCGAAGACCCATATTGAGTTTGCCTTGGCTGACATCCATCTGTTCGATAACCGTCTTCACTTCATCCACCGCTCTAGGTGCAGCTGAGCGCTGATAGGCAGCCGGTTCTCCGGCTCCAATCTGGAACGCGCGGCTAACGAGCGATTCCACTTCTTCCAATGTCGTATCGCCGACAACATAAAGATCGAAGGATGCCTCTGCCAACCAGTTGCGATACTGCTGCGTTAACGATTCAGCCGTAATGGCATCAATATCGGAACGTTGACCGAGAGCATGCAGCCGATAAGGCTCGTCGCTGCACATTTCCTCGATGCAGCGCTCAGCGGCGTAACGTATTTTATCATTAATGATCGCGTCCAGACGTTTGCGCAGCGTTTCTTTCTCCGCTTCCACATACTTTGAACGGAACGTGTTATTCTCTAGAGCTGGCGCCGTCAGCACCTCGCCTAACAGTTGAAGCGACTCGGAGAGCAGTGGTTGATCCGATGAGACGAAACGGTCGTTGATGACATCCAGACGGAACTGGACGATCTGCGCATCGCCGCGCTTATAGATATCAAACCCAAAACCCGCTCCATACAGGTCATCTAAACGTTCGCGGAAGGCAATGGTTTCCGGTGTCGAAGCCGTCCCGCGGCGAAGCACGAAGGGAATAAGCGCTACCGGAGTAACGGTCTCTTCTTTAAGAGGCAACCCGGCATACAGAGATATGGAAAACGTCTTGAATCTTTTAGTCGGGAGGACGTGAAGACGAATGCGGTTCATCTGTCCTCGTTCAAATCGGGATTTGGTCACGCTTCTCGCTTTCCCCTTCCGCTCTGGTTTTAAAGTCAGTGTAAATCTATTCCAGCCCGCCTGAATCTATTCCATTCTACCTGATCGGAAATGGAAGAAGCAACCCGCATGGGTCACGGGCTGCTTCGCTTAAGTAGGGCTACATACAAAAGATATGTTTGCCGATTGTTTTCACCTGCGGCCTGGACCAAATCCATGCCGATGTTGCGGTATCCGGGTTAAAGTAATAAATACAGCCGCCGGTAGGATCCCATCCGTTAATGGCATCCTGGACTGCTTTTTTGGCCCGGTCGTTCGGCGTCAGCCAAATCTGGCCATCCGCCACTGCCGTGAAGGCTCCCGGCTGAAAAATTACGCCCGAGATCGTATTCGGGAAGCTCGGCGACTTCAATCGGTTCAAAATAACGGCAGCTACCGCAACTTGCCCTTCGTACGATTCTCCGCGGGATTCGCCGTACACCGCGTTCGCCATCAACTTAATGTCATTCTCAGAAAGTCCGAGACGATTCGATTTCGACAAGTTGGTCGCTGTTCCCGTCGACTCTGCCTTCGGCTTCGTGGCAGCCGTCCCTCCGGAATTCGTCGTGCCTGAGGCCGGAGGAAGCTCAGCGGCGGTCGGCTTGTATTTCTTGGTCGCCTCCCATAGCTTCAACTTCGTCTTGGCCTCCACGATTCCGTCGGCTTTCAGACCGAATTCCGATTGGAACCACTTAACGGACTTGAGTGTATTCCAACCGTAGTCCCCGTCAACCTTACCATAATAAAAGCCTAAAAACTTCAGTCGGCCTTGCAGCTCGTAGACATCCTTCCCGGAAGAGCCGACCTTGAGCGTGGCATTGCTGAAGGTCTCCGTCGTTTCTCCGCTTCCGGCATGTCTTAGCGTAAACGCACCAAACAACAGAAGGACGATGACCAAAGTCACCGCAATTAAACGATTTCTCATCTTTAGGATCTGCCTTTCCCTTGCAAGTGGATTCTAAAGGAGCAAGCAAGCTTAATCCTAGTATGAGAGACATTCCTTCCTTCTATGCATGGTATTGCCTTAAGAGCTAATCTTTCCGGCGTCATATTGGTCAAGGCTCATCAGCACTTCACGCGGCTTGCTGCCCTCGTAAGGACCGATGACGGATTTGGCCTCCATCTGATCGATGAGCCGGGCTGCCCGATTATAGCCCACCCGCATTCTGCGCTGCAGCAAGGACACCGAAGCTTGCTTGGCTTCAAGCACAATGCGCACGGCTTGATCGTACAACTCATCAAGCTGTTCACTTTCCTCCCCGGACGTATCGTCCAGCTCAGGCACAAGGTCTTCCTTATATTCGGCCTCCGCTTGATTGCGGGTAAAGTTAACGACCGATTCAACCTCCTGATCGGAGAGGAACGCCCCTTGCACGCGTATTGGCTTGGATACGCCCATTGGGAGATACAACATATCCCCGCGTCCCAACAGCTTTTCAGCACCGACCATATCCAGAATGGTACGGGAATCCACCTGAGAGGATACGCCGAATGCAATTCGGGATGGGATATTCGCTTTGATGACACCTGTAATTACGTCTACCGATGGACGCTGCGTCGCAATAATAAGATGGATGCCGGCAGCGCGAGCCATCTGCGCAAGCCTCGTAATGGCATCCTCGACGTCGCCAGCCGCGACCATCATCAAATCGGCAAGCTCATCGACGATAACAACGATGAAAGGAAGAATCGCAGACGGATTATCCGCCATAAGCGTATTATAGCCTTCCATATTCCTCGTGCCGGACTTGGAGAAGAGCTCATACCGCTTCTCCATCTCCACGACGATTTTCTTCAGAGCCAGCGAAGCTCTTCGCGGATCCGTAACGACGGGTGCAAGCAAATGAGGAATCCCGTTATACATATTGAGCTCGACCATCTTCGGGTCGATCATCAGAAACTTCACTTCATCGGGCCTAGCTTTGTAAAGAATACTCGTTATGATGCCGTTAATGCAGACCGATTTCCCTGATCCGGTTGCGCCTGCAACGAGCAAATGCGGCATCTTCGCTAAATTACCGACTATCGACTGGCCGGAGATATCCCGACCGAACGCAATGGACAGCTTGGCCGATGAGCCTTGGAAAGCGGGATTCTCCATCACCTCGCGCATCGTAACAACCGATACTTCCGTGTTCGGCACCTCGATCCCGATCGCCGATTTGCCAGGGATCGGCGCTTCCATCCGGATATCTTTGGCCGCGAGCGCAAGCGCGATATCGTCCGTGAGACCGACGATACGGCTGACCTTAACGCCTGTAGCCGGCTGAACTTCATAACGCGTAACCGCAGGTCCCCGCACGACATCGAGCACCTTTGCCCGGACGCCGAAGCTTTCGAGCGTTGCCTCAAGTTTGCGCCTAGAATCATCGCCGATATCCCCCATCCTCCCTCCTCCGCTTGGACGCGCCAATAGCGAGAAAGGCGGCAGTTGGTATGGCTTCTTAACCGGCACGGGTCGTATCAGTTCGGGCTGCAGATTGGAATCTTCACCCGCTTCAAGCATTGGACTGTCGAGCACAGCATCGTCATCCAAAACAGGTGCGCTTGCTTCCATGTCCGCGCTATCTCCGTCTGGAGGTTCGACTGCTTCAACCGGCAGATGCTGGTCTAGGTAGCTACCTTCCTGATGCTGCTCGTTCCATTGATTCGAATCTTCCATGTGATGTTGGGCAGCTGCGTGATGCTCAGCATTCTCTTGCTCCCACGAATCGCGATATGTATCGTCTGCAATGTGATTAGACTGTTGCTGCTCTCTTGGCGGGTGGGAGTTCCAATTCGAATCTTTCTCATCATCATCCGCATCCTGCCACGCAGGTTCTCTAGGCCCTCTCGCGGTCGAAGAACGGAACTCATCTTCATCATCCATCGCCCAGTCCTGCTGTTCCGACTGTCCTCCATTGGCCTCCGGGGTTGACTGGTCGGTGAACCAAGAGAAGATCGGAAGCCTTCCCGATCGGGTTCTGACAGGCACCGGCTGTTCTTCATCGTCATCGTCGTCGAGATCGTCATGATCGAGCACGTTGGTGCGGCTAGCCTGGGCACTTGCCGCTGCAGGAGCCGACCTCGATCTGGAACGGCCGACGCCGGAGAACAGCTTCACCCGCAGCAAGGAGAACAGCCTCCCTCCGCGTTTGCGCACCGTTTGGATAATCTCCACATACGACTTGCCTGTCAGCAGCATGAATGCAATCGCAAACATGACAACCATCACGAAGCGGGAGCCGAAATAACCAAAGAGCATGAAAAGGAGCGTATATTGAATCGCTCCTGCATACCCGCCGCTTATTGCTCTTCCCGCAACCGCTTGTGTCCCGCTTCCGTCTTCCGCCGCTGCAGGCACTTCATCCAACAAGATGGCCCTGACATCGCTTCCTAGCTCCTGCAGAATGTATCCGGATGTCAAGCCGCCTACCGGCTCTGTCTTCAGATCCATCATCGTCATGGAACTATACAAAGTCATCCCAAGAACAAGCAGAACTACGCCTGTCTTGCGGCTTGTCCATCCGGACGGCCAAGCACGCTTGACCATGACAACCAGTCCAATATAGATCCCTACCAAAGCGATTACAAAGTAAAATTTGCCTAACATGAGTCCAAACAGCTTGGACAACGAACGGCCTACCGCAGCCTCGCCAGAGAGTGCGATAACCGAAAGTGTAATGAGCAATATACCATACACTTCATATTTCAGGCTCGTGCCAATCGAGCGCTTCTTCCTTTTCTTTCGCTTTGCCAAATGTCGTCACCTCTGGTTGCCATTATACCATAGGTGGACAAATGTTCCTATCCAGCGAGCGTGCTATTCAGCCTACGGTAGAAGCATAAGTGACGATTGTTCCAGGCGCATATTGTGGATCCAGATAAGCATCCAGCGGGCATTCCAATAGCCGCACAATACGGCCGATTCCCGGTGACACCGGTTCCACCTGCATCTTTACCCCGCCGTGAACCACGTCTACGAAGGGACCAGGCTGCGTGTTCACGCCGTCCAGCACAAGTTCGAGCGGCATACTGGTATAAAGCGTCATTGGGTCAGTCCCCCCGGAACCGTCGCTTTCTTCCGCTCATCGATGAAACGGTTCAGCTCACGTAGCGCTTCACCGATCCCGCCGACCGCATCGATCAGACCATGCTTGACCGCGTCAGCTCCAATGACCGTCGTGCCAATATCTCGCGTCAGTTCGCCTGTCTTGAACATCAATTCCTTAAATTTCTCTTCCGTTATCTTGGAATGCGAGGTCACGAAGCGCGTAACACGCTCTTGCATCTTATCCAAGTATTCGAAGGTTTGCGGCACGCCAATAACTAGGCCGTTCAACCGAATCGGATGAATCGTCATTGTGGCGGTTTCCGCGATAAACGATTTGTTGGCCGAGACCGCGATCGGCACGCCAATGGAATGTCCGCCGCCAAGCACGAGCGTCACCGTTGGCTTCGTAAGTGAAGCAATCATCTCGGCAATAGCCAGTCCAGCCTCTACATCACCGCCGACGGTATTCAACACGATGATAATGCCTTCGATCTTAGGGTTCTGCTCAGCTGCCACGAGTTGAGGGATCGTATGCTCGTATTTGGTGGTCTTATTCTGAGGCGGCAAGACCATATGACCTTCCACTTGCCCAATAATCGTCATGCAGAAAATATTCGATTCTGCCTGGGGCGTAGAAGTCTGTCCCAGCTGTTGAATCGTATCTACGGTTGGATTAGGGCCCATTGGCTTACGTTCCGGACCTGGACCTGGACTCGGTTCCGGCTGCTCGGCTTTCTCATTTGTAACTTGATCTTCCCACATGTCGGTTCCTCCTTGAAGAACGAATAGTTTTTCGCTCTGCATAGTATGGTGTGGGGGTATGGAATTATACAGGAGGGCAGGAAAATAAAAAAAGGTTCTCCCGATTCGCATATGCGAAAATGGGAGAACCTCTTGGTTCCTTACACTTCCATAATAATAGGCAAAATCATCGGACGACGGCGAGTCTGCTCGTACAAGAAGCGGCCAAGCGCATCCTTCACGTTCGTCTTCAGGGAAGCCCATTCATTGACATTATCGTTCATCAGCTTGTGCAGTGTCGAGGTCACAATACGGTTCGCCTCTTCCAGCAGACCTTCCGATTCACGTACATAGACAAAACCGCGAGAGATAATATCAGGACCCGAAAGAATTGCGCCATCTTGCTTACTAAGCGTTACAACAACCACCAGAATACCGTCTTGCGATAACAGCTTGCGGTCACGAAGTACGATATTGCCGACATCGCCAACACCAAGGCCGTCGATCAGTACATTGCCAGCTGGCACCTTGTTGCCTTTACGGGCTACGCCATTCTGGAATTCAACGGTATCTCCGTTATCGATCAAGAACACATTCTCTTTCTCCATGCCGATTGCTTCGCCGAGCAACGCATGATGACGGAGCATACGATATTCACCGTGGATAGGAATAAAGTATTTCGGACGAATCAGGTTGAGCATCAGCTTCAGCTCTTCTTGGCTACCGTGACCGGATACGTGTACGCCGGAGATGGAGCCTGGGCCATAAATAACGTTAGCGCCGAGACGGAACAGCTCGTCCACTGTACGACCTACGTAACGCTCATTGCCCGGGATCGGTGTAGCTGCAATAATGACGGTATCCCCTGGCATAATGTCAATCTTCCGATGCGTGTTGCGTGCCATGCGCGTGAGCGCTGACATAGGCTCGCCTTGGCTTCCTGTCGACAGTACGACGACACGGTCAGCGGCCATTTTGTTCACTTCTTCCGGTTCGATAAGCATACCTTCCGGAATATCGAGATATCCTAGTTCAGATGCGATCGAAACCACGTTCACCATACTACGGCCTACGACAGCAATTTTGCGGCGTGTGGCGATAGCAGCATTAATAACTTGCTGAATACGGTGCACGTTCGATGCGAACGTTGCAATAACGACACGTTGCGGCGATTTGCGGAAAATATCTTCCAGCTCTGGCCCGATCATGCTCTCCGAAGGCGTGAAACCTGGGCGTTCAGCGTTCGTACTGTCAGACAACAACGCAAGAACGCCGCGTTTGCCGATATCGGCAATCCGCTGCAGGTCAGCATATTGATTGTTCACTGGCGTATGGTCGAACTTAAAGTCACCCGTATGTACGACCGTTCCTTCCGGCGTATCCAAGCACACGCCGACGGAATCCGGAATACTGTGGTTCGTTTTGAAGAAGGAAGCTTTAATCGAGCCCAATTGGATCTCGGACTCTGCGTTGATGAGAATGCGCTTCGTTTCTCCGAGCAGGCCTGCTTCTTTCAATTTGCCTTCGATAAGGCCGAGCGTAAGCTTCGTGCCGTATACAGGCACATTCAGATTCTTCAGTACATACGGAAGACCGCCAATATGGTCTTCGTGACCGTGAGTAATTAGAATTGCGCGAACTTTGTCGCGGTTCTCTGTCAGGTATGTAATGTCTGGAATGACAATATCAATGCCAAGCATATCCTCTTCCGGGAACTTCAGCCCCGAATCAACGACAACGATGTCATTGCCATATTGAATGACATACATGTTCTTTCCGATTTCACCTACGCCGCCCAATGCGAAAATGAGCAATTTATCCTGGGTGTTTTTCTTCGACAAGTGGATCTGTACCTCCTATTAAAAATGCAGTAATGTAAACCCCATTATTCAATAAAGTCGAAATTCGGGGTGTTGATCTTCGAGTGGTTATGGACGCCGCTCCAAACCTTAATCCATTTACTAAAATTTGCCGCACATCGTCACTTGAGAACATTATACATGATTGAAATTAAGAAACACAAGTAAACGTATTCTTTCTTGTTATGTATTGGAATAAATTTGTAGCGAAATTTGTTGAAAACAAAAGACCGATGCATTCCGCACCGGCCTTATCACGAGTGCTTTTCCAATTGTCAAAGAGAGACGGCTTACGGCAATATCCGGCGAAGCGACTCGATATCGGCCTCGCTCGCAACAACTAGCGGCAGGCGTACTCCGCCAACCGGCTGACCGATCAGAGCAAGCGCTGCCTTGACCAGTGTCGGGTTCGGCAGTTCGAACAGACCTTTGAATACCGGGAAGCATTCCACGTGAAGCTTGGCAGCTTCCTCGACGCGGCCTGCCAGATAAGCTTCAATCATCTGCTTCATCTTGCTGCCGACGATATGGCTGGCCACGCTGACGATCCCATAGCCGCCGACGGCGAGCACAGGAAGCGCAACACCATCATCGCCGCTAAATACGGTAAAGCCGGCAGGTGCTCCAGCGACAATCTGCGTAACTTGTTCGAGTGAAGCGCATTCTTTTGTCGCTACGATGTTGTCGATCTCGGCTAGGCGCAGCGTTGTCTCAGCTGTCATGCTCGCAACTGTCCGAGACGGTACATTGTACAGCATGACAGGCAGCTTCGTAGAAGCGGCAATTGCTTTGAAATGCTGGTAAATGCCCTCTTGCGTAGGACGATTGTAATATGGAACGACGAGCAGAACGGCATCCACGCCACAGGATTCTGCAATTTTCGTCAAATGAATGGAGTGCCTCGTATCGTTGCTGCCTGTCCCGGCGATAATCTTGCACCGGCCGTTCGCACGTTCAACGGAAAAGCGGAAGAGCTGTTCCTTCTCCTCATCCGTCAGCGTAGGCGATTCGCCTGTCGTACCCGAAATAACCAGGCTATCGCTTTGCTGCGTTTCAATCAAAAAATCGATTAATTGCCCGGTTGTCTCCCAGTCAATTGCACCGTTATCATCGAACGGTGTTACCATCGCGGTGATTAGTCTGCCGAATTGCATCTGGTCTCCCCCTAAATACTTCAGCCCTGCGCTATGCTAAAGAGCAGCTAGCGCAGGCTTTGTTTGGACAATGCTATGTTAAAAATGAAAAATTAGAGCCGTTATTCGTTGCTGAAATTTATTCATGAAGTGAGAACTTAGCATGCAGTGCACGAAGGGCGTCTGCCATATCTCTTTCCTTAACAAGCACCCAGATCGTCGTATTCGAATCCGCCGACTGCAAAATAGGGATTCCCTGTTCCGTTAACGCCTCCACGATACGGGCCATTATGCCTGGGACCCCGTTCATCCCACCGCCAATAACGGACACTTTCGCGCATTCATTGACAGCTTTCGGCGAGAAGCCGATCGATTGAAGAACGGCAACGGCTTGATCTGCATCGTGGTCAAATACGGTATAGACCGCGCCGCCAGGCGTCACGTTGATAAAGTCAACGCTGATGTGATGACGCGCCATAGCCTGGAATACTTGTAACTGAACGTCAGCCGGTCCATCCTGCGCATGAACCGTAATCTGCGTAATTCCGCTAACATGGGTCACGCCTGTGACGTGACGATCCCTAACGGAAGCCGACCGGCGGAATTCCGGAACATCTGTCACCAGTGTTCCTTCATCCTCCGAGAATGTCGAACGGACGCGAATCGGAATGCGGGCCTGCTGCGCGATCTCTACGGCTCGCGGATGGATGACTTTCGCCCCAAGTCTGGCCATGTTGCAAATCTCGGCATAGCCTACTACGGTAAGCGGTCGTGCATCCTCGACAATCCTTGGGTCAGCCGTCAGAATGCCGTTAACGTCGGTATAAATATCGACTCGTTCCGCGTGCAGGGCTGCGCCAAGCGCAGTTGCGGAAGTGTCGCTTCCGCCGCGGCCAAGCGTCGTTAAGTCGCCAGCCTCCGTAACGCCTTGGAAGCCTGTCACGACAACTACCTTGCCTTCTTGCAGATGTCTTGTAATCGACTCCGTCCGGATCTCCAGAATACGTGCCCGGCCGAACTGTGCATCCGTAATCATTCCTGCTCCCCCGCCGGTTAAGGCAACGGCAGGGATTGAAGCTGCATTCAGCAGACTGCACAAAGTGGCCGCGGAAATAATTTCTCCACAGCCCATCAGCATATCCCTCTCCCGTGTCGGGAGCGCATCTCCATTATCTTGAATCAGCGACAGGAGCGTATCGGTGGCATAAGGTTCACCTTTTCTCCCCATTGCCGATACGACAACGACGATGCCGTATTGCAGCTTTCGTTCACGTTCAATATGCTTCAGCACGAGTTGACGTGATTCATTCGAGGATAACGAGGTTCCACCGAATTTCTGGACTAGAATGGGCATGTTCAAACCTCCGTATCCGACCGCAAGACGAAAGTCAGACCGTCACGAAAGGCAACCCGCTCATCATGAAGAAGCTCTATTCTTTATTGGCGATAAAGTGCTGCAATTTGTACTGTCTTCAAGCAGTGCCTTGATGTCAATTGCCCGAAACAATCCACATGTTAGAGGCTGCGCGGATCATCCTCGGTCACGGGCCCTTGGCCGATGAAACGAATCGTTGCCGGCAGCTTCAGTCGCAAGCGGGTATGCCTGGCCTGATAAGCAGGATCATCCTTATCGATGACACCTAGTGCATCGGACAATAATGCCTTCACGTCTTCCAGGTCATAGTCTAATTAAAGCGTATAGGCCGTTCTCTTGGAACTTGTCAATTCGCATGCATGGCCATAAGGCGATCTGCTCCTGGACTGGGAGCGCTAACCGGCTAATGCCCGGATTCACTCCAGCGGATCAAGCACGGCCCGTAATGGACGAAGTCCGGCGAACGAATGAAAGGGAGATAAGAGCAGGCGAATCCCTCATAGAGATTGCGCCCTGCTCCTACCTCTTAAGACGTAAGCAAAAGGTAGTTAATATTCGGAATACTCCGGCTAAACGAACTAATTATGAAAGCGTTCGACGAGCAGCGGTTGAAGTTGTTTGCCTTCAAGTGCCGCTTCGCAGGCCTCCGGAACCAGATCCATTCTCGCTACGAGCGAATTCGGCTTCTGAATCGGATTATCCTGGCCGAACGGTACAAAATACACGTTCTTCGTTACGAGCAGCTTCGCAATGTTCGCCGCGTTCAGTCCAAGTCCATCGTTCGTGGAGATGGCAATGACAAGCGGACGTTGATTGCGCATTTGCGCTTTGGCTGCCATAAGTACGGGACTGTCTGTCATTGCATTCGCCAGTTTGCTTGTCGTATTCCCTGTGCAAGGCGCGATGACCATAACATCCAGCAGCTTGGATGGACCAAGCGGTTCTGCCTGAACAATCGATGTAATGAGTTCGTTGCCGGTAATCGACTTCAGCTGCTCCAACCATCCAGCCGATGTGCCGAAGCGCGTGTCTGTTGTTAGAATTGTATTCGTGACGATCGGCACAACATTCGCGCCTTCATCTACAAAACGTTGAATGACAGGCATTACTTCTTCAAACGTACAATGAGAACCTGTCAGAGCATAGCCAACCGTTTTCCCTTGCCATTTCATTGCGCATTCCCCCGCTTACTGGTCTCGTCCATGATCAGTCGACTGAGCACATCCGCTATGATTCGTCCAGCCGTCTTCGGCGCGACGATCCCAGGTAAACCAGGGGCAAGCAATGCCTTAATACCCCGCTTCTCAGCAAAACGGAAATCCGTTCCGCCCGGCTTGGAAGCAAGGTCGATAATGACCGCTCGCGATGGCAAATTTGCGATAATTTGCGCTGTGACTATCATAGTCGGAATTGTGTTAAAAAGCAAGTCAATATTACCCACCTGACTGATCAACTGGTTCAAGTAAAAAGGCTCAAAACCCATCTCATACGCCCTTGCATAATGCTCCTCGCGACGGATGCCCATCTTCACTTTCGCGCCTAATCCTTGCAGCGTGCGCGCGAGTGTCAATCCCGTCCGGCCAATCCCCAGCACCATCGAAGATGAGCCGTGAATCGTTATATCCGTATTCTGAATCGCCATCATGATGGCGCCTTCGGCAGTTGGTATCGAGTTATAAATAGCGACGTCGTCACGATCGAACAATTCCACGAGCCCGATGTTATGCTGTGTGCACAGTTCACGGAGATACGGCTTCGCCATCCCGGCATAAATCGTGCAATGCTTCGGCAGTTTGGCCACTTCTTCGCTCGATAGTACCAATTCCTGATCGCTGAAGACTGTCGGAATTCTTCCTTCGTCATCAGTACCAACGGCAGGCAAAATTAGCGCGTCTGCAGTGTGAAACAGCTCTTGGCTATACTCTGCTTTAACTGCGCCGTCAAGAGGTGTATGCAACTGGTCAAAGCCGGCAACTGTAACGGAAGCATCCAGTTCAGTCAGCTTGCGAATGACTTCCAGCTGGCGTGCATCTCCACCGAGCAGCACGACTTGAACCCCTGTCAGCATTTACGCAAGTCACTCCTTTCCTAAAGTCAACCCCACCCGCATAGAAGCCAAGCGCGATTGTCTGTTTGCCCACTTGGTTATAGACCATCTTATGCAAAAGCCTACAATGGGTGCTTGCGCCAATACCCATTTCTCTCCCGGGCAGCTGACGCGGGGCATCTCGGCTCACTCGGTTCTTCAGGGCACACAAAAAAGCCGGATTCCAAGGATGGAATCCGGCTTTTCATGACTATTAGTTAAACGCCTGTATGGCCAAAGCCGCCAGCGCCGCGAATCGTGTCCGAAAGTTCTTCAACTTCATGGATGGTGACTGCCGGCACGACTTGGAACAGCATTTGGGCAATCCGTTCGCCCCGCTCAATTGTGAACGGCTCCTGGCCTAGATTCACGAGCAGTACTTTGACCTCGCCGCGATAATCCGCGTCGATCGTTCCCGGCGAGTTCAAGCAAGTAATGCCATGCTTGAACGCCAGACCACTTCGCGGTCTAATCTGCGCTTCCAGCTCGCCAGGCATCGCCATTGCGAAGCCCGTCGGAATGAGCTTGCGTTCTCCTGGGTGCAGGGTGATCGGCTCCGTCACCGCTGCGCGCACATCGTAGCCTGCCGCAAGCTCAGACATTTTGCTCGGAAGCTCGATATCCTCATTGCCAGGCAGTCGCTTAAATTGAACCTGATACAAGACAGTCCCTCCCAATCGCCGCTGCCGCTTTATCGTTGCTCCCTACCATTGCTACGGCAAACGGCTCAGCAAGCAATCGCTTCGTTACATCGCGGATATCGTCCATCGTGACCGAATCGATCCGGGACAGCAGTTCATCCAACGTATAGTGACGGCCCAGCATGAGCTCATTCTTGCCGAGACGGTTCATCCGGCTGCTCGTGCTCTCCAAGCTAAGGATAAGGCTGCCCTTCAGTTGCTCCTTGCCGCGGTGAAGTTCCGCATCCGATAAGCCCTTCGCGGAAAGGTCCTGCATCATCTCGATCGTTAGATCAAGCACGTCCTTCGTCTGCTTCGGCGCCGTTCCTGCGTAAATCGTGAACAATCCGCTATCCGCATACGAGGTGTGATAGGAATAGACTGAATACGCAAGACCGCGCTTCTCGCGAATCTCCTGGAACATACGGGAGCTCATTCCGCCGCCTACCGCGTTATTCAGCAGAATCATCGCGTACAGCTGCGAATCATTAATCGATAATCCCGGGAAGGTCATGCAGATATGGTTTTGCTCTGTTTTTTTCTTATGGAACAAGTATGTACCGCTGAACGTCGGCGCCGTAACCGGGTTACTCTCTCCCTGGTTGCTGAATGCGCCGAAATGGGCTTCCAGCAGCTCGAGCAGCGCCTTCTCTTCTACGTTCCCTGCTACGCTAATCACCGTATTGTCGATGCGGTAGTTGGCTTTCATATGCTCGCGTAAAGTATCACTCGTCATTGCGGTCAGGCGCTCTTCCAGTCCCAGAATGGAATAAGCAAGCGGATGATCGCCATATGAGGCGCGCGACGCTTCGTCATGGACTTTATCGTCTGGCGTATCCTCGTACATTGAAATCTCTTCCAGGATGACGTTCTTTTCTTTGCTAAGCTCGTTCTCGTCGAACTCCGATTCGAAGAACATATCCGCCAATGCGTCTACGGCAAGCGGCAAATGCTGATCGAGCACTTTGGCAAAATAGCAGGTGTATTCTTTGGCCGTGAAGGCGTTCACGTTACCGCCAATGCCATCGAACAGATCCGCGATATCCTTCGCCGTGCGTTTCTTCGTCCCTTTGAACAGCATATGTTCGATAAAATGGGAAATCCCGTTGTTCTCCGGCGTCTCGTTCCGGGAACCTGTCTTGACCCATATTCCGAATGATACCGAGCGGCAGGTTGGGATATATTCCACCACAACCCGCAAACCATTGCTAAGTGTATAATTGTTCACTCGCATGTCCTCCTAGACGTCTCTTTGTCTGTCATTTGCGCAAAGATCGCCAGCATCGTAAGCATGATCCAAAATCAATGATAACACTATAACAAAATTAGGGCTTCGTCACAACTGAAGGCACCCTGGCTGGAGAAAGCGTCTCGCTAACGGTGCCAAGCGAGTAACCTTTGCTCTTGATCGCCGCGATCATACCCGGTAAGGCGCCGCTGGCCGAATCGGTAGGATGCATCAAGATGAGCGTTCCCGGCTCGACCCGGCTGCGGATTTTCTGCACGATCGTGCTTGGCGCCGGATGCTGCCAATCGACCGTATCGAGCGTCCATAGCACAGTCTTAAGCCCTTGGCTTCTCGCAACATCCACAGTGAGCTGATTATAATCCCCTGATGGAGGCGCAAACCAACTGTTAGTCACACCTAGCGTGGATTTGAGCAAAGCCTCCGTCCGGGTAATCTGCTTAAGCTGCTCACTGCGCGACAGCTTGCTCATATTGGGATGCGAATAAGCGTGATTGGAAATCTCATGCCCATAAGATTGTATGAGCTTGGCCGTTTCAGCATTCGCTTTCAGCCAACTGCCATCCAGGAAGAAGGTCGCCTTCACCTTCTCCTTCTGCAATGTTTTCAGCATCGGTTCCAGAAACTCATTGCCCCAGGCGACGTTAATCATAAGGGCAACCATCTTCTTATTCGGATTCCCTCTATAGATCGGCTGTGCGCCGAGATCATCCAATGACACAGCCGGTTCGACCTCTTTGTAAACATATTGGATCGGCGTATGCTGCGGAGCGTTCTTCATGCCCTGGAACGTCAGCTCGACATCAATCTCCAATCCGTTATAACCGGGAATCGCTTTCCAAATCCGATCCACCTTCGCGTTAACCGGTTCAACCCGCTGCTTCGCAGCCTCTTCTTGAATCGTTCTGCGCAGCGATTGATCTTGGTGCGCATAAGCGGAGGCGATCGTAATGCTTCCTTCCTTGACGTCCATGACATAGGACGACCAGTCATCGCTGACACGGACTGCGATGAGCAGCGTTCCCATCAGGACAGCCATGACGATTGTTTTTCCTATCCTCATTCCCTCGTCCCACCCTTCTCTCCCATCCTATTATGGCTCGGACAAATTTATGAACCGGATGAAAAGATAGGGAAAACAAAAAAAGAGACAGATCAAATCTGACTCTTTCCTTTGGGACCTATAAGAAGAAGGGGCGCGCTCGCCTTACGATTGCGCCGGCTCCTGTGCTGCTACTAATACCGCTTTGCGGGAAAGATTAATACGCCCTTGGTTATCGATCTCCGTTACTTTAACCGTAATCTGGTCACCGATCTTCACAGCGTCTTCCACTTTGGCTACGCGCTCGGTGGAAATCTGCGAAATATGCACCAGTCCGTCTTTGTTCGGGAGAATTTCAACGAAGGCGCCGAATTTCTCGATCCGCTTGACCGTGCCGAGGTAAACTTCGCCCACGATGACTTCGCGTACGATGCCTTCGAT
The DNA here is from genome assembly GCF_014192105.1 of Paenibacillus phyllosphaerae. Lineage (GTDB taxonomy): Bacteria > Bacillota > Bacilli > Paenibacillales > Paenibacillaceae > Paenibacillus_Z > Paenibacillus_Z phyllosphaerae. The sequence continues at coordinate 672,187 of NZ_JACHXK010000002.1, read as the reverse complement.
AATCGCTTTGGCACGCTCATTCGCTGCCTGGTTGGAGGAGGCGATGAATACTTTGCCGTCTTGCTCGATATCGATCTTAACGCCAGTCTCTTCAATAATTTTATTGATGATCTTGCCGCCAGCACCGATAACGTCGCGGATTTTGTCCGGGTTGATCTGCATGGTGACAATCTTAGGCGCATATTGCGACAGCTCTTTACGAGGCTGCTGCATGACTTCGTTCATTTTGCCTAGGATATGCATCCGGCCTACACGCGCTTGTTCGAGCGCTTGGGTCAGAATCGCGCGGTCGATACCGTCGATCTTGATGTCCATCTGAATAGCGGTAACGCCTTCCGGTGTACCTGCTACTTTGAAGTCCATGTCGCCGAGATGGTCTTCCATACCTTGAATATCCGTCAGAATGGAGAAATGTTCGCCATCCTTGATCAGACCCATGGCTACGCCAGCGACTGGCGCTTTGATCGGAACGCCTGCATCCATCATCGCAAGTGTGCTTGCGCAAATACTCGCTTGGCTTGTCGAACCGTTCGATTCCAGAACTTCCGATACGAGACGAATCGTGTACGGGAATTCGGCTTCCCCCGGGATGACTTTGGACAACGCGCGCTCACCAAGTGCGCCGTGACCGATCTCGCGGCGTCCTGGCGGACGAAGCGGACGAGCCTCACCGACGCTGAACGGCGGGAAGTTGTAATGGTGCATGAAGCGTTTGGTTTCTTCGAGGTCGATGCCGTCCAAAATCTGAACGTCGCCCAGCGCGCCAAGCGTACAAATACTGAGCGCTTGCGTCTGTCCGCGTGTAAAGAGTCCTGAACCATGCGTGCGCGGCAACAGCGCGACATCGCATTCGATCGGACGGATCTCGTCCAATTTACGGCCGTCTGGGCGGACCTTGTCATGCGTAATGAGACGACGCACTTCTTCTTTGACGATATCGTAAAGCACTTCTTTCACATCGCCAAGCAGTTCAGGCGTCTCTGCGTATTCGACTTCAAAGTGAGCGATCGTCTCTGCGTTAACCGCATCAATCGCATCTTGACGAGCATGCTTCTCATGAATGCGTACCGCTTCAACCAAGCGAGCTTCTGCGAACGCACGAACTTGCGTGTTCACGGTCTCGTCCACTTGATGCAATGTCACTTTCATCTTCGGCTTACCCGCGGTTGCTTGAAGCTCCTCAATAATCGCAACGATCTTCTTGATCTCGTCATGTCCGAACATGATCGCTTCAAGCATGACCGATTCCGGCACTTCGTTCGCTTCCGCTTCCACCATCATGATAGCGTCCTTCGTACCCGCGACAACGACGAAAATATCCGTCTTCGCTTCTTGCTCTACCGTCGGGTTGATGATGAATTCGCCATCAATACGTCCGACAATTACGCCGCCGATCGGTCCGTTGAATGGAACGTCCGAAATCGAAAGCGCCGCGGATGTACCGATCATCGCCGCAATCTCCGGCGGGCAATCCTGATCCACGCTCATAACGATATCGGCAATCTGCACTTCGTTCCGGAAGCCTTCCGGGAAGAGCGGGCGAATCGGGCGGTCAGTCAGACGGCTCGCCAGAATCGCTTTCTCGCTTGGACGCCCCTCACGCTTAATGAAGCCGCCTGGGATTTTGCCTACGGCATACAAGCGTTCTTCATAGTTAACGGTAAGCGGGAAGAAGTCCAGCTTCTTCGGCTCATTCGAAGCTGTAACCGTACAGAGAATTACCGTTTCGCCATAACGAACCGTTACCGCCGCATTCGCTTGCTTCGCAAGACGACCTGTTTCAAGAATCAGCGGTCGTCCGCCAAGCGTCATTTCTACACGCTGCAACATGAAATCCCTCCTTGCTGCTGCCGGCAGTCCATATCCTTGCATCATATGCTGCTCGGTTTGCAGATCCTATCAAATTTCCATTCGACTACTCTGATGGCAAATCCTTCTGCCGCAGATCATATAAGAAAAGCTCCAGTATCATATTGGAGCTTATCAATCGGGAAAATACTTGTTCAGCTTCATGCTGCTCAATATCCCTCGTATGTAGCTTTTCAAACTAAACGTCTAGGCATACCTCGAGATTGTCGAAGCATGAAATCTCCAGACGTTACAAAAAGCAACCCGGAACAGCACGATCCGGTTCGGACGGCTGAACATCCAGGTTGCTTTTTCTCGCATGTTAACGACGAAGACCGAGCTTCTCGATCAAAGCGCTATAACGTCTAACATCTTTGTTTTTCAGGTAAGCCAGCAGCTTGCGGCGCTGACCAACCATCTTAAGCAGACCGCGGCGCGAGTGGTGGTCTTTCTTGTGCGTCCGAAGATGGTCTGTCAAGTTTACAATGTTTTGCGTCAGGATAGCGATTTGAACTTCCGGAGAACCGGTGTCGTTCGCGTGAGTCTTGTGCTCATCGATCAGTTGGTGTTTACGCTCTTGCGTAAGTGCCATCCTTGTTCACCTCCTTCTAATAATCGCCAATTGCCTCGCCAGTCGTCGGTGAGAACGCTCCGGCCAAGCAAAGGTTCAATATGCGAACGATCAGGAATAGGACATCCCTATCACATCGCAACGTTTAAGAGTATACCACAGTCTATAAGGAAAAGTAAATGTCATCCGCTAGATTATTGCCGATAAAATGGTCCGTGCCTGCTGTGCATCCGAATGGATCTGCGCGATCAGCTGATCGATCGAACTGAATTTCTGTTCTGCACGAAGGAAATCGATGAAATGAATGTCCATCTGCTTCCCATACAAGTCACCTGCAAAGTCAAACAAATGCGCTTCAAACACCGGCTTAGGCAAGTCATCATGGAAGGTCGGTTTCTTACCGATATTCAATACGCCGGAGTAACGCTGGCCATCCACTTGAACGAAAATAGCATACACACCTAAACGCGGCACAACATACGGAGCGGACAGCTCGACATTCGCGGTCGGGAATCCGATCGTTCGCCCCCTGCCCTCACCATGCATCACTGTTCCTGTCACCGCATAAGCCGTGCCCATCAGTTGGGCCGATTGCTTCACTTCTCCGGCAGACAGACATTCCCTAATCCGCGTGCTGCTCACCTTCGCGCCATCCTGCAGGAACGGGTCGATTATATCTACGGCTATATCGTTAGGCTCGCATAGAACACGAAGCGTCTCCGTCGTCCCTGCCCCTCTTGCACCGAACGAAAAATCAAATCCAACGACCGCGCGGCGCACATGAAGCGGCGTCAAAATATTCGTTACGAATGCTTCCGGCGTGACTGCGGCAAATGTCAGATCGAATTGTACGATATAGACCACATCAACGCCTAACTGACGGAAACGATCGATCTTGTCCGCAAGCGGCGTTAGGCAAGTCACGTATTGATCGCCTTGGCCGAGCACTTCCTTCGGATGCGGATGGAAGGTCATCACTGCTGATTGCAGTCCTTCTACACGCGCAGATTCAACCGCCCGCCGGATGACATTCTTATGGCCTAAATGAACACCGTCGAAATGACCGATTGCAATCGTCTTTGGCCTCGATATGTGTTGTTCATCTGTTAATTGCAATGGGTAATGCAAAGTAACGATTTCCACAGCTTAAACACCTGCTTTATGGTCTTTACCTAATTAGTTACCAGGCCTATAGCGGCGTAAACACTTTGACCGGCTTCATCGTGCCCGTCTCACGTTCCGGCTCGAACAAGCCCAGAAACGTCCCGTCCTCCGCATAAAGGCGCATTAACGCGTCGATCTCCTCAGGCGGCTGCGCCGACTTAATGTAGCGGAAGAGAATTCGTTTGCCTTGCAAGGCATTCTTGGCTGTAATCTCGCCAACTTCGCCTGAAGGCATATAATCGAGCGGCTCATCCGCAGGAATCAGCCTCTCTTCCAACTCACCATTGCGCTGCAGCTCCTCGATCTGTTCGAGCGTCAAGCAATCTTCTTGCGTCAACCCGCCGGACATCGTCCGTATGAGTTCCTTCATCGAAGCAGGAACGCCAAGCGCTTTGCCAATGTCTACGCACAACGTCCGGATATACGTTCCCTTGGAGCATACGACGGAAAACCGGAGTGTCGGATAAGGCTGATTCAAATCGGACGATATCAGCTTCAGGTCGTGAATCGTGACCCGCCGCGACTTTCGCTCCACAACCTGCCCATCACGCGCAAGCTCGTATAATCGTTTGCCATCGACCCTTACGGCGGAGAACATTGGTGGCACTTGATCGATCTCTCCGACAAAAGCCGCCATTGCCTTATGTATATCCGCTTCGGAGACCGATATGCCGGGTTGATCCTCCAGAATCGTCCCCGTCATATCCTCTGTATCCGTTGCGATGCCAAGTTGAAGCACGGCCTCATAAGATTTCGGGCGTTCTTGCACATATTCCACAACGCGCGTCGCTCTTCCGATACAAAGCGGCAACACGCCGGTTACTTGAGGATCGAGCGTCCCGGTATGACCGATCCGCTTAATCTTCAGTATACGCCGAACCTTAGCCACGACATCGTGCGAGGTCCATCCGGCTGGCTTCCATACCGCCAAAATACCATCCATCATGCCTTCAACGCCTCGCTAACCGCTTGAACGACCTGATCTACAACGGTCGCCATGCCTGCTTCGAAACGGCAACCTGCCGCGCGAACATGTCCGCCGCCGCCAAAGGATCGCGCAATTGCGGAAACATCCGCCGCCCCAGAGGAACGAAGGCTGACCTTCACGCAACCATCTGTCGTCTCTTTGAAGAGAATACCAACGTCGACACCTTCCACGTTACGTGCGTAGTTGACAAGACCCTCCAGATCCTCGCTAGAGGCACCTGTTGCCTGCAGATCGGCTATGTCGACCTGAATCCAGGCGATGCGATTATCGGAAGAGAAGGCCAGATTGGCTAGTCCCTTCTGCAGCAGCAGAAGTTGCGCCTTCGTCATCTTTTCGAGCAAATGCTCGGCAAGACGATGCCCGGCCACGCCAAGTTCCAGCAAGGAAGCAGCAGTCTGCATCACATGCGGGGTCGTATTCGAATATCGGAAGCCTCCCGTATCGGTAAGCAATCCGGTATACACGGCCGTAGCTGCAGGCAAATCAAGCGTTAATCCTGCATGTACGATTAAATCATATAGAATTTCGACCGTTGCAGCTGCGTCCGGCCGAATAAGATTCGTTGTTCCGAAGCCATCATTCGTCGGATGATGGTCTACGTTAAGCAGTTTTGCATCAGGTGCAAATCGGTCTGCAACAACGCCAATACGCCGGAAATCCGCACAATCCACCGCAATGATACGGTCAAAAGGCCTTTCCTCTGTCAGGTCGCTGTTAAGACGAATTTCTGCTGCCCCATCCAAAAAGCCCAGTCGCAGCGGAACCGCGCTTTCGTTAACCATGACGAAGGTTTTGCCCAGCTGTCCAAGCAGCCAGGAGACAACCAATGTCGAGCTTATGGCGTCTCCATCGGGCTGTACATGGGCTACGACCAGGAAATGATCGCCTTCGCGGATGAAAGCAAGCGCCTCATCCAAGGTTTGCGCGTATGCAGGAAATGACGGCATATGCGCCGTCATTGTCCGTTTCCTCCATTCAATTGTCCAAGCAAGGTCTCGATCTTGCTGCCATACTCGATGCTGCTGTCGAACTTGAACAGCAGCTCCGGCGTATGACGGAAACGAATCCGCTTGCCAAGCTCCGAACGGATAAAGCCAGTGCTGCGGGCTAGCGCCTTAAGCGTCTCTTCCTTTTGTTCCTCGCTGCCAAGAACACTTAAGAAGATGCGCGCTTGCGACAAGTCGCCAGTCACGTCAACCCCCGTCACGGTAATAAAACCGATTCGGGGATCTTTCAGCTCCGTCTGGATAATTGTACTAATCTCTTTCTTGATCTGTTCTCCGACACGTCCTACGCGTATTTTCGCCATAGGCTTATCACCTCTCTACCTTTTCCATAACGTAGGCTTCGATGACGTCTCCTTCTTTCAGGTCGTTGTAACGATCAAGCGTAATGCCGCACTCGTAGCCTTGAGCTACTTCTTTGGCATCGTCTTTGAAGCGTTTGAGCGTTTCGATTTCGCCTTCGAATACGACGATTCCGCCACGGATGAGACGTGCTTTGGCGCTGCGGGAGACTTTACCCGAAGTAACCATACAACCCGCGATCGTACCTACTTTGCTTACTTTGAAGATATTCCGCACTTCTGCTTGACCGATAACAACTTCCTTGAATACCGGATCCAACATGCCTTTCATCGCATGTTCAATCTCATCGATTACGTTATAGATGATATTGTGGAGGCGAATATCGACTTTCTCTTGCTCCGCTGTCGCAAGGGCTTGCGGCTCTGGGCGAACGTTAAAGCCGATTACGATTGCATTGGAAGCGGAAGCCAAGTTGATATCCGACTCTGTAATCGCACCTACACCGCTATGGATGATTTTGACACGGACGCCTTCAATATCAATTTTGGCCAGAGAGCCTTTGAGCGCCTCTGTAGAGCCCTGCACGTCGGATTTGATAATGACGAACAGATCTTTAATTTCGCCTTCTTTGATATGTTTATACAGATCGTCAAGCGTTACGCGGGAATTCGCGCCAAGCTCCGATTGACGTTGTTTGATCGCGCGGCGTTCAGCGATAGCGCGAGCCTTACGCTCGTCTTCGAATGCGAGGAACGGATCGCCAGCAAGCGGCACTTCCGTAAGACCCGTAATCTCGACCGGCGTACTTGGGCCCGCTTCTTTGAGACGGCGGCCTTTATCGTTAACCATGGCGCGCACGCGGCCGAAGCAGTTGCCTGCAACGAAGGCGTCGCCGATCTTGAGGGTACCATGCTGTACGAGAACACGTGCAACAGGACCTTTACCTTTATCAAGCTCCGCCTCGATAACCGTACCGCGAGCACGTTTATTCGGGTTCGCTTTGTAGTCGTTCACTTCGGCAACGAGCAGAATCATCTCAAGCAGATCTTCAAGACCAATGCGCTGTTTCGCCGAAACGTTGACGAAGATGGTGTCTCCGCCCCACTCTTCCGGTACCAGTTCATACTCGGTCAGTTCTTGCTTGATTTTATCCGCATTTGCTTCCGGCTTATCGATCTTGTTCACCGCAACGATAATCGGAACGCCAGCTGCTTTCGCATGGTTGATGGCCTCAACCGTCTGCGGCATAACGCCGTCGTCGGCAGCAACTACGATAATCGTAATGTCCGTCACCTGCGCACCGCGAGCACGCATCAGTGTGAACGCTTCGTGGCCCGGAGTATCGAGGAACGTGATTTTCTTATTGTTAATCTCGGCTTGATAAGCACCGATATGCTGCGTGATGCCGCCAGCTTCGCCGCTTGTTACCGATGTTTTGCGGATTGCGTCAAGCAGGGTTGTTTTACCATGGTCAACGTGACCCATGATCGTAACGACCGGCGGGCGTGTTTCGAGCGTATCTTCTTCGTCTTTCTCTTCGAACGTCTCGAATGCATCTTCCTCGACCGGGATCTTGACTTCGACCTCAACGCCATATTCGCCGGCGATCAACTGCACCGTTTCGATATCGACCTCTTGGTTGATCGTCGCCATAACGCCAAGGAAAATGAGCTTCTTGATGACTTCGGAAGCATCCTTATGGAGCAGCTTCGCCAAATCGCCAACCGTCATTTCGCCGCGAACGATAATTTTCTTCGGTGTGTTATCGATCTTCTCTTTGCGTTCAACCTGCTGACCGCCTCTGCCGCGGTTATTCTTGCCTCCGCGGTTATTGCCTCTGAAGTTGCCAGTGCGCGAATCATCAAAGTTACGACCGCCGTTCTGGTTGTTGCCGCCCGGCTTCGTCTTGCTGCGGTTATTGCGGCCAGTGCTGCCTTGACCGCCGCCTGTACGGCCGCCGAAATCAGTAGGTGCCGGTGCTGGACGCGATTCGAAGCTGCGTCCTTGCGAGCTGCGGTTACTGGATTGATCGTTGCTCCGCGGGCCAGCCGGACGACTTCCGCCTTGGCCTCCCTGTCCGCCTTGGCCTTGCGGACGGGAACCTTGGTATCCTGTGCCGCCGCCTTGACCTTGCGGACGGGAACCTTGGTATCCTGTGCCGCCGCCTTGACCTTGCGGACGGGAACCTTGGTACCCTGTGCCGCCGCCTTGGCCTTGTGGACGGGAACCTTGATATCCTGTACCGCCGCCTTGGCCTTGCGGACGCGAACCTTGATAACCGCCTGTGCCGCGGTTTCCACCTTGGCCGCCTTGGCCTCCCTGTCCGCCTTGACCTTGCGGACGTCCTTGACCACCTTGGCCACCTTGTCCGCCTTGACCGTTACCGCGGTAACCGCCTTGGCCACCCTGTCCGCCGCCTTGACCTTGCGGACGTGAACCTTGATATCCTGTGCCGCGGTTTCCACCTTGGCCTCCTTGTCCGCCTTGACCTTGCGGACGACTGCTTTGACCTTGCGGACGGCTTTGTCCGCCCTGATTTGTGTTGGTGTGTGAGTTCGTTTTAATGGACGTATTCCCCTGTCGTTCGTTATTTGAATCTGCATGAGCCTCGGATTGCGCCGTGACTGCATTCGATTCTTGCTTAAGATTAGCTTGTTCTTGCGGACGCTCTTGGCTGGACTGTTGAATCGTACGATTCTGCTGCGACGGTTTATTGTCCTGCTGAGTAGGTTTTGCTGCCGAAGCAATGGAAGCACCCTCTTGCGCTCGTCTGACCGCCGCATTCTGTTTAATATTTCGGAAGAAGCCTTCGACTTTATTCACCATTTCGTTTTCCATTACGCTCATATGATTATTCACCGGCAGATCGAGACGTTTCAGAATCGTAATAATCTCTTTACTGCTCATATTAAGCGATTTGGCATACTCGTAGACACGCAATTTATCTTTGTCTTTATCCTTGCTGTCTGGCTGTTTAGTCAATATTCTCCACCTCCGAAGATTGGATTAAACTTCGTTCGATGCTTGACGAAAAACCCGCGTCCGTTACGGCTATTAACACCCTTTCCGCTTTACCAATTGCATGGCCCAGCGAAAGGCGGTCCAATGCCTCGATATGTTTCACCCCATAAGAGGCGCATTTATCACGATACTTCTTCTTGGTATTCTCCGAAGCGTCGCCAGCTACGATTACGAGTTTTGCCTTGCCTTGACGAATATTCTTCAAGACGGTCTCGTCTCCGGTCACCAGCTTGCCTGCCCGCATGGCCATTCCCAGCATGGACAATGCTTTATTCATCGTCATCCACCCGATCTTTGCCAGCGATAAATTCATCTTCGACGGCGATAAAATCTTGCTCCAATTGGTCATAAATCTCAGTATCAACCGTTTGCTTCAGCGCGCGGTCAAGGGACTTTGATTTTTTCGCCAGCTTGAAACAAGCCACTTTGCCGCACAAATAAGCGCCTCTGCCCGCTTTTTTGCCGGTAAGATCGATAAGTACAGCCTCATCAGGCGTACGAACTACCCGAATCAACTCTTTCTTCGGCATCATCTGCTGGCAAGCCACGCATTTGCGCAGCGGTATTTTTCTAGGTCTCACCGTACATCCCTCCTGATCGAAAAGGTTGGCGTTCGAGCCGCCGCTTAGTCGATGGAGACGGAATCCTGATGCATGGTGCTCATCGCCGATTTCGGACGGCCGAATTCTTGCTCTGCTTGCGTCTCGCTCTTAATATCGATCTTCCAGCCTGTCAGCTTGGCAGCAAGACGGGCGTTCTGGCCTTTAATACCGATCGCAAGGGAAAGCTGATAGTCCGGAACGATAACACGAGCCATTTTTTCCTGCTCGTAGACGATGACTTCCAATACTTTGGACGGGCTAAGTGCATTCGCTACGTACTCTTCCACATTCTCGGACCAGCGCACGATGTCGATTTTCTCGCCCTTCAATTCCGTAACAATCGTTTGTACCCGCATTCCCTTTTGTCCTACGCAGGATCCGACAGGATCTACTTCGGCATTACGGGAATGCACGGCAATTTTGGAGCGGAAGCCCGCTTCACGCGCGACGGAACGAATCTCAACGACGCCGTCATAAATCTCTGGAACTTCCAACTCAAACAGGCGCTTGAGCAAGCCTGGATGCGTACGGGAGAGGAAGATTTGCGGCCCCTTTGTTGTGTTCTCCACTTTCGTGATGAACGATTTGACACGATCGCCGTGCTTGAACTTGTCAGTCGGCATCAGTTCGGTCAGCGGCAGCACTGCCTCTACCTTGCCGAGATCGACGAACAAATTGCGTACGTCCTGACGTTGAACGATACCGTTGACGATATCTTCTTCTTTATCGATATAAGCGTTGTAGATCAGTCCACGTTCCGCCTCGCGAATACGCTGCGTCACCACCTGTTTCGCAGTTTGAGCCGCGATCCGGCCGAAGTCACGCGGCGTAACCTCGATCTCGGCGATATCATCAAGCGTGTAGTGCGGGTTAATGGCACGGGCCGCTTCGACCGAAATTTCCAGTCTCGGATCGAGAACCTCATCGACCACCGTTTTACGCGCATACACTTTAATGACACCCGAGTGACGGTTAATGTCTACCCGTACATTCTGGGCGGTATTGAAATTTCGTTTGTAGCTCGAGATCAAAGCCGCCTCGATAGCTTCAATCAGAATATCCTTAGCAATGCCTTTTTCTCTTTCGATTTCCGACAGCGCTTCAATAAACTCCATGCTCATTGGAAATGAGTTCCCCCTTTCAAAATCGTTCCATAGGCGTAACGTGAGCGTGCTGTTTAGAACACAATTGCCAAACGAGCGCTCGCTACTTTTGCATAAGGAAGTGTGTGTTTCTTCTTGCCGGCTTCAACGACGAGCTCTTCGCCCGTGAAATCCACCAGCTTGCCTTCGAATTCCTTGCTTCCGTCGATCGGCTCATACGTTGTGATGAACACCTGTTTGCCAACCGCTTTCTTGACGTCTTCCGGCTTCTTGAGCGGGCGTTCTGCGCCAGGCGAGGATACTTCAAGGAAATAGGCATCCGTGACCGGATCGTTCTCGTCCAGTTTGTCGCTCAAATACTCGCTGATCCGGCCGCATTCATCGATATCGATGCCGCCTTCCTTGTCAACAAATACACGCAGGAAAAAGTTACTGCCTTCCTTTACATACTCCACGTCAACGAGTTCGAAGCCATTGTCGCTTAGAAACGGCGTGACCATTTCTTCAACGGCGGATTTAATTTTAGATGTGCTCAACCTTGCGCCTCCCTACTGCTGCTCTTCCCTATGTAAGGTTTTACGTGAACAGTCTCCACAACTTCCGCTCGCTCCCGGTAAGACCGGAAAGAACGGCCTATATACAATCGCACCCGCGAAATTCGCGGGCAGGCGCCTTGTCTTACATCGATTGTGTTCCTGCCGTAAAAGATCGATAAGCCCATGCCGCATGCCATGCGATGCTTGCATGATACGCCAGGCAAAGGCCAATGCTCGACGAATTCCTTCCTTGCCTTCATCTAAAATAGCTGTAGACAAAACGTAAAGAGTGGGTTTCCCCACTCTTTACGCAAAAGTTCGTATCATCAGCATTACCAAAAAGAGTATACCATAACCCTGAAAATGTGACAACAGGGTTTGGCCATAAGGCTAGAACAACGAAAGCTGGTTGGATTCCGGCAAACCGCGGAAACACCCCATGCCCGTCAACACTTCCACGATCGTTTTGGACGCTTTCGATTTCTGTTGGAAATCCTCGATCGAAAGGAATTCGCCCTGCTCGCGGGAAGCCGCGATGTTGCGCGCCGCATTCTCGCCGATGCCGCCAATGGCGCCGAACGGCGGGATTAACGACGTGCCGTCCACGATAAAGCGCGTCGCGTCCGAGCGGTACAGATCGATCGGTTTGAAGGTGAAGCCGCGCGCGGTCATCTCCAATGCCATCTCCAGCAAGGATATGCTGTTCTTCTCTTTAGGCAACGCGTTAAACCCTTTGGCCTCAATCTCGGTCAGCCGCTTGTTAATCGCGTCATAACCTTGGCACAGCAGATCGAGATCAAAGTCGTCCGCACGCACAGAGAAATACGTCGCGTAATATTCGATCGGATAGTACAGTTTGAAGTAAGCGGTACGAACGGCAGAAATAACGTATGCCGCGGCATGCGCTTTCGGGAACATGTACTCGATCTTCAGACAGGAATCGATGTACCATTGCGGCACCTTGCATCGCTTCATCTCTTCGATCCATTCCGGCGTCAAACCTTTACCTTTACGTACGCTCTCCGTAATCTTGAAGGCCAGCGACGCATCCATGCCCGCCTTGTAAATCAGGAACAACATGATATCGTCACGGCAGCCGATTACGGTCTTGATCGTGCAAGTCCGATTCTTAATTAATTCCTGCGCATTGCCGAGCCATACGCCCGTCCCGTGGGACAGTCCTGAGATCTGCAGCAAGTCCGCGAAGCTCGACGGCTTCGTTTCCTCAAGCATCTGGCGCACGAATTTCGTCCCCATCTCGGGTACGCCATAGGTGGCGACGCTGCTGCGGATCTGATTCGGTTGGACTCCAAGCGAATCCGTCGAGCTGAACAGGCTCATAACCTTCGGATCGTTCATCGGAATGGTTGTCGGGTCCACGCCTGTCAGATCTTGCAGCATCCGCATCATGGTCGGATCATCGTGGCCGAGTATATCGAGTTTGAGCAAGTTCGCGTCGAAGGCGTGATAATCGAAGTGCGTCGTCTTCCACTCCGCGTTCGTATCATCCGCCGGATATTGCACCGGAGTAATATCTTCGACTTCAATATAATCAGGGACAACGACGATGCCGCCTGGATGCTGACCCGTACTGCGCTTTACGCCCGTACAGCCTGACGCGAGACGATTAAGTTCCGCGCCGCGCCATTTCTTCCCGGTATGCTCCTCGTATTTCTTGGCGAATCCGTATGCGGTCTTCTCTGCGACAGTACCGATCGTCCCGGCACGGAATACGTTCTTCTCGCCGAAAATTTGCTTCGTAAAGTTATGGGCGTGCGGCTGATATTCGCCCGAGAAGTTCAAGTCGATATCGGGAACCTTATCGCCCTTGAAGCCCAAGAAGGTCTCGAACGGAATATCTTGTCCTTCGCCCTTAAGCGGCCTGCCGCAGTTCGGGCAATCCTTATTCGGCAAATCGAATCCGGACGGGTAGCTGCCATCGAGGAACCACTCGCTATATTTGCACGCTTCATTCTGACATTGGTAGTGAGCCGGAAGCGGATTAACCTCCGATATGCCTAGGAATGTCGCTACGACGGAGGAACCTACGGAACCCCGGGAGCCGACCAGATAGCCATCTTTATTGGACTTCTTCACGAGTTTTTCCGAAATGAGATAGTTCGCGGAGAAACCGTATTTGATGATCGGTATGAGCTCTTTCTCCAGACGGGCAACCACGACCTCAGGCAAAGGCTCTCCATATAGTTGTTTGGCCGTATCATAGCAAGTATTGCGAATTTCTTCGTCCGCGCCTTCGAAGATCGGCGAGAACAGGCCGTTATCCGTTGGACCGCCTGTAGACGGGAACATATCATATGGCTCGAAACGGTCAGCAAGCTCATTCGTGTTCTTAATAACAACCTCATGGGCACGAGATTCGCCAAGGAACGCAAATTCCTGGAGCATCTCCTTCGTCGTGCGGAAGTGCGCGTCCGGCTTGTTCTGATCCTTAAGCGGACTGAAGCCGGTAATGCCGTGAATCGTAATATCGCGGAACATTTTCTCACGCGGCCTTAAGTAATGGACATTCCCGGTTGCAATGACGGGTTTGCCCAGCTTATCGCCGATCTCGCACACCCGACGCAACGCCTGTTCGATCTCCGCACGGCTGCCAACCAGGCCTTTGTCCACTAAGTGCATGTAGAAGCCCACCGGCTGAATCTCGAGCACATCGTAATAACGGGCAACCTCTTCCGCTTCTTCAACCGACTTGTTCAGAACAGACTCGAAAAATTCGCCCTTCTCACAGCCTGATATAATGAGAAGACCTTCGCGCATCTCGGATAACTTGCTTCTCGGCATGCAGGCAACGCGCTTGAAATAGTCGGTATGCGATAAAGAAATAAGTTTGAATAAGTTCTTCTTGCCTACCGCATTAAGAGCGTAGATCCCGCAGTGGAAAGGCCGCGTATTCGAAATATCAAGGCCTACATAATCATTCAGCATGTGCAGATTCGTAATATTGCGGGCAGCCGCGTCACCGATGAGGCCGAACAACACGCCGCCAAGCGCAATCGAGTCATCGATCGCACGGTGATGGTTCTCGAGGCTGATCTTATATTTGTCCGCTAGCGTGTTCAGACGATGGTTCTTCATCGAAGGATGGAGAAAACGCGCCAGTTCCAACGTATCGAGCACCGGATTCGTTACCTCCGGCAGACCATGCGCTTTGCATGCCGCTTGGATAAAACCCATATCGAATTTGGCATTATGGGCAACCAGTACGGCGTCTTCAATAAATTCGATGAATTCTCTAAGCTTCGGTTCCAACTCAGGCGCGCCTTGAACCATCTCGTTCGTGATGTTCGTCAGCTGCTGGATATGGTAAGGAATATCTTCATGCGGGTCGATAAAGGTGGAGAAACGTCCGATCTCCTTGCCCTCTTGCATCTTGACCCCGGCAAGCTCGATAATCTTGTTGTTGATGACGGAAAGCCCCGTCGTCTCGATGTCGAATACGACATAAACGCCGGTCTGCAACGGCACATCCTTGGAGTTAAACACCATAGGCACCGCGTCGTTGACGACATTCGCTTCCACGCCGAACAGCACCTTAATGCCGTTCTTCTTCGCCGCCTTGGCTGCTTCCGGGAAACATTGAATATTGCTATGATCCGAAATCGCGATCGCTTTGTGGCCCCACTTCGCCGCTTGCTTGATGTAAGCATCCACTGGCGTGACCGCATCCATCGTGCTCATCGTCGTGTGCACGTGGAACTCGACCCGCTTCTCTTTGGCATCATCCTTCGGTTCGGAAGGCGCTACGACCTCATGAAGATCGGAAGGCATCATGACGAGTTCCGGCTCCATCATGAATCGATCGTATTCGACGCGGCCGCGCGCTTTGACCCATTTGCCGTTCGCCAAATTGCTCAGTACTTTGACGTCTTCCTTGGTCTTGGCGAACATCTTCATCGCAATCGAATCGCTGAAGTCGGTCAAGTTGAAGGTGAACAGCGTACTGCCATTGCGCAGTTCCTTCACTTCCAGTCCGAAGATCGTGCCTTGTACCGTGGTCTTCTTCTCTTCCTCGATAATATTCATAATCGGCACAGGCGCTTCGCGAATATCGTAGCCAACGATAAGCGGCACTTCGCCTTCATCCAGAGGCGGAGCTTCAGCTTCAATCGTAACGCTGTTCATCATCGCCTCGATGACCTCGCGCTCTTCCTGTTGACGCTTCTGGACAAACTCTTCGTAATGCTCCTGATTCTTCTTCCCGACGGCCAACTTCACCTTGCAAGTACGATCGAATTGCCGTTCGAAAAATTGCACTGCCATCTCGTCGATCCGCTTCTTGCGTGCCAGCTCCAGGCTCATCTCATCCATGAGCGACAGCGTGACTGCGCCATTGGACACTTCGACGACCCCTTTGCTGAGCCAACCGTTCACCGATGCATTGTTCTGCTGCACCCATTCTACGAATGCCGGCCAATACTCGAGCACAATCGAATCGGTATCCACGTTCTCGTCGAACTGGAATACGATCGTAATGGCAGCGATATGAGAAAACTTCGCTTGAACCGATCGGCAAAAAACGCCAAAAGCCGCAGAAGGTATTAAAGACGCTTTGCGTATGCAAAACGTCCATTCCCGGTTGCTCCGGCTTACGATCACTTTATCAATATATCCGTCACCAAAATGCTCCGCCGTCAATTGCTGCGGCAGCTCCGCCTGCTTCATAAGCAGTTCAAAGCGCTGTCGCTTTTCCCCGGTATGGCTCATCTTGTTCCTCCCCAATCAATAAAGATCCCCTACAAGCTGGTCATGATGTAGCGAAATTCGCGTGTGCTTGTAGGGGAGTTAACTATTGTTATGAAAATGTGCTTCTAGTAAGCGCGGGCAAATACGACCGTATGCTTCGCTTCCTCACCACAGCATAGACACTTCGTCTTCTTCTCTTCCGTCTCGAACGGAATATTGCGGCTTGTCGCGCCAGTCTCTTCCTTCACCTGCTTCTCGCAGGCATCGGAACCGCACCAGCCGGCAAGCGTAAATCCGCGTTTCTCTTCAAGCAGCACCTTCATCTCATCCAGCGTCTCGACCGAGTAGAACTGATCGGCACGGAACTGCTTCGCACGCTCTAACATATCGCGGTGCACATCGGCAAGCATCGTCTCGACTTCGGTAAGAAGATCCTCTTGCTTGATGATGCGCTTCTCGCCCGTGATACGCGAGACGAGGACGGCCTGTCCGTTCTCCATGTCGCGTGGTCCAAGCTCAAGACGGATAGGTACGCCGCGCATCTCGTATTCGTTGAACTTCCAGCCTGGGCTCACGTCGCTGCGGTCGTCGACTTTAACGCGGACGCCCGCTTTCTTCAGCTGCAGGAATAGTTCATCGACGCGTCCAACGACTTGCTCGCGAGTCTTAGGCGGTCCGATCGGAATCATGACAACTTGCGTAGGCGCAATCTTCGGTGGCAGCACCAGTCCGCGGTCATCCCCATGTACCATAATAAGCGCTCCGATGAGTCGTGTCGATACCCCCCATGAGGTTGTATGGCAATATTGCAGCGTATTATTGCGATCCAAATATTTGATATCGAATGCGACTGCGAATTTATCGCCTAGATAATGGGATGTACCTGCTTGAACAGCACGGCCGTCCTTCATCATAGCTTCGATCGAGTAGGTGTCGACCGCGCCTGCAAAACGCTCCGATGGCGTTTTTTGCCCGACGATAACCGGAATTGCCAGCACTTCCTCAGCGAACTCCTTATACGTGTTTAGCATCTGCATCGTCTCTTGGCGCGCTTCTTCTTCCGTCTCGTGCGCCGTATGGCCTTCCTGCCAGAGGAACTCGCTCGTGCGCAGGAACGGAAGCGTACGCTTCTCCCAACGCACGACGTTCGCCCATTGGTTGATTAGAACCGGAAGATCGCGGTAGGACTGAATCCATTTGGAATACATATGGCCAATGATCGTCTCGGACGTCGGACGAATTGCCAGACGCTCCTCCAGCTTCTCGCCACCCGCTTCGGTTACCCATGGAAGCTCCGGGTTAAAGCCTTCCACGTGCTCCTTCTCTTTCTGGAAGAAGCTCTCCGGAATGAAGAGCGGGAAGTACGCGTTGCGGTGGCCGGTCTCCTTGAAGCGGCGGTCCAGGTCGCTCTGGATATTCTCCCACAGCGCGAAGCCTTCCGGGCGGAATACGATACAGCCGCGTACCGGCGAGTAGTCCATAAGCTCCGCTTTCTTAATTACATCGATATACCATCTTGAGAAATCCTCGCTCTGCGGCGTGATTTCAGTTACGAATTGCTTCTCTTTCGACATGAACGACTATTGCTCCCCTCTAACCAATCGCAAAATATCATTATACGTAACGGCCAGCATGAGCAGCATCAGCATTGCAAATCCGATAAAGTGCACCATGCTCTCCCTATTTGGATCAATCGGCCTGCCCCTTAGCGCTTCCAGCAACAAGAACAGCAGTCGGCTGCCATCAAGCGCCGGAATCGGCAGCAGGTTAAATATACCTAAGTATAAGCTTAGAATCGCCGTCCATTTCGTCAATTCCGAGAAGCCTTGCGCCGCGATTTGCCCCGTAACTTGCGCAGTCCGTACCGGTCCGCCCAAATCATCCAGCTTGAAATCGCCTAAAATAAGCTTCTTGAACCCGTCAAATATGGCGATCGTCATATTCTTCATGGCTTTGGCCGTCAGCGGGAACGTCTCCATAAAGCCCGCGTCACGGGTCGGATAATGATAAGCAGCCGAAATGCCCACTTTCCCGTCACCCGTCTCCGGGTCAGGCAGCGGCGTCATCGGAATCGATATCGTCTTACCGTCCCGTATAACCGTTAGCGTAATGCTTTTATTGGGCGACTTGGCAATAACGTCGATCATCTTGTCATAGTCGGTCCCAATCTTCACTCCGTTAACCGAATCGATCACGTCATACTGCTTCAGATCCGTCTTGGAAGCAGGCTTTCCGTCCACGACTTCGGCAACGAGCAAATGGTCCGGATTATCCAATGGAACACCGGCCATCTGAAAATAGGCAAAGAACAGTACGAAAGCGAGAACAAAATTCATGATCGGGCCTGCCGCTATCGCAAGAACCCTGGCCCAGACCGACTTGCTCCCGAATTGGCGGTCAATCGGCGCAATCTGTGTTTCTCTGCCTTTGGCGATCATCAAAGCTTGCGGATGTACGCGGTACTTTTCGATGATGCCGTCTGTTTCAAGCGCGATCGTTAGGTTCTTCTCGATATCGATCGCCTCGACTTCGCCTCGAATGACGTTCGCGCGTTCATCGAGACGATCCAGATAAATCCGGGTTACCAGATCTTCATTCAACCGCACCGCAACCGTCTGCCCGGGCTGAACTTCAACGAGTTCGGGATCTTCGCCTGCCATCCGGACGAATCCACCTGCCGGTATTAGCCGAAGCGTGTAACGAGTCTCGCCCCGCTTAATAGAGAACAGCTTAGGTCCGAAACCAATGGCGAATTCTCTAACCAGAATGCCCGCGCGCTTCGCAAAGTAATAGTGACCCCACTCATGAATCGTCACGATTACGAAGAATACCATCACGGTCATAAAGACAACCTGTATCGTGTGCATCGTTTTCGAGCCTCCTGTTCGTAACGGCCTGTACTTAGATTATCATTATTCTCCCGTCCGATACAAGAGAACCGGTCTTTAGACCGCTTCCGCTTCTCGTCTAGCCCATGCGTCGATCTCGGTAATAGCCTCCACGTCATGAAGCTCTGTCAGTTGGTGCTTGGTTAATACCGTTTCAATCACTCGTTCGATGTCCAGGAACTCAATCTGGCCTTGAAGGAAACGAGCCACAGCAACTTCATTCGATGCATTAAACACCGTCGGCGCGGATAACCCTGCCCGGCCACTCTCATAGGCCATCCGCAGGCAAGGATACCGATCAAAGTCCATCTCCCGGAAGTTCAATCGTCCGATCGCCGCGAGATTGAGCGATTCCGTCGGCGTAACGTAACGATCCGGATAGCTCAGGGCATATTGAATCGGCACGCGCATATCCGGCAGCCCTAACTGCGCAATGATGCTGTGGTCCACGAATTCGACATAGGAGTGAATGATGCTCTCCGGATGAATAAGGACGCCAATTCGATCATATGGCAGCCCGAACAGCCAATGCGCTTCGATGACTTCTAATCCCTTATTCGCCATCGTGGCCGAATCAATCGTGATTTTGGCTCCCATCGACCAATTAGGATGGTTCAAGGCTTGTTCTACCGTGACGCCAGCCAGTTCCTCGCGCGTGCGGTCACGGAACGATCCGCCCGAGGCAGTCAGCGTAATGCCTTTGATATCCCGGCGATTCTCGCCGTTCAAGCATTGAAATATAGCGGAGTGCTCGCTATCGATCGGCAGAATCGACACGCCTTTCTCCCTGGCTCGATTCATCACCAGATGCCCAGCCGTAACAAGCGTCTCCTTATTGGCTAGGCCGATCTGCTTCCCGGCATCGATCGCTGCCAAGGTCGCCTTCAACCCTCTGCTGCCGACAATCGCGGTTACCACCGTATCGGCATCACCTGCCGCTGCAAGCTCGATTAACCCCTCTTCTCCGTGGAGTACCTTCGTACCTGCAGGCAGATGCGGCGCGGCTTCAGCAGCCAACTCGCTTGTTGACAAGCAAACCGCTTTCGGCTGAAAGCGGTTTGCTTGCTCGATCAGCAACTTGACGTTATTGCCAGCAGCCAACCCTTGCACCTCGTATTGTTCAGGCTGATGGGCGACTACGTCTAACGTTTGCGTACCGATCGAACCTGTCGAACCCAATATCGTAAGTTTCTTCATACGTCCACCTGTCCTTCTAATTCATAGGCAGGAGGCCTGTTATCGTGAGCAGCGGGAATACGACGATCCAACTGTCACAACGATCCAGCACACCGCCATGGCCAGGCAGCAGCGCTCCTGTATCTTTAATTCCGCGCACACGTTTGTAGGCCGATTGGATGAGATCCCCGAATTGGCCTGCGACGGCAGCGATCAATCCGATCAGCAAAGCTTGTCCGAGGTTGAGCACTTCCGGTGCAATCCCGTAGAACAGCACGGCAATCAACAAAGATAGAACCACTCCCCCGAGCGACCCTTCAATGGTCTTGTTCGGGCTAATGGAAGGCCACAACTTGTTTTTGCCAAACGCTTTACCGAAGAAATACGCTCCAATGTCCGAAGACCAGATGGCGCAAAACGCGAAAACGGTTGTGTACAAACCGTCACTTGATGCGTTCCTCACTTCATACATGGCATAGAAGCCATATCCGATGTAGAGTGAGCCCAACAATAGCAGCGCGGCCTCATCAATCTTCATCGAATTCTTCGTAATAACCGTTACCGCCAATAGCAGGAACATGAGCAGCCACAGGGTATATAAAGGAGACGGCGCATCCAGCTTCAGCTCCTCCCAAGGCACAAGCAAGAACAACATGCCTGCGAAGCCAAGCAAGGAAGCCGGATGCTGCCAAGTCAACCCGTTCATTCGAACATATTCCGAATAACCGATCACAGCAAGGAGCAACAGCAGACCATAGAAAAACCAGCCTCCCAAAAAAGTGACTAGGAGAAAGAGACTGCCTGCAATAATTCCTGTTACGATTCGTTGTTTCAACTTGATGCACGCTCCAATGAAGCCGCGTTTGCTTACAATCCGCCGTATCGACGAGCGCGACGCTGATATTCACTTACAGCTTCGTGAAAATGGTGTTCTGTAAACTCCGGCCAATAAACATCCGTGAACCATAGCTCGCTATAGGCAAGCTGCCAAAGCATAAAGTTGCTAAGCCGAAGTTCGCCGCTGGTGCGGATGAGCAGGTCGGGATCAGGCAATCCGCTGCTAAGCAATGCTTCATTCATATGGGAATCATTGATATCCTCCGGCTTCAAACGACCGCTTTGAATTTCTTCGCCAATATGGCGAACCGCCTCGATCATTTCTTTGCGGCTGCCATAGTTCAAAGCGAAATTCAGGACCAGCCCCGTATTATTCTTGGTGCGCTGGATGGCTTCCTCGACAGCAGATAAGGTATGCGCCGGCAGATTTTCCCTAAGTCCCATCATGCGCACCTGCACATTATTCTCGATTAATTCTTTCAATTCGATCGAGAGAAACTCTTGGGGAAGTTTCATCAGAAACTCCACCTCGTCTTTGGGCCGCTTCCAATTCTCCGTCGAGAAGGCATAAAGCGTCAAATATTTGACACCTAGCCGATTGGCTTCCATCGTGATCCGTTTTACGGTCTTCATCCCTGAGTGATGTCCCGCCATACGCGGCAGCCCGCGTTTTTTCGCCCATCTTCCATTGCCGTCCATAATTATCGCAATATGCTGCGGAATGTTGTCGGCGGCAAGCTGCTGTACAGGTTGTGCAGGCGCCTTGGCAAACCACGTCTTCAGTCGCTGAAACATAAAGTCCTTCCCCTCCCACCGTATGACGCATATTGGATGCAACAAACCCCACCTGTCGGAGGGGCCGGTGAGTTTACATTATACTTCCATGATTTCTTTCTCTTTTGCTGCCAATACTTTATCCACTTCGGCGATAAACTTGTCCGTAGCCTTCTGAATATCGTCCTGATGGCGACGGGACTCGTCTTCGGAAATATCAGTTTTCTCCAACTTTTTGATGTCATCGTTCGCATCGCGGCGGATGTTACGGATCGCAACTTTCGCCTCTTCGCCGAACTTCTTCGTCAGTTTTACCAGCTCCGCACGGCGCTCTTCAGTCAATGCCGGGATGCTCAGACGAATGCTTGCTCCGTCGTTGGAAGGCGTCAAGCCAAGATCCGACTTCATGATTGCTTTCTCAATGGCCGCCATGGAGGATTTGTCCCAAGGTTGGATCATCAGCGTGCGCGTATCTGGCGTGTTGATGTTAGCCAGCTGGTTAACTGGCGTCATCGCACCGTAATATTCAACTTGTACGCGGTCCAGTAGAGCCGGAGTCGCACGGCCAGCACGTAATGTGGTCAGATCGCGCTTGAGCGCACCGATTGCTTTGTCCATACGCTCTTCGGCATTCTTCTTGATTGCTTGTGGCACGATTACACACTTCCTTTCACAATAGTACCGATTTTCTCACCTAGCACTACGCGTTTAATGTTTCCAGGTTCCGTAATCGCGAATACGACAAGCGGAATATTATTATCCATGCAAAGCGATGTCGACGTCGAGTCCATAACGCCAAGATTGCGATTCAGCACATCCATGTACGTCAGGGTATCGAATTTCTCTGCCGTTGGATCCTTGAACGGATCAGCGGAGTATACGCCGTTTACTTTGTTCTTCGCCATAAGAATGACTTCAGCCTCAATCTCTGCTGCACGCAATGCCGCAGTCGTGTCCGTCGAGAAGTATGGGTTGCCTGTTCCAGCAGCGAAAATGACAACGCGGCCCTTCTCCAAGTGACGGATCGCACGGCGGCGAATGTAAGGCTCAGCGATTTGCTGCATGGCAATCGAGGATTGCACGCGTGTAGGGACCTCAATTTGTTCCAGTGCATCCTGCAGCGCAAGCGAATTCATAACCGTAGCAAGCATCCCCATGTAGTCAGCAGTCGCACGGTCAATACCTTTGGCCGTGCCAGCAATACCGCGCCAAATATTGCCTCCACCGACAACGATGGCAACTTCGACACCTAATGCGACAACTTCTTTGACTTGTTCAGCAATCGACGAAATAACGGATGCTTCGATACCGTAGCCGGTATTGCCGGAAAGCGACTCACCGCTCACTTTAAGCACAATGCGTTTGTACACGGGACTTTGCAACGTAATTTACCTCCACTAGCGGTTCTTTGGATGAACCGTCTCTTTATTTAAAGTGCTTTTTTTCTATAAAAACAGGCGGGGCGGACGCCCCGCCCCGCCTAGTGCGTTCGGATTTACAGTTTAGCTTGCGACATAACTTCTGCAACGAAGTTGTCTTCTTTTTTCTCAAGGCCTTCGCCCAGTTCATAACGAACGAAGCGACGGATGGAGATGTTTTCGCCGATTGTGCTGATTTTCTCTTTCAGCAGAGTCGAGATTGTTTTGTCTGGATCTTTAATGAAGCTTTGCTCAAGCAGACAGAACTCTTCATAGTATTTTGCAAGGCGGCCTTCAACCATTTTTTCAACGATTTTCTCTGGCTTGCCTTCGTTAAGCGCTTGAGCTGTCAGGATCTCACGCTCTTTGTCCAGCTCGTCTTGGGAAACTTCTTCACGCGCTACGAACTTAGGGTTCGCTGCAGCGATTTGCATTGCGATGTCACGCGCGAAATCGCGGAACTGATCTGTTTTTGCTACGAAGTCAGTCTCACAGTTGATCTCAACGAGAACACCAATACGACCGCCAGCGTGTATGTAAGATTCAACTACGCCTTCAGTTGCTACGCGACCTGCTTTGTTTGCTGCTGCTGCAAGGCCTTTCTCACGCAGAATTTCAGCCGCTCTTGTCAGATCACCGTTTGCTTCTTCCAGTGCTTTTTTGCAATCAAGCATACCTGCGCCTGTTTTTTCACGCAATTCTTTAACTGCACTCGCATTAACCGCCATGGGTGGAACCTCCTGATTTCATCGTAAGTTTACGTTCAAAAAAAGGGCGGTGAGAGGCATAACACCTTCTGACCACCCTTTCATGCTGACTTTATGAATAAACGACTTAAGCAGTCGTTTGCTCGCCTTGGTTAGCTTCAACAATCGCGTCAGCCATTTTAGCCGTGAGCAGCTTAACAGCGCGGATCGCGTCGTCGTTGCCTGGGATTACGTAGTCGATTTCGTCCGGATCGCAGTTCGTGTCAACGATACCTACGATTGGGATACCGAGCTTACGAGCTTCTGCAACAGCGATACGCTCTTTACGAGGATCGATGATGAACAGAGCGCTAGGCAGGGCTCTCATGTTTTTGATACCGCCGAGGAATTTCTCAAGACGATCTCTCTCTTTGCGGAGAATGATAACTTCTTTCTTCGGCAATACGTTGAACGTGCCGTCCTCTTCCCATTTATCAATGGTTTTCAGACGATCGATACGTTTTTGAATTGTCGAGAAGTTAGTCAGCGTACCGCCGAGCCAACGTTGGTTGATGTAGAAGTTGCCGCAACGCTCTGCTTCTTCCTTAACGGAGTCTTGGGCTTGTTTCTTCGTACCAACGAAGAGAATTGTGCCGCCTTCTTCCGCTACGGAGCGAACAAAGTTGTACGCTTCTTCTACTTTCTTAACTGTTTTCTGCAAGTCGATAATGTAAATCCCGTTACGTTCTGTGAAGATATAACGATCCATCTTTGGGTTCCAACGACGAGTCTGGTGACCGAAGTGTACCCCAGCTTCGAGAAGCTGTTTCATGGAAATAACCGCCATATTCAACACACCTCCTGAGTTTGGTTTTGTGTTATCCTCCGTCCGATCTCATCTTTCGACAAAACTCCAGATACCTGAAGCACCCTTGGCGAAATTAATCGACGTGTGTTTTTAACACCGAGAATTACTATAACATATGTGCATGTCCCATGCAAGCTTTTAGTTCTTGCTGTTTTGTAAGTTTATGACGAAGTCTGCGCTGCCGCCGTGTTCGCCTTGCGAGCCGCAATCTCTTCTAGCGCTTGCTTCTGAGGAATCGGCTTGCTTGTTAGCACATTGAGTACCTGTTTGAGCGTAAGTTTGCCTGCAAAGCCAAAATAACCCGCGCGAATCGTCTTCCCGCGCATTTGCGCGATGAATGTTTTCTTATCTGCGATCACTTTGTTGTCATACAGCAAATTCGCGACGTCTTGAAGCGCTTTGCCCGGCAAGATCCGTAGAATTAGCCGGCCGTTGGCCCCAATGCCGATCACTTCCTCGCTGGTTTGGACAGTGCCTGTAGTTCCCGCAGCTGTTCCAGCCGTTGGCTGCTTGGTTGTCGCGGTCTGGCCCGCCGCTGGCTGTTTGGTCGTAGTTGCTTGGCCGGTTGCTGGCTGTTTGGCTGCGTTCTGCCCAGTCGACGGCTGCGTTGCGGTATTGGCATTGCCAGTCGGCTGAGCCGTCTTCGTCGTGCCGGCTGCGCCTTCGGTCTGCCCTTTGGTCAGTTCAGCTTCGAACTTCGCGCGTTCTTCTACAATGCGTTGATCGAGCTCTTCCTGCGTATATGTAGCGCCTTCGTCATTCAGCGGGGTAGTAAGGCCTGCCCCTTGGCCAATCAGGAATAGCTGCAGCAGTGCGGCGCCAACGATGATCCCGGTGCCGAAACCGAGCATAAAGGTCCGCTTATTCATGGTGCACCTTCTCCTCTTGCTTGGACAGCTGTAAGATGAGTTGGACTTCGCCTTTATTCATACCGAGCTTCTTGGAAATCGCCTCGATAGATTTACCCGCCTCATAGAGACTGAATAACTCGTTGTATCGACCGCGCAATGATGGATCTTCCTCTTCCATATCCGCTTCTTCTGGAAGGATATCCATCGGCGCTTCGATCGGTGCGGCAGGTTTAAAAGTCTCGGCGGCTTGACTGAGCGCAGCCTGTTCAGCAGCAGTGATCCGGTCCGTCTGTATGTAGGCTACTGGAGCTTGCGACATCGTTTGTCTGGCCAATGCCTGCTCCAAATCAGCACAGCGAATTTCAAGCTGTCTGAAACGTTCATCGTTGGATTTGGCAGAGGCATGCAGATCCTGCTTTACCTTCGCCGCCAACTCCACCATTCGTCCATTCTCAGCTTCCATATTCTCCATAAACTGCTCAAGCGCGATTTCCATGCTCCGGACAGACGATTGCTGCGGGTCAGCCTGCTGTTTGCCGCGAGGCATCAAAAGACCGACCACTAACACGACGCCACCAAGGAGTACAATATAAAGCCACGGATCCATAGCATCACCTATATTTGCAAAATGCGACCTAAAAGCTTATGTCGATATGCTTTCCCTTAAAAGGATGTTTACTCTCATTCGCCGCAATTTCTGCATTTTTTTCTTCATCTGCCCCCGCCTGGCTCTGACGGGACCGCTTGCGTTTATTCTTCAACCCGCGGTCCTCTTTCAGACGGTGTTCGTCCACGTTCGCCTGATTCCCGCTTTCGATGGCCGTGTTCTGGGTGCGCTGCACCTCGGTTTGCTTAACCGCATCGGTCTCGAACCGGGTCTGCTCAGCATGTGATCTGTGGATCGCCTGCTGCTGCGTGGCAGACTGTTCATGCACGCGAGGAACGGAGACCTGTAAATCAATCGACCTGTACGTCATGGGTCATTCCCCCAGCAATTCTTATCGTAGGGCCGTCAAGTGTTCGGCAACATTGCGATATCGCCTTCCGAATATCGGAAGGTGACACGAGTGGCCGGATCCTTCACAAAACGCGTGTAACGTCCGATAACAATCTTGGAGCCCCCGTAGATCGTATTCATGACCTCGACCTTGGACAGTTCCGTATCCTCCAAGGAACGTTCGATCTCCAGAATCCGCTCCCGCGTCTGGGCAATCTCGTCGACGGCTTGCCGCTTCGTCGCTGTAAGCTTAATTCGCAGCGCAAGCTTATCAGGCGTCAATTGGCCTGCCGCAGCAAGCTGATCTAACAGATTGAGCGCCTTCTCCGTCTTATCGAGACCATCCGAGGTTTCCTTCAGATGCTTGCGCAGCTCTAAGAACTCTTCACGCAGCTCCGGTCTGACACCGACTTCGATCGTTGTAACGGTAGACATCGTATTGCCGTACGTACGCGCAACAACGTTGTTCCCCGCTTGCACCACGCCTCCGACAATGAGCCCCTTTGCCCCCGCGCAAAGCACGCTTTGACCCGCACGGACATGAGAATGCATGATGCTCTGAGAGACGATAACATCGCCAGCAGCGGTCACATTGCCATCCTGGATGAAAGAACTTTTGACATTCTTCCCCGCACGCACATGGCCTTTATTGCTGGCCAGAATGCCTCCGGTAATTTCGACCGATCCGTCGGCCTCCAGTTCGGCGCCTTCTACGCCGCCAATGATCCGGATATCGCCTGCCGCTCGAATTCGAAATCCGGTCAACACGTTGCCGCGAACGATAACCGTTCCAACGAAATCAATATTACCGACCTTATAATCGACGTCTCCTTTAATCTCATAGATCGGGAAGACATTGATTTTATTCTTATCCGTTAGCGTAATCAGTCCGTCGATGGCCGCGTAGAGCCCCATTTTGTCTGGACTGAGCACGACGTTTTTGCCTTGTTTGAAGAAGGCTTCTTTGCCGTTCTTGCTCTGCACTTTTTCCCCGGTTACAAGTGTTCCCGGCGTGCCTGGCACCGGCGGTATTTTCTCCGCAATCAACTGGCCCTTCTTCACGTTCTTCAGTTGGGTAATTTCTTTGAAGTCGACGCTGCCATCTTCCAGCTCGGCCGGTCTTGATCGGGTATCGCTCATGTCATAAGTAAATTGAATATACCCATCTTTCCCGTTTTGGGCTGGTTCACCTTTGGCGATGGTAGCCTGCGAAGTCATATATAATTTCGGCTGCTTTGCAATTTTCTCGATCACGTCCGTCTGGATGCCAAACAATACACCTTTTCTTGCGATGATCTCCATCAATTGCGCCGGTGTACATTCGAGGTTGTCGGCCGCAGCATCAAACTGCAACATCGCCGTCAGCTTGTCCTGGGAAATATGAATCATAATGGATGATTCCAATAGCTCGGAAGCTGACATGCTTAAACTCCCCCTTTTATCTTAATGTTGCATCAGCTGTTCTTTTTGCTTGTCCAGCGCACCGCGCAAGCGCAATATGGCCTTGGAGTGCAGCTGCGAGATACGTGATGGCGACAGCGACATCACCTCTGCGATCTCGCTCAATGAAAGTTCTTCGTAGTAGAACAAGGACACGACCGTGCGTTCTTTCTCCGTCAACTTCTCGATGCCTCGCACCAATGACTCTTTGAGGTAAAATTCGTGAACTTTATGCTCTGGATTCTTCGCCTTTTCATCAACGAGTAAGGACAATCGGGTCTCAGACTCCTCTTCGCGGATTGGGTCTTCCAATGAGCAAATCGTTGTTACGGCGATTTCCTGCAGCATGTTCTGGAAATCTTTTTCGCTGACATTCAAATAATGGCTGATCTCCGAGTCTGACACCGTACGCAGGTAGGTCTGTTCCAATTTCTGATAGGCATCTTCGATCTTCTTGGCCTTCTCGCGAACGGATCTTGGCACCCAGTCGCCTTGGCGAAGCCCGTCGATTATAGCACCGCGTATACGCCAGGAAGCATAGGTTTCGAACTGTAAGCCGCGACGGTAATCGAACTTCTCGATGGCATCAATAAGCCCCATTACACCATTGCTGGCCAAATCGTCCTTGGAGACGTTCTTCGGCAAGCCTATTGCCATCCGGTTGGTTACATAATCAACCAGAGATAAGTAATCCTCGATCAGCCGCTTCTTCGCATCTATGTCCCCGTCTTCTTTCCATTTCTGCCAAGTTTCGATATTGGACAGATGAGGCGTCTTCGGCTCAATCATCGTCTCACTCTCCTGTCAGGTGACGTATAGCTTTGGCGATTTCTTCAGGGTCTCTGTTTTGCGTCGATACCAATTTTTCCGGCTGTAACGGTTTGAATTGGGGTTGCTGCTCGGTCGTCTGATTCACAGGCGGCTTTCCATCCAACTGCTGCTTTAACATGTCCGAAAGCTCGTCGCTCTCGTCAGGCGTTGAATAATCAACACGGCGGCCTTTGCTCTCCTCATCTTGATCACCGGTCAGTGACTGCCCGTCTGGAGCAGCAGGAGGACGCAATATCGCAGCGATAACCGCACGGAACACATACGCAATGATAAAAAATGCAATAAAGGCGTACAGGAACCGGATCGCTGAAATTGCCAGACCATTGCTGCCAAGCGAAGCAAACATCGTTAGAAAACCGCCGATCGATCCGAGCACGGCATTCCAGCGCCATGAGCCAATCATGTATTAAATCTCCTTTGCCCCGAACTGAACGCTGCGAATGACAAGAATTCCTGTAGCGCTGTTAAACTCGATCGTGCGGCCGTAATTGCCGCCCGTATCTTCCGCTAAGATCGGTATCTTAAGTTGTGACAATACCGCCTTGCATGATTCCACGTTTCGCGGACCGATCCTCATCGTGTCGCTTTGCGAGGAGAAGGCAAACATCTGGGCGCCGCCAGCCATTTTGGCCAACAGACGACCGGTATTCGCTCCGGCCTGTTTCATTCGCTCAATCAATTCCGGTATTGCCGTATCTGCGTATTTTGCAATATTAATAGAAGATTCCCTGGCGATGTCAGAGGATGGCAGCATTACATGCGCCATGCCGGCGACTTTGCTCTTCTCGTCGAAGAGAGTCAGTCCGACACAGGATCCGAGCCCAGTTGTCTTCAGTGAATGTCCGCCCAGCGCAATGTTTAAATCAGCCATGCCTACTTTCACCACGTTGTCTTGATTCATTCGGTCGGCACTCCCAGGGCGCTGAATATTTTATCGAATGATTCCGGATCCGGGATCAGGAAGAAGAAGCCCTCCAGCGATTCATGATCCTCTAAAAATTTGGTGTCAATCAGCAATGCGGAATCGCCCATCTCACCGTATTGCATTAGTCCGTAACTAAGAATGGCCCCAGCCATGTCTACGGCAATCGATGGTACCGTCGGCGACATCGGCAACTGGGTGAAATCAGCTAATGATGATAAATAGGAACCAGCCAGTATATTGCCGATCTCGGACAGCGCCGAAAATTCCATTTCGGTATAGCCGAAATCCTCACGATGCTCCAATGAAAGCAGGTTCTTAAGCATCTTACGCGCAGAGTCCTCACGGATCAAGAAAAACATATTGCCAGGCGCTTCGCCCTCGACTCTTAAGAAGACGGCGATGACGACCTCTTCAGGACCGCCAACCTTGTCGGCAACCTGTTCGAACGGAATCAGGCTTACCGTCGGCACATTCATGTCTACCGGCTTGTCCAACAAGAGTGACAAAGCTGTAGCTGCATGGCCAGCTCCGATATTTCCGACTTCTTTCAAGACGTCGAGTTTGAATCCTTCTAGATTAGATAGCGGGTTAGTCACTCGCATTACCCCTCAATTTCCAATATCTGATCGATTTCCTTTTGTTTCAGGACTTCTGCCAGATTGAGCATAATGAGCAAACGGTTCTCGCCAATTTTCGCTACGCCGCGCAAGTATTTGGCACGGATACCGCCGACGATTTCCGGTGGCGTCTCGATATTGTCGCTGTCGATATCGATAACATCGTTCGCGCTGTCAACGATAAAGCCGATTTCCACATCGCCTACCGCGACGATGATAATC
This sequence comes from Paenibacillus phyllosphaerae, assembly GCF_014192105.1. Classification (GTDB taxonomy): domain Bacteria; phylum Bacillota; class Bacilli; order Paenibacillales; family Paenibacillaceae; genus Paenibacillus_Z; species Paenibacillus_Z phyllosphaerae. The sequence continues at coordinate 641,813 of NZ_JACHXK010000002.1, read as the reverse complement.
CGGGAGTTCTCTGTCGATACCGATTCCTCCAACCCGAAACGGCCGCGAAGATCGATGACCGGAAGAACGACGCCACGTAGGTTTATTACCCCTTTAATGAAAGAAGGAACTTTCGGAACGCGCGTGATCGGCAGCATGCGCTCGATCGTTCTCACTTTGTCCACTTCGATTCCGTACTCTTCCTCACCAAGACCAAATACGATTACTTTCAATTCTTCGCCCATACGTAATCCCTCCTTATTTAATAAGCGCGTTCGGATCGATAATCAGCGCGACTTGGCCATCACCGAGAATCGTCGCTCCGGAGATCGCATCAATATTCGTTAAGTAATTGCCAAGGGACTTCAAGACAATATCGCTTTGCCCAATGAATTCATCGACCAGAATGGCACCCAGCTTCTCGCCTTTGCGAATGACGACGATCTCGGTCTCAGCCTCGCCCGCTTCGCTGAACGAAGGGCAATCGAGCACCTTGCTAAGGGACAGAACCGGGATAACGGAACCGCGGAACTCCATCATGAACGATTTGTGCACGGAGCGGATTTGTTCCTTGCGGATAATGCCGGTCTCGACGATCGAGGACAGCGGAATCGCATATTTCTCCGTACCAAGCTTGATAAGCATAGCAGAAATGATGGACAGCGTAAGCGGCAATTGAATGGAGAAAATGGAGCCTTTCCCCTCTTGCGACGTTACGCTCACATGACCGCCAAGCGAGGCGATCTTGGATTTTACGACATCTAGTCCGACACCGCGACCAGACAGATCTGAGATCTTGTCAGCCGTACTAAAACCTGGAGCGAAGATGAGCATGTTAATCTCGTTGTCCGTTAGACGCTTCGCTTCCTCCGGCGTAACGACGCCGTTCTTGATCGCAATTTGTTTAACCTTCTCGCGGTTAATACCGTTGCCATCGTCTTCAATCTCAATGAAGACGTTGTTGCCGCTATGGAAAGCGCGCAGATGTACGGTACCCTGCTCAGGCTTGCCGGCTGCTACGCGGGCTGCAATCGATTCGATGCCATGGTCGCAGGAGTTACGAAGCAAGTGGACGAGCGGATCGCCGATTTCGTCGATGACCGTGCGGTCCAACTCGGTCTCCGCACCTGTGATGACCAGATCGATCTTTTTGTCGAGCGACTTGGCAATATCGCGCACCATGCGCGGGAAACGGTTAAAGACGGATTCGACAGGTACCATCCGCAGCTTCAAAACGATGTTCTGGAGATCGCCGCTAACGCGAGCCATGTGCTCGACAGTCTCGGTCAAGTCGCTTCTGCGAATCTCGGTTGCCAGCTGTTCCAGACGAACACGGTCGATAAGCAACTCGCTGAACAAATTCATAAGTGCGTCAAGACGTTCGATATCAACGCGAATCGTCCGTGCTACCGGGCCGTTAGAAGCCGGACGCGCCTTTTCTTCTTTGGCCGGTTCCTGTTTGGCCGGTACGGCGGCCACTGGAGCCGCATTAACCACAGCAGCGGCAGCAGGAGGCGCTGCGGGCTGCTCGGCAGCCTGCTCGGCGCGACGACCAAGCTGCGCCAGCGTTTCGCGGTCCATCTGGGTAACGTCCGCACTTTCGATTTCCGATACGGATACAATGCCTTTATGAATGTCCTCTGCAGAAGCCGAGGAAATCATGAACACGGTGAAGGAACGATCGAACTTCTCTTGCTCAATGTCCTGTACGCTTGGATGAGATTTCACAATCTCGCCTGTACGCTCCAGGAAGTCGAAGACCATGTAGGCGCGAGCCGCTTTCAAAATACAGCCTTCGCTGACGTGAACAACGACATGGTAGACGGAAAGCCCTGAGTCCATTGATTGCATAAGAACCGAAGTCTGGAATTCGTCAAGAAGCGAAGCAGCTTCGCTCGCCGCGTCCGAAACTTGCGGCGTTTCTCCGGAAACTTCAACTGCCGCAGCCGCAGCAACCGGTGCGGAGGCTTGATTCTTGTAGTCGCCGGAAACAATGGATTTCAATGCCGTGACGATATGCGTCACATCCGCCTTGCCACTGCCCCCTGCGATTACATCCTGCACCATGTTCTCGAGTGCATCCAAGCTTTTGAACAGCGTGTCAAAAATAAAGCTGTCCATCTTCAGCTTGTTGTTGCGCACCAAGTCAAGGACGTTCTCCATCTCGTGCGTGAGAGCGGCGAGGTCTTCAAACCCCATCGTTGCCGACATCCCCTTCAGGGTATGAGCGGAGCGGAAAATAATCTGAACAATACTGACATCCTCCGGATCGCTTTCCAGACGCAGCAAATTCTCGTTGAGCGCCTGCAAATGATCGTTGGACTCATCAATAAACATCGATAAGTATGCGTTCATATCCATTGTGTAGCACCTCCTGTTAAGTGTTCATCGCGCTTGTCTAACGCCATTATTTCATGACTGCCTCTACGATTGCACTGGCAATTCTACCTAGCGGTACAACCGTCTTCGCAGCGCCCAGTTCAACGGCCGATCGCGGCATGCCATACACGACGCAAGTTTCCTCCGCTTCGGCGATTGCCGTCTTGCCGCCGCTTTCCATCAGTGCCTTCATTCCCTTGGCTCCATCGCTGCCCATCCCCGTCATAATTACGGAGTGGCGCGTGAGTTCGGTGAACGGCATGCAAGATTCGAACATGACGTCTACCGAAGGACGGTGTCCGCCTCGAGGCGGCTGCTCGTTAAGCCGGATATAATAGCCTTGGCTATCCTTGGCAAGTTCCATATGGGAGCCGCCTGGCGCGATATACACGACGCCGGCATAAACCCGCTCCCCTTGCGTTGCTTCGGTCACTTGCAACCCGCTGAACGAATCGAGTCGCTGTGCAAGCGAATGTGTGAATTTGGGCGGCATATGCTGCACGACAAGTACAGGCGCAGGCAAATTCTCCGGAAGGGCCGTGATCACTTCATGCAGCGCTCGCGGTCCTCCTGTCGAGGTGCCAATCGCAACCAAATGCCGGAACGATGAAGACTTAGCCGACTTCTTGAGTCGTGGAGCAACCGGCTCGTCGAACAGATCCGCAGGCATTGGTGCAGGTCTTGCTGGAACTGACGTCGGTTGTTTGACTTCCGGCTTGATGTCCGCTCTCGGTTTCGGTTCAAGCTTGGGTTTCGTATCAAGCTTAGGCTGCAAATCCGGCTTCGTCTCCAGTTTGGCTTTCGGCTCCAACTTCGGCTTCGGCACTTCGGTTTTCGGCTCAACTTTGGCTTCGACGCGAGGTTTGACCTCCGGTGCCGGCGTTGTCAGCTTCGGCTTGGCCGCAAGTTTGCTGTCAGCAAGTTTCGGAACAGCGAACGGTTTGTTTTGCATGTCCGGGCGCTTCGGCAACTCGGGCGTCTTGGCCTCTAACTTGGAAGGTTTCTCATGAATAGAGGGAGCAATTGCTCGCATAGACGGCAGTTCTTCTGCCTTTTCCTGGATTAATGAAGGCTCGACCGTCTCTTTGACGGGTTGAGCTTCTGGCTTGATCTCCTCCCGCTCGAGCTCTGGAGCAGCTTGGCGTACAACCGGCGGCTCGATCGGAACATCGATGAATTCGATCTTCTCAACCGGCTTGCGTTTGGTTTCCTTCAGCTCCTCCGTCGTCTCGGCGTCAGGCTCCACCGTTCCCGCTTCATCCACCGTCTCTGACTGCGCCGCTTGCTGCTTTCGGGAGAGCACGGCGATGTGCATCTTCTCGAGCAGCTGCTCTCCTACCGTCTGAATGTCCGGCGATGTAGGGCCTGCAGGCTTCCTGATAAAGTCAATCGCCCCGAACTGCAGCGCTTTGATCGTCATGCGGGTACCGTCGTCGCTCGTGCTGGACATCATGATCGTCGGCGTTGGATAACGCTTCATGATATGGACCAGTGCCTCCAGACCATTCATTTGCGGCATCTCCAGATCCATCGTTATGACATCGGGCTTGAATAACGCCGTCGCATCGAATGCTTCTTGCCCATTGGAGGCGGTGGCCACGATCTCGAACTGCTTATCCACCGATATCATGTCGCTGATGATTTTCCGCATGAACGGGGAATCATCCACGACTAGAACGCGATATAGTGCCATATACTGCTTCACTCCTCAAAGGATTACTTGGATCGTCTGAACATCTTGTGTATAAATCCTTTGACCCCGCCGCCTGCTGCAGGATCGCTTGGCATATTGCAAAACTGTCTTGCGATTGCCATAACGTCACGAGTTGCCTCAGAACTCGGATAAGCGAGTGAAAACGGAACTTGCCTTTTGACCGATTTGCCAACGTTCGGATCATCCTGGACGATGCCGAGGAACGGCAAGGTCGTCCCTAAGAAGCGTTGTGCGACAAGGCCGATCTTGTCGGCGGTCGCCTTGCCCTCTTTCAGATCTTGCGCCCGGTTGACGACCAGCTTGAAATTCACCTGATGGTCCATGCTGGTTACCATTTTGATCAGCGCATATGCATCCGTTATCGAGGTAGGCTCAGGAGTCGTAACCACGACCGTTTCTTGTGCAGCGACGATGAACTTGACGGTTTCCTTGGAAAGACCAGCCCCGGTGTCGAAGAGGATGAAATCATATTCACCGTGCAGCTTAACGATCTGCTCCTCGAAATAGTTCAGCTGCTCTTCCGACAGATCGAGCAAATCTTGGAACCCCGATCCCCCGGCAATAAAATGAACGCCGCTCGGGCCTTCCTGCACGATATCCCATATCGTCTTTTCCTGTTTCAACAAGTGGTACAGGTTGTAAGGAGCCGTGATGCCCATCAGCACATCGATGTTCGCCATACCGATATCCGCATCGAACACAAGCACTTTCTTGCCTAATTGCTGCAGCGCCAGCGCAAAATTCAAACTGAAGTTGGATTTGCCTACGCCGCCTTTTCCGCTTGTGATCGTGACGACTATCGTCTTGCGTGCCGTGTCCTCGTCCTGCTGCTGTTCATAGGTCTTGACCATGTGGCGCAGTGCTTCGGCTTGATCGTTCATTGCTCGTACGCCCCCAATAACTGCTCGACGTAAACATCGGTACGGAAGGAGGTGATATCATCGGGAACGGTCTGGCCATATGCGATATACGCCGGGCGAAGTCCGTATTGAAAGACAAGATTCAAGATGGCGCCATATGCACTAGTTTCATCCTGCTTCGTGTACAACACCTTCTCGATGCCATATTTTGCAAAATGCCCCGCGACGATCGACATGTCCTTGAATTTGCTCGTCAAACTGAGCACGAGGTAAGTCTCCGAACGGTCATTAGACTGCAGCAGACTGTTCACTTCCGACACGTACAGCTCATTGCGGAAGTTGCGACCGGCCGTATCCATAAAAATAAGTTCGCGATCCTCGAGCTGTTTGAACGCGCGCGACACCTCAGCCGGCGAGAACACCACTTCGAGGGGAACGTTCAAAATATTCGCGTATGTGCGCAGTTGGTCGACTGCGGCGATACGATAAGTATCCGATGTAATGAATCCAACTTTGCGGCCGCCCTTGAGCGTCTGCTCCGCCGCCAATTTGGCAATGGAGGTAGTCTTCCCTACACCGGTCGGCCCGACGAAATGCACGACGCGCGTATGCGGGCTAATGCCTTCCGCTTGCTTGCCGTTCATCCATTCGAAGATGATTTTCTTGGCCTCTTTCCACACTGCCTCTTGGCTAAGTTTCTCCGTATCTTGGCCGTCGAATGCCTCATGGATGGATGTAATCAATTTCTCGATCAGTTCGTTATTGACTTCTTGGTCAATCATTCGAACATGCAGCGCTTGAATCGCTGCAGGCATCCGGCTGAGCTGCTGCTGCTTCGACATCTTCATGATCCATTGCTTCATATCTCTAATTTCATCCAACAAATCGGCTTCTGCCATTTTCCGGTTGCTTTCGTTTTGCATAGCCGCTAGATTGCTGGCTTGTGTCATTCGCGCAGAAGCGTTGTAGGCCGCTGCCCCCTGTGAAGGAACAGCCTGTGGAGTATCGTCGTCCATAGGCGGCGATAGAACGGCCGTAGCCGCCCCATACGCCTCTCTCCTGATTGCCTGTTGCTGCGGAACTGCCGCTGCAGGAGGAACTTGTACAGGCGGAGCAGCAGGCCGAGGAGCAGCCTGTTGTCGCGGTGCCGGCGCAGGCTTAGGCGCTGCCGCTCCCGACTCCACCGCTGCAATGACCTCGAGCTTCTTTTTGGCAAACATCCCAAGGAAGCCGCCTGTACGAATTTCTTTTGTATTGAGGATGACCGCATCAATGCCTAATTCGCTGCGAATCATCGGAAGCGCTTCTGGCAGCGCGTTAACGATATATCGTTTTACCTTCATAGGTTCACCACCCCAATGCTCTGTACTTCAACGCTAGGCTCAAGCTCGCTGTAAGAAAGCACCGGTACATCTTGCATCGTCCGCTCCACGATCTGACGCAGATACATCCGAATCGTTGGTGATGCAAGTACGATCGGCTGGTTGCCAGCTTGAATTTGTCGGTTCACCTGTTCACTCAGCTTCTGATAGATCGATTGCGTCGAGATCGGATCAAGCGCCAGATAACTGCCCTGTTCTGTCTGCTGGACAGACTCTGCGATCTTCTTCTCCAGCGACGGTCCGACCGTAATGACGCGCATCGTATCGTTGTTCTGGGAGAACTGTTGCGTAATTTGCCTCGATAACGATTGTCTGACATATTCCGTCAAGATATCGGGGTCTTTCGTATAATGCCCTTGGTCGGCCAGCGTTTCGAAGATCGTGACCATATCGCGGATCGAGATCTTCTCGCGCAGCAATTTGGACAGCACCTTCTGAACGTCCCCGATGGATAGAATGGATGGAATAAGTTCGTCTACCAAGGCCGGGAAGCTTTCTCTTACATTGTCCACGAGTACCTTCGTCTCTTGACGGCCGATCAGCTCATGCGCATGGCGCTTGACGATCTCGGTCAGGTGTGTCGCAACGACAGACGGCGGGTCAACGACGGTGTAGCCGGACATCTCCGCACGTTCCTTCGTCGGTTCGTCGATCCACATCGCCGGCAATCCGAACGCTGGCTCGGTTGTCTCAATCCCGATGATCGAATCGTCATCGTAACCTGGGCTCATCGCCAAGTAATGGTTGAGGAGCAACTCGCCTCGGGCTACCGTATTGCCTTTGATCTTGATGACGTATTCGTTAGGTTTCAACTGAATATTGTCTCTTATTCGGATAACGGGAACGACAAGGCCCAGTTCAAGCGCACACTGGCGTCGGATCATGATAATCCGGTCGAGTAAGTCGCCGCCCTGCTGCGTATCCGCTAGCGGGATCAAGCCATAGCCGAATTCGAATTCGATCGGGTCAACCTGCAGCAAGCTGATGACACTTTCTGGACTGCGTACTTCCTCGATCTGCTGTTCCTCCTCCATGAGCTCTTGCTGCTGCTCTTGGCGAACGATGTTCTTCTGCATTCTGTATGCGGCAAACGCGATAATGCCCGCGAACGGCAGCGTCGAGATCGGGCCGATCGGCGTGAACAAGCCGAGCAGCGCGACCGTGCCCGCTACGATGTAGAGCAGCTTCGGATAACGGAGAAGCTGCGTCTGCAGGTCATACGCGAGGTTACCTTCCGATGCGGCGCGCGTTACGATCAAACCGGCCGCAGTCGAGATCAAGAGCGCCGGCACCTGGCTGACCAGACCGTCGCCGATTGTCAGAATCGAGAAGGTCTCGAGCGCAGTAGCGAAGTCCATACCGTGCACGACCATCCCGATAATGAAACCGCCGATCAAGTTGATGATCAGGATGATGATCGACGCAATGGCGTCACCTTTTACGAATTTACTCGCACCGTCCATCGAACCGTGGAAGTCCGCTTCCCGTTCGATTTTTTGCCGGCGTTCACGCGCTTGCGTCTCATTAATCAAACCTGCATTCAAGTCGGCGTCGATACTCATCTGCTTACCGGGCATCGCGTCGAGTGTAAACCTTGCGGCAACCTCTGCGACACGCTCGGAGCCTTTGGTAATGACGATAAATTGAACGACGACAAGAATGAGGAAGACGATAAAACCGATGGCGATTTGACCGCCTGCGACGAAGCTGCCGAATGTCTCGACGACATGGCCCGCTTCCCCTTTGGATAAGATATTACGGGTCGTTGACAGGTTCAGCGCTAATCGGAATAAGGTGGTGATGAGCAGCATCGCCGGAAAGATCGAGAAATCGAGCGCCTCTTTGGAATTCATCGCGATGAGCAAAATCATCAACGCCGTTGATATATTGATGACGAGCAATACGTCAAGCAGCCATATTGGAAGAGGAATAATCATCATAAGCACGATACCGATTATGCCGATCAAGATGACGAGGTCCTTCGTTTTCATTATGTTCCCCCTTCCGGTTATATCGTGGATTACTTCGCTCTCCCTTTAATTCTATATACATATGCCAGTACTTCCGCCACAGCCTGGAACAAGTCGGCAGGGACGACATCCCCGATCTCCGCCCTTGCGAAAAGCGCTCTGGCGAGCGGCTTATTTTCCATTGTTATGACGCCGTTCTCCTTCGCAATTTCCCGAATTCGGAGTGCGACGTTGTCAGCACCTTTGGCAACTATCGTAGGAGCTTCCATCTGTGAACCGTCATATCGAAGCGCAACGGCGAAGTGTGTCGGATTCGTAATGACGACGTCTGCTTTTGGCACATCCGACATCATCCGCTGCATCGCCATACGCCGCTGCCGTTCCCGGATCTTGCCTTTGATAAGAGGATCGCCCTCGGTCTTCTTGTACTCGTCTTTAATATCCTGCTGCGACATACGAAGGCTTTTCTCGTGCTCATATTTCTGGTACATGAAGTCGATTATCGCCAGAACGACCAGAATGGCTCCGATCGTGATGCCCAACTTCAAGATTAGGGATGCCGTATAGCTTAGCGTATTCGCCACGGGCACTTTGGCGAGATTCATAATCTCTTCGCGCGAAGTCCACAGCGTGTTGTAAACCAGGAAACCAATGACGGTCAGCTTAAGGATGTTCTTGATAAATTCAACCACGGAGCGCATCGAGAATATATTCTTGAAGCCGCTCATCGGATTGATTTTATTGAATTTCATCTTCAAGTTCTCACCGGTAAACAGAAATCCGATTTGGACAAATGTGCCTACGAGCGTGAACAACACCGCGATGCCGAAAATCGGAGCCAGCAAGAACATGCCTTGCACGGCAATATCCATAAGCAATACCATGATATTCTCAGTCGTCAAATCCATGGTAAGCTTGCTTTCGAACAGCGTGCCGAACATCCGGAGAATTCGTTCTTTATAGAAACTGCTCAGCATCATGAAGCAGAGAAACGCGAACAGCAGAATCAATGCGCCAGGCAGCTCCTGACTCTTCGCCACCTGGCCTTTCTTCCTCGATTCCTGCCTTTTCTTCGGTGTTGCTTTTTCGGTTTTCTCGCCGCTGAACAACTGCAAGTCAAGCGTCAAACGATAATTCTTCACGGTTCTTACCCCCTACTGAACCGTCTGGGTTTGGACGATTCCGAACAGTTCTTCGACCGCGTCGAACATGAGCGAGAAGATGTTCTCGAACAAGGAGACCAGTCCAGGCATCATGACGAGAAGCAGGAAGAAGCCGACGAGTATTTTTAACGGGACGCCGATGACGAACACGTTGTATTGCGGGGCTGTCTTCGCCAAGAAACCTAAACCAGCGTCTACCAGGAACATCGCCACAACGAGCGGTGCCGATAACTGCAATGCAAGCATAAATGTATCAGCAAACGTCCGCACAAGAAACGTTGAAATACTTCCATTGTGAATCCGTACGAACAGCTCATTGGAGATGGGAATCCATTCATAGCTCTTAATAAGCGCCGTAAGCATGTAATGATGTCCATTCATGGACAAGAACACGAGCGTGGCGATCATGAACTTGAAGTTACCCATCAGCGGCGTGGAAACGCCTGTCATTGGATCAATGACGTTGGCCATACCAAAACCCATCTGCAAATCGATGAATGCACCTGCAGTCTGAATAATGGTAAAGAACAGATATGCGGTGTAACCAAGCAGCAATCCCGCCAGTATTTCCCGAATGATCGCCAAGACATAGGTGGCGTCCGGTACGATCGTCTGCTTCAGGCCATAGCTGAGAAATACAAGCAGCGCAACCATGAAGCTAAGTCCGATCTTGAAGTTCGTCGGCACCGTTCGAGTCGAAAAGACAGGCGCGACGACGAAAAAGGCGGTAATTCGACAAAATATAAGCAAAAAAATAGGAAAACCTTCTAGGAACAATTCCATCAAAATTTCCTCGGCTTATCCGATATATTTATAGAGGTTGTTCAACAAGTTGTAAGTAAAATCAACAAGTGTATTCAATATCCATGGGCCGAAGATTAGGATGGACAACAGAACAGCCACAATCTTAGGAACGAAAGCCAAAGTCTGCTCCTGGATCTGTGTGGTAGCCTGAAAAATACTGACAATTAAACCAATAACAAGCCCGATTACCAGCATTGGAGCGCTTGCTTTCAATGTGGTATACACAGCTTGCCCGGCCAACCTAATAATAAACTCCGAACTCATGCTCCTATGTTCCCCTCCGACACGTTCGTCAAGTATTAAAACTGAGCAGCAGTGACTTGATGATCAAGTACCACCCGTCAACCAGCACGAACAGCAGAATTTTGAATGGCAAGGAAATCATTACCGGCGGTAACATCATCATCCCCATTGCCATGAGGGTACTTGCGACGACCATATCAATTACCAGGAACGGGATAAATATCATGAATCCCATCTGGAATGCGGTATGCAGCTCGCTGAGCGCAAATGCCGGCACAAGGACCGTGAGAGGTACGTCCGCATATGTCTTAGGCTTCTCCGTTTTCGTGTAGTTCAAAAACAGAAGCAAATCCTTCTCGCGCGTCTGGTTAAACATAAATTTCTTCATCGGATCCGCCGCTTTGTTCAGCGCCTGCGTTTGCGTGAGCTGGCCCTTCAAATAAGGCTGTAGCGCAACTTCATTCACTTGTCCAAGCGTTGGCGACATGATGAAGAAGGTCAGAAACATCGCAAGTCCAATCAATACCTGGTTAGGCGGCATCTGTTGGGTACCAAGCGATGTGCGGATGAAACCAAGCACAATTATGATCCTGGTAAAGCAGGTCATCATAACCAATATGGCCGGCGCGATACTGAGCACTGTGATCATTAACAGCAGCGAGAGCGCACTGGTACCCGGCTGTTCGTTCTCTCCGCCAACCGTAACGCTTACGTTAGGCAATGGATCGGCAGCAAAGGTGTGGTTATGAAAAAATAGCGCGGCAATCTGCAGCACATAGAGTGAAATGATGATTTTTTTGTTCATTCATCCAACAACCGATCATTTTGATTTTCATCCTTCAGCAGCGATTCCACCTTCTGCCGCTGGTCGGACTGCCTTTGCAGCCGCGATTGCAGCAACGACTGGAAGGAATCCGCTTCCTGCCACATTTGCTTCTCCTCTTCCTTGCCACGATTGCGTACCCGGTCGATCCAATCCTTGAAGGTTGCCGGCGTCCAAGGCTGCATCTGCTGTTGCTCAAGCGATTGCAGAATCGAACGTGCCTCTTCTGGATCATCGATCTTATCGATAAGAGAAATATTCTCTCCTACCCCAACCACGTACAAGCGGCCTGACAGGTCCAATACTTGCAAGGATTTGTTCTGCCCGAGCGGAATTCCGCCAAGTGAACGGAGTGAACGATTGCTTCCTATCATCCGGTTGCGTTGAGCCAGAAACTTAATGACAAGCACAATGAGACTTGTAACCAGCAGCAGGGCGAAAATGACCCAGATCAGGTAGCCTGTCATGTTCGTGTTCGCCATGACAGGCGACGGATCCGTGAGGTCGGTTGCCTCTGGGTCTGCCTGCGTTTCAGCAGCCGCTGCTGCAAGCGTAGGCAGCAGCGCGCTGATGGATGCAAGCCCTGCGGTAAGCAGGAATAACCGCTTCATATGAATTAACCAAGTGTCTTCTTGATGGCTTCGATGACGCGATCCGCCTGGAACGGTTTTACGATAAAGTCTTTCGCTCCGGCTTGGATAGCGTCGATAACCATCGCTTGCTGACCCATCGCGGAACACATGATGACTTTAGCATTACCGTCGAGCTTCTTGATCTCCTTGAGCGCTACAATGCCATCCATCTCAGGCATCGTGATGTCCATTGTGATCAGATCTGGCTTAAGCTCTTTGAATTTCTCAATCGCCTGCGAGCCGTCTTGCGCTTCGCCTACTACTTCATACCCATTCTTAGTCAAAATGTCACGGATCATCATTCTCATAAATGCTGCATCATCAACGATCAAAATACGGTTAGCCATAGTCTTTTCCTCCTAGAGTCACGCGTTAGTTATTGTAGTTTTTGAATACGATCCCACTGACTGACGATGTCGGTTACCCGTACACCGAAATTCTCGTCAATTACGACAACTTCGCCCTTCGCAATCAACTTATTATTCACCAAAATATCAACTGGCTCGCCGGCAAGCTTATCCAGCTCGATAATTGAACCTTGGGATAATTCGAGAATGTCTTTGATCTGCTTTTGAGTTCTACCTAATTCTACAGTGACTTTCAGTGGGATGTCGAGTAATAAATTCAGGTTGGATTCGTCCGTTTGACCTAGTCCGCCACCTTGCAGGCCGCCAAATTGAACAGGCTGCACGTTAACGTTACGGTTAGGCATTCCGCCATAGGTTTGAGGCGGCATCGCATAACCCGGAGCTCCGTAACCAGGCATTCCATATCCGCCTTGCATAGCCGCAGGCGGCATCATCGGCATACCAGGCTGTCCCGGTATTCCTTGAGGCGGCATCATCGGCATGCCTTGCGGATTCATCGGATATCCCATTGGTTGCTGCTGCTGATATGGATCATACGCTGGCTGCTGCTGATATGGATCATACATCGGCTGCTGCGCAGGCTGTCCTTGCGGCTGAACTGGCGCTTGAGCTGCTGCAGGAGGTGGCGTATGAGCTGCCGGTGCTGCGACAGCCGAAGCTGCGACTGGAACCGGTTCCGGCTCAGAAGCGCCGCCCATGAGCGTTGTCACCATCTCTTGCGCGAATGCGATAGGCAATAGCTGCATGATTTGCGAATCAATCAGGTCTCCGATCGTTAAGCGGAAAGCGATTTTGATGAACAGGTCGTCTGGCGGAAGACGGTCAACGCCCTCACCATTCGATACATTAAGGATGTCGATACCTGGAGGTGAAATATTCACGAATCGGTTAAAGATCGTTGACATCGACGTTGCCGACGAGCCCATCATCTGATTCATCGCTTCTTGAACGGCACTAACATGAATCTCGTTGAGTTCCTGACCGGGCTCTACGATACCCGTGCCGCCAAGCATCAAGTCTGCAATCGTCTGGGCGTCGGCAGTCTTGATGACCAGCGAGTTAATCCCTTGGAATCCATCGACGTATTTAACCGAAACAGCAACGTGCGGCTTCGGGAATTGATCTTCCAGCTCTGACCGCTTTATCAACGATACTTTAGGCGTCGTGATGTCGACTTTGCGGCCCAACAGCGTCGACAAAGCTGTAGCTGCGCTGCCGAATGTAATATTCCCAATCTCGCCGAGCGCGTCCTGCTCGATCGAACTCAAATACTCATTCAGCTCTTCCATCGGGCTGCTTGCCGATTTCGTCGTATCGGGCTCGTCGGAGGACTGACGCAGTAAGGCATCGATCTCTTCTTGCGATAAGTAGTCTTTACTCGTCATAACTTTCTTCCACTCCTTCGCTCTCGGTGAGTACTTGATCAATCTGAATCGCTAACCGTTCCTTGATCGAACCCGGGCTACCAATGTACTTCAGCTTATCCCCGACTTTAATATCCAAACCTTCGCCAATCGACTTGTTCAATGCGATTACATCGCCAACGCCAAGTCCAAGGAACTCCTTTACCGAGATGCTGGATTGTCCAAGCTCGGCAACGATAGGAAGTTTTGCTTTATTCACACGGTGGCGGAGAATCTCCACTTCTTCCGGCGCTCTAGTCTTCTTCTGAGAGACGAACCAATGGTGAACGGACAGACGAGACATAATCGGCTCAATGACCACATGGGGGATACATAAGTTGATCATGCCGGTCGTGTCGCCAATCTTGGTGCTAAGCGATATTAGAGCGATCGTCTCGTTCGGCGAAACGATCTGCATAAACTGCGGATTCGTCTCGAGCGCCTCAAGGCGAGGCGAGATATCGATGACGGTCTTCCATGCCTCTTGCAGGCTCTCGAAAGCCCGGCTGAAGATCCGTTCCATAATCGTGGTCTCAATCTCGGTCAGCGCATTAATCTTCGATGGCGCCGTTCCTTGTCCGCCGAGCAGCCGGTCAAGCATCGCATACGCGACGTTCGGATGAACTTCAAGCACCATTCGTCCTTCGAGCGGTTCCGCTTCGAAGATATTCAGGATGGTCATCTTCGGAATGGAGCGGATAAATTCATCATACGGCAGCTGTTCGACCTGAACGACGCTAATTTGCACGAACGTTCTAAGCTGGGCCGAGAAATAGGTTGTTAAAAAACGTGCAAAGTTCTCATGAATCCGCGTCAAACTGCGAATATGATCTTTCGAGAATCGGACGGCGCGTTTGAATTCGTAAGAACGAATTTTCCGCTGCGTTTCTTCCTTTTTCAGCTCTTCGGCATCCATCTCGCCGGATGAAAGGGCCGCGAGCAGGGCGTCGATCTCACTCTGCGATAAAACATCAACCAATGGTTTCCCCCCCTTTCAAGGATGCGTCAATTCGCCTAATTTAGATCTCGGTCACAATTTTATTGGTAATGGTTACACTCACAAGCTTACCTTCGCTCGATTCCTGTAACTTCGCATTAATCGCGTTCAACAGTTTCGATTTTAGCGCATCCGCACCTTTAGAACCACTGACTTCTTCTGGATTCGTATCGCTAAGCGTGCTGATAATAATTGGCTTGATCGCGAATTCCTTGATCTTCTCGAACTCTTCTTTCGTGTGCTCATTGTCAAGCTGGAATGCAAAGCTGAATACACCAATAAAGGATGGATCCGCCAGGTTCGTCTTAATATCGGTAATCTCACTTGTCACTGCGACCAGCTCGTCCGCGGAGATTTTCTCAACTTCAACATTCTTGACGCTCTCCGCTGCATGATTGTTCGTTTCCGCGCCGCTGCCGAGTATGTTGTTAAACAGTACGATAGCGACGACCGCGATCAAAGTAATGGCGAGCAAAATCGTAATCAGCCAAGGTAGCATTTTTTTCATCGTTAGGTTTCCTCCATTTGAACGTTCTTGATTGTCGCAGCATTAACGCCAATCGAACGCAGGTAAAGCAGCATGGAGGCTATGACTTCCTCCGCTTGTTCCCGCACCATATATTTCTTCCCTGTTGTAAGTGTAATCAATGTGTCCGGTGTTTCCTCGATCGTCTCGATAAGTAGCGCGTTCACATAGAAGGACTTACCGTTCAAACGCGTTACATGAACCATGATTCTCCCCCTAAACCTTTTGGGGAGGTTGTCCTCCCCATTGATCTTAGCTATCCGGTTCTACCGGTTATTCATGGATTATCGTTTCAGGCCAACAACTTCCTGCAGAATTTCATCCGATGTCGTGATGATACGGGAGTTCGCTTGGAAACCGCGCTGTGCAACGATCATCTCGGTAAATTCACCCGTCAAATCGACGTTGGACATTTCGAGCTGACCGGATACGATAGAGCCCGTTCCAGCTTCCGCGTCGCTAGCCGTCGTCAATGTTGCTTCACCATTAGGGTTTGCATTGGAAGTAATACGGAACAGGTTGCCGCCGATCTTCTCCAGACCATTCGGGTTAGCGACCTTCACGACGCCGAGCGAGAATTCGGTTGCAGCTGTCGTGCCGTCGGCGTTAACGGCCATGATCGTGCCGTCTTGGGAGATCGAGAACGATTTAACCTCTTCACCCAATACGATCGGCGCGCCGTCCGAGCTAAGGACGAACATCCCGTCGGAGTTCACGAGTTGGTTGTTCGCATCAAGCGTAAAGTTACCGGCACGCGTCAGATAAGGCACTTCCTGCGCGCCATCGCCTGTCGCCGTCACGGCGAAGAATCCGTCCCCATCGATCCGTACGTCTGTCGTAACGTTAGTCGTTACCGCACTGCCTGCCGTATGAATGGTGTCGATCGAAGCCGTGGCAACGCCAAGGCCGATCTGTTTCGCGTTAACGCCGCCAGTTGTCCCTTCGACTGGTGCAGTTACGCCGGATACGGTCTGGCTCAGAATATCTTTGAACATAACACGGCCGGCCTTAAAGCCCACTGTATTCACGTTCGCGATGTTGTTACCGATTACGTCTAGCTTCGTCTGGAAACCGCGCATACCTGATACACCGGAATACATCGATCTTAACATTCGTAATAACCTCCTGGTTATAGCTCGTAATTTTGGTAAGGACGCTTCAGTCGATCCGCGTCCATTGGCTTCCTTCATTGAGGTCCAGCCTATCGTAAAATTAAGGAATGATGACAGCACTATCGATTTTGGTGAAAACATTGCCTTTCAGCGAGCCGCCATCCATTGCGGTCACAACGGTACGGCTTGGAACATTGACGATCATCGCGACATCATTATAGATGACGAGCGAATCTTTAGCCCCTTTGGCAGCTGCTTGGTCGATCGCACCTTCTATTTTGTTTATTGTATCCGGTCCGAAGGAAATTCCTCGCTGCTTCATGCGCGTTTCCGCATGCTGGCTAAATTTCAAGACATTCTGATTCAACACATCCTGGAAACTGCCCGCTCCAGTCTGTTGATTGTAAAGCGACTTACCAAGCGTTCTCGGCGTAGCTCCCGTTAATCGAAGCTGGCCAATCGAGAGCGTATCACTCATTGGTCGTCTCACCGCCCTGGCCAATCGAGACGATCTCGTCGATCGGAATGTTGCTCGCGCCAACAACAGCGTACTGAATGCCGTCTCTCACCACGATGGATTCCACGACTCCGGACTCAACTGACGTGCCGGCTTCCGTGCTTTGGTACCAAGCCACTTCCTTACCGATCATACTCGAAGCTAACCCTAAGTTCTGGCTAAGCTTCCCCATGTTCTCGGACATATTCATCAACTGCTCGACCGAGGAGAACTGTGCCATCTGCGCAATGAAATCCGTATCTTGCATAGGCTGCATCGGGTCCTGGTTTTTCAGCTGCGTGACTAGGATTTTGAGAAATTCGTCTTTACCAAGCGTATTCGTTTTGGTCGCTGTCGTCGATGTGGTTTTGCTGGATGTGTAGCCAGTGGTTGAAATGGTATTCGACATCTCTCTTCACCTCCATTCTTATCAAGGCTGCTTCAAGGTTTAGGCGGTAGTGTTGATTTCTCGACCGTATCCAAGCGTTCGCGTTACGGCGCGCTCAACGGCCAGTTGTTCCATATCCGCTTCAAAATTGCCAATCTCACCTATCGATTGTTCGAAGGAACCGCCACGTTTGGAAGATTGCTGATCACGTGATTGCTGCCCGCCGTTTCCTTTGTGGAACATGTTAGACTCGAATGCGGCAGAGCTTTGCGTAACTTCAATTTTTTCCACCTGAAGACCTTGTGCTTGAAGTGAGCTTCTCAGCTGCGACATCTGGTTATCCAACATTTCCTTCGCACTTGCCGACTCCGCTACGAACAATGCGGTAAGCTGGCCGTTATGAACGGAGATGCGAACGTCAACTTGGCCAAGATGGGCAGGCGCAAGAGATAATGTAGCTTCATGAATGCCGCCGACTGTATTCACATTAAATTGTTTGACCATCATATCTTTCATGGTCTCCGCGAATTTTTGAACAGGAACCGGCTGTTGTACGACTACTTTGGCATTCGTTTCCGGTCTGCTTGTCGAATCATGAATCACGGTGTGCGTCTGGATACCGGCTTGATCTGCATCCACGGCAAGCTCGCCTTCAACCGGCGTTGATTCTGCACTCACTGCCTGTTCTTCCGTCGGAACGACATTCAGAATTCCTGCATGAAGCAGTTGCGCGCTCAGACGATTCAGATGCGTGTTGGCTGCTGGCGCATTAGACGCGTTACCTGTCTCAATCTCGCCTTGGACGGCTGCAGTATTCGGATCCGTTTGGTTGCCCCCATTGATCAACTGATCGAGCTTACCCACTTGCTTGCCGATTTCCTTCATCATGTCCTTGCTGATTGCGCCTGTTTTATCTTGCTGCAGAACCGCACGTAAGTCTTGAAGCATCCCTTGAAGAGCGCCGATTGCAGTGTTATCTCCTGTTGCGGTAGCCGTAACTTCTTGCTGTTGTTGCTGACTCACGAATGACTGTAACACAGGGATGTTCTCAAGAATAGCGAGAAGACTATCCAGTTGACTTAACGATTCATCCAATCGCTCGCCTGACAATGCCTCTTCTTCACCTTCGGTATCCACATTCGTCAATGATTCCAACAGGCTGTCTACAATCGAGATCAACTCTTCCGAAGAAGGGGTTTCGCCTGCCATCATGCTCGCCATAATTTTCTGTACGGTTGCTTGGACTTGCGTCTGATCCGCCGTCATGGCACCTGCGTTCTGAGCCTGTTCTCCTGTAGTCGCCGTGCCGGAGATCGATTGGTCTAATGCTTGTCCGAAAGCACCTTCGGTTCCTTTTGTACTGCCCGTATTACTTGTCGAAGGCTGCGATGTGTTCTGAGTTGCCAAGTTCATTGCTGCAATTTGCATCGTATATTTCACCTCCTCTCAAGGAATCTTATTTACCAGTCATCAGCTTGGAAACCAGTTGTGCCGTAATGCCTTCATTAAGGGAAGACATTTCCGACAGGATCGACGAACGAGTTCCGCTTTCTACTGCATTTAGGATCCGTAGCACTTTACTAGGACTCACCTCCGACATTTTGATGAGCAGCTCTGCTGCGCTTGCTGCAGACATACTCGAGAACGTTTCTTTCAACTGAGCCGTGTCGAGATATGAAGATGGTTCCGTCGTCGTAGTCGACTGTTTCTTCAGACGAGCTTGCAGCGCTGCGATCTGTTGATCTTTCGCCGAAGTCATATCTTTCAGCTTGATCGTCGCTTCCGCAGCTACGGCTGGCGTCATTTTCTCGAGCACCTTGGCTTGATCGTCTGTACGCATCGAGTTCAGTACGAGAACGGCCTCATCCAATTCCATTGCTTCGAGAATCGGGGCTGCTTTACTTGGCGACATTTTGGCATACGTATCAGCCAATGCTTTAATTTTCTCTGCGTACTGAGCGTCATCGAGCGCCGTGTCATCCTGTTGGGTGTTCAGCTGTTCGATCTGGCTTTGCAAATCTTTGATTTGCGTCTCCTGACTCGTTTGCTTGGCCGTAGCGGCTTGCAGAGCCGATTCTTTGGCAGCTAGCTGTTCTTTCAGCTTAGCGACCTCAGCATTGGCAACGGTGGCTGCAGCTTTAGCCTCTACCGCTTTTGTTTCCTCTGCGCCCTCTGCCGTGGTTTCTTCCGTCTCGACAGGTGCTGGCAACACCTGGTTCAAGAATGGGATCGATTCACCAACGGTCAGCACCTTGTTGCGCAGGTCAAAATTGAATAGCGTGAGCAGAACACCAAGCAGGACAATAGTGAACAAGATCGGTGTCACGAAGAACATGAACCTCTCAAACCCGCTGTACCCTTGCTTCTCCGCTTCCATTTCTGACACGAATAATCCCTCCTGTCGATCGTTGAACTCTTGTTGTCGTCATTAACGCGCTGCCGGAGCAACATAGCGTACGGTCGCAATCTCATCCAGTTCGTTCTGTTCTTGCAGCATAAGCACCGCGCGATATTGATCGAACGCTTTATCTTTCGCTTTCAGCCACACTTTTTCATCCTGCATTTTATCGGTCAAAAGGGAGCGTTTCAGCTCGACTTCCCTTTGTGCTTTTCGAATGTCGTTTTGCTTATTGGCGATCTGGGCGTCGATGTAGTCCACATAACGCTGCATGTTGAGCAGCTCGGCCAACGAGACGGTGCTGCTTGCTGCTTCCTGCAATCGTTCCATCCACATGTTCCTATCTTTCAGCAGCTCGCTAAGCGACCTCTCTTCTGCTTGCAGCTTACCTACTGCAGCGGAAAGCACGGATTCCGCATGCGACTTCTCGCTTGTCTTAAAATCAACGACTTTTTGATAGACGTAGGTAAACTTGGCCATTAACTACAATCAACTCCGATCGAAATCTTTGAGCAACGTGTCTATTGCTTCTTCATAACTAACTTTTTCCGTCGTCTTCTGTTTCGTAAAAGCATTGATCGTCCCGATCTGATCGATGGCCCGGTCAATTTCAACATTCGAACCTCTTTGGTACGCCCCGATATTGATCAGGTCTTCCGAATTCTTATACGTAGCGAGCAGCCGCTTCAATTCATTGGCCGCGTCCTGTTGGTTCTCAGGCACGATTTCTTTCATAACCCGACTGATCGAAGCCAATACGTCTATCGCCGGATAATGACCCTTCTGGGCTATCGCTCGGCTGAGTACGATATGTCCGTCGAGAATACCGCGCACGGCGTCAGCAATCGGTTCGTTCATATCGTCACCGTCAACGAGCACCGTGTAGAAAGCGGTGATCGAGCCACGAAGTCCGGTACCGGCGCGTTCAAGCAGTTTTGGCAGATTCGCAAAAACAGAAGGCGTATAACCGCGTGTAGCCGGCGGCTCGCCGATCGCAAGACCGACTTCGCGAAGAGCCTGTGCGTAACGGGTAACCGAGTCCATCATAAGCATGACATTCAGACCGCGATCGCGGAAGTATTCCGAAATACTGGTGGCAATGAGCGCTGCTTTCATCCGGATCAGCGCGGGCTGGTCAGAGGTAGCGACGATTACAACCGAGCGGGCCAAACCTTCCGGCCCTAAGTCCTTCTCCACGAATTCGAGCACTTCGCGTCCCCGCTCCCCGACAAGCGCAATTACGTTAACGTCTGCCGAAGTGTTACGGGCGATCATCCCGAGCAATGTACTTTTGCCAACACCGGAACCGGCGAATATACCGATACGCTGGCCTTCACCTACCGTGAGCAGACCGTCGATCGCACGAACGCCGACCGTAAGCGGCGTCTTGATCCGAGGCCTCGTAAGCGGGTTGCTTGGCTCATTATGCGTCGAATAATGCGGCATGCGAGCGGGAAGCTTGGAGCCGTCGAACGGCTGCCCCAATCCGTCGAGCACTTTACCGAGCAACTCCGAGCCGACTTGAACCGTGAGCGGCTTGCCTGTTCCGACAACGTCGCAGCCTGGCCCAATGGAGGCCAACTCGCCGAGCGGCATTAGGATCAGCTTGTTATCGCGGAAGCCCACGACCTCGGCCTTGAGCGGTTTTGCCGATTTGGTCGGATAAATATAGCAGACATCGCCAATGCTAGCATCAGGACCTTCTGACTCCACTGTCAGACCAATGACTTGCGTAACTTTTCCGTTGACGCGAACCGGATCGATCGGACGCATGTGCTCGATATATTTCATCGGGTCCAGCTTAAGCATGGTGATCTGCACCTCCATGGTGGTCATCTGCTTGCAAAGCCAACTCCATCAGCTGGCGTTTGATCTCGCCGAGTTGAGTATCGATACGGGCGTCGATGCTTCCGAATGCGGAACGAATGACGCAGCCGCCTTCCTTAACCGTTACGTCCGGCACGATTTGCAGCTCAGCTTGCGAATCGATCGATAGCTTCAGCTCTTCTTGAGCAGCTTGTATGAAAGCGAGTTCCGTTGGAGCCACGCACAGGGTGATTACGCCTTGTTCACGTCTGCGCTGCAGCGCCCTGCGAACAAACTCAATCATCAGTTCAGGCGACAAGCTCAGCTGCCTGCCGATAATTTTCTCGGCGATGGCGATACTGAGATCCACGACGAACGGCTCAGCTTCCTGAATGATCTCTTCCTTCATTCGATAAGCGCCCTCGAGGATCGTTTTGGCCTCGGACAAGGAAGTTTCCCATTGTTGCCGAATCTCTTCCTCGGCTTCTGTGCGACCTTCGTTGTAGCCTTGCTGATAACCGTCGCTTCGCATTTGTTCAAAATGCTGCAAATCAAGTTCCCGGCGTTCCTGCCACCACTGCTCAATCTCGGCATTGGCAGCTTCGTACATGCCCTGGATTTCTTGCGCTGCTTCCTCCATGCGCTGCTTGGCGAAGCTCTCGGCGTCATTGATGATTTGATCGCGCAACGAAACGGTTTCTTCATCCGGGCCAGCCGGGGTGTTTAGATCCTCCCCCGACTGGTTATTAGAGTAGTAGTTGCGAAACACTTCCAACCGTTTGAGGTCTTCTAATGAGACGACATGGGTGGACTTGAAAAGACTAGACAATGATATCATCTCCTCCGCCACGAGCGATGATGATCTCACCCGACTCTTCCAGTCGGCGAATCGTCGCTACGATGCGTGTTTGAGCTTCTTCAACGTCACGCAGTCTGACAGGACCCATGAATTCCATTTCTTCTTTGAACGACTCGGCCATACGTTTGGACATGTTCTGGAAGATCGCTTCCCGAACTTCTTCGCTTGCCACTTTGAGCGCCAGCTGCAGATCGGCGTTCTCGATGTCGCGGATAATACGCTGGATCGAACGGTTGTCGATGTTGACGATATCCTCGAACACGAACATGCGCTTCTTGATCTCTTCTGCCAACTCTGGGTCTTGAATCTCAAGCGAGTCGAGAATGGTTCGTTCTGTACCGCGGTCGACGCCATTGAGGATCTGTACGATCGACTCGATACCGCCCGCGCTTGTGTAGTCTTGCGTAACTGTTGCAGATAGCTTCTGCTCCAGGACTCGCTCGACGTGAGCGATAACTTCCGGCGAAGTGCTGTCCATAAGGGCAACGCGTCTTGCAACTTCTGCCTGCTTATCCTGAGGCAGCGAGGAAAGAATCGCAGCGGATTGGTCCGGCTGCAGATAAGATAGGACAAGCGCAATCGTCTGTGCGTTCTCGTTCTGAATGAAGTTCAGAATCTGGCTTGCATCCGCTTTGCGGGCGAAGTCGAATGGACGCACCTGCAACGTTGCTGTCAGACGATTGATTACTTCGAGCGCCTTGGACTCGCCAAGCGCCTTCTCCAGAATTTCCTTCGCATACGTTATGCCGCCCTGCGAAATATATTCTTGAGCCATACAGATCTGATGGAACTCGCTGAGGATCGTATCTTTATCCGTATTGTCGACCTTGCGTACGTTCGCGATTTCGAGCGTCAACTGCTCGATCTCTTCGTCACGCAAATGCTTGAACACCTGTGCCGACACTTCAGGACCGAGTGAAATCAGCAGGATGGCTGCCTTCTGGCGACCACTAAAACCAGCAGTTGCTTTTACCATGCGCTTACCCCCTATTCGTCAGCTAGCCATGTGCGGAGAAGATTAACGAACTCCTCAGGCTTGTTCTTCGCCAATGATTCGAGCTGTTTACGCATCTGATTATCGTTACCCGTCATTTCCATATCAATCGTTGCATAATCGATCTTCGTCGGTGTAATAATCTCTTCTTGAATCATCGCTTCTGCTTGAGCTTTCTTACGACGGCGGATCAACAGGAGAGCCAGACCGCCAATAATAACGAGTGCTGCTGCGCCGATACCGATTGCCATCGTCATCGAGATGCCGGACGAAGCGGAAGCATCATCAGATGCCGTGAACGTCTGAGCCATGAGCGATACTTTCTTCGCGATCAATGTATCGTCGTTAACATCCTGACCCGACTCGGCCAACTGCGAGCGTACAAGCGAAGCAAGGAATGTCGTAATCTCTGCTTTAGACTCGTCGTTCAGCTTCGATTTATCGACTGCAATGCTAATGGATAGATCTTTAATCACATAAGGGCCGGATTCGATCTGATTATTAATGCGGTTCACTTCATAGTTCGTTGTACGCGAGCTTTCTTCCGAGCTGCTCGAATCGCCAGTCGAAGACGATTGATAGGTCGGTACGTCTGTGGAACCTGTACCCGCAACACCGCCAGCGCCACTCGAACCCGTGGAAGTCGAAGAGTTCGTCTGTTCGCTTACGATAATACCGTTATTGTTGTTGTTCTCAAGCGGTGTGACTAAGGACTCATCCGTCTTCTTCTTGTCGAAATTAAACGAACTCGTTACGCTGACAACCAGGCTATCCATACCTACGATAGGGCTTAAGAACTGCTGAATGTTACGTTTCAAGTCGTTCTCGTATTTCTTTTGAATCTGAAAATGAGTTTCAACCGTCATCGAGCTGTCGCCCGTACCGCCAACTTCGTTCGAAGCCGTCAGTTCGCCTTCTGCGCTGGAGATCGTAATGTTCTCAACCGCTAGCTTAGGCACTGCTGTCTTAACGAGGTTATAGTAGCCATCCACTTCTTTTTGCGTCGGACGGTAACCAGATTTGAACGTAATCATGATCGACGCAGAGGCTTGTTCCTCATCTTCAGTCGACAAAAAAGCACTTTCTTCAGGCAAGTTCACGAGGACGTTAGACTTCTGAACACCTTGCATGCCATTAAGAAGTCGTTGGATCTCACCGTTCAAAGCACTGCGATATTTGACATCAAATTCACGGTCAGTCGAGCCGAATGGAGAAGAACCTGTGCTAAAAGCCTCAAATCCAATCGAACCATTCTGAACTAGTCCTTGTGAACCAGCTTCAACCTTTACTTTTTCAGCATTCGCTGCAGGAACGAGAATGTTTTTGCCGCCGTTAGCTAGTTCGTAAGGAATACCACTGGAATCCAAGTATTCCATAACCGCTGCTGCGTCAGTCGTATCTAAATCCTGAAACGCTAGCTCATATTGGGTCTTAGAGAACACCATCGTGAGCAAAACGATCGAGATAATAAGCACACCTGTCGTTGCGCCAAGCCAGATCTTCTGTTTTTTGCCCATCCCTGTCCAATACTGAGCGACCTTAGCCCTATACTGGTTGAATGTTTCGTTCACGATTTCACCTCACTTTGAATTGTGCTTCTAGTTAAGAGATGCCGCACAATTACAGCTGCATCCGCATGATTTCTTGGTAAGCCTCAACCACCTTATTGCGGACTTGTGAAGTAAGCGATAAGCTCAGTTCTGCTTGGGACGATGCAATCATAACTTGTGATATATCAGCTTGTCCAACCATATATTTATCCGTTACTGCGTGAACATTCTTCTCTTGGTTACTTACGTTATTGATGGCATTCTGTAGGAAATCGCCGAAGGTTTGCGTCATTTCTGCCGGCGTTTTATCTTTCATCTCTGTCTTTTGCAGACTTTGAATGGTTTTAACCGAATTTAATGCGGTTGTTGGTTGAATCACGGGTTATCCCTCCACGCTAGTTAGTTTCTCTCTGTTGTTACTTGCCGATTTCCAATGCTTTCGAGAACATCGCTTTCGTTGTATTCAATGCCGTAACGTTCGCTTCATAAGAACGCGAAGCCGTGATCATGTCGACCATCTCTTTGGCAATATCGACATTCGGCATTTGAACATAGCCATTAGCGTCAGCATCCGGGTTCGTGGGATCATAAACTTGCTTAAATGGCGATTGATCTTCGACAATCTTCGACACCTTCACGCCAGAAGAAGTCCCACCGTTCATCTTACCGTTCAGCACATCTGCGAACGATTGTTGCGTCGGCTCCAGTACAACCATCTTACGTGCATAAGGGACATACTGTCCATTAACAAATTTAGCTCGCGTTGTCTCGGCATTGGCAATATTGGATGAAATAACGTCCATTCTTAGGCGTTGTGCAGTTAGTGCAGAAGCGCTAACATCGAAGCCATTCGTGATTCTCATGGATTACGCACCTCCGGTAATTGCTGTTTTCATCATCTTCACTTCATGGTTCACTTGCTGGATATAGAAGTTATAATTCAGCTGGTTCTTTGCCAGCAAAGTCATTTCTCGGTCGATATCGACATTGTTCGCATTGTTATTCATCACGGTCGATGAGTCCGTAACCACTTTAGCCTGCACATCCGTACCTGAATTCCCGATCGGAATATGCTTGGCATATGTTCGACGTCCGCTTAACTGTGCGGAGTTCCCCATGCTTTGCTCCAGCATTTCTTCGAATTGCACTTCGGATCGCTTAAAGTTCGGCGTATCACCATTCGCAATATTGTTCGAGATAACGCGCTGACGCATTTCAGATGCACTGATTGCATTTTCTAGTCGGTTGAAGCTGGCACCATTAAGTAAACTCATTGCTAGTAAACCCCGCTTTCAGTATGTTTTCTAAATGAGTCTTTTCTAATTATTCAACAGAATGTCCGACATTCCTTCTTTCTTCGACAAAACTTTCTCAAGAAAAACGAAGCTATTTGTCGATTTTCGCCGACTACATTATCTTCACGTTTTTCCTAATCCTTTACAATAAGAAAAAAGCCCTATCTTTAGGCGATAGGGCCTTGTAAATTCAACTATTTATTCTTTGTTTTTCTTCAGCTCCAGAATAAGCTGATGATTCAGGATTTTGATGTACGTTCCTTTCATCCCTAAGGACCGCGTCTCGATCACACCGGCACTTTCGAGTTTCCGTAATGCATTCACGATGACTGAACGCGTAATGCCTACACGGTCTGCAATCTTCGATGCAACCAACAATCCTTCTTTGCCTTCCAGCTCATCGAAAATATGCTCGACGGCTTCTTGTTCGCTGAACGACAGCGAACCGACAGCTACAGCAACGACAGCACGGCTGCGTGCCTCTTGCTCAATTTCTTCCGCTCGCTCACGCAGAATTTCCATCCCTACGATTGTCGAGCCATATTCGGCCAAGATGAGATCGTCGTCTCCGAATGGTTCCGAACTGCGTAGTAGTACTAATGTCCCAAGACGATCTCGACCGCCTACGATCGGTACGACTGTCATTTTCTCTTGCCCTGCCGTTGTCGGGAAGGACTCTCGTATACCAGGATCCGGAGATACATTCGTTACCGTTTCTTGCATATGCATAAAGCGTTCATTGGTGTCTACCGGAAAACGAAGTTCATCTATAGGCATAGCTCTGAGCTGTTCATGCTGATAAGGACCGACTGCCGCACAGCCTAACACTTTACCCCGACGGCTTACGACAAATACGTCTGCCTGTATCGTTGTGCACAGCACCTCCGCCATTTCCCGGAAATTGAGCGCCCCACCGGCTGCACGCTGCAGCAAACGGTTCAGCGTTCTAGTTTTTGCAAGTAAAATCATTTAGTAAGCCTCCTACAATCAATCCGTACATCTATAAAATATATTGACTTAAATCGCGATTCTTCGCAATGTTTCCAAGCTTTTCTCTTACATACTCCGGCGTAATCGTCAGACGCTCCAACGAAAGCTCCGGCGCTTCGAACGACAAATCCTCCAGCAACTTCTCGAGAATTGTATGTAACCTGCGAGCCCCGATATTTTCGGTATTCTTGTTCACGTCAGAGGCAATGGAGGCGAGCTCACGAATAGCGTCATCCGAAAACTCAATCTCTATACCTTCCGTCTCAAGAAGTGCCGTATATTGCTTCGTCAGCGCATTCTTCGGTTCCGTCAGAATGAGGACGAAATCATCTAGCGTCAGGCTAGTCAACTCAACCCGAATCGGGAAGCGCCCCTGCAGTTCAGGGATCAGATCCGATGGCTTCGATACGTGGAATGCGCCAGCTGCAATGAACAGAACATAGTCGGTTTTGACCGGACCATACTTAGTCACCACTGTGGAACCTTCGACGATAGGAAGAATATCACGCTGCACGCCTTCGCGGGAAACATCAGGGCCGGATCCGCCACGAGAAGGACTTGCAATTTTGTCAATTTCGTCGATAAAAATAATGCCGCTTTGCTCGGCTCTTCCGATCGATTCGGTCACTACATCGTCCATATCGATCATTTTGTTGGCTTCCTCTTGCGTAAGCGCCTTGCGCGCTTCTTTAATCGGGAGCTTGCGCTTCTTGGTCCGTTTCGGCATCAGCTGGCCGAATAGCTCCTGCATGTTCATGCCGCCTAGTCCTGCACCCTCGCCGCCTTGACCGCCCAGCATATCGAGCATGGAAGGCGTCGTATCTTCGACCTCTATCTCGATGATCTGCTGCTCCAGCTTACCGGCTTCAAGCTGCTCTTTCATCGCTCTGCGGCGCTCAACAATGGAATGATCCTGCTCAGGTTGCTCGTCATCCGTATCTTTGGTCGCTTGGCCGCCGAAAAGCATCTCGAGCGGGTTCTTCCCCGACTTTGGCTTCGATGCTGAAGGTACCAGCAACTGAACGATCCGCTCATTCGCAAGCTTCTCCGCCTTATCGCGCACTTTCTCGGTCCGTTCGGCTTTAACCATCCGAATGGCTGTCTCGACCAAATCACGAACCATGGATTCCACATCGCGGCCGACATAGCCGACTTCAGTGAACTTGGTTGCTTCTACTTTGACGAATGGCGCATTCACCAGCTTAGCCAGTCGACGGGCGATTTCGGTCTTGCCTACGCCAGTCGGTCCGATCATCAGAATATTCTTCGGCACAATCTCATCCCGAATCGCTTCATCCAGCCGGCTTCTGCGATAACGATTCCGAAGCGCTACGGCAACCGAACGCTTAGCTGACTTTTGACCAATAATATATTTATCCAATTCAGCGACAATCTGCCGCGGTGTCATTGCCTCATTACCCATGAATATCCCTCCGCTTAGCGATATTAGCGAGCGCTACTCAATCTCTTCGACGATGATGTTCCGGTTCGTAAAGACACAAATATCCGCTGCGATCTCAAGAGCCGATCTTGCCATATCTTT
Organism: Paenibacillus phyllosphaerae; assembly: GCF_014192105.1. Taxonomy (GTDB): domain Bacteria; phylum Bacillota; class Bacilli; order Paenibacillales; family Paenibacillaceae; genus Paenibacillus_Z; species Paenibacillus_Z phyllosphaerae. The sequence continues at coordinate 613,139 of NZ_JACHXK010000002.1, read as the reverse complement.
CGCTTCCAGATCCGTAGCATGCTGTTTCAACGCACGTGCTGCCGCCAAAGCGAAGCTGCCGCCCGATCCAATCGCCAATACGCCGTCATCCGGTTCGATAATCTCGCCGCCGCCCGAAATTAGAAGCATGCCTGTCGCATCCATTACGATCATCATCGCTTCAAGCTTCCGAAGTACTCTGTCCGAACGCCAGTCTTTGGCCAGCTCCACCGCAGCGCGCTGCAGGTTGCCATGATGCTCCTCTAACTTGCCTTCGAATTTCTCAAACAGCGAGATTGCATCCGCAACCGAACCAGCGAATCCAGCTACGACCTGACCGCGATACAGACGCCGAACTTTCTTAGCCTGGTGCTTCATCACCATGCTATTGCCGAACGTTACTTGTCCGTCACCTGCAATGGCGCCCTTCCCGTTGTGCCTTACCGCACATATTGTTGTGGCATGAAATTGCATTTCCATTGGCAACAGCCTCCCATGCTTGGATCACGAATATCGCTATATGAAAACCTATGCCTTTAAGCGGCATAAGCCTGGATTTTCAAAAAAGGAAACAGCGGCTCTTGTCAAAAAGGCTGCCGCTGTAACTATGACCTTAAGAATAAAGCTTTCTATCCTTGTATACAACCTGTACTTAATGGAAAATTAAAGGCTGAATCGGCCTACGCCAATTCCGTTTGCTTAAATTGCTCCAACCGGTCAAGCGCGCGATTGGCAATCGCCTCATTCTTTTCTTTCTTACCCTTGATCCGCTTCTCGAGGGGCGGGAACAAACCGAAGTTCGCATTCATTGGCTGGAAGTGCTTAAAGTCAGCCGTCGTAATATAATGTGCCATGCTGCCGAGCGTCGTATCCTCTGGAAGGACCAGGGGCTCTAGCCCGCGCGCTATGCGGCCTGCGTTCAAACCTGCGATCATTCCGGAAGCGGCAGATTCTACATAACCTTCAACACCGGTCATCTGACCCGCGAAGAAGAGATTGTTGTTATTCTTAAACTGATAGGTTGGCTCGAGCAGCCGCGGAGAATTGATGAACGTGTTACGGTGCATAACGCCATACCGAACAAATTCCGAATTCTCCAGGCCCGGGATAAGCGAGAATACCCGTTTCTGCTCGCCCCATTTCAGATGGGTCTGGAAGCCGACTAAGTTGTACAGCGTGCCTGCGGCGTTGTCCTGGCGCAGCTGCACGACAGCATAAGGAAGCTTACCGGTATGCGGATTGATGAGGCCGACCGGCTTCATCGGTCCGAACAATGCCGTCTGTTTGCCACGACGCATCATGACCTCGATCGGCATGCAGCCTTCGAAATATTGCTCCTTCTCGAACTCTTTCAGCGCAGCCGTCTCCGCCGTTATGATGGCGTCATAGAAGATATTGAATTCCTCTTCTGACATCGGGCAGTTCAGATACGCAGCTTCGCCTTTATCATAACGGGAAGCCAGATAAACCTTCGACATATCGATGGAATCCTTCTCCACGATTGGCGCCGCAGCGTCGTAGAAGTAGAAATATTCTTCGCCAAGCAATGCCTGAATTTGTTTGGAAAGGCTTTCGGCCGTCAGTGGTCCGGTGGCGATCACGACGATGCCGTCTGTCGGGATCTCCTTCACTTCTTCCGTCAGCACCGTAACGAGCGGATGCTCTTTCAACAGTCTTGTGACATCGCCGGAAAAGCCGTCACGGTCTACGGCTAGCGCGCCGCCTGCCGGCACGGCATTGCGGTCCGCGCAATCCATAATGAGCGAGTTCATCCGGCGCATCTCTTCCTTCAGGACGCCTACGGCGTTCTGAAGGCCGTTAGCCCGCAGACTGTTGCTGCATACCAGCTCTGCAAAATTGTTCGTGTGGTGTGCCGGAGTTTTCGTCTCCGGACGCATTTCGTATAAAGTGACGGGAACGCCTTGCGAAGCGATCTGCCATGCAGCTTCACTGCCTGCAAGACCTGCTCCGATAACCGTCACGCGTTGATGTTCAGACAATCCATTTACCTACCTTTCATCGACCAAAACGGGTAAATCCATTAGCGCGGTGACGCGGATGTTAGCCCTGTTCTGACTCCTCTACCAATTCTTCGCTGTAATCGCACTGGGTGCATAGATGTTTGGCTCCTTGCCGGTTCCGCTTCTCGACCAGTAGGCCACTGCAGGACGGACAAGGTTTGCTGACCGGCTTATCCCAAGATACGTAGTCACAGCCGGGATACTGATCGCACCCGTAGAAGACTCTGCCCTTTTTGCTCCTGCGCTCGATAATTTTGCCTTCTGCGCATTTCGGACAAGGGACGCCGATATCTTTGACGATCGGCTTCGTATTCCGGCAGTCTGGGAAACCCGAGCAAGCTAAGAACTTACCGAAACGTCCCATCTTGTACACCATATGTTGGCCGCACTTCTCGCATGTCTCATCCGAGATTTCATCCTGGATTTCGATCTCTTTCATCTCATCCTCAGCGACTTCAAGCCGCTTCTCGAAAGATTCATAGAATGTGCTCAGTACTTGAACCCAGTTCTCGGTGCCTTCCTCGACATGGTCGAGATCGCCTTCCATATGCGCCGTAAATTCGGTGTCGAGAATCTCGGGGAAGAACTCCTCCATCAGTTGGATGACCAGATCGCCCAGTTCAGTCGGGATGAACTTCTTCTCCTCGATCGCAACATAACCGCGCTTCTGGATCGTTTCCAGCGTTGGCGCATACGTACTTGGACGGCCAATGCCCACTTCTTCCATTGTGCGTACGAGCCGTGCCTCGGTATACCGCGGCGGCGGCTGCGTGAAATGCTGCTTCGGATCGATAGCCTCAGGGACTGCTTCATTGCCGACGGCCAGCGGCGGAAGGAACTTCTCTTCCTCGGTTGTTCCGTCGTCATTGCCTTCGACGTAAATCTTCATAAACCCGTGAAACTTGACTTTCGATCCCGCCGCACGGAACGTAGCCGCGCCGACCAACAGATCGACCGTCATCGTGTCGAGAACCGCAGAAGCCATTTGACTGGCAACAAAGCGTTCCCATACGAGTTTGTACAGCCGGAACTGATCGCGGCTCAGAAACTCTTTGACCGTCTCCGGATCGCGATAGACCGAGGTAGGCCGGATCGCTTCATGGGCGTCTTGCGCATTGCTGTTCTTCTTCGTATACACACGCGGCTGCTCCGGATTGTAGGCAGCGCCGTACTTCTCTTCTATGTAGCCCTTCGCTTCTTCTTGGGCAACCGGCGAGATACGGGTCGAATCGGTACGCATATACGTGATAAGACCGACTGTGCCCTCTTTGCCTAAGTCAACGCCTTCATACAGCTGCTGTGCGACAGACATCGTCTTGGACGCTCGGAATCCGAGCTTACGCGCGGCCTCCTGCTGAAGAGAACTTGTGATGAATGGAGGCGCAGGATTACGCAGCCGTTCCTTCTCTCTGACATCGGTTACCTTGAAGCTGCCGCTGCCCATCGCTTTCAGTACTTCCTGAACCTCGGCTTCGCTAGACAGTTCCCTCTTCTCGCCGTTCATTCCGTAGAATTTGGCTTCGAAGTTGGACTTCCCATGCTTCAGCTGAGCCGTAATGGTCCAATATTCCTCCGGCACGAAAGCATCGATCTCGTTCTCGCGATCAATAATGAGCTTAACCGCAACCGATTGAACGCGGCCGGCGGACAGTCCCTTCTTGACCTTCTTCCACAAGAGCGGGCTGATCTTGTAACCGACGAGACGATCGAGGATTCGCCGCGCTTGCTGAGCGTTCACCAGATCCATATTGATGGGACGTGGCGACTTGAACGCATCCTTAACCGCTTGCTTCGTAATTTCGTTGAAGACGACCCGGCACTGATCTGTCTCATCAAGCTCCAAATAATGTGCCAAGTGCCATGCTATCGCTTCACCTTCGCGATCCGGGTCAGCTGCAAGATAGACTTTCTTCACTTTCTTGCTTGCATCCTTCAGTTCTTTCAGGACGCTGCCTTTACCGCGAATAGTAATATATTTAGGATTAAAATCCTTTTCAACCTCGACGCCGATCTGGCTCTTCGGCAAATCGCGAATATGGCCCATTGAAGCCTTGACGATATATTTGCTGCCAAGGTATTTGCCAATCGTCTTTGCTTTTGCCGGTGACTCGACAATAACGAGTGAATCCGCCGCCATATAGCGTCCTCCTCTCCAAAAGCTGCTACGTTACACTGTATAATGAACCCGGATGTTGTTCAATCTTACGTTTTATAGATAAATTTATCAGAACTGCGTGCAAAAGTCCAAACGGGTACCGTGACAGCTCGTGCAGCTCGTCCGTTGTACGCGGCTGATCCTGCAGCAGGTCATAGATAAACGTCTCTTCTTCCGTCATGTTCTCCGCTGCCTGTTGCTCCTTATCCGGAGTCAAACGGACAGCCCTTTCGGCTAAACTTTCTACCAGCCAGCCAAACTCTTCGATGATATGCTCCGCATCCGTCACCAGCTTAGCGCCATGCTCGCGAATCAGCTTATTCGTGCCCGCGCTCTTCGGCGACGAGATCGTCCCCGGTACGGCGAATACTTCACGGTTCATATCCAGTGCCTGATTCGCCGTAATGAGCGAACCACTGCGTTCCGCAGCCTCGATCACGAGCGTTCCGATTGAGATCCCTGCAATAATTCGATTGCGAAGCGGAAAATGCCCAGGATGGAACGGTCTGCCTAGCGGAAGCTCGGACAGGATGAGCCCATTCTCTCGAATATCTGCGTAAATATCGCGATTCTGCGGGGGATAGATTACGTCTACCGGCGTGCCTAGAACGGCAATCGTCGCTTTGGACGCCTTTAGAGCGCCTTCATGCGCTATCCTGTCGATTCCAAGCGCCATGCCGCTCGATATGACGAGTCCCTTAGCAGCAAGCCCATACGACAAATCCAAGGCCGCCTTACGGCCATAAGCCGTTGGCCCTCGCGTGCCGACCACAGCAATACTCGGACCCTGCAGCAATTCCGTCCGGCCAATCGCATACAACACCCAAGGCGGTTGTGGAATCTGCTTAAGAAGGTGCGGATATTCACTATCAAGTGGTGTAAGAACGGAGATGCCAAGCCTGTTCATTTGCTCTCTGCGCTGATCGAAATCAACACTGCGGAACATTGCTGCCGCAGCCTTCGCCTGCTCTGGACGAAAGCCGACCGTCAGCCAGGCTTCTGCCTCATATCGAGGATAAGCTATCCAATCGCCGACATCAAAAGCTTTACGGATCGCATGCCAACCAATACCTGCTGTTTCGTGAAGAGTAACCAGGATTTCTTTCATTAACGCGATGTCTTTCTTCATTAATAAACACGTCCTTTTCCAAGGGCGTGCCTGACATCCTTCCCCTATTGTGCTTGACACGGAAAGAGAATGCAAGCGACTGACCCTAATTCGATGATTTTTCTTTAAAAGGAGGGAATAAAAAAGCAACCTTCCGTTCCCATTACGGGAAAACGAAAGGTTGCTTACCTTTATCTAACAGCTTATTCGAATGTAGGAACGCTTAGTGCGTTTTGCACTTCTCGAGCAGACCCTGCTCTTCAAGCACGGAAACCAGCGTCGAGCCCATTTCCGACGGCGTTGGAGAAACTTTGATGCCGCAAGCTTCCAGCGTTGCGATTTTCTCAGCCGCCGTACCTTTGCCACCGGAGATGATAGCGCCGGCATGTCCCATACGTTTGCCTGGAGGCGCTGTTGCGCCGCCGATGAAGCCTACTACCGGCTTCTTCATGTTCGCTTTGACCCACTCAGCAGCTTCTTCCTCTGCCGAACCGCCGATCTCGCCGATCATGATAACCGCATAAGTGTCCGGATCGTCATTGAACATGCTCAGAATGTCGATGAACTCCGATCCTTTAACCGGGTCGCCGCCGATACCTACCGCGGACGATTGGCCGATGCCGCGCGTAGTGAGCTGGTGAACAGCCTCATACGTCAACGTTCCGCTGCGGGAAACGACGCCTACATGGCCTTTCGTGTGAATGTATCCTGGCATAATGCCGATTTTGCATTCGCCTGGCGTGATTACGCCTGGGCAGTTAGGTCCGATCAGGCGTGTTTTCTTGCCTTCCATGTAACGGCTAACTTTGACCATATCCAGAACCGGGATACCCTCTGTGATACAAATAACGAGGTCCAGTTCAGCGTCAACCGCTTCCATGATCGCATCCGCTGCGAATGCAGGCGGAACGTAAATAACGGACGCCGTAGCGCCAGTGTTCGCAACTGCTTCTACAACAGTGTTGAATACTGGAAGGGATACCGTTTCGCCATTCTCCAGCGCGATGTCAACGGTCGTGCCGCCTTTGCCCGGCGAAGTACCGCCGACCATTTGTGTACCGTAATCAAGAGCGCCTTTAGCATGGAACAATGCTGTTTTGCCCGTGATGCCTTGCGTAATGACCTTTGTATCTTTTCCTACTAGAATACTCATTTGAAGACTCACATCCCCTATATGAATTCGTATGCCGATTATGTGTGATGCTCCGAGCGTGCTAAGCGATTATTGCACGAGTGCAACGATCTTCTGAGCACCATCCGCCATAGAGTCAGCGGCAACGATGTTCAGTCCGGATTCATTGAGCAGCTTCTTGCCGAGGTCTACGTTCGTGCCTTCGAGGCGAACGACGAGCGGACGATCCAGACCAAGCTCTTTCGCAGCAGCGATAACGCCTTCTGCAATAACGTCGCAACGCATGATGCCGCCGAAGATGTTAACGAAGATGCCTTTCACTTTCTCATCGGAGAGAATGATCTTGAACGCTTCGGTAACTTTCTCCTTCGTTGCACCGCCGCCTACGTCGAGGAAGTTGGCAGGGTCGCCGCCATAATATTTAATAATGTCCATCGTCGCCATCGCCAGGCCCGCGCCATTAACCATACAGCCGATGTTGCCGTCAAGCGCGATGTAGCTCAGGTCGAACTTGGACGCTTCGATTTCCTTTGCGTCTTCTTCGTCCAGGTCACGCAGCGCCAGAATATCTTTGTGGCGGTACAGTGCGTTGGAATCGAAGTTGAGCTTCGCGTCAAGTGCCATTACGTTGCCGTCGCCAGTGACGACGAGCGGGTTGATCTCCGCGATGGAGCAGTCCTTGTCCACGAATGCTGCATAAAGAGCAAGCATGAAGCTAGCCGCTTTGTTCACGAGCTCGCTTGGGATGTTGATCGCGAACGCCAACTTGCGCGCTTGGAAAGGAAGCAGGCCTACAGCCGGATCTACCACTTCTTTAATGATTTTCTCAGGGCTATGAGCAGCTACTTCTTCGATCTCCGTGCCGCCCTCTTCGGAAGCCATCATGACGACGCGGCCAGTACCGCGGTCAACGACGACGCCGACATAATATTCTTTCTTGATGTCGCAGCCTTGCTCGATAAGCAGGCGCTTCACTTCTTTGCCTTCAGGACCTGTTTGGTGCGTTACGAGCGTCTTGCCGAGGATTTCGGTTGCGTATGCGCGAACCTCGTCCAAGTTCTTGGCAACTTTAACGCCGCCCGCTTTGCCGCGACCGCCGGCATGGATTTGCGCTTTGACGACAACAACTTGTGTGCCTAGCGCTTCTGCTGCTGCAACCGCTTCATCAACTGTGAATGCAACTTTACCATCTGGTACAGATACACCATACTGTTTCAGTACTTCTTTTCCTTGATACTCATGGATATTCATTGAGAAAATCCTCCTGTCCGCAGTCAAAATACTACGTATGTACACACAAAAAACCTTCACTATTGTAACATACATCCGTCTTTGCTTTCCTTATTTTTCGCTCCAAGAAACTGCGTTATTTTGATATGGATTTCATCTCAATTTGAGATGAGACCCTATCGATCATGCACGGATGCATGGCTTTACCTCATCTTCGGGCTAGAGTTGAACTTTGGTCAGCCAAAGATCAGTATAACCGTTCCTTACCCAAAATATAGATAAGCAAGTATGATTCGAAGCATTGACATCTGCACCCGTCAAGGACTAATATGGTGAAAAATAGACAAGTACGGATATGTAAGGAAGCACCTTCGTCCATAAGACGAGAGGTGCTTTTTGTCATGTTTATCACACTATACAGCGGCAGTGTTTACGGGGTCGAAGGCAAGAATATCGCGGTAGAAGCCGATATCGCAAGCGGCCTGCCTCAAGTATCGATTGTGGGTCTGCCCGATCCCGCTGTCAGGGAATCCGTCGAGCGTGTACGGGCTGCCATTAAGAACTGCGGTTTCAAGTTTCCGCTTGACCGCATTACGATTAATCTCGCGCCAGCCGATTTCCGCAAGGAAGGTACGGCCTTTGACCTGGCCATTGCCTCGGCTATTCTTGCTGCGAGCGAGCAACTCAGCAGCGCTCCGTTCCAAGGGGCTTTGGTGTTAGGCGAGCTTGCGCTGGGAGGCGAGATTCGCGCCGTTCCCGGCGTTTTGCCCATGGTCGAGAAAGCTAAGCGGTCCGGTCTGCACCGGGTGCTGCTGCCTTTGAGCAATGCGCAGGAAGCTTCCTTCATCGAAGGAATGGAGTTGTTTGCGGTCACTCACTTAAGCCAGCTTGGCAAATGCGAGAAGAGCGGGCAAGGCTGGGAGTTGCTACGTTATGACCCAAGCGCTCATGCTGATGGTTCGGACGAGTTTTTGGCTGCCTCGCACGAGGACTTCGGAGACGTGCTCGGTCAGCATCATGCCAAGCGTGCCTTGCTCATCGCAGCAGCCGGCTCGCACAATGTCATCTTCAGCGGCCCTCCAGGGACTGGGAAGACGATGCTCGCCAGACGGCTGCCCGGCATCATGCCTCCATTGGAAGAGGAAGAAGCCTTGCAGGTAACCAAAATATACAGCTCGGCCGGGAAGCTTCCGCAAGGCGTATCTTCGCTGCTTCGGGTACGTCCGTTTCGGACGCCTCATCACACGATCTCGGCCGCAGGACTCATCGGCGGCGGCTCAATCCCGCGGCCCGGCGAGGTTACGCTCGCGCACCGCGGCGTCCTGTTCCTGGATGAGCTGCCCGAATTCTCCCGGAATGCCCTTGAAGTATTGCGGCAGCCGCTGGAAGACCGCGAAGTGACGATTGCCCGCTCCAGAGCCGTGTTCCGGTTTCCTGCCAGTTTTCTGCTTGCCTGCTCCATGAATCCGTGCCCGTGCGGATATCTTGGACATGAGACGGACACGCAGCGCTGCACGTGCAGCGAAGTTCAAATCGCGCGCTACCGCGCCAAAATCTCCGGCCCGCTGCTTGACCGGATTGATATGCATATCGAGGTAGCGCGGCCGCTCTCAACCGAAGGGCTCCAGCCCGGGATGAATTCCTCCCAGATGCGGGAAACCGTGCAGCAAGCTCATCAGATTCGTCTGGAGCGTGAACGCCGGCTTGGCCGTCCGCTCTCTACGCTCGCAGGAGCCTCTTTGCTTCAAGTTACATTACGCACCCCAGCAGCCGACCAGTTGCTCAAAATGGCATTCGATACGCTCGGCGTTAGTTTACGCGCCCATGACCGCATTCTTAAGCTAGCCCGCACCGTTGCCGATTTGGAAAGCTGTGACGCGGTCGATGCCTCCCATATCGCGGAAGCGATCGGCTATCGCAGTTTGGATCGCAAACTGCACGCATTGTAGGAAACCACGAAGAGCCTCGCGATGTACTGTCATCCGAGGCTCTTCGCCATGGCTCAAAATGCGCCAGAAATATGTTTCGATTCGATGATGTCGTTCGTCAAGCGATCGATCATAAACGCCATGACATCAAAACGTATGCTCATGTCCCCATAACCGTAGGTCCTAAGATAAATTTCCGCAATCGATCGAACCTGCCGCTGCTTCCGCCAGTCAACCGACTCGACGGCCATGCCGAACCGTCCGCCTGACGTTCTTGTCCTCACTTCGACAAAGACGAGTACGCCTTCGTTCGCAGCAACGATATCAATCTCGCCGCTTCTGCACCGCCAATTGCGATGCAAGATCGTGTAGCCTGCCTCCAGCAGCAATTGGACGCCTTGCTCCTCGCCGAACTGGCCGGTTAATCGTCTCGTATCTGTCCGTCGCCCATTCGTATTCGTCATCTTCCCATCTTCCCTGCCCGCTTGTCTGAACGATAGACGAAGCTAAGCACTTCCGCGACAAGCATGTAGAGCTCCGGCGGAATTTCCTGATTCAGATCAAGCTTGGAGAGCACCTCGACGAGCGACTTATCCTCCTGAATAGGGACACCGTTATCCGAAGCTTTCTCGACAATCGCATCGGCCATTCTGCCGCTTCCCTTGGCAATGACTTTCGGGGCCGTTCCCTCACCGGGCTCATACTTGAGCGCAACAGCCTTTTTGGCCGGCGATTGCGCCTCCTTACCATTGTTCTGCTGAGGCCGATGATTCCTGCTGCTCATATTCGATAATCCACCCCTTTATACGGACGAGAGGTATACGCCGATTGCACCGGGGACGGCGCCGCTGCCGCTGTTTCCTGTTGGCCGGACAAAGCCAGCCGATCCGGCATTGGGGTTGCTTTGAGCGTGAGCAGCTGATACCCTGCCTGCTTCAGCGCTTCCGTCACTTCGGAACGGGATGACTCCAGCAATTCTTCGATCGCCGGATGATCGTTCCACAGCTTCAGGCTGACAATTTTGTCCACAACCTGAACATCCACGATCGTATCGCCCAACGACTTCATACGCAGATCAAACATGAGATGACAGTTGTCGGCATCAAGTTCTCCCTTGCGCCCGCGTCTCGTCTGGATATGCACCGAAGCCGTCTGATCGCCATTCGGGCTTTTGAGCGGGATAAACAAGGTCACATGGGTAAAAGGAGAACCGTTCCGCTCCGGCGACAGAAGCAGCTGTTGCCCGGTAATTTGCTGCACAAGCTGCTGCGCCGAATCTTTGAGGGCAGCCGGAACATCGTCGCTGCTTGCAATCGTGAGCAGCAGGCTTTTCATGCTGTCGGTCGCGTTAGGCAGATCTTGCGCTTTCGCTGCCGCACCGGCAAGATCTGCCTGTCCAGTCATTCCTGTAACTGCAAGCCGATCCTGCATAACGGGCATCCCCTGACGTTCGATACCATGCGCCGTAAAGGCCTCTTTGGGCTTGCCCTCAGTTGTCTGAGTTGCTTCCGGCGCCTCTCCCTCAGGTGCAACAGATACAGATTCGCCCTCTTCCACCGGCCTGTTCTGCTGCGCGTCTTGAAGCACAGATTGCGCCAGCAGTCGCTCATGATCAACGCCCAGCCATTTCAATAGGCCGCCTACCATATTCGCCTGCGCCTTACTGCCCGCTGTCTGCTCTGCATGTTCCGTCGGTTCAGCGGAATCCGCGTCAGACGCTAAGGTCTTCGGCGGTGCCTCCTGCGCCTCTTGCTTCACTGATTTGATTGATTGCCCAGCCGTAGCCGTTACGTCTTCCTCTACAACTGCTGCGGACGTCTGTGCAACCCCTGATGACGGTGCATCATCCGCCAATACATCGGCTTGCATCAAATCCGCTCCTTCTGCCAGGAGCGCTTGAAGCCGGGTCGCGGCTTGCTGAGCTGTTGAAAGCGCAGGCTTCGTCGCCGTTTTGTCCGTCGGATTACCAGCTCCCTGCGAATCGTCAGAGGACATCCCGGATGCCTCTAGCTCGCCTTGCCACTTGCCTAGCTCCTGCTCTAACGTTTGCAGCAACTGGTGAACGGGCGGCCCTGACAAAGCCTGCCTCAGCGCTCCTACGGTCGCCTCCGTCACGGGAAGGCCTCGCTTCACGGCAACAGCCGTAGCTTGCATCCACGTCTTGCTATCCGCCGCTGGCGGCTTAGCCTCGGCAGCTTGCTGGAATTGGCTGCTTAGGGCTTTGGTCAATGTCATACCGTCGCGTTTCAAGTCGCGGATGAGCTCTCCTGCCCATTTTTGCTGGTCAGGCAAGGCCAATGCTTTCGCCCATTCCTTCACGCTTTCTTCCGTCAACTGCGCCATATTGGCATCCACCGTCTTCATGACCAGTTGGCCATTCTCGGACTGAGGCTGCACCTGAAGCAATGTTGATTGTCCCGGTGTCAGCGTTGTCTCGAGCTTGGCTCTTACCTGCGTCCCATTGATCTGAATGACGGCTTGCTGATCCTCCGACAAGGAAACAATAACGCCGCGAACCACTTGACCGACCTTAAGCTCCAGCGCTTTGCTGTCCGAGCTTTGCGCGTCTCCCATCATTCCGCGCATGACCTGTCCGATATTCATATTCCGTCCACTCCTTAGTAAGGCGCACGCGCGCGTCCAGCTTGCATGACCTGACATCATCGCCATGCAGGTCCAGCCCTTACCAGACTCTTTTATTACTAGTATCGGCATCTTCCGATTTCCCGTTAACCTCTTGGCGCAAACTTTTCGTCGCAATCTGCACAAATTTAAAAAGCCGGTCAGATTCGTCCTTATGCGGTTCTTCCGCAAGACGCTCCGTCCGGCCCATATACGCCTATAGAGTTGTTTCTTCTTCGAAGAGCTCCATCTGCTCTAGTTCGGCAAAAATCTTGCCCAGAAACGATTTGCGATGAAGCGGGCTTGCCCCGTACTCGAGCAGACGCTCGCGATGTACCTTCGTCGCATAGCCCTTGTGAACGGCTATGCCGTATTCCGGATAAAGCGCGTCCCATTCTCCCGTACACAGGCGATCACGCGTCACCTTCGCGATGATCGATGCGGCCGCAATCGATTGGCTTAACGCATCGCCTTTAATAATCGCAAGCTGAGGAATATCCAGATCCACTTTCTCGGCATCGACGAGCAGATAACCAGGTTGCACTTCGAGCGTCTCCACAGATATCTTCATGGCGAGCCTTGCGGCCTGCTTGATGTTGATTTCATCGATCTTCGCTGCATCTACCCGCGCAACAGACCAAGCGAGCGCCGCCTCGGTAATCTCCCAATACAGCTTCTCACGTTTCTTCTCCGACAGCTTCTTGGAATCGTTGATCCCTTCAAGCTCGAGTTCTTCAGGCAGGATGACAGCTGCCGCCACCACGTCGCCAAATAAACAACCGCGGCCGACTTCGTCGATGCCCGCGATAAACCGGTGCCCCTGCTCCCACAGCGGGCGTTCGTAGGTAAGCATTCCGCGTCTCTCCCGTTTACGCGGCTTTCGCCCGTATTCTCGAATTGAAAACGTGAGTGCTGCCGTCGGATGATATCCCCTAGTACCCTTCCGGCGCTTCAAGCGACAGTCTGCCTAACTTGCCTGCACGAAGCTCACGTAAAATAATGCCAGACGTCTTCTCTAAATCCACTCGTCCGCCGCTAATGAGACATCCCCGCTTGCGGCCGATATCTTCCATAACCCGTACGATCTCGTCTGCATTCTCCAGATCCGAAGGCGGATTGTCGATCCCGAACCGCTCGGCCATCATCGGCCAATAACGCTCAACAAGCACCTTGACCGCGAAGAAAGCCACATCCTCGATATTCAGGATCTGCTCCTTAATCGCGCCTGTCATCGCAAGCTTCATGCCGACGAGCTGATCCTCGAATTTCGGCCATAGAATACCAGGCGTATCGAGCAGCTCCATCTCCGTGCCGACCTTAATCCACTGCTGCCCCTTCGTCACGCCAGGCCGATCACCAGTCGCTGCAATATTGCGGCCAGCGAGGCGATTCGTCAAGGTGGATTTGCCGACGTTCGGAATGCCGACGATTAACGCCCGAACGGCGCGCGGATTCATGCCCTTAGCAATCTGGCGAGCAATCTTCTCATGCAAGATTTGCTTGGCAGCTGCAGGTACCTCCCCAACGCGTGTACCTGTGGACGAATCGAGCGCCAAGCTCGCATGCCCTTCCTTCGCAAAAGCAGCCATCCATTGCTCGGTGGTCCGTGGATCGGCCAGATCGCTCTTGTTCAGAATGATCAATCTTGGCTTACCCAACAGGATCTCATCGATCATCGGATTGCGGCTAGCGGCGGGAACCCGCGCATCAAGCAGCTCGATCGCGATATCGATCAACTTTAACTTATCTTGAATTTGTCTCCGGGCCCTTGTCATATGGCCTGGAAACCATTGAATCGTCATGCTGCCTGTCACCTCATCCGTGTTTAACCAAACTCACTTTATCGAACGGCCAGAAAATAAAATCCGCACGGCCGATAATCAGATCATCCGAAACGTATCCGATCATCCGGCTGTCCTTGCTGTTGCGGCGGTTATCGCCAAAAGCAAGCACCGTGCCTTCAGGTACAACATCCTCGGTTACGTCCGCATTCGGGAAGTTAGGACCGGTATTGTTGAAGATTTCCCCGTTGGCTTTTGCCGCAGCAATCGATTCCGCCAAATATGGCTCGTCTACTTTCTCGCCGTTTATGTATAGATCGTCGCCTTCCAATTTCACTTTGTCGCCAGGAACGCCAATGACGCGTTTAATGAAATCGCGGCCTTCGTCCGGCACTTCGAACACAATGACTTCACCGTGCTTCGGAGCCCGGATATCATAGATAATTTTGTTAACGATCAGACGCTCGCCCGTATAGAAATTAGGTTGCATGGATTCTCCCTCGACGATGAAAGGAGCAAACAAAAACCAACGGATCACGAACACGAGCAGCGCAGCGATCGCAAGCGCCTTTACCCATTCGCCGATTTCCTTCTGCGCTCGGCTTCCCTTCTCCTGCTTCTGCTGGGCGGGCTGCACCGTATCGTTATCGCTGTCGGCAGCATGTTCCACATGATCGTCTACAGGTTCCTGTGAATCGATGCCATTCTCGTTCTTGCCAGTCTGTTGATCCATTTGTTCCCCTCCATTGCTGACCCTATTGTTCTCAATGAATAAGAAAAAGGAGACTTACTATGCGCAAGCCCCCCTCTTGTCGTTCATTAGCGAATCTCTTTAATTCTCGCAGCTTTACCGCGCAGGTTACGAAGGTAGTACAGCTTCGCACGACGGACTTTACCGCGACGAGCCACTTCGATCTTCTCCAGCTTCGGCGAATGTACTGGGAAAGTTCTTTCCACACCTACACCGTACGAAATTTTACGAACTGTAAAAGTTTCGCTGATGCCGCCGCCGCGACGTTTGATAACAACGCCTTCGAACAACTGGATACGTTCACGGGAACCCTCGATAACTTTAACGTGTACCTTGAGTGTGTCTCCCGGACGGAAGTTTGGCAGATCTGTACGCAATTGCTCTTGCGTAATTGCTTGTACGATATTCATCTTAGAATCACTCCTTCCACCATAGACGTTCATATCAGCTACCCAAGTTCCTCTGAACCGGATCATCACTGTCTAGCGGACCGTCCGACTATTACAAAAAGCAACATTTGAAATATTATCATACACGAGCGAAAAATGCAAAGCTTATTTTTCACTTCGCTGCTGATTTAGCCATACACGTTCTTTATCGCTCAATTCCGCGTTCTCCAGAAGGTCTGGACGCCGCTTCAATGTCCGCAAGAGCGATTGTTCCCGTCTCCACGCTTCAACCTTCGCATGATGACCCGACATGAGCACCTCAGGGACTTCCCAGCCTCTGAATACGGCAGGGCGCGTATAGTGAGGATGTTCAATCAGCCCCGTGCTGAACGAATCGGTCACGGCGGACGTCTCGTTGCCGAGCACGCCAGGCAGCAGCCTTGCCACGCTGTCGATCACGACCATAGCCGGCAATTCGCCTCCGGTGAGCACGTAGTCTCCGATCGAGATCTCATCCGTGACAAGGTGCTCCCGAATCCGTTCATCATAACCTTCATAATGACCGCACACAAAAATGAGATGCGGCTCCTTGGCGAGTTCCTCCGCTTTGCGCTGGCTGAACGTTTCACCCTGCGGGCACATCAGGATCACGCGAGGTTTACCGGCCTGTTCCGTCACCAAATCCTCTACAGCTGCGAAGAGCGGCTCTGGCTTCAGCACCATTCCGCCCCCGCCGCCGTAGGGATAGTCATCTACTGTGTTATGCTTATTGTTCGCGTAATCGCGGAAATTGACCGCGTTCAGGCCGACAATGCCTTTGTCACGGGCTTTACCGAGAATGCTCGACCCAAATACTCCGGCGAACATCTCGGGGAACAGCGTCAGTACATCGATCCTCACGCCTAGATCAGCCCTTCCATCAGATGGACCGTGACAAGTTTGTCCTTCACGTCTACGTTCAGGACAACCTCATCAATGACAGGGATAAGCAACTGCTTCCCTTTAGTCGGCTGGATGACCCAGACATCGTTGGCCCCGGGGCTTAGGATCTCGGTAATCGTACCAAGCTCTTGCCCTTCGTCCGTCACTACGCGGCAGCCGATAATCTCGTAATGGTAATACTCGCCTTCATCCAGTTCTCCAAGGTTCTCCTTGGATACTTTAATGACCCAGCCCTTATATTTCTCAACTTCGTTAATATTAGTGTAGCCAACTAACCGGATGATAAACATCCCTTTGTGTTCACGGGCACTGGCGATTTCGATCGTCAGCTGCTGATTCGTCTCCGGATGTTCGATGACAAGCTTGTTTCCTTCGGCGAAGCGCTCCTCCGCGAAGTGCGTTTGCGAAACAACCTTTAATTCACCGCGAATCCCATGTGTGTTCACAATCTTGCCTACGTTCAACCATTCTTGTTCCTTCATTACATCAAGCCCCCTATCCAATGCCTTGCTGAACAGCGAAATAGGGCTAGGATAAGGATCCTAACCCTACTTCGATGTACGATCGCTATGAAATAATATCGACCATGACGCGCTTATCCGACTTAACAGCCGCCGAGGAAACAACTGTTCGGAGCGCCTTAGCAATCCGCCCCTGCTTTCCGATCACCTTGCCGACATCGCCGGGATGAACGGAAAGCTGGTAGACGGTGCCGCGATCGTCCTCTTTCACGTCGACACGCACGTCCTCGGGGTGATCCACAAGAGCCTTCGCTATGACAAGAACTAATTCTTTCATCTCGCGGCCTCCGCTTAAGAAATATTACTTCTGAAGCTTGGATTCATGGAACTTTTTCAGAACGCCTGCTTGGGAAAGCAAGTTGCGAGCTGTATCGGAAGCTTGCGCTCCGTTGTTCAGCCATTTCAGTGCTTTCTCTTCGTCGATCGTTACTTGAGCCGGTTGTGCAACCGGGTTGTAAGTACCGATTTCTTCGATAAAGCGACCGTCACGCGGGGAACGGGAGTCGGATACGACTACGCGATAGTAAGGCGCTTTGTGTGCACCCATACGTTTCAGACGAATACGTACTGCCATGTGTTTCACCTCCTTACAAGAATAGACTTCTTCTATCTTAGAACGGGAATTTCATCCCTTTACCAAGCATGCCTTTCAAGCCCTTCATACCTTTCATGCCGCCCTTAGGACCTTTCGGGCCTTTAGGACCCATCATGGAGGAGAATTGCTTCATCATCTTCCGCATATCATCGAACTGCTTGATGAGGCGGTTCACTTCGGCGATAGACGTGCCGCTGCCGGCAGCAATGCGCTTACGGCGGGAATGGTTAATGATTTCAGGCTGACGCTTCTCTTCCTTGGTCATCGATTTGACAATCGCTTCGACCCGTCCGATCTGCTTCTCGTCCACCTTGATATTCTTCATATCCTTCATCTTGCCCATGCCAGGAAGCATATCCATCAATTGATCCAGCGGACCGAGATTACGAACCTGCTCCATCTGCTCGAGGAAATCCTCGAACGTGAATTCGGCTGTCCGCATCTTGCGTTCCATCTCGGCTGCCTTCTCGGCATCGATGCCCGTTTGCGCCTTCTCGATGAGAGAGAGCATATCGCCCATCCCGAGAATTCGGGACGCCATCCGGCTCGGATGGAACGGCTCCAACGGCTCAATCTTCTCGCCCGTAGCGACAAACTTAATCGGACAACCCGTAACAGCTTTAACCGACAATGCCGCACCGCCGCGCGTATCGCCATCAAGCTTGGTCAGAATGACGCCGGTAAGCTCAAGCTGATTGTGGAAGCTCTGCGCTACATTGACAGCCTCTTGACCGGTCATCGCATCGACGACTAGCAGCACTTCATCCGGTTGGGTCACTTCGTGTACCTGACGGAGCTCTTCCATGAGCGCTTCGTCGATATGAAGTCGTCCCGCCGTATCGACGATGACATAATCATTGCCGTTGTCTTTCGCGTGTTGCATCGCAGCGCGAGCGATATCGACCGGTGCAGTCTGGTCTCCCATCGTGAATACCGGTGCGCCGATCTGTTCGCCGAGTACCTGGAGCTGCTTAATGGCAGCCGGGCGATAAATATCGCACGCGACCAGCAGCGGACGATGCTTGTCCTTCTGCAGCATCTTGGCGAGCTTGGCTGTCGATGTCGTCTTACCCGCACCTTGCAGACCAGCCATCAAGATAACGGTCGGAGGCTTGTTGGATTTGGCGAGCTTACTATGCGTCCCGCCCATTAGTTCGGTCAGTTCTTTATTGACGATATCGATGACGACCATGCCCGGCGTGAAGCTCTTCACCACTTCTGCGCCGACCGCCTGTTCCTTCACCTTCGTAATAAAGTCTTTGACGACCTTAAAGTTGACGTCGGCTTCGAGCAGGGCCAGGCGCACCTCGCGCATCGCTTCATTGACATCTTCTTCGCTCAGCTTGCCTTTGCCGCGCAGCTTGCCGAACACGTTCTGCAGCCTGCTTGTCAATCCTTCAAACGCCATGACGTCACCTCATTTCGAAAACGTAATATGTAGGCTGAACTAATCCCCTGATTGACTGGTACGAAGCCCGGCTGCAATCGTTTCAAGTTCGCTCGCAAGCGAATCTGAGGCTAACGCCTTCGGATCACTTGCGCAGCGTTCTAACTGAACGATCCAGCTTTCCAACGCTTCATGCTTCGTGAGCAACTTCAGCTTGCTCTCATAAGATTCCAGTACCGATTCCGCACGCTTAATATGTTCGTAGACCGCCTGGCGGCTCACTTCGAACTCGGCTGCAATCTCGCCCAGGGAATAATCATCATGAAAATAATATTTAAGAAAAGTCCGCTGCTTCTCAGTCAAGAGCGGCTCATAAAAGTCGAATAACAAGTTAATTCGAGTCGTCTTCGCAAGGGCATCGGGTCCTTGTGTAATCACCGCTGCACCACCTTTGTCAAGGGTAAGACCTTTACACATCTTAACCACGACGTTTATCATAGCGCAGGAGACACGTGCCTGTCAAGTATATTCCCTTGTCAGTTCGGAAAAGTTATTCTTCCACTTGTTCCGACGCCTGAATCAGGCCTGCAAACAACGCGTGCACGAACTGTTCGGAGTCGAATTCTTGCAGATCGTCCATCTTCTCGCCCAGACCGACAAGCTTAACCGGCAGCTGAAGCTCGTTGCGGATGGCGATGACGATACCGCCCTTTGCCGTTCCATCCAGCTTCGTTAATACAAGTCCGGTCACGCCGCTCTTCTCGCCGAACAGCTTCGCTTGACTCAAGGCATTCTGGCCTGTCGTCGCGTCGAGGACTAACAATACTTCATGCGGCGCACCAGGCACTTCGCGCTGAATGACGCGGTAGATTTTGTTCAGCTCTTCCATCAGGTTGGATTTGTTCTGCAGCCGGCCGGCCGTATCGCACAGCAGAATATCGACGCCGCGCTGCTTGGCCGCTTGAACCGCATCGAACATAACCGCCGCCGGATCTGAGCCGGACGATTGCTTGATGACGTCCACGCCTACGCGCTGCCCCCATACTTCAAGCTGCTCGATGGCCCCGGCACGGAACGTATCCCCCGCTGCCAGCAGCACGCGTTTGCCCTCGCTTTTATACTTATGGGCGAGTTTGCCGATCGTCGTCGTCTTGCCGACACCGTTAACGCCGACGAACAATACGACCGACAAGCCGCTGCTTTCGAGGTGGATTTTGTTATCCTCATCGCCTCTAAGCAAGCCGATAAGCTTCTCGGACAATACGGGCTGCAGCTCGGCTGCGTCTTCGATTTTGCGTTTCTTCACCTCTACTCGAAGTTCGTCGATCAGCTGCATGACCGTGTTGACGCCCACGTCAGCGCCGATCAGGATTTCCTCCAATTCCTCATAGAAGGCTTCATCGATCTTCTTGCGTCTTGTGATTAGCTCTTCGACGCGCTCGACGAACGCCGTGCGGGTCTTCGTCAAGCCTTCCTTGAACTTATTCGTGACGCTTTCGGTTTTCTGCGAGATGCTATCCTTCAATCGCTTAAAAAAACTCACCATGATCCCTCCATCCATCTACGTACAAAGCCAACCAAAAGCGGGCAGCCTATGCGCTAGGCCGCTCGCTTGCGGATGACGATAAACCTCTTCAATGACGCCAATCTGTTGCCTAGGCGGAGAGGGGATCCTCTTCTTCCAAGCGAACCGAGACGAGCTTCGAAACCCCGCCTTCTTCCATCGTTACGCCGTAGAGAACGTCCGCTTCCTCCATCGTCCCTTTGCGATGCGTGACCACGATGAACTGGGTCAAATGGGAGAATTCGCGCAGATATTGGGCATAACGCGCCACATTCGCTTCATCAAGCGCCGCTTCGACCTCGTCGAGCACGCAGAAAGGCACGGGCTTGACTTGAAGAATGGCGAACAGCAGCGCAATTGCCGTAAGCGCCCGCTCACCGCCGGAGAGAAGCTGCAAATTCTGGAGCTTCTTGCCTGGAGGTTGGGCGACGATATCGATCCCGCTGTCCAGCACTCGCTCCGGATCCACCAAAATCAGATCGGCGCGCCCGCCGCCGAACAACTTCGCAAAGACGACAACGAAGTGCCCGCGAATCGCCTCGAAGGTCGTCCGGAATCGTTTCGACATCTCCTCATCCATCTCGCGGATGACTTGATACAGCGTCGTTTTGGCCTCAATGAGGTCGTTCTTCTGCTCGTCAAGGAACTCATAACGTTCTTTGACCCGCTCATACTCGTCAATGGCCCCCAAGTTGACCTCACCTAGAAGCGTAATCTTCCGTTTGAGTTCGCGCACCTCGTTCTGAAGCGCAGCAATATCTTCAGGAACCGGATATTTGCTCTTCGCCAGCTCGAAACTCAGTTCATACTCTTCGCTTAGCTTGCGAAGCAGATTGTCCAACTCGACGTCTAAGCGATTGGCGGTAATCTCCGTTTGGCGAATCTGATCCTCTACCAACCGAAGCGAAGCCCGCTGTTCCTTCGTCTCGCTCTCGCCGTTCTCCAATTCCTTAACCATCTCTGCACGTTGCGCCCGCTTCAAATCCGTCTGTTCGGCGCATGTCTCTTTCTGTCCGCGCAGCGTATTAAGCTGCGTGCTCTGCCGGCCAGTCTCTTCGATGAGCTGCTTCGCCTCTTCATTCTGACGGGACAGCATGTCGCGCAGACCGTTAAGCTCTTGTTTCGCTCTAGTTATGTCCGCACGGACACGGGCCGCTTGATCCTCGAATGCCTGCTTCTCGCGATCAGCTTTGGCTACGGCGATCTTCAGGTCGGTTAATTGATCCTGCATCTGTTCCTTCGCCGACTCATTGGCCTTGCGCTTTTCTTCCGCGATCCGGATCGCTTCCTGCAGCTTCGCTTCCTCTTGCGTGAGCTCTACCAGCTTACGCTCCGCCTCGGCTGCCGACGCTTTCAACTGCTCGCGTTCCTGCCGCTGACCCGTGCTATCGGATTCGTACAACTTGTTCTGCTCATCCAGATGACGGCTCTCGTTCTCCAGCTGTTGGAGCTCCGCGCGCAAATGCTGCTCCCCGATCCGCAGCTGCTCTCCTTGACCTCGCAGGTCGTCAATGTTCTGCGACCGTATCGAATGTTCCTTGCGCAGATCGTACATCTTATCATGCAACTTGGTAAGCTGCGTATCGGTCTCTTTCACTTCCGCGTCGAGCTGCTCGATCTGGCGTTGGCGTCCGAGAAGATTGGCGCCTTTCTTCTGCATGCTGCCGCCCGTCATGGAACCGCCTGCGTTGACGACGTCCCCGTCCAGCGTAACGACACGGAAGCGGTATTGGCATTTGGCCGCGATCCGGTTCGCATGTTCCAGCGTCTGGGCGATAAGCACGTTGCCGAGCAAATTGTCCACGATCGAAGCATACTTCGGCTCGCTGCCGACCAGCTCTGCGGCTATGCCGACGAAGCCTTCGACGTTTGCAATGATCCGCTTTTCCTGTTCAGGCACGCTGCGGCCGCGAATGACATCCATTGGAAGGAATGTCGCCCGGCCCAGCTGACGCTGCTTCAGGAAAGCAATCGCGGCTCTCGCCGTACGCTCATCGGTCATGACAACATGCTGCAATGCGCCGCCCAGCGCCGTCTCAACGGCCGTCTCCAGCTTCTCAGGCACGCGAATGAGCTCAGCCACCGCGCCATGCACGCCTTCCAGCCCGCCCTGCGGCCGTCTGGAAGCTTTAAGCACTTCCTTAACGCCATGCATAAATCCATCGAGATCATCTTGCATCTCTTTCATCGTATCCCGGCGCGAGCGGAGCGCTTCCAGCTTCTGCTCCCACTTCCTCGCGGCAGACTGGGTTTCCTCCAGCAGCTTCTGGCCGGATTGCAGCTTCTCGCTCTCGCTTGCATACTTCTCTCTGGCGGCCGTGATCGCAGACATCGTATCATCGAGCCGCTGCTTCAGATCGGCACGACGATCCGTCATCTTCTGATGCTGATCCTTCCACTTGCCCTGTTCTTCGTTCAGGCGTTCCATACGGCGTTGGAGCGCTTCCTCCTGCTGTACTGCATAACGAATCTCGTTGCGCAGTTGCGCCATCGCGCTCATCACATCGAGCAAGTCGCTCTTGAGCGACTCTTCCGCTTCCGCGGAATTCGCGGCAGCCGCGCCAAGCAGTTGTGCCTCTTCCGTCATTAAACGTCCGCGCAATTCGTTAAGCTGCGCTTCAAGCTCAGCCGCCTTGCCTCGGAACTCCGCTTCTTCTTTGGTAAGCGTCGTGACGCGTTCCGTCTGTGCGGCGATGGATGTTTCCATCTGGGCACGGTTCTGATCGAGATTCTTCTTACGTTCCTTCAATACCTCGCCGTAACCTTCGCACTTCTCGTAATCCTCGCTGTACTGCAGCATGGAAGCATGCAACATGTCGAGGGTCTCTTCGATCTCTCTGAGCTTCTGGCGGTCCTTCTCGAGAACGGCATCGTGCTTGCTTACGACCGTCGTAAGAGATAGCTGTTCCTGACCAAGCTTTTCGAGCTTCGCGCTTGCCTCGGTCCACGATCGGTGCACGGTCTCGATGTTATGGACATACATCGAGATTTCCGATATTTTGAGCTGCTCGCGCAATCCCTTGTATTGAATCGCTTTCTCGGATTGCACGCGCAGCGGTTCAACCTGATCTTCGAGCTCGGAGACAAGATCGTGGATCCGCAGCAAGTTTTGCTCCGTGTCGTCGAGCTTCTTCTGGGCTTCCCGCTTGCGCGATTTATATTTCACGATACCCGAGGCTTCCTCGAATATGCCGCGGCGATCCTCGGAGCGCGTACTTAAAATTTCTTCGATCCTGCCCTGTCCGATAATGGAATACGCTTCCTTGCCAATCCCGGTATCCATGAATAATTCCGTTATGTCCTTCAGCCTGCATGGCTGTTTGTTGATCATATATTCGCTGTCGCCGCTGCGATGTACCCGCCTGGTGACTGTTACCTCGTTGTACTCGAGCGGGAGCGCATTGTCGCTGTTGTCGAGCGTTAACGAAACTTCGCCGATGTTCACCGCTTTGCGCGCATCGCTCCCGGCGAAGATGATATCTTCCATCTTGCCGCCGCGAAGACTCTTCGCGCTTTGTTCGCCAAGCACCCAGCGGATGCTGTCGCTTATATTGCTTTTACCGCTGCCGTTAGGACCGACGACCGCCGTAATGCCGCGGACAAATTCCAGCTCGGTCTTGTCGGCGAACGATTTGAAACCTGCAAGTTCTATCCTTTTCAGGAACATAGCTTTGACCTTCACCTCAACGATTATTGTACCATAGATGCCTTAAAAGGACATTGACCTAAATCCTTGCAGTCACGTCACCAGGCCACCCTGCTTCCAGCAACAAAAATCCCGGTCTGCAAGCAGCAACCGGGATCCTTACCATCTGGCTATATGTCGAAGCGTTAAGCTTCGCTCGTAAGCTTGCGCCATGCTTCTGCAGCAGCCTGCTGCTCCGCTTCTTTCTTCGTACGTCCAACACCTGAGCCGAGCACCCGCTCGCTTATCAGAACCTCAGCGACGAATTCACGGTCATGCGCAGGGCCGCGTTCCTCGGCGATCCGGTATTCGATTGGACCCAGGCTATGATGCTGCGCACGCTCCTGCAGCATCGACTTGTAGTCTTTGACAAGCAAACCGCCGTCGCCGTCGATATACGGGAACATGTGCGTCTTCAAAAATGATTGAACCGTTTCAAGCCCCTGATCGAGATATATCGCGCCGACGAACGACTCGAACAGGTCAGCCAGCAGCGCTTGGCGCCCGCGCCCGCCCAACTGCTCTTCCCCGCGGCCGAGCAGAACATGAGCGCCAAGCTCCAACATTTCCGCAAACCGCGCCAGCGACGGCTCGCACACGATCGAAGCCCGCATGCGAGTCAGCTGTCCCTCCGGCCGTTCTGGGAACGTCCGGTACAAATATTCAGAAACCGTGAGCTGAAGGACCGCGTCCCCCAGAAACTCCAAGCGCTCATTATGCTCGGAGCTGCTCTTACGGTGTTCGTTCACATAGGAAGTATGGGTAAAGGCCTGCCGGAGCAGGCGCGGTTTGCGGAACCGGAGCTGCAGTCTTTCCTGCAGCTCCTCAAACGGTTCATGCTTCATATTTCTTGAGGATGATCGTTGCATTGTGTCCACCGAATCCGAACGAGTTGGAGAGCGCGATGCGAACATCCGCTTGACGCGGCTTATTCGGCACGTAATCCAGGTCGCATTCCGGATCTTGATTCTCTAGGTTGATCGTCGGCGGGATCATCCCATTGCGCAATGTCAGACCAAGAATGACGGCTTCAACGCCGCCTGCTGCGCCGAGCAGATGGCCTGTCATCGATTTGGTCGAGCTGACGGCAAGCTTATAGGCATGCTCGCCGAACGCCTTCTTAATCGCGGTGGTCTCCGATTTGTCGCCTACCGGCGTCGAAGTGCCATGCGCATTGATATAATCGATTTCCGACGGCTCAAGTCCGCTGTCCTTCAACGCGCGAATCATGCAACGTGCAGCGCCATCCGGGTCCGGCTCGGTCATATGATGCGCGTCGCCGCTCATCCCGTAGCCGATTACTTCGGCATAAATCTGAGCGCCGCGCTTCTGCGCATGCTCCAGCGATTCAAGCACGAGCACGCCCGAACCTTCACCCATGACGAAGCCGTCGCGGCCTGTATCGAACGGGCGGCTCGCCTTATGAGGCTCATCATTGCGCGTAGACATCGCGCGCATCGAGCAGAAGCCCGCAAGACCCGTAGGCCGGATCGTTGCTTCCGCACCGCCGCAGATCATGACGTCCGCATCGCCGCGCTGAATCATTTTGTAGGAATCGCCAATGGAATGCGTTCCGGTCGCACAAGCGGTAACCGCCGTGCTGTTCGGACCTTTGGCGCCGGTTGCCATCGACACTTGGCCAGAAGCCATATTGGCGATCATCATCGGAATGAAGAATGGGCTGACCCGCTTAGGGCCTTTCTCGAGCAGAATATTATGCTGATCTTCCCATGTTCCTAGTCCGCCGATGCCCGATCCGATCATAACGCCGACGCGCTCCGCGTCGACTTGCTCGCCAATGACCAGATTCGCATCCTTGATCGCTGCCTGGCTGGCTACGACCGCGAATTGCACGAAACGGTCCATGCGGCGCGCTTCTTTCTTATCGATCCCGTAATCTTCCGGGTTGAAATTCTTCACTTCCGCAGCGATCTGCGTCGGGTACTCGGAGACATCGAACGCCTCAATATGCGAAACGCCGGACTTGCCCTCCATCAGGTTACCCCAGAACTGCTGCAACTCGGAGCCGAGCGCTGTCATCACTCCCATGCCTGTAACAACGACTCTTTGCTTCATACTGTTCACCTCGAATAAAACGTATGGTAACAAACCATCTAGAATCTATAAAAATCGCTTCAAGCGCTTGCTTCATGTAAGTCCACCAAAAATAGGCGTAACAAGGAGAGAAGTCCCGTCGGTTAAAACGGGACTTGTCCAAACATTACGTATGAGATTGTATGTAGTTAACTACCTCTCCCACACTGGTGATTTTCTCTGCATCTTCATCAGAGATTTCCATATCGAATTCATCTTCCAGCTCCATGACGAGTTCAACGACGTCAAGAGAGTCAGCGCCGAGGTCGTCTTTAAACGACGCTTCAAGCGTAACTTCAGATTCGTCAACGCCAAGGCGGTCGATAACGATGCGCTTCACACGTTCCAATACATCGGACATCCGGTTCACCTCCTCCAAAGTATTATACGAGAATTGAGGACAAATTGCCATACGTTGCAACGGCTGCGTCCGCAAGCGGTTACTTCGGCTCTACAAGCCTATTACATGTACATGCCGCCGTCAACATGGATAGTCTGGCCCGTCATGTAAGAGGCCGAGTCAGAAGCCAGGAAACGGACCGCGTTCGCGATATCCTCTGGCGCGCCCAAGCGAGCGAGCGGGATCCCTTCAGACAGCTTCGCCTTTGCCTCTTCAGGCAGCTTGTCCGTCATATCGGTCTGGATAAAGCCAGGCGCTACGCAATTGACCGTAATGCCCCTCGAAGCCAGTTCCCGCGCAGACGACTTGGTCAAGCCGATGACGCCGGCTTTGGCCGCGACGTAATTAGCCTGCCCAGGATTGCCGAGCACACCGACGACGGACGAAATATTGATGATCCGGCCGGAGCGCTGCTTCATCATTTGTCGCGTAACCGATTTAATGCCGTTAAACACGCCCTTGAGGTTCGTGTTGATGACATCGTCGAATTCTTCTTCCTTCATGCGCATGATCAGATTATCGCGCGTGATGCCGGCATTGTTCACGAGAATATCGATCGTGCCGAACGTCTCGATCACTTGCTTGACCATCGCTTCGAACTCATCCGCCTTGCCTACGTTGGCTTTCAGCAGCAACGAGCGTCTGCCGAGCGCCTCTACAGCTTGCGCCGTCTCAGCCGCCGCGGATTCGCTGCCGGCGTAGTTGATCGCCACGTCAGCGCCAGCTTCCGCCAGCGCAATGGCGATCGCACGGCCAATACCGCGCGACGCACCCGTTACGAGTGCCGTTTTTCCTGTCAAGGATGCAAACATAGCCGTACCCCTTTCTATCCAGTATACCGTACTTAGGCCGTTACAGCTTCCAATGCGGAAACGTTATTGACCGCAACAACGGTAACCGTCTTGTCGATTTTCTTGATCAAGCCAGCCAGTACCGTGCCGCTGCCGATTTCGTAGAAGGTATCGACGCCTTGCTCAATCAGATAGCGGATGCTGTCTTCCCAGAGCACAGGCGAATACACTTGCTCAGCGAGAAGCGTGCGAATCTGGTCCTTATCTGTAACGGGACGCGCCGTGACGTTCGCGATAACCGGAATCGTGGCATCCGCTAACGACAAGCCTTCCAGCACAGCGCCAAGACGATCCGCCGCAGGCTTCATGAGCGAAGAATGGAAAGGACCGCTAACCTCGAGCGGAATGACGCGTTTGGCGCCCGCCTCTTTGCCGCGCTCGACTACAGCTTGTACCCCTTCTGCCGTACCGGAAATGACGATCTGCCCCGGACAGTTCACGTTGGCCAACTCAACGGATCCAACATCGCCGCTCACAGCGCTGCACAGATTAGCGAGCGCCTCGCGCTCAGCGCCAAGCACAGCCGCCATGGCGCCTTGGCCGCCTGGAACAGCCTGTTCCATGAATTCGCCGCGCGATCGCACGGCACGAACCGCGTCTTCGAACGACAGAACTCCGGCTGCGACAAGCGCGCTGTATTCGCCCAGACTGTGTCCGGCTACATAATCAGGGGCGATTCCTTTGGCCTTAAACGCCTCAAGGAGCGCAACGCTGATCGTCAGCAAAGCCGGCTGCGTATTGACCGTCTGCTTCAGGACTTCGTCCGGACCTTCAAAAATAATATCGCTTATCTTGAAGCCGAGCGCCTCATCCGCACGGTCAACAATGGCGCGCGACGCTTCGATCTGTTCGTAAGCATCCTTGCCCATGCCGACGGACTGTGCGCCCTGGCCCGGGAAAACAAACGCAATTTTACCCATTCTAGCAACCTCCATAAGGTTCAATGTACCACGGCTAACCGAGCCGAGCGCAAGAAACAATTACCAGACGAGCACGCTAGCTCCCCATGTGAGTCCTCCGCCGAAGCCGACGAGCACCAGGCGGTTTCCTTCTTGGACTCGGCCTTCTTCCACCGCTTCCGCGAGCGCGATCGGGATGGACGCTGCCGATACATTGCCGTATTTGTTCAGGTTGATCATGCATTTCTCTTCCGGCAAATTCAGACGGTTCAGCGCCGACTGAATGATCCGGATATTCGCCTGATGCGGCACGAGCAGATCGATCTCGCTCTTTTCCATGCCCGCTTTGCGGAGCGCCTCTTCAGCTGCGCTGCCCATAATGCGAACGGCGAATTTGAATACATCGTTGCCTGCCATGTAAATAAAATGAGACTTGGAATCGATCGATTCCTTGGATGATGGCATACGCGATCCGCCGCCGCACACTTTCAACAGTTCGCCGCCGCTGCCGTCCGCGCCGAGCTCGAACGATTGGAAACCGCGTCCTGCCGGCACTTCGCCTAGCACGACTGCCCCCGCTCCATCTCCGAACAGAATACATGTGTTGCGGTCGGTGTAGTCCGTGATGCGCGATAAGCATTCTGCGCCAACGACGAGCACATGTTTATACATGCCTGTCGCGATCATGTTCGAAGCCGTGGCCAAGCCATAAATGAACCCGGAGCACGCTGCGGACAGATCGAACGCCGCCGCCTTCTTAGCGCCGAGCTTCTCTTGCAGCAGGCACGCCGTCGAAGGGAAGAACATATCCGGCGTAATCGTCGCCACGATGATAAGATCCAGATCTTCCGCCGTTATGCCGGCCGCTTGCAGCGCCTGCTGCGAAGCATGGAGGGCCAAATCGCTCGTCGCTTGCTCAGCCGAAGCGATTCTCCTCTCCCGGATACCTGTACGCGTGACGATCCATTCGTCATTCGTTTCCACCATTTGCTCAAGTTCCTGATTGGTCAGCACCCGCTCAGGCACATATTTACCGGTTCCAATAATACCTACTGGCAATAATTGCATCTGACCCACTCACTTCCTGCTGAATTCCGTTGCGATCGACTCCACGAGCTTGTTCTGAATCGCGATACGCGCTTTCCCAACCGCGTTCTTCACGGCGACGTCGTTGGACGATCCGTGACACTTGAGCACGAGCCCGTTCACGCCGAGAAGCGGACCTGCGCCATGCTCTTTATAATCCATCTTCGCACGCAGCGATTGCAGCTTAGGCTTCACCAGCAGAGCGGCAATCTTCGTCAGAAGGGAGCTCGTCAACGCGTCGCGCACGCTGCGCATGACGACCGTCGCCGTCCCTTCCATCGATTTGAGCATAATATTCCCGGCAAAACCGTCGCAGATCAGCACGTCGCAGTTGCGCAGCAGCACATCGCGAGATTCGACGTTGCCGATAAAGTTGATCGGCGCGTTCTGAAGGAGCTCGAATGCCGCTTT
Source organism: Paenibacillus phyllosphaerae (assembly GCF_014192105.1). Classification (GTDB taxonomy): domain Bacteria; phylum Bacillota; class Bacilli; order Paenibacillales; family Paenibacillaceae; genus Paenibacillus_Z; species Paenibacillus_Z phyllosphaerae. The sequence goes on along the minus strand of NZ_JACHXK010000002.1, from coordinate 583,608 downwards.
CGTCAACTCATTGCCCTTCATCGCTTCCGTGCCCACGTTCAGAAGGCCGACGCGAGGATTGCTCATGCCGTGAACCTTCGTCCGGTAGATACTGCCCATGATGGCATATTGGAGCAGATGCTCCGGCTTCGCGTCCATGTTCGCGCCAAGATCGAGCGCAAGCATGCCCACATCATCCATCGTCGGCAGCATCGGCGCAAGCGCCGGACGCTCGATCCCTTCAATCCGGCCAACGATTAGGAGCCCCGTCGTCATAAGCGCCCCGGTGTTGCCAGCGGACAGCATAGCAGCCGCCTTGCCTTCCCGGACGAGATTGCCGGCAACGACCATGGACGCGCCTTTCTTCCGTCTGACCGCCCGAACCGGTTCATCATCCGGGCCAATTACATCATCCGTATGTATAATTTCCACATTGGACGGCTTATTCCCGCCCATCGCCGCTTCAATCTGCTGTGTATCGCCGACGAGCAGCAAATGCGTATCCGGCCATTCCTTGGCCGCTTGCAACGCGCCGAGCACAATCTGGGACGGAGCGTGATCTCCTCCCATGGCATCGATTGCGATCCGCATGTCAGTTCCCTCCTTCGATGATCGGCTCTCCAGCGGACCGATAGATGACAAAATGGCCTTGGAACACCATCTCGTCCCCTACGTATGAGAATACTTCCACCTTCGCTTTGCTCTTCTCCCCGGAGATCGACCTCACATAGGCTTTGGCTATGCATTTCTCGCCCAGCTTCACGGAACGTACGAAGCGGATGTCCGCCGTCGCCGTAAGCGCGATCTCATCGTTAATGACCGCGACGGCCAGCGAGTTCGCCTGCGCGAATACGTGATGGCCGCGGGCAATCCCGGTGCGCGAGAAGACATGCTCATCCCGGATCTCGAAGATGGAGATGCCGCTCTTATCCAGCTGCAAATCCACGATATCGCCGATAACTTCATGCAGCGGAAGCGATCTGACGGCGTCGTACGACCGTTCAGCCATGAGCTTTAGCCGCTCGCGAAGCTCCGGGATGCCAAGCTCCATCCGGTCAAGCCTTACTGTCTGTATACTTACTTTAAGTTGTCTCGTTAATTCGCGATCCGTAATAAACGGATTCTCTTCGATAAGCTTCGATAATTGCTGGTGCCGCTGTCTCTTCGGTAAGCGCTCGATGGCCCGCACCACCTTTGCTGTAATTGTTCAGCCGGGTATATGCTATCGCCTCATGCGGCGTACGATTGCGAGGAAGCTGATGACATGATAGGCGCCGCCCTTAGCGTTAACGCGCAATCCATTGCCGCCGAACTTACAAGCAGCTATTATAACCTGGTACTAACAGTATATAGAAGAACACCGTCTGACGCAACGACATTCGCTTCTCATCTTCCCGGCAGGCGGATTCAGTACGCGTTTTTGGGCAAAAAAAATAGCACCTCACCGTGGGATGAAGTACTACTTGTAAGTTAGAACTATTGTTTAATGATCTCTCTCGCCTTATACGTGCCGCAAACTTTGCATACACGGTGAGCCAGTTTAAGCTCTCCGCACTGTTCGCATTTCACCATACCCGGTACTGCAAGTTTGAAATGCGTACGGCGTTTGTCACGACGGGTTTTGGATGTTCTTCGTTGTGGTACTGCCATGTTTCCCACCTCCTTCACAGAATTCGGTAACGTTCGTTACTTGTTGTCCTTGAATAAATCCTTCAAAGCGGCCAGCCTTGGATCAATGCGTTCCGTGGAACAGCCGCATGCCGATTCGTTCAAATTGGATCCGCAAGAGTGACATAAGCCCTTGCAATCTTCGCTACACATGGGTGTAAACGGAAGCGCCAAAAGCATGTTCTCCTCAAACAACGGGTCCAGTTCAACCTTGTCCTCTTCGACGACGATAACTTCCTCGTCTTCGGCTCCATGCTTGGAGGCCGCAGGCTTGAAGCGCTCGTGAAAGGGAACAACGATTGTTTCTTTCACCGGTTCCAGACAGCGGGAGCAAGCAAGCTCGACATCGATAGACAACTGCCCTTCGATATGAGCGGTGCCGGCCAAGCCGTAGGTGACCAGATCGACTTCCAGCGGACCAGAGGATAGAACGTCCTTGCGGACTTCCTTTAACCAGCTGGTGTCAAGACTCGCACGAAGCGGAGTCTTCGTTCCTTTGGATGCCAGTTCCTGAACATGAATCTCCATATGATCACTCCAAACAAACAAAGATTATTATATCGACGTTCAATTCATTTTGTCAACATTTTCACTCTCGTGATATAGTGAAAATACTTTGGAAACCTTTGGAGGGCTGTCTGTGCGCACCGTCGGATTGATCGTCGAATACAATCCATTCCATAATGGACATTTTTATCATTTGCAGCAATCGGTCAAAATAACGCAAAGCGACGCGGTGGTCGCGGTCATGAGCGGCAACTTCCTGCAGCGCGGCGAGCCTGCTCTCACAGACAAATGGACGCGGGCGGAGATGGCGCTGGCCGGCGGCTGCGACCTTGTCATTGAACTCCCGGTTGCCTATTCCACACAAGCCGCAGAATGGTTCGCATATGGCGCAGTCAAGCTGCTCGACGCAACAGGCGTCGTAGATACGCTTTGTTTCGGCAGCGAGAGCGGCGAGATCGATACGCTTGTACGCGTGGCCAAGGCCATGGCGAGTGAAACCCCAGATTTTCGGCAAATGCTCGACGATGCATTATCGCAAGGGCAAAGTTACCCAGCAGCCTATAGCAGCGCGGTACGCCGGTACATGGCAGACCTTGGCGACCCAGAGGCGGCCGAGTTTGCGTTGGAACAACCGAACAATACGCTCGGCCTCCATTACTTGCTCGCCTTGGAGCGTCTTCGATCGCCTATCGTCCCCTATACGATCAAACGCGAAAAAGCGGGATATTCTCAGACTACCATAACGGACACTCAAATAGCCAGTGCTACTGCCATCCGCAAGGTTCTTACCGGCGACGGAACGCTCCTTGATATCAAGCCTTTTGTTCCCCTTACCACCTACACCCTACTGGAGCGCGAGTTTACGGGAAGGCCTGAACCGATGGGCTGGCAACACTATGAAAAGGCGCTATTCCATCGTCTGGTATCGACGCCTGCAGCCGAACTGGCCCTTCTACATGAGATCACCGAAGGCCTTGAGCACCGAATCAAGCACGCGCTGCCCAAGTTGACGGAGCTGCGATTCGACGTGCTGCTGGAGTCGTTGAAGACAAAGAGATATACGCGCACCAAGCTCCAACGCGCCTTGCTGTCCGCGCTGCTAGGCCATCAGAAACAAGCGTTCACCCGCGAACGGCTGCAGAACGGCGTACAGTACATTCGCGTGCTCGGCTTTAACGACAAAGGACGAAAGCTGCTCGGACGCATGCGCAAGGAGGCTAAGCTGCCCGTTCTTCTCAGCGCTGCCGACGCCTCAGAGCCATATCCATACTTGGCATTGGATGTACAAGCCACTTCCGTCTACGAACTTGAGCGGCCTGGCGCATCGGCGCGAACCTTGTACCGCGACTATTACGAGAAACCGATCATGCGGTCAACGACGTGAAGCCACTTCCACAACCCGGCGAAAAAATAGAGGCAGACAAGCCCCAGATGCTAATTTTACGGGCTGTCTGCCTTTTTCATTCATCCTGCATGCTTCATACTATGCAGCGCCTCCACCGCCTCCGGCAAAGACGTCACGCTCACGATCAGCATGTCCGTGCCGATCGCGCTAGCTTTCTCCCTCGCCGCTTCCGCATTCTTCTCCGGTACCAAGAACACTTGCGCGCCTGCACGATCGGCCGCCACCACCTTATGGTCAATGCCTCCGATCGGACCAACGGTCCCGTCTGCATCAATCGTCCCCGTGCCCGCAACTTGCAGGCCGGCGGTCAGGTCGCCTGCAGTGAGCAGATCGAGCGTTTGCAAGGCGAACATAAGGCCGGCGGATGGCCCGCCGATATCTCCGGCTTCGATCGTCACTTGATCCTTAGCCAGCTGCGGAATCATCCGTCTTTGCTCGGCTAGCTGAGCCACGCCTACTGCCTCCGCTTCCGAGCCGGCCTCCACAGCCCCGCTGACGGACAGGTTCAGCTGCACATGGCGTTCTTGACGTTCTACCATGACCTCCACAACCTGAGGCGTTGTAACGCCATCCAGCGCCGCCCTCAGCTCTGCCAGACTCGCAACCGCCTGTCCTCGTACAGCAAGGAGCTCATCGCCTGTCATTAGCTGCTTACCCTGTTCCCCCGCTTGATCCCCGCCATCCGTTACGACAAGCGCATACGGTTCGATCTGATAGGCAACGCCGGCGGCGCGATATGCAGCCTCGATCGCATCTACCGAAGAACCTTGCATGATGACGGTCTGCCGCGCGATGAACGTCTCCTCGTCTTCCCCGCCTAGCACATCCTTCTTCCGGTGAAGTTCGATATTATCATCCCAGGTCGAACGGATCGTCTTCCACAGGTTCACGTAAGACAACTGCACCGTCGTCAGCATAAACGCTCCCTTACTCGCTTCGCTATTCTGCTCTGCTTTCACGAGCGGCTTGGTCGGAAAGGCAATGCCTGGCTCATAAGCGGCATACGGCGTAGGCACGTAAAGGAGCAGGGTCATAATCACCGCCGCGGCGAGCATCCACTTGAGCAGATACAAGAGCGGGCTTGATGAACGATTACCCGTTTCGCGCTGCTTGGCATCCACTCGTATTCCTCCTCGCGTGATTGATTGGTCTATCCGGTGTAAGACAAGCGTACAATGTAGTGCTGTTTTGGATTCGAAGGACTAAATCTATCCGCACTGGAGATGGACGTTATGATGCGCACGCTACTGATGGCCAGCCTGTCCCTACTGGTTGTTGCCGCGATCATTATGAGTCCGGGCGAAGCATTCCAAGCGTCCTTGCAAGGATTGACCGTCTGGTGGAACATTGTTTTTCCCGGGTTGCTGCCGTTCTTGACCTTATTCGAGCTCATGCTCGCTTTTGGTGCGGTGCACGGACTCGGAGCGCTTCTTGACCCGCTGATGCGCCGCTTGTTCAAGCTCCCCGGCGAAGCCGGACTGGCCGTCGCTTTCGGCTGGGGAGGCGGATTCCCGGCCGGCGCCGATGCGACCGCGCAACTGCGCAAAAGAGCCGCCGTGTCCAAGAGCGAAGGGGAGCGGCTGCTGGCTTTGTCGCATATGCCGAATCCGCTATTCGTCCTGATCGTTGTCGGTTCGGGATTCCTGCATCAGCCGGAGCTTGGCATAGCCATTCTGCTTGCCATATGGGTCAGCGGACTTTTCGCCGGATTCATCATGGGACTTGGGAGCGGGAACCGCAACTTACAATCAGCGGAGACCGTCCAACAAGGCATTTTGCGCCGCGCTGCGATCGCGATGTCGGAGGCACGCAAGAAAGACGGGCGTACGCTGGGCAAAGTGCTCGGCGACTCCGTCTCGGCTTCCGTCGCCAAACTCATGGCTGTCGGCGGATTCATGATGCTTGGGGCCGTGGCCGTCTCCCTGCTGTCTCCGCTGCTCAAGAGTTTCGTCCCGCCTATGCTGCTGCCGGTATTGATTGAGAGCCACATCGGCGCCTATGCGGCAGCGACCGCCGAGCTGCCAGGTGGGCCTTGGATCGCCGCGGCCATAGCAGGGGCATTAAGCTTCGGCGGCATAACCGCGCTGCTGCAAGCCGGCAGCTCCATTGCCGGTACGGATCTCAGCCTTCGCCGGCTTATGGTCTCAAGGGTGCTGCAGCCTGTACTCGCCTTCGGATTTGCCCTATTCACCGTGCTGCCTATCGCATCGTTCTTCAGAAGCCTTGCCGCTTCTACTGCCCCTGCCATGTACCAGAGCAACTGGTGGCCCGCATCGGCTATTATCCGTTCTTCCGAGCTGCCCAATCTATGGGGATCGTCCTTCGTGCTCCTGCTCATTTTCACGGCAGCGGTCGTCATGCTATCCTTCTTCTCTTACGGCACTTCACGGTTAAGTAAAAAATAAGTACGCGGTCAGAGCGCTTACATAAATTTGTGCATAAGCGCTTCCTCGACTGCCGGCGGCACCAGATCCTTCACATTGCCCTTGAACTTGGCAATTTCCTTGACGATGCTGGAGCTTAAGTAAGAATACTTCGGATTCGTCATCATAAAGATCGTCTCGATATCCCCGTCCATCTGGGAATTGATCGATGCCATCTGCAGTTCATATTCGAAGTCCGTTACGGAACGAATGCCTCTTACGATCACTTGGGCGTTGCGCGACCGCATGAAACGGACGAGCAAATCGCGGAAGCTGTCGAGCGATACGTTCGGCAGTTCCTTCGTCGCTTCCGCAAGGAGCTTCTTCCGCTCCTCGACGGTGAAGAGCGGACTTTTGCTCGTATTATTAAGCACCGCAACGATGACATGGTCGAACTGCTTCGATGCCCTGCGTATAATGTCCAGATGTCCAAGCGTGACGGGATCGAAACTTCCCGGGTATACGGCGATCCGGTGGCCGGGTGGCTGCGGGATTAATGACATGAATTTATTCCTCCATTGGGTGCTCGCTGCGCACCGGATTGTAACGGTAGATCGTGACGGCCGTGTCGCCGTAGCGGGCATATTTCAACTGTTCGAAAGCCCCTGCCGTCTCCGGGTATACATGGTCGGCATCATGCTCGACGACCACTTTGGCTCCATCCTCGACAAGCCCCCGCTCGGCCAAATCCAGCATAAGCGCGTCCATTTCTTTCATCCGGTATGGCGGATCGAGGAAGATAAGCGAAAAAGCGCTCCCCCGCTTCTCTAGCGCCTTCAGCGCTCTGCCTGCTTCGTTGCGGTAAATCTCCGCGCGTTCCGCCACGTTCGCGGCCGTTACATTATGTTTGACAATATCCACGCTTATACGATCCATATCGATAAAGATCGCGCGGTCGATACCTCTGCTTAACGCTTCGATACCAAGACCGCCTGTCCCGGCGAACAGATCCAGCGCCAGGCCTCCGTCGAAATAAGGTCCGATCATGCTGAATATCGCTTCTTTTACTTTATCGGTCGTTGGACGCGTATTCGTGCCGGGCACTGCTTTGAGTGCGCGGCCTTTCGCCGTCCCTGCGATGACTCTCACCTTGATGTTTTCCCCTTTCTTGCATTGCGAACTACAGGTTATCGTACCATACATTCCCTCTGATGTTAAACCTGTGCGGAAGAGCCGAGAGCAAGGTGTTTTTTGTCATGTTGACAGCGTTCCGCGGCTATATATGAATAAACGATCATCCTAGCTTACTCCCCGCATCGTAACGATAAACGTTTGCAACCAGCCGTACAAGGGGTGAATTTCGATGGATATCGGAACACGGCTCTTCCGCACCGCGCTGCTCGGATTAGCAGGCAACCGTGCCGCCCGCGCTTTCTCGGAACGTTACGGCATGAAGCTGGGCGCAAGCCGGTTCGTAGCCGGAGAAACGATGGACGATGCGCTTCAGCAAGCCAAAAAGCTTAACGACGCCGGGATTGCCGTTACGTTGGACTTCTTGGGCGAAAGCATAAGCAGCCTGGACGAAGCCAAAACAAGCGAGCTCGGCTATCTTGATCTTCTGCAGGCCATCGACCGTGAGGCCATCAAGGGCAATGTGTCTTTGAAGCCGACGCAATTCGGCCTTGCCCTCGATCCCGCATACTGCCAAGAAAGTATTCGTTCGGTCGTACGGGAGGCATCACGCCTTGGCATTTTCGTACGCCTGGATATGGAGGATAGTCCTTGGACGGACGCCACCATCCGGATGGTCCGGACGCTGCATCAGGAAGGACTTACGAATGTCGGCACGGTCATTCAAGCCTACCTCTACCGGAGCGGCCAAGACGTCAAAGAGCTAACCCGCGAAAAAATGAATTTGCGGCTCGTCAAAGGCGCTTATAAAGAGCCTGCCAGCATTGCTTTTCCTTCCAAAAAAGAAGTGGACAACAATATGCGGCGCCTCATCCGCGCGCGTCTTGATTCCAAAGTCTATACTGCCATCGCCACTCACGACGAAAGCATGATCCGATGGGTGAAGTCCTATACGAAGTCGCACCGGATTCCTCGCTCGGCCTTTGAATTCCAGATGCTCTACGGCATTCGGACGCCGCTGCAGGAATCGCTTGCCCGTGAAGGCTACACGGTTCGCAGCTATGTTCCATTCGGGCAAAGCTGGTATCCGTATTTTGTCCGCAGGCTGGCTGAACGACCGGCCAATGTCGGCTTTATCGCCAAAAGCCTGTTCAAGCGAGGTTAGTTTATAAAGCCAAGCTTAAGTAAGAGCAAGGTACACTGATACGCGCAGGAGGATGCCATGAACAATCAGCTGCCCGTCTCCATCCTGCCGGTACCCTTTGATTGGGGCGCTGGACGAAGAGGCGCTGCCGCAGGACCGGAGGCCGTTCTTCACGCCGGAGTCATTCGCAGACTTCAACAGCTCGGCTATCGCGTTCAACTGCGGAGCGAGGATTGCCTGCCGAACACGTCTGCTGACAGACGCACCGCCATGCAGCTTAAGCATTGGGGACGCGTCTTGACGATCAATGAAGCCATTGCCCAGGAAGTCCGCAGCATCGCGGCGGAGGGCCTGTTCCCGCTCACGATTGGCGGCGATCACAGCATTGCGCTCGGAACGATCGCCGGGGCCGCCGCATCGCGCAAACGTCTGGGCGTGATCTGGATTGACGCCCATGGCGACTTGAATACGCCGGAGACGACGCCGTCCGGCAATATACACGGCATGTCCTTGGCCGCCGCTATTGGATTAGGCGATTCGCGATTCACAGGCATCGGAGGCTACAGTCCCAAGCTTGCGCCCGAGCGGATCGTGCTCGTCGGTGCCCGCGAACTCGACGACGGGGAGAAGAAGCGGATCCGCGAGCTAAATATCACCTGTTTCACCATGCATGAGATCGATCGTTACGGGATGGGGCATGTGATGGAAGAAGCGATCCGCATCGCTTCGGCCGATGCGGACGGCGTCCATGTCAGCTTCGATATCGACAGCGTCGATCCGGGCGAAGCCCCAGGCACGGGCACGCCTGTCCGAGGCGGTCTGAACTATCGTGAAGCGCATTTGGCCATGGAGATGCTCCATGAGGCCGGCGTCGTGACTTCCGCAGACGTGGTGGAAGTTAACCCGCTCCTCGATAACGGCCAGCGTACGGCCCGGCTCGCGGTTGAATTGATCGCTTCGCTCGCCGGCGAGCGGATCCTGTAACGCGCAAAGAACCACCCTGCTTGATTCAGCAGAGTGGTTCTTGTTGTTCCTGTTATTCCGTTGCCGCGTTCGTGCTCTCGGTCGTTGTATCCGTGCTCTCGGTTGTCGATTCCGTGCTCTCCGTCTCGGCAGCGTCCGTCAGCGTGTTGGTAATATCGGCATCGGCCTTAATGCCCGCAAGCCAATCGCCCGACAACTCGGACACTTTCTGGCTGACCAGCAGCGTCTTAATCTCTTCCTTCTTCTCCTCGAAGGTCGAAGCGACCGCAGCCTTATGTTCCGTCAGCTTAATGATGTGGAATCCGTATGTCGTTTCGACCGGCTCGCTCAAGTCGCCAGGGTTCTTAAGCGCGAATGCCGCCGTTTCGAAAGCCGAGTCCATTACGCCTTTAGGGAAGAAGCCCAGATCGCCGCCGGCTTCCTTGGACGCTTCATCCAGCGTCTTCTCCTTGGCGATCGTCGCGAAGTCCGCGCCTTCTTTCAGCTGCTTCAGGATCTCTTCGGCCTCAGCCTTCGTTTTCACCAGAATGTGCGAAGCTTGCACTTGCTCCTGCGTATCGTAGCTCGCCTTGTTGTCCTCATAGTACTGTTTTACTTGCTCATCCGTCACGCCGGTCTGAGGCTCCAAAATCTTGCGCAGCATGACCTGTTGAGGGACTTGCTCGCGGAACGAGTCCATCGTCATGCCGTAGTTCTGCAGCCACGCATTGAACTCGTCTTCAGTTGTGAAGCTTTTCTTGATCGCCTCGATCTCTTTCTCGATATCCGCATCCGTTACGGCAATTCCGGCTTTGTCCGCCTCTTGCTTAAGCAGTTCATCCGAAATGAGGCTGTCCAGCATCGAGCCGCCGCCGTACGAAATCATCGTGTCATAGAGCTGATCCTTCGTAATCTTCGCGCCATTCACCGTGGCAACGGTCTCGCTGGCCCCGCCGAACGGAGGTTTCACGACTGCGATAACGAGCAGAACGGCAAGGCCGATCGCGACGTACATCCAGCCTTTATTGCCTTTAGCCGGCGCTGCTGCTGCGGGAACTACCGCCGCCGCTTGTTCTACCGCTCCCGCTGGGTCCTGTTGAAGCGCTTCCTTATCTCCAAGTTCTGGCGCTTCGGATTCAAGCTTGTCCCCTTCTTGTTCTACCTGCTCTTCTTGCGCCAGTTGGTCCGAAGGCTGGTCGGCAGACGTCTCCTCGATTGCCGGCTCGTCCTTCTTCAACTGCTCTTGCTCCGTATTTGCTGCTTCATTCTCGTGTTGCGGATCTTTCGGATCTTTCTCGCTCAATTGTAAAACTCCCTTCGAGGTATACGCCCATTGGCTTGTTCACTTAAAACCCACTATAGCAGATGTCAAAAATCCAAACCTTAAGAGAAGATAAAAAGTTAACGTTCTACCTGACATCTACCCGGTTCGTCGGCGTGCCGGCTTGGAATGCGCGAATATTGTCCGTTGCGATCTGCAAGAGACGTCCGCGCGCTTCCATCGTGGCCCAGCCGATATGCGGCGTAATCCAGCAATTCGGCACATGCAAGAGCGGGTGATCCTGCGGCGGCGGCTCAACAGACAGCACATCCAGTCCTGCGCCAGCCAGCTGGCCGTTCCGCAATGCATGAGCCAGATCCGCCTCTACGACATGCCCGCCGCGAGCTGTATTGATAAGGAAGGCCGACGGCTTCATCAAGCTTAAGCGCCGCGCATGGACAAGTCCCTTCGTTTGCTCGGTTAACGGGCAATGGAGCGAGATAAAGTCGGAACGGCGGAACAGATCATCCAGTTCCACATAACTTACGTTCTCGAGCCCATCGATCACGTTGCGCGTCCGGGTCGATACAATGACATTCATGCCAAAAGCAAGCGCCGCCCTGGCAACCTGCCGGCCGATCTGTCCGAATCCGATGAGTCCGAGCGTCTTCCCTGCCAGCTCCTGAAGCGGGTGGAGGCTGAAGGTAAAGTCCGGCGCCGACGACCACTTGCCGCCGTGAACGGCGCTGCTATGCTCCGCCAAGCGATGGCAGTGCTCCAGAATAAACGCAAACACAAGCTGAACGACCGAATAAGTCGAATAATCCGGCACGTTCGAAACGATGATCTGACGCGACGACGCCGCTTCGATATCGACCACATTGTAGCCTGTCGCGAGCACGCCGATATAACGAAGATTCGGCAGCTGTCCCAAGAGCTCGGCAGTAAGCGCCGTTTTGTTCGTGAGCACGATGTCGGCGTCCTGCGCTCTTGCAATCACTTCATCAGGCGCCGTTCGGTCATACACCGTGACGCGGCCCAGTTCATTCAGCTCATCCCAGCTTAGATCGCCAGGGTTCAGCGTATAGCCATCTAACACGACGATGTTCATTGCGATTGATCCGCCTTTAAATTATGTATTTAGAGTAACCTCTTTGCATTATACAGGAAGAATGGCAAGGGCGGGATGACCGTCCCCAAAAATGTTCTTCTCCTGCATGTATAAGATCGGACAAACTGGCAATCCTTAAGATATCGGCGTCGAGAGATGCCGTAGACAACCGCGGAGAAGACTTACGTTTCCCCATAAGCTCTTCGTCCGGTTTCTCCTCTCCCATGAAAGGGACTCCCGAAAGGGGGTCCCGGTTTTTTTATTTCAAGGCACCAACATAATAAATACGCTTCCCCCCCTACCTTTGCTCTCTCCCTCTTAAAAAATGAATTATCCTGCCAATGGTAATTACCGGAATCGCCGGAATCCTTAAGATGACGAAAAACCGCCAGAGCAAATACCCGGCGGTTGAACGACAAAACTGTAACGATATGGCCCGAACCGAGCGGCCCTAGGTGTTGAACATAACGCAAATACGCGATGATTTAGGCAACAAACAGCCAGTGGTACAGAATACTGACTATCGCTCCGAAAAAAGCGCCGGCCAGCACCTCGATCGGCCGATGGCCAAGCAGTTCCTTCAGTTCTTCGCGAGGCGTCGTATCCGAATCATGATGCAGCATCGGCAGCGCTCGGGCGATCCGGTTGATCAGCGAGGCGTGCATGCCGGCATGGCGGCGAATTCCCGCCGCGTCGTACATCGTGATGGCGCTTACGACCGCTGCGATGGCAAAGGCGGACGAGTCTACGCCTTCCGTAATTCCGATTGCCGTCGCCAGCGAAGTTACCGCCGCTGAATGGGAACTGGGCATTCCGCCCGTACTGAAACCGAGCCCGACATCCCACGTCCGGGTTGCGATGAGCTTAATGGGCACCTTGACTATCTGGGCCAGAACGACCGCAAGCAGTGCAGCCATTAAAGGAAAGTTATGGAGTAGTTCCATCGTGCGCGGCCTCCTTTACACCATCGTTCTTCTCTAGGTTGGCCCGGAATGGCAGCATTCATCACGGCCCCTATCATTATGTTCTATATACCCGCATGCTATGGACTATTTTACAACAAATTCTACGCGAGTCCCATCCGGATAATTCTCCAGCTTGGCCTCGATCCACGCGTTCGCTCCGCGGTAGTCGGCATCCGTCACATAAGCGACATCCGCACCTGCTCCGCCCTCCGCGCACATCGCCATCGGCCAGTCGGCCCGTTCGGACCCTTCCTTGGCAGGGAAATCTTTCAAAGCTTCTTCGCGCTTAACGTCCTCTTCTTTGCGCGCGATCGTGCACACCTGCGATTGGCCGGCTGCGACTGCCTCTTTCATATGAGCGGCTGTCTCCGGGTATTGCGAGGCAGGGAATTCCAATGTCAAATCCGAAATTTCGGGATTCTGGGCTTCCGGCATCGTGAAAGCTTTCCAAAAATACATTGCGGCAACGCCCAATGCGACGACGTAAAGAAAAATTCGTTTGTTCATGACTTACTCTCCTGTCTCAACTTCGTATGCAGCATGCGCCATCTTGTAGTATTTCAGAAAAAACCGGCCTCGTCAAACCGGAGCAAACAAGTGAAACGGTTGAAGCCTTCCTCAGGCGGCGAAGCGGGTTTTATTCCGGTCACATAGAGGCCGAAGGATGGCGTGAAACCCTATACTTTCCTGGCTATATGTACAAATAGGACGCCCGCTGCTCCTAAGCGGACATCCTTCGGCAACCTCGCCTCATCATTTACAGCAAACCGGCATTGCGCATGCGCAATACAATCGCTAGCGTGCGCCAAAAATCCAAAGACCCGCTTTTATTCGTAATCAGACCGTCGAGATCGTCCGTACCGAATTCATCGACGAACCATGACGGCGCCGGAAGCTGCGCCTGGCCTTCCACTTGCTTCAGACGGCCATCAACGCTTGTCAGCCAATCCTTCAAGGTGTTCTTGCTGACGGTCAAACTCGCGATCAGCTGCGCCTGCTGGCGGACTGTGGCCGCGAGTTCATCGAAAGCCGCTTTCTCCTCTGCTGTCATCGGTTCCTCTCCTTTCGCTTGGTCATACTGAACGAGCTGATAGCGATCGATTAATGCGATAAGCTTATTCGCATAATTAATGTCCGTTGCATATCCGGCTGCTTGCAAGGCACGCGCCGCGGACCGTCCATCCGTACGGAGCGCCCCGTGATAAATCGAACGATTCCAGGAGACGCCTCTAGCCAGCAGCTGGGAGTGATCGGCTACGCTTTCGCTCCAGCTGTTATACGCGCGGAACCGGGCATTCACGGTATATACCGTTCCGTCCGCCCGTTGCTCCCGGGTCGGCATGAGGACAGAGCCGGCCGGACCGCTGCCTTTGATCCCGAACAAGTTGTTCGCCGAGGCGGCAAGTCCGCTGTTGCCGCTGCTCGATTCCAGAATGCCTTGCGCTATGGTCAAGGAAGCCGGAACACCTGTAGCGGCAGCATTTAGAGCGGCTATCGGAGCAAGCATGGCGATAAACTGCTGCGTGCTATAGAACACGGCCATCTGCCACACTCGTGGCGGGCCATTCGAACATGCGCATGGCGACCCGTCCTTTCTCGCTGTAGAGTTTCTTACGTTAGTTTATGAGAGTTCGCCCCCATGCGTATGGACAGGCATCACGCAACGAGGAAATATTTTGTTTTTCCACCAATGCAAACGCTGTCAAAAGCGACGAACGCCCAGCCTTCTCCCTGCATACGATAAAGCACTATCCGACAAGGAAGAAGAAGGTGTTCGATGTGGAAATTCAGCTTTCCGCACTCCATTGGGTCTACTTGATTTTCATTGTGTTCCTGCTCGGCATGCTGATCAAACGCCGGGATACGACGCTCGTGTGCGTTGTCGGGATTTTCACGCTTGGTCTGATCGCGACGGAAAGCTTAAGCGTCTCGGTTAGCGGCATATTCAACAGTTTCGTGTATGCGATTAAGGAATTGATGGGTACCATTCTCATTATCTCGATCATCGTTGCCATGAGCCGAGTCCTGATTATTACAGGGATCAACGAGACGATGGTTCAGCCGTTAACCCGCTTCATGCGGACGCCAGCCCTTGCCTACTGGGGTATCGGCCTTATTATGATGGTCACTTCGTTCTTCTTCTGGCCGTCTCCTGCCGTCGCCTTGATCGGCGCGGTGCTATTGCCCGTTGCCGTACGGGTAGGCTTGCCGGCACTCGGGGCAGCGATAGCGATGAACTTATTCGGCCATGGTATCGCGTTATCCGGAGATTACATTATCCAAGGGGCGCCGAAGCTGACCGCGGATGCAGCAGGTCTTCCCGTATCCGCCGTTATGCAAGCTAGCATCCCGCTCGTTATCGTCATGGGACTCATTTCAACGGTTGCCGCTTATTGGTTCATGCGCCGCGATATGAAAAATGGCACCTGGCGCGACGGGCTCGTTGCCGGAGCAGGCGCTTCAGGCCTCGGTACGGACGCCAAGGTGGCGCTGCCAGCATCAACGCGACGCACACTTGCCATCCTTATCCCGATTCTATTCGCCCTTGATGTCATCGCGATGTTCGTGCTTGACCTGCAAGGCGGAGATGCGACCGCACTCGTCGGCGGCACGGCCGTCCTTATCCTGATCGCGGTCACGTTGATCGCGCACCGGAACCGCGGGCTGGAAGAGACGACGGCCTACTTGATCGAAGGGTTCCAATTCGGCTTCAAAGTGTTCGGCCCCGTCATTCCGATTGCCGCATTCTTCTACCTCGGCGATGCCGCGTTCACCGAGATGTTCGGCAAAACGCTGCCGGACGGATCGCATGGTATCGTCAATGACCTCGGGGTTGCGCTGGCGAATCATGTGCCGCTGAATGAAGCGATCGGCGCGGTAACGCTGACCGTCACAGGCGCGATTACAGGGCTAGACGGTTCCGGTTTCTCCGGAATCTCGCTCGCGGGATCGGTAGCGCAGCTGTTTAGCTCCGCTATCGGCTCAGGCGCAGATACGCTTACTGCGCTTGGTCAGGTAGCCGCGATCTGGGTTGGAGGCGGCACCTTAATCCCGTGGGCGCTCATCCCTGCCGCCGCCATCTGCGGCGTCAGTCCTTTCGAGCTGGCAAGACGCAACTTGAAGCCTGTGCTGATCGGGCTTGCCGCAACCACCGTAGTCGCGATGTTCCTCATCTAGTCGGTATACGATCGATTCAGCCACGCCATTAAAAAGAGGTCCTCCTAAGCACGGGAGGACCTCTTGATATTGATCAGGTTAACGATCAGATAGGGAATAAAATTGCACGGCATTCCGATACAGCTGTTCGGCGGCCTCTTTTGCATCGATTTCTTTTAACCGGGCAATCGCGGCTGCGACCTCTTGTACCATCCCCGGATTCGTCCGCTCCCCGGCGAACGGCCCCTCGAACGGCCATGGACCATCCGTCTCGGTCATGATCTGGTCCAGCGGATACCGCTTCACGATCGCTTGAATCTCCGGCTCGTACAGCACATCCGGCGTTATGGATATATGATAGCCTTGGCGGATCATGCGCGTTATCGTCTCATCCGACCCCTTGAACCAATGAAAATGGGCTCGTCGCACACCATGCGCCTCAAGAAGCGCAAGCGCTTTGGCGGCATCCTCATACACCGCATGCAGCGCTATCGGAAGATCGTGCTTGGCCGCGAAGTGTATGAAGCGTTCCAGAAGGGCCACATAGCCGGTCTCGTCAAAAGGCATGTCCGCCGCTTCCGCTTCTGTCCGCATATAATACGGAAGACCCACCTCGCCGACGGCAAACGCCTCGCCTGCCTCCGCTCGCTCTTCCATCCAGGCCAGAAGTCGTTCGACTTCTTCTTCGCTCGGAAGCGGCTGCTCCGGATGAAAACCGTAAGCGGGCATAACCTGGCCCGCGTATCGCTCAGCCAGCTCCCGATTGCGCTTGGAAGACGCCAGATGCATCGATACCGCGACGACTGCGTCTACGCCGTTAGCGAAGGCGGATTGCAGCAGCGGCTCCTGCTCCGAAGCTTCATAGAGATCCACATGGATGTGCGTGTCGATCAATGGCACGCCAGATGCGGAACCGTTCGTTGAAAATGTCATTGTTCGTACTCCTCACTTCATCGGATCGGGCGACTGAACCGGACTTAGCAGCGAATAGATATCCAGCTTCAGCTCATTGAACAAGGGATCCTTCCACAACTCTTCGCTGCGAGGTCTGGCGAAAGGAACTTTAATCTCCCGCACGACCGTCGCCGGAGCGGCGGACAGCACGAGGATCCGGTCAGATAACAACAGTGCTTCCTCAATGCTATGGGTGACGAATAGTACCGAACGCCGGTCCGCTTCCCATAACGAGAGCAGCCAGGTCTGCATATGCAGCCGCGTGAGCGCGTCGAGCGCGCCGAACGGTTCGTCCAGCAGCATAAGCTGCTGCGGCGACAGCAACGCCCGCAGGAATGAAATCCGCTGCTGCATGCCGCCCGATAACGTATGGGGATAAGCGTCCCGTTCGCCGGCCAGCCCGATTCTCTCCAGCCATTCCAATGCCAGCTGCCTGGCTTGTTTGCGCTCCATGCCGGCAATTTCAAGCGCCAGCTCAATATTGCGGCTTACCGACAGCCATGGCATGAGCGAAGCTTGCTGCGGCATATAAGCGACGCGTCCCCTTTCGCCCCGGACGAGACCGCCTTCGATGCGAATCTCGCCGGCCGTCGGCTTCTCGAGCCCGCCGATGAGTCGGAACAGCGTCGACTTGCCGCTTCCCGAAGGACCGATCAGGGAGACGAATTCCCCTTCCTGCACGTGCATGGAAATATCGGAGAGGACGGACTTTACCTTCTTACCGTTGGGAAAAATCTTGGATACGCCATTCAATTCAAGTACGGTCTTCGTCATTGGCCCGCTGCCTCCTCTCGCACTTGCCAGCGGAGCGTTAATCGCTCGATCCCTGCAATAAGGCCGAACAGAAGGAGGCTTAGCGCTACGATCATAATAATGCCCGCGAACACGCGGCTGGTCTCCCATCCGTTCGAAGCAAGCCTTATGAAGACGCCAAGCCCGACGTTCGATCCGATCGTCTCTGCGTAGATCGCGCTGATGACGCAGTAGGAGGCGGCGATTTTGAGACCGGTGAACAGATGGCTCAGCGATCCGGGAAGCTCCAGACGCCAGAATAGCTGGCTGCGCGATGCGCCGATCATGCGCATATAGGTCACAAGCTTCTCGTCAGCCTGTCTCAGCCCTGTCAGCATGGAGACGCAGACCGGGAAGAAACAGACCAGAACCAGCAGGATAAGCTTCGGCATGAGGCCAAAGCCGAACCAGATGACAAGCAAGTCGCCCAATACGATAAGCGGAATGTTCTGCGTCAGCACGAGCAGCGGGTAAAGTGCCGTTCGGGCTCCTGGAATAAAATGCAGCAAAGCGGCGAGCACGAAGCCCGCCGCAGTTCCCGCACCGAATCCCAGCAGCGTGATGCGAATCGTTGCTGCCGTATGTTCCATTAATCTTGGCCAAGCTTCTTGCATCTCCGTCCCGATGGCATAAGGCGATGGGAGAATCCACTCCTCAATATTGAACGTCGACGTGACGATCTGCCAGATGAGGAGAAGGCCGGCCATTACCGCTGCCGGCGGCCAGATCAGATGGAACTTTCCTTTACTGGCCATCAGGATATTTCTCCAGCAAGCGGCCCATGGAGGCGCCGTTCTCAGGATTATAATAGATCTTGATCTGCGAAATAACGGATGGGCATCCCATCTCCGCCATCGCCTCGTTCATCTGCCGGACGACTTCCATCAGATGGGTCAGTTCCCCCTCCATCGTCGTCTCGAGCGGCGCTACGCGATACGGAACGCCGCTCGCTTTAATGATCTCGATCGCGCGGTCCACATAAGGAAGGACGCTTGCGCCTCCCGGCGTCGTCGGCAAAATTTGAATACTGAGAAGTGCATTAGCCATGCTGCATTCATCCCTTCTACTTACGAAGTGTACCTTCTATTGCGGCAAAAACTCATTCGTAAACGCCTTCTCGGCGTCCAGTTCCTTGTCCATCAGCTTGTGCTCGTACATCCAATCCGCGTAGTTTTTCCACACGTCCAGCTTCTGTTCGCCCCAACGAGCCGCATCGTCTTGGTACTTCGGACTCAGCCACTTCTGGCTGGCGCGCACCAGGTCCGCGTTCAGATCCGGCTCAGCTTTGATCAGGATCTCGGCCGCATCCTCCGGGTTATCGATGGCGTACTGATAACCTTCCGCCGCACCGGCAACGAACGCCGCTACGATATCCTTCTTGTCTTGTATCATCGATTCGCTCGTCGCCAATACAGGCGTATAATAATCGAGCTTGTCGCTGTAATCCGTCAGATACACCATATTCAGCTTCTCGCCGCGAAGCTCGGCTTCCACGCCTGTCCAAGCGTAATAGATCCAGGCAAAATCAATGTTCCGCTTCACCGCCGTGAAGAAAGCGGCATCGCCGATACTGACGATGTTCACCTTCTTCACGTCCGCCTGCTGCTCCTGCATCAGGGAGTCGATTACGGCCTCCTCGGCAGGCGAACCCCAACCGCCGTACGTTTTGCCTTCGAAATCCTTCGGCGTCTTGATGCCTTTCGCTTCCGGGGAAGCAAAGCCCGACGTATTATGCTGAATGACAGCCGCGAGCGATACGAGCGGCACGCCTTGGATTCGCGCCAGCGTGATGCCTTCCTGATAGCTGACGCCGAATTCCGCGGCGCCTGTCGCTACCATTTTGTCCGCGCCGGCTTCCGTTGGCTGTATAATGTCCACGTCAAGTCCATGATTGCGGAAGAAACCTTGATCACGCGCGACGTAGAGTCCGGTATGGTTCGTGTTCGGCGTCCAATCCAGTACGACCTTCACCTTCGTCAGCGACTTGTCCGCATTCTCGCCCGCAGCAGCGTTGCTTGCGTTCCCGTTCTGCTGCTCGGTCTCGGCCGTATTGCCGGCATTGTCCGCCTTATTGCTTGAACCGCAGCCGGCAAGCGCCAACATGACCATCATCAGCGCTACCGTCATGACCAACCACTTGCTTGTTCTCTTCTTATTCCCCTTCATCTTACCATGCTCCCCTCGATGATCTGGCACCAAACCTTGATGCGACGCAACCATGATCACTTGCCTAGACATAAGAAAAAGCGCCCTCCGATTCAGGAAGACGCTTCGACATTGCTTGGAAAATTACCGGTGCATCGATGTACGCTCGTACATGCGGATAGGCGGTATGTGCAATTCCTACGCTGGCATTATCCAGATCAGGTTATGGGTCGGGACGAACACATTCCCCTCTCAGCCGGATTTCACCAGCTCCCCTTGTTATATGAAACTTGTAGTCGCATTGCTATTATAACAGAATCTTTACATATTGCTAGTTATTTATTCCCAACGCTTACCGAACGGTAAAGCTAATACCGGCTTCAATGTTATCTGGTACCCCCGCCACGGAACTTTTGCGTATGGGCTTTGGCCTCTTCGGTATTCGTTACCCGGTTGCGGCTCCATTCGATCAGGATGCGGTCAATGTAGCGAAAATGCAGCTTACCGGCGAATACCGCTTCCTTCAGCGCAAAACGGATCAGCTCGTCCGGATAGCGGTCTTGATCGATCCAAGCGCTGATCGTCTCGCATTCCATCGGCGACAACGGCCGGCCGAATTCCTGCTCGAATACGGTGAACAGATCGCTCGCTTTCGTCTCTGGAACACGCTCTTCCCTCGCCGCCTGCATCGTTACGCGCGTATCATCGGATAGCCATTCAGCCGAACGAATAATCCAACCGTCCCAGTTGTAGCATTCGGACTGAACGCCGGACACCGGGTCAATATGCTCATCGATCGCCAGCAGCCCTTCCTTCATCAGCTTGCCCAGCAGCTGATGGGTCGTCTTGGCGGTGATGCCAAGGCGTTCCGCCAGCTGCTCCGGCGTAGGGAATTCCACCTGTTCCAGCTGCCTGTACATCATAAGCTGGAGCAGGAGCATAAATTCGGTGTCCGTTAGACCAATCCCGTGATAAGCGCGCAGCAGGCCAGCCGGAACAACGACACTTCCGCCGTTCATGGCAGCCGCCATGCCTCGGGCATAGGCTTTCCACATGTCGTTCTTCATGGTTTCTCCTCCTTAAAGCTCGCTAACACAAGGCCGAACAATTACGGATAGAGTCGGTACAGCATGCGAGGGAACGGAATCGTCTCGCGTACATGATCCAGACCGCAGATCCAAGCTACAGTCCGCTCTAGTCCAAGACCGAATCCGGAGTGCGGTACGGTGCCGTATTTGCGCAGATCCAAGTACCATTGGTACGCTTCCTCAGACAGCTCATGCTCATTGAAGCGCTCTGCGAGCAGCTCCGGATCGTCAATACGCTGCGAACCGCCGATAATCTCGCCATAGCCTTCCGGCGCAATCATGTCTGCGCACAGAACAACCTCTGGACGGTTCGGGTCAGGCTTCATGTAGAACGCCTTGAACGATGCCGGATAGTGCGTAATGAATACCGGCGTAGCGTACTTCTCGGCGATCGCCGTCTCATGCGGCGCACCGAAATCCTCGCCCCATGGAATCTCGAATCCGGAATCGTTCAAGAATTTGATCGCATCGTCGTACGTAATCCGAGGGAACGGCGCTTGAATGGCTTCAAGCTTGGAGATATCGCGGCCGATCGTCTCCAGCTCCTTGCGGCAGTTCGCCAAGACGGATTGCACGACGTAGCTGATGAACTGTTCCTGAACGCGAAGATTCTCTTCATGATCGACGAAAGCCATCTCCGGCTCGATCATCCAGAACTCGATCAGATGGCGGCGGGTTTTGGACTTCTCGGCACGGAACGTCGGGCCGAACGAGTAGACTTTGCCGAGTGCCATTGCGGCTGCTTCCATGTAGAGCTGACCGCTCTGCGTCAGATAAGCATCTTCGTCAAAATATTTGGTGTGGAACAGGTTCGTCGTTCCTTCGCACGAGGATGGCGTCAGAATCGGCGGATCCACGAGCGTGAAGTCTCGCTCGTCGAAGAACCGCTGAATCGAACGGATGATCTCCGCGCGAATGACGAGAATCGCGCGCTGCTTCGGCGTACGCAGCCACAGATGGCGGCGATCCATCAAGTAATCAACGCCATGCTCCTTCGGCGTAATCGGGTACTCCTGCGTCAGCTGGATGACCTCGATGTCCTCGACGATGAGCTCATAGCCGGATTGGCTGCGCGGTTCTTCACGGACGATGCCTTTCACGTAGAGGGAGCTCTCTTGCGTCAGCTCCTTCGCCTTCGTCCATACCTCTTCCGACACTTCGCTCTTGACGAGAACGCCCTGCATGTAGCCGGAGCCGTCACGCAGTTGGAGGAACTGAATTTTGCCGCTGGAGCGCTTCCCGTTCAGCCAACAGCCGATCCATACGGATTGGCCGGCATGTACGCCAGCTTGCTTAATCGTAGTCAATTCCTTGTTCAAGCTTGATCACTCGCTTCCTAAATACATTATGGTCCTAATATCTGTATGCCTGATTTATGCTTTGACCAAACGGTACGTATCGCGCGCGATCAGCAATTCTTCATTCGTTGGCACGACGAGCACCTTCACTCGGGATGCATCCGTCGAGATGAAGCGCGCTTCCTTCGAACGCTGATCATTGCGAGCATGATCCAATTCGACGCCGAGGAACGTAATTCCTTCGCAGACCGCTTGACGGACGATAGAGGAATTCTCGCCAACGCCTGCCGTGAATACGATCGCATCGATCCCGTTCATTGCAGCTGCATATGCGCCGATGTATTTGCGAAGGCGGTATGTATACATGTCGAATGCAAGCTTCGCATGCTTATCCCCTTCCTTCATCGCATCCGTGATCTCGCGCATGTCGCTGCTGATGCCGCTGATCGCTTGCAAGCCGCTGTGCTTGTTCAGCATGGAGCTTACTTCGCTCAACGTCAGCTCTTCCTTGTTCATCGTGAACGGCACGATCGCCGGATCCAAGTCCCCGGAGCGCGTTCCCATCATCAGACCTTCGAGAGGCGTCAGACCCATGCTCGTGTCGAACGATTTGCCATCCAGAATGGCCGTGCAGCTAGCGCCGTTACCGATGTGGCAAGTAACGAGCTTAAGCTCCTCGAGCGGTTTGCCGATCACCTCTGCCGCTTTATTACTGACATAATCATGCGACGTGCCGTGGAAGCCGTAACGGCGAATTTTGTGGCGGCGGTACAGCACCATCGGGATTGGATACAGGTACGATTCTTGCGGCATGCTCTGATGGAATGCGGTATCGAATACAACCGATTGCGGTACGCCCGGCAGATTCGTCTCAACCGCAAGAATACCCATTAGCGCCGGCGGGTTATGAAGCGGCGCAAGATCGATCAGCTTGCGGATCTCCAGCTTCACTTCAGGCGTAACGAGCGTCGACTGTTGGAAGCTCTCTCCACCGTGCACGACGCGATGGCCGACGGCCTTGATTTGGTCCATCGACTTCAGCACCCCGTGTTCCGAGTGGGTCAAGAGGTCGATTACGCGGCGGACCGCTGTGTTATGATCGAGAATTTCGCTCACTTGGCGAACTTCCGGTTTATCCGTCGGCTCATGCGTGACAATGGAAGAATCCATGCCGATCCGCTCGACGCGGCCTTGCGCGAGCACGGATTCGTCTTTCATATTATAAAGCTGGTACTTCAGCGAAGAGCTGCCAGCGTTCATTACAAGAATAATCATACGCGGTCCCCATCCTTGTCGTAGTTGAAAAATCCAATGCCGCTCTTCACGCCGAGATGGCCTGCACGCACCATCTTCTTCAGTACGATCGATGGCCGGTATTTCAGCTCGCCGTATTCACGGAACATACGTTCAAGCGCTGCCAGTACCGAGTCCAGACCGAATCGGTCCGCCATCTCGAACGGCCCATGCTGGAAGGAATAGCCGATCCGCATAGCGCTATCGATATCTTCAGCCGATGCGACACCTTCTTCAAGAACGTGCAAAGCTTCGTTAATGAACAGGCAGATCAGACGCGTCGTCACGAATCCAGGCGATTCGAATACCATGACGCCCTTCTTCTGAATGATCTCCTCGACAAAATACTTCGTACGCGAGAACGTGTCGTCGCTCGTCTTCAAGCCGCGTACAATTTCAACCAAATCGGTCTTCATAACCGGATATACGAAGTGCATGCCGATAACGCGCTCAGGATAAGCGGTTACGCCCGCAAGCTCCGTCAAGCTGAGCGTCGACGTATTGCTCGCCAGAATAACATTCGGCCCGCACAGGCGGTCCAGTTGATCGAACACGATTTTCTTGCTCTCCAGATCCTCGGAAATCGTCTCGATGACGATCTCGCAACCGGATAACTCGCCCATCTTCTCGATCGGATGGATCCGGTTCATGACTAACTTCTTCTCCGCTTGCGTCAATGCCCACTTCTCGATTTGCTTATCCAGGCTCAATTCAATCGATTGAATCGCAGCAGCCAGACGTTCTGCAGATTGTTCAATTACATATACGTCAAGTCCTTTGAACGCGAGCATTTCCGCGATTCCTTGCCCCATGGTTCCTGCGCCAATGACGCCAACTTTTCGAACGTTCACGAATCATTCCTCCATCGCAGCAGATCGGTATATTTGTAGTATAGATGTTGATCCGCTATCTATCCGCCTAATATTATAGCGGTTTTGAAGCATGGGGGCTAGTCGCACAACAATGTACACTTTAAGACATTATTGTGAACATAGTCTCAATTATTAGACAATAATGAATAATCCTATCGACCAAAAGTCCAAGTTTATCGACAAGATGGACAAAAAGAAGACGGCTGCATGCCGTCTTCTCCGTTTCGTACAATTGGTTGTCTACCGGCGATTAAGCCGATTGCATTTCTTCCGCCGCAACGGGATGGCCGAGCAGCTCGCGGAATCGTTCGCCGCTGATCGTTTCTTCCGCAATCAAGACGCCCAGCGAATCCAGGAACACCTGGCGCTGCTCGCTTAACATCATTTTGACACGGTTCATCAGCTCTTCGAGAATCACGCCGTTCACATGCGCCCACTTGTCGGGGGTCATCATCGAATTGTCGACAATGCCCATCTCGGTCAGACCGGATTCGACCATCGAACGTACAATGCTCATCGCTTGATCAAAGTCGCCTCGCGATCCTGTGCTCCGGTCCCCGTAGAACAGCTCTTCTGCCGCTGCGCCGCCAAGGGCAATCATGATCTGGCCTTCCAGGAAGGCTCTCGTGTACAAATAACGGTCCT
The DNA here is from genome assembly GCF_014192105.1 of Paenibacillus phyllosphaerae. GTDB lineage: Bacteria > Bacillota > Bacilli > Paenibacillales > Paenibacillaceae > Paenibacillus_Z > Paenibacillus_Z phyllosphaerae. Next base: position 558,868 of record NZ_JACHXK010000002.1, on the reverse strand, counting down.
GCTGCGGGTTGTGACGCACATAACCGAGCGCTTGACCGCGCGGAGAAAGCGCCACCTGCGATACGCTGCCTGGGCGAACCAGTTCCGCTGTAATCGCATGGCCAAGTTCATGCAGCGCCACGCGCTCGCGCTCTTCCTTCGTCGCTTCACGATCCGTCTTCTCGCCCATCATCACTTTATCGATCGCCATGGACAAGTGGCGGTTCGAGATCGTATCGCTCTCTTCGCGAAGCGCGTAGATCGCCGCTTCGTTCATGACGCTCTCAAGCTGTGCGCCCGAGAAGCCGTACGACTCTGCCGCCACCTTCTCCATATCCGTATCCGGCGCGAGCGGCTTGTTGCGGGCATGGATGCTCAAGATATGCGACCGGCCTTTTTTGTCCGGCAGATCTACGCCGATGTGGCGGTCGAAACGACCTGGACGAATAAGCGCCGGGTCCAGCATTTCCTTGCGGTTCGTCGCTGCAATAAGCAGAATACGCGGCGATTCCGTCGTATGAATGCCATCCATCTCGGTAAGGAGCTGGTTCAGCGTCTGATCGTATTCCCGATGCTGGCCGCCGTCGCGCTTGCCGCCGATAACGTCAATTTCGTCAATGAACACGACTGCGCTTGTCTTGTTCGCTTTAAGCGCCTTCTGGCGGGCGTCCTTAAACAGATCGCGAATCCGGCTTGCGCCGACGCCGACATACATCTCCACGAACTCCGCGCCAGAGGCCGCTACGTAGATGGAGTCCGTATAGTGCGCCGCTGCTTTGGCCAGCAACGTTTTGCCGGTTCCCGGAGGTCCGGTCAGCAGGATGCCTTTCAATGGACGAATGCCCATCTTCGTAATCTGTTCTTCATGAACGAGAAAATCCAGCGCCTCGATCAACTCCTGCTTGGCGCGTTCTTGCCCTCCGATTTCATCGAAGGACAGCGGCTCCGGAGGACGGACCTTACCTCTGCGTTCGCCGCCAACCGCGGCCAAATTGCCGCGTGTCCGGGCAAAATAAATCACGCCCGTCAGAATCGCCGCCGACATAACGATCGGCATAATATTAATTTGAACCACGAATTGCAGGAAGATGATAAGGACCGGAACAAAACCGATGGCAATCTCTTTACCGTAATTACGCATTCGGCCACACCCCCATTTGTTCAGGTGTACGCGGCAGGATCACATACTTCGCTGCTGCGCCATGTTTGAGCGTGATATAGACATTCATATCGTCCATCTCCGAAGTTGCCGTTACGCCTTCATACTTGCTCTCGATCTGCTCCATAGCCGTCGGAATACCCGTATATTGGCGAGTCTCCATCGCTTGCGCAATATTGAAGAGCACCGAGGACCAAATATCGTTAAGGATTTCGTCGGATTTGGAATTATCAATCTGCAGCCTCAGTTCACGGTCACCGATGACATGCTCGCCTTCAAGTAAAATCGTATCGTATACATCACGGATATTGGCATCGTTGTCCAGCTTGAGCGAGACCGTCACCGCATCGCGCTGTACATTCGGCACGGCTTCCGTAACGCCGGGGACGTCCACAAGAATCTGTTCCAGCGGCTGAACCGTAGCCACGTTCTGATAAGCAAACCAACCTCCGACGAGCAAACCCGCGGATATTACAGCAGTTACGACAGTCGGCATAATACGTATATTCATGGCTTCAAGGCCCCCTTTTCGCAAGTTGCCGTTCTATTGATCATCTGTCAGCTACAACGTTATCTACACGGAACATCTATACGAAAGTATATCATAGATTGCAGCACGGACCAGTCTGAAACTGCTGGCAGTTTTGCCAGCCGTCAGTTAGATTGGTTTGATCGGCCATATGGCTGACCAGCAATACCATCAATATACGCAGCATCGCTAGAAACGGCAAAAAGCTGCTGCAGGAAGTCTGCAACAGCTCTTGATCTTGTTCAAATGGCTTATTGTTTCGGCAGATTATACGTGATGATATAACCGCCGTCGTTGTAGCGATAGAAGTCGTAATAATAGGTTTCGACACCCGCCTGGTCACGGGAATAGAACAGTTCCCATACCGGTTGGCCTTCCAGGAGGCCCACTTGCATATGCTCGAGATCGGCATCCGGCTTCGATTGCTGGAATTGCTCCTTAAGCTCGGCCCGTGCGATGCCCTCTTCCTTCTTGCGGATGATCGGTTGTCCGCCCTCTTCCGGCAGCCAAGCGATTGCCGCATCACCGTCAGCGTCCTTGCCAAGTACGATCCAAGCGGTTGTATCCCATACATACTTGTAGGCGCTGGATGAATCATGCAGGCCTGCATTCTGCTCGGCCGCTGACTTGGCGGCATTCTCTTCTTCCCAGAAAGGCGATTGGACATGCCAATAATAAGCGTTGATGCCGATTATGATCGTTAGAAGCCCCGTAACGGAGGCCAGAACAATCCGCACCGGCGTCCAGAACGGCTTGCGTTTACGGCGAACAGTGCGCATTAACGACCCAGCAGCCTTTCGAAGCTGCGTTGCGATTCCGCCTTGATCTTCTCCTCGTCGAGCAGCAGGCATGTCCCTGATTTGACGACCTGGCGGCCATCGATCCAGACATGCTTAACATCGCGTCCGGAGCCGCTGTACACCAGATGGGAGATCATATCCGTCTGCGGGTAGAAGTGCGGTTGGTCGATATCGATCGCAATGAAGTCCGCCTTCATGCCGGATTTCAGCACGCCGAGCTGATCCTCCTGCCAGATCGCACGCGCCCCATAGACTGTTCCCATCCGCAGCGCTTCAATGGCTGGAACGGCTGTCGGATCGCCGGATACGCCTTTATGGATGAGCGCCGCGAGGCGAATCTCGTCGAAGACGTCCAGATTGTTGTTGCTGGCTGCGCTGTCCGTTCCGAGCGATACCGTAACGCCTGCCGCTAGAAGCGCTGGGACGCGCGCGACGCCGCTGGCGAGCTTCAAGTTAGAAGCCGGGTTATGCGAAACCGCAACGCCGCGGGCAGCCATGAGCGCAATCTCTTCGTCGTTAAGATGGACCGCATGCGCCACGAGCGAAGGACGCGAGAAGAAGCCAAGCTTGTCGAGATGCTCGACTGGGCGCGTACCGTAATCGTTGACGTTCTGCTGCACTTCAGCCGCGGATTCCGACATGTGGATATGGAGCGGCAAATCCAGTTCATGCGCGGCTGCAACGATCCGCTCAATATAATCCGGCGGACAGGTATAAGGCGCGTGAGGCGAGAGCATCGTGCGAATGCGTCCATCGGCCTGATTGTTCCATTCCTTCGCGAACTGCTTCGCTTCTTCCAGCTTCGCGGTTTGTTCTTCGGGCGAGCACAGTCCAATGACGCCGCGTGTCAGAACGCCTCGCAAGCCGGATTGTTCCACGACTTTGGCCAGAATCGGCATCCGGTCGTACATGTCCACGAAGGTGGTCGTGCCCGACTTCAACATCTCCAGCGCAGCTAGGGAGTTGCCCCAATGCGCGTCTTCATCCGTATAGCGGCCTTCCATCGGCCACATCTTCTGCTCGAGCCAGACTTGCAGCGCTTCGTCATCCGAATAGCCTCTTAGGAGCGACATCGCGGAATGAGCGTGCGTATTGATAAGCCCCGGCATAAACAACAAGCCTTGGCCGTTGAGGCGCTCTGCCTGTTCAGGCTCCGGCTGAGGCGCTGCTTCTCCTATGTAAATAATACGGTCGTTCTCGACGACCATATGTCCTTTCACGACAGGCTGCTGCTCATCCATCGTGACAAAAATGCCATTCTCAATCCACAAGCGGTTCATCCTCTGAATCTCCTTCTTTCTCCAAATAATACGCAAGGCTTAACAAATCTCTTGTAAAATCCGCATAGTGGATCCGCACATGGTCCGGCACGCGGAGAATGACAGGCGCGAAGTTCAGAATGCCCTCCACGCCCGCTTCCACGAATCTGTCCGCAACATTCTGCGCTTCGAAGAATGGTACCGTAATGATGCCGATCCGAATGTTCAGCGCCTTAACCGTCTCGCTGAGGCTATCCATCGAGAGCACAGGCAATCCATTAATGCTCGAGCCCACAATGGACGGATGGGCATCGAATACTGCCGTAATCTTCATATTATCCTTCAAATACGTATTATAATTGCAAAGCGCCCGTCCCAAATTACCAGCGCCGACCAGGCCGACGCTGAGCGGCTGGTCCAGCTTAAGGATCTGCCTGATCTTCTCGATCAAATAAGAGACGTCATAACCGATCCCTTTGCGCCCGAACTCGCCGAAATAAGCGAGATCCTTACGAATTTGAGCCGGATTGAGATCGAGTTTATTGCCGAGCTCCTGCGATGAGACGGTCTGGATGTCCCGCTGCTGCAGATCACCCAATACTTGCAAATAGACCGGAAGCCGTCTAACGACAGCTTCAGAAATTTTGAACGACTTTGTCATTTACACTTCACCTCTTCCAGCGGACAGCCACTGCCGAATCCGGGGCACGATTTGATCCAAATGCATCGTCTCGATCTTGGGCCCAGGCAGGGAATACAAGAAATACTTGCCATAATAAGAATCGATCACGCGCGTGTCATAAATTAATACGATGCCTTTGTCTTGCGAAGTGCGAACTAACCTGCCGAAGCCTTGTTTGAATTTGATAACCGCCTGCGGTACCGATAGTTTGATGAACGGATTCTGTTTCTGCTGCTGAAGCATCTCGGATTTGGCCTCGATGAGCGGATGATTCGGCGGCTGGAACGGGAGTCTGACGATCGCCAGGCAGGTCAACGCGTCGCCTGGAATATCGACGCCTTCCCAGAAGCTGCTCGTTCCGAGGAGGACCGATGCCGTATTCTGCTGAAATCGCTTCGTCAGTTTGCTCCGGTTGCCGCTGTCGATCCCTTGCCCGAGTACTTGAATACCATGCGCCGCTAACGCTTCCTTAAGCGGATCGTAGACCTGCTTGAGCATACGGTATGACGTAAAGAGGACGAGCATTCGGCCCTTCGTCTCTACGGCCGATTCCGCAAGCGACTTCACGAGCAGCTCGTTGAATAGCGGATCGCCGGCAGCTCCCTTCAAGACCGGTAAGTTACGCGGAATCACGACAAGCGCCTGCTCGCGGTAATTGAACGGAGACGGCAGCTGAACGGTGCGAAGCCGGCCGCTTTTCTCATCCGGTCCAAGCCCAAGCTGCTCAGCGGCATACTGGAACGACTTCTGAACGGATAGCGTCGCGGATGTAAGCACCACGCTTTTCTTCGCTTCGAAGAAGTACATTCTCAGCTGCTCGCTAACGTCTGCGGGAACCGAATACAGATGAATCGATTTTGCCCGGAAATTCGTATTCGCTTCTAGCCAATAGACCACGTCGGCCTTGTCGGCCTTCATGAAGGCGCGAAGCTCGTCTCTGGCCCTAGTCAGGTCCTTAACGGTTCCGCTAAGATCGGTGACCATGGCAACGAGCGATTGGTCGTCGAGCTCATCTTTCATTTCGGTGAATATTTTGTCGAGCGAACGAACGATTTTGCTGAGATAGCCATGTACCGCTTCTTCAATGATTTGCGCGTCATTCCACTGCTTCGGCAATTCTTGATGCCTCAATCGAAGCACAAGCTGGCCGGTCTCCGTCGTATCCGACGATCCTCTGCCCATCATGCCGTACAGCAGCTCGAACAGCCGGTCCCACTCATCGCGCAAATCGCCGAAGTCAGGTACGACATCGTCGATCGTCTCCCGCCACGCGAGCGACTTCTCCCCCGTCTCGCTTGCCAGCTTATGCATCAGCTGTATGAGTTGGCCGTTACGGGCGTCTTTGCATAGCCGGAATACCGGATGCTGTACGGAATGATACGATAGCTGCGTGCCTAGATGCTTGCCCGCTACTTCTTCCATATGGTGCGCTTCGTCTACAATCAGATGCTCATAGCCTGGCAGCAGCCGATGGTCTGCTCGGATATCGGTGAACAGCATGGAGTGATTCGTAATGACCACGTCAGCCAGATTGGCTTCCTGCTTGGCGCGGTGGTAGAAGCAGCGCTTGAACCATGGGCAGCTGCGATTCAAGCAGGAATCGGCGTCGCTTGCGACCGTCGACCAGAAGTCTGCTCCCTTGTTGCCGAAATTCAACTCCTCCTGGTCCCCGTACCCCGTCTCCGATAGCCATACGACCATCTGGGAAGCGGTAATCCGGTCTTCATTCGGAGATGCGAAGTCTTGCATATTCACTTTATTCTCGAATTTGCGCAGGCACATATAGTTGCCGCGCCCTTTGAAGATAGCTGCACGGAACGGATAAGGCATGACCGACTGCAAGAGCGGGAGATCGCGTTGGCGAAGCTGCTCCTGCAAATTAATCGTGTGCGTGCTGACGACTATCTTTTTGTTCTGCTGGATACCATAGAACAGAGCCGGGATGAGGTAACCAAGCGATTTGCCTGTCCCCGTCCCCGCCTCAATGAGCAAATGCTGGTCCTGCTCCAGCGCAGCCAGCACCTCTTGAAACATCATATTTTGAGGCTCGCGTTCCTCGTAACCCGGAATTTGCGCCTTAATGTTCGCTTTTAAGTACGTGAGGAACTGGTCGAACGTCCAATCCGTTACCTCTGCCTCCAAGCCCTCGCGCGGAGGCTGTTCGTCCGTCCAATCGCCTGCCTGCATGGCGAACTGGCGGAAGTACTGATAGGCGTCCAGATCGACGGAGCCCATCATCTCCTTACGCACGGCAATCTTATTCACGAACCAGCCTAGATCGTCAATCTGATCGCCAAGTAATGAAGCTAACCGTTGCAACGTTAAGAGCGGCATCTGCTCGAGCTTGCGGAAGCAGAGCGCGAACAACTCCGCCGTTGCGATCGCATCGCTGTCAGCGCGATGATGATGATCATGTTCAATGCCGAAAAATTCGGTAACCGCGCCTAGTTGATACGTTGTCAGCGTCGGATATAGAATCCGCAGCAGATCGATGGTATCAAGCCTTCTGCCCGTAAATGGCAAGTAACCGCAGCGGTCAAGCGCGTTATTCAAGAAGCCTGCGTCAAAACCGACATTATGAGCGACGAGGACAGCGTCGTCGAGCAGAGGAATGAGCTCCAGGAGCACTTCCTCCGCCGACTTCGCATCTTCGACCATCGACTCGTCAATGCCCGTTAATTGCGTAATGAAAGCTGGTATCGGTATGGTGGGCTTGACGAAGCTGCTGTATGTGCGAACCGTCTGCATCGCCTCGTCAAGCAGCACCAGGCCGACTTGTATGATTTCATCGCCGGCGCCATGTCCGGTTGTTTCGAGATCTAATACCGCATAATTCATGTTATCGTTTCCTGGTCCTCTCCCAAGACTAGAGCTGCCCGCTTCCGAAATATAAGGATAAGTGCCCTTTGTGGTCCTGACATGATTTCAAGTTGGACAACGGATCGGTGAATCCCGGATCCGTCTCGTGTGCCTTGAGGAAATAACGCTCAGCCTGCTCTAGGTTCATGCGTATCGCTTGAATACAGCCAAGCGCGTTATAACCGAGCGCGCGCCACTTCGGATGATCGGTCAATTCGACGAGCAGCTGAAAATGACGCTGGGCTTCGGGCCAATCCTGCAAATGCATATACGTCATGGCCAAAAACAACCGTGCCCTATTATCTTCGGGCGCTGCCGCAACAGCTTGTTCAAAATGAAGGGCTGCATCTTTGAACATGAAGAGCTTGAAGTATCCTTGGCCTTTAGCAATCGACTGCGCTTCTTGCTGCTGTGCCGTTTCCCCTGTGCAGTTCGGCGTTGCCTTGGCAGCGGCAAGCGGAGCTGCCGCGAGATTCAGCTTCTGCGCGGCGACTGCCGGCTGCATCGGGTTATGCTCGTGCTCATGATCAGTTAGAGGCAGTTCCATCTTCTGCACCGGATCACGATGAGTGTCACGGAATTCCGCTAACTTCTCTTCGAACGTCAGCCATTCCTCAATGAAGGTATCACTCATTGATTTTAACATGGATAACTGTTCGAAGTATTGCTTCTTTTGTTCTACGCCAGCTTGGCCATAATGACTCATGATGTCGTCAAGCAATTCGTGCATCGTTGCGAATACATGCTGGAACATCGCCTGCATCCCCACCTTTTCACGCTTTGTTTTAGGATGAAATGTTATGCTCATTCTTTGCGTGGGGGGAGCTTTTCATACTACATGGCAGCTGTTATACAAAAGCGCCAAATGCATGCGGCTCAGGCTTAAGCATTAGACGATCGTCGCATGAACCTCTTCGTATTGCGTCTCGATCGGCTTGTTGCCCGCATCCATCAGAACCACTTTCGGCTTATAGCTGCGCGCCTCCTCTTCGGTCATCATGCCGTACGAAATAATGATGACGTTATCGCCTGGTTGCACCAGCCGGGCTGCTGCGCCGTTCAGACAGATTACGCCCGATCCGCGCGGACCTGTTATGACATAAGTTTCTAGTCGAGCGCCATTATTATTGTTGACGATTTGAACCTTTTCATTGGCCCAAATATCCGCAAGATCCATTAAATCCTCATCGATGGTAATGCTGCCGACATAATTCAAATTCGCTTCGGTTACGGTTGCCCGGTGAATTTTGGATTTCATCATCGTTCTATACATGTATGCCACCTCCACGGAGTTCCAATAAACGATTATCGATCAGCCGCGTACGGCCGAATTTGACAGCGAGTGCGATGATAAGCTTTCCTTCATAATCGGAAAGGTCTGCCGCTGCATCCGGTTCTTCCAGATCGGGATACGTCAATATTTCGGCATAGTCAATCTCCGCAAGCGACGCCTGTCCGATCGACGATTCTATTTTATCCGATAGCGCGCGTTTCGTCATGCCCGGAGTTTTCACCCAGGTTTCCGCCGCCTTAAGCGTCTGCGATAGAATAACGGCTTGCGCCCGCTCCTCTTGGCTTAAATAAACATTCCTCGAACTGAGCGCAAGCCCGTCAGCTTCCCGTACGGTCTCGCAAGGAACGATCTCCACCGGGATGTTCAGATCTTCGGTCATCCGCTCGATGACGGCCACCTGCTGCGCGTCTTTCATGCCGAAATAGGCGCGATCGGGCTGCACAAGGTGGAACAGCTTGCTGACGACGATGCCGACGCCGTCGAAATGCCCGGGACGGGAAGCGCCGCACAGACGCTCCGTCACCTCGCTAATCAAGATCTTCGTGACCGGCTTCTTCGGATACATCTCGGCAACCGAAGGCATGAAGACCAGGTCGATGCCATTGGCCTCAGCTAGGGCCAAATCACGCTCCGCATCACGCGGATAGCGGTCAAAATCTTCATTCGGTCCGAATTGCAGCGGATTGACGAAGATGGATAAGACCGAATACTCGCATTCGGCCTTCGATCTGCGCATCAGGCTGGCATGCCCTTCGTGTAAAAAACCCATCGTAGGAACAAATCCGACCCGCGCCGTGGAAGGAGCGGACTCCCTCCACTCCTTCAGCGCTTGTTTCAATTCTGCTATTGTCGTTGCGACGATCACGCTTTGACGCCTCCCTGATGCTGCAGTTCTTTCTCCTGCACTTGTTCGTTGCCCGGTTCTGGCTGCTGCTGCGCCGCTTGAGGATCTGCAGCGGCGCTTCCCGCTCCGCCGTAGAGATTCGAAATCTCGACCGACGGTTCTACAACACCGAACGCGTGCTGCTCCGCAGGGAATACGCGCGCTTTAACTTCCGAGACGTAGCTTCCAATCGCCGTGCGAATCGTCGAACCGATATCGGCGTACGTTTTCACAAACTTCTTCTCCCGGTAAGGCGAAGCATATTGCAGCAGGTCATGGAAGACGAGCACTTGGCCGTCACAAGCACGTCCTGCACCTATTCCGATCGTCGGAATGGAAAGTTCCTTCGTAATACGTTCTGCGAGCGGCTCCGTTACAAGCTCCAGCACGACCGCGAACGCGCCGGCGGCTTCCAGCGCCTTTGCATCATCGATCAGCTGCTGAGCTTCCTTCGGAAGTTTGCCCTGCACTTTATAACCGCCCAGCTGATGGACGGATTGCGGCGTCAAGCCAATATGGCCCATTACCGGAATACCTGCTCTTACGAGCGCGGATACCTCATCGGCAATATCGGCTCCGCCTTCCATCTTCACGGCGCTTGCCAGCCCCTCCTGCATCAGGCGAGCGGCATTGCGCAGCGTCGTCTCAATACCAAGACGATATGTCATAAAAGAAAGATCTGCGACGACGAACGTATTCGTTGCCCCTCTAACCGTGGCGCGTGTATGGTAGACCATGTCATCCAATGTGACCGGAATGGTTGTATCGTATCCAAGCACAACGTTGCCCAGCGAATCGCCCACCAGAATGATATCGATCCCGGCTTCCTCCGCGAGCTTCGCAGACGGGTAATCGTAAGCGGTGAGCATGGTGATCGGTTCCCCCGCTTGTTTCATCTTTTTCATCTTCGTAATGGTCAATGCTTGTTTCATCGTTGTCGTCCTCCTTCAAGGATTAGGGTAAACACAAAAAAACCTTTTAGCCGCCGCTAAAAAGGTCCCAAATCAAAAAGGAGCATCTTTCGCTGCTTACGCAAGCTTCCTTCTGTCTCGGTCCCTACGGCTCAGAGCAGAATACGCAATGCCATGCAATTGACGTATTAACTTCAACCGAGGCTTCAAGGCCGCCAGGTGCAGTTCGCATTCGCGATACCGCCCCGATGCGAAGCTTCTCGATCTGTCTTCAGTATATCAGAACGTCAAAATAACGTCTATGAACGACTCAGCCTTGCGGGGGACGCATCGATTCCGCCGAGAAGATCGGCATCTCGCGGCCATCTCCCAGCCGGACGAGGAGCGCTCCGCTGTCGTTCAGCGCTACCGGAATTCCTTCTACGACGCCTTGAGGCGTCATTAATTTGGTCGGTTTATGCAGCGTTACCGACAATGCTTCCCATAACGTCTGAATCGGCGAGAAGCCTTGGCTGATATAGACGGCGTACAGGTGTTCGAACTGCTTCATGAAACTGGCAATAACAGCGGCGCGATCGAGCGGTTCACCGCCCGAGGCGATACGCAATGACGTCGCGATCGGGAGCAGCTCTTCGGGATAATCATCCTCCGTCAGATTCACGCTGATGCCGATGCCCATGATAACGTGGCGCAACCGTTCATCCTCCGCCGCGGATTCCAGCAGTATCCCGCTGATCTTCTTCCCCTCAATGAGCAGGTCATTCGGCCATTTGATGCCGATGGGCAGCGGCGCGATCTCCTTAAGCGCGCGGCAAAGTGCAACCGCTGTCAACAACGTGAGCTGCGGGGCGAATTGAAGCGGCAGGTCCGGACGCAGCACCATGCTCATGTAAATGCCTTTACCTGAAGGCGATACCCATTGCCTGCCCATGCGGCCGCGGCCGCTTGTCTGCTGTTCCGCAATAACGAGCGTTCCCGAAGGTGCGCCTTCTTCCGCCAACCGATGCGCAATGTTTTGCGTGGAATCGACCGATTCGAATAATTTGATGCTGCTTACGATCGAAGTATCCCTCAGATGCTCCATCAGTTCGGGCATAGTCAGCTTGGACGGTTTGCCCGCCAGCCGGTAACCGAGCCTCGGCGAAGCTTCAATGACATACCCCTGCACTTCAAGCTTCTTGATCTGTTTCCATATCGCCGTGCGGCTAATGCCCAGTTCTCTGCTAAGCAGCTCACCGGACACATATTGGCCGCTGCCGCTGCTTAGCAGCTCTAGTATCCGATTGCTCATCGCGTTTCGCTCTCCCGTTCTCTCATATAATCGATCCCGCGGCTAATCAGCGCCGCTTGATTATTCTCCACTTTACGATAGGCAGCATCATGCACAAGCTGCTTCAACAGGTTACCAAGCCATGGCCCGCTAGGCTTACGCAATTCCCGCATCAGATCCGAACCTTTAACCGCCAAGTCCCGGAGGTTCGTGACAGGAAGCTCCTTCATCCATTGTTCAAGCTGCCCCGCAGGCAGCCAAGATGTTTTAGAAGGGACCGCACGCTTGTGGTCGATCGCCTTCAAGGCCTCAATTAACAGTGACGCAGCCGGCATGCCTTCTTCCAATATCGCTTCGATCCATTGCCGATACAGCATGTCCGCTTCCGCTGAAGTCCCGCTAGCCTGACCGTCAGCCGTTATCCCCTTCATCCGTTCCCACATCCGCATCACGGCGGCCAGACTAGACGTACGCTTCGTCGAGAAGCGCAGCGCATCGAACAAGTTCTCGGTTTCATTCGGAGGCATCCCGATCGATATGCTCAGCAAGAGCCATTGAAGCTCCGTATGCTCCGTTCCACGCGTCCCATCCGAATGACCTGAGAGAAGTAACTCTGCTGCGTCAAGCCGATGCGCCGCATCGCGTACAGAAGCAGGCAACGCTTGCTTCGTGTGTTCGAGCAATCCGCTCCGGGCAAACAAAACGGCGGCTCGCTTAGGATCGCTGCCGCCCATCATTTTATCCGCTTCCGCGCCGACGCGTTCCATCGCAACATGCGTCAGCAAATGCGCATGACGGCGCAATGCCCGCCACGTTCCTAACGCAATACGCAGCTGGAATTCGGCCGCGAAACGAACGGCGCGCACCATTCGCAGCGCATCCTCTTGGAATCGGGCATCCGCCTCGCCGACGCACCGCAAGATGCCTTGCGCCAAATCCGCAGCACCGCCGAACGGGTCGACCAGCGTTCCATCCGCCCGAAGCGCCATCGCATTGATCGTGAAATCACGACGTAGCAGATCGGCTTCCAGGTCGGTTACGAACTCGACTTCGGACGGACGCCGGAATTGTTCGTAGGCTGACTCTTTGCGATAGGTGGTCACCTCATAGGCAACGCCGCCTAGCATGACGGTTATCGTGCCGTGGGCCAGTCCCGTCGGAATATGGTGCGGGAACAACGCCATCACTTGTTCCGGTGTCGCCGAGGTCGCGATATCGATATCCTTCAGCTTACGTCCCATCCATGTATCGCGGACGCATCCGCCGACGAATACGGCTTCGTAGCCGCCGGACATTAACGTCTCCACGACAGGGAGCGCTCGTCTCATCTCGCCTTCAATTAACATCGTATACGCGCTCCCTTCTTCTAAGCTTGGATCAGTTGACTACTCCGTACAAACCGGCTCCGGAAGCTCGACATCCAGCCCTAATACGCGATAATAGATTTGCTCGTACTCGGCCGTAATCCGGTCATTGCAGAAGCGTGTTCTAGCCCGGTGCAGACAAGCTTCCCTGAATTCATGGAACATCCGCTCGTTCTGCAACAGCCGGATCGCATCTGCCGCCATCGAATCCGTATCGCCTACCGGTGACAGATACCCCGTCTCTCCATGGGTCACAAGCTCCGGAATTCCGCCGGCAATCGAACCGATCGTCGGTACGCCGCAAGCCATTGCTTCCAGCGCGACCAAGCCGAAGCTCTCCTTCTCGGAAGGCAGCAGCATCAGGTCCGCAATCGAGATGACATGCGCCACATCATCTTGCTTGCCTAAGAAATGCACGCGATCCTCGAGGCCCATCGTACGGATCTTCTGTTGAATCTTAGGAAGATCCGGGCCTTCCCCGACCAACAATAACTTGCTCGGCACCTGCTCATGGACTTTCGCGAACACATCGACGACGTCGCTGACTCGTTTGACCGGCCGGAAATTGGAGATATGCATTAATATCTTCTCGTTATCCGACACAAAGTCGCTGCGGAGCGAAGCGCAGCTGCGCGGGTAATAGATCCGCTTGTCGACAAAGTTATAGGTTAGATCGATGTTCTTGTCGATATCGAGCAATTCGCGCGTTTCCTTAATCAGATCGTTCGACACGGCCGTCACGGCATCGCTGGAATTGATCGCCAGCCGGATCAGATCCTTGAGCGATTCATCCTGGGCGAGTACCGTAATATCCGTTCCGTGCAAGGTGGTTACCGTACGCAAGTCGTAACCCGCCATCTGCTTGGCCAGGAACGCACAAACCGCGTGCGGAACCGCGTAATGGACATGCAACAGGTCGAGATTTTGCATTTTGGCCACTTGAGCCATCTTGCTTGCCAATGACAAATCATAAGGAGGATACCGGAATACGTAATAATCATTTACTTCTACTTCATGGAAGAAAATATTTTTTTTGAATTGTCCGAGCCGAAATGGAATGCTGTGCGTAATAAAATGAATCTCATGCCCTTTTTCCGCCAACAGCTTGCCAAGCTCTGTTGCAACGACGCCAGAACCGCCTAACGTGGGATAACAGGTAATGCCGATTTTTAAGGGTCTCGTCACGGTCTACACCTCCTGATGCGCTTGTTATTGACAACTATATGCTTGGAATGAGGAAATCTGTCGTTAAAACATCGTAACCGCATGCGGTCGCTTCGTCGTGAATCCTTCCGCATGCCCCCAGCCGCGTGTCTGGCCTAACAGCATGTCCCGCGCTTCAACGCGCTCAATGTAGCGGTCTGTAAGCGGAGTTTGCACATGATCCGATGTCAGGCTAGACGGATTGAACTGAGACCGGTATGCGCGCAGAGAAGCCAGCTTCTGCTCATACTGCGCACTCACATCCATGATTAACGTAATGTTCTCGCTGTCATTAATATAATAAAAAATAAGCTGTTCCACCGTAACGGGTGGAAGCTCAGGTATGTATTTGCGAAGCTTCGCATTGAAAACCGCTTCTTCGACCATTGCACTGCATGCATTGTGATCCGGATGGCGGTCATTCCAATACGGCGCGAACACGATTCGCGACCGCAGTCGCCGGATTTCCCGGACGATCGCTTCGATCTGATCAGCTGATCCGGTGAGTCCCCGATCCGGCAAGCCCAAACAAGAACGTGCCGATAAACCAAGCACCGCGGAAGCTTCGGCAGCTTCTAGCCGCCTCGATTCCACGGTGCCATTGGAGGACATCTCCGCTTCTGTAAGATCGCATATCGCGACCTTCATGCCGGCATGTACATGCCGGGCAATCGCGCCGCCCATCCCGATCTCTACATCGTCAGGATGTGCGCCGAACGCCAAAATATCAACGGATTGTGTCATTTCGCTCACTCCGGCTTATATTTGTGAACCAGTTCGCGCCAAGCAAAATCGCCACGTTCAAGTGCCTTAACAAGCAGTTCGGCGGTTGCCACATTCGTCGCTACCGGAATACCTTGCACATCGCAGAGACGAAGCAGCGCGATAATATCCGGCTCGTGCGGCTGTGCCATCAGCGGGTCGCGCAAGAAAATAATGAGATCCATTTCATTCGTCGCTACAAGGGCTCCGATCTGCTGATCGCCTCCCAGCGGACCGGACATGAAGCGGTTAATCGTCAGACTCGTCTGCTCCATAATCCGCATCCCCGTCGTACCTGTGCTATATAAAGTATGGCCTGTAAACACAGGCTCATAGGCAAGGACAAAGTTAACCATTTCTTCCTTCTTGCGATCGTGGGCAATAAATGCAATATTCATGCTGAGTTCTCCTCTCCCGTATACCCGACTCGTTAAGTCTCTTAATCCATAATGTGCTCAAAACCGTAAATAAGTCCAGTATACGTCATTACTTTCTTCACGGCGTGATTAACACCTGGCATATAACCAGCACGGTCATACGAGTCATGTCTGATTTTCAATGTTTGGCCGAATGCGCCAAAAACAACTTCCTGTTGAGCGAATACGCCCGGAAGACGCACGCTATGTATACGGAATCCGTTGTAATAGCCGCCGCGCGAGCCATCGATAATCTCTTCCTCGTTCGGATTCCCTTGACGGAGCTCAGGGCGAATCTCCGAGATCAGCTCGGCTGTCTTGATCGAAGTGCCGGACGGCGCATCAAGCTTCTGGTCGCCATGGTACTCGATGATTTCCAGATGAGGGAAATACTTAGAGGCCTGCGCCGCGAACTGCATCATCAGAATCGCGCCAATGGAGAAGTTCGGAGCAATCAACGCGCCGATTCCGCGTTCCTGGCAAAGCTTGTCCAACTCTTTCATTTGATCTTGTGTAATGCCGGTTGTCCCGATAACTGGACGAACGCCGTGCGTGATCGCCGTAACGGTATTCTCGTACCCTACTTGAGGGATCGAGAAGTCGACCAACACATCGGCTTCGACCGCTGCGAGCGCGGTTTCGAGATCTGGCGAGATCAACACGCCGCAAGCCGAAGTTCCGGCCAGTATGCCCGCATCTACAGGCCCAGCCGAGGGCGAGACGGCTGCAACCAACTCAAGTTGTTCGTCTTGAAGAACCATTTTGACTACTTCACGGCCCATACGGCCGCGCGCCCCCGCAACTGCCACTTTAATCTTCTCTGCCATTTCGTATTCACCTGTTCTTTCGTTTTCTCTTGCGAACGATGATTCGCCTCATCCGCTGACGCTTGCGCTGCACGTCATCGAATAACCGTATCGCA
Organism: Paenibacillus phyllosphaerae; assembly: GCF_014192105.1. Lineage (GTDB taxonomy): Bacteria > Bacillota > Bacilli > Paenibacillales > Paenibacillaceae > Paenibacillus_Z > Paenibacillus_Z phyllosphaerae. The sequence goes on along the minus strand of NZ_JACHXK010000002.1, from coordinate 542,576 downwards.
GCACTATGCATCGGGTCCAGCCTCATCGCTTCCTTCGCGAAATCTGCGGCTTCGTCGTAACAATCTAACGAAGCATAGACAGCGCCAAGCAGCAGCAGTGCATCTACATTAAGAGGGTCCAGCTTGGCTGCGGTTTTCAATTTCTCGATCGCTGCGTCAGTATCAGGCTCGGATAGCCCTAACTTCGCTTCAGCCTCGGTCACGAGCAGTTTGGCTTGCACGGTCTGAAGCTGGAAACGGTATTCTTCCTTCGCTTCATCGAGCTGAACAGCCTGCAGTGCGTGACTGAGTGCCTTCTGCCACTTGCCGCTACGCGCGCAAGTAATCGAGCATTTATAATGATGCGCCGCTTGATTAGGCTCCAGTTCAATCGCCTGCTCAAACCATGCAATTGCTTGTTCGTAATCGCCGTTCAATATCGACTCATATGCCTTCTTCACACAGGATTCTCCATCCATATGCCATCCTCCTTGTACCAGGTTGATGGTACAGCATATGTATGGGAGGCCTTTACGGTTCGACGTTTTTTGGCGTCCAGCGCCCGGCATCACGCGTATTGAACTTGTGCATGACCTTATTATGGGCTTCGGTTAGATCGATACCCAGCGAGTTGGCAAAGCAGGTAATAATAAAAAGAATATCGCCTAATTCGTATTCGATGGAGTTCTCAGCCTCATCCGCCTTCTTCGGCTTCTCGCCGTAGAGGTGATTGACTTCCCTTGCCAGTTCGCCGACTTCTTCCGTCATGCGGGCAAGCATGGATAGCGGGCTGAAATAGCCTTCTTTGAATTGGGATATGTATTGGTCAACCTCACGCTGAATTTGTGCGAGCGATTTCTCGTTCATTGATAAATCCATTCCTTCCCTAAGGTTCACTCCATATGTTATCGTAAAGCGTCGGTGAAAACAATGCTTTTCGATTGCGCCCAAATCAGCCATACTAGTCAAGTCAGCACGTGATAATTTGCAGAAGGAGTTTATCTCGCATGAATGTTAACATGTCCGCTATGTTCCGAATGTTGCCCATGATCACACTCGGAACCGCGATTTACGCGTTCGGCCTTCAGTATTTCATCATTCCAAACCAGTTAATGGAAGGCGGGGTTACGGGTATCGGCGTTCTGCTGAACTATGCGTTCAACTTCCCGCTATCCCTGTCCACCTTAATCTTGAACATTCCGCTGTTCATTGTTGGTTGGAGAATACTGGGCAAAGGCCAAATGGGCTACTCCATATATGGAACGGTCTCGCTATCCTTCTTCCTCTGGCTGATCGAGAAATGCATCGATGCCGGATGGATGACACCTTTCCAAACCTCGCACGATTACATACTTGCCGCGCTATATGCCGGCGTGACGACAGGCGCCGGTCTTGGCATCGTGTTCCGATTTGGCGGAACGACAGGCGGCGCCGATATCATTGCCCGCATTTGTTCCAAGCTGCGCGGCTGGAGCATGGGACAAGTCATTCTTACACTGGATGCTTTCATTATTGGGGTTTCGCTGTTTTACATTTCGAAAGAAAAAGTGCTCTATACATTGGTTGCCGTATTTATCGGCGCCAGGGTCATTGATTTCATACAAGAAGGCGCATATGCCGCCAAAGCCTTCAATGTGTTCACCGATCACGGCGAAGAAATCTCTGCGCTTGTAACCAAGGAGATGGAACGCGGCGTCACCATATTCGATGCGAAAGGCGCGTATTCAGGCAATAAAAAACAGGTCGTCTACTGCGTCGTCGCACGTCATGAAATCAGACGGCTAAAAACGATCATACGCAGTATCGACCCGAGGGCGTTCGTCGTTATATCAGATGTACACGATGTGCTTGGAGAAGGGTTCAAGGAAGAATAACTTCCTTGTCCCTTAGCCTGCACTATCGATCCCACGGTGATTTGGGCGGCGGATACGCCGCACCGTGGCTTTCCTCGAACTTATATCTTCGCCAGCCAACGAAAGCTAATACGCTCATGACGAAAGCCCCGATAAACATCGTCGTCAGCTGTTCACGGACCGCCATGCTCGCGATGCCTTGTTGCAGATCTGCCGGCTCAATTCCTCCAGCAGCCGTCTTCGTGGCCGAACTGTCTTGGAATAAGGAATCCGCTGAACGCTGAAGCAATGTCCATGCCTCGTCCAGCGCCTTGCTGCGTTCATTCATTTCCCCGCTCTTAGCTGCATAAATGATCGCATATTCCATCCGGCTGATCTGATCCTGGAAGGAAGCTACCCGCTCTTCCGGTCGTTCCAGCAGCGCGGCAACCTCGAACCGTTCGGCATGCACCCTGAGAACCTGCAAGGCAGCCAATTCAGCTGACGGCCGATCTTCCCATTGGACTACCCACGATTGATGCAACCGGTTCATATCGTCTTGGATCAATGCGCGGTATTGATGCCACAATGGCGCTTGCTGGAAAATAGCGTCCACGGCTAGCTTTAGTCTGGAAGCTTCCAGATAGGCTGCGGATAAATTCGAGCTGCTTAGCGCCTTCTTCGCTTGCTGTATGCTATGATCAAATGCCTCCCAGCCAGTACGTTCCCCGACGGTTCGGATGGCTGGATCTTTCGATTCCTTCTCAAGCTTCACGAGCGAGGCATAAGCCAATTGACGATTGCCTACATTGGCTGCTGCGTAGAGCTCGTCCGCAATCTGAACAATCTTGCTGTTCCCCGCCAGGGTTTGCCACTTGTCTGCCGCTGCGGTCTGATCCACAGCTACCGTGTTAGCCGTATTCTTCATACAGCCTGTCGTCGGAATGAGCAGAATGGCTGTCATAATCATCAGTTTAATCCATCGTTTCCCCTGCATACGCGCATACCCCCCAATACAATGTATGGGGGGATGTCCAATGTTAGACCTTCGTTTGCCTAGCTTTCCAACTTAACGCCAGTGCTAGGAGCGTGAGCAGGAAGCTGAACAACGTCAGGCCATAGGTAAAGTTGCGGACCGTGCTTACAATTTCATCGAGCACTTCGGGAAGCCAAGGATAGACGCCATAATGATAATCAACCGTATCATTCAGCCACAGCCAACAAGTCGCAGCCAGTGCAGCGATTCGGCCGAACACGAAGAAACGGGCGTACAGCAACGCTTCAATCGCCATTCCCAGGTGCGAGACGATCAACATATATTGCTGCCATACTAGCTGATCCCCTTTGGCAGCGCCTGCCAGAATCATGGCAACCGCCCAGATACCATACTTAATGGAAGTAACTACGCCAAGCGCTTCAATAATTTGGCGCAGCACCCTTGCTGCCAGTCCGGCTTGAGGTTTGAGCGGGAATAATAAGTAGAGCAGAGATAGCGTGAAGAACAAGCTGGCCGTCGGACTATCCGGCACGAAGACGAGCTGCCATGCAGGATGATTCTCCAATGTGAATTGCAGCTGCTCTCCATACCAGATATAGCCGTAAATCGTTCCTAATGTATTCACTACGAACAATAGCCACAAGAACGGACGACTCGTTAGAAACGCCCGGCTGAAAAATAACCGAATCACAGTCTGACACCTCCGGGTACGTAAACGCTTCTGTATAGATTACAAAAAAAACCTGATCGCTTCAAGAGACGATCAGGTTTTGCGTAAGCTTATTCAGCTTTCTTCTGTTTTGCCAGCCAAGTCGTCAGCTGATCGATTTCTTCCGCGCTCAGACGTTCGCCGAATGCAGGCATCTTGCCGCCGCCCAAACCATTCGTGACGATCTCCACCAGTTCCTCCTTGGAATGAACATCGCCTACCCCTGTCAATGCAGGAACACCGGCGCCTTCATTTCCTTTCAGATCTGTAGCATGGCATGCAACGCAGTTTGCTTTGACAATCTCCATTGCGGGATCGTCCTTATCGACGATCGGCACAACGGCTTCTTCCACCGGAACGCCGCCATTGGCTTGCGTCTTCTCCCACTCTTCGCGGGCTTTCTCTTCACGCAAGTGATGCTCCGGAATCGTATTCGTCAGCGCAAGCTCGTGCTCGTAGTGATCCCAAGAAACCTTGGTCAGATAGAACAGAGAGAAGAGCGACAGAACCATTAGCGACGATGCAATCGGTCTTCTGTAGAAGCGACGCTCTTTGCCTGTATCCAGGAATGGAGCGAGCAAGAGAGCGGCAAATGCAACGCCCGGTACACCCAGGATACCAAAGGCAACGTAGTTACCGGAAGCATATGGGTACTTAAGGAATTGATACAAGAACAAGAAGTACCAGTCCGGCATCGGGATGAATGCCGCGTTCGTCGGGTCTGCCGGATAACCAAGCGGTGCTGGTTCCGCAATCGTCAGAACGAGGAAGCCTACGAGCGCTACGCAGCCTACCATCCATTCCTTCAGCAGGAAGTTCGGGATAAAGGCTTCGGATTTACCCGGAAAAGCCGTGTAGTCCGGCGGGATAGTGTCACTGCCGACAGCTTTTGGCTTACGTACCCGAGAGTCACCAACGTAGATGACTTTTTCGTTCGATTTGTGACCATGTGCCATTCGCGAATAACCTCCCTTCGGCTTAAAGTGGTCCAGAAATCCCTTGTCTGCGGATCATGATAAAGTGAGCCCCAAGCAACGCAAGCAGCGCACCTGGCAGGAAGAAGACGTGAATAGCGAAGAATCGCGTCAACGTTTCGGCGCCGATAATGTCGCCGCCCTGCAGCAGTTCCTTCACGTAAGGACCAATGATTGGTACCGCTTCCGCGATCTGCATGCCTACTTTAGTCGCGAAGTATGCCTTGTTATCCCAAGGAAGCAGGTAACCGGTGAAACCAAGGCCGAGCATGACGAAGAAAATCAACATGCCGACAACCCAGTTCATCTCACGAGGCGCCTTATAGGAACCTGTGAAGAATACACGAAGCGTATGTAAGAACATCATTACGAGCACAAGACTTGCGCCCCAATGGTGCATCCCGCGCACAATACCGCCAAAGGCAACTTTATGCTGCAGGTAGTCAACGCTCTTGTAAGCGTTAAGAATATCCGGTACGAAATACATCGTCAGGAACATCCCGGACAAAATCTGAATGACTGTGATGAAAAACGTCAATCCGCCAAAACAATACACGAACGCGGAGAAGTGGTGAGCAGGGTTAACGTGCTCAGGAACCTCATGGTCCGCCACGTCCCTCCACAGCGGCGTAATGTCGAGACGTTCGTCAATCCAGTTGTACACATTTTTCAACATCTGAGCCTACGCCCTCCTTATACCCGTGTGTTTGCTTTGATCGGACCGAGATAAATCCAACCGGATTCAACCTTCAGGTCGTACTCGTCAAGCGGTTTCGGCGCGACGGACAAGTTCTTGCCGTCCATCGTGTAATGCGCGCCGTGGCACGGACATACGTACTCGTTATTCTTCTCCGTATTCCAGCCAATCGTACATCCGAGATGCTTACATACCGGCGAAAGGGCAAAATAGTTACCCTGCTCGTCCTTCGTGATCCAAGCCGTCTGCTCCGGATCGCTCACGTACCAGCCATCGATCTGATGGATGTTGAATTTGAATTCTTGCGGTTCGTTCGTAACTTTTGCCTCTTCAACAACCTTAACCCAAGTACTCTCGCTCTTCTTCTTAAGGATCGGATCAACCGCGAAACGAATCATTGGCAGCGTTACGCCCGCAGCCATGAAAGCCGTTGCGCCTCCGAGCGTATATGACAAAAATTGACGTCGGGACATTTCGTTGCGTTTCACCGGCCGATGGTTTTTCTCTTGATCGTGGTTACTCATCTTCTGTTCTACCCCCTTTGCCAACCATATCTTGCGTCTTGCCTCGCAAAGCAAAACGTATGACGAACTTAGGACATTTCCTATAATATCCTAGGTGCTATAGAGCGTCAAGAATACGTCACAAGTTTTGCAGGGCGGAACAAAATCCCATTTTGAAATTGTTACGATTTTGTCACAATTGACCTTCTCTGGCATTTGTTTTTCCCCATTAGGTGTCGCCTTATGCAACTGCCGTCGAATAGGCAGAGCAAACGGCATGTTCAACGGCCAAGCCATAATTTGCGGACAGCCTCGCTTACCTCAGCTCCTGCCGGCAAAGTCCCGTCCTGCTTCACATCGATGATCAAATCGGCTGAAACAAGCTCGTCCGAAAATGAATTCAGGTTGAATGCTGCCGTGACGATAACGAAGCGGAAGCCGATCCCCTTCAAACTTAGGCAAATCCGCTCAAGCTCCCGGCCTCCTCCTTCCCGCTCGACATACTGCACAACCGGATAAGTGACAATTCTTCCTTTGAAGGGATTCTCGACCAGGTCAAGCACATCCCGCAGACGCTCAAGGGCCTCGGTCGCTTCATAAGGCATTTCGTTCCCTGTAAGTCCCGTAACCGGCAGCACCGCTGTATCCAGGTAAGGCTGAAGCTCTGCCCATTGTTCTCGCGTCAACTCGCTAAATTTCATAATTCACCTATCCCCTTATTCAGTTGAACTATTCACTCCTAAGCATCCTCCTATCCTACCACAAGCGAAAACGCAAAAAAAAGACCAAAAAAAAGACCTGCATGCATAGGACCAAAGCCCATGCCTGCAAGCCTTTTCTACCTCACGCATGCAAAGTCTTCAATTCATCGGTAAGCCTGCGAAACGTATCCTTATCTCCAGTGGCTAGCGCTTTATCAATCGCCTGATACAATCGCTGCGTCCGAAACTCGACGACCGCTTTATCCAGCACCATCTCAGCTGCAAGTCCAAGCATGGCTTCATAAGATACTTTCATTTTGTCCATAGGATACACCTCCAAGCATTCGTTAAAGAGATCCTATACCCATTCCCCTGGCAATGTTGTCCACATCGTCCATCTTGCTCTTGAAGGCAATCTTACGCTGCTGCGGCGATTTCGAGAGGTGATTCGAGGCAAAGCATATAGGACTTGCGATTAAATTGGCTTCTACTAAATCATATTCGGCTGCAAGACAGGGCGCTTCATATGTTTGCCCGCCTGAAAGCGGAATGTGCCATAGCCTACCACGATCGCGCGGGAAGGTTATTCAAGCACGATCGCTTCTTCATCATCTAGATTCAGACCTGCGACAACCGCCCTGCCAAGCGGGGTCACACGAATAACTTTACCCTGTTCCTCGTGCTCCCCAATCCGCAGCATGCCTAAGTGAAGCATCATCCCTGCCAGACGCTGTTCAATAATCGTGTCTGCTCCATCATAAAAGTAGGGCTTGATATAAGGCATTAAGGCGTGCTTGAGCGAATCGGCCGTCACCCATCTGCTAGACAGCTTATCCATCCAGTGCACGAGAGAGCGGATATTCGGTATGGCGTTCTTATACAAGCGAAGCCAGAACCGGTACAGCTTGTCGGGCGCTTCCGCAATGCGCTGCGCCTGTCGCTCCTTCCCCGCAGCCGTCAAGATGAGCAACATATCATGCTCGGCGATCCATCCGTTGTAGTAGCAGTAATCATAGATCAAGGACATCCGGTTTGGGTAATCCTTCATCCGCCGGCCATAGCCGAAGCGCCATTCTCCTTTGCCGGGGAGCTGCTCCTTCACCGCGAACCGGTCCATGATTTGGAGAATGCTTCTTTTATACATGGCGCCGTCCGAAGTCAGCTGAATCTCGTTCTGATGGATGAAGGTCAGGAACTCCTGCACATCCTCGCCCAATAGCTGCTGCTCATCCCGGTAAGCATGCGGATCGTTGGCCGCGAATACGAGCTGCGCTTCAAACCGGCGCTCGAGCGCTTCCTTGAAGCGTGTTTTCAAATCAGCCGGCACCTGGAACAAATAGCGATTCTGGCCGGCAAAACCGTTAAACAGCCATCCGTATTGCTTAAACCGCGAGATGGCCGCTCGCGGACCTGTTTCGACCGGCGGTAGTTCCTTGGCCGCTTTGCTGCGTTTCGTGCTCGTTTTTTTGGCGGATGGCTTGTCCGAAGGGACTTGTGCTTCGCCAAGCGGCGGCGTAACGGGCTGGCCGTCGAATTTGCTCTGTTCGGCCCGGGCAAGCAACTCTTCCAGGCTGAAGGCATCTCGGGGATCAAACAGCAGCGAGTTCATGAACCTCAGATCTTCGAGCTCCATTGCGCTAATCTGGGCTTCGAACACATCTCTTCGACTCACAGTCGATAGAATAGATTGGATCAACTCATTCTTGGAATGACCATTGCACTCGCAGCGATAAGTCGACGCGATCCGGCTAAGCTGTACGATATCTGCGTAACTGAGCATATCCGCCAAATTCATTCTCCAATCCTCCGTTCCCTCTTACTGTCTTCGTTGTCTAGTACCATTATGGGAATATGAAGATGATTTAATAACCGGTGCATAAAAAAAAGCATCTCTCGTTAGAAACGAAAGATGCTCTTCCTACTATATCTATAACTTGCTTGATTCGGCTTGTATCTGGTCCAAATGCAACGTGCAGTTATGGAGCAGCGGTCTCCACCGATTGTCATCCCGTTCAAAAATACTAAATGCCATATTGCCGATCGGCTTATCTTCCAGTTCTTCGCACAATCCCTTCAATAATTGCGCCAATAAGCTTCCGTGGGTAACTGCGAGCAAGTTCTGGCCAGGGTATCGCTCCATGGCATCTTCGACGAAACTCAGCGCACGCGTCCGCAATTCCAGGTCTGACTCTTGCCCACAATCGGCCGAACGCCAGTTGGCTCCCCACTTCGCAAGGCGCTCTGCTTCCGTCGTCCCTTCGATGACGCCGAAGTATCGTTCCCGCAACCGGGCATCGCTCGGCAATTGCGGAATTCCCAAGGTCGAGGCAATAATGCGTGCCGTCTCCGAAGCTCGCATCAGATCACTCGATACCACGCCATCCCACTGTTGGCCTTCCGCAAGCAAACGATTGGCAAGCGCGTGCGCTTGACGGACACCTTCCTCATTTAATGGGGTGTCGGTCTGGCCTTGAATTTTGCCAAGCGCATTCCATTCCGTGCGGCCATGGCGGATTAATCCGATTCGCATACCATCCAACCTTCCTTGAAAGAAAAATCTCCAGCTCAGGGCTGGAGTCTCGATTATCATTTTAGTATATACAATTAATGTCGCGTTCGGGATAACCAGTTCAAAATTAACAACGCCATAATCATGCCAAGAATCGAGAGCGCAACCCAATACTGCGGGAACGTAGGAACGACCTTCAATACGATCGGATCGCTGATACTTGCCACGGGAATCTCCGCGTAGATGTCTTCTCCGACCATGCCACTTTGGCTGACCGCATTGACCGGTTCAAGCATACCGGTTAGTTTGGCCATATCGGTCGAAGCATCCTGATTGCCTGTTACCATATAAAATAGTCCGCAAATAAACATGGCCATGCAACAAGCAATCGCGACCGCGGCATTACGACGGAAAGCCCGCGAGAACTGATGGCTGCGGGATGGTACCGGCATATACCACGCTTCTTCCGCATATATCCGGTCCATTACGCCGCGATTGACATGATCGACGGGGCCGATCACCTCATCGAGCTCAGAGAGACTGCGAATAAGCCGCTCGCTCTCCTCCCACAGCTTGAATTCTTCCATACATTCTTGACAACCATCTATATGTTCGTTTACGAGCAGGCGATCGGGATCGTCTTCTGCGAGATCCCAGTATACGCCAAACGTTTGTCTGATATCATGGCATTTCATCGCAATTTCATCCCCTCATATTCTTCCAGCAACGGTGAATCGCCGAAATAGGGTTCAAGTTGGACCTTTACACTGTTGCGTGCGCGAAATAACAACGACTTGACAGAGCTTACCGTCTGGCCTAATATACTGGCGATTTCCTGATAGTCAAGCTGCTCGTATTCCCTTAAGATCAGGGCCGACCGCTGCTTCTCAGGCAGATTATTAATCGCCTCTCGAACCATAGTCATTCTTTCGCTTTGGAGAAGCCTATGCTCCGGCACCGTATCCGGTGGAGCTGTTGGCAATATAGTCAACTCATCAAGCGATACGTTCCCCGACTTCTGCTTACGCAATTCGCTGAGAACGGTATTGCGGGCGATCGTATATAACCATGTCGAGAAGGTAGCGTCCGTCTCTCGGAAGGAATGTAAGCTGCGATAGGCTTTATAGAATGTCTCCGAACATAAATCCTCTGCTAACAGCTCCAGCTTGGAACTCTTCAGCATATGAAAAATGAAAGTGAGGATTTTACGTTGGTATCGCCGCATCAGTTCCGAATAGAGCTGTACATTGCCGTCTTTAATTTCGCGGATCAACTGGGAATCGGTCATTGCGGGCGACCCTCCTCAACCTTCGGAGTGATCCAAAGCCCGGTATACTATTGTACCGAGCTGGATATAAAAAGTTGCGCAGGCAGTCGAAAAGAATTCGACTCAGAAACTTGCGCAGGTATAACCTTATTACGATTCGTGCCTAACAGTCAAATTCCTGCTAGAATCGACAAACAAGGATAGACCAGATTTTTACAATCACTAGTTATTGTAGCACATCCATCCTTATCGCAGGATTAAAATTTCCCAAAATACTATTACCCGTCCCCATGCAAAATGAAATCGCTTCCGCGCACAAAAAAAAAGACCGCCTAAAAGGCGGCCCGCACAAAGTGCGATAGATTTGGATAGGAGTGGAGAGAAACCATACTGTACTTTTATTATATGTATCCGTTTTCATTATGTCAATAAGCGTTTTCATTTTTTTTGGATTATTTTTTAGAAATGAACCGGATACCCGATTTCAGCCAGTTTCTCCACTGCTTGGTCCAGATCTTCCTGCTTACGGAACGACAAACGCATAATGCCCGGCACATCTTCGCGACTCTCGATAATTTGGATATTGCTTAAGTTAATCCGCGCATTCCCGAGTTCGGTCGTAATCTTGCCGATAATGCCCGGATGATCGGGAACATCGATATAACATTCATAAATCGCATGAATCATGCCCTTCCGGCGCTCCGGCAGCTGGCTTCGGAATTGCCCTGCAGTTTGGAACGCTTGCCGTACGCCCTCTCCATCCTCTTCTTCGAGCATGTGTACGAACTTCTGCGTTTCCTCCGCCCAGCCACTCAGAAGTTTGAGCAACACCTGCTTGTTGTTGATCAGAATATCGCGCCAGACAAGCGAATCGCTGGAGGCAATGCGCGTAATGTCGCGGAAACCGCCTGCGGCCAGGATGCTGTACAAAGGGTTATCTTCATTATACTGTCTGATCTGGTTGACCAGCGCCACCGCGATAATATGCGGCAAATGGCTAATAGCCCCGACAATCTCATCATGGATCTCGGGTTCCACATGAACGATATTTGCCTTCGTATACTTGAGCAGCTCCGATAAGCTGTCGATGGCTTCCTGCGGCGTATTCGGCTGCGGTGTCAGTACGTAGAAAGCATTCTCGAACAGATACGAGCTGGCGGCTTCTACCCCCGAACGTTCCGAGCCCGCCATCGGATGGCCTCCGATGAAGATCGCTTCGCTAAACCGCAGCTGGGCCGCCAACGCTGCCACAGAGCCTTTGGTACTGCCTACATCCGTAATGACGCAGCCCGGCTTCAGCTTCATGCGGCTTAATTCCTCTACATACTGTCCCAGCACGCCGACCGGCACGCATAAAAAAATAAAATCCGCGTCTTCTGCCGCTTCGTGCAAGGACGCCGCCATAGAATCGACGACGCCCCTCTCCACGTATTTGGCAGCGGATAATTCACGCAGATCATAACCAACGACCGTAAGCCCCGGCTTTCCCGTAAAGCAAAGCGCAAGCGAGCCGCCGATCAGACCCACGCCGAATATCGCTATTTTCGTCATAATATTAACCTAGCACCGCCGCTTCTTGCAGCACTTGTTCCAGCGCCGCAATGAACTTCTCGTTCTGCTCCTGGCTGCCGACCGTGATGCGGATATACGTCGGGTAGTGAGCCCAGCGAGCGCGCGAAATGATTCCGCGGCGCAGCAAGCCGTCGAATACTTGCGTCGAAGGAAGTTTCGTATCGAACATAACGAAGTTGCCGTTCGGCTCGAAGTAATGCAGACCCATGCGCTCGAATTCGCCGGTCAAGTAACGCAGACCTTCCGCATTGCGCGCTTTGCACTCCGCGACGAACGCTTGGTCTTGGATCGATGCAGTCGCAGCTGCCTGCGCCACCCGTGTCGTATTGAACGGCTCGCGCACCTGGTTGATGAAATGGATCACGTCAGGATGTCCGACGCCGTATCCGATGCGAAGCGAGGCCAGACCGTAAATTTTGGAGAATGTGCGCAGCAGCACCAGGTTCTTGAATTCGCCCAGCAGCGCGACGCTGTCCGGCGCCTTTTCTTCCGCGACGTACTCGAAGTAAGCCTCGTCCAGCACGACAATAACGTGCTCAGGCACTTGTTTCAAGAATGCATGCAGCTCGTCCTTGCCTACGACCGTGCCGGTTGGGTTATTCGGGTTGCACACCCAGATGATCTTCGTCTTATCCGTCACTTTGGCGAGCATCGCCGGCAGATCATGCGTGCCGTCTTTAAGCGGAACTTCGATGCATACGGCACCTTCTACCTGCACGTTGTGCTTGTAGATCGAGAACGTCTCATCCGCCATAATCGTCTCATCGCCAGGATGAACGTACGCACGGGCCAGCATCAGAATTACCTCGTCCGATCCCGCTCCGAAAATAAGCTGCTTCGCAGTCACGTTCAAGTAGCTGCCTACGGCTGCGGCAAGCTCCGTGCTGAAGCTGTCCGGGTAAATGCTAATATTGGCAAGCTCTGCCTGAATGGCTTCGATCGCCTTCGGAGAGGATCCGAACGGATTCTCGTTGGAAGCAAGTTTAATCACTTCGGTAAGGCCTAATTCACGCTTTACGTCTTCAATCGGTTTGCCGGGTTGGTATACGGGCAAATGAACAATACTTTGTTTGGGTTGCATCTAATCTTCACCTCGTCAATGGGCTAAACACCAAGTTAAAAATCATATTCCATATTGTCTCACATGTTGAACAGGTTTGAAAGCTCTAAATTTAGCGCGCAAGCGCGTTAAAGCGAATAGCTGCCCCGTGCTCCCCAAAACAAAGAAGGCCCTCCCCCATATATTGAGGGAGAGCCTTCGGTCAATAAGCGATTGTTAAGCCTTCAGGCTGCTCACAAATTCACGAATTTGCTGCAATCCTTCCTGCTTCGTCCCTTCGGACTGAAGAAGCGGCAGCACCTCTTCAATCTTCCTTACGATCGCACTGCCGACGATGACGCCGTCAGCCTGCTTGGAGAACCGCTCCACTTGCTCGCGGCTCGAGATCCCGAATCCGACAGCGATCGGCGTATCCGTCGCAGAACGAACCGTGCTCAGGAACTCGTCGATGCCCGCATGGAAATCGGCACGAACGCCAGTTACGCCAAGGGAAGATACGCAGTATACGAAACCGCGAGCCTTGGCCGCGATTCGTTTGACGCGATCATTCGATGTCGGGGCTACGAGCGGAATAAGGTGAATGTTAGCCGCTTCAGCCATTTGCCTTACCTCTTCATCCTCTTCAATCGGCAAGTCGGGAATAATGAGGCCGCTGATGCCTTTGTCGACGACAAGCTTGAAGAAACGATCCAGCCCGTATTGCAGTACCGGATTGTAGTAAGTGAACAAAATAAACGGCAGCTGAATGCCGCGCTCGCGCGCATCATGCGCAAGGTGGACAACCTCCTCCATCGTGACGCGGGTTTTCAATGCCCGCTCGGAAGCGCGCTGAATGACCGGACCATCAGCTAGCGGGTCCGAGTAAGGAACGCCGAGCTCAACCATATCTGCGCCAGCCTGCTCCAGTGCTTCAATAATATCGAGCGAAGTCGCGATGTCTGGATCGCCAATCGTCAAGAACGGAACAAGCGCGGTCTTGCCTTGCGCCTTAAGCTGCTCGAAGGTTGCATCAATGCGATTCATGGCCATTCCCCTCCAAATACCCCATAATCGCCTGCACGTCTTTGTCCCCGCGACCGGACAGGCTGACCACGATAATCTTGTCGCTGCTCAGCGTTGGCGCCAGCTTCATCACCTGTGCGATCGCATGAGCTGATTCTAGCGCGGGTATGATGCCTTCCGTTCTCGAGAGCAGCTGCAGCGCCTCTAGCGCTTCTGCATCCGTAATCGGCACATATTCGGCACGCTCCGTGTCCTTCAAATAAGCATGCTCAGGCCCGATGCCCGGGTAGTCTAAGCCGGCCGAGATCGAATGGGCAGGCTGCACCTGGCCGTATTCGTCTTGCAGCACATAGCTGAGCGAACCTTGGAAGACGCCGTGCCGCCCTTTGGTCATTGTTGCCGCGTGCTCTTCCGTCTCGACGCCTCTGCCAGCTGCTTCAACACCGATCAAACGAACGGAAGTATCTTCCACGAACGGATAGAAAATACCCATCGCGTTGCTGCCGCCGCCGACTGCAGCGACGATGTAATCCGGGAGACGGCCTTCTTCTTTTAGAATTTGCTCTCTCGCTTCGTCGCCGATAATGCGTTGGAAATCGCGCACGATCATCGGATAAGGGTGAGGTCCCGTTACCGAGCCGAGAATATAATACGTGTCTTCCACGTTGCTGACCCAGTAGCGAAGCGTCTCGTTACAAGCATCCTTCAGCGTGCGCGTGCCGGATGTGACCGGAACGACCTCTGCTCCCAGCAGCTTCATGCGGAATACGTTAAGCTCTTGGCGCTTCGTATCCTCTTCGCCCATGAACACCTTGCACTCGAGACCGAGCAGTGCCGCTACCGTGGCCGATGCGACGCCATGCTGGCCTGCGCCAGTCTCGGCGATAATTTTCGTTTTGCCCATCCGTTTAGCGAGTACGCCTTGGCCGATCGTATTATTGATTTTATGTGCGCCCGTATGGTTCAGGTCTTCCCGCTTCAAATAGATTTTGGCTCCGCCCAAATGGTTGGACAGACGCTCCGCATAGTACAGCGAAGTCGGACGGCCCGAATATTTGTGCAGCAGGTATCGAACCTCTTCAATAAATTCCGGATCCTTGGAGTAATGGCGGTAAGCCTCTTCGAGCTCCAACAGTGCGTTCATCAGCGTCTCCGGGACATAGCGCCCCCCGAACTTGCCGAAACGCCCGCTTTCATCAGGTACTTGACTCATGTTAACGTTTCACCCTTTCAACGAATGTACGAATTTTCGAAATATCTTTAATCCCTTCGGTCTCTACGCCGCTGGATACATCAACGCCATCAATTCTATACGAACCGAGCAGCTCTCCTACATTGTCCGGGTGCAAACCGCCCGCAACATACAGCGGCACGCCGATCTCTTCAGCGGCCTTCGCGTAACGCGGGATGACATCCCACGCAAAGGTATGGCCTGTCCCTCCGCCTGCCGTATCGATGAGAAAGGCATCGACTGCGCCGCGGAACTCATATAGCCGCCGATGTCCCTGCTCTTGTTCGTCATGCTCCAGAACGGACAGCACCTTCCAGACGTCGACGTTAAGCTGCTCCTTAACTTGCCCGCAAAGGCCCGGTGATTCCTGACCATGTAATTGTACAACATCAAGCGGCGCAATCTGCAGAAGCTCCCGCAGTTGGTCAAACTGCGCATTCACGAACACGCCGACCGATTGGGGCGATGCGCCTGACGGCGTGCGAAGCTGCTTGACTTCCGCAATCAGTTCGCCGGCCAGCTCAGACGTCACTTGACGCTTGCTCTTGGCAAATACGAAACCGATTTGGTCGATCGGCAGACCATCTAAGGCTTGAAGCGTATCCGCGTCCCGAAGGCCGCAAATTTTCACGCGTGTTTGTTCGCTGCTCACGATACACGCACCGGTCCCATCAACTGTTCAATCGCTAGGCCCACATCCGGCTGCCGCATGAAATGTTCGCCGATAAGGACGCCTTTGGCTCCGACCTTGCGCAAATAAGCGATATCTTCCGTGCTCGAGATGGCACTTTCGCTTATGACCGTGATGCCGGCCGGCACGAGCCCGATCAATGCCTCGGTCGTGGTCAGATCCGTCTCGAACGTCTTCAGATTGCGGTTATTAATCCCGACGAGAGAAGCTTTATCAAGCGACAGCACGGTCTCCATCTCTTCGCGATTATGGACCTCCACCAGCACATCAAGTCCGATCGACACGGCTAGATCATGCAGTTCGGCAAGCTCGGCAGCGCTTAGAATGGCCGCGATGAGCAGAACCGCATCTGCGCCAATGACGCGAGCCTCGTATACTTGACGATAATCGATCGTAAAATCCTTCCGTAGGAGCGGTACTTGAACCGCTTCGCGAACCGCGCTTAAGTAAGCGTTGCTGCCCTGAAAATAATCCGTATCCGTCAGCACGGAGAGGCAGTCAGCCCCCGCCTTCACATAGGTGGAAGCCAGTTCCACCGGATGAAAATCGGGACGGATTAATCCTTTGGAAGGCGACGCCTTCTTCACTTCGGCGATCAAGCCAAGATCACGGTTACGACCGGACGTGATCGCTCGCTCGAAGCCTTTGGTCGCCGGAAGAGCCGCGATCTGACGCTCGATATCTGTAAGCGAGAAGGTCTCTGCCAAGGCAGCGACCTCCTTGCGTTTGGTTGCTACGATTTTATCAAGAAACATGGGCCACTTCTCCTGTCGTTACAATCAATTGTTCCAGCTTCTGACGCGCTTTGCCCGAATCGATGATCATTGCTGCAGCCGCTACGCCTTCGCGGAGACTATCAGCACCACCGCCGACATAAATGCACGCGCCTGCATTAGCAAGCACAATATCGCGATATGCGCCTTGCTCTTCGCCGCTGAAGATGCTGCGAATGATGGCGGCGTTGACGTGCGCATCCCCACCGATGACTTCGGACAGCGGACGTTCCGCAAGGCCCAGCGCCTCCGGCGTAATATCGAACGTGCTCACCTTGCCGTCCTTGAGCTCCGATATCTGCGTAGGCGCCGAGATGCTAATCTCATCCAAGCCGTCATGGCTGCTTACGACCAACGCCCGCTTCAAGCCAAGCTCGCTTAGCACCTCAGCGACGGTACCCGTGCGAGACTTGTCGTAAAGGCCGAGCAGCTGGCGGTCGGCTCCGGCCGGATTCGCGAGCGGTCCGAGCATATTGAAAATCGTCCGAATGCCCAGCTCGCGGCGCGGCGCGGCCGCATGCTTGAGCGAAGGATGATAGAGCTGCGCGAACATGAAGCAAATGCCGATCGACTCCAGGCAAGCTGCTGCCTGTTCAGCCGATAAATTAATGTTAACCCCAAGCGCTTCCAGCACATCCGCGCTTCCGGCCTTCCCCGACATTGCGCGGTTGCCATGTTTGGCGACGCGTACGCCTGCGGCCGAAGCAATCATCGCCGAAGCGGTGGAAATATTGAACTTATGAATACCCGATCCGCCCGTGCCGCAAGTGTCGAGCAATCCCTGCTGCTCGGTGCGCACTTGATTCGAATGCGCGCGCATCGTAAGCGCGAATCCGGTAATCTCTTCCTTCGTCTCGCCTTTCATCCGCAGAGCTGTAATGACGGCACCGATCTGCGCGCCTGTCGCCTCGCCGCGCATAATAATCCCCATCACCGCACCGGCTTCGCTTGTCGTCAGACTTTCTCCGCTAGTCAGCTTCATTAGCGCCTGCTGTATCGTCATCGATTCAGTTGTCATCATGAGCTCACCCTCTCGTTCCTGCGAAGTAGTCGCTGTTGATCATGCTGGCCGTCCGCTTCGGCGTCTGGAATACCGCTTCGGCAGCGCGGATGGCTTTGAGCATCGCCATCCCTTTATTAACCGTTTCCTGATATTCATTCTCCGGAACGGAATCCCACACGATTCCCGCCCCCGCCTGTACGTAGGCTTTGCCATGCTTGAAGATAATCGTCCGAATCGTAATGCAGGCATCCATCGTCCCGCTAAATCCGAGATAGCCGATCGCGCCGGCATAAGCGCCCCGCGCTTCATTCTCCAGCTCCGCGATAATGTTCATGGCGCGAAGTTTGGGAGCTCCCGATACCGTACCCGCAGGCAAGCAGGAGAGGAAAGCATCGAAGAAATCTTTGTCCTCGCGAAGCTTGCCGGATACGTTCGAGACGATGTGCATGACATGGGAGTAGCGTTCAATCTCCATATAAGCATCGCAGCGAACGGTACCGAATTCGGCTACGCGGCCGATATCGTTACGCCCGAGGTCCACCAGCATCAGATGCTCGGCGCGTTCCTTCTCATCGGCTAGCAGCTCCACCTCATAAGCGCGATCCTGCTCCGGTGTCTTGCCGCGAGGGCGCGTGCCCGCGATCGGTCTTGTCTCCACCCGGTCGCCGGTAACTTTGACGAGCGCCTCTGGCGAAGTGCCGACGATGACTTCATCGTCCATTTTCAAATAGTACATGTAAGGGGACGGATTCATCGTGCGCAGCACCCGGTAGACATGAAGCGGATCGACATCGGTTTCGATGCTGAAACGTTGGGACAGCACCACTTGGAAAATATCGCCTGAACGAATGTATTCCTTGGACTTCTCTATGTTCGCGATAAATTGTTCTTTCGTTACATTCGATTGAATCTCCCCGAGATCCGGATCGAGCGGTACAGCCCCGCCAGGCATAAGAAGCGTCGGCTGCGGCTGCGCGATCCGCTCCAGCGTGGCATCGATACGTGCCACTGCCTTGTTATACGCCGCTTCAATCTGTTCATCCGTTGCCGCTTCAGGGATATGCACATTGCCGATGACTTGGATCTGCTGCTTGAAATGATCGAATACGATCACTTGGTCGCAGAACATGAATTGGATATCGTTCATCTTCAGATCGTCAATACGGTGAGGAGCAAGCTTCTCATAATACTGCAGCAAGTCATAGCCGAAGAATCCGATCGCACCGCCGGTGAAAGGCGGAAGCTCAGGAACCGAAGGACTGCGATAGGAACGAAGATGAGCTTTCAGCAGCTCAATCGGCTTCTCGCGCAGCACCTTCTCCTCGCCGTTCTGCTCGATCACCATCTCGCCGTTCTTGCCGCGGACGAGCATGAACGGGTCCGTTCCGATGAAGGAATGGCGAGCCCATTTGACCCCGCCCTCGACACTTTCGAGCAGGAACGCGCGGCGCTCCTGATAGAAGTGCTGGAACAAACGGATCGGCGTCTCGGTATCGGCCATCACATGCCTGACGATCGGAATAAGGTTGTAGCTTCCCGCCAATTGGATAACCTGCTGCAACTCATGATTCATGTCTATCTCTCCTCGTTATGGAAAATAAAAAAACTCCTGCCGAGGCAGGAGTGTGTGTTAGGAGATGGAAGATGAGTGCTGACGGCAGTCCGTGTTGATCCCCTGAACCGGCTTAAAATCGCGTAGCCTCATGAAAAGGATAGCAAAAATAAACCTGCTAAAGGCATGTATCACAACGGATCTGTCAAACGCGCAACAATACGCTCGTCTCAACTAAACTACGCTCATCTCTTCTCAGCTCTAAAACCACTACTTCGCTCAGCTAACTCTCTCGTCTTGCGTTCTCATCAACAAAATATGAACTCACTATACACCAGCATCGTCAATTCGTCAATCGCTTACTATGAAAATAATGCCAATTGAATCCGACAAAACGTGTACATTTATGCTTTCGTCAAATCAGGACGCAGCACCTGCGCGCCTCCCAGGTACACATGCTCGATCTGTTGCTGCGACTTCTCCGTGTTGATATGGACCAGTAACCGGACGCATTTTTCCAGACTGCCCTGAACCGGCACTTCCAACGCGCACATGAGCGGCACCAAGTCCCAGCCATCCATAGCGCGAATGGCACGTGCAGGGAAGGTCGCATCCAGATCCCCCGTAACCGTAATCATGACCGAGCAAATGTCTTCGGGCACAATTCCGTTCGCCCGGACGATCTCGTGCAACAACCTTGCCGTTGCCTGCAGAATCGGCTGTTCCTCATTCACATCGACCGTAATGGCACCGCGTACTCCCCGAACAACCATACAAGTTACGCCTCCCGTTTCAATTCTTCAACTATTTCCCGCACTAAAGCTTTAGAGACTGATGAATTGATCTCTACCTGTCCAATCGAGGTCGGCACGATGAACGTCATCGTTCCTTCCTGGAACTTCTTGTCGTGCATCATCGCTTCCATGATGGCGTCCGTATCCAGATGCTCCGGCAATCGAACCGGCAAGCCGACACGCGACAATACTCGCTTCGTTACCGCGTAGATCTCTTCCGGCGCTCCTAACCGCACTCCGATACGTGCAGACCCCACCATGCCGATGGAAATCGCTTCTCCGTGCAGAAGTTCCCCATATCCGGCTACCGCCTCCAGAGCATGACCGATCGTATGACCGAGGTTCAGAATGGCACGCAGATCGTTCTCCCGCTCGTCCTTGGATACGACAGCCGCCTTTACGCTACAGCCTTTGTACAGGGCGTAACCAAGCGCGTCCGAATCGAGTTGAACCAGACGTTCCGCATTCTCATCGCACCAAGCGACGAAAGCTTCATCCCAGATGAGGCCATGCTTGACTACTTCCGCCAACCCAGCCGCAACCTCTCGCGGCGGCAGCGTCTGCAGCGTGCTCAAATCATACAAAACCAGTTCCGGCTGGTGGAAGGCGCCGATAATATTTTTGGCGAGCGGATGGTTCACGGCTACCTTGCCGCCTACACTGCTGTCGTGGGCAAGAATAGTCGTCGGAATTTGAACAAACTTAATGCCGCGCATATACGAAGCCGCTACATAACCCGCGAGATCCCCTACGACTCCGCCGCCCAGGGCAACGATGGCCGACTTGCGGTCAAGTCCCGCCTGCAGCGCTTTGGTCACGAGCTCCTCGAACACTTTCAGCGATTTGGAACTCTCGCCCGGCGGAACGATCGCGGTCACAGCCGTGAAGCCCGCCTCCTGAAGGACCTTCTCCAGCAAAGGCAGATGCAGCTTCGCAATCGACTCGTCGGTTACGATGAGCATCGGCGATTTCTTGCTAATCCCGCGTGCAGCGAGCAGCTCGCCTGCCTCATGCAAGATGCCCTCTCCAATGTAAATCGGGTAGGACCGCTCACCCAATTCCACAATCAGCTCTCGTCTTTCACTCATTCGTCAGTCTCACCTGCTTCATTTGATGGTCTAGCCTTACTGGTCTCACCCGTTAAACGAGTCTAACGATTCTTTACGAGAAGCCGGATGCAAAGGAAGGGATGCCAGGCAAAGCCCACACCCCTTCACGATTCACTTTACCGTGCTCATATGATCCCACTTGAACATCTTTGCCCATTATAGTACAGCCCCTTAGGTTTGACAAGGAATTACAATGTCGCTGAATTAGCGGGCCAAAACAAATAAACTGCCTGTCGCTCCCGGAAATCCGAGGGTAACAGGCAGTTTGTTGTCCATTGGTTAATGGATTATCCGTTGACCGATTGCTTGCCACGCCGTAATTGCGGTTCGACAGCCAGATAAGGGTCGTTAATGAGCCTTGTGATCTGGCTCATATCAATGCCGAGAATCTGCGCGCATTCCTGCACGTTAATCATCCCGCGCCGATAGGCCGCAATTACTTTTCGCTTATCCATACGTTCCCTCCAACATAATTTCAACCTAACGATATTATTGGAGAATGTGGAAAGCGATATACATCGGACAGCGATTAAACGCGGCGGTAGAAGAAGGTCTCCGCAGGTTCAAAGTTATACTGCGCTGGATTAAAGATCTGTTCCGTGCTGCCGACGAACAATAAGCCGCCAGGCTTGAGCGCCTTCGAGAATTTATGGTACAACAACTGCTTCGCTTCCTCAGTGAAGTAGATCATCACATTCCGGCATACGATCAGATCAAAGCCGCTGTCGAAGGTATCATGCAGCAGATTCCCCTGCTTGAAGGTAATGAGCCGCTTAAGCTTCGGATTGACGACATACGTATCAGCGTCTTTCTTGGTCAGAAACTCGGAGACGTAAGCAGGCGGGACATCCCGAATGGATCGGTCCTGATACTCGCCCTGCATCGCCTTCTGAAGTACCATCTGATCGAGATCCGTCGCCAGTAGCGTAGCTTTATCCGCTGCTCCAAGCTTGGAGAGAATCATCGCGAGCGTATACGGTTCCTCGCCCGTCGAGCAGGCCGCGCTCCAAATTTTGAGCTTGCTGGATGATTTCATCATCTCAGGCAGGAAGCGTTTCTCTAATGCTTCCCACCGGCTTGGGTTCCGCCAGAACTCGGACACGTTAATGGTCATCCGGTCCAGGAACTCGTTCATGAGCTTCGAATCCTTGGACAATGCCTCCCAATAAGCCATGAACGTATTAAAGCCGTGCTTCATCCGCAGCGTCGTCAATCGGCGCTTCATCTGAGCTTCCTTATACTGGGACAGGTCGATAGCGGTTTTTTCTTTGATGCGTTTGACGAATTGGGTGAAATCGATATCTTCCATACGTTCAGTTCCCTCCGCTGCTGTTCTCCTGATGCGCTTGTCGAACAACTTACCTGTATTTAAATCCAGCGCTGCACCGAATGCTCATAATCGAGAAGCTCGTCTTGGTTAAAATAAATGCCGATCTCCCGTTCCGCGCTCTCGGGCGAATCCGAGCCGTGAATGAGATTGAAATTCGTATGTACCGCATAGTCGGAACGGATCGTTCCCGGCGCAGCTTCGAGCGCATTCGTCTTGCCGATCATCGCGCGAGTCAGCGCAATTACATTATCCCCTTGCCACACCATGGCGAATACAGGTCCCGACGTAATAAAATCGACCAAAGGAGGATAGAAAGGTTTCCCTACATGCTCCGCATAATGTTTCTCTGCAAGTTCTGGTGTTAACCGCATGAATTTGGCTGCAGCCAACTGAAGTCCCTTACGCTCAAACCGTGATACGATTTCTCCGATCAGCCCCCGTTGGACGCCGTCCGGTTTCACCATTAGAAACGTTCTCTCCATCTGTGGTTTTCCTCCCCAACTTGCGCGAACGCTACGCTAATAGCTCCGCTTCGCGACGAAATGAGCGATGTCTACCAAATTCTTCTTGGCCGTCATGTCAGGCAGTCCCTGCAGAGCCTCAATCGCTTTCGCGATATACCGGCTCGCCAAAGCCTCAGCAACACGCACGCCCTCGCTCTTACGTATTAACTTCAACGCGGATTTCGTATCCCCTGCTCCATTCGTTTCGCGAATGTGAATTATTTCCTTCATGAGCGGGTCGCGAATAGTGGACTCACGAAGGGCGAGCAGCACCGGCAAAGTGATGTTCCCCTGCTTGATATCACTGCCGGGCGGCTTGCCGATCTGCTTCTCTGTACCGAGCAGATCAAGCAGGTCATCGCTAATCTGGAAGGCCATTCCCACATTGTACCCAAAACGGTATAGACGATTGTAAACATGCGGCTCTGCACCTGCGGCAATAGCGCCAAGTTGACAGCTGATCGCCAGAAGAAGCGCGGTCTTCCGGCGAATCCGCAGCAAGTAGTCGCGAATCGACTGTTCGGTATTGAAAAAGTAGCGAATTTGTTCCATCTCGCCTATGCACATCTGCACCATGGCTTTCGCCAATATTTGGTGTATAAGCGGGTTGTGCAGATCCGTAACGATGGATAGCGCCTTCCCATAGATATAGTCGCCGGTGTACATCGCAATCCGGTTATCCCACTTGGCTTTGACGGTCAGCTGGCCCCGTCTGGTCTGCGCGTTATCAATGACATCATCATGAACGAGCGAGGCCATATGAATCAGTTCGAGCGGCACGGCGACACGCTTCATTCGTTCCAGATCATACGTGCCGAACTTGCCCGCAAGCAGCACGAACACAGGTCGAATCCGTTTGCCGCCTGCCTTGAGCAGATGCGTGGACGCTTCGGTCAGCAACGGATGATCCGAGGTGACGCTGCGAGCAAGCTCGCTCTCGATCACATCGAGGTCACCTTTCATTTTGGCATAAATATCTAGCAGCTTCATTCATTCACCTGTAGAACGGATCGGACGTCAAAAAAGCGCATATTCACTTGATGGTCAAGCAGGCCTAGCTTATAAGCATATTCGAAATATAGAGAAAGCCCTGTCTGTTCCGCCGCTCCGAAATCATGATGAAGCTCGCGGAAGTATCGGCTCCAATAGTCGCTCGTTCCACCTAACTCGGCGCAGGCTTTGTCCACCAGCACTTGCGGTTCGCGCAAGCTCCTCGCCTTGCTGTAGGTCAACGCCTCTAACACCTGGGCAATCGATTCCGGGTCCAGTTCGGCAATTTCTTTGCGCACGGCGACGAGCGCGAAAGTCATGCCATAGCCTGTCCAGTCGCGCCACAGCTGGCCGAGGTCGATCACAGTAAGACCTTCAGCTTGCCAAGAGGCTTTAATAGCCGGGTCGCCGATAATCAAAGCCGCGTCAGCTTGCTCCAGCATCGAATCCAGCTCCGGCTCCATCGTCACATACGCTGGGTTTGCCTGATAATACATGCCCATGATGATCTTGAGCAGATTGATCGAGGTTGCCGATGTATTCGTAACCGCAATGGTCCCCTTCAGGACCTCCTCTAGCGGCGCTTTCAGGAAAAGGAGGATCGAGTTCACTCTGCCTTTTGCGCTGACGGACAAGTCAGGCAGCAGGAGATAATTGTCTGCATGCTGGCCATAAGCGAATGCCGCCATCGCCGTTACATCCAACTCGCCATTGCGCATCGCTTGGTTAAGCAGCGATGGTACGCGTCTAACGATGGTAAAGCGTTCTTCAGGAAGCTTCTCTTCAGAAAAATGAAACAGCGGCCATGCATTGGCATAATCAATCCGTCCGATGGTGATCGGGCGATTCAGCCCCATAATGCTCATCTCCCCATCTTCTGTACAATTCGTGTTCAATTTGAATCTGATCCATCACCTTGCCGACGAGGAAATCGACCATATCGCTCATCGATTGCGGACCGTAATAAAAAGCCGGCATCGCCGGCACCAGCTTGACGCCAAGCTTGGCTAAAGTAAGCATATTCTCCAAATGAATGGCATGCAGCGGCGTCTCGCGAGGCACGATAACAAGCTTGCGGCCTTCCTTGAGCATAACATCCGCGGCTCTCGTCATCAAATCATCCGAGATGCCATGTGCAACGGAGGCAAGCGTGCCCATCGAGCACGGCATGATAATCATGCCTTCAATCAAGAAGGAGCCGCTGGCAATAGCAGCTCCTATATCGGCATTCGGGTAATAGACCAACTTGCCTTCCGCCATAGCGCCCGGAAACTTTCCTTCCAGCGCCTCTTGGCGTTTGGCAGCGGAAAGTCCGAGTTCTTCCTTCGCTACGCGCCAGCCGGCATCCGTCATGACCAGATGTACTTGTACGCCGGCGGCGAGCAGCACCTCGATCAGCCGGAAGCCGTAGACCGCGCCGCTTGCGCCTGTAATGCCAACGGCCCATTTGGTTTGCCTTGAGGCTACCACTTATGCAGCACCACCAGATCAAAGAATGTACCGATCAACACCACCGTGCTCAGCGCGCCGTTCATCGTAAAGAATGCGGTTTGGACACGGCTAATATCGTTCGGTTTCACAATCCAATGTTCGTAGAACAGACAAGCAGCAGCTACGATAATAGCGATCAAGTAAATCCAGCTTAGATTGGTCACCCAGAACAACAGGAACAAGCATACGGCCGTAATGATATGGAAGAACCGAGCGAGCTTAAGCGCTCCGTTCAGGCCGAAGCGCGCCGGAATGGAATGAACGCCTTCGCGGGAGTCGAATTCGTAATCTTGGCAAGCATAGATAATATCGAAACCGGCTAGCCAGAATACGTTAGAGATGTAGAGCAGCCAAGCAGCAGTTCCGAACTCGCCTGTTACTGCCACCCATGCGCCAAGCGGTGCAAGACCGATCGTTAAACCGAGCACCACATGGCATAGCCATGTAAACCGTTTCGTATACGAGTAGAAAACTAAGAAGAATACCGCGATCGGCATAAGCACGATACAGATCGGGTCCAGATTGGACGCCGCAACGAACAATAACACGAATGATACCACAATGAATAGAATGACTTCACCGACCTTCAACAGCCCGGCAGGAATTGCCCGTTTCTCGGTCCTTGGGTTGCGTGCGTCAATTGCACGGTCGATGACGCGGTTAAGCCCCATAGCCGCGCTTCTCGCACCCACCATTGCAAGCAAGATCCAACCGATCTCGCTCCATTGCGGCAGGCGGTCCTCCATGACGACTGCACCGAGCAACGCGCCCATGAAGGCAAAAGGCAAAGCGAAGATCGTATGCTCGATCTTGATCATTTCTAGAAAAACACCGAATTTCCCGAGTTTGCGCATCATGCTTGATCTGTCCCCTTCGTTCCGATATGAAGCGCAGCTATTCCGCCGGTAAGCGGGTAGACGCGAACGTCCCGAAGTCCGATCTGGCGATAGACATCCGCCAACTGATGCATATCTGGGAAGATCTTAAGCGAATCAGGAAGCCACTTGTACTGGTCATAGCTCTTCGCGAACAACTTGCCCAGCGACGGAAGAATGCGTTCAAAGTAGAAATAATAAATGGCTTTGAATGGCTGCCACGTCGGCTTCGACAACTCCAGGCATACGACCTGCCCGCCTGGCTTGACAACGCGTTGCATCTCCTTCAGCACCTGCACCAGATCGGGCACGTTCCGAAGTCCGAAGCCGATTGTCGCGTAATCAAACTGATTATCCGCGAATGGGAGCTCCATTGCATTGCCATGATGAAGCGTAACTTGCCCGACCAGCCCTTCTTGCTCGAGCTTGTTCTGCCCTACAGCAAGCATGTTCTGGCTGAAATCCAACCCGTCGATATGGCCGTTGCCGCTCGCCCGGGCTAAATCGATCGTCCAGTCGCATGTGCCGCAGCACAAGTCGACCGCGGTATCGCCTGGTTTAACATTCATCTTGCGCATCGTGAACTTGCGCCACGCTTTATGGCGGCGGAAGCTGAGCAAGTCGTTCATGAGATCGTATTTGGGCGCGATCTTCTCAAATACGGAATGAACATGGTCTTTCGAGTTCGTCTGCTGCTGCATCGATTCATTCACCTTCTCTCGCCCATAGCCGGAGACGCCGGCGCCAGCGGCCGCATGAAGGATTCGCCAATGGCGAGAATTTCCTGCGCAAGCTTGTCCGATTCAAGACGAGCTGCAACCGCTTGGATCTGTTGGGCGGATGTTTTAAGCTTTTCGTGAAGCCGTTGAATAATGTCATACTTGTCAACCAGCGCCTTAATGAACGTCGGCTCAGGCTGAGGAAGGTCAAGCTGGTACTTCTCCTCTTCAGTCCCCACATCGAGAATATGCCAATATCCCCAACTGCCGACAAATTGTTCAGGCTGCTTGCTTTTGTCTAACTCCTCGAGTGCAACCTCGCACCGTCCGACACCTTCGAGCAGCTCGTTCCAGAAGCGGGCCGCCTTGTCATCAAGGATGCCCGTAAACACCTGAAACAACTCGATCTTCACTTGCATGCATTGATTCCAATATTCCTCAGCGTTGATCTTGAATTGCTTCATGCGCATGTAGAGGTTGACCTTGAGACGGTTCACCTCGCACACGCCTTGGCTAATCCGCCTGATCATGTCGATCTGGCCCGCATGTGCGAGCAGCTGAATAAATCGGCTGCTGAAGTAATCGCCAGCCAGCACCTTCAACTGACGTGAGCGCATCTCCTTCTCATTCAGCCGGCCCGAGTCGGAATCGATCGTGTCATGAGTGTCCATGCCCAGCTGCACCAAAGAAGTAACCAGAGCATACAATTCGCTGTGAGGCGAGGACTCTTGTTGATTTGCCAGAAACACGAAAAGCAGCCGAGTCCGGGAATCCGGAAAGGCTGGCAGCTCAGTGTGCGATTGAATCATATCGTACTCCACATATTTCTTGGCAAGCTCAGGAATTCTGTAAGGTTTCATCGGTCAAGCCTCCGGGCAGAGCAGCGAAAGTCTTGCTGTTCTATAATCTAAATTATTATAGCATCTCATTCATGATTTCGCCATAAGAGGAGGTTCTGGATCACCGAGCGTCATTGGCTGCTTCCCATCTCGCTTACAAAGGTCATTCTAAGCTTCTGACGCCACTGGCTGTCCTCATCCGGCCTAGCCCCATCCACGGCTGCCAGTTCCTTCGAGAGCCAGCTGTCCGTACGGCGCACATCGACAGCCGCTTGAAGCTTATAAGGACCCGGTACAGCAGGATAGGCGACGAAACGGACCAGCAGCCGGTTCACGTTGACCGTCTGGAGGAAGCTCAAGTCGAGCAGCCGTTCCAGGTCGCTCATCCAAATATCGATCCGGTCGGGCCTTGTGTCAATGGCGAGATCGAGCGACAACACGCCCTGCTTCCACTCGGCTTTGCGGATCGGCAGCTTGAGCTGCTGTCCAATGATGGAGTCCACCAGATTCTCGTTGCTGAGCCGCTTAACCGGCACGGCTCGGAATACGGCTACCGCACCTTCTGAAGCCAGCTTATGACGTTCGGCCATCGGCAGGACGCTAAGAATCACGGTCACCATAATGGCTGCTGCTGCCGAGGCAATAAGGCGTTTCCAGATCTTCATCAAGCTGCCCGCCTTTCCGTAGAACAAATGTCTTTTCTCTATTCTACAAAGAAAAAAAGCAGGCTATGCCTGCTTGGCTCAAGAAGATCCCGCATATTATGCGGTATGTACGCAAATTCGCGTCCTGCTCTGCTGGTTGATTCTACTCGTCCGTCTCGACGACTCCATGTTTCGTAATGACCGTCGCTTTGCCGCGGATTTTCATGGCGGACGTATGGTCCGTGAACTGGGCAATCAATACCTCGCCCTTATCAAGCTTCTCCGTATGGTGAAACTTCGTATCGTGCCCGCGCGTCAGGCCGATCACTTGAACGCCTTGGGCTTTTGCTTTGACAACGATATACTCATTGCTCTCGCTCATTTAAGAGTCACCTTCTCACTAAAATCGAATTTAAAAAACTGCTTCCCACATCGTTTGTCAGGACAGCAGCTTCAATGGCTGGATATGGTCGGGTGTACCGGATTTGAACTGGCGACCTCTACCACCCCAAGGTAGCGCTCTACCAAGCTGAGCTAACACCCGACAGGTGCAGTCCATCACTTATGCCGGTACTAGTCGTCTGCAAAAATGACTCTACTGGATTTTATGTCCAAAGTCAATAGAGCTAACCGGGGTAACATTGGTTTCAATCAAAAAACGTCCGAATGCTGGGCATCCGGACGTTAGCGGCGAAAACCATATTATTGGGAAACAAGATCCTTCAGCGATTTACCAGCTTTGAACGAAGGAATTTTGCTTGCCGGGATGTCGATCTCCTCACCCGTTTGCGGGTTGCGGCCTTTACGAGCCTCGCGGCTCTTCACTTCAAAGTTACCAAATCCAACAAGCTGTACTTTATCTCCGCTTTGAAGAGCGTCGGAGATTGCGTCAAACACAGCGTCAACTGCTTTCGATGCGTCCTTCTTGGAAAGGTCGGTAAGTTCTGCCACTTTTGCGATGAGTTCCGTTTTGTTCATTTCTTTCACCTCCCCTTACAGCCATACATAGTCGCTTCACTATCATTCTGTTTATCACAAAATGAAGAAAAATATACCTAATCGGGTTAGACGTAAGCGATTTCGCTGAATCTGGCGTTTCGAACCGCCAATCTAGCGAATGTAGATTGTGGCTCAATGTGCAAGATGTGCCTATCGAAACACGAACAAACTTATAGTAATACAGCGGATTTAGAATTTCAAGAGGAATGCCGTGTTTTTATGCTTGTCACATGAACCATTTGCGAACTTTTTGCTCCGATCCTTTTCATTTATTCCTTCTTCTTCCAAAGCACGCGCCAAAAGAGGCACGCGTTGATAAGCGTACCTCTCGTGGGCTGGCCTATGTGCTTAAAGGATAATGGCAATCAGACCGCCCGAGCCTTCGTTAATGATGCGGCCAAGCGTTTCCTGCAGCTTGTAGCGCGCATTGTCCGGCATCATCGCTATTTTGCCCTGAATGCCTTCGCGCACGATGGAGTGCAGGGAACGGCCGAACATGTCTGAATCCCATACTTTGATCGGGTCGTTCTCGAAGTCTTGCATGAGGTAACGCACCAACTCTTCGCTCTGCTTCTCCGTCCCAATGATGGGGGCGAACTCGGATTCCACGTCGACGCGAATCATATGGATCGATGGTGCCGTTGCCTTCAGGCGAACGCCGAACCGGGAGCCTTGACGAATCAGCTCCGGCTCATCCAGCTGCATCTCGGCCAACGTAGGAGCCGCGATGCCGTAGCCTGTCGTCTTGACCATCTCGAGCGCTTCCTGGAAGCGGTCGTACTCCCGCTTCGCATGCGAGAACTCTTGCATCAGCTGGAGCAGATGATCCTTGCCGCGAATCTCAACGCCGACGACTTCCATCAAGATCTGATCGTACAGTTCGTCCGGCGCATACAGATCGATCTCCGCAACGCCTTGGCCCATGTTCAGGCCGCTCAGTCCCGCACGGTCGATAAAGTCGTACTCGACGAACTGGCTCACGACGCGGTCCACGTCACGCAGCCTGCGAATATCTTTCACCGTATCGCGTACGGAGTTTTCGTAGTTGGAACGAAGCCAGTGGTTATCATTGAGCACCATAACCCAGCTTGGAAGATTGACGTTCACTTCATGCACAGGGAACTCGTAGAGCACCTCGCGCAATACGGAGAGAACATCCTCTTCGCCCATTTGAGCAACGCTGAGCGTCAGTACCGGAATGTCGTACTTGGCTTGCAGTTCATTGCGAAGCTGCAGCGCCTCGTCGCTCTTCGGCTTCGTGGAATTCACGATGAGCACGAACGGCTTGCCGACTTCCTTCAGTTCGTTAATAACCCGCTCCTCGGCTTCTACATAGGAGCTGCGCGGAATTTCGGCAATGGAACCGTCGGTAGTCACGACGATACCTAGCGTGGAATGCTCTTGGATGACCTTGCGCGTTCCGATTTCCGCTGCCTCTTGGAACGGGATCGGCTCCTCGAACCATGGTGTCGTAATCATCCGCGGGCCATTCTCATCCTCGTAGCCTTTGGCACCGTCTACCGCATAGCCTACGCAGTCGACAAGACGGACGTTGACGTCCAGCCCCTCGGCTACGCGAAGCTGTACGGCCTGGTTCGGCACGAATTTCGGCTCCGTCGTCATAATCGTCTTGCCTGCCGCGCTTTGCGGCAACTCATCAATGGCTCTCACCCGATCGGCTTCGCTCGTAATATTCGGCAGAACAACCGTCTCCATGAACCGTTTGATGAAGGTTGATTTGCCTGTGCGGACCGCACCCACGACGCCGAGGTAAATATCCCCGCCGGTTCGTTCGGCTATGTCCTTGAAAATGTCCACTTTCTCCACTGAATATCCCCTCCCAATCGTATTTCGCCAGTACATGGACGTACCGTTACTGCCGCGTTTCCTCCTGCTGTGTAGTCGTCAGGGTTCGCCGCCATCCGCCGTATCTGTGAGCAGGCAAGCGACGCAACTCGTACATGAATTTGGACTAGTAATAGCTTATTGCGCTAGTGAGCTGAATATGACGACCGCGTGAGGAAATCTTTTAATTCATCCCTTATTCCCGCCTCCGTCCTTCCAAGATTGAGATATATGAGAGAATGGCGCCCCCTATGCCTTCGCCACGCAAAAAAAACCTTTGCTCCCCGTAGTGGGAACAAAGGCTATTGTCGACTTCATCTATTGTCCTGCCGCTTGCGGGACCGGTTCGCCTTGCACCAAATAATAAACGGTCGACTTCACCGGTACGAAGTCGGAGGTATCCACCAAATAAGGTCGTAAATCCTGCTTCTCCGGAATTTGGTCAAGCCCCGCCTTCTGTGCAGCCTGCATCAGATCGACCGCATAATCGATATAGACATTGCCCTTGTCATCCATCATCGTCTGAAGCGTCTGGCCCGAGTACACGCTTTGCACCTTCAGCTCGCTCTTCTTCAGCTTGCCGTAGTCGATCTGATAAAACCCAGGGTAACGCTCGTCGCCCTTGGGCAGCACTCCGTTGTTGGCGGTAGCGTACGCTTGAACGGCGCGCTGAATATCATTCACTTTCTGATAGAGAACGAGATTCATCAGCTTGATGGTCGGGTCGGTCTCTTCGTTGATGATCAGAAAATAATAGCTTCCGCCCTTTTCGAATGCGGCGGAAGGAATGTCGCTCACGTATTTGAGACGCACTAATTTGCCGAAATCAACCTGATACTTCTCGTAAACAGGGGTCTCCGGTTCACTATTGACGATCGGAAGCAGTCCCGTATCCTTCTGATATTGGTCAATGACGGATTGGACCGACAATATGGCATCCTTCGCCGGAATCTGGCTTTGCTCAAGCTCATCATCGGGATACAGACAGCCTGACAGTACCGTCAACATCACGGCCGTCAGCATCGCCGACAGCACGCTTCTCCATGCTTTCATTGCTAGAAGCTCCTCCTTTTAAGCAAACCCTTACCACAACTTGTCATCCTCAGCCTGACGCTCTAGCTGTTTCCTGACAAAAGCGCGCAGTGGATCTTCAGGCACCTCGACGCAAGCCGTGCCTGTTATTCTGGCCTGGCAGGCAAGCCTCGTGCCGTCTGCCGTTAGTCCCGCTAGTTTCCGCTTCTCTTGATCGTTCGGCGGCGACAATCCCGCTCCATCGCTCTTCACCTTGCACATGAGGCAGCCTGCCTTGCCGTCGCAGCGCGTTCGTATCGCAACCCCGGCTTTCCTGGATGCCTCCAGCACCGTCATTCCGGGCCTTACCGCAATCCGTTTCCCATCCGGCAGGAACGTGATCTCATGACTCATGCGCCTGTCCTCCGGGACCGATCCCGATCCGCTCATGTACCGCTTCCAGCAGTCCCTGCGGGAAGGCATTATGAGCTTCTACAGCGTCTAGCCCCTCCAGATGCGGCGTACGGTCGTTGCGAATGGCAGCGGCGATGCTCTCGATCCGGTCTTCGCGTTGACGCAGCACATTGAACCACAGCTCATGCGCCAGAGGGACGATACTTACATGATGATGGCCGACTGCGATCTCAAAGCGGTGCGGATTCAACACGCGCCGGGCCTCTACGCGATAATGGCTGTGCGAGGCCGTCACCTCGAATCCGCCTACAAGCTCGACGGAAATCCCTTCGATCTCATAATGGCTTAAGACGGAACGGTAGATCGGACTCACGCTAAGATGCGGATCATCGACCGCATAGCGCTTCAGACGCTCATGGATAATAGCCGCATCTTCCAAATCGGCATACAGGTCCAAGTCACGCGGCGGAACCGTTAGCGGCAGCCCGCGAAGCATCAGCCCCGCGCTTCCGCCGACGAGCCATGTAGCCCCCGTTCCGTCCACCGCCTCAGCGATTCGCGATAGGGCAAGGCGGATCGTATCCTTCTCCTCCACCTGGCACACATCCTTCTGTTTAGAAATAAGGTTTATTGATCGCTTTAATGCGCACTGCGCCCGGCTTGACGATCGCCTGACACGCCAACCGGTAGCCTTGGTCGAATTCCTCCGGTTCCATGCGGTCCCATTCCTCGTCCGTGACCTCTTCCAAATATTCTGCGCCTTCTTCCACTAGGCACCGGCAGCGGGCACAGGTGCCGCGGGTACAGGAGAACAGCCAGTCCACTTTATTCTTGATCGCCAGGTCGAGCAAGGACTGCCCCTCTATCGCTTCAACCTGGACCGTTTTCGTACGCGAAACAAGTTCAATCATGATTTATAGCTCCTTTATGTTCGTATGTATTCGCTTACGCAACTGATATAAACCCGATGACCCCGCCAATCAGCAAAGTCACGAATGCGACCGCGGACACAATAAACCGGAACACGCCTTTCAACTTATACCTCGCGAAGGTGACCAGTACAGCCGCAATCGCCATAAGCCCGATGCCCACAAAGGATACCCACATCTTCGTCATTGGATCCATTCTCTTACCCACCTTGTCCGACAAAATATTCGTTCTATTATAGCATTGGTTACCGGAATCAGCCAACCATAAGACTTAGCGCCCAACAATGGAATGACAAAAAAACAGAAGCCAACAGGTTCGCCTAGGCACTGTCGTCCCCGTTAGCTTGCCTGCTCGGCTTCTGTCCATGGCTTACTTTTTCATCATCAGCTTCATGAGCGACTCCATATTGTTCATATTCAGACCGCTCTTCTGAACAGCGCCGACGATGTCGTTGATCGTTCCCTCTGTGACGGGTACATTCGCCATGGCCGCAACGGACTTGATCAGCTTGCGAAGCTCTGCTTCATTATTGACAG
This sequence comes from Paenibacillus phyllosphaerae, assembly GCF_014192105.1. Lineage (GTDB taxonomy): Bacteria > Bacillota > Bacilli > Paenibacillales > Paenibacillaceae > Paenibacillus_Z > Paenibacillus_Z phyllosphaerae. The sequence goes on along the minus strand of NZ_JACHXK010000002.1, from coordinate 508,495 downwards.
TATCCGAAGTTACGCCGCTCGCGAGCTTCTTCACCGCATTCTCGGATATCGGTTTGCCGGTCTTTTTGTTAACGGCACTCAGCACATCTTTGGAAAAGTTCTTATCTGCCACGGTTGTCAAGTTCCCTCCTGCTGCTAGACGCTAACCAAGAAGGCCGCTGCCAAGGGGCGGCACGTATCATGGTGCTGCTAGTATCATATGAGGCGGGAGGGGGAAACGTGATGAGTAACAGCACAAACGATCGACTGGAAGTGTGAGTCGACCGTTTGTGCTACCTGATTGGTTTGCGGCTGGGTATTTGAGCCGCAGCATTCAGCTAGTAAACACAAACGATCTGATTGCTTATCCGAATCGAGTGTTGTGCTACCTGAATGGTTTGAGGCTGCATTCGGCTCAGCTGATTGAAAAAAAAGCACAACACCTCAATTAACGAAGTGTTGCGCTGTAAGCCGCAGCTTTACTGAATCGGCGCGATATCCTCCATCTCGTGCTTGCGACCGCGACCCATAAGGTCGACAGCGGCCTTCCTCGGTTCTTTGCCCTCGAACAGCACTTTATACAGCTGCTCCGTGATCGGCATCACGACGCCATACGTTTGCGACAACTCGTGCGCCGCGCTCGTGGTTCGTACCCCTTCCACGACCATGCCCATCTCGGCGAGCACCGTGTCGAGCGATTTCCCCTTGGCAAGCATGGATCCGGCACGCCAGTTCCGGCTCAACGTACTCGTACACGTAACGATCAAGTCGCCAACGCCGGCAAGACCGGAGAACGTCAAAGGATTGGCCCCCATCGCCATGCCTAGACGCGTAATCTCCGAGAGCCCTCTCGTGATGAGTGCAGACTTGGCGTTATCGCCGAAGCCGAGCCCATCCGTTAAACCCGCGCCAAGCGCGATAATATTCTTGATCGCGCCGGCTACTTCCACGCCGATCGCGTCAGGATTCGTGTACACGCGGAACGACTGCGTAATAAGCGCATCCTGCGCTTGTTCCGCGGCTTCCATATTCTCGGCGGCCACGACGACAGTTGTCGGCTGACGGCGGACAACCTCCTCCGCATGACTCGGACCCGACAACACAACAAGGCGCGTCGGATCCGTCTTCAGCTCCTCGGCAAGCACGGTCGTCATCCGTTTCAGCGTCCCGGTTTCGAAGCCTTTGGTCGCATGGATAATGAGCATGGACTCCGTAATATAAGGCGACGCTTTACGCGCCACTTCTCGCATGGAAGCGGATGTCGCGACGAACAAGACGAGCTCTGCTCCGGTGATCGCTTCTTCCATATCCGTCGTCGCCTTCAGGTTATGGGGAAGTACCGCCTCCTGCAAAAAACGCTTATTCGTATGATGTTCATTGATCTCGTTCACTTGCTCTTCATTGCGAGACCAAATATGTACGTCGTATCCGTTATCGGCCAATACCGTAGCCAGCGCCGTTCCCCAGCTGCCGGCAACCAGCACGGCTGCTCTTCGTTGTGTCATATGTGACATTGCCTCCTTACCCTTTGCGAGCGCCGAGCTTGTTCTCGTTGCCCTGCATCAGCTTAACGATGTTAGTGCGGTGGCGCACAAAAGCAAACAGACAGATCACTAAACTTGCCCAAAGGTAGGGATAAGGCATATTCATCAGCCAAATAAATACTGGCGTTAAGGCTGAAAGAACCAGCGATCCTAACGAAACGAAACGCGTCAAGGCAATTATGCCGATTGCCAGCAAACCTGCGAACAAGGTCGGCAGAAAAGCCAAGGTAGCCAGTACGCCTACCGTAGTCGCAATGCCTTTACCGCCCTTAAAGCCGAAATATACCGGCCAGTTGTGTCCGATAATCGCAGCCAATCCACACAGAACCGGAACCCATTCGCCACCGATCATCAGCTTGCCGAGCCATACTGCAGCTACGCCTTTGGCGATGTCCAACAGGAACACGGCGATTGCAGGTCCTTTGCCCAGAATGCGAAGCGTATTCGTTGCCCCGGCGTTGCCGCTGCCATGATTGCGAATATCGATGCCCTTGACCCACTTGGCAATGAGGATACTGAACGATATCGATCCTAATAGATAACTGATAAGAATAGCGATAACTTCAAACATGACGTACTCCTCCTAAATTCTTCCCCGGTCAAACGGTCAATCTATTGTCCACGTACGCATAAATCTGCTAATAAAGAAGAAGGCCGACAAAGTCGTCGACCTAATCTTCGTCGGATTTTCGACGCGTGAATATCCGTATTGGCGTTCCTTCAAAGTTAAATGCCGCTCGGATCTTATTCTCGAGATAACGCTCGTACGAGAAGTGCATCAGATCCGGATCGTTCGCGAAGAGTACGATTGTCGGCGGTCTTGTCGCTACCTGCGTTGCATAGTTGATCCGCAAGCGCTTGCCTTTATCGGTCGGCGGCGGATTAAGCGCGATCGCATCGGACACCACGTCATTAAGCAGATGGGTCTGAATGCGAAGCGAGTGCTGCTCCGACACGTGGTTGACGACAGGCAGCAGCTTGTGCAGACGCTGCTTGGTCACGGCGGACAGATAGACGATTGGCGCATAAGACATGAACAGGAAGTGATCGCGAATCGTGCTCGAGAAGTTCTGCATCGTCTTATCGTCCTTCTCGACGACATCCCATTTGTTCACGACGAAGATCGAAGCTTTGCCCGCTTCATGCGCATAACCGGCAATATGCTTATCTTGCTCGATAATGCCCTCTTCACCGTTAATGAGCACCAGAACAACATCCGCACGTTCAATCGCTTTCAGAGCGCGCATGACGCTGTACTTCTCCGTCGATTCGTACACTTTGCCGCGCTTGCGCATACCGGCTGTATCGATCAGGACATACTTCTGTCCGTCACGTTCGAACGGGGTGTCGATTGCATCGCGGGTTGTTCCCGCAACATTGCTGACGATAACCCGCTCTTCGCCAAGAATGGCGTTGACTAGCGAGGATTTGCCGACATTCGGACGCCCGATAAGCGCTACGCGGATGACGTCTTCCTCATAAACCTCTTCTTCCTTATCCGGCAAAAGGTTAACGGCCGCTTCCAGCAAGTCGCCGATCCCTGTACCGTGCGAACCGGAGATTGCGATCGGTTCACCGAATCCGAGATTATAAAATTCATAAATATCATCAAGTCGGTTAAAATTGTCGACTTTATTCACGGCCACGACAATTGGCTTCCGGGATCTAAGCAGCATCTGCGCCACTTCATCGTCCGCATGGGTCAACCCTGCTTTGGCATCTACCATGAAAATGATGACGTCCGCTTCTTCAACGGCCAGTTCCGCTTGCATGCGGACAGACTTCATGATCTCGTCTTCACCATCAATTTCAATACCGCCAGTATCCACAATACTGAACGCTTTGCCACTCCATTCTCCGGAACCGTACAAGCGATCCCGGGTAACGCCAGGCTTGTCTTCCACAATCGCTAACCGATCACCGATAATCCGGTTAAAGATCGTAGATTTCCCCACATTCGGCCGCCCTACGATGGCGATAATGGGTTTAGACATCGATTTCACTCCTCAAGCGTAAACATAATACAAGCCGCAGACTTCTCGTCTTAAGCAGCAAATAGTCAAGCCGCATGCTCTTCATGCCGGCAGATTATGTTTATCAAAATACTCACGCCTTTCATCATAGCAAAAAACAGCTGGCTTGGCTAACATTTCATTCCCCTTTATGGTTAACCAAGATAAAGGTCCCATTCTTCAGATCGTGTGCGCAGGCATCGAGTATTTTCTCCAGCAGGAAAGCCGTTGTTTCGCGTTTTTCCGCATCCGGTTCAATGAAGATCGGCGCTCCGCCGGCTACCGCTTCCCCGTTCACCGTGACGATTCCGACGATCTTACCCATGTTGTCTCTCCCTTCCTTTATTCACGCTTGCCTCGGTTGGCATACGTACCGCCGACTCCAGGATCGGAACCCGTTGCACGACCGCGAGCGCTTTCGAGGCATCCTGCTCTTGCGGCAGCAGGAAGATCCCCAGCCGTCCATCCTTCATATCCAGCTTGGCCATCGGAATCAGCATGGGCTCGCCATCGTCCCGGTACACACCGAGAATGGTGCAGAGATCGAACAAGATGGCCTGCCTTTGGCCCAAATTGCTTAGCGTCGCCTTGCCGTTCGGATTGTACGGATTCAGAATGATCCCCATGCCGCGCTCTTTGATGACCGCTTGATTGGAAGACAAGCCGACATTCATGATGTAGATATCCCCGACGAACAAGTCCGGCCCGTCGACTTTGATGGGACCGATTTCGGCTTTGGCAATGTGCGAGATCGATTTGCCGGACTTCAGCTTAAATACGATAAGCAGCGAAAGGAGACCCATCACAACGCCATACAAGAGCCCCAGCGACGTTGCTACTAAGCTGGTGAGCAGCGCGGACAGAATGACCAAATAGTTGCGTCCCTCGAACACCATCGCGATCCCCTCGATGTAGGCGGCACCGCGCGAGACGAGCTCCAACGAGTCAATTTTCGATAACGTATTGCGCTCCATATTGCGCACATCGCGAAACTGTTGGGCGGCAAGCGTCAAGAACGTGATCGCCGTATAGTCTTTCTTGTAAAGCGCAGGGACGGCTACCGCACCTAGCGCCGCGGCAATAACGCCCAACGATATGTGGATGATACGTCCATGCGGATACGTCGGATATTGTCGATAGTCCGTGCGAAGCATAAGCAGCCTGGCCGTAATCCCGAATATGACGCCGAGCAGAATGCCTAGCAAGACGTGGTGCTCCTCGATATATTGGCTCGTCTCTCTCCACATGTTACGGATTCCCTCCCCGTTCTCTCGTTCCTTCGCTAAACCATTTGGAAACATGCCGGATGCCCGCTTTAACATTCCAAGTCAGTCGTGAAGCGGCTAAAGCTGCCACGGCCCCATCCCACCAACTGAGCATGCCAATCGTAATCGGTTCGATTGGCTTCCCGGGCATAAGAATCGCCGAGAATTGAGCGATCGATGCGGCGATAGCGATAATTGCTGCCTGCATAGCGAATCGTTCCGTAAGCATACCCGCGAGAAATCCGGCAATAATCGCGCCATCTAGGCCAGGATGAAAGAACAGGAAGACCGGATCGGTCGCATACATGAATCGAATCCATAGCCACACGGCACCGCCTAATACGGCACAGAGGATGACGAAGAGCGACTGCAGGAAGTTCCGAATACATATAACCGCAATGAATGCCCAGAGCAGCGCCCAAGCCGCACTGCCTTGCAGCGTTACGATTCCTCCGCCGATAGGCACAGCAAGGCCATGCAGCAGCGTTACGCCCGTCAAAAAGGCCGCCACGGCCATACGTGACGTTTGATCAGCCACCTGCGTCTGCCAACCCGTCAAATAGAGAATCAATCCGATCGCTAGCAACCACACGGCAAAAAAACCATCATTCATGAGTATCACCTCGTTTGATGGTTTAGTATGTGCTAGAGAAGGAAGTCTGATTCCATGCAAAAAGACCGCTTGGAGCGGCAGTCTCCTGCGTCTCCTTGCGGTCTTCATTACAAGATTTATTTCAGCTTGCTCAGTTTGTCGCCGAAGCGCTCGCCAAGCGTAAAGCTCATGCTTTGGCCGCTGAGGCTAACGTTAGGGTTGTCGATTTTCTCGACTTTAGGACCACGATCGCGGTCATTGCGCTCTCGTGGTGCGCGTTCTTGCTTAGCCGGTTGCTCAGGCGCTTCTTCTGTTTCTTTAATGCTGAGGCTAACACGTTGCTCAGCTGGGTTAAAGTCCAGAATTTTCGCTTGAACTTCTTGGCCTTCTTTCACCACTTCATATGGCGTAGCCACATGGCGGTGCGCCAATTGCGAGATGTGAACCAGACCTTCTACGCCCGGTGCGATCTCAACGAACGCGCCGAAGCTCACGACACGGCGAACCGTACCAGTTACGATATCGCCAGTATTGAATTTGCCGCCAGCCTCATCCCAAGGACCTGGTTGAGCAGCTTTGATCGACAGGCTGATTTTGCCTGCTGCCGGATCAACTTTCAATACTTTCACGCGAACTTGTTGGCCTTCCGACACAACATCCTTAGGATGCGCAACGTGTTGGTAGGAGAGCTCGGATACGTGTACCAGACCGTCCACGCCGCCGATATCAACGAACGCGCCGAATGGCGTCAGGCGCTGCACTGTGCCTTCGATTTCTTGGCCCACTTGCAGGTTGCCGATGATGTTTTGTTTGTTTGTTTCGAATTCAGCGTCCAGCACTTCTTTCGCCGAAAGAATGACCTTGTTGTTCTCGCGGTCGATTTCTTTCACTTTCACGCGAAGTGTGCGGCCTTTGTAGTCACTGAAATCTTCAACGAAATGACGTTCTACCATAGAAGCAGGAATAAATCCGCGTACACCTACGTCAGCAACCAGACCGCCTTTAACAACGTCCGCTACTGTTACTTCGAATACTTCGCCGCTATCGAAACGAGCTTGCAGCTCATCCCAAGCTTTTTCGCCGTCGATTGCACGTTTCGAAAGAACAAGGCTTTCTTTCTCATCGTTGATCGATACGACTTTCAGTTCGATTTCTTGACCGACTTGAACAGCTTCAGCTGCATTGTCGATCGAAATCGAGGACAGTTCGCGAAGAGGAATTACGCCGTCGTATTTATATCCAAGGCTAACATAGGCTTGGTTATCTTCGATTTTGACGATCGTTCCTTTAACTGTATCGCCTTTCTTTATGGACACAAGATTGTCCAGAGCCTCTTGGCCTAGTGTTTCTTGCACTTTTGTTTCTTCTGACATTTGCAATAACCTCCTCAATTCATACCCCAACTATTATTTAAACATACGCGCTCGCTTTGAAACGTGAAAGCCGGACGCATACTGTCTAAAACTTTGTTATTAGCCTTGACGAACCATTTCCCGGATATTCGCCATAATCTCTTCCGTTACGCGTTCCAACACATCAGAAGATGAATCTTGGATAAAGGCCGCCATATCGATTGGTTGGCCGTAACGAATGATCATTTTGCGAAAAGGCTTATATGTACCAATTACAGCGACCGGAATGACGGTTGCATGGCTGCGCATTGCAATCATTGCCGCGCCTTTCTTACCCATACCCGAAGGTGCTTTACGCGATCCTTCCGGAAAAATGCCCATCACCCCGCCGTTCTCCAGCAGCGCAATTGCACTTCGAATGGCATCCTTACTGACCCCGCCGCGTTTGACCGGGAAAGCTCCCAAGGCGCGAATGAGCGAACCAAAGACCGGAATTTCGAACAATTCCGCTTTAGCCATGTAGTGAACTTTGCGTTTCACCTTGATGCCCACGGTCGGAGGGTCGAAGTTGCTGATATGGTTGGAACATAACACAACAGGACCGGTTGCGGGAATGTTCTCAAGGCCGACTGCTTCAAATCGGAAAACAACCGAATAGAATACGCGAAGCAGCCATCGAACAAACACATAAATCATAGTTTATTTCGCCTCCGCCATTTTGGTTCTGCTCATATCCAGGATCGCTTCGACGACCTGTTCGATCGTCATATCCGAGCTATCCAAGACTACGGCATCCTTCGCACAGATAAGAGGTGAGATTTCGCGTTGCTCGTCGCTTCGGTCGCGCTCGGCAATCTCGCGTTCAAGCTGCTCAATCGGAACCCGATCCTCTTCTTTAAGTTCCTGGAACCGGCGAAACGCTCTTATCTGGACACTGGCGGTGAGAAACACTTTCAATTCGGCGTCAGGCAATACGTGCGTACCGATATCTCGGCCATCCATCACGATACCGCGTTCTGATGCCATCTTGCGCTGCAAATCAACAAGCTTAGCTCGAACTGCCTCGTTAGCCGCAACTGCAGATACGGATAATGTAACGTCTCTAGTGCGAATCTGCTCCGTAACATCTTCTCCATTAAGCAGTACAACTTGACCTTCCGGTCCAGGCATCAGAGCGATCTCAAGCGATGCGACCAACTCTCTTAGCTTGTCCGCTTCGTCAGGACGAATGCCGCTGCGAATAGCCGCGAGCGTCACAGCCCGATACATCGCGCCAGTGTCGACGTATACGTAACCCAGCCGTTTGGCTACCTGCCTCGCAACCGTGCTCTTACCTGCTCCGGCAGGACCGTCTAGCGCCACGTTCATTCGATCACTGCGGACCCTCTCATCCTTGCTCAACGGTGTGCGACCTCCTTGGGGACCGATCTAACCTGCCTTGCTTCTTAGACGCATGGACAAGTCGTCAAGAAAAAAGCAGGCTGTGCCTGCGAATGTGAAAATTATACCACACCGAAGGTGCAGATGCAAAGAACGTACACCTACTGAAAAGGCGTTCCCTCCAGTCGATCTACGCTCGTCACCCACCTTCTTACCGTATTGGATTGCATGGCGAGCTGACAGAAAACGACAGCAACCAATAGCGTGATGACGATCTTTTGCAGCATTTTCGACACATCATCCGACAATTGAATCAGTTGTTTGCTCTTGCTTCCTGCTTTGGTCCGATTGTTGACCAGCCATTGGCGCCACTTCATGATCCTAACTCCCCTTACAACGTTTGGGGGTAGTTTTTTCATTCGTTCGTCGGATTATGCATCACCATGCTACTTGCGCAGCTCAAACTGCCGTTCGAAACAATAACGGATGATCTTCTGTCGCTCGTTCTCTGAGATGGCAATGAATTTACACATCACCTGTACTCTTCCGGTTTCCAGCTTCTTCATCCGCACGACCTCTGCCTTGTACTGCGCATGATCAATGCTGCCGTTGCGGAAGTTCAACAGCAGCCAGCATTCCATCTCCTGGCCTTCCTGGATCGGCCGCTTGCCGTCGCTAAGGAACGATACGCCCCCGCCTCCGACATCATCGGTAATGACGATAAAACGCAGCCCCGAGAACTGAACGGCCATCTCCAGTTCTGCCCCGACCCGCAGAAAGTTGCGGCGCTGAATCTTCGTAATGGATTCCAGCTCCGGCTTGCGAATGCGAACGAGCCGAACCACGTCTTCTTTGAAGCCGAGCACATGCGAGTTGAAGTAATGCTTCACGCCTTCGCTGGATAAGTAGTATGCGGACAGTTCGTCTCCGAGATAAAGCCTCTTGTATCGGCTGGTTCCTTCACGAACCGGGATCTCAATATAGAGTTCGCCTTCGGTCTCGTCGGCAATTCGTGTCTTATATTCGATTGCTGCCTCTGTTTCGTCCGAGGTAGCCACCTGTATGTATAATAGTTGGTTAATTTTCGGTAGCATCGCTGGTCCCCTCCGTTCCCCGATTATAGCACAGGCCATTGCTTATTTGGACGACGGGGCAAAAATAAGGGCGGAACGCGAGGGCTTATGTTCGCATTCCGCCGCTTGGGCATCTATGGCAGCTGTTCGATCGCTTCCTCCGCTGACGTGTTGGCATTGATGTAAATCCGGTATTTGCCCCCGTTGATTTTGCCGGTGAACTCATAGGTCAGCACCTCTGCCCCCATATCGTTCAGAATAATAGCCAACTGTTCCGATTCGACTTTCAGCTCCGGATTCAGCGCGGTTCGCGCTTTTGCCGCGGCAAGCTTCGGTTTCGGGATTTTGCGCGTATGGTGCTCATAGACGTAGTCATTCGCTTGCAGTCCTGTAACTTCGCCATCGTCCAGCGCGACTTTGATCGTCAGCTTCTCGGGGTAGATGAGTACGCCTTGCTGCGTGCCTACCGCCGTGAACGATATCACGTTGTTGTATTCATCGTAATTCGTCAGCTTAAGTCCTTTGTATCCGTGCTCATTCAAGAACTGCAATGCCGTCTTCTCCGCCTGGCCGATGTTCAAGTTCTTCTGCGTCACTTCTTTCGGATTCATGTACCAGATGAGCTGTCCGCCCTTCTTCGTAAAATCCATCTGCGTCAGACGTTCCGAATTCGGCTGCTTAACCGACGCGGTAAACGATTCATATTCGGTCCCTTTTCCGTTCTCGACCACTTGAACGACGCTTGGGTCGACTTTGAGAAAATCGGCTGCCAGCTTCTTGATATCCTCCGGCGTTTTCTTCGTCCCGCCGAGCATTTGAACCGAACGCTTCTGATACATGCTCGCCACGGAAGGCCCCCAGTTGATTTCCGGGTACTCGCTCACCTTCTTGTCGACCGTTTTGAAGCCGTCAATAATCGTGTTGTCCCTTGCGGATTGCTCGGAGGCCAGCGCGACCTCCACATCCATCCAGCGCAAGTTTTTGGCCAATACTTTGCTTTGCACGCCGAGCAGGTTCTGCGAGATTTCCTCTGAATTCGCATACAGCGTTTTGAGGGTCTTATATTCATCCGGCGAGAGCGGCTGCTTGCTTAGGTCGCGCACCGATGTTTTATAAGCGAAATTCGCGATCTTGGACAGGAACTCCTCGGTCGTGTTGAACGGTAACAGCGTGAGCGGCAGCTGATTGATTTCATTCTGCGCCTGGCTCGTCAAGCGCCACACATTCACTAGCCCCTTGCGCTGGTAAGCTTGTGAAGTTGTATTCACGGCAAGCGTGCTGCCGAGTTCACGATGAAGCTGCTCCACGTGGTAGGAGAGATCATGGAACGCACGCTGATATTGGTTCTCTGCTTTGATCAGGATGGAGTTCTTCTCCTGATGCTCTTGATAACCCCAATAGATTGAGCCGATAAAGAACAGCGTCATTACCGGGAACAGCACAGCACTTAATCGACGGTACATATGGCAAAAGCTCCTTTCGTATGCAAACCCTAGTGGTAGTTTGGTTTGTCGAAAGGAGCTTTATTCATGTTTTCGGGAAGTCCTGGCATGCCTGTCAGGCTTCGCGTTATAGCGCAAGTTCTTCCACTTCAAAGTCCTCCACATTGTTGCAGAGGCACTGCTTGAAGCCAGTGTCTACCTTACCTTTGTCACGGCGTCCGCGAAGAATGAATTTCTCTCCGCAGTTATTGCATCGAATGGTTACTTTCACGCGAGACAATGCTAATCTTCCTCCTGTCCATAGCCGAAATTGGTCAACCAACTTCAATATTATGGACGGAATCGTTATAGCTTAATCTCTTCCTCTTTGCCAAGCAGCCGGAATGGCGATCTCGCGTTAGCCCGGTTGATCTTACGCATGCCTTTGACCCATAGGTAAACCATGAGCGGAACGATAAACCAGATCCAATAGACGGTGCCCGATCCCATAATCCAATCGTATACGCCGTGCTCTACCATTGCCAGGAGCAAGGACAAGGCGAGGAACTTCTTGACCTGCTTGCCTTCGGCGAATTTGGCTTTGCCCAAATAATAGCCCATCGTAACCCCGAATAACGCATGACCGGATACGGGAAGCAGTGCGCGGACCAACAGTGAACCGAATGAAGCCGGTTGGAAAATGGCGTACAGCACATTCTCGACCGTAGCGAACCCTAACGAGATAGCAACGGCATACAAGATGCCGTCATAAGGCTCGTCGAATTCCGTATGGTTATAAATGATATGGAAAAGGACAAACCACTTGACCAGCTCCTCCACCCCGGCCGAGACGCCGAACGCGAATAGAAACTCATGATCGCCCCACCAGATCAGGAGGCCTCGTTGGATGACCATGATCGGCAGGACGATCAATACGCCAAGCAAAAACACTTTGATGACCATATGAACCGGTTCAGCATCATACCTGTCCTTTAAGTAGAAGTACATGAGCAGAGAAATGCCCGGTGCGACCGCTGCGGTCAATATCGATAAAAGAAGCATTCTCTCGTCTGTCACCTCCATCTTAAGGCAGAACGACGTGTGCCGCCCGTGTAATGCCCCGTAATTAAATCCAGCCGCGCAGTCTGGACGCTTCCGCCGTCTTGCGCACGCCTACCATATAAGCCGCTAGGCGCATATTCACCTTACGGGTCTCATGCAGTTCATAGACTTGATTGAACCCGCGGATCATCATATCGCGCAACTTCGTATCGACCTCATGCTCCGACCAGTAGTAGCCTTGGTTATTCTGCACCCATTCAAAGTAGGATACGATCACCCCGCCGCTGCTTGCCAGCACATCAGGCACGAGCAAAATACCGCGGTCGGTAACAATCCGAGTGGCCTCTAGCGTAGTTGGCCCGTTGGCCGCCTCCACGATAATCTTCGCTTTAATGTTATGGGCATTGTCTGCCGTTATTTGATTCTCGATGGCTGCAGGTACGAGAACGTCGCAATCCAACGTTAGCAGCTCGTCATTCGAGATGGTTTCTTTGAATAAATTCGTTACGGTACCGAAGGAATCCCGACGATCGAGCAGATATTCAATATCGAGCCCTTTATCATTATACAACGCGCCGTTCACATCGGAAATACCTATAACTTTGGCACCCGCTTCGAACATGAATTTGGCCAGGTAGCTGCCGGCGTTGCCGAACCCTTGAATGACGACGCGCGCATCCTGAATAGGGATGCCTTTCTTCTTCATGGCTTCATCGATCATGATCGCTACCCCGCGTGCGGTCGCCGTCTCGCGTCCTTGCGAACCCCCGAGGACAATCGGTTTGCCCGTAATGAAGCCCGGCGAATCGAATTCGCGAATTCGGCTATACTCATCCATCATCCACGCCATGATCTGGGAGTTGGTCATGACATCCGGAGCAGGGATGTCCTTCGTCGGCCCTACGAGCTGGCTGATCGCTCTTACATAGCCGCGGCTAAGGCGCTCCAGCTCTCGGAAAGACATTTTACGCGGATCGCAAATAATTCCGCCTTTCCCGCCGCCGTAAGGCAGGTCTGCAATGCCGCATTTCAAGCTCATCCAGATCGAGAGCGCTTTAACTTCGTTCTCCGAGACGTCCGGATGGAAGCGCACGCCGCCCTTCGTCGGCCCGACGGCATCGTTATGCTGGGCGCGGTAGCCTTGAAACACTTTCGTCTTGCCATTATCCATACGAACCGGAATTCGAACGGAGAGCATCCGAATCGGTTCCTTAAGAAGCTCGACCATTTCTTCGCCATAGCCTAGTTTGCGAAGTGCCTCTTCGATGACGATCTGCGTCGATTGCAGGACATCGTTCGAATCTGTTCCATTCATTGGAACTGTCACCACCTTTTCATTGCATAATATGGGCGGTAACCGTCTACTCTATGCGGCTCCCGCAATTGAGCTTCCGTTCATAATGCAAGCCTTCCAAGGACACAATAAAGGAGCACCCATGCTAGCGGAAATGCCGCTAATGATGCTCCATCAGTGCGTTCATGTTAAAAATGGATGCAGATTTCGGTTACAGCTTTAGCAGGAATAATGACCTTCCCATATTCATCCAAAACTGCGGTCGTTACAGAGGCAGCTTCACCATATTCAGCAAGCACCGCAATCAATACCTGATAGCGAGCAAGCTCCAGGCCTGCCGGTTCAAAGGCAAGCATATATTTACCGTTGTATGCATAGAGACGTCCGTCCTCAGACAATCCGGCTGTATGCAGTTGTTTGCAAGCATCAATAACATGTTCGAAATCGCGGAACGCATATAGGACGACATCGCTCTGTTCCATCGTAACCTCGAGCTCATATACATCCTCGTCGCTGTCTTCGTCTTCGAGTGCCCGTTCTTCGGGTCTTCCGTTCACCTTGCCCCGCGTGACGATTACGACCATACCTTGAGCCGGAAGCGCGAACACTTCTACTGCCAATGGCCCGTTGGCATCGAAACCGAGTTCGGTGTAGGCTTGATCCATCATCTCGCTGAACAGCTCATGCACCTTCGGAATTTCGCGCCACATGTCTTCCTTCTGGATCCCACGCTCCAGCAGGTCGTCGAACGTCAGGAAAATTCGTATTTTATCTTGATTGAGTCGTTCGATTTTCATGTTAGGATCCTCCTCTTCGAAAGCATCTGCTTCGTTTCGCGGAGCAAACAGATTGCAATGGCGCAAAGGATTGCGGTTGTATCTGTTATTTAACAGCGTATGAAACAGCGAGCAATGTGTGCTTAATTCGTGCTATATACCTATGTTATCATTTTCGTACTTGGAATGCACTAGATCGGACAAAAAAAGAATCGCCAAGCTGCCTCCCCTTTCATACGGAAGAGACGGCGTTGGCGATTCATTTTTGTTCAAGCTTTTGGGCCATCCGATTAGGGATGGCCCAAGCTTTTTGCAAGGTAAAGCTTAATGCGTTTGGTTCTCTTTGACGATCTCCTCAGCTTCCGCTTTTACTTGCGGATCGGCATTCATGAGCACTTCGATTTGATTCCAAGAATCGGTGGAGTTCGTCGAACTTCCGGCAGTTTTTACTGCCGTCGAAGTTGGAGCGGCAGCCGTAGCTGCGTTGGTCTCACGCCCGAATTTCCGGTTCATGACTGCGCTGATCGCCTTGCCTTTTACCGAAGACAACATATCACCTGTTGCGGCTCCCGCCCATGCTACCATACCTGGGCGTTTCTTGGACAAATAAGCGGCAGTCATCATCCCTGCAACAGTACCCATAATAAATCCGGTCAATCTCATATGCGTGAGTCCTCCTTTGTGATCGTTGGATTCACTACGTATTGTGGCCTGGCTTGGCGCGCGGCATGCTCCACAAATTCAGGAAAGATATGAATAGGTTGCTCACCCGTAAGTATGATACAAATAGGACGATTTAAGGGTAATCTAATGAAACGACAGGAGGGGAATGCAGCTCATGATACAAAATTTGCAGCGGATTACGATTGCGACTGTATTATTATCGCTTCTGGTTGCCTGCGGGAACAACTCGCCTTCGGAACAGTCAAACAACATACAGCCTGAGAATAATGCAAATCAGACGGATAATGGGAAAGGCGGAAATTCCGCCTCACCCAAGACTAACTCCAATTCGGTCACGAAGTCCGTGCCCGTACCCGTTCCTGCTCCCGCATCCGATCAGCCTGCTTCGGCTAACTCGCAGACAGCACCAGAAACGTCGGCGGACAAGCAAGCTCCAATGTCCGAAGCACCAAGCAAACGCGAGAAATTATATCGAATGAACGACGCCTACCGCTTCGTCCCCATCGAAGGCACGAACGCACCGAAGAAGGCGGTGCTGCTCACCTTTGACGATGGCCCGAAAGACGATGAGACGTTAACTGCCATGCTGGACACATTGGATAAGCACCATGCCAAAGCGATCTTCTTCGTTAACGGATACCGCGTCAAAGCAAAACCGGAATTGCTGAAAAAAATAGCCGAACGCGGGCAGACGATCGGCAACCATTCTTGGGAACATATCGATCTCAAACAAGAAAACGAATCCGTCATTACAAAACAAATCGGCGACGTCCAATCCATCGTTAAGGAAACAACGGGAACGACGCCGAGGTTCTTCCGCCCGCCCTTCGGCTCAGGCGGCGATAAAGTGAAGAAAATTGCCGCTGATCAAGGTCTGCTCTATATGACATGGTCCAACGGCTCCCTTGACTGGGACAGCAGTACGAAAGACAAACCCGACAAAGTCATTGCTAATGTATTGGAGCAGCTCCATTCGGGCGCTAATATCCTGATGCATGAATTGCCATGGACCAAAGACGCTCTCGATTCCTTGCTGACGAAGTTGAAAGATAAGGGGTATACCTTCATTGACCCCGCGACAATTGAAACTAACGAGAAGAGCCAGATTTCAGAGTGAAAATATGATATTCGGCCGGAGCGCCCAGGCGCAGCGGGAACTTGGATGTGCCTAGCCCCCGGCTGACGAACAACCGCCGCACATCCGTGGCGGTTGTTTGCTTCTTACCGTCAAACGTAAACCAGCCATACGTATATTTTCGGATATTCGACGAGATTACGAGCGGCCCGATCAACGGCAATACGATTTGCCCTCCATGTGTGTGGCCGGACATTATCAGGTTAATCTGCCGCTCTTCCGATTCGCTCAGACGCTCGATAATTTCCGGATCATGCGCCAGCATTATCGTGCATATTCCCGGCTCGACCTCCGGATGACTGAGCGTCATGGCTACGTCTTCCCGCAATGTCCGCGGGTCGTCGGTGCCTGCAAGCCGTACCCTTGCGCCGTCTTGTTGCTCCAGGATGACCGATTCGTTGATTAGCACTCGAACCCCTTCTTCGCGCAACATAACATCGAATGAACGAATATCCTCATCATAATCATGATTGCCGTATACCATATAGACGGGCGCAAGCGTTAACAGCTTGCGAATATTGCTTCTGCTTCGTTCAAGCGGTACGCCATGCTCCCTTAAATCTCCGCCGATGAGCACCAAATCTACCGGGCCATCCTCCTTGGCATGCTGGATAAGCAGATCCGGGATTTCCCGTGCATGGACATCGGACAAAAATAATACCCTCGTCCCCTCGAACGAAGCCGGCAGTTCCGCCAGATGAACCGTTTGCGCATCGAGTCGATGCTTATTTGCTTCGCGAACCATCCAAGATAATATCGCAATGCCAGCTGCCGCAAGAAGTAAAATGATTAAGATACCGTTAAAGACCATATCGCCTTTTCCCCCATAATAACAGCCCGACTGCCAGCATAATGAACAACATAATAAGGAAACGATAGAACCAATGCGTGAATTTATAGCGATTAGAAGGATATTTCTCCACTCTAGAAGGAAGTTGCTCCCCTTCGGCATCCGGCTTAGCGCCGGCTTTCCCCCGAGCCCGAACATTTCCCCCATCCAGTTTGCGGCTTCCGAATTTCTCTACCCTGCTCATACTTCTATTCCCTCCGGAACCTGATGATAAAGCCCATAATGGCGTCAATGAGGAAATGTGCAACGATTGGTGTCCACAATGTATCCGTGTATTCGTAAATCCAGCCGAGTCCGTAGCTTATGGAGAAGACAAGCCCGGTTGGAATCCAGTGCTTCAAATAGCGCACATGGATGGCAGCGAAAATGATGCTCGTCCAATAGGGGCCGATCGTAGCCTGAATGCCGCCGCGGAACAACGTCTCTTCGCAAACTGCGACAACAAACGACAACAATAGGATATGCCACCACGCCCGGTTTTTAAAAATCCGGTCATTAACTCCCCCATCATCATTGACTTCATCCGGCACAAAACGGGAAACGGCGAGGTCAACCAGCAATACGGCAGCCGCCAGCCCCGCTCCCCAGTACAAAAAGGAAAAATCTTTCGGGGCGGAAAATAATAAAATCGGGTTTCCCTTCTGAAAAAAAATCCATATGAGACCGATAATAAGTGTAACAGCTTGTGTAGCGTACAAATTAATAAGCAGCATCCGGTCATCGATCTCATCGATTGTGACTTTGCGCAGCTTAAATTTGCTCATGTCGAATTTTTTCATAGATTCCCGCCTGTCAACTAAGGTTCATATTTTCTTTTACATTGAATTCCCCTATACTAGTAGGACAATTGCTGCCGCGAATTTTGGCGAAAATTGGGAGAACGAAGGAGATTACCATGGAGAAACGACTAACCCGCACAGAACTTTTTTTCAGCCTCGGCTTCATCTTTATGCTCGTCGTAGCC
Source organism: Paenibacillus phyllosphaerae (assembly GCF_014192105.1). Classification (GTDB taxonomy): domain Bacteria; phylum Bacillota; class Bacilli; order Paenibacillales; family Paenibacillaceae; genus Paenibacillus_Z; species Paenibacillus_Z phyllosphaerae. The sequence continues at coordinate 491,112 of NZ_JACHXK010000002.1, read as the reverse complement.
GTGGGCGCCTTCTTCTATGGTGCCAAAATAGGTGCCGAACAGACCGAAGCCAAATATGTGGAAGAAAAAGCGCATTTGAGCGGCGCCCCCAGCGAACCAGGCTCATATCCGCAGCAGGATTTGGTCTCCTTCTATCATACTGTATTTTTACCTTATCGTGAATTTCAATCCGAATGGTATAAGACGATGGATAAGCTGGCGGCCGCTTCCTTGTCGGAACCTGCCTCTGCCTTGAAGGAACTTGCCTCCTTGGCCAAAGAGAACTACAAAAGGGCTTCGAGTTCTTCCATGCAAAGCTCTTCTCCGCTGCTGCAGCAGGCTCAGGTCGAGATGCTCAAGGGGATCAAGCTCCTTGGCGAAGCCGCAAGCCGCGCCTCTGTATCCTCTAAGGATCTGGCAGATGCCGAGTTGATGCGGGCACTCGTCAACGATTCCTTCTATAAGGAAGGCGTCGAACAAGTAACTGCTTCCCAGCTGGATTATTACAAATCCATGCTGAGGTGGAGCAACACCGTAAATTCCAAAATCCCGGCTACTTACGATCCGTCCGGCGTGCTTGGCATCGCACAGTGGAAAACGCTGTCCCTCACCGTCAAGAATAAGCTGATGGCTGACCAACTCAAAGCGCGCCAGCTGCTCACGCCTTATTACCCGCAAGATCTTACGACGGGAGTAGACGAGTATATCCTATCCGGTGAAGCGACCAAGATGAAGATGAAAACGGTCGATGCTGTCGTCGATTTGCTCGTGAATGCCAAAGCCATTCGGTCCGGGGATTTTATGAGCAGCAAATCCAGACTTTACGAGAAGGAAGTTCTGCCGCAGCTCCCATTCTTCTTCTCCGAAGAGAATTAATTCGCCTTACGGGTTCAGTCATAAGCAAAGCCTTGCAGATCGGCTATGGCAGCCATTCCGCCGGAAACATTGCGGAGGTTGTCATAGCCTTTTTCTTGCAGATAGTTACATACAACCGCACTTCGCACCCCGTGCGCGCATACAATATAGAGCGGCTTGTCCGTCCGCAGCAGATGAAGCTTCGATGGGATCTCGTTCATCGGCAGCAAGGTAGACTCTTCCAAATGATAGTAATCCCACTCATGCTTTTCTCGCACATCAATAATTTGCGTAGTCTCCAGCGCATCATTCGACAATAACGTTATAAATTCTCCAGGAGCGATCTCTTCCCACATCTTCACAAAACACCTCAGTTACAGCGACTTATTTGCCCTTGATTCTAACGAAATTTTCACAAATGGGCAAGTTTCGCCATTGATTTTATCCACAAGGTTGCTATAAAATAGTAAAGTCTAAAACAGTTACGGTGTACGCGAAATCGCACAATTCCGACAATGTCCGGAGCGATGCGACAAGCGGTAATGATAGAAGCGGATCACGATACAAGACTCTCGCCCGTTATGCAATCAGCGGCTAGCGAGGGTTTTTAGCATACGCGATTCCGTTGCACCCAAACCTCATACATCCTTGCTTTAAGCCTTTAATGCGGCATAATCAAGTATGCTATGGGAATAACGTTCAGGAGGCACTTCACATGTTCAAAGTTTTGGTCTCAGATCCAATCAGCGATCTCGGTATTCAACAGCTTGTGGAAGCAACCGATGTAGCTGTTGACAAGAAGCCTGGTCTTAGCGAGGACGAGCTTGTCGCCATCATCGGCGAGTACGACGCCCTTCTGGTGCGCAGCCAGACACGGGTTACCAAGCGCGTAATGGAAGCAGGCAAGCAGCTTAAAGTAGTCGGACGCGCTGGCGTTGGGGTAGACAACATTGATCTTAAAGCAGCAACTGAGCTTGGAATCATCGTTATTAATGCACCAGACGGCAATACCATTACAACATGTGAGCACACCTTTGCCATGATGATGGCTGTCGCGCGCCACATTCCGCAAGCTTACCTCAAGACGGTAGGCGGCGAATGGGATCGCAAATCTTTCGTGGGCGTTGAGCTCCGCACCAAAGTACTCGGCGTACTCGGTATGGGCCGGATCGGCAGCGAGGTTGCGAAGCGCGCCAAAGCATTCGGTATGGAAATCATGGGCTATGATCCATTCATGACCGAAGAGCGCGCAGAGCAGCTCGGTATTCGCCTCTCCACGGTTGACGAGATTGTACGCAATGCGGACTTCATGACCGTTCATACGCCGCTGACGCCTGAGACGCGCCACATGATCGGCAGCGCACAGTTCGAAGTGATGAAGAAGGGCATGCGGATCGTTAACTGTGCCCGCGGCGGCATCATCGACGAGAAGGCGCTTATCGAAGCGATCGATCAAGGCATCGTAGCCGGTGCAGCGTTTGACGTATTCGAGATCGAGCCTCCGGCAGCGGATCATCCATTCCTGAGCCACCCGAAAGTAATCGTCACTCCGCATCTCGGCGCATCTACGGTTGAAGCGCAAGAGAACGTTGCGATTGACGTGTCGGTACAGGTACTGAACATTCTGCGCGACAAGCCGTTCGTGAACGCGGTCAACATGCCGCCGATCCCGGCTAGCCTGCTTAAAGTGCTTCAGCCTTACTTCGGCCTTGGCGAGAAACTGGGCAGCTTCGTTGCTCAACTTACAGAAGGCGCAGTAGCCGAGATCGTAGTCAGCTACTCCGGCGAGCTTGCCGACGTTGATACCCAGCCGCTGACACGCTATATCGTACGCGGCGTTCTCGGACATCACCTCGGCATCGAGCAAGTGAACGTCGTTAACTCGATGCACTTGGCGAAAGAGCGCAACGTTAACATCGTCGTGAACAAATCGACTGCCTCCCGTGACTTCACGAACCTTGTTACGGTTACCCTTCGTTCGAAGAACGAAGAGCGTACGGTTGCCGGCACCATGCTGACAGGCTATGGTCCACGCATCGTACAGATCGACAAATACCCGGTTGACGTTGCTCCAGAAGGCAATCTGGTACTCGTCTCCCACAATGACAAACCAGGCATTATCGGTAAGATCGGTACACTGCTCGGCGACAACAATGTCAACATCGCAACGATGCAGGTTGGTCGTCAACTTGCAGGCGGCGCAGCGATCATGGTGCTGTCGGTTGACAAAGCAGCTCCGAAGGAACTGGTTGCTCAGATCGCCTCCTTGCCTGATTTGAATAATGCCAAAGAAATCACGCTTCGTTAATTTATAATTAGCACCGATCCCAGGGTCGGTGCTTTTTTCGTACCCACCTTCCCTCATTCTTCTCCAAGTAGAAATCATTTCGCGTAAATCCTGATGAAAATTGTTTCACGACCAACAAGATTAGTCGGCTTGCTTCAACAAAAAAAGCACACCGAGCCGGTGTGCTTAAACATTATCTATGTCGCTTCGACAGGAAGCAGCAGCGTGAACGTCGTCCCTTTGCCAACCTTACTGTCGGCCGTAATTCGACCGCGATGCGCTTCCATGATGTTCTTGACGATGGCAAGTCCAAGACCTGTGCCACCAGAGGAAGCGCCTCGTTTGCGGGCCTTATCCGCCTTGTAGAAACGCTCGAATATAAAGGGAAGGTCTTCGCTTGGAATGCCCTCGCCCTCATCCTCCACCTGAATCTGTACATAATGCTTGATCTCGATCTCCGTGTACCGCCCGGAGAGTCGGATCGAAGCACCGGTGGAAGTATGACGAAGCGCGTTATCGAGCAAGTTCGTAAGCACCTGCTCAAGGCGATCCTCGTCCCCTGCTCCAAGATGCAGTTCATCTTGCGCAAGCACCAGCTCAAGCGCGATGCCTCTTTCCTTGGCATAGACGTTGAACTTGCGATGCACTCGCTTCAGCAAGTCCGTCAGATCCAGCGAGACCGGGCTCATCTCAAGATGACCAGCCTCCATCCGGGCCAGATCGAGCAGATCCTTCACCAATCGTCCCATTCGGAGCGACTCATCATGGATAACCTGCGCCAGCTCCCGGCGTTCTTCCGGCGAACCGGCAATATCATCGAGCAGCGCCTCGCTATATCCTTGAAGCATGGAGAGCGGCGTCCGAATCTCATGCGAGACGTTCGCGACGAAGTCTCTGCGAAGCTTCTCAAGCTTAGTCTCCTCGGTGACATCACGCATAACCGCTACAGCGCCGCGAACAGCATCATTCGATTTAAGAGGCGCCATCACAATCGACCATGCGCCGCTCTGAACATGTACTTTGTCCGACATATCCCGGCCTTTGCGAAGGACGTTTCGGTAAATTTCGAAGATTGGAACCGGCACCTGGTTACGCATGCGGTACTTGCCCGTGGCATCCGCTGCCTCAGTCCAATCCATCGCATTCCACCGATCCAGCAGCTGCTGGCCAGGCGGATTGGACAAGATCACGTTCCCTTCCGCATCGAAGGTAACGACGGCATCTCCCATGCTGCGAAGCACGCTTGCCAGATGATCCTTCTCATGACTCAAATCCCGGATAAGCGTATCGAGTTCTTCCGCCATATGGTTAAACGTATCGGCCAGATCGCCGATCTCATCATTGGAACGGACCGGAACTCTCGTCCGATACTCTCCTTTCGCTATAAGATCCGCCGCTTTCTTCATTTGAATCAGCGGCTGCGTGATCTTCGTGGACAGGAAGAAAGCAAAGAACGTCGATAGCAAAAACCCGATAATACCCGTATAGACAAAGAGCACCTTCACCTGATGCGAATTCTCGAACTGCATATCGATATACTGCAACAGGAATCCGCCCAGAATGAGCAATACGACAGCGACAAGCGCGATGATTGTCATCCACAGCTTGCCGACGACACTACGCCATAACATGCCGAACATCGTTATTTTGGAACCTCGAGCTTGTAGCCGACGCCCCATACGGTCGTGATCATGGAAGCAGCGTCCGGAGACACCTTATTGAGCTTCTCGCGCAGCCGCTTCACATGCGTATCGACCGTACGGAGATCGCCGAAGAACTCGTAGTTCCATACATCCTTCAGCAGTTCTTCGCGCGAGAAGACCTTATCCGGCGAGATGGCCAAATAATGCAGCAGCTCGTATTCCTTCGGCGTCAGGCTAACCTCATGTCCGCCAGCCATGACACGGTGCGCGTCATGCTCGATAATGAGATGCGGGAATACGATATTGTTGCTCGTGAGCGTCTCCTTTGACAGGAACGCGGTTGCCGAGGAACGGCGCAGAATCGCCTTAACCCGGTAGATGACTTCGCGCGGGCTGAATGGCTTGACGACATAATCGTCCGCGCCAACCTCGAAGCCCTGTACGCGGTTCATCTCTTCCCCTTTGGCCGTCAGCATAATGACCGGGGTCGCCTTCACCTGACGAAGACGCGAGCAAACCTCGATGCCGTCGATACCGGGAAGCATAACGTCAAGCAGAATCAAATCAAAATCACGGCCGCTCGCGAGACGAAGCGCACTCTCCCCGTCCTCAGCCTCTTCGATGACGTAGCCTTCCTTCTCCAAGTACATTTTCAGTAATCTGCGGATACGTTCTTCATCGTCAACGACGAGAATACGATGCTGCTGTTCGGACATATGCGCTTCGACTCCTTATTCTTTCATTTAGACGCCTGCATAGGAGTGCAGACCGACAAGTACCAAGTTGACGCCGACGAGCGTGAACATGACCACGATAAAGCCGATAACGGCAAGCCATGCAGACTTCTCACCGTGCCAGCCGCGGGACAACCGCAGATGGAGATAAGCCGTATAGTAGAGCCATGTAATAAGTGCCCATACTTCCTTCGGATCCCAACCCCAGAATCGCGACCAAGCCTCATATGCCCAGATCATGGCGAATACGAGAGCTCCTAGCGTGAATAGCGGATACCCGATCGCGATCGTTCGGTAGCTGATCTCATCCAGATCATCGGGATCGATCCCTCTCGTAAACGGATGAAGCACGGCTCCAATCGGTTTGCGAAGGATGAGACGGATAATGGCATATACCACAAGCCCGGCAATGATAGACCATATAATCGTATTTAATTTGCGCGCGGCGTCTACGCCCTTCATCCAATGCGGTGTCTCGAATACGCCGTCCTTCAGACCGATGAAAGAGTCGATCTCTTGTACCTGGCTGTTGAATGGCTTAAAGATCGGAGGAAGGCTATACACCACTTCATCCGTCTCGGTATTATCAACGCCGGCATCCGTGATGGTGACGTTCTCTTGCACGAAGACCGCTTCATAACCCGCGGCGCGAAAACCGAATACACTTACCAGATACCCGATCATGATCACGCCGACGATCATGACAATCTCTACCCAACGTTGCGAGCGGCGTGCACGAGGGCTCTTCTCGCGGAAATCGACCACGCGCAGCAACTGCAGCAGCGCTGTTGCAAAGCCGACCGCGAAGAAAGCTTCGCCTAGCGCGGCGGTGGTAACGTGGATCTTCAGCCAATAGGATTGCAGCGCCGGGATAAGCGGCTGGACTTCTTGAGGGAAGACCATGGAATAAGCAACGATAATGACGATCAGCGGAAGCGTGAACAACCCGATAACCGCCTTGCGGTATATGGCATGAACGACCACGAATGCAAGCATGATCATCATCGCCAGGAAACTGATAAACTCATACATATTGCTGGTCGGGATATGCCCTCCGCCGATCCATCGGGTAAAGAAGAAGGCAACATGCGACACGAAGCCGAGCAATGATATGACGTACGAGATCCGTCCCCAACGCTTCATATACGCTTTCGGATCACGCTTGGTGTAGCGTGCCCCAGCGATCGTAATCCCGTACGAGATAAAACCTAAGCAGTATAAAAAGAACGCGACCAAATAAGCGTCGCTGCTGAAAGTCAGCAATGAAGAATTCAAGCGCGATTACCTCCGTTATCGAGCGACTTCGGCTCCACATCGATCCCGGTCTTCTTCAAGACCGAAGCGACATCGGCACGCATGCCGTGAAAGTTTTTGTTCGTATGAGCCCCAAGCAGGACGCGGCCCTCGTCGATTCGCAGCCAGATACGGCGGTGATGCCAGTACGAGCCGAGGAATACGCCGAAGATCCAAATCGCGGTCCCTGTCCATATATAAGGCATTGCCATCTCTGTCCGTATATTAAGTGTACTGACCGTTCCGGCGAAGGTTACGCCTTCCATTGAAGGCACCTTGATCTCGAACCGATTCGCCAGATCGCCGTTAATGGCATCCTGACTGAACTTTTCCTTATCGATCTGCCTTGGGAAATACATATACGGTTCGCCGTCCTCCGCCAATCCGGGTCCTTTCAACATAAAGATAAAGGCCGGTGCGTTAGGTTCGTCCGATTTGGTCCGGGGCTCGCCTTTCTCATCCATCGCAAAGTCCAAATACTTCGAGTGCAGCTCCAGCGTATAAGGCCCGAGCTCGTAATTCAGCTGCGGATTACGCATCGACAGCTCGAATGGCCCGTAGGTCTTGCCTGTTGTCTTATCCACCAAGACAGGCTTAACGGCCGCGAGCTTCGGCGTATCGTCGTATCCGAACTGATAGATCTTCAGTCCCCCGTAAGCCATGGGGTCATTCACGATAATTCCGTGTTGGCTTACTTCTTCAAGCACCGGTTCCTTGAGCGGATCATCGCAATCCGCCGTACATTCGTAGAGAATGGCATCCGTCTGATAAAGCTTAGGCCGAGGGATTCCTTTCAGCTCGTCCGGCAGCTCGTCATCCGCATAGTAGTCCAGCGTAAACTTCTCGTTCTTAAGATAATAGTTCGTCTCCGGGATCTGCAGCGTCTCGCCTTCCCGAATCGCCAAGTAGCTGTCCATCGCCCAGCCCGGAACAGATCGCAGCAGCACCGCCAGCAAGAACACGATCAAGCCGATATGATTGATGTAAGGTCCCCAGCGGCTGAACCGGTTCTTCTCGGCCAGCAGCGCAGTGCCTTCGCGCTTCACCTTGTAACGTTTGCGCTTCAGCTGCTGCTCCACTTCAGCGACCCACTCTTCAGCATCGCCAACAACGGCACCTTCATAAACCGTCCGCTGCCGTTTCAGGAACTGAACATGCTTGCGGACCTGCTGTTTGCTGAGCGCTTTGTAGAGCGGGAGCACCCGGTCCAGACTGCAGACGACGAGCGATGTGGCGATCATGACGATCAGCGTTGTGAACCACCAGGTTTCGTATGTATGCGAGAAGCCGAGCTCATAATAGAGCTTACCGATCCATCCGTATTTCTCTTCGTAATACGTGTCCGGGTCAAATGAAATGAAGGCGCTCTCTTGCGTGAAAATCGTCCCGATCATTGAAGCGATCAACGTAATTACGATCAGCCAGACAGCAATCTTCACCGAGGAGAAGAAATTCCATACCCGGTCAATGATACTCGGATTCGTCTTCTGCGACCGCCTTGCTGCGCCGTCATACCGCATCTCGAGCGGAGCCGTAGACGCAGCTTCAGCCTCCTCGAGCGGTTTGCCGCAGCTTTCGCACAGCACGGTGCCTACCGGATTCTGATGGCCGCATTCACATTTGGTATTCTGGAAAGATAGCAACAATAATCCTCCTTACGAAGTTAGGACTGCAGCAGTTTCGTGACGCGTTTGTCGATATCCTCCTCCGTCATACCGCCGACGAATATATCCATAATCGTACCGTCAGGCTTCACGAAGAACGTCGTCGGGAATGATTCTACGCCGTACTTGGCCATGATCTTACGGCCTTTGTCGTACAGCATCTCGTAGGTTAAGCCGTATTGCTGCACGAAGTTACGGACCGTCAAGCTATCCTCGCCCAGATTGATGCCGATAATCTCGAACGGCTTGCCCATACTTGTCCACTTCTCATATTGTCGCTGAAACTCCGGCGTCTCTATGACACAGGGCGGACAGAACGTTCCCCAAAAATTAATGACAAGCGCCTTGCCTTCATAATCGGACAGCTTATGCGCCTCTTGATCTTCTCCGAGCAGCGCAAATTCCGGCGGCTTCTCGCCAATCTTGGGCAAGCCACCGTCGTCAGATGCAAAAAGCGCCTTGCCGATCGCATATCCGCCGAGCAGCAAGACCCCAATCAAAATGACGATTTGTGTCGTTTTGCGGTATTTCCCCATCTATGCGTCACCGACCTTGCCTTGTTGAACTCGCTTGCAAATTTCATTATAACGAAAATGGGACGGCAGGTTGAATGCCGTCACTTCGCTATTTTTGAACTTTATGTGTCTTGAGGGCGATATCCTTCAGCTCCTGCACTTCTTTAGGCGTCAGATGCCGATACTTGCCGCGCTGCAGGTTCATAAGTCCCAATTCGCCGAAACGGATCCGCTTCAGGCGGGTTACCGGATGGGAGATTGCTTCGAACATACGCCTAACCTGGCGATTGCGGCCTTCGTAGATCGTAATCATGATCGTCGCTTGCTTCTTCTCGGGGTCGACGTCCTGGTACTCCACCTCTGCCGGCTGCGTCATGCCGTCCTCCAGTTTGATCCCCTTCTGCAGCTTCTCGAGCGCGGTACCGTGCGGAATGCCTTTAACCGTAGCCAAATACGTCTTCGGCACATGGTGGCTCGGATGCGTCAGCAAGTTCGCAAACTCGCCATCGTTCGTAAGCAGCAGCAAACCTTCCGTATCATAGTCCAGTCTTCCTACCGGATAGACGCGTTCCTTAATGCCCGGGAGAAAATCGGACACGATCTTGCGGCCCTGCGGATCGCTGGCACTCGTGATGACGCCTTTGGGCTTGTTCATCACTAAGTAAAGCTTCTGTTCATTGCGGATCGGACGCCCCTTAACCGTAATGACATCGACGGCCGGATCGGCTTTCACCCCGAGCGTAGTCACCGTCTCACCGTTAACCGCAACAACTCCGGACAGTATTAACTCTTCGCATTTGCGGCGTGAAGCAATGCCCGCCTGCGCCAATATTTTCTGTAATCGTTCCAATTCGTTCACCTCATCCTCCATCATACCCTAAAATCGACAAAGAAGAAAAGCGAAAGACAGCGAAAAAAAGCCCGCTTCTGTCGAAACGTTCGGTTATCCCGATCATTTCGCAGAAATGGGCTGTTCTTGAAGCTCCGGATATTAGCCGAATATGTATAAGCAGATAAAGATAGCAGCAAGAAAACCGACTAAATCCGAGAATAATCCTACCTTAAGCGCATAGCGGCTGCGTCGGATCCCGACTGCGCCGAAGTAAACGGTAAGCACGTATAGCGTTGTATCGGTACTGCCTTGTATCGTGGAAGCGATCCGTCCGATCATGGAGTCAGGTCCGTACGTCTTAATGAGCTCTGTCGTGAAAGCAAGCGAGCCCGCTCCGGTCAGTGGTCTTAGCAGTCCCAATGGGAGTACCTCGCTCGGAATGCCCAGTTGGTCGAATAACGGCCGGATTAGCCCGATCATCAAGTCCATCGCCCCAGATGCGCGAAACATGCTGATGGCCACCATCATACCGACGAGATGAGGAATGATGTTGATCGCGGTGCCGAAGCCGTCTTTCGCGCCTTCAAGGAAGGATTCGTAGACCGGCACTTTTTTGAAAGCGGCATAGAGTGGAATAAAAGCAATCATGAACGGGATGGTCCAGGCTGATATCGTCGTGATCCATGCGTACACGAGAACCTCACCCCTTCCCGCTTGCCGTTGGCAAAGCTGTAATGGAGGCGATTCCGTCACTAGCAGCCGAAGCGGATGAATCCGGCGGTGAAGCGCCGCGCTGAATGGTCTTGCCGATGCCGCCGCCGCTGATTGGCGGTTTGCTTCGCGATCGGTACCAACGGTCAGCAGCAATAGCCGCAACGGTAGCAACAGCCGTCGCTGCTAGCGTCGTCCCGACAATCTCGGCGGGATGCGCTGAGCCGTACGTCATGCGAATGGCGATCAACGTCGTGGGCACCAGCGTTATACTCGCCGTATTCAAGGCCAGCAGCGTGCACATGGCCGGCGTCGCCGTTTCCTTATCCGGGTTGAGCTTCTGCAGCTCCTGCATCGCCTTAATCCCCATCGGCGTAGCTGCATTACCGAGGCCAAGAATGTTCGCGCTCATGTTACTCATGATATAGCCGAGTGCCGGATGTCCTTTCGGAACATCAGGGAACAACATGCGCACGAGGGGCTGGAGTAAGGCAGCCAGCTTGTTCAGCAGGCCGCCGTCCTCAGCAATTCGCATAAGCCCGAGCCAGAACACCATCACGCTGATCAGGCCGAAGCTTACGGATACCCCGTTCTTGGCTCCATCGAAGGCCGCTTCGGTCAGCGCCTCCATGTTGCCGTTAATGGCTGCAGCCACGAAGCTCGCCGCAATGAAAAACAGCCATATCCAGTTTACCATCTTCTATGCCCCCATTCCTCCAAACAACGTTTTTAGCACCCGTGTAAGCGAATGGCGCAGCGAATACGCCCATGGTCTAGCCGTGCGATCCGCGGTTTCCTCCGTTGCCCATGCAGGTCGTTCGGGCAATGACAATCTTGATCCCATGACGTCATAGACCGGCGTTACGGCAATCGGCTTCCCGTTCATGGACCACTCCAGCTTGCCCCGCTCGCCAAGCGAGTACGAGATGGAAGCCGGATCAATAAGGTTGAGCTTCGTGGATAAGGCGCCTTGCTCGTTCTTTGCTAGCGGATACCGTACGGTCCTGCCTGCCGCAAGCAAGTAGCCATCGACCAACTGCCCCTTGTAGGCAAGTTCCGTAAGCGGAAAATTCGCAAAGCCCCAATCGAACAGTTTCGCATGATCCGCCCAGTCGCTGCGATCGCTCAGCGTAACCGCTGCAAGCTGTTGATCATTCCGCGTAGCCGAGCTGACCAGACAACGGAGCGCCGCCTTCGTATAGCCTGTCTTGACGCCGTCTGCTCCGTCATACATCCGAAGCATTTTGTTCTTGTTCACCCACTGGTAATCGCGCCCTTCCACCCGCTTGCCCGGCGTCTTCACGATTTCTTTGAATACGGGATTGTGCATCGCGTACGCCGTAAGCTTGGCCAAATCATTGGCAGAGGAATAATGCCCTTTCGCGTCAAGTCCGCTCGGATTCATGAAGTGGCTGTTCGTCAAGCCGAGCTCCTTCGCTTTTTCGTTCATCAGATAGACGAAACCTTCTTCGGACCCTCCGACATGCTCAGCAATAGCGGTTGCCGCATCGTTACCCGATCGCAGCATCAAGCCGTACAGCATATCTTTCAGGCTCATCTGCTCTCCCAGCTTCAAATAGATCGATGAGCCTTCCTTGCCAGCCGCCCGTTTACTCGTCTTGACCATATCAGCCAGCTTCCCGTGCTCAATCGCCACGATCGCCGTCATGATCTTGGTTAAGCTCGCAATTAACATAGGCTTGTCGCCGTCTTCGCTGTACAGGATGCGGCCGGATTCTACATCAATTAAGGACGTTGCTTGGGCATTCGTATAGATCGATGGCGCCGCGTCTGCCTTGTGTGCCGGAACGACCGTCATGGCCGAGCATGCCATCACAAGAATACCTGCGAGCCAAGTACGTGTACGGTGTGGCCTCATACAAACGTAATCCTCCTTGTATTCCTCGGGCAGGTTAGCCCTACATTGGTCTTGTACATTATATGAGCGTGGGACGAGGTTATGTCGCTAACGATTCTTTAAGTCTATAAATAAGAAAACTGCTCCATGCGAGCAGTTTTCCTGGAAGACCAGATTTTAACGCATCGGCTTAGATGATATGGCCGTCCGTCGTATTGATCGTGTCGATATAGACAGCACTGGCCTGTTCATCGTGCTGATTGCCGTTCTTTTTGAACATCCCTTGAAGCTTCTCGAATACTTGCGGCGCGGACTCGATAACGCGCTCCACCAGATGAGTCTGGCTATCGAGCGGAACGACGCGAACGCCTTGTGTGCCTACAACCAGGAATGCGATCGGAGTGATCGATACGCCGCCGCCGCTGCCGCCGCCAAAAGGCATGCTGACAAGGGCATTATGCGCATCATTGTTGGATGCGGCATTTCCCGAAGCCTGATCGGCCATATTGCCCAATCGGATGTCGCTGCCCCCGGCAACGAAGCCGAAGCCTACTTTGCTTATAGGCATAATAACGCTGCCGTCAGGCGTCTGTACCGGGTCGCCAACGATCGTATTGACGTCGACCATTTCCTTGATGTTCTCCATGGCCGTTTGCATTAACCCTTGTATCGGATGCTCGTTCATTGCTGCTTGGCCCTCCTCTTGGCTGCTTATCATTCATGTTTTCTGCCACATTCAGTTTACCCTTGAGCGAATCATTCTATGTGGCTGCCGGGGACAGTCCGGTTACGCCCTCATCAGAATTCGCTGCCAGCCGACAAGACCGCGGAGAATCCCGCGCGCTTTGCGCATCCGGTACAGCAGATGAACGCCGGCAAAAATCGCGTAACCCAGGCGGATATGCGCGGAGAAATGCCACTCCGTCGAGAAATGCGCTTTGGCATACACCGGTTCAACGGTCACTTTAGGCTCCGTCTTCAGACGAATCAGCTGCGATATAACGCCGATCGCGGTTGTTTTGACCGTCCACGCCATGCCCGTCAGCATAGCCGTCCACATTGCATCGCCTGTGCCCACGGCAGAACGCCAGCGCCAATCGGTCAGATGGACGTGATTCAGCGTGATTCGGACCCAACCTAACAGCTGATCCGTCTGCTGCAGCAGCACGCGCATCCAATCGATCTGCTTGATAATCGTTTCCTTATCGACCTTTTCTTTGGAAATCTGCTCGCTGTCGCCTCCCATGTTCGTGGAGGTCTTCTCCTGTTTCATCTCCACGCCTTTGCTCAAGCTTGTGAAGCGCATAATAGGCAGCTCCCAATGGTAATTCACGAGGCCCATCAGACCTCGGATACGCAGCTCGACATGATCATCTTCGCCAATGCGGCTAACGATGCCTCGCACGACAAGCCGTGACAGGAGCACAGCGGTCAGCAGCAAAAAAAAGAGACCTGCCGCGATCCAACCACCGAACGGGTAACCCAGCATGGGTCATCTCCCCCATTTCTGTTAAGTTCAGTGATAGTATGGATCTTACGAACAAATCTCATGTTTGGCATTTGGTGCTATTCTTTGTTATGCCCCGGTGGCAGCTCTTCGATCGTCATCTGACGCCCCTCGAGCTTCTCGAACAACAGCTGGGTCTGCTCATCCAGCGCGTCATCGTCAACGGCTGACGGTTCGGGCAGCGATTCCAAGCTTGGCAGTGAAAAATAGTCGAGGAACGACTTCGTCGTCCCGTACAGAATCGGCCTGCCGATCGCTTCCGCGCGGCCGACTTCCTCGATCAGATCCTTCGCCATTAACGTCTGGAGCGCCCGATCGCTCTTCACGCCGCGAATCTCTTCGATGTCGATCCGCGTAATGGGCTGGCGGTAGGCGATGATTGACAGCGTCTCCAGCGACGCTTGCGAAAGGCTGGATCTTGTCGGGGAATACGCCATCCGTTCAAAAAACGGCGCGTGATCCGGGTTGGTCGTGAGCCGGAAAGCGCCTGCAACGAGCGAGACTAGGATGCCGCGCTTATTCTTCTTCATTTCGCTCATCAGGTCTTTGGCGATATCGTGCGCAACGGCGGTGTCAGTCTGCAGAATGTCAGCCAGCTGCTTGGCGGTCAATCCTTCGTCTCCTGCCATGAACAGCAAGCCTTCAGTAACTGTCTTCAATTTCGAGTAATCCACTTTCTGCCGCTTCCCCTCTCCAATGTATCACGATATCGTCAAACAACTGATGCTGGAAGCAACGGATATGCTTCATCTTCATCAATTCCAGCAGCGCCAGGAAGGTGACGACAATCTCGTGCCGGCTCATCTCGGTCTTGATCAGCTTGGAGAACCGGACCGTCTCGAACTCGCGCAGCACCTGGACGATGTCACGAATCCGGTCTTTGACGGATACCTCATCGCGATGGACGGTAGCTACCACATTCCGCCGCGTCGCCTTACGGAGCGCACGCTGGAATGCCTTGATCAGATCGCCTACATGCAATCCTTTGACCGGATTCTCCGGAATAACCGGCATGTATGGCGTCAGGTCTTCGGGTTCTTTGGTATAGACCAAGCTGCGCTCGAATTCCATATCCCGAAGCTGCTCGGCAATCTGCTTGTACTTGCGGTATTCCACCAGCTTGGCGATGAGCTCATCGCGAGGATCGAGCCCGCTGTCGTCCTCCCAATAATCATACTCCTCTTCAATGATCGGAGGCTTAGGCAGCAGCTGCTTGCTCTTAATCGACAGGAGGGTGGCGGCCATGACGAGAAACTCGCTGGTCACTTCAAGCTCCAGCTCCTGCATTGCATTCAGATAGTCCATATATTGATCCGTAATTTCGCTGATGGACACCTCGTGAATGTCGATCTCCGCCTTATCGATCAGGTGAAGAAGCAGGTCAAGCGGACCTTCAAAAGATTCCAGTTTGTACGTAACCGACATGGTGTTGCCTTCCTCCCGATAATGCTTCTATTACGCTTGAATGAAGTGCATTAGCCCTTCAAAGATTTAGTCAGGTTCGCCATCTCGATCGCGCTGATCGCCGACTCGTACCCTTTGTTGCCCGCTTTCGTACCGGCACGCTCAACCGCCTGCTCGATGGAGTCCGTCGTCAGAACGCCGAAGATCGACGGAACGCCAGTCTTCAAGGCAACGGCCGCAACACCTTTCGCCGCTTCATTGCAGACGAAGTCAAAGTGCGGCGTTGACCCCCGAATAACCGCGCCAAGCGTAATGACGGCGTCGTAGTTGCCGGATTCGGCCATCTTCTGCGCGATAAGCGGAATTTCGAATGCGCCTGGCACCCAAGCGATCTCGACTTCGTCATCATTGACGCCATGACGCTTCAGGCCATCCAGCGCCCCGCTGAGCAGCTTGCTGACGATAAATTCGTTGAAACGGCCGACTACGATCCCGTAGCGCAGTCCTTGCGAAACTAAATGTCCTTCGAATACATGTGGCATGTGAATATCCCCTTTTCGATTATGTACTTGCTTGTGTACGGCGGGTGCTTATATTTCAAACTCGAGCAAATGGCCGAGCTTCGATTTCTTCGCTTGCAAATATGGCTCGTTCGTCGCGTTGGCTTCCATCTGAATCGGCACGCGTTCGACGACCTCGATGCCGTAGCCTTCAAGGCCGCGGATCTTCCGCGGGTTGTTCGTCAACAGCCGCATCTGGGTGATGCCGAGATCTTTCAGAATCTGCGCGCCAATCCCGTAATCGCGGAGATCAGGCGCAAAACCCAATTTAATATTCGCGTCGACGGTGTCTAATCCCTGCTCTTGGAGCGAATAGGCCTTTAATTTATTAATCAAACCGATGCCGCGGCCTTCCTGCCGCATATACAGCAGCACTCCGCTGCCTTCCGCTTCAATCTGGGACAGCGCGGCGGCAAGCTGCGGTCCGCAATCGCAGCGGTGCGAATGGAACACATCGCCGGTCAAGCATTCCGAGTGCACGCGGACAAGCGTTGGACGCGCAGGATCGATCTCGCCTTTGACCAGCGCGACATGCTCCTTGCTGTCCACTTCGTTCGTATAGGCGATCGCCCGGAAGTCGCCATAGTCGGTAGGCAGCTTGACATCGACCGCACGCTGAACGAGTTTCTCCTTGGCGTTCCGGTATTGGATCATCATCTCGATCGAGATCAGCTTCAGGCCATGCTGGCGCTTGAACTCCACCAGATCCATCAGTCTTGCCATTGTACCGTCTTCCTTAATAATTTCGCAAATGACGCCGGCCGGCGCGCTGCCGCACATTCGCGCCAAATCAATCGCCGCTTCGGTATGCCCTGCTCTGCGAAGTACGCCGCCGTTCTTCGCGATTAACGGGAAGATATGGCCGGGCCGGCGAAAATCGGACGCCTTGCAGCTCGGATCGATCAACCCTTTAATCGTCTCGGACCGTTCGAAAGCGGAGATGCCCGTGGATGTCGTCACATGGTCGACCGACACCGTGAACGCCGTACCGTGGTAATCGGTATTATGCGTGACCATCGGCGGCAGGTCAAGCTCTTCGGCCCGCTCCTGCGTAATCGGCACGCACACCAGCCCGCGCGCTTCCGTGATCATGAAGTTGATGACTTCCGGCGTCGTCTTGTCCGCGAGCGCGATCAAGTCACCTTCGTTCTCCCGGTCCTCGTCGTCAACGACGATGATGGCCTTACCCTGCTTGAGATCCTCCAGAGCCTCTTCGATCGAATCGAAAATTCCCTCGAGCGATGCTTCCAGTCTTGTATCCTGCTCGTTCATCTTGTTCCCTCCTTAGAAAAAGCCATTGTCCGCCAGAAACGCGGCCGTAACTCCGCCGCCGCTGCGCGAACGGCCGTCATTCGGCTGCTCCTCCCGTGGAACTCTCGGTTCATGAAGCAGATGGTCGATATATTTGCCCAGCACGTCGGTCTCGATGTTAATGACGCTGCCGGGCTGTTTGCCTTGAAGGGCGGTTTCCTTCAAGGTGTGCGGAATGATGGACACCGAGAACGCGTGCGGGTCCCTGCTGACGACCGTAAGGCTGATGCCGTCCAGCGTCACGGAGCCCTGTGCAATAACATACCTCATCAGCGCCGAATCATGTGGACGGATCGTGAATACGACCGCATTCGCGTCGTGCGTCCGGGACTCGATGGTCCCCGTGCCGTCGGCGTGGCCCTGCACGATATGGCCGCCGAAGCGCTGGCCGACTTGCATGGCTCGCTCGAGATTGACTTTCTCTCCGGGCCGCGTATCCTTCAAATTCGTATGGCGAAACGTCTGCGGCATCACGTCTACCGTAAAGGACGAACGGTTGAATTCCGTAACCGTCAGACATACGCCATTGACGGCAATGCTGTCACCGAGCGCCACCCCTTCAAGCACGCGGGACGCTTCGATGGTCAATAGCATCGCTTCTCCTTGCTGGTAAGCGCGGCGCAGCGCGCCTACCTCCTCAATCAATCCAGTGAACATGTCGCATACCCTCCTAGTCTGCAGCCTTCAGCGAGACTAGTCGCTATCGCCCTGCAGGATAACCGGTCAAGCAGAAGTCATCGCCAACCTGTTCCATAGTAACGCCCGTAAGCTGGATCGCGTCGGCCATCTTCCCGAATCCGCCGAACGAAAAAGCGCCGGGGGCATTATCTCCGCCGATGAGCTTCGGTGCGATGAACAGCATGATTTTATCCACCAGCCCAAGCTCTAGCATGGCCCCGTTAAGCTTCCCGCCGCCTTCCAGCAGAATCGAACCGATCTCTTCCTCGCCCAACTGCTTCATGGCTAGCGTAAGATCGACCTGCTCGCCATTGCCGCAAGTAATAACCTTCGCCCCTTGCGCTTCGAGCGCAGCCCGTTTATTAGGATCTGCCCCTTCCACGGTCAGTATGATGATCGGCACTTCCCGGTTGTGGAACAGCCGCGCTTCAGGAGACAGACGAAGCTTCGAATCGACGATAATCCGGGTAGGATGCAGTGCCGGAACGCTCAGCCGGGTCGTCAACTCCGGGTCATCCGCTAGCGCCGTCTGCACGCCGACCATAATGCCCATATGCTGATGCCGAAGGGTATGGACGTGCTCGCGTGCCGCCGGACCGCTCACGTAACGGCTGTCGCCGGTCTTGGCTGCAATCTTGCCATCGAGCGTCATCGCCGTCTTAAGCGTGATATATGGCTGCCGGGTCGTAATGAACTTGTTGAACTTCTCGTTCATTTGCAGCGAGACGTCGCCGAGAAGACCTACATCGACTTCAATGCCCGCTTCGCGCAGACGAGAGATGCCCCTTCCTGCGACCATCGGATTCGGATCGGTGCAGGCCACCACGACACGGGCAACCTTAGCGTCGATCAAGCGTTCGCAGCAAGGAGGCGTCTTGCCATGATGACTGCAGGGCTCAAGCGTCACATAAGCTGTGGAGCCTTCTGCTTCTTCACCTGCCATCCGCAGCGCATGTACTTCAGCATGGCCTTCGCCGCGCTTCAGATGCGCGCCCAAGCCGATAATTCGGCCTTCCTTCACAATGACGCAGCCGACCACGGGATTAATATCCGTCTGGCCGCTAGCTTTCTTGGCCATGTCGATGGCTAGCTGCATATAGTAACCATCATTGATAATTGCTT
The DNA here is from genome assembly GCF_014192105.1 of Paenibacillus phyllosphaerae. GTDB lineage: Bacteria > Bacillota > Bacilli > Paenibacillales > Paenibacillaceae > Paenibacillus_Z > Paenibacillus_Z phyllosphaerae. The sequence continues at coordinate 472,159 of NZ_JACHXK010000002.1, read as the reverse complement.
CCAAATAAAAACACCCCTATCCGCATAAATGCCGACGGGGTGATGGTGATCAAACGATGAGGAACAGCTCAAATACACATCCGAATAAACCCTTCTTACTTGTGAAAAAAGGTACAAGTAATCCAGGAAACAGGAATCCGATTTCGCTGCCGTCGCCTTCTCCCATCCAGACTTTACTGTCGGTCCCGGATTCACACCGGGTCCACCGTTCTTGCGGCATTAGCTTCAGTCGTTCGACGAGAAGAAGCCAGCAAGCACGGGTCACGGACTGACAAGCACTTCATTAATGACGCCTTGCGAAAGGTAGTCAATGGAAGCCTTGATCACCGCCGGTTGGGAATTTCACCCTACCCCGAAGGTTAGCTGCAAATACTTTGACAAAAATGTTACCACTCGGCTCTGAAAAAAGCAACCCATTTCCTTGCTATGCCAATGAAGCGGAGGACAGCTCTGCAGCTAGCTTAGGAGCATGCCAAAAAACACCCTTCCGTAAAAAAGGGTGTTCGCAAGGGAATCAGATCGGCGAGTCGCCTACTTGTACCCTGGCAAGTCCATATTCTGATTCTTCAGCTCTGGCAGGATGTCCATGGATTCGATGTGCTCGCGGGTCGACGGCGTACCGAGCTCATAAATGTACGCATACAGCTCTAGCAGGTGCTCGCTGAACGCCTCTGTCGCGGGATCGCGCTCGGCCGATTTGTAAGGAATGAGCGCCCTGCCCGAAGTTACGTTGTAGTCATGCTCTTCACGCTCGAGTCTGGCTTGCAATTCGTTAAGCTCCTGTTCGGTTGCTTCGATCTCCAGCTGCTCGGACCGCGACGGCGACGTCTCGATCGTGCGCGCGGATACCGATACGTAATATTGCTCCTTCTCCATGTTCGCCACCTCTTCTTCTGGTCTCGTTAAGAGTTAAGTCAGCCCGTATTACAGGCTGCTGGATACCCCTATCGCTTACTGATTCTATACACGAACATGTCCCTATCGAAACGGACAAGCGTTCCAGGATGGCACGATAACGGACGTCACAGCGCCATTCTTAGCGTCACAGACACGGTTCCATGGAAGAGAGGCGTGCAAAATGCGGAACTTATCGTACAGCATAAAGAAAGCCCGTACGGCTTATCGCCGTGCGGGCTGTCGACTTCGCGTTATTACACTTCGAAGATTTCGACTTTCTCCATCTTCACGCCGTTCTTGAACGTGTCGACATGCTCCATGCCTTTGGACACTTTACCGAATACGGTATGTCCGCCGTCAAGATGCGGCTGTGGCTGGTAGCAGATGTAGAACTGGCTGCCGCCCGTGTTACGGCCAGCGTGTGCCATTGCGAGCGTACCGCGCTCATGCTTGTTCGGGTTGATCTCACAGTTGATCGTGTAGCCTGGGCCGCCTGTGCCCATGCCGTTCGGGCATCCGCCTTGTGCGACGAAGCCAGGGATAACGCGGTGGAACGTAAGGCCGTTGTAGAAGCCTTCATTCGCGAGCTTCTCGAAATTCGCAACCGTATTCGGCGCGTCTTGGTCGAACAGGTCGAGCGTTACTTCCGCTCCGTCAGCCATTGTAATCTTTGCTTGTTTAGCCAATGTAATCAATCCTTTCGGTCTCATAAACGAACTGTATTCGTCTTGCTCACTACCTGATAAACATTGCCATTATAGCAGAAACAAACGCCAAGCAAAAGCTTGTCCCCCGAATATCAACGACGGCGTCGATATTCGGGGGACAAGGATGGTAGCCTATGGATTGTTATTACTTCGCAGCGGAAGTACGCTTCATACGTTCAGGAATAACATCGTTGCCGACGATATCGTCAAGCGATTCGCGCTTAACGACCAGATCAGCCTGGCCGTCCTTAACGAAGACTACGCTCGGACGGCGAATCCGGTTGTAGTTGCTTGCCATCGCGTAGTTGTACGCGCCGGTGCAGAATACAGCGAGCAGATCGCCGACTTCCGGCTTCGACAGTTCGCAGTCGATGATCAGCTTGTCGCCGCTCTCGCAGCACTTGCCCGCAACGGTTACCGTCTCATCGGCCGCTTGGTTCGCACGGTTCGCGATCACGGCTTCATACTTGGACTCGTACAGCGCTGGGCGCGGGTTGTCCGTCATACCGCCGTCAACAGCGATATATTTGCGAACGCCCGGAATGTCCTTGCTTGTACCGATCGTATACAATGTAGTTCCGGCATCGCCGACGATGCTGCGGCCCGGCTCAACCCAAATTTCCGGCAGCGGATAGTTCGCTTCTCCGAAGTTCGATTTGATCGCGTCCGTGATCGCTTTCACATACGTTGCGATCGGCAACGGCGTGTCGCCTTCAACATAACGGATCCCGAAGCCTCCGCCCAGGTTAATAACGCGGAATGTTACGTTCAGCTCGTCGCGGACGTTAACAGCGAATTGCGCTACTTTGCCGGCAGCCATCTGGAAGCCGTCCACCTCGAAGATTTGCGAGCCGATATGCGAGTGAACGCCGAGCAGTTCAAGATTAGCCAGACCCGCAGCTTCTTGGACAGCACGGAATGCTGCGCCGTTGCTTACGTCAAAGCCGAATTTGGAATCTTGCTGGCCCGTAGAGATGTAGTCATGCGTGTGCGCTTCAACGCCTGGCGTTACGCGCAGCAGAACGTTTACCTTCTTGCCTTTGTCGCCGGCAAGGGCATTAAGCAGCTGCAGCTCGATAAAGTTGTCCACCACGAAGCAGCCGATGTTCGCGTCGAGCGCCATGTTGATCTCGTCCGGCGTCTTGTTGTTGCCGTGGAAATGGATACGGGCAGCCGGGAAGCCTGCCTTAAGCGCCGTGTACAGTTCGCCGTCGGATACGACGTCCAGCGACATATCTTCTTGTTCGGCAATAGCGCACATCGCCATTGTGCTGAACGCTTTGCTTGCGTAAGCAACCTGGAATTTCAAGCCGGAAGTGCGGAATGCCTCCACATATTCACGAGCACGCTGACGAACGAGCGTCTCATCTACGATATAAAGCGGGGTGCCATATTGTTTAGCAAGATCGGTGACGTCACAGCCGCCAATCTCCAAGTGTCCTTGTGCGTTAATAGAACTTGTTCCGTGTAGATACATGATTTCCCCTCCGAATTCTCCTTGTTCACCCATGACTTAAACTTGCATCATTTAACGCCAGTATACCGCACCCCCGCCAAAGCGTAAAATGGATAATTCCGCATTTGATTTGCACTATTTGCGTGCCGTAGGTGAAACGGCTGCCGCCGCCCTAAACGGCGCAGCGCATTCCATCCGGGTACACTACAAATCTGAAGGTTAAACGTAAAGTATATACGCTACTACAAACTAATGCGTTCCGCCGTTATTCCCGCTTGGCATTTTATCCCTCTGCTGCGGCTTCAGCAGATTCGGACGCGTACGGTTGTGCAGAACGGGCGGACGCAGAATGATATTCCACAGCCCTTTTGCATCGAACGGGATGAACGGCCACATGTAAGGCCGATTGAACGAACGTTCCATGACAAGCATGATGATGATCCCCGCGGAAGCAAGCACAAGCCCGGGAACCTTGAAGGTAGCGACGGCCACAATCAGCACGAGCCGCACGATCCGGTTGGCAAGCCCTAGCTCATAGCTCGGAGTAGCGAACATCCCTATTCCGGCAATCGCCATGTAGAGAATGACCTCATTAATGAACAACCCCGTCGAGACGGCAATATCCCCGATGAGTATCGCAGATATAAGAGACATCGCAGTAGCCAGCGGCGTCGGCGTATGAACCGCGGCCATCCGCAGCAAGTCGATCCCCAGCTCAGCCATCAGGAATTGCACAACGAGCGGCAGGCGGCCTGCTTTTTCCGCGCCGAGAAATTCGAGCCCGGCGGGCTTCAATCCCGGGTCAAGCGCGTACAAGAACCAGATCGGCAGCAAGAACAGGGAAGCGAATATGCCGATGAATCTGACCCATCGCAAGTACGTTCCGATAAATGGCGCCTGACGGTTCTCCTCCGCATGCTGAATATGATCGAAGAAGGTCGTCGGCAGAATCATGACGCTCGGCGTCGTGTCCACGAACACCGCTACGTTCCCTTCAAGCAAATGGGACGCCACGGTATCCGGACGTTCCGAATACCGCACGAGCGGGAACGGGCTCCAGCCCCGCTTTACGGTCGCCTCCTCCAGCTGCTTATCGGCTAGCGGCAGGCCATCGAGCTTCACCTGTTGTATTTTATCGCGAATCGACTCGACCAGTTCTTTGTCCACGATGTCATCGATATAGGCAATACAGACGTCCGTCTGCGTCCGCTCGCCGACCCGCATGATCTCATACCGCAAATTTTTGTCGCGCAGACGACGGCGGACGAGGGTGACGTTCGTCATCAGCGTCTCCACGAAGCCGTCGCGGCTGCCGCGGACGACGCGCTCCAAGGTCGGCTCCTCCGGACCGCGTGCCGGGAAGGACTTGGCGTCGATCAGGAGCACTTCTTTCTCGCCGTCTACGTAGAAGGCGCTCGCTCCGGCAAGCACGTTGGTCATCATCGTGTTCCAATCGCTTTCCTTCACGACCTGGACCGCGGGAATGTAATTCACCAGGAAAGACTCAAGCGCATGCGTATTCAGATCATCTGCTTGCAAATAGGTCAGGCGCTTGAGCACATCTTGAAGAATGACGTCTTTCCCGAATCCGTTCATGAAGAACAGCGCGGTCTTCTTGTCGGCGAAAGTCATCTCGCGGACGACGACGTCGAAGCTCTTCTTGTAGCCCACTTCCTGCTCCAACAAGTCGATATAATCATCAATATGTTCGGGAATCGGAACGGGTTCCGGCTTCTGCTGCCCACGTTCGGAGCGCTTCCTGCGTCCGGCCATCGGGATGCTGAACGTCGAGAGATGAACTTTAGTCTCCTCCTTCTCCCGATCCTTGTCCCCCTCATGACTTCGATGCTGCTCTTGCTCTTCTTTGTCAAAATCGAATTCGAATTCGTCCAGCCAAATCGGATGCACCGTCCTGCGTTTGCCTTCGCCTTCCTGATGGCCGTTCTCTTGTTCGTAATCGCTCATGTGTCTCACAACTCCTTGCTGTAAGTAGGTTTAATCAGACCATCCACTGAAACACAAGCCAATCAAACAACGAGCCGATAATCTTGCCGAGCACCATGGCCATCACAAGCGCAACCATATAATCATGGAGATGGAGACGCTTGGCCAGAATCGGCAGCACGTTCATCACCTCGGTCAACGCGGCGGCCAGCATACCGACGAAAATGCCGGTCAAGAGCCCTATGGGCATGAGCACGATCTTCCACGGCAGCATCAGCTTGACGTCGAGCATGTCCGTAAGCGACCAATACATGGCCCCAGCCAGCACGGCCGTCTCGAATACCAATGATTGGCGGTATGCGCCGGCGAGCTGGGCGAGACGAGGAATGAGATCAAGCACGATAAGGAGCGAGACAAGGCCGCTTCCGACAGCCAGTCCGCCTGCCAGTCCTAGCACGGCCACGAATAGGTTTGCCGCCAGATGGCTCATCCGCTCCCCCCCTTGTCCTCCTCAATTTCCCCGGTAGGCTCAATCGATTGTACCGCTCCATGCTCGTTCTTCCTTCGCATCTCGTCGGCGATGACGTAACTGTTCACGTTCTCCTCGTACAAATACAGCTCAACCTCAAGCGGATTGGGCTCTTCGTTGAATCGTTTACGGAACAAGTGATTGAAGAACAACACCATTCCGATCCCGATTCCGAGGGAGTAGGGAATCTGTAGCCACAGCGGGTGCTCCGTCTTCGTACCTGTGACTAGTTCCGTAATCCGCTCATGAACCTCCTTCATGCTGACGTCGGTATGGAAGTTCATAATCGCAAGCCCGGAGCCGAAGAAAAGGAGCAGCCACGCCACGACCAGCAGGAAACGGTTCGGCTTCGGCACCTTGTCGGCGACGGTGACAAGTACCTGCGGATCGCCGAATGGCTCCACTTCCGTAAGCGGCTCTTCATCCTGAATGGCTTTGACAATCTGGAGCAGGTCAATGACGACTCGATTGCCATCTTTCTCGCTATGCCGGTGCAGCACGAGCGATTGCAGCCGCTGCTCCAGCTTCGGATCCGCAGCAAACAGCCTTGCCGCCATGCCCAGCGTGACGACATCGCCTGGTTTGATGCCAATCCTCCGGCGCAAACGCAAATATAGGATCGGCGGCGCTTTTGTTGTCAACGCACATCCCTCCGTTACCAAGACATTCACCTGTTGCTTCTTAGCTAGTATGAGGAATCTGCCGCCTCCATACTCCAATCTCATGCAAAAAGACCAAATCGCCGTTATTGGGCGATTTGGTCTTTGATCGACTGCAATATTTTTTTCTCGAGTCTGGATACCTGAACTTGGGAAATGCCGAGCCTTGAGGCCACCTCGGACTGCGTCTGATCCCGATAGTAGCGCAAGAAAACGATGAGGCGCTCCCTTTCGGTCAGCCCGCCGATCGCTTCGGATAGCGCGAGCTTGTCGAACCATCGCTCCTGCGTATCGTCGGCAATCTGATCCATCAGCGTGATCGGATCGCCATCGTTCTCGAAGACGGTCTCGTGAATCGAGGTCGGAGGCTTGTTGGCCTCTTGCGCGAACACGACATCCTCGGGACTAATGCCAAGCTTCTCGGCGACTTCCTTAATCGTAGGCAAGCGTCCGAGCACCTTGGACAGCTCGTCCTTCGTTTTGCGTACTTTGTTCGCCGTTTCTTTGAGCGAACGGCTGACCTTAAGCGTTCCATCGTCACGCAGGAACCGTTGGATTTCGCCGATGATCATCGGAACCGCGTACGTCGAGAATTTCACCTCATACGAGAGGTCGAACTTGTCGACGGACTTGAGCAGGCCGATGCATCCGATCTGGAACAAATCCTCCGGCTCATAGCCGCGACCGATAAACCGCTGAACGACCGACCAGACGAGGCGAATGTTGCAATGCACGAGCGTATCGCGTGCAATTGTGTCGCCGGATTGACTAAGCGCAATGAGCCGTTTTACTTCTGAATCGTCCAAGTAAGGCTGCGCTGATTGTTTCAAATCGACTTCCATGAGGTCCAACCCCTACGCGCTTAATTGAACAGCGCTTTTTTCGATTCGATGCGCTTCGTCATTGCAATTGATGTACCTTTGCCTGGTTCGCTGATCACTTCGAAGCCATCCATAAAATTTTCCATAATCGTAAATCCCATTCCGGAACGCTCGAGCTCCGGCTTGGACGTAAAGAGCGGCTGACGCGCCAGATCCAGATCCTCAATGCCGTTGCCCTCATCCTTGATCGCAAGCGAGACGGTATCCCCGGCAATGGTCGCTTCGATCGACACCATTCCATTCGGATTGCTGTCGTAGCCGTGAATGATCGCGTTCGTAACGGCCTCGGACACGACTGTCTTCAGATCGTTAAGCTCCTCCATCGTCGGGTCAAGCTGGGAGACGAATGCGGCCACCGCAATCCGTGCGAAGCCTTCGTTCTCGGAGCGAGCGGAGAAGGAGAGCCTCATTTCGTTCGTTCCACTCATGAGACCACCTCCAGACTGGTTAGCGCCGAGCGCTCATTCTCGAAAATCGGCAAAATTTTGAACAAGCCCGAAAGCTCGAACAGCCGGTAGACGCCCGGATTCACATCGCAGACGATCATCTTCCCGTCCTTCGCCTTCAGCTGCTTGTACCGTCCAAGAATGACACCAAGTCCGGAGCTGTCCATGAAAGCCAGATCCTTCAGGCTTAGAATGACGTGAGCGCTGCCGCCCCTCAGAATGGCTTCTTCCATCTTGAACCGGACAACATCGGCCGTATGATGGTCGAGTTCGCCGTGCAGCCTGACAATCAGTACATCACGGTAGTGCTCTAGTTCAACCTGCAAACTCATTGCCTGTTCACTCCTCACAATCATTTCTCAAAGAAGCATCGGCCTAGTTGCGTCGCTTCCCTCTTCGAACAGGGCGAAGAGCTTAAGCGCTTTGGGCTTGAACTAGCATTTCTACGTACGGATTGGCGTTTCCTTCCTCACGACAAAACTAGAAGCATAGCGCTACGAGGTGACAAATTCCGCTTGTCCGCGTCGGTAAATTAGAACAAACTTCCGCAAGCGCGCTTGAACAATTTCCACCAACCGGCACGTTCGATCGTGGCCGGAGCGTCGACATCGAACTCGGTCAACACTTGATCGCCTTGGTAGACGATGAGCTTGCCGATCGGCTCGTTGATCTTGATCGGCGCTTTCAGCTTCGGCATTTGCAGCTCGTAACGGATGTCCTTCACGGAACTTCCTTTTTTGAGCAGCACGCTGTAGTTATGCTTCGCTGTCAGCTTCAGTTCAGGCAGGTCGCCCTTCTCGACCTTCACGGTACCCATTACATCGCCCTTCTTGAAGATGGAATGGTTCATGTACTGCGCGAAGGAATAATCGAGCATTTGCGAGACTTCGGCATTGCGCGTCTTGGTATTCGGCTCGCCCATAACGACTGCGACGACACGCAGGCCGTCGCGGCGGGCAGTCGCCGTCAGACAGAATTTCGCTTCCGTCGTGAAGCCCGTCTTCAGACCGTCAGCCCCGTTATAGAAACGGACCAGCTTGTTCGTGTTGACCAACCAGAACGGTTTCTCGCTGTCCTTGCGCAGATGGTCCTGATAGAGGCCTGTATATTTCGTAATTTCCGGATGTTTCAGCAATTCCCTCGACATGACCGCGATATCATGCGCCGATGTATAGTGGTTGGCTACCGGCAGACCGTTGCAGTTCGCGAAGTGGGTATTCTTCAGCCCCAGCTCCTCCGCGCGCTTGTTCATCATATTGACGAATTCGGCTTCCGTCCCGGCCAACTTCTCCGCCATCGCTACCGAGGCGTCGTTCCCGGATGCAAGGGCAATGCCTTTGAGCATCTCGTCGACCGACATCTCTTCGCCCGGCTCCAGGAAGATCTGCGAACCGCCCATCGAAGCCGCATATTCGCTTGTCGGCACTTTGTCCGTCAGCTTGATGACGCCTTCATCGAGCGCTTCCATGATGAGCAGCATGGTCATGACCTTCGTAATGCTCGCCGGCGGAAGACGATCGTGGCTGTTCTTCTCGAAAATAATGGTGCCGCTGTCGGCATCCATCAAAATGGCCGAACGTGAAGATGGCGCAAGGCTTGCCTGTGTCACCGCCTCCGGCTTGGCCGGCGCTTGCTCCTCGGCGAATACCGCAGCTGGCATCATCGTCAGCAGCATGACCGCACTGAGCGCGATGAACAGTCTTTGTCTAATGCTTTTCATTCCAATCGGTCCCCTCCTGAATGTCTGGCTCTAAGCTCGCATGATCATGCGGGATAAGCCGCAGCTTTGCTAAAATCTCATTCTTAGTGTGGACCGATGTGCGTTAATTTATTCCAAGGATTCCCCTAATTCCCTGTGGGACTCCGAGGGCGTTGCCCTCTGGCTCCTTTTTTCAAACATTAGACCTTTTCCTTTCACTTCAGGACACCATCTCCCGCTTCCCCTACCCCTAGCCCCTTCCTTTAATTACCGCCTCCCCTAAGTCCCCTCCGCCGAGGGGATTCCAAGGGCCCCGGCCCTTTGGATACCCGGAATCGGCGTAACTCAATACGCGGCCGTCTTCGATCTGTCCTTTCGAGCGGAGCTCGCTATTGTCCGAGCAGAATGGGTTACATAACCCCATTCTGCTCTTATGGACAAAGCTATGGTTCGAGCTTCGTTCGCGGCTGCGTTGCCTTGGGGTGTAGACCTGGTACTTGGGCGCTTGATGCACCTAATCAGCAATACCTCGCTTGACGTCCACTTTGTGGACACGCTTACCGTATTTTTCTTGCGCAAAGCGCAAAAAAGCCACTCAGGAAATCCTGAGTGGCTGTGAGTATTAAGGATTGAATTACACGTAGCGCTTGACGCCTTCCGCTGTCACGACCGAGAGTAGGAGCGGCGATACTACTGGTGCTTCTGCGCCGATTGTGTATGCCTGCTGTACGCGCTGCGCGACTTCCGTTGCGGCTTGCTCGTCTTGCTTGACATGAAGGACGGCGATTGGTTCGCCGGCTTGGACGCGTTCGCCGACTTTGCGCTTCAGCACGACGCCGACGGCATGGTCGATCGCCGCTTCTTTCGTCGCGCGGCCTGCGCCAAGCAACATCGCGGCGAGACCGAGCTCTTCCGCATCGATCTTCTGGACGAAGCCGTCCGCGGGTGCGAGCACATCGATCACGGCTGCAGCCTGCGGCATCAGTTCCGGCTTATCGACAACATTCGGGTCGCCGCCTTGAGCGGCGACGAACTCGCGGAATTTGGCAAGCGCTGCACCCGATGCCAATCGGTCACGCAGCAATACTTCCGCTTCCTCGAGGCTGCCCGCTTGTCCGCCGTGCAGCACCATATGCGAGCTAAGCGCGATACACAGATCCGTCAGATCGGCAGGACCATGGCCGCGCAGCGTATCGAGCGCCTCGCGAACTTCCAATGCATTGCCGATTGCATAACCTAACGGCTGATCCATATCGCTGATGAGCGCCGATGTCTGGCGACCGACTTCGGTGCCGATCTCGACCATCGCCTTCGCCAGCGCCTCTGCGTCGTCGACCGACTTCATGAATGCGCCACTGCCGGTCTTAACGTCAAGCACGATCGCATCCGCACCTGCAGCGATCTTCTTGCTCATTACAGAGCTTGCGATCAATGGGATCGACTCCACCGTTGCCGTCACGTCGCGCAGCGCGTAGAGCTTCTTGTCGGCAGGCGTAATATTGCCTGTCTGGCCAATTACCGCAAGGCCAATCTCATTCACTTGCGCGAAGAATTGTTCACGCGTCAGTTCCGTCTGGAAGCCGGCGATCGACTCTAGCTTGTCGATCGTGCCGCCCGTATGACCGAGTCCGCGACCAGACATCTTAGCGACAGGTACACCGCAGGATGCGACTAGCGGTCCGATGATCAGCGTTGTTTTGTCGCCTACGCCGCCTGTGCTATGCTTGTCCGCTTTGACGCCGCTGATCGGGGACAAATCGATCTGATCGCCGGAACGCGCCATTGCGAGCGTCATTTCTGCCGTTTCCCGAGCGGTCATGCCACGAAAAAAAACAGCCATCGCAAAAGCTGACATCTGGTAGTCGGGAACGTCACCATTGCAATAGCCTTCTATGATATACGAGAGTTCGGCCGAATCCAGCTCTCCCCCGTTACGTTTCTTATGAATTAAGTCTACTGCGCGCATCTAAGAAGCCTCCTTAAAAAATCCTTGTTCGTCCGCCGTTAACCGCGTGTTGCCTTGGCTTCCTCAAGCAACTTGCGCTTCTTAGTTTGCGCTTTGACGATTAACAGATCAAGCGACTGGCTAAGCAGCAGCACGTCGTGATGCAGTAAATCCTGCTGTCGATTTGCCACTGCCACCAATTCACCCCGAAGTGTCTCGAGTCTATATGTGTCTTGGTCCATAACTATCCCCACTTCATCCTTCTTTATAATAATTACAAGGACATTATACGACGAAGAAATGGACAAAGAATGTCACAATCGGTCGAGACAAATGTTACATTTTTGTTACGTAATTAATCTAGAGCGAAGGAACTACGCCCTTAACCAGCCCGAGGAATCTGGATTTGACGCGCTCTGTCGTTTCCATGACTTCATCATGGGATAACGGCTGATCCAATATACCCGAGGCCATGTTACTGATACAGGAAATCCCAAGGACTTCCAGACCTGCATGACGAGCGGCAATGACTTCGGCAACCGTCGACATGCCGACGGCATCTGCCCCTAACGTGCGCATCATCCGGATTTCTGCAGGCGTCTCATACGAAGGTCCTAGAACGCTTAAATATACACCTTCTTGCAGGGTGAAACCTTGTGCTTTGGCTGTGTCATGGGCAAGCGCGCGCAATCTGCGGCTGTAGGCCTCCGACATATCCGGGAAACGAACGCCGAGCTCGTTATCGTTCGGTCCGATGAGCGGGTTACGTCCCGTCAGGTTGATCTGGTCGCTGATGATCATCAGATCGCCAGCCTGGAAGTTGGTATTAATGCCGCCGGCTGCGTTCGTCACGACGAGTTTGCTGGCGCCGATGGCTTTCATGACGCGAACCGGGAACGCCGTCAGCTCCGGGCCATAGCCTTCGTACATATGGAAACGTCCGCGCATCAGGACGACCGGGCGATCGGACAGATAGCCGATCAATAGTTCGCCGGCATGTCCTTCTACCGTGGAGATCGGGAAGTGCGGAATATCGTGGTATGGGATAACGACCGCATCGGTAATATGGTCGCCCAGCACGCCGAGACCAGAACCCATAATCAGGCCTACCTCAGGACGAATGGCGGTAAGGGATTGAATGTAAGCTGCCGCCTCTTGAATTTGCGCATTTGTTAATGTATTCATAAACAAGCTCCTCCTCACTGCAGAACAAGGATGTCTTCGGAACTAGTATTCCGCGCCTTGGCTGCAGCTTGTTAATATATGTACTAATGAAGTTCGTTCAGGAAAGAAGTGCCGTTCGCCGGCTTCTTCACTCCGAAGTTATCGGCGATGGTTGCGGCGACATCCGCGAACGTAGCCCGGATCCCAAGCGAACCAGGATTGGTCAGCTTCGGGCTGTAGACGAGCAGCGGCACGTATTCGCGCGTATGGTCTGTCCCTGGATGGATCGGGTCATTGCCATGATCCGCCGTGATGATGAGCAGATCCTCTTCGTTTAGCTTGCTCTCCAGCGCCGGAATCGCCTGGTCGAATTCCTCGAGCGCTTTGCCATAACCGATCGGATCTCTGCGGTGGCCATACAAGGAATCGAAGTCCACCAAATTCGTGAACAACAATCCGTTGAACGGCTTGCCGAGCGAGTCGATCGTCTTCTGGATGCCGTCAGCATTACTCTTGGTCGGCAACGATTCCGTAATACCGTGGCCGCTGAAGATATCGTTGATCTTGCCGACGGAAATAACGTCCAGACCGCCATCCTGCAGCGCATTGAGTACGGTTGGCTCCGGCGGATCCACCGCATAGTCATGCCGGTTAGGCGTCCGCTTGAAGGCGCCTGGCTCGCCGACGTAGGGTCTGGCGATAACGCGTCCTACCGCATAGCGGTCGTCCAGCGTTAATTCGCGGGCGATTTTGCAAGCCGCATATAACTCCTCCAGAGGAATGATCCCCTCATGCGCTGCAATCTGGAATACGCTGTCCGCGGAGGTGTAGACGATCCATTTGCCCGTCTTCATCTGCTCCTCGCCCAGCTCGTCCAAGATTTCGGTGCCGCTTGCCGCTTTGTTGCCGAGCACGCCGCGTCCGGTCCTGGCTTCGAACTCGGCCAGCAATTCTTCCGGGAAGCCTCGCTCGAACGTGCGGAACGGGACGGTCACTTTAAGCCCCGCCAGCTCCCAATGTCCGGTCATAGTATCTTTTCCGACCGATACCTCGGCCATTTTGCCATAATACGCTCTTGGGGGCGATTCCGTCTTCCAATCGCCAAGCGGCGCGATCCGGTCTAACCCCCAGCTGCGCATATGCGGCAAAGCAAGCTCGGGCATACGCTCCAGAATATGGCCGATCGTATGGGAGCCCTCATCGCCGAATGCAGCGCTGTCGGGAAGCTCGCCGATTCCGACGCTGTCCAGCACGATTACCGTAATTCGTTTGAATGTCATGTTCATCGCTCCTAAGGCTTGTCCTTACATGGCGAAAGGCCGTCTCACTTGGCCTTCGCTCTTGGGTGTGCCTGATTGTATACATCCTTAATGCGCGGCTTTGCCATCTGAATATAAATCTGAGTGGTCGAAATATCCGCATGGCCGAGCATCTCTTGCACGGAACGCAAGTCCGCACCGTTCTCCAGCAGATGGGCGGCAAAAGAATGGCGCAGCGTATGCGGCGTAATCTCGCCCGCGATACCCGCTTCCTTGGCGTATTTCTTAATAATTTTCCAGAAGCCTTGCCGCGTCATCCCTGTCCCTTGCTGATTGAGGAACAAAGCCGGGTCTTGCTGCTCCGCCTTCATCAGATGCGGACGGCCATGCGCCAGATAGACCGACAGCGCGTCGCAGGCCAGCTTCCCAAGCGGGATGATCCGTTCCTTCACGCCGGAGCTTACGCAGCGGATGAAGCCCAGCGAGATGTTGAGATCGTCCATCGACAAGGAGATCAGCTCGCTCACCCGAATGCCCGTCGCATAGAGAACCTCCAGCATCGCTTTATCCCTCAGACCTGCGGGCATCGACGCGTTCGGTGCGGCCAACAGCAATTCAATGTCGTCGACCGACATAATATGCGGCGTCCGTTTCTCTTGCTTCGGCGTAGTCAGATGGACGGATGGATCGTAGATGAGCTGCCTCTCTTCGGTCAGGTATTGAAAGAACGAACGAATCGAGACCATATGCCGCGAAATCGTGGCCGTCTTGCGTCCCTGATCTCTTAACTGCTGGATATAGAGAGAAAGATGGTGCTTCTGCACTTCATCCAAAGTGCGCAGGCCCGCATCTTCCGCGTATTCGATAAAGGCAGCCAAATCCCGCTCATACGAATCAAGCGTATTACGGGATAAGCCGCGCTGAGACGTCAAATAGGCCATAAACTTTTGCAAATGCGCTTTCATGTAACGTTCCTTTCCGAAAAGTACAGCGCCGCTTCGACTTGCACATTACCGCTGTCACGCTATCCTGTGCCGTACTGCCAGCAATCTGACTTTTCATCGCTGCTTCACGTACCATGTATTCCACAGCAGCCTGCTTTTCTCCTGCCGCACGAAGAAAAGCAGCAGACCAAGACGAAGCGCAAATGAAAGGTAATCGCTTACTGACGCCAACGGGACCTCATTCTCCGTACCAATAAAAAAGACGCAGCCGTTCCGAGAACGTGCTATTCGCCTCAATGGCTTGTTCGTTGCCGAATACTTTGAGCGCTGCCCCTTGCGGAACGCGGTAGGGATTCTCCGGTGTGATCCAATCACCCAGGATGCGGCAGCCATTATACATGATCGTCGTGCACAATACAAGAATCAACGTAAAGGCCGCTCTTCGGAACCATTTTCGCGCGGACAATACCATCCTTCATACGCCCCTCTCTCATGAAAAGAACAGCCGCCATGGCATCTAGCGGGCGGTTGTCCTTTTCACAATCTATGAGGCGGATGCAGGAATCATGTCAGGCTCGTTCGTGTATAACACGAGACGGCAATGCCAGATGCGGCGGTTACAGCAGCTGCGAAAGCGGCGTAAAGGGCAGATCGACGGCTTCCGCTACTTTCGCGTACGTCACATGCCCTTTGTACGTGTTAACCCCTTTGCTAAGCGGCTCGCTAAGCTTCACCGCTTGCTCGAACCCTTTGCCCGCGAGCTCCAAGGCATAAGGCAGCGTAACGTTCGTTAGCGCAAACGTCGACGTCCGCGGCACGGCGCCCGGCATATTCGCAACTGCATAATGGATGACGCCGTGTTTCTCGTAGACCGGGTCGCTATGCGTCGTCACGCGATCGATCGTAGCGATCGTACCGCCTTGATCGACTGCCACATCGACGATAACGGCCCCTTTCTTCATCGTCTGCACCATCTCTTCGGTCACCAGATGCGGCGCTTTGGCCCCCGGAATGAGCACGGCGCCGATAAGCAGATCCGCTTTCTTGACCGCATTGGCGATGTTGTAGGGATTGGACATCAGCGTGCTAATCCGTCCGCTGAACACTTCGTCGATATAACGCATCCGATCCGCGCTCCGCTCCAGAATGGTGACGCTTGCGCCCATGCCGAGCGCTATTCTCGCCGCATTCAGACCGACGATCCCGCCGCCGAGCACGATGACTTCAGCGGGAGGCACGCCGGGAACGCCGCCTAACAGAATACCCCTTCCGCCAAAATAAGCCTCCAAGTAGTGCGCGCCTACCTGAACGGCCATCCGTCCCGCAACTTCGCTCATCGGCGTCAACAGCGGCAGACTTCCGCCTGGCAGCTGAATCGTCTCGTAAGCAACCCCGGTGACCTTCTTCTCCGCAAGCGCACGAGTCAGTTCAGGCGCCGCGGCCAGATGCAAATAAGTGAAGAGCAACAGCCCTTCCTTAAAATAGGCGAACTCCGCCGGAAGCGGCTCTTTCACCTTCATAATCATGTCCGCCCTTGCCCAAACCTCTTCCGCCGTTGCTAGAATCGCGGCCCCTTCCGATTCATAGTAATCATCGGGAAACCCGCTGCCCTCGCCCGCTCCAGCCTGTACGATGACTTCGTGTCCGGCCGCGCGCAGCATGCTTGCACCTGCAGGCGTCAGCGCGACACGGTATTCGTTCGCCTTAATTTCTTTTGGCACGCCGATTATCATTCGTCTCGTCCTCCTAAAAGCGCTCCAAGTATGAGGCTTATTTTACCTACCTATGCAAACTGGAACGAAAGGTTCTATCCTTTTCGTTACAATCTCCTTGGCCAGCCAAATTTATGTACCTGGTACACGCAAGCACAAGTCGCCCTATTACATCGCTCATACAATGAATAAACCGGATTGCCGGCCGCTTAACAGCCAAACGGTCGGAAAGACGGTCGTACAACGAAGGAGGAAAGACATTCGTGCCCTCAATAGAAAGGCTGCTGCGGAAATGCGCAACAGGCGGTACGGCATGCCGCGCCTCGCGGCACCTCATCATGTTCCGCAATGCCGGTATCTATGATCGCTGCCTGCAGGAATTAAAGAAGGCCGGCATCCAGCCCGCCAAATCGGTCGCTCATCACAAGCTGATCGCTTTCCATCTGAATACGGCGCATATGAAGCGGTTCCGTGCGCTCCTAGCCCACCCGGACGTCCATGCCATCGAGCGGGATCGTACGGTCAGCGCGCATCCGGGAGTTCCTGCCGCTCGCCATGTGCCGAATTCGAACAAGCGCGGTCAGAGACAAGCCGCCATCAATGCCGCTTGCCCCGCCAACGCGCCTTGGGATGTATGCCAGGTGCAAGCCCCTAGCCTATGGCCGATAACGCGCGGATCGGGCGTACGTGTGGCCATTCTCGATACCGGTATCGGTCCTCACCCGGATCTTCGTGTAGCCGGAGGCGTGAATACGATAACCGGCGGCAGCTATCGCGACAATAATGGCCACGGCACGCATATCGCCGGTACGGTAGCGGGCCTGGGAACCAACGGGCAGCAGTTAGGCGTGGCGCCGAATGTGTCGTTGTATGCGGTGAAAGTGCTCGATAGCAACGGAACTGGTTATATATCGGACATTGTAGAAGGGATTCATTGGTGTATCCGCCATAAAATCAAAGTCATCAACATGAGCTTCGGCCTGCAGGCCAACAGCACCATCTTGCATGCTGCGATCAAACTTGCCTACCGAAGCGGGATCGTACTAGTCGCCTCTGCCGGGAACAGCGGGCCGAACAACGCGGCACTCGATGCGCCAGCGCGATATCCCGAGACGATCGCCGTAGCTGCCTCGACACGTACGTACAAAATCGCTTCTTACAGCAGCCGCGGCAGCGGTGTGGATGTGGCAGCCCCTGGTACGAACATCCGGTCCACGTGGATAGGCGGCGGTTTTAAGCTGCTCAGCGGCACCAGCATGGCTTCGCCGCACGTCACCGGAGGAGCCGCCCTGCTGCGCAGCCGATTCGCGCATCTAACCCCCGCAGAGGTAGCAAGCCGGCTCAAGAAGTCTGCCCGACACCTGGTTGGATTCAGCGCTCGCTCGCAAGGCAGCGGCCTGATCCAGCTCAAGCGAGCGGCGACAGTTACCGGCACCTCTATCGTATCGGCCCGCGCTCGGAAATCCCGGAAAACCAGCGCAAAATGAAAAACTCCCTTGCGTGCGGCAGTAGGTCACATCGGACTTACGCTGCACGAGGGAGTTACTTTTGTTCGGACTGCTGTTGCTCGTTCTTATGACGGCATCGTCTGCACACGCCTTGAAAGTCGAGGCGGTGATCGATGACTTGAAAGCCATATTCCTTCTCGAGCCGCTCTTCCAGCGGTCCAAGCCAGTCTTCCAAAATTTCAGTCATTGTACCGCATTGGACGCAAATCAAATGATGATGGTGATGCTTGTTGTTGTCCGTCCTTAAATCATATCGGGCAACGCCGTCACCGAAGTTCATCTTCTCTACGACGTGTAATTCGCTTAACAATTCAAGCGTCCGATAGACTGTCGCCAGTCCGATCTCAGGCGCTTTATCCTTAACAAGCATAAAGACGTCCTCGGCGCTCAAGTGATCTTCCTCATTCTCGAGCAGGACGCGTACAGTTGCTTCACGCTGAGGAGTAAGCTTGTACCCTTGCGATTGCAGCTGCTGTTTGATCTTATCAATCCGGGATTCCATGGTTTCCCCCCTCGCATGGCTAGTACCCATCGCCGGAACATTTGCTTTCATTATAGGCGTGCATTACGAGGAAAGTCAATTTTTTTTAGAATGATTACAAACCTGAACTTGCATCAGTCAGAAGCGGCGCTGCCCACCGCAGCAGCTCCGGCGTAACGAACGCTTCAAGAAGCGCTGCGAGTCCAGTTATCATGACCATGAGCACAAGCGTCGATGTATGGCTTATGAACGGTTCTGCGAGCGGCCCCGCCTTACCCAGCAATCTGCCTTTGACGATCGATAACGCGAACGACAGGGCAGATACGCTGGCAATCAGGATAGCAGGCACCACAATCAAGTTCGGCGGCGCGACCGACGTAAGCGCGAAGAGCAGCCCTTTCCAATCATGCTGGCTGACTAGCGTGCCGATCGCGAAGCCGACCAGGACGCCCTTCAAGAAATCGAGCGCGAGCACGAGAGGGACTCCGATAACGGTAATGCCGAGCACCCAGATGAGCATAAGCCATTTGGCATGGAACAATACCCGTTCCCAGAAAGCCCCGCTGCCCTCTACGCTGCTCCCGTCCTGAATGCGGAGCACGAACTGCTCCACATCCTTCGCCAGGTTCTGCTGTTGATCGAGCGTCAGCGCGCTCACGAGCAGCGAACCGAACACCACACCGACGACGAATAACACCGAGACGAATACATATAACGTCAACTGGTCGCGCAGCAGCGACCCGCGTAATGAAGTTCCCATCTTAGACGACCTCCTCAAGGCTTGTCTTGCATTATATGACCAAGCCTGCTTCAGTATGTCGCAAGATGTTAAGGAACAGCCGCTATTTGAGCACCTTCCCGTACCGGCCTCCGCCGCCTGTCTCGAGCGTCAAGCCGCCGATTCGCGCCGCAGCGATCATGGCTGCGGACGACTCGCCTACAATTTCGGTCAACGCTTCAAGCGAAGCGTCGTGCAGTACGTTCATCTCGGTGCCGAATGCGGACAGAAGCTTGTTCAGCGCTACCTTGCCGATGCCGGGCACGAATTCGAGCGGCACTTGATTGATGTAAGGGGGCCTTCCCTCCGGCATGTAAGGCACTGTCCGCCCGTTAATCTTGGCCAGATGCTCGATCCGGTCCATGACGCCGCGGACAAGCTTCGGACTGCCGCACTCCTTGCAGCGCTCGATCGTCAGATCCGCCGCGAGCTCCCCGCAATTCAAGCAGTAGGTGCGATGATATTTGCCCAGCCTCGGATTCAGCCCGTAGTTGGCGGCAATCGAACGTCCCTCCTTGCCTTGCAGGGCGAGCACGAATTCGGTGAAGGAAGGCTCCGCAAGCTGAAGCTTATTGTATTCACGGCCGATCTTCGAGAGCGAATGCGCATCGGAATTCGTCAGGAACGGCAGGTTATCCAGGTCAGGCAGCAAGCCGGCCATCTCGCTGTCCGCGCTCAGGCCAAGCTCCACAGCGTCCACCATCTCGGGGTCGAGCGTGTCGGCCAGATGATCCGAGCAGCTGCCGAAGAGGCTTTTGTGGGGGGTGAAGACGTGTGCCGGAATGAACAGACCTCCCCTTGCCTTTACCTCCTGCTGAAGCACATGGCCGCTCACATAGATGCGCTGCGAGCTAAGCTGCACATTGCGCATATGCTTGGACATCCATCCCGTGAAATCCCGCATCCGCTCAAAATCAGGCATAAACGCCAAATAATGCGCAGCGCCTCTCCCTGGCTCTTTCACCTCAATCTCCGAACCAAGAAGAATCGTCGTATTCCGGTAGCGAATTCCGCCCCCTGCCGCCTCTTCCATCTGGCCGTTATCGAGCAATTCGGCAATATCGCGCTGCACGCCTGGCGAATGGCAGTCGATGATGCCCAAGAGCCCGATTCCTTTGCGCTCCGCCGCTTCATGGGCGATCCGGGCAAAGGTCAGATCCCGGCTAGCGCTGATCTTGACCGCTTCATTCCGCTCCGTGCTGCCAATATGAATATGTAGGTCTGCGAATACACGTTTAAGTTCAGGTGCCGATGCCGGGATCATGATTAGATCTCTCCGGTCAGACGGTAAATCTGCCAAGCGTACACCGCTAGAATCGTCTTGGCATCGCTGATCCGCTCTTCCTTGATGAACTGCTGCGCCTCCTCGAACGTAATGGCGCTCACGTTCAAGTATTCGTCCGCGTCCGGTCTGCTCTCGCCCTGCACCAACTCTTCGGCGATATACACGTACAGCTTCTCATCCGCGAAGCCAGGCGAGGTGTAGAACGCGCTTAACGGGCGCAGCTTGCCTGCACTGTAGCCGGTCTCTTCCTCGAGCTCCCGCGCAGCAGCCACCCTTGGATCTTCGCCTGCATCGAGCTTGCCCGCAGGAATTTCGATCTGGAACTTCTCCATCGGTTTCCGATATTGCTCCACGACCAGCATTTTATCGTCGATCAAAGCGAGCACGGCCGCTGCCCCTGGATGTCTGACGATCTCCCGCGTAGCCGTTCCCCCGTCAGGCAGCTTCACGGTATCTACCTGAAGCGAGATAATCTTCCCTTCAAAAATCGGTTTCGTGCTTACGGTCAGTTCCCGGAATTCATCGGTTTTCTTCAACATGCTAAATCCTTCCTCTCTACATCTCCTATTATGGCACAGCTTCAAGCAACGTTCGGTCCATGCTGAATTGCAAGTCTTACGACATCCCTTGAACGCGATTGACCATGGACAGGCATAACCCGTCCTTATTCCACATATGCATCATTATACCAAATAAACCTGCTTCTAACGGACAGGAAACGATTAATAACCCTTAAGGAGGGAATGCCCATGAAACAGTTTTCCGTCTCCAATCAACTTACGCTTGTCGGCAAAGCCTGGGAGATTCGTTACCAGCTGAAGCAGTTAATGATCCAGAACCGGACGCTAGGCGAATACCTTGAACAGCGGGGCGAATTGAATTCCCGCTAGTGTGGTCGCACTTGCACAACCTCTCATATATAGCATAAGCAAAAGCCGGACGCGCAACGCACGTCCGGCTTTTTTTGTCCGTCTGTTTGTAAGGATCAGCTTGACCTGCCCTTGGCTTAAGCCTTCTGAGCGGCCGCCAGCTTCATGATCTCCAAGACAAGCTCCGTCGTCTTCACGAGATCCTCCACCTTGATCCGCTCCTTCGTCGTATGAATCTCTTCATATCCGACTGCGAGGTTGACCGTCGGGACGCCGAACCCGTTGAAAATATTCGCGTCGCTGCCGCCGCCCGAATGGAACAGGCGCGGCGTTCCGCCGATATTCGAAATCGCCGTCTTCGCCAGCTCCACGACCGGATCGCCATCCGCGTAGCTGTAAGCCGGATAGATAATCGTGCTCTCGAAATTGGCTCGCGCGCCGTACTCCGCCGCTACCGCCTCTACCGCCTGCTTCATCGCTTCAACCTGCGCATCGACTTTGTGCTGGACGATACTGCGGGCTTCCGCGTCGAGCTTCACGTAATCGCATACGATATTCGTTGCGCCGCCGCCTTCGAACTTGCCGATGTTCGCCGTCGTCTCGTGGTCAATACGACCAAGCGGCATGCGGGAGATCGCCTTCGCCGCGACCTGAATCGCGCTGATCCCCGCTTCCGGATTAACCCCGGCATGCGCGGATTTGCCGAACAGCTCGATCTGGATCTTCGCTTGGGTAGGCGCCGCTACCGCAATGGATCCGATCTCGCCGTTGGAATCGAGCGCGTAACCGAACTTCGCCTCCAGCTTGGAACCATCGAACGCCCGCGCGCCTACAAGACCGGACTCTTCGCCGACCGTGATGATGAACTGAATCGGTCCGTGCGCGATATTTTGTTCCTTCAATACGCGGATAGCTTCGAAGATCGCCGCAAGGCCCGCCTTATCGTCGCTGCCCAGGATCGTCGTGCCATCGCTGCGGATGTAGCCGTCTGCATCGATCTGCGGCTTAATGCCTTGCCCTGGCGTAACGGTGTCCATATGGGACGTGAAGAAGATCGTTACCGCATCTTCGGCGCCATTCGCCGGAAGCTTCACGATCAAGTTGCCTGCGCCGTGCCCCGTCTTAGCCGCTGCGTCGTCTTCTTCAACGGAAAGCCCAAGCGCCTCGAACTGCGCAGTCAATACATCGCAAATCTCGCGCTCATTCTTCGTTTCGCTGTCCACGCGGACCAGCGAGATAAAATGCTCTACCAAACGGTCTTGTTGTACCATTGGCTTTCCTCCATCCGTCTCAATCGTTTACAATACATATGTACAAGTCTAGGTTTGCTGAAAGGAGCCCGTAACAATGCGTCCCAACCGTTTCGTCAAAATCTTCGTCTGGTTTCTGATCGTCTCGATCCTGCTGTCCACTTTGTTATTCAGCATCGGCTGGATGTTCGAATAACGCAACTGAACCAGAGGGCGTAAATCCGAATAGACGGCAGAAATGCGGGATGATCTCGCTGGCCGCTTGCTCGACAGTCATCGGTTTGCCGGTCAAATCTTCAAACGATGTCACTTGATATTCGGATATGCCACACGGAATGATCCCCTTAAATCCTTCATTGCCGATGCCCGCCTTAAGATTCAAGGCAAAGCCGTGGCTCGTGACGAAGCCGCGGCGGGTGCGGCACTTATTGAATTTGACGCCGATAGCAGCAATCTTCGCATCGCCGACCCATACGCCGGTATACTCCGGTTTTCTTCCGCCGACGATGCCGTAATCCGCCAACCAATCGATAATCACCTGCTCCAGCTGCCGCAAGAAGCCATGCAAATCAAGCCCTACCGCATCCAAATAAATAAGCGGGTAACCGACCAGCTGTCCAGGTCCATGATACGTAATATCCCCGCCCCGGTCAATCTCGAATAGTTCGATGCCCAGCTCTTGCAGCTGCTCCTTGGAGTAAAGCAAATGCTCCGGGTGACGCTGGGATCCGATCGTATACGTAGGCGGATGCTGCAGCAGGAGCAGCGATTCATGCCGCTCCTGCGTATCGATTTCTTTTACTATGGATTTCTGAAGCTCCCATGCCTCCGCATAGCCGATCATCGGCGTATAGCTAACATCGAGCTTCAAGGCGTTATTTGTCGTCATGGGCTGATCGCCTCGTTTCAATACAATTTCGTCTCGGCATCGAAATTCTCCAGCGTATCCTTCACGCGCTGCAGGAACCGGCCGCAAATGACGCCGTCCAGAATGCGATGATCGAGCGACAGACAGACATTCGCCATGGAGCGGACGGCCAACATGTCGTTGATGACGACCGGACGTTTCACGATCGATTCGAAAGTAATAATGGCGGCTTGCGGATAGTTAATGATCGGCTGCGTCAGAATGGAACCGAAGGAACCGGTATTATTGACGGTAAAGGTACCGCCCTGCACGTCATCGAGCTTCAGCTTGCCGTCGCGCGTTTTCTTCGCCAATACGTCGATCTCGCGGGCGAGGCCGGCAATATTTTTCTGGTCGGCGTTCTTGATGACGGGCGTAATGACCGAGTCCTCGGTACCGACGGACAGCGAGATGTTAATATCCCGTTTCACGATAATTTTGTCGACCGCCCAGACGGAATTGATAATCGGGTATTCCTTGATGGCGTTCACGACCGCTTTAATGAAGAAGGCCAGATATGTCAAATTGACGCCTTCACGCTTCATGAACTCGTCTTTGAGCTTGTTGCGCAGTACAACCAAGTTCGTGACGTCAACCTCGATCATCATCCAGCCGTGCGGAATCTCGGTAACGCTCTGGCGCATCTTCTGCGCAATGGTATTCCGGATCGGAGTAACGTCAATGAACGTCTCGCCGCGGCCAGGGATCGCTTGGCCTTCCACTTCAACTTGCGGTATCCGCGGCGTCTCCGACAAGTGAAGGCCCGTCGTA
Organism: Paenibacillus phyllosphaerae; assembly: GCF_014192105.1. Classification (GTDB taxonomy): domain Bacteria; phylum Bacillota; class Bacilli; order Paenibacillales; family Paenibacillaceae; genus Paenibacillus_Z; species Paenibacillus_Z phyllosphaerae. The sequence goes on along the minus strand of NZ_JACHXK010000002.1, from coordinate 448,068 downwards.
CGGACGGCTACTTGCGGATCCATATTAAGCGGTTGTACCGGGCTAGGCTGTACCTGCGCCTTGGCAACTGCCGGTGCAGCCTGTTCGTTCTTGCCCCCTGCCGCGATATAGGCCAGCACGTCCTTGCGCGTAATCCGTCCGCCAAGCCCTGTACCTGGTACAAGCGACAGCGTGATGTTGTGCTCGGCCGCTAGCTGCTGCACGGCCGGCGAATAGCGGTGACGCATCGACTGATCGCCGGATGAGGCAACCTGACTTTGCGGCTGGGCCGAAGGTTGACCTGCATGGAACTCCGTGCTCGGACCTTGGCCGCCTGCCGAGCTATCCTCCACTTCAATAAGGCAGATCGGCGCGCCTACCGCTACCGTCTCTCCTGCCCCTGCCAATATCTTGACCAACGTTCCCTTCAATGTCGAAGGCAGCTCAGCCGTCACTTTATCGGTAATGAGCTCCGCGATCGGCTCATACATATCGATCTGATCGCCAGGGGCCTTCAACCATTTATCAATCGTCGCCGAGACCAGCGATTCGGCCAGCTGCGGCATGACGACTTCCGTAATCGTCTTCATCGTATCAACTCCCGAACATTCTACATCCTGAACGTAAAATGGATTCTCTGATGAATGATGACCAGCCTAGCGACTGCTCAAGTCAATCATCAATACTACGTGCAATAGTGCAGGACAATAATCTGCCCTGCACTTGCCTTAAGCACTAATGGACTGCCTCGCCTGCTTCAATAGCAGGTAGTTGCATCCCATACCGTTAATTAGTAGAGCGCCAAGTGCCGCATTGCTTCCTTGACCTTCTCTTTATTCAGCATAAAAAATTTCTCGCCCGGCGGATTGATCGGCATCGCCGGCACATCCGGACCGCACAGCCGCATAATCGGCGCATCCAGCTCATAGAGCATCTCTTCGGCCAGAATCGCGGAGACTTCGCCGCCAATGCCGCCGAACTTATTATCTTCATGAATGATGAGAACTTTACCTGTCTTGCGGGCTGCTTCAAGAATACCTTCCTTGTCGAGCGGCTGCAGCGTACGCAAGTCGAGAATATGGGCGGAGATGCCTTCTTGGGCCAGTTCTTCCGCGGCTTCCAGCGCAAAATGCAGTGGCAGGCTGTAGCTGATTACCGTAATATCGTCGCCTTCGCGCAGCACATTCGCCTTACCGATCGGCACCACGTAGTCAGTCTCCGGCACGTCGCCGGTAACCAGCTTATAGCACTTCTTATTCTCGAAATAAAGCACTGGATCCGGATCGCGCACCGCGGCTTTGAGCAGCCCCTTGGCATCGTAAGCGGTGAACGGCGCGACGATCTTAAGTCCCGGTGTCCCGAAGAACACCGATTCCGGACACTGCGAGTGGTACAATCCGCCGAAGATGCCGCCACCGATCGGTGCACGGATAACGAGCGGACAGGACCAGTCGTTATTGGAACGGTAACGAATCTTGGCCGCTTCGCTGATGATCTGGTTCGTGGCCGGGAACATGAAGTCCGAATACTGCATCTCAGCGATCGGCTTCATCCCATACATCGCCGCACCAATCGCGGCGCCCGCGATCACCGACTCCGCGAGCGGCGTATCGAGCACGCGCATCTCGCCGAATTGCTGCTGAAGGCCTTTGGTCGTCGTGAACACGCCGCCCTTAACCCCAACGTCCTCGCCAAGAACGAATACGTCCTCGTCCCGCTCCATCTCTTCTTTCATCGCCAATCGAATGGCATCAATATATTCCATTATCGCCATCGTCAGTTGCCTCCTTCACGATCATCGCCTGCATAAACATGGCGCAGAATGTCGTCAGCCGGAGGGAACGGCGCCTTATCTCCGTATTCCGTTGCATCGTCGATAACCGCACGAATCGTCTTCTCGAGTTCGGCATCCTTCTCGTCATTCCAGAGACCGGCTTCGGTCAAATACTGCTTGTATGCAATCATGCCATCCTTCGCGCGATGCTCGTCGACCTCTTCCTTCGTCCGATACGCAAGATCGTTATCCGATGTCGAATGCGGCGACACGCGATACATCATCGCCTCGATCAGCGTCGGTCCTTCGCCGGCAACGGCACGCGCACGAGCTTCCTTCATGACGCGGTACACCTCGAGCACGTCATTGCCGTCCACTCGGACGCCCGGGAAGCCGTAGCCAATGGCACGTTCGTAGACATTACCCGAGATGGACTTGTGCAGCGGCGTCGAAATCGCGTAACGATTGTTCTCGCACATGAATATAACCGGGAGCTTATGTACCCCTGCGAAGTTACAGCCTTCATGGAAGTCGCCTTGATTGCTCGATCCTTCCCCGAACGTGACGAAAGAGACGAATGGCTTGTTCTTCATCTTAGCTGCCAGCGCGATGCCGACGGCATGCGGAACTTGCGTCGTCACCGGACTCGATCCGGTCACGATACGCAGTCGCTTGGAGCCGAAGTGGCCTGGCATCTGACGGCCGCCGCTGTTCGGGTCCTCCGCCTTAGCGAATACCGATAGCATCAGCTCGCGGACCGTCATCCCGACGGACAGCACGAAGGCATAATCGCGGTAATACGGCAGGAAATAATCCTGCTCCCGGTCAAGCGCGAAAGCAGCTGCGACTTGGGCGGCCTCCTGGCCGATTCCCGAGACGTGGAAGTTAATTTTGCCGGCCCGTTGAAGAAGCAGATTCCGTTCGTCGAAGCGGCGTGCGGTTAGCATTTTGACATACATATCAATGGCTTGGTCATCAGTTAGTCCGAGCTCTACATGTCTTAACGTTTGCTGGGTGGACCCATTCTGTGTCATGAGGGTACCCCTCCTTTTAGCTACTCTTAAAACCTGGTACTAATACTTGCTTTCATTATACCTGAATGCAGCAAAAAAGGAAACGTACCCGCAACGATTGGCTTGTCCCATTCGTTAGAACGCGATGGCTTTCCCGTCTACAGCCAGCATCGCCTCGCCCATAATCTCGGACAGTGTCGGATGCGGGTGAATGACTTCCCCGACCTCCCAAGGCGTGGCATCGAGCAGCATCGCGATCGACGCTTCGGAGATGAGATCCGTTGCGTGCGCGCCGATCAGATGAACGCCAAGAATGTCATTCGTCTCGGCATCCGCGATCACTTTGGCGAACCCGTCCGTATCCCCGAGCACCAATGCTTTGCCGATGGCTTGGAATGGAATCTTGCCCACCTTCACCTGACGGCCGCGTCTCTTCGCTTCGTCTTCCGTGATTCCCACCGAAGCGATCTCCGGTCTTGAATAAATGCAGCGCGGCACTAGACTGCTGTCGCCGGCTTGCTCCTTGCCGCCTAAGATGTGATCAACCGCCAATAGCGCTTCATGCGCCGCTGCATGGGCCAATTGCAAGCCGCCATTGACGTCGCCTACCGCATAGATGTGAGGCTCTGTCGTCTGGTAGTAGCCATTCACGCGGATAAAGCCGTCTTTCACCTGTACGTCGGTATTCTCCAGCCCGATCGACTCTGCGTTCGCCTGTCTGCCAACCGATACGAGCATTCGTTCTGCACGCAGCGTAACCGAACCGTTCGCTGTCTCTGCTTCAAGCGAAATCTCCCCGTTAGCCTGCTTGTAGCTTTCGAGCTTCAGCTGGACGCCAGTATGGACTTGAACCGATCTGCGCTTCAGCTGCTTCGTCAGTTCTGCCGAGACCTCAGGGTCCTCGCCCGCGAGCAGACGCGGCGCCGTCTCGACGATCGTAACTTGGACGCCGAAATCAGACAGCAAGGAAGCCCACTCCACGCCAATAACTCCGCCTCCCACAATAAGAATGGATGCGGGCAGCTGCTCCATTCGCAGCGCATCGTCGCTCGTCATAATATGTACGCCATCCGCAGGAAGACCATTCAGCCGGCGGGGTCTGGAACCCGTCGCAATAATGAGGTTCTTCGAAACGACGGTCTCCATCTCGCCATCGGCGAGCTCTACCGCCACGCTGCCGCTCTTCGGCGAGAAGATCGACGGGCCGATGACACGGCCGCTGCCGTTGATGACGGTAATGCCGTTCTTCTTCATTAGGTGCTGAAGTCCCCGATACAGCTGGTCGACCGTCTGCTCCTTGCGCTGTTGCACGCCCTCAAAGTCGAGCTCAATCGCCCCTTCAGCTACTTTAATGCCATAGCTGCCTGCTTTCTTCACCGTTGCGTAGATCTCGGCGCTGCGCAAAAGAGACTTGCTCGGGATACACCCTTTGTGCAGACATGTACCGCCCAGCTTCTCCTTCTCGATCAAGACTACCTGCTTGCCATGCTGCGCTGCGCGAATCGCAGCTGTATATCCTGCAATGCCGCCTCCCAGGACAGCAATATCACATTGAATCGTCATAAATGACCTTTCGCTCCTTACCGCCGATTTTACCTTCCCGCTTCCTATTGTACCTTTTTTTCTACGTCATGAAAAACATCAGTTCGGATTGCAAATAGACAGGTCTGGCTGAAAACGGTATGATAGGAGCGTATCTTACCGTTATGCTTGGTACTAACAGGAGGATCTACACGTATATGAAACCGGTCGTCGCACGTTTTATTGCTATACTGCTGCTCGTTATTCCAGGAATAGGCGCCACTTACGGCTTTCTGCTTATGAAAGATGCCGTATTCCATTACTTCTCCTCATTCGGCAATGAAGATGTCGTTCAACGTTTTGAAATCGGCCGCTTTATAGCGGGCTTCCTGCTGTTCGGCGTGGGGGTTGGTTTCATCGGGGGATGGACCTTCTTCCGTGACCGCAAACGCAATTACGTCGCTCCACGGTTCCGCCAGAAGCGTCCTCGGCCGCCGCGTCCCGGCGCCCAATAAACACAGCAAAGCCATGTCTGCCTTAAGAAGGCCGACATGGCTTATTTTTTGCGGCTAGCGCATCCGTTATTTCACGATGAACTTGGAAGCTGCTTCCTGAAGCTCAATCGCCATCCTGCTCAGCGCCTCCGATGAACCGTTAATCTCCTTCATCGACTGCAGCTGATCCTCCATCCGTTTGCTGACCGTTTGCAGCTGCCCCGACGTATCTTGCGCGATCGTGTACACATCATGCGCGGAAGCGGCAACTTCTTCGGTTCCGGCCGAAATTTGCTGCGCTGCGGCGGATACCTCTTGAATCTGTTCGTTAACCGCTTGAACCTCGGACAGAATTTTGTCAAACGTCTGGCCAACCTGCAGCACAAGCTGCTCGCCTTGCGAGACTTCCGAGAGCCCGACATGCATCGTCTGGTCCGCAGAAGAGACCGCCTCCAGCATATCCTTGATGATGCTCTCGATCTCGACGGCGGAACGACTCGTTTGATCGGCGAGTTTCTTCACCTCCCCGGCAACTACCGCAAACCCGCGGCCATGTTCGCCCGCACGCGCCGCTTCGATGGAAGCATTGAGCGCCAGCATATTCGTCTGCGACGAGATCTCCGAGATAACGCCCACAATTTGCTTAATGAGCATCGATTTCTGTTGCAGCGTGCTGACGGTTTGTGCCGAAGCCTCCACCGAATGACTGGCCGCCTGGATTTGGCTGATCGCCTGCTGCACCCCGTCGCGACCGCGCTGTACCTCAATCGTAACGCCTTGCGCAGACTCCGCGACATCCGACGAGGAATGTGCGATGCGCGTGACGCCTTGCGCCATCTCTTCCGTCGCAGTGGACGTTTGCCCGGCAGCCTCGTGCTGCGCCTTGGCACCATTGACGACTTTCTCGACCGCGCCCGTTACATGCTCGGCTGTCGCCGACGACTCAATAGCCGTTGCGGTTAATTGCTCAGACGAAGCGGCTACCACTTCGATCGAGTTTTTCATCTTGTTCAGAATATGACTGAACGAATCGAGCATGTAATTGACATTGCGTCTCAACTCGCCAATCTCATCGTTGCCCTTCTCTTGCATACGGTCCGTCAAATCGCCGGTTGCGATACGCTTCATTACGTCAGACAGCGCGAGAATCGGTTTAATCATCACTCTGGCGACGATAACGGCGATGATTATGACGAGAATAACGGAGATGAGAATAAGATACATTGCGTTTTGCCGAAGCGCATTAACCTCTTCATAGACCTCGCTGTCCGGAGCGCTTACGAGCAAGCGCCAGCCTGCGCTGTCCACGGTCGCATAAGCGATTGCATGCATCACGCCATTGACGTCCCGGATCGATTCTTGCGAAGTTGCCTTCGAACTAAATAGTTGCTTAGCCGCATCGCGCGTATCTTCCGCATAGGTGTCAAAAATGTTCGTTCCCAGACTATCTTTATTCTTCGAGGCGATAATGGTCCCTTCGGTATCAAGCAGCAAACCATAACCGGAAGTTTCAAACTGAATCCGAGCTACCACATCGCTAATAAGTTTCGGATCGAGAACCGATTGGATCAGGCCGACGAACTGCTGGTTGTCATTCAGAACCGGTACATCGAGAATGACGATGTCGCTACCTGTAATCGAATCTTTCTTGATACTCGACACATTAACCTTTTTATTCTCTTTCATCGATACAAAATTGCCGAACTTCGACGCATCGATGGTCTGATCGAGCGTATTATGCAGCAATCCGCTGCTATCGATGAAGGAGGCTTTAATGATTTCTGCATCGCTTGCATCGAGGGTCTTCAACAACGGCATGATATCCTCATATCGGCCTTCTTTCATGACCGGCGTCTCGGACAACAACGTCTGTAGCGAACTAATCTTCGCCGTTACCCAGTTATTCATAATAATCGCATTCAATTCAGCGCGCTGTTGCAATTCATCGACCGTCTTATCGTTCAGAGCCGAGCTCGAACGGTTATATTGAATGGCGGTTATGCTCAATAACGGTAACAAAGAAACGATCAGCAGCAGCACGATTACTTTTACTCGCAATGAATTTAACTTCCTGCCAAGCTTGCCCATGATCATTCCTCCTTACAGTCTATATCGACTGCGTATGGAAGGAAATATACTGGGACTTAGTGGGAAAGCGAAGCATAGCCGCGATCAGCCGCACAGCATTCAGGCACGTCGAATAACACCGTCGATAAGCCCGTAAGCTTGCGCCTCCTCCGCGTCCATGAATCGGTCACGGTCGGAATCCCGCTCGATTCGATCTACCGATTGCCCGGTATGACCCGCTAGTAACTCGTTAATTTTCTGACGCGTTCGCAGGATCCAGTTCGCATGAATTTGGATATCGGACGCCTGCCCACGCGCGCCGCCTAATGGCTGATGGATCATAATCTCGCTGTTCGGAAGGGCGAATCGTTTCCCTTTTGCTCCGCCTGCAAGCAGGATTGCCCCGAAGCTGGCGGCGAAACCGGTGCAGATCGTCGATACATCAGGCGCGATATGCTGCATCGTATCATAGATCGAGAAGCCCGCAGTCACGGATCCGCCCGGAGAATTGATGTACATTTGAATGTCTTTTTCCGGCTGATCGGCAGCCAGAAACAAGAGCTGAGCAACGATGGAATTGGCCATCGTGTCTTCGATCTCGCCACTGACCATAATGACGCGGTCTTTTAGCAGCCGGGAATAAATATCGTAGCTCCGTTCTCCTCCGCGGCCGGATTGTTCAACGACATAAGGAACAAGATTCATCGTATGGCCTCCTCTTATGCGTAATCATCTTAAGCGGCAAAACACATCTGTATCGCCGGGTTACCCGCTTTAAGCGAACCGTGTTGTTCCGCTTGTTGCGTCACCTGGTATTGCCCGACTGCTCGTATACCGCTCGCAGCTTGGCTATAGGTCATTGCAAGCTGAATCATGGCGGTCACATCCGACCGTTCGAACGCCTGGCTATAAGCAAGGGCTAGATCGTGCGTCCATTCATCCACAGGCTTATCGAGCGCGTCATCCATCCACGATCCACGTTCGCGTTCAATATTGCGTCTAGCCCGGAACAATGCCGCCTTTACCGCACCTTCGCTTATGAGCAGCAGATTGGCCGTCTCATGCGCCTTATATTGGAAAATTTCCCTCATCATAAATACGGTTAGTTGGAGTGGAGAAAGCACCGTCACCAAGTGGCGAATCCACCATTCGGCATCAGAAATTGCAGATTGCTCATTAGAAGTTGCGAGCTCATACAACTGCTTCTCGTTCATGATGAGCTTCATTGTCCGCTCACGCCGCTTCTGATCGACCCATAGATTACGCGCTGTACGCATGAGTAGAGCAGATAGATTCGCATGGGTACGGCCATCTCTCAGATATGCGAGCGCCTTTGCGCAACTTTCCTGGACCAAGTCATCCGCTTCCCAGGTCGATTCCGTCAGCTTCATGCAATACCGGTACAGCACCTGTCGACTCTGTTCGAAGTCTTGCTCTGCTATTCCGTTCACCATCGGAACTCCCGAACCTCCCTTCATCCATACACTTACATTGTAAACGAATAAGGACGTACACAAGATACGGCCTGCGCAAAAAAATTTGGCGCCAACAACGCAGCTCCAAAACCATAAAACCTTCATCAAACACAAAAGAAGCCTTTCCTTCACTTCAAGGATCGGCTTCTTCGTTATTGGGCGAGCATCTCGCCCTTATTGGGTTGTCGTCGAATTCACTAGCTCACTTTGTGCTCGATGCGCAGCTTATCGGCGACCATCGCGATGAATTCGCTGTTGGTCGGCTTCGACTTGCTGATGTTGATCGTATAGCCGAACAGGTGGCTGATGCTGTCGATGTTGCCGCGCGTCCATGCCACTTCGATTGCGTGACGAATCGCACGCTCAACGCGGGAAGGCGTTGTTTTGAATTTCTCGGCGATTGCTGGGTACAACGTCTTCGTAATCGCACCGAGAATCTCAATGTTGTTGTACACCATCGTGATCGCTTCACGCAGGTACTGATAGCCTTTAATATGTGCCGGAACGCCAATCTCATGAATGATGCTCGTAATGTTCGCATCCAGATTCTTGCCTTTCCCAAGCGGTACGACATTCGACTTCGATACCGTATTGCTAAAAGCGGAACTTGAGCTGGAGCCCGACACGACGGTCGTGTTGCCAACCAGCTGGCGAATACGATTAGCAAGAATTTCCATATCGAATGGCTTCAATATGTAATAGGAGGCGCCGAGCTGAACAGCTTTTTGTGTGATATTCTCTTGGCCGAATGCCGTAAGCATAATGATCTTCGGCATCGGATTCAAATTCATCTCACGCAGACGTTCGAGTACACCAAGACCATCGAGATGAGGCATAATAATATCCAATATGAGTACATCTGGCGCTTTACGGTTTTCTTCCAGCGCACGGAGAACTTCTTCACCATTATAAGCAATTCCGGTAACAACCATATCGCTTTGTTCGGAAATATACTCGGATAAAAGGTTAGTAAATTCGCGGTTATCATCAGCGAGCAGAACTTCGATCTTTTGCAAGGTGACATCCTCCTTAGAGTTAATAGCATGTATGCTACTATCTTACATTCATTATCCAAGTGAATCTTTCTCTGCTGACTAAAGTTTTCGACACCTAACAGTAAATTCCTTCTGTCGAATAATATTTTTGTTTATTTTTATTTTACGATGAATTATAATGGAAAATTTACAACATAAACCATGCTTTTTCGTAGCCGTTCGACAAACATTACAGAAGTGCAAGCTATTCTTACAATCACCTGACAAAGCAAAATCTTAAGGCGCATTAAGCAGCCTTAAGATTTCGACCTTCTGTCTTGAGCAGGATGCCAGCATCTTGCAACATCCATTCAATGAAACATCCATAGCCAGATGTAGGATCGTTGACGAACACATGGGTTACGGCGCCAATGATTTTGCCGTCCTGTATAATCGGACTGCCTGACATGCCTTGAACGATACCGCCTGTCTGCTCGATTAAGCGTGGATCCGTAATTTTAATAACCATCCCTTTGGTTGCGGGTGAAGATTGCTTGGTAACATGAACGACTTCAACCGAGAATCGCTCGACCTTCTGTCCATTCACAACGGTGAGAAGTTCAGCTGGACCTTCCTTCACCTCTTCCGCGAAAGCCACAGGGAGTGCTTGTTCATTATAACTGTGTGTCGGCAATTCGTCCATCTTGCCGAAGATGCCAAACGATGTATTTCGTTCAATATTCCCCAGCACCTTGCCTTCTTTGACGAATTGGGCGCGCTTCTCCCCTGGTTCGCCATTCTGGCTCTTATTAATCGAGGTGACATGAGATTGAAGAATCTGGCCTTCACCAACTTCAATCGGGGTCTGCGTGTCCATGTCAGTAATGACGTGGCCAAGTGCTCCATATACGCCTTGGTCTGGTGCATAGAACGTTAACGTGCCGACACCAGCCGCGGAATCGCGAATATATAGTCCCAGACGCCAAGCTTGATCTTCTGCATCAAATACGGGGTTCAGCTTCGTTTCGAAAGATTGGTCACCGCGTTTCACTTTCAGTTGGAGCGGTTTCTTGGAGGCTCCGGCTTGCTCGGCTAGATCTGCGACTTTGCGTACCTCATTAATGAACTTGCCATTAATATGGGTAATCAAATCGCCAAGCTGAAGATTTGCGACTTCCCCTGGAGACACTTTCGTTCCCTGTGCTGTCTTGACCTGATGATGCCCGACAATCATAATACCGGCGGATTTCACTTTAACGCCAATGGTCTGCCCACCAGGGACAACCCTTAAATCAGGCACTACATTTACTTTAACGGTTTTGAACGGTATTTTGCCGAAGAGTTTCAACTTCATTGTCGTCTCACCGATCTGCTCCGTCTGAAGCGAGATTGGCTTGTTCAGATCAATGGACAATGAGCGATCCTTAGAACCGTTCACATGGAGAATCGTGGGGTCAACCGTTACTTGCGCATGAACGGGCATGCCATAGTCTAATTGCTTCAACTGGCCGGAGAACAAACGAAGTTCGTTCGGGAAGGCGGCAAAATGTTGAAAAGGGGAGGAAAGACCAAGCACGCAAACGAAGAATACGAGAACAAGACCGAGCCACCGCTTACGCTGATTGGCATTCAATGACTTCACGCTCCCTGTGCATACTTTCGCTTGACGAGAAAGGCGTTCGCCATTTGCGTACCTATAAGGTAACCTTGCCCCTTACGTTTTATGTCGCCAAAAACATTCCCTGAAAGCCTTCCATTACGCCCCCTTCTGTTGTTCCGCCAAGTCAAGCATTTCTTGTGCATGATGCCGGGTTTTTTCAGTTACCTCGACACCGCCGAGCATACGGGCCAATTCCTCTACGCGAGGCGTATGGTCCAACTCCGTTACATTCGTGGATGTGCGTTCCGATACGATGGACTTGCGGATTTCGTAATGATGATCGGCCATGCATGCAACCTGAGGCAAATGCGTAATCGAGAACACTTGGCATTGCCGCGATAAGCGCGACATCTTCTCCGCGATGGCTTGCGCAGCCCGACCGCTGACACCCGTATCCACCTCGTCGAAGATGAGCGTAGGCACTTTATCAATGGAAGCGAAAATCGTCTTGAGCGCCAGCATGATTCTGGACATCTCACCGCCTGACGCGATCTTATTAAGCGGCTTCAGCGGCTCGCCCGGGTTCGGCGCGATCAGGAACACCGCTTCGTCGATGCCGTTGGCAAGCAACTTATATTTGTCACCGACCTTGTGCATCAGCAGTTCTACGCGGAATGTGGTCCTTTCCATCTGCAACTGCTTCAGCTCGGATTCGATCGCAGCGGCAAGCTTATGCGCCGCACCGCGCCGCAGTTCCGATAAGGACATCGCAATCTGCACAGCCTCTTCATAAAGCCGTGCTTCATCTTTGCGCAGCCGCTCGATATGTTCGTCACGATTCTCGATTTTGTCGGCTTCACGTTGAATCTTATCAAGATATGCCAGAATGTCGGCGATATTCTCGCCGTACTTACGCTTCAAGCTGTGGATCATATCAAGCCGATCGTCAATCTCGGCAAGCCGTTCCGGATCGGATTCCACGCTATCGCGGTAATCTCGCAGCTGGAAAGCAGCGTCTTCAAGCTGATAAAAAGCGGACTGGACCTGCTCCAGCAACGGATTGAGCACTGCAGGATCATAATCCCGAATATCGTCCAGTCTCGAGATCGAACGGCTAATCGCGTCCAATCCTTTGTTTCCGTACAGTAGTGCATACGCCTCGGATGCAGAGTCCCGGCGTTTCACGGCATACATTAGTTTCTGCTTCTCTTCTTGGAGTAATTCATCCTCGCCTATCTTCAGACGCGCATTCGAAATCTCTTCGATCTGGAAGCGGTACAGGTCGAGCATCTGCATGTTCTGTCTGGAGGAATCCTCGAGCTCCCTTAGTTTATGACGGGCGTCATCGTATCGGCGATGGGTTTCCTTATAACGAGCTATCAGCTGGGAAACCAGATCACCCGCATACAGATCCAGCCATTCCAGATGGCGTTCCGACTTGAATAAGGATTGGTGCTCATGCTGGCCATGTATATTCACCAGATACTCGCCTACTTCGCGAAGCATGGACATTGTTACGATCCGTCCATTAATCCGGCTCACATTCTTCCCTTGCGCCGACAGCTCTCGTCTGACGAGAAGACCCTCATCAGGCGCAACTTCGATACCGAACGCGTGAAGCGTATTCCATACGGGATGGATGTCAGGCAGCTCGAACATCGCTTCGATCTCTGCTTTGTCACAGCCGTATCGGACCATATCCGATGAACCCCTGCCGCCTACAATAAGGCTTAGGGCGTCAATCAGAATCGACTTCCCTGCGCCCGTCTCCCCCGTAAGGACATGAAATCCATTATGAAAACGCACCCTAACCGACTCAATGACAGCTAAATTTCGAATGGATAATTCGCGAAGCATGACTATTCCTCCTTGATCATGTACAGGTTGCCTTAGCGGCTGTTAGTTCATATAGGCCAGAAGACGTTCAACGATCTCGTTGCTCTGTTCTTTGGAGCGGCAGATGATCAGAATCGTGTCATCGCCGCATATCGTACCCATCACTTCCGACCATTCCATGTTGTCAATCATGGCGCCGATCGCATTTGCAGTACCGGGAAGGCACTTCATGACGACCAGATTGTCCGTAAAGTCGATATGCAGGAAGTGATCCGCCAGCGCCCGCTTCAGCTTATGAATCGGGTTCATTCGCTGCTCTTGGGGCAAGGAATACTTATAGCGGCCATCCTCAGCCGGCACCTTAATGAGCTGCAGCTCCTTTATATCTCGCGACACGGTTGCCTGAGTAACTTGGAGCCCGGCTGAACGCAATGACTCGACCAGCTCCTCCTGCGTCTCCACAACCTGGCTCGTAATAATCTCTCTTATCTTCATATGTCTAACGCTCTTCATAATCTTCCTCCTTGGTTCATACAGCCGTTACTCCGGAAAATGAAAGGTGATCGTCCGAATAAGCTGTTCCTTATGATCGACGAACAGCACCCCTTCCGCCTCCGGAAGCAATAAAGCATAGATCATCAGCTTGTCCCGTACGCCGCTGCCTGTCCAATCAATAGGCATCCGTTCTCTCGCCGTCTTCACAATATAGTGTTTCCCGTCTTTCTCGGCAATCATGTCGATAAACAAGCGGCTCTGCAGCCGCTCGCCATCCAAGTCAATGGAAATCGGTAGACGATACTTGCCATACGTAACCTCATACCCGTTCTGCTCCAACAGCTGAACATTCTCATCCTCTTCGTTAACAGCCTCTGCGCGGCTAAGGAGTAAGTTCGAATGGAGGCCAGGCGGTTCATGCAGCCAACGATAAAACCCGCGGTAAATCCAATAGACCGCCAGGATGCCAGCAGCAATCATTACGAGCCAATCTCCGTACTTCGCCATGAACGCACCTCCACATGCATTGGTCTTCCCATAACTTCGCGCTGTGGACGCTCGTTTCCTTGTGGATGAAATCCGTTCCTTCAAATCTTCATCGAGTCTCTTGCAATCTATATGAACACGAACGCTTGTTTGCCTTTAGGCCTAGTGTAACAAAAATATCCGTCTCTGCAAAGGGGAACACGCCATTACAGTCAAAAAAGAGTCTCTCAAGCGTAATCACGCTTAAGAGACTCTTCTAGGCAAACGCTGATCTTAACTGCCTTTGCCGCTGCTGAAGGTGGAACCGGCTTCTTGCACGATCGCTGCAATCTGCTCGTCGCTCGGCACCGCAAGGCCAGTCTGCCCCGTCCATTCCCAATGGACGAGGAATTCTACATTGCCTTCCCCGCCGGTAATCGGCGAGAACGTCAAATTCCTGGTCAGGAATCCGATCTCCCCGGCAAAGTCCAGGATCGTGCGCAGAACCTCACGATGGACCGCAGGCTCGCGCACTACACCAGACTTGCCAACCTTCTCGCGTCCTGCTTCGAACTGCGGCTTTATGAGCGCCATAACAGTTGAGCCCGGCACAAACAACGTGCCAAGCGTCGGCAGTATCAGCTTCAGCGAGATGAATGAAACGTCAATCGTCGCAAAGGTAGGCGCCGGTCCCTTCAGATCCTCCGGCTGCATATAACGGAAATTCGTTCGTTCCATTACATTCACCCGCTCATCTTGACGAAGCGACCAGTCCAACTGATTATAGCCGACATCAATGGCGTAGACATACTTCGCCCCGTTCTGCAGTGCGCAGTCGGTAAATCCGCCCGTCGAGGCACCGATGTCCAGCATAACGACATCCTGCAGCTGAAGCTCGAACGCGCGGATCGCCTTCTCGAGCTTCAACCCGCCCCGGCTAACGTAAGGATGCGGAGCACCCTTGACCGTTATGGAAGCGGTCCGCGGCACCTTCATGCCGCTCTTCTCGACTTTTTCCCCATCTACGATGACAAGGCCGGCCATGAGTGCAGCCTTCGCCTTCTCTCGGCTTTCGTAGAAGCCTTGCTCTACGAGCAACACATCAATCCGTTCTTTACTAATGGTCATCCTAATCTCCCAATTGTTAAGCCGTTCCGTTCACGCGCTGCCGAAACCCGGCGCTGAGCGCTCTTAATTCCGTCGCCACGCGTTCAGCCGTAAGTCCTGTCTCTTGACGTTGTTCCTTAATGGAACCGTGCTCGATAAATCTGTCCGGTACCCCGATAATGCGAATCGGCACGCCGTTAATGCCTTGCTTGGAGTAGAACTCAAGGATTGCGCTTCCCAGGCCGCCAAGCTCGGTGCCTTCTTCGAGCACAATGATCTGCAGCCCATCCTTCGCCAACTGCAGCAGCATCGCTTCATCCAACGGTTTGATGAAACGAGCATTTATGACACGGACGTTCTGTCCGTCACGCTTCAGCTGTTCCGCCGCTTCCTCGGCAACCTGCACCATTGGTCCGACCGCGATGATGATGGAAGAATCTCCTTCGCGAACCGTCTCCCACTTGCCGATCGGGATCGGTCTCATCTCCGCCTCCAGCTCAACGCCTACGCCATTGACCCGCGGGTAACGGACTGCGATTGGCCCGTCGTTGTAATCAACCGCCGTCTTCATCATCCGACGAAGTTCGTTCTCATCCTTCGGCATCATGAGCACCATGTTCGGTATATGGCGCAGATATGCGATGTCATAGACGCCATGATGCGTCTCGCCGTCCGGTCCTACGAAACCTGCGCGGTCGATTGCGAAGATGACATTCAGATTCTGACGGCAAATATCATGCACGACCTGATCATAGGCACGCTGCAGGAAGGTGGAATAGACCGCATAGACGGGCTTCATCCCTTCCATCGCCATTGCCGCGCATAACGTAGCGGCATGCTGTTCCGCGATACCGACATCGATCATTCGGCCAGGGAACAACTCTCCGAATTTGATCAATCCAGAGCCGCCTGGCATAGCTGGCGTAACCGCCACGATGCGCTCATCCTTCTTGGCGAGCTCGATCAGCGCGTCGCTGAAGATCTCCGTATACATCGGAGGCCCGACCGCCTTCAAGACTTGGCCGGATTCAATCTTGTATGGCGAGATCCCGTGCCACTTGTGGGAATCAGCTTCAGCCGGCGAATATCCTTTGCCTTTGGTCGTAATGACATGAATCATTACCGGACCTTGCACATGGCTCGCTTGCTCCATCACTTCCAGCAGCTGCTCCATATCGTGGCCATCTACCGGGCCAAAATAATTAAAGCCGAACTGCTCGAACAAAATGCCGCTAACGAGCAAATATTTGACGCTATCTTTAAGCCGTTCCGCTGTCTTGGCAAGCTTGCCGCCGATTGCCGGGATTTTGTTCAAGAACTGATTCAGTTCTTCTTTGGCTTTCTGATAATGGCGATCCGTCCGAATCTTGGACAGATAGTGATGCAGCGCACCGACGTTCGGCGCGATCGACATCTCGTTATCGTTGAGAATGACCATCAGATTCTTCTTCTCGTGACCGATATGGTTGAGCGCCTCAAGCGCCATACCGCCCGTTAGAGAACCGTCGCCGATAACGGCAACGACTTTGTTCGTCTCGCCTTTCAGATCGCGTGCAAGCGCCATGCCCATGGCTGCAGACAGCGACGTACTGCTATGACCGGCCTCCCATACGTCATGTTCGCTCTCCGAGCGTTTGACGAATCCGCAAAGCCCTTTATATTTACGCAAAGTATCGAACTGATCTTTGCGTCCGGTTAATATTTTGTGAACATACGACTGATGCCCGACATCGAAAATAAACTTATCTTTAGGACTGTCGAACAAATAATGCATGGCCAGCGTTAACTCGACGACCCCTAGATTCGGCGCAAGATGTCCCCCCGTAACGGACAGCTTCTCTATAAGGAATGCGCGGATCTCGGCTGCAAGCTCATCCAATTGCGGGACTGATAAAGTTTTCAAATCTTTCGGCTCGTTGATCTGTTCGAGCAACACATTAAATTCCTCGCTTTCATGGCAGGCGGCTACCGTATTCCGATGAACGTCTGACTTTGTGACATATTATAGCATAGTGTTACACAAATGCCCAAGACGCTAATCCTTTCCTCTAATGGTCGCGCCCCATCAAATAATCGGCAATTTCCAACAAACGATCCGGTGCTGCCAGATCCGCACGCGTCAATGCGTGCTTCGCTTCATTGGTCAGCCGCGTTACGAGTTCCTTGCTTTGTTCCAGCCCAATAAGATAAGGATACGTAACTTTATGCTGTGTGACGTCGCTTTTGACCGGTTTCCCGAGCTTCGCTTCATCACCTACGAGATCGAGAATGTCGTCTTGTACCTGGAAGGCCAGACCGAGCTTGCGGGCAAATTCCCCCAAGGCCAGAAGTTGGATCGGAGTCGCTCCTCCTACACGGGCACCGGCGGTCACGGAGAACACCATCAGGTCGCTTGTCTTCCGCAAATGGATATATTCCAGTTCTCCCAGCGAAGTGATGCCCTGCTCGCCTAGAATATCGGCTGCCTGGCCGCCTACCATCCCCGGTGCGCCTGCCAGCATCGCCAAATCCGAAGTGATCGCCAGCACCGTCTCCGCCGGAACGCCTCGTTTGGCAGCTTGCGTGACGGCATAAAATGCGTGCGTCAACAAACCGTCGCCCGCAAGAATCGCCATCGCTTCGCCGAAGATTTTATGATTGGTCGGTTTGCCGCGGCGAAAATCATCGTTATCCATCGCTGGCAAATCGTCGTGGATTAGCGAATACGTATGGATCATCTCGATCGCGCAAGCAACAGGCATTGCTGCTTCACGAGCTGCGGCATTGCCGCGGACAGCTTCTGCAGCCGTCAGCACTAACGCCGGGCGCAGCCGCTTGCCGCCTGCTTCCAGCGAATACATCATCGCATCCTGAAGCTGGCCGGGAACGCCAAGCTCAGACGGGAATGAATCTTGGAGCGCTTCCTCAACTTCCACAACTATAGACTTCAGATAGTCTTTAATCGATGTTGAAACGTTCAAGCTTATTCTCCTCTATCTTCGTTTGCGCCTGCAAACGGTTTTTTGTGCAAGCCATTCTCATTCTCGATCAGCACTTCGATTTTGCGTTCCACCTGTTCGAGCTTGGCGCCGCAGAGTTGGGACAACTTCATCCCCTCTTGGAACAGCTCAATGGCAGTTTCGAGCGGCACATCGCCGTTCTCAAGCTTTCCTACGATCGTCTCCAGCCGTTCCATGGCCTCTTCAAAACTGATCTGCTCCTGCTCCATAATTACTATTCTTCCCCTTTCATTGACCAAACCTGACAGTCCAGCTGCCCATCGGCCAACTTTACCTTCACCATATCGCCTAACTGAACGTCCTCAATGGACTTGATCAACCGCTGTTCCTGCTCGTCGTAGACAAGTCCATAGCCGCGCGCCATAACCTTCAGCGGACTAAGCGCATCCAGCTGTTTCAGCACTGCGCCAAGCTCCTGCTTGCGGGCCTTAAGCGTGCCCGTCATGGCCAATTGCAGCCTGCGCTCGGCCTGTTCGACTCGGCGGCCTTCACGAAAGGCGCGTTCCTGCGGAGAGGCCGCCGCCAAAGCCGTCTGAAGCCGGAGCAGACGATCCCGGCTGCGTTCCGCCTGTCTATGGGTACGTGAGGCTAGCCGTTCCTGCAGCCGGTCCAGCCGTTCTGCCTGTTGAAGCAAATATCTTCTCGGGTTGATGAACACTGGCGAACGCTGCAACCGCCCCAGCTTCTCCTTCCTTGACCTAACCGCGCCGCGAAGGGATTGAATCAGCCTAGCCTGCTGCGAAGCCAATTGTGACCTAAGTTCTTGAACGTTCTGCACTGCCAGCTCTGCTGCGGCCGTTGGCGTTGCCGCTCTCAGGTCGGCTACAAAATCTGCTATCGTAAAATCGGTTTCGTGTCCTACGGCTGAAATAATTGGAATCTCGGAGGCAGCGATGCTGCGGGCAACACTTTCTTCATTAAATGCCCAAAGCTCTTCCAGCGAGCCTCCGCCCCGCCCAACAATTAATACGTCGACTTCAGCCAATCGGTTCATTGTTTCGATCGCCTTCACGATTGCAGGCGCAGCTCCGCTCCCTTGGACAAGAACGGGAAAAAGCAGCACCGGCACGGAAGGGTATCGGCGCTGCAGTGTGATGATGATGTCCCGGACAGCGGCACCGGTCGGGGATGTAATGATGCCAACCGCCTTGGGAAACCTGGGTATGGCCCGTTTTCTAGTTGGCGAGAACAGCCCTTCTTGATCCAGCTTCTGCTTCAACTGCTCGTAAGCCAAGTAGAGGCTTCCGATTCCGTCCGGCTGCATCTGCGTCACATAGAATTGATAATTGCCATCTCGCTCGTAGACGGAAAAATTGCCTCTGGCCAGCACCTTAGCCCCTTCCTTCGGCTTAAAAGGAAGGCGCTGATTGTGCGAGGCAAACATGATGCATTTTAACCGGCTGCCTTCGTCTTTCAATGTAAAATACATATGACCGCTGGAGTGGTGGGTGAAATTCGAGATTTCGCCCCTCAGCCATACGTCGCCAAGCACGATATCCGACTCCAGCTTCATTTTGATGTAACGGGTTATTTCTTTAATGGAATATATCTTCTTATCTTGCTTCATAACGGGTTACCCCCCGATTCGATTCGCTTGCTCCGCAGCCTTAAGCGTATTGGCCAGCAGCATGGTAATCGTCATCGGACCTACGCCGCCGGGAACTGGGGTAATAAAACCAGCTGTGTCGAGTACATCTTCATAATCCACGTCACCAACAAGCTTGCCATCTTCCAGACGGTTAATACCTACGTCGATCACGATTGCGCCCGGCTTCACGAAGCTTGCGCCGATCGCTTGCGGCTTGCCGATCGCAACGACAAGGATATCGGCCGTTTGTGCAATCGCCTCCATATTCGCTGTCCGCGAATGGCAGATCGTCACTGTCGCGTGTTCACGCAGCAGCAGCATCGACACAGGTTTGCCGACGATATTGCTCCGGCCGATGACAACCGCATGTTTGCCGGCAATCGTGTTGCCGCTGCGCTTGATCAGCTCAATTACGCCAGCCGGCGTGCATGGCAGCAAGCTATCGTCACCGATCACAAGGTTGCCCACGCTGATCGGGTGGAAGCCGTCAACGTCCTTCTTCACGTCGATTGCGTCAATAACAGCTTTCTCTTCAATATGCGAAGGCAAAGGCAACTGTACGAGAATGCCATGGATATTCGACTGGTTGTTCAGCTTGTCGATCAGCGCCAGCAGTTGCTCCTGCGTGGTCGAAGCTTCCAGGCGATGTACTTCAGAATAGAACCCCAGTTGTTCGCATGCTTTCGCTTTGCTTGCCACATACACTTGCGAAGCCCGATCTTCCCCGACCAAGACGACGGCTAATCCTGGCACAACCCCTTGTTTGGCCAATTCAGCCGTCTTGTGAATAAGTTCGGAACGGATTTCATCCGAGATTTGTTTACCTTCAATACGTTGTGCGACCATGCATACCTCTCCTTATGTACCGACTTTACTTCCCCATGGGAGAAACGCTTCTTCCAGATTCAATCGATAAAAAAGTATGAAACGAAAGCGTAAGGAAATCCCCTACGCTTTCGGTTTAAGCTCGTCCAATGCCTGAAGCAGCTTACCTAGCACGCCGTTAACAAACTTGCCGGACTCGTCGGTGCCAAAATGCTTCGCCAGCTCGATCGCTTCATTGATCGCCGCTTTGGGCGGCACATCGCTGCGGAATACCATCTCATAACAAGCGAGACGCAGAATCTGGCGGTCTACGCGCGACAGACGGTCAACCTGCCAGCCCGTCAAATAATGCTGGAGCATATCGTCAATCGCGGCCTTGCGCTCGGTTACGCCGGATACAAGCTCGCGAACATATTCGTCGATCTTTTTCATATCGGCCGCGTTCGCACCGATCTCGTTCTCTTCGTTTTGCGCCTCGTCGGACAACATATTGACGGCATCTCCAGCCGTTACCTCATTCATTTCCATATGGTACAAGCTCTGTACCGCAATTTCCCGTGCAAGCCTTCGTTTCATAGGTCCTCCCTAGCATAGTCATTAACAAGCACCGTTTAGCCTTGCCTCAAAAATATGATCTCCTCCCTGCCCCGAACGGTACCGCTTCATCGTTCGTCCGGAGTACGGAGGAGATCATACCGCTACTTGAATGGCCTCCATCGCTGCATCAGCCATTCCGTGAGCCTGTCCCAAGGGATAATCGGGCCGGTTCGTTCGTCCTTGCTCTTCCCGATGGTGTAACCGATACAAAGCAATAACGCAAAAAACAGCATATCCCAGAAGCCAACAATAAAATATAAAATACCGAGTATAATGCCTGCGGCTACGCCGACGATCCGGCCCCCATAGGATTCCCATATTTCTCTCCACATCGGCATCACCCCTATTCTACGCGACTCTTAAAGTTTGCCGTCTGGATTATATTCGCCACGAATACCGAAACATCCGCAACTGGTATACCCGTTATTTCCTCCACATGAGTCTTGACCGAACGCTGAATATCCTCCGTTAATACGGGAATGGACGTTTCTCCATCCACGATCGCGCGAATCGTTACCGTGATCCCCGCTTCATTCATTCGGATTCTTGCCTTCAGGTCCTTGACCCCGCGTTGCCGGCCAGCAGCCTTAAGCGCAAGATTCTCTACGGTCTCGAGCGAAATACGGATGTCGCCGAAGTCGGTACGCTGATCGATCGACATCGCTGCCGCGTTGCTTCTTCTCAATGAAACATAGAAGAAACGAAGGCTAACGAGAAACACGATGGCCGAAACGATAATCACTGTCGGCTGCAGCCATTCAACGCCGCCATACAGATCGCCAATGAATTGCTCCATCATATCTTCAGGAATCCATCCGAAGCCAGCGCAAAAGCCGAGCACCGCAAGCGTGCCGATACCAAGGCTATAAACAAACAATAGAAGCTTGTCCAATACTCTGATCACGATTGCCCTTCCTCCTTGGCCCGGACTGAACAAAACCCCCTAGTGCCGAGCGGCAAGCCGATCTCCAGGGGGTCTTAACATGAATTGTCATGACGCCGGGTGTTACTTCACGCGATGAGTCGCTTCTTCCTCTTCCGGCTTCTCAGCCGTCTTGAAATGAACATCGTGAATATGGACGTTCACTTCTACGACATGCAAGCCTGTCATCATCTCGATCGAACGTTTGACATTGCGTTGAATGTCAGATGCGATCTCCGGGATACGGTTGCCGTATTCCACAATGATGGAGACATCGACAGCCGCTTCGCGCTGGCCGACTTCTACCTTAACGCCTTTAGCCAGGTTCTTCCTGCCCAGCAGCTCGGTAATGCCGCCCGCAAAACCGCCGCTCATGCCAGCGACGCCTGGAACCTCGATCGTCGCAAGTCCTGCGATGATCTCAATGACTTCGGGTGCAATCTGAATCGTGCCCATGTCTGTCTTCTCATAGTCCGCAGCAAGTGTGCTCATGGTCCTTCTTACACCTCCCGTAAAGTAGCGTAACTTCCGGCCTGTTAACCGAAAGGCTCATCCGCTTCTTATTCCTATACTATAGCATCCGGCGGGAATTATGACAAACCTGTACAATTCTTCAGGTGAGGTCCGCCATCATCTTATAATCCGGGCAAGCAAACGAAAAGCGACATTCTGACGATGTCGCTATCGTTCATTGCGCAAGATATTTAGATGTCTCGGCCCGGATTGTTAACGTCGTGTTCTTCGAGGAACTTGATATCGAAGTTGCCTTTCACGAACATCGGATGATTCAGCAGCTTCTGATGGAACGGGATCGTCGTGCGAATGCCTTCGATCGCAAATTCATCAAGCGCCCGCTTCATCCGGGCAATCGCCTCGTCTCTCGTCTCGCCCCATACGATCAGCTTCGCAATCATGGAATCATAGTGCGGCGAAATCGTATAGCCAGGGTAAGCCGCGCTGTCGACACGAACGCCAAGTCCGCCCGGCGGGAGATAGAAGTTGATGGTGCCAGGTGATGGCATGAAGTTCCGATCCGAATCCTCGGCGTTAATGCGGCATTCGATCGCCCAGCCATTGATCTTCAGATCCTCCTGCTTGAATGAAAGCGGATTGCCTTCGGCGACGGAGATCATTTCCTTGATCAGATCGACATTCGTAATCAGCTCGGTAACTGGATGTTCGACCTGAATACGGGTGTTCATCTCCATGAAGTAGAAGTTCCCGTCCGGACCAAGCAAGAACTCCAACGTACCTGCTCCTGCGTAGTTAACGGCCAATGCCGCTCGAACAGCCGCTTGCCCCATACGCTCACGAAGCGTTGGCGACAGCACCGGACAAGGCGCTTCCTCTACCAGCTTCTGACGGCGACGCTGTACCGAGCAATCCCGTTCGAAGAGATGGACGGCATTGCCGTGCTTGTCGGCCATGATCTGGATCTCGACGTGCTTCATCCCGGTCAGATACTTCTCCAGATATACCCCTGCATTGCCGAAAGCCTTCTGGGCTTCCTGCTGTGCTGTCGTAATCTGGGATACGAGCGATTCTTCGTCCTCTGCAATCCGGATGCCTTTGCCGCCTCCGCCTGCAGTTGCCTTGATAATGACCGGATAACCGATTTCGCGCGCAACGCGAATCGCTTCATCCATATCTTCGACCAAACCTTCGGAACCCGGAATGACCGGCACATCGGCTGCTTTCATGGTTTTCTTAGCTACGGCCTTATCGCCCATCTTGCTGATCGCTTCAGGGGACGGTCCAATGAATGTGACATTGCATGACTCGCAAATTTCGGCAAATCCCGCATTCTCCGCCAGGAAACCATAACCCGGGTGGATCGCGTCGCATTCGGTAAGCGTAGCCACGCTCATAATATTCGTCAGGTTCAAGTAGCTGTCCTTGGACGCTACCGGACCGATGCAATACGCTTCATCGGCCAAACGCACGTGCAGCGAGTCCCGATCGGCTTCGGAATATACCGCTACCGTCTGGATCCCCCGCTCGCGAGCCGCGCGGATGATCCGAACGGCAATCTCGCCGCGGTTGGCGATCAATATTTTGTTGAATTTCACGTTCATGAGCTCCTTTCACGCCTCGATCTTGGCTGCCTAATGCTTAGCTTGTACGCAATCAAGCTTACTCCGGCTTCACCAGGAACAATGGCTGCCCGAACTCAATGAGCTGGCCGTTCTCGACCAGAACCTCTACGATCTCGCCGCGCACTTCCGCTTCGAGTTCGTTCATCAGCTTCATCGCTTCAAGAATACATACGACCGTCTTCTCGTTGACGCGATCGCCTGCGCTGACGAATGGCGGGTTATCCGGCGAAGAAGCGCGGTAGAATGTCCCGACCATCGGGGATGTAATCGTATGCAGATTCGCGTCTTTCGCTGCAGGCTGTGCAGCAGGCTGCGCCGCTTGCGCAGTAGCGGCCGGCTGTGCAGTAGCAACCGGTGCAACCTGTGTATATGTAGGAATTGCAGGCGCTGTCTGAACATTAACCACTTCGGTCTTGCCCGGCTTGCGGATCAATAAACGGGCGCCTTCATTTTCGATTTCCACCTCGTGGACGGACGTTTTATCGACCAGTTCGATCAATTCTTTAATTTCGTTCAGCTTAAACATGATTTCACTCCTAAAAGGTTTCTGTGCTGCGACCGGCTTCCATAACTTGCGGAAATTGGTATTAAGCTGCATCTGCCTAAGCGCAAAGTCACGACAGGCTGTCCATTAAGCAGCAGCTAGTCCTAGACCTTAATAAAACGATTGCAAATGCCAAAACTTGCACATAACAGAGTTATTATAGCACAAACCCATCTGAACACGAACTGAAAAATTTAGTAGTTGGTCATAACAAGGTGAAACGGCTTTCGCCGTCCTATGGCGGCGGGACAAGTTTCACTCCGGAGAAATGGAAGACGATTTATAAAGAGTAAACTTATAAATGCTTATATTTCAAGGTGAAACGGCTTTCGCCGTCCTATGGCGGCGAGACAAGTTTCACTCCGGAGAAATAGAGCAAGCCCCCTGCCCGGACCAGCCGAGTAGAGGGCTTGCATCAGCTATTCGTATTACGAGATAAACTGTACCGATACTTGTTCCGCCTTCAGGCCCAGTTCATCCATTACACGAATGATGATGCTGTCTGCTTGGCTCTTATCCAACTTTTCGCTTTGCACGACGACTTTGTATTTGTTCCCGGCTTGCGGAGTAATCAGAACCGTTTTGAACTCTTTGCCCAGCTCTTCTTCGAGGCTTGTCATTTTCGCTGTTTTGTCTTCCAGTTGCGCCAGCTCATCCACGGCTTTGGTCGCTGTCTCTTCGTCCTGCGCCGAGAGGGCGGACATCAGACGGTCATTCTCTGCCGCGTTCTTCTGATCGCGCTTGTATTGCAGTTCGTCGAATGCATTGCTTGCCAGCCCTTGCGCTTCGATCTGTTCCAACGTTTCTTGATCCGCTTGCTCGGCTTCAGCCGTCGTGCCTGCCTCTGCCGTTGCCGTTCCGTCCGCTTGCTCGACTTTGTCCACGACGATGCCTTCTTCTTTGGCGCCGTCTGCCGTCACTTCAGTTGCGCCGTCCTGCAGCTGCTGCTCCTGCTGCGTGCCGTCGGTCAGCAGATTCGAAGACGGATTGACGTCCTCGGTGAACAAGTAGTACGCCGACAGAATCACCATCAAGCTGAGCATCGAAACGAGCCATACCGTTTGTCTTTTGGAATTCATGAATAATTGCCTCCCTTATCTTCTTCTCGGATTATGAAGCATGCTTGCGCGGAATAACCGATATGTTCGTAATCGGGACGTTCAGCCCCTTTTGCACCGCGTCCAGCAAGAGGCGCCTTACCGTCTGATTCTCCGCCCCTTTGGCCACGATCATGACACCGCGGATTTGCGGCTTGATATATTTGGTCACCAGCGGCTCCTCGTCCCCTCCGGACTGGTACAGCACGATCTGACCGTCCTTCGTAATCGAAGTCGTATTGCGGCTGCCGCCGTTCTTATCCTTCTCGTTCGTGATCTGTTGGGACTCCTTCTCGTTACGTCCGAGGATCTTCTCTTCCGTCGAATCGATCGTAACGAACACATCGACCTCGCCGACCCCAACGATCTTCTCCAGTATGTCCTTCAGCCGGTTCTCGAGCGGCCGTTCGATCACATCGAATGGCGTTTCCTCACTGCCCCCGCCTTTGAACGCCGCCTGATCGGAGGGTTCAATCTGGGATTCCTGCTGCTGCGTCTGCGCGGAGGCTGGGTCAATGGTCCGCAAGGTTAGAAAGGAATTGAACAACACAAGCCCTATGCCGATGGCGCCGATCAACAGCAGCCATCTCATCGTGTTCACCCGCTTCGCGCCCCCCGGCCCTCCGCCGATGAGCTTCTCGAAACCCTCCAGCCATTTGGCCACTTATATTCACCCCTTTCTTGGAATCTGTCTGTATATTCAGCTCTCTTCCGCAGCCGACCCACGCACTGCGACGAGCGAAGGATTAATGGAGAAACTCTCCTGCAGAACGGACCGAATGGCAACCATTTTCCCCTCTTCGACCGAAGCCATCGCTTCCTCGGCTTGATCAACTGGCGCAGAGGCTTGATCTCCTTGTGACGCCTCTGCATCGATCGTAATCGGCTCGATATCGGGCACATCGGCGATCTCCTCCGTCGTGACGCCGATATCGTCTGCAGCCGTCAGCTTATCCGACTCCTCCTCGGAAGTCGCTAAGGTAACGACGACCTGTTCAATGGCCGGTTCGGCAGCGCCGTCTTCCCGCACCAGATTCACCTGCACCGCCTGCACCGCCAGTCCGGTCCGCTGCTCGATCTCGAGCACCATCGCTTCGCCTAACCTGGCTTCTGTTAAGGCATCCGCTGCCTTGTCCTGTTTGCGCTTAAGCTCTTCCGCGTCCCGCTGGATATCCTGCAAGGTTGGCATCTTGTATTTGACCTGATTCGGAGAATCGAGCCAAGCGTCGAAGCTCTCGTGCAGCTTCGTGCCGAAATCCCCTTGCAGCGCGCGCATGACCGGCGAGAGAATGGTCAGCAGGATGATCAGCCCCGCGACCAGCCTGACATATCGCTGCATGGACTTGTTCGGCAGCAGCAGGTCTACAATTCCAGCGAGCAGCACGACTGCGATTATCTGCCGAAGCCAAGCCGCGAGCCAGTCCAGCATGGGATCACCTACTTCATTGTCTTGTGCGTGACGTCATCTGATCATGACCGCAGCATTACCGGCCGTCAGGATGATCGTTACGGCCAGGAAGAACATCAGCCCGACGGCAGCGAGAGCAGCGAATACATAGATAAGCGTTTTGCCGATGGTCTGTAGACAGCCGACGATCGGACTGTCGCCGAGCGGCTGCATAACCGCAGCTGATACGTTGTAGATCAAGGCCAGCGTCAATATTTTGACCGCGGGAAAGGCGCAGAGCAGAATCAGGATGATCACGCCTGCAAGGCCGATCGCATTCTTCACCAGTAAGGAAGCGGACATGACGGTATCGGCAGCATCGGAGAAGGTTCGTCCGATGACAGGCACGAAGTTGCCGGCGACGAATTTGGCGGTGCGCATCGTGACGCCGTCCGTCACCGAGCCGGTTGCTCCTTGGACGGAGATGACGCCCAGGAAGATCGTAAGCATGACGCCCATGAGTCCGATCGCGAAATTACGCAAGACATTTGCCAACTGCGTCACTTTGAACTTGTCGGTAATCGCGCTGGCGATATGCAACACGGCCGAGAAGAACAACAGCGGGAACACGATGGTGTAGATGACCGTTCCGACCGCATGGATCATGAAGATGATCAGCGGATGCATGACCGAAACCGTCACCACGTTGCCCATGCTCGCCAGCAGCGTGAGCAGCAGCGGGATCATCGCCATCATGAACTCGATCATGCCTGCAATCGCATCCTTGGCATACCCGATGGCGACGTTGAAACTGTTGACGGCAATGACGATCATGACCATGTACGTAATGCTGTAGGCGACCTTGCTGACCGTGTTGCGTTCGAATGCGGTCTGCAGCGTCTCCAGAATCATGCTGAACACCGTGAGCATGACGATCGTGACGAGAAGTTTGCCGTTGTAGAGAATCTCATGGAGCACGTATTCCATCAGCCCGCGCAGAATCGTGGTCAGCTTCAGCCCTTCGCCGCCAGGGAGGATCATCTCCATGAAGCTCGGGACTTCGCGGTCCGGGAATAACCCGCCATACTCGTCCATCAGCTTATTCCAATAGGACTCCACCGCTTCCGTATCGATGCCGCTGAGCTGCTCGTCCGCAATCGCATTCGGATTGGCTGGCTGAGCTTCCGTTTGCGGCGCCCCCTCTTCTCCTGCGAAGACGAATTCCGATAGCGGCATGAGAGTAAGCACGGCCAACAAGAGAACGACGAGACACGCTTGGACCTTGAAGATCAGCCTTGTATGCTTCATCGCCGATCAACCTCCTGCCGGGAGCAGTCCGATTACCGTCTCCACGATAACGCCGATGATCGGGACAGCCATTACGAGAATGAGCACTTTGCCAGCGAATTCGATCTTGGAAGCGACGCTGTCTTGCCCGGCATCCCGCACGATCTGGGCGCCGAATTCGGCAATATAGGCGATGCCGATGATCTTAAGAATGGTCTTGAGATAGATCGAAGGGATCCCCGAGCGGTCGGCCAATTGCTCCAACACGCTGATCACCGCCTCGATCTTGCCAATCATATATAGGAAGATGAATAATCCAGTGAATGCGGCCAACAGGAAGGCGAACATCGGCTTTTGTTCCCGAACGACGAGCGTAAGCACGGCTGCGATGAGTCCAAGTCCGACGATTTGAATTATATCCATTCGGGTTTCACCTCACCTCGCCTGCCTTTTTCATTCATTGGAATAGGAATATCGCTTTGATCTCCTGAAACAGATCATTCAGCAACCGGACGACCATGAACAGCACGACAACGAATCCGATGAGCGTTACCCAATGCGCCATATCTTCTTTGCCCATCTGCTTCAGAACGGTATGGATCATGGCGATAATAATACCGATTCCGGCAATTTGAAAAATGGCGCTAACATCTATGTTCATTCACCCGGCACCCCACTAAACGATCAATATGACGACAAGCGCTGCAACCAGAACGCCAAGGCTTCTGCTCATTTTTTCATAGCGCGCTTGTTCATCTCTTGCCGCCTCCTCTTCCGCACCGAGCTGTGTCTCCGCAAGCTTCAGATGCTTGATTTGGTCGTCTCGGTCACTTATGCCAAGCGACGTGCCGAGCCGAATGAGCGCCGAGCGTTCAGCGCTTTTCATCGCCGTCGACGGCCAGTGCTTCACGACCGCTTGCTCCCAGCACTCCCGAAAGCTTAATTCGTTATCCTGAGCAAGCAATCGGCACACCTCATGGAACATGCTCTTGATCGGCTCAGGAAGATGAATCGCTGTATTGGACATGGCCTCCGGAAGCGGCGTGTAGCCGTACCCGATCTCGGTCTCGAGACGCTGAAGCGCATGAATCAGCTGGCGGATCTGACGCGGCCTGGCCGCGAATCTGGACGCTTGCTGAAAGCCGATCATCGTACCGGCGAACAAGATCAGCACGGCGCCGATCAACTTAACCATGGACACTGCCTCCTGTCGCTGGGGCGCGCTCTCTGGCCGCCGGCGATCGTGCCGCAGGGCCTGTACGAACTACGCGGCTGATTAGCCCCTCTTCGCTTCGCTGCAGCTCAACGCATAGCTCGAATGCTCCTGCTTCGAGCAGCCTGCGCAGTGCCGGGCGTCCGCGCGCCTCTTCCAAATCTTTGGCATGTGCGGTAGCGACGACAGCAATGCCGGCATAGCTGGCGTCCAAGATGGCGTCCGCATCTTCCGGACGGCCAATTTCGTCGACAATGAGTACCTCCGGCGACATCGAACGAAGCATCATCATCATGCCTTCGGCTTTGGGACACGCGTCCATGACGTCGGTTCGAGGCCCGATATCGAAGGAAGGAACGCCGCGGATGCATGCCGCGATCTCGGAGCGCTCGTCCACGATGCCGACTTTTCTCCCTTCCCATCCTGCCGCCGCCGGATGACCCCAAGCGCCAGAGCTGACCGACCGGGCCAGATCGCGAACGAGCGTGGTCTTCCCTTGCTGCGGAGGAGCAACGATTAACGTGGGGAGAACCGATCGTCGGCTGAAATCGAGCAGCTTCGGAAGCACCTTTGCGGCTGACCCGACAACCTCACGCGCGATCCTCACGTTGAACGCCCCTACCTCACGGATGCCTCTTACGCTTCCTGCTTCAAGCACGGTTCTACCCGCAATGCCGATTCGGTGGCCGCCGCCGACCGTAATATAACCGCGGCGCAGCTCCTCTTCCATCGCATACAGCGAATGGTTCGTGACTCGCTCCAGCAGCTTCCGGCAAATGTCGGTCCCGGGCTTGTACGCTGCTTCAGGACGTGTATGGAGGACTCCGTCCGATCCGACAAAACGAAAGCTGCCTTCGTACCCAATCTCCAGCGCACGATTCTCCCTTACGCGAATCTCCTCAACGGTCAGCTTAACCCGCTGCGGCATGCGTTCAAGCACGGCGGCTAGTTCTGCCGGGAGCAGGTGTACCACGCGCGTCAGCATTGCGGTTCCCTCCTTTGATCCATCCAAGTCTTGCCTGTTGCGAATCGATAACTTGCTCCATCCTATGCGGACAACCCGCCTAGTATGACAAGCTCCTTGCCTTTTCTCGCAATATCGAATCTATTTTTTAAGAATACCGACCATCAGGCACGTTATCCCCGCTATAATCCATGCCAGTTTGCCCATGGACAATTTATCCGACATGCCGACAAGACCGATCGTCGTCGTCGCAATCAGAATAAGCGGACCGACGAAAGCCAGCGACGAATTCACGACTAGCGCCTTGTCAATCTGATTAAGCCTTAACATAATAAGCGCCGCTATGATTTCGATCGAACCGGAAAGGATCCGCAAAGTGGCCATGCTGAGCACGATTTTATTAATCACATCTCCCCCTCCTTTCTTCGCTTGATCGCCAAGCTACTCTATCAAACCAACCTGTGAATGCCTTGCTTTGCTATAAGCATATGCAAGCTTGTCTATGGTTCATGACGAAATGAAAGAAGGTTGTCGGTAGGAATCAGGGCGGGCACATGCCCGGTACGCCGTGCATATGATGCTCATGTTACGACCACCATTGTCTAAAGGATGACAAGAAGCGAGGAGATTGTGAATGAAATCATTCCAACGTGCGGCATGGCCGAATCAGCTGCATGACCCGAGTGAGCAGCGCAGCCCAAAGTGTGAAGCGGATCGGTCTACCGAACGCGGGCAGACAATGATCATCGATAAAGGCTTGGGGCGCCATGCCTTCGATGATCTGATCGAGACGAGCGCCGATTTCGTGGACTGTATCAAACTTGGTTTCGGCACGGCGCCTCTATATAAAACGGACCTGCTTCTGTATAAAATCGAGCTGGCCAAAAGGCACGGTCTTCACGTCATGCCAGGCGGGACACTGCTTGAAACAGCCGTTTCGCAGGATATCGTACCGTTGTTCTTCGAGACGGCCTGCCGGCTGGGATTTACGGCGATTGAAGTTTCGGACGGGACGATCGAACTATCGCGTGCGAAACGGACCGAATTAATTCAGGAAGGTCTGCGGCACGGCCTTCGCGTTGTGACCGAGTACGGGAAGAAGCTCTCCGGCTCCCTTGTCGATGCCTCGGAACTGGCGGTTACGGCAGATAGCGATCTGGAGGCAGGCGCGTCGTTGGTCACGATCGAAGCCCGCGAATCTGGCGTGGGGGTTGGCCTGTTCGACAATCAGGGCGATTGCAGGCAAGATGCGTTGGAGTCGGTTTGCCGGATTTTTCCGGAGACGCACATGCTGATGTGGGAAGCGCCGCTTAAACAGCAACAGGTGCTGCTGCTGCAGAAGTTCGGCCCTAATGTGCATCTGGGCAATATTCAGCCAGGCGAAGCGCTGGCTCTGGAGACCATGCGGAGAGGACTTCGCTCGGATACATTCAAATTTGGGGTTCGCGAGTTATCGGCGGAAGCCCTACATTACATGATTTAGCCGCTCTCCAAGGCCTATAGCGAGAGCGAATAAGGAAGGCGGAGTCGAAAGACTATGCATATTGAAGTCATATCCACCGTAAACGAAGCCAGAGAAGGCCGGCTGGCTCAGCGGACGGCTATCGTCATTGACGTACTCCGGGCGACCAGCACGATTGTCACGGCGCTTGAGGCTGGCGCTTGCGGCGTCGTTCCGGTCGAGACTGTACTGGAAGCAAGAGCGCTCGGACGGTCAGGCGATTTGCTCGCCGGAGAACGTTTTTGCCGGAAGATTGCCGGCTTCGAGTTAGGCAATTCTCCATATGAATTTACGCCAGAGGTGGTCAGGAACCGCAGAGTCGTGCTTACGACTACCAATGGCACGCGTGCGCTGCACAAGTCCCTTCGGGCAGATCACGTACTGGCCGGTTGTCTCATGAACGCAACAGCCTGCGCCAAAGCCGCGGCAGAGTTAAGACGTGATGTCGTCCTCCTCTGCGCCGGCAGTCATGACGAATTCGCGTTGGAAGATGGGTTGTGCGCCGGACTTATCATTTCAAAAATCAAATCATTCTGCGGCCAGAACGTCGAAACCGACGACTTCGGAACGGCGATGCACGGGTTCTACCAACACGCCCAGCACAACGTCGTGGGAACCTTGCTGTCCGGAACAACCGGGAAGCGGCTCATTAAGCTGGGATGTTCACGCGATGTGGAACGTTGCGCGCAGATTGACTGCAGTCAAGCCGTTCCTCGCCTGCAAGGGGATACGCTGCAGCTGAGCTGACATAACTGAAGGGCTTGTTTCATAGAGTAAGCTATGAACGCGCCAAGCCTTGAGGACAGTGCAGCCCTACCTGGTCTGTCGACCGTGAACGCGAGGACCACTTTCTCCCGCTTCCTGCGGCCAAGACGCGTTACACGTATTCGGGGGATGGGGTCGTACGGGTATGAATGGGCAAATCATTCTTGTTATCCTTATCATCGTCGGTCTTATAGGCAGATCGCCTATCATATCAACCGCAGCGTGCGTGCTGCTTATCGTCAAGCTTATTCATCTTGAGCGGTTCATGCCGACGATCGAACGGCGAGGCCTCGAGCTCGGCTTGCTGTTCCTTACCTTCAGCGTACTCGTCCCTTTCGCTACGGACCGAATTACGATGAAGGATATCGTTAATGCGCTAACCTCCTGGCCCGGCATTCTGGCGCTGACCGGCGGTGCGGTCGCGACCTACGTCAATGGCAAGGGACTCGAAATGTTAAGGCTGGACCCCCAGCTTGTCGTCGGTCTAGTCGTCGGTTCGATCATCGGGATCGTCTTCTTCCGCGGCATTCCGGTCGGCCCCCTGATGGCAGCAGGCATTACGGCCATATTGTTCAAGATTTTCACCATGATTGCAGGAAAGATGTAACCATGCAGCACAAAAAAAGCCGGTCTCTAGCAGCCCTTCATTGGACTGCCAGCGAGACCGGCTTTTCTAATACGCGTTACGATAGGGATTAACGGCGATCTTGCGGTCCGCCAACGAATACTTGCTCAGCCGTATCCAATCCGTATGCCGTGTGCAAGCCGCGAATGACGTCTTGGACTTGTTCGGCAGCGATGACACAGGATACTTTGATCTCCGATGTGCTGACCATCTTGATGCTGACGCCGAGCTTCGAGATCACGTCGAACATCTTCGCGGCTACGCCTGGATTGCTGACCATGCCGGCACCTACGATCGATACTTTCACGAGACCGACTTCAGAAGTCACTTCACGGTAAGGAACGTTACCACGGATACTCTCCACGACCTGTTTGGCTTTCTCTTCGTCGTCGAGCGACACGGTGAACGAGAAGTCAGCTTTGCCGCCTTGAACACCGCTTTGTACGATAATATCGACGTCGATTCCGTTATCCGCGAGCGCGCCGAACACTTTGGCCAGAACGCCCGGCTCGTCCTCGACGCCAAGGATACTGATTCTTGCTACGTTCTTGTCAAATGCGATGCCGCGGACGACAACTCCTTGCTCCATGACTGCTTCCTCCTTCACACTCGTACCTTCGTTTTGCGTAAAGCTCGAACGCACTACAAGGCGTACATTGTAATGCTTGGCGTATTCGACCGCGCGCGGATGAAGGACAGCCGCACCGAGGTTGGCCAGCTCCAGCATCTCATCGTAAGAGATTTCATCCAGTTTACGAGCGCATTTGACCACGCGAGGGTCAGTCGAATAGACGCCATCTACATCCGTATAAATCTCGCACACGTCGGCCTTGATTGCAGCTGCAAGCGCAACCGCAGTCGTATCCGAACCGCCGCGGCCGAGTGTCGTAATCTCGCCTTCAAGCGTCATGCCCTGGAAGCCCGCAACGATAACGGCGCTGCCTGCATCAAGCGCTGCGAAAATCCGATCCGGGGTAATATCCGTAATTCTTGCCTTGCTGTGTACAGCTTCTGTACGGATACCGGCCTGCCAGCCTGTGAACGATACGGCGCTATGTCCAATCGCATGAATCGCCATCGACAAAAGCGCGACCGAGATCTGCTCGCCTGTCGTCAGCAGCATATCCATCTCGCGCGCCGGCGGATTCGGATTAAGTTTCTTCGATTGATCGATCAAGTCATCCGTTGTATCACCCATGGCAGAAACGACGACGACGACCTTATGACCGGCTTCCTTATAATCGGCAATCCGTCTGGCGACACGCTGCATCCGTTCCGTCGTGCCGACGGAGCTGCCGCCGAACTTCATCACAATCAACGACACCGCTGATCCACTCCCAACAACGATTTCTATAACGTATACAAAATCAGATTATAGCACAATTCTGCCTATTTGAATATGACAAAACCGTCCGTGCAATGCACGGACGGTGCCAAAAATCCTCGCTTAGTTCTCTTTAGCGCGGGAGATGTATTTGCCTTCGCGCGTATCGATCAGAAGCACGTCGCCTTCGTTGATGAACAGCGGAACTTGAACGTTCAGGCCTGTTTCGACCGTTGCGTTCTTCGTAGCGCCTTGCGCCGTGTTGCCTTTAACGCCGGGCTCAGTCTCGGTGACTTTAAGGTCAACGCTGTTCGGCAAGTTGATGCCGATAATCTCGCCTTGGTAGCTCGTGATGTTAACGGTCATGTTCTCTTTGAGGAAGTTAACTTCCCATTCCAGCTGCTTCTTCTCCAGCGTGAACTGGTCGTAAGTTTCGTT
Organism: Paenibacillus phyllosphaerae; assembly: GCF_014192105.1. Taxonomy (GTDB): domain Bacteria; phylum Bacillota; class Bacilli; order Paenibacillales; family Paenibacillaceae; genus Paenibacillus_Z; species Paenibacillus_Z phyllosphaerae. The sequence goes on along the minus strand of NZ_JACHXK010000002.1, from coordinate 413,096 downwards.
ATCCATGAACGAATATTCGTTACCCGAGTTGTACAGGTATTGTACCGCGCGGTTCTCGATGATGGCACGGCCGATGTTCTCGCCTGCACGGAAAGTACGCTCAACCGTGTTGCCGTTACGAAGGTTCTTCAGCTTCGAACGTACGAATGCTGCGCCTTTACCTGGCTTAACGTGTTGGAAATCGATAACTGTGAAAATATCGCCTTCTACTTCGACGGTAAGGCCTGTTTTAAAATCGTTGACTGAAATCACTGCAATTTCCCTCCTAAAGGTAGTAAACCATGAACTATCCCAAAATATGTAATTCCTTTGATGAACCGGTTAGCAATGTATTGCCCGTCTCGGTGATGACGATATCATCCTCGATCCGCACACCGCCAAAGCCCGGCAAATAAATACCCGGCTCTACCGTTACGGTCATCCCCGGCTCCAGTACCGTATCGCTCATCTTCGACAAGCGAGGCGCTTCATGGATCTCCATGCCCAAGCCGTGGCCTGTGCCATGGCCGAACATATCGCCATAGCCATAGCGGGTGATCACATCGCGGGCGAGCGCATCCGCTTCACGGCCGGTCATGCCTGGCTTGATCCCGGCAAGCGCTGTCAGCTGCGCTTCCAGCACGATCGCGTAGATCTCGCGGTGCTTCTCGGTTGGCGAGCCTACAACGACTGTCCGGGTCAAATCGGAACAGTAACCGTTATAGTAGGCGCCGAAATCCAGCTTCACGAATTCATTATTGCCCACAATTCGTTCGCTTGCTACACCGTGAGGCAATGCCGACCGTTCGCCGGAGGCTACGATCGTCTCGAAAGATGGCCCGGCAGCCCCGCCTTTGCGCATGAACGTCTCCATCTCCAGAGCGAGATCCAGTTCGCGAATGCCAGGCTTAATGATGTTCAGCATATGGCGGTACGTGTCGTCCGCAAGCGCCGCAGCCTCACGCATAATAGCCAGCTCCGACTCATCCTTGAACATTCGCAGCTTCTCGATCATGCCGGACACCGGCACCAGTTCCACGCTTGCCAAGTCTTGCTTCCATGCCACGTATTCCGAGAAAACGACATGGTCCTGCTCGAAGCCCAGCCGCTTCACGTGATGCGTGCCCGTCAGCTCCGCAATCGTCTCCATCAGCTTGACTCCATGCTCTACAACCGTGAAGCTTGGCGCTTGTTCAGGAGCCTGCGTCCGATAGCGGAAGTCGGTTACGAGGAAGCTTTGCGTGGCTGTAATAAGCAGCACGCCGGCAGAACCGGTAAAACCGCTGACGTAACGGCGATTGACCGCACTTGTGACGAGCAGCCCATCCAAGCCAAGCTCGCTCATCCGATTTCGGACTCCCGATAAACGATTGTTCGTCATCGTCCTCTTCCTTTCCCATGCCTGCCGTTATTCTTAGGTCAGCTTCTAGACTGTTCAGCCTTGAGATGACTGACAAGTCCGCTTAGGCCAAGTATGTAGCTCTGCGCTCCGAAGCCGGCAATCTGTCCTATCGCCACAGGAGCCGTTACGGACACATGCCGGAACGGCTCACGTTTATGGATATTGGAGAGATGCACTTCAACGAAAGGAATGGCTACTGTACTCAGCGCGTCGCGCAGCGCATAGCTGTAATGCGTCAGCGCGCCGGGATTGATGACAATTCCATCCACGTTGCCGTATGCCTCATGAATACGATCGATGAGATAACCTTCGTGATTCGATTGATAGAACGAAATCGATACCCCTAGCTCTGCAGCTTGGGCCTGTACCATCGATTCGATCTCCTTCAATGTGGTCGTTCCGTAAACACCGGGCTCACGAACGCCAAGCATGTTCAGGTTCGGTCCGTTCAATACGAGTATGGATAGCATAAGGAACCTCCCCAGCGCATAGATCAATTGCCATTTTACCACAATGTCCTGCGCTTTGAGAAGTATCTCATCACTTATCTGGCGCCGGCGCGGCCAACCCCGGACATCATCGGCTCTCTGGACGCCTCATCGTGGAATTCGAATGCGTACGTGTAGCCGATAAACAAGCCCCAGATGAGGAATACGGCCAACTCTGTAGAGAGCGTATTATAGCCGATCTGCCTGATCGGTTCGACGAGTCCAAGGAGCGGACCTATGACAAGGAAAAGCCCTCCCCACCATACTGCGCCGTATATCAGGCCGGCCCAAGGCCCCTTGAACCGTCCGAGCAGGAACATATAAAGGAAGGTCGCCACGATCGAGAAGACGATAAAACTTCCGAGTCCGAGCAGCTGGCCCCAGCCTGTCTTCAGGAAGGATATGCGGAAGAAGCTGTCGATAAGGAAGCCCGGCACCACCCTGGTGTACTGCAAATAATACACGATCCATCGGCCGACTCCGAAGATCAGACCGGCGAAAAAACCAAGATTCAGGCCGAACATCAGCCGGTTCGTCCGATGGCGGCGTCTTCTTTTCTGCTGACTGTGCGATACGCGCATCTGTCTCTCAAACCTCCTGTATGTCGTTGCATGGATAGGTGTCTTCCGCTAGTATGCCGCTTTTTTCTTCGTTGTAATCGAAGGCCCATCATTGGCAGTTTGTCGGTAACGGGTACCGCTCGCATTCGGTTCATGAATCAAGTACAATAGAATGAAGAATACATTCCAGACGAACAAAGGATGGTGATTCGCCCTTGTCGCAGCAATCGCGCAATATATACGGAGGGCAAGCCGTCATCGAAGGTGTCATGTTTGCTGGCAAGCATGTCAACGTAACAGCGGTACGGCGCAAAGATAACGAAATCGTCTTCTATGAGGTACCTCGCACCTCGCAGCCCTGGCTGCAAAAGCTAAAGAAAATTCCGCTCGTGCGCGGTGTGGTCGGCATTCTGGAATCAAGCGCGAAGGGCTCCCAGCATTTGAACTTCTCGATGGAAGCCTATGCCGAAGATCATTCCGATGAAGAACCGGATAAGCCTGCCAAGCAGGAGAAAAGCGGTTGGAGCCTCAGCATGATCGTCGGGGTTGCTGTCGCGGGCGTGCTATCCTTTATATTCGGCAAGCTTGCATTCACGGTTGTTCCTGCAGTTCTCGAAGGATTGATCTTTGGACAAGCTGACCTGAATATAATAGTACACAACCTGCTTGAAGGTTTAATTAAGATTCTGTTCCTGTTGTCCTACTTGTATCTGATCTCATTGACGCCGCTTATTAAACGGTTGTTCCAATACCATGGGGCCGAGCATAAGGTGATCAGCGCCTATGAGGCTGGCGTAGAGCTGACGGTTCAGAATGTACAGCGCTTCACCCGTCTACACTACCGCTGCGGCAGCAGTTTCATCGTTTTCTCTGTACTGGTGGGCGTCATTGTCTATTCATTCTTCCATTGGGATAACATGTGGGAGAGGATCTACATCCGGATTCTGCTGCTCCCTGTCGTACTTGGCGCGTCGTATGAAGCGCTTCGTATGACGAACGCGATGCGCGAGCTTCCGGTCTTGCGTTTCCTTGGCTATCCGGGACTGTGGCTGCAGAAGCTGACGACCAAAGAACCGACCGATGACCAAGTCGAAGTATCGATCGCTTCCTTCAATCGGATGCTGGAAATTGACCGCGAGATGGGTCAAATGAGTAAAACCGCTTAAATGCCAAAGTGGGAAGAAAGGGTGAGGTTATGCCACGCAAAATGAGTCCTTTGTTCGTCGTCATTCTTACACTCGCCGGATTGGGTCTTGTCTATCAGCTGTATTTCTTCCCCGAAAGACTGCTCATTCCGGTGATTGTTCTTGGCGCTATCTTTGTGGCTTACTTCCTTCAAATTCGAGGACGGCGCGCTAAGCCTCGGCCGAAGCAAGAAGCAAGAAGAGACACGATGAGCAGCAAGCCAAAGACGCGGAAGACTGTGCCGTTCCGCGTCATCGAAGGCGGCAAGGATGACGACAACCTGCCGAAGTATCACTAAAACTACTTCTGGAACACTCTGCAGCCGGGCTTATCGAAATAAGCCTTCGCCGCTTTATATCCAGACTCGTAGAGCGCATCGCTCTCCGCTTTGGACAGCGAGAAATCGGTTGTGCGAACGCCTAATGTAGGAATCTTGATCGTACGTTCGCGATTGTGCTTCTCAATATACCGTTCGTCATGCGCTTGCAGCATCGTCTCGAACATCGCCTGGAACATGGAAACCGGACCTCGGATTTGACGGGGTTCGGTTTCGTTTTTTCCCACCAATTGATACCCTACGGCCGAAAAGCCGTCGGCCTCCTCCTTATTCGGCGAATCGAACAGCCACATCGGAAAGTTGCTGAGCAGTCCGCCATCCACGACATAAGCCCACATTCGGCGACGGCCGTCCGGCTGTCTGACGCCGCGAGTCATTCGGATCCGTACCGGATCGAAAAAATAAGGAATGCTCAAACTCATCCGCACCGCTGCCGCAACCGGCATCCGCCCCGGGTCAAGGCCGTATTGCCGGATATCGTCCGGCAGCACGAGCAAGCGGCCATTCGTAATATCGGAAGCGACGATTTTCAATTTATTGTGCGGCAGATCATTAAACGTCAGGATGCCCTTCTCCTCCAGCAGCTTCGTAATCCAATATAAGAGCGCTTCTCCGCTGTACAGCCCGCCTTTAATAAATATTCTTGCGGCAGGACCGACGATCTTCAACTTATACAACCCGCCCCGCTTCAAGAACGATTCGAACGGGGTCGCCTCGATCACATGGCGAAGCTGGTCGGCGTTATAGCCTGCAGCCAGCAAGGAGGCAATTATCGCGCCGGACGATGTGCCCGCCAACCGGTTGAACGCAATGCCGCGCTCTTCTGTAGCCTTCACCGCGCCTACGAGCGAGATTCCTTTGACGCCGCCGCCTTCGAATACCGCATTAATGCTCGTCATCTACACCCCTCCCACCGCATGGGAACGCGCTGCCCTTCACGATGCCTGAGGGTCGAACGCTAAAGTGATGTATATGCCGAATCAGCTTGCCTCTGACACGCGCCATAAAAGAAAGAACCGCTCCCTTCAAGAATCGGGAAGCGGCTCTTACTTCAAGCTATTCATTCTCCAGATCGGAGCGTACGGCTCTTAATTCCTCAAGACGGCTTGGATCGCGGCGGAAATATTCCACAAGCGTCTCGATACAAGTGATGGAATCCCAGCTCAGATGATGCTCGATTCCTTCGACATCGGTATAGATGTTCTCGTCCTGAACCCCAATCACGGTGAGGAAGGATTCGAGAAGCTGATGGCGGTCCACGAGGCGCTTGCCCATCTTCTTGCCCTTGTTCGTGAGCACCAGCCCGCGGTATTTCTCATATATCAGGTAGTTGTCCTTATCGAGCTTCTGAATCATCTTCGTCACCGAGGAGGGATGGACTTCCAGACCTTCTGCAATATCGGAAACCCGGGCATACCCCTTCTCGTCAATCAGTTTATAAATACGCTCCAAGTAATCTTCCATGCTTGGCGTCGGCATTGAAAGAACCCCCATTCAGCCATCGTCCCAACTTTACGCGCCGCAACCCATCTGCCTTACATGCGCTGATCGGCGGTTATTTCCCAATCGCCCGCCTGCTTGTACAACCATGCACAAACCTGACAGGCCTCTTATCACTCTATGTATCATACACTGCGATCGACACCGGAAGCAACCTAAGGTGACCGAAGTTTCCATGTTTGGCGAGCTGATGCAGGGCGCAGACTACCCCTTAATGATGCAGCACGCACAAGGAGGCGAATCGCTTTGCAGACAACGTTGGAACGGCCGCCCGCAAGGAAAAAAGCCGAATCGTTCATTCCCGAACTCGTCTATTTTGAACCGGCGGCTCTCGATTATCCGAAAGGGCAGCGAATCATGGAATGGGTGAAGGAAACCGGCATTCCCTTCCGCATGACAACTTCCCATAACCGGATCACGAACTTGCCCGGGGACTCGGAGCTCGAGCAATACAAAATCGCCAAACGGACGCTAGTCGTCGGCCTCCGCAAGACGCTGAAGTTCGATACGTCCAAACCGTCTGCCGAATACGCGATTCCGATCGCCACCGGTTGCATGGGCCACTGCCATTATTGTTATCTGCAGACCACGCTCGGCGCCAAGCCCTATATTCGCGTCTACGTGAATACCGATGACATTATGGATGCGGCGAAAGCGTACATAGACGAGCGCGCCCCCGAGATTACGCGATTCGAAGCGGCCTGTACCTCTGACCCGGTAGGGCTCGAGCCGATCACGGGCAGCTTGGCTGAGCTCATCGAATTCATGGCCGATCAAGAGCACGGACGCCTTCGCTTCGTCACCAAGTTTCACCACGTGGACTCCCTGCTTCCGCTGAAGCACAATGGCCATACGCGCATCCGATTTAGCGTCAATGACAAATATGTGATCAAACATTTCGAGCCTGCTACGTCACGGTTCGAGGACCGTATCGAAGCGGCGGCAAAGGTCGCGCGCGCCGGCTATCCGCTCGGCTTCATCGTTGCGCCGATCATCTGGCATGACGGCTGGGAGGAAGGTTATGCCGAGCTATTCGCCTCCCTTTCGGAAGCTTTGCCGAAGGATGCGTCGAGCGGCTTGACCTTCGAGCTGATCCAGCACCGGTTCACGAAGACGGCCAAAAACGTGATTGAGAAACGTTATCCGAAGACGAAATTGGAGATGGAGATCGAGAAGCGGAAGTACAAGTGGGGACGCTGGGGACAAGGCAAATACGTTTATCCCGATGAACAAGCAGAAGCGCTCCGCATGTTTATCTCGGAGCGCATCTTTGAACATTTTCCGGATGCAACGATCGATTATTTCACCTAGAACTTCAGCCATTCCGGCGTGATCGAGTTCAGCCAGATCGTAATCTGCGTCATCTGGTTCGTAAAGAGCATAAAGCCCATCAGAATCATAACAGCTCCGCCAATCTTCATCATGACGGCGGAATATCTCACGATCCAGCGCGCAGTCCCGATGAAGAAGGCCAGGACGAAGAACGGAATGGCGAAACCGAGCGAATAGGCAGTCGTCAGCTGGAACCAAGTCCCTGGCTCGGACGCAGCCAACGCCAAGATGGCCGCAAGGATCGGACCCGTGCAAGGCGACCAGCCCGCGGAGAAGCCGATCCCGAAGATGAAGGAAGCGAAGTAACCGGACTTCTTCATTCGAAAGTCCATCTTCCGCTCTCTGAGCAGCGCTCTAGGTTGGATCAAGCCCGTCAGAATCAGTCCCATCAAGATGATAAGCACGGCGGACAGCTGCCGGATCAGTGTCTGATGCTCGGCGAACATATCCGCGAACGCATTGGTACCGTAGCCGAGCGTGTAATAGACCACCGAGAAGCCGATAATGAAGAACAACGTATGGGTCATCGTCTTGAATCGGATGCTCGCTCCCGGCTTATCGCTCTTCAGATCGGTAACGGAGACGCCTGTTATGTAGGAAAGATAAGAGGGATACAGCGGCAGGCAGCAGGGAGAGATAAAAGAAGCAATCCCCGCTCCGAATGCCATCCATATGTTCACATCGGACATGCCTATCGATAACCTCCTTGCCTGGCGTCAAGTTACCCTGCGCCGGAATGTTAGCAAGAGCAGCAGCATCGCGATCAGAAGCAATACGATCGTGCCGCCTGGCGCAAGGTTCCAGACCCCTGCCATAATAAGGCCGATAATCACCGCGAGTTCAGCGACGACAACGACAGTAATCACCGATTGCCGGAAGCTGCGCGCAAGGACTAGGCTGCAAGCCGCCGGAATCGTCAGCAGCGCCGATACGAGCAACGCGCCGACGATCTTGATCGAGACGCTAATGACAAGGGCAGTCAGAATGCTGATCATCATGTTGAAATATCGCGTCGGCAAACCGCTGACCGCTGCCGCATCCTCATCGAATGTGATGAGGAACAGCTCTTTGACATGAAGGCCTACAGCTACCAGCACGATCAAGGTGACGATACCGATGAGCAGCAAGTCGACATCGTCGAGCGTATAGATGCTGCCGAACAAATACCCTTCCACATTAATGCCCGGGCCTGTCTCTAAGGAGAAGAACAAGGAAGCGAGCGCCACCCCGCCCGACATAATGATCGCAATGGAAAGCTCCGCATAAGACTTATAAGCTTTGCGGAGCTTCTCAATCGCGAAGGTAGCGGCAAGGGCGAACAACAACCCGACGGCAAGCGGATAGACGCCGATAATGAAGCCGAGCGCTACGCCTGCGATTGAGACGTGCGAGAGCGTGTCGCCAATCATGGACAGCCTGCGCAAGACGAGGAACAGCCCCATGAGCGGCGCCGTAACTCCGATGAGGATCCCTCCGATTAAAGCTCTTTGAAAAAAATCACTCGTCAAGATTTCCAACTGGCCACGCTCGCTTTCTCCCGGTCAGACAGCTCCCGCAGTTCGCGCAGACTATGGGTCAAATTCGTCTCTCTGCAATCCTCCAGCTCGTGCGAGTGCTTGACATACAGCTTCAGCTTGCCGCACTCCCTTGTTGGCCGATCACCCAGATAGGAACGAATCATGTCCATGTCATGCGATACCATGAGGAACGTAATATTGTGATGTTGATGCATATGCTTGATCAAATGAAAAAATCCTTGCTGCGTCTCGACGTCGATCCCGACCGTCGGTTCGTCAAGAATCAGCAGCGCCGGGTTGTTGATAAGCGCCCGGGCAAGGAAAGCCCGCTGCTGTTGGCCGCCGGAGAGCTCGCCGATCCGTTTGGCAGCCAGGTCCTCGATTTTCATCGCATGGAGCGCTTCCTCACACTTCAACTGATCCGCCTTCGATACGCGCTTGAATAGCTTGCTGCGGTTATATAAACCGGACATGACAACTTCGCGCACCGTCGCCGGAAACAGCGGATTGAACGAGTTCTTCTGCGGCACGTAACCGATTTTATTCCACCCTGAAAAATCGTTCTGCGTCTGGCCGAACAGCTTGATCGTACCGCTGTCGGGCTTCAGCAGACCGACGATCATGCGCAGCAGCGTCGTCTTCCCCGCGCCGTTCGAGCCGATCAAGCCGACAAAATCACGCTCCTGTACGGCGAAGCTGATATCTTCCATGACGGGCTTCTGTTGATAGGCGAAGGAAACGTTACTTACTTCTATAATATTCTGATGGCAAAACGGCTGCTGCATGGGCAGGCTGTTCATCGTGCCGCAAGCCTCCTTTGATCGTTCAATTGTATAACTGGGAAGGAAAACTATTGCAGCGCCTTCACGAGGTTCTGCAAATTCTGCTGCATGAGCGTAATGTACGTGTCACCGTTCTGTTCCTGTTTCTTCGTCAAACCTTCCACCGGGTTAAGGACCAGCGTCTCTGCGCCTGTCTCGCGAGCCAACGTGTTAGCCAGTTCATCGGACACAAGTTCCTCGAAGAAAATGTATTTCACCTGATTTTCCTTGACGAACTTGGAAATCTCCAGCAGATCCTGCGCTTTCGGCTCGGCATCGGGCGTCAAACCCATGATGGCGACTTGATGAAGCCCGTAATCCCGTGCTAAATAACCAAAAGATTGATGGGAAGTGACGATGTCCTTCTTGGTGGTTGCCGCAAGCGTCGTCGTATAGCTCTGGTCCAACTCTTCAAGCTCAGCCTTCAGCTTCTCATAATTGGATTCGAACGCGTCACGGTTGGCCTCGTCGACCTCGATCAGCGCGTCCTTCACGTTCGCAGCCATAATCAGTATCGACTTCGGGCTCACCCACGTATGCGGATCATATTCACCGGCATGATCGTGTTCGTCCTCATGTCCCTCTTCCTCGTGCTCCTCATGTTCTTCTTCCGGATTGCCTAAGATGAGTTCAATGCCGTCACTAAGGGCCTTCGTCTTCAACTGGGTGTCAGCGGGCAGCCCTTCCAGGAAGTCATCCACCCAACCTTCCAGCCCCGCTCCGTTGTAGAGCAATAGCTGAGCCTTCGAAGCCACGTTCAGATCCTGGCTCTTCGGCGACCAATCATGCGGTTCGACGCCCGAAGCAATCAGGTTCACTACGTTCACTTGTTCGCCGCCGATACGCTCCGCCAGAAAATAGACCGGGTAAAAACTCGTGACCACATTCGTCTTGCCTTCTTCGAGCGCGCCGCTGGCGCTATTCCCGCAGCCGGCCGTTACCATCAGCGCAGCCAGAATCACGAAGACGGCTGCCACTTGTTTCCATTGTACCTTCAACAACTTCCATACACCTCATTATCATGCATAACTACTAGATTAGTATAGCCGTAATATAGAACCCATAATCGTAAGCTTTACGTTCCACATTATATAAGCCCCCGCCTAGCCTGTCAACGAAAGCAGCGGCTGTACGAAGGCGTACAGCCGCTGCTTGTTCATCGTTATTTCACAATTGCGCCGTTAGGCATTTCGTCTGGTACGGTCGCCAGCGTCAGCTGATCGCCATGCGATGCAGCCAGAATCATGCCTTGCGACAATTCCCCGCGCAAGGTGACCGGTTTCAGGTTCACGACGCAGATGACCTTGCGGCCGACCATTTGCTCCGGCGTGTAAAATTTGGCGATGCCGGATACGACCTGACGCTGTTCATAGCCAAGATCAAGCTGAAGCTTCAGCAGCTTGTCGGCCTTCTTCACGGGCTCTGCAGCAATGACTTGCGCCACCCGAAGCTCGACCTTCGCGAAATCATCGATCGTAATTTCTTCTTTCGGTTCTGGCGCTTCTACTGGCGCGGCATTTGTAGCCGATGGAGCAGCTGCAGCAGCCTCAGGCGCAGCAGCCGAACCCGCATTCATCGTAGAAGCTATATAAGCGATTTCTTCTGCCGCATCGAGGCGCGGGAAGATCGGGTCGCCCTTCGTTACGCGCGTTCCGCCTGGCAGCAGGCCGAACGAACGCGTGCTGTCCCAGCTGGACAGTTCGCCATCGGCAACGCCAAGCTGCTGACGGATGCGTCCTGGCGCAATCGTGAGGAACGGCTGCAACAGAATCGACGTGATGCGCAGCGACTCTGCTAAGTGAACCATCACGCTCGCAAGCTCGCCCTTCTTGGCCTCATCCTTGGCAAGCGCCCAAGGCTGCGTCTCATCGATATATTTGTTCGTGCGGCTCACGAGCTGCCAGATTTGCGTCAGCGCGACCGAGAATTCCATCCGTTCAAGCGAAGCTTCCACTTGCGTGACGGTGCTCGTCGCAAGCTCGCTGAGCGAGCTGTCGAACGCGGTGACATTGCCGTCGTAAGCCGGAATCTCGCCGCCGAAATATTTGTCAATCATCGCGACGGTCCGGTTCAGCAAGTTCCCCAGGTCATTAGCCAGGTCGAAGTTTACCCGTTCAACGAAGCTCTCCGGCGTGAACAGGCCGTCCGAGCCGAATGGCACCTCACGCAGCAGGAAGTAACGCAGTGCATCCAGGCCGTAGCGGTCGATCAGGGAAACCGGGTCCACGACATTGCCCTTGGACTTGGACATCTTGCCATCCTTCATGAGCAGCCAGCCGTGCGCGAACACTTTCTTCGGCAGCGGAAGATCTAACGCCATCAGCATGATCGGCCAGTAGATCGTGTGGAAGCGCACGATTTCTTTGCCGACCAGATGCACGTCCGCCGGCCAGAATTGGTCGTACTTGCTCGGGTCCTCCGAATTGTAGCCAAGCGCCGTGATATAGTTGCACAGCGCGTCGATCCACACGTAGATGACGTGTTTCGGATCTCCTTCGACTTTAACGCCCCAATCATACGTCGTGCGGGATACGGCCAGGTCCTCGAGACCCGGCTTGATGAAGTTGTTGATCATCTCGTTCTTGCGGGATTCCGGTTGAATAAAGTCCGGATACTCTTCATAGAATTGCAGCAGCCGATCCGCATATTTGCTCATCCGGAAGAAGTAACTTTCTTCCTTAACGAGTTCCACGGGACGTCCGCAGTCCGGACACTTGTTGCCGTCGACGAGCTGACGCTCCAGGAAGAACGATTCGCACGGCGTACAGTACCAGCCTTCGTACTCCCCTTTGTAGATATCGTCCTGCTTGAGCAGCCGATCGAAAATTTTGGTCACCGCCGTCTTATGGCGCTCTTCGGTCGTGCGGATGAAATCATCGTTCGAGATATCCAGCTTGCGCCACAACTCTTGAATGCCGACGACGATATCGTCCACGAATTGCTGTGAGCTCTTGCCGCTTTCCTTCGCCTTGCGCTCAATCTTCTGACCGTGTTCATCCGTGCCGGTCAAGTACCAGACGTTATACCCTTGCAGGCGCTTATAACGAGCCATGACGTCGCCCGCCACCGTCGTATACGCGTGACCGATATGCAGCTTGTCGCTTGGATAATAGATTGGCGTCGTAATGTAAAATGATTTGCTCATTTCCTAACCTCCTTAATAGTTCGAACAAAACAAAAAAGCCTCCATCCACTATGGGACGAAAGCTTCGGTTGCTTACGCGGTACCACCCAAATTCCCTCCGCTCGTTCATTGCCCAAGCGGAAGCTCATTGGCTTACCCGGTTCAGACGGGCAAGCGCAGCCTTTAACGCAGCTCATGCGCCGCTCTCTTACCCCTGTCGCCTCTTCAGTGCGCCAAGCAGCTCGAAAGCGAATTCTCCCGGACCATTTTCCAAAAGGTGCACCTTGCCGGTTCGCAGCTCCCCCGGCTCTCTGAGAAGGGCCTTGCTTCTGTACTTATCCGTTCATCGAAATGAATGTTCGATTCCTAATTACCATCTTGCTCCAAACTATACCGAATCCGGTCAACGACTGTCAAGCGGCAGATGTGCTAATTCGCGCCGGTCAAGCTTTCCTTTCCGGAACGTAATCGATTCCGCCGGGGTGGAACGGATGACACCGGCAAATCCGCTTCACCGCGAGCCAGCTGCCTCTTGCCGCGCCATGCTTCTCGATCGCCTCTAAGGCATAGGCCGAGCACGTCGGATAGAATCTGCAGGTCGGCGGCTTCAGCGGCGATATGAACTTGCGATAAACGTGAATCGGCGCTTGAACGATTTTTCGCATCGCGATGTTACCTCCCATTGTTGCCCGTTACGAGTCATCTTAACCATATAGATGTAGTTTACCTGATCCGGCGACGAAAAACATCTCCGAGCCTGCGTCGAACCTGCGCTATAAAATAAAAAGCATGCTGCTCGACCATCGAACAGCATGCCAGTATCCATGTTAGAAATAAGTGCGGATAACCTAACTTAATACTTCAAACCAGGCATAGGCAGAAACAGCATTGCGAGCGGTAAGTTGCCGCCGGCCGCAATCGTGAAGACAAGCTCCACCGATTCCTCCGTACTGCCGGTGCGGTAAAGTACGGCCGCCTCCGTATTATCCTTCAGAATGCTATCCTTGGTCACGTAAACCAGCTTCCCGTTCACAAGGAACGCGCCTGCGTAATGTCCTCCGCGCGGATTCAGTGCAATCAGCGTATTCGGAGCGACATGATTAAGCGTCATCTTGTACATAACGCCAAAATTGCCGACGTTGACTTCATTCTTGCCGGTAACCGCGTCCATGCCGATCAGATAAGGATCGTTTTTGCCGTCCCCGAGTACAAGCCTCGACGGCGTGCTGCCTAACGGCTCGGTAATGTCGATCGTACGGCTGGCGTTATAGAACGTGCCGCGCGTATGGATATCGTAACGATCCATCAGCGTAAGCGAAGGCAGCAGCGCAATCGGATCTTTATCCGCCGCTACGACGACGACTTGGTAGTGCAGCTCTTGATCCGAATTGAGATCCACATACGCGGTTACCGTTTGCTCCGGTTTGACCGGCACTTTATTCAGATCTTGGTACAGGATGACCGTCTGATTCGGGCGGATCGTCGTCACGGTCGGCGCTTTGTTATCCGCGATAGCCTGCAAGTATCGTGCGGTGGACAGTTTACCCGTATTGGAGATATACACGTCGGGACCGCCAATACCGGAAGCGCCCGTGCTTACATTCGCAACGACGCCGCTCTTGTTCGTAGCGAGCAAATAAATTTTGACCGGATACCCGATCTTGTTCAGATGGTGGAACATGAAGCTCACTTCGCCGGAGAGCATATCGTCATACGCGATTCCCTCTGTAATCAGCGTCTCCGGGCTGTTGCTGCGGACCATCTGGGCCATATTGGATTGATAGGTGTAACTGATTACCGGGTAATTCAAGACCGAAGCCCCGTTAATCGTGTACTTCTTGCCTTGCTCGGTGAACAGCATGTCGTACTCGTTCTTCGTGTACAGCACTTCATCCGTAACGGTAATCGTCTTCACGACCGTTCCTTTCAACCCATGGCTGTCTTCGACTTCAAGCTGAACCGTCTTCACGCCAGCCTCGAAGAAGACGTCTTCTTTGCCGGACCAGGTGCGTTTAACGATCGCGTTCTCATCATCGTAGCTGAGGTCCGTGTAAATAACTTGCTCGCCGATGCGGTACGTCTCTTGCTCCGTACTGAAGTCTGCTACCGGCGCCTGGTTCGGCGCAAGCACTTGAATCGTCACGGAGTAAGGATCGCTCCAGACGCCGGATGAATCCTGGACGACACGGGTAATCGTATACGTGCCCGCCTGAGGGAATACATCCATCTTACCTTCCCAACGTTCAGCCACATACGGCGTACCCGTCGTCGTCGTGCTGCGGTCCACATACGTCACGAACGTCTCGCCCGCGTAGATCTTCTCCGGCTGCACCGAGAAATCCGCAGTCGGCTGCGTGCTCCAGGTGAGCGAGATCGTCTTGCCTGTGAGCGCAAGCTTACTGTCCGTAAGCGTGGACCATGTGCGAATCGGAACCATGAAGGAGCCGTTCTGGGAATATGGCGCGAGCGGCGCTGTAACCGCCTTGCCGTCCTGCGTAATCGTCTTGCGGCCGTCCTTGAAACGGAACACGTGAAGCGAAGTGGTCACGACCGCTTCTTTGGTCTTCACGTCATAAGCCACTTTATAGCCATATTGGTTGGCCACCGACTTAAGCGGAATGAAAGAAGTGCCTGATTTAACGGTAACCGGCTGCGCGGCAAGCGACTGCACGCCGTTCTTATCCATCACCTTGCTATTTATTTGAAGCGTCAATCGATTGCTTGCTGCTCCTACGGCAACGGCCCGGTCAGCGTTAATGACACCTCCGAGAGGTACAAACAGTAATGCTAGCGACAACAACCACTTCATGGATTTCATGCAACGTCTCCTTTTTCTGATTTGACCAAAAACTGTGCGCCTATTGTGAACCTACGCCAACTTAAACGCAAAACAGAGCGAAAATGTTTCGCTCTGTTCCGGAAGTTACACAATATGGACACAACTATTTTGAATTTACATCCATTCCATACTGAAAATCCCAACTAGCAACAGGCAACCTATTATGATTTAGCCGTTGACCTTCATATTCATCACGAAACTGCCAGCCATCCCGATAAAAGCGATAATCGTCAGAATGCCTGCGATTCTTCGTTTCAACAGCGCCTTGCGCAGCTGATCCTGCGCCCCCTCCATCTTGGCCATCGTCACCGAACGATGAGCGAACATATAAAAGATTACAAGCGCCACGAACGCCATGTTAATCAGAAACCACGATTGCTGCCACATAGATACTCTCCTCCAGTTGGACAATCCCTGTCACATTCAACTAGACTAGACTGTATACGATCTGGTATCGGAATGCAACCGCTATAATGGAAACGAACAAAGGAGAAGCAAATGCTACGCCAATATGCTATAATGATTTCATATTTAGAATTATTATTAAATAAACATAGAATTGTCTTTGAAAGGAATGGACAACAATGGCTGCAACACACGAAGAACAGATTAAGCCGGCTGCTCCCTTCGCCGGATTCACCCAGGACGACTTTGACGTATTTGCCGTAGATGGACTTGAACCGCGCATGTCTCTGCTGATCGAACGCATTCGTCCCAAACTTTTCGAGCTTGGCGATCGCCTTGCACCGGTGCTAAGCGAGCTGTGCGGCGAAACGATGTACCCGCATGTCGCCAAGCACGCACGCAGGACCATTAATCCGCCCAACGATACTTGGGTTGCCTATGCGCCGAATAAGCGAGGGTATAAAGCTTATCCGCATTTTCAGATCGGCTTGTTCGGCTCTCATGTCTTCGTCCAGTTCGCGATTATTTACGAATCGGATCTCAAGTCCGTCTTCGCCGAGCATGCGCTGGGTCAGCTTGACGACATTCTCGCCGAGATTCCCGCTCATTACGTCTGGTCTGGCGATCATATGGTCCCTGGCGGCGATCTGCACGGCGACCTCGGCGAAGAAGGGCTTAAGGCGCTGCTCACGCGGCTGAAGAAAGTGAAAGCATCGGAAGCGCTGTGCGGCATCATACTCGACCGCCAGGATCCGCTGCTTGCCGACGGGGAAGCGTTCGTGACTAAAGCCGTAGAGACGTTCCGTACCGTACTGCCGCTGTACAAAATGTCGTGGTAACAAGGTGAAATGGCTTGCGCCTAGATGATCGATAGGCGTTCTTGTATGTCAAGAAATACCGCCTCCTTGGATTCAAGGGGCGGTATTTTTCATGCCACGATTATGCTGCATGCTCCATCGATGCCGCAGCTCTCCGTTCCCGTCTCGACTTGCGGAAGAAGAACAGCTCGTAGACGCAAGGTACGATTACGAGTGTCAGCACCGTTGCCGCAACCAGTCCGCCGATGACGACGATCGCCAAGCTCTGGGAGACGATGCTGCCGCTCTCCGAGGAGCCGAACACAAGCGGAAGCATGGCGCAGACGGTAGCGATCGCAGTCATCAGAATCGGACGCATCCGCGTTGTCGCCGCTTCGATAAGCGCCTCGCGAATCGGCATCGTCTGCTCGTTGTGCTTCACGCGGTCAATCAAGACAATGGCGTTCGTGACGACGATACCGATCAGCATCAAAGCGCCGAACATAGCGGTAAAGTCAGGCGAAATTCCGGTGATCATGAGCCCTGCGATCGCGCCGATCGCGGCCAGCGGAAGCGAGAACATGATCGCCAGCGGCGCACGCAGCGTCTTGAACGTTACGACCATGATCAGGTAGACGATTCCGATCGAGATGAGCGCTGTCATGCCAAGATCGGCAAAGTCGCTTGCCTGGTCAACGGAAGCTCCGCCAACGACGATCTCTACCCCTTCGGGCGCTTTCAGCTCATCGACTTTCTTGCTGATTTCCTTGCCGACTACGGACAGCTGGCTCGGCTCGACTTCAGCCGTCACTCGTACGTAAGGCTTGCCGTCCTTGTGATAGAAGACGGTAGACTCCTCCGCTTTCGTCAGCTTAGCGACCTGGGACACTTTAGCCGGACCATTATCCGTCAGCACCGTGAGATTGTTCAGATCGGCTTCGGTCGCCGGATTCACCGATGGCTGCAGCATGACGGCCGTCTCGCGGCCTTCCACCGTTACCGAACCGATCGGCAGCGGGTTAAGCAGCATTTGCAGCTGAGTCGCAACATCCGCGCCTTTCGCCTTGAGCGGATCCAGCTCGAAGGTGTAGACCGACTTTTTCTCCTCTTGATTGGACTTGACCTTCAATACGTCTTCCACCGGCTTGATTGCCGTCATGACTTGCTCAGCGCCTTGTGTAAGGGCCTCAAGATCGTCGCCGGTAATATCGATCGTCACCGACGAAGAGCTGGTGCCGCCCATCATGCTGGTGGCCGATGCATTCAGCTCGGCGCCTTCATAGTTGCCGCGTTCCGCCTTAATCTCCTCGATCAACTTCTCGGCGTCCGCGCCTTCTTTCATGTCGATCATATACGTAACGAGCGTCGTCGAGGAAACCGCGCCGAATTTGGCATTATCCGAGCTGTTGCCGTTGGACATGAGCACCCAGTTGACCTCTTCCTTGTCATTCAGGAATTGCTCCAGCTTGCGTCCATTCTCAACGACAGTCGCATGCGGCGTATTGCCCGGGTATTCGAGCGATACATCCAGATTCTCCGCACTGGAGGAATCAAGCGCGGCCTTCGGCATCATGACATACGCGCCGATCGAACCGAAGAAGAGCAGCGCCGAAATGAGAAGCGGCACCCATTTGTGCTTCAGATTCCAGGCGAGGAAAAGCGAGAAGCGTTTGGAACCTTCAGGTTCGGTATGCTTCGTATTCCGCAGGAACACCGCGCACAAGACCGGCACGACCGTCAAAGCTACGAGCAGCGACGCCAGCAAGGAATACGTAACCGTCAACGCGAACGGAAGCAGAAAATCTTGCAGCGACCCGCGAAGCAGACCCATCGGTAGAAAGACGGCCACCGTCACAAGCGTGGATGATGTAATTGCCGTTGCGACTTCCTTCGTCGCATCAATGATCATGGATGGGGAGAACGTTTCTTTTTGCAGACGGCGGTAAATGTTCTCGATGACGACGATACTATCGTCTACTAGACGTCCAACGGCTACGGCTACGCCGCCGAGCGTAATAATATTGAGCGTAACGCCTGACAGATCAAGCAGGTACAACGTAATGCCAAGCGACAATGGAATCGATACGATCGTAACCAGCGTCGCCCGGATGTTGCGCATGAACAAGAGAATGACGATCGTTGCGAACAAAGCGCCCATCAGCACTTCGCGCATCATTGAGTTGACGGAGTGAACGACCTGCTCCGACGTGCTCAGCAGCACGGTCGCTTCCACGCCTTTCATGTCCTTGTTTAGACGCTCGGTCAATTCCTCTACGCCATTGCCGACCGTAACGGCATTGGCATTCGCCGACTTGGAGATCGTCAGCATGATGACGTCCTTGCCGCCCAGGCTGCTGATGCTCTCCTGCTGCTGCACAAGTTTCACTTCAGCGACATCCGCTACTGTGACGCCCGGTGCGACAGTCAGCTTCCGCAACGTTTCGATATCGCTGATGTCGGCCCGGACGCTAATGTTGCTCGTTGCGCCGGCGATGTCCTTCTCTCCTACCGAGGCAGAGGCTGCACGGTCCTGCAGCAGGCCCATCAGCGCATGCACCGACAACCCTTTCTCAGCGAGCTTCTGCGTGTTCGGGATAATGGAGACGGTCGGCATCGTTTTGCCGCTGAGGATGACTTCTCCAGCGCCTTCAATTTGTTTGAACTCGCTAAGAATCTCCTTCTCCGCCTGCTCCCGCTCCACTTCGCTCATGTTGTCATCGAAGGCGAACGTAACCCACGAGATCGGAATCATCGTCGTGTTGAACTGGACGACATAGGGCGGCGACACCCGCTCTGGTAGCTGCACGGCCGCTACCGCACGTTCAACTTCGCTCTTCGCTTCCTTCATATCGGTACTGGAATCGAAATTGAGATTGATCTGCGTGAAACCGTTGCCTGTCGTCGACTCCATGGTCGTTTTACCTTTCGTATATTGCAGCGCCTCTTCTAACTTATTCGTTACCTGCGTTTCCATCGACTTCGCATCGTAACCTTGGCCGATCGCAGCAACCGTTACTTGCGGGTTATCCGCCTCCGGCAGAAACTCCATCGGCAGCTTGTAATAACTGAGCACCCCCATGACTAACGCCATAAGAACGACAATTTTCATCGCGGCCTTGTTATTGAATGCCCATTTCGTAAATGCTTGCATCCCCTTTAATCTCCCTTCAACATGGTTCTCCTTGAACTCCTTGATCAAGAATACCTGTTTCCAGAAGGTGTCAAAAACGTCTGTAGACCAATCTTTCCCCCGGTCTGCAGACTGAGGAGGCGATCGGGCCGCAGGCTCGTCAACGCAAAACAACCGTCTTCCGATCACAGGCGAGAAGCCCGGATAAGAAAACGGTTGTTGGAAGGGGCAGGTTAGGAAGCCGCCGAAGTCTCGCGCTGCGAGACGGCTGAGCGGTCCAGTAAGCGGAAGCGCAACAGCAGGAGCAATGCGAGCAACGACAGCAAACCGCCGGCCAAGTAAGGCAGCTGCAGATCGATCTTGAACAGGAACGTGCCGAGCAGCGGACCGACGATCCTCCCCAGGCTGTCCATTGACGAGCTTAATCCGGAAGCGACGCCCGTTGAGACCGTTGTTTTCTGCGTGATGAGCGACGTGACGCAAGGCCGAATAAGGGCATTGCCTATGCCGAAGATCGCCAAATATAAGGTTGCCGTCCATAAGCTGTGCGCGCTAATCAAGAGCAAGAAGCCGATCGCGGATATGACGAGGCCAATCGCGATGTATTTGGGCTCGTCCCCTTTGCGGATCATGCGTCTGACGACACCGCCTTGAATCAGCGCCCCTACAAGTCCGCAGATCAAGAACATAATGCCGACCTGCAGCGGCGTCACCTCAAACCTGGCCCAGCCGAATAGCTGAAGCGTCGCTTCCAGCCCCGCAAGCGAGAAAGTGACGAAGAATGCCAGCACATACAGATACTTCACCGAACCGGTGAATGCGGTCCATCGCGATACCTTGGTCTCCTTCTGCGTCCGCTTGTCCGGCGGCAACGATTCCGGCAGCTGCGTAACAGCAAGCAGGAAGGTAACGAGCGCCAGAGCCGAAGCGGCGTAGAACGGCGTATTATTCGAGACAAGGCTGAGCAGGCCGCCGAAACCCGGACCGATCGTGAACCCGAGTCCGATCGACATGCCGACCAGCCCCATCCCCTTCGTCCGCTGATCTGGCGGCGTAATATCCGCGACATAAGCGACGATTACCGAAGTGACGGCACCCGAGAACAAACCGCCGACAATCCTTGACACATACATAAGGGCCAAATTGCCGTCTGCGACCCCGAATACGAGAAAGCTGGCAGCAAAGCCGAGAATACCAACCATAATGACTGGACGTCTGCCGATTTTGTCCGATAATCCTCCCCAGAACGGAGAGAGCACGAACGAAATCGCAGAGTACAACGAGAGCATAAGCCCGGTATGCAGTTCGAATGAACCGGGACTGGATGCTTTAATGAGCTCCGGCAGGACGGGGATGATAATCCCGAACCCGATAAAGGTTGTCATCAGCATCAACATGACAACGACAAGACGTTTATCTTTCATGTTCATTCCTCCACCCAATCATCGTACCATAACAGTTGGGCGCCTGGTTATGAACAAATGAAGAACAAACAACAGGAGCATCACGGACCCGCTGACCAAGAAAGGCGCCTGCGGACCGAGCGAATCGAACAGCTTGCCGGATAAAATGCTGCCCACGACTACGCCAAGCCCTTCAATGGTGAGGAAGAATCCCCATACCGCCCCGCGCTCTTCTTTGGGGATCGCTTCGGCAATGAGCGCATTCCATGCCGGAATAATCATCGCGTACCCCAGACCCACGACCGCTACGATTCCAAGCACTAGCGGCAGTGAGCGCGTATACCCGAGCAGCGGGAGCGAAACGGCGGCGATTAGGAAGCCTACATGCAGGAACCATTTGGTACCTACGCGATCCACCCACTTGCCGACCGGAATAAGCCCTATTACCGTCACGGCACCGCCTGCGACAAGATACATACTATATTGCTGCGGCGTCAGATGGAGCACCGTTCGCGCATACAGCGTCAAGACTGGCGTGAGCAATCCCAAGGCAAAATTCTGCGTAAACATCGCGGGATACAAGAGCCAGCTGGCATGCATGGAGCTGCGAACCTTGCGGAAATACTCGCTGATCCGCTCCGAGAATGGCTCAGCCGAGCCTGTTTGATGGACGGTCACTTCCCGCCCTTCAATCTCGCGCGATTTGCTCCGCCCCGGCAGCAGCAAGGCCACGACCACGACGACGACCATCATGGCAATGAGAATACGGAATGCGGGCGCGTAGGTCTCCACGATGAAAAAGTTAATCACGATCGGCCCGCAGCCTACGCCGGTAAGCCAGGCAAAATACACCACGCTCATGATCGTGCCGCTGGCTTCATTCCCAGCTACGGCCGTTGCTCCCGTAATGACGCACGGCCACAATGGCGATGTTCCGACGCCGAGCAGCAAGCAAGCCAACACGATCCAGCCCATGCCCGAGGTACTGGAAACAATCGCAACCGAGGCGAAAGTCAGTATAACTCCGAACAACATAACCATCCTATAGCCTAGACGGTCGATGATCCAGCCTAGCGGACTGCGAAAGGCATTATCCCCAATATATTGAAGCGCAAGCGCCCATCCGACCGCATACGCGGACAGACCAAGCACCGTGCCCATATAGACGGGGAGAATCGAGACCATGAGCGCCCCCTTCACGAATTCGACAAGGAACATAATGATGAGCAGCTGAACGACGAACGGCGAGGTCAGCACTTTTTTTCCCGCCCAGCCTGATTGCAGTTTCATATAAAATCTCCTTTCCTGCATGTACGTTAGGAGAAATGCGATTCCCCCTTGGCAACACTTGACATTGACAAGCTGCCGCCTGAAGAATCATTACCCTAGTTTCAACAAAAAAGTTTCTTGCAATCCCCCCTGTTTTTGCTATACTCAACCTTGTTTGTTTGATTGAAGAATACATCGAATTCATGACGAAAGGTAAGGGATGAAGCGAAATGGATCATACCCGGACCCCGCTGTTCAGCAAATTGCGCGAGCACGCGGCACAAAACCCAGTGCAGTTCCATATCCCCGGACATAAGAAAGGACAAGGCTCAGATCCTGAATTCCGGGAATTTATCGGCGACAACGCACTGTCGATCGACCTGATTAATATTGCTCCGCTCGATGACCTGCATCAGCCAACGGGCGTTATTGAAGAAGCACAGAAATTGGCAGCCGATGCATTCGGAGCCGATTATACCCTTTTTTCCGTTCAAGGAACAAGCGGCGCGATTATGACGATGATCCTGTCGGTCTGCTCGCCAGGGGACAAGATTATGGTACCGCGCAACGTCCATAAGTCGATTATGTCGGCGATCATCTTTGCGGGCGCGCGTCCTGTCTTCATCTCGCCGGCGCGGGATGAGAATCTCGGCATCGACCATGGCATTACGACCCGTTCGGTCAAACGCGCGTTGGAGAAGCACCCCGATGCGAAGGCCGTACTCGTTATTAACCCGACCTACTTCGGCGTGTGCGCGAACCTGAAGGAAATCGTCGATCTCGTACACAGCTACGATATTCCGGTTCTCGTCGATGAAGCGCATGGCGTGCTCATTCACTTCCATGAGAAGTTGCCGATGTCAGCCATGCAAGCCGGAGCCGATATGGCTGCTACAAGCGTTCACAAACTGGGCGGCTCGATGACCCAGAGCTCGGTGCTCAATGTGCGCAAAGGTCGCGTTAATCCGCATCGCGTACAGACCATCATCAGCATGTTGACGACGACATCGACTTCCTACATTCTGCTTTCTTCCCTGGACACGTCGCGCCGGAATCTGGCTCTTCATGGACATGAGATCGCAGAGAAAGCAATCGAGCTTGCTCAGAGCGCACGGAACGCAATCAACGAAATTCCCGGTCTGTATTGCCCGGGCGAAGAAATTCTCGGCGGCGAAGCAACATTCGATTATGATCCGACCAAAGTTACGATCCATGTACGCCACCTGGGCATCACCGGCTATGAGTGCGAGAATTGGCTTCGCGAGCATTACAATCTCGAAGTCGAGTTAAGCGATATGTACAACATTCTCGCCCTGATTACGCCAGGAGATACCCAAGATTCGGTGGACACGCTCCTAACCGCGCTTCGCGATCTCGCGAAGACGCATTACGAGCGCAATGAGGTCCAGGAGCTCGTGGTCAAAATTCCTGAGATCCCTCAGCTGTCGCTTACGCCGCGCGAAGCCTTCTACGGCGAGACCGAAGTTGTGCCGTTCAAGGAATCTGCGGGACGGATTATCGCCGAGTTTATTTATGTATACCCGCCTGGCATCCCGATTCTTCTACCGGGCGAGGTTATTTCGCAACAAAATATCGACTACATCGTCGACCATGTCGAAGTTGGCCTGCCGGTCAAAGGTCCTGAAGACCGCAGCATTCAGTTCGTAAAGGTCATCGTTGAGGAAGAAGCGATATTTTAATCGACCGCCGTACAAGATCACAAGATCGGAAGCATTCGCTTCCGGTCTTTTTTCATTAAACCGTTCATTATTGGAAATTGTTGTAAGAGTATAGAGCGAAGTGCTATGATGAGGTGGGGGTGACGCTTACGATGAGCCAAAGCGCTTACATCACATTAGTATCGGGTTCAACGGTCAATCGGATGGAACTAGATGACGTGAAAGCACGCCTTACGCACTATCGTGAACAGACATCGCTCACAGGACAGCAGCTGGACTGGAATTACGCTTCTGCCGCATTTCCCTACTCCGTCGAGACGAAGCCGGAGGAAGAACAGCAATGGTTTTATTTGAAAGGAACCGAGACGGGTTATCGATACATTCTGTTCGCGGTCGGTTCCCGCACGGAAGAAGAACAAACCTTTCATTATGTACAAGTTACCTTGCCCGACGACGCGACACACGGCGATAAAGCCAAGGCGCTAGAGCTTTGCAAATATATGGCGAAGCAGCTAAAAGCCCAGCTTCGTCTCTTCAATGGACGAACGATCTATTACAATCCGCGCAAATAGGCACTAAAAAAATCCGGCATGCCGTAAGCGGCTGCCGGATTCCTAGTCAATCTCTATACGTAAGACGCAAGAAGTCTTACGCTTGGCCATTCTCGCGTTGTGCGATCTCTTCGTAGATCTTCGTAACACGATCCCACTCTGCATCGTCTTCGATTCCAACGAGGAATGCCTCGTCGTCTTCTTCTTCAATGCGGAAAATAACGCCGTCTTCTTCCGGATCGTTGCGATCGATCAAGACAGCATAAGCTTGCTGTTCGGATTCGAACGTGTAGACCATTACCATCTCACGCTCGTTGCCTTCCTCATCCGTTACGACGAATACATGATCTTCATGCTCATGGTCTTCGCCGCAGCCGCAGTTGTCATCATGTTGATGCTCGCTCATGGTATACCCTCATTTCACAAATCTGAAATTGCCTTTCCTTCTTATCGTAACATGAGAGCAATCGCCCGGTCAAACAAAAGCGCCCTTGCAGCATGGCTGCAAAGGCGCTCTTCGTACCGTTTATTGCGCTGTGATCGTTTTCTCTGAAACCAGCTTCCAATCTTCGTTCGCAGTCACTTTCATAAAGAAACGAACGGAATATTTGCCAGCCGAATCAAAGTTATACTTCACATCTTCGGTCCTGAACCAGAAGTTATCCTTGGATGTGGTTACGTTCTGGGACTGGATCACTTTCTCCGTTCCGGAAGGATCGAAGATGGATACCTTCACCGCTGCAATATCCGTCAACAAGTTATCAATCTGGGCGAACACTTTGAACGTGTATTTGCCCCCTTTGTTGACATTGCCGAAGATCGTATTGTCTTGGAATAAGAACATATGGACATTCGGCTTGAAGACGGTCACCTTCTTCGTGGTCTCATCCCAGAATACGAGTGACTGCAGCGTGCTGGCCAGTTGTCTTACCGCTAAATATGTCTTGCCTTCTGAAATAATACCTGCATCTTCCACTTCTGCACCGTTGACGAATACCCGCACCTTCTGGGCTGCGGAATCGGCAAACATCATCGTACCGCCCCATAACGACATCACCAGCAGCAAGATGAGCAGCCTCTTGTACTTCATGCTTGTTACCCTCCATCCGGTTGTCTGGATGTAAGGTTATACTCGGGTTTTATTTGAAAGTTGCGCACACAATTCAATTTTATTTCATGAAGGTTTTGTCAAAAAATGTTGCATAATGCGGTTCCCCAGGAAATATTTTTTGCTTAAATATAAGTTCTTGTTAGAATGCAAGGAACGCCTTTGCCGACAGCTCCGGGCTCTTGCATACTCTCGAGATAGCGCATTCCGCGGGCACAAGGTGTTTTACATACTGCGCACGTTCCCGATAATACCATTTTAAGGACTGCCTGTTTCCGTTCGGACGGGGATTTTTGTTTCTTGACCGCTTTTCCTTTGCCTTTGCTCATAACGCCCGATACACCTGCCCCTTTTTCAATGAATAGCTGTTGTATTCTATGAAGGATAATGGTTTAGCGTGCTCGGATTTTTGCGACGAATTGTCACTTTTTAGCGAAAGTCCCCTTTCCATTTCAACTCGAAGATGATAAATTTAAGATCAAAGATGCCCACAATCAAGGGGGATACACGCGGTTGAATATTCAAATGCTAGGCACAGGGAGCGCGTTCGCCAAGCAATACTACAATAATAATGCGCTTCTGCATGCCCATGGGCAGACCGTTCTGCTCGATTGCGGGATTACGGCTCCCCTGGCGCTTCATCGGCTCGGTAAGAGCTTCAGCGAGATCGACGCTTTGCTCATTAGCCATATTCATGCCGACCACGTCGGGGGCATGGAAGAATTCGCTTTCCAAATGAAATTCGTCCACAAACGCAAAGTCCCATTATACATACCTGCCCCGCTGATTGAGCCCCTCTGGGAGACGACCCTGAAAGGCGGGCTCATGCAAGAGGAACTGACCTCGCTCGATGCTTACTTCGAGGTGCATCCGCTGCAGGAAGGAGAACGAGCGTTCATCTCGCCGGGGATCGAAGTAACGCCGATTCGAACGAAGCATATTCCGAATAAAGCGAGCTACTCTTTCTTCATTAATGATACGTTCTTCTATTCTGCGGACATGAAGTTCGATGCGGGCCTGCTTAATCAGCTGGTCGAACAAGGATGCACGAAGATTTTTCACGATTGCCAGTTGAAACCGCCAGGCGCTGTGCACGCCACGCTTGATCAGTTGCTCACGCTGCCGGCTTCGATTCAAGAACGGATCTGGCTCATGCATTACGATGACACGATGCCCCAATATCGCGGGCGGACAGGCCCCATGCAATTCGTGGAGCAGCATAAAGTGTATAGCATCGACTAAAAGGCCCGCGGAATCGCTCCGCGAGCCTTTCGTTTATGCCATTAACGATGGCTAGAATATAGGCAGATTGTCCAGATTGTTCGTTGGATCGCCGTCCGCGTCGCCGCGAATATACGTCTCGCCGTCACGTCCTTTGAAGGCATTCACGCCCGCAATGCGGCCGGCCTGCACTTCCTGCAGCGCTTGATTATAATCGAGCATTCGGCCAGACGAGGTTTGGAATGCCGTCAGGTCGCCGTCGCCGTTTTTTTGGACTGCTACAAATGTTTCACGGTTGTCTTGCGCGATCGCTTGTCCTTCCGTATACTGGCCTTCGTTCTGGTTCATCATGTTCGAAGTCCTCCTTTGTAGAATCCTACTTTCCTGCTATGCTCCGCCGATGTGAGCATGATGCTAGGATACCCGATCCTCGCTTCTCATATGCGCCAAGATCAAGTATGATAGGACGTAACGACTTGTCTGCTGAAAGGAGTCTTCGCGAACGTGACTTTAGTTTATATCTTAGCTATTCTAATTGCGCTCGGCTTAACCGCGCTCTTCCTCTTCGTGACCAAGAAAGCCTACTCCCGCAAATGGGAAGACGATGAATAGACAAGATCCGGCTGCTCCTCATCGCGGCCGGATCTTGTCTTTTATTTATTTCGTGGATCCGAGCGGCGGACGAAAGTTTCCTTTGTTCGTACCCAATTTCCTCGGCGCAAGCTCCTGCTCTTCGCCATCATCGCCTTCGCCATATACGCTTCCGAACACCGCTCGATCGCCCGGCGATTGGATTACACGCTCCATCTCTTCGTTCGGATTAGTCCCTGCCTTTATGCAACCGGAACAGATCAGCAGACAAGCCAGCCCTATAATTACGCGTAACAACTAACATTCCCCCTACTCCTAACAGCAATGGGAATAGTATCGGCTTGCTTGCAGCTGGATAAACTTGGCCTTACCTCTTCTTTTCTTCCTTTACCCATTGCGGCAGTTTCCGCTGCCAGACATGCTGTTCATCATAATTCATCGAGTCATCAATGACCATTCTGGCCAAGCACCAACTGACGACTCCAACAATCCCGAATAGCCCCATCAACCAGACCGCTAAGTAGATCGCCTCGTTCATCATCCGCCACCAACCTGCCTCTCATCGATCGCTCCGATAGTTAACCATATGATGGAAGCGGACCATTTAGTATTGGCTACGGGGATTTAGAACGTACATATTTGAACAATTTGCGTCCATACTATACGAGTAAATTTGTCCCCGAAGAAGGAGGAATCTTGGTGGTCGATCAATTGGAGAGCAACTACGACTGCTCGAATGCGTCGGACGATCTGCATCAGCTGAAGCAGCAATTAGCGTCATTAACCTCTTCCGGCAACTCCTCGCAAGAGTCGCAAGAAGAGATCAACCGGCTGGAGAATCAGATCAACTTCATTGCGAACAAATGCGATATTCCAAGCGCCAAACAGTAATTCTGCAGGTAATCCTGAAGGCAGCACCGCTTGCTTTCAGGATTTTTTAATAAAAACAAAAAATAGGGTTGACATCATGTGGGCAAGTTGATATATTAGTACTTGTCACTGCAAACGAATAACGTTTTCTATACGATCTGTTAGCTCAGCTGGGAGAGCACCATCTTGACAGGGTGGGGGTCAGTGGTTCGAGCCCACTACAGATCACCATATTATGATCTGTTAGCTCAGCTGGGAGAGCACTATCTTGACAGGGTAGGGGTCAGTGGTTCGAGCCCACTACAGATCATACACGTAAGCCCTTGATTATCAAGGGCTTTTTTATTTTTCCGGAAAGTCGACTAGTTGCCTTCCTAGCTCTAAACGCTCGTTTACTAATACTATTCAGGACTCCCCCCACTACCTTGATCGTACTTTTCCAAATAAGCCGCCTGCCGATTCGATCCGGTAAGCGGTTTTACTTTTTCAGATAAGCCTCGGCACTTCTTTCTTTATCTCTATAAAATTCATTAATAAGCTCATCCAGTCGCTGGCTTATTTTTAGTACGTCAGAATATGTGGAATGAGCAGCTGCAATATTCATGAAGAGACGCATGGTTTCAATCTTTTCTTCAAGATGCCGGAAGCGCATAAGATGTTTTCCCCTCACCAACGATTCAACTCTACAACCTCCAGAATACACTGAAAAAGGGAATAACTGAGTACGATTAGAAAACATTAAGCTAATACTCAGCTTATAGCGCATGAAGCACGAAAGCCGCCCTGGTAAATGACGTCCCTGTAAACATACCGGAATCAGGTGCAAGTTACTGCTAGAGCGCAAAGAAGCACCTGTCTCCAGGTGCCTCCCTCCTACTACTCGCTGTCTACCAGCGCCAGAATGCTGTTCAGCATCGAAGCGATTTCCGCGCGCGTCACCGTCTTCGAGGCGTTGAACTTGCCTGCGCTGTCGCCGTTCACGACGCCAAGCTCTACCGCCGTTGCCACATATGGACGCGATGCCGCCGCAATCGATGTCGCATCCTTGAACTTGGCCGACAGGATGGTCTCCGCCTCCTCGCTGCTTACCAATTCGACCGAACTATTGCTATCCAGATACGCCTTAATGAGCGTCACGACGACTTCCAGACGTGTGGCCTCCTTCGTCGGTTCGAATTTACCGCTTGTCGTGAAATAGTCCTTCGTCGCTTCCACATAACTGGACGACCAGCGATTGGCAGCCACGTCCGAGAAAGAGCTTGTTGTGCCGCTCGTTGCCGAGCTATCCAACTCGAAGCCTTTGGCGACCATCGTGGCGATCTGCTCTCGAGTGACCGTACCGTTCGGATTGAACTTCTTGTTCGCGTCGCCGGTCAGAATGCCTTTATCGACCAGAGCCTGAATATTTTTTTGCGCCCAGTGGCCAGATATATCCGTCAGGGTTGGCGAGCTGTTCGTCGTTGTCGCAGTCCCGGTTGTCGTGTTCGGTTTGGTTGTGGACTGCCCCCCTGTCTGTCCATTAGAGGACTGCCCATTGCCGCCGGCGCCTTGTCCCGGAGCGCCTGCTCCTCCTTGTCCCATGGTACCCTCGATCTGTTGCGCCAGACGCTCCTCCAGCTGCTCCAGCTGCTGCTCGCTTTGATCTTCGGTTAACGTTCCGGCCGTCACGGCCGCTTCGATCGTTTGCTCAGCCGCTGCTAGCAGCAAGGCCAAAAACTCTTCTTCCGATAAGCCCGCTTCTTCTGCGATTTCAACTAAGGTTTGGCCTTCGCGCAGCGAAGCTTGCAGCGTCTCCTCTTCGATATCCAGTATTGCGCTGCTGAGCGCAAGCACACTGTAAGACATCTGGCCGCCAGCGCCAGCAGCTATGCCTCCCGTAAGCATCCCCTTATTCTGCACAAGCTGCGTTACGCGTTCGTCGAGGTTGTCCAACTGCTGCTCAGCTTGCTCTTCGGTTAGCGTACCCGCCGTCACCTGCTCCTCGATCGTTACCGTAATCGCTTCTACGAGCGCCTCTACGAGTTCCTCCTCTTCGACGTCATAGGCTTCCGCAAGCGCCGACAGCGTCTGCCCTTCCTTTAATGCCGCACTAACTGTATCTTCATCAATAGAGAGCAGATCAGCGACAACGGCGAGCAATGCTTCCTGATTCAAGCCGAACCCGAAACCTCGTCCTTCGTTCATCGGTTGAGTTCCCGCAGTACTGTCAGTAACCTCAGCGGCGAATGCGCTCGATTGAAACCCTCCCGCGAAACCCGCTGCTCCGAATATTACCGTACCAGCCAGCACACCAGCTGCCATCTTTTTCGTCATCCTTCTCATATCTTCATCTTCCACCTTTCCATTCGATAGGATTTATCCCTGCAAGAACAGCCTACCAATGGAATCTGAATCGAAGATGAAGCGGAACTGAGCATAGGTTGAGAGGACGCTGAATAACGACTGAAGAAACAAGCAATCGAGGATATTCTCCACGCGAACTTCCCATCGTTCGACTTGTTTTGCACCTCGGCGGGTAAGTTATTTACGATATTCACGTATCCGGTTGCCTAAGCTAGAAATCATTTGCAACATTCAGGGAACAGAGCGCGTCTATACAGATACATAAGCACAAGATGATAGACTGGAGTGATTTACATGAAGAAAACAATACTAACCGCGGCAATCGCCGCTTTGGCCTTAACATCCGCACACGGTGCATTCGCTTTCTCCGACACGGCGAACGATCCGAATGTAACGAAGATCGAACAACTGCAGAAGCAAGGAATTCTAAGCGGCAATCAAGACGGTAAGTATCTGCCGAAAGAGAAGATGACGTTCGCGGCGGGCATCACGTTAATCGCGAAGGCTTTGGACCTCGACTTTGGCGATAAAGTATTCGTCAAACAGCCGGAAGCATCCGATTATTTCACAACGATCGGCAACGACGCTTGGTATTCGGAAGCGTTCATGCTAGCCGGCGTGAACGAACTCGGACTTCCGCGCGATGTGAACCCGTCTGCCGTCATGTCTCGCGAACAATTCGCCCACTACCTCTTCAAGGCAATGATTACGAAAGCAGACTTGGCGTTCATTGAAATTTACAAGGAGTATAAGGATGCTGACGACGTAACGGCTGCTTATGCGGATAGCATCCAGAAGCTGCTCATCTCCGACATCGTACAACTGGACGCAAGCCAGAAATTCTATCCGAAGCAAGCGGTAACGCGCAGCGAAGCGGCAGCCTGGACGCATGACACGTTGCAGCTCCTTAAGCAGCATGAAGAGACTACGGCCCCTGGTGACGATGAGCAATCGAACTCGCCGATCTACGATCCCGCTTTGACGACAAAAGCGATTAATGCCGATGTGAACGAAGTAACGATCACCGCGCAAGCTCCGAACCCAGGGTATGGCATCCAGATTGAATCGATCGAATTCGAAGGCGATCAAGCCATCATTCACATCGTGCCGACCTATCCGAAGCCCGACATGATGTACCCGCAAGTCATCACGGACGTGAAAGTGACCACGTATATTTCGTCCAGCTATGAGCCAGTTATTAAGGTGGATACCGCTACATCCCCAAGCAGCGCGTCGATCACAGGGAACGACGGGACTGCCGAAGGTAACGAATAACGGCCGCCTGCCCTACTAGCCTATAGGCCATGCAAAATAGCCCCCTATGTTCGCGATCGAGTCTGATCCGGTACATAGAGGGCTATTTTTCGTTCGTGATAGTAACTACTGGGATGATTGCGAATCTCCTGCCGCTGTCTCCAGCTCGGCTAACGATGGGACGCACCAATCAATCTCTTGGTTCCCAATTCGCTTCAAGAACGCATTCGTTCTCGAGAACGGACGGCTGCCGAAGAAGCCGCGATGGGCAGCGAACGGACTTGGATGCGGGGATGCAATTACGCAATGGCGATCCGTATCGATGGAAGCGGCCTTCTCTTGCGCATGCTTGCCCCACAGAATGAAGACGAGCGGACGCTCGCGTTCATTTAATGCCGCAACGATCCGATCCGTGAACCGCTCCCAGCCGATGCCCTGGTGGGATGCAGCCAGTCCTGCCTGAACGGTCAGCACGTTGTTAAGCAGCAGCACGCCCTGCTTCGCCCAAGCGAGCAGATTGCCATGATCGGGAATCGGACAACCGAGATCTTCATGCAGCTCTTTGAAAATATTTTGCAGCGAAGGCGGCGTCTTCACCCCCGGCTGAACCGAGAAGCTGAAGCCATGCGCCTGCCCTGGCCCGTGATAAGGGTCCTGGCCCAAAATAACGACGCGCGTCTCCTCATACGCCGTATAATGAAGGGCGTTGAAGATATCGTGCATACTCGGGTAGATCGGCGTGGTCCGATACTGCTCGGCCAGATAGGCGCGCATCTCGCGGTAATAAGGCTGCTCCAGTTCAGGACCTAGAATGGACGCCCAGTCATTCTTGAATATCGTGCTCATACGTCTCGTTCTCCCTTTATGAAAACTCCCTCACGTCTACATGATAATAGAGATCTGCGAGGCTTGTCATGCCATTAATCCGCCTGTCAAAGCGAATGTAACATTACCGAAAAAGCGGCCGGTTGTCAATTGGTTTCTAGCTACCGGCGTCGCTGCTTGATGTCCGGATTTGCATTCATTATCTGTTCTGCAGCCGTCTCGATTATAGGGATAAAGCTAAGCGCCTGCTGCGCACGTCTCAGAAGTTCTTCGCTCGATTGTATGCCTAAGTCCGCTAGCAGGGCGTCAAAAGGCGGCCGATAACGTAAGACAAGCTCCGGCGCATCAGCCTCTAGGATCAGATGACAGCGGGCAAAGGTCGCCGTGATCCAGAAGATCGCTTCCCGATGATCCCCAGCCTTAATGAGCTCGTAGCTGCCATCGATCGCAATCGGCCTCGCTGCCGATGAAATATCCGAGCTGAAGAAGAAAGGCGTCTTAGCGGCTTTAACCGCGGCGTCGAAGGTGTCCTCTAGCGCTTCGACTTGCGCACCTGCGCGCTCCGGCGTCATCGTACGGCAACCCAGTAAATCCAGCAATCCTTCGTACAGAGCGGCGTAGCCGTGTCTCTCCAGGACTTGTCGGACAGCCACGTATCGCAGCCTCACCGTCGGATTGCGCAGATCCGCCACTAACAGCACATGCGTCAACACGCCGGTTCCGAACAACCATCCCATGACCTGCTGAGGCCAAGACGAGGACGGCTGGATCGATTGCAGCACCGATTCGGCGCGCAACCTTGCTTCTTCACACCGCCGTTCCACCCAGCTTCGTTCGGTCCACTGGCGCGCAACCGCCTCCTGAACCTTTGTCAGCTCCCCCGAAGGGTCATGAATGATCGTATTGAGGCGAAAACTGCCGGCCAAATGATAGGATGAGAGTATCCCCGTGACATCTGCGAGCTGGCCCCATTCGAGATAAGTCACTTCGAGCAATACGCCCTCGTAGCGGAATTTGCCCAACTTCACCGCAGGGACAGACGTTCGCAGCACAACCATGATGTCGACATCCGAGCCGACCGGAAGCGCCGCTTCATCCGGTAACCCGATCGTCGAGCCGGCGTAGTAAGCGCCCATATAACCGTCTAGCTTAACGGCCTCCTGGTGCACCCAGTTCTGGGCGGCTTGGCGGGCTGAGTGAAGGTTCATGTGCAGTCGCCTCCTTGTATATATGCTAGAACCAGAAGAAACAAGGTCACTATTAGGAGTCTGAGCGCAAATCGCATTTTCTCTCTATTTATATTAGATATAGAAAAGAAAAAAAACCTTGATTTCTCAAGGTTTTCTTGTGATGCCGAGGACGGGGGTCGAACCCGTACGGTGGTCACCCACCGCAGGATTTTAAGTCCTGTGCGTCTGCCAATTCCGCCAAAATGCTGATAATACGTATCTTTAAACATTTATTATTAAGTTAGATGCACAGAACTTTTAATATATTTAAAAATTAAAACCGAGATGGTTCTGTGTATACAAAATGGTATAAGAATCCTTCCTAATTGTCAATACGCATTCAATCTTCCTCAAATATTTCCTTTAATACACTTAAACCCTTACGAAGACCTCGTTCATTTTGCTTCATTAATAGGTGTAAAATCTCCTTAGCCAAACGATCTTTAGCGGTCAATTCTTCAAGCTCATAGGCATATCCAAAGAACTGATGAACCCCTACACCGAGCGCTTTTGCAAGTCTCTCTAGGTTTTCTAGAGATATATTCTTCTCTCCACGTTCTATTTTCCCAATGTAAGAAAAGTGGAATCCTGCTTTTTCACCCAACGACTCTTGTGTGTAGCCTTTAGCCTTTCGTATTTGTCTCAAAGAATTCCCTACACGTTGCTTCACATTTTCCATACACTACACCTCTAAAGACGAGTGTAGATAATATGGACATAGCTAAGAATTAACCGTTAAGGATTGTTTTGTATCGATTAATCCCCATTAGTCTCATTTTATTGTATACTATTTTATAGTTACAGCATTTCGTAAAAGAGGTGTGCAGTATGAAAAACAAACAAAGCGAAGAAGATCAAGGTGTACTCGAACAAAATAATCAATTTGAGAATCTAAATTTTGAAGTTATTGTACCGAGTCTATCAGAAGAAGCCAAATACAGGTTAAGATACGCGCTAGATAGGGATCAAAATAGAGAATACGATACTAGCATAATCTTCAAAAGCATGCGAACAGCTCTTTTAGAGGAATTAAATGGAAGAGGGATAACCGCTGTATTGAACTATATGTTTGACTGCTCAAAAGAGCAATCAATAACTGATGTACATAATGACCTAAAGATACAAAAGATATTACAGCTACTACCCGAAACACTTCAGTTGCCCGAAGCACTTCCCTATAATGAGGATGATTATTCCTCTGTAAAAAACTATAGAATTGCAACACACTGGAGAGCTACACAGGACAATAAATTCTTTTCATCGGATTTGCTACTAACCTTGGATAAGGTATATGTCTTATATCAATATCCTAATTCAAGAGTTAAAGTAATTATTAATGATATCGGACAGCCTTCATTAGCATACCTTTGTCATCGTGGAGACTTACTTATATATGAGTAAAAAACTGAAATTTAGTTACTATCTTGCCAGACTTGAAATCGGCAATCTCATAAGAACTTCATTGGTATGACAATTGTATGACATTGATAGCCATACTGTATGACAAATGGAGGACAACATATAATAATTGCCCTCCCATTTCCCATCATAGATAGAGCCTGTAAATATTCTGTGTACTCTCAAATCAAATTATAGATTCCATTAAGAGAATGGTAGGCTTGAGAGGATGGGACTAGTGATGAGATGTCACTTGAAGCAGAAAAACTCAAAGATTGGAATGACTTTCATCAACTTATTCATATCTCCCTCGGGAATCCGTAAGCTCATTTGCAATATCAATATGATAGAGCTACCATCGCCTGCTCTCTAAGGGCACCAAAAGATCGCTTTGCCGGGTGGAAACATTACAATTAAATCAACTCTTCATATTTATCATTAACGCTCTTTATTCTACTTTTCACTGACTGACGTAACAGTTTAAAATTAGATTTATATATCTTCTTTTTATCTCTAATTAGTTTCTTTTCGCTATTATGATACTTTATTGCGTGATTGAATTCGAGTTCAGCCTTTTTAGTACTATTCATATTTTTTTCTAGCTCTTGATATATATCATCAAATGCCTCGCTTTCCGCAAGAAATTCATCATCCTTACTCGCTTCCCATTTGAAATGCAGTTCATCACTAATACATTTAATCTTCTCTAGCATTTTACTTGCAACTGTATACTCCGTAGGAATACCTTCAGTAACATCTTTGTTAAGGACAGCCTGTTCTCCATACACCAAAATTCGCTCTAACAAAATCAGAATCCCGGGATCATTAAAGTTCGGATCCTCTGCATAATAAGTAGTTATAGTCGTAGCATCAAACAGACGAAAATATTCTCTCTTTTCATGTGTCGTGTGCCTTCCTTTTAACCCCATATCACCTGTTGCTTTTCCAACATAGATAGTTGTTCCCTCTGAATTAATAATCTGATAAACTCCTATTCGACTCTCAAGATTGTTTTTCACTTTAACATTCCAAGGAATAGGGGGATTTTTCGAAAATGTTATGATTAGATCATTATAATTTGTGTTTGATGGCGAATTAAAAGTATTAGCGAAAGCAAAAGATGGACTTATAGTGATTCTATGAATTCCCATGTTTCAAGTCTCCTTATTAAAAGTAGTGTTTATGTGATTTAATCACTCAATTTGCTAATTGTCAGTTGATAGCAATGCAAATGCCTTCATCGTCCAGGTCACAGAAGCCATATATCTGAGGTAAGGAAGCTGCGCATCGTTATACGCTTCTCTCACCTGAGCTTCAGCGACTTCTAAATTAATCAGTAAACTTACATCAATATCTTGCTTAATCTTTTGAACTAACTGGTAGATGCTTGTATTTTCAATCTTTGGAGAAAAGCCATTTTCTCGAATAGCGTTATCTAGATATTCATCGGAGAAACAGAAGGCCTTTCTTTTCACATAACTTACAGAAACTCCAACCTACTTTGGTAACTTGATCCGCTTCTTTTACCAATGCCCTTAGATCATTAGAACAAAATTTTTCATAAGATGTCCATCTTCCCTCATATTTCTTTGTTTTAAGAGTCGAGCAACTTGCATGATGCAGCTTATTCATCTCCGCTGTACCGAAGTGGTTGAAGATATAACCATTCAAATTGGAATAAAACCATTCTTTATAACCAATTTCATCGTTATGAAAAGACTCTACAATATTCGTTGCTTTTTCACTCAACCTAGGCCACTCCATTCCCAAGACGATCTAACTTTGTACTTTTCGCAGTCCTTACCCTTTGAATATTTTTAGTCTTATATTTTCGTAAATCCTTCACTCAATAATCTCATCCCATAGGATTGTAGTGTCCATTTTCTCTTCAATGCAAACCAAATGACACTTATTACTTTTTAGAAAATCCAATAAATTATACATGTCTGTTTTATCCCTTGATATACGTCCAGTTGAGGAAGTCACAACAACCGTATTTGGATGCGTTTCAATATAGTCTTTCAATGCATTGAACTGTGGCCATTCTTGCTCATCTTCTGAGCTATCCATGAATATCCGTTTGGTTTCTAAATCATTTACTTCAACGAAATCTGCACAGACATTCAATTGATTATCTAGCAAATTGGGATTCCTTATGTAAACAACTGCTTCAAGAGACTTCCCCATTACTTCTTGCACAAATATTCCCCCATATTTTGCGATTCTTCACACTGTATTTGTAGATGTAATAAGTACTCTCGTTTAACATTTCAAAAAAATCAGCAACTGCAAGTAACTACATTTGATCATAGTATACCTACTTAGTATAAGTAAACCAGTCCATCATTTGTTGGTCTTTTTCAGTTATTAATGATATCATTAGGAGTACAGGATGTTTACGTTTTATAGATAATATTAATTATCGATTTCACACAAAAGAAAAGAATTGACAATAAAAACAAGATAATCGGGAGATGAAACTATGAGTGTTAAACTCCTGGAATTCACTAAATTACAGATCGATATAGGTTATGAAGAAAAAAATACTATGCTTATCGAACAGCAAACAGAATTTATCTTTAACAAAATTATGAAAGCACTCATATTTTCCTTTTCAGATAAAATCGTTGGTATCCAAATGGATATACATAGTTTCAATTTACCGACAACATTCTTGTTTACAGATAAGCATAAAAAGAATTTGATGAAGTGGCTTTATCGCTTGGCCGAAATCGATAAGTCGACATCTGATTTAGAGTTCGGGAAAATAAAGATTGATTATGAAAATTGGTACTATGAGCTTGGTGGAGAAATGATGGAGTATGTGTACGTCGAAGACTATCTTTTAACTCCTACCGAAGCCGCTCACATCCTTGGAATATCGAAAGTCACTTTGAACAAGTACATCAAGCAAGGTATGGAATGTCTGGACAACGGGAAACACCGCAAGATCCCTAAGTTTGCTGTGGAGATATTTCTTAATGATCCTGTTTATACAATTAAAATGCAAATACTCGCACAGGATAAGAAAAAAGGGAAGCAAACACCTCAAGAACGTGCAATAGAAATTGCTGCTGAAATAATGGAGCTGCGCACTAAATACGAATGGAAGACATTTGAAGAAGCATTTGCAGGATATGACGGCGATGAGATGGATGATCCAACCGATTACTATCGCTGGCAAGGTCTTGAATTGGAGCTTAGTGATATTATGAAGCTCAGCGGCGGCGAACGTTTCAACGAGTAGAGCCAAAGAATCACATTGCAATTCTTTAGCTGCCTTTCAATCGGGATTGATATCTTCACAAGCCACTCTTCAACAAAAAGAAATAGACCGCCCTCTCGACAAGGCATGCGGTCTATTTCTCTGTCGTGTCACTCTGTCAAAGCCAAGCCGCTCTTCAAGCGGTGTGTACCCAAAAGGTCGAAGATGTGTCCAGCATCTTTCGGCCTTTTTCTTATTATACCCACATTATACCATGAGTTACAATCAATTGGTACTATAAGTCGAGGAGAGACTGAATATGTTTAGTCTCTCCAATCTTCATCTCTCATCCTTTTTATTTCCTTACGTCGTTCTTCCGCTTCCTCGTCAGATAGTATACCAATAAATCTTCCTAACAATTTCTTATCGACTGGTTTACCAAGTGGAGTTATCTCGTCTAATTTAGGAGGAGTAGGCAA
Source organism: Paenibacillus phyllosphaerae (assembly GCF_014192105.1). GTDB lineage: Bacteria > Bacillota > Bacilli > Paenibacillales > Paenibacillaceae > Paenibacillus_Z > Paenibacillus_Z phyllosphaerae. The sequence goes on along the minus strand of NZ_JACHXK010000002.1, from coordinate 374,255 downwards.
TTCACTTTTTTCTTTATCACTCATGTAATACCACCTTGTCCATTGTAAATTTCACGCCATTATTCATGACGGCTAGAGTTTAATATTAATGCCTTCCTTAAGAACATTACCTTGACACTGCGCATTTGCATTAACGCCTGCATTCCAATCATTCTCACTATAATATCGACAACTAATCGGTACATCATATTTCAAGTTATTTTCAAACTGTATGTCTGATACTTTCCAGCGATTTTCTGTTGTTCGTTCTTCTCCTACAATAATTACTACGTCGATATCAGAGTCAATATTGTAGTCTCCTCGTGACTTACAACCAAACAATATTACTTGCTTTACTTTAAAGTACCGCTTCAGCATAGATATTAATTCATATATAGCTTGCTGCTCTATAGGAGTGAGATTATTCAATCCCCTCTCTCCTTCTGTAAGTCAAAGAATTACCGAACTAACTATAAGTTATTAAAGACAAAGTAAATTCTTTCGAGATAACTGTACTGTATACTTGCCTTATTTTTTAATGCTCTTCAAGTAATTTTCAATCACTTCCTCACCAACTGCATCTCTGATTTTCTCTTCCTCATAGGTAATGTCTGATTTCAATATACCAATAAACTGTCTCATAGATTTTTTCGGTGTCTTTGGTTTCTCCATTATTTTCACCTCTTCTGTTCATTTCACTTTTTATTTACAGATTATTCCCAGAGTTTGTTTGGCTTGCTCTTGCTTGGCAGAGCATAATGTATACTTGGAGCAAGACCACTAAACACTTTGTCAATCCTAACACCTTTTTTAATGCATATTACTTTTTGAATTTGACTACGGTTTACGACTATCTCATCTATATAATCATCGCTAAATTTTGTAGGATATATTACATTTTCAGAACAATTATTGATTATCTGCACAATATAGTCGCGATCTTTAGTCATTGAGAGTAATTTTACAAGAAGGATTTCCCCAGAACTAAAAACTAGTATTAAATCTCTTGGAGTATATTTTCGTTTTATGAAATCTGGAATGAATGAATATAAAATAATTGAAGCAAGGAACAATAAGATAAAAGCAAAAGCAAAGGTGAATACTTTAGCTATATTAGCCTCACTGGATTGTATTGCATAAGTCAAACAGTATGACATTCCGGCAACCAGGAATGTGCTAGCTGCTATTAAGAACACATTGGTATTTCTTTTGTCTCTTATAGCAAGGTTGCTGCTGAGGAAGGCAATAACAAAGAAAAATACAAGCGCTTGTTCTGCGAAGTAGATTCTTCCTGCAATCCCAGCAACCATTCCAACCAACCAGAAGATAAAGAATATCTGCTTTGGATGATTAATGCTTTTTTGTGACATAACATCTCGTTCAATCTTATCTATCTCGGATTGATTCGCCAGCGCGGCAGACCAGAGTTGTTTGATTGAAAATGCTAATAATGCCCCAATAATCGGCCCAGCGATTTTGACGATTGTGGACAAATTCTCTTTAATGAATTGCAACAACAAGATCCCCAGCCTCTCGAACTTAAATCAATATTATTTACTCACTCCAGCCCTTTTGCAAATCGTACAGACCCAGTTGGTCTCTCGAGAGAATGCAAATTCTCTACTCTCTAAGTGATGATTGCAGCCCTCAAGGGCTTTCGCCTTTTACTTATGACAGTTCAATAATGCTAGCCAGATTCAGTACGTGGCTATCAATTACCGATACTCGTTTAAGCATTTCCTGCTGTCGCTTAGTTTGAACTCGCATCGTCTACTCCACCCTTGATAAGATCGTCTAACCCAACGCCAAGTATTGAGGCGATTAAGCATAATAGTTTAACACTTGCCTTATGCTTACCCGTCTCAATACTGCTAATCCTTGATGGTTTACACTTTACCAACAAGCTTAGCTCAGATTGAGTTAGCCCTTTCATGACTCTATAGATACGAACGTTACGACCTACTGCCTCAACTCTCATTTCAAGCATACAATCACCCTTGCTCTTTGATCCGTCTTAGCTCTGATCTATAGTGCTTCATACAAAGCCCTCTTGCCACTATGGCTTTTCGCAATCAGTGGCAGTACTTGGCGTTCCAACTGGCGTTGCACTTTTTTCTCTGCCTACCTTGTTTCCTTCAACCTTGTAGCCATTGCGAATGCGCTGATAGCACCTTGGACACATTCCTTTTACAGCCGCTGGGTTGGAGCATTTGCTGCAAATAACACCTTCGTACATTCTCTTGTGCTTCACCACAGGAGTATATACTGATGCGTGGTAACAGCTAAGACACATACCTTTCTGTACAGCCGGACTACTGCAATTGCTGCATTGTGCAAACTCATGAGAGTATGTTTGAGCAATTGCAGATATCTGGCCCTCAAGGAATGCTTTGCGTTCATTCACTTTCTCCAGCTCTTCACGCAGACTTTCTAATTTCCTCAGATCTTCATCTTGTTTCACCTTAGCGTCTTCGATACTATCTGGGAAAATGTCGCGCAGCTCACATTGTAAAGCAAAACATATATAATAGATTACTTCAATTTGTGTACGCTGCCTGCCGGTTTCAATGTTGGCCATTGAGGATCTTGTTAGCTTGGTCTTATTTGCTAACTGTTCCTGCGTCCACCCCTTTAATAGCCGCTGCTGTCTGACATTCTGACCAACTATCCTATAGATTAGATCGTTCATATGTGTCCCCTATAAATAACTATCGATGTCCGTTTTTACAGCCTATTGTAGTCTCCTACAGTAAGCTCTTTCTTCATTTGCGTTTCTAAGCTCATAATTATCTTCGGAATATTTTCTTCTCCTTCAAGATATTTTTGTCTCAATTCCCCTCTGTCTCTAGGCTCAACCTCTCCGTTAAGCAGATCCTGGGTGACGTATAGATATTGCCTAATAGCTTTATTAAGTTCCTCACAAATAGAAATTACTTCCTCGCTAAGAAACAACTTTGACCGAGAAAATTTATTGCGAGCTATTACAAACTTCTCCATGTTTTCTTGGAATTCAAAGTGGCGAATATATTCGTTCAGCTCTTTAATTCGCACACTGCGCACTTGATCCCAATCGTTGATAAAATCTTCGACTTTAATATCTGGAATACCTTTGGCTTTTAATGAATACTCAAGTTCCTTAGAACTATATCTTTTATAATCTGGAACTTCACGATAACCCATCATTCTTCTAGCATAACCATCTGCGTCAAGATAAAGAGCGTATATTTCAGGATATATATTATGTCTTTGAACAGAGTATAAGTTAAAATCCTGCATCTTCCTTTGAATGTCGAACTTATTATCATCTGCAACTTTGTTTAAGAGATGTTTCTTGTCTTCTAGCGTAGCCTGCAAATCGTGCTTCTTATCCTCTAGAGAATTTTGCAACTCAAACTTCTTGTCTTCTAGGGCTTTCTGCAATTCATGTTTTTTATCTTCTAGCGATTTTTGTAGTTCCCCTTTATGATCCTCAAGCTTCTTCTTAAAATACTGGTCTAAAAATGATTTAGACATAACCTTTGATATACCCCACGCAACTGCTAATAACGCTGTTCCTCCCCCTACATAGGCAAGAGCAGCTTGAGTAAATTCACTAACGTTCATAACTTCCTCCTTCATAAAAACTAGCAACGACAATTACACATGCCATAATAGCTTTTTTCGCAACTCGTTCAGCTCAGCTATCTCCTTATCAATCTGTTGGACAAACTTCCATAGATATCCTTTGTCAGGATTAGCATTAAATATGTATGTATCGCCTTTGTATTCAAACATAATGGCGTTAATCCCTTTATGCTTCAGGTATTCAAACAATGATTCCGTATCCGTTGCCGTAAACTTCATCGAGCCATTGATTGTTAGCCAGTTGAGTACTTCTTCATACTCAGGTATGTCTGGGTAAGGAATTTTGTAGTATTTTCTGACATCATCATTGATCTTCTCTTCTCTATAAACAGCATTTGAAGCAAATTGTGAGCCTTCAGAGTAAGCTATAGCTGAATAGATCTTCTCTTTAAGTTCTTTTGTTAATTCGGGCTTATCATTCTTCTCGCTGCTCCCATGATAGCAGTTTAAGTAAAGCCTAAACCCATCAGTATCAACCGTAAACATATACCGCTGGCCTGTGAGAGTGAAGGTCTGCTTGATTAATCGTCTCATCCGACATTATGCCTCTTGCTTCTTAGCAGACACTCTATTAGGGTTTAAGCGAAACTTAACCATCCGTTCTTCATAATTCACCTGATCTACGTCATATCCAGCTTGATACCAGGCAGATACTTGTGGAGAATTATTTTCGTGCCCATGAATTTCGTTTCTCCAGAAACCACTACCTGGTACAAAGGCGCTTTCTGGTAATCCATTTCCACCAATAATACTGTTAATCTCATCGAAGTATAATTCGATGACTACAGGTTGCTTCAGGTATTCATAAAGCTTATCGTATTTTGACATTATATATCCCTCCATCAATCTTTCCTTTTAATCAGGATACGCAAATTTTACTGCATTTTTAATACTGTCATTAAACCTTCTTACTAACAATCCGTACAAACCATGATCTCTAAAATGCTGCTTTTTCAAGTTTGTAATGGCGTAATCTGGACTCCATCCAAGCCGATCTTCGATAAGCCATTTCAAAGCTTCAATTGCGTCCTCGTCATACCAACGATCTACAAACTCTAATTCCCAAACTTTAAGCTGCCAATCAGGACAGCAATAATGAAAAAATTCGTAAATTCCCGCCTGTTGCCTTCCCATCGTCTCATGAAGCTTTAACTTCCTAAATGCAAGTTGGATTTTGTCTAATCCAGTTTGTTTTAGAAATGCTTTGTTAAGTTTCAACAACAATTGTTCTTTGTTTTCAACTCCGTTTGAAAATAATACTTCATTGACGTATTCTCTAATGGTATCTCTGTTCCAAGTTCCTTTAGATGTATTCTTGAAATGCCAAGGTTTGATTTCCCACTCTGGAAAAGCCGATATGATGGGCTTATGCGTACTTCCATCAAATAAATCAAGCATACCCCTTAGCTTCCACTTAGAAAAGAAAGACGCATTCGATTGTTCCAATACCTGCTCTTTGCTGAATTGCAAGTGTTCTTCAAAGAGGTATCTAATGCATCTATTCGCATTGTCATAGCCTGAATTGTACGGATTCCAAGTTCCTCTAGGAAACTCCTTCCTCTTTCCTGCCAATATTGATTTGTAAATATCGATTATAGTTTCTACTTTGGCAGTCTGATTATCTTCAGGAAGTGTAAACATAACGATCCCCTTATTCAATAAGAATTACATTTTACTTAAAAATATTCCCTACCACTTGGCGATACTGGTTTATGTGTCCCATAATGCATTTATCGCAAACCACTTCACCGTTTATCACTTTCCAGCCGTAACGGGATAATGTCTTTTCAGCGTTGATCTTATTGCCAAGCATTTCTTGTGGGTTAATCTGTCCTGAAGCCCAGTTTCCGCATCTATCACAGCAAGTATCGTAATACCGAATTAGTTTAATATCAGGCAAGGCTATCCTTCTTCCCTCAAACCGCCCTCGGGCAATCTTTTAATGTTTGGTTCATCAATCGAGATATCGGACGGTAACCTCCAGCGACCGTTTATCAGTTTAAACTCAAGAAACTGTCGCCGAGGGTCAATACGATAACGCTTGACTGGAGAACGAAGTATCAAATCTCGAAGGTCATCAATCTCCCTATGGATCTTTTTCACCTTACTATCAATCTTCTTCTCCATTCCATCTAATCTCGCATTCATTTCCTCTATGAATTCCATCATTTTAGACTCGAACTCTTTCATAAGCTGCATAGATGCCTCAACTTTGCGATCCTTGTCAAAAACTTCGTCCATTTTTCCCTCCACATTAAGGGGAGCTTCACCTTTGATTTTGATGATATAGCTCGTGGCATTTATCACATAGCGCTGTAAGATCTGTTAAACGTTCTTCTCCTCTTCTTTCATACGTTCTATGATGCACCTCAATACTTTCATTACTATTACATATAGCACATCTGTATTCAAACCTTTTCAAGACTGTTCCCCTTAGTTTCTTCCAGTGTGCTGTTTTTAAATATTCTGCATAAGGCATGTTCTTCAAATCCAGAAGCTTTTGACTCTTTTGCCTCGCGGCTAAGTCGAATATCGAGACACCTGTTGCATTTGCATTAATTGTGTAGACTGTATGATCCCATGCAGCAGTTATCATATTCCGCTTTTTGACTCGCTTGATAATCTTTTCACCATCAATCTCAATCTTTTCTAATTGTTGAATATATTTATTTGCCGTTGTCCTTGAAATACCCATCATTTCAGCAATTCTTTGTTGAGTAGGAAAGCACTGTCCGTTTCCGTCCATATGCACAGCTATGCAAATCAAAGTAGTCCATAGTTCCGGCTTTAGTTTTGCAACTATACCACTTTGAACAGCCTTAACATTAATTTTGAGAAAGATCTCTCCACTAGACGTCAGCTAATAGTCGTGTTCATTTACATTTTTCTTATTCATTATCACATTCCCTCTTTCACTTCAAATTTGCCTATTTATATATAAATATTCCGTCATTTTCTTCTCCATAATTACGGATAGTCCCTACGATTGACATTTGTTCGGCATGGCAAACAATGTTTAATAATTCTTTTTCTTTGCGCATCTATAAGCAAGCCTTTCTTATCTAATTCTTCTTTGGTATATTCTTCTTCCGTTTCCTCTTCGTTTTCACAATTAGGGCACACAAAAATCCATTTTGTCTTTTCCATTTTCATTCACTCCTAATGATTTTGATAACCTATATATTTATCTTCAACTAAATCAATAAGCTTATCTAGTTGCAATCAGCGCTTCGACATATTCATTAAGCTTTACTCCATCCAATGAAGCCAGGATCTCAGCCATCACAACGTCTTTGCTCTCAGGATATCTGTGAGTACCTTCATAGATCGCCTCGAGATAATGTGTGGGATCAAACACGCCATGAGGAACGTTATCTTCATGACCAAGCCACATTCTAGCTCTATAATCAATAAGCCGTCCGTCATCAAGTTCTATCTAGATATGCATTGGTGATACTTTCCCCAAAACGGTTAGTCGTAATGTTTTTTTGGGACATAATAACTTCTCGCTCAATCTTATCTATCTCGGATTGATTTACCAGCGCGGCAGCCCAGAGTAGTTTGATTGAAAATGCTAATAATGCCCCAATAATCAGCCCAGCTATTTTGACGATTGTGGGCTGATTATCTTTTATGAAAGACAACAACAAGATCCCCAGCCTCTCGAAATTGAATCAGTAGTGAATAAAACTCTTACATATACAGACCGGTTATCCCTATTCTTACAGGAAAAACTACGTCCTTTTAAGACTTGCTCAATAGGAAAATGCTACACCGGCCATTTTGTGTTCATGTTAGCCCGAAACGATCCCAGTCATGCTCTAGTATGTCTAATGGGAGCATGAATGTCTATATCTTCTCTTAGGTTTAGTTCTAAGTTTGGCGTAAGCTCATCATCCAATTTTCACGAGCAAGTTGATGCCAATTTTTGTGATACTCACTGCCCTTCTTAAGTTCTTCAGGAATCTCCCCCCAGGTTTGAGGAAGATGTGTAACGTCAGCCGGAAAAGCTAGAAGCACATCCGATACTTCTTGCCGGTTGTCCCACTTAGACATATTAATCCATCACTCCATTTTCTTTACAAAACGTAGAGAACCAGTTTATTTCTCTAGAGAAAGCATCGTCACCCTTCTTTAGAGGATGGTTGCAATTCCCAAAGCTAACGCTCGCTCCAAGCGCTCCCTTCGAACTATCGCATCGTTGCACAACGAATAAATGTTAAACAGCGGATAATATTGGCCTATCAGAATTCATACTCCCACCACTTATACACCTTTAAACCTTCTTCTTCATTAAATCTAAGAACATTCAGCACAACAAGTTCAGCTAAATCAAACTCAGATTCTTCAAGTGTCACTCTATTAATCTCTGCATATTTCTCTGATGTAATAAATTTCCCTTTATCTTTATGTAGATTCCTAACAATTTTAGCCTGATGATTAGATAGTTTATTAATTATCTCTGGAAACCGTGCCCCTGCCCCTAAACCTTGTGATGCCTTTTTTAAGACGGAAAGGAGTGTTTGCAGATAGTAATTAATAAAGAAAGAAACATCATTTAGATCATTCTCAGATTGTTCCAACGATGCGTAGTAATCCTTGAGATTCTTTAGTACTTCTGTAGTTATTGATATGGTTGCAAACTTTGTATAGCCAGCCGATATAAGATACTGGCTTAAAAGCATTCTTCCCAGTCTGCCGTTACCATCAGGGAAGGGGTGAATATATACAAAGTAGTAATGTATAACTATTGCTTTAATTAACACGGGCAGTTCATCTTGTGACTGCATGAAAGTGAAAAAGTCGTTCATCATTGTCTGAATCTGTCGGTGATCTGGAGCGGTGAAGGTTACTCTTTGATTGCTGTCTATTATTGAAACAGCACCAACTCTATACTTCAGACCCATCAATTCCAGGTTATCACATGCATTAAGAATAAGATTTTCCCACAGCTCAATTAGACTGACTTCAGTAAACCCATTACTTATAATATTGACATCTTGAAAAAGCCTAAGAACAGAAAGACTATTCCATACCATCTGCTCGGATTTATTTTGAGGCAGTTCGCCAACGGCAAGCTTATTCGTATTAACCATCGGTACTTTAGCACCTTCAATAACCGATGTGCTCAACGCTTCTTTTATTAAATAATCTTCTTGAGGCTCAGTTGTAATTAATCGATAATTTTCTTCGATCTTAAGTAATAAGTCACTGAAGTACTCAGGGATTACAATACGAATTGGCTCATTATTCTTAGCTCGCAACGGAAGTTCGATTAAGTCGGCCTTTCGCAATTCGAGTTGCTTTTTATATTGACTGTTACTTGTACAGCTATACCATAATTTCTTATAGTTAGAGTAAATGATATTCACCATCCCGAAGATGACATTGCGATAGCTACTTATATGTAGATTATAAACCATATTTACTAATATTGTTATCTGCATTGGTTCGTAAGTGTGCAATTACATCCAGCTGGATCCAGTTAGACTAAACCTGGCATCTGAAGGCGGTTGTTATCGAGAATTATCGGTATGATACAGATGACTGTAGTGACTTAGGGGAAAAGGAGTCAAAACAAAAGGCGAGTAAATGACGATATCGCAGAAGTCATATGCAGCGTCACAAAATAGAAGAAATACGGCTTAAACTGCTTAGAAATCAGTGAACTCGAGACGCTAAACATCGCATTTTTCAACGGTGTGAGCGATAGATCAATCGATACAAAAATTTAGGGTCTGTCTGTGGAAGTGCTACCCTGTCTAGCCGCGCAAATGATATCCAAAATGGTAAAAACCAGCCCCCCACCCGTACCCTAGAATCCACATTCGACGGTATGCTTAAACTACATATCAGAACATATTGTTTATACTATAATCTCCCGTAAAATTGAACTTCCATGGATACTCTATCCACCTAAATGAGATATATAGTAATAAGATACATATCTCTCAAGTTTCAATCGATAAAGTAACATAAACATGTCCTGCAATTAAGAATTATCAATGAAGCGAGGATTTGCTGGCTATCGATTCGACATTAAGAAAACATATTTAATTTATTGATCTAATTCTGTATCCTTATAAGTATTTTCCTCGCTTGGTAAGGCAATTAGCCTTCATGTTGCTTTCTCTCAACATATCATCTAGCACGTTTCCAAGTTGTTCTTTCTTCAATTACCTTTAAACTACAATAAAGAGAACCACATGGAGCACTTGAGCTCCTATGTGGTTCTTTAATTAAATTTCAACTAAATATATTCTTGCCAAACTTTATAAGTATCATAAAGACTATTATTACTATGTCCTTGCCTTAGACCTCTGCGAGTACACACATCTGCGATTCTGATAGGGTTTAAGACAAGATCAGACTTAAAACCCGTAATAACAGGTTGCTTGACTTCTACAAAGTCTTTAGGGCTATAAATTACCCCCCACTTCAAAGGTTGTGCATTATTGATAAGAACTGTCCCAAAATACATGCCAATATCGATTAGTATAGAACTTGTTTTTTCACTGAATTTATTACCTTGTGATACCTCATATAACAACCATTTCGGAAATGAATTTATTTCCTCCTCGAATTCAGTACTCTTATTCGAAGATAATTCTACCTGAGAGCTAAACCATGACCAAAGTTTAATTAAAGATTCAGGTGAAAGATCTAGATCCTCAATTCTATTATCTTTAGAGGCTGCATAAAAATCAATCAGTGTTTTGATTCTCAATGGGATTTGTTCTTGAAACCAATCAAAGTATTGATTCGCTTGTCTTTTAGTCATAAACACAAATGACACGAACTCGAAATGTGTTTCAATCATTTTATACATTTCTTCGCTCCCACCTCAGTCATAAATTATATATTCAATGTTATTTTTTGTAAGGGCGTCTAAAAACCTTTGATCTGCCCCTATTAGTCCTGTTTCTGGACTTCTAAAAAAGTACCAAACTACACGATCTACTTGTCCTGTTGTAAGAAGTTCAGCATCCTTATATAACTGACTCCATGCAAGATCATTATTATTTTTAACAAACCCAACTTTAGACTCATAAGCAACTCCATCAGAAAGAACATCAATATACCTTCCACCAGTACTGGTTTTCATGTACTTATTGGTTACACCCCCTGCCACTATCTCCCCAAGTTTAATTTCACCATACATCCCGAGCGTCACTGTGCTCCATGGTCTTGAACGTGATAAAATTGAAAGGTTAAAAGAAATGTTTAAGTCTAAAGAGACCAACAAACCTGACATATATTTTTCGAACTCAGCCTGTTCATACTCGTACTGGAATTGGAAAGCAGCTACCAATTGTTGTTTAGCCCACTCAGCTTGCCCTGGGGTTGATTGACTACTTGTAGCCATATCATACAAATATTTAAACTGATTATTTCCATCTTCCATAGCATCTGGGAAGAATTTCTGAGCCTGCGCTCCAAGTCTTCCCCTAATGTTCCAGTAACTTTGTGAGTTTACACCTTTTTCCCTGGCAATATCGATTAGCGTACCAACAACTCCACCATCGGATGTATGCCCTGTTGGATCAATCTTAATAAGAGGGTTATTTTCAACATAAGAATAGAGATTTAAACTCAACGGATTCGTTAGATTCCCTTCATAAGTATCTTCATTAATAAATCTTCCCTCACTTGGATCATACCAACGTGCTCTTAGATATTGAAGCGATGTCGATGTATCCCACATTTCTCCTGAATATCGGAATGGATTGTAAACCTTTTCCTCCTCAAAAGATGGATTCCCCCAAATATCATACTTGTATTTGTTTAATTGAACCTCTCCTGTATTATTACGCAATTCAACTATATCACCGTGACCATTTTGGAGATAATAACTCTTGCCGCTATTATCTTGAAGAGCTATTAACTGTGTACCTCTTAAGTACCTAGCTTTAAACGAAACTGAACCATTTGTTTCTACAATTCCTTCAGCGATAATATCTTTCCCGTCATAATAAAATTTGGTTGTAATATTATTTTCAGTTCGTTCAACCATTAAATTATCGCCATTGTACTTATATGTCACTATATTCCCATTGCTGGCAGTAACCTTAGTCAGACGATTTCGTTTATCGTAGACATACTCTGAATTCGTGTTTTCAAATGAGTGCAAGGAATTTTGTACTGTTCGATTTCCTCGGCTATCGTATTCATAAGTTTCATTGTATTGAGAGGACGTCTTGATTCTGTTCAATACATCGTAAGAGTAATTTGATGTCGATTCGTTTTCAATAATTTGAATAATATTACGGTTTGCATCGTAATTGTAATCATACGCATTAAGTACTGAACCATCTGCTTTCTTATGCGTTATGGTGTCCAATACCCCCCCATCATAAGTATAATTAGTGGTAATACCATTTCGCGTTGTAGCTTTTTGTAACTGCCCATTTTTATAGTAATCATATTTCACTTCTGCAACAGCTTCGTTTTCTCCGACTGACTTTAGATGATTGTTTGCATCATATTGATATATCAAGCTACCACCAAAAGGATCGATCATGGATTTTCTGTTACCGATTGTATTATGAGTATATTGAATGCTCTTACCATCAGGGTAAACTACCAACTCTAGTAAACCTGTAAAGGGGTTATATTGGTAGTTTGTCACACCAGTCCCATCCATCATGGTTTTACGTTTCCCATCTTCATAGTAAGTAAATTCTATCGTTTCATCTACGGCAATGTCTTTCAACAACCAATTTCTACTACTGTACTCAAACGTTTGAGTTTCGCCATTTTTATCAATTATTTTAACTAGATTGTTATTAGCATCATAGTAATATTTCTCAGTACTACCATTTTCATTCGTCTTTTGTAGTAATCGCCCTAACTCGTCGTATTTTTTTACGACTGTATTATTATCAGGATGGGTGATTTTCACTAGGCTTCCTGAAAGGTCATACTCATACTTTGTCTCTTCCCAGTTGGCATTTACTACGCTTGTAAGCTGACCTAGAGCATCATACTTAAACGATGTTTTATTTCCTAATGCGTCACTGGACTGTAAAACGACATCTCCATATCCATAATCCACTTTGCTAAGCATCTTAACCCCGGAAGGCTTAATTTCCTCAGTTGAAATAACTCTTCCGAACTTATCAGATGTTTGACGCATTGAATTACCTGTTGCATCAGTTGTGATAACATTGTTTAAAAGATCATCATATTTCTTTATTGAAATTGCGCCACTAGCATCAGTTGTTTTAGTTAGTCTATTCCATGCGTCATACTTAAAAGTAACTCTGTTGCCCAAGGCATCTTCTTCAGCAATTTTCCTACCATTACTATCGTAATTGTATTTGAACTTCGCTTTGTAAATACCATCTTCCTCAATGCCAGCCTCAACATTCCAGCCAATCGGATTAAAAGAGGTAATCGTTTTAATTCCAGTTTCTGTAATAGCCGTAGTCTTATTACTATCATCGTCATAATTGATTTGAAGACTATTCAGAGTTGGGAAAGTTACTAGAGTCAGTCTGTCTAACAAATCATAAACATAAATTGTGGAATATTTCTTACCATCCGTATATTTAGTAAGCAATCCGGTAGTTGTATCATATTCTGCAGATGTAATAATATTAGTTACCTTCCCATCAACATCTGTTACTTGAATGTTTTGTCTTGTAGGATAAGCTCCTTTATATTGTTCGGAATATTCCGTTGTTGAAACAACATCCTTCTTCCCATCAAACCATTTAATTGTAGTTGGATTCCCATAGCTGTCATACTGCTCATATTTGACATGTCTTAGAACATTTCCTTTATTATCTTTAACTAACTCAGAGATTACACTTCCTACGTCATTATAGGTGTAATATGTAAGAACAGCTTGCGTTTCACTTGTAGGTTTTATAACACTCTTTAGCCAATGTGTCTCAGGGTCATAGATATAGGTTGTCTTAACACCCATTGCATCCGTCGCAGTCAATACATAACCATAACTATCGAACGTTTGAGAGGAAGTTAATGCTTCTGACTCCTTACCTGTTCTGAGATCAATTCTCTTTGAAGTTGATGATATTGGTGTTGATATCCTTTTTGCCTCATCAAATGTATTTTCGGTTAATTGCTTGATCCCTGCCCCTACAGAAGATACCTTAGTGTTGAAGTATTGCGTAGGATTATTTTCATCGATGTACACAATTTTATTTTCATAGGTAGTTTGAGTAAGTCCATTATTGATAATCACCGTATAGCTGTACGTCTTGTTACTTACGCTACCCATATCCCCAGTATAACTGACAGTTTTCAAATTGACTGTATCCTGAGAGCCGTCAGAATAACGCATTAATATCGATGTTGAAAGTAGACGATAAACTTGATTTACACTTTTCTCACTAGTAAATCGAGTAACTGGCTCGCTTTCATAAGTGTATAATGATTCAGCTCCAGTTGGATGATAAACCTTCGTTAATAGTGCATAAGCATTGTCATTATTAGGTGTAGTGCCCGCCAAATTATCTTTTGCCGCTTTCACATTATATTCATAGGTTGTTTTACGTCCTAACGGATCTGTCACACTCTCTAGAATTTCCATTCCATCGACTGTTGTTTTATTAAGAGTAACTACCTTTTGACCTTGTGTAATGACAATTTTATTTTCGTCCTCTGAATAACTAATCGTTATTGAATTACCTATAGAATCAGTAATTGAAGTCAACAAGCTTTCTCTCTCTTCCCCAATAAATACTACTGTAGGGTTGTATGGAGACCAACCAAAGACAATAGCGTTATTATAAGCATCGGCTATCTCAATCAAATGACCTTCAGTATCAAAGAAGTAATTCAACTTTCTTACTATATTCTTCAGCAAATACTTCGCACTATAACCTTTAGTTGTCTTGGTCGTTGGATCTTTAATAAAGACAAGATCTTTCCATGGATAATTTTTTAACGGCAATTCTATATTGCCTTCTGCATCACTACTACCTAAATTACCATCTGAGACCTTATAGGTATCGTATGTACCACCACCTGGTATACTTACGTACCTGTCTTCTTTGACAGAAGGGATATCCCATGACCATCCTTCTCCAAGTCTTATTGTACTTTTTCCATTGTTTCTTTGAGATGACCCGCTATCATAGCTACGAGTCAAGGAAAAACCTAGACCATTACGTCCTGGTAAGTAAGCATCGGTAGCTGAAGTAGAAAGGCTACCCGACAGCGTAGATACTGTCTCATAATTTAGACCAACGGTGTAAGGAGCATCATCCGTTTTAATCTTTGTTTTATCTAGGCCCTCAACAGGTGTTGTTGCAGCGGCCGTTACCGATGCATTTTCCGTAACTGCTAAAGCTCTTGCACTATAATCACTTTTATGCTCAGGTTCAATTTTTTGGGAGTCATTTACTAATTCAGGCTTCACTTTTAGAAGAGCGGCCTCAATTGGTATTTCCCATTTTTTGCGTAATGAAATTGCCTCTGTCAGATTATCAAGTGTGTAGCCCTCATCTAAGAAACCTTGAATTTGTTCTTCTGTCAGACCTTCCTCTAATAGCTTATTTTTAATTTCTTCAGTTGCATCCGAGCTTTCACGAGCTGGTCTGGTAAACGTTGCACTCAATGCACCTTCAAGGTTAGCAAGACCGTATCCGTATTCTAATTTCTCTCCTAAAGTCAACGCAGTTGAATCTATAAGAGTACGAATATCTTCCCCGGAATAGCTAGGATGTTCTTCCTTAATAAGAGCCGCTATCCCTGCGACATGTGGAACTGCCACAGAAGTTCCGCTAATAGTTGTATATTGGCCATTGTCCAAAGACAATCCAGCTACATCTACACCAGGGGCCATGATTTCAAGCTCTTCACCGTAATTAGAAAAGTCCGCTCTCTGATTCAAACTATCTACCGCACCAACTGCCATTACAGAAGGATATTTAGCAGGGTAGCTAATTGCACTCATCCCATCGTTGCCCGATGCTGCGATCAACAATATCCCCTTGTCACTTGCTTCCTTCATGACATCTTGAAGAATAGCAGAAAATTGATCACTGGAGAAACTCATTGATATGATATCAATGTCATTGTCAATTGACCATTCTATTGCCTCAATTACTTGACCGTAAGTTCCTACTCCATCTTTGTTTAACACTTTCAAAGCATAGAGTTCTACATTTGGAGCAATACCAACAATACTTTCATCATTATCTGCTGCAGCAATGACACCAGCAAGATGTGTACCATGCCCATTAAGGTCATCATAAGTCGGTTCACTGGAAATGAATGAAGCACCACCGGCTACAGATAATTCCGTAGATTCTAAGTCAATCCCCGTATCAAGTAATGCAACCTTTACGCCTTTCCCTGTCCTATTGCTATCAGGTGTTGCTTTTATCTGGGTTAGGTTAGATGGAATTACCTCACCTGCAAGTTGAACGGTTTGGTTGGCTTCAATATATTGTATATTGGAGTCAATGCTCAATTCTTCGACTTCATTTTCAGTTAATTCAACCTTCATAGCTTTAGAATGGTTGAATAGTTTAATTTTCTTTTCCCTTTTCCCTAGTTTTTCCTTACCTTTTTCTACATCGGCAAATTGAACAAGATACTCTTTGGTAGCTTCATTCTGTTTATTCTCGTTCACAGCCCACACATTCTGTTCAAAATTAAGAAGGAATGTAGATGCAATTAATATATATGTTAGTACCTTTTTTAGACGTAACTTCACGGCTTAACCCCCAACAACCGTAGTTGTTTTTTTCTTTATGTTTCCGTTTTTGTCGTACTCGTAGGTTGTTTGATATTGAACTACTGGATTATTTACTTGTAATGTGTATGGTGCGGCTGAAAAGGTTCCACCAGCTCTTTCCACTTTAATGTAGTAAATACTTCCTTGCGTAACTTTGAAGAGGACTTCTTCTTTTACACCAGTGGCACTAATACCAGCATTAAGTGGTCGCATATTTTGGTCATATACATAGACATTGAAATCACTTGCCGCAAGCATACTTAGATTAATTTGATCAATTCCACTTGAAGAAGCGGTATACCGATAATAATCCACGTCAGTTTCTTTGTTAATGTAAGCTGTGTACGTAAGATTTTCACGAATCATTATTGCTCCAGCAAATGAATCATCAAGCTCAGTCAGGTCAGAGGTAGTCGTTACAATCAAGATATTGCTTGTTTCCGATTCTTTCCCTTGAGCAGTCTTTGCCTTGACATTAAAACGATATGTTGTGCTCGGTTTAAGTAATTTGGCTGTATATGTCACCGTGCTCACGCTAGTAACGCTACCAATCTTTACATCGTCTTGATAAACGTCATATCCAGAAATCCCATCTATCTTTACAGGGGCTTTCCAGGTTAAAACTACCTGAGTATCTGTTTTAGACTGTGCTACAAGATCAGTTGGAGACAGTACAGATCTGGAATAAAAAGGAGTGTAGCCATCTGTAGTTGTTGTTATAGGATATCCAGCATTTCCTGTAGCATCGAAATAATTAATTTCAAATAAAATAGGCCCTTCCGAATCAGTGGCTTTCAACTGATATACGGCCCTATATGCATTCTGCCCCGCCAAAGTGACAGCGGCAGCGTTGCCTTGAATTTTAACTGTAGGCAATTGTATCTCTTCATTTGCTTTGAACATAAGAGTAATCACGTCACCTGCATTAATGTATGTAGGCTTCTGGTTATTAACTGTAATTGTAGTTTCTGCAATCTGTGGTGATTCCTGATCGACATTAATAACACCTACATAAGGAACGGTCATCGTGTCGTTATAACTGTTCTTCGCAACCACATCAAAGTTTGTATATTTACCAGGTGCTATGTTATCCTTTTCGACATCCCACACTAGCTCCCAGTTGTCAGAAGCAGGATAAGCCATTGGCGTTTTTGCAACTGTAGTTGTCTTCGTAACACCGTCGATAGTAGCACTAATTGCAGTTGTATTCATGTATTTACTTCTAGCTTTACCTGTAATCTTGAAAGTTGTCTGCGCTCCGCTTACATTCACTTGAACAATATTTGGAGAGATCTCAGGTGTTTGTTTGAAGATAAGTTCCCGCATAGTTTGAACGTCACTATCGTCTCCAAATACTCTTAAGCGCCCGTCACCTAAATTAATCATTGTATTAGTTGCCAAAATCGCATCGTAATTTGGTAAAGTTACCCATTGATTAGTACTGGGATTATACTGATATGCTGATCTCTGAATTACGATTACTTCACCAGATTCAAGTGTTACTTGTGTATGTTTAAGTGTAAATGTCTGAGGTACGCTAGCAATTTGAAGCCAAGTATTCAATTTCACATCATATATGTAACAAATTTTGTTTGTTGATGTTACCATTAATCTACCGTCACTTAGAACACTTTGAGTATGTTTAATTAAGGTGCTTGGAATATCACTAGCTACAGCCCAAGTATTATTGGCAGGGTTATAGATATAAGTCTTATTAGAATTAACTTTCGTATCTCCTCTATATCCCCCTGTTACAATAACTCTACCATCAGATAATGTAGTTTGAGCGTGAGACATTAATGGTATTGGAAGGCTAGCTGCCGCTGTCCAGGTATTAGCAGTCAAATCATATAGGTATGTATTTGTAAATACAGAACCATTTTCGCCACCTGTTACAAAAACCTTTCCATTTTGAAGTGTACTTTGTCCATACGAATTTAATGTTGTTGGAAAAGCAGCTTTTTCAACATAAGTCCCGTTTATTGGATTGTAAGAGTAGCTTTTATTACTTGTTCCACCAGTCATTAAAAGATTCCCATCTGGTAAACTGCTAATATTTTTATGAGCAGGGTAACTATTTGGGTGGCCTTTAGTCCATTTGTCTAGTTTATAGTCATAAATGTAATAAACCTTATTACCGGTTATCATCACATCTCCGTTTGCCAGAGTACTTTGTTTATGCCCACTAATAACCTCAGGTAAATTAGCTAATGTTCGTATTTGCCGCGTATTGGGATCGTAAGCAATAGCTGAGTTCTTTTTAGCATCTGTCGAATCAGCTCCGCCTGTAATAAATACAGTCCCATCCTGCAACAAACTTAGATTGTTACTCGAAACTGCAACTGGTAGATTACCACCATTAGTCCATGTTCCACTAGATGGATCAAAAATATAAATTACACTATTTCTAACGCTACTAGATAATTTCCCGCCAGTAACTATTACTCTACCGTCTGGTAATGTTAGCTGTGAATGAAATGCTAAAGAAGCAGGTAGTGCTTGACCAGTACTCCAGGTGTTACTAACAGGATCATAAATTTCGACAGTTGAATAATAACTCGAACCGTATCCTCCTGTTACCATGACTTTACCATCAGCAAGTGTACTTTGCGCCCTACCAGAATAATTATTGACAGAGGAAGCAACCATGGTGGAGGTTCTAGTATTAGGATCATAGATAAAATTGGTTTTGGTATATGTTGATTGGCCTGAAATAATCCCCCCAACAACTAATACTTTTCCACTAAGGAGTAAACTAGAACTAAAACCACTCCTGATATCCGGTATTTCTCCACCAAATTTAAAAACTTTTTGATATGGATCGTAAATTGTCGGACTTAAATCAGTGCGTAGAATTTGTATATTTCCGTTTGGTAATGTAATTTGACCGCCTGATATTCCAGAAAAGAATGGATTGCCATATTCAACATTAGTTTCTTCAGCGAAAGCACTTTTTTGTTGAAATACAATATCTGTTAAAATTATCCCAAACGTTAAACTTACAGCAAGCATTATTTTCATCACTTTTGATAATAGATTCATACTTATCTCCCCATATGCATTTTTTTCTCAAAGCAATAGGCCAGTATCCCCAGCTCCCCAACTTCCTACCTAGATTTACCTATTGTTTAGACCATTAATATTATATATTAGCAAAAATGAATTGTTAATAGTTGGTTTTCACAATATAACCTGTTAGTTTCAACATTTTTAGACATAAAAATAGACCGCTTAATTTTAGCGGCCTCGACTATATAACGTTATAACAAATGACTATCTGTATGTCGCATCAGATTTATCAATAATAATATCATCGCAATTTTCGTATCCATAATATTTCAACAAGTGATATATATCACTTGCTTCAACATGAGAGCGTGGGCCAATACTGATTCGTTTAATAATATCACTTTCCAGTCCCTTATAACTTAAATCCAAGAAAGAGATTATTTTTTTTCCATCACTTCTAAACTGCAAACCACTCGGGAATCTTTCTCCAAAGTAGCCAGATGTAACTGGCTTTTCATCTGAGCAAGAATACCAATCATCCCAATCTGTAGTATATTTATCTAACTCAAAATCGCTCTCATTCAATACTAATCGCCATTCCTGTTCTTCAATAAATGCAGGATTCTTATAAAAAAGTGATTCTTGTATTAATAATCTAGTACTCAATGAGTAAATAAAATTCATTGGACTATCGTCAAAAAGAATTTTTTGCATCTCACCTTTATATAGCGCATCTTCAATACCCTCCAAGAAGTCACGAGAAAACTGTTTAACAATCTCTGGAACAGTTTCATTTGAATACTTTACCTTTTGTAATTTGAGTAAATCTTCTTTTTCAGCAATTCTCTTTAAGACATTTGCATCAAATCCAATTGCTAATCCATTTCCATCATCTGCATATCCTCTCCATTGACTTAATTTATCACGCTCCTCTGTAAAACAAGCTACATAGAATAAATCATCGTTCCGCTTTAAAATCCGTCCCTTTTCAATATCAAGTAGATACTTCAAAGTCTCTTTTTCATTAAGCCCGTATATAACATTATTCGATTGCATAAATGGATCTTCACTATATTGACGAAGCACTTCGTCTTCCGCAAATGTAAATAGCCACTTCGTCTCCATTGAGTCATTAGATTTACAGATATCCGACATTCTGATGGTTTTATGCCGTATAATGCTTAAAAAAGTATCAACACTACAATAGTGATAAAGAACATCTGACATAATTAACTCCTTAATTAAATTTGAGTTTAAAAAAGCCTTACAAGATAAATGAATTATAACAGAAACAAACCAAGTCCAATCATTTAATTGAAGTTTGTAAATAGAAAAAGTCCGTTAGCAGTAACGGTCAATTATAATTAGCGAAATGTAACACTTATTAAAAGCATGTTTTTATTTGTAGGCCTACTTTCAACCGCATCCATAGACTAACTAATTTCCACTAATCCCCTCGGAGATTATATGATTTGCCGCTTTTTATTAATAATCTTATGGATTCGCTGGCTCACGTTTCAAAAACTGGTTTAGACAACGTACCAAACAGATTAAGAGCAGATATCTTGACTGGCTTGACTTCCTTTACTACTACTGTTTGCTCATCGATCTCAAAAATGAGTCTGTCTCCCACTTCAAATCCCCATAGACTGCTAAACTCATTATGAATAGTCAGCCACCCTCTGCTGCTCATCTTGCTTGTGTAGTAATTGGGCATTGTTTACACCATTCTTTTCAAAGGATTACACACCACCCTTAACTATATCAGAAATTACAACGCCGATTATAGTCGAAGTATACTAAAAAGGTTAGTTTTTGGTAACACACTATATATAGTGAAGAGTTAATGTATATACCTTAACGATGATGTAGTAATAGTGGCTTCCTGTCCTGGGGTTAATGATCTATTAATTTATAAATAAATAATCACACCAGTTTACATACTCTAATAAGATGAACTATATATTTAATATACTGCCAAAAGCTAACCTTTTAATCTTTATTACACTTTTATAAGTAAAAAACCCTTAAGCATCTAATAATGCAAAAGGGTTAAGACACGATTAATATGGAAATTCATAATTCTCGTAAGGATCGGGCTTACTATCTAATAACTTTGCGCTTATCTTACTTAACGGTCTAGAACTTGGTTCAATTCCTGTCTTTAGCCACAGTAAAATTTCTTCAGGCGAGGAGGTGTAGTAGCTATTAGCAAGATTTTTTTTGCCTTTATTCTTTAAGCTGAAAGCAGTGTGCCGTGTTACTGTTATGAATCTGTTCTCTTCAAGCTTATGAATATATCGATTTAATGTATTGCTAGGTATACCAGTCTTTATACACAGAGCGTCCCATGCTTCATCATAACCATTAACATACATGCTATTCATTCGCATTAAGTAGGAATAGATATAATAACCAATCACACCTATGCCACTTTCAAGTGCTTTGAAGAATAACTCCATATTATGACAATGCGTGTTACTTATATCATAGAAAGTACCAGTTAGCAATTCATCGAAAGAGTAACGCTTAAATGCCTTAACTGGACGTTTTATCTTATAGTTTCTCATGTTAATTGAAACACTCATTGCTTGGGATAGTTTTAAATCTTTTATAGTATAAAAACTCAGTTCAGTTACATCCTCAGCGAACTCCCAAGCTATGGGGTAATCTGAGGTAGATTCTGTATACCCGATATTATCCAGCAAGCCGCCATCTTTGATAATGTAATCAATACCCTTATTCTTGCGAGCGTAACCAAGTAGCTCTTTCAGATCGTCTTGTTTTAGCAAGACCCCATCAGTTTCATACTTACAATATCTGTAGAGATAGCTGATCAACAAGTAGTAGCAATAAGCAAATCCTAAGTGTGATGAACTTGTTCTATCCAAATTCATCTTTAAATCATCAAAGATTTCATTTGGCAAGTATATCTGTTCTAGATCATTGGTAACATTATTTCTTAGATTAATCAAACTCAACTAGTTGTGTACCTCAATTTTACCAATGAAACTCAACAACTTAACTACAGACTCTTCTGAACTCATCCCCAGCTCATTCTGATAAAGTGAGATAACATCCCCATACTGCTCTTTCACTTCGTTTCTGTACCAATTCTTTTGGCTACAGATTTCATCTAATCCATTCACTTTGTAGCGTCCATCGAACATTTTTCTGAAAACAGAGCCTTCTTTAGAAAGAAAGCTACAAAAATTTACATAACCTGCTTTTATAATCCCTACAAAATTCAAATAATTCTTCTTACCTTTCTTTGACTCAAATTTACTTGCACCAGAGCGAAATGATTATAAACAAAACCCAATTAAGTGTCAATGTATAATTTGAATGTAATTAATCTGTTGAACTAATATTCAGATCACAAAAACCTAATAGTGCATTTAAACGATTTACCCTTTGTGAACGAGACTTTGTGCGACTCTCCATGCTTTTCTTGTATTGTTGTGTAAAAGGATCATCCGTCTTCTTAGATCTTAATCTTTTATACATATTATGTATCTTATCTTTCACCGCATGAACGTCCACATCGTTTAAGATACAATAGTTAGCAAAACACCATAAACCATAAATATGACTAACCCCGGTTATTTTATATTTCTCGTAGTCCAAGTCGAGATCTTTCAAGAATTCAGTTACTCTTTCGAATGTCTCAAGGTCGTCTTCAGTAATTTTATCCTTAGTCCACTTCTCATACAAAGTATCTAAAACGGTTTGATTTGAATCAAACAATGTATTTTCTAGAACAGTAAAAAGAATTTCCGAAATAAATTCTTGGTCTTCCATTCGTGCTAAATCTAATCCCTTTGTTCTTTCAATCCAAAAGTCAATTTTCAATAAATGTTCGATAACCTGTAAAAGGTGAGAATTATGATACTTTGCTTTTCTCAATTCTTGAGGATTTAGAGGAACACCATTCCGATTTAACCTATCAAAAATATTATCAACCATTTCTTCTGTAACTTTGTCTAAGTACTCAACTGGAATAATATAAGTCCAAAATTGTTCGCGAAAGTCTGAGAAAACATCACCCTCAATATCTTTGAAGTATTTCCCATTTAATACAGACTTACTTTCATCCCCTTCGCTGAAGTCTTCAGGAATTGGGATCATATTTCCAATAAATTCGATAATAGCAGTTAATCTTTGTTTGCCGTCGATCACATCGTATCTTGTTTTTCCGGTTTTTGTATCTACACGTTGATGGAGAAAAATAGGTGGTATTGGGTAATTCTTAAAGATTGTATCAATAAGAAATGATTGTTTTTCAACTCCCCACACTTTGTCTTTTCGCTGGTAGCGAGGATCAAAATTATACTTTTTAAGCAAATAGTTTTCATAAAATTCTGAAACCGTTATTTTTGTTGACTGTCTCTGAATCTGCATAGTTAACTAACACCTCCTAAGATATTAGAATTCGTATAACAAATATAGTTCCTAAAAAGACTCGTCAATATGCCATTCAATGCTCTCGGAGGATTTGGATTGATGAGCTTTATATTTATCTCAGGATCAAAAGATGTGAATAACCCATCAAGCTCTAATCGATCTACATGCCAATACGATATCCCACATAAAATAACTTCATCCTGAGCCGTTAAAGACTTTGCTGCTCCCAACGCAAGTTGCCTTAGTTGACCCGCCCACCCATATTTCAATCTACTTGAATCTCCAGCTGGAGGAATTAAAGCATTTATTAGATAGTTATCGTTTAGATTTGTATAGGAGATCTGAAAATCACTAACTCTACCTTCTGATAAACTTTTGTTGTATGGGATGCGGAATGAAGCTCTATCTAACTTATTCTTATGCACAAAACTAATTGATCCATGAGGTTTAATTAAGTTAAATTTAACATTACTACTTGATCTTTGAACACCCAAAACTCTATATTTCACTCCAATCAATGTCAAAATACGTTCCAACCAAACATCATAATTATATGTAACAATCGTTACTGATTTATATTCTTCTGAAGAAGCCAGTTTTCGAAAATACTTACACCATCCCCATGATTCAATATGGGCTTTTATATTTTCATCCTTCAAGTCAATCATAGAATCATAATAAATAAACAGATGCTTTAGATAAATAGCAAGTTCTTTGTAAGCCTTAATGTAAATATTATCCTGATCAATTCGTGAGGAGCTACCTTCAACAGAATCAGTGATGTTAGCACAAGTTATTATTTCCTCAATCAATTGCAAAGATTCATTATCTTCTATATAAGGGCGAACACCTAAATTCCATAAGTTCGGGCAATACTTATATGACAAAAAACCAGGTTCACTATCCACTGGCCAAGGGACGCAATTCCCATCTTTGAACAGATTACGAACATTTATTGTTGAATTTCCAATAGATCGTAAGAAATCAATTGTAAACCCATTACCAATTAAGATCATTAATTTTTTCATCTTAAGTCCCCTTAGCTTATTTACAATTTAATATCTTAAACAAAGGCCCTTCACTCCTATAGTAAGTCAGTGAAAGGCCTTTTATTATATTTCTTTTGTTTTAACAAGGAAGTCACTTGTTTGTTTGGGGAATTTGCCAACTAGCCATTGAAGTACTTTTAGTTGATCAGAACCTGAGGACCTTCTAATTTGAGCTAATAACTTTTCAGAGGAAGGTCGCTCAAGAGTAATGTTAGCGGCTCCTTCATTACAAACTGAACATAGCGCCCTTAAATTAGACGCGTCATCCGTTCCACCTTGGGATTTGTCTATAATATGCCCGATATGAAGTCTAGTTTTTCGTGAAGAATCATATGGATGTGGTTCACCAGCAACAGCACCGCACATTTGACAAGTAAAACCGTTTCGATCTAATACAAAAGCCCGAGTCTCTTTGGATATAGCTCTTTCAAAGGAGGGAATTGGTTTTAGATTAACGAGAATATATTGACCTGGTTTCAATTCACTTAAGTCATTATGTGTCTTGATATTCATCCCTTGTTCATTACGAAGCTCTCGAATCCTACGCGCCCATTCACTACTCCCACCTGCAACCTGTTGAAGTGTAGTTGACTCAAGGATTTGGCCGACATTTGCGATAAAGTATTCTCTTAACTTCGCTTTTGCTCCTTGCCCTCTTGCTGATTTCTTCATGCTATCACCCTCGATTTAGCTTCAGCTGTACTTATCGCTTTTGCAATCGCATCGCCTATTGCTTTAGCAACCGGTGGCGGGAAAGCATTCCCAACTTGTCGATAAGCATTGGTTTTCTTTCCGGTGATCTCCCACTCGGGAGGGAATCCTTGTATTAAAGCTGCCATTTTAACAGTTAATCTAGGCATTCCAATAAAATCTGCTTCAGGAGGTTCATTGGCAAGGGTATGTCCATTTACCCCTAGAGCTTCCCAAGCCTTTTTCGCCCTTGTTGGCCCTAGATCCGGGCCACCGTGTTTTTTTGAACCACCTACTAAAGTCGGGGCAATTGTATTGGCTTTTTCCTTCCATTCATCTACACCAAGCCATCCTTGACTTGCCATCTCTTCATACAATACCTCCCCAACAGAAGGGGCTGGAGTTTCTAATGGGATAGGCCATTGAAAATACTTGGCATATTTTTTCTTTAAAGCTACAAAAACTACTCGTGGCCTTAATTGAGGAACACCAAAGTCTGAAGCATTATAAAGTCTCCATTCCCCTTTATAACCAAGAGACTCAATTGCATTGGTGAAAGCCGCCCTGTACTCGCTGAACCCAGAAGCCATAAGTCCTGCCACATTTTCAATCATAATGGCATTTGGAGAGCACTCTTTTACTAAACGCGGCACTTCGGGCAGCAAATTGCGATCGTCTAGTTCACCGAGTTGATTTCCACCAGTTGAGAATGGTTGACACGGCGGTCCTCCAGCAAGCAAATCAACGCCTTTGTATTCTTTAGCACTAAAGAGCCTTAAATCAGTAGGAATAACATTCCAACCAGGTCTATTTTTCTCAAGTGTATCGCATGCAAATTTATCGATCTCTACTAATGCTACGTGTTCAAACCCAGCTTGTTCTATACCAATGGCCTGCCCGCCAGCACCTGCACAAATCTCTAGTGATGTTAGAACCCTAGTCACGAGCACACCTCCTATCAAACGTATGTTCCATTCTAATATTATATTAGAGTAACACAAGTCTTACAAGATAATTAAGGACTAAATGATGAGCATTAAGTATTGAATATTCTCCCATACAGCCTTAGACGGTCTTCAAACCCTCCAGAATACCATAAGAGGCGTCTCAAAATCCATGGACACACTAATACCGAATCTAATTACGATCTCTTAGAAGCAAATCTAGTGGCTAATACAATACAAAGTTTAGGCTATACCACTCATTTATCAAGTTTTCTAACTCGACTTGTATTCGATAGCAAGTTTTTCAATGGGGTTGAAATTGAATGTCCTTCTTTTAAATCGTTATTTGTTAAAGCTACATATCTTTTGGTCATGGATAAATCGCTATGACCTAATGTCTTTTGCAGCATAAGTGCATTTGCTCCGTTACGAATAAACTCAAGAGCAAATACATGTCTTAAATCGTATGGACGGATGTGTACTCCAAGCACCTTGCTGTATACTTCTAAGCGGTCGCCCCAGTTATGTCGATTCATTTTTTTGCCCTCAAATGTGCAAAAGAGCGGAACATGAATTTGATCCCAATCAGTTGACCTAGCTTGAACCAATGACTTTATTGCTTTAACCGTTTGTACGGATATTGGAAGTGTTCTAGATACTCTAGTTTTTGCATGTTCTGATCTAATGTAAATTTCATGAGAAACGGGATTAAAGTCATCAATCACTAAACTAAAAGCTTCCTTAGGACGTATCCCAGAATCCAGTGTTAAAAGCATTAAGGTGTAATCGCGAAGACCGGCATAAGTATTTTTATCAGGCAGAGATAACAACTTTCTTAAAGTATCGAGATCAATGTTGACTACCCGTCCTGAGTCTTTCCGCTTCTTAAAGCCACGTAATGGATTTTCTGAAATCATGTTTTCTGAATAACACCAATTAAGAAAAGTCCTTATATACACGAGTCTGTTATTGAAGGTCGCCGCTTTAATATCATCTTGAGCAAAATACTCGTACAAACCAACTTTAAGTAGCTCCTCTGAGGATGACGCGTTAGGGTATCGGTTGAAAAATTGATTT
The DNA here is from genome assembly GCF_014192105.1 of Paenibacillus phyllosphaerae. GTDB lineage: Bacteria > Bacillota > Bacilli > Paenibacillales > Paenibacillaceae > Paenibacillus_Z > Paenibacillus_Z phyllosphaerae. The sequence continues at coordinate 346,767 of NZ_JACHXK010000002.1, read as the reverse complement.
ACATGCTGTTTGTAATCACTAATTGTTTGTTGACTAATGCCCTGTGCTTTCTTAAAGAACATGAATTGTTCTAAGGCTTCTTGCCATTTGAACTCAACTGTTTGTTTAATTTTCCCTACTCTAGCCATAAAAAAATACCCCTTCCATTTGTTAAATAACAAATGCTAAAAGAGGTATTATCATGAAATCCTGTGCATGAAAACATCTCCGATTAAACACACAGAACCTTGCACATTCGAAAGCAGAACAAAACTATAGGCTTAGAAAAAAACCTTGATTTCTCAAGGTTTTCTTGTGATGCCGAGGACGGGGGTCGAACCCGTACGGTGGTCACCCACCGCAGGATTTTAAGTCCTGTGCGTCTGCCAATTCCGCCACCCCGGCATGATATAAAGACGTTCGTAAAATGGTGGGCCCTGAGGGACTCGAACCCCCGACCAATCGGTTATGAGCCGACCGCTCTAACCAACTGAGCTAAGGGCCCTCGCGATGATCCATCGTAAGGTTGGTTGCGGGGGCAGGATTTGAACCTGCGGCCTTCGGGTTATGAGCCCGACGAGCTACCGGGCTGCTCCACCCCGCGCCATTTCATTCAATTCGCCAGAACGTCTTACGGCGACAAAAATAAATATACTATACTAAGCAATCATAAGTCAACCATTTTATAAGAAAATTTTAAGGTACAAAACGTACGCCATACCGGCCCTTCGTGGATTGGAACACCTCGATCTCGCGCGGGCAATCATAACCGTAGACCCACCAGTCATTCTCCATGCGTCTGACGAGGCAGCCCGCTTGAAATTTCGTCTCATATAAGCGTACCCAATATACCCATCTCATGATAATCCCTCCACACCCGTTTTGCTTAGATTACCCTGCCTGCAGGAAAAACAAGCATTACGGACATAAAAAAGGAACGCCATGAACGGCGTTCCTCCTCCTCTACCTATTACTGGGCGTAGACGTCGCCTGTTACGCCGCCTGTCGGATTTTCCTTAAGCTTCTTCAGCGTCGCGTCGCCTTTGGTCTGCCATTCCTTCAAGGCATCGGCAGCCGTCTTCTTCCCTTGCACAACGTCCATCATAGCCTGCTGGCCGAAGGACTGAACTTCCCAGATACCTGGCTTCTCACGGTTCAGTTTATCCATGTCGAGCGTGCTTGGCGGAACTGGCTTCAGCGTGTAGAAGGACTCGATGTTGTAGTCTTGGCCTTCTCTAGGCTTGAGCATCGATTTGCGTGCGATCAGCTCGTAGGTGCTGCGGGATTTCAGCTTCGCCCACTCTTTGCTGTTGTTGAATTCGATGAATGTCCACGCGTCCTCAGGGTTAGCTGCCTTGGCGTTGATCGCCATCGGCGCGGTCAGCGTAATCGCGCTGCCGATGCCCGGATTCTCGGCATGCTGCGGCATCGTGACGACACCCCAGTCAACGGCTGTAATCTGCGGATTCTTCGCGCTTTGATCCTTCGCACGGGACAATTCCATGACATAGTCATAACCAGCCAGCGTCATGGCTACGCGATTGCTAAGGAAGAGATCACCCTGGAACGGATTGAATACGGCCTTGCCGTTAACCACGCCGCCGCCATTCTCCGGATAGATGTCTTGCTGGCTCGGCACGATTTTGTCCTTGTACAGGCTCGCCATCGTCGTGAACACTTTCTCCCAGCCTGGTCCTTCGACGGTCATCTTCTCCGCATTATCGTCGAACATCTTCAGTTGAAGCGCAGGCAGATAGTATTGCTGCATATCGTTGAAGGCATCCCCGCCCCACCGGCTCATCTGGAGACCGAAGGTCCGCTCCTGACCATTGCCTTTGGCAATGCGTTTGGCAAGAGTGATGACATCGTCCCATGTCATGTTGTCGGTCGGAACCTCAATACCGGCATCGGCGAACATCTTCTTATTATAATAGAGGGCAGAGGAGTTGAAAGTCGGCGTCAGCGCATAGATCGAACCATCGCCCGCATCTTTGATCCCTTCGATGACGGATGGCACATAATCCTCGATATCGAATTCATTCTCCTGAATGACCGGATCCAGCTGCTTGAGCATATTATCCTGCACAAGACGCTTCAGGTAGGATGTTCCGCCATCCAATACGACGACGTCTACCGGATTGCTGCCATTGAGCATTTCTTTCAGCTTCTCGTAAGGGTCCGGCTGATTCTGCTGATAGCCCTCCTGCGTGTAGTCCTGGTAGCGCATATCGTCGTAATTGATCGCACCGACAACCTCGATCTCCAGTTCCGGATGCAGCAGCTCGAAGCTGTCCGTGTACTGCTGGCGCAAGTATTGCTCGTTGTCCGCGTTGGAATACGTGAATCCGATACGAAGCACGCGCTTCTCGGCGGATGTGTCGCTGCCGCTGCTGCACGCCGCGAGCATCGAACCCATCAACGTCATGGAAATCCCCATAAATACCGTTTTGCGCGCGATCGATCCGTAAACTCTCTTCTTCATCTGTTCTACCCCTCCAATGATTTGGGCGGCGTTATTATGATCCGCTCGCCATCGAATTCCATCGATGCTTTATCTGTAATTTGAAGTGCCGTCAAGTACGCTTTCGGTATCTGCAAACGTCCGACGCGATCGACGACAACGTATTCCTCGTGGACATTGCCGATCGGATTATTCACTGCTGCCTCGGCCGCATCCAGATTCGGATTCCGCTTAATAAACTCGGTGCTGGTTAATCCGTCTCGGATCGCCACCACCCGGTCGACCTTACCTGCGAGCGACAGATCGTGGGTGACGATGACGATCGTAATGCCTAACTCCCGGTTCAGCCGGCGGAAAATATCCATAATGAGATCCGATGTGCGCGAGTCGACCGAGCCCGTCGGTTCGTCGGCCAACACCAGCTTCGGGCGATTGGAAAGCGAGATCGCCATGGCGACACGCTGCTGTTCACCGCCTGACAGCTGATGCAGCTTGTTATGCATACGCTCCTTCAGCCCGACCCATTCGAGCAGTTGCTTCGCATAGGCCCGGTCCAGCCGGCCCGACAGCATCATCGGCATCTCGACATTCTCGATCGCGCTTAAGTACGGCAGCAGGTTGCGGGCATTGTTCTGCCAGATGAACCCAACCGTGTCGCGCTTGTATTCGACGAGCTGATCATCGGTGATCTTCAGCAGATCCCACGGACCGACTTTAACCGATCCGGCAGACGGGCGGTCGAGACCGCCCAATATATTCAGCAAGGTGGACTTGCCGCTGCCGCTGTTGCCGATGATCGCCATCATTTCGCCGTCTTGCACATTGAGGTTCAAGCCTTGCAGAGCGACAACCTCGAGATCATCGGATTTGTAAATTTTGACGAGTCCTTCGCATTCGATCATGGACGGTTAACGCTCCTCTCCCATTTTGACGGCTTGGTGCACGCGCAGTCTGCGGATATGAATGAGCAAGAGCGAAGCGCCCATGAGCATCATGCAAGCGACGACGACATACAGCTGATTCGTATCCTGCGAGTCGAACACCACCCGGAATGGAGGCACGGAGTTCGCGACGTTCTCGGCTGTCTGCAGGAAAGGCAGGAACAGCAAGCTGGTAATTTTGCCGATCACGATCCCGAGCACAATCGATAGTCCCGCGGTGAAGATTTGTTCGAGCAACAGCATGCCGGTCAATTGTTTGCGGGATAGCCCCATCGCCCGCAGCACGCCGAACTGCACGATACGGCCTGACAAATTGAAGAACCAGTACAGAATATAGCCGACAAGAGAGACGATAATCGATACGAGGAACCCTAAACTCAGAATGCCGAATACGCCGCCGCGCGTAGGCAGCTTCGATTGAACGAGCAGCTCTTGGCGCACATCGCTCACCGAAGCAATCTCGATGCCTTTGGCTTGCAGACCTGTAATGATCGGAGCGGTCTTCGCGTCCGGCTTCATCTTCAGCCACACATCGTACTGCATCATCGGTACTTGGTCATAAATGTAGTCCAGGTTCGCAATGATGAACGGCGAGCTGTCCGGATACTGACTCGGCCAATAAGGCACGATGCCGACCACGACAAACTCGATCATGCCGTCCGTCAGTCCGACCGAGACGATATCGCCAAGCTTCAACTGATATTTCTCCGCGATCTTCGTCGGAATGATGGCCGCTTGCTCATACAGGCCCAAGTTATTCAAGTAGTTAAAAGGATGCGTCGGGAACAGGTCGTTGCGGAACCATGCGACCTTGGAAAAGTCGACATTGTCGATCCCCACCAGCGTCCCTTGCCCTGCCGAGCGTCCGCTGACGATCAGATTGCCTTTGGCCTGCAGCACTCTTGCGGCCGCCTCGACGCCTTCCAACTGGCGGAAAATCTCGAATGGCGGTTCGGTATAGATCGTCTTGGTCGGCACCGATCCGCCTCCCTGTCCGCCCCCACCGCCTTGGCCGCCGCCGTTACCGCCGGAGCCATTGCCTTGACCGCCGTTGTTGCCCTGGCCGCCATTATTGCCTTGGCCCCCGCCATTGCCGCCGTTCTGCCCTCCGCCTTGCGGCTGCTCAATCTCGGTCGTTCCTTCCCAGACGGTCTGAACGACGACGTCGGTGCCGAACTTGTATAACGTTCGCTCCGTGGAGTTCAGATCGATCGTACGTGCCGCCGAGGCATTATAGACGCCCAAGCCTAGCGTCAGAATAAGCAGAATCATAAGCGGATAATAGCCTTTGGACGAGCGGGACAGCTGCGATAGCGTCAAATACAGCGGAACCGGCAGCCAGCGCCGCCCGATCCAATTGAACAGCTTCAGCAGCCATGGGAACACGCGCAGGAAGAACAGTCCGAGCGCGAAGATCGCAATCGCCGGCACGAAGAACAAGAATGGCTGCACATTCAATTGGTCTGTCGTCATGCCGCTCTTGAAGGAAATCATCTGCCGTTCGTTAAACAGATACCAGCCGTAACCGGCCACGCCGAGCAGCAGCACATCCAGGAACCATCGCTGCCAAGCCGGCTTCTTATCCGAACGGGCGAGCGCCTGCTTATAGCCGACGATCGACGATCTGGCATAGATGACGGCAGGAATAACCGTGGCCAATAGCGCTAGCAGCACCGCGCCGACGCCTGCCAGTATCCCTTCGATCCCGAAACCGATCGGAATCGATTTGCGGTCGACGAATTCCAGGAAACCGTTCGCCGAGCCAATGCTTTTGGCCATAAACCAACCGAGCATCGGACCTATGACGAGCGCTATGATGCCGAGTATGAGTCCTTCAATAACATAGATACGTATGATCTGCCCCGTACCGGCCCCGCGGCTTCGCAGCACGGCAATGTCGCTTCGCTGCTTGTCGAGGGATTGGCGGGCATTCATCGCGATAAAATAGAACACCATCGCGATCATCGGCGCTGCGAGAGTAAACAACAGCGCTTGCAGCTGCAAGCTCTGCGTACGGAACTGGCCGAGCAGCTTCGCGAAGGAAATCTCGACCTTCGTGTCCTTCAGCTTCTGATACAGCTCGACGTTCAGACGGTCAAGCGTACGGCCGAGCGGCGACAGCTGGCTGGTCTGAATTTCTTTGAGGTCAAAAGCGTAGTACCAATTGGCCGTATGGACGGGCACGCCGCGGTCTTTCACAAGCCCCTGCGTGAACGCCTTCTCGCCGATGACCAGCGTATTCATAATCCCTTCCAGGCCTTGGTACCAGTACGGGTCCGTATCGCTGAGCGGCTTGTAAGTACCGACGATCTTGACGCGAAGATTCAGGTTAAGGCCGCCATAGATCGGGTAGTAGAACACATCGCCGACATGCATATCGCTGCGGTACATCGCCTCTTCCATCATGACCGCTTCGACGGTCTCATCCGAGCCGATCGCATCCGCGAACCAACGTCCCTGCGTCAGCTCTCCTTTTTGTTCCAGACCGGACATCGTCATGAGCGACATCTGGCGGACCCGGCTGGCATCGACCTTTGTCGGATCCTCGGGACTAATCTCCGTGCTGCGCAGGAGCATATTCTGCACGAAGGTGGTATGCGGGAATCCGATCAATCCCGGTACGTCCTCTTGGATATAGCGGGTAACCTCCGTCAGCGATGCAGGATCGGTCTTCGCGCCGCCGACAGCCTGATAGCGCATAAGCAATGAGCCTGCCGGCAGACCGTCACTTTCCTCCTTCAGCGACTCGCCGACGACCCGCTTCAGAGCGCCGTCCGCATACATCGGGATACTCGTTGCGAACGCCACCGCGATGATGAGTCCGGCAAGCGAGCTGAGCGTCAGCCAGCGGGTGTTCCACATCTTGCGGAACAGGAATCGAAATAACGGGATGCCCATCGTTTATCGACCTACGACTTTCTGTCCCGGTTGCAGTCCCTTAACGATTTCGATTTGGGTGGCCGTCTGTTGACCCACCTCGACATCCACTTCGCGTTTGCCTTCCGCGTCTACCACTTGAACATAAGTACGTGAACCGATCGTCCGCAATGCAGATGGCGGAATGACGATCGCGTTTTCTTTGCGCTGGGTAATGATATTAACGGATAATGGCGTTCCGCGTACGGCGCCTTGCGGCAATTTGGACAACTCGACGAGCAGGAAGTCCTCCGGACGTTCAATGTTCTGGCCGCCGTTAGCGCCGCCATTGCCATTGCCGTTCCCATTCCCGTTGCCATTCTGATCGTCCTTAATGACCGGCAGCTGCTTCACCTTGCCCGTTACCGATCCGCCGTTATTGATGTCCACTTGGACCGGCATTCCAACCGATACGCCCTTCAACTCATCTTGCGTCATCGTCGCAGCCGCAACCAAGCTCGAACTGTCAGCAATGATGGCAATCGGGTCATACGCCTTAATCAGGTCGCCCTTCATCACGTTCAACTGTACGACAGTACCGGAGAATGGAGCCGTAATCGATGCTTTGTTAATCTCGTCTTGCTGGTCGACCAGCGCCTGCCGCGCCTCTTCGAACGCGATGACAGCCATCTGGAAGTCGACTTCAGACATCGTATCTTTCTTCTTGAGCGTATCCTTCATGGTTGCTTCGTCGCGTTGAAAGGACAGTTGCGCCTTGCGGAGCGCCTTCTTCAGATCGTCGACATCCAGCGTACCGATGACCTGTCCTGCCGTTACCTTATCGCCGACCTTAATATTCAGTTCTTTCAGCCGTTTGCCATCCAAAGTAAAATACAACGTCTCTTCTTTCATCGAGATCAGTTTGCCGACGCCTTGTATCTTCGTCTCCAGCGTGGTTGTCGTAACCTCGTATTCCGGTTTCTTGGAAATGGCGGGCGGCGTAATGCTCGGAAGCACTTCCTCCTCCGCTTCCTTCGGCAGCAGCGAGCATCCGCTCATGAGCAGCGAGGCGCTGAGCATGACAGCTGCAGTCCGCTTAAATGAATTTTCCGTCAACCATTTCGTAAACATGATCGGCAACCTCCAAAATCGTAGGATCGTGCGTGGTCATACAAATCGTAACCTGCTCGGTCTGAATAATCGTTCTAAACACCGCCATAATCTGTGCCGACATCTGCGAATCCAGCTCGGCAGTGGGCTCATCGGCCAGCAGAAGACGCGGCTTGTGGGCAATCGCCTTGGCAATCGCCACCCGCTGCTGCTCGCCGCCTGACAGTTCGAACGGCCTGTGGTGCATCCGCTTGGACAGCCCCACTAGATCGAGACAGTGCGTAACCCGTTCCTTCCATTGACTGCTCGGCACACCTGCCATCCTCAGAGACAGCTCGACATTCTCATAAGCGGACAGCAGCGGCATCAATGCGAACGCCTGAAAAATAAATCCCATCTGCTTGCGCCGCACTATCGTTCGGTCATCGTCATTCATCGCATGAAAAGGCATTCCGCGAAAAAATATATGTCCTTTCGTCGGCTGATCGAGGCCGCCGATCATATTAAGCAATGTCGTCTTGCCTGAACCGGACCTGCCGCGCAGCATGACAAGCGATGTTGGATGCAGCTCCATATTAATTCCCTTAAGCACATGAAGCGGCGATCCGCCAACCTGAAACGTCCGCTCGACCGATTCCACGACCAGAATCGGCTCTTCGTCCACCGGCTCAGCTGCTGTAATTGTCGGTACGGCCATCGCTGCGGCGGTCTCTTCCACTGCTAGCGGCACCTCCGATTGCGCTTCAGTGGCCTCTTCGACTGCCATCTGGGTCTTGCTTCGTTTCCACCATGCCATGGCGTTTCCCGAGACCCCCTTCCCCATTAAAAATTTTTCATAATTTAAAAACTACCCTATAGACGGTGGATCCGCGTAAAAAGTTACGCTAATTTCGACGAAGTTTTATAAAGTTTCATTAAAGTCCGAAACAAAATCGATTTATGCACATACAAAAAGGCTTCTGACCGTGAATATTGCGCAAGCGACAACATCACTTCAGAAGCCCTTCCTCTCAAACTATCGGTTAAACCTTGAATGAAGCTACAGAATCGGTCAACGCGTCCACGATGGAACGGAGCTGATCGGCTGCCAGCGTAATGTCCTCCATGAGCGCGAGCTGTTCCTCCGTTGCTGCAGCGACGCTTCGCGTCGAATCGAGCGTCATCTGCGCGGTGTGAGCGGATTGTTCCATCGTTGCGCTGACCTGCTCCGCGCTTGCCGACATTTGCTCCGTGATCGCTGAATTGTCATGAATCTGAGAAGCGATATTCATGATCGAGCTTTGGATACGCGTGAAGCTTTCCGTTACTTCATTCAGCAATTGATTCCCCTGCTCTACCTCGACCAGCGTTCGATCCATTACGCCTGAAGCGCTGCTGACCTCGTCTTGAGTAGCTGCAACCAGCTGGTTAATGACATCGGCGGATTGCAATGACCCTGCCGCAAGCTTGCGGATCTCTTCAGCTACGACGGTAAAACCGCGGCCATGCTCGCCTGCTCGCGCCGCCTCAATGGAAGCGTTAAGCGAGAGAATATTCGTCTGATTCGAGAAGGAAGTAATCTGTACCGCAATCTGGCCAATCTCCCGTGAACGGCCGTTCAAATTCGCGACAATCCGGGACAAATCCGCAAGAATCGTTTTGATGCCGATCATCTGCTTAACGAGGTGCTCAATCTGCTGCTTGCCGCTGTTCGTCATCTGCGTTGTGGACGAAGAGTATTCGGATATAGCGGAGGTGTTCTCCGCGACCCGTCCGATTCCGACGGCCATCTCCACCATCGCGCGCGCCGACTCCTCAGCCGCCTTCGTCTGCGTCTCCATGCCGTCGCTGACGTCTTGAATCTCAACCGCGACGCTCGATCCCGCTTCTGACGACTGCTGCGATGCGACTTGCATCTGCTCGGAGGAGCGTTTTACTTGGTTCGCATTGAAGGAGATCGTTCCGATCAAATGGCGCAAGTTATTCGTCATCGCTTCGATCGATCCCGCAATCTGGCCAAGCTCGTCATCCCCGCGTTTGATCGCAGGGTGCTCGCGAAGATCGCCAGCGGATACCGCATCGGTCAATCGTTTCATGTAATCCACGACTCGCGACATGTTCCGGATGAGGAAGAAGCCGACTAACGCGATCAGTATCGTACATGCCCCCATGCCGCTGTAGGCACTCACTTTCTCGCTCTTCAGCTGCTCCGCGTAGACGGCTGTCTGATTGGCCGCATACTCATCGAGAATTTCGCCGACCAGATTCAAACCTCCACGCAAAGATTCGAATTGTTCGAGCAACTCTGACGGCAATACTGCTGTTTCTTGAGCAGCCGCAGCTTCCATCGCTGTTTTCCATGCAGGATAGTCGGATGTGAAACGCTCGAACACGGTATTAATCGTGGTGCTGTCATCCTTCTTGACTAACTCGGTCATACCTGCCGCTTGCAGAATTTCGTCAGCCTGAGCCATACGTTCGGCCGCCTGCTCCGCGTTGGTCTGCATATCCGATAGTTCGGCGGATGCATCCGCTCCGCCAAGCTGCTTCAATTTCAGTTGTTCATAGGCAGACAGCGCTTGATACAAGTCTCGGTCTGCATTGAGCACCAACGTGTTCACATTGTGCGTTGTATGAAATAAGGATTGCGTGATTGCGCTCATATCCTGGTCATACTTGTTGAGCCAGTAAAAATTGCTCCCTATGTACGCCAATACGGGCAGGGAGAGAAGCAGTATCAGCTTCACTTTCAGATTGAAGGAAATACGGCGCTTCTTCATCAGGCATCATCCTCTTCGTCATCATCATGTCGCAGCATAGAGCTACTACTTCTATCATCGGCAGTTCGCCTCGCAAACGTAAGATGAGTTTGACGAATTGTGATATTATTTGTCGTATTTGTTTTGAAATAAAAAAGACTCATGCCCACCATCAGGTAGAGGCATGAGTCTTTTACGCTCAAGCGTATGGAATCTATTTGCCGAATGCTTGCGGATCTTCTTTCCACGAACGAAGGAGCGCTACATCGGCTTCTTCGATTTTGCCAAGCTCCAACGCGGTTTCAATCAATGCCGAGTAGTTCGAGAGCGTAAAGAGCGGAATCTCTTGCTCCGCGAACGCTTGCGCAGCTTGCGGGAATTCGTAGGTGAAGATTGCGACCGTACCTTGAACGACGCAGCCTGCCTCACGGACAGCCACAGCCGCTTTCAGGGAACTGCCGCCTGTGGAGACGAGGTCTTCGATCAGGACGACTTTTTGGCCAGGCGTGAAGTGACCTTCGATTTGATTCGTTTTGCCATGGCCTTTGGCCTTGTCGCGCACATACAGCATCGGCAGGTTCAGCTTCTGCGCCACCCATGCGGCATGCGGAATGCCGCCAGTTGCGATACCCGCTACCGCCTCGCAGTCCGGGAACCGCTCGCGGATAACGGCTGCGAACCCTTCGGCGATCACATCGCGTACGTTCGGGTAAGACATCGTCAGGCGATTATCGCAGTAGATCGGGGATTTCATGCCCGACGACCACGTGAACGGCTCGTTCGGACGAAGCGCTACCGCTCCGATCGTAAGCAAGCTGCCTGCGATTTGCTGCGGTAATTGTTCGAGATTATTCGTTGTCATGATTCATCAGCTCCTGAATGATTGATTCGATCGATGCGCGAGGATCTGCTGCTGCCGTAATCGGTCTGCCGATGACCATATAATCCGTACCTTGCGCCAGCGCCTCGGACGGCGTAAGAATACGGGATTGGTCATTCACCGCGGCTCCGATCGGCCTGATGCCAGGTGTAATGGTCTGGAAGCTGGCGCCGCAAGCCGCCTTGATCTGCACGACTTCCTGCGGAGAGGAAACGACGCCATCCAAACCGGCCTGCTTGGCCAATTGCGCGTAGCGGATAACCGAATCCTCGACCGATCCGCCGATGCCGATCTCGTCATTCAGGACAGCTTGGCTCGTGCTGGTCAACTGCGTCACCGCGATTACAAGCGGACGCGTGAGGCCGCTGCCACCAGCGATGGCGGCATCCACACCTTCAAGAGCGGCTTCCATCATGTGACGGCCGCCAGCTGCATGGACATTGAAGACGTCGACGCCAAGCTTCGTTACGCTGTTCGCTCCGCCCTTCACCGTATTCGGGATGTCGTGCATCTTGACGTCCAGGAACACTTTATAGCCGCGTTCCTTCAAGCTTGCTACGAACCCTAGACCCGCCGCATAGAAGAGTTGGAGGCCCACCTTCATATAACATGGAATTCCGTCCAGGCTCTTCAGCAGCGTCTCCGCAGCTTGCGCGTCCGGATAATCGAGCGCAACCATGATCTTCCCTGCTGCCGATTCTCGTGTCAGCGTTGCCATCCTCATCGCCTCCTGTAATTCTACAACTTGTCAATAACGTCTGCCATTTTCGTTTTATTGCATGGCGAAAGCCTGCTTGTGGGCAGGCTTTCGCGGCCTTAAATGGCCAGGAATCATCTTATTAGTCGATTAAGCTTGCACGACTGGCATGGCTTTGGACGAGAAGTTGATCGTCTCCAGCATGTTCAGGAGCGCGCGAACCGTATCGAGGCTTGTCATACATACGACGCCGTTCTCAACCGCTTCGCGGCGAATCCGGAAGCCGTCACGCTCTGGTGTTTTACCTTTCGTGAGCGTATTGACGACGAAGTGTGCTTGCCCATCGCGGATCAGATCCAGAATGTTCGGCGTTCCTTCTGTCAACTTGTTCACATGCTTCACGCGAATACCCGCTGCTTCCAGCGCTGTAGCCGTTCCGCCTGTTGCGATAATGTTGTAGCCCAGTTCGTAGAAGCCGCGCAGAATCTCGATCGCTTCCGGCTTATCTTTGTCTGCTACAGTTGCGATAATCGCGCCAGTCGGCGGGATTTTCATACCTGCGCCGATGAGGCCTTTATACAGTGCTTTTGCATACTGTTGGTCGCGGCCCATAACTTCACCCGTCGATTTCATCTCAGGCGTCAGCGTAGGGTCAACGCGGCGAAGTTTCGCGAAGGAGAATACCGGCACTTTCACGGATACGTAGTCATCTTCCGGCGCCAAACCTTCTTGGTAGCCCAGGTCAGCCAGCTTCTGGCCAAGGATCGCTTTGGTCGCCAGATTCGCCATCGGAATGTTCGTTACTTTGCTCAGGAACGGCACGGTACGCGACGAACGAGGGTTAACCTCAATGACGTACACTTTCTCCTGGAAGATAACGAACTGGATGTTGACCAGACCGATGACGCGCAGTTCTTTGGCAATCTTGATCGTAATATCGACCATTTGCTGCTTCAGATCATCCGAGAGATGTTGCGGCGGGTACACCGCGATCGAGTCGCCGGAGTGAACGCCCGCGCGCTCGACATGCTCCATGATGCCTGGGATGAGAACCGTCTCGCCGTCGCAGATCGCGTCGACTTCCGCTTCTTTGCCGAGCATGTAGCGGTCGATCAGAACCGGATGCTCCGGATTGATTTTAACTGCTTGCACCATGTAGTTCAACAGCTCTTCGTCGGAGTAGACGATTTCCATTGCGCGTCCGCCAAGGACGTACGATGGACGTACCAGCACCGGATATCCAAGCCCTTGAGCCGTTCCTACCGCTTCGTCGACAGATGTTACGGTCTTGCCTTCCGGCTGAGCGATGTCCAGCTTGCGCAGAAGCGCTTCGAACTTCTTGCGGTCCTCGGCAGCGTCGATGCTCTCCAGATCCGAGCCCAAGATGCGTACGCCTGCTTTGGTCAGCGGTGCTGCCAGGTTGATGGCCGTCTGTCCGCCGAACTGCACGATAACGCCGATTGGCTTCTCTTGCTCGATGACGTTCATGACGTCCTCGAAGAACAGCGGTTCGAAGTAAAGGCGGTCACTTGTGGAGAAGTCTGTCGAGACTGTCTCCGGGTTGTTATTAATGATAACCGCTTCGTATCCAGCGTTCTGGATCGCCCATACGGCATGTACCGTCGAGTAGTCGAACTCGATCCCTTGGCCGATCCGGATCGGACCGGAGCCAAGCACCAGTACCTTCTCCTTCGTCGTTTCGGTCACTTCGTTCTCTGTCTCGTAAGTCGAGTAGTAGTACGGCGTTGTCGCTTCGAATTCTGCCGCGCACGTATCAACCATTTTGTAGACCGGCTTCAGGCCTTGGGACAGACGCAGTTCGCGGATGTCGAACTCGTTTGCAGCATTGCCGCCTTCTGTGCGGATCTCTGCGATCGAACGGTCCGAGAAGCCTTTGCGCTTCGCTGCATAGAGAAGCTCTTGCGTCAGCGCTGGCGCTGCGCGCAGTTGGTCTTCGAACTTCACGATGCCTTCGATCTTATCAAGGAACCACCAGTCGATATTCGTCAGGTCCTGAATATCTTGAAGCGTGTAACCGCGGCGGAATCCTTCCGCTACGAGGAACATCCGCTCGTCGTCAGGCTTCTGGAGGCGCAAGCGCAGCACGTCGTCATGCAGATCGGCTGCGTCCTTCAGGTGGATACGGTGTGCGCCGATCTCCAGGGAACGGACCGCTTTGTGCATGGACTCTTCGAACGTACGTCCGATTGCCATGACTTCGCCGGTCGCTTTCATCTGCGTTCCGAGTTTACGGTTCGCCGAAGTGAACTTGTCGAACGGCCAACGCGGGATTTTCGATACGATGTAGTCGAGTGTTGGCTCGAAGCATGCGTAAGTCTGGCCCGTTACCGGGTTCACAAGTTCGTCGAGCGTGTAACCTACAGCGATCTTCGCAGCCATCTTCGCGATCGGGTAGCCTGTCGCTTTGGAAGCAAGCGCGGACGAGCGGCTTACACGAGGGTTAACCTCGATGACATAGTATTGGTAGCTGAACGGATCTAGGGCGAACTGAACGTTACAACCGCCTTCGATATTCAGCGCACGGATAATTTTGAGTGACGCCGAACGGAGCATTTGATACTCGCGGTCAGACAGCGTCTGGCTTGGCGCTACGACGATGGAGTCGCCTGTATGAACGCCAACCGGGTCGAAGTTCTCCATGTTACATACGACGATACAGTTATCGTTCGCATCTCGCATAACTTCGTATTCGACTTCTTTCATGCCGGCGATCGATTTCTCGATCAAGCACTGGCTGATCGGGCTGTAACGGATACCGGAAGCAACCGTCTCCAGCAACTCTTCTTCGTTGGCGCAGATACCGCCGCCTGTACCGCCGAGCGTGTATGCGGGGCGAACGATGATCGGGTAGCCGATCTCGTTAGCGAAGTCAACTGCTGCTTCAACCGTCGTAACGATCGTGCTCTCTGGTACAGGTTGCTCCAGTTCACGCATCAGGTCGCGGAACAGGTCACGGTCTTCCGCTTTCTCGATCGCCGTAAGCTGCGTTCCGAGCAACTTCACGTTCTCGCGTTCCAGTACGCCAGCACGTGCCAGTTCGACTGCCATGTTGAGGCCAGTCTGACCGCCAAGCGTCGGGAGCAGGCCGTCCGGACGCTCTTGGCGAATGATTTGCGTTACGAAGTCGAGCGTGATTGGTTCGATATAGACACGGTCAGCCATGTTCGTGTCCGTCATGATTGTTGCCGGGTTGCTGTTGATCAGAACAACCTCGTAGCCTTCTTCCTTGAGCGCTTGGCAGGCTTGCGTACCTGCATAGTCGAACTCTGCTGCCTGGCCAATGACGATCGGGCCGGAGCCGATAACGAGAATCTTCTTCAGTTCTTTATTTTTGGGCATATTGCAGCTCTCCTCTCAATGCCTCCGCAAGCTGTGCTTGGCGCGGTTTCTGCGGGTTATTCTTCTTATGAGCGCGGATCATATCCAGGAATTCGTCGAACAGGTAGCTCGAATCGAACGGACCGGGCGCTGCTTCCGGATGGTACTGCACCGAGAAGGCCGGGAATTCCGTATGTTTAAGTCCTTCGATCGTACGGTCATTGTTGTTGATATGCGTGACTTCCAGCTTCGTTCCGGCTACGGTGTCGTCCAGTACGGTATAACCGTGGTTCTGGGAAGTGATGTAGCAGCGGTTCGTAGCGAGTTCTTTAACTGGGTGGTTACCGCCGCGGTGGCCGAATTTCAGCTTCGCTGTATCTGCGCCGCAAGCCAGAGCGAAGAGTTGGTGGCCAAGGCAGATACCGAAGATCGGATATTCGCCCAGCAGCTCTTGGATCATTGTGACTGCTTGCGGTACATCCTTCGGATCCCCAGGGCCGTTCGAGAGCTGAATGCCGTCTGGCTTCAGGCGGCGGATCTGGTCCGCTGTCGTATCATGAGGCACAACCACTACGTCGCAGCCGCGCTTCGTCAGTTCACGCAGAATGCCGCTCTTCGCGCCGAAGTCAACCAGTACGATCCGTTCGCGGTCGCCAGGGCTCGAGAAGATGCTGTTCGTCGAAGTGCGAGCCACTTGATCGCGCATGAGCGTCGTGCCGAGAAGTCGTTCTTGAAGCTCTTCAATGCGCTCGTTGCCAGTCGTGAGCAGGCCTTTCATCGTACCGTAGTGACGCAGTTTGCGCGTCAGCATCCGCGTGTCGATGTCGCTGATGCCTGGGATGCCGTATTCTTTGAGCAGGCGATCAAGCGTGTATTCTGCACGCCAGTTACTTGGCACCGGTTCGTGACGGCGTACGACGAAACCGTGGATGTAAGGGCGAACCGCCTCGAAGTCATCGCGCGTAATGCCGTAGTTGCCGATCAGCGGGTAAGTCATCGTTACGATCTGTCCGCAGTAGGACGGATCCGACAATACCTCTTGGTAACCTGTAATCCCTGTATTGAATACCACTTCGCCAGCGGATTGACCCTCGGCGCCAAAGCTCAAGCCTGTGAACAATGTGCCGTCTTCGAGCAGCAGTCTTGCTTGCATTCGTATCACTCCTTATAAGTTCTCTGCCTTGGTTCACGTTAGTACTTTCGTTCTTGAGCGAGCAGACAACTCGCCATGCAGCGTACGTTTACTATCGCCGTGACCTACCTTGCAGTCGTATGTGCGTAATATATTCTTCGAGAAGCTATATCGCCAAACGCCTTGGTCCGACTACTCGGACCAGACCACTTTACCATTCACGATCGTCGTTACCGGCCAGCCTTGCAGCTTCCAACCGGTGAACGGCGTATTCTTGCCTTTGGAGAGGAATGTGCTTGGATCCACTTCTTGTTCGCGCTCAAGATCTACGATCGTCAGATCCGCTGGCGCGCCGGCTTCAAGCTTGCCTTCGGCAAGGCCGAAAACGCGGGCCGGGTCTTGCGTCATCCGCTTCAGCAGGAAGCCGAGCGTCCACTTGCCGGTTGCGACGAACTTCGTGTAGAGCAGCGGGAACGCCGTCTCGAAGCCCGTGATGCCGAATGGAGCGAGCTGCATGCCGCGGGCCTTCTCTTCCGCGCTGTGCGGCGCATGGTCCGTGACGACGATGTCGAGCGTGCCGTCTTCCAATCCTTCGATGACCGCTTGCACATCGCGCGGCGTGCGAAGCGGAGGGTTCATTTTCCAATTCGCGTCCATGCTCGGGATATCCTCATCCGAAAGGATCAGGTGATGCGGACAAACCTCTGCAGTAACCTTGATGCCGATCTGCTTCGCGAGGCGGATCAAGCGAACCGACTGCTCCGTGCTCACATGGCACACATGGTAGTGTACGCCCGTTGCTTCGGCAAGCAGGATGTCACGGCCGACGTGGATCGCTTCCGACTCGTTCGGAATGCCCTTCAATCCGTTCTCCTTGGCGAACTTGCCTTCGGTAACCGCTGCGCCTTCGACAAGCGAGTCGTCTTCGCAGTGGGCGATGACCGGCATGCCGAGCGATTGCGCCATCGCCATCGCGTTCTTCATCATTTGCGCGTTCTGCACGCCGACGCCGTCATCGGTAAAGCCGATTGCGCCCGCTTCTTTCAGCGCCGCGAAGTCGGTCAGCTCGCGACCGAGTTCGTTCTTCGTGATCGCTGCGTAAGGCAGCACTTTGACGATACCGACTTCAGCCGTCTTATCCAATATGTAGCGGATCGTCTCAGGCGTGTCGATAACCGGTCTCGTATTCGGCATGCAGGCGATAGTCGTGAATCCGCCTTTGGCTGCCGATTGCGTGCCGCTTGCGATATCTTCTTTATATTCGAATCCTGGCTCGCGAAGATGGACGTGCATATCGATGAAGCCTGCCGATACGAGTTTGCCCGCAGCGTCGATGCTCTCATGCCCTTCCAGCTCAGGCAGTCCCGATCCCGCGTCGATGACCGTTTCGATCATGCTGCCTTCGAGACGAATGTGCTTCAGGGACAGCTTGCCTTCCGACTCGTTCCATACATTGCCGTTCAATATCCAAGTTGCCATTGCTCTATGTTCTCCCTTCGCTTATGAACCGTAACTTGATCTAGCTTAGTGCCCGCTCGATAACCGCCATCCGGATCGGCACGCCATTCTGCATCTGTGGAAAAATGCGCGATTGCGGACATTCCACCAGCTCATCGTCAATCTCGACGCCGCGGTTGATCGGGGCAGGGTGCATGATGATCGCGTGCGGAGCCATTCGCTTGGCACGCTCGACCGTCAGTCCATACTGCGTCCTGTAATCCTCGGCCGACTTGATTATCCCGCCTTCATGGCGTTCCAGTTGTACCCGCAGCATCATGACGACATCCGCTTTCAGCGCCTCATCGATCGCAATGTGCTCCACATCCAGCTCAGGGGCCGTCATGTTCGCCGGCGCGCAGAACTTCACGTTCGCGCCAAGTTTCTTCAGCGCCCAGAGGTTGGAGCGTGCAACCCGGCTGTGCATGACGTCGCCGATGATCGACACGTTCAGGCCGCGCAGTTCACCGAATTGCTTGCGCATGGTGTACAGATCCAGAAGCGCTTGCGTCGGATGTTCGTTGTTGCCATCGCCCGCATTGATCAGGGGCACTTTAATCTTCGTTGCGATATCGGCCAGCACGCCGATCGGCTTCAGCCGGATTACGCCTGCGTCAATGCCCATCGACTCCAACGTGCGCACCGTATCGTAGATCGATTCGCCCTTCTGTACGCTCGATACCGCAGCCGAGAAGTTCAGCACTTCCGCCCCAAGCCGCTTCTCCGCCACTTCGAAGGAGAACCTTGTTCTCGTGCTGTTCTCGAAGAACATGTTCGCTACGAATTTGCCGTTCAGTACGCCGTTTACTTTCTCGGGTTGAGCCTCCCAGTAGGCAGCTCGGTCAAGAATCGAGACGATTTCTTCTTTATCAAGCTCTTTCAAACCGAGTAGGCTGCGTTGTCGCAAGGTTGTCATGGTCATCTTTAGCTTGCCCCCTCTAATGGAGTATGGTTACTTTATCTTCGTTATCGATTTCGATAAGGGAAACTTCAATTTCTTCTTGTTTGGATGTCGGCACATTCTTGCCCACATAATCCGGCCGGATCGGCAGTTCCCGATGTCCCCGGTCGACCAGTACCGCCAGCTGTATGGTCTGCGGCCTGCCACAATCCATCACTGCGTCCATCGCCGCTCGGATCGTACGCCCTGTGTAGAGCACATCGTCGAACAAGATAACCCGCTTGTCCTGCACCTGAAGGAGCGGCGCGTTGCAGTCCGATGCGGCACTCTCACCCTCTGCACCTGCGTTCTTGCCCGATTGGCGGTCGTCGCGATAAGAGGTAATGTCGAGTTCGCACACTTCGATCGGCATGCCTTCGATTTCTTGGATCCGCTCGGCAATTCGCTCCGCAAGGTAAATGCCTCTTGTCCGAATCCCGACCAGCAGGCAGCCTTCGATCCCTTTGTTCTTCTCCACAATCTCGTGGGCAATCCGAGTCAACGCCCGCCGTATTGCTGTTTCATCCATCAGGATGCGCTCTTCACTCATCTTGGATTCCACCTTCATGTTCTAAATCCGGCTAACAAAAAAACTCCTTGCGTAGTGCGCAAGGAGTGCGGTAGTTATTCGACTCGTCAGATGCATAGATATAGACAGCCCCTATGTACATACGCATAGATTCCGCCCATTCACCGTAACGATTCAACTATTCACGCTACCTTGCCAGCCTCTCTGGACTGATCTTAAAGGTACTGTTGTTCATTACAGGAATTATGCCATGACGTGATATATATGTCAATAGACAAGCCCGAACTCATTCAAAAACATTGTCGAATGAGCGCGGGCTTTCGTCCACTGCTTATATTCTGTTACAGACTCAGCTTTTTGATACGCTCTACGGCTTTCTCCGTATTCTCACGGCTGCCGAATGCCGTCAGGCGGAAGTAGCCTTGGCCGCTTTGGCCGAAGCCAACGCCCGGCGTACCTACGATATGCGCTTCCGACAGCAGCTTATCGAAGAATGCCCACGAATCAAGACCGTTCGGCGTCTTGAGCCAAATGTAAGGAGCGTTCACGCCGCCGAATACTTCAAGACCGATCGAAGCCAAGCCTTCGCGGATGATGCTTGCGTTCGTCATGTAGTAATCGATCAGCGATTTGATTTGCTCTTTGCCTTCTTCCGAATAGATCGCAGCTGCGCCGCGCTGTGTCACATAAGACACGCCGTTGAATTTCGTCGTGTGGCGACGGTTCCACATATCGTTGATCAGCACGATGTTGCCGTTCTCGTCTTTGCCTTTCAGCTCGCGAGGAACGACCGTGTACGCGCAACGAACGCCCGTGAAGCCTGCAGTCTTCGAGAAACTGCGGAATTCGATCGCTACTTCCTTCGCGCCTTCGATCTCATAGATGCTGCGCGGTACGCCTTCCTCTTGAATGAATGCTTCATAAGCGGAATCGTACAAGATGATGCAGTCGTTCGCTTTGGCATAGTCGACCCATACTTTAAGCTGCTCTTTGGACAGTGTCATCCCTGTCGGATTGTTCGGGTAGCAGAGGTAGATCAGGTCAACTTTGCGGTCAGGCAGGCTTGGCGTGAAATCGTTCTCTGCGCTTGTCGGCAGGTATACGATGTTCTCGTATTGGCCTTTCTCCTTGTTGAACTTGCCCGAACGGCCAGCCATGACGTTCGTATCCACGTACACCGGGTATACCGGGTCTTGTACCGCGACAACGGAATCTTGGCTGAAGATCTCCTGGATGTTGCCCACGTCGCACTTCGAACCGTCGCTGACGAATACTTCGTTCGCTGCGATGTCGATGCCGCGCGCTTTGTAATCATTCTCGATGATGGCATTGATCAGGAAATCATAGCCCTGCTCTGGGCCGTAACCGCGGAAGGAGCTCGCTTCTGCAAGCTCGTCCACAGCCGCGTGCATCGCTTTCGTTATCGCGTCTGGAAGGCCGCGCGTAACGTCGCCAATCCCGAGGCTAATAATTTGCGCGTCCGGGTTGTCTTGGATAAACTTCGTGCGGCGCTTGGCGATCTCAGCGAAAAGGTAGCTGCCTTGCAGCTCCGTATAATTGTGATTAATTTGTGTCATTCGTCGATTCACTCACCTTTCATCGTATCGCAGTATACATGCTTAATCGCTACAATCATAGCGTACTTGACAGGTGAACATAATAAATTTTTTGGTGAAAAGTTTGCACTATTCTTCATCGGCAGACGCGGAATGCTAGCTCTGACGCAGCAGCGTAATCTCATGCATCATATCTGCCGGAATCGGCGCCTCGAACAACTTCTCTTCGCCCGAGCGAGGATGGGTGAATCCGAGTACTTGCGCATGAAGCGCTTGGCCCTTCAAGGCAATCGTCTTGCTGCGGCCGTACACGGGGTCGCCGGCGAGCGGATGCCCGATATATTTCATATGTACGCGAATCTGGTGCGTGCGGCCGGTTTCAAGCTGGAGCTCCATAAGCGTATAATCGCCGAATCTCTCCATGACCGTAAAATGCGTCACCGCATGCTTGCTGCCTTTCTCCGTTACGGTGAACAACTTGCGGTCCTTCGGGTCCCGACCGATCGGCGCATCGATTGTTCCGTTGTCGTGCGGAACATTGCCGTGAACAAGCGCAACGTATCGGCGGTTAACGGAGTGAACCTTCAACTGCGCCGCCAAGGAAGCGTGCGCCAGATCGTTCTTCGCGATCATGAGCAGGCCCGATGTATCCTTATCGATCCGGTGCACGATGCCGGGACGCATGACGCCGTTAATGCCCGAGAGATCCTTGCAATGATACATCAGCGCGTTAACGACCGTACCGGAAGGATGCCCCGGCGCCGGATGCACCACCATGCCTCTTGGCTTATTGATGACGATGACGTCCGAATCTTCATAAATGATATCGAGCGGAATATTCTCGGGATCAATCGTCGCGCTCTCCGGTTCTGGAACCGTCACCACAATCGTATCCCCGTCTGCCAGCTTGTAATTCGGCTTGACGGTACGACCGTTCACCAATACGGCAGCGTTCTTGATCCAATCCTGCACCTGCGTGCGCGAAATGGATTCATCATACATATTTTCCGTTACGAACTTGTCCAGACGTTCCCCCGCTTCATCTGCGCGAACGACGAATTCGATCGGTTCGTCGCCGTTCTCTTCATTAATGAAGTGGTCGTTCTGGCTGGTTTCCATCAGGTTGTCCATTTGTTTCACTCGTTTCTTTATTCTCATTCTTCATGTTCAGTACCGAATCAAGCAGGATCAGTCCGACACCGATACAGATCGCGGTATCCGCCAGGTTAAAGATCGGGAAGACGTACGTACCGAAAGTGAACTGCAAGAAATCGACGACTTCCCCGTACAACGCGCGATCCAGGAAGTTGCCGACCGCACCGCCCAATACAAGTCCAAGCCCCGTCAGCAGAAGTTTCTGCCCGTGTTTATTGCGCTGTATATACCAAACAATTGCCGAGACGACAACCAGCGTAATGATAATAAATAAGAACCGTTGGTTTTGCAAAATACCGAATGCCGCGCCCTTGTTCCGAAGGGACGTAATAACGAAGAAATCGCCGATCACCGGAATGATATCGCCAATTTCCATCTGGTACTCCACGATTTTTTTCGTGATCAAATCAATTACAAATACGAATAGCGCGATCCAATAGTAGTATAATCGCAAGTCACCACTCCCCCTCGTCCCAAACATTGTAGCATATTAGCCTGCCGCTAACCAGCGAATACCAAGCATCCCGACAGGCTTGTCTTATGCAAGGCCAATGCTGCCAATACTGCCGGGAACTTGAATGCGCCGCCCCTTCTAAAAAGAGCCCGCGAGGACCAAACTAACAGCGTTATCTTCATCTGCCGTTATCTGATTCCATTCGAAGGATGTGCGATTGCATGAGTCATCTGACACAACAACAGCTGGGCGAACTAAGAGGCGTCCTTGAAGCCGAGAAGCAGCTTATTGAGGAACGACTAGCCAATAACGAGCATTACGGGCTTGCAGGTTCGGAACGTGACGAGACCGGCGAACTGTCGACCATTGACAATCACCCTGCGGATGTCGCGACCGAAACCTTCGAGCGTGCGAAAGATATCGCGCTGCTGGAGCAAGAGGATCTGCACCTTGCCCGTATTACCGCAGCGCTCGACGCCATGGATAACGGAACATACGGCATTTGCCAAGCTTCCGGACAGCCGATTCCTTACGAACGTCTCCAAGCTTTGCCCGAATCGCTCTATGCGGTCGAATTCGCGCCGAGACAAGAATTATCGTCGAATCGCCCCGTCGAAGAGGAATTTCTATCCCCGCCGTTCGGACGTTCTAGCTTGGATGAACATGAATACAACGGATTCGACGGCGAAGATGCCTGGCAGATCGTCGAGAGTTGGGGCAACTCCGACTCCCCTGCCTATTCAGAGAACCGCGATGTCGACTCCTATGACAGCGTCGGGATCGAGGCAGGCGAGCATGACGGCTATGTCGAAGCGATCGAGAGCTTCCTGGCTACCGATATTACGGGCAGCCATGTCAGCGTCGTCCGTAACAAGGAATACTACAATTATTTGGACAATGACGAAGGCGATCACGAGCTTGAGTTAATGTAATGCGCGTTAGCGGCAGCTAATACGTCTTTACATCCAATTGGTGTTGAACGATCCGGACGATGTCCGCGATGTAATCGCCGATAATTGGAAGATTGAGCGCGCCGAGCATCTGGAGCACATATACGATCGTTGCCGCGAAAAAGGTAAAACCGACGGCAATGCCGACGCCTCTGGCCGTTCCAGCCAGAAGGTTGCGCCAAATTAAGGATAAGGGCCGGTTCAGCAATTCGACATACTCCGCCATTTGCGACCGTTCCATATCTTCAGCTACCTTCATTAACCGCCGATCGAGCAAATCCATCGATCGTCTGATCGCGCTCATATCTTTGACCTCTTCGCTCAAGCTCCAATTCCCCTCTCGCTAAAGTTGCATAAGAACGCCCATGCACGCGATGACCGGAGACGGCCTCAGCCGTCCCCATCATCGTCTGCATGGGCGTTCGCTTTGTTGTCGCTATTTAATATGTCCTAACTTACACAATTTGTATCCCGATTTCTTTTTCGCCGAGCGATACCCGTTCCATCTGCTCTGCCGTTCCGTACTCGACTTTGCTGACGAGGACGCTGTCGAACAACACCGATTCGAACGCAGCGAGCGCTTCGCGAAGCTCCTGATCGACGTCGAGCACGAGATGAATCCGTTTCTCGATCGGCAAATCCAGCTTCTTGCGCGTATCCTGAACGGCACGAATCACTTCACGGACCCAGCCTTCCTGAACAAGCTCCGGCGTGATGTCGGTATTCAGCGCCACCGTCAACTGGTATCCGGAAGCCGATGCAAACCCTGCCTTAGCCTGCTTCTCCACGAGCAGCTCATCTTGCGTGATCGTCAGCGTCTCGCCTTCGCCGCTCGTGAAAGTCAACTCGCCTGCACGCACCGCTTCGCTCGTCTGCTCAGGGGTAAGCGACTTCAGATAGCCTTGGATCGGACCGACATGCTTGCCGTACTTCTTGCCTGCAACCTTCAGGTTGAGCTTGAACGTAAAATCAACGAATCCGCTGTCGCCGCTTGCGATCTTGATCGACTTGACGTTGATCTCATCCTGAATGATCGCTTCGTAATCGGACAGATCGAAATCACGGTCGAGGGCAACGATCAGCTCGGAGAGCGGTTGCCGCGTCTTCAGGCTGTTCTCGTTGCGGACGTTGCGCGCTAGCTCGACGATCTGGCGGGCCGTCTCCATGTCACGCTCAAGCACCTCGTCGATGGCCGAATCGTCGGCTTTCGGGTAATCGGCCAGATGAACGCTGTTCGTATCTCCGCTCAGATTACCATATACATCGTCAGCAAGCAGCGGCGCGAATGGCGCGATTAGCTTCGCGAGAGTAACCAGCACTTGCTGCAGCGTACCGTATGCGTCTAGCTTATCATCCGTCAATCCGCTGCCCCAGAAACGGTCGCGGGAACGGCGGATATACCAGTTGCTAAGCTCGTCGACGAATGCTTCGATCGCCTTGGCAGGATTCAGGAAGTCGTTGACCGCGAGGCCTTTCTCCACGACTTTGATCAAGCTGTTCAGACGGGAAACAATCCAGCGGTCGAGCTTCACATCGGATACGCGAGGCGCAGCCGTCGCTGGATCATAGCCATCGATAGATGCATACAGCGCGAAGAAGGCATGCGTATTGACGATCGTATCGATAACTTTGGATTTGGCATCGCCTACGATGCCGCGCGAGAAACGTTTGCTGTTCCATGGCGCGCTGTCGGACAGAAGCGCCCAACGGAATGCATCCGTGCCGTACTCGTTGATGATTTCCCAAGGATCGATAACATTCCCTTTCGACTTGGACATCTTCTGTCCGTTCTCATCGAGAATATGGCCCGTCGATAATACCGCTTTGTACGGCGCTTTGCCGTTATACAAGGTCGATACCGCGAGCAAGCTGAAGAACCAACCGCGCGTCTGGTCGATGCCTTCGCAGATGATGTCCGCCGGATATTGCTCTTCGAACTTCGCCGTATCGCCGAATGGATAGAACTGCTGCGCGAACGGCATCGAGCCGCTATCGAACCAGACGTCGATCACTTCGGACGTACGCGTCATGACGCCGCCTTCGCAATGCGGGCAATGCAGCTTCACTTCATCCACATACGGCTTGTGCAGTTCAATATCTTCCGAGATTGGCGCAATCGATTTGGACACGAGATCTGCACGGCTGTTCGGCGCGTACTGACCGTCGCAGCTTTCGCATACCCAGACGTTCAGCGGCGTGCCCCAGTAACGGTTACGGCTGATATTCCAATCCACGAGATCCTCGAGGAATTTGCCGAAACGACCCTCTCGCAGATGGCCTGGATACCATTCCACGCTGTTGTTGTTGGCGATCAGCTGATCTTTCACCTTCGTCGTCTCGATGAACCAACTTTCGGTCGCATAGTAGATGAGCGGTGTCTTACAACGCCAGCAGAAAGGATAGCTGTGCTCGTAACGCTCTTTGGAGAACAAGAGCGCACGTTCGCTCAGCATTTTGACGATCTCGATATCGGTTTGCGGATCCTTGACGAATCGGCCTGCGAGATCGGATACGACATCCGTATATTTGCCCGCGTTATCGATGACATTGAGGAACCCTACATTGTTCGCGCGCGAAACCTTGTAGTCGTCATCCCCGTGTGCCGGCGCGATATGAACGATACCCGTACCGCTCGACGCCGTGACGAAATCGCCTGGGATGATCTGATGGCCATTCTCAACCGTTGCATAACGGAAAGGAGGCAGGTACGAAAGGCCGACAAGTTCGGCGCCTTTGATCTTGTTGCCAACTTCATGCTCGCCCTTGAACACGCTCTCGACCAAATCTTCGGCGACGATATACGTTTCGTTCGAAGCTGTCACATAAACGTAAGTCAGCTCCGGATTAACAGCTAGCGCTACATTTGCCGGCAAAGTCCAAGGCGTCGTCGTCCAGGCAAGGACGAATGCGTCCTGATCCGCAAGCTTGAATTTGACCGTAGCGCTAAGATCCTTCACGTCTTCGTAGCCTTGGGCAACCTCATGCGAGCTGAGCGTCGTCTGGCAGCAAGGGCAGTATGGACTTACGCGGTGCCCTCTGTAGAGCAGCCCTTTGCCATGAATCGTAGAGAGAATATTCCATACGGACTGGATGTAGTCGTTATTAAGCGTGATGTATGGATCGTCCATGTCGGTCCAGTAAGCGATCGCTTCGGTCAGATCGCGCCACTGCCGTTCGTATTCGAACACGCTGTCTTTGCACTTCTTGATGAACGCTTCAATGCCGTACTTTTCGATCTCCTGCTTGCCCGAGATGCCAAGCTGCTTCTCGACGCCTAGCTCGACCGGCAGACCGTGCGTATCCCAGCCCGCCTTGCGGACGACGCGATAGCCGGACATCGTTTTGTAACGACAGATGAAGTCCTTGATGACGCGGCCCAGTACGTGCCCGATATGAGGCGCGCCATTCGCTGTCGGAGGCCCTTCGTAGAATACGAAGTTTTGGGCGCCTTCCCGATTCTCGATCGACTTCTTGAATGTATCTTCAGCCTGCCACTTACCTAACACCCGCAGTTCACGGGCTCTTGCTTTCTCTTTGACGTCTACGCGTTGCATGCGCACTACCCCTTCTTCAGTCATCTTGAATAAAAATAAAAAAAAGCCCATCCCGAAAAGGGACGAGGCTTATGCTCGCGTTACCACCCTTGTTCCGCATCCGTCGAATGAAATCAGCCTCTTCGCTAGAAGAACTCGCCATTCGAATAATACGGCACCTTAGTCACCAAACCTGTGGTCTGATGTTCCTTGTAACGGCGGACACCCGGCGTCGCTTAGCTATGCAACTCATAGTTCGGCGGCGCATCTCGGAGAGGATCTTCAGCCACGGCCTGAACACCGGCTTGCAGCAAATACCGGCTCTCTGGGGAACAAACCAATTGGCGTACTCGTTCTCGTCATCAATGTTCACAATTGTGATTCCAATAATTATTACTAGTTATACGCCATTCTTCATGAAAAGTCAACGCGCCTACGCGGTCTACCTTAAGATTCGCGGTTCACTTCTGCCGGTAGCTGATGGCTGTGGTTGTCCAGCGTATCCCAACCTTCTTGGCTAAGCAAGTCTAACTGTGCTTCAACCAACGTACGGAAACGCGCGCGATAGATCGAAGCTTGCTTCTTCAGCTCTTCCACCTCGAGCGATACCTTACGCGACTTGGACAGCGATTCGTTAATAATGCGGTCTGCGTTCTTCTCCGCTTCCTTCACGATCAGCTGCGCTTCCTTCTTCGCGTTGTTCTTCACTTCATCGGCGGCTTCCTGCGCGACGATAATCGTCTTGCTCAATGTCTCTTCGATATTCGAGAAGTGGTTCAGCTTCTCTTGAAGACTAAGCGCCTGATTCTGCAGTTCTTTGTTCTCGCGAATGAGCGCCTCGTAATCTTTAATGACTTGGTCGAGAAACTCATTCACTTCATCTTCATCGTAACCGCGAAGTCGTCTGCCGAATTCCTTATTATGTATGTCCAATGGCGTAAGCGGCATTGGCGCACCTCCTAGATCTAATGGGTTCATCCGAATTTACTGACTCAAATTCGACAGATTTACCCAAATTCCTGCACTGCACTCAACTATATTTGCCGACATTCACGCGGAGCCTGCCTTTTTTGGTCATTCCTTCGATAGTTATCACCTTAAATCTGCCAAGTCCCTGTATCGAAATGACATCGCCAGCCTTAAGCTGCGCGGAAGGATCTTCTTCCACCTTCCAGTTCACGCGGCATCTCCCTGCCCGGATCGGATCGACGATCTTGGCCCGGCTGATCCGGTGTACATCGCTCGCGATGCCGTCAAGACGCAAAGAAGCCACCGATAAGTTCATCATTTCCAATTCCACTCCGGCTACTCGCAGCTCAGATAGTGGAAGGATGTCCGTAAGGACATGAACCCGGTGGACCTGCCGCAGATGAATGTTCAAGTACTCGGCAATTTCTTCAGCTACAAGACAATGCGCCAACTCCGGATGAATATGTAAGTCACCGATCCGGTCCCGCTTGATGCCAAGACCGAGAAGGGCGCCGAGGAAATCGCCATGGTCGAGCTCCAGATGCCCCTGACTGCCGGCAGTGACCGCAAGCAAGGCAATACCTGCCGGCTCATCGTCAATCACTCTGTAATCAGGGGCAATGATCGCGCGCTTGCGTTCTGCTTCCTCGTATCCGCCGGACAGCATGAGCTGGACATCATAGCGGTTCGCGATGCTCGTCAAGATCTCAAGCTGGCGCGGGTCCAGAAAATCCGTCCGTCTCAGCTCATGGGCGTAAGCTGCCCGCTCCACCCATTCCACTGCCCGGTCCACGAACGGCCGCTCGTCCGGATGAAAATGAACGTACGTTTCATGCTTCATACGAAGAAATCAATAATCGCCACGATCCCCATCGTAACAAAATGCAGGGCGAACAGCGCTACGATCGGCGATAGGTCAAGCATGCCGCCGATGGGCGGGATAATGCGGCGGAACGGCGTGAGATACGGCTCTACCAGCTTCGACAGCCATTCGCCGATGAAACTCTCGCGTGCATTGGGCAGCCAGGAAAGCAAAATATAGCCGATGATCATATACCGGTAAATATTCTCAAGTGTGTAGATTACGCCTGCGATTTCATTCAAATCAAGGTCACCTCATTTTTTTGTAGTCGGCCTCTTCTGTCAGCATTTCCGATATGGTGCCTTGAATATCAACGGTGTCCGGTGTGCACAGGAAAATATTCGGACCCAGCTTGGAGATGCTTCCGTTCAGGGCATATACGGTTCCCCCGAGAAAATCCACGATCCGCAGGGCGATATCGGTACGGACGCGCTGCAGGTTGACGACAACCGAACGCCGATTCCTTAAGTGATCAGCGATCTCCTGCGCTTCGTCATAGGATCTTGGCTCGTTCAGTACGACACGGACATTCTTCTGGGAATGGATGCTGACTACGTTACCCGCTCTTGTTGTATGTTTACGCGCTTCGAATGGAGTGGTTTCAACATCCTGATCCTCCTGATCCATACGGGCCGGTTCGATTTTTTCCTTCTCTACGAATTCCTCATCCTCCTGCAGGCCGAGAAAATTCATAAACCGGTTAATAACGCTCATTCTTACTCCTCCTTCATACTTACGGAAGTTGCTCTCGAGCTTGTCCTATTTACGATTATTACCCCTTACCTACGAGGATCGTACCAAGTCTGAGCCAGTTCGCGCCTTCTTCCACGGCGACCTCAAAATCACCGGACATGCCCATCGACAACCCTTGGATCGGCTCGCGAAGTATCGCCCGCTCATTAAGTTCGTCACGCAGCTGCCTGAGCCCCCGGAAGTACGGCCTCGATTCCTCAGCCTCGCCCTCAAGCGGAGCCATCGTCATGAGTCCAACCGGTTGAATATGGGAGTAAGACGGAAGCTCGCGCGCAAAATCCCATAATCCGTCGGGAGTGAGGCCGTGTTTGCTCTCTTCGCCAGACACATTGACCTGAATGAAACATGGAACCGTAATCCCCAACTGCTCAGCTCGTTTGTTAATGGCCTCAGCCAGTGAGGTCCGGTCGAGCGAATGAATGTATGTAAACCTGCCGACGACTTCTTTGACCTTGTTCGTCTGGAGCGAGCCGATAAAATGCCATACGGCATCATCTGGTTGGCCTGCTGTCTCGCCGCTGATTGCATTCCATTTGGCCGCGGCATCCTGCCAGCGATTCTCGCCCATATGGACCAGCCCATGCGCAAGAACATTGCGTGTTTCCTCAATACCGACATATTTCGTAACCGCAATCAGCTGAATCTCCTCGCGCTTCCTTCCGCTTCTAGCGCAAGCCGCGAGCAGACGCTGCTCGACGGAATCGATCCGCTCTGATAATGTCATGCTTGTGCAGCACCTCTTCCTATTCCTATCCAGCTGACCATTCGCCCCGTCTTCCCTTGCTCCATGCGATGGGAGAAGAATAGGTCCGTGCGGCAGCCGGTACACCAACTCGTTATTTCGATATTCGTCGGCAAAATTCCTGCTTTTATCATAATCTGTCGGTTTATTTCTTTCAAGTTAATCGTGGCCTTGCCGCCGGTTGTCGGAACGATGATCTCCGCTTGCGCCGCCGCCTCGACGTTAAGGGCCTCAAGAAGAGGCTCGACCCGCTTCAGCACCGTCTCATCCACTTCATAGCAGCAGCCCCCGATTGAAGGGCCAATCGCACCGTGGATATCAGCAGGATCGCTTCCGTAAGCAACCGCCATAGCCTCAACGGTCATACGGGCAATCTCTTGAACCGTTCCTTTCCAGCCTGCATGGGCAAGCGCGACCGCCTTCTTCACCGGATCGACAAAATACAGCGGTACACAATCCGCGTAGAAGGAGGTCAGAAGGACATCTTCCTCATTGGTCATGAGCGCATCCGCCTCAGCGACCGCGTTCTGCCTGCTGTCATTGCCTTTGCCACGGTCAGCATGCGTCACTTGAACGACCCGGTTGCCATGCACCTGCTCGGCACAGGTCCAGGCTTCGAAAGACCATCCGAGCGCCTGTACGAGCAACTGGCGGTTGCGGATGACATCCTCGTTCGCATCCCCTACGTGCAGCCCGCAATTCAATCCCGTCCACGGCGCAGCGCTCACACCGCCTTCTCTTCCGGTAAAGCCGGCCGTCAATCCTTCGATGTCCTTCATCCAGGACGATATTAAAAAAAGCGAAGGTTCCTTCGCTGCCGATTGTTCGAATGGTTCTCTCATCCACGATCACCTCTTGCCAAGTGTACCATACGCGGAGGTTTGCGGAGTAGAGCAGACTTGCCCTTTACCGGGCAGCCTGCTCCTCTTCCTCTACCCGGTAGGTCTTCGCGTCATCGACACGAACGAGCACAACATCGGTCCCGATCTTCACAATATTGCGCCACGGAATGACCATATCCGTCCCATTCCCGCCGAACAAGCCGAAGAACTTCGTGTAACTTGGCACGACGATCGCATCGATCCTGCCCTGCCGGAGGTCGAGCTCCAGATCGCTGACCTGCCCCAGCTTCCGGCCATCTACGATATTGATAACATCTTTCGTCTGAAAATCCGATATCTTCACTCACCTGTCACCACGCTTCCAAGGGGAGTATCTCGCCTGTACCGCCTTGTTATTACTATATGTTGGTTTTGGGCAAAATGTCCTGCTTGCGCCCAAATAAAAAACGGCGCTAGCTGCGCCGCTCAAGTCTTGACATGCTTCTGCATTTGTTGGATCGCCGACTTCTCTAACCTTGACACCTGAGCCTGCGAGATGCCGATCTCGTCTGCGACCTCCATCTGCGTCTTGCCTTCGAAAAACCGCATCGATAAAATCATCTTTTCCCGCTCGTTGAGCTTGTGCATCGCTTCCCTAAGCGCGATTTCCTCTATCCATGACACATCTTTGTTTTTGTCGTCACTGATTTGATCCATGACATAGATGGGGTCGCCCCCGTCGTGATAAATCGGTTCGAACAATGAGACCGGATCTTGAATCGCGTCGAGCGCAAACACGACGTCCTCTTTGGGAACGTTGAGCGCTTCGGAAATTTCAAAAATCGTTGGTTCGCGCGAATTTTTATTCGTTAAGCTATCTCTAACCTGCAGTGCCTTATAGGCAATGTCACGCAAGCTGCGCGATACCCGAATCGGGTTGTTGTCACGCAAGTATCGGCGAATTTCACCGATGATCATGGGTACTGCATACGTGGAAAACTTGACGTTCTGACTCAAATCAAAGTTGTCGATCGCCTTCATCAGTCCAATGCAGCCGACCTGGAACAGGTCGTCGACGAATTCACCGCGATTGTTAAAGCGTTGGATGACACTGAGTACCAGCCTCAGATTGCCATTCACCAATTTCTCTCTTGCTGCCCATTCATTATTCGTCTGCAATGCCGTGAACAGCTCGCGCATCTCGGCATTGGTCAGGACGGGCAGTTTCGCGGTATCCACTCCACAAATCTCGACTTTGTTTCGGGTCAACGTGATTACCTCCCAAGGAGAAACATTAATGTTCATTATCTCCCCGCCCCCCCAATTTATTCCGAACGCAAAAACGGCCCCGCCGCCATCCGAAGATGGCGCGAAGCCGTATTTTATCTGCGATTGAGCGCGATATTCCCCCTTATGGCGGTCCATTTCTTGACAAAATATTTTCAGTCGTTCTCACTAACTCGCCAGCGACTAGACCATTTTATTGAACTCTTTCCGCAGCCGTTTGATGATCCGCTTCTCGAGTCTGGATATGTAGGATTGGGAGATGCCGAGCAGATCCGCTACGTCTTTCTGCGTCTTCTCTTCGCCGTCGGCCAGTCCGAAGCGCAGTTCCATAATGATTCTCTCTCGTTCCGTCAGCTTGTCGAGCGCTTTGTGCAGCAGCTTCCGGTCTACCTCTTCTTCGATATTCCGGTAGATCGTATCATTCTCGGTTCCGAGTACATCGGAGAGGAGCAGTTCGTTGCCATCCCAGTCGATATTGAGCGGTTCGTCGAATGACACCTCGGTGCGCGTCTTGCTATTGCGCCGCAGATACATCAGAATCTCATTCTCGATACATCTGGATGCATAGGTGGCCAGTTTGATCTTCTTCTCCGGATCGAACGTATTCACCGCTTTAATGAGCCCGATCGCACCGATGGACACCAGGTCCTCGATATGGATTCCTGTATTCTCGAACTTCCTGGCAATGTACACGACGAGCCTTAGGTTGCGTTCGATCAGCATTGCCCTGATGGCCGTATCGCCGGAAGGCAGCTTCTCAAGCAGATATTCCTCTTCTTCTCTCGTAAGCGGCGGGGGCAGCGCCTCGCTTCCGCCGATATAATAAATTTCTTCGCTCTTTAGGCCGAATAAAAACAAAACACGATAATAATATAACTGCAGGATCAATTTCCATTTGACGAGCATGGTGCTCCATCCCTCCTACGAAGAACTGTGGCTTTACGAAGACGCGCCCGCTTTAACGAGCAGTGACGGATGGATTATTGCCTGGTAGGCCCCATCTGCGACTAACTTGCCGGCATCCAGGCCGACTAACACCTTTGTCGTGACAAATGTTTCTCCTTCTCGTGTAATCGCTACCTGATCGGGTTTGATCGCCAGCATAAACTGTGCGCCTCGGTTAACTCCGCGAAATGGCACGAGCCGCAGTCGATCCTGCCATGCGAAAGACTCTCCGCTCATGTGTGCGATCAGCCTATCCACTTGCGCTTCCTTGATACCTTTCAACCACGAAGGCGGCAGTTCGTCTTGCCAGATAGCAGCTTCCATCACCATTACAGGCGTCCTCGTAAGCGGCTCATAGAGCTGGTTGCCTGTATCGATCAGACCTGTGCAAGTGTGTACGCTGTCCCCGATCGTCACTTTCACCTCCGCAAGATGATTCTGGACAATCGAACGCTCTTTACGAAAGGTCAGGACGGAACGCAAAATGTAAAGGCCCACACAAGCGATACTAAAGACAAAAACAGCAGCCACCTTAATCTCAGGTACGGCTGTTCCCGCGATGAAACGTAGTACTCCGTCATAACTGTCCGCTGCGTCCATAAACAGATAATGAAACCCGTAGACCGCACCGCCTGCAGCAAAATTAACCATATAGAATGAGCCAATTAAGCGAATGAACAGCTGGATACTCCCGAATCCGAACCCGATCAGCAGCATGACGAGTGAGAACAGCACTTTAACCGGAACCGACAGCATCATACTCAATTGCGGAAAGATGACAACGACCGCGTATAAGGCGCCTGTCGAAGCTGCGAGCAAGGTGCGCCACCAACGTAGTCTGACACCGCGGATCCAAGCTGTCATAAGCAGTGCAGCGCCGTTGAAAAAGAGGTTAACCATGAAATAAACATCGATGTAGACAGGGGCCAGCGCATTCACCTTCCTGCTTGATTGGCGCTTGCTGCAAGATGCCGCGTGGTGTGTAGTGCCCTTTTTCGCTTGTGTCTAGTATAGTTAAATCCTATTACAATGTCTGTCTAAACATGCCGTCAGGAGCGATCTTTTTTTGTCGAGACTGCCGGGTGCTGCAAGATGCTCTCATAGGCTGTAAAGTCCGGCCCCGCCTGATTTCGAATCCGTTGTATGAACCTCTCTCATCTATGGAAGTCCCCTCACATTCTGTCTTGTAGGCTCGGAACATGCAGGACGCCAGCTATGTAATTGTGACACTTTCAGGCCGAATTAGCGCTTGTTTCGCCGCGGGAACTCTCTTCCCCGTCCAACTGCTAGAATCGCGCGGAAAGCAAAAAAAATGACCGCCCCACTTCCGTGGAACGGTCAACCTCGTTTACATATAATCCCGTTAAATATCGGGTAGCTCTATGCCTTAGCGGTCATTGTTGCGACGATTGCGCAAGAATGCCGGAATATCAAGCTGGTCGCTGGAAACATTGCCTTGATTCGCCGTGAACGGCTGACGGGCGCTTCCGCTTTGTGTCGTCGTAGTGCGCGATTCAGGAGCAGGCTCAGCGGCCGGTTGGGCTGCCGGATTGCGGCGAATAGCCGGGGTTGGGTTGCGATGCTCGAACCCTGTTGCGATAACCGTTACCTTAATATCTTCCTTCAGGCTCTCATCGATGCTCGCGCCGAAGATCATGTTAACTTCCGGATCGGAAGCGGAGATTACGATCTCAGCTGCCTCGTTAACCTCGTACAGGGACAGATTCGCGCCGCCTGTAATGTTCATGATAATGCCGCGCGCACCATCGATGGACGTCTCGAGCAACGGGCTCTGAATCGCTTTGCGTGCCGCTTCAGCCGCGCGGTTCTCGCCAGTTGCTGCGCCGATACCCATCAGAGCGGATCCGCGTTCCGTCATAATCGTCTTCACGTCCGCAAAGTCAAGGTTGATGAGACCAGGGACCGCGATCAGGTCGGAGATGCCTTGTACCGCTTGGCGAAGCACGTTGTCAGCTTCACGGAACGCTTCCAGCATTGGCGTCTTCTTATCGACGATCTCGAGGAGACGGTCGTTCGGAATAACGATCAGCGTGTCTACCTTTTCTTTCAACGCTTCGATGCCAAGCTCGGCTTGTCCGGAACGTTTGCGGCCCTCGAACGTGAACGGGCGTGTGACGACGCCGACAGTCAGCGCGCCGCATTCGCGTGCGATCTCAGCGATTACAGGAGCAGCGCCTGTTCCCGTACCGCCGCCCATGCCAGCTGTTACGAATACCATGTCAGCGCCTTTAAGCGTGTTGCTGATCGCCTCGCGGGATTCTTCAGCCGCCTTCTTGCCGACTTCCGGATTCGCGCCTGCACCAAGTCCGCGCGTCAGCTTGTCGCCGATTTGCAGCTTTTGCTCGGAACGAGCCATATGAAGCGCTTGAGCATCCGTATTCACGGTAATAAACTCAACGCCTTTAACCCCATTCTCGATCATTCGGTTTACTGCGTTACTGCCGCCGCCGCCTACACCGATTACTTTTATCTGGGCGAGCTGTTCATTCTCAAAGTCAAACTCCAACATTCTATTACTTCCCCCGATCAAATGAATTCACTAAACATATTTTTCAGTCGTTCGAACAGTCCGGATTTGTTAGCAGGTGCCGTAGTAGAACCTGCCTTGCTGCGCGCCACCGCTTTCTTAGGCGAACTCACAGGACGGTTCCGCATAAACTTGGAGACGTATTGAATCATGCCTACGCCGCTTGTGTATGCTGGGTCTCGAACGCCGATATAATCGGGAACTGCTATACGGACGGATGATTCCAGTTCGCTCTGGGCCAGCGCTAACGTACCTGGCATCGTAACGGAACCACCCGTCAGCACATAGCCGTTAACCTTATCGCTGTAACCGAGGCGGTGTACTTCCATCCGAATGAGGTGGAAGATCTCCTGCATCCGAGGTTCAATGATATTCGCGAGATCCACCTGTGTAAATTCCTTCTCTACATTGCTTCCCATGCGCATCACTTTGAACTTCTGATCTTCAGCAGCATCATCGATGAGCGAACAGCCATATTTAAGCTTGATCTTCTCGGCGTATTCGGTCTGTGTGCGCAAGCCATAGGAGATATCGCTCGTCACATATTCCCCGCCGATCGGCAGCGTGGATGTCGCCACAAGATTGCCTTGCTCGAATACCGCAATAGAACAAGAGCCTGCACCTACATCCACCAGTACAGTACCCATATTTTTCTCATCCTTGGTCAATGACATCTGACCGGAAGCCAAAGACATGAGGACGACACCGGAAATCTTGAGGTCCGCCTTCTCGACGCACCGTACAAGGTTATGTATGGCCGTCTTCGTCCCTGTTACTACAGTCGCTTCTACCTCGAGGCGGACGCCAATCATGCCGCTCGGGTCAGATATTCCTTCTAGCCCATCTACGAGAAACTGCTTCGGCACCAGATGGATGATCTCGCGCTCAGGCGGAAGCGCAACTACCTTAGCCGCTTGCAGCACCCGGTCGATGTCATCGTCGCCTATCTCGCGGTCTTCATTGGAAACCGCGACAACGCCGTGATTCGTCTGAAGTCCGATATGATTGCCTTGAATACCTACATACACATCGTTTATCTCAATACCTACCATGCGCTCCGCGTGCTCGACAGCATTGCGAATCGACTGCACAGTCTGGTCAATATCAACGATTGCGCCCTTTCGAATTCCTTCCGAGTCGGCAGATCCTACTCCAATAATATTAATGGAACCGTTCGTTACTTCACCAATAATAGCACGAACCTTGGATGTACCGATGTCCAAACTGACGATGATGTCGTTGCTGCTCAACCCATGGCACCTCCGTTTCAAAAAGAATTTGTTGCGTTTGATAAGAAAGCCGCGTAAATTGCTTTCTATCATATTCAACGCAATTTATATTTTCCCTCTTTTTTCTACATTTTTTTCGGTATATGCAATTGTTTCCAACAATATCCGATTTCCAACAGCTTGTCCTTTAATTGGATCACTCCGTTATTATTCTGTTAAGAATGCGTAATTTAAATTCTATCACTCTTTCAAGCTATTGAGTAGTCTCTTTTTGGCCTTACTCCTCATTTTCTGGCTCTTCCGGATCGAACGAAACATAGCTGTCTGCGAGTAGCATAGTAATGGTACCCGGGTTCTGCGTCTCCACGACGGCATCCAAAGTTGATACCTTATCCTTTAATAGGGACACAGCGGTGATGACTTCAAAATGCGTGCGAGTGTAAATTTTGATCCGGTCAGGGTAAGCCTTGGAGGGGGAAGGAATTATCTCAGAGAAGTCAGTCAGCAAATCAGGCGGAATTTGGGCAAGCTCCATGCCCAGTTTGGCCTTAATCGGATCATCCTTTTTCCAGCCGGAAAGTATCGGTTTGTCGACGACGTTGTCGGATCCTGCCGAAATACTAGATCCATTCGACAAGATCGCAGTCAGTTCGCCCTGTGCCGAGAGTTCATAAGCAACCGGAGCGAATTCTTTGACGACAATGTTCACTTTGCCGGGAAACGATTTGGTTACCACTGCCGACTCTACCGTCGGAAGCTTCTTCAGCCGCTCCTCAACGACCTTCTCGGTCGTGCCGAAAAAGGTATCGCCTTGTGCAATGCCCGCCGTTAGGATCAATGCTTGAGCCGTATTGAACCGCTCCCCCTCGACCGTTATTGCGGAGATCTTGCTGATGGAGGAATTAAAGAACAACACGCTTAATATAACTATAAAAAGGAGCACAAGAACGGTAATCAGTTTCTTCCCGCCTTTGCGCTTGCGGACGGGCTCCCGTAAGACGGGAATCTTGTTATCTTGCATCGGCTTGTCCTCATTTCGTACAAACGCAAACGGCGTGGTAGCACGAACACCGATCTTCCTCTCCATGGAAACGGTGCAAGCGGCTAGCCATTGCCGTAAGCGGTCTTCAATCTATATGACGATTCTAAGGCTGAATTAGATTGTTCACCGGGGAAGAAACCCTCTTGATTCTGGCCCCCAGGTGTTCTAGCATGGTCTCGATTCGATCGTAGCCCCGGTCGATATGATGGATCTGCTCCACGACCGTCTTGCCTTGCGCAGCCAACCCGGCAATAACCAAGGCTGCTCCCGCACGAAGATCGGTTGCCTCA
Organism: Paenibacillus phyllosphaerae; assembly: GCF_014192105.1. Taxonomy (GTDB): domain Bacteria; phylum Bacillota; class Bacilli; order Paenibacillales; family Paenibacillaceae; genus Paenibacillus_Z; species Paenibacillus_Z phyllosphaerae. Next base: position 308,532 of record NZ_JACHXK010000002.1, on the reverse strand, counting down.
ACGGTTGCCCCATACAAGCGCGGTACGCCGCGGATGAACGCCGAGTTCAGATCGACACGAATGTCAGCACCCATGCGGCAAAGTTCATCCACATGCTTGAAACGGCCTTCGAAGATCGTTTCCTTCATGATGCTAACGCCGTCAGCCAGCGCGAGAAGCACCATGACCTGCGACTGCAGATCGGTCGGGAAAGCAGGGTAAGGCGAAGTTACGATCCGGTCTATCGATTTGGGACGATTGGCGCTGCCGACTTTAATTATATCACCGTCGACCGTAATTTGAACACCTGCCCGCCTGAGCACATGGATGAGCGAAGTCAGATGGGACGGACATGTATTATGCATCGTCACCGAACCTCTTGTCGCCGCGGCGGCTACCATGATGGTTCCTGTTACAATTCGGTCCGGGATGACCGGATACCTGCAAGGCGTAAGTTTTTCTACCCCTTCGATCGTAATCGTATCGGTCCCCGCCCCAATAATCTTGGCGCCCATGGCATTAAGGAAGTTCTGAAGGTCTTGAATCTCAGGCTCACGCGCCGCATTGCTGATCGTCGTTAAGCCATCGGCCAACACAGCGGCCATCATAATGTTCTCCGTCGCTCCGACACTCGGGAAATCTAGGTGAATCTCCGCTCCCCGCAGCTTCTTCGCATAACATACGACGCGGCTGCCTTCCTCTTCTATCTGCGCGCCAAGCGACATCAATCCGCGCAGATGCAAATCAATCTTTCTTTCACCGATCGCGCAGCCGCCAGGCTGATAGATCGTCACTTCACCGAATCGTGCAAGCAGCGGCCCCATTAGAAAAATCGAGGAACGCATTTGCCGCATCAGCGATTCCGGAATATGCGAGGATTGCACGCCGGTCGTATCCAGCCATACCGTCTGATTCTTATGCTCTGCCTTACATCCCAGATCACGCAAAATATTGAGCATGACCTCGATATCAAGCAAGTTCGGTACCTGATCCAGCGTCACATTCCCTTCCACCAGCATGCTGGCAGCCAAAATCGGCAATGCGGCATTCTTCGCCCCTTGGATAACAATGGATCCTGAGAGAGGTTTCCCGCCTTCAATCACCAATTTGTCCAATTTATCACCTCCGAGTTACCGCTCACCCACCACCAATACTTCCGGCACCAACTCAACGCCATAACGCTCTTGGACGGTGCTCTGAATTTCCTTCATGAGGGTGAGAACGTCATTCGCCGTCGCCTGCCCGACATTGACGATAAAATTGGCGTGCTGCGTCGATACTTCGGCGCCGCCGATCCGATATCCCTTCAGTCCTGCTTCCTGGATCAGTCTCGCTGCATAATCATTCGGCGGGTTACGGAATACGCTGCCCGCGCATGGCAACTGCAGCGGCTGCGTGGTGCGCCTGCGATCCTTATAGGAAGCATGTCGTGCGATGATCTCTTCTCGGTTTCCCGGCGTCAACTCGAACGTGGCCGAGACTACAATGCCCGGACGTTCTTGAAGTACGGAATGTCGATACGTAAAAACCATGTCTTCCGCTTGTAATTCAACCAATTCCCCTGTTTCGAGCACAACTTCAGCAGATTTGAATATACGAGACACATCCGACCCGTGGGCGCCTGCGTTCATGTAGACGGCACCGCCGACCGACCCTGGAATGCCCCCTGCAAATTCCAGTCCGGAGAGCCCTTCTTTCGTCGCCAATACCGACAATTTAATGAAGGAATGCGCCGCGCCTGCATGTACCGTGGTCCCATTAAACTTAGCATAATCGAACGCTTTGCCCGGTTGGATAACTACGCCGCGGATCCCTTTGTCGCTGACGAGCATGTTGGAGCCTCGACCCAGGTTGGTCCAAGTCATATTGTGCTTGCGAAGCAGCTTGACGACGTTCACCAGCTGATCTTGGCTGCTCGGAACGATGAGAATATCCGCCGGTCCCCCGATTTTCCAGGTTGTGTAACCCGCTAGCGGCTGGTTATAGCAAACCTCTCCAGCTTCCGTCTCTCTCAGTTCCGCTATGAATTGCTCCATCTGTCGTACCTCCTTCTGCTGCAGCGATTGTGGAGAACTCCCGCGAACGCATCAACCCAATCCTTAGGACCGCGTGCTGCCCAAGTGATTGGTGAGCACTTGTGCGAACCCGCCGGGTGACGGTCACGATTATGGTGTATACTATGCCCTCTCACACAGGTGTGTGACAATCGCCTATCCCTTCGATGGCTTGCGGGCCAATCTGCGCAGCTCGCTGACGATCACTTCAGCAGAACGGGGCAGCCCTAAGTCGAGCGCGGCAGCCCCCATCCGGGAGATCCGTTCCTCGTCCTTGATCAGCCGTTCGATGCGCTCGAAAAGCGTAACTCCGCTTAAGTCCCGCTCCAGCAGCATCTCTGCCGCCCCTGCCTCTACGAGACTTAATGCATTGGCCTCCTGATGGTTATTCGTCACATTAGGCGACGGAATAAGAATCGATGGAATCCCCAGCGCAGTAAGCTCAGCCAGCGAGGAAGCCCCCGATCGGCAGACGGCAATGGTGGAGGCAGCTAGAACTTCCGGCATATTATGCAAATATGGCAGCACATGAATCGCATGGGAGGATTTCTTCAAAGCCTTCTTGATGCGAGATTCGGTGCTGTCATAGTAGCTTTCTCCCGTAACAAACACAAAGTGGACGCCAGGCAGCCGCTTCACCAGCGGTGCCATGTCCACCATTGCGTCATTGATGGCTTTGGCTCCCCGGCTCCCCCCGAACATGAGCACGATCTTGCTGCCCTTTGGGAGGCCGAGCGAGGCAAAGCCGCGATCCCGGTTCGCCTGCACGACGTTCGTCGCGCAAGGATTGCCGGTCATTAAGACATGTTTGGCCTTGCCGAACTGCGGAATCGATTCCTTAAAACTGACTGCAACCGTATCGGTATATCGGGATAGAAATTTGTTCGTTAAACCCGGTTCTGCATTCTGCTCATGGATGAGCGTCGGAATGCCCAGCTTTGCTGCCGCGTAGACGACAGGGCCGCACACGTATCCGCCTGTCCCTACGACGACATCAGGCTTAAATGAGCGAAGCAGCCGCTTGGCACGTTTAACGCCTTTAAGAAACTTCATGATCGTCCGGATATTATCGACGGACAATTTGCGGCGAAATCCCGTTATTTCGACCGGCTCGAACTTGATCCCCTTCTCAGGCACGATTCTCGCTTCCAGCCCCTTGGGCGATCCGATATAGAGAATGTCGCAAGCCTTCTCCTCCGCCTGCATCTGCCTGCCAATCGCAAGCGCAGGATAGATATGCCCGCCTGTTCCACCGCCGGTCAGTACGATCCGCATACGCGTCACCTCGAATAACGGGATATGTTGAGCAAAATACCTAGCGCCGTTAGCAGCAGGGTAAGCGATGATCCGCCGTAGCTGACCAGCGGCAGCGTAATACCGGTAACCGGCATCATGCCGATGACGACGCCAATGTTAATGAACACCTGAACGGCCACGATGCCTACGATACCGACTGCGAGAAGACTGCCGAACGTATCCGGAGCCGCCATCGCCGTTCGCATGCCTCGCCACACGAGGATCGCGAACAGAGCAATAATCGCTGTCCCACCGATAAAACCGAGTTCTTCCGCCACGATGGCGAAAATAAAATCCGTCTGCGGCTCAGGCAAATAGCTGTACTTTTGCCGGCTCATTCCAAGTCCCAGACCAACCAGCCCGCCTGGTCCGATGGCGTACAACGACTGAATGATCTGATAGCCCGTGCCAAGCGGGTCCGACCATGGGTCCAGGAAGCCCGTAATCCGCTTCATCCGGTACGGGGCAGCGAGAATCAGACCCACGAGCCCAAGCACGCCGATCATCGCGAGCGACCCTAGATGGGCAATCCGCGCGCCTGACGTATAGATGACGATCAAGGATGCGCCGATCATAACCGCCGCGGAGCCCAAGTCCGGCTGCAGCATGATCAATCCGAATGCCAAGCCCAGAATGCCGAGCGGCGGCAGCAGGCCTTTCGTGAAATGCGTCACCATCTGCTGCCTGTCGGATAATAGCTTCGCCATGAACAACACCATCGCAAGCTTCATGAACTCCGAGGGCTGGATGCCGAACGAGCTGATGCCCAGCCAGCTCCGCGCACCGCCGCGCACGACGCCAACTCCCGGGATCAAGACGATGATGAGCAGGACGAAACACAAGATGAGCCCTGCCTTGGAATACTTCTTCCACATCCAGTAGTCGGCATTCATCGTGACGAACATCGCCCCGATGCCCAACAAGGCGAACAGCGACTGCCGTTTGACAAAGTAGAACCTGTCGCCGAACTCATGGAAGGCAAGCACCGCGCTGGCACTGTAGACCATAATAAGTCCGATGGCGAGAATGAGGAAGATGGAGACGATCATCCAGACGTCCGGTGCGGACCTGGCTTTTGCCATAGCGCAAACACCTCTGCATGCGTAAGTAGGGACAAGCCCCCTACTTACAAGGTATGCGCCGATTGCTTAAAAATGCTCCCCCGCTGCTCGTAAGATGCAAACATGTCCCAGCTCGCGCATGCCGGGGAGAGAAGTACGATATCCCCGGGCTCAGCCAGAGCTGCAGCCTCACGGACAGCCTGCTGCAAGGTCGCTTCGGCGTCCTCCACAGGTTCGACGGTTTTGATCTTCGTTAAACCCGCAAGCTCCGCAACGTGAGCGAGCTTCTCCCTTGTCTGCCCTAACGTGACGATGGCCTTCACTTTATCTTTGAGATGCGGCAGCAGTTCCATATAGTCGGATCCGCGATCAAGGCCGCCAGCGATCAGAACAATATTTCCCGGGAAAGAATGAAGCGAGATGACCGTTGCCGTAGCATTCGTCGCCTTGGAGTTGTTGTAGTACTTGACCCCGCCGCGCTCGCACACGAACTCCAGCCGATGTTCAACGCCGCGGAAGCTTCTAAGCGGCGCCGCCAGCAGATCGATCTCGGCTCCCGCCGCGATGCATGCCGCAACAGCGGCTGCCGCATTGGCAGCATTATGTCTGCCAGGAATGCCAAGCTCCGCAACCGGCAGTACTTCATGCACTTCTCCATCACGGGACACATATTGAATGACGCGTTCCTGTTCGCCTGCCGGATCTGACAGTTCTGCGGGATAAGGCGGCTGAATGAACACGCCGTAAGGAAGCTCTTGCGAAATCGAGAACGGCAGAATAGAGGCTTGAATCGTGCCAGATTCCATCAGCTTGCGGCATATCGGATCGTCCGCATTCAGCACAGCGGTATCTTTGAACGTCTGATTGGCGAACAGTTTGGCCTTGGAAGCCACATAGTCGTCCATATCGCCATGATAATCGAGATGCGTCTCCGCAAGGTTCAGCAGCACCGACACATGCGGACGGAACGACTGCGTCCCCTTCAGCTGGAAGGAGCTGAGCTCTGCGACGATCCAATCGTCCGGACGGGCGGTCTGCGCCACATCGCACAGCGGCGTGCCGATGTTGCCCGCAACGATCGCGTTCAACTCAGCCGCTTCGAGCATGTCGCCGATCCATGTCGTCGTTGTCGTCTTGCCGTTGGACCCCGTGATGCCGATCATCTGCGCAACCGCGAGGCGGTATGCGACTTCTACCTCCGTCACGACGTCCAATCCGAGCGCAAGCGCCTGCTGAACCGGCTTAGCCTTATAGGGAATACCCGGATTCTTGACGACGAGCGCCGTATCCTTCGTAATGAGATCGTCCGGATGACCTCCGCATATAACAGAAACACCCAAAGCGTCCAGCTCGTCCGCTTCGGGGCTCAAATGGCGTTCCTTCTGATCGTTCACCGTTACGTTAGCGCCAAGCTTATGGAACAGCTTTGCGACGCTTACTCCGCTTTTGGCCAGGCCTAGGACGACGACCTGCCGGCCTTTGTATGCTGATGGATGCTCCATGCTGCTACTACCTCCATGACTGCTTATTTGTGATTGCGGCCCTCCCGTTAGCAGCCGCATAGAATACTCATACAAAACTTAAGAGGCCGCGAGTCAAGAGGCTTCCTAAAAAATAGCCTCTATATATTAACCCGCACTGCCTCTCTATTAAACACCTTTATCCGGCCATTATCGGCCGAGAATAACGCCTATTGCCGCAAATACGATGCCAACGGCCCAGAACGTTGCCACGACGCGCCATTCCGTCCAGCCCGATAGTTCGAAGTGATGATGGATCGGGCTCATCTTGAAGATCCGCTTCCCTCTTAGCTTGAAGGAGCCGACCTGCAAAATAACGGAGAGCATCTCGAGCACGAATACGCCGCCAATGATCACGAGCAAGAGCTCCGTCTTGGTCAGAATCGCCACGGCCGCCATTCCCCCGCCGATGCCAAGCGAGCCGGTATCGCCCATGAATACTTTCGCCGGATGGGCGTTAAAAACGAGGAAGCCGAGCAGGCCGCCGATCATGGCAGCGGAGAATACCGCGGATTCATGCTCGCTCGCATGCATGGCAAGCAGCGTGAAGGCTCCGAAAGCAACGGCGCCCGTACCCGCGAGCAGGCCGTCCACGCCATCGGTGAAGTTGACCGCGTTCGTCGTGCCGAACAACATGATGACGACAAGCACGTAGTAGAACCAGCTGAGCTCCAGCGAAGCCGTCGTGCCCGGAATCGAGATCGCCGTGCTATGGTCCATCTGGTAGAGCAGCACGCAGACGACGATGGCAATGATGAATTGGCCGATCAGCTTCTGCTTGGCCGTCAATCCGAGCGAACGCTTAAATACGATTTTAATATAATCATCCAAGAAACCAACAAGTCCAAAACCGAGCGATGAAATGAGCAGCACCCAGAATTCAGCGGTCTTATCCGAGAACTTCAGGAACGCCAGCAGAACGGCCAGCATAATGATAATGCCGCCCATGGTTGGGGTGCCCTTCTTCTTCAAATGGCTTTGCGGCCCTTCGGTTCGGATATGCTGGCCGAATTTCAACCGTCTAAGCAGCGGAATGAACAAAGGTCCAAGCAAAACCGCAAGCAGGAAGGAGGCGCCGATCGACAATAAAATGACCTTGATGTCCATAACGTTACCCACCTCTTAACCGCACGGCAGAGCACGAACGAACTCGTCCATGCCCACGCTGCGCGCGCCTTTCATGTCTATACGGCTGCAAGCCGCGGTAACGGCCCCGGACGCATGCCGTGGATGCCGGTGGTTATTCTTCGTGTCGGTAAACTTTCGATTATACACTAGACAAGACTCCTTATCGCTTCTTCGGCCACTTTGCGATCATCGAAATCATAGGTGACTCCGCCGATCAGCTGATAGGTTTCATGGCCTTTCCCCGCAATCAATACTACATCGTCGGGGCTGGCCATTTCAACCGCTTTTTGTATCGCGACGCGGCGGTCTACCTGCAGCTCGTATCGCTCTGCCGGCACGTGATCCGCGGTGAGGCCAGCCTCGATATCCGCCAAGATGGCAAGCGGATCTTCCGTACGCGGATTATCCGAAGTGACGAGCACGTAGTCCGAATAGCGCGCCGCGATCTGGCCCATAATCGGACGCTTGGTCCGGTCGCGGTCACCGCCGCAGCCGAATACGCAGATCACACGGCCAACGGCAAATTCCTTTACGGCCTTGAGCACGTTGTCGAGTCCGTCCGGGGTATGCGCATAATCGACGACTACCGCAAACGGCTGTCCGGCGTTAACCGCTTCGACGCGCCCAGGTACGCCCGGAACCGCTTCGAGACTCGCCTTGATTTGCGCAAGCGGAATATGCTCGATAAGACCGGCAGTCAATGCCCCCAGTGCATTATAAACGTTGAACTTCCCGGCCATGCGCAGCGTAATATCCGCCTCTCCAACCGGCGTCTTCACATGGAAGGAAGTACCGTGCGCCGTAATATGAATATCGGAAGCTTGAACATCCGCCGGCTTGTCGACGCCATACGTGATTACTTCGGCCGCCGTCATCCTCGCGAACATCTCGGAGGCGGGATCATCCCCGTTCAGCACGGCATAAGCACGTTCGCTCTCGTCTGCGGCATACTCGTTGCCAAGCCGCGAGAACAGCAGCCCTTTTGCCCCGGCATAGTGCTCCATCGTCCCATGGTAATCCAGATGATCCTGTGTCAGGTTCGTGAAGATCGCCGTACGGAAACGGCATCCTTTGACGCGCCCTTGTTCCAGCGCATGCGAGGAGACTTCCATCGCAACGCAGTCGGTTCCTTCCGCATGCATCTGCGCCAGATACCGCTGCAGCTCGAGCGCTTCCGGCGTCGTCCCCGACATCGGGAACGATTGCCCTGCGAAGCGCCGTTCAACCGTCCCGATCACGCCCGGATGATGGCCGGCATCCGCAAGTATGCGCTCGATCAAATAGGTTGTCGTCGTCTTACCGTTCGTCCCGGTAACGCCGATCAACTTCATTTGTTGGCTCGGTTGTCCGAAGAAACGATCGGCAATAACGGCCATAGCGAGTCTGGCATCCTTGACGACCAACTGCGGTACCGGAAGTTCAAGCGGTCGCTCAACGACGAGCGCTACTGCTCCTTTGTCCACCGCCTGTGGCGCGTACGCATGACCGTCCTGCGTATGGCCCGGCAAGCAGATAAACAAGTCGCCTGCGGCAACCTGCCGCGAGTCCGTCTGAACTCCTTGTATTTCGATTGTGCCGTCACCCTGCAGCTGTGCGACACGAAGTAATGCTGCCAGTTGTTCTAATCGCATCCTGCGATTCCCCCTCACGCTTGTGTAAACCGCACCAATCCAAGCTCCGCTGTCGTAACGACGCGGCGCAAGGACGGTGCGGATGTTATGTTCTTGTACCATTATCGACATCATTGCGAAACTTTCTTCATTCCTCTTCCTTGGCTAGATAAATCCGGATCGTAGATCCCTTCTCGACCCGGGTTCCCGCCGCAGGCGCCTGCCGGATAACGGTATTCCCGGAACCTGCCGAGGATAGATTGAAGTTCATATTCAAGTCTTCATAGATCTCGGTTACGGTCTTGCCGATCAGATTCGGCACTTCGACGATCGGTTGCGCGAGTTCTCCGTATTTGTACGTCCGCTCAATCTGATCCTTGCGCGGCTCGATGCCCATATATGGGAGCGCATCGGCCAAAATATTATGAACGATCGGCGCAGCAACGACGCCGCCGAATTGAATGCCCTGCGGATTATCGACCGCGACATAAACGACGATCTGCGGATCGTCCGCCGGCGCGAAGCCGACGAAAGATACGATATGCTCGTTCGAGGAATAACGGCCGTTGATGACCTTTTGCGCGGTACCGGTCTTGCCTCCGACACGGTAGCCGTCCAAGAAGGCGTTCTTCCCTGTGCCCTGCGCGACGACGCTCTCCAGCGCTTCGCGCACTTGCGCGCTTGTCTCTTTGGAGACGACTTGCCTGACCGCTTCCGCCTTCACTTCTTCCACGGTCTCGCCCGTTTCGGGATTCACCCAAGCTTTGGCCACGTGAGGTTTATAGAGCGTTCCCCCGTTAATCGCGGCTGAAACGGCCGTAATCTGTTGGATCGGCGTAACCGAGACCCCTTGGCCGAACGCCGTGGTCGCCAGCTCGACCGGTCCGACCTGATTGAGTTTGAACAGGATCCCGTTCTCCTCGCCGCCCAGATCGATTCCGGTCTTCTTGCCGAAGCCGAAATTGCGGATATACTCGAATAGTTTCTCCTTACCTAGCCGGTTGCCGAGTGCGACAAAGCCCGGGTTACACGAATTCTGCACGACTTCCAGGAATGTCTGGCTGCCATGGCCGCCCTTCTTCCAGCAACGCAATCTTGCTCCGCCAACCTCTACCGCTCCGGGATCAAAGAAGGTCTCCTTCTTCAAATCGACCTTCTTCTCCTCCAATGCGGCAGCCAGCGTTATGATCTTGAACGTCGAACCTGGCTCGTACGTCATCCAGATCGGAAGATTGCGGTTATAGACCGAACCTTCGTAGTCCCGGAATTTGTCCGGTTCAAAAGCCGGTCGGCTCGCCATCCCTAGAATCTCGCCGTTTTTCGGGTTCATTGCGATCGCGATGATATCGTCGGCTTGGAATTTCACCATCGCCTGATCGAGCTCGCGTTCCATAATCGTCTGGATATGCTTGTCAATCGTCAGCTTCATATTGAGGCCGTCTTTGGGCTCCTCGTAGACATCCGATGAGCCTGGCATAATCTTGCCGGCGGCATCGGAGAGGAAAGATACATTGCCGTTCATGCCCTGCAAATACTTATTGTATTTCGCTTCTACGCCGGTTAATCCGCCATCCATCCCGACGATGCCCAAAATATGCGAGGCCAGGTCTTCATAAGGATAATAACGCTTGTTATCCTCGGCTACGACGATGCCCGGCAAGTTCATATCCTTGATCTTCTGCGCTTTCTCGGTCGTAATCTTACGGCCGCCCGGCTGGATATTGACGATCATTTGCTTCTTCTTGAGGAACCCAAGCACTTTCTCCTTGGTCATGCCCAGCTCATTGGCAAGTTTGGCCGCCGTCTCTTCCTTATCTTTCACCTGCACCGGAATCGCCATCACCGTCGGCGAACTGATATTATACGCAAGCTTCTCGCCGTTTCGGTCCCAAATCTCGCCGCGCTTGGCCGTGTACGGAATTTCGCGGCGCCATGAATCCTCCGCCTTGGCCGCCAGCTCCTCGCCTTTGACGAGCTGAACATAGCCAAGCCGGCCCCCGAGCAGCGAGAACGACAAAATAGATACGATCAGCGCGATGAACAGTCTTCGGCGGACCGTGACATTCGACACTTTCAAGAGCACATCCCCCTTACGATAGGCTTCGAACAGGCAGCAGTACATGCTTATCCTATTCCAAGCCTATTCGTATGCTAAGGGGGTTAGAACAAGCCTACTCGCTTGTCTCTGTCGTTGTGTCGGCGCCTGCGTCTCCGCTGCCTGCCGTCGATTCTTCCGTCCCGTCGTCCGGTCCAGGCGGCGATAGCGTAAGCTTAACCACCCGCTCGCCGTTCAGTTTCGCCAACATTTGGTTGGAGACGAAACCTTCGCCAGCGGTGACTGCCCGGATGCCGAGCAGGGAACACATCTCCAGCGCATCGCGGAGCGACAACCCGATCAGATTCGGAAGCGATAGCTTATCCCGCTCCTCGGTCAACAGGTAGATCTTCTGCGTCGGGCTTACTTGCGTCCCTGCCGCCGGAATCTGCTGCTTGACGGTCTTGCCCGTACCGAGCACTTCGACGCTTAACGAACGGGAGACTAGCTTCTGCTTGGCATTCGCCACCTGATTGTCCTTCATATCCGGCACCTTGATCGTGACTTCCTTCTGCTCTGCTGCGGTAGTCTTCTGACCTTCCGGAAGCGCGGGGGATACGCCCATATGCTTTAAGCTTTGCTCCACGATTTTCTTGAAGACCGGTGCGGCAACCGAACCACCGCCGGCATACTTATCGTTCGGTTCATCGACGACGACATAGACGATAATCTTCGGATTGCCGACAGGAGCAAAACCGATAAAGGAGACGACATACTTGTCGTCGGAATATTCGCCGTTGCTTCCAACCTTCTGCGCCGTACCCGTCTTACCGGCTACCCGATAGCCGGGAATGTACGCCTTCTTGCCCGTACCGATTTCTTGGTCGGCGACAACCTGCTCGAGGTATTCGCTTGTTTTCTTCGACGTTTCGGCGGATATAACCTGACGAACCACCTTCGGCTGCGTCACCGTCTTCTTGCTGGTCACCGGATCATCGATTTCCTTGATGATGTGCGGCTGCAGCAACTTCCCGCCGTTCGCTACCGCCGCTACCGCGGCGACCTGCTGAATCGGAGTAACCGAGACGCGGCCTTGACCGAATGCAGCAGTCGCTACTTCGGTAGCGTAGTTTTTGCGAATGGCGATACGTCCGTTTATCTCGCCGGGAAGCTCGATACCCGTCTTTACCCCGAAGCCGAAGTTCTCGATATATTGCACCAGCTTATCGGCCTTAAGCATCTCATAGCCCAGCTTGACGAAGGCAACGTTACTGGAACGCTTCAAGCCTTCGAGATACGTAATCTCGCCCCAACCTTCACGCTTGATATCGCGGAGCGTACTGTCTGCTACCCGGATGCTACCGGATTTATAGGTTGCGTTCGGATTGAACAGCCCTTCTTGAACGGCGGCGGCCAACGTTACGATTTTGAACGTCGAGCCAGGCTCGTATTGCGACTGGATTACATGGTTGTAGAATCCGGCCGCCGAAGAATCCCAGTATTCATTCGGATTGTAGGAAGGCAGATTCGCCATGCCGAGAATCTCCATCGTCTGCGGATCCGCAGCAATGGCCGTAATGCTCTTCGGCTGGTATTGTTCATAGACCTCTTGGATCGCTTCTTCCACGTAATGCTGAATTTCGGTATCGATCGTCAGCTGTACATTACTGCCGTCGCGGGATGGCTTGAATTCCACGGTGCCATTCTCGAGGATGACCCCATTGCCGTCACGCTCATACGTAATCTTCCCGGCCTCGCCGCTCAGTTCTTTATTCAAGTAGGACTCCAAGCCGCCGACTGCCGCGCCATCCCGGTTCGTATACCCGAGAATCTGCGCAGCCATCGTCTGCTTCGGATAGAAACGTTTCGTATCTTCGATGAAGGACAGCCCCACATCATTCGATCCGGCCTGCTCACGCAGCTCTTCACGGAAGCGAATAAGCCTGTCGTACAACGCGGTGTCAATCTTCCACCCTTCAGGGCGCACTTCACGCTGCTGATAGTAAGTGCCGTCGCTTTTCTTCGCGGTTACCAGTTTGCGAAGCTCCGTTTCGGATTTGCCCAACACGTTGTGTAGCTTGCTCACTATAATATCCTCGAGTCCCAGCTCATGGATAACCTTCGGATTGACCGCGACCGTATAGGCTGCGACATCCATGGCCAATATGTTGCCGTCCCGGTCGGTTATCGTGCCCCGCACCGGATCCAGCGTCTCTGACCTGGACCAAATCTCTCTAGCTTTATCAGACCAAAAATCAGCTCGGACGACCTGTTCCCAGTAGACTTTGGAAAGCAGGACAACAAAAAGGAGGGTAATAACCCCTCCGACTACTAGTGTCCGTAATTTGATTCGTCTTGTCATCTTCTCACCTATTCCTGTGTATCCGATGTGGAGGACGTCTCGCCGATAATAATGTCGTTGTTCCCATCATCTTGGATTAGTCCTTCTGCTTCAGCCTTCTCCTTGATGCGCTCGGGACTGCTCTCGATCTCTACCGTCTTGGTCATCTCTTGAATCTCTTTGTTCATCTTGTCGAGTGACGCGGTCGCTTCCTTCGCAGCCAGATTGATCTGGTAGATTTGAATGTCGCGGTACAGAATATAGAAGCCTGTTACCACCAGCATTAAAATCGTGAAGAGCACAACCATCTTGTCGCGCGTCGGAAGCGGCTTGCGCTTCGTGACTGTCGTCCGCTTCTCCCGATACTGCGGCTGTTGCTGCTGTTCCGGCTTACGCTTCGGCTGAAGTGCCAAATTCCCATTCGTATAAGCCAATTAAATTCCCCTCCCATGAACGAATGTTGGTACGATTGTTTGTATGTTGAAAGTATTATAGTTTCTCTGCGACTCGAAGCTTCGCCGATCTGGAGCGCTTGTTCAATGCCAATTCCTCTTCGCTTGGCACGATCGGCTTCCGGTTGACCAGCTTCAGCTTGCCGTTCCCGCTGCATACGCACATCGGGAAATCGGGAGGGCATGTACAGCGTTCCACGTACTTGGCGAACAGCTGCTTGCAGATCCGGTCTTCGAGCGAGTGGAACGTAATGACCGACGCTCTGCCGCCCGGATTAAGAACCCGCACTGTCTGCTCGAGCGCCGTCTCTTCGGCACCCAGCTCGTCATTCACCGCAATGCGCAGCGCCTGAAACGAACGTTTGGCCGGATGCGGTCCCGTACGTCTTGCCGCGGCAGGGATGCCCATCTTGATGAGTTCCACGAGTTCCCCCGTCGTCTCAATCGGCTTCGCTTCACGGGCCGCAACAATCTTCTTGGCGATCTGTCTAGCGAAGCGCTCTTCCCCGTAATCCGCCAGAATGCGGGAGATCTCCCGCTCGTCCCACGTATTGACGATGTCTTCCGCCGTCAGCAGCCCTTGTTGATCCATTCTCATATCGAGCGGCGCGTCATGATTGTAGCTGAATCCGCGGTCCGCCTCGTCTAGCTGAGGACTCGATACGCCAAGGTCGAACAGTACGCCGTCGACGCCGTCGATGCCGAGATTCGCCAGCTCCGCTTCAAGATGGCGGAAGTTATTCTTCACAAGGGTGACCCTGTCCCAATAAGGAGCAAGGCGTACCCGCGCATTCTCATGTGCCCATTCATCCTGGTCGAAAGCAATCAGCCGCCCCTTGGGGCCAAGTCGCGATGCGATGAGCTCGCTGTGACCGGCTCCTCCGAGCGTGCAATCGACGTAGATGCCATCATCTTTGATCGCCAAGCCATCGACTGCTTCTTCCTTGAGCACTGTTATATGTTGAAACAAGTTGTTGCCCTCCCGGCTCTAAGGTTTCACATGCCGCTGGTCCGAACGTCCATGCTAAGCGGTCCACCTTAAAAATTAAAATCGAAATCGACCAGTTTCTCCGCGATTTCGTTGAATGTCTCTTCCGACTGCTGGAAATAGCCTTCCCAAATCGATTTGGACCATATTTCCACTCGATTGGAAACGCCAAGTACGATACAATCCTTATCTAGTTTGGCATATTCGCACAGGTTATTCGGCAAATTTACCCTTCCCTGTTTGTCGAGCTCGCATTCCGTGGCGCCAGAGAAGAAGAAGCGCGAGAATGCTCGGGCGTCCGACTTCATGAGGGGCAGGGACTTCAGCTTCTGCTCAAGCACATGCCATTCGCTCATCGGGTAGACGAACAGACAATTGTCCAGTCCTCGGGTGGCGACGAACTTGTCGCCAAGCGCTTCGCGGAATTTGGCTGGGATTATGATACGGCCTTTGTCATCGATGCTGTGTTGATATTCCCCCATGAACATCCGGCCGCTCCACTCCTTCCCCCAAAACCTCCACTTAACACCACTTTTCACCACTTGGAATGTTCTATTCGCCGCAAGAAAAGCAATTCCTGCCTGCTTCCGCCGATTTTAAAATATTTTATGGGATTAACCTTGTAAAAACTTTGTTACACTTTTGAAACCTTTTCTCATCTTCATTCGTGTAAGCTAAAAACAGGAAGAACCAACCATACCTTCAAGCATGCCCCAAGAAGCGCGCTTTATTGCCGTACGCGGCCTGCTTTTGTTGATGAAAGTAGGGAGAGAACTTATGAACGGTGTTGCCGACCGGACAATAGAATTGCTGCGCCCCGTCGAAGTGCTGTGCTACCAGGTTGCCTACTACCTGCTTGGTAACGCCGCAGATGCTGCGGCAGCCAGCGAAGAGGCGCTGCTGGCGATGTACCGCAAGCCTTGCTTGAAATCGCTGACCGAGGAGGAACTCCATCGGTTAGCCAAAGACACCGCTATTCGCTGCTCGCTCTCGCGGGCCAAAGCCATAAAAATAGAGCAGGATCAAAGCTCGCTGCAGCGGCTTTAATCCTGCTCTATTTGTTTAGGCTCGGTCGTGATCCTCAATAGTCGGCGCCTGGCTATCTTCCGCGGAATCCTTAAGCCGGTCGGCCGCATGGTTGGAAGTAGGCATCGGCAGCGCCGCTTGCTTCTCTCTCCTTCGGCTTCGGTAGATCCAATAGACGGTCCCGCCGATCACCGCAAGCACGACAAGGATCGGAATTAACGCAGCCATCACGATCGCAGTCCCTTGCGCGGCATTCGCGATAAAGGACAACCCGCCGTTCCATGCGTTCGCTCAGCCGCTGTCCGAAGCCCGATTCTTCCTTCGCCTCCTGGATCGGAGTGACCGATTGCTGATAGACGCGCAGCTCGACGGTCGAGAACGCGACATTTTGATCCAAATACCGCATTCTCCCTTTAATCCGTTCAATCTCGGTCTGCACCTCTCCCAACTCGGTGGAGAACTTGAGCAGATCATCCGCTTTCGTCGCTTTATCCATGAAACTTAGCAGTCTCGCTTCAACAACTTGCCTCGCTTTCAATCTCGCCTCCAGATCGACATATTCCTCCGTTACGTCCGTGCCCTGAAGACTTTTCTCGAGCGCTTTATGTTCGATGTTCTCGATCCCGGCAAGGAACGACATGAATCCTTTGGCCGGCACCTTGATCGTATACGTCCCGCCCAGCTCGTGTGCCGTCTGCTGATCCGAGAATTTAACGATATACCCGCCGGATAACGTAATCGCATTGCTGATCTGTGACTGTGCCGCCCCATAATCCTCCACTTGCATGGCGACGTTCGCCCGATAGACCAGCTTGCGATTGAAACCCGCATCGTCGGCGACATTGCCGATTATGCCAGTCCCTTCATTGCCGGCTTCGGACGAGATGCTGTCTGCGGTACCGGAACTACCCGAAGGGGCTGAATCTCCCGCTCCTCCCTCGTCGTTCGCAGTGCCCTCTGCCCTTCCAACCTCCACTCCAGCATCGTCCGTAGCTGAAGACTGCGCCTCGCCGTCCGAGTTGCTGAACGACGCGCTGCTCAGACTGTCCTCATTCGCTGCAGAGCAGCCTGCCAGAACAGCACCGATACCGATCACCAGCAGCGCGAGCAATGCATAGATGCGCAAATTTCGTCCCCTCATCGATCTGACCCCCTTCTTTTATATGGCCTGCACCCTCCTGACGCATTGAATTAGAAAAATGTTCCAGATCAAGCCGACAACTGCCACGCATTGCGGACGAAAATGCCATCCGCGCACAAAAAAAACCGTTTCTACCGAATGCCCCAAGGAGCCATTCAGCGAAACGGTTATTCGGCAAGACAGGCTGAGTAGCTAGCCTACGACCAGCTGTCTTGATATTTCTTCTGTGCTTCCGTCAGCGTATCGATGCCGATGCCGAGCGATTCCAGCTTGTAACGGGCAACTTGCTCGTCCAGCTCATAAGGAACGTTCGCAACTTTCGCGCCCATCGACTGGTAGTTGTCATTCACATACTTGAGCGACAACGCCTGCAATGCGAAAGTCGTATCCATAATCTCAGCCGGGTGACCGTCGCCGGCTGCCAGATTCACCAGTCGGCCTTCGGCCAGCAGGTACACTTTGCGGCCATCCTTCAACTGATACTCTTCAATATTGTGGCGAACCGTCCGCTTGCCCGTCGAACGTTCAGCCAGCTCCGGCTTGTTGACCTCAACGTCGAAGTGACCAGCATTGCAGAGGATTGCGCCGTCGCGGATGACGTCGTAATGCTCGCCGCGAATGACGTCTTTATTTCCCGTAACGGTGACGAAGATTTCGCCAATCTTCGCCGCTTCGATCATCGGCAGCACCGTAAAGCCGTCCATATGCGCCTCGACCGCTTTGATCGCATCTACCTCGGTTACGATCACGTTCGCGCCCAACCCTTTCGCGCGCATCGCGAGTCCCTTGCCGCACCAACCGTAACCGACGATAACGACATTCTTGCCGGCGATCATCAGGTTCGTCGTACGCATAATGCCGTCGAACGCCGATTGACCCGTTCCGTAGCGGTTGTCGAACAAATATTTGCAATATGCATCATTCACCGCCACCATCGGCAGCTTGAGCGTTCCTTCCTTCTCGAGCGCCTTCAGACGGGTAATGCCGGTCGTCGTCTCCTCTGCCCCGCCGCGAATATTAACGAGCAGATCCGGTCGTTCGCCGTGTAGAATCGTCGCGAAGTCGCTGCCGTCATCGATGATAAGATCCGGCTTCGACTCGAGCGCACGGACGATCAGCGACTTGAATTCCTCCGGATCCGGATTGTACTTCGCGAATACGGTGATGCCGTCTTCGACCAGCGCGGCACACACATCGTCTTGCGTGGAGAGCGGATTGCTACCCGTAATGGTCACTTCCGCACCGCCGGCTTGAACAACTTTCGCCAGATAAGCCGTCTTGGCCTCCAAGTGAAGACAAATCGAAACCTTAAGCCCCTTGAATGGCTGCTCCTGTTCGAATTGCTTCCGAATGCGGTTAAGCACCGGCATATGCGCCGAAGCCCAATCAATCTTCAAATGTCCGGCCGGAGCTAGCGACATATCTGCTACGATGCTATTTTCTCTTGCACTCACGTTCAATTTCCTCCATTTCGTCCAACGCTATAGGAGCGTGGTAAAGCTTTAGTATATGTTCGACAACGATGATTATATATAGACAAGTCGATGATTACCCAAAGCGTCAAACGGCACGTCGAGCAGCTGCTTCAGCCAACCCGTGCCATATTGATTCCAATAATGCACCACGTTCAGCACCCGCTCTTGCGGCTGTCCATTCGGCCTGAGCGCAATCGCGATGCGGTCCAACTGATGCGTCACGGCGTCGTATCGCTTGTCATGGGCTTCTCTCGTGCGCATCGCCATATAATCGATCTGATCCAGGATGCGGCCGCGATTCTTGTCGCCAAGCTCAGCAAGGGCGGGTTGCACGGACGAAGCCATTGCCAACAGCGGCTCATACAATTGCGCGAATTGACGCTTCGCCTCTTCGAATTGCTCATGAATCCGCAGTTCATCCTGCTGGTCCAGCCAAGCTTGTTTCTTATCGGCCAAACGATGAACCGTATCGTCAAAGGTGAGCTCAAATTTGGTCATCAGGCTTGCGATCTGCGGCTCTACAAGCGTAAACGACATCCGCGGCACGAGCAGCGGCATCTGCATGCCCATCGCGGCGAAGCCTTCAACCGTTAGCGCCCAATACGCGATCTCGCCTGGACCGAGCACTGCGCCGAGCACAGGCAGCACGTAGTCTTGCATGATCGGCCTTGTCAGCACATTGTTGCTTAGCCGCTCCGGCGATTGGTCGGACATGCGCAGCAGTTCCTCGGCGTCGAGGCTCCAGGTGCCCTTGCGGTTCTCCATCTTACCTTTGCGTTTGTAGAGCAGCGTCCGCTCGCCGGCCAATTTGCCGTCCTCTTCTTGAAAAAGAAATATATTCGCGCAGCCCTCAGTGGCTTCGGCCTGCACCGGGTAACCCAGTTCGCTGACGGCGGCAGCTCCGCGCGCATATGCAGCTCTCAATTCATCGTTATGCGTAATCATCTGGCGGAACATCGGTCCTTCCAGCTTGCGCAGTGACGGGTCGTCCGCATCCATCATCACAAGTCCGTACTCGCCGAACAGATGGCCGATCACATAGGCAAACCAATCACTGAGCGTGGCAGACTGCTCCATGTAACCTTGCAAGACGCTAAGCAATTCTTGCTTGTGCGGCGTATCCGGCAAGTTAGCGGCCAGCTCGTCCATCGCCGTCTGCAACACAGCCAAGTCTAGTTTGGTCCGGCTGACGGAGGTGCGCAATCCCGCATCCCGCTTAACGGCAATCTTCCTTAAACGAACCTGCTCCGTAACGATATAGGCATGATTGGCTTCTTCCCAATCATGATCTTCGCCCGCGATCCAGAAGACGGGCACGACCGGCCTGCCTACATGCCCGGCAGCTTCTTTCGCCGCCTGAATGACCGAGACCGCCTTGTGAATAACCAACATGGGTCCCGTCCATAGACCGGCTTGCTGTCCGCCTACGATTACGGGAGCCCCTTCTTGAATCAATTCAATCCCCCGCTTAACTGCCTCATGGGAGTTGAATCGTTCATTATAAGCCGATAGTACGGCTGACAGCTCGGAGGCAGGCACGCGAGCTTCCTTTGACGCATCCAGGTATGCCATGCGCGTCTGCCAGTCGGCTGCCCGACTCGAATGCTTGCCGATGCGCTCGGCCAGCTTCGGATCAGTCTGATGGATATAAGCCTCAGTCAATGATTGACTCGAAGGCAATGGATAAGTTTCAATCCCCATAGTCATAAGCTTTTTCGCCTCTTAAGCTTCCAAGTGGAGTTTTTTCTCATTTTACACGACAAGTTAACCAAACGACAAGCAATCGGCTCCCCGTGCGGAGAACCGATTGCAGCAAATGTACCGTATAGAAGCGCTTTGATTACATCGTAAACAGGCTTTTGCCGATGCCGATGCACATCAGAAGAATATAGAAGACGCTGATAACAAAAAATCCGATCCGCCATACGGCTCTGGCCAACCGTTTCATATCGATCAAGCCTTTGGACCGATATTGGATGTTCCCGAGCAAGCCGCCGCCGAGCAAAAGCAACAGCATAATGCCGAAGAAACCGAATGTACTGTTGAATATCGTATTGAACAGGACGGTCACACAACCGATCAGAAGCGCAGTCGTGACGTCCATGGCGGTACGGAATGCTCGCTTCCGGTCTCCGGTGTAAGCACCCAAGCCGAAATATACCAAGAGGAAGGGTACGATTGGAACTACGGCCAGTACCGCATAGACATGCTTGAAGCTCTCCCAAATCCACTGCACGCCAGACTGCTCCTCTCACGGATGGTCAATTAGTGTAGCGCCTTCACCATGGCCGTAACCGCATCGTTAAGCGGCGCCGCATGGCCCATTCTCTTCGCCAAGGCGGAGATCCCGCCGTTAATCCAGTCAATCTCGGTTCCCCGTCCTGCCCGCACATCCCGCAGCATGGAAGATTCGTTGGCCGCGGTTGCCTCACAGACGGCAAGCAGCCGTTCCCAAGCTTCCGGTAAGGGAGCAAGACCCGCCTGCCGCAACAGCCGTTCGCTCTCTTGATGCAGCGCGCGCATCATCTTCCTGCGGTGCGGATGGGCCGGAAGTTCACCGTTCGATACGCCGAAGATGGCCGTCAGCGGGTTAATGACAGCATTAATGAGAAGCTTCTCATAGATGCGATTCCTCATCTCATTCGACAGGGAGGCGGCAATTCCTGCCATTCGCAGCAGGTGAAGCAACATTTTTTGCGCCTCATCGCCTTCCGGATCCGGTTCACGCTCCGATTCGATGGCCCCGAACACGAGGCTGCCCTCCCCGGTATGCCGCACCTCGGTTAATGAAGTTCGCATAGCGCCCTCCGTCGTGACCCCCGCGTATACATGGAGCTCCGGGTATAAGGCCTCGAACAGTTCAAGATGGCCGATCCCGTTCTGAAGACATAATATAGAAGGCTTCGAGGCGACAAGCTTGTCCGTCTGAGCCAGCAATTCTCGTGTCATCTGCGGCTGCTTCACCGTGTACCAGACCCAATCTTCCCTAAGCGGCAGATCATGCTTGTCCAACTCGGCTAGCTCGTCGATCGAATACGCGCTGACCGGCATGTGCCGCCATTGCCCTTGCTGCTCCAGCCTGCCCCCTTGTGCCCGGAGCAGTTCCGCCTGCGCGCTCGTACGGGTCACCAACGTGACCAGGACACCTGCGGATGCAAGCCGAAGCCCATACATTAAGCCAAGCGCCCCCGCGCCTACGATATAGATTCGTCCCATAACCCTAGCCTTCTTTCTCGCAGTTCTACTTGTCTATGGTAACAGAATCAGCCTTCTATTGAAAAACAAGTTCAAACTAGCCAAGGCGATGAAACGATACACGCTTAGATTGGACGAAAATAAAATATCCCGCTTCGCCTACTTCAGGCAGCGGGACACTTCTTGGAGCCAGCATCCCGCAAATGGAAGGCTGACCTGCTATTCGATGCGTTCGAGATTGCCGTTCGCATCCATTTTGAAACGCGGTTTCGCTTCGTCTTCCTCGGTAAGTACGGTAAGCCGGCGGGCCCGATCCATAATTTGGATGAGCGTCTTGTAATCATCATTCACGGCACGGTAATCGGTCTGTACATTGTTCACTTCATGGGAGAGTTTCTCGTTCTGTTCGCGAAGGATATAGAGCTCTTCCTCGCGCTCCCGCAGATCGCGCTCAAGCGTTTTAATTTGCCGGTTCAGCTCTTGATAAGTCGTCTTCCATTGACGCAAGAAACGGATAACCGAATCGACGGAAAGCGATTCTTCGGTAACCGGATCATTCTTATAAGACCTCTCTTCCGTCTCGATCGTGCCGAGGGACGAAACATGCGAGGTGGCCGCAAACGATTGTTTCTTCATATAATTTCGTTTCTGCCGCTGTTGTTTGGCTATTTGAATGGCATCCTCGTAGCGCTTGCGAACACAGCTATTCCAGCGGAATCCGCAAGCGGCGGAAGTGCGGCCAATCCGTTCGCCGACCTCCTCGAATGCGGCGAGCTGGGTGCTGCCTTCACGGATATGCCTTAATGTCACCTCGGCGAGAATGAGGTCGTCATCCGGGCTCCACGCATCTTGTCTCACTGCTGTCATGCAACGAAAACCTCCTAACGTTAGGCGCTTACTTTATCTCTATGCCCTTGGTAGAGTTCATAGAATCTATTGGATACTAATTTGTATATCCATTTTTATGAAGGCTCATACATATTTTCGTCACAAGGTGTGCAAACTTAGACTGTCAGCAGACCAGAGTTTGTGAAAAATTTGCCACATATTCGAGGATATGCGTTTACAGCGCTTTCTTGAACCGTTATAATGGGCAATAGAAATCTGGTCGAAACTCCACGAGAGGAGGATTATACACATGGCACGCATGTTCCGGGTGCTCGGATTCTGGACGCTAGTTATCGGCTTAATGGCATTTGCGGGCGATATGGTCGAGATGGCGCTTCTGTTCTTCCTGCAAACAGCTGTTTTCGTCCTGTTAGGCTACTTGAATTTTTCCGAGAGAACATACATATTGATGTTCTGGGGATATATGGTTATTACATTCTGCGGATTCTCCTATTGGACCATCTTCGTAATGGGCAACCCGTTCTAAGCACCATCCTCAGCAGCATGAAGAAAGGCTGTGCCGGCAGACAAGCTCTGCGGGAACAGCCTTTTTTCATTGGGTCAAAACGGGACTCGCGCCTTTGGTCAGAATAAGCACCTTGAACGTTTCGCTCATCCCGTCGCTTAGCAGCAGCTGTCTGATGCTGCGATTGCGCCTGGCTCGCTCGCTGAATGGGTCCGTGCTCCCATGATTATGCAGGTCGGATAACACGCCGTAGTCGATGAGGAACTGCTTTTGAGTGGCATAATAAGCCTGAACGAACCCGGCCGATTCCGCACAGCTGCGGATCGCGCTAAAGTTGACATGGGCTGTAATGTCTTGCTTGCCTGGCCGGATATATGGATTGTCATGCGCGACATGCCCACTGTAACACATTAGTGTGCCGCAATGCCGATGCGCGCCCAACAACTCATCCGTTTCGTGGCCGTAGTCGATCAGAATGAGCGCGCCGGCTTCAATCAGATTCGATATCCGGTGCAGCCAGCTTGCTGCATCGAGGTTGACTTCAATCCGCTGCCCTTCCCGGAGCTTCATCTTGTTCGTCTGCAAATAGTGGATGATCTCCGCATTGCGAAGCGGAATTCGCACTTCCTGCAGCTGATGCTGCTCATCTGCGCGTAACGCTACGCCAATCTCCCACAGTTCCCCCTGGTTCCGTTCGATCAGATGAACGGGGAACGCATCGAGCAGCTCGTTAGCCACCATGACGATAGCCTTATGGCGCCGCCACGACTCTTGAGACGCCTCTTCCTCGCTAAGCAGGGTAATGAACGGGGTGAATCGCGACGTCTCGATCGATTGCCGAGCCGTCGCCAGATGCTCCGGATGATTGTCCACAATCGCATAGGCCATATCGCGAAGACCCGGCCACGACGATCCCTCCCAGCTTGATAGAATTTGTTCGGACAGCCTACCTGTACCCGCTGCCCATTCCGCCGCGTCTGCGCCGCCATCGAAACGGTCGATCCATTCTCGCATGCACAAGGCCACCTTCTCCCCCATGACGCTGCCAATAGCAGAGCTCGTATAGAAGTCACCTGACTTGCCGACACGAACGGAACCTGACCGGTAATAGCCATAATTCGGATCATAGAGGCAGATCTCCATATAGTCGCGGAACGTGATGCATGACAGCAGGATTCCTGCCCCTTCTTGCCATACCGTCCCTTCAATCTTACTGCTAGCGATCCGCTCGCCAATCCGCTCATAGATCGATGCCGCCAGCTGATTCCCCTCCCGTCGTAAGCATTGAAGACTAGCCGCCAGATATAATAGATTGCTTATCCGCATATAGTAGTTCAGTATTGTCATCACACGAAACAGTAACAAGCACATAGGCAAGGAAGGAGTGCTGCATCGTGCGAACAGGCATGAAACGTCGCCGAGCAGGAGCGGTCCTAGCGGGCGCAATCGCCGTCTGGTTAACCATCAGCCCGGCCTTCGCCGCTGTACCAAGCGATGACGAGATTCAGTCCATACTCGAGAAGAGTCTCTCCGTCGTAGAGCTCGATAAAGAAATTAATCGGATCACCTTGCAAAAGGAAGCTGCCTCCCGATCCCTGCAGCAATCCCGCCAAGCGCTTGACGTCCAGGAGCAGAACATTAAGTCCCACCAGGCGGAAGCCGGCAAGGTGCTCCGCGCCTATTACATGGGTGAACGCAACATCCTGCTCACTGCCCTTATATCCTCTCAATCCTTGGACAAGCTGCTCTCCATGCTGGACTATATCGATGTCCTATTCTCGAGCGACAGACAGACGCTGGACGGCTATCTGACCGCTTACCGTGACTTGAAGCAATCGATCACCGGCTTAGAGGAAGAGACGCAGCAGCTTACCGTCATCGAGCAGCAGCTACAGGCCCAGCGCGCTCGCGTTGTCGCGCTGGAAGCGGACGTGAATGAGCAGCTGAGCGGCCGTTCGGATGAAGAGAAGCTACGCCTGATGATCGAAGAGATGACGAATTACTGGGAGACAGCCGGGCTTACGGAAGTGAAGCGGTACTTCAAGGCGTTATCCCAGGCGATGAAGAATATTCCCGACTGGCTGCAGGACCATAAGGAGCTGCTTGCGATTGACGGCTTCAATTACACGCTCGATATTCCCGAACAGACCTTTAATTCGTTCCTTCGCGAGCAGAACGAACTGTTCGAGACGCTCGACTTTACGTTTGCGGAGAATCGCGTAACGGTCGCAGGCCAGCGCGACGGCATGACGCTCTCGATATCCGGCCACTATACCGTGGAGGATGAACCGAAACACGGGATCTATTTTCATGTGGATGAGCTACTCTTCAACGGGCTCGCCCTTCCGGATACGACGCGCCAATCGCTGGAGCAGGAATTCGATCTAGGGTTCTATCCGCAGAAGATCGTCTCCTTCCTGAAAGCCAAGAGCGTCCAAGTCGAGGACGGCCGGCTTATCATTAAGTTCGCGATTAATCTGTAGGTTAAGACTTAGCCAGGAACTGATTCCATTGCGCAACGATTCGTTGCACCCCTTCCTCAGTCAGACCGCTGTTGTCCACCTGATGCCACATGGATGACCAGCGCTGCCATTTTGCCCACCAGTCCGGTACCGGCGAATACGCAGCCTTCGTCATCACTGCCAACATCGTATAAGGTGGGCGCAGCACTACGTCCCCCCGGTCATACTGGTTACGGTAGATCGCATTAAGAGCCGGCAGCCTTCCCGTTACGCTATAGCGGCTCTGCTGTTCGATCGATTCCGTCATCGCCCCGAGCCACCGCAGCGCCGCCTCCTGTTCCTCCGATTGCGACGACACCACAAAGCTGCGACCTCCCGTCCATATATAATGGGACGCTTCTTCGTCAATACGCAATTGGGCGTGAAGTTCCGCCGACAGCCGGACGTATTCCGACCATGGCATCACAGCGGACAGCAGCTTCCCTGTATGTAGCCGTTCTTCCAGCTGGCGATTGGAATCCGCGCCGTTGCTGTTCGTAGTCAAGTACTGCAGCCGTTTCACCGCGTTCCCGTCCAACGCCTCCAAGTCCCTTACGGTACCCCCTATCTCGGCAAAAGCCCCCAGCCACGTCTGAACAGCTCGGCCATCCTGAAGCTCCACTCCGACGGGCGAGATGGAGGGATCTTCCGTTAGCAGCTTCTCTGTCACCGCAACCAATTCCTCATAGCTCCGCGGAGGACGGTTCAGCCCCGCTCGGGCAAGCAGCCCGTTATGCCATACGATAATGGACGGGTCCGCATCCACCGGAACGCCCCATATGGAATTGTTCCATTTCAAAGATTCTGTTAACGCTTTCAACTGTTCGTTAAGACGGTCGCCGGTATAGAAGTCATCCATCTGCCGCAAATAGCCTTTCACGGCGAAATCAATGATGCGTTCATTCTCCATTAAATAAATATCACTCGCTAAACCTAGCTGCGCTTGATCGGACCAAAGTTCCGCTGCCTCTGGCTGCTCGTTGCGAAGAACCACCTGCACATCCGGATTGCGCTGCATGAACAGCTCCGTTCGCGCCGTCCAATGGTCAAACTCCGACGGATTGACGGCGAGCGTAACGTGAAGAACCGCAATATGCTGGTCAACCTCGTTCACTTGGGTAGGTCGCTGGGCATTCGTCCGGCCTTCGGAAGGTTCCTCAACCAGGCCATTTCCGGCAAACAGCGGAAATAAAAGTGCCACAGATGCGGTAAACACGCCTAACAGGACAACAACCACTCTTCTGCGATCCACTTCTTCCTCCCTTTCCCACAACTGGTTTATCCGTATTGTAGCAAAGATGAAGCCGGCTTGTCGCCTATCGTTTTGTTACAGAGGTACAGCAGAAGAAGAGCCAACAGTCTATAACTGTCGGCTCTTCTGGCAGAAAAGTCGAACGGGATAAGCTGCTGTCGATTCAGCGCTATCCGATTCGGGTAAAGATGCAGGTGGGGCTCCGGGTCATTGGTCTGCCGTTTCAAGTCTATAGACTTGGCAGGCGGCATGGACCGATTGATCCCGCTCTCCAGATGAAGGTTATAAGGGCTATAACAGATCGGCAGCCAATTGGGCGAGCTTCGAGCGTTCGCCTTTTTCCAATGTCATATGGCCGCTGATGCTCTCTTGCTTGAAGCGCTCGACGATATGCGTCAGGCCGTTGCTGACGGCGTCCAGGTAAGGATGGTCGATCTGCTCAGGATCCCCCATGAGCACGATCTTACTGCCTTCGCCCACGCGCGATACGATCGTCTTGACTTCATGCCGCGTCAAGTTCTGCGCTTCATCGATAATGATGAATTGTCCCGGGATGGAGCGTCCGCGAATATACGTGAGTGCTTCCACCTGAATGCTGCCCAGACCCATCAAAATTTTGTCGATATCGCCTGACTTCTTCGTGTCGAACAAATACTCCAGATTATCATAGATCGGTTGCATCCAAGGCCGTAACTTCTCTTCCTTCTCACCCGGCAAATACCCGATATCCTTGCCCATCGGCACGACCGGCCGCGCGATCAACAGCTTCTTGTACTTGTGCTCATCCTCCACCTTCAACAGCCCTGCCGCTAGCGCAAGCAGCGTCTTGCCCGTGCCGGCTTTGCCCGTCAACGTAACGAGCGGGATATCATCGTTGAGCAGAAGCTCAAGCGCCATCCGTTGCTGCGCATTACGCGCCGTTATCCCCCATACCGGGTCATTGCTCAGGTAGAGCGGCTCCAGTCTTGCGCCGTCTTGACTGACCTTCAAGAGCGCCGACTTCGACGTGCCCATCTCATCGCGGAGAATGATGAATTCGTTGGGATGCAGCCGCGTCGTTAACTGCAGCGATTTGATCGTCAAGAACCGGTAGGTGTAGAATTCATCGATCACCGAAGGGTGCACGAACAGCGTTACATATCCGCCGTACACTTCGGATGACTGCACGACTCGATCGGACAAATAATCTTGCGCGACCAGTCCCAGCACGTCAGCCTTAATCCGCACCAGCACGTCCTTGCTAACCAGCACAACCTCGCGCGGATCCGTCTTCTCCTGCTCTTCGATATAATAATTCAGGGCGACCGCCAGAATCCGGTTGTCGTTGGTCATCTCCCCGAACATCTCCTGTACCCGGACGAAGCTGCGGTGGTTCAGTTCCACCTTCAAGATCCCGCCGCCCCGGAGCTCTATGCCTTCGTGCAAATGCCCATTCTCGCGCATGCCGTCCAGCAAGCGGGAGACAGAGCGGGCATTGCGGCCAAGCTCATCGGCTAGCCTTTTCTTCGAATCAATCTCTTCCAACACCACCGCGGGGATAACCACTTCATTATCGTCAAAAGCGTAGATCGCTTGCGGATCGTGCAACAGCACGTTGGTATCGAGCACGAATATTTTTTTCATCGTGAGCCCTCCTGGCGTTGGAATTTCGTTTCAAAGGAATACATAGCGGTACCTGCCATGCGGCAAACTATGCTTGAACAGACGAAACGCGACTAGGAAAGGAAAGGTCAGGTGGCGAACATGGGCAAATGGCTGGTGTCGGCTATGGTCCTTTGCTTGCTGGCGACAGGCTGCGGTACAGTCGCCCGCAATAAGACATCACCCTCTCCGCAAAATGATAACCGCATCCGTGCGCAGCAAAGTGCGCCGCGCGAAAAGGTGATCAGCAGTTCGAAACAAGTTGCATTGCATCTTGAGCAATTAGCTACGCAAATACCAGGTGTAAAAGGTGCTCACTGCGTTGTGTTTAAAAATACGGCAGTCGTCGGGATCGATGTGGACGGCAAGCTGGAGCGTTCCCGCGTCGGCACAATTAAGTATGCAGTCGCCGAAGCATTCCGGAAGGATCCTTACGGCGTAGATGCCATCGTAACGGCTGATATGGATTTGGCCGACCGCCTTCGCGAGATTCAGGCCGATATGCGCCGCGGTCGTCCGATGGCCGGCTTCGCTGAAGAAATGGCGGACATCATCGGTCGCATCGTGCCGCAACTGCCTCGCGACACCGTTCCCGAGAAGACCAGATCGGTGGACGATAAGCCGAAGCAAATGAATACCCATTTATAGAGCATGCTTGCATGCCGCTTGAGACACAAAAAGCCTAGTGATCCAATCACTAGGCTTTTCTCATATAGCGGCACACTTGTCCTTCTTGCTTGTCTGCGGCCGATTTGGTATCCAATTGTCCATCTTCAGGCAGTTGGGACAAGCACAGCCCGCCCGCAACCAGAGGTAGCATTGCACCGAATTTCAGGTGATCGAACGCCGGCAACATGAAACGCAGCTTGCCTGCCTTCACCGTATCCATCCATGTCTTCGCAAGGCCATTCGAACCACCGCCAGCGCCCTTGAATAGACGAAGCAGCGACATGGAAGAGGTCGACCACGGATTCAATGTATTGTCGGAACGAGCTGCGATGAATTCTGTCATCCGCATGGCCTCCTTGTACAAAGTATCATGGATACTACGGTGCATTTATTATAGCACAAGCAAGGGAACATCTACCACCGTCATTCAGCCAGTTTTGCCTGCAGAATCTCTTTGGCTTTTTGTAAACTGTCCTCGTTCACGCGAACGTACGGACTGCGCCATGTTCCCTCCAGCGCGCTGAATTGAATATCCGATTTGCCCATCTGGAAGTAGGTCTTCATCAGATTCTCCACTTCACTCGCCGGAAGATCCATGCGCATATTGTTGCCGACCGCCTCGATGACATTGCCGAGCTTAGCGACGCCGGAGAGCGACTTCATCTTATCGGCAATCGCCCCGAGCACTTCGCTTTGACGCTTGTTGCGGTCAAAATCGCTGGACATGTTCGTTCCGTCGTTGGACTTCCGGTAACGGACAAAATCAAGCGCCTGATCGCCATCGAGCGTCTGGTGCCCCTTATCCAAGTCGATCTCCGTACCGTCGGCATTGTCTATGTAGTGCATATCCATGTCGACATCAACGGGCACTCCGCCAAGCGCATCGACCACGTCGACGAAGCCTTGAAAGTTGATTGTTGCCGTATAGGTGATATCGATGCCAAAATATTTGCCGAGCATCTCGCGCACTTCCTGCTTGGCGTATTTATCCGCTTCCTTGACGCTCATGCCGTCCGCCGTACCTTGAGCGCGGAACTTGGCATAGTACGCGTTGGCTTTGCGGCTCTTATAGCCATCGAGCTCGATCTTCGTATCGCGCGGGATGGAAACGACCGCAGAGGTCTTCGTCTTCGGATTCAATACGGCGACCATCATGACATCCGTATTTAGGCTGCCCGTCTCCTTGCGCGTATCCATGCCCAGCAGCAAGATCCCCACCGGCTTTACCTTAACCGATTGATCGGCTGGGACGACGATCCCCGGCTCTGCATCGGCTGTGGCAACCAGCAGCGCATCCTTTGATTTCTTGTACAGAAATCCGAGGTAACCGGCGATACCGATCAATAAGACTAGCAGCAGAACCATAAACCGGCGAAACCAAATCACGCCTCGCTTGGGACGCTTAGGTGATCCTGAGCGCTTGCTTCGGGATGTCATCGATGTCTGATTGCTCATCATATCCACCTTTATTCATTGTATTTCGGATTCGAGTTAATGTCGGCCAGCAGCTGCTCGCCAGCCTCCCTGTCGAACATGTGAAGTTTAGAGCGGCCGCCTTGCACGTATCGGATATGAATCATCGTCTCATCCGTCCGTTCAACCCGCAGCTCTGTAATGGCATGATCCTCATGAAGCAGCTGACTGAAGAAGGCGCAAGTATCAACCGCCGCGCGATCATCGGGTCTTGCTTCTGCTACGACCGTAATTTGCAGCCAATTAAACAAAGCATCCTCCAGACGCATCGCTACCCGCATCCTTTCCTCTAGAAGCGTTTACATGTCTGACCGTAAGGTGCATTACTTGTTCTCGAATACCGCCTTGTTGCTCTCCTGCTCCGGCTGGACCGGGTTCTTCTTGTTCTTCCACTTGTCATATAGCTGACGACCACGAAGCATCATCATCATGCCCACAGCGACGGCCATACATTGCACGATCGGAAGCAAGTCATACTGCAGTATCCAGAGGACGAAAGATCCGATCGCCATGATCAGATGAACCAGAATTTCCTTCAGAATGGGCAGACGCTGCACCCGAAACACATTGTTAAAAATATAGATGACAAAAGCTAATATGAGGATATACGAGATAACCGGATGGTCGTGTAACCAGCTTTGCACGGTTGATAGCTCCTCTCAGGGCGAAGTGTAATGGGCTCCTTCATCGCGTTAGAACGTCATTAGCCTCGAGATGCGCGTCTAATTTAATAGACGACAGCTCGAGGCCAAAAGTTTTTCGCTTATGCGTTTGCTTGTGCCATTTTACGTTGTTTCTCGGCACGTTCCCGCTCGCTCTTGTTCAAGATTTTTTTGCGAAGACGAATCGATTTTGGCGTCACTTCGCAATATTCATCATCGTTCAAGTATTCGAGCGCCTGCTCCAGGGAGAACAGCACTGGCGTTTTCAGACGAACGGTATCGTCCTTCGTCGCCGAACGGATGTTGGTCAGCTGCTTCTCTTTGCAGATGTTGACGATAATATCGGTATCGCGGTTATGCTCACCGACGATCATGCCTTCATATACTTCCGTACCCGGCTCCATGAACAGCAGGCCGCGGTCTTCAACGGACATCATGCCGTAGAACGTCGATGTTCCGTTCTCGCTCGAGACCAGAACGCCTTGGTGACGGCCGCCGACAGATGCGCCCGCAAGAGGACCGTAGCTGTCGAACGCATGGTTCATGATGCCGTAGCCGCGCGTCAGCGTCAGGAAGTGCGTGCGGTAGCCGATCAGGCCGCGCGCAGGAATGATGAACTCCAGACGAACTTGGCCCGTTCCGTTGTTGACCATGTTCACCATCTCGGCTTTGCGTGTTCCAAGGCTCTCCATAACAGCGCCTGTGCTTTCTTCCGGTACGTCGATGATAAGACGCTCGTACGGTTCCATTTTGGAGCCGTCGATTTCTTTAATGATAACTTCAGGCTTGGAAACTTGAAGCTCGTAACCTTCACGGCGCATATTCTCGATCAGGATGCCGAGGTGAAGCTCGCCGCGTCCGGATACGACGAAAGCATCCGGGCTGTCGGTCTCTTCGACGCGCAGCGCAACGTCAGTTTCCAACTCCTTGTACAGACGCTCACGCAGCTTGCGGGAAGTAACCCACTTGCCTTCGCGGCCCGCGAACGGGCTGTTGTTGACGAGGAACGTCATCTGGAGCGTAGGCTCGTCAATCTTCAGAACCGGCAGCGCTTCTGGGTTCGCTGGATCTGCAATCGTCTCGCCGATGTTGATTTCTTTAATACCGGCAATCGCCACGATATCGCCTGCGCCCGCTTCTTCAACTTCAACGCGCTTCAGACCTTGGAAGCCGAACAGCTTCTCGATCCGCGCTTGCTTCGTTGCGCCTTCGCGTGTCATAACCGCAACCGGTTGCCCTTGGCGGATGATACCGCGGTTGACGCGGCCGATCGCAATGCGGCCGAGATATTCGTTATAATCGAGCAGCGTAACGAGGAATTGAAGCGGATCTTCCACGCTCTCCGTTGGCGAAGGAATGTGGCTCACGATCGTCTCATAGATCGCTTCCATGTTCTCGTCTTGCGTCTCTGGTTCTTTACTGGAAGTACCCATCAGCGCGGACGCGTATACGACAGGGAATTCGAGTTGTTCGTCATTCGCACCCAGCTCGATGAACAGGTCAAGAACCTCATCGACAACTTCGGAAGGACGTGCGTTAGGACGGTCGATTTTGTTCAATACTACGATCGGCGTCAATTGATGTTCCAGCGCCTTGCGAAGCACGAACTTCGTTTGCGGCATACAGCCTTCGAACGCGTCTACGACGAGCAATACGCCGTCAACCATTTTCATAATCCGCTCAACCTCGCCGCCGAAGTCGGCGTGTCCCGGTGTATCGACGATGTTGATCAGATAGTCTTTGTACGTGATGGCTGTGTTCTTCGCGAGAATCGTAATGCCGCGTTCGCGTTCCAGATCATTCGAGTCCATCGCTCTTTCTTGTACAGCCTCGTTCTCACGGAACGTACCCGATTGCTGCAGCAGCTTGTCTACGAGGGTCGTTTTGCCATGGTCAACGTGGGCAATGATCGCGATGTTCCGAATGTTTTGTCTTGCTTGCATGTTCTTATCCACTCCAAATTCTATTTTGTTTACTTACCTCTTGCGCCTGATGCAAGTATTAAGCGGCGACTACCAGTAGGATTTTCTGCCGGTAACCAGCCACGCTCCAACAGCAAGGAATGCAATTGCGATCAGGTATAGACCGAAGCCCCAGAATAACATCATGACGAAGAATGATGCCGCTATGAGCGCCAGTATGATTGCCGCCGTCATCGCCACTTTCGGATGAGACATCTCGAACAGATGATATTCATACAATCCGATCGCAAGCCCCAAGATAAAGAGCGGCCACAGGTACTGCATGTTATTCCACCCGAATGCTATGCAGAAGAAAAAGATTACGGCACTGACCGTCAAAATCGCTCCCGGCACGAGCACTACCGTCGGCAGCAGCCGTCCAAAAAACAGAACATGCAGCAGAATGCCGGGGATCAGGACGAACAACGGCCAGAAATTCGTTCCGATAAAGGCGAACAGACCCAGCTTCCCGAGCAATATAACCGCTCCGGCAAATAAAAATAAGATGCCGATCGCAGATTTATTTCCAGGCATGCAAGCTTCCCTTCTCTCAACGCTTAATGAGTGTTGCATTCCCAACCTTGCGATTGGTAACGCGAGCTAATCAACAAGCGTAATTTGTTTCTTCTTGTCATTATTATAGTGTAATGGAACGACAGATAAAAAACCAGTACGCTTTTCATTTTTACATATAAAAAAAAGCCGCATGGCCTCATCTTCGAAGACGAAGCAATGCGACAACGATGACCAGCGGCACGCATAATACGGGCAGCGCTTCCGTTAGAGTATTCATGCCGGAGAAGGTAACTCGGCTAAGCACCGGGTCGTGAACGAACATTTCGCCGGCGGCAAAGCCTAATAACCCCCCGCCGAGATAGACAAGCACCGGATATTTGAGCAGAAGTTTGCTGAGCAGCTGGCTTCCCCAGATAATCATCGGAATGCTGATCGCGATCCCGAGGAAAATGAGAATCGGTTCCCCTTCTGCGATGGCGGCAATGGCCAGCACATTATCCAGACTCATAATGAAGTCCGCCGCAATGATGGTCCTGACAGCCTGTCCGAGCGAACCGGCTTTGCGGACGTGTTTGGAGTCATCTAAGGCGTCTCCCCCGGCCGCATCGGTAACCAGCTTCACCGCAATGATGAACAGCATAAGCGCGCCCGCAATCTGAATGAAAGGAAGCTCGAGCAGCGTAATCGCAATAAACGTCAGCAAGCAGCGCAGCCCAACGGCCGCTCCCGCTCCCCACCATACCGCCTTCTTGCGTTGTTCCTTCGGAAGCTGCTGTGCAGCCAGCGCAATAACGACAGCGTTATCCCCGCTCAGCAGAATGTTAATAAAGACGATTTCGATAAAAGTTATGAGGCTGTCCAATGATACCCTCCTGTCCAAATGACTTATATGAATGATGTATGTTCATAATAGGGAGGTTATGTCCAATTTTATTTTTGCATCCAATCGGCACGAGCAGCGTAAGTAATGTAGTCAAAGTAGATACTCGAGCGAAAGGGGAACATTAGGTTGGACATTTTTTCTTTGGAATTCCTGTCTGCGCTGATTACCATCGTGTTTATCGACCTGATCCTCGCTGGCGATAATGCAATTGTAATCGGGCTTGCTGCACGCAATTTGCCGAAGAATCAACAGAAAGGCGCGATTATCTGGGGGACGGTAGGCGCAGTCGGCATTCGGGCGCTTGCTACGGTTCTCGTCGTTTACTTGCTCGATATCCCATGGCTGCTTCTTGCGGGTGGTATTCTGCTGCTGTGGATCGCGTATAAGCTGCTCGTCGACGAGAACGACCATGGCGACATTAAAGCAGGCAATACGTTGTGGGCTTCTGTCCGGACGATCATCATCGCCGATGCGGCCATGGGTCTGGACAATGTCATCGCGGTAGCGGGTGCGGCTCACGGGGACTATCGCCTCGTGATTCTAGGTCTCATCATTAGTATCCCGATTGTCGTATGGGGCAGCACGCTCTTCATCAAAGTCATCAATCGCTTCCCGTGGATTGTCTACCTCGGATCCGGGGTACTCGCTTACACAGCGGCCAAGATGATCACGCACGAACCGAAGTTGGAAACTTTCTTCGATGAGAATCCGGTCATTCGCTGGTCGTTCCTTCTTCTCATGATCGTCATCATTATCGTAGGCGGACTCTGGAAGAATGCTTCCCGCGCCAAACAAGCCCCAACAACCGAAAAAAGCAGGGAAACCCATTAAGGGATCCCTGCTTTTCTTCATTGGGTCAGACTAGAAGAATCAAACGCCAACGGTCTAGAACCAATCGTCCTGCCCCGCTTGTTCCGCTTCATGCTGCTCGCCTGGACGCAGCACGATCTCCTCCGTCGTTGCGACAGCTTCGGCAATCATCTCATCTAATCTCGGGATGAACGATTCCACCTTCATCACCACGTTCAGATTCGGATTCGTGCTCGGCGATTTCGGCACGAAAAGCGTACAACAGTCTTCATATGGTAGAATGGACGTCGCGAACGTACCGATCTCTTCGGCCAAATTAATTATTTCCTGTTTATCCGACATAATGAGCGGGCGCAGCAACGGCAGATCGACAGTTCGGCCGATAACGTTCATGCTGCTAAGCGTCTGACTGGCAACCTGACCCAGGCTATCGCCTGTCACGATGCCAAGAGCCCCTGATTTCTCCGCTAACTTCTGAGCAATGCGCATCATCGAACGACGCATCAACGTGATGATCAAGTGATCCTGATTGCATTGCGTGAACGAAGTCTGGATCTCGGTAAACGACACCAGATGCAGCTTCATCGGCACTCCGCTAATCTCGCACAATCGGCGTGCAAGCGTAATGACCTTCTCCTTCGCCTGATCGCTGGTGAACGGATAGCTGTGGAAGTGAATCGCTTCAATCTCCAGTCCTTTGCGCATCGCCAAATAGCCAGCTACCGGACTGTCGATGCCGCCGGATAACATGAGCATTGCCTTGCCGTTCGTGCCATACGGGAATCCGCCGGCTGCCGGCACAACATCCGTAAACAAGAAGGCGCCTTCCGGCTGCAGCTCGAGGCGGAGCTCCACTTCCGGATTCCGCACGTCTACCTTCAATTCCGGCATCGCCCGAAGCACATGCCCGCCTACGAGATGATTCATCGCCTGCGATTCGTGCGGGAACGACTTCACCACCCGGCGGACCGATACTTTGAAGGTGCGAGGCGACGGAACGCAAGACAGCATAAGCTCAAGGGCTCTCTCGCGAATCGATTCCAGCTCCATCTCCGCACGCAGCACGGGCGAGAAGGAGACGATGCCGAAGACGTGCTTGAGCTCTTTGGCGATCGCTTCGTATGATTCTTCATTCAATTCAATATACAGCCTGCCGAACGTCTGAATCAGCTTTACCGTCTTGAATGGGGATACGACTCTCCGTACCTGCTCCACCAGACGCCGTTCAAACTGCTTGCGGTTCCTGCCTTTGATCGTAAATTCGCCAAAGCGAATGAGTATAAGATCCGGTTTTATCGTCATCACGAACGTTCTTCCTTTCTTTCTAACCGAGCAAGCTTGGTTGTAACCAGCTCCAACTGGGCGCAGAGCCAATCGATCGCCTTCTCGTCATGCTCATCGCCGAAGCTGATTCGAATTCCGCTCGATGCCCGAGCGTTGTCGCAGCCCATCGCCTCAAGAATGCGGCTTGGCTTGCTGTCCTTCGAAGAGCAGGCCGATTTGGTAGAAGCGAGAATACCGTGCTCTTCCAGCATATGGACGACCACTTCCGGCTTCATGCCCGGATACGAGAAATTGATGATATGAGGAGCAACTGTCCCGTTCTTGCCGTTGCCTGCAGCCTCCTTGCCGCCGCCATTGACGAACAACTGCGGCTTCGACTCGAGCCACTCGGCCAACCGACGGCGCAGCTTGCTCATCTGCGAATGGCGAGCGGGTTGAGACTCTATCGCAAGCCGGAACGCCTTCGCAGCCGCGACGATCGCAGCGACGTTCTCGGTCCCCGGGCGAAGTCCATTCTCTTGGCCGCCGCCGGCAAGGATGGGCTGCAATTCAATCCCTTGACGTACATACAGCAGGCCGACTCCGCGCGGGCCGCGTATTTTGTGAGCTGAGGCACTGAATAGGTCGATTCCGCTCTCCTGCAGCGATACCGGCAGTTTGCCTACGCTCTGCACGCCATCGACATGGAACAGAATGCGTGGACGGCCTTTCAGCAATCGCCCAACCTCATGGATCGGCTGTATGGCACCCGTCTCATTATTGACATGCATAACGCTAACTAGTATCGTCTCGGCCGTTAACGCTTGCTCCACTTGGTCAGCGGTAATCCGCCCTTCACGATCTACCGGCAAATACGTTACGCGGAAGCCCTCGTGTTCGAGTTTCTTGAAGGTATCATACACGGAAGGATGCTCGATCTGGGTAGTAATGAGATGCCTTCCGCGACCCCGGTATTGTCTGGCCGCTCCCAGAATCGCCGCATTGTTGCTCTCCGTCCCTCCCGAAGTGAACACCCATTCGCTCGGCGACGTGCCGAACTGCTTGGCAATGACCACTCGCGCGCGCTCCAGCAGCTTGCTGGCCTCTTGGCCGCCGCGATGCAGTGACGATGGATTGGCATAATGCTGCACCATGACTTCGGTTAACGTTCGAACCACTTCTTCATGAGGCGGAGAAGAAGCAGAATGGTCAAAATAATACATCTTACGCATCTCCTCTCAACTGAGGGTAACAAAAAGAAGACCCGCCTCATGAAGCACATACGCGGCATGGCGCGCAGCGCTCCTATAGACGTGGTCTGTCGCTTCATCGTATCGTCTACTTGCGGTCGTCAGACGTACTGGCTCTGTGCGCTAAGCACCTTGCCCACGTACTTCTGCGTTTCCTTCGGAAGATTGCTGATCTTCTCCGCGAAATCTTCGTTCGTCTTAATGCCGGCGCGGTCTACCCGGCCTGGTCCTGCATTATAAGCTGCAAGCGCAGCTGCTTCGTTGCCGTTATATTTCTCAAGCAGGTACGATAGAAACTTCGTACCGCCTTCTATATTCTGCTTCGGATCAAATGAATCCGTTACGCCAAGGCCGCTCGCGGTTCCATCCATGAGCTGCATGAGCCCTTTGGCGCCGGCGTGCGATTCCGCATTCGGATTAAAGGACGACTCCGTCTGAATGACCGCTTTGATAAGGGTTGGCGATACGCCGTACTTGGCACCGGCCTCATTAATCAGCGTGTCATAATCGGAATTCGAACCGCCCGATACTTGCGTCATATTCGCGGTTTCCGTTGCCGGTTGCACTTGCGCCGCGCTGCCATAAGAAGCAGCTACCAGCGGCTGCAGGAACATCGCTGCGGACGAGGACGAACCACTGTCTACCGCACCGGAATTCGATAACGCATCAGCCACGGCGCTTAAGCCTGTACTATTGCCGGATCCTGACATCATTTGTTGCAGCAACGCGCCGAATACGTCACTGTCGCCGCTAGTTGCCGTTGTCGAGTTGCCGGACATATCCAAGTTCGAAGTCAGCTGCAGTTGCAGCAGCGTCTTCAGTACCCGCGGGTCGATACTCATTATTCGCCTCCTCATGTTAGCCGTTAAGCGATTAGGGATGTACAATTATCAGTGCCACTAGGACAAACTATGTTTTCATTTTACATCGTTTTATGTACTTCCGCCAGTTCATTGGCCAATTAATTAAATGGAAAAGCCGGCGGGTTCCCCCACCGGCTTTCTCTAGGTTACGGCATAAGCATAATAAAGCGGAATAAGGACGAGATAAGTGACTGCGGCGATCAGACCTAGCGTCATCGACCAGATGCCAAGTCCACGACTTCCTTGACGGAATGCGACATATCCGATGAATGCCGCGGATAACCCCAGCAATACCGGCCATACGAACCAAGACATGATCGCGATGACGAGCCCCGCCCAACCGGCTGCCCGGCCGGCAGATCGCATCGCTTTCTTGCTTTCATCTTCGCGGCTGCGGGTACGGCTTAATCCGGAATACGTGGCAGGAATAGCGATCTCAGCTGCCATTTCCTCCTTAAACTCCTGGCAATCGCGGCTGTTCATATGCGGACAAGTTTCCGAATCGTCGTAGGGACTGTAATCCCGATCGCGCTCCATCGCTTATTCCCCCTTTGGTTTGAACGTATGACAGCAAGTCGTTGCTGAATCCTGCGCTTTGTCCTTGTGCAGGAAACCCTCCTCTGCCATCTCGGAACCAAAATCGGAATGGGCATGACGATCGATCTCGACATGGATTTCTTTGGCGTTGCATTGGTTGCCTTGACCCCAGAACGAGCAATTGGATACGCTGCAGCTTACGCCATTCGGCATAATGAAATCACCCCCGTAATCAAGTTGCCCTGATTCGGGGGTGCGTTATGCTGCCTTATTTTTGTCCTTGCATTCTGCGCTGGGTCATGTAGTCGTTCTCATAATAAGCGAGGTCGTCGCGCAGTTCTTCGAAAATCTTCGATACGCCAAGCACGATGTCGCGCGCCGGACGAACCGGTTTGCTGCGGAAGCGAATGGCATCCTGACCTGTATATGCATAACGGCCATCTTCGGAGTAACATTCGTTCTTTGGATAGAAAAATGCGTTCACGGATTGATGATACACTTCATAAAGTGCACGTTCAGCGAATTCGATATCAAACGTTGGACGTCTCAGCGCAACGCCGAGTTTCTCCATACCAACTTCCGAGAATACAAGAAGATGGCGAAGATCGGACAGCAAACCTTTATAGAAAAGCTCCGCTTCATCACTTTGATCTTCTGCGGCAAGCTGTGGAAGCGCATGGGCATTCAAGAACGTTTCCAGTTGGCCAATCGCTTGTTTTAGTTTTTCCCTGGTTGATTCGCTGAGCGGTTTCACGTTTGTCGACGGCATAGGTAGATCCCCTTTCATTTCTCCAAAACAAAACTTCACGGCAACAATATCGTACCACAAAATGCTTGACGATGGTACTATCCTTTGCATCCGCTTGCCGTATAATTTGACGAGCCACACCTAATCTTAAGCGTAAATGAGCCAAGAAGGAGCTTGATACGCAATGCGACGCAAATGGATAGGCTGGTTCGCCGTGGCGGCATGCGGCGCTTTTCTCATCCCGCTGACACCATGGTTCGGTGCCCCCGAACCTTCTCAGAATCATATCCAGAACCTGCAGGCCGACAAAGTAAAAACACTGTCCTCCCACAAAGAGCACACCGCCAAAATGCGGATGGTCCAGCAAGATATGCAAGCAACGGCGCTGCTCTGCACAACCGAATGCAGCATTAATTTCCGTAAACTGATGACAACCGCGACGACCGAAGAGAACAGATCCGACCATCTCGCCCATATGATGGACATGCATAAACAGATGGTGTACGTGCAATGGTGGAACAAAGGCGATGCCATAACGCGGGGCATCGTACCTTATGCGAATTTCCCCGGCATGAAAGAAGCCTTGGCGGAAGCAAGAACCCAGCTTAAACAAGGGAAGACCTATCATTCGAATACGATTGAGCCCGCGGGCCATCGTTACATGGTCATGGCGATTCCAAGCTACCGGATGAAAGGCGACGGCATCGTCGGCGTCGTCCGTCAAGACATCGTGAACAACGTCGCCCACCATCAGCGCCGTAACTTAAGACTCGTTCCTTATCCGGCCGAAGGCAAATACAAGATCGAATCCGTTGTGCCGAATACGCTGCAGGATACGACGGTGAATACAGGCGAAGACAACGCCAATGCCAGCCATTATCACATTAATGAAGTCGTCGTTAAATTCCGCCAGACGCCAACCGATGCGGATCTGGAAAAAATCAAATCCGACCTGCATGCCGAACATGTCCGGAAGCTTGGCTACACGTACGTCGTCCATTCCGCGCACGAAACGGCGGAGAACATGATGGCCTATTTGAAAACCAAGTGGGATGTCGAATATGCCGAGCCGCATTATCTGTACATGACGAACGATACGGCGGATCCTGCGGCGATTCGTTCCATTGTGCCCAACGATGTCCTGTATTCCGATTATCAATGGAACTTGCCGATCATTGAAACCGAGAAGGGTTGGAGCGTCTCCAAAGGGAATGGCACCGTCACGATCGGCGTATTGGATACCGGCGTTCAATTGGATCATCCCGACCTTATTGGGAAGCTCGCTGACGGTAAAAATATCGTTTCGCCTGACTCGCCGCCTGATGACGATGTCGGTCACGGTACGCATGTTGCCGGGATCATCGCGGCGAATGTCAATAACAGCGAAGGCGTAGCCGGGCTGTCTTGGTATAACAAAGTGCTGCCGGTCAAAGTGCTTGATTCCAGCGGCGCTGGATCGACGTATTCCGTAGCCGAAGGTTTGATCTGGGCGACGGATCAAGGTGCCAAAGTCATCAATATGAGCCTGGGCAACTATGCAGAAGCTGAATTCCTGCATGACGCCATCAAATATGCGTATGACCATGATGTGGTGTTGATCGCGGCCAGCGGCAATGACAACACGGAGCGCCCTGGCTACCCGGCTGCTTACCCGGAAGTATTGGCCGTAGCTTCAACCGATCCGGATGGCGCAAAATCGTCGTTCTCCAACTACGGCGATTACATCGGCGTCGCCGCTCCAGGCGCGAGCATCGCCAGCACCTATCCTGGCAGTCAGTATGCCGCGTTGTCCGGCACCTCGATGGCGAGTCCGCATGTGGCAGCGCTGGCCGGGCTCATCCGCTCGATCAATCCGGACCTCACCAATGTAGAGGTCATGGATCTGATCCGGCAATCGGCGCAGGATCTTGGCGACAAAGGCAAAGACAAATATTTTGGCTACGGCCAAATTGATGTCGTCCGCGCCTTGGAAGCGGCTAGACAGTCCAAAGTCACGCTGCAGAATTATCCGGCGCAGACGAAGCGGAGGCTCGACCAGATTGCGGCAAAATACGAGTGATGGCCGTTGAATAAAGCAAAATAAACGAAATGCCGAAACGCAACAAAGGCTGCATGATCCTTCATCCTAACGGATGAGATCATGCAGCCTTTTAATCGTCCCAACAGGACAACGTTACTTAAGGATAATCGTGACGGAAAGTTTGCCGTAAGCCGGGTTCTGTACTTCCAGTGGTCATAACGGGAACGACCCTCCCACCATTGAAGCGACAATCATCTATCTAGGCCTGCTATTGCTAACAGGCTCCAGCGACACACCCGAACGCGCCCCGGGCTAGGGTGCGCATGAAGCGCTGCGTTCTCTCGGTCTTGCTCCAGATGGGGTTTACCAGCACCGTTGTCACCAACGGTCCTCGTGGTCTCTTACACCACGGTTCCACCCTTGCCTGTGCTAGCCTTGCGGCCAGCCATCGGCGGTCCATTTCTGTGGCACTATCCTTCGGCTCGCGCCGACTGGACGTTATCCAGCATCCTGCCCTATGGAGCCCGGACTTTCCTCTCGCGCTTCTCGCGAAACGCCAGCGATTGTCTGTCAAACTTTCCGGTGCTTAGCTAGTATACTAAGAATGCATCAAAAGCTCAAGTCTTTCGCATTCCCTTTTCATGGCTTGGGAATCACCCCTCAGGCTGGTCCATCTTCCAAGCTTAGACGAATTGGAATACTTCGGTCGAAATCGTAGATGCGACCGCGGTGGTTGCATACTTGCGTTCGGCCAGTTGTTCATTCAGCCAATCGGCGACACGAGGTTTCATAATCTTCTCGATGTTATGGCCAGGATCGATAATGGCAAGCCCGGCCACGAGCGCGTCATGAGCCGTATGGTAATCGATATCGCCCGTTACGAGCACATCCGCACCGGCAAACAAGGAATGGCGGACATATCTGGCACCGGAACCGCCGAGCACGGCTACCTTGCGGACCATCCGCTCCGGATCGCCCACCAAGCGAGCTGCCGGAACTTCGAATACTTCCTTCACCTTGTCCGCGAGATCGCCAAGCCGGATCGGTTCGGCCAATTTGCCGACCCTCCCCAGACCGAAGGAACGCCCCTTCAAGTCCATCGGGTACAAATCGTAGGCAACCTCTTCGTACGGGTGCGCCTTGAGCATAGCGGTCACCACGCGCCGCTGTACGTTTTGCGGTACGATAATCTCGATACGCATCTCCGCCACCTTCTCAAGCTTGCCGCTCTTGCCGATGAACGGATTTGTCCCCTCGCCTGGCAGGAACGTGCCGGTTCCTTCAATATTAAAGCTGCAGCAGCTGTAGTTGCCGATATGGCCGCCGCCGGCATTCCAGATCGCTTCCAGCACCTTCTCGTGATGCCCTTGCGGAACAAAAACAACGAGCTTGGACAGCTTATCGGTATGTATGTCTTCGAGGGAAGCTCGTTTCTCTTGCGGAATGCCTAATAGATCGGCCATCCAATCATTGATGCCGCCTTCGGTGACATCGAGATTCGTGTGGGCAATATAGACAGCGATATCGTTCTTGATCAGCTTCTCGTACAACTTACCTGCGGGCGTCGAAGTATCGATCTTCGCAAGCGGCCTGAAGATGATCGCATGATGCGCGATGATCAGTTCCGCGCCTTCCCGAATCGCTTCATCCACCACTTCATCGGTTACGTCAAGGGCAACCAATACTTTGGTGATTTCCTTCTGGAGCGTCCCCAGCTGCAGGCCGATGCGGTCATTCTCGACCGCATAGTGCTTCGGCGCAAGCTGTTCCATCAGTTGAATGACGGTCTGTCCGTTGGCGTACATGCCAGCACCTCCTGAATTTCGCGTATTTCTTTGCGGAACTCCTCTGCCTTGACGATCGCTTCCGGCTGATCGGAGCTTGCTACCTGGGCCGTGATCCGCTCCAGCTTCTGAAGCTCGAACGCCCATTTGCGATGGAGCAGCGGCGACGGGCTGCGCAGCGAATACGGTCCCATGCGATACAGCCAGCCCCGCCACAATTCAACTTCCTGAGCGTCGCGTCTTAAAAACGCAGGGTCGTACAGCGCTTCATTCGCCCTCGCGAAATCATCGGTTCGCTGCGCGTGAAGCACCTCGTAGAATCGGCCGTCTTCCTCCAGGATAGTCTCTCCCTGAAGCAGCCAACCATGGTTAGTCAACCATTGACGGACGACATCTTCACCCACATTCGGCTGCAGGACAAGCTCCTTCACATCGCTGAGCTTCCCGTTCTGAGCGCCCCACTCCAGAATCTCGGCCATCAGCACGCCGCCCATGCCGGCAATCGTAACCGTATCGGCTTCACCGGCTTCCAGTACGGCGAGTCCATTCCCTTGGCGCACGGTAATGGCCGATTTAAGCCCTGCGCTTGCCACCTGTTTCTGGGCGG
Organism: Paenibacillus phyllosphaerae; assembly: GCF_014192105.1. GTDB lineage: Bacteria > Bacillota > Bacilli > Paenibacillales > Paenibacillaceae > Paenibacillus_Z > Paenibacillus_Z phyllosphaerae. Next base: position 264,437 of record NZ_JACHXK010000002.1, on the reverse strand, counting down.
CTTGGAAGGGTCCTGTATTTAATTCTCCGGCGATCGCACCTGGCGATCGGCCGCTTTGCACAAGATAGACCGGCAATAACGCATGGTCAGAGCCGATATCCGCGACCCGTGAACCCGGCGTTACCCGGTCTGCAATGGTTTGTAATCGTTGTGATAACTTAATCATTGTTTAGGCAACCCACGCAATCCATTTTTTTCGAAGCAAGAACAGCAACAAACCTTCCGCTACTATCTTAACAATTAATTGAAGCTGAAACCAATCCCGGTTGTCGACGAAGACTGCGGTATACAGTTCGGGCATGAGCCAGATGAGCGTACCGGCAATGAACAGCACGGCGGCCACCGGTCTCGACCAACGATGGAAGAACCAGCTGCACCAGGCAAATACGAATGAAGCCGGCAGCCAGTAGAGCTGCACCTCATACCAATCCGGCGACTCCGCATTGCGGGAGAGCAAGAGACCGTAGACGAGGAATGACGCTACCCAGCCAGATAAATGGAGAACCGGTATACGCGCCGTAATCCCGAACGCCACCCAGAACAAGGAACAAATACCCAGCCAGCCAACCTGCCAGCCCCATGCCTCTAGTCCATGCAGCTGCAGCATATACATCCCTGCCCCAAGCATCAGCAGCATCGCAACGCCGACCAAACCTAGTCCCAAAGCCTCATTCTTCAACCGATAACGCTGCCCGATCAGCAGGAGAATGAGCACGCCGGAGAGCGTGACCCCAATTTGCAATAGCGGGTGAAAAGCGTTAAAATGAAGTACAACGAAACAGATCAAGGAAAAAATTCCAAATGTAAGAAACCAGCTTTGCCATGATGCGGTCTTAATCGCTTTGGCCGCTTTCCCGGACAGGTGCAACGGCTCGCGTACCTCTCCCGCGTCGAGATACAGATTCAGCAGGAAGTCGCAATACTGATCCGGCAATAATTTGCTCCGCTGCCAATGCTCAATCTCTTTGATGATGACTTTACGACGTTCCTGATCCATATCAGCCGATCCTTTCAGATGCGCTAGTGTGAAGGTCTTTGATGGAAAAAAGACCTCGCTGCATCATGCAGAAAGGTCCCTCTCGTCTATTCCAGAAAATCTTTCAAACGTTTGCTTCTGCTCGGGTGGCGCAGCTTACGAAGCGCTTTGGCTTCGATCTGACGAATCCGTTCACGAGTAACGCCGAACACTTTACCCACTTCCTCGAGCGTACGCGTTCTGCCGTCGTCCAATCCGAACCGCAGACGCAGCACATTCTCCTCGCGCTCCGTCAACGTATCCAGCACGTCTTCCAGCTGTTCCTTCAGAAGCTCGTATGCCGCCGCGTCGGCCGGCGCGAGTGCCTCTTGGTCTTCGATGAAATCTCCCAAGTGCGAATCGTCCTCTTCACCAATCGGTGTCTCGAGCGATACCGGCTCTTGTGCAATTTTCATGATTTCCCGAACTTTCTCCGTCGATAAATCCATCTCTTGCGCGATTTCCTCAGGGCTTGGCTCACGACCGAGCTCCTGAAGCAGCTGTCTCGAGACACGTACCAGTTTGTTGATCGTCTCGACCATGTGTACTGGAATCCGAATCGTCCGAGCTTGGTCCGCAATCGCACGCGTAATCGCTTGACGGATCCACCAGGTAGCATACGTACTAAATTTATAGCCTTTGGTGTGGTCGAACTTTTCTACCGCTTTGATCAGACCCATGTTGCCCTCTTGAATCAAGTCCAGGAACAACATTCCGCGTCCAACATAACGCTTGGCGATACTTACAACGAGACGCAGGTTCGCTTCAGCTAGACGGCGCTTCGCTTCTTCATCCCCGTGTTCAATCCGTTTAGCCAGTTCAACCTCATCGTCAGCCGATAAAAGTGGTACACGACCGATTTCCTTCAGATACATCCGGACCGGGTCGTTTATTTTTATGCCTGGCGGGAGTGCCAAATCATCATCGAAATTGAAGTCGTCATGCTCGCGATCCTGATCATCCCCCCCGATCGGGTTGTGATCCTCATCACGCTCATTCACCACTTCAATGCCGTGATCGTCGAGCTGCTCGAAAAACTCGTCGATTTGCTCCGGATCCTGATCAAATGGGGAAAGCTTCTCCATAATCTCTTTGTACGTCAAGGAGGATCTTTTCTTCCCTTGTTCAATCAGCTGTTCTTTGACAAGATCCAGCTTTTGTTCGGCATCCAATTCAGTATGTTGATCGTTCGCCATTTTACGACTCCCTCCCCCCTAGAAATGTCCACCCTACCGATTCTTAAGCTGTCTTTCTAGGGTATTGATCTCAATTCCAATTCTTGCAGCCAACAAGATGTCGCCGGACCGCTCTGCTCGCACCATATCTTCTCTTTTCCGTTCGATCTCCCGAAACAGCGGCACTTTCCGGATTTCTCTCACATAGTCCTCCAGCAGTTGCTCGTCGTATGGAATTTGATCCTCTGTCATTAAGATCGAAGCGGCTGTCCGTTCCAGACGGTCGTCTTGGAGCGATGCGATAAACCGGCTAACATCGGGATCATGACCTTGCGCATAATAAGCGTATAAATAAGCAGCAAGCGCTGCGTGATCCTCTACGTTAAAAGCCTCGCCGAGCTTGTCGTGCACCGTCTGCGCTACATCCGCATCTTGCAGCATTAGCGCAAGCAACCTTCGCTCTGCCACCTGGTAAGCAGGCAGCACTTTCGGAGCTGACGTTGGCGCGGGTGTAACCGGCATACGACGGTTTTCATTCCTACCATTATTCCACCAATTATCGTTATTATCCCTTTGCGGCTTCATTTTGTACGACTTCTCCCGGTGGGCGAAGACGTCCTGTTTCAGTACATCAAGGGAAATATCGAACTCCCGGGACAAATCTTTGAGGTAGATTTCACGTTCAATAGGCGAATCGAGCGCGGCAATAATGCCTGCTGCTTCAAGCAGGTAATTCTTGCGTCCTTCTTCTTCTAGGAGTATATGGTTTTTCTTGGCATATATTAGTCTAAATTTCGTGGCCGACGCCGGATGCTCGATGATTTCGCGCATAAACGATTGTGCGCCGAACTTCTCGATGTACTCGTCCGGGTCCATGCCTTGCGGTAGCATGGCCACCTGCACCCGCATCCCCGCCTTCTCTAGCAGCGGGATCGTCTTCATTGCCGCGGCCATTCCGGCATTGTCGCCGTCATAGCAGATAATGGCATCATCGGCATTACGCTGCAGAAGAGCAATTTGCTCGTCGGTTAGGGCGGTTCCCATGGAAGCGATACCGTTGTGCACGCCAGCGCTCCAAGACTTTATCACGTCCATGTAGCCTTCGAACAAGACGACATTCCGACTCTTGCGCATGGCTACCCGCGCTCCATGAAAGTTATAGAGCACTCTGCCCTTGGTGAACAGCTTCGTCTCCGGCGTGTTCAGATACTTCGGCACGCCTTCGCCCAGCAACCGGCCGGCAAAAGCGATCACTTTGCCATCACGGTTCCAGATCGGGAACATGATGCGATCCCTGAATTTATCATAGTAACCGTTGCCTTCGTTCCTTGCCGTCAACAATCCGCCCTTCTCCATCTTGGACAAGTCGAATTCTCGCTTCTCCAGGAATCGGGTGAGCGTATCCCACTCAGGCGGAGCGTAGCCGATATTGAACTGCTCGATCTGCTTGTCGGTCACGCCTCTGCCACGCAAATACGATAAGGCCTGCTGGCCATGTGTCGTATTCATGAGCAGATAATGATACAATTTGGCCGTAAGCTCATGTGCCTCAATGAGCTTATCCCGTTCCGTATCTTCCGTTCTTGGCTTGTAGTTCTGGGATTGCCAATCCAGTACTAAACCCGCTTCGGCCACCATATGACGAATGGCCTCGACGTGGGAATACTCTTCGATCTCCTCAATAAACTTGATGGAGTTTCCGGTTTTTCCGCACCCATAACAATAAAAAATTTGTTTCTCCGGCGTTACGGTAAAGGACGGTGTCCGCTCCGAATGAAACGGGCATAGGCCCTTCAAATACTTTCCGCTCTTGGACAGCTGAACGTATTTGCCTACCGTATCAACGATATCATAATGCCGAAGCACCGCTGCGTAGACGGAATCCGGGATTTTCTCATAACTCAATGAACGTCACCTTCATCCTATTAACACCTAATACTATTCGCTATGGTTCACCATTCTCCTGCCGACTTCTTAAAACTTTTGTCAGCTTTTGCTGAAAACGGAGACGGTCGTCGGCTGTCATCGCTTTTGGACCTTTCGTTCTTCCCCCGCTTCGGCGTTGTTTGGCGAGTTCATGGCGCCGCTCCATCAGAAAATCGATATTGCCATCATCGTACTCTTGGCCTCTTGGGGATAACGTAATGGCTCCTTTGGCAAGCGATACGGTAGCCAGCCCAAAATCCTGTGTGATGACAATATCGCCGGATCGAATATGATTCGCGATATAGAGATCCACAGATTGATCGCTGCGATCAACCTGCACCACCTCTATACCCGGCTCAGGCGTAATCCGATGATCATACGAAGCTACCATAAGAACCGCGGTCTGGAATAAATGAGCCGTCTCGATGATTTCCCTCTTGACCGGACAAGCATCGGCATCAACGACAATTCGGGGTTTTGCCTTATCCACTCTTACGTTCACCGCATTTTCTGGTAAAGTACCGTACTATTATATACGGCAAAGAACGAAAAAATCCTGCTTGTCAAGTGCTAAGCAGAAACTTTTTCTTTGCTGTTTCGCAATCAAACGATCAGCTATTCCTTTTTCGTCACATACTCCATAATCAAGCTCGCCGTCTCTTCCACCGCGCGGTGAGACACATCAATAACGACACAATTCAAACGCTTCATGATCGCATTGGCATGCTCAAGCTCACGTTCGATTCGAGCGGTCGTCGCATAGGCTGCGCTATCGGGCAGCCCTAATGCCTTCAACCGTTCCTTCCGGATGATATTCAAGTAGTGAACGCCGATCGTGAGTCCGATTACTTTCTCCTTCGGAATCTTGAACAATTCCTCAGGCGGTGTCAGCTCCGGCATGAGCGGCACGTTGGCCACCTTGAATTTCTTATGGGCCAAATACATCGACAGCGGCGTCTTGGATGTCCGCGAGACTCCGACCAGCACGATATCCGCCTTCGTAATCCCCGTCGTATCGCGCATGTCATCGTACTTAACGGCGAACTCGACCGCATCTACCTTACGGAAATAATCCTCGTCCAGCACATGATTGAGGCCTGGCTCTTGCCGGGATTTGCGCCCGGTCTTCTCCTCGAGGCTCGCGACGAGCGAACCGAGCAGATCGATCGCGATGACCCCTTGCTCCCGCGCCAGATTGTTCAGGTGATCACGAAGATGAGGGAGGACAAGCGTGTATAGGATAATGGCCCCCGCTTCCTTCGCCAATTCGACGATACGCGCAGCCGCCGCTTCGTCCTGGACGAAGGGCGCTCTGCGGATATCGGCGAAGATCGGATGAAACTGGGCAACGGCTGCACGTACGACGAGCTCGCCGGTATCTCCGGCGGAATCCGAAACGACATAGATGATCACTTCAGGCTGCGTACTCGCTGCCATGGCAATTCCTCCTACCAGACCAATTTGGATAAATCCGCGACTTTGGAAGCTTGCTCGGCAATAACGGCCAGCGTAGCCAGACGGTTCGCGCGAATCGCCTCATCTTCAGCCATTACCATTACACGGTCGAAATAACCGTTAATCGCGGATTTCAAACTCGCAAGATGCGAGATCGCGTACGCTGCATCGCCGGATTCGAGCGCTTGGGCTACTTGCGAGCTGACCGACTGCCATGCCGCATAGAGCGCATTCTCCGCATCATCGGCGAACAGATCCGGATTCACCTGATTCGTTGTCGCTTTAGCTGCCAAGTTGGACACCCGGGTCAGCGCGTCAACCACTAGCTTGAATTCCGCTTGACGTTCGCCGGCTGCCGCCGCTGTCACCGCCGCCGCACGCTCAACCGTTTGGCGAAGATCGCTAAATCCAGGCGCCATGACGGCATCGACTACATCATATCGAATACCTTGCTCAGACAGAACGTTTTTCACGCGCAGGCCGAAGAAATCGAATAGCTCCTTGCGAATCTCGGCTGTATCGCGTTTCAGCTGACGAGCCGCGTGAACGTCGAGCGCCAAATCGAACAGCACGTCGAGCGGCAGCTTCAAGTTATGCGCCAGCACGATCTGAACGATGCCCGCTGCCTGACGGCGCAGTGCATACGGATCCTGCGAACCTGTCGGAATAATGCCGATCGAGAAACAGCCGACAATGGTATCGATTTTGTCCGCGATACTAACGACGGCACCGACAAGCGACGCCGGCGCGCGATCGCCTGCAAAGCGCGGCTGGTAGTGTTCGTTAATGGCGACGGCAACTTCCTCGCGTTCGCCTGCCTTGCGCGCGTAATCTTCGCCCATCACGCCTTGCAGTTCCGGGAACTCGTAGACCATTTGCGTAACGAGGTCGAATTTGCAGATAGCAGCGGTACGGTTAATGTCATCCAGCACACGATTGTCCGCGTTAAGCGCAGCGGCGAGCTTGCTGGCCGTCACTTGAATGCGGCGGACTTTATCTGCCACCGAGCCAAGTTCCTCATGGTAGACGATGGTCTCCAACTTCGCGAGCGCATCCGCGATGGGCAGCTTCTGATCCTCTTGATAGAAGAACTTCGCATCCGATAGACGAGCGCGCAGTACCTTCTCATTACCCTTGGCTACCCGCTCGATCGACGTCCGGTCGCCGTTGCGAACGGTGACGAAATAAGGGAGCAGCTTGCCGTTGCCGTCAAGCACCGGGAAGTAGCGTTGATGCTCGCGCATGGAAGTAATCAGCACGTCCTGCGGGATGTTCAAGAAGGAAGCGTCAAACGTACCGGAGAGAACGTTCGGATATTCGACCAGGAACAGGACTTCCTCAAGAAGATCGTCCTTGATCCCGATATGCCAGCCCTTGTCGGCAGCAAGTCCGTTGATCTGCTCCAGAATGAGCTGTTCACGCTCAGTCACGTCCACAAGGACATGTTCTTCGCGAAGCTTCTGCACATACTGGTTTGGCTCGGCCACCGTCGTATCCGTTCCTAGGAAACGGTGTCCGCGCGTAACGTTACCGGTCTGTACGCCTGTAATCTCGAAAGGAATCACGTCGTTGCCGAACAGGGCCACCATCCATTTAATCGGACGGACGAACTTCAAATCGTAGGCGCCCCAACGCATATTTTTAGGGAACGACATCGATGTGATGAGCGAAGGCAAGCCTTCCGGAAGCACGTCCGCAGTGACCGCACCAACGCTGCTCTTGTTCGCATAGATGTATTCCACGCCGCCAAGCTCCTTGAAGAAGAACGCCTCCGGCTCCACGCCTTGACTGCGTGCGAATCCAAGCGCCGCCTTGCTCCAGTTTCCTTCAGCATCCAGCGCAATCTTGCGCGATGGACCTTTGACTTCCTCGTTCACGTCCGCTTGCTTCTCTTCTACATTAGTGACAAGGACAGCAAGACGACGAGGCGTGGCGTAGGCTTTAACCTCGCCGTGCGAGATTCTTGACGCCTCGAGCCACTTCACCATTTTTTCCTTCAACTGATTCATTGCGCCCCGTACGAAACGGGATGGCACTTCCTCCAGGCCAATCTCTAGCAGCAGATCCTTAGCCATTCGCGTTCTCTCCTTTCTTCAGCAGCGGGAAGCCAAGACGCTCGCGCTCTTCCAGGTAGGTCGCTGCACATGCGCGCGCCAGATTGCGCACGCGGGTAATATAGCCTGTCCGCTCCGTAACGCTGATCGCGCCGCGGGCGTCAAGCAGGTTGAACGTATGCGAGCACTTGAGTACGTAGTCATACGCAGGGAACACCAGTTTCTGCTCCATCGTTTTCTTCGCTTCTTCTTCGTACATGCTGAACAGCTGGAACAGCATCGCAGCATCCGATACCTCGAACGTATACTTCGAATGCTCATACTCCGGCTGCAAGAATACGTCGCCATAGGTTACGCCGTCTACCCATTCAAGGTCGAATACGTTTTCTTTGTCTTGAATGTAGGAAGCCAGCCGCTCCATACCATATGTAATTTCCACGGCAACCGGGTTCGCGTCAATACCGCCGACCTGTTGGAAATACGTGAACTGCGTGATCTCCATGCCGTCAAGCCATACTTCCCAGCCAAGGCCCCATGCGCCTAGCGTCGGGGATTCCCAGTTATCTTCGACGAACCGGATATCGTGGTGAAGAGGATCGACGCCAAGACGCTTCAAGCTCTCCAAGTAGAGCTCTTGAATGTTGTCCGGGGACGGCTTGAGGATAACCTGGAACTGATGGTGCTGATACAGTCGGTTCGGATTCTCGCCATAACGGCCATCCGCCGGACGGCGGGACGGTTCAACATACGCGACATTCCATGGCTCGGGTCCAATGGTACGCAGGAAGGTCATCGGGTTCATCGTACCCGCACCCTTCTCCGTGTCATAGGGCTGAACGAGAATACAGTTTTGCTCGGCCCAGAACTGCTGCAGGGTTAATATCATGTTCTGAAAATTCATGTGCTGCTCGACTCTCCTTTACGGACATTTTCGTGAATTTGTTTACGGGACGGATTACTCCCGTTTCAATTGAGGCATACGGACAGCATGCAAAAAAGCTCCCGCCCCTATGCCTGTACAGAATCAGACATAGGGACGAGAGCATATCTCCCGCGGTTCCACCCTACTTGGTCTTCTCGTGGAAAAGAAAACCCGCTTTCAATCGTAACTCGAACTCCAGAGTGCCCTTCATTAATCCATCGGTCCGGGCTCTCACTGTCCCCGGCTCGCTTCGACTGCGATGCGATTAATTACTTTCTCTATCATTGTCCGTATTCATAATTGTTTATCATAGCAATGTTGGGCATAGCTGTCAACTTGCTGCCTGGCTTTCGTCATTCCAGATTATATTTGTCCAACTGATCCAGGAAGGCGCGCGACTTGAGCTGCAGTCCGATATGCTGATCCATCAATTGACGCATGCCCTGCTTGAGCAATTTCTTCGTCTCCGGCTTCACCTGGATCTGTCCTAATCGCCTGAGATCCATCTGCCGGAACACGCGAAGCAACTTAAGCGCGCCATCGCTAAGCGCTAATGCTTGCGGATCACGATAGCTGCATCTGCTGCAGAGCACGCCGCCGCCGCGGGCGCTTAACACCATCGATCCCACGACATTCCCGCATGACATGCAGGTATCGAAATCCGGCGCATAGCCGGCTGCCTGAAGCATCTTAAGCTCATAGATATACGTCGTCACTTCAGGATCCTTGCCCTCTTCCAATGCGGTGAAAAAACCTTTGAGCTGCTCGAATATGTACGCGGTCGCCTCATCTTCCTGCAGCGCGCGATCCGTAAGCTCCGCAGCATAGGAAGCATAGGCGGCCAGCTCCAGCCCCTCACGTAAAACATGGTGAGATTCAATAATCTCACCATGCGTCAGCGTGCCCAGCCCGGTATTACGGAAATAAATAAATTCGCCATGCGTGAAGAGCTGTGCCAGAGAGCCATGCCTGCTCTTCGCTTTTTTTGCTCCGCGAATGATAATGCCTACCTTGCCATGCGTATTCGTCAGCAAGGTGACGATCTTGTTGCCTTCCCCATAATCCGTACTCCGAATGACCAGGCCTTCGACACGGTACTGCATGTTCCTCTCCCCTTACAACAAGCGCCGTCTTACTTCAGGTTAGCGCGTCTCCCTCTGACAGTTCAGCTGACTCGATAGCCTCATCTAAGGTAACGCCATCCTCAGTGGACGCGAACTGATCCATTTCCTTATAGAGCAAAAAGGCATCCACATCTCCGGTCAGTGTAAAATACTTCCACGAAAAATCTCGCACCCGTATTCCCCTCCGTCATTGGAACTTGTCTAGGGTCTTAGGATGGGATAATCCGCCTTAGCCTATGCCAAGCATAAATTGGATGCGAGAAGCCGTTATACCATTAGTCGTTGCGGAAACCGAGGTCCTTCAGCATCCGGTCCTGGTTGCGCCAGTCCTTCTTCACCTTCACCCATAGCTCCAGGAACGTCTTCGAACCGAGCAGCAACTCAATATCGCGGCGCGCCTGCTTGCCGACTTCCTTCAATAGCGATCCTTGCTTGCCGATGACGATTCCCTTCTGCGAATCCCGCTCCACGAAGATCACGGCGCCGATATAGACGACTCCGTTCTCCTGAACGCGCATATCCTCGATCGCGACCGCAATCGAATGCGGAATCTCCTCGCGCGTAAGATGAAGGATTTTCTCGCGAACAAGCTCGGCGACGACGAACTGCTCCGGATGGTCGGTCACTTGATCGGCCGGATAATATTGCGGTCCTTCCGGCAGGTAACGCGTCAGAACCGTGAGCAGGGTAGAGATATTGTTCCCTTGCAGCGCAGAGATCGGAATAATCTCCGCAAAATCATGCAATTCCTTATACTGCGTAATGAGCGGCAGCAGCGCCTCCGGATGAATCTTGTCAATTTTGTTCATGACAAGGAAGACTGGCGTATTCACTTTCTTCAGCTGCTCGATAATGAATCGGTCGCCGCCGCCAAGCCCTTCAGCCGCATCGATGAGAAAAAGGGCTGCATCGACCTCGCCAAGCGTCCCGACCGCCGATTTGTTCATAAAGTCGCCTAGCTTATGCTGCGGCTTATGAATGCCCGGCGTATCCAGGAATACGATCTGATAGTTATCCCCGGTATATACGCCGTGGATTTTGTTGCGCGTTGTCTGGGGCTTGTCCGACATAATCGCGATCTTCTGGCCGATCATTTCGTTAATGAGCGTCGATTTCCCTACGTTAGGCCGTCCGATAATCGCGACAAAGCCGGAACGGAAAGGCTCTTTTTTGTTTGCGTGCGTCATGTATTCTCCATATTCCTTTCGTCTATCAATGAAAAAGCGCCAGGCAGCAGTTCCACCATGTTGGTCAACTGCCAGTCGCCTTTAAGATTGGTCAATAATACCGGCATATGCGGTTCGCACAGCTCGGACAGCACTTGTCTGCATACGCCGCAAGGCGTGATCGGTTCCGCGGTATCGCCTGTCACGGCAATCGCCTTGAACGAGCGCGCTTTATGCCCATCGGCAATCGCCCGGAAGAGCGCCGTACGCTCTGCGCAGTTCGACGGGCTGTAGGCCCCGTTCTCGACGTTGCAGCCGAAGTGGATATTCCCGGTACTGTCGAGCAGCGCGGCGCCTACCTGAAAATTCGAGTAAGGCACATACGCTCTTTTGCTCGCTTCGATAGCGGCTTGTGCCAGTTCCTGCCACTCTTGCGGCAGCGTATCCTTCGTTCCTTTGCTTAGCATATCCTTCACTCCCCGAAAATTACGTATAAGTCCAAATTATAGGCCCAGCTTGTCCATCAGATGCGGGATAAATAGAATAGCCCCGACAACGACGGCGGCCGCCGCTGTTATAAGAACAGCGGCGGCTGCAGTATCCTTGGCCGCTTTGGCTAGCTTATGATAATCGGGGCTGACCAGATCCACGACGCATTCGATGGCCGTATTGATCAATTCGGCCGACAAGACGGCAGCGATTAGCAGAACCACCACGATCCACTCGCCGGGCGACAACCCGAGCCAGCTCCCTAGTACGATCACCGCGGCAGCGGCAAACAGATGGAACCGCATATGCCGCTGCGTACGCGCTGCATACCCCACGCCTTCCAATGCATAGCCAAGATTGCGCAGAAACTGGCGCATTAACGCTTCAGACCAACCTGACTGAGCACCGCTTCCTGCTTCTGGGTCATGACCGCTTCACTCTCGTCGTCCTGATGGTCGTAACCGATCAGATGCAAGAATCCGTGCACGAACAGGAAGCCGAGTTCACGCTCGAGGCTATGGCCGTATTCCTCAGCCTGCACGACCGCGCGCTCCGTCGAGATGATGATGTCGCCGAGCATCCCTTCGAACGGGATTGCCTCGTCTTCGCTCTCGACCTCGTAAATGATATCGAGTTCCTCATCCGTGGACTCTTGAATGGCAAAGGACAACACGTCCGTCGGACGGTCGATGCCGCGATATTCCCGGTTCAAGCTATGAATTTCTTCATCGGTGACGAAGGTGAGCGATACTTCGCCCTGTTCGATGCCCTCTGCTTCCGCAGCAAGCGCGAGCGCCTTCTCTAGGGTCGAGATGAACGATTCGGTAATCTCGACCTTCTCCTGGTCGTTGCTCCAATCCAACTGTATACTCATGCTAGCTTCTCCTTTGACTTCACATCGTCCGGGTATTCAATGCGGGAGTGGAAAATCCCGATAACCGCTTCCTTCAGCGTCTGGGCAATGGTGTCCAGCTCCTTCAGCGTCAAGTCGCAGTCACTGAGCTGACCATCATCCAGGCGCCCTTTAATAATTTTGTTGATCATCGATTCAACTTGCTCTACCGAAGGGTTGCGCAGCGAGCGTACCGCCGCTTCGACCGAGTCGGCTATGCCGACAATGGCCGCTTCCTTCGATTGCGCCTTCGGGCCAGGGTAGCGGAAATCGTCCTCCGTGAAGTCGATCTCCACGCCTTCCTCTTCCGCCTGCTTCATTGCTTTATGGTAAAAGAAGGCCAAAAACGTCGTGCCGTGATGCTGCTCCGCGATATCCCGGATCGGCTTCGGAAGATTGTAGGACTTGAGCATCTCCACCCCGTCGCGGGCGTGGGCGATGATAATGGATTTGCTCAACTTAGGCTCGATATGGTCATGCGGATTCTCCATGTTCGTCTGATTCTCGATAAAATAGCTCGGGCGCTTCGTCTTACCGATATCATGATAGAACGAACCGACGCGGCACAACAGACCGTTGGCTCCGATCGCCTCGGCGGCAGCCTCCGAGAGGTTGCCGACCATGACGCTGTGATGGTACGTCCCCGGCGTCTCCGTTAACAGCTTGCGCAGCAGCGGATGATTCGGGTTCGACAGCTCTACCAGCTTCAGCGCAGATAGAATGCCGAAGGTCACCTCGAAGAACGGCATAAGCCCAATAACCAGGATAGCTGTCACTAATCCGCTCGCGAATGCAAAGGCCACCGTCAATATCAACTCTTCCTTGGCAGGGAACTCGCCGAGCATCATGATGGATAATACGGTAGCCGAACCGAACAGGCTGGCCATAATCCCCGCCTTCAGGATGGTAGATCGCTGACCTGCGCGATGGATGGCGAAGATCGCCGCGAACGAGACGACCGCCGTAACCAGCCCGAAGTTGAAGTCGAAGATCGTGTTGGACTGATTGTTGAAAATAACGCTCGCCGCGATGGCGAACAAAAAGGTGCTCATTATCGCCAGCTGCGCATCTAGGAGAATAGCGATCAGCATCGCGCCCATGGCCGTCGGGGCCAGGTAGCCGACATAAGGCATCGTGTCCGTCTGCGTGAGCTGCACGATCTCCATGGCGAGCAGATTCAGCAGGAAGATAAGGCCGAGCATCGCCAGCTGGGAGTTATTATAGTGCCCGCCTTTGCGGTTCAGGCTGGAATACTTCTCCAAATAACTGTAGATGACGAGCACGAATAAAAGCGATAAGAGCAAGAGGCCGAACTGCGGCCAATAGTTCTTCTCATCCTGCAGCCAACCGAAGGTCGACAGGCGGTCATACAGCTCCTGGGTGACCATCTCGCCTTTGTGCACGACGATATCGCCCTGCTTGATCATGACGGGCGGCGTATCTTCCTTGGCCTTCACTTTTGCTTTATTCGTCGCCTCGGTATCAAGGAACTTGTTCGGCATGATGGAGAACCGCGCCAGCTCCTGGACGATCTCCCTGGTCTTGCGTTCGCTCAACGTGCTCGCGTTAACCAATTCCGCTACCTTCGTGCGCGCCGTCTCCGCTTCGCGAAGCGAATCGAGCAGCAATTTCTTGACGATATCGATCGCTACGGCGCGCATCTCCGTCAATTGCGCCGCCGTTAAGCTCGGAAGCTTGTAGAACGTCTCTTCCGGCAGACGATAAGCTTGCGCCTTTACGACCTGCGACATCTCATCGAGCAGCGTATCGTTATAAATTTCATTACCACGGTTACTGCTGACGAACTTGTCGACGTAGTCGTTATAGAATTGCGGAATCTCGCTGCGATAGATATTCACCTTATTCTGCTCGGTCACCTGATCATCCTGATTCAGCTGCTCCAGCCGGGTGAATATTTGCTCCAGCATCGCTTCCCCGCGAAGCGCAACGATGGAGTAAATCGGCTCTACAAGCTCTGCCGCTTTCTCCTGCGCCTCAAGCGTGGCTTTCTTATCTTCGATCGGACCGGGCGCTTCGATATTCCGGTCGCTGCGCTTGCCCGGCTCAATGTCATAGGTCGTCGGCAGCACGTGCGGAGCCAGACAAAAATAAAATAATACGACAAACAGAAGCAGCAGTACCGAGCGGATTGCCGGGCTGTGCTTCCAGCTGCTCAACATGGTGATCTCCTCCTGCGATGGACATCCCCCTGCTAGGGAACTTTTGAGGGGCCCCATAGAGGCCCCTTATCCCTTTATTTATACCGCGGTAAGTTTACTCATGAACCCGAAGGGATCCGCGCGGCAACTATAAAATTCGTGCGAGACGCGAGGTCTATGTACCGCGTACGGCCTATTCTTCCGCGTCTTCGTTGTAAGCCATAATAATCTTTTGGACGAGCGAATGGCGGACGACGTCCTGCTCGGAGAAATAAATGAAGCCAATTTCGTCGATGTTGTTAAGAATGCGCGTCGCTTCATTCAACCCGGATTTCTTGCCGCGAGGCAAGTCGATCTGCGTAACGTCACCGGTGACTACCATCTTAGAGCCGAAGCCAAGACGGGTCAAGAACATCTTCATCTGCTCCGGGGTCGTGTTCTGGGCCTCATCCAAAATAATAAACGAATCATCCAATGTACGGCCGCGCATATAGGCTAGCGGCGCAACCTCGATCAGCCCACGTTCGAAAGCCTTCGCTGTCTGGTCCGGACCGAGCACATCATGGAGCGCGTCGTACAGCGGCCTTAAGTAAGGATCGACCTTCTCTTGCAGATCGCCTGGGAGGAAGCCGAGATTCTCGCCCGCTTCAACCGCTGGGCGCGTCAGCATAATCCGTTTGACGGAACCTTCCTTCAGTGCGGCGACGGCCAATACGACGGCCAGATACGTCTTGCCCGTACCTGCGGGACCGACTCCGAAGACGATGTCTTTTTTCTTAATGGTCTTCACGTAGTGGCGCTGCCCGATCGTCTTGACACGAATCGGTTTGCCTCGGAAAGTCGTCGTGATCTCGGCCTTGAACAGATCCAGCAGCTGGTCTGCCTGCAGCGTCCTTGCAAGCTCAAGCGCATACACAATATCCCGTTCCGAAGGCGTGTATCCGCCTCTGAACAACTGCTGCAGCACGGTGTACAGTTGTTCCAGCTGATCGACTTCAGCTGACGGTCCAGTAATGGAAATCTCCGCTTCGCGGGACATGATATCCGCGCTGACTTGCTCTTGGACAACTCTCAAAAACTTGTCCTGCGGGCCGAAAAGTGCAAGCCCCTCCGCTGCATTGGCAAGCGGAATCTTCACTACCTTCGTCTCATTCTGCAAAAATACTCATTCTCCTTGCATCTGAACTAACGGCTGCTCCGCCACGATGGACTGTTCGACTTCAAAAAGCACTTTCATATAAACTTTACCATTCTCCGTCTTTTCATGCAAAATGTTTTCCGATTTGACAACCGCATCGGCTCCTGATTTCGACAGAATATCGGCTTTGGCTTGCGTGATTCCGGTGCTCTTGGCTTCCGCCAAAGTGACGGGCACCTTGTCGATGCGCACCTCCCGGATCGTCTCTTTCATACGTCCGAACGGCAGCTCCCATGTCCGCCATGCCGCCTGCTCGACATGCTGGATCGTCTCGTAGAATTGATACGGCACCTTGCCGAAGCCGCTTACCTTCAATGCCCGTCCGAATGCAATCCCGTACCACCGGGTCTTCGTCTCGCCTGTATAGACTTGTACCTTCCGAATCAACGGGGAAGTGATATTGTATTCATGCCACACGAGCCCTCTTACTTCCCCTTGCGCTGGCACGTTCTTCGTATTATTCTCATCGCCGAGAATGCCGGATATCAGGATGTCGCCTTTCTTGACCTTCTCGTTGCGTTTGACGACCGGACGGCCTGTCTCCGCCTGAATATCGGTTATGACCGCATCGGCGGAAGCGATAATGTGCCTCGGATCGACCGGAGGCGTCGTATCCGGCGTCTTCGTCTCCACGACCTGAATCGTAATCTTCGTTCCCCGCTTCTCCACGCCTACCCATGCGGCGCCGGGCAGATCGCGTGTCATCGACTTCTGCAGATCGCTGATTTCCGGCAGCTTGAACGACCATTGGAACGGGTACAGCCCCTCCTGCTTGGCCACTTCAAGGATATGCTCCTCGGAGATTTTGTCATTGCCCTTTACCTCAATCGTCCAGATCAAAGAAGAGAGCAAGAACATGCCGATGAAAAACAAGACAAGCCCTACGCCAAAAAAAATGCGTTTCTCCGCCCGCTTCAGCCAGAAGGGCATCCCTTTGCGCGTCGTGACATGCATGCGGCATCCGGTCTCCTTCAGCAACGGACGGAGTCTGAAGAAATCCCCGACCGTCACATTGCATACAAGCTCCCCCCCGCTTGTCCGGCTAATGGACCACAATTGTAGTCCGCTCGCCAGCGCGCGGTTGACGAGTGTTTCGAGCTGATTTCCGCGAAGCCGAACCGTTACGATTCCGCGCACCCATTGCAACCACGAGGCATTCATCTCTTCTCCTCCTTTGACCTGTTCTTATTGCCGAGGGCTATTCATGAACGGCGATATGCTTGATTTGACCCTCTATGAATACTTCTTCGGTCCAGATCGTACGAATGACCAATCCGTCCCCTGTAACTTCAAGCTCGCCTTTGCTGAGCGCAAGCCGTAATTTATCGCTTGAGAAATGAAGCACACCGCGATGGTTCTCGATATACAATTGGCGGTCTCCGATCATTGTCACCCGGGGCAGGTCGAATACGACGTCCTGTGGCAAATCCAGCAGATCGGCGGCCATTTTGCGGAGTTTGCGGTTAAAGCGGCCCATAGTTGGCTCATTGCCCCCTTCCCGTACTGTACCAACCTATGCGCTCAGAGGCGGTTTCATGACGCTTTTGGCCCAAAACAAAAAGAACGCCTTCTTAGGACCTTAAGAGGCGCTGTAAGCGCCCAAAGGCCAAGAAGACGTTCATCTATTCACAGGAATGCCGCAGCCGAATCAGCGGCGTATAGGGCGCTTAGAGCGCGGCGGACCGAGTACTTCGGCCATGATGATCGCTTTGCGCAATTCATCGCGTTCCGGCATGCGGAAGGCAGGCTCTTCGACCTTCGGCTCAGTTGACGATGAAGCTGGCGCGGCTCCTCTCTTAATTCGGGACGAAGATCCGTCGTAAGAAGATGCGCTTCCCGATTGGAAAGGCGAAGGCCGCCGCTCGTGCCTGGCGCCGTATTCGGAAGCCATGGCTGAGTTTTCTCCCGGCACCTGATCCCAAGTTTGCGGGCGATTCATTCCATCGGAATGATCTTCCATTGCTTCATCAGACCGATCATGATGCCTCGTCGAATCGGATCCAGGATTTCCCCCGAAGCTCGGCATTCTTACGGGGGACCTGCCGGACTTGCGGGCCTTGGACAACAGCGAAAGGAGAAAACCTGCAGCAATAACGACTACATAAATATTCTCAAGCAGCAGTTGAATGAGCTGGTTCAAGCGTTACTCACCTCCTACGGTGATTGAACCGTCTATTTCGTCCATAGAAATCTAGTGTTCATCTTTATCGGATGAAGATGCGTCCGGTTTCCCGATGGAATTGCGCATCTGGGTATCCGCTTCTAAATTCTTCAGGTTCATGTAATCCATCACGCCGATCTTGCCCGTACGAAGGGCATCCGCCATTGCCAGCGGTACTTGCGATTCCGACTCAACGACGCGCGCTCTCATCTCGACGACGCGAGCCTTCATCTCTTGCTCCTGCGCGACGGCCATTGCACGGCGCTCTTCCGCTTTCGCTTGGGCAATCCGTTTGTCCGCTTCGGCTTGCTCGGTCTGCAAGTGCGCCCCGATGTTCTTGCCTACGTCCACGTCCGCGATATCGATGGATAGAATCTCGAAGGCCGTGCCCGCGTCGAGCCCTTTGCCAAGTACGGTACGTGAGATCAAATCCGGATTCTCCAAAACGTCTTTGTGCGAGTTGGAGGAGCCGACCGTCGTGACGATACCTTCGCCGACGCGGGCGATGATCGTTTCTTCTCCGGCGCCGCCGACGAGGCGTTCAATGTTCGCGCGAACCGTTACGCGCGCTTTAACTTTTACTTCGATGCCGTCCTTCGCGACTGCAGCAACGATCGGCGTCTCGATGACGCGCGGATTAACGCTCATCTGAACGGCCTGAAGCACGTCTCGTCCGGCCAGGTCGATCGCAGCCGCACGCTCGAAGACCAGCTCGATATTCGCGCGCTGCGCAGCGATAAGCGCGTTGACAACTCGGTCTACGTTACCGCCTGCCAGGAAGTGGCTTTCCAGCTGATTGATCGTTAAGCCAAGTCCCGCCTTCGTTGCCTTGATCAACGGATTGACGATCCGGCTTGGAATGACGCGGCGCAGCCGCATCGCGACGAGCGTGATGATCGAGATCCGCACGCCCGAAGCGAGCGCCGAGATCCAGAGCATGATCGGGAAGAAACTCAAGAACACCGATAGAACAATGATCGCGATTACCGCGATGATGATAATACTTACGATTGGATCCAAATGTACCGCCTCCTAGATGTATTCAATTTACAGCAGATTCGACTTCGTATCTGTCGCCACGACGACACGCGTCCCTTCCACCTTCAGCACAACAATACGCGACCCTGCCGGAATAAATTCGCCCGAAGTGACGACATCTACCCGGCTGCCGTCAATAACCACCGTTCCCGATGGACGAAGCGGCGTGAGCGTCTCGCCTGTGCGCCCGATCAGCTCCACCCGATTGATATTCGAGACATACCCTTCCTCGGTCGTCAGCTTATCGCTTAGTATGAAGCGATTCCACACCCCTCGATGCTTGAACCGTTTCGCGATCAGGACCACAATAACCGTTGCCGCCACAAGCGCAACCGCCAAAGACAGTAGTGCGGTCTCCACATCGGCCGAGGCCATCAACACGCCGGCTACGATTGCAGCTGAACCGAGAATGCCCAATATGCCGAAGCTTGGCACGAACACCTCGCTGATCAGCAGCGCAACGCCGATGACGAACAGCACGACATCCTCCATCCCGGCGAATCCGGCTACGTAATGTCCGAAGAAATAAAGGGCAAACGCCAATGTCCCGATGATCCCCGGGAAGCCGAAGCCAGGTACGAACAGCTCGATCGCGACTCCCGCGATCCCGATAATGAGCAGTAAGGTCATCAGGAGCGGCGATGTGAGGAATTCGGCAAGGCGTTCGGCGCCTGTTGGCTCTACCTCCACGATCGTTCTCTGCTCCCACTGATTGTGCTGCAGCACTTCCTCTAGCGTTGCAGCTGTGTATTCCGCATAACCGACTTTAATCGCTTCACTTGCCGTGAGCGTCAGAATATCGCCTTTTTTCTTTGTCTTGCCGATTTCGTCTAGCGTAAGCTGCATGCCAGGGTCGACCATCGCAGCCGCGATATCCGGATTGCGTCCGTTTTGACGGGCTGCCTCCATCATCACACTCGTCCAGAACGATACCGTCTTCGGATTGTCGATCAGATCGCCTGAACCATCGACCACCGCAGCTGCCCCGATCGTACTGCCTGGCTGCATGACAAGCGACTTGGCATTCAGCGCGATATAAGTTCCTGCCGATACGGCCTTGCCTTGCACGAATGCGGTCGTCGGCACCTTGCTCGTTCGTACGAGATGCCCGATTGCTTCCGCACTGTCCACGCGTCCGCCGAATGTGTTCAGGATAAGGATCACCTGGTCGGCTCGCGCTTCCTCCGCCTCCTTATACGCCCGTTCCAGGAACGACTCCAGCCCTGTCTCTACGGTCTGCTCCGCCTTGACGACATATACTGCCGGTCCCGCCGATGAAGCGCTCTCAGCGGCGGCTGCGCCCGTCAGCGCCAGCATGCAGCTGATAAGCATCAACAGGAACATCGGCAGCCATCGTGCTGGCGGCCTTATTGTACGTTGAACCATACCGTCCCCCCTTGACTGATGTGTGACACTATACGTTAAATGTGTCAATTTCGTTTCATTTTAGTCCATAAGACGAAAAAACACTCCCCTTGCGGGGAGTGTTTGGCGTTCAGCCTATGTTATTGCAGAAATTGCTGCACAAGCGAGTTTACTAGTTTACCGTCTGCAAGCCCTTTGACTTTCGGCATCAGGGCGGTCATGACTTTCCCCATTTCGGCTTTCGAAGAAGCACCGGTTTCCTGGATGGTCTGTTGAACAATCACTTTGATTTCTTCTTCGGTGAGCTGCGTGGGCAGGTATGCACTAATAATTTCAATTTCTGCTGCGAGGTCTTTGGCAAGATCATCGCGGCCGGCTTTCTCAAATTCTTGGAGGGAATCTTTACGTTGTTTGACCTCACGGCTTAGAATGTCAAGCACTTCGGCATCTTCAAGAGGACGCTTAAGCTCGATCTCCTGATTCTTAATGGATGCACGCACCATACGAATCGTTGTCAGCTTAAATTTCTCTTGAGCCTTCATAGCTTGTTTCATATCGTCGTTCAGTCGTTCGCTAAGGTTCATTGTGGAAGGATCCTCCTAAAACTTTCTCTTACGCGCAGCCTCGGACTTTTTCTTGCGCTTTACACTAGGCTTCTCATAATGCTTGCGTTTCTTTACCTCTGCCAATACGCCATCTTTAGCGATGGAACGTTTGAAGCGGCGAAGTGCAGCATCAATTGTCTCGTTTTTGCGAACTTTAGTTTCAGACACCAGTTTTCCCTCCCTCCGAAACAGACCGTCCAAGAAGAACATACACGGTTTATCAAACTACATTATAGGCTATAGCAGAAGCCTATGTCAACTTGGACTTCTATATTGTTATGTGATTCGTCACATTATCCAATAAGCGGGCCAAGCGGCTTCCCACCGAGCAAATGAATATGCAGATGATAAACAAGCTGTCCGCTGTCGGGATTACAGTTGTTTACTAGGCGATAGCCCGATTCATCGACACCAAGTTCCTTGGCAATTTGCCTGCCGGCAGCGAAAATCTCCGCCATCAATGCATCATCTTCCTCCGTGACGTCGTTCATCGTCGGAATATGCTTCTTCGGAATAATGAGCACGTGTACGGGAGCGGCCGGTTGGATATCGTTAAACGCAACGATTCGATCATTCTCGAACACTTTGGTGGAAGGAATGCTGCCTTCGACTATTTTGCAAAATATACAATCCATCTTATACGCCCCCTCTCCGTAGCCCAGCACCGAATCCGCCAATGCGCAAGCGATGGCCTTCTTTTGACTACTCCTTACATAATAGCGAAAAATGGGTGGCTCGTCCAATCTGTAAATTCCGGCAGCCACGAGGGGCTGCCGGCACAGCATGTTTCTCCGCTAACGGGCCATTAATAATAGGGCAGCAGCGAAAGGCCAAGCAGAGCGGTGAGCGGGAAAATCTGGCGGAAGAACCGGCGGCGCGGATAATACGGATACGGGTAGAGCGGCGGATACGGGTAGCCCGGAGGATAAGGCAGGAAAGCCCGCGGATCCATTCCGATGCTGTTATGCGGTACGGCGATGCATACGACTTCTTCGTCAATATGCTCGACGAAGCCGTCGACGCACCAGCCGTCTTTCGTGTGGACAAGCACGTAGCGATGCATATGTTCTTTGCAGAACTTCTTCATCTCGTGTTTCTCCATCGTCACCACAGGCGCCGAGATCGGCAGCTGCATGATCGGCATTGCCGGCACTGGTGCCGATGTCATTTGCGGCATCTCCATCGTAATTGGCGCTGTAGGCGCCTTGCCAGCCGGTGCTGTCATAACCGGACCAGTCGGCGTTTTCGCTGGCGCGGTTGTCATCGGTGATACGGAACCTGCATTTTCCATATTCGTTTACGTCCCTCCCAGGTCGATTGCGTTGCTATAGTCTCATGATATTCGCCTGTAGGCGAGAGGCTACTGAACAGGGAGAAAATGGGCATTGGCGGAAACTCCAAGAGCCCAGTATATAGACAAGATCCCTTATGTCCATAGAGCTTGGCCAAATTATTAAACCTTCTTTAGATTCAATGAATCTATTATGAGAGAATTCTCACGGAAATCTCATAAAGGGCTCAGAATCGAAGCCAGCCTTTGGTTTGCGCCGTTTATGGAAAAATCAGTCATATTTTTTGGTGCTATACTGGGAATCACAACACCAAAGATTAACAAGACCGAAGATGAACAAAGATTAACAAAACGGAGGGACAACAAGAACAATGCCTAACACTCATGGAACTTGGAAACTTCTGAAACTGGTTCATATAGCTCTGCTGACCGCAGCAGGTTTTGTCTTCATCTCGATCGCGGCACCCGGCCATTCCAAGGCCGCTACGGAAGAATCGCTCGCGTTAATCGACTTTGGCAAGGAATATATCGGAACCCCTTATCAATTCGGCGTCAAAAGCGGCATCACAAGTGCATTCGACTGCTCGTCCTTCATTCAATACGTATTCAAGGATAGCGGCATCGCGCTCCCCCGCTCCTCTGCCGCACAAGCCAAGGTCGGCACCAAGGTCGATAAAGGCTCATTAAGCGTAGGCGATCTCGTGTTCTTCAAGACGAACGGCAAGAGCATCAGCCACGTCGGCATCTATGCAGGCAACAACAAAATGCTCCATAGCTCCAGCAGCAAGGGCGTAACGATCAGCAGTCTGAACACCAGCTATTGGACGAAGAACTATGTCACGGCTCGCCGCGTCAAAATCTAATCCCATACATAGCTTATATACGAAATAGAACAACTAGCGCCGCCTGTTAAGGCGGCGCTAGTTTCATGCCAAGATCATAAAATATACACAAATAAGGGTGCCGCTTCCGCTAGATCGGAAGCGAGCACCCTTCTTCTATTGTTCAGCGCTCTTACAGCGTAATGACGATGCGTTGAGAGCCTTCGGAAGCGGTCAGCAGGACGCCCTGCTCGTTCGCCGTGACGGTTGCGCCTTCCACTGCAGCTACCGAAGAGATGCCGCGCAGCTGCACGGACCAAGTCTTGGAGGCTCCTTCTGCCGTTACGATAATCGTGCCGCCAGTACGTTCGGCTTTGGCCTCGTAGACCAGTTCCCCGCCAAGTGTATAGACCGGCGCAGTCGCAGTAGCGCCATCCGCAAGCTCGAACAACTGGAACGTAATGCCGTCTTGATAGTCATAGTCCGGCTTCTGGTCGTTCGCGCCAACAGCCAGCAGCGTATTAGGCGCGACAAGCAGAGGCAGGCTCATGTAGTCATGGTTCTCCGTATGCCATTTGCCGCCTTCAATCGCTCCGCCGGTGAAGAAATTCGTCCAGCGGCCCTCAGGCGCATAGTATTGAACGCGGCCGTCAGGGCGGAAGATCGGCGCGACGAGCAGCTTATCGCCGAGCATATATTGCAGATCGAGCGAGTGCGTAGTCGGATCTTCCGGATACTCGAGCACCATGGCACGCATGACCGGAAGCCCTTTCTGGGACGCTTCTACCGCTTTGTCGAACAGGTAAGGCATCAGGCGGCTCTTCAGCTTCGTGAAATGGCGCAACACGTCTACCGCCTCTTCGTCGAACAGCCAAGGCACCCGGTACGATTCGTTGCCGTGCAGGCGGCTGTGCGAGGACAGCAGGCCGAACGCTACCCAACGCTTGTAGATATCCGGCGGAGCCGTGCTCTCGAAGCCGCTGATGTCATGACTCCAGAACCCGAAGCCCGACAGGCCCAGGGACAGGCCGCCGCGGACCGTTTCTGCCATCGACTCGTACGTCGCCGAGCAGTCGCCGCCCCAGTGAACCGGATATTGCTGGCCGCCGGCCGTAGCGGAACGCGCGAACAGCATCGCTTCGTTCTTGCCAAGCTTCTCTTCGAGCACTTCGAAGACCGCTTTGTTGTACAGTTGCGTGTAGAAGTTGTGCATTTTGACCGGATCGGAGCCATCGAAGTAGACGACATCCGTCGGGATGCGCTCGCCGAAGTCGGTCTTGAAGCAATCGACGCCCATATCGACCAGGCGGCGCAGATGATCTTGGTACCAACGGACCGCATGCGGGTTCGTGAAGTCGACCAGACCCATGCCGGCCTGCCACATATCCCACTGCCATACGTCGCCGTTCGGACGCTTGACGAGGTATCCCTTTTCCTTGCCTTCCTTGAACAGCGGCGACTTCTGCGCAATGTAGGAGTTGATCCATACGCAGATTTTGAGCCCGCGGTCCTTCAGGCGCTTCAGCATGCCGACCGGATCCGGGAATACGGCTGGATCCCACTCGAAGTCGCACCACTGGTACTCTTTCATCCAGAAACAGTCGAAGTGGAAGACATGCAGCGGCAAATCGCGGTCTGCCATCCCTTGAATGAAGCTGTTCACGGTCGCTTCATCGTAATCAGTCGTGAAGGAAGTCGTCAGCCACAGGCCGAACGACCAAGCTGGCGGAAGCGCAGGCTTGCCGGTCAGCGCCGTGTAGTTCGCGAGCACATCCTTAAGCGTCTCGCCGCCGACGATAAAGTACTCGAGCGTCTCGCCCGGTACGCTGAATTGCACCTTGGATACGTTCTCGGACGCGATCTCGAAGGAGACGCGCTCCGGGTGGTTAACGAATACGCCGTAGCCTTCGCTCGACAGATAGAAAGGTACGTTCTTATACGCTTGCTCGCTGCTCGTGCCGCCATCCTCGTTCCAGATGTCGACCACTTGGCCGTTCTTCACGAACGGCGTGAAACGCTCGCCAAGACCGTAGATCCGCTCGCTGACGCCGAGGTCAAGCTGCTCGCGGAAGAACGCTTCTTTCTCCTGCGTTCTTAAGTATGCCGTGCGTTTGCTTCTCGATCCCGTCGCGTATTTACCGTAGTTCGTGAACGCAAGATTCCATGGCCCTTGCTTGTCCACCTTAACGCTTAGGCCGCCGCTCGTGAGCGTGATCGCCGCCTCTTCGTCCTTCACTTCCGGGCTAAATCCATGCTCGGGGAAAATATCGAAATGAGGCCCCTTCGCCTGTTCGCCGGCATGGTGCGTCCAGCGTACGCGTATGATATCTTTCCTTGGGGAGCTTAAGTCAACGTGAAGCAGCGGCGCGTTGAGCGTATCGCCTTTTATGCGAACGTTTTTGCAAGCGGCATCGATGGAGATCGACTGCCCTTCCACCTGCAAATCGCGAATTTCGACCGGGTTGTGCATCGTAATGCCTTCTTTGGTCATCCAGTAACCGTCGGTAAATTTCAAGTCGAATCCCTCCGTTTCTTATACTATAATAATATTGACCTTTGGATTGAAATTCTTTATAGATTTTGCTCAATAATATCAATATTTTGACCTTGTAAGGAGTGTCACCTATGAATAAAGCGACGCTGAAGGAAGCCCGCATCCACGGCAACGCGCGTTATCCGATCAGTATCTATCCGATCGTCTGCCCGCCTGACGAACCGCTGCTCGATCTGCATTGGCACGACGAAATGGAGCTGCTCCTAGTTACTGCCGGCCAAGCCGTCTTCCGGGTCGATGCCACAGACTACGAGGTAGCCGCAGGGGAAGCGATCTTCGTCGCTTCGGGCGATCTCCATTCCGGATCCGTCCTCGGAAGCGAGCCTTGCTCCTTCATCGCCGTCGTGTTCCATCCGGAGCTGCTCGGCAGCGGTGCGATCGATTTGACCTTGGAGCATTACATACAGCCGATCGTGCAGAAGAAGCGAATAGCGCCGGTCCATCTGACGCATGCCGTGCCCCATGCCGCGGAGCTGCTTACGCTCCTCGAAACGTTAATTGAGCTTAATGTCCAGAAGCCGCCGGTTTACGAACTGACGACAAGAGGAATGCTGCTGCTCATCATGGCCAAGCTCTACATGCTCACTGAAGGCCCTGCTCCTGCCCAGAGACAGCGAAGCACGGACGATTACCGGATCGAGCGATTGAAGTCGGTGCTGCATTACATGCATGAGCACTTCAGCGAGCCGATCAAGCTAAGCCAACTCGCCGGCCTCGTATCCATGAGCGAAGCTTATTTTTGCCGATTCTTCAAAGAAATAACGGCTAAGAGCCCAATGGAATATTTGAACCAATACCGGATGCAGCAAGCCGCCATCCTGCTTCGCGAGACCGATAAGAAAATGATGGAAGTGGCGCTTGACGTCGGGTTTAACAATTTGAGCTACTTTATTGAGGTATTTAAGGAACATTACGGGAATACGCCTGCCGCCTACAGGCGCAAAGGGCCAGTGGACTAAAGCTGCGAAAGCTTCGGTTTCGCTGGCCTTTTTCATGGCGTCCGCCCGACAAAAATGTTGGCAACAGCGTTCATGACGAAACCTCCTTTTCCTTTGATTGATGCGTAAAAGCGTTTCCAGTACGATTACGTCATCACCTAATGCCACACGATAAGGATACGGGGACATAGAACAAGGAGGATTACCTGATGAATGAAGTGTCCGCACAATCACGTAAAGAAGGACTTCGCGTTGGAGTGCAAAAGTTTGGGCGTTTCTTAAGCGGAATGGTAATGCCGAATATCGGCGCATTCATCGCTTGGGGTCTTATTACAGCCCTCTTCATCCCGACCGGCTGGATCCCGAACGAGGAGCTCGCTAAACTCGTCGATCCGATGATTAAGTATTTGCTGCCGCTCTTGATCGGTTACACCGGCGGTACGATGATTCACGGCACGCGAGGCGGCGTCATCGGCGCCGTAACGACAATGGGCGTTATTATCGGCTCGGAAATTCCGATGTTCCTGGGCGCCATGATCGTCGGTCCTGCGGCAGCCTGGGTACTGAAGAAGTTCGATAAGTCGGTCGAAGGCAAGATCAAATCCGGCTTCGAAATGCTCGTCAACAACTTCTCGTCCGGTATTATCGGCGGTATTCTCGCTATTATCGCCTTCAAAGCAATCGGGCCTGTCGTACAGGCGATCAGCAAAGGGCTTGCGCACGGGGTCGACTTCCTGATCGACAATCACCTGCTGCCGCTGGCGAACATTCTGATCGAGCCGGGCAAAATATTGTTCCTGAACAATGCGATCAACCATGGGGTACTTAGCCCGATCGCCCTGGATCAAGCGGCCAAGACCGGTCAATCCATCATCTTCATGCTCGAATCGAACCCAGGCCCTGGTCTTGGCATTCTGCTGGCGTACTGCTTCTTCGGCCGCGGTTCGGCGAAGCAATCGGCTCCAGGGGCCGCGATCATCCATTTCTTCGGCGGTATTCACGAAATTTACTTCCCGTACATTCTTATGAACCCGCGTCTGCTGCTCGCTGCGATCGCAGGCGGCGTCGCAGGTACGGCAACCTTCTCCCTGTTTGACGCAGGCCTGGTTGCGGCACCATCGCCGGGCAGTATCTTCGCTTACATTGCCATGGCGCCTAAAGGCGGCTATCTCGGCATGTTCGCCGGCGTCCTTGTAGCGGCTGTCGTATCGTTCCTCGTCGCTGCCCTGCTTCTGAAGACGACACGCAAGACGGAGTCCGAAGAAGACGAATTGGAACAAGCATCCGCGAAAATGAAGCAGATGAAAAATGCCGGCAACGCAGCTGCATCCCCAACAGCGGCAGCTACGGCAGTCAACGTAGAGATTAACGCTGCTCCGGAAACTGCTACCGGCCAAAAGACGAAAGCAGAAGTTCGCAAAATCGTCTTCTCTTGCGACGCCGGCATGGGCTCCAGCGCAATGGGAGCATCGATCCTGCGCAAGAAAATGACGACCGCCGGTCTTCCGGTGACGGTCACCAACACGGCGATCAGCGATATTCCGGCAGACGCCGACATCGTCATCACGCATAAGACATTGACGGATCGCGCTAAATCAAAGGCTCCATCCGCTGAGCATATCTCGATCGACAACTTCTTGAAGAGTCCGGAGTACGACGAGCTTGTGAAACGTCTTAGCTAACATTCATGTACTCGACGTAACGCTTTTGGCTGCGGCCAAAAGCGTTACGTCCATTTCATTTCGAGCCACGAGGGTGGTATGCGATGAAAGTATCAACCAGACAACGGCAAATCGTCGAGTTGCTGCTTAGCAGGGTCGACGGCATGACTGTCGCGGAGATTGCAGAGGAGATTAAAGTCAGTCCTCGCACCGTACATCGTGAGCTGCAAGAAACAGAAACCATCCTCGCCTCCGCCCAGATCAAGCTCGTGAAGAAATCCGGATCGGGCATTCAAGTGAAAGCCAATCCCGAAGAGATCGAGCTTTTTCGCAAAACGCTGGAGGCGATGTTCACAACGGGCTATTCCGCCGAGGACCGCAAAACGTATATCCTCTGCCGCTTAATCGAAGATACGGAACCGACCAAACTATTCACGCTGGCGCATGAGCTCCAAGTGGCGATTCCGACGATCAGCCATGACCTGGACGAAATCGAGCTTATGCTAGGCGAATCCGGTCTTACGCTGGAACGACGGCGCGGTTATGGCGTGGCATTGACGGGGCCTGAGAAAGATTTTCGGCGAGTGATTGTGAAGCTCGCTCAGATGCAGCTGGATGACGCGGATCTATTCGATCAGTCCGGTCAAGCGCCTGTTTCTATTGTGAAAGGACGGCTGCTCGAGCTTATCAACCGCTCGAACTTCCTTCTAGTCGAGAAGGCGCTATGGCGTCTGGAGGAGCTGTACCCGACCGTGCTGTCGGAGGAAAGCTACACGCAGCTGGTCATTCAGCTTGCCGTTGCGATTACCCGCATTCAGAATGGGCGACTTGTGGCAGGGACCACTCCGCTCGTCTCGTTGGATGATACGCTCGCGCAAGAGAAACTGCAGCTATTCTGCGGATATCTGGATATGCAGCTGCCGGAGCAGGAAATGGTTTATCTCTCCGGCCTGCTTCATCACTGGGATGTGCGTTTGCCAACCGAACTGCCGCTGCCCGCTCACTTGGAGTTGATGGATACGGTCATACGGCTCGTCCGTTATGTGGAAGAGAAGCTGTTCATGCCCCTGATCCGCGACCGCTCGCTTATTGAAGGACTGCTGCATCATCTGGAACCTGCGCTAGCACGAATCGCCAGCGGGCAAAAAATACGCAACCCTCTCCTGCCCCAGATCAAACGGGATTATAGCGATCTGTTCGAGACGGTCCGCCATGCGGCCTCCGAGGTCATTCAACTCTCGGTTCAGGAAGAGGAAATCGGCTTCCTCGTCATGCATTTTGGCGCTTCTCTGGAACGTGCAACGCTTGTCACCCGGCATGTTCGGGCCCTGCTCGTCTGTACGAGCGGAATCGGGTCTTCCCAGATGCTCGCCGTCCGGATCACGAAAGAGCTGCCGCAGATCGATCTGATCGGCCGGGTATCCTGGTTCGAAGCCTCTCGCATTGCGGAGGAAAAGTACGATTTGATTATATCGACGGTCGACTTGCCGATTGAACGCAGCCGTTATATCAAGCTCAGCCCGCTTCTTACCCAAGAAGAAACCGAGCGATTGCGGCAATTCATTCGGCACCTGCCTCATCATGAACCGGCAGCGCTGCAGCCTGCCGCCATGCTATCTCCACCCCCTCCTGAAGGGGCAACCACGCGTCTTGCTCTCATGCGGGATCAAGCGCAAGAGACGATCTCGCTGCTAGAGCGTTTTGACGTAACGATGTTAAGCCGTGCCGGGATTAACGGAATGGAATCGGTATTCGAACGCGTAACCGGGATCGCTTACGAGTGCGGCGCAATTCGCAACGCGAAGGCCGTTGCCCGATTGCTGCTCGAACGCGAACAGCATGGCAGCCAGCGCATTCCGGATACCGATCTGGCGCTGCTTCATACCCGGAGCGACGAGGTTATTTTTCCCTTACTGTTGTTGTTTAGACTGGAGGAGCCGCTTGCGCTCGGCAGCCAACCCGAAGATCAGGTCAGACATCTGCTGCTCATGCTTGCCCCCAAACAATTGAGTAAGCCGGGATTAGCTATCTTAAGCGAAATTAGCGCGATGCTGCTGTCGCCGGAGATGATGATGCACTTAAGAGAAAGTGACGCGGGCACGATACGTCACTACATAGCAACCGAATTGGAGAAGTTAATTAAAAACCACATTGGATTGGAGAGTTTAACATGAGCATACTGTCCGTAAACAAAGTGAAATTGAATGTACAGGTGAAAGACAAATATGAGGCGATCCGCATCGCCGGCAATCTGCTCGTCGAAGCTGACCATGTCCCAAGCGAATATGTCGACAAAATGATCGAGCGCGAAAACTCCCTCTCCACATACATGGGCGGCGGTCTGGCGATTCCCCACGGCACGAATGAAGCAAAAAGCCTGGTTCGTTCGACTGGCCTATCCGTTGTCGTGCTTCCGGAAGGCGTCGATTTCGGTGAAGGCGAACCCGCTCATCTCGTGATCGGCATTGCGGCCGTCGGCGATGACCATCTCGACCTGCTCACTAGCGTAGCGATGCTCGTATCGGACGAAGACAACATGGCTGACATCATCGGCGCCAAATCTGAGCAAGCCCTGATCGAGATTTTCGAAAAGGGGATGGAGTAAATGAAAGCCATCCACTTCGGGGCCGGCAATATCGGCCGCGGTTTTATCGGCTTGCTGCTGTCGCAGGCTGGTTATGAGCTCACGTTCGTCGATGTCAGCGACGTTCTCGTAGGGGCCATTCAAGCTAAAGGCAGCTATACCGTCGAGCTTGCGGATGGCAGCGGCCGAATGATCGAGGTCCATAACGTGAACGCCATCGACGGCAAGAACTCGGCGCTCGTCGCCGAAGCCATCGCTGGAGCCGACCTTGTTACAACGGCTGTAGGCGTCCATATTCTGAAGCATATCGCCGGTACCATCGCGCAAGGCATCGAGAAGCGACTTACCGCGTCCGTTACCGCCCCTCTTCATGTCATTGCATGCGAGAATGCCATCGGCGGCAGCACCCAGCTGAAGGAACTCGTATACGGCCATCTGCCTGCAGAGCTTCATGCCGTAGCCGACCGCAGCATCGCTTTCCCGGACGCCGCCGTGGACCGGATCGTTCCGCTTCAGCATCACGAAGATCCGCTTCACGTGACTGTCGAGCCTTTCTACGAATGGGTCGTTGACCGTTCCGCGACGCTGCCGGGCTTCCAAGAGATAGAAGGCGTGCACTACGTAGAAGGTCTCGAGCCTTTCATCGAACGGAAGCTGTTCACCGTCAACACCGGCCACTGCGTCGCGGCTTATCATGGTTACCTTCGCGGATGCTCGACGATTCAAGAGGCCATGGCACAAGAAGCGATCCGCGCGGAGGTTCGCGCTGCCTTGCAAGAGACCGGCGCCGTCCTTATTCATAAATACGATTTTGATTCCGCTCAGCATGACCAATATATCGAAAAAATTCTCGGACGCTTCACGAACCCTTACCTCAGCGATGAAGTCGAGCGCGTCGGCCGTTCGCCGATCCGGAAGCTGTCCCCGAGCGATCGCTTGGTCCGTCCGGCAATGCTTGCCGCCGAGTACGGCTTGAAGACCGAACATCTTGTTCAAGGAATGGCTGCAGCGCTGCATTTTGATTACGCAGACGATCCCGAGGCCGTTGAAATTCAATCGTCGCTGAAGGAGAGCGGTCTTAGCAGCACCATTACCCGCTATACGGGCCTTGCTGCCGACCATCCGCTCCACCAAGCGCTGGAAGCCGCATATAACCAGGTCAAGCAGCAAGCTTAACGCACGCATGGAGGTATGAATCAATGAGCCGACAATTAAAAGGTATCGCCGCGTCACCCGGGTATGCCATTGCCAAAGTAATCACGTTAAAAGGAGCTAGACCCGCTCCAACCCGCGTATCCGTGACGAATGCCGCAGAAGAACAGGAACGCTTCCGGCAGGCGGTTGAACGATCGAAGGTAGAGCTGGAAGCGATCCGTGCGATGACCGAACAGCGCCTCGGCGCGGATAAAGCGGAGATTTTCGAAGGGCATCTGATGCTGCTTGAAGATCCGGAGCTTATCGACGCCGCGATTGAGAAAATCGCCGACGAATTCATCAATGCCGAATATGCGTTGCATGAAGTAGCCGGAACTTTCATCGAAGTTCTGGAGTCGATGGACAATGAACTTCTGCGCGGGCGCGCGGCTGATATTCGCGATATCGCGGGCCGCGTCACGAGCCATCTGTTAGGCGAACCGCATCAGGATTTATCGCAAATTCACGACACGTGTATCATCATTGCCGAGGATCTGGCGCCATCGGATACCGCGCAGCTGAACTTAGATGCGGTGCAAGGCTTCGTTACGGCAATCGGCAGCCGCACCTCCCACTCCGCGATCATGGCGCGCTCGCTCGATGTCTCGGCGATCGTAGGCGTAGGCGCAGAAGTACTGAATATCCCGAGCGGCACGAACGTCATTATGGATGCGATTGAAGGACTTATTATTATTGATCCGACTTCGGAGCAACTACAAGCTTATGAATCGAAGAAGCAACAATATGAGTCGCGTAAAACGGAACTGGCGAAGCTCAAGGAAATGCCTACCATCGCTTCCGATGGCGCGCGCGTCGAGCTGGCAGCCAACATCGGCCAGACGGTCGATGTGGTCAAAGCCATCGAGAACGGCGCGGAGGGCATCGGCCTCTTCCGGACCGAGTTCCTCTATATGGGCCGGGACAGCTTCCCTTCCGAAGCCGAACAGACCGAGAGCTATAAATATGTGCTCGAGAGCATGAAAGGCAAACCGGTCGTCATCCGGACGATGGATATCGGCGGGGATAAGGAATTGCCTTACTTGGAACTTCCGAAAGAAAGCAATCCTTTCCTCGGTCTGCGTGCGCTGCGGTTCTGCCTGACTCGCGAAGACCTCTTCCGCACGCAGCTGCGCGCTTTGCTGCGGGCAAGCCGGTACGGCAACCTGAAAATCATGTTCCCGATGATTGCCGTCTTATCCGAACTGCGTGAAGCAAAACGATTGCTTGAAGAAGAACGCAGCAAGCTGGTGGCTGAAGGCGTCGAGATCGCGGAGAACATCGAAGTTGGCATGATGATCGAAGTGCCGGCGGCGGCGATCGCGGCCGACCTCTTCGCGAAGGAAGTCGATTTCTTCAGCATCGGCACCAATGACCTCATTCAATATACGATGGCAGCCGACCGGATGAACGACACCGTGTCTTATCTGTATCAGCCCTGCCACCCTGTCATCTTGCGGCTTGTGCGCATGGTTATCCGTGCCGCGGAAGCGGAAGGCAAGTGGGTCGGCATGTGCGGCGAGATGGCCGGCGACCCGAATGCGGTGCCGCTGCTGCTCGGCCTTGGCCTTCATGAGTTCAGCATGAGCGCAGGATCGATTCTTGCGACTCGCGAGCTGATCGGCCAACTGTCCCAAGCGGAATGGGCGAAGATTGCTGAAGAAGCCATCCTAATGCAAACCCAAGAAGAAGTGATTCAACATGTACAAGAGCATGTAAAAGGAGCGAAAACTGTATGTTAACTCAAAACTTTGTTATCACGAACCCTACCGGATTCCACGTCCGTCCGACCAAAACCTTCGTTCAGACCGCGAGCACATTCCCTTGCAAAGTGGATGTCCTCAGCAAAGGGAAGAAAGTAAACGGCAAAAGCTCGATCGCCATGCTGACTCTCGGCATCGCCCAACATGACGAAGTGACGCTTGAAATCGACGGCGAGCAAGAAGAACAGGCTATGGAAGCACTCGGCAAGCTGCTGACTGCCATTCACGAATAAGACGATCGGCAATTGTTAGGCGCGCCCTTCAAAGAGCGGAACGCGTGTTATATCGCACAACAAAAAACCTTGGTATCGATTATAGATACCAAGGTTTTTTGGCGTTTTGCCGGCATTATTTCGATCCGCCGAAGACCATCTGCTCCGGTTCGTTCATGATCGTCTGAAGCTCTGAGGCCATGGTGACCCAACGCTTATCCGCGCGAGCGGTCAATGCTTCCTCACGCGTGGCATCATCGGTATAAATAAAGCCGTCTGCTTTCTCCTTCAACTTCGTGTACGTCGACTTTAGCATAGCTAAGTACGCCTTCTCCTCTGCCGTAAGCGTTCCTTCGTGGTTGCCCAGGTCGACGAGCGATTGCTCGGCTTGCACGAGAAACTCGGACGCTGTGCGGCGTTCTGCTTGGAGCGGCGCGCCGTTCGACGTTTCGGCCTCCGCGAAGAACGTTTCGACCGCATTGAGGCTGTCAAAGGCGGAAGATACGCTGCTCTTGGCCTCCAGTCGGCTTGGAACATCGGAAGCAGTCTCGAGCGACTGTATCGTCGAGAGTACCTTATCGATATGCTGCTGCAGCTGGACGCCGGAATGGATGATCGTATGCCCGCGCCTTGCCCAATCATCCTGATTATTCAGCATCGTCTTCGTATAAAGAACAATATTGCCCGTTAAGCTGATGACGATAATCAGCAGCAGCGCCGGTACGAAATAGGAACGTTTCGGCTTGTCCTGTTCAGTCACAACGATTAACCCCCACAAGTAAACTTGCGCCGTCATCGATTGCTCGTATGCTTCGCTTACAGCCTAAGTTACCTGTTTCTGCCTAGGGATGCAACCGCTGACAAGGAAAGTTCACAAGATGGCTACATCGTCTCCAGCGCGACCAGACTGCCGCGGCCGGAAGGTTCCGCTGCGGTCACGATGAGCCTTCTAGGCAACCTCGCTCTAAGCTCCGGAACGTGCGAGATCACGCCAACCGATAATTTGTCATTCTGCAGCTTCTCCAGCGCAGTAATGACGGTATCGAGCAGCTCGGGATCCAGCGTGCCGAAACCCTCATCCAGGAAGAAGAACTGCAGCGGGTATTTGCCCCGAAGCTGGATTTGGCCGGATAGAGCCAATGCGAGCGCAAGCGAGGCCAGGAACGTCTCGCCGCCGCTAAGCGTCGATACCGGCCGGCGAATTCCGCCGCTCGCATCATCGCGGATGACGAACCCGCCGCCGGAGTCAACCTCGAGCGCATAACGGCGCTTCGTCAAGTACCCAAGCCGTTCGGAAGCCGCGCGGCATACCTGGACAAGCTGCTCCTCCGCCACGTATTCCACGAAGGCGTTGCCGCGGAATACGGTCTGCAGCGACTTCAATCTGCCGCATAGCGACTCCATCGCGGAGCGCTTCTGCTCCAGTGCCAGCCACCGTTCGCGCTTGCTCTGCAAGTCTTCCAGATCCCGCTGGGCCTTGGCTAGTTGCTGCAGCGTCTCTTCACCGGCAGCTCGCGCTTGAGCCAAATCAGCGATGCAAGCCTCCCAAGCCTCATCTGTTACCGACCGACCGTCCAACTGCTCTTGAAGCATAGCGATCTGCCCTGTCAGCTCTCGCTCGGTCTTGCGGTATTGCTCGATCTGGGAAGCGATCGTCGCCTGCTGCTTCAGCAGCGGCCGAAGCTGCTGCAGATCATCCGGTCCAGTGAACGGCGATTCCGTAAGCGCCGCTTCCCAGGCTGATCGGCATTCCTGACCGCGGTTCTTCGTCGACTTCTCGCCTTCCTGCGCGGCGCTCCGCTCCTCTGCGGCTTGCTGCAGCAGCCGTTGCGCCCGTACGCTTGCCTGTTTCAACGCCGTGAGCTTAGTGCGGAGCAGGGTGAGCTCCTGCTCGGAGGCCGCAATAAGAACGGCCGTCTGCACGCCGCCAGTAATCGCATGAAGCTGCTCACTCTTCTCCGCCAGCTGTTGGCGCTGCCCTTCCAGACGTGCGCCAAGCTCGACCATCGCAAGCCTCGCCTGCTGTTCGGATTGGCGGAGCGTCTCCCGTGCTTTCGTCTTGTCTTCGATGAAAGTGACGCTGACGTCCAGCTTGCCTCTGAGCTCCTCGGCTTGCTTCTCGCGTTGCTCATAAGCATCGATGTCCGCTTGCGCCTGTTCAGGGACGAACGGATTATGGAATTGCTCTAGCCATACGGTCGTCTCTTCTTCGAGCTGCTTGGCCAACTCGTTAGCTTTGGCAGCCGCGGCATCCCCGACCGCTTGCAAGGAACGTTGTTCTACCGCAATCGCGTCCGCTGCACGCCGTGCCTCAAGCACTTGGCTGCGAAGACGACTCCAGTTGTTCTCTTCTTGCGTCATGCTGTTCTCCAGCTTCACCAGCCACTCCCTTGCCTGGCGAATATAAGCCTCCAGCTCCGACAGCGGTACGGACGACCGTGGCTCGGAGGCAAGCCGAAGCTCAGCCGTTGCCGCAGCTTCCAGCATACCGTAAGATTGAGCAGCGTCTGCACTTGCTGACGCAGCCTGATCGCCGCTAACGGAATCAGCGGACAATAAAGACTCCTGCAGCCTTTCAAGCGCATGCTCCGTTTTCCCCCGTGCCGTCGCCAGCTTGAACTTAAGCTGCTGCCCGTGCTGGGAGAGGCGTTCCCATCCCGCGATCTCAAGCTCGAGTTCTGCGATCGCTCCCTTATGCTCATGATCGCCGGCGTTCGGACTTGGATGCGTGCAAGAGCCGCATACGAGGCATGGCTCGCCTGCCTTTAACCCTTCCGAGAGCTGAGCGGCCAGCTGCAGGCGCTGCTGCGCGAGGTATTCGCTCTTGACCCGCTCCATCCGTTCGGGCAGTTGATCAAGCAAAGCTTGAAGGACATCTTCCTGCTTGCTAAGCTGTTGTACGATCGGGTTCAAAGCATTCGCTGCCGCGCGCAGGGAAGCCATGCCGGTAGCGACGGCCGCTTGCGCAGCCATTTTCCTATCTTCGACTTGTTTGAGCGCGGCGCGTTGGCTACTCTCTTCCCGGCGGGCAGAGTCAAGCTGCCCTTGCACCGTTTGCAGCTGCATAAGCCGTTTGGCCATTAGACTTCGTGTATTACGTTCGTCCGCCGTAAGTTCGGTCTGCTTCAACTCCAGCTTGACTTCCTGCTGTCTCTGCTGAGCGCGGGCGAGCAGATCTTCCGCCTTCAACGCTTGCTCGGCATAATTCCGCTGTTGTTCGGCCGCCTGGTTATGACGCGCCGAGATATCTTGCTCGGCTGCCGCCAACGCTTGCGTCTCGGCTTCCAGTCGCTGAGCGCCGGCCAGCTGCTCCAGACGTTGGGCGAGACGCGGCTCGGCGGCCGCTGCCTCAAGCTCTGCCGAAGCTGCCTGCGCAGCTGCGGCCTGCTCAGAGGCTTCAGCCGCGACATAAGCTTGTTCGGCAGCCGCAAGACGCTGCCGAGCAGTTACGGAAGCTGCCTCGGCGGCTTGAAGCGCGTCGAGAAACGGAATGAGTTTCTCCGCTGCCGCAAGACGCTTCAGTTCCTCTTCCAACGCAGCCACTTGGGCCGAACTGGCCTGCAGGGCGTTCTGTTTGGCTTCCACCTTCCGAAGCTCGTCCTGACGCTGCCTGATCTGCAGCTGCTGCGCATGAAGCTGCTCAGCGGCAGTAAGCTTGGATCGAGCTTGCCCGGACAGCACGGACGCTTCCTGCTGGCGCTCCGAAGCCGCTTCGATCGCGCCATCTGAAGCATCGCCGAGACCCAGTTGCTCGGCAGCCGCTTCGTTAAGCGCCGCTTCTGCCACTTTCATTCGCTGAGACAGCTTCAGGGCCAGACCGTCGCCGAACCGCTCGAGACGGAATAACCGCTGCAACATCTGGCGACGGTCCTTGCCTGTCAGCGACAGAAACTCCGCGAACTTGCCTTGCGGAAGCACGACCGCGCGGGTAAAGTCTTGCATGCTAAGTCCAATATGCAGCTCGACCATACGCGTGACGTCCGCCAGTTTATCGGCATGCACGATCTCTCCATCGTCCGTCAACTCGATGAACCGACTGAGCGTATTACTGACAGAAACTTCGCCGCCCCGCTTGAACTGGCGTTCTACTCGGTAACGGCGCTGCTCTCCCCCGCCGGCGAGCTCGAAGGTGAACGCGACCGACAGCTGCTTCTCCGATTGGTTCATAATGCCTTGCGTTCCATTGGCCGCACGCTCGACTTTACCATACAGCGCAAGGGTCACCGCATCGAGAATGCTCGATTTGCCGCTCCCCGTATTGCCGAAGATGCCGAATACGCCCGCCTCGCATAGCCGCGCGAAATCGACCTCCTGCATTTCGCGGTAACTTTGCAGTCCGCTGAGTCTTAATAATATCGGCTTCATGCAGATTCGCCTCCTTCAGCAATCGCGCCTTGCGGATCCGAGTCGTCTTCTGCAATAAGCTCCAGGAACACTTGAATCGTCTCCGAATCCGGCTCCGCGCCGCCGGTCTGCTTGGCGAAGAAACGCCGGAACAGCTCCTCTGCAGGCAGCTGCTCGCGGCTGCGGCTATCCTCGGCCGAGGACGCCTCCATCTCGGGATAAATCGGCCGGATGTGGACCAAGCCTTCATGCTGCTTGCGCAGCTGCTGGATCTGGGTAATCGTCATCGCTTCATTCATCCAGATATCCAGATCGATCCAGGCGCGGAGGTCTCTGCCTTCGTCCAGCCAGCTATGCACTTCGGCCAGGCCGCCCTTCGCCTGCCACTTGACGAGCGGCCTGCCGCAGCTCAGCAGAATCTCTTGCGGCTGAATGATGGCACCTGGGCTCGCGTCGAATACGGTTACGGACTTGGCTTGTCCGGCTTCGGAGAAGCTGTACGCGAGCGGGGATCCGCTATAGCGCATCCGTTCATCGCCAGCAACGCGCTGAGGGCGATGAAGATGTCCGAGCGCCACGTACTGGGCGCCCGCTTGCAGCGCGCTTGGGTCTACGGTATATGCGCCGCCGACTTGTATCGGACGCTCGGAATCCGTCTCCAGTCCGCCAAGCACGTAGATATGGCTCATTGCCAGATTGACCGTGTCCGGTCTGTAATGGGAAGCCAGGCGCGTCATGAGACGGCCTACTCGCTCGGAATAGGCGCTTCGCAGCGCCGTCTCGTCCGTCTCCTCGCTCAGCAACTCGCGCAGCCGCGACTCCGATGGATATGGCAGCGCGGCGATTACCGCCCGCTCCCCCGTCCGGCTGACATCGACGAGAATCGGCTCGCCGGTCGGCATTCCTGCCAAATGAATCGCGCTCTTCGCCGCGAGCGGCGCCGAAGCCGATACTCGCTCCGGGTGATCGTGATTGCCTGCAATGACGGCCACCGTGCGTTTCCCGCCATCGGATATACGCGACAGCGCCTCATAGAAGAGCTGCTCCGCCGCGGCCGGCGGGTTGACCGAGTCATACACGTCCCCAGCCAGCAGCACCAGATCGATCGCTTCCTCCTGAACGAGCTTCGCCAGCTCGTCGACGAACGCCGCCTGTTCCTCCAAGCGGCTGCGGCCTTCGAGCGTTCGCCCGAAATGCCAATCCGCGGTATGCAATATACGCAATGTTTCTCCTCCGTTCATCTCTGGTCTTCCGCGTCCAACACGCGCAAGAGCCTCTCTCTAGAACAACCGAACCGCCTTGCCCCCATCGAGAAAATAGACATAGCAAGCATCGACGGGCTTGCCTAGAATGGTCCGAATGGCATCCGCGTACAAGGTCAATTGGAACCGATGCCGCTCTGCCGCTAATTCAGGG
Organism: Paenibacillus phyllosphaerae; assembly: GCF_014192105.1. Lineage (GTDB taxonomy): Bacteria > Bacillota > Bacilli > Paenibacillales > Paenibacillaceae > Paenibacillus_Z > Paenibacillus_Z phyllosphaerae. Next base: position 224,918 of record NZ_JACHXK010000002.1, on the reverse strand, counting down.
TCCTTGCCCGCGATTCGATCCGTCTTGTAGTCGAGCAGGACCAAGCCTTCTTCGTCCTCGAACAGACAGTCGATAACCCCTTGGATCAGAATCGGCTCCTCCGACGAGGAAGCCTCCGCATGCGGATACACCTTGCCTGCCGGGAAGGTGCAGCTGAACGGCGTCTCCCGCCGAACCCATCCCGCTCGCTGCATGCGCTGGCCAACCGGCTCCCGGAAGAAGGAAGCCACCGCGGTTACATCAACGGCTTCGGCCTGTTTGGCTGTCAGCATGCTTCGTTCGATCAACGATTCGATCGTCGCCTGCACGCATGGCTCATCGACTTCCCGGTCCAGCGGCATATGCTGCATGACCAAGTGGCTGACGGTTCCCCGTTCTGCCGCCGTAAGCTTCGCCTCTTCCATGAACTTCGGCCTGCGAAGCCGGAACGTATAATCGTTTGCCGCGTCTGCCGATGCGAACGGTACCGCGATCTGCGCTTCCGCACCTACCGCCAACTCCTGCAACGTAAACTCCGCCGCGTCGCCGAAGAACAGCTCCACTTGCCCGAACCGTTCTTCCGTCGGTTCGTCGGCCGTTTGCGTTGACCCCGCCGTTAATCCTTCCGATTCCGCAGCCCCGTCTGCTCCTACAGGTGCATCATCGACAAACGGGAATCGCGCCGAATCCTCATCTGCCTCCACCTCTGCGTGCATCCGCTTCATCTCGGTAACGGACGTTTTGGCCGCTACGACGGTCGCATTGCGGAACGGGTACTGGAAGCTTAGCCGTTCGTCGATTTCTTCGGCCGTCTCGGGCGACTCCGAGATCGGAATCAGCTCACGGACCGCTTGCAGCCTTGCTTCGTACTCGGCTGCCGCCGCTTCGTCTTCCTCGACAGCCGCTGCCGCTTCTTGGCCTAACGCAGAAGCCGGCACGATGCCCGTCGTCCAGCTTTCGAAGGAAGCACCGCTGCGACGTTCGGGTAGTGGTACAACTTCCGCTACCGATAAAACTGAATCTAATTCGCTACCGGAACTGCCTGCTCCCTCGCTCGCGGGCAGTTCATGCAGCTCCATGCTGCTGTCAGCTTGATAAACCTTCACCTCCGCGCCGCCATACATCGCGAGCGGACCGACCCAGTCGATGAACCGTTTGGCTTGGGACAGCCGGAAATCCGGAAGCTCCCGGTTCATGTCCAAAGCGCCTTCCCACCTCTCGAGCAGGCTTGCCGCATCAGAGGTCGTGCCGACGAGGAACATCTTTTCTTTCGGGCGGGTGAGCGCAACATAGAGAATCCGCATCTCTTCGGCCAACGTTTCTTTGCGCATCTGCTCCCGAATGGACAGGAACGGCAACGTCGGATACGTGACGCGCAGGTCGATATCCACGAATTTGGGCCCGAACCCCAGCTGCTTATGCATCAGGAAGGAAGCGTTCAAATCCTGTTTGTTGAACTGCTTGCCAAGCCCTGCGACGAACACGACCGGGAATTCCAAGCCTTTACTCTTATGGATCGACATGATCCGAACGACATCCTCTTGCTCGCCGAGCGCCCGGGCCGTCCCCAGATCGCCGCCGTTCTCGCGCATCCGGTCGACGAACCGCAGGAAGCGGAACAATCCTCTGAAGGAAGTCGCTTCATACTGCCTAGCCCGGTCGTACAAGGCGCGAAGATTGGCTTGGCGCTGGAGGCCGCCCGGCATGCCGCCCACAAGATCGTAATAGCCCGTCTCGCGATAAATGCGCCAGATCAGCTCGGCCAGCGCGCCGGAGCGCGCTTCCTCCCGCCAGCGTTCGAGCGCGACGAGAAACTCCGTCAGCTTGCCCCGCAGCGCAGCCGGCAGCGATTCATCCGATTCCGCATGGCGGACCGCATCGAAATAAGAGACGCGGCCGGCAGATATCCGTATGCGCGCCAGATCTTCGGCATGAAGACCGACGATAGGCGACCGGAGCGCGCCTGCCAGCGGAATATCCTGATACGGGTTGTCGATCACGCGCAGCAACGAGAGTACCGTTTCCACTTCCGTCGCTTCGAAATACCCGCTGCCCAGTTCCGCGTAAGCAGGAATGCCCATCGCTTGCAGCTCTTCAATAATGACCGGCGCCCACTGCTTATCCGCGCGCAGCAAAATAACGATATCGCGCCACGCAAGAGGACGCTTGCTCCCTTTGCGTCCATCGAATGGACGGAACGCGTTCTGCTCGCCCTCGACTTCCGGACCCAGTCCTTTCAGACGAAGAATCTGCTGTGCGATATAACGCGCCTCGAGCTGCACCACTTGCAGGTCCTCGGCCGGTTCGCCGGTCGTGCCGCCCTCCTGCTCTTCGCTTGGCTCGGAAGATTCGGCCTGCTTCTCATCCGCATCATCGCTGCCGCTGCCGCGGTCTAGCAGCGCGAATTCGATCGCATACCGCTGCGGAGATCCGCCATCGCTCGCAGAGGGATAGGACGCGCCGCAGACCAGTTCGGCCCGTTCGTCGTAGTCCATCTCCGCGACCTTCTCGCGCATGATGGCGCGGAAGACGCTGTTCACCCCGTCCACGACCTCTTGCCGGCTGCGGAAGTTGCGTGCAAGGTCGATACGGATGCCGCGATGCGGCGCCTTAGCTTCCTCTTTCGGCTGACCCCCTCCAACTTCCTCCGCGCTTACGCGCGATGAATCGTCGGCTTCGAATTCTTCGACATCTACCGAACCATCCGTGCTTCCGTATGCTTTATACTTCTGCAGGAACAAGTTGGGCTCGGCGAGCCGGAACCGGTAGATGCTCTGCTTCACGTCACCGACCATGAACCGGTTGCCTTTGCCCGGCTTCGCGATGAGATCGACAATGGCTTCCTGCACCATATTGGTATCTTGGTATTCGTCCAACAGAATCTCATCGAACTGGCGCTGGTATTCGAGCGCGGCGGAAGAGGGCACCGTGCGAGCCGGCGTAGACGAAGGATCGCGCAGGATGCGCAGACAGTAGTGCTCCATATCCCCGAAGTCGATCAGGCCGCGCTCCTGCTTGGCCGCCTCGAAACGGGCGCCGAATTCGATGACCAGATCCGAGAGCGTGCTCATAAGCGGGGCCAATTCCTGCAGTTCGGCCGCGAACTCCTCCGGCGTACGGACGAAGAACTTGTCCTTCAAGTCGCCGACGATCGTTTTGGCCGCTTCCCGCAGTTCCTTTGCTTGCTCTTGCAGCGCTTTGTCGATATCGTCGCCGCGCTGGCTCTTCAGTTTGCCGAATGCGAAATTGCCGAACGCTTCATGCCAGGTCTCCCATGGCTGGTTCCTCACCTTAGCGAGCAAAGCTTCCACGACGCCACGATCCTCGTCGAAGGACGCCGCGTACGCATGCGGCCCAGCCGGCATACGGGTCACGTCCAGCGCTTGCTGCAGCAGGCTGAGCGAACCTTCGAGCTCGAGCGCCACTACTTCCCTCAGTCCTTGCACCCAGTGCGAAGCGCCGAGCGAAACCGCATCCGCTATGCGGAACGATTCGGCCGTATCGCGCAGCCAGGCCCCAGGCCACGGATTGCTCTGCGCAAAATGATACAGCTTCATGACGAGCCCGTAGACCGGCTCGTCTCCGCGCTCCCCGCCGAAGCGGTCTACCAGCTCCGCGAAAGCAACGCCGCCCGCTCCGCCCGCCTCCGCGTTGACATACCGTTCTTCGAACAAGGTATCGAGCACATCGATGCGCAGCAGTTCCGCCTCCGTCTCGTTCGCAATCCGGAAGCCGGGATCCAATCCGATCAGGCTGTAGTACCTGCGAATGACATCAAGACAGAAGGAATGCAGCGTCGTGATCGAAGCCCGCCCCATCAAAGCCAGCTGTTTGCGCAGATGCTCCGAACCGGGATTAGCGACCAGTTCCTTCTCGAGCGCGATCCGGATCCGCTCCTTCATTTCGGCGGCAGCGGCTTTCGTGAACGTTGCTACGAGCAAACGGTCAACATCGGTATCGGCGGATATTTTGCGTATAATGCGTTCGACCAGGACGGCCGTCTTACCCGACCCTGCCGCGGCGGCAACAAGAATATTGCTGCCGCTCGTCACGATCGCCTTCCACTGATCATCGGTCCACGTACTGCCCGCGGGCTTGCTTAGCGATGTCTGAACCATTAGCGCCGTTCCTCCTCTCGGGTAGATGTATAGCCGTCGGTAAGCGAACCTTCAGCCTCAACCGCTTCTTCGCTACCTGCAGCCAGCAGACCCCATACCTCGTCCTTCTTCGGCTTGTACAGCTTGGCATACGTGTTGCCTTCGATAAGCGGATCGAACTGGCAGACCGGCTTGTACGAACAGAATTGGCACGGCGTCCGCGGTCCGAGGCGATAAGGCGCGATGGAGACGTCGCCCTCCACGATACGGTTGCCGATCCGCTTGAGCGTCGAACGGACGGATTGGCGCAGCGTCGCCCATTGGTCCTCAGTGGCGACGGACGAGGTGCTGTAGAAACCGCCGTCCTTCTTCATCGCGAGCGGCAGCAAATCGGAGTAGCCGGTCGTTAAGCTGCCGTCCATCTTCCGCACGGTCTCTTCGTCCGCAAGAACAAGCCCCTTGAGCTTGAAGCGCTTGAGAATGTCAAGCTGCGCCTTCTCCCTTGAGATCGCATTCGAGCCCGAGAGCATCGGATTATGCACATGGAAATAGAGCGCGCCTGCAGCTTTGGCTGGCTCTCCGAGCCATGTAGGCGCGGAAGAGACGAGAACGTCCAAGTACGTAAGCATCTGAAGCGCCAGCCCGTAGGCCACTTCTTCGAGCTTCAGCTGTTTGGCGCTGGACTTGTAATCGATGACGCGCAGCAGCAGGCCGTCTTCGGTCTTGGCCGCGTCGACCCGGTCGATCCGTCCGACCATCTCGAGGGTGCGGTCTTCCTTCAGCGGAATGCGCACCGACGGCAGCGGACCTTCAGGTCCGAAGCCGATCTCGAGCCCGATCGGTTTGAATTCCGCCCGGCGGGCATGTTCGCTTAGAATAACGGCCGCCTGAGCGATAATGTCGCGCAGCTTCCTTGCCACATATTGATGGCGGCTGCTGCTGAACAGAATTTGCGATTGAAGCCGCTGGGCCAGTTCCTCCACGACTCCGGCCGCTGCCGCCCGGATTTCCTCCACGCTTAACTGTCCGAAGTTGTCGCCGAGCGTCTCGGTCAGACGGCTCAGCGCCGCATGGAACAGCTGTCCGATATCCGGCGCCGCAAGCCTGAATACCTCGCGTTCCTTCAGGCGCAGGCCATGGATGGCAAAATGTTGGAACGGACAAGATACGAACCGCTCCATCCGCGACACGCTGCCCCGCAACACGCGGCCATATAGCAGGTCCGCCGTTTCGCTGGAGAGAAAGGCCTCCTGGTTCTCATAATCGAGCGACGCGATGAGCCGCTGCAAGCGATTCTGCCACTCGGGCCTTACGGCATACCAGTTGAATGCCTCCCACCAAACCGGGGCAATCTGCAAGCCTTGACGCCAGCTGCGCAGTTGACTGATCAAATACGAGAGCGTGCGCTCGGGATGCGATACGAAGCCCAGTTGATCCGCTTCATCCATGCCGCTCACCGGCTCGATGGCAAGCAGGCGCTCCGGAATCCCCGGGAACATCTGCTTGATATGACGAATAACCTCGGACGGATGCAGGCTCTTGCCTTCTTCATCAGCCATCGGATAGCTCACCCAAAGGTGCTCGCTTGGCGTCGATAAGGCGTTATAGATCAAGAAACGTTCATCCAACAGCCTTCTGCGGACGCTCGGCGCCATCACCAGCCCTGCTTGTCCCAGCGTCTCGCGCTCCTGCTCGGTAAGCACGCCATCTTCTTGGATGCGCTGCGGCATAACGCCATCGTTCGCGCCGAGCAAATAACAGAAACGGACCTTCCCTGAGCGGGTCCGGTCCATGCTGCCGATCAGCACTTGATCGAGAGACGGCGGAACGGACGCCAACTTCAACCCTTCCAGGCCTGTCTCCACCATGCCGGCGAATAACTCGGACGGAAGCGCCTGATCGCCTGTCATCTCGGTCAATTGGTCGAGCAAATCCAAGACGGCATCCCACAGCTGCCGATGTTCTCTGGCCTTCTTCATATCGCCGCTCGCAGCGGCCTGCCTGCTCCAGCGCTCCAGTCGGTCAGGCGCTCCGATATCGTATAAGAGCTCGTATAATGCCTCGCACATCTGTCTAACGGCCGCAGCCTTCTTCAGCTTGCGGATAAAACCCTCGATCGGCGGCACGACCGCGTTGCGCGCCGTCAGAACCGCGCTGAAAATTTGCTGTTCCTGAATGCCCGCGGCGACAGGGTCGCCCTCAAGCGTATCGCGGACGACGGGCCGCCACTTATCCGGATTCAGCCAGCGATAGCCGTCGATGCCTGCCGCAAGCGCGTAATTCTCCAGCAGATCGAACGTCTCGCGATTAATAGACCCGTCATTGTCCGGTATGAGCAGCTCCGTCTTGATGCAGCGGAATACGGCCTCGTAGCGCCACCCGCGAACGGCAATCTCGAGCACCGAACGGATAAACTCGGACAACGGATGATGAAGCGCCGCTTCCTTCTGGTCCATGAAGAATGGAATATCGTAATCTGCAAATACTGATTTCAGATAGTCGCCGTAATCCGGCGCATTGCGCACCATGACCGCAATATCCCGATAACGCAACCCTTCGGTCCGAACGCGTTTCGTTATATCGCGCGCAACCGCCTCGACTTCGGCACGCCGGTTAGCGGCGGCGAAGAGCGAGACGGTGTCGTCATAACGCTCGCCTTCCGGCAGCCGCAGCGTACGGCGGTCCTCGTAATGCCGCTCCAGATGGGCCAGCATCTGCCGGCCGCGGAATCGGTAGGGCGGATCGCCTGCCAGCATAATCGGCGGCAAGAGCTCGATTCCGGCTTGTTCCGCAAGCTCGCATAACTTCAAGTAGGTCTCCGCGGTCGAACGGAACATGTCCAGCTCATGCGGCTGCTCGCCTTGGGCGTACAGACGATTCAGATTGAGCGTAACCGTCACTTCGGCGCCATGGCGGATGATCGCGGCCAGCGCCTCGTATTCCTTCGGCGTAAAGCCATGGAATCCGTCGATCCAGATTTGCGCTTCCCGCATCGAAGGCGCATCGCCTAGTCCCTTGACGAGCCAGCTCAAATAATCTTCGGCATCCACGTACAGTCCTGCCAGCTCCTGCTCCAGTGCCTGGTTCATCTTCTGAAGATCATGCATCTTGCGGCTGAGCAACGAGCTGGAAGCGCCTGCGTAGCCTTCCGCCGCGAACCGCTCCAACATCTCCCCGTCGACGCCATACCGCTTCCATTCCGTCATCAGCTCGCCGAGACGCTCGATAAAGCCGTGCTGCGATTCGCTGCCCTGATAGAGCAACAGATCGCTGCGCAACCGGTTCACGATTTTATATAAAAGCATGTTCTTGCCGCTCTCGTTAATCGGGACGAGAGCCGTTCCGCCCGTCTCCTGCATAATCCGGAACGACAGCCGCCGGAAGCTCAGCGCCTGCGCGCGGATCGTCCCGCGTTGATCTCCGCCTAGCAGCGCGTATTCGGTCTGGAACGTCGCCTGCTCGGGCACGAGCATGATGAGCGGCGGCCCGTCCGGCTGCTCCTGCATCCTGCGGGATATTTCCTGCAGGCAATGATGCGTCTTCCCCGCGCCGGATCGGCCGATTACGAATCGGAGTGCCATGCGATCACCTCATTGTCTAGTTTTCGATTCTCCTATTCTATCATAGCGGGCCTCCCATTTCATCCGAATATGCAAACAAACGTTCGATTCTCGCGGAGGTAAATCGTTCATCGTTTTACGAAAGGTGTCAAGGAAAGCAGGACATGCTTCCGCCCCGCCGCACAGAATGGTTATAATTGTTTTTTCGCTTGCAGGTTCCTGGAAAAAATGAGTTAATATAGATGTCGGGCCGACGAAATATTGCGCGAAAGGAGCTGATTGCATTGAAAAGCGCTGAGGTGATTTCCGCTTAATCAGCGGAAGTCTTACGGGGAGGCGGGAGACCGCCTCTCTTCATACACGATTCCTCGTTTGACTCGGGCAAGAGTTAGCGCCCGCAGCTTGGACACGATACCGGCTACGTATCGTGATTTTTGTATTTCAACATCTGAAAGGAGGCGGCTAAGCATGGTATGGACTGTAACGATGCTTGCAGGTAACTACGTTCAATACCCATCCGAGGAGGAGCTTTACCGTGAATTACAAAAATGGAAAAGATGTGCTGCCCCCTAGCCTGCTCAAGGAGCTTCAGAGCTATATTCAGGGCGAATTGATCTATATTCCAAAACCGCAAGAACAGCGTGCCGCCTGGGGCGAGAAGAGCGGCTCACGCGAACAGCTGACCATCCGCAATCAAGAGATTTACCGCTGCTTTACGGACGGATCGACCGTAACCGAGCTTGAACGCAAGTTCCATCTCTCGGGCGAGAGCATCCGCAAGATCATCGTCAAGATGCGTCACCATAAACAGACATCCAGCGCGCAAGGCGCTTACTAATAACCAAAAAGGCTTCCTGCCAGATGCAAGCTCATGAAGAGCTCATCAGGCAGGAAGCCTTTTTCAACATATTAAGGAAAGTATACGCGCGCTGGCCGCCGGAGGACGACGCCAACCGTGTCTCCTTGCTACAGGCGAATACGTTCGGTTACGAACGGCTCCGCACTTCGAAAATTCCGAATTTCAAGTAGTGCCCCTCGGTTACGCCGACGACCTGCGGATGATCCTTACCCGCCGCGCGCCACTCGATCAAACGAAGAATCTTGCCTGCGTCTGCAGCAGCCGCCTGAATCGTCTCCAAGAACAGATCCGGCTTCATGTGGTACGAGCAGCTCGCGGTGATGAGATAACCGCCTTCATTCACCAGTTTCAGCCCTTGCAGGTTAATATCCTTGTAACCGCGGATGGCGCCTGGTACGGCTTGCTTCGTCTTGGCGAAGGCTGGCGGATCGAGAATGACGACATCCCATGTGCGCCCGGCCCCGGACAAAGCTTTGGACGTATCCGCCTTGCCGCCTGCTGCCGCGCGCGCACGCTCAGCCCGCTCCTCGAGCCCCTTCACTTGGGTGCGCAAGTAATCGAACGCATCGGCGACGACGAACTCTACGCGATCGGTGAAGCCATTGCGCTCGACGTTCCTTCTTGCCGTCTCGATCGCATGCTCGGACACATCAAGGCAGGTGACTTTCTTCGCACCATACTTGCATGCATGGAGCGTGAAGCTGCCCGTATGCGCGAAGCATTCCAGCACCGTAGCGCCATCCCAATATGGGAAGGTAACGACTTTGCCGTTCGCGTTCACCGGCACGAGCACGTTCGATGCGGCGTCCTGCATGACGCCGGTGTCGTCGCCAGCCAACGCCGGCGATTCGACCGGAATCATCGGCGTTTCAGCAGGTACTTCTTCGCGCTTGCGTTCTTGCAGCCCGATGCCGCTGCGTTCGCCCCATCCAAGCATAAGCGGTCCGATCGAATCCCGATTTTCACGCTGATCGAAGAAATAACCGGTTTTCTGGCCTTCTACGATATCGACTTCCAGATGAAGTCCGTTCTCTTGTATATCCACGATTCGCGGGCAGTCGCCGTATAGGACCCCGGTGCGTTCCTCAAGCCCTTCCAGCGCTCGCACGCCGACATCGCTGCGTTCATAGATGCCTTGCGGCGCGAATACGTCGATTAGCGCCTCCACGATCGCATCCTTGCATATCTCCATGCCGAGGGTGAGCAGCTGCAAGACAAGCACACCGCCGAAGCGATCCACCGTCAACCCTGGCAGAAAATCGCCTTCCCCATAAACGAGCCGGCAGTCTTCCCCGTTCACGAAACGGCGGCGATGCTGGGCGCATTGCTTAAACCGCTCGCGGAAGAATACCGTATCCATCGCTTCAATCGGCTTATAGCTTACGATCCGAACCTGAATCTGCGACTTGGGGTTCCAATACCCAGTCGCCAGATAGCGGCCTTGATGACTGAAAACGTCCACAAGCGATCCCGGCGTCGTTTCCCCTTCCAACCGGTCGATCTCATTAGCGAATACCCACGGATGTCCGCTCTCCAGCCTCTTCCTGCGTTCCTTCTTCAATACCGCTCTAACACGTTCCATTCCTCTTCTACCGCCCTCTCCTCATGCCTCACCTACTAATATGCTTGTCATGCTTGTACCTGAATTGGCATATGTATCGTTACGAATGCTCCGATTCCGCCAAACAAAGGAGTCCTGCCCCATGCTTAACTCCATCGTTGTTCCGATGGTTCTCGGCTTCATGATTTTCATGCTTGGACTAAAAGCGATGGAGCTGACGCTTCATCGCTCCGTCGGCCATCACTTGCAGACCGTTCTCGAACAAATGACCGCCACGCCGCTGCACGGGCTGCTCATCGGAACAGCAACAACGGCCGTGCTGCAGAGCAGTACGGCCGTTACCGTCATGACGATCGGCTTGGTCAATGCGGGGCTGCTTACCTTTCCGCGGACGCTCGGCATCATCCTTGGCACCAACATCGGCACCTGTCTGACTACCGAACTGATCGGTCTCAACATCAGCAAACTCGGCTGGCCGCTGCTCCTCATCTCGCTCGGCTGTTGGTTCGTAACCGTCTTGGCCGGCGAGCTGGGGCTAGGCACCTTAAGAAGAACCAAACTCTCATTCAGCCAAGCCGGGCTCAGACCATCCGGCAGCCGATTCTGGCCGCCTGTCCGCAGCACGTCCGTCGTGGTCGGCGGATTCGCCCTGCTCCTCATCGGCATGGCGCTCATGCAATCCGTCGCTCCGGCTGTCGAAGCCAGCTCCTTCTTCAGCGCCTTCCTCGGACGCGCTGAAGGAAGCGTCATCTGGGGGATTGCCGCCGGAGCGGTGCTTACCGCAGCCGTGCACAGCGGCGCGGCCGTAATCGCCATTATTATGGGACTCGCAGCCGTGTCCGCCATGCCAGTCCCGATCGGCATTGCGATCGTCCTAGGCGCCAATATCGGTACCTGCGTCACCGCTTTGCTCGTATCCTACAGCGGCTCCAAGGCCGGCCGATTCGTCGCGTGGTCGCATGTCGTGCTCAATGTCGGCGGCGCCGTCCTGTTCGCGCCGTTCACCAGAGAGCTGCAAGCGGTTGTTGCGATGATGACGACGTCACCAGCCGCTCAGATCGCGCACGCGCAGACCATATTTAATATTGCGTGCTCTCTTCTTGCCCTTCCGCTCTGTTACCTTCCGAAGCTGAGACGGATGAAAGTCCAGTAACGATCGCTACGCCAGCGCTCGTGCCGAGCCGGTTGGCCCCGGCCTGCAGCATCTTGATCGCCGTCTCCGCGTCCCGGATGCCGCCGGAAGCTTTGACCCCAATGGAGGATGTGACCGAAGCCCGCATCAGCTTAATATCCGCTTCGGTTGCGCCGCCGGTGCCGAATCCGGTGGATGTTTTCACGTAATGGGCCCCCGCGGCTTCGGCTACGCGGCAAGCTTCCGCTTTTTGCTCGGCGTTCAGCATGCCGGTCTCCAGAATGACCTTCACGATAGCTGAGCCTTCAACGGCACGCACCACGGACGCGATATCATGCGACACTACCCCGTAACGCCCATCGATGACCGCTCCGATCGGCAATACCATATCGATCTCCGTCGCGCCGTCTTCTACAGCCGTTTGCGCCTCGTATACTTTCGCTTTCGTCGCCATCGCTCCTAAAGGAAAGCCGACTACGGCCGCAATATGGACACCGGTACCCGCCAGCTGATCGCGGCAGAGCGATACCCAGGAGCCATTCACGCATACGCTGTAAAACTGATGCTGAGCTGCTTCCTCACACAATCTGACGATATATTTCTCCGTTGCCCCAGGCTTCAGCAGCGTGTGGTCAATAAACTTGGCAATCGGAGTTCCCGGTACCCAACTTTCAGCCATTAGCCTTGAACCTCCAAGCCGAGCAGCTTGAGCGCGCCCGACAAAATTTGGTCGTTATTACTATATCCGGACTGGCGCTGCCTGCGCCACGCTTCCATCGGCTCGAACCATTCCACCCCGCGAATTTCTTCGACTTGAGCTTGCAGCTTCCCGCCGATGGCTTCGACCAGATAGTAGTGAACTTCTTTGTCGACGGAACCTTTGGATTCATGATTATACTTATATTTAATTTGATCGATCGGCGCGATTATCATACCTTCCATCCCGGTCTCCTCGACAATCTCGCGCAATGCGGTCTGCTCCACCGTTTCGCCGGGCTCCATCTTGCCTTTAGGTAAGGAAATCTTGCCGTAACGATCCTGAATGAGCTGAATCTGCAGCTTGCCGTCCACTTTGCGGTAGACGACGCCGCCAGCCGATATCTCCTTCATCGTAAGTCTCCCTCCTTGCTATGTAACTTCGTAAAGGACGTAAATGTAGAGCAAGGATTCTACCGTAAGATCCGAACTTACCGGGCCTTAGGCAGAATCCTCGCAAGAATCCATGTCTATTTATACATTGCCCGTTCAAGGCATTACTGCGCTTTAGGATAAACGAACGTGTTCGTCTCGTTGCCGCGAACCGTAGCGGATGCCGCATCCATCACGCGGACGAGCTGGCCTTGGCATTCGTTCACGCCCGCTTCCGTAATCTTCACGCGGCACAGCTGGCCGATGAGCGATTCGGAACCTTCGAATACGACTTGAATATAGTTACCGGAGTAACCCATAATCTTGCCACTGCCCGGCGCGCCTTTGTAGTCACGCTCAGGAATGACATCGACCACTTCGCCGACGAATTGCTGCGCATACTCCAGCTGCATCCGTTCGGACAGATCGATCAGGCGATGTACGCGTTCATTCTTAATTTCTTCATCCACTTGATCTTCCATACGCGCAGCCGGAGTACCCGTACGCTTCGAGTATGGGAAGACATGCATCTCGGCGAACTTGAGTTCTTCCATGAAGCGGTAGCCGGCTTCGAACATTTCGTCCGTTTCGCCCGGGAAGCCTACAATGATGTCCGTCGTGATCGCCACGCCAGGCATAGCCTCATGCAGCAAACGGATCTTCTCCGCGAACTCCGCGGTCGTATACTTGCGGCGCATCCGTTTCAGCACGGTGTCATCGCCGGCTTGGAGCGGAATGTGCAGGTGGCGGCACATTTTGGTCGAACGATTCAGCACTTCGATCATGTCCGCGTCAATCTGGCTCGCTTCGATCGAACTGATGCGGATACGCTCCAGACCATCGATTTGGTCCAGGTCAGTCAGCAGATCCGACAGCTTATAGTTCTCCAGATCATCGCCGTATCCGCCCGTATGAATACCCGTCAGGACAATTTCCTTGTAACCGGCAGCGACGAGCTGTCTCGCTTGATTAAGGACGCTCTCCGCTTCACGGCTGCGGGAGAGACCGCGGGACCAAGGAATAATGCAGAACGTGCAGAAGTTGTTGCAGCCTTCTTGAATCTTCAGGAATGCGCGCGTCCGATCCGCAAAGTCCGGTACGTCCAGCTCCTCGAATTCACGCGTCTTCATAATGTTGCGGACCGCATTGACCGGTTTGCGTTCATTCTGCAGCTGCGTCACGTAGTCCATCAGCTTGTCCCGGTCCTGCGTGCCGATAACAAGGTCGACCCCTTCGATCGCCATAATCTCGGCTGGCGATGTCTGCGCGTAACAGCCCGTTACCGCAACGATCGCGTCCGGATTGCGACGGATCGCACGGCGAATAATCTGGCGGCTCTTCTTGTCGCCCGTGTTCGTCACCGTACACGTATTAATGAGGTATACATCGGCTGTCGTCGTCTCAAAATCAACCTGTTCGTAACCCTCGTTCTTAAACAGCTGCCAGATCGCCTCTGTATCATAGAAGTTAACTTTGCAGCCCAGTGTGTAAAAAGCAACTGACGGCATGTCGTCAAACGCCTCCCATTTCTCCGGATTCATACATCAAGCAGGAAAGTCCGACCATTGCTGCAGTCTCGGTACGCAGAATACGCGATCCAAGACCGATGACAGCTGCGCCAGCCTCCTCCGCCTCCGCCGCTTCGCGCTCGGTAAAGCCGCCTTCCGGACCTACGATCAGCAGTACTTTCAGCTGCTCCGCATCCCCATGACGCTCTATCTCTGCACGAAGGGCAGTCCGAAGCCCTGCGCTGCTAGATCCGCCTTCCTTCTCATAACAAAACAATGCTACATCATATGTTGCGATCGAAGCGATAAGTTCCTTCCATGACTGTACCGCTTCAACGGACGGAATCCGGCTGCGGTGCGCCTGCTCGGCTGCTTCCTTGGCAATCTTGCTCCAACGTTCCAGCCGCTTCGCTTCCTTCTTCGCATCATATTGAACGATAATTCGCTCCGATTCGAACGGAACGAATCGTACCGCGCCGATCTCCGTACCTTTTTGAATGACAAGTTCCATTTTATCACCCTTCGGCAAGCTCTGCGCCACGGTCACCGACCACTTCGGCTCACCGCTCATTGGCAGCCACTCGACAATCTTCGCTTCAACGCGGGATGGCGAAATGGAGGTTACCTCCGCTCTGGCCGTACGGTTGGTGCCATCGCTGACGAGGAATTCCTCGCCGGTCTCCATCCGCATAACGCGGGCCGCATGGTGGGCATCTTCGCCGGTCAGCACGACCGAATGTTCGCTCATATCCTCCGGCGCTACAAAATATCGCTGCATATCTGTGTGAACCCTTCATCGTAAACTGTGAAAAATCTCAACCTACATCATACACGTTTTATTCCCGTGACGCTACATGTTTAAACGTTTGGGGGAATATGGATCGCATCTCATCACACGATCGTCATACGTCTAGAAGTCCCGCCAGAAGACGCTCCATTCCACCGGATCGAAAATCGACTGTAAGTTAATGGCTATAAAGGCCCAAATGTCCGGCCATAAGCCCAGATACGGGTCCAATGTCTGCTGTCTTAACGGAGGGATAAACACAAGAAGCAGGAAGATGAACATCCCCCACTGCGTGTTCTGATCCATCTTATGGCGCACGCTCAGCGGAACCAGATCTTCGATAATTCGGTATCCGTCCAGCGGCGGCAGCGGGATAAAGTTAAAGAGGAACAGAAGGAGGTTCGTACTGATCAAATAGTAAGTAAAATGAGAGATCGCCTGTAACGTGCCATGCGACACCGAACCTAATACACCTGTCTGGTTCAGGGTGTAAACCAACAGCATTCCAATTACGGCCAACAATAAATTACTCAGAGGACCAACAGCCGATACAATGATTCCCATCAATCGAGGATACTTGAATCTGCCCCGATTGACCGGTACCGGCTTAGCCCAGCCGAATCCGGCAATTAAGATCAGGATCGTACCGAATATATCGAGATGGGAGCGTGGATCAAGCGTGACCCGGCCGGCATCATAAGCCGTTCGGTCTCCGAATTTATAGGCGCTGTAGGCATGCGCGAACTCGTGAATCGTGAATGACATGACGAGTACGATAAAGATAAATGGCAGATCCTGAAGCGGATACCAAAGAAAATTCACCTTTTCCTTTGCCCCCCAGCTAATTGGACGAAGACTCCTGCGCCCTCGTCCTTGTAATATCGTTCCCTTGTAAGACTATTCCGGCTTAACCGCCACGAACGCAATCCAGTCCTGGTCACGCTGGCGGTCCTTGATCGTGAAGCCAGCCGCGATGAGACCTGCTTCAACGTCTTCTTCTTTGTTCTTCCAGATACCCGAAGCGATATAGGTACCGCCCGGTTTCAACGCCGCGTATACATCGTCGATGAACAGCAAAATGATCTCGGCCAGAATATTCGCCACGACAACATCGACCGGTACGGAAACTTGAATCTCCGCCTGCTGCCCATTGTTGCTCTCCAGAATGCCGAGCAGGTCGCTCAAGTAGACTTGAATGTCGGCTTCCAGTCCGTTCAGGCGCGTATTCTCGGTCGCAGACGATACGGCTACTGGATCGAGATCAAGTGCCAATACACGTCTCGCGCCAAGCTTCATCGCGCCGATTGCCAGAATGCCGGATCCCGTGCCGACGTCGATGACTTCTTCATCCCCGCGTATAACGGATTCCAACGTGCGCAGGCAAAGTGCGGTCGTCGGGTGCGTCCCCGTTCCAAACGCCATTCCTGGGTCCAACTCAATGATGCGTTCATCCGGAGCAGGCGTGTATTCTTCCCACGTCGGCTTGATCGTCAACCGCTCGGAAACCCGAATCGGCTTGAAATATTGCTTCCACGCCGTTGCCCAGTCTTCGTCGTCCACCAACGCCTTGGTGATGACGAAATCGCCAGGGTTTATGTCGTACTGGCGCAGCTCCTCGATCCGCGGGCGAATCGTGGCGATGATTCCGTCCGGATCGACCGTCTCGGAGAAATAGGCCTTAATAATCGCATGACCTTCCGGAATATCGTTGAGCGGGTGCTCATACCATTGGCCCAGCGACGTGTCGCGCTGTTTGTTCAGCGTACCCGATTCTTCAATGGATACGCCTCCCGCATCCAGCTCATGCAGGAAATTGGAGATCATTTCTTGTGCTTCTTCCATCGTCTCAATCGTAATTTCATGCCACTTCATGTATGTAATTCCTCCTGCGCTATAGTTCATTTCGCTCATAATCTCTATATTACAACAGATCGGGCTGCACGCACAAAAAAAGGCCGTGTACGCATACCCGGCTTTCTCTGCACGGTTATAACGCACACAGCCTTTTACCTTAAGCAACCGGCCACTTGCCGGCTAGTTAAGCGAATCTCATTCCGTCTCGGTCGTACCGCCGATTTCTTGAATGACATGCAAGGCGAGGTCGACGGACTCGTCGCCGACGGTCGCCGACAACGAACCGTCGCCGCTGCCTTGTACATCCAGAGCGCGAAGCGCCTGAAGCTTTAGTTCCGCTTCCCTCGTGCCCGTTCCGGCCGGGAAGGTCGCATGAATGCGGGTTGGCACCTCATTCACGCTCCCTTATGCCTGTTCGGCGCGAGCGTCAGCAGCTTCTGCTCGCTTCATCGCTTCACGGTCCGCCTCATCCGCAAGCTCCTCGGAGAACTCCACATCCTCGTTCTTGCCGATCGGTAGATTGCTGTGATTGAGGTGGTTCTTTTCTTGTTCTGTCATCGCGAAAGCCCCTTCCTAGCGATTGCCGTATAATACGAGCACCTCGATTAGGATGGGCAAGCAAAGCCGAAACTATGCTTACGCGATAAACGCTAGTCGCCGCGGAACGCCTTCTTCATCTTGTCGAAGATCGATTCATGATGCTCTTGGGTCTGACCGCCGCTTACCCCGGCCAGCTGACGCAGCAGATCCTTCTGCTCGTCGGTCAGATTCGTCGGCGTCACAACCGTTACCTTCACGTGCTGATCGCCTTGGCCGTAGCCGCGCAGACGCGGTACGCCTTTGCCCTTGAGGCGGAAATAGGTGCCCGTCTGCGTGCCCGCAGGAATCTTCAGTTTCACTTTCTCCGTCAATGTCGGGATCTCGATCTCGTCGCCGAGCGCCGCTTGCGCGAACGTAAGCGGAACCTCGCAGTAGATATCGTCGCCTTCGCGTTCGAAGAATTCATGCGATTTGACGCGAATGACGATATACAAATCGCCGGACGGACCGCCGCGCAGACCGGATTCGCCTTCGCCGCTCAGACGGATTTGTGCGCCGTCGTCCACGCCAGCAGGAATGCGGACATTTAGCTTACGCTGACGCTTCACTTTGCCTGCGCCATGGCAGGTACCGCATTTTTCCTTAATGATTTTACCCGTGCCGCTGCAGTTCGAGCATGCCCGACGGTTAACCATACGTCCGAACGGCGTATTCTGCACGACTTCCTGTTGGCCGGAGCCTTTACATACCGAGCAAGTCTCTGGCTTCGTTCCAGCCTTCGCGCCCGAGCCGTGGCAAGTATCGCAAGATTCCGTCCGCGGAATCGTAATTTCCGTTTCTTTGCCGAATACCGCTTCCTTGAACTCGATCGTCATTGTATATTGCAGGTCGTTACCGCGCTGCGGCGCATTCGGATCGCGACGTCCGCCGCCACCGCCGAAGAACATATCGAAGATATCGCCGAAGCCGTTGAAATCGCCTTGTCCGCCGCCGCCGAAGCCTTGGTTCGGATCGACATGGCCGTATTGATCATAGGTTGCGCGTTTGCCGTCATCGCTAAGGACGTCGTAAGCTTCCTTCACTTCTTTGAACTTCGTTTCCGCATCCTCCGCTTTGTTTACGTCCGGATGATATTGACGAGCCAATTTACGGTATGCCTTCTTAACGTCTTCCCCTGAAGCATCCTTGCCAAGTCCTAGTACCTCATAATAATCCCGCTTATCTGCCAAAACCCGTTCACCCCGTCCATTTGTTTAACCCCGCCGGCCTCTCTGACCATAGACACAGGAAAAACGGCTGCGCCGTCCTTCATTTTTGAAGAGACGACGCACCGTTTATCAGCGTTCCTTATTTCTTGTCGTCAACAACCTCGTAGTCGGCGTCTACAACATTATCTTTGCCTTTCGCTTCGGACGCTTCGCCAGCGCCTTCCGCTGCTTGACCTGCTTGCGCTTGCTCATAGAGCTTCACGGACAGCTGTTGGACGATCTCCGTCAGCTCCGCAGTCGCTGCGTTAATCACTTCCAGGTCGTCGGACTCCAGCGCTTTTTTCACTTTTTCTTTCGCTTCTTCCGCTTTTGCGATCTCGCCGGCGTCTACTTTATCGCCTAGGTCTTTGATCGTTTTGTCCACGGAGTAGACGAGTTGGTCGGCGCTGTTCTTCGCTTCAACCAGTTCACGGCGCTTGCGGTCTTCTTCCGCGTTAAGCTCCGCGTCTTTCATCATGCGCTCAATCTCTTCGTCGGACAGACCGCTCGAAGATGTGATCGTGATTTTCTGGCTCTTGCCAGTCCCTTTATCCAACGCCGATACGTTAACGATACCGTTCGCATCGATATCGAAAGTAACTTCGATTTGCGGTACGCCGCGCGGTGCGAGCGGGATGTCGCCAAGCGTGAAGCGGCCGAGCGTTTTGTTGCCAGCAGCCATTTGGCGCTCGCCTTGCAGGACGTGGATCTCTACGCTAGGCTGGTTATCCGCATAAGTGGAGTACACTTGCGATTTGCTTGTAGGGATCGTCGTGTTGCGGTCGATCATTTTCGTGAATACGCCGCCAGCCGTCTCGATACCGAGCGACAGTGGAGTAACGTCGAGCAGGACTACGTCTTTCACGTCGCCTGTCAGGACACCCGCTTGAACTGCTGCGCCAAGGGCAACCACTTCGTCCGGGTTAACGCCTTTGTGCGGCTCTTTGCCTGTCAGCTTCTTGATCGCGTCTTGTACGGCCGGGATACGAGTCGAACCGCCGACAAGAACGATTTTGTCGATATCGGAAGCCGTCATACCTGCATCGCTCAGCGCTTGGCGCGTTGGCGCCAGTGTACGCTCAACCAATGTTGCGGACAGTTCTTCGAATTTCGCGCGAGTAAGAGTTGTCTCCAAGTGCTGAGGCACGCCGTCAACCATGGTGATGAACGGAAGCGAGATTGTCGATGTCAGCACGCCGGACAATTCTTTCTTCGCTTTCTCGGCAGCATCCTTCAGACGTTGTACAGCCGCTTTATCTTTACGCAGGTCGATGCCATGCTCTTTGTTGAATTCGATTGCCAGGTGGTCGATGATCACTTGGTCGAAGTCGTCGCCGCCCAGGTGGTTGTCGCCGCTAGTTGCTTTAACTTCGAAGAAGCCGTCGCCCAGTTCCAGGATCGATACGTCGAACGTACCGCCGCCCAGGTCATAGACGAGGATCGTTTGGTCTTCGGACTTCTCAAGGCCGTAAGCAAGCGCCGCAGCCGTCGGCTCGTTGACGATACGCAGCACTTCCAGGCCTGCGATCTTGCCCGCATCCTTCGTTGCTTGACGTTGGCTGTCGTTAAAGTAAGCCGGCACGGTGATAACTGCTTGCGTTACCGTTTGGCCGAGGTAAGCTTCAGCATCGGATTTCAGTTTTTGCAGAATGATGGCCGAGATTTCTTGCGCCGAGTATTCTTTGCCGTCAATCACTTCTTTATGGTTCGTGCCCATGTGGCGCTTGATCGACATGATCGTACGATCAGGATTCGTGATCGCTTGACGTTTCGCGGATTCACCGACGATACGCTCGCCGTCTTTTTTGAAACCTACGACGGATGGTGTCGTGCGGTTGCCTTCCGGATTCGGAATTACGACAGCCTCGCCGCCTTCCATAACAGCGACGCAGGAGTTAGTTGTACCAAGGTCAATACCAATTACTTTACTCATGGGATGATCCTCCTTAAATATCGGTTCGTTATCGATTCGTTATTGTGTATGTTCAGCGACTGTTAGCCGCTTACTTTAACCATTGCGGGGCGAAGCACTTTGTCCTTCAATGTATACCCCTTCTGAACTTCCTCAACCACGACGCCTTCTTCGTGATCGTCGGATTCCACCTGCATAATCGCTTGATGGAAATCAGGGTTGAACGGCTGGCCGACTGTATCCATCGCCTTCAGCCCTTCTTGATCCAGCACTTGCTCCAGCTGGCGGAAAATCATATCGACGCCTTTGGAGAAAGATTCCGTATCTCCGCCGTTCTTCGCCGCTTCGAGCGCGCGGCCGAAGTTGTCGACAACCGGCAGCAGCTGCGTGATCAGCTTCATCGAAGCGTACTGCGCAAGCTCTTCCTTTTCTTTCTGCGTGCGGCGGCGGAAGTTATCGAAATCCGCTTGTGCGCGTAAGTACCGCTGCTGATTCTCCTCAGCAAGCTTCGTCAGCTCGGCGATGCGCGAGTCTTCCGCAAGGTCGCCTTGCTCAGCCTGTGCTTCATCAGCGGAAACCGGCTCAGCGGTTTCTAGCGTCTCTTCCTGGATCTGTTCTTCAGTAACCGGTTGTTCATTCGTGCTCACGTGACGATCGCACCTCCTGCTTCGAATATAAGGGTCATTTGTACCAGCGGCCAAGCAGCACAGCCATATCCTTGGACAGCAGATCGAGCAACCCGATCACCTTGGCGTAATCCATCCTGGTCGGTCCGAGAATGCCGATCGTGCCGGCCGATACGCCGTCTAACGAATACGTCGCCGTAATCAAACTGCAATTGCTGATTGCCTCATGCGAGTTTTCCGTGCCGATCTTGACCTGTATGCCGTTCGCATGCGATTGGGAAGCGAACATCCGCATCAGCGTTGGCGTCTCCTCGAACAAATCGAGCAGCGTCTTGACCTTGTCAACATCCTTGAATTCGGGCTGCGTCAGCATATTAGTCGTCCCGCTCAGGTAGACGCGGTTCTCGTCGTCGGTCTTGAACGCCTCGTCGAGCACGGCCAACAGCCGTTCGCATTGGTCGACATAGCGGCCAAGCTCTTGGCCGACTTCCGTATGCACCTTCGACTTCAGGCGCGAGATCGGCACGCCGGTCAGCTTCGTATTCAAGATGTTGACCGCACGCTCGATATCCGACATCGACATATCAGGCGGAATAGACACGGTCCGATTCTCGACATGGCCGGTATTCGTGACGATAATCGCCACGGCTGCGTCATCGCTGATCGGCACAAGTTGGAAATGCTTGAGCGAATTCGCGAACGACTCCGGTCCGAGTACAATTGACGTATAGTTGGTCAAACTTGAAAGAATCATCGCAGCATGCTGGATGACCTCTTCCATCTGATTCATTTTCTCGGTGAAGAACGAACGGATCTTCTGCTGATCTTGATCGCTTACTTCTCCCAGCTTAACCAGATGGTCGACATAATAACGGTAGCCTTTAATGGAGGGGACGCGTCCTGCAGAGGTATGCGGCTGCTCAAGAAAACCCAGCTCTTCCAAATCAGCCATCTCGTTACGTATCGTTGCCGCGCTAAACCCGACATCGCCCCGCTTCGAAATGCTGCGAGAGCCGACTGGCTCCGCCGAGCGGATGTAATCGTCTATGATCGCGTTCAAAATCATTCGTTGACGTTCCGTTAGCATCCGAATCCCTCCTGTCATCCTCATCCTGACTTTCCGTCTTTCCTTTCGTTAGCACTCAGTGTCGTCGAGTGCTAATCACTAATACAAAAATACCAAACCACCTCGAACATTGTCAAGTCAGCTTTCATATTTCTAGGCGTTGAATTTTATCCCGTAGCGCCCTTGCTCCGTAGTTCCGCGAACTCTGTTTTACGTTCCTATTTTTCAATTCGAAGCGCAAATTCATTCCTTCACTCCGGTCCTTGCTCGCAAAAAACCACCTGTCCTTGCCGTTCTCTTCAGAACGAGCGGTTCAGGTGGCTTCTATCCATCGTCAGATACGCTTCAATACAGCGATCTCATCGCAGGCATGCTGCTTCGGGCAATTGACGCAATCGGTCCATACTTTCTCCGGGAAGATCTCTTTGTCCACGACCTCGAATCCGTTCCGCTTGAAGAAATTGTCCGCGTAAGTCAGCGCCATAACCTTATGAATGCCTTGTTCCTTGGCTTCCTCAATCAGCGCCTCGACGATCTTGTTGCCGATCCCAAGTCCTCTGTAGCCGTCGGTCATGCCAAGCGAACGAATCTCGAGCAGATCCGAACCGAGCTTGAACAAGGAACCGCAGCCCACTACCTCGCCGTCTACCTCCGCTACGATGAACGTATCGATCTGTCTCTCCAGCGCAGCGCGCGAGCGGGGCAGCATAATACCTTGCTTCGCATAACCTTCTATTAATGTATATAACATGTCGACGTCTTCTGTCGTCGCTTTTCTGCAAGTTACCACTGCCTGCTTCACGTCTGTCGCCTCCGCTCGTGTCATCGTCTTCTTTTCAATATGAATAAATATACATCAGAGCGTATGAGTACACAAGAATTATTTTGGGCGAACCCACTCCCGCCCCTTGCCGGCTCGTTCCTTCCCTTCTTTATCGGTCCGATAAAATTAATTAACTATCCCTTCCGGCCAGGCAGCTGTATGATAATGGAAAAGGACAGAAAGGGTGTACGCTGATGCATGATCATAAGACTGCCGGTGTAAGTACTCTCGCTTCCCATGTGTTATCACTATCGATCGCCGATTTTCGCGGCTTGAAGAAACTGGGCGACCGCGCTCTTAGCCAACTCCCCGAGGCCGGCTACCACTGGGCAAGTGAGCCCGAGTCCAACAATATCGCCATTATCATTAACCATCTGTCCGGCAACATGATCTCGAGATGGACCGACTTCTTGACTACCGACGGCGAAAAAGCAAGCCGTAACCGCGATGCCGAATTCGAAGACGACGGCGCCTCGCCGGAGGAGCTGCTGCACCGCTGGGAGCTTGGTTGGTCGGCTCTCTTCACGGCACTGGAAGCGCTCAAGCCCGACGACATCACCAGAGTGGTGTTGATCCGCGGCGAACGCCATACGGTCCTTCAAGCGATTCACCGCCAAATCGCGCATTACGGGTATCATGTCGGCCAGCTCGTGTACGTAGCCAAAGCGTTCCGGTCTACCGCTTGGCAGTCGCTCAGCATCCCTAAGGGAGGATCCGCTGCCTTTAATGAAGCGAAAGGCATGCCGTAATGCCATCAAAAAGCCGCCTGCATCATCTTATGAGGATGATTGCAGGCGGCCCTTTATTTTTTGTATCAAGTTATTCAAAAGCCTCGCTATCGGTTCCTAGCCTTCCAGAAAAGCGCCGAACACTTCATTGCCGAGCGGAATGCCTTTGGCCGATAGCTTGTAGCCGCCGCCATTCCCCTCCGTTGTCTCTAACAGACCGGCTGCCACCAACCGGTCAATCGTCCCGCCGAACACATCCTGCAGCGACCGCCCGTTGAATTGGAGCTGGAAATCCGCATTCGATACGCCGCTAAGCATACGAAGTCCGACCATCATAAAGTCTTCCATCGCTTCCTGCTCGTCCACCTCGCCGCTGCTTAATTGCGGCAGCCGTTCTTGCGTGGCATCAATGTACGGCTGAACCCCTTTAATATTGATATGGCGCACGCCCCGAGCATACCCGTGAGCGCCGGCACCAAGGCCGTAGTAAGGCTCATTGCGCCAATACGTAATGTTGTGTCGGCTCTCGAATCCCGGCTTCGCGAAATTACTGATTTCGTAATGGCCGTACCCGGCGCTGGTCAGACGATCGATCAGATGCATGTACATGGCAAGCTCATCCTCTTCCGGAGGAAGCGGCAGTTCATTGCGTTCGTACAGCTTATGGAACAGCGTGTTCTCCTCGACCTTGAGACCGTACAGCGAATAATGCGTCAGTTCCAGCGCAAGCGCACGCGTCACGCTGTCCGCCAACGTCTCCACCGATTGCCCGGGCAAGCCGAACATGAGGTCGATCGACAGGTTATTGAAGCCTGCTGCACGGGCATTCTCGATACTCCGGTACACGTCGTCCACGTTATGAATGCGGCCGATCCGCTCCAGCAAGCCGTTATCGAACGACTGCACGCCGAAGCTGATCCGGTTGACGCCTCCCGCTTTCATCGCGGCGAGCTTGTCGGGATCTACCGTGCCCGGGTTCGCTTCCATCGAGAACTCTACCCCGGGGACGAGCGGGAAGTGCCGCTTGACCGAGGCCAGGAACCGCTCCATCTGCGGCGGGGTCAGCACGGTCGGCGTTCCTCCGCCCACGAATACGGTATGAATTTCCTCAGGCGGCATGACGGCGACGGTTCGAGCCATCTCCCGCTCGAGCGCATCCAAATATTCATCCACCGGCTGTCCCTTCAGGACATAGGAGGTGAAATCGCAATAATGACATTTGTTCGTACAAAACGGAATGTGAATATACAACGCGCGAGGCGAGTGAAGCAGCATTCCTTCTGCCCCCTTTCATTCATTGAAAAAGGGCCACACGCGGTGACCCTTCCTCACAAAAGTTAATTTCGAGATGAATGCTCCATTCTCCATCTTACGATGGTGAACGCAAACCAATCATCTGGACGAATGCTGGATGAATGCTGTATTCCCTTTCTTCCGAAAGGGAACACAAACCATTCATCCTCTATTCATCAATTTTCAATACCGCCATGAACGCTTCCTGCGGCACTTCGACGGAGCCTACTTGCTTCATCCGCTTCTTGCCTTCCTTCTGCTTCTCGAGCAGCTTCCGTTTACGGCTGATGTCACCGCCGTAACACTTGGCCAGGACGTTCTTGCGCATCGCTTTAACGGTCTCACGCGCAATAACTTTATTCCCGATCGAGGCTTGAATCGGAACTTCGAACATCTGGCGAGGGATAAGATCCTTCAGTTTCTCACAGATTATGCGTCCACGCTGGTAAGCGCGATCGCGATGCACGATGACGGACAAGGCGTCGACCTGCTCGTTGTTGAGCATGATGTCCATCTTCACGAGCTTCGATTGACGGTAGCCGGACAGCTCATAATCGAAGGAAGCGTAGCCCTTGGTGCTCGATTTCAACTGATCGAAGAAATCGTAGACGATCTCCGACAGTGGAATATTGTAAGTCAACGTTACGCGATTCGTATCGAGATATTCCATGTTGACGAACTCGCCGCGTTTATTCTGGCACAGTTCCATGATCGCGCCTACATAATCGTTCGGCACGATGACGCCAGCTTTGACGTAAGGCTCCTCGACAAAATCGATCTTGCCCACTTCCGGATAGTTGGACGGGTTGTCGATCGAAATCGTCTCGCCGTTCGTCAGCGTTACTTTATAGATAACGCTCGGCGCAGTTGTGATGAGCGGAATATTGAATTCACGTTCAATCCGCTCTTGGATAATCTCCATATGGAGCAGACCCAGGAATCCGCAGCGGAAGCCGAAGCCCAGCGCCGTGGAAGTCTCCGGCTCATAGCTGAGCGATGCATCGTTAAGCTCCAGCTTCTCGAGCGCATCGCGCAGATCGTTATAATCCTGCGTCTCGATCGGGTAGAGACCGCAGTATACCATCGGGTTGATTTTGCGATAACCCGGCAGCGGTTCTGGCGCAGGATTCTTCGCCTCGGTTACGGTATCGCCGACGCGCGTATCCTTCACGTTCTTGATACCCGCTACGACAAAGCCTACGTCGCCGACGGCAAGCTCGTCCACGATCCCCATACGAGGCTTGAACGCGCCTACTTCGATTACCTCGAACTCGGCGCCTGTCGCCATGAAGCGGATTTTCTTGCCGGCTTTGATGCTGCCGTCAACGACGCGCACGTAGACGATAACGCCTTTGTACGGATCGTAGTGCGAGTCGAAGATAAGCGCCTTAAGCGGCTGGTCCGGATCGCCCGTCGGCGCCGGTACCTTGGAGACTACCTGCTCCAAAATTTCTTTGATGCCGATGCCTGCTTTGGCGGAAGCCAGTACAGCATCGCTCGCGTCCAGGCCGATGACATCCTCGACCTCTTGCTTCACCCGTTCAGGCTCCGCGCTCGGAAGGTCGATTTTGTTGATAACCGGCAGCACTTCAAGATTGTTATCGAGCGCCAGATAAACGTTCGCAAGCGTCTGAGCCTCAATACCTTGCGCCGCGTCAACAACGAGCAGCGCGCCTTCGCAAGCGGCCATACTCCGGGATACCTCGTATGTGAAGTCGACGTGTCCCGGCGTGTCGATCAGGTTCAATATATACGTCTCGCCATCGTCTGCCTTGTAGTTCAGGCGAACGGCCTGCAGCTTGATGGTAATGCCGCGTTCCCGTTCCAAGTCCATCTGGTCGAGCACTTGCTCTTGCATCTCGCGGGAGGTCAATGCTCCCGTGTATTCCAAGATACGATCCGCCAATGTCGATTTGCCGTGGTCAATATGGGCAATGATTGAAAAGTTCCGGATCTTCTTCTGTCGGTCACGAACGTCCGTCATGCCAAACCCCCAAAATTACGATATTGCTAGCCATTCTACATATTATATCAGTTTGGGTGGTTACCATCAATCCGTAACGGATTCGAATAACGACACGACGAATCGTATCCCTTGATTAGACAGTGTCTGCAGCACGCCGGCCGTCCCGTCAGCCAGTTTATTGACCGTCGTATCTTCGTGCAGATCCGGTATGCCCGGCAGCCGCTCGTTCTCTGCCGGCACCTCCACGACCTCCGTGCGGCGCTTCCCTTCCGGATCGCGCTGCGCTTCGCCCACTGTCCTGCCCGTGCCCGTTTGCTGCGGGAAT
The DNA here is from genome assembly GCF_014192105.1 of Paenibacillus phyllosphaerae. Taxonomy (GTDB): domain Bacteria; phylum Bacillota; class Bacilli; order Paenibacillales; family Paenibacillaceae; genus Paenibacillus_Z; species Paenibacillus_Z phyllosphaerae. Next base: position 197,927 of record NZ_JACHXK010000002.1, on the reverse strand, counting down.
TGTTCCACCTCGGCCGATGCGGACGACGCCGTTTGCTCGAGAGAAAGCGCGCCGCCTGCCGTAGCAGATGCCTGGCCGGTTGGTGTCTGGCTAACAGGTGTCTGTTCTCCGATGGTTTTGACCTCCGATTGCTCGACAGGCCCGTAGATTCGCTCCACTCCGCTAGTCGCCAGATCGATTCCGAACATGACCACCAAGACGATCATTCCTCCAAGCATTGCCCATTGCAGCGGTTGACGGCGCATTCGCACTTCCTCCTTTAACCATTATGGTCGTTAACTTGCTACTTTCGTGCTTACTTTCTCATCTTTCCAGTACATATCCGATATTACTTTGGCCAACGCGTCGATGGTCCGATTCGATTCTTCCAGCGTATTATCCACGCCGCCGACCTCGATCAGTACGCTGTCCGGCGAGACAGACTGGTTGTATTCGCCATTGCCGTTAGCAGAAGTTTTGCCCCAAACCCCGCGCGAAATACCCGGATAGGCCTTCTCCAGCGCGGTATGAATCTCGGAGGCGAACGCCTCGTTCTTCTTCCAGTTCGGGTTGCCGTGACCGATGATGAAAAAGACTTGCGCATAAGTCTTGCCGTTAATCGTGGCCGTCGTCAGATCTTTCTTCTGCGAATCGCGGTGGATATCGAAGAAATACTGCAGTTCCCTATGAGCGGCCATCGCCTCGGTTACCGTCTTCTTCGAATATTTGTAGGAGAGCACCCAGCGGTAATCCTTGATCGCCGTCGGGTAATCCGTCGCCGAAGCGATTGCCCCGATACCTTGCTCCTCCAGCTTCTGAGCCAACCGCTTGCCGAGCAGGGAGATATTCTTCGTCGTGGACTGCGGATCCTCGACCGTCTTGCCAAGCACCGGATTCCATGATTCGCGAGCATGCGAGTGATAAATGAACACGACTTTTTTGCTGCCGGTCGTCGGCTTCGCCGGCGTCTTGTCCGGCTGCGTCTCCGGCGTATTCGTCTGCCCGCCGGCGCCGCCTGCCGCGCTGCCGCCGTCCGTACTGAAATCCTCATCGGCGTCCGGGCTTGGCCGGCCCGATCCGTCGCCGCCAGGATTGTTGCCCTCGACCGCCGGGTCGCTTACCGGATCGTCGCTGCCGTCATGAATCGGCGCGTTGTCTTCCGGCTCAACCGTCGTCCCGGCCGTCTCTCCTGGACGTATAAGCACGGCGCTTTCGGCGTTCATGCCCGGATATTCCCGGGCGAGCAAGCTTTTCGGATCATTCGGGTTAATATCGGTCAGCACTTGGACCAGAAAAGCGCTCATCTGTTTCGTCGAGATCGAGGAAGACGTGCTGCCATCATCAGCCCCCGGCATTTCCATCGCGAGTATATCGTTAAATGTCCCTTCCGAGACGGAGGCTGCGAACCCCTTCATGGAAGAGACAGGCGAAGACGACGACTTCTGTTGAATGATAGCTCCTACCCCGATAACCAACACCATGACCATCGAACCGAGTGACAGCAGCATAAACATCCGTCCGGTTACGAGCAGCGACTTCAGCTGCCGGCTTCCTTTTCCTAGATTCCACGTCATAATCGTTTGCTTCCTCATTGCATGCGCCCCCTCCAAGTTGTTGGCCACTACTAACCTATGGGACATCTTCGATTAATAGAACCTTTCATAGATTGAATTGAGAGAATAGAGAACAGGAGGGAGCAATACTGGTCCGCAAATAGAAAAAGACGCACCGTAACGGCACGTCGATCTCATGAATAAACCTATTGAATTAGACCTTGAATCTGTCGATCATGCGCTCCAGCTCAAGTGCGGACATCCGCAGCGATTCCGAGGACGCGGAGATTTCTTCCATGATCGCAAGCTGCTCCTCCGAGAAAGCGGAAGCTTCTTGCGTGTGAGACTTGGCCGATGCGGCCACATTAACCATCTGACCGGTAGCCGACGCGACCTGCTGCGTGCTGGCCGACATTTGCTGCGACGCAGCCGATACATCCTGCATCTGGTTGGCCGCGTGGCGGACGGTCTCCAGAATACGATGGAAGGCGGATTCCGTCTGTTCCATCATGGTTCGGCCTTTACCCGTCTCGGCTACGCCTTGATCAATCGCGCGAAGCGCTTGTTCGCTAAGCCCGTGAATAGAACGGACGACCCCGATGATCTGACCGGTCGACTGCTTCGTCTGCTCTGCCAGATGCTTCACCTCGGATGCGACCACCATAAACCCTGCTCCATGCTCTCCTGCTCTCGCAGCTTCGATGGAAGCATTCAGCGCAAGCAACGAGGTCTGCGAAGCGATCTCCGATATGAATTTGACGATAGCATCGATCTGCTTGCCTTGCTCGGCTAGCTGCCCGATGACGGTTGCCGACTCTCCGACCGATTGTCCGATCGCCCCCATCTGCGCCACCGCTGCCCGCACCGTCTGCATGCCGCCCCCAGCCTCACCTTCCGCATCGGCGGCCGATTCGGAAGCCGCCATCGACGCGGCGGCAACCTGGTCGATTCCATGCGCCATCTCTTCCATAGCGCGGGATGTCGTCATCGCTGCCTCGTTCTGTTCGACGGCGCCGCCTGCTATATCCTGCAGCACGCTGGCAACGCGCTCGCTGCCTGATGCAGATTCGGCCGAAGCGGCAGCCAGCTGTTCAGAGGCTTCAACAACTTTGACCGACATTTGTTTGCTCGCGGCAATCATGCGTTGGAAGGCTTGCGCCATATCGTTAAAGGCTACGCCAATATCCTTCATCTCATCCTTCGTAGCCAGGCTAGCCCGCACGGTCAGATCGCCTGCCGCGAGCCGTTCGGATACGTTACGGAGCTCGATCACATGGCGTCGAACGGAAATATAAAACGTTACGAAAAAGTATAGCGCGATCAATACGATCATGATCATGACAACAAGAAGCAGCAGCAGCTCCCGATCTGCATCGTCAATGGCTTCATGGAGTATTCCCGTGTAAGCGTCCCGTTCGCCGGCCAGCAATTGCTTGTTGGCGTCGATCGCGCTCGTTAACAAGCCATCGAGGTCTTCCGCCCCCAGCGTCACGCTGAACGTATTCACCATACTGGAAGTAACGGACGCCACCATCGCGCCAGTCGCTCCCGTGCTCGCATTAAGCGGCGTAGTCAGAGCTTCCTTCAGCTCGGCCCTCTCCGTTATGGCTGCGGCGGTCTCTTGTGCGATTTGCTGCGAAGTGATCTCGATAGCGCTTAGCAGCGCCGAGAGCGACTTGCGGTCGGAATCGTCCAGATCGCCTTTATACAGCAAATACTTCGCATAAGCCTGCAGCTCGCCTTGTTGAACGAGCAGTTGAGGGAGCAGCTTGGTTGCATTATTTTTCAAATAATAATTCGATAGATCGCTATCGAGCACGAGATGTTTCTTATTCCGCACAGTGGTCATCATGGCAACCGTATCTTCGATTAGGGATTGATGCCAGCTTAAGCTCTCCGTCGCTGAAAGCTCAGCCGTGCTAGATTGGATCTCTTCCCAGCCCTGCTTGACCCGTTTCCAATCGGAGTCCGTGCCGATCTCGACTCCGGATTGTGCCGTATAGGCATCTACCGCCGCTACAGCGGATGCGATCTGCTGCTGGACGGCTTCGATCGCCTTCGTCTGCTCCGCGTCCCTTGTATCGGCCGTGAACCATGAACGATGTTCGACGAAAAGCGTTAACAGAGGCTCGATCTTGCCGAGGTACTCCATGCCCTCCAACTCCTGCTGATGTATCTTCCGATCCTCACCGTTATTCGTCACATAAAGAGCCGACACCGCGATAAGCGGGACAAGCAGCAGTATGCCGATCAAGAGAAACTTCATCAGGTAGGTCAGCCGCTTCATGACGGCTACCCCAGGCGCAAACAGCGGATTCAGCCAACTTATAGACTTGCTTCGTCTCTCCCTCTTCATGAGGCTTCCCTCCCAAATCACCGATCTTACATACCGCGTTAGACTTAGGAAGATAGGACCTTCGTATGGCGGATTATGTAGAAATAGTGCGATATATGACGCTTGATTCTTGGTTTATAGCACAGAAGAATCAAGGATGTAAATAGCTGCGCCACATGTAATCGCTTCATTCATGACTATGCACAAAAGCGCCCCGCACGAGTGTGCGGAGCGCTATTCTGACACCCTCTGTAAGCGGCCCCGTTATAGGTATTTTCTTGGCTTATCAATGCGTATACGCAGCGACGTTCGAGGAGTCGACCGCTTCGTGCAGCCCGGCATTGAGTCCGCTTGCGATGATGTTCGCAATGTCTTCGATAAACTGGTCGATTTCCTTCGGCGTTACCAGCAGATCTTGGCCGAGCGGCCCAAGAGCTTCCCTTACAAGCTGAAGGCGTTCCTGCTCGCTTATCGAATCGAGTAAGCCGAAGTCCGTCTTGGAGGTATGCTGCTGCAAATGTTCGCGAACCAGATCGATGCTGTTGTTCACGATCGTGGATGCATAAACGACCGTCGGAACGCCGATCGCAATAACCGGCACGCCGAGAATCTCCTTCGTTAAGCCGCGGCGCTTGTTCCCGATACCGGATCCGGGATGTATGCCCGTATCCGCGATCTGGATCGTCGTATTGACCCGTTCCAGCGCTCTGGAGGCCAGCGCATCAATCGCGATAATGACATCCGGCTTCGTCCGTTCAACGATACCTTGGACGATCTCGCTCGACTCGATGCCCGTAATGCCGAGCACGCCTGGCGCTACGGCACTCACGTTACGGTAGCCTGGCGCAACCTGATCCGGCATCAGCTCGTAGTAATGGCGGGTTACCATAACGTTCTCCACGACGAGCGGTCCCAAGGCGTCCGGCGTTACATTCCAGTTGCCTAGGCCCACGATGAGCACGTTTGAATTCTTCCCTACGCCGATCCGCTCCAGGAACGATGAGAATTCCTGCGCAAGCGCCGTAGCTACGCGATCCTGCAGTCCTGTATCCTGTTTGCGAAGCTCCGGGACTTCGAAGGTGATATAATGTCCCGGCATTTTGCCGATCGCCCGGGAGCCTTGGTCGTTCTGAACTTCCAGACGGGTAATCTTAATGCCATCGTTATCGGTGAATTCGGAGACCAGTCCTGGGATAGGGCCGGCGCCGCCGGATTCCGCCCATTCTTTGGCCTCAAGCGCCAAGTCGATGCTAACCGAGTACTCCTGCAGGTCAAGCTCTTCCATATCCGCTAGGTGCCCCTTCCATATCCGTTTGTGGTTAGGGTGGACCATGTTCCCTAATCTTATTCGAATCGCCCGCGTTCCTTCCTTGTGATGGCTTTCGGCAAGCCGTTGTTGGGCTCTTGCAATTTGGACATGTGCATGATAGAATATCTAAAGTTATGTTGTTACAAAGGTTGTTCCTTTTACGGGAGGTGAATGCAATGCCAAACATTAAGTCCGCTGTGAAACGCGTCAAAACGATCGAGAAACGCCGCGCTTTGAACGCTTCGCAGAAATCCGCGCTCCGCACGGCTGTTAAAGCTGCTGACCAAGCTGTTGTAGCTACTGATGTAGATGCTGCTAAAGCAGCTCTGATCACTGCTACGAAAAAGCTGGACAAAGCAGTGACTAAAGGCCTGATCCATAAAAATGCGGCTGCCCGCAAAAAGTCTCGTCTTGCTAAAAAGCTGAACGCTCTGGTAGCGCAAGCTTAATAAATGAATTAAAGTCCTGCCCTCTCCTTGCGAGAATGGCAGGACTTTTTTGTTGTGAGGCCGGTTGCGATCCGGAGTATGCGCTTGCGGCGCAGCCTACTTAAGAAGCCGCAAGCGATAACAGGAACAACTCCAGTCCAAGCGTCTTATCCACTTGACCGGTCTTCATTCGGTAGTCGAGATCGGCAATGGCATTCAGATGCTTGCCTAACGTAGCTACCTTGAACTTGCGGGCCTTCTCAGAAGCCAGCTTGACCCGGAACGGATGTATGCCGATTTGGCCGGCCATCTGCTGCGGCGAGTAGCTCTGCTGTTCAAGCTCCTTCACCTGCAGCATAATGCGCAGCTGACTGGCGATGAGGGCAGCGATCTTGATCGGCTCCTCACGGCGCAACAGTAAGTCGGCATACAGCTTGAGCGCGCGGTCAACCTGAAGGGAAGCCATGGCATCGATCAGCGCAAAGACGTCCTCTTCCACCGTCGTCGCAATCAGCTTCTCGACGGTTAATTCGTCAATGGCACCGCCTTCGCCTGCATGCAGACACAGCTTGTCCACTTCCTGCGCCAGCTGCTGCATGTTTTTGCCGGTCCGGGCAAGCAATAGCTCTGCCGCCTCCCGGCGCATCGTCCGCTTCTGTTCCTCCGCCCGCTTCATCGTCCACTGCAGCAGTTCATGCTCGTTCAACTCCGCGAACGCGATACAGGCGCCTTTCTCCTTCAGCAGCTTCACGACCTTGCGCCGCTCATCCATCTTCTCCGCCATAACTTGGAAGACAATCACGGATGTGTCGCAAGGGTTGTTGATATACTCAATCAGGCTTGCCGTCTGATGATCGATCTTGCCGCCTTCCTTGGCGCTTGCGGCCGCGGTAAGCACCGATTGGTCCCGAATGATGACCAGCTTACGCGAAGCGAAGAATGGCAGCGTATCGGCCTCTGCAACGGCTTCCTCGACCGGCGTCTCCGACATATCGAATTTCACGAGCCCCAGCTCACGTTCTTCCTCCGGCAGCAGCTTCTCCGTCAGTCCTGCGACGAATTGGCGCATCCGGTAACGATCTTGACCATACAAGACATATACCGGCCGGAATGTCCCGGATTTCCATTCTTTCATTGCATCCCTTAGTTCGATTCCCGTCTCCCCCTTAGCAGCGAATTCACTTGTCCTATCATACCATGTCCCGCACAGGCTTGGCACCAGCGCTTCTGACAACTACGCCGCCCGCGGATGAAAACAAACAGAGGGATGAAGCTGATCGCTTCATCCCTCTGTCCCTAAACATCTATATAAACATTCAACAGCAGGCAGCCCATGGTACTGTGCTGCGAATGGTCATACGACGTAAAGGCTGCGCCTTCTCACGTTGTATCGATAATACAGTATACGCAGGTATCCCACTAAGTGTGCATCTTTCCCGTCATATTATGGCGTATTTTGCAGCGGAGTAATCGTACCTGCCTCTACATCGATCCGGTACGAGGTGCTTGTTCCATCTTCGGCAATGGCCTCATAGGTCAACGATTTGCTGTCTTCTGACCATACAATGGATCCGATTCCGCCTGGAGCAGGTTCGGTATGAAGCACAAACATCATATCCGCTTGTACATAGATGTTCAGTATATTGGCATCGGGGTCGATCGAAGCCTTGTAGTGGCCATCGGGCGACACGAAATCGTTGGCGATCTGCGTAATGCCGTTAATTTGAGCTTTATTATCTTGCACTTGCTCCTCGTCTGAACTCGAAGCCCCGAAGCTCTTCACTTCCTTATCCGCCGGGTCGACGGAATCGGCTTGCATGGCCGGATCCGGCTGGGCGGTGAAGCTCTGGTTCGGCGAATTGCCCGCGCCATCGGCTACCTCATCCGCGCTGTCCGTCTGTGCCTGGCCGCCGCTATTGCTGCCATCCGACCGTTCAGCTTGGGATGTGCTCGGTTGCTCTGCATTGCGGTAGATATCTTCCGGCTCCTTCGGTTCATCTGTGGCCGGCTTGTCGTTATCTGCCGAGGATGTGCTCACTTCCTCATCTGAAGCAAGCTCTTTGGCCATCGGCTCCGACGTCGCGCTTTCCGTTACCAGGTTGCTTTTGAACGTGGCCGCTCCAGTATCTGCAGCGGCGTCATCGGTCGACGAGGACGCCGATTCTTGCGCCGTGCTCAGCCCGTCTCCGGTATTGCCCGCATTGTACGTGACGAGGAACAACCCGGCTACGAGTCCAGCGGCCACGACGCCGCCGAGCGCCCGCATGGAGAAGCGGTCGAACCATCGTCTTGGGCGTTGCACGCGTCGTTCGATCGGCGCCTTGTCTGTATCGGCAAGCGGCAGCAACGGTGCTGCAGCGGTATTGTCCATGTCGGTGTTCGTTTCCGGAGTCAGTTCGGCAAGCCGTGGCAGAATCGCGTCAACCAGGCTGTACGGCGGTGTGACCTTCGGCAAATTTTCCAGCCCGCTTGAAAGCAGCTGCAGCCGGTCAAACATCTCTGCACATTCTGGGCAATGCCGCAAATGAGTCATCAAGGCTTCGCTTTCTTGATCATCAAGATCGCCGTCAAGCTGTCTTTGCATATCATCCATCACCTCTTGACACATCATCCTCGGACACCACCTTTCTGATAATCATGTAAGTAAGTTTGCAGCTGTTGTCTTGCCCGGAATAAATAGGATTTGACCGTGTTTAACGGCAGGTCAAGCGAATCGGCGATCTCGTTGTAAGAGAAATCCTGCAGATACCGCAGCACGACGACTGCTCGATGGTGCTCTGGAAGCTTGTCAATGGCTTTGCGGATATCTTCGCTGGCGTAGGTTGCCAGCACTTCCTCTTCAACACTATGCGTATCGCGGAATACCATCTCATGCTCGTCAATCGATATGGTCGGCTTGCTGCGGCGGAATTTATCGATACAAATATTCGTTACGATCCGCTGCACCCATGTTTTGAATTGGGCCTTCTCTTCATACGAACCGATCTTTGTATATATACGGATGAGCGCTTCTTGCGCGGCATCCATCGCATCCTGCTCGTTGTTTAGTATATAGTAGGCTGTCCGGTAAACATGGTTTTCAATCTCTCGCAATAGAGAAATAAGAGCATCGCTGTCGCCTGCTTGTGCAGCTTTTATGAGGCCGGGCTCTACCACGAAGGATCCCCCTCTCTTGCAACCTTACAGACGCGAAGGCACGCCGTTATGTTGCAGGTTCAAATAAAAAATCTTTGAAAAAATTTAAGGTTGGGCTAGACGGTGAGGTAAAGACCGTTTTCCCAACCTTTAGAATAACAAAAAAAGAAATAACCGTATAGATTAGGTCCGCCGCTGCGTATGAACGGTAGCGGAGACGAATCTTTGAGCCGCGTCAGCGCATCGGACTTAGGTTAGGTCAATAACCAAGCTTCAGTTCAACCCGGTTGATCGATGGCGTAATACCTGCCGCATACTGCTCCAGGTTGGCCGTGAATATATCGATCAGCCGATCGGTGTAGCGATATGTACTGCCCGCATTATGCGGCGTCACGATGACGTTCTCCATCTGCCATAGCGGATGATCCGCCGGCAGGGGCTCCTCCTCGAACACGTCGAGGCCCGCTCCGGCTAGTTTGCCGTCCGTTAAAGCCTGCAGGAGCGCTGCGGTATCGGTTGTTGCGCCGCGGCCAATATTAATGTAGTAGGACGCATCTTTCATGGCGTCGAAGGCCGCCTTGTCCATTATGTGCTTGGTTTCCGCCGTATGCGGCAAGCAATTGACGACAAAATCGCTCTCGCTCAGCAGCTCGTGAAGCTGCGGCATATCGTACATCCGGTCCACATTCGGCGTTGCCAGGCCAGATCTGCGAACGCCGAGGACGCGCATATCGAACGCCTTGGCGATCCTTGCCGTCTCTTCGCCGATCGCACCGACTCCGATAATGCCGAGCGTACGGCCATGCAGCTCGCCAAGCTCGCCGTATTTGCCCCAACTGCGCTCCTGCTGGCTGCGAATCGCGGTATGCAGCTGACGGGTGAACGCAAGCAGCATGGCGAATATCGTCTCCGAGATCGGCGCCGCGTGCACGCCGGTCGCATTGGTTAACACGATATCCCGCGCCTGAATATCCGCTAGAGGCAAATGCTCCACGCCTGCTCCCCAATGCTGAATCCATCGTACGCGGGCATTCGGCTGGCGCAGGAAGCTTGCGGTTACCGCATTCCAGCCTACTACAACCGTAGCGTCTTCCAAATGGTGCAGCAGCTCTTGCTCCGAGAAACGAACATCGCTCGCGACTAGCTCAAATGCAGGCGCGGCAGCTCTAATCTGATCCAGATGATGATCTTTAACAGGATTGACGACTACGATTTTGTCCATACCTTCCATCCTCTCCCACGGTAAGTATGTAAGCTCATTATGTTCGGCAGCCAGGTTCATGCAGATCGGCCTTGGCAACCTTTGCTTAAGTTTTCACACAGATAGGAAAATCGTACCATTCCGGTCGAAGCCATGTCAATTCTGCAGATTGGAAGCTTCAAGTTTGGCCCTGTACGTCAGTATTCCCTCCGCATCCGCATTTAGCTGCACTTCACCGTCGTCATCTGTCCGCAGCACATGAGCCTCCGCCTGATCAAGACGATCCAGAACACCTGCATTCGGATGCCCGTATGTATTGTTGCGCCCTACGGAAATCACCGCTATCCGCGGTTTCCAATAATGAAGCCAGCCTTCGGTTGAAGAGGTTTTGGACCCGTGATGGCTAACTTTCATCACATCGACGCCTATGCTCGTTCCTCCGCCATTCATCCCCGCTGCTGCGCCAGTAAGAGCAGCTGCGCCTTCCGTAGTGGATTGGAGCTGCCCGATAATCCGTTCTTCCTCCTTGGCATCCGCATCGCCGGCGAACAAGAACGAGCGCTTGTTCATCGTCAGCAGGAAAGCGACGCTTTCCCCATTCTGATCATCGACCAGAGGCACAGACTCAGACTCGGGTTCATGTTCATGTGCGTGCTCGTCGCCCGACGACTTATCAGCGGTACTCGACAGCACCGTCATCCGGGTGCGCGAATCAATCTGCCATGACGCCCCCATCCGAGCTTCATACATCGGGATGTTCCGCTCGACAAGCAGGCTCATTAAGGCAATCGCATCATCCGAGTCTTTCAACGTTCCGTTCCATAGCACCTGCTTCACGGGGATCCCTTTGACAACCGCTTGCAGTCCTTTAATATGATCGGTGTCCAAATGGGACAGAACCAGCATGTCGATCTCCTGAACGCCTCGCTTCAGCAACAACGGCACGACGGTCTTCAGCCCGACCTCATATGGATCGCGACGATTGCGCCATGATTCGTCCACCTTCCGGAAGCTGACGGAACCGCCGCCGTCAACAAGGATATGGCGCCCCTCCGGCGATCGGATCAAGACGGAGTCGCCTTGCCCGACATCCAGAAAACTCACCTTCCCGTTGCGGTCCAGCGCATCTGGGTGATACGCCCAGACTAGCAAGCTCAAGACACCAACCAGAGATAGTCCGCCAGCAGCCAGCGAGCCGCGCGATCGAGAGCCTTCCGTCCGGCTGTCATTTGAGGGAGCGGCCTGCCGCCCATCGAGCGGGATCGTAATTTCCTCTTGCGAATCGACGGTAACCTTGTCGGCACGCCGACGCTCCGCTCTCCGTCCGGCCACCACTAGAAACAGAAGAATACCGGCATAGTACAGGACAATCCAGCCAACTGGCGGCGTTGCCCAAATTGTACGGCCGAACGGTATGGTGCTTAGGCCGTCGATCAATTTGAATGTCCCTTCATTCATGAGAATGGCCGCTTGGGCAACCAGTTTCCCGGCAGGAGCCCAGCATGTATGAAGCACGAGCGAAGCCCCGCCAAGAGGCATAACGATAAAGCTGATAAACGAGACCAGGACAAGATTGGCCGGCAGCGATAAGAGATTAAATTGGTTGAAGTAAAAGATCGTCAACGGGAAGGACGCCAGCTGCGCGACGACCGTAACGGTAATGGAATCATAGAGCCATTGCAGACGCTTGCTCTGAGGGAGCAGCTTGCGCGCAGGCGGCACGCCAAGAATCAGACCCGCTGTTACGAGAAACGAAAGCTGAAATCCGACGTCGTGCAGCATATAGGGATTCCACATAAGCATCAGCAAAGCAGCGGCGGCAAGCAGATGAAGCCCGTCCTTCAGACGGCCAAGCCTTGCCGCAGCTAACCCGAGCATTGCCATCAGCCCTGCGCGAATAACAGACGGCGACCCGCCGGAGATAAGCACGTAGAAGGGGACTGCGGCAATGAGCAGCACCGTAATCTTCTCCCTAGGCAGACGAAGCAGCTTCAGCAGAAGACCGACAATAAACAGGAATACGGCTACATGGAGCCCGGAAATCGCCAGAATATGCGTGAGTCCGAGTTGAGAGAACTGCCTGTACCGGTCGGGATCCAGATCATCCGTAATACCAAGAACGAGCCCTTTCATATAGCCGGATTGATCTTCGGGATACAGCATATCGACGCGGTCACCCAGCTCTTCCCGCCATCGATCGATCATCCCTAGCAGCCTTACTGTATCGTATCCCTGAGTATCGCTTACGTGAACAGAAGAAGTATCCGTCGCCGCTAGCAGCCAATGGATCCGCTGATTGACGAGATAAGCGCGATAATCGAAACCGTCGAAATTGGTAGCCGTACTGGGACGCTCCAACACTCCCTCTCGGATCTGCACCCGATTGCCTCGCTCCCAATGTGCCGCAACCTCCTGCTGCGGCTGTTCCGTGAGCTTCAATTGTACGAGCATCCGCTCGCCCGAAAGCTGGCTTGTCTCATCTTGTCCGTCTATCGTTATCGATTCCACGGCAATCTTGAACTGAGCACGGTCACCATCGACCTCAACAGGCGAAACAATCGTTCCTGCCGCGCTTGAAAAAGGAGCTTCATAAGCCGAATCTCGCTCTGATTCCGTCAGCAAATCCGTAAGTCTTGTCGCGTTCTGCATATCGGTCCAGGCGCGCTGCCCCATGGCCAGGCAGAATGCTGCCAGGCAAATCGCCGCTGTCCAACGCCCTCTCCGCTCCCGCAAGACGAGCACCAGAAGGAGCAGAACAAGCGATACGCCTGCAGCAATCCGTCCTGCCTGCGTCAGATAAGCGGCGGCGGCGCTGCCGAGAATCCAACATAGGGTGACGATGACGATCGGCCGATTCAACATCGGACTCCCTCCTTTCCCGCAAACAAAAAAACCTCCGAACATCGCCGTCTCAGGCGGATTGTCCGGAGGTTCTTCCTCGCTTCGAATCGATTCTAATCTCATTTAAGAAATAACGCTGACGCCTGCTTGTTCCGGAGGCGAATAACCATCCAGTTGACGGAAGGTGATGCCTTTCTGCGCCATCAATGTGATGACCTTCTCGCTATCCTTCGGGTAGGAGCGGTGGAACACAATCTCCCGCACGCCGCTATTAGCCAGCATGTTCGCGCAAGTCCAACATGGCTGATCCGTGACATAGACCGTCGATCCTTCACGATCGATCCGGTCGGTGAAGAGCAGCAGATTCTGCTCCGCATGGATCGTCCGAATGCAGCGCTGCTTCTTCGTGACCTGCTCCACGTCATCCACTATCTTCAGCTCGAACTCCTCGACTATCATGCAGCCTGCTTCCGAGCAATCAGAGACACCCATAGGAGCCCCGTTATAGGCTGTACCCAGCAGCTTCTTGCCCTGGACTAGCACAGAACCGACATGTCTTCTCGGACAGCGTGACCGGGTTGAAACCATATAAGCGATATCCATAAAGTAAGTGTCCCAATCTTTGCGAACCTGTTCGTGGGCGATCGTAACCATCTGTCGTTCTCCTTCTGCTAACCTTCACAAATCTTCTCGTCTGCTTGTTAGTCGAGTTATTCTGCGTCCTGGTCCATTCTAATCTACTTATTGTCGCACAATTACGGCAATGCGACAATGAGCGGCTTTATTTTCTCAAGCATTTTATCGCCGATGCCTTTGACGCGCAGCAGATCCTCCACCTTCCGATAGGCACCGTTGCTCGTCCGGTCCTCCACAATCGCTTGCGCCTTGGCCGCGCCGATGCCCGGCAGCGTGTCAAGTTCTTCGGCAGTCGCGCGATTGATATCAATCCGTTGATCCGCAGCCTCCGTGACGGTAGCAGGATTAGCGGAAGCGGCTGTCGTTGGCTCGGGAGCAACAGCCGAAACGGTGGTGGCAGCGTCCTGTCCCGCCGTATCTGCCGAGACGGTTGTACCCTTGGCTTCTTGCGTGTCTATTTGGCTAGATGCCGCATGATCCGCACCGGATTCCGAATCAGCTGCTGCCAGCATGGTCAACGTGGACTCTACTTCTTCCTCGATATTGACCCAATCCGGCTCATCGTTTTGCTTCGTCTCTCCCATGGCAAATAGGAGCAACACCGCCCCGGTGAGCAAAATTAGACTCATTACTGCATATTCTGAGGTGATGCGTCTACTAAAAAGCCGGTTCATTTCATCATCTCCCACCATAAATTGGAATGTCCTGTAAAATACGCGTCATGTTGGCCGAGCCGCCCTGCATACGGTAGTAAGAGCAGCCGGCAACGGTCGCTTCTTTGCCATTGTGCATGCCGCCAATCAACTCCGTTTCGCACGAGGCGAAACTTGTTGTTTACTTATGACGCTGCCCTTCTATTGCGGGAAGTGCCAAAGTTTATGCTTTCGACGCTGCACTTTCCCCCACGGAAAGTGCCAAGTTTATGCTTTCGACGCTGCACTTTCCTCCACGGAAAGTGCCAAGTTTATGCTTTCGACGCTGCACTTTCCCCCACGGAAAGTGCCAAGTTTATGCTTTCGACGCTGCACTTTCCTTGCGGAAAGTGCCAAGTTTATGCTTTCGACGCTGCACTTTCCCCCACGGAAAGTGCCAAGTTTATGCTTTCGACGCTGCACTTTCCTTGCGGAAAGT
>NZ_JACHXK010000002.1:11112-183281 GCF_014192105.1 Paenibacillus phyllosphaerae | reverse complement strand
GTGCCTTAGGAGGGATTATTCATGAATGTCGGATTTATTGGGGTTGGGAGTATGGGCAGTCTGCTGATCGATGCTTTCGTCGCTTCCGGCGCGCTGGACCCATCGCAAATTTCGGCTGCGAACCGCACCTTTGCCAAGGCCGTATCGTTAGCCGTGCGCCATCCTGGCCTTAATGCCGTTCCCTCGAACGCAGAAGCTGCAGCGGGCCGGGACCTTGTCTTCATTTGTGTCAAACCGCATGAATATAAAAAAGTGATTGACGAGATCAAAGGCAGCCTTCAGCCGCATCAGCTTGTCATCTCGATCACGAGTCCCGTCCTGCTTGCACAGCTGGAGGACTGGCTGCCATGCAAGGTCGCCAAGGTGATCCCCAGCATCACCAATTACATGCTGTGCGGCGCTACGCTCTGCATGTTCGGCAGCCGCTTGAATGCCGCCGACCGGACACGTCTGCTCGCGCTGCTCTCCCATATCAGCGATCCGCTTCAGATCGAAGAGAGCCATACCCGGATCGTCTCCGACTTGTCCAGCTGCGGACCGGCTTTTATGGCCTTCATCCTTCAGAAGTTCATCGATGCCGCCGTTGAAGAGACCGGCATTGGACGTGAAGAAGCAACCGCGATCGCCAGCAGCATGCTGCGCGGCACCGGCCATCTGCTCACCGATGGCGGCATGTCGCCGGAAGGACTGCAGACGCGCGTCGCCGTCCCGGGCGGCATTACGGCCAAAGCCCTTGCGCTGCTCAGCTCGGAGCTCAATGGCGTATTTAATGCGGTCATTCGCACGACGCATGCCAAGTACCAGGAGGATCTGACCAAGGTGCATGACCAGTTATACGGCAAAGAGGTGAATGGCACCTAACGCATGCTTTGCGTTAAGCTGCCATCCACCTCTTCGTACGGATGTTTATTAATTGGCGACGATATTGACGAGCTTGCCTTTAACGGCAATCTCCTTGCGGATCGTCTTGCCTGCGATTGCCTCGGCCACTTTCCCCGATTCCTTCGCCAGCTTCTTCATGTCTTCCTCGTCCGTCTCTGCCGCGATCGAAATCCGGTCGATAATTTTGCCGTTCACTTGAACGACAATTTCGACCTCCTGATCGATTGTCCAAGCTTCATCATACGACGGCCATGCCACATAGGAGATCGACCCTTCATAACCAAGCTTCGACCACAGCTCTTCCGCGATATGCGGCGCAAGCGGCGACAGCAGTTGAACGAAGTTCTCCACCGCTTCGCGCGGCAGCGAATCGGTCTTATAGGCTTCGTTGACGAAAATCATCAACTGGCTGATTGCCGTGTTGAAACGCAAGTGATCATAGTCGTCGGTTACTTTCTTCACCGTCCGGTGCCAGACGCGTTTGAAGGCATCCGTCGTTTCGCCTGCTCCGATCTTCGCGCTGACAGCGCCGTCTTCGTTAATGAACAGACGCCATACGCGGGAGAGGAAGCGGTGCATGCCTTCTACGCCGTTCGTGTTCCATGGCTTCGTCGCTTCCAGCGGACCCATGAACATTTCGTACATCCGAAGCGTATCGGCGCCGAATTCATTCACGATGTCGTCCGGGTTGATAACATTGCCGCGGGATTTGGACATTTTCTCGTTGTTCGTACCGAGAATCATGCCTTGGTTCACCAGCTTGTGGAACGGTTCCTTCGTGTGCACGACGCCAAGATCGTACAGCACTTTATGCCAGAAGCGCGCATACAGCAAGTGAAGGACCGCATGCTCCGCGCCGCCGATGTACAGGTCGACAGGCAGCCATTCCTTCTGCTTCTCCGGCGAACAAATTTCCTTATCGTTATGCGGATCGATGAAGCGCAGGTAGTACCAGCAGCTGCCCGCCCATTGCGGCATCGTGTTCGTCTCGCGGCGAGCTTTCATGCCCGTCTCCGGATCCACGGTCTCCACCCACTCCGTTACGTTCGCGAGCGGGGATTCGCCTGTACCGGATGGCTTGATGGCGTCTACGTCCGGCAGCACCAGCGGCAGCTGATCTTCCGGAACCGGCTTCATCGTGCCGTCTTCGAGATGCAGAATCGGGATCGGCTCACCCCAGTAGCGCTGGCGGCTGAACAGCCAGTCGCGCAGGCGGTAGGTTACTTTGCCTTTACCCTTGCCAGTTGCTTCGAGCTTCTCGATCATTGCTGCGATCGCCGCTTCGTTGCTTAGGCCATTCAGGAAATCGGAGTTCACGTGCGGACCGTCGCCGGAATAAGCTTCCTTCGTAACGTCGCCGCCCGATACGACCTCCACGATCGGCAGATCGAACTGCTTCGCGAACTCCCAGTCGCGCTCGTCGTGGCCCGGAACAGCCATGATCGCGCCTGTGCCGTAACCGGCGAGCACATAGTCGGCAATCCAGATCGGTACCTGAGCGCCGCTGACCGGATTGATCGCGTAAGCGCCTGTGAATACGCCCGTCTTCTCCTTAGCCAGGTCGGTGCGCTCCAGATCGCTCTTATGCGAAGCTTTCTCTTGGTAGGATTTGACCGCTTCTTGTTGGGCATCGGTCGTAATGCTTGCGACCAGCTCATGCTCGGGAGCAAGCACGCAGTACGTTGCGCCGAACAGCGTATCCGGACGCGTCGTGAACACGACGAGCGAATCTTCGTGACCATCGATTGCGAAAGTTACTTCTGCGCCCTTCGATTTGCCGATCCAGTTGCGCTGCATATCCTTGATGCTCTCAGACCAGTCGAGCTCTTCCAGATCGTCGAGCAGGCGATCCGCATACTCGGTGATCTTCAGTACCCATTGGCGCATCGGCTTGCGAATTACCGGGTGGTTGCCGCGTTCGCTGAGGCCGTTGATGACTTCTTCGTTCGCCAGTACCGTTCCAAGGGCCGGACACCAGTTCACCGGCACTTCCGCTACATACGCAAGGCCTTTCTTGTAGAGCTGGATGAAGATCCACTGCGTCCACTTATAGTAATCCGGATCCGTCGTGCTGAACTCGCGGTCCCAGTCGTACGAGAAGCCGAGCGACTTGATCTGACGGCGGAAGTTGTTGATGTTCTTAACCGTAATATCGCGCGGATGTTCGCCTGTATCGAGCGCGTGCTGCTCGGCCGGCAATCCGAATGCGTCCCAACCCATCGGATGGAGGACATTGTAGCCGCGCATCCGCTTGTAGCGGGATACGATATCCGTAGCCGTGTAACCTTCCGGATGGCCGACATGCAGCCCTGCGCCGGATGGATAAGGGAACATGTCAAGCGCGTAAAATTTCGGCTTGCCTGCATCCTCGGTCGTTGCGAAAGTCTTGTTCTCGTCCCAGTACTTCTGCCATCTCGGCTCGATCGACTGGGGATTATAGCCTTGTTGCTCCTGGCGCTCTTGTGCCATTGATATCCCTCCTGATCGACATAAAAAAACCTCCCGCCCAAGCGTAATAAACGCTAGGGACGAGAGGATTAACTTCCCGTGGTACCACCCTAGTTAGCGCCCACCCACCTACTGGCTTGACGCTCACTCGACACCTTTAACGCAGGTGTTACGGCATGCGTGGGCGCGTGCTGCACGAACGGCATACATACGCTGCATACGGCTCCAAGGCGAGTTCGCTTCCTATGCTGGAACGGCTTGCACCTACCGCCGTCTCTCTGCACCAACACGCGTGAAACTACTGTTCCTTATCGACGCCATTACATAAAAATGGTTAGTTCGATTATAATGAAGCGGCGCGCCGCCTGTCAAGCGAAGTCGTTATTTGACGCAGACGAAGAAGAGGCGTTCGCTCTGCGGGTTCGGCGCATCGAACGTAAAGTCCGCATACAGCTCGATATGGGAGAATCCGGCTTTGCGAAGCTGGGCTTCGAGCCATCGCGGATCATACGCGCGCTGCACATGCACTTCCTCGAAACGGGTATATTTGGCACCGCCATGTTGGCCTTCCCGCGCGAAGATCGTCAGGTGATGCTCGATCTCTTCTCTCTCTTCATCATAATCGCTTACCCATATATAGGCGACATCCTGCTCATCGAATACGAAAGGCTGCTCAGCCGCATAACGCTCCAGCTGGCGCTTGGCATGGACATCGAACAGGAACGTTCCGCCCGGGGCAAGCCCCTCCCACGTCGCTTGGAACGTCTCTACGACATCCTCCGGCTCGGTTAAGTAGTTGAGGCAGTCGCAGAAGCTAATTACGGCGTCCACTTGCTTCGGCAGTTCCCATTCCCGCATGTCCTGCTCGAGCCAGTGAAGAGAGCCGCCCTCTGCACGCAGCGCACGCTGCGGTTGGGACTCCCACTTGGCCCGCCCGATGGTCAGCATATCCGCCGCAAGGTCGATCGCGTACACCTCATGCCCCTTCTGCGCGAGCGGAATGGCGATGCTTCCCGTTCCGGCACCTAGATCGGCGATCGTCTTCGGCATGCCTAGACGCTCCCAGCAATCTTGCGCGAACTGAAGCCATTGCGGATAAGGCATATCTTCCATCAACCGGTCATACACGGTGGCAAATTGCTGGTATGCTTCCATCTTGATCTCTCTCCAATTCTTCTATTCTAAAAAAAGAGCCGCCCGCCAGGGCGACTCTGCCAATACTTCCGTGCCAGGCGTTCACGATTACGGCTGCTTGTCCGCCGATACCTCATCCTTCGGCGCGAGCTTCGTCCAGTTCCCTTCCTGCGTCACAATCCCTTCGCGCATCAGCTTGCCGATCGCGCGCTTGAACGCGGATTTGCTAATGCCGAACTTCTGTTTGATGACGTCAGCAGGCGTCTCGTCCGAATACGGCATCGAGCCAGCCGGTCTGGACTGAAGGAAGGACAGGATCTTATCCGCATCCTCGACGCGTCCAACTTCCTTGCGCTGATGCATGGACAAGTTCACGCGGCCATCCTCGCGCACGAACGTGACGCGCGCCTTGACGCGCTCGCCCATCCGCAGCGGTTCGGGGCGCTCCTCTGCCGGAATGAAGCCGAATGCGCCTTCGCCGAGGACGCCGCCGTCGATCAAGACGAACGAACCGATCTTCAGCGTCTTGGTCACCCAGCCCTCAACCCAATTATTCTTCCAGGACTCCGGTGCTCGGAACACAAGCCCCATCAGATCTTCTTCCGTGGCGGAATAGGCCACCAGACGGCCGATCTTGTCATGAGTCAGCTTCACGAACACCTCATCGCCCACTTGCGGGCGCAGCGTCCTCAGTTCCGGCTGCTCCGACAACGGCAGCAGCAGCTGGCGTCCAAGCCCCATCTCGAGGAAAGCGCCGATGCGCGGATGCGTATCGGCTACGACGAGACGCTTAATCTCGCCCAATCTGATGAGCGGTCTCTTCATCGTGGCCGCCATCCGGTCTTCCGTATCGAAGAACAGGAATACTTCCATCTCCGAACCGATCATCGGCTTATGGCCGGTCAGCTCGGTATAGTGGAGCAGCACTTCGCTTGTTCCGTCGGTCAAGAAAAAGCCGAAGGGCGACACTTCGCGTGCCACCCTTAAGCGTACAACCTCACCAGCAATCAACGTCATGCGAACTCCACGACCTTCGCGTCGGACCACAGCCGCTCAATGTTGTAATATTCGCGTTCATCGCGGTGGAACACGTGTACCACGACATCGCCGATGTCCACAAGCACCCAACGTCCCGCGTCCATCCCTTCGATCCCGCGTAATGACACGCCGTGCTCGTGCGCCACCTTGCGAATTTCGGTCGTAATGGCTTGCACTTGCGTGTCTGAATTACCATGGCAGATGACAAAATAGTCCGCAACCAGCGAAATTCCTTGTAAGTTAAGCGCTACGATCTGGTGTGCCTTTTTGTCCTCAGCCGCATTCACCACAAGCTGCAATAATTTGTCCGCATTAACCGTCATTGCTCAGCCTCCCGTAATTGAAAAATTAAATCATTGCGCGCTGCCACGGTCAGCGGGAAAATCCGCTTGCCTTGTGCCAGCAAGAAAGAAATGGTTGAATCGAATCCGGCGATTAGTGCTTTCTCCACACTATGCTCGGCTAATTCACGAATTTTATGCACGCCAGGGAAATCTCGCCCCGGCTCCATATAGTCAGCCAGACAAACGATTTTGTCCAGCAGGGTCATCTGTTCTCTGCCCGAGGTATGGAAGCGGATCGCATCCAGCACCTCAGGATCGGCAATGCCGTAATCCCGCTCCGCAACGAAGGCGCCGACCGGCGCATGCCACAATTCTTTGTCAAATCGAAGCAGCTCCTCGGGCATCTGCTGCTCCCGAATGATCTGTTCCATCCGCGACGTGGGCCAATATTTGGCCACATCGTGCAAGATCGCAGCCTGGTCCGCCTTCACCGGATCGGCGCCGTACCGCTTCGCTAGAATAACGGCAGTCTCCATTACGCCAAGCGTATGCGTCCAGCGCTTCTGCGGCATCTCGGCCTGTACTTTCTCCATCATCATATCACGATTCATATAAACCGTTCCTTTGGATATAAGAATAGACGCTCTCCGGCACCATAAAACGGATGGAATGCCCTTGCGCGACCCGCTGGCGAATCGCCGTCGAAGACAATTCAATCTGGGGCATGCGGGCAATCGTCAGCCTCGAAGCGATGAAGGCGGGCAGCTCCTCCAATGGCGTCATCGGGTCACCGGGCCGGGCTAAGCCGATAAAGCGGATCTTGGCCGCAAGCTCTTCGATGCGGTGCCACTTGACCAGATCGTTCACGCGATCGGAACCGATAATGTAGGCGAATTCCGCTTGCGGATGCCGCTCCATCAGCTCGGTTACCGTATCGTAGGAATAGCTGACCCCGCCGCGATCCACTTCAAGCGGCAATACGCGAAAAGCGGGTTCGACCTCCGTAGCCAGCATCGTCATCTCCAACCTGGCCACGCTGTCCGCTCCGGGATTGCGCCCTTTGAGCGGCGGAACGCCTGAAGGAATGAACCACACCTGATCAAGCGGATACGCCTCGCGAGCAGCCTGCGCCGCAAGCAAATGTCCCATATGGATGGGATCGAACGTACCGCCCATTAATCCGATTCTCACGCTGCCCTACGCCTCCTTCAGTCGACGCCTTAAGGCAACTCGATGGTCTTATGCTCTCTGGATTCCTTGTACAGCACGATGGTTTTGCCGATCACCTGCACAAGCTCTGCGCCGGACTCCTCGGCGATCCACTCGCCGACTTCTTTCGGATCGTCCAGGCAGTTGTTCAGGACGGAAACTTTGATCAGTTCACGCGTTTCAATCGCTTCTTCGATGTGACGGACGAGATTATCGTTCGTGCCGCCTTTACCTACTTGGAAAATCGGGTTCAAATGATGCGCTTGCGAGCGCAAAAAACGTTTTTGTTTGCCTGTTAGCATTGTTGTCCATTCCTTCTCTCGTTTGGTCAAAAAACTTACTTCGCCGCTGCATGCCCGAGCGCTTCGAGGACGGTCTGCCTCATCGCCTGGACCGGAGCGGCTGTACCCGTCCAATATTCAAAGGCATATGCGCCCTGATAAATAAACATGCCAAGTCCACCATGGATCTTAAGGCCGCGATCTTCGGCCTCTTGCAGGAATCGTGTCTTAAGCGGGTTATAGATCAGATCGCTTGCAATCGCGCCGCTCGGCAGCCAATCGGCATTAAGCGGAGTGGCTTCCACGTTCGGATACATGCCTACGGAGGTCGTATTGATGATGATGTCGGCCTCCCCGCATGCGCGAGCCAATTCGTCAGTACCAATCGCCCGGACGTCTGCTTGTCCTTGGAAAACCGCAGCAAGCTCTTGCGCGCGTTCGACGGTGCGGTTCGCGATGGTTACATGCCCGACGCCTTCCTTGGCCAAGGCGTACAGAATGCCGCGGGTTGCCCCGCCTGCTCCGACGATCAGAATCCGACGCCCAGCCAGATGGGGTTCCGCTTCCTCTTTCAACGAACGGACATAGCCCAAGCCGTCGGTGTTATAGCCGATGAGCTTGCCATCCTCATTCACGATCGTATTGACGGCGCCAATGACGCGCGCGCTCTCATCGATTTCATCCAGATGCGCCATAATATCCAGCTTATGCGGAATTGTGACGTTCACGCCTCGGATCCCCATCGCCCTTATACCCGCGGCGAAAGCGCCCAGTTGCTCGCTCTGAATATGAAATGCGGTGTAAATCCCGTTAATCCCCGTCTCCTTGAAGGCCCGGTTCATCATGACCGGGGACTTGGAGTGGCGGATCGGATCCCCGATGACGCTATACAATAAAGTGTTGCTGTCTACGCTATTGCCCATGCTCTGCTGAGCGATTACGTTCCCCATGAAACCTCTCCACGCTCCCATGCCTCGAGTTCGATCGCTGCTCTTGGTGACTTGTACCGTGGTGTCGTCTAATTAAATCAATGCATCCCGCAGCATGACGCGGATGCCCTTCGGCGCATGAATATCGATCAGCGCACCCACCGTACTGTTCACATGGATCCAGCCCAGTCCCGAGATGAATACGTCCATCTCTTGTCCGCGCTTCACGTTCAGACGGTGGCGCGTCCATGCCGGCATGTCGGCCAACTGCTCGGCGCTCGGCGGCGCAAGCATGACGCCCTTATGCTCCGCGTACAGCTCATCGGCACGCTCGAGCTTCGTCCGGTGCAGCTTCAGGCCATTCGATACATAGAACGTAAAGGATTGGCGTTCCCCTTCAACGAAATCGAAACGGGCGAGCGCACCTACGAAAATCGACTGATCCGCATTAAGCTGGTATACGATCGGCTTGATTTCTTTCTCCGGCAGAATCGCTCCCAGCACGTCGCGCGGCACGATCTCCGTCATCCGGTGCGAATAGACGATCCCCGGCGTGTCGATAATGTCATGGCCGTCGTCCAGCGGAATATGAACCGCATCGAGCGTCGTTCCCGGATAACGGGAAGTCGTCAGCTCGCGCTCCAGGTCGCTGTAGTCGCGAATGAGGCGGTTGATCAGCGTGGATTTACCCACGTTCGTCGCGCCGACTACATAGACGTCGCGGTCGCCCCGATGCTGAGCCAGCGCTTCGATGACATGCTCGAAGCCGGTGCCGCGTTTGGCGCTGCACAGAATGACATCCATCAAGCGGATGCCCTGCGCCTTCGCCTGTTTCTGCACCCAGTTGCGCAGCCGGTTCGTGCTGACGCCCTTCGGCAGCAGGTCGATTTTGTTCACGACGAGCAGCACCGGGTTGTTGCCCACGAAGCGCTGCAGGCCCGGAATGATGCTCCCTTCGAAATCAAACAGGTCGACAATATGCACAACAAGGCTGTCTGTAGCGGCAATGCCGCCAAGCAGCCTTAGGAAGTCGTCCTGATCGATGGCGACGGAAGCCGCCTCGTTATAATTCTTGATCCGGAAGCAGCGTTGGCAGATAATGATCTCTTTCTCTAGCGCTGCCGCCGGGACAAAGCCGGGCTTGCCCGAATCCTTCGTCTGCAGATTAACGCCGCAGCCGGCACATCTTACTTTCTCTTGTTGCGAATTCGTCACTTGCGATCCTCCTCGGGCCATAGCCCTTTTTTGCGAAGACGGGACAGTACGAAGCGCTCCATGATCCGGTTGATCCGTGTCCCGAATCCTTCGTCAGCCGGCGTAATCGGATTCACGAGAATCGTATGCAGGCCCATTCTGCGGCCGCCAAGCACATCGGTCATCATCTGATCTCCAATAACGGCCGTCTGTTCGGCACGCAGCTCAAGTACGGTCAGCGCCGCCTTGAAAGCCCTATTCGCCGGCTTGCGCGCAGCGTGAATGGATGGGATATTCAGCGGCTCGGCAAACTTGGCCACCCGTGTCTGATTGTTGTTCGATACGATGACGACCTTGAAGCCGAGATCGCGCACAACATCCAGCCATTTGACAAGCTCCGGTGTTGCCAGCGGCACCTTCGCGCCGACAAGCGTATTGTCCAGATCCGTAATAATCCCTATTATGCCCTGTTCCTTAAGGGCGTGAAGATCAATATCGTATATGGTATTGACGCGCATATGCGGCATCAGCCGTTCAAACATGGTTTCGACTCCCCTGCTATCGCTATCATCGA
The DNA here is from genome assembly GCF_014192105.1 of Paenibacillus phyllosphaerae. Lineage (GTDB taxonomy): Bacteria > Bacillota > Bacilli > Paenibacillales > Paenibacillaceae > Paenibacillus_Z > Paenibacillus_Z phyllosphaerae. The sequence continues at coordinate 173,308 of NZ_JACHXK010000002.1, read as the reverse complement.
AACTATACCATACAAAGGGAATTTCATGCAAAGCTTGTACGTTCCGGCGGCGGAAAAGGGCGTTGCCCTTGTTGAACCCTTCTTTTAAGTTCGTTACGATCGTTTCTTTAAAACCGTTTCGCCTCCCCCAAGCCCCCTCCGCCGAGGGGGTTCCGAGGGTTATCACCCTCTGGACACCCATAATCGGCGTGACTCGGTACGCGGCCGTCTTCGATCTGTCCTTTCGTCGTAGCTCGCGTTGTCCTTATCGGCTTGCTGGAACATGTCCTTCGGACATTGCAGCAAATTGGATACAGGACAAAGCTCTTGTTCGAGCTTCGTTCGCTACTTTTTGCCTTGGGGTGGAATGGACCTCTGTTGGCAGGATGATGGGATCGCTTGCTTAGAGCGCTTTGTCCGCCTTGCGGACAAGGCTTGCTTTTTTGGTGAGGTTGAGATCTGTTACGTTGACGCTACTTGCGGATATTGCTGCTAACCTCGCTTGACCTTCGTGGACACGCTCTACTTTTTAAAAGTAAAAACCGGTGCAGGAAACTCCTGCACCGGTTGAACTTCACTTTACTTTACTTTACTTTACTTTACTATGACGACAATCGTTCGCGAATCACCTTCGCGTTCGATTCGAAGCGCGCTACTTCTTCGTCGCTTAGCGACTGAGCGCTGTATTTGGCTTTTTCGAACGCGGATTGGACGGATTTGAACTCCTTCTCCAGACTTGTCATATGTCCGGACCAGCGGTTCATCGTCTCGCGCACCGTCTCGTGCTCGCTCCGGTCGAGTCCTTTGCGGCGGCAGTAGCGGATGAGACGCTCGGTCTCTCTGACAATCCGTTCGTTCGCATTGTTCGTTCCGCCTCTCTGCAGACGCAGGCTGAGACCGTTGCGGCGATAGTAGAGAATGAAGGCGGTCGTCGCAGACAACAGGACGACAGCTACCGCGGAGCCGATGATCCAGCCCGTGCTGAAACCTTTGTTGTCCTCTTCTTCAGCGGCAACTTCCGTTGTCACGTCTTCAGGGACAACGACCGTCTCCGGCGCGTCGGCCGTCTCCGGCAGCGCATACGGATAGGCGAAGCCTGTCGTCGGCTCGAACGGCAGCCAGCCGTAACCGTCGAAATAAACTTCGACCCAAGAATGCGCATCGGAGTTACGCACCGTGTACGTGCCCGCTCCATTCGGATCGATGATCGCTTCCGGATCTCCGCCGAAGTAGCCTTGCATGGCCGGATTCGGCGGAAGCGCCCCTGGCGAGTAACCCTTCACCCATCTGGCGGGAATGTCGAGCGACCGCGTCAGCACGGCCATAGCGGTGGAGAAATAATCGCAGTAGCCTTCCTTCATCTCGAACAGGAAGCCGTCCACCATGTCCTTGCTCAGCTTCTTCGTCAGATCCGGCTCATTATTATAGGTATAATTCTGCTGGAGGTAGGCTTCGATCGCCTTGACCTTATCATAAGCGGTCGTCTGATCCTTCGTAATCTCGGCCGCGAGCGTGCGGACCCGCTGCGGCAGATTAGCCGGCAGCTGCAGGTACACGTCGTTCATGTCGCCTGCCGCTTGTTCGGCGGATATTTTGCGTACGGCCGCTTCATCGAGCTGAATCACTTCCGAGGTAACGGAATACGTGGTCGGGTATGTCCGCGAGTTGCCTGGCATCCGCAGTTCCCAAGAGCTGGGCAGCCAACGGAGCGCTGGCAGCGCCATGCCTTCCTCATCGATCATCACGACGGAAGAAATCGGCGAAGCGCCGAACAGTACCGGGAATCGATCCTCCTCGCGCAGCATGGTGAACGTCTGCTGAATCTGCGTGGTCGGCCCTGCTCCTTGACCGCTAGCTTCCAGCAAATCTCCCGCTTTGATTCTCGTTACGGGATCAAGATCGATCTCATTGCGGGTATCGTCCCAGCCTCTGCCGGTGTACACTTCTTTGGTCTCGCCGCGCCAATAGCTGCGTCTGGTCGTCGTAACTTCCATGACGGGCGAATAGTCGAACGTAAACCCGCCGCCAAGCACCTCGTCATTGCGGCTGTAACCGGAACGGCTGTCTCCCGGTCCCGCCGGCGTAACGACCTCTATGCCGATTTTGTCGCCGATCATGGAAGGGACGGCCTCGCCGCGCGATTCTTTCCACACCGTATACGGATCGCGGATTACCGGTTCGATCGAAGGCAGGAATATGCCGCCTGCCATGACGAGGACAATGACCACTAGCACGGAGGCGACCAAGCTAATCGGGTAATCGAGTAAGTCCCGCCAGCTGCCCGGATGTTTCTTGCGGAACTGTTCAAAGTGGCTGACAACCAGCCAGAGCAGCCCGATCGAGACGATCGACGCCACCTCCTGCCACAGCCGGATCGGCGTAAACAGCGAGTCGATTACCGATAACGAGAATAGGGCCGAGCCAACCACGACGATAAGACCCTTCCTCTGCTTGCTCAAGATGACGGAGGCCTGTACGACCAGCCATACCCCAAGGCTAATCCACACAAAAGGACTTAACTGCTCGGTCAGCTCCCGGAGCCATAGGATCCAACGATTCTCGGCGGTCGTCCCGCTTGGGTACAGCTGCGGCCACTGAAGCCCGGAGAAGATCAGCGTCGTCAGCAGGACGAAGACGAGCTGCACCGGAATCGAGACCTTCTTCCAAGGAATAAGGAAAGCTAGAATTACGGTAGAAATCAGCATGCTGTAAATAACCGCGTAGGTTTCCGCCCACCACCAATCGCCGAAGGATTGGATCCAGAGCGCGATGATCGCCGCCGAGAACAGCGTGGACAGCTTATCGAAACTGCCGCTCATCAGTCCTGCAGCAGCCTGTCGTATCCGCTTCATGAAGCCCCGCCTCCTTCCAGCACCGCCGGCAGCTCTTGCAGCGTACTGATGGAATGGACGCTGAATCCGCCTTTGCGCAACAGGCGCTGCCAGTCATCCTGCGCGCGCCCCGCCGATGCTTGGCTGCGAATATGAACGAGCAGCGGGACAATTCCTCTCTTGCTCAGCCATTCCATCGTACGAACCGTTTCCTCCCCGCCTTGCGGCGTAACAAGGACGGCGAACGAGCCGTAAGGCAGCATCGCGTCCGATTGCCGGAGCGTTCGATAGATCGGCACTGCGCCATCGGGCTGAACACGGACAAAATGGTTCATCATGAGCTCGAGCTGATCGGGTGACGCCTTAGCCGCCATCCCTTCTTTGGTCTGTCCGGCCGATAAGAGACCGATCGAGGTTGAACTGCGGAAGGAGAATTGCGCGATCGAGGCTACAGCAGACACCGCTAGCTCGAAATGCTCGCCCGTCTCGTAGGCGCCGCCGTAACGGTCAAGGATGAGCATCGTGCGCGGAAGGGATTCGCGCTCGAACTCCTTCGATTTCCACTGTCCCGTCTTGGCCGTCGCATTCCAGTGGATACGCGACAGCCGGTCGCCATAAATATATTCGCGCACGCCGTTGATCTGCGTCGTCTCCTTCGCTGCCCGCTGGGAAGCCGAAGTCGAGTACGGACCCTTGGCGCCATGCCGAAGCTGCGCCCAATGCCGGATCGGTACCGTCTGCGGATAGACGCTGAACGCTTCGCCGGACTCGAAGCTGCCCGTATGCTCGAACAACCCGAAGATATCGCAGGTCGAGCAAGCTGTCGGGGCAAAACGATAGATGCCGCGCGTCAGTCCCGGCGTCGTATAGGAAACTTCGCCGGAACGCTTGTAATTCGGCACGAAGGAAGACTCGAACGCCAACTCCGTCCCGTTCTGCCGAACGATTCGATCCCGCACGAGCACGTACGGCGCCGGCCAGAAGCCGGGAATATGGACCGACAGCTGGACATCGAGACGCGTGCCGGCGGTCAGCACCTTCTCGCCGGCCGCGGCCTGGTTGCCGAAGGATAGACGCCTCGCCCCCTTCACGCGGCTAATGCCGCTGAATCGGCCAAGCAGCAAATAGATTAAAAGTACATTGAAAATGCCAAAGAGCATAAGTGATGTTTTCCCGCCCTGGAAGAGGAGAAACAGAAGCGAGGATGCATACAGAAGTCCAATGACCCGCCATCTGGTGAATGCCCGGTGTAAGAGCATAGGCTACCGTTCCAGCCTTACAGGCACATTGGTCTGCTTGATGACGGTATCGATAACCTCTTCCGTCGTCAGCCCGCTCAGTCTGGCTTCCGTATGGAGCACGATCCGATGGGCCAAGACGACATGAGCCAGCGACTTGATATCATCGGGAATGACATAGTCCCGCTCCTGCAGGAATGCCGCCGCCCGGGCAGCCGCCAGCAGCGAAATTGCGGCACGCGGGCTGGCGCCTAGCTGTACGCCGGAATGCTCGCGCGTGCTGCGTACGATGCGCACTAAATAATCGCCGACCGCTTCGTCGACATGAACGCCGCGAACCTTCTGCATCAGCGCGGCCATTTGCTCGCTGTCCGCGACCGGCGCGAGCTTATCCGTCGGCGAGGTAGAGTCCGGCGCCAGCAGCATCATCCGCTCCGTCGAAGCGTCCGGATAACCGAGCGTCAGCTTCATCATGAAGCGGTCCAGCTGCGCTTCAGGCAGCGTGTATGTGCCTTCGAATTCGATCGGGTTCTGCGTTGCGATGAGAATGAACGGCGTCGGCAGCGGATAGGACTCCCCGTCGATCGTCACATGGCGCTCTTCCATCGCTTCGAGCAGGGCAGACTGCGTCTTGGTCGTTGCCCGGTTAATCTCATCGACCAGGAGCAGATTCGTCATTACCGGACCCGGACGGAAAATAAACGCTTCGTCGCGCGGATGATAGATCGCCACGCCCGTAATGTCAGTCGGCAGCAGATCCGGGTTGCATTGCACGCGGCGGAACTGACCGCCGATCGTTTTGGCCAATGCCTTAACCAACTGAGTCTTTCCGGTACCCGGTACATCTTCAATGAGAACGTGCCCGCCAGCGAGCAGCGCAGTTAGTAATCGGTCGATCTCGACTTTTTTCCCCAGGATACAACGTTCCAAATTGCTGCGTATCAAGTTGCATAATGAGTATTCTGCCTTATTCTTATCCATTGACTGCATACCTCCCGGAGTATCGAAATTGAGCCTATGTTATTATTTTACAAAAAGTTTGCTAGTGCCGTACAGCCGATAGATTACAAAAAAAATTGGAGAATCCCACAGGGAATCCTCCAATGCTTGTTCGGTGCGTATATTCAACCTTTGGGACGGACGACCAAGGCCGCCAGGAACGAGAAAATAATCGCTGCCGATATGCCCGCGCTCGTCAAATCGAATATCCCCGTTATGACGCCGATCCAGCCATCCCGGTAATATTCCGTCAGCGCGCCGTGCACCAACGCGTTGCCGAAACTGGTGATCGGCACCGTGGCGCCGGCCCCCGCAAAATCAACGAGCGGCTCGTACCAGCCAAGCCCGTCGACGATGGCTCCGGTCACGACCAACGCGGCCATCGTATGGGCGGGCGTGAGCTTCACGACATCGAACATAAGCTGGCCGATCACGCAGATCGCCCCACCGATAATAAAAGCCCAAATGAAGTGCATTCGCTTGATACTCCCTCCTTTATTGCGCCCGTTCAATCGCTACCGCATGCGCGATGCCGGGAATGCTCTCCCCTTGCTGGAACGACAGCGGCGAGAGGAGCGCTCCGGTCGCCACGACAAGAATTCGCCGGAATTCGCCTTGCTCGAGCCGCTTCAGCAGATGCCCGTACGTCACGACCGCGGAACAGCCGCATCCGCTGCCGCCTGCCTGCACTTTTTGCCGCGCGACGTCGTACACGAGCAGTCCGCAGTCAGTGAACACGGTATCGTTCATCGGCACGCCGTCCCGGACGAGGAGGTCCTTGGCGATGCCATGACCGACCGTCGCCAAGTCGCCGGTGACGATGAGATCATAGTCTTTGGGTTCGCGCCCGGTATCGTTAAAGTGGGTCTGGATGGTATCGACGGCCGCCGGCGCCATCGCAGCCCCCATATTGAACGGGTCCTTAATGCCCAGATCGACGATCTTGCCGATCGTCGCGCATTCGACGACAGGGCCTTTGCCTTCCGGCGCGACGACGACGGCCCCTGCGCCCGTAACCGTATATTGCGCGGTCGGCGGCTTCTGGGAGCCATATTCGGTCGGGTAGCGGAACTGCTTCTCCGCCGTGCAATTGTGGCTGCATACGCCGGCCAGAACCGAATTGGCCGCGCCGGAATTGACCATGAGCGAAGCGATGGCTAGCGATTCCATCGAGGTGGAACATGCCCCGAACATGCCGATATACGGCGCTCCGATCGATCGCGCGGCGAACGTGCTGCTGATGATCTGATTCATCAGATCGCCGCCGACGTAGAAACTGAGCTCCTGCTTATCCACGCCAGCCTTCTTCAGCGCGAAATCCGAGGCCTGCTCCATCAGCAGGCGTTCAGCCTTCTCCCAGCTCTTCTGCTGCAAGTCCAGTTCCGGGTGCACCAGATCGTAATCGGCTGCAAGCGGTCCGTCGCCTTCATCCGGGCCAACGACGGTAGCCGCTCCAATGATGACAGGCCGTTTCTCGAACCACCAAGTTTGCTTGCCGCGCAGCATCTTAGTGTCCCTCCACGCCGAACGCCATGTAGATGATCCCGATGAAGAAGGCGGCTACCGTCCCATATACGATTACGGAACCTGCAAGCTTGAACATATTGCCTCCTACGCCGAGCACAAGGCCTTCGCTGCGATGCTCGAGCGCCGCCGAGCACATCGAATTCGCGAATCCGGTGACCGGAACGGCCGTCCCGGCTCCGGCCCATTGCGCGATTTTGTCATACACGCCCAGACAGGTTAGAATGACGGACGTTAAGATCAGGATCGCGACGGTCGGATTGCCCGCTTCCTGCTGCGACATGCCGAAGGCATAGACGAATAAATCTTGAATGACTTGTCCGAGCGTACAGATCAATCCGCCGACAAGAAAGGCCCGCAGGCAGTTACGAAGTACAGCTCTGGACGGTTCGCGCGTCTTGGCATACGTTTGGTACTCCTGCGGCGACATCGTCATCTTTTTATACTTGGAGCCGGCTTTGGTTGCCATGTAGGTGTCATCCCCCCTTAGTTGGATTCATGATGTTAAGCAAAGCCTGAATCAAGTATTTGTTAAAATAACTTTCCTTATGCCGAAGGCCTCGGGACGGGAAAAAGACAAAAAACCTCCGAATGGCATACATCCGGAGGCTTCAATCAGAATAACGACATTAATAACAAGACAACGAGCACCACATACAAGATCAAGATCAGGATGAGCAGATCCACGCTTCGCCGCAACATAATTGCAGCTCCTCTCGCATCGAAATAGGCTTATGTGCTATCGTATGCGGGCAGAGGCGGATGCGGAGCTAGTCCGTGTTTGTTTCTTCCTTAAATAGGAGAACGATCGCCTTACGATTCGATCCAGACCGTCTTGGCGGACGCCTCTTCCCGGCGCGGTCCAGGCGGCGTCATATCCGGCTCGCCAATGTAGAGAAGTCCCAGAACGCGGTCCACCGGTCGAAGCTCGAACGCCTCGTTCATGAGCGGATGGTAGGCGGGCTCGCCCGTGCGCCATACCGCGCCCAGCCCAAGTCCATGAATCGCGAGCAGCATATTCTGGATCGCCGCGAATACGGCGCCGTACTCTTCAATCTCGATGACGCCGGGACGATCGACAGGTGTCACCGCGACGCCGATAATGACCGGTGACCGGAACGCTTTCTTGCGCGCATTCTCTGCCTTCTCCTGGCTTTCGGGCGAAGAAGGCTCGGCTTCTCCTGCAAGCGCGATACGGGCATAGGCATCCCCTAGCCGCGACCGCCCTTCTCCGGTCATGACGAAGAATTGCCACGGCTGCGTCATGCGATGGTTAGGCGCCCACACGCCTGCTTCCAAAATACGTTCGATCGTTTCCTTGGCGATCGGCTCCTGCTTTACTTTGCCGATCGATCGTCTGCTGCGAATCGCTTCGAATAGTTCCATCGTCGTCCTCCGTTCTCTTCTTCCCTCGTATTATCCAACCCAATTGTAACACAATTCACCGAGTTATTCTCAATGAATTCTCAATTAGACCTGACTTGAAGAGAAAAAGAGGCGAGCGATTCCCCCATCTTCAGGAACCACATGCAGACGCCTGAAAGCCAGATTGAAGCTTCAAGGCTCGTCTTCGTCCGATTCCACGAGCTGCTTCAGCAGCAGCAAGCGGTTATCCCAGTAGCGATCGTAGTAAGCCAGCCAGCGCTTCAACTCAAGGAGCGGCTCCGGCTCAAGCCGATACCGCCGTTCTCGGCCTACCTTGCGTTCCTTCACCAAGCCGGCGTCAGCCAAGATGCGCAAGTGCTTGGATACGGCCGTGCGGCTCATCGGAAAATGTCCGGTCAGCGTCGTTACCGGCAGCTCCTGATCAACGAGCAGCTGGAGCAGACTGCGCCGAGTAGGATCGGATATGGCCTGGAATACATCCGGTTTGGCATCGGCAGCCTTCGAATTAGCGTTCGACATACGCGCCCAGCTTCTGGACGATTCCTTCCCAGCCTTGGGACATATGATCGCGAACCGCTTCGTGCGGCTGGCCGAACTCGGTCACTTGGTTCGCGGTCCAACCGGAGTGGATGAGCGTAAACTCGGTCTTCCCGTCCTGCTCGACCAACTCGAAGGTTAACGTCCAGTCTTTGCCCCAATTGAACGACAGACGGTTCGGCGGGTCGATGACCGTTACTTTGCAAGGGGACTTGCCGAATTGCCCGGCTTCGAGATGGAATTCGTGGCCTAGAGCCGGCTCGAAATTGTTCGGCATGAACCAAGCCGAGATGCCGTCAGAAGTAGCAACGGCCTTCCACACCTTCTCGATTGGCGCGTTCAGCAGCAATGTTTTGCGAATATCCGGTAATGTTTCTTGTGTCATGTAAGACAGCTCCATTCTGTGTCATGAGATTATAATCCATCATACACCTGCAAAGACGACTCCCATATAAGCTTGTACGATGCCCAGCTATTTATGAAGCGGCGTATCGGCCAGCCGCATTCAAAATGAAACCTTTTGGTTTCCTTTCACATAATACGAAACCTTTTGGTTTCATGTCAACTGCCATTTTCCTCCGTGCCCAGTAGGTGCGTGCCTGTTCCTTTCCGCTCCTTGCCCGAATATATTACTAGAAGCCTATATGACATCAGGAACGAAAGGTGATTGACATGAATCGAAAGGTGAAGCGAGGAAGCAGCACGCATGTCAAAGGCATCTATATCAGCTCAGAGGTACTGATGAACGAGGAGCGCCTCGCGAAAGTGATCGATCTGATGTTCCAGACCGGTCTCAATGCAGCGGTTATCGATATGAAGGATGATCAAGGGAATGTGAACGGCCGTCGCATCCGGAACTTCGAGCAGATTCTGCAAGGATTCAAGGATAACGGTTTCTATCTAATTGCCCGGGTAGCGGCCTTCCGGGATCCTGCGCTCGCAAGGCGGCGGCCTACCTTGGCGCTCAAACGCAGACGGGACAGCGCATGGGGAACGGAGAGCGCGGGCTGGCTGGATCCCTATAAGCGCGCCTGTTGGGACTATGTCGTGGGCGTTGGCATCTCGGCCGCCAGGCTGGGATTCGATGAAATTCAATTCGACTATGTCCGTTTTCCTTACCGCGGCGTAGGTCCAGAGCAAGAGGATCGAGCAACAAAGTTGACGCAGGCAAGCCAAGCGCAGACGATTGCGGACTTCTTGTCTTACGCCAAATCTATGCTCTCCTCGCATGACGTCGTTATCTCCGCCGGCGTATACGGCGCGATTACGTCCACGAAGACGGATTCGGGAATCGGCCAGAAGTGGGATCTGATTGCGCAGCATGTCGATTATATCAGCCCAATGATGTACCCTTCCCTGTATCCCAAAGGCATCTACCGGATCGTACAGCCCGAGAATGAGCCTTACAAGATCATTCAACGCGGTTTGTTCGACGCCAAAAGAAGAAATCAGCTGCTTCAGAAGAAAGGCAAGCACGCAGCAAAAATTCGTCCTTGGTTCCAGGACTTCTCCTCCGCAACGGCCAAATACGGGCTCAAAGAGCTCCAAGCCCAAATTCGCGCCGCCAAATCCCAGGGCATACATGAATTCCTGCTGTGGAACGGTTATGCCAACTATTCGTATGAATCGCTGCAGGTGACGAATACGCGAAAAAGAACCGCCAAGCCCGCGCGCATTAAACGTACTCTCGGAGCGCTGTCGAAACCTTTTTTCCCGAAACGGCAAGCCTAAGACGCAAGACATTAGAAAAGGCGACGAGTCCGCGGATTCGTCGCCTTTGGCATATGTAAACGATGTGGCAGAAATCGGCTACTGATAGAGACGAGCCCAATCTTGCAGCTGATTCTTCAGCGATTCCCGCACCGACTTCGGCTCTAGAATCTCGGCGGCCGGCCCGTACTGCAGAATCCAGCGGATGAACTCCTTCTCGTTGTTGACCGTCACCTCGAAGGTCAAGCTTCCGTCCCGGTTATCCTTCATCCGCGGATGCACGAACAACTCCTCTTCCTTAATATACCGAGCGACTTCTGCATTGAAGCGAACCTTGAACGTGATGTTCTTGTCCCCTTGCTCAATCGACCACGTGTTCTTCAGATGCTTCTTGATGCTGAAATCGCCTTTATCGAAAGTCTCGCCCGTAACTTCTACCTTCAGGAAGCGGCTCATTCGGAAGGTGCGGATGTCCTTCTTGGCATGGCAATAGCCGATAAGGTAGAAGCGCTGGTCCCGCGGCACGAGATAATAGGGATCGATTCTCCGCTCCGTCGTCTCGTTGCGGGACTGCGTATGGTAGACGGTATCGATCGAGCGCTGCTCGATGATCGCCTGGATGATCGGCTGCAGGAAATTCGGGCTCTCCTTCTTGTAAGCAGGCGTGCCCATCTGAATAATCCCCGCAATGTCCCCGATCAGATTATTCTGACGCCGCTTCTCCCTCATATGCGTAGCCATTACTTTATCATAGGCCGAATCGAAGCCCGGCGGCAGCTTCTCCTTATCGAGCAGCGACGGCAGCAGCGAGAACACCATCGCTTCCTGCTCCGAGAAATTAAGCGGATATAAGTAGAAATTGCCCATGAACCGATAGCCCGTCCCCCGCCCGTCGTTTGTAATCGGCGCGAACGAGTCGAGCAGCTGCAGATCACGGTAGATGGTCCGTATGTCGACCTCGCATTTGAAGGCCAGATCGGCGGCCGAGATGCCGGGATTTGCCTGAATGGCATTGACGATTTTGAAGATGCGAATGACTTTGTCGATCATGGTGACTCCCCTTGCCTATAGGTATTAAGTCTCAGAAGTGACCTATTCGACGAATTCCTGCCATTTCCTCCAACAAAATCTGCGGGTGAATCGCATCAATATTAAGGTTGGCATAAACAATTCGGCCGCCTCAGCCGATATAGTGGCTATATCACTATCGGGTTTTACTAGATTTGAATGTTGGAGGTTTGCCTGTATTGAAACGATTCTCAGTCTTGTTAACGTCTGCGCTATTGCTGCTAACTACATTATTCAGTCCGACGACATATGCTCAGTATCAGATCCAGCCTGAGTTCAAATTTCAATTGCCGAGCGAGATTCAACTGGTCGAGGGCCAGAAGTTTGCCATCTACTATCGGAACGTTATCTTGAATTCCAACCTTTACTTAGCGAATGACAATTATCTCGTCTCTGCCCGGCAGGTGACCGATGATACATATGGGCAGCCTGCTACTAACCGTTACAACTGGATGTACGTTCCGGAGGTCAAGTATGCCTCGCGCGACATGGTGATCGAATTCCGGCTGATCGATCAGACGAACGGGAATGTATTGACGCAGAAGCAAGTGACGTTCCATATCAAGCCCAATTACGTGTCCAAAACCACGACGATCATAACGCTTGGCGACAGCTTCGTTGACAGCTACGGCGTATCCGAAGCGCTGTACGGCTCGGTGAGAAAGGGCTATCTGAACATGATCGGCGTCAATAAGTCCGCGATTCCCGGCGTTATGGACGATGCCTGGGGAGGCTACGGATATCGCTGGTATACGACGGAGTCATACGGCTATCGGCGGGCTGACCGGCCTACCTCGGATTTGAAGAACGGCATGACGCGCAACCAGTTCATCAATACCTACACCAAGAAGTTCGACTTCTCGTTCTATATGCGCAAATACCAGAAGGGCTATGTCCCGGCTGCCAAAGAAGGCAAGCATGTCGATGCCGTCGTCTCCTTCGTCGGCTTGAATGACGCGATCTGGATTACGACCGAGGAGCTGAAGCGTACGCTGCCTCAGCGCCAGAACGAAATCATCGAGGTCGTCAATTCGATTAAGCGCTACGATCCGAACATCGCGATCTTGCTCAACACGCTTACGCCGCAGCAAGCCAATGACAATTACTTGATTAATTACGGCAAGAGCGCCGCTTACCCGGCGCAGGTCAAGACCAATCAGGAGTTGTGGAATCAAATGCTTCTCGACACCTTCGATACGCCGCAGCTGCGGGCACGCAATATCTATGTGCTGCCGACATCGGCGAACTTTAATCCGCAAAGCGATATTATATCGGATAAGGGACTGACGATCAGCGTGCATCCGACGAAAGCCGGCGCGGCGAATATTGCGAATGTCGCCGGTTATGCCTTATCCAATCTGTTGATGAAATAATAGAAATCATAATAGAAATAAATAGAAACGCTTAAGAGGCCCGCTCCTCCTATCATCGCCAGTCGATGATGGAGGAGCGGGCCTCTTATTTATCTTGATCGGCGAGACTGTTTATCGCCACCGATAGGTGCCGACCGTCTTCGCCGGCAGCGCTGCCGTGAACTGCCATCCCTCGCAGAGCAGACGGAAAGATTGCTCCTCGTCCGTCTGATTGATGACGGTGGCGACCAGATTCCCTTCCGGATTGGCGAATACAACGTTCGTGACCGATGGCTGTTCCCCGCCCGTGCTCATGATGCGCTTGGCCCCAGGACGAAGGAATCGCGCGAATTGGCCGAGCAAGTCATATTCCGGCGTCCGCCAATACCGGTCCGGCTGGTCGGCGTCCTGGATGAACATCGTCGGACCCGGCGTGCCTAGCCATTGATGGGTGCCGATCCGGCTATCGAGCATCGTAACCCATGCGTTATAGCTGCTTGCATAGTTGCGGAAGTATTCGGCGATTCGCGCCGCTCCAGCCGTTCCCCATACGGAGCGTTCGGTCAGATAGATCGGTTTATCCGGGTATGCGGCCGCTAGCTCGCTCATGACCGACGGCGAGCCGTCATAATCGTGCAGCGCGATCCCGTCCACCGCAGCGTAGCCGGCCGCGTCATTCAGAATCGGAGCGACATAAGCGAATGCATCCTCGAAGTTATGGTCGAAGATCCACAGCTTCGTCGCAAGACCATTCGCTGCAAGTTCAGCCTTCAGCGCGATCGCCAGCTCCTTCTGCCGTTCCGGCGGCATATGGCAGCTGGGATAATCCGTCTCCAACAACGGTTCGTTCTGCAGCGTCATCGCATAGATCGGGATCCCTTGCTCCGCGTAAGCGCCGATCGCCATCCGATAGTAACGGGCAAGCGCCTGCGTATATTCGTCCCCTTCCTTCAACCGGCCGCGCTTCAGCGAATGGTTCGTCTTCATCCAGGCCGGCGGGCTCCAAGGCGAGGCGAAGATACGCACATCGGGCGCAGCTGCGAGCACCTCCTTCACCGTATCGACGATGCCCAGGTCAATGTCCCGCTGGATCGTGAATCGCGCAAGCTCAAAGTCCGTGTCGCCTTCGGGCAGATCGTTATACGTATAGAACGGCTGCGCGGTGAAGTCCGACGTGCCGACCGTTATTCGCATGAGGTTGAGGCCGATGCCATGCTCCGGATTGGTCAGCTCGCGAATGATCCGCTGCCTCACGTCCGGACTCATCCGGGCTAAATTATGGATCGTCGTCTCCTCGAGCGAAGTGCCGATCCCTAGCAGCTCCTGCATGTGGTGCGCAGGCGTCACAAGAATCGTCGTCGCTAAGCTTGAGGCGGCAGGCTTCGTTAGCGGAATGGCCGGCCGCGCTTCCAGCGCATACCGGTTCGGCATCGGCCCTGCGAACCAACCGGCGTCGCCTGGCGACTGCTCGGAGCTCCACCATACCTCGACTTGATCACCTGCTATTTTCGTAGATGCCGCAGTTTCGGTCATGTAACGTCACTCCCTCTTCCATATATCGATTAGGTCGGACCCGCTAGAGACCCGTTGGCAAGAATGCCGGCCACACATAGGTTGCGGCAGCTCCCGCAGGCAAACGGACCGGATACGCTTGATCGCCCAAACGGACGTCGAAGCTTGCTTCGGTCTGCGCAGTATTGAAGGCAACGAGCACGATTGCGCCATCCGGATTCCGGAAAGCGACATGGCTCAGCGCTCCCTCTTCCATACCGCTCGAAGCGATCCGATAGGCGCCGGACTTGACGAATTTGCTCGCATGGCCGAAGGCGTAATACTCCTCGTTCAACGTCACTTCGCCGGATTGCTGATTCACCGTTACGATTCCCCGGCAATCCTGGCAGCCGCCGTTCTGCGGACCATGCTGCTCATCGAGCGCCAAATTCCACTTCAGTACCGTTCTCGCCCAATTGCGCGTGGCGCCGATGATCAAATTCTGCATATCCCACTTCAAATTCCCGCCGAAGTCGGTCGCCCACTCGCCGCCGGAGCTCTCGGTGAAGTAGATCGCCTTGTCCGGGAACGCATCATGCACCTGCGATTGGCTTGCTACATCCCCGGCATACCCGTGGAACGCCGATCCGGCGATATAGCGGTTCGCCTCGGGGTCATTCAGCACGGTCAGCGGATAATAAGCCTCGTCCCAGTTGTGATCCCAGATGACGATCTTCGTATGAAGTCCCCGCTCCTCCAGCACCGGGCCTAAATGGGTTTTGATGAAGGTTGCCTGCTCGAACGCTTCCATCCGCATGCCCGGATAGCCGTCCGGCACATGATGCGGCTCATTCTGCGGGGTCAGCGCGTCGATCGGAATTCCTTCCGCCTCATAGGCCTCGAGGAACAAGGCGAGATAGTTCGCGTAGACCTCATACGCTTCCGGCTTGAGACTGCCTCCGATCAGCGATTCCGACGTCTTCATCCACGCGGGCGCACTCCAGGGACTGGCCATGATTCGGAGATCGGGATTAAGCGTACGCGCTTGTTTCAGGACAGGGAGGATGTATTCCTTATCATGCGAGATGGAGAAGCGGGCCAGCGGATAATCCGTCTCCCCTGCCGGCACATCGTCGTACGTATAGCTGCTAAGGGCAAAATCCGACGCCCCGACCGGCAACCGCAAGTAACTCATGCCGATTCCCTCGTCATGGTCGAACAGCTTGATCATCAGCTCGGCGCGCTGCTCGCCGCTCAGTTTATTGGCGATCAACCAGGCCGATGAGTCGGTGAGCGAGGCGCCGAAACCGTCGATCTGCTGGTACGTCTTCGTCGGATCAATCGCAATGGCGTTAGTTTCGCCGCTATTCTCGTCAGCCGGTATCCCCTGGATGTCGCCCCCCTGCTCTAGCAGCTTGCTCTTGTCGGGCATGGTAATCCACGTTTGGGCAGCCTGCTGCTTCGCATCGGAGTCCTCCGCAGTATCTGCACAGGCCGCTAATCCGGCACCGAGCACCGTGAAGACGCCGCACAACTTCATCAGCCGGCCCATCTTCATAGCGTCGTTCCTTCCGCTCGGGCAGACGCCACCACTGCCGCAAGACCGCCGTTCGGACGGGTCATTCTTCCGTAATCTTCGGCGATGATCGTCGCAAGCTGCTTGGCCTTGGTGCGATTCATATGATAGAGGCCGAACGTATCGATCCATTGGTTGTGGTTCACGTACCAGTTGTACATGACCCAGAAGTCGATTCCGGCCAAGTAACCCTTCGGATTAAACGTCCCGTCGGCATGCAAGGCCGCATGTTCCATGAGCGCGCGCCTAGTATCGCGGTACGTGTCCAGCTGCTTGGCTTCTTCGCCGTTGTCCTGCCCCGTCCAGTGCCCGAACTCCGTATTGAGGATCGGCTTATCCGGGAACGCCATCCTCGCTTCCTCCAGGAATGCGCGGGTCCCTTCGTAATAGGTGCTGCCATGAAAAATACCGAAATACATCGTCCACGCGGCAACGTCCAGCGGCTCCATGGACGGATCAGCCGGGCCGGGCTGATCGGCTGCCGAGCTCTGGGTGATCAGCCGGCCGTCGTTATAGCGCTCGCGCAAATCCCGCACCAGCCGTCTGTTATAAGCAAGGCGGAGCACAACGTCTTTGGATTCGTTCTGGGTGCTCCACAGGATGACCGACGGGCGATTGTACTGGGAGAACACCATCTCGCGCCACATTTGGTCCGCCAGCCCTTTGCGCTCCTGCGCCTCATAATGCGCCGTCTCGAACTGCCAGAGCGGGATCTCGCTCATGGCGAGCATCCCCAATCGATCGAGCAGCAAGTAGGTGTAGATATGATTCGGATAATGGCCGGTCCGTACCATATTGGCATTGAGGGCTTTCATCTGCAGCAGATCCGCCCGAATCCGGTGCCAGTCTGCCGTTCGGCCGGTGTCAGGCCATTCCTCGTGACGCGCGATCCCGGCAAGGAATACCGGTACGCCATTCAGCAAGATGTGCGTCTGATCCGTGCCGAGCGTGCGGATGCCGAACTGGGTGCAGAACTGGTCATGCGGTTCGTCCGGCTGAACCGTTGTCGCCGACGCCGCAGTGAATGAAGCGACGTACAGATGCGGCTGCCAGACCGACCAGAGTTTCGGATTCAGCACCTTGATCTCGTAACCCAACACGCGCACCTCGCCTGCGGACAGCTTCAGCCGATCGGTCATCGGGTGATCGATGACGGCAAGTTTCCCCTTAATCGATGCCGCAAGCGGAGAGGTTAGGAAATCGGCGCCTCCCGCATTCGCCTCATAGATTGAGCCGGCGATATCGACGGTCTGCGGAACAAGCCCGCGATTCTCGATGACGGCGCGCACCTTCAGCCTGCCGCAAGTCGTAATCGGCACCACATCCACCCGCACCACATGAACGGCTGACGTCACCTCCACATACAGATCCTGGATGACGCCGGTATAGTTGAAGAAATCCGTCCCGGCCACAGCCGGTATGATGTCATCGCGGCTGCCCCACGGCGGGTTATCCACCCGAATGCGGATGTCATTGACGCCCTCCCGGAGAAAGCTTGTCACATGAAAGGCAAAGGGGGTAAACCCGCCCTCGTGATAGCCGATCCATTGCCCGTTCAGCCAAATATCCGCGACATAGTTGATGCCCAGCGACTTGAGCGTATACGACTTGCCGGCCGCAAGCCCGTCGACAACGAACGTGCGCTGATACCAGACGCCGTCCTCGTACGTTTCCGCTGCATGGGCCGTCTCCTCCCCGGTCAGCCGGTTCTCCGGCAGCGGCAGGCCATGTTCCGCCCAGCCCGTATCTGCGCTTGCGGCGATAAATTCGCCTTCACATTCTTGGAGCCTCTTAAGCCAAGCCGCGCCGCGTTCGGACATCGAGAATTCATGATCGGCCTGGAAGCGCCGGGAACGCCAATTGCCCGCGAGCGGGATGACCGTTCTCTCCTGAGGTTCGAATGACGGGACGGGAATCCCGTTCTGGAACGGCACATCGTGCCCGTCGATCAAGCGAAGCGATAACGTCGTTTGCAGCATGGTTTTCTTGTTCTCCTTATCTTGATTCTGTGGCAAAAAGGGATGATGCCCCGTTGCCCCTTCCCGCGCTCGTCATTTCGCTTGGCGTCAGGCAACGTAACCATCATCCCTCTTGTTACTCGTTACGGGTGCTTCTTATTGGATGCCCTTCTCGTCAAAGTAGGCGTTGGCCTGTTCTTTGACATACGCGAGCACGTCGTTCACGCCTGCGGCTTCGAGCTGCTTGCGGTAAGCTTCTACCGCTTTGTCGACATCCGGCACGAGGCCCATCATGATCGGCATGCCGTATTGCTGAATGACCGAGTTCACGGCCGCTTGCTGCGATTTCACCGGCGCGTAGTCCATCACGACCGGCGCGAAGATGTTCGGCTTGCTCTGCGATTTGAATTCTTCCAGCAGCTTATCGAATTCCGGCCAGCCGCCGGCTTGTTTCACGCGCTCCATCGACTCGACCCGGAAGCCCCAGCCGGCGATGCCGTAAGCGACGAAGTCCTTCTTGCCTTCCATGCCTTTCGGCGGCGTGACGATATGCTTGCCGTCTGCATCCATCGAATAGTGCGTGTTCTCGAAGCCATAGTTCATCAGATCATAATAGTTCGGATCATTGCGAAGCTTATCAAGCACCATGAGCGAGCGCTCCGGATTGGCTGCGTTCTTCGGAATCGCCATTGCGTTATTCACCGACAGCGTCGGCATGGTACGGTTATGGAAGCGGCTGAACGGGAAGTAGCCCAGCTTGATCTCGGGATTGCTGTCCTCCATGCCCGTGATGAAACCGCCGGCGCCGGGCGCATTGCGCCAGTACACCGCGCCGTTGCCGACTTTAATGGCGTCGCCCGCTTCTTTTTGGGACGAGAGCGTATCGGACTTCCAGAAGCCTTTGTCTACCCAAGTCTTCATTCGTTTCGCCCAGTCGACGAACTCCTGCGTGAACGGATAAGCGATAATGTCTCTTGGCGTGTCATAAGAAGAGGCTACGACAACGCCGCTGTCGCCGCCGATTTGCTGATAGTCGTAGTAGGATTTGAACATGGTGAAAATCTCGTTGTAGCCTTTGCCGTTGATCGGCGTGACGTTCGGCTTCGCTTTCTTGACGCCTTCCATATACGCCTCGATCGAGTCGACGTCCGTAATCTCCGGCAAGCCGAGCTCCTGTCTCCAGTCTTCGCGGTACACGAGGCCGTCCGGCGTATATTCCGGATACGTAGCAGGGACGGCATAAATCTTGCCTTTGACCGTCGCTTCCTCCCAATCCTGCTTCGGCACGTTCTTCCACGTCTCCGGGGCATAGGTCGGCAGCAGGTCATCGAGCGCCATGAAGGCGCCTTGGTTCGAGAACTTGAAGTAATCCGCCCATGAGGAGGCAAAAATCATATCGATCTTCTCGCCGGACGCGAGCAGCAGATTATATTTCGTCGTCCAATCGGTCCACGTCGTGAAGTTCAGTTTCACGGTCGTGTTGAGGTCCTTCTCCAACATCTTGTTCCACTCGGCTACGACTTTCTCCGTATCCTTATGCGGATCGCCGAGCAGATACCAGACGAGCTCCACTTTCTTGGACGTGTCCGGCTTACCGGCCGATTCGCCCGACGTACCGGCATTACCCGATGTGCCTCCGTTCGTCGTACCGGAATTGTTGGGCTCGTCGTTGCCGCTTCCTCCGTTCGAATTGCCCCCGCTGCATGCGGATAGAATCGCAACCATCATCATAACCAGGACAAGCAGCAGACTTGAGTTCTTTATCTGTCTCTTCACGCTTGTGACGCCTCCTTCATGTGGATGAAACTCGTATATGTTAGCCGGTTAACCGGTTCTAACCTTTGACCGCCCCGATCGTCAGACCCTTCACGAAGAAGCGCTGCACGAACGGATAGAGGAAGATGATCGGGCCTGTCGCGACGACTGCGGCAGCCATCTTCAGCGTCTCCGCCGGCGGCTGGAAGTCAGGCGATAGGTTGCCGGCCACGCTCGTCTTGAGGACGGCGGCGCTGGCGAGAATTTTGTACAGCAAGAACTGCAGCGGATACATATGCTCGGACGTAATGAACAGGTTCGCCAGGAACCAGTCGTTCCAGTAACCGAGCGCCATGAACAAGCCGATCGTGGCAAGGCCCGGCGTCGATAGCGGCAGAATGAGTTTCAGGTAGATGGTGAATTCGCCTGCGCCATCGATTTTGGCCGATTCGGTAATCGATTCCGGAATCGATTTCATGAAGTTCTTCATCAGGATAATATTCCATGCGCTCAGGAGCGGCGGCAGAAGCAGCGCCATATACGAATCTTTGAGCCCCAGATTGTTCACGATCAGGATGTACCATGGAATGAGGCCCCCGCTGAACAATGTCGTGAAGTAGATGAAGAACGACAGCTGATCCCGGTATTTGAAGCTGCTGCGCGAGAGGACGAAGCCGGCCATCGAGGTCAGGAATAGTCCCAAGATGGAGCCTGCGAGCGTAATGAGAATCGTCACCCGGTAGCCGTCGATGATCTGGTCCGGATTGCTGAAGACCGTCGTATAGGCGTCAAAGGAGAACTGATCCGGAATCAGCTTGAATCCTTCGGCCAAAATTTCGTTCTCGCTCGTGAATGAGCCGGAGACGATAAGCAGGAAAGGTAGCAAGCATAACAGCGTCAGCAAGCTGATGATGCCATAGCCGATTACGTTGAACACGATCGTCGATTTCTCGGTTTTGATCTTCAAGCGAGAATACGACGAAGAACAGTAATACGGGAGCAATCATGAGGAACAGAACCTTGTTCTGGTTCAGTTCCTGGAAGAAGCTCTTCATGTCTTGGGCACCTCCATGGCGTCAATGTGGACTTGACGAGAAATGTAATCGATTACTATTTGCTGCAAAAAAACGCGGTCAGCTCGTATTCGCCTCCCCTTGGTTAGATGATCGCTCAATCGCGTAGGAGGAGGATTCCCGAACGAGTAGCTTCGAATCGACCTTGAACACTCTGCGATCGCTGAACTCATTGTGATTCATCTGATCGATCAGCTTCTCGGTCAGCAGCGCGCCCATCGTATATTTGGGCTGTTCCACCGTACTCAGCTTGGGCGTGACGTATTTCGTAAGCCGGATATTATCGACGCCCACTACGGCCAGCTCGCTCGGGATCTGGATGGAGAGCTCCCGGCATGCTTTATAGACGCCTAAGGCCATTTCGTCATTCGCCGCGAAGACCGCCGTGAATGCGTCATTCTTCTCTCGCAGCCTTAAGAAACTGCGGAACCCCCCGCTTTCATTGAAGTCCCCGTTGTCGATCAGGTCTGGAATGAACGGCAGCCCCGCATCGCGAAGCGCTTTCATATACCCCTCCAGACGCTCGTAGCTGTCGATCGCATCGGCATAGCCGCTCAGGAAAGCGATCCGCTCATGTCCTTGCTCGAGCAGATGGTTCACGACGTCCTTCGCGATCTTCACGTTGTCCGTGAACGCGCACGGAATCGACTCATGCTCGATGTATCGGCCGATGACCGCAATGCTGTACCCTTCTTCGGCTACCGCGATCAGCTCCTTGCTCGTCATATACGGCGTCACGAAGATCATCCCGTCCACGGTCCGGTTCTGCAGCAGCGATACGTATTCGAGCTCCCGTTCCTGCTTATTCTGGGCATCGCAAATGATAATCTTGTAGTCGAGCGAGTTGGCCATATTCTCGACGCCCTTGATGATCTCGGCGTAATACGAAACTTCGATGTCCGATACGACGATCCCGAGCGTCATCGTTCGCTTGGAGCGCAGGTTCTTGGCCATCGCATTCGGCGTATAATTCATCTCCGCGATCGCCTTCAAGACGCGCTGCTTCGTCTTCTCGCTCACCTGCTCGCTCCGGTTCAGGACGCGCGATACGGTAGCGACCGAAACCTTCGCCCTCCGGGCGACATCAACAATCTTGCTTTCACTCATCGCATCACTTTCTTCTGGTTAGAATTTATATGGAGATCATATCACTGAATGGAATCGATTACAATATCTTTTTAACAGAATTTTCTTTGGATCCGCCATGCGATAGTCCATAAATAGACTACTACAAGAGGTTTCGGGGAATTTGCACAGGATGGTTCATGTCGGTTTGTGTTGAAATCGATATCATAATTATGGCATCTAACGCAATAAGCCGGCCCAGTATGAACCGAGGCCAGCTTATTCCCTCCTTTTGGATAATACGGCGTTCGTATGAAGCCAAAAATGTAACCCTTTGTACGTTAAACTCATATCGTCTTTCTTGTTAATGACGATGATATGCAGCGACTCGTGTACGACAAATACCAGGGGAACGACCGATACAATCTATTTCAATCCGTATTAATAAATCTTCGCGCCGAGCCACGCAACAGCTCCGATCGCTATAAATGCGGCGGTGAAAACGAACGCATAATATCCTGATTTCGTCCGGGTTACGGTTCTGTCATCATAGACGCTCTGTTTAATCCCCGCCGCCATGTACATATCAATCACTAGACATAGCACCACCATGGTCCAATTCCGGATAAGGCTCACCAATATCCCTCCCGCGTGTATAGAAGCGCTAATGAAACAAGGCCAATTTTACCCTATTATACGCTAAATTGGGGGTAATTGGATTGAAACTGTTGTTTCCCTTGCTTCTTCATCCATTTTCATCTTTGAAAACTACCGTCTCTTGGCAAATACAACCTAACTTCATATAATCTTCACGCCTACTAAACACAGGAAAAACAACTAAAATCTATCATAATTACAATAAATAACAATATAACACAACTAATAACAGATATATAAGTCGGCATAAAACGATGATTGTGTGTTGTTATCCAATGATTGGAGGGATGCGCCCCTGTTAATGATCTGAGTCTCAACGTCTACTTGCATCCAAGTACAAACTTCATAGTGGAAACCCATTCGGAGCCTAATCCGCTACCTTCAGGAGGTCACGATGAAAAGTTCATTGATTAAGTCCGCCGCCGCTTCGCTCGTTGCGGTCATGCTCATGTCCGGTACCAACCTGCTGCCGTGGAGCAGCTCGCAAGCCTTTGCTGCCGTCGAAAGCGCAGATCAATCGCTGCTGCTTCATTTCGAGAATAACCTTACCGACAGTTCCCCGGGGAAACTGACGACGACCGCTGTCGGCAATCCCGCTTACGTCAACGGCCGGATTGGACAAGCACTCTCCTTGACCGCTGGCGGCGGGTCCAAGCCCTATGTAAGCTTAGGCAACCAACTGCAATACGGCACTTCGCAGAACTTCACCTTGTCCTTCTGGGTCAAATCGGCCAGCGTTACCTCCGACCCCGCCGTCATCTCCAACAAAGACTGGAACAGCGGCAGCAATGTCGGCTATGTCGTGGCCTTGAAAGGTACCGCGCTGAAGTGGAATTACAATACGGCCGGCGGCACGCGAATGGATGCCGACATTCCGGATGTCGTGAACGGCACCTGGCAGCATATCGTCATCTCGCATGATCGCAAGAATGGCCGCGTCGATTTTTACAAGAACGGCGCTCCTGTCGCCATTACGAAGATTAACGGCAATTATTACAATAATAGTACGAGCGCGATGAGCCTGGCCGGAAGAACCGGCACCCTTGACTCCGGATTAACGACCAACATCGGCAATGACGGCACAGGAACCTACAGCGCGCGATTGAATGCGCAGCTCGATGACATGACGGTGCTGAATCGGGCCGTGACGGCCGAAGAAGTCGCCGAGCTCTACAATGCCGCCCCTCCGATCGAAGTTTCCGACACGTTCAAAGGCACGCTCTCATTCGTCGGCGCCGCCAAAACGGTGCAAGGCTCCGAATTCACGGAACTGCTCGATTTGCGAACGCCTGACATGACCAGCGCCATCACCGCGGTGAAAGCGACCGTGATGTACGATCACGAGCGGTTCGAATTCGTATCCGCAACCAAAACAAGCCAGATCGACAGCTCGGTTCCGGGCGTATTGAAGCTTACGATTAACGCAAGCGGCGTGTACAACATTACGGATCCGCTGGAGTTTGCCAAATCCGCCGTTTCCAAGCTGACTTTCCGGACGAAAGCCGGCAGCGGCGCGGGTCAAATCGCCGTTATCGACGCGCAGTTCTATACCAATGGCACCGAATATGTCAAAGAGTCGTTCCGCGCAAAGCCAAAAACCGTCCAGATTATGAGCAAAGCCGACCAGGATTTGAACAAAGACGGCCATATTACGATCGGCGACATCGCACTTGCCGATAAGCTTCCAGCGGATACGATCAGCAGTATCGCCGACCAGGTCAAGTATATGCCGTACAAAAGAGTCGTCGTCATCGGGATCGACGGCGCTGGAGTAGCCATCTCGCCGGACGCACCATACTGGGAGACTGCCGGCTCGAAGCGGGAAACCGTCGGCAGCCGGTTGAACATCCCAAGCATACGCAATCTGGTCGATCATGGCGCAGTAACCTACACCGCCAAGACGAACTTGCCTTCCAGCTCTTCTCCGAACTGGGGAGCGATGATCAATGGCGTAGATTATAACAAGCATCTCATCGACAACAATGTCAGCGCCGCATATACGTACAGCGAGACGTCGCCTTACCCTTCCATGTTCAAAAAAGTGAGAGAAGCGATTCCTTCAGCCAAGATCGCGGCCTTCTCGACATGGAGCAATATCATAAATGGCCATATTGAACCATCGCTCGGGGTAGAAGGCCATTCCCTTGGCGACGAAGGAGATCTTGAAGCGTTCCAGCAATACGTCGCGGACGGGAAAGCAGACGATTCTTCGCTCATCTTCTTCCAATTCGATGAACTCGACGGCGCCGGCCATTCGTATGGCTTCTATACGAAGAAGTATTATGAGCAGCTGAACGAGATGGATCATCTTGTGGGAGGCATCCATGAATCGTTAGAAGACCGGGGACTGCTCGATGATACGCTCATTCTGATGATCGCCGACCATGGCGGCGGCACGGAGAATGCGGATGGGACGCTCGGCAGCGCCACCTCGCATGGCCAAGATTCCGCGCTGGCGAGAACGATGTTCATTGCCGCTAACGGCAGAACGGTTGCGACGGATACGAACAAGGAGAAGGTACTCGAAGGCGGAACGACGAAAGATCTGGCGGCAACGGTCCTCACGGCGCTGCAATTGGATGTGAACATCGGAGATTCCAAAGTCGTGAACGGCATGTTCATCCCTCAGCAGGAGCAGCAACAGCAAGGCGCGCGCAACCTTACGTTAACGAAAGTCGTCAACGCGCAGACGCAAGCGACAACCGGTTTTGAATTGTCGTACGATGATTCGGCGGCTAAAGCGCTGGATATCGAATTCGATTATGCCGACTTGGACATTCAGTCCATCTCCGCGGCGCAAGACGGCGTTAAAGTGATCAAACATGAAGCGCAGGACGGGAAAGCCCGGATCATCCTGAAAGCCGATTCCCTCCTCCCATCAGGCGTGCCGCTGGTGAACATTACGTTGAACGCCGCAGGGAATGCGGCATCGGCTGAACTGACCAAGGCGATGGCCGCGAGCACGGACGGTGAAGAAACGATGCCGAACCTGAAGTCCGAACAGAAGAATGACGAGACGGAACCACCGGTTACGGTTCAACAGACGACATTAAGCGGCAGCTCCTCTGTCACTAGCGGCTCGACATTCTCGGTGAACTTCGGGCTTAAGGAAATGACAAGCCACGTTTATGCGCAAGACGTCACGATCCAGTACGATCCGAGCAAAGCGGAATTCGTATCCGCCAAGTCGCTGCTGGATCATGTTCAACTGCTCGAAACCGCGCAGGTCAAGCCTGGCGAGATTCGCCTTCTCGTGGCAAGCGAAGGCGCCGACCATTATTTGACCGGGACGCAAGAGTCGCTCGAGCTAACGTTCAAGGCCGCATCGGTCGGCGAGAATACGGCAACCGCCATAGCGGTACAATCAGCCGTTGTGTCCGATGGGAACGGAATCCGAGCTCGCTCCGGCGGAACTCGCTATCACGATCAAGCCGGTAACGGTAACTAACCCTGCAGACGTCAATCAAGATGGCAAAGTCAGCGTCGGCGATCTGGCCATCGTCTCCTTCAACTACGGCAAGACGGAACAAGATGCAGGCTGGGCACAAATCAAATTCGCGGACGTCAACAACGATGGCATTATCGATCTGCTCGACCTCGCTGCAGTAGCCCGCAAGATACTCGGATAGACTTAACCGAATGTCATCGATTTCACGTTACACAGGAAAAGCCATGGCTAATTGCAGCCATGGCTTACTTCATGTTGTCTATCTAGTTGGATTTGTTGTAATCCGACGATCCTCGAATCAACAACGTCGATTCGATCACCGTCTCGCGCGCTTCTTCGGCGTTGTTGCTCAGGATGCCGATCAGCTTCTCTGCAATTCGGGCGCCCATGGCATACTTCGGCTGTTCCACTGTGCTAAGCGGCGGCAGCAGATAGCCTGAGATCCGGTTGTTGTCGACGCCGACCACCGCCATATCCTCGGGAATGCGGATTTGCCGTTCGCGGCATGCCCTGTAGACGCCAAGCGCGATCTCATCATTGGCCGTATAGACCGCGGTGAAGGGAAGGTTCTTGTCGAGCAGCCGGATGAACGCATCGTAGCCGCGTTTCTCCTCGAAATCGCCGTTCTCGATCAGCCCCGGCTGGAAAGGGATTTTGGAATCTCTGAGCGCTTTCATATAGCCTTCCATCCGCTCGTAATTCTCGGCGGAATCGGCATAGCCGCCGATGAAGGCAATCTGGCGATGGCCCTGTTTAATGAGATGCTGCACCACTTGACTGGAGAAATTCACGTTATCGGTCGTGCAGTAAGGCACTTTCTCATTGTCCACCGATCGTCCGACGAGCCCGATCAGATGTCCCTTGGACGCAAAGTCGTCAATCATCTCGTCGCTCATGAACGGCGCCACGAGAATCATCGCATCGACAGTTCGGTTCGGGACGAGTCCGATATATTCGAGCTCCTTCTCCGGACGGTTATCCGAGTCGCAGATGATGACCTTGTACTTGTGGCCGTAAGCCGTATTCTCGACGCCCTTAATAATCTCGGCAAAATAGGAGTTGTTAATATCCGGCACGATGATGCCCAGCGTCTCCGTCTTCTGCGAACGAAGATGCTTGGCCGCCGCATTCGGATGATAATCCATCTCCTCGATTACCTTGAGCACCTTCTGCTTCGTCTTCTCGGTCACGAGCGAGCTGTCGTTCAGCACACGGGATACCGTCGCTGCGGAAACGCCGGCCCGCTTGGCTACATCGATGATTTTATTGTCCACTGGCAATCAACCTTACTCGCATTTTTTCTCATTATAGGTGCATTTGCAATGGATTTCAATAAGCGCAGTACCGGCATTGTTCTCACCATCAAGATTATCGATCGGCACTATTCGTAACTCTCGCTAATTGAACGCTCGCTCCCATGATACAGTTAAGGCAGCAACTAATCACGAGGAGGAATCAGTTATGCTGCACGAGCAAGATTTGCAAGGCGTCTATGTCCCTGTGGTGACCCCTTTCCTACCTAATGAGGAGCTGGATCCGGAATCCTACCACCGCTATATAAGCGGGCTGTTGAATCGGGATATTCAAGGGATCGTCGTGAACGGAACGACCGGCGAAGCGCCAACCGTGACTTGGACCGAGGTGTCCACGTTGGTGCAGATCACCCGGCTATGCATGATGAGCCGGCAGCTTCCGCTTGTCGTCGGGACGGGGACGAACAATACCGCCGAGACGGTGAAACGAACGGAGCAGGCTGGGATGATCGGCGCAGATGCCGTGCTGGTCGTAACGCCGTATTACAGCTTGCCCTCGCAGGCTGGCATTGTCGAGCATTTTCGCCGCGTCGCTCAGGTCGGTGTTCCTGTCATAGCCTATGAGATCCCGGCACGTACCGGCGTGGCCTTATCCGCCGATACCCTGCTTCGTATTCTCGACTTGGACGGGGTCATCGGCCTGAAGGACAGCTCAGGCGGAACATCGCTGTGCACGGCGTTAGCTGAGGCGCAATCCAAGCCGATTCTATGCGGAGAAGACCGCTTGCTCTTGGCCATGCTGCAGCAAGGCGCCCATGGAGGTATGCTGGCATCGGCAAATTTGCAGACCAATTCCTTCGCCCAAGTCTGTCGATTGGCGGCATCCGGCGCCTATGAGCAAGCACAAGAGCTGTTCCACACCCTGCTGCCGCTTATTCACAAGCTATTCCAGGAATCGAATCCCGCACCGCTCAAATGGCTGCTCGCCCGGCAAGGTCTTATTGCCTCCGATCAGGTTCGACCGCCCATGGGATCGGTCTCCTCGTCATTGGAGCAAGAGTTAGCCCTGCTGGTCTCCGGCTTGCCCGTCTAGCTGCTGCTTCGAATGCCGTAAGCATAGTTATCCTTCAAGCAATCCCCTTCCCATGACCAAAAAGCGTCAAGAACAGAAGAAGTTCCTTCTTGTTCTTGACGCTTTATTCCCGGTTATATCCTTTTAGGCTTCTTGTTGTATTGCTCGAGCACATTCACAATCATCTCGCTCTTGAGCGGCTTGCTGATATAATCGTCCATGCCGGCGGCAAGGCAGATTTCCCGGTCTCCCCGAAGCGCATTGGCCGTGACGGCAATAATATAAGGCGTCTGTGACGGCGGCATCGATTCCTGAATAATCCGGGTCGCCTCCATGCCATTAAGCTCTGGCATATGCAGATCCATGAATATGATATCATAGCGCTTTTGCTTAACCGCTTCGCAGGCAGCAAGTCCCGACTCTACATGATCCACCTCATGCCCGAGCTTCTCTACCATTTTGCGCAACACCAGTTGATTAATCGCATTGTCTTCGGCTATAAGTATGTTCAGCTTTCCATCTTCGCCTGCATTGGTCTCGAACAGCTCGTTGTCCTCCTGACTTGATATACGGCCCTTCTTCAGCCTCACTTTGAAAGCAAAGACGGCTCCAGTATCGCCCTTCGGATCCTCTACCCAAATCTCGCCGCTCATCAAGTGAACGAGCTTCCGGCTGATCGCCAGCCCCAGTCCTGTTCCGCCGGTCTTGCGGGCCATATAGGGTTCGAGCTGCGAGAAAGGCTGGAATAGCTTATCCCTCTTCTCTGGAGGGATGCCCACACCTGTATCCGTAACCTTGAACTGCAGCGTGACATACTCTTCCTCCCGATCCACGAGCGGAGGGATGGTCACGTCAATCGTAATCGTACCTTGCGTCGTGAACTTAACCGCATTGCCCACAATATTCATGAGCACCTGGTTCAGCCGGTAGGCATCGCCATAGACTTGCTTGGGCACATCATCGGCGATGGTATGCACTACCTTCAACTGCTTCTCCTGCACCTTCGGATACAGGATGTCCAGCACCCCAGAAATGACCTCCTCCACAACTAGCGGTTCTTCCAGCAGCTCGGTCTGCCCATATTCGATTTTGGAGAAATCCAGAATGTCGTTAATGATGGTGAGCAGCACTTCGCCGCTCTTATGAATGACGCTGACAAAATCCCGCTGCTCCTCATTCAGCTCTGTCGTCTCGAGCAGCAAATCGGTCATACCGATCACCCCGTTCATCGGGGTCCGGATCTCATGGCTCATCATAGCCAGGAACTCGCTCTTGGCTTGATTCATCCGTTCGGCCGTTTCTTTGGCAATCAGCAGCTTCTTCTGTTCGGTGATGTCTTTAATGATGACATAATAGCCGACATTCTTGGCGTTTATGATAATCGGGGCAATGGTGACCAGTACCTCGATCGTATGCCCGTTCTTGTGCCAGACACTGTCAATGAGTTTCTCCGCGGCCTCATGATTTCCGTGAAGAATCAATTCCAAGCTCCGATGGCCGATCAGCATCGACAAGCTCGAACCTTTCATCTCGGCTACCGTGTAACCGGTGAGCTGCTCAGCCACCCGATTGGAGTTGATGATTCTGCCCTGCAAATCGAACGAAATGATCGTATCGTGATTGTATTCCTTCAGAGACGTATACCGTTCCACCGATTCCTGAAGCTTGTATTCCACCTGTTTGCGGTCTGTAATATCTTGAACCGTACCATTCATCCTGATCGTTTTGTCGCCGTCTTTGGCGGTGACGATCCCGCGCATATGTAGGTATTTAAGCACGCTGTCTTCGCCCAGATGCTGGAATTCGAAACTTAGCATCTCGCCGTCTTTGGCTTGACGGATGCCTTCCTTCAGCCGTTTCCGTTCGTCCGGCTGGATGTAGCGGAGCAGCCGCCACGCGCGGAGCGCACTTTCTTTTTCCTTGATGCCGAAAATGGTGTAGAGCTGATCCGACAAGGAGAACTGGCCCGTCGTCAAGTCCCACTCCCAGCTGCCGATCGAGGCGATCCGCTCGGCTTCTGCCAGAATCTCCTCATTGCGTCGTTGCTCCGTAATATCCCGCGCAATCGCTAGCACCTTCTTATTCGAATCCGCCCCGCCAATAATGGAATAGGTCGTCTCGAACCACAGATAATGGCCCTGCTTATGGCGCAGACGGTAACGGGCAATGCCGTTATGCATAGGATCTAGCTGTAATAACAATTCCAAGTCATCCGGGTGGTAATTCTCCAGATTGCTCCGGCCGATAACCTCTTCGGGCTTATAGCCGAGCAGCCGCTCGGCGGCCGGCGAACAAAACTCGCAGATCCCATCCAGTGAGGACAGATAAATGATCTCTTGCGCATGCTCCGAGATGAGATGGAACATCTTTTCCGATTGCTCCAGTTTAAGCGCCGCTTCCTTCGAGGCGGTGATATCCACGATCGAGGAGAGAAGTCCGCTCACCTCTTCTTCACCCGGCTTGCGTATACCGCTCACCTGAACGGAAGCCCATACATAATGGCCGTTATGGTGCAAGAACCGCTGCTCGTATTGGTGCTGCGACCCCTCTCCTGCTAGGAATTGGCGCGCGGCCTGCTTCTCCAGGCCTATATCTTCCGGATGCGTAAGTCCCGCAAGACCACGTTCCATGACCTGATCCGGGGTATAACCGAGCCACGCTGCGAACGCGGGGTTGAACTTCGCCCATTCTCCGTTCAAGGCTGAAAGTGTAATGGCAATGGGCAAATTCGTGTAAATTTGCTCGAATAATTCTTGATGGTCAACAATTGGCTGCTGCATTTTCACGATCCTCCCACGGCTTGCTACTTTACAGCGCATACATTTAAAACGCACACAATCCCACAGCATGGTGTCCGCGTTTATGTTTTTTGTATAAGAATGAAGACAAAAAACTGAGTTTTTACCTTACTTACCCGCTATAGAATCAGCTGAAACACATATTCTCTTCACATTGAACTTACAATGTGCAAACAGTACAACCTAAATCTTCCTATTAAGCGATAAAACATACAAACCTTGACACAAAACAAGACGATGACGTGTTTTTGATTGCGATTTAACTCGAGAAGGAGGGATGATGAATGAAAAAGAGCTTCAAAATCGGATCGGCGCTGCTTGCGCTCGGATGGACGCTTCCTCATATCCCGTCCGTATCCTTCCCCGCCATGAACGGCACTGCGCTGGCTGCAGCCGCGGTTCCGGCTGACTCCGCCTTATCGCTTAAGTTCGAAGGTAACGTAACCGACAGTTCGTCCGCCCTAACGCCTGTCTCTGCGGCCGGTTCGCCAACCTATACAGCCGGGCGCGTCGGCAGCGCGATCGAATTCAAGACTGCCGGACAGTATTTGAATCTCGGCAAGACAGCGAATACCACTTTCGGCAGCGCGACGGATTACACGGTCGCGTTCTGGATGCAATCCTCCGGCGTAACCGGCGATCCCGTCATTATCGGCAACAAGAACTGGGCATCCGGTGCGAATACCGGTTGGATTGTGTCCCTTCAATCGAACGGCTCGCTCAAATGGAATTATACACCTTCCGTCCAGACTCGCACAGATGTGACAATTCCAGGCGTCGCTGACGGCAGTTGGCATTATATTGCGATCACTCATGATCGAAACGGATCCGCCAAATTCTATAAGGATGCGCAGATGGTGAGCAGCGTCAGCATTGCCGCCAAGCAGGGCAGCATCGATACGACCAGCAACACGAATATCGGCCAGGATGGCACCGGGGCATACGGCTATGCCTTGAAGGCGAAGCTCGTGGACGGCACAGCCGTCGGTTTGAAATAACGCATGCGCAACAAAACAGACTGGGGCTGTAAGAGCCGCAGTCTGTTTTTGTATTGCCTATAGCCTATGCGATTAGGGTACAGCGAGAAATAGGGGCTAGAGACTGCTTCCTCTGTTAGGCGGGAAAGTGGGAACTGTCCGCTCGGGCACGCATCGTACGGGTTGCGAGCAGACAGACGGCGAGGATAAGGATCGTCGTTACGACGCTGCCTTCCGCACCGAATTCTCCGCCGGACAACACGGCTGTCCCTTGAGGCGTGATGGTGAGCACCGAAGCCGCATCCGTTCCTGATACAGCAAAGCCGAAGAGATGTCCCTGCGAGAAATTCCAGGCAAAATGGAATCCGATCGGCATCCACAGACTGCCGGTCAATTCGCGGGTCAGCGCGAAAAATAAGCCGATTAAGAAGATGTTGATTAACGTAAACGGCGTCGTCCAGATGCCCGGATTGCCAGCGTGCAGCAAGGAGAATAACAGAGAAGTAATGAGAATGCTCGCGTTCACGCCGTAATGATGCTTCAGCAGCCCCTGCAAATAACCGCGGCAGAACAATTCCTCGCAGACTGCCACAATCATGAACAGGATGCAGCCGGTTAAGAGCTTCGTCCCTATACCGCTCAAGCTATTCGCCGATTCGATCGCGAACCCGCCGAATATGCCGATCAGCCCGAAGGACACGGCCATGAGCAGAAGGCCTACCATCGCGCCTTGCAGCAAATACGGGATAGCTCGCGTGCGGTTGAATCCCAGCGTCCATGGACTCTTGCGATCAAAGGAAAAATATACTAGGAGCGCCGACCCGCCTAAGCCCAACGACGATAACAGCATAGTTTCGGTCAACGATAATTCGCTCGCTGACTGCCCTCCCAGAATGGCTGTCCCGACGCTTGCCACGATGATGAATAGAACAAAACATAAGGCAATCCTGCCATGCACGCGCAACCTTCTCACTCAAGTCTACCACCTTTACCAGTTTATGGTCATAGGTAGAAGTATAGTCAATAAGTGGAAAATTGGTCAAGACCAACAGCCGACATTATACCACCTTCTCCCACCCCTCGGCCGTCGCGCGGAAGGTAAACCGGGACAGCTGCCCTTCCGGATTCTCAATGGCGACGATCAGCCCTTCCGATCCAGGGAGAATATGATGAATCTCCCCTGACGGCACCAGCTCCGGGATCATGGGCGCAAAAACAGGTATGAGCGCGTCCTCAAGCCACATCCGCTCCCTATACCATCGCGGCGGTTCGGACGCCTGCGGATAACCCGCTTCAGGAGCGCCGAGCCGCCGTGCGAGCGGCAGAGGATCATTGGGAAGCTGGTTGCCTGCTCCAGCCCCTACAGCCGCTACGAAGCGAAGGCATAGCTCCACCGTACGGATGACCTCGTCATACGCCAGCGATCCGTTCGCGTAACGGATCTCCACCGTGCCGATATCGTAGAATGCCGCTACATTAATACCGCACCGGTGGGATTGCGGACGTCCCGCATTGCGCACGGCTCCCGGTCCCGGCTCAAGCTTGAACCGGCCGCGCATCGCCTCGATGACCGGCGGGCAGAATAGCGCCCGGTGCGGGCTCATCTGCAGCAGCTGCCTCAGCGCATCCTGCATCTGCATGGCCGAATCGATCAAGGCCGGCACGATCGGCGCTCCCCATGCCGATAGATCGACATGCACGTGCAGGCCGCAGCTCCAGTTCGCGGCCGCCCCGCTCGCTTGCAACCGTTCCAGCATGATGCTAAGCTGTTCGCGATCCACCCAGCTTAGCGGCGGGGTCTGAAGCTCGCTGCCGGATTCACGTCCCGTATCATCGATCTGCAGCTCATCGCGCGCCATCGTCCAGCCCGGCAGCAGTTCCACCTCGTCCGGCGTTCCGCCAACATACTCTATTTCCACGCCGAAGCGAATGGATGTCCATTCGATTGTCATAGCCGCTCCCCCTTTACGCATGTTCGCAACTCCTCTCTCTACTATACGGATGGAATCACCCAATTGGAAGATTATTACACGCAAAACGAGCAGATGGTCAAGGTTGCCCTGATCATCTGCTCGTATATTTGCTCGCCATGCTGCTTGCCGAACGTTCGTTTGCCGCTAGGAAACGATCACGTTCAGTTTCACTTTTTTATCTCCATAGGCAACGGTAATCGATGCTTTTCCTTTACCGGTCGCTTTGATCAGACCGTCTTTGGCCGTTGCGACAGCCGCGCGCGAAGTCGTCCACAATGCGTGCTTCGTCACGTCGACCTCCGATAGATCCTTATACGTGGCCGTCGACTGTACCTGCAGCTGCTCGCCAACTTTAAGCGCGATATTCACGTAAGAAGTCTCCAAATATTTCAGCAGATCGACCTCCACCGGAATGCGTACCGTCTTGCCGGCGTACTTGGCAGTAATGTTTGTTTTGCCGGAACCCACGGCCGTAATGACACCGCCGCTGACGGTTGCGATTTTGTAGCTGCTGGTCTTCCACTCCGCAAGCGCGGTCACGTCCTTCTTGTTGCCGTCACTGTAGACGACCGTTACGGTCGCTTTCACCGAGCCTCCGGATTTCAGGGAAGCACTCGTAATCGACGCCTCGATCCGCGCGACCTGATCCACTTCTACCGCAACGACCACGGATTGCCCGCCATAAGTAGCGGTGATGTTGGCCTTGCCTTTGCTGTAGGCGGTGACTAACCCTTTTTTCACGCCGGCAACTGCCGCCTTGCTCGATTTCCATACGGCCTTATCGGTTACGTTCGTCTCGTTGCCATCCTCATCTACGGCCGTAATGACCAGCTGGTACGTATCGGATACGCCCATTGTCACAAGCGGTACGTTGGCTTCCAAACTTGCCGATAATCCGACCTTGACGGGGATCGTAACGGACTTCTCTCCATACTGCGCCGTTACCGTCGTGGAGCCTGTCGCTATACCGGTAATCGTGCCATTGATGACTTCGGCAATACCGTCGTCCTTAACGCTCCACTCCACTTTGCCGGTAATATCGGCTTCGGAGTTATCCGAATAGCGGGCGTAGATGAGCAGTTCGGCTTCTTCTTTCACATCGAGATGAAGCTCTTCTTCCGATGCGCGTATTTTGACAGGCAGATCAACCGTTACCGGAATATCGACCGTCGCTCCGCCATATGAGGCGGTCAGGACGGCTTCGCCCATCGCGTAGGCGGCCACGCTGCCTTTGGCCACATAGGCCACTTCTTCGTTATCCGAGCTCCACTCCGCCTTGCTCGTTACATCCTCCTGCGATCCGTCTGCAAAGGTTGCGATGACCGTCAGCGTATGTTGGCTGCCTGCGCGCAAATCCAGCTGGTCGTCGCTTGGATCCAGATGGCGGGCAACATCGACGTCCACCGTAATGGTGACCGATTTGTTGCTGTATGTTGCCGTGATCGATGCCGTTCCCGGCGCTTCCGCCGTAATCAGTCCTTGATAGACGGTGGCAATTGCCCCATTGCTGGTACTCCATACGGCTTGACTCGTAACATCGGCCGTCGTGCCATCGGGATACATAGCCGTCACCGTCGCGCGGAACGTCTCATCGGTGTCCAGGAACAGGCTCGTCTCGCTAGCCTTCAGCTTCTTCGTCTGGTCAACCGATACGTAGATCGTGACCTTCTGGTTCGCGTAAGCAGCCGTTACCGTCGCCGTGCCCGAAGTATAACCGGTAATGACGCCCTTGGCGGCATAAGCGACCTGCTCATTGGTCGATGACCAAACAGCCTCCTGCGCGACATCCTTAACGGTGCCGTCCGTTAACGTAGCCATGAGCTGGATCGTCTCGCTCTCATCGATGAACAACGCGACGTCCGTGGAGCTGGCCTCGATTCTTCTTACATTCTCGACATGTACCGTAAGCGCGACGCTCTTGCCGCCGTAAGCAGCCGTTACCGTTGCCGTGCCGTAGGCAACCCCGGTGAGCACGCCTTTATTCACGGTTACGACCGAAGTATCGTCCGAAGTCCAGGTCGCTTTCTCCGTCATGACCTTCTCGCTCTCATCGGCGTAACTTGCGATCAGATCCGCATAATAAACCTCATCCTTCTGAATGTTGATTTCCTTGGAGGAGGTAGACACCTTGGAAGGCACATCGACGCTGACGCTTATGGCCACCGACTTGCCGCCGTAGGTGCCGGTAATTTGCGCTGTCCCCATTTTGTATGCCGTAATCGTCCCCTTGGCCGCAAACGCAACCGTACTATCGGTCGATGTCCAGACCGCCTTGCTCGTCACGTCTTCCGTCGTGCCTTCAATGTATGTAGCCTTCACGGTCACTTTGCCCGTGCCGCCTGCGCTGAGCGTTACTTCCTCGCTGCTGGCCTCCAGCAGATTGACGATTTCGACGTTCACGGTCACTTGGACGGTCTTCGTCCCGTACTTGGCCGTAATTGTCGCTGTACCCGAAGCAATCCCCGTAATCAATCCCTTGCTCACATACGCGACCGCTTCATTGCTGGAGCTCCATACGGCGCTTTCCGTTACATCCGCTGCCGTTCCGGACGGATAGACCGCCGTTACGGTCAACTGCTGCGTCTTGTCCACGCGCAGGAACACATTCTGCTCAT
The DNA here is from genome assembly GCF_014192105.1 of Paenibacillus phyllosphaerae. GTDB lineage: Bacteria > Bacillota > Bacilli > Paenibacillales > Paenibacillaceae > Paenibacillus_Z > Paenibacillus_Z phyllosphaerae. The sequence goes on along the minus strand of NZ_JACHXK010000002.1, from coordinate 136,973 downwards.
CGACGGTCAGCTTCTGCGTCTTGTCCACATCAACGGCAATCGTCACCGTCTTGGTGCCGTATTGAGCTGTGATCGTCGCCGTTCCGGCACTATAGCCCTTGATGGTGCCGCTGAGCACGTCCGCTACGGCCTCATTGCTGGAAGACCATACCGCATCCGACGTTACTTCTTTGGTGGTGCCATCGGCATAAGTGGCCGTAAGGGTTATCGTCTGCGATTCATTCTGCAGCAGCGAGACCGAAGTCTGGCTCGCATCAAGACGTTTGGCTACCTCGACATTCGCGGTGACGGTCACCGTCTTGCCGCCGTAGGTGCCGGTAATCGTTACCGTTCCGGCCGCCACCCCGGTCACTGTGCCATTGAGCACCGTTGCAATAGATTCATCCGTTGAACTCCAATCCGCTTTGGCCGCCACGGACTCCGTCGTGTTATCCGTGTAGGTCGCCGTCAGCCCGATCGAAGCCGTCGTCCCCTTGCGCAGCTCCAGCGTCTGCTTGTCCTTCGTCAGCGCCTTCACTTTCTTCGTCACTTCGACCTGGATCGTCTGGGCGTAGCTGCCGTAGCTGGCGATAAGCGTGGCCTTTCCCTCCGCCTTAGCCGTTATCGTCCCGTTGTAGACCGAGGCGATCGACCCGTCTTCGCTTTTCCAATCCGCATAATATGTCAAGTCTTCACTCGTGCCATCCTCGTAGATACCGTAAGCGCTAATCGCGGCCGAATCTCCAATCGCTAGCGTAAGCTCGTTCGAAGACAACACCAGCTTCGACAGATCCTCTGACGACGTAGCGGCCAGGACCGGATTCGTACCGATCGTTCCCCACATCAGAATGACAAATGCGAGCAGGATGTTCCGCAATTGCCTTTGCTTTATTTGCTCCAAGTTGCTTTCCCCTTTCGTAACCGCATGAATGGCTGCTTCCCCACTATGTTCGGCGAGATCGAATAAACGATGTAGAGCAAATCGGCAACATTCAGCCAGGGTTCAGCGAGTTTTCAACCAACATTCAGCGGATTGGCGCAAAATAGACAAACGGGCAGCTCCCTTCGCGAATCTCGCTTAGGAGCTGCCCTTATCACAGGTTTACGCTTAAACTTCAGTGTCCAGGATACGCTTGGCGATGACAGTCAAATCGATAATATCGATGACGCCGTCGTCGTTCATATCGGCTTGCTTGTATTGATTCCATTGCGGATCCGCCGAAGTCAGCCATAAGCGGTTGCAGCAATCGCAAGGTCGCCGATCGAAGCGCGCGTATCGCCGTCATGTACGACTTCCTCTTCCTCGGTCGCCATTTCCTGGGCAATATACCTTGTCTAGCATCGACAAAAAGAATGAGCCAACGTCTCCGTTGACTCATTCCATACGATTTATTTGTTGATGCTACGGTAGAAACGAGATCTGAATAGTAAAAATCCAAGTACGATAAAGGCCAAGCCCGTCAGTTGAACCGGAAGGTGGCTTCCGTCGCCGGTCTTCGGCAGCGTTCCGCCGAATCCTTCATCGATCGATCCGCCCGTTTCGGTTCCGTTGCCGCTTCCATCTTCGCTGCCCGTGTTCCCTTCATTGCCGCCGCCCTGATCGACCGATCCATCCGTTCCTGGTTGAGGTGTCGTTGGAGTAGGATTTGTCGGCTCTGGGTTCGTCGGACCTACAGGATCAGTCGGCTCCGTTGGGTCCGACGGCTCCCCGGGCTCTGTCACCGGATCGGTTGGCTCCGTTGGCTCTGTTGGGTCTGTCGGCTCTATTGGAGTAGTCGGATCAGTAGGGTCTGTCGGCTCCGGATCCGTCGGATCGGTCGGATAAGGATAGTTCGATCCTGTTGATTTCTTCTCATTCGTAATGCCGAGAGTCACGGTCGCAGAAGCCCCCACCGCCACCGGATGCTCCGTCTTATCTAGCTTGTAGCCTTCCGGGGCAACGGTCTCGATCAGTACGTAGTCGCCGGCCAGCAGCTTCGTGAAGACCGCCTTGCCGTCCGCGCCAGTCGTAATCGTATTGATCAGAATGCGGTCTGCGCCGAACACGCGATACAGCTCGAAGGTCGCCCCGCTCAGCACTTCTGTTGCATCCTTCTCGTCCGTCTTCGTGACGTTCAATGTGCTGCGCACGCCGCTTCCCGTACCCGAGCCGCCGGAGACGCCGACGATGACCTCTTCGCTCGTATCCTTCGTCACTTCCACTTTATTGTTGCCGCTGAACTGCACGTCGTTCGAGATAGCCTCTCCGTTCTCGGCCACGATAAGCGACTGATATTCCAACACATAGGCGCTCTTAATGACTTTACCATTCGATAGGAACGTGACTACGAAAGTCTGCGTGCCATCAGCATTCGTCGTTATGGCAACCGAATAATCCGTGTCCTTCACCAGCTCGGCGGCCTTGGTTACATCGCCATTATTGGCAACCGTCGTCGCATAGACATGGAAGGAACTTGCGATCAGACGCTGATTCGCGCTTGCCGTATCGGTAATGACCGCATCATGGACGGTCGATTGTCCACGGTTAATCGCGATCGACCACTTCACCTTATCGCCATCCTGCGCGCCTGACTTCGTGACATACTCCCCGCCATGCGGGATCGTTACCGTCGCCGTCAGCGACTTGGACGCCTGCTCGGCGCCATCCCACAGAACAGCCGTGTTGGTGACGGAAGCGTCAATAAGCACATCCTTAAGCTCGGTGCTGAATTCTAAGATATACGCTTCATCGATCGGTGCCGAGAAAGCAACCCGCAGTTCGCCGGCTGCATCCGTAACCGTGTAGCTGGCGCTATCCACTTCAGCTCCCTTGCTTGGCGAACCGCCAGCCGGAATGACCATCTCGTATACTTTAACGGAGCCTGGTACCAAAGTCTGCCCGCTTAGCAGCGTATCTTGAATGACTGCCTGCGCCAGCGTATCGCGGTTATAGTTCACCCCCACTGTCCATGACAGCTGCTTCGTGGTCGCATTGTAGGAGCCGGACTTGTATCCGTTGTTCTTCGTCTGCGCATTCGGATCGAATGTACGCGTCACTTCAACCTTGTGCGCATCCGCGCCAACCGTCCAGTCTACCTGGGCATGGTTCGGGAATTTCGCGTCGGTCGACAACCAATCCTCGGTAAGCCACTCGTTATCGTACGAGGTCGCGTAGCGGATCGTTACAGGACCTGTGAGGGGGTCCTTGAACGTCAGCTTGAATCCTTGCGTATCCGTTACCGTTGCGTCCAGCTCGTAAGGCACTGCCGGATCTACCGTGAGCGAGCTTGGATCAAGCTTAAGTCCGCCCTTGGCGAACGTATCGGTAAGAACGACATTGTCCATGGCGTGGCTGTCGGCATTCACCGTGACCGTCCATGTCACAATCTGGCTCGCATAGTCTACGCTAGCGATCGCCTTCTGCAGGATCAATTGGCGAATATCGGCAAAAGCCGATGCCGTCTCCGTCAGCCAAGTTACGGTATTGGTCACCTTCTCATCGGCATCTACCCGCTCCGTCGCTCGGGTATCATATTCAATGACGTAGGCCGAATCGACATCATTATTGAACTTCAGTACGAATCCGTTGCGATCCGCATCGGAGGCGTCCGTCAGCGTATATTGCGCTGCGTCAAGCGCAGCCCCTTTAGTCTCGGTGCCGGCAGCGTCCAGTGTAACCGGATAAACCTTGAAGGAAGCCGCGACCAGCTCCTGCGAATTGTTCCATCTGTCCGTCAGCAGCGCTTCGGCCGCAGTGATCCGCTGCTCCCGGTAATTGAATTTGACCTTCCAGCTGACCGTCTGGCTGGCTGCGTCGTAAGCCGGCTTCGGCTTCTCGAGCATTTTGCCGTAATTGACCGCCACCGTCGCGGACGCTTCTGCGGACGGCTTACCGCCCTTGCCCACGAACTTGGCAGCGTTCTTGAACGAATTCTTGGTCACGTCTGTAATGTCGGTTACATATTTGATCCGGTAAGCAGACGTAAGGTTATTCAGGAAATTGAGCGTCAGAATATCGGCAGCGAGCGTAGTCGTGTATTCATTGGCATCGACTAATGCGCCCTCCGTCACGGAGCCGTCGAGATTGACGTCTAGGCGATAGACCGCAATGCTCGAAGCGTCGAGCGAGAGCCCCGCCGGAATGGCGTCGGTCACAACCGCGTTCTCCACTTGCTCCAGCTTCTTGTTCACATCGATGGTCCAGTTAATCTTCTCCGCATTGAAACCTTCAGGCGTACCGCTCTTCGCAATCGTCGAAGGCACTGTGGGCTTGAAGTTCAGCGTATAGGTAGCATTGCCGCCGTCAACAGGAAAGACGATCGTTTGCGTCGTGCTGCCTGTAATGACTTTGGTATCGAATTCCGTCGCCAGATGAATCGTGCCCTGCACGTTATCGTGGGAGGTTATGTAATCGTTGAACGTCAGGACAACCTTATGGTCCGCCTTGGTAACGGAGAACGTCCCGACCGATTCGTCGCCGCTAAGTTTCAGATCCCCGGTTATATCGTTAAAAAGAAGAAATTGGTCCGGTATGCTGAAGGTAAAGGTGTCTCCTGCGGCATAGCCGTGGCCGTTCGGAAGCGCCCATGTATAGTCGATGGTCACTTCAGATCCTTGTTCATAGATACCGCCGTCTTCGATCGGCTTATCATCCGGTCCGGTGAGCTTCACCCCAGTGATGATATTGTCGCCGATTGCGGCAGCGCTCGCCACGTTCAGCTGGGCTACTCCGCTTGCAAGCTGCAGCGTAATCATGAGCGCCATAACCAAATTAAACATCTTCAAGTACGTATTCTTTTGCGACAAAATGTAGCACCCCTTCTATAGATGTGGCTTATCCTGGTCGGTATTCCCTTCCCATTCCTCTATCAATCCGGTAAGCTTTAGAGAGTCTCACCTTTGAGTTTATCGTATTTTTGCCAGTCCGACAACCAAATCTATCCATAATTCATGAAGAAAGCAGGGAAAAACGCCTTATGTGGAAACGTATGTTGCCCTTCCTATGTATATTGGCAGGTCTGGCCATCTTCCTCTATCCGACGATTAACGACCGCTATGAAAGCTACAAACAGGAGCAAATTCTGGCTGCATGGGAGCAGAACCTCCAGCTGTTGGACGCGCCTTCAGAGCCTATTGAGTCACCTCCTGCTACGACAAATACAACAACGCCGACGCCTGTCGCCGATTCGAATGCCTCCCCCGATGCACAAGATGAACCGCCTGCGGCCGGCACGCTGGCCAAGCCGATGAACGGCGAACCTGTTGAAGGGGTGCTGACGATCGATAAAATCGAGCTCAAGCTGCCGATTCTGACCGACGCAACGCCCGCTCACCTGAAGCTGTCGGTCGCAAGCATGAAGCATACCGGCAAGCCAGGCGAGATCGGCAATTATGCGATTGCCGGCCACCGCAACCGGACCTATGGCAAGAACTTCAACCGGCTCGACGAAGTGGAGATCGGGGATACGATCCAGGTGAGCATAACGGATAGTAAAACTTACACGTATATCGTCACGTCCAAACAAGTCGTTCGTCCTACGCAGGTAGACATCCTCGAAAGTAACGGGAAGGACAGCGAAATTACGCTCATTACCTGCCATCCGATGAAAAATCCGACGCACCGCCTTATCGTGAAAGGCAAGCTCGTTCCAGACGACTCGAAGGCCGCGGCTTTATAAGAACGCCGAATAGCTCGCCTGATGCTCCGATCCACGGAGCGTCAGGCGAGCTATTCTAGTATGGATGGCTGTGTCTACTCTTTCCTTGCCGCGGGAGCCCGACTTTTGCGATTGTCCAATAGTTTCATCATCGATTTTCATAGAGTGAAACAGAGTTAGAATACTAAAGGAGGAATGCGGTGAATGAGAATGCGATTGGTTCCGTATGAATTAACCGCTCTATACGACACCTATGCCGCTGCCTACAGCGAAATCCCGCCGGGCGTCTTCCATATCCATGCGCCGGAAATATGGACCGAAGGCTATCAGGGCAGCGGCGAGGTGATCGCTGTGCTGGATACGGGCTGCGATGTCCTCCATCCCGACTTGGCCGGGCAGATCATCGCCGGTTGGAACTATACGCTTGAGGGTGGGCCGAACGATCTGACGGATCTGCACGGCCACGGCACGCATGTGTGCGGCACCATCGCGGCGTTATTGAATGGAAGCGGCGTTGCAGGCGCTGCCCCGCAGGCGAAACTGCTGGTCATTAAAGTGCTGAATGCCAGCGGCGAGGGCGAATCCGCCCATCTGGTCAACGCCATCAACAGCGCTGTCGGCTGGCGCGGCCCACACGGCGAGCGCGTGCGCATCATCTCCCTGTCCCTCGGCGGGCCCGGCAACGACCCTAACCTGCAAGCCGCGATCGTCAATGCCGTCGTCAACTGCGGCGTGCTTGTCGTATGCGCTTCCGGCAACAGCGGAGACGGCAACGCCTTTACACCGGAGATTGAATACCCCGGGGCTTATCCCGAGGTTGTGGAAGTCGGAGCCTATGATATGAGCAGCGGTACGGTAGCTGCCTTCTCCAACACGAATAGCCAGGTGGATCTGATCGCACCTGGCGTCGGCATTCTCTCAACCTATCCGCGCGGACAATATGCTTACATGTCCGGTACCAGCATGGCTGTGCCGCACGTATCCGCTGCCGCCGCTCTGCTGATCCAGCTCTTCGAGACAACGACGGGAACGGCGCTAACCGAACCGCAGCTGTTCCAATTGTTAGTCTCCTGCACCGAGAGCATCGGGGCCCCTGCCAGCGCCCAGGGCAACGGCAGCTTGAATCTGATTGCGCCTTAAGCCTTACAGCTTGAAGGTCTCGACGAGCTTCGCGAGCTCTTCGCTCGTCTTGGATAGATAAGCAGCGGAAGCGGATATTTGTTCCATCGAAGCCAGCTGCTCCTCCACCGAAGCGGCGACGAGCTCGGTTCCGCTTGCATTCTCGGAGGCGATATGGATGACGCTGCTGATCGAAGCCTGCATCCGCTCCGTCTGCGCGGCAATCTCCGAGGTATAATCCCGCAGCGTTACGCTCATCGCGGCGAGCGGCTCGATCGCCTGCAGAATTTCGCTGAAATGGCGGTCCGTCTGCCGGACGACCGCTATTCCTTTATCGATCTCGCCCATCGTACGGTCTACCGAGGATACGGCGTGGGAAGTACTCGATTGGATTTGGCCAATGATCTGCTTGATCGATCCCGTCGACCGTGACGTCTGCTCGGCAAGCTTGCGGATCTCGGCAGCTACAACGGCGAATCCCCGCCCGTGCTCTCCTGCGCGCGCAGCTTCGATGCTGGCATTCAAGGCAAGCAGATTGGTCTGCGCGGCAATCTCCTGAATCACTTTAACGATTTGTTCAATCTCGCCGGATTGCTTGAACAGCTGGCCCATGATGCCGGATTGCTGCCGGGCATTATCATGGATGATGCCCATCTGCTCCACGACGTCGTGCACGTTGCCGCTGCCCGTCCGGGATGTCGCCTCCGCCTCGGCGGTCAGCGCTTCCAGCTGGGCGACGAAGTCCCCGATGCGCCCCATGCGTCCGGCTATTGCCTCAATCTCGCTGCGGCTGCCGCCCAGCAGCTTCTCCTGCTGGTCCGCACCTTCGTAGATGCCTGTCGCGGAGGCTGCGATATGCTCGGTCGCCTTGGCCGCCTGCTCAGCGCTCGCGCTCAGTTCTTGCGAAGAGGACGCCAAGGAGATGGAAGCCTCGTTCATGCTGCTGATCGTGTAATGGATGTTATCGGCCATCCGGTTGAAGCTAGCGCTTAGCAGTCCCAGCTCATCGCCGCCGGACATCGGTATCCGCGCTGCCAACTCCCCGCCCGCAATCGTATCCGCCGTCTTGATCATCACCCGCAACGACCGGAACATGCCGCGTAAAATAAAGAAGATTAGCGCAGCCGCAATCACGAGCGCTATAGCCACCACGAGCATCGTCTGGTTCAGAATCGGCCGTGCTTCCTCCGCTATCTCCGACCGGAACATCGTCCCGCTTATCTTCCAGCCGGTAATCGGATTCGTCGCGAAGGCAAGCACCTGTTCGTCACCGTCCGTGCTGTAATCGAGTTGGCCCGATTCCTGTTCGAACATCTGCCGTACCCATTCCCCTTCCGCAAGCTCCCCTGCCTGTCGGGAAGGATCGAACACGATCCGCTGCTCAGTGTCGACAATGAGGGCATATCCCGACTTCCCGATGTGCAACGAATCCGCGAGGCTGATCAGATCGCTAATTTTCACTTCGGTGCGGATAACGCCGTTCCCGTCCGCGACGGCCTTGGCGATCCCGATGACGAACTCGCCCGTAATCGCGGAGACATACGGCGGAGACACAATGGCTTGCGTGGCATCCTTCGCTTCCACGTACCAGGACTGGGTGCGAAGGTCCTCCTCGAGCGCCCAAGGCGTACCTTGCACATTCCGGTAGTAGCCGTCTTCATTGCCGAACTCGATGCTGGACAGAATCGGATGCGAGCGGTAGAAAGGCTCGAATATTTTGCGCTGCAGCGTCTGATCCGGTCCCGTATACGTTTCTTCCGTGATGAGCGAGGCCAAGTAGTCGACATTCGCGACCTCGGCCGAGGTATATTGCGTAATGACGGAGTTCAGCAGCTGCACATTCTGCTGCGCCCCGCCCGTCATCTGATCGGCAACCTCGTCCTTGGCCGTGCGGTAGGACAATAGGCTGATGGCAATCGACGGTCCGAGCAAAATAACAATAAACGTGGCGATCAGCTTGGTCCGAAGCGATAGCTTGCGAGAATGATTCGCTAGCGTCGCCCGTTTCGATCCCGAAGCGGAAACCGCGCGGCCTTTCAGCCTTTCAATCAACCTTCTAATTAACATAAACATAAAATACCCCCGGATGATAAGTTGTAGATAAAGATCGAAATTAGAAGATTAAGCACGAATAATGCGACTAAAGTAATATATATATTATTTTGTTAATATATATTAAAATCTTGTAAATGGGAAGTGGTATCGCTTACATTTTTAATTTTCCCAAGTCGAATCATTGTGAACTATCGCCAACTAATCTCTGGATCATCACGCATAACGCATAACGCAAAAGGGCCATTCCAACATCATCGCTGATGTAGAATGGCCCTTCCTTCTAACGACTTACTTCGTAAACACCTTCACTTCCTTCGGTCCAAGCGTGACCGTAATCGACCCGTTGCTCACCGTTGCCGTGTCCGAGCTCATTTGGTTCTTCAGTTGAGTGCCGTTCGGCACATTCTCCAAATTGCCGACCGAACGCGTCTGGCTGCTCCAGGAGTTGTTGATCATGACCACGACTTCATCGCCTTCCTTCGAGCGCTGGAAGCTGTAGAAGCTGGCATCCGACCATTTTTCCTTTTGGGTGCCGTTCTGCAGCGCCGGGTGACTATTGCGGATGCCGTTCAGCTTCGCAATATATTTGTACAGCTCATGGTTCGCGTTAGGCACGATGTCCTCGCGGTTGGACGGATCATCGCCGCCGGCATAGCCAAGTTCGGTTCCTTGGTACAGGATCGGAATGCCGCGCGAGGTGAACATGAACCCGAGCGCCGCCTTCAGCTGCGGCCATTTGTCGCTGCGATTGCTCGGATTGCCGCTCGCTACGTTCAAGAAGCGCTTCAGGTCATGGTTGTCGAGGAACAAACCGTTGTACTTCGTGTCGCGGTACTTGCTGTCTTGCGCGTAACGATCGTGGATCATCGTCATCGAACCGTCGCTGGCGAAGACGTCTTTCATCGTGTAATACATCGGGAAGTCGAGCACGGCATCCAAATAGTTGCTGTAATCGCCCACATAGGTTGCATCTCCGCTGTATACCTCGCCAATCGTAAACGTATTCGCGGCCGTATCGAATTCTTTGAGCGCCCACTTCGGCACATGTTTCGCCGTATCGACGCGCAGGCCATCGACTCCGGATTCGTTCTTGAGCCATGCAATCCAGTTCTTCAGCTCGGTCATGACGGCCGTATTCTCTTGGTTCAGGTCATCGAGGCCGGCCACATCGCCATTCTCGATCCTCCATTGATTATTCGTATTGTAATCCGCGCTCGTAATGTCGCCATTATGATGGTACCAATCGGCATTGTTGAACGGCGCCTTCGCATAACCGCTGTTGTTGAAGTCGCCCGTGTGGTTCAGGACGACGTCGAGCATAACGGCGATCCCTTTGTTGTGCGCCGTATTCACAAGTTCCTGGAATGTGGCCATCGTGCCGAGATGGCCGTCGATCGCGTAGAAGTCGTACGTATGATAGCCGTGGTAGGCATTCTCGCTGCGCTGCATCTGTACAGGCGTGATCCAGATCGCGTTGAAGCCCATGTTTTTAATATAGTCCAAGTTATTGATAATGCCCTGAAAGTCCCCGCCGTGCCACTTCGACATATCCGACTTGTTGCTGTTAAAGCCGCCGTAGTTGTCGTTGCTGGTATCCCCGTTGACGAACCGGTCGGTCATGATGAAATAGATGCTTTTCGACGACCAGTCTCCGAGATCGACCGGAGTAACGCCGCCACCGCTGTTATCGGTGCCGGTTCCCGTGCTGCCAGAAGGCTTACCTGCCGTAATCGAGCCCGCTGCGCCGTTCGTTCCCGGCGTGTACGTCGATGTTCCCGCGCCGAAGAAATAATTGCTCGCATTATTGCTGTCCCATGTGCCGCTGCCGTTATTGAATGCCACTTCCACTTGCGCCGCGCTTCCGAGCTGGATCGTAATGGATGCATAGCCGCTTACATCCGAATCGGCCATCGGCAAACCCGGTACCGTCGTCCAGCTTCCTCCAGCTACGCGGTAATGCGCATAAGGCGTGGAGAAACCTTTTTGGTAGTAAATAACGGCACTGCTCCCTGTACCTGTGCCGCCTCCCGTATCGACGGCCGGCTTGCCGGCAGTAATCGTGCCTGCCGCACCATTCGTCCCCGGCGTGTACGTCGATATGCCCGTGCCGAAGACATAGTTGCTCGTGTTGTTGCTGTCCCACGTGCCGCTGCCGTTATTAAACGCCACTTCCAGCTGCGTCGCCGATCCGATATTGACGGTAAGCGAAGCATAGCCGCTCACATCGGAATTCGGCATGGCAACGCCCGGAGCCGTCGTCCACGAACCGCCTAAAGGACGGTAGTGCATGTATGGCGTCGCGAAGCCTTTCTTGTAGTACACCGTGACGGAATTGCTCGTTCCTCCGCCTCCGGATCCGCTGTCGGCCGTCGAATACTTGGTCACATAGTTCTTGAAGTTCGCCATCTCGCCGGTTGCGGAACCGTCGCTGTTCACGACATTATTGATGCGCAGCAGCGTAAAACCGGTGTACCCGTACTGCGTTAGCTTCTGTTCGATCTTGCTGAAGCCGCCGCTGCCGCTGACAGGCAGCGCATTCTCGCCGTTCAGGCGCACGCCCTTGCTATTGGCGATAGCCGAGATCTGATCGACCAGCGAGGACGGCATATTGTAGTTCGGCGCGCTGCCGGAATCGTACATCTCCAGGCAAGTGAAGGTGAGATCCAGGTTCGTGTCCTTGAACGTCTGGATCAGCCGGTTGTAGTCGTAGTAGCCGGCAGCGTGCTCCGCGCTGTGCGGCATCGTCGGGTTCGTCATCTGCCAGTGCACGCCTGAGACCTTTGCGCCGATCGGCACATTGAATACGGAGTCGAAGCTGTTATGCGCAGCCTGGCCGATTACGCTCAGATGGTTCTCCAGCACGCTTTGGTACCAGGAGAGAAAATCTTTGCCGTACGTCGACGCATAGCCGCCGCCCGTGTAGAAACCGTCGCCGTCCGTCGGCGGGCTGATCTGGCTCTCGCTCGTCAGGCTGCTGCCCCAGGCGGCGTTAATGCCGCTGAGCGAGCCGTACTTGGTCTTCATCGCCGTGCGGAATGCCTGTTTCGCATGCTCGGAATAGACTTGGAATTTCCCGCGGGACGGGTAGCTCCAGCCGGCCGGCGCATAGTACGATGGGAAGCGGAGCTCGCCGGAAGGGCCCGCGCTGAGATAGATTTTCGGAATAATCGATTTGTACTCGGCGAAAGCAGCGGCAAACGCGCTGTACAGTTCCGAATACTGCGTCCCCACCCCGCTCCAGAGCGGCGATACGGCCTCGCTGTTCACGTAGCCGGTCTCGCTCTTCAGCTTCATCTCATCGGCCGTTCCTTTGTTCCAGAGCCAGGAAGGAATCTCGATGTAGCAGGCGTCGCCTACGTTGTCGCCGCATTTGTGCGTGGAGATGATCGGGATCCACTTGAGTCCGACCTCCTTCACGACGCTGGCATACTGCTTGTAGTAGCTCCAATCGAATTGATTGTCGCCGGCCGCTTCGACCAGCCCCCACCATACATCCTGCGTGATCGCATAGACATTGTTGTTCTTCAGCGTCTGCAGCTGCGCCTTGAAGGCGTTCCAATCGGTCACCTGCGCGAGCGGCCCCATGACGGCCGCCTTGAAATCGCTGGCCACCGCGGCCTCCGTATCCTTCACCTGGACGTTATACGCCACCGAGAGCATGAGCGCAAAACTAAGCAGCAGCGCGACGGTCTGCCTTACGCGCCTCGTTAAACCTGACATCAATATCTGCCTCCTTGTTTGTTGAAAATCGGTGCCATCTGCTGTCTTCCCGTGATGTGTATGGTTCCCCCTCTCTTGCAAGCGTTATCATCATTGTAGGCAACTTCGATTTCCCGCCACACTGAGAAAATTGAACAGTTGGAGTGGAAAATATTGATAGCCTTTCTGCCTTCACTCGAAAGTTGAAGACCATTTCCTTGCCGAGCGCCAATAAGCCCTGCCGGATACCGGCAGGGCTGTCGTTCATACCTTTATTACTCAATCGTTACTCTCTCCCGCCGTTCAGACGGTTAATCCGTCAGTTTGGCTTTTTGCAGCAGCTTGTAGAGCACGGTTGCCGCGACATCGCGAGTCGCCGCTCTATTGCCGTTGAAGTAGGATTTGCCGTCAATCGATTCGCCCTGGAGGATGCCGGCGGCCGTCACCGCCTCGATGCTTTCCTTGGCATAACCCGGGAATTGCCCTTCGTCACCGTAAGCATGGCGCGACGGCGTGCCGGTATCTGCGGTAATGCCTAGCAGTTTCAGCGCACGGGCCAGAATAACGCTTAGCTGATCGCGCGTAAGAAGCGCTTCCGGCTGGAATGTACCGTCCGGCATGCCGGTAATGAGACCGGCTTCATAGGCCGCGGCTGCGTCCTTAGCGAACCAGTCGCTGGCCGATACATCGCTGAACGAAGCCGAACCCGTGGCCGTCAGGCCAAGCGCGCGAGTCAACAGCGAAGCGAATTCCGCGCGAGTTAACGCTTGTTTCGGCGAGAATGTAGTCTCGGTCGTCCCGTTGATGAGCAGCTTCGTCGCGAGCGCCTTGATCTGCGGCTCCGCCCAGCTGCCGGCAATATCGGTGAACGCGACCAGGCGCGTTACGGCAGCGTAAGTCGAGAACCCTGCGCGGCTTACCGTTACGATTGTCGTTCCATTATTCTGCGGCAAGAACACCGAAGCGATAGGCTGGACAGCGCCGCCCTCTTCATAGAGAACGCCGGCCGAATTCGGCTGAATCGTGCCGGGCAGCGTGAACGCACGCTTCACGAAGAGTCCTGCCGGTACGGCAATCGGCTTCGCCCCGTCAGCTTGGATCGCCTGTACCTCGAAGGCTACCGGCTCGCCAATAATCGTAGTTCCTTCCGCTTCACTCGCGAAAGCCGCCGTCTGATCCGCTTTCGGTGCGATCGTTGCCGTCAAGCCTGTTCCAGCCGGCAGCCCTTGCACTAGCTCCACCGGGATCGCAAGCGACGAGCCGCCTGCGGTTACCACGATCGTGCTGCCGGCCGGCGCCTTAACGAACTGCGCGACCTGATCGGCCGTCAGCGTGAAGCGAACCGTTTGGCCTTGATCGGCAGCAGCGGTAACGATGACCGCGACAGGGGATGTGCCACCCGCAGCCAACGCTTCGCTCCACGCCGCATCTGTCACCGTCGCTTCCGCAACGCCCTCTTGGGTCGTCACGTCTGCGGCAAGCGTCTTCTGCAGCTGACCTTGCGCGACTAACGCAAGCGCCGAGGCATCGTCTGCTTCAGGCGTCGGCGTAGACGGCGTCGGCGTAGACGGCGTTGGCGGTGTCGGCGTGATTGGCGTGTATCCGCCGCCTGAATTCGACGGCTTCGCTTGTAAGGTGACCGGAACGGTCGTTGTCGCTGAATAGGACGGATTCGCTTTATTCACCGCTTTGACCGTCAGTTCTACCGTAACGTCGTCTGATCCGGATTTCGGGAGCTTCTTCAGTACATTATCGGCGATGTATTCCGCATTGCTGCTGCCGGTAACGGAGTAGGTCACGGTATCAGACGCAGGCAAAGTAAGCACTGTTTTGCCTACCGATGTCGTATTCACTTTCTGCGGTTCGAAATTCGTGACCGCTTCGGTGACCTCATACTGGGCGGCGTCTTCAACGCGAATCTGGCTTAATCCGGAATACGTGTACGGCAGCCCCTCATCATCCAGCGCGATCGCAAAAATCTCAACGCGATACGTTCCCTGCGTCAGATGGTAGATGATATCCTGCCCATTCTCATCCTTCTCGAATTGCGTTACGCTCTCGCCTACATGCTTGCGATAAGCGCTGCCCACATCTTCGAATGATTGAGCGCCGGTTGGCAAGAACTTCAAATAGCCGTTCTCGTCCTCTTCCATCCTCACCGCGAGCGTGCCAACATACTCATCGTCAAGCCCATAGGCATTCAGTTCCGTATATACGACGTTCGGATCGGTCAGCGTATAGCCGATATCGGTCGTATCGTTCTTGCCATCGCCGTCAGGCGTATACACGGCCGGCGCTGCGGACACATCCTGTACGCCGAACCCATTGGTCGGACGCTCCGTCCCGACATGGACGACGAACGGGAGATGCAGATCCGGCAATCCTGCGCTCGTGAGCACGACCTCGCCCTCATAGACGCCATTCCCGGCATCTTCTTGCGGCTGTAGAACCAGCTCGAACTCCTCTACGGCCGGCTTGCCGTCATCCGCGTCGTCGACTTTGATTTTCCCGCTCGACGTTCCTTTGAGGCTCACGTCAATATTGTCGATATCGGGAGTCTCGACCGGTTCATACGGATCCGACGTTACGGTGTCATGCATAACGACCGCGGCTTGGTACGTCAGATCGTTATCCGAGAAGTTCTTCAGCTGAAGCTTGATCGACTTCTCGCCGCTTCCGGCCTCCATCAAGCCGAAGCTTGCAGACGAACCATAATTAACGACCTCGCGTTCCCTCAGGTTCGTATCGAGAATCGTAATGTTCTCCACCGTCTGCAGCAGCGCAGGAGTCTTGATCGCGCTTGCGATATTCGCGCGGCCGGCGCCCTGCGAATACACATCATACAGCGTCCCTACTTCATCCGAGATTGGGTCCGAGGTATTGGCAAGCGCTGCGCGAATATCGAACGGCGTCCAGTCCGGATGCTGTTGCTGAAGCAGCAGCGCAAGACCGGCTATATGCGGAGTCGCCATACTCGTTCCGCTGCTGCGGCCATAAGCTTCCGCATAAGAGATGTCCGGATTATCCTTGCCGTATGCAGGCAGGGTCGACAAAATATTGACGCCAGGCGCGACAACATCCGGCTTGATGCTCAAATTCTCATCGGAGTCCGGACCGCGCGAGCTGAAGCTGGCCATGGTGTCGCCTGCTACCTGCGTCATTTCGTAATCGCCGCCGAATTGAAAATTAAGCTCGGCTCCAGGAGCGGCAACCAGCTGTCTTGCTATAGCCCGCCCTTGCGCGCCTGCCATATCGAAGGTCGGAATATACTCCAAGCTGTCGCCGAGGAAACCATTCGGCCCGATGATGTCGTCGCGGCCCGGGATCGATTCGCTAAGATCGGCGTCCGTACCGCTGTTCACGCCGTTGAAGATGACCGCAGCGATCGCGCCATGAGCCTTCGCAATCGCGATTTTGTCCACGAAGGTCAAGCTGCCGCGGGAGATGAATGCAACCTTCCCCTTGACATCCTTGCCCTCATAATCGGCCGTATCGCCAATCCCTACGTATACGCCGCTAAGCTTGTCCGTTCCCAGCAGGCCGGTAAAATCCTCTTGGCCTGTTTTCCAAGCCATCAGACTGATTGGGCTTGCCACTGGAACCGGAACAACGGTCCCCGCTCCCCTGCCAGAACTTGGCGGCGCTTCTTCGGCCGGAGTTGTTGCCGCGGCAGCTAATTCGTCCGCTGCAGGCACTTGCTCCGCTTCGGACGCCGCCTCAGCTACTGGCGCTTCTCCTGCTTCGGAAACCGCTTTAACTGCCGGCGCGACTTCAACTGCAGCAGCATCATCCTCGGCAGGCGGTTCAGCCTGCTTCACTTCCGTGATCTCCGTCGTGAGCGTTGCCTCGAACCGCTTGGACAAGCTCGTTGCCGCACCGACGGCGATGGCCAGCTGCGAAGTCGACGGCGAGCCCATCGAGTAATAATAAGGTCCGGTATCTGCGGCATTGCCGCTCGCCACGACCGCGACAACTCCAGCTAGCACGGCATTGTTGATCGCAATCGCATCCGGCGAGTTCGGACTCTTGTCGCCGTCGGCGCCTAACGATAGGTTGATCACATCCATTCCGTCCTCAACCGCGTGTTCGATGCCGTCGATGACCTGCGCGGAAGAACCGGAAGACCGTCCGGTCTCCTCATTGTAGGCCAGCACCTTATACGCATACAGCTCCGCATCCGGAGCGATGCCCTGCTGCAGCACGTCGGATGCGCTGTTCTTCGCTTGTCCGACGATCGTACCCGAGACATGCGTGCCGTGCGAAGTTCCGGCATTGCCGGTCTCCGCATTCGGAATTTCTTCGTACGGGTCATCCGAATGGGTATGCGCGTTATAACCGCCGACGTAAGCGTCCTTTAGATCCGGATGCGCGTAATCCACGCCCGTGTCGATAACGCCGACCTTGAGTCCTTTGCCGGTAAGACCGGCTTCCCACGCCGCTTCGACGCCCAACTGCTGGAGCGGTTCATAATCGATGTAAGGATCCTCCGAACCTTCAGCAGGCGGTTCTTGATCGGGCAAGTTATAATAAGTCAAATTTTCGTAGACGGAATCGACGCCGGGCAGCGCGGCGAGCTTCGGTATTTGATCAGCCGGCACGGTGACTTCCATGCCGTTGAGCACGGTATCGAAGCGATAATTGACCTTCATATCGATTCCCGTGGATTCCGCCTTGCTGATCAGCGTATTCTGCTCCGATGCGACAGCGCGCTTGGAGGCCGCTTCCGACATGGAGGCAATGCCCAGCCTGCTGGCATACTTCGATACGGCTGCCGGCTCCTGCTTAAGCGTCAAGATGACGCGCACCGGCTTGCCGGATTTGGTGTTAATGGTTGGCGAGACGTAACCTGGCGATTGCGAGGAAAGCAGTTCTAAGAGGCCTTTCGCGGTGAGGCTGGACGCTGTCGCAGCCGATGTCGGGATCGGCACGGCTATGCTGGCGGTTAATGCGACAGCTAGCGGTATCGATACCATTTTTGTAAGGAATGGCGTGGATCTCAGACTCATGCACCCTTTCACTGGTTGGTGAGCCCGGCAATCGCTGCAGGAATATTATGTAAAATACTATGCCTGGCAATCTAGCTTGCAAGAGTAAATCTAGCAAGTTATCTGAGGAGATCGTATCACGTGTAATATTACTTAACAATAATTTATCAAATATATTTATTCACACGACAAAACATCACATAAATCTCGCATTTGCACCTCGGAAAATAACATTAATTTCTTATTTTTCTCATTTATTAGCGCTATAGTTCTAGTCATTTCACTTTTCCATAAAGAAACTTGTCATATAATCGGCCTTCAACCCTCTATAGACCCATACATGCAATACCTGCGCAAATGCGACTTCGGTTTCTTTCATCTCAAACGAAAGGAGCTTACAACCATTCTTACGATTTCCTTACAACAAAAAAACGGACGATTCGCCTAGGGCAAACCATCCGTCATTCTCATCGACTTGATCCGACTTTTCGCTATCCCAGCTTAACCGGCATACCGGTCTCTGCCGAGCGCAGCGCAGCATACGTCAGTTCCATCGTCTTGTAAGCATCCTCGTAATTGGAGGAAATCCCACTCGTGTCCCCGGTGCGCACAGCGTGAATGAACGCCTCGTTCTCGCGCTGGTACGGGTTCGCGCGATTGCGGTATTCGGTCACGATCCCTTTGTCCGCCACGACTAGTTTATCCGGTTTCACTTCAACCGTCCCTTGCTCCGTATAGATCGTCAATCCGACTTGACCGCCTTCCGGTAACAGGCAGGTGTTGGAGATCGTCGCGACCGCGCCGCTCTTCAGCTTCATCGTGACCGTGCCGACATCATGAACCGTAACGCCTTCATGGATATCGTGCATCGCCCGTTGGGCAAATGCCGCATACACCTCGTCAACTTCGCCGAGCAGCCTGCGCAGCAGATCCGCCATATGCGTCGTTTGCTCAATGAACTGACCGCCGGATCCCTCTTGCTTGCGCCACCAGTACACTTGCGGCATATCGCCCATCCAGTAGCCTAGCGCCATGCCGATCTTGCGGCCCTCCAACACTTCGGCCGCTTTCAAAGCCGCATCCGTATAGCGGAAATGGTAGCCGACTGACGTAATCAGCCCCGCGTCTTTCACGCCTTGCACGATTTGCTGCGGCACTTCCAGGTTCGTGCTGAGCGGCTTCTCCACCAAGAACGGGATACGGCGTTCAATCAACTGACGCTCGATGTCCCCATGCGCGAATGGCGGCACGCAAATATAAACGGCATCCGGCTTAACGGCATCCAGCATCTGCTCCACGTCCGCGTACGCCCGGGCCGACGCATAAGCGGAGGCGGAACGCTCTGCCTTGTCAAGACTAGTGCCGACGAACGCTTCGACGGAGACGCCATCCATGCGAGAGAGCAGATCGGCATGCACGTTGCTGAACCACCCTGTTCCGATGATGGCTGTTTTGATCGTCATATCCTATCCCAACCCTTTCCAAGAGGAGATGTCATGCTACTTCGTTCCCTATATTCTCCATGCGAGGAAGGATTCCTGCGTCGGGCTAGCCTTTGCATGACGAGATGCCCGGCAGATGTCCCGGCGCTACCTTGCCGATTGCCGTCCCATCCATGCCGCCAAGTCCGTCACAACCTCGAGCGGAACGTTCCCCGGTTGCATGTATTCCGCTCCCGTGGAAGGTTGGTCATACGGAATGAACAGATGGTTCAGCTTCGGATATAGCTTGTATTCCACGTTGGTGCGGGCTGCCAAAGCTCCCCTCCAGCCGTCCAGGCTCGACGCCGGCACCTGAACATCATTGTCTCCCTGCACGATGAACAGCGGAATATTCTGATTCTTGGCAATCTCCCCGCCATAGAAATTGCGCATATCCAGCCACCAAGCCGCATTCGCAAGCGGTAATGTTGCAGGGTAATTCTCGGCCGTGTATTGCTCATCCTTAATGATCGCAACCGTCTGCTCCCAAGCTTGAACCTGTTGTTCCAGCTGCGCAATCAACTCTAATGGCGCACCTTGCTGCCGCGCCCGCTCCACGGCGGCCTCGTATTGCATCAGCATAAGGTCCTCCAGCGGATTCGAAGGCCCGGCCATGATGACGCCGGCATCGAATTGCCGCTGCGTATCTTGGTTAAGGATGCGCGGAACGAGCATGCCGCCCTGGCTATGCCCGACCAGCACCATCGGCAGCCCTTGGAAACGTTTATCCTGACGGACCAGTTCGCCTGCCAGGATAGCGTCATCGATCACTTCTTCATTCACCGTAAAATCAGGCGTCACCGATTGGAATGAATGCTCCCGGGTACGCTTGGCGTACCGAAGCGTAGCGATGCCGTTACTTGCAAGTCCGACTGCCAAGTCGCGGAACATCTTGGCGCCGCCAATCGACTCATCCGCATCATTGGGTCCCGAGCCATGGACGAGCACGGCCACGGCCGCGATCTTCCCGTTCGCCGGAACGGTCAGCTTCCCCGGCAGAGCGAATTGCCCTTGACCCACTACGACCGGCTCTTCCGTGTACGACGCCTTCCGATCATACGCTGGCGGTTCATACGACGTCTCTGCAACCGGCGGGATAAACAAGTCGTTCAGATCCCCTTGCTGATCATAACGAAGCTCGATCGTGAACATGGCGCCGCGGTCGGTCAGATAGACCAATTGGGCTGTCGTATGCACGAGATTGCGTTCAACGGTTGTCTGCTTCAGCTCTACTAAATTGCCGTATTGCGAGGCTATCTGCGCCCAATAGGCAGCCAGCAGCTGCTGCGGCAGCGACGCGGCCAGCAAGCCTGAGAAGGACTCCCTCGCCGCGGGCCAATTGCCGCGTTCGAGCAGTTCGATCCAAGCGGCGCCTCGCGCTTCATAAGATTCGATGTCCGGCAACAAGCCACCATTCATATTCCACTCCGTCGTAATCCCGAGCGATTCGTTGAAGCTGCGCAGCGGGACGACGATCCGGCCTTCGGCGTTCGCAGCCAGTGCCGAAGCTAATGGGATTTCTCTCCCGTCCGCAACCATTTCGCTCTTGCCAAGCGTATAACGGAGCTCGTGGCCCGCCCATCGCACGATAGCCGTACGCGCTGCAACGTCATATTGCACGATCGCGCCGATCTGCTCCGCAGCGGTTCGCAGCGGAATGAGCTGCTCACTGGCAGCCGATCCTGAAGCAGCGGTCGCCAAGGTGGGCGTGCTGCTCGTCAGCATCCCAGCGGCGAGCGTCACTGCCAGCCATTTTTTACGATTCCATAAAGATTCGGATATTCGATTCATGGATCTTCCCCCTTCCATTTCAAGGGTTAGACGCCTAAGACGTGGATTTTGTTCACTGCTAACGCAAAAAAGGCTGCCATGTTCAGGCAACCCATGTTCCGTTCGCGGGATGATCATATACCCCTCACTTTGCCCCTTGCCTCACCTGACGGCCGAAGGACCGGCTTATCCAAGTCACGCGAACCTTCCCCGTTCCGCCTCCTTGCTCCGACCGTTTAGCTGTAAAAGCGCCTTCCTGCCACATTTGATACGCATACAGCATGAGCGCCATCACCGTCATGATGGCCACGCTGCCGATCGGCGGCAATTTCCCGCCGCTTGTGATGCCAAGGCTCTTCCACAAGGCCCTCAGTCCGAAAGCATAAACAAAATCCACGCCTAGATTAACCGCGGCATACAGCCAGAACTTGCGGAAGGTCAACCGGAAGATCCACAGCGTTCCGACGAAGAAAGCGCCATATACCGTGTGCACTTGGGCGACCTTGTCCCAAGATAGCAGCGTCTCTTTATATTTCCACCAGCCATATGCCCAGGCCATCTGATACACGATCGTATTGAGCACCGTCGCGAACCAAGCGACCGGCATATAGCGGCGCAGCGTTACCGAGTTGAAGAAGAACAGAGAGGCGAACGGGACAAGCCAGAATGCCCACATGATCGCTTTATTCAACATGGATGAACCTCTTCCTATGAACGACATTGGTGTTCAGCTCTAACATACGTCCCTTTATTTTCCTCCGCCCGCAACACTTTTATGTACGGGTCAAAAAGAAACGACCGCTAGCGATAGACGCTAAACGGTCGTTGTCCTTGATCTGGCACACATCTTGTACACCCGCAGGCTATGCGCCGTGCAAATCTTCACGCGGTCTTATAACCTCGAAGCTGTCCGCCGTCTCTTCCATCTCGTAAATTTTGCAGCGGGAATCCGGCATCTTGAACGGTCGATGCAAGATGAGCATCCAGTCGCCTTCGAACGTACGGAACATCATCCCGTGGCCGCTGTCTTCTTTGACAAGCGGGGCCAACTGCTCCCAAGGCCCTTCGAGCTTGCCGCTGACGGAGCGCGCGATCGTCTGCACGTATTTGCCCTTCTCATAACTCGACCACAGCATAACGAGGCGGTCGCCTTTCGTGCGGTATAACTGGCAGCCATCGCTGATGTAAACGGCCCCGTCGAAACCATCCGTGCGTTCGGCGCTGTCCCAGGCGGCTTCCGATGCCCGGAACAAGTGAACCGGCTCCCCGATCGTCTCGGACAGGTCGTCCGATAACGGGACTGCCTCCACCGTTCCGTCTACCACCTGGATCCATTCGTGGCAATAGACCATCCATGGCTTGCCCGCTTCGTCGACATGGAGCGTGCCGTCCAGCGTCATCAGCGAAGACGGCGTGACGGGCGCATCGGTGCGCAGCAGCTCGAACGGCCCTTCCAGGGAATCGCTGACCGCGATCGTCGTGCCTCTCCAGTGTTTCTTCAGCGGAATCGCATTCGCCTCCGGCAGCGACCGGTTGTGGTTATGCAGCGTTGCGAACAGATAGTAGCGGCCGTTGTAGGCATGTACCTCCGGCGCCCATACACCATGCTGCGGGAAAGCCCAAATGCCTTCCGGAATCTTGAACACGACATACGGTCCTTCCCACTCGCTTAAGTCCCGGCTCTTGTACGCAATGACGCCCCAGCTTTCCATGCCATTGAACTGAGGGCCTCCGCTCGTATATAAGTAATAGAAGCCGCTCTGCGCATCCGCTACAACGAAAGGATCATGCACAGGGATATCACAAAGCCGCAGTCCTTTGCCAGGATTCGCGACATCTGAGGCTGCATTATAAACGGACATCGATATTAGACCTCCCAATCGAAAAAGGTTGATATAATCCTATTTTAGTGTAAGCACTTACAGATGTATAGAGCAAGTGTTATTTCCTCATGACGATTTCGGGGCGAATATTCGCAATTCCAAGAAGCATGGGATCAACAAAGCCATTTATCTTTATGATCCGAACAAAATTTTCTATTTTCAACCGACTGCTTTTTATTTATAATTCGAACTGCACACCGATGTAAGCGGATTCAATCTTGAGAGGGGGCGATTGTTGAGCCCAAGCCTTCACGATTTACGCCAATATCGCATCTACTGTCGCGCAGAATGCATCGTTGTTCCTTAACCATGTACACGATGATACAAATTGGATCACAATCATGCCGTTCATTAGGGAGGGAATGTGTTGATTCGAAACAAGCTGACTACGACGCTTCTGGCCTCATCCTTGCTGACAGGCTCCTTCGCGGCTCTCACGCCGGCCGTCTATGCCGATGCCGTTAGTGAAACCGGTTTCACTGATGAGGAGTTAAAAAACAACGACTATATCGTCTATTTCGTCAATGCCGGTGACTCTACCCCCGCAACCGTCGAGGCCGGAGACAAGTTCGGCCTCTATGCCAGCAAGACCGAGCAGCCTTACGGGGCAGACCCGGTAACCGGCAAGAAGTGGGGCTACACGACGACCACGACAGGCACGAGCGTCTCGAATGCCGCAGCCAAGAACGGCTCGCTTCGCTACTATAACGGGACACAAGTTCGCACCAAAGCGCTGCAGTATAAGTTCGAACTGCCCACGGACCGCTACGACATTACGCTTGGCTTCCAGAATCCGTGGAGCGGACGAAGCGTCAATATCTTCGTCGAAGGGACCAACGTCTCCGGCGGCGATTACGAAATCGGCAGCTACGGCGCGCTGAAGGAAGTCACTTACACCGCCAAGGAAGTGACCGACGGCGATCTGAACGTCGACATTCAAGGTCCTGCGACCGCAGCGCTCACGAATTTTAACGATCCGCTCGTCAGCTACATTATCGTCCGCAAGCACGTCGTCATCCCGATCTCGGATCTGCAGGCCCGGATCGACGCGGCAGAGCTGAAGGCTAACGATCCCGCTTACTCCAACTATACCGTCGGCCAGCTCAGGACCGCCATTGCCAAAGCCGAAGCGTTGGTAAAACGCGTCACCGAAGACGGTGTCGACGTGGCAACCGTGCAAGAGGAGATGAAGACGGTTATGCAGGAGCTGTCTGCCGCAGAAGACGCGCTCGCTCCATTGACGACGTATGACTCATTCACGCCGGGGACCGTCTGGACGGATACGAACGGCGCGCCGATCCAAGCCCATGGGGGCGGCATCCTCTACGATGAGCCGACCCGGACCTATTACTGGTACGGGGAAGACAAGACCAATGGCTACCTGCCTGCCCGCGGCGTACGCGTGTATTCGTCCAAGGACTTGTACAACTGGAAGGATGAAGGGCTGGCGCTGACGGCCATCGAATCGATGGATCAGTTCACGTCCGATCCGCTCATCTCCTCCCTGTATGGCGACCGGACCGATAAGGCGGATATTTTCAACGATATCGGCACGCAGCGCATCATGGAGCGTCCGAAAGTCATCTATAACGACAAGACGGGCAAATACGTCATGTGGCTGCATACGGACGGTCCGTCCGAGACGTCCACGGCTAACTATGCGAAGGCGGAAGCCGGCTATGCGCTAAGCGATTCGCCGACCGGTCCGTTCGTCTACGGCGTCAGCAACCGGATGGACCGGGTGCCGCCAGGCGCGACCTATGACGGACAGCCGAACCAGCCGGGCATGGCGCGGGACATGAACCTGTTCAAGGATGATGACGGCACCGCCTACCTCATCTACTCCAGCGAAGAGAACATGACGATCTATATCTCGAAGCTGAACGATTCGTACACCGACGTCGTCGGCTGGCATAAGGATGGTCTGGCTACGCGCGATACGACCTACAAGGCCGAGTACGGCGTCGACTACGTCCGCGTCTTCCCCGGCGCGCAGCGCGAAGCGCCGGCGATGTTCAAGTATGACGGCAAATATTATCTCATCACGTCCGGAGCGACGGGCTGGGCGCCGAACCGGGCGCAGTATACGGTAGCCGATTCCATCTTCGGCGAATGGAAGACGATGCGCGATCCGTCGATCGGCAACAAAGCGTCGACAACCTTTGATTCCCAGAGCACGAACGTCATCCCGGTCGATCCGGCGAAAGGCAAGTTCATCTACATGGGCGACCGCTGGAACGAGGGCGACCTGAAGAACTCCCGCTATATCTGGCTGCCGATCGAATTCGGCCAGCAGGACGAGATCGCGCTGAGATGGTATGACGAGTGGAGCCTCGCGGATTTGGACCGGATGGGCCGAGTGACGGTCAACTCCTCCCTCCCGCAGAAAGTGTCCGTCGGCCAGCTGCCGCAGCTTCCTTCTGTCGTGAACGTTACGGATACGAACGGTCAGGCGCGGAATACCGCGATTGAGTGGACGCTGGACGCAGCGGATTTTGCCCAGCCGGGAACGGTCATCGTCGTCGGCCGTCTGCCGGAGCTGAGCAATAAGGAGGTCCGGACTTCGCTTACGGTGCTGCCGGACAATGCCCTGTACCTCGTCCATGCCGGCGGCGCGGAGACGGAGGATTACAAGCTGTGGAATTCGTACTTGCAGCATTCGCTCGCGAACAAGTCGGTCATTGACCAGGCTTACGACCCTGCCAATGGCCAGACATGGGGCTATGTCGGAACAGGAACGAGCCCGGCGGGCACCTCCGGCGGCAACATGTTCACGGCGCTTCGCTATCTGAAGGCCAATAACGGGGATGACCTGACGTACAAATTCGACGTGCCGAATGGCCGCTACACGGTCTATGTCGGCTTGTACGATCCATGGTATTCCTCGACCAATGGCAGCCGCAAAGCGAATATCCTCATTAATGGCGCGGTCAAAAAGAGCGGCTACGTGTTCACCGATGCCTATGATTCGCTCGGTTATGAACATATCGATGTGACGGGCGGCCTCATCGACGTGACGATACGCCGCGTGGCCGGTTCTCCGGATCCGCAGATCAGCTGGATCATGATCGTCGACGAGAAGACGTCCGCCAAGCTGAGCGGCACGAATGAGGCCGCTGCCGGCCAAACGTTCGATCTGACCTATGGACTCAGTCAGGCGGGCGGCGATCAAGCCGGTATCTATGCACAGGACTTCACGATCAACTATGACCCTTCCCTGCTTGAGTTGGTGAAGGCAGAGCCTGCCACCGAGACGGCGGCAATCGCCGGGCAGACGGATACGCCGGGCAACGTGCGGATTCTGCTTGCCGCAACCGACCCTGAACACGGTATGGTGCCGGATGATAACGGAGGGCTCGTGAAGCTGACGTTCAAGGCATTGGCGGCTTCCGGATCCACGGCCGCAAGCGTTACCGTGAACGGCGTCACCGTCGCGGGAAGCACCGGCCAGGAGCAATCGATCACAGGCGCAAGACATGACGTTCGCATCGCTGCGGTCGTGAAGCAAACGCTTGAGAGCTTGATTGCCGAAGCGCAAACGCTTCACGACAATGCCGTCGAAGGCACGAAGGCCGGCCAATACAAGAAAGCCGTGCGTGAAGCGCTCCAAGCGGCGATCGACGAGGCGAGCGCCATTGCGGCCGATACGAATGCGACGCAGACGCAAATCGATCAAGCGACTACTGCGCTGCAAGAAGCTATCCGCGTCTTCCGCAGCTCGGTCAACGTGGCTGTTCCAGGCGACGTGAACGAGGACGAACGCTTCACGATCGGCGACCTTGGCATCATCGCCGCCCACTATGGCGAGACATCGTCGAGTCCGGGTTGGCTGGCAAGCGCTGACTTGAACGAGGACAACGTCATCGACCTCCTCGACCTGACGCTGGCGGCACGGAACATTTTGATGAACTAAGATACGCTCATAGGCAGGAAAAAAAAGTAAAGGAGCAGCCCGCTGGCCGCCCCTTTACTTTTTTGCCTAATACGTTCACTAATGCTGAACTCGATTACAACTAATTCTTGTCACCGGCCGCCTTCACGAGCAATTCGACGCCCGCTGAAATGTGTTCATACCCATAAAGAACGGTTACCGTCAGCGTGACCAACGTATCTTCGTTCGGACGAACGACTTTGCCGTCCGCTGCAATAATATCCGGATGGCTGGACGCCCATTCGATCCTGGAACCATACAGCGGTCCTTCAGAAGGCAGGATCAGATCTTGAGTTACGCCGTTCACCGAGTCCCCATCGGCAAATCCGATCTCTAGCGCCATCAAATCATAGTAAACGGTATACCAGTCATCGATCACTTGATTTACGATTTCGTTGAATGCCGTTTGTATGCCATCGCGATTAGCGTAACCGCCGTTCTTATGATCGATTAGATATTGCGCTACAATGTCAAGCTCATAGTCTTCCAACGACGAATAATCCTCGTTATCCAGATGAAGAAGCGGCGTACTGATCGCATCCAGCATCTCCTGCACGGACGCAGCGTTATTGACAGCCGCCACCGCTTCCTCGACCGTGCCTCCCATCTGGAGTCCGTACACAATCTGATCCAGGCTATCCTGAATTGCGGCTTTGTTGACATACCCAGTTGCTCTGTAATCCAGCAGCAGCTTAATCGCCGACTCCTGCTGGCTGGCCGGGAGCGAGTTGAAAGGCGTGAGCTGAAGTCCCAGTTCATCCGAGACAAGAATTTCACGAGCATCTTCTTCTGCAGCCGCATTCAGACTAGCGACTGCCATCTTGAGGATTGGATCCATCTCATAGACGGTTACTTCGGCAGTGCCGATGTAATTGCCGATACGAATTGACAACGAGGTCACCCCTACCGGTAGCTTATCCAGCACACCCATGCTGACCACAAGTTGGCCATCTGCCATGGAATAGTCCATATCTAGAACCAAAAGCTCTTCACCTAGCTTGACGATGATATCGCCATCCTCCGGCGCCGCAACGATCCGCGTACCTTCCTTATATGCAAGATTGAAGACGGCTTCCGTTCCTGCCGAATATTCCGTTAATAGTGCGCCATAGACGCCAATGCCGGTGACCGAATAGTAATTCGGGTCATCCGTAATGTCCACCGGAATCGAAACTGTCGTTCTCTTGGCGCCGTCGGTCACCTGCACGGTAACGGTCGTCGCGCCGGCCTTTAGCGGCTTAATCCACAGTTTGCCGGCATCAATCCACGCTTCGGCATGAGAGGCATCGCTTACTTTGGCCGAGTCCGGCACCAGTGTTACGGTATCTCCGTCGGCGTCGGTAGCCAGCTCATCCGCGGCGTATGCGACCCCTTCGATCTGGTCGATATGCACCTGTTCATTCAGTGACTTGGCTTCCGGGGCATGGTTCGAATCTACGGTACCGCCACCGGATGATCCGCCTACGGACGATCCGCCGCCGACGATCACCGGCGTTCCGCCGCCAATGGAACCGATGTTCCGCTGTACGTCAGCATAGTTCGTTATTACCGCTCCCGGCTGCACGTTATCCGGCAAAGCCAACGAGCCGATTGTCATCTCTGGCGAGAGCGTCAATGTCGTCCCGCTGCCCGTTACCGCAAGCTTCGTAATGGTTCCTGTTCCAGAGAAAGTAATGGCTCCCGTACCCGAGAGGTTAACCAAGTTCGCATTCAAGCTTCCGGCTATCGTTTGACCGACTGTGCTGACAAGATCGAGTTGTTCTACGTTCGCGTTCAGCTCGACTTTCAAACCTTCTCCCGCAATGGAAACCTTGGGCAGCGATACTCCGCCGTCCGCCGTAACCGACGCGTTCGATTGGATGTTCAGCTCCGCGACCGCAGCGTTTCCTTTGAACTCGACATGGACGTCGGCCTTGTTCACGTCCACCTTGTTCAGCTTGCCGTCCTGGAAGACGACCGTGTTGCTGTCTCCGCCATGAATGCCGGTCATACCGCCCACTTGAAGACCTTCCGCATAGAAATCATGCTCGAAGCTGTTCGCAAGCTCGAAATTGCCTGTTACCGATAAGTTATGAATCGAAATATAATCGCCGCCGACCACCAAATCGCCGTCAATCTGAACGCCGTTGCCTTGCAGACTCAAATTGCCGCTGAATTCGGATGCACCGCCTGCCGCTGCTTTGCCGCTTGCGGTAATCTCCAAACGAGTCACCTTCGTGATCGTCCGGCCCGTATTCTCAAAGCGGATAACCGCACCTCGCAATACATCGTCGTTCGCGGCAAGGAACAAGCCCTTCAGCGATTCCGCTACCGTATAAACAGCACCTCCGATGACGATGCCGCCGTCACGCACTTCGCTGATGGATTGGTTGACCATCACATTGATCGATGGCATTGCCTTGGCGATGATAACGGCAATTTCCTGGCGCGCTGCGCTGCGTTTTGGCTCGAAACCCGTGCCATTGCCTTGCATGATCCCGGCTTCTAAGAGATACTGCACCGCATCCTTGGCCCAATTGCTTATATCGTCCGCATCCGTTACGGCGAGCTTGTTCCCGTAGCCTTCGGCATCGACGCCGAGCACGCGCACGAGCGTCACCGCCACCTCTTCGCGGCTGATCGGATCTTGCGGCCGGAAGCTGGAACCGTTGCCGTTCATCAGCCCAAGCTTACTGACCTGGGCGATATATTTTTGCGCCCAACTGCTCTTCGGCACATCCGTGAAGGCAGAGACTTCCCCTTCAACGATAGGCAGCCCTAACAGCTTCGCGAGAACAGAGGCGAATTCCGCGCGCGTAAGACGGTCCGCCGGACGAAAATTCCCTTGGTCATCGCCTTCCATAATCCCCGATTGCTTGAGCTGCAATAATGCATCCTGCGCCCAGTCGGCCGCAAGCGTCTGATCTTTGAAGCCCGCTTCAATCGCGTAGGCGGCAGGCAATGGTCCGGCTGCTAACGCTATTGGGCCGGTTATTGTCGTGATGATGGCTGATAGCGCGACAGCCTTGTTCCATTTTTTCAACTTCTTCTCCCCCTATTTCACGCCTACGCTCGTCCATGCTGCTTCCAATGCTTTGTAAGTCGACGAGCTCTTGTCGTACAGTTCTTTGCAAGCTAGCAGCGTCGCCTCTCTTGCGCCGGAAAAATCCGTTGTCGGCGTCATGTAAGCCGTTGCTGCAAGATACCATATCTTGATCGCCTCATCGCGAGAGCCGATGCTGGTCGCAAACTTGTAGAACGCCTTGTTCGGGATGCCCGAATTGATATGAACGCCGCCGTTATCTTCATACGTGTCCACATAGTCATCCATATGACCCGGCTGCGCATATAGAGGGTCCCCTTTTGTCGGATCATCCATATAGCGAAGCGCGTCGCCCGGAACGCCAGGCGTCCAGATATCTTCGCCGATCATCCAGTCGTCTCCGTCGACAGCCGCACCGAATGCATCGGACCACGACTCGTTGAGCGCGCCGGATTGACCGTAATATTCCAGTCCGGACGTGTATTCGGTCACCGCGTGGAAGAGCTCATGCGCCGTAACGTCAAGTCCCGACGACAGGCTGGACATCTCTGCGCCGTCTCCGTCACCATAGACCATCTGCTGCATTGCGCCGCTCCAGAATGCATTATTGTAGCCGTTCGAATAATGGACGCCAGATACAATCGATGTTCCTTGACCATCGTAGGAATCGCGCCCGAGCACCTTAAGCAGATAATCGTATACTTTGCCGACGTTCACGTGTGCGTCTACCGCCGCCTCGTCCGTCCATACGTTATCCTTGTCCGTTACATAGGTTTGGGAAATCGACCCATAGTTGAAGGTGTACGTAGTGATGGTGCCGCCCTTGAGATACATCGCCTTGGAACGGTCCTCCAGGTAGAAATCGGCGCCCTTCTTGACCGTGTGCAGCTTGGCTGCCCCGGAAGCCCCCGAGCCGGTCCCTGCGGTGGTTGCGGCCGTGCTTTTCACGCCGGCAAGTTTGTTGAGGCTTCGGATGACTTCACCCTCTACCGCATTCACGAATAGGATCCAATCGCCCGGCGAGTCGCTGTCCAAGTAACAGACCGTTACTTTATAGGCTAGAACGGCTTGGTCTTCTACCGGAAGGTATACCAGCTCTCCCGCTGCCGGGACCGATAATTGACCGCTGAACCCCGTGAAGGAGATGGCCCGTTCAATCGCTTCTGTGAGCCCGATTACCGGAGCCGAAGCAGTCTCCTTAAGCGCCTTGTATTTACCCGTTACGCCCGTGAACTGGCCGTTTTTTTCATGCATGATCAGCTGCTCTCCATAGACGGGAATGCCGTCCAATTTACGGTCGAATTTGGTGTGCACATCGCCGAGAGATTGCGCGCTGAAGCTCTTTGCGGATTTCGGCGAAGAAGAGGTGACAACCCCGTTCCGGACAACTTCGCCCGGGACGAATTCGGACACATCGCGAATGCCGTAGTCGCCTTTCACCTGCTCAAGCGCCCGGAATGCGCGCTCCTGGGGCGTCGCACCTGCCAGCTTCTGAAGATCGCCGACAATCGTGTGGATCTCGCCGTTCTCGTTCTTGTACACTTGATTCTCGTCTTGCGCGTACGCATCCCCGCCGCTCAAGGCAATCGAAGATGTGATCAGCGAAGCCAGGACGGCTGCTGCCGCCGCTCTCTTTTTCATAACGTTTCCCCTCGTCTTTCTAAATCGCTAGCAGAATGTGCATCATCCTAATTCTGCTTCCTGAGTAGAACCCCTCTTTTTATATCGTCAAAGTTGCAGGAAAAATGAACGACCCCTAGCCAGAGAAAATGACCAGGGGTAGTTCGATCTTGCTATATCCTATTGCTCAAACTTGGTTAACAGCTTATAGATCACTTGCGCGCTCTCGGCGCGGGTAGCGGTTGCCTTAGGATTGAAGCCCGTGCTCTGACCTTGCATCAGGCCGAGCTCTACCGCAGCAGCGACGGATTCCGTTGCCCACTTACTGACGGACGCAGCGTCGCGAACCTGAAGCGCGATACGAGCAGCTGTCTCCTTGCCCGTCAAAGTTTCGTAGGCCCGGACGATCATGACCGCCATCTCTTCGCGGGAGATGACCGCTGCCGGCGCAAACTTGCCTGCTGTCTGGCCGGTTACGATGCCGTGTTCATATGCAGCGGCTACCGCTTCCGCATACCAGGCACCTTTGGCTACATCCGCGAATGGCGCCTCAGCTTCGGCCGTGAGACCGAATGCGCGGACGAGCATCGCCGCGAATTCCGCACGCGTTACCTGTGCGCTAGGCGCGAACGCGCCGCCTCCTACGCCCTCGACAATATGTTTCGCGCTCAGTGCGGTTACCGCTTCAAGCGCCCAATGTCCTGCCTTCAGATCGTTGTAGACCGCCTTATATTCCAACGGTGCATAGCGGCTGAAGTGGCTCACTTGCGCGGTAAGGACGCCATTCTTGACCGTTCCGCCCACATATTCCAATTCGCCGTCAGCCGCCAGGTAGTAGACGCCTGCCAGCTCGGCATTCGCGTTGCCATCCAGCGTAAAGCTCAGCATGATTGGCGTGCCGCCGAATGCGGACAGCTTGGAAGTCTTGCCGTCTTTGGTTACGGCAGAAAGTTCGAACTCATAGATTTCCCCAGCCAGCGATAACGTACTGCCGCCTTGCGGTTGTACGGCTTGGATCGCCGCATCGGATGCCGCTTGATCCAGCTTCTTCACCGACAAGGACAGATGCCCGCCCTCACGAAGTTCAGCCGGAAGCAGGTTCGCTAACGCCTGCAACACTTCTTGCGGTATAGCGACCGTTACGGCACCGGCTTTGACTTCAAGGTCTGCCGCACCTTGCCCGTTACCTGCTTGCACGGGAAGCTGCAATTCGCTGATGCCTTGGCCGAGCGCCACGACAGCGATGCCTTGCGCATTCGGCTTCAGCTGATCCATGGTCGCTTGCTGCACCCCGGCAGGCTGAGCAGGCGTCGTCGTGCCTCCGCTATTCGAACCATTTCCATTTCCATTTCCATTTCCATTGCCGTTGTCGCCATCGCCGTCATCCGGATCGGTCTCCCCTGTCCGCGTCACTTCGATCGTAACGGTCTTCGTGGCCTGGCTAGCGCGGCCTTTGTCTTCATACCATGGCAGATTAAGCGTCTCTTGCGTCGGCTCGATGTGAACCTCGAATGTGTTGACGCCTACGCTCAGCGGAATACCGCTTAGCAGCACATTGCCTCTTGCGTCCATCGCTTCCGATGGGATCGGCTGCCCGTTAATCGTGAACGATACGCCGAACGGCACGACCGCCTTAAGATCCATTGTGCTGTCTTCTGTCGTATAGGCGATGTTGTCGCCATAGGATGTCCGCGGAAGCGAGATCATCATCGGCATATCGACCCAACGCAGCACGTAATCGTCGACGAGCATTTTGTTGCCGCCCTGATTCTTGATCGTCAGCTGCATATTCGTGTTGGTGGAGCTGTACGCCCAGTTGCCCATATCGGTATCATCGTTTGCTTTGCGTTCATGGCTGGTGAATGCTTCCGTTGACCAATTGCCGCGCGTGTACTTGTATTCGATCGACTTGCCAGCCATCATCTTGAAGCTGTACTCGACCACGCTGCGGTCGGTCGCTCCGCTCGGCACCGTCAACAGATTGCCGTTCGCGCTCCAGCCGTTCAAGCTGCCGGCCAAATAAATATTGTCCGTCGTCGGCGTATAAGCCGGAAGATGCAGACGCAGGGTAACGTCGACCATGACGAGCTTCGGCGTTACGGCCTGAATGCCGGACTCCGCCCGGTTATAGGCATTGTCATAGGTGACGACCTTGTACTCATAGGCCGTATCGTTGCTGACCGTATAGTCAATGTAGGTTACAGCGTTGCTTGCCGCGGTTCCGATCAGAAGGAATTGGCCTGCGCCTTCCTTCCGGTAGATCTCGATGCCCGTGATCCCCGTCTTATCTTCCGGCAGCGCCCATTTGAGCTGTACCATGTTCGATTCCACATCGATCGGCGACAGCGTCACCGCCTGCGGAGGCGTCGTATCATCCGGATTCGCATAGACATCGACATAGCTCTGGGCAGATTCCGTGTAAGTCTCTTCGTTATCGGTCGACACGAGGGCAAAATAGGAATAAGCGCCGCTTCCCGTCGGTTCGAATTGCGCCCAATAAATTTTGTCGCCATTCTGTCCGTCCGCGCGATATCTAAGCTTCGTTTCCAGAGCCGCTTCTTTCGAAGTGCCTTCCTTATAGTACATCAACTTCACGGCAATTCCGGTCGCCTCTTTGCCTGCCAGCGCCGGATCGTCCGTCAGCCCAGGCACGTCAATGGAGACTTGAATCTCCGAAGTGACGTTGCCGACTCCAAGCGTTACCGGCGTCGATTGCTGCGTGATGGCAACGGACGCTACCGGGAACGACGGCGTTGCTGCCGCCATATCGCTCAGCGCGCTTTGGCTCGCGCCTACTGCAGCGGTTACCGAGTAATAATATTTGGTGCCGTTCGTGACGTTCGTATCCGTGTAGCTTGGCTCCGTTACTGTACCGATCAGCTCGACGGCACCGCCCTCGATAGCTGCACGATAGACGCCGTAGCCTTCGGCGCCTTCAGCCGCATCCCAGCTGAGATCAACCTTCTTATTGCCGCCGACTGCCTTAAGTCCCTCGATCGGCGCTACTTCGGATAGCTCAGCGCCAGACAGCAGAATCATGCCGCTCAGTGCGGGAATCGTCAGCTTAACCTTGCCTCCGGATACGGTTGCGCCCGTACCGCCGCTCATCGGCAGCAGATCGGTCAACTCCAGCCCATCCGGCAGGAAGCCTGCTACATTCGCTTCGACCGTAAGCGGCTCGCTGCCGCGATTGATCGCGATAAGCGCGCCGGTCGTATCGCTCTTGCGTGCATAGACGATGGCATCGCCCTGCGCATACGCCGTCTGAATCTCGCCCGTACGCAGCACTTCGTTCTCGTTACGCAGCTGCGCTGCCTTCTGGTACGTGCTGAACAGATCGCTGTACCGACCGACGGCGCTGAACTCGCCATTCTCGCCTTCCGTTACCCGCTCCCACGGGAAGGTGCGGCGCGAGTCCGGATCCTTCGTTCCGGTAACGCCTACTTCGTCGCCATAATAGATCGTTGGCGCGCCTGGATACGTCAGCTGCATAATCGCCGTCAGCTGCTGCAACTTGAGCGCTTTATCCGTCGCTTCCGGCGCGATGACCAGATGCTCTTCTTCATAATTCGGATTGTCGTACTTCGTAATCGAACGAATCGTATCATGGGAATCGACCAGATTGAGCATCGCCTGCCATGCTTCCTCCGGATAGTCTTCGCGAATCGACTCCAGCGTCTCATCCATCGTTTGCGCGTTGCCCGAGATCAAGAAGCTCTGAATCGCGCCCCGGAAACGGTAGTTCATGACGGAGTCGAACTGGTCGCCCAGCAGATACTTCGTCGCTACGCCCCACTCTTCGCCGAGAATGATCGGCTCTTCGATCGGATTGCCGTTCGCATCGGTGCGGCCCGTTACCGATTTGACCGCCTCGCGGAATTTGCTCCACGTGCCGTTCGATACATCCGGCGCAACGTCCAGACGCCAGCCGCTCGAACCCATCCACATCCAGCGCTGCGAGTTCGTCGCTTGCATCGCCGCGCTCGCCTCCGCATCGGACAGGCCAGTCAGATCGTGGCCGATAACCGTATCGCGGTAATGAACGTTGTTCCACTCGTGCAAGCCTTCGATGGCCTCCGTATCGCCGTCTTGCGGCTCTTTGGCATCCATAACCGGCAGCGAGTCATAGCCCCACCATGCGTCATAGCGGTAATGGGAAGTGCCGTCGTCCTCGGTTACTTTGTCCTGGCCGATCGTGAACCACGTCGTGTACATGTAATCATCCGGATACGCATAGTTCTTGCCGGTAAGCGGATTGATCTGTGCCGCGAACTCGGCGCGAACGGCTGTCTCCGCCGCTTGCTGCGTCACGTTCTGCTCGCTCATCGTATCGTAGACTTGCGCCCAATACTCGTAAGCGCCGATCTCCGGATACTTGCCGTAGCGGTCAAAATAAATCGAGTCGTCGCCGACATGGTTGAACACGCCGTCGTTAATGAGATGCATGCCAAGCGTGCGCGCTTCCTTGGCGAACAGCTGATAGATGCGGTCCGACTTCGCGCGCGTCTCTTCATAGTTCAAGCCCGAATCCGGATCGCCCGGCGTATTGTAGACCGGCTCGCCGAACATCGGATCGAGGTGCTCATAATCGGTAGCATCGTACTTGTGGTTCGATGCCGCCCACGATACCGGGTTCAAATAAAGCGTGTTCACGCCAAGCGATTTCAAATAAGTCAGCTTCTGCTGGATCCCTTCGATATCGCCGCCGTAGAATTCGTTCGTCCACGCGCCGTCCGTCTTCGCATTCGGATAGTACGGCTTGTTCTCCGGCGTCGAGCGATCCGGATTCTCAGGCGTATCCGACCACTCGCCCCATACTTGCTCCGGCGTAGGATCATTGCTTACGCCGCCGTCAAAATATTGCAGCTGTTGCCCGCCCGCGCTCGTGGCCGTATCTTCGTCAAGCGCCCCGCGGTAGCCGTCGACCGTCTTGGCGCGGTTATTCGCCTCGTTCCCGTCGAAGAAGCGGTCCGGGAAGATCTGATAGACGACCGCATTCTTCATCCAATCCGGCGTCGTGTAATTCGGGTCGTAGACCGTCAGGTCGTACGGAACCGCGCCGTCAGCCGACACTTTGCCCGCGCCGCCGCGCACGCTGTCATCGCCGTATTCCACCTTGGTCGCGCCATCGATCAGAATGAATTTGTAGCCCCAAATGCCGATCTGGCCCATAGCGCTCTTCGGCAGCACGGCCTCGTAGTAATCCTGGCTGCCAACCGTTGTTACCTTCCTCATCGTGAAGGAACTCGCCAGTCCTGCCGGATTCGTCAGCTCGACCTTCGCGGTCTGCACATCCCCCTTCAGCACCGCGATGCGAAGCGTCAGATCCTGCTCGCCCTGCTTAATCGCGCCGAAAGGTTTCTTGTACGTAACCGAACGGCTATCGAAGCCGATCTTGCTGTTATCGATCAGCCCGTCGTAGGAAGCGTTCTTCGCGACGTAATCGTGAGCGAGCTGCTTTGTGCCCGTGTTGGCGAAGGTAAACGTCACATCGGACGGGTCAAGAATATTGACCGGCAGATTGCCGCCCTGAGCATTGCCGTAGCTCTCATCCCAGTTCGGGCCGAGCGCAACCTTTGCCTCGTACTTGCCGACAGGAAGCGTCCGCTGCAGCTTGAATACGGTACCGTCGAAATTGTAGTCGACGAACAGCTGTTTCGCTTGATCCGGCGCCCATGCCGACTCGCCGAAGACGGTCTGTATATCGCCGACCAGTCTCGGCCATTTGGCCGCCGTTAACGTAGGTTCATAATAAGGAAGACCTTCCACGCCCTTCACGTTGATGCGCGCTGCGCCGGTCGTTTCATTCACGTAGAAATTGACGACCTTCGCTTCCTCCAGATTCAAGCTGAAGTTGCCCCCGTTGTTCGAGAACCCGCTCCAGTCCGATTTCACGATCTTAAACTCGTGTTGACCTTTCGGAAGCACCGTGGAGTATTGGTAGAAGCCTCCGACCAGATGTTTCAACCGCGTCTCCTGCGAATTCTGATTCCAGCCTTGGAAGCTGCCGGCTACGACCCACTGGGTGAGGCCTCCGGGCTGTTCGACCAATGCATCGGCGATGAGTTCCGGTGCGTCATCTTCAGCCGAACCTTCTTCAGCTGCATTACCATCCTCCGCACTTTCCGCTCCTGCGATTCCTTCATCAGAAGTTCCTTCATCAGAAGTTCCTTCATCCACGGTGCCTTCTTCGGCTGGAATCCCGTCTGCAGCGGGTTCGTCGCCGATTCCCTCCTCAGTCTGCACGCCTGTCCCGCCGTCCGCTTGTTCCGCGGTTGTCACGTTTCCAGCATCCTCCGCATACACAGCCCCAATGCCGGACAACAGCTGGAGCAATAAAATGATAGCGGTTACAAATGACAGTTTACGTTGAAGCTGATTTCGATACCCTTTCCCCATGTGCTAGCTTTCCTCCCCATAATTCGATAGCTTCTTACAGTTGCACAAACGTTTGCACAAATAAGCGCAATAAATAGACGGCTTTCGAGGGAAACAGACGACTTAATTGTGTCTATTTCGCCATTCTCGAGAAGTGTCCTTCTGATCCCAGTGAATCGTACGCCCATGTTGTTCAAACGTTTGCGCAACTGTCGTACATTCATGTTACCATGCGACTCTGGAAATGTAAACGGTATCATGAATACTTTTACCGGCATCGCTTATAGACGATTGACACCCCGCCAACTTGTAACTATACTTGTTACAGGAATGAGAAACGTACATCCACTAACCGGAGGGATTCCCTTATGAAACTACTCGTAACAGGCGCAACTGGACAACTTGGCTCCATCGTCGTTGAAACTTTGCTCAAAACAGTACCTGCAGCGAATCTGGCTGTGAGCGTGCGCAATCCGGAGAAAGCGGAATCGCTTCGTGCCCAAGGCGTTGACGTTCGCTTCGGCGATTTCGATCAGCCGGAATCTCTTGCCGCTGCATTCGCGGGAATCGATCGTCTGCTCATCATCTCCGCTGATGGCGATACGGAGACACGCATCCGCCAACATTCCGCTGCGGTAGCGGCAGCGAAGGCCGCCGGCGTTCGTTTCATCGCATACACGAGCGCGACCAACGCGCAAGAGAGTACGCTGTTCCTCGCGGAAGTGCATCGTGCAACAGAGAACGCCATTCTCGCGACAGGCATTCCTTACGCCTTCCTGCGCAACAACTGGTATACGGAGAACGAGCTTGGCACCATTAACGCCGTGCTTGGCGGAGCGCCATGGATCACATCGGCAGGTTCCGGCAAGGTCGGCTGGGCTAACCGCCGCGATTATGCGGAAGCTGCGGCTATTGTTCTCGCCGGCGAAGGCCACGAGAACAAGGTTTATGAGTTCGGCGGCCAACCGCTGACGCAAGAGCAATTCGCCGCAGCGCTAAGCGATGCAATCGGCCGTGAAGTTCCGGTGCAGCAGGTGGACGATGCGACTTACGCCAGCATCATGGGCCAAGCCGGTGTGCCTGACTTCGTCGTGCCCATCCTCGTCGCCATCCAATCCGCAATCCGCGAAGATGCGCTCAATCTCGTCAGCGACGATCTGGAGAAGGTACTCGGCCGTCCAAGCACCCCAGTGGCCGACGCTGTCCGCGCCATCGTAAGCAATCAAGGGTAATCGCGAACGCACTCGGATAGATAGCCGAAAAAGGCAGGCCGCAAGCTTATAGCTTGCAGTCTGCCTTCTTTCGTTACAGCTCATTACAGCTTGAATACCCGTACCGTATCCTGCAGCTCTTGGGCCAGTCGGCTTAAGTCTTCTGCCGAAGCCGCGATTTCCTGCATGGAAGCATTCTGCTCTTCCGCCGAAGCAGCCACATTCTCCGTGCTGCCGGCCGATTCTTCGGCGGTGCGCGTTACCGAGCTGATCATCGTCGCCACGCCTTTGGAACTTGCGGAGACCTGCTCCACGATCGCCGACACTTCTTGCGACTCTGCCGCAACCTCTTCAACCGCCTGCACAATCTCGGCGAAAGCGTCCCCTGTCATTCGTACCATATCGATCCCGCTTCTCACAACCGACGTGCCTTCATTCATCGAGAGCACCGCTTGCTTCGTGCTCTGCTGAATCGCTTCAATCAAGGTGCGGATTTGCGAAGCCGCTTGTCCCGATTCCTCGGCCAGCTTGCGCACTTCGTCAGCTACGACGGCGAATCCTCTGCCCTGCTCACCTGCGCGGGCAGCTTCGATGGCTGCATTCAGCGCGAGCAGATTCGTCTGGCTCGATATTTCCGTAATGATCTGCACGATCTCGCCGATCTCATTCGATTTATCGCCAAGGCTATGAACGACATCAGCGGTCTGGCTGACCGAATGCTGAACGAGATTCATCTGATCTACCGCTTGCTTCGCCACACTGCTGCCTTGCTTTGCTTTGGCATTCGTCGATTGCGTCAGGTTCGCCACGTGCATAATCGACTCGGCTGCTTGCGCCATTCCGCGCGTGATTTCCGTCACGGCTTCTGCCGACTCTGCGGCACGGGACACTTGCTGCTCGGCCCCGAGTGCAATCTCTTGGATGGAACCGGAGATCTGCTCCGTCGCATGGCTAGTCTGTTCGGCGCTTGCCGCCAGCTCGTCCGAAGTGATGCCGACCTGATTGGCATTGCCGGTGACTTGGCCGATCAGCGTCTTCAGATTAGATTTCATCTGATTGAACGATACCGTCAGTTCGCCAATCTCATCTTGGGCATGGATCCGGATGGCGTCACCGGTCAGATCGCCAGACGCCATTTTCTGCGACTCGTGCCGAATCGCCATGACGGGTTTGGTAATACTACGCGTAATAAGCCACCCGATAATAATCGCGAGCGCAATAGCTGATAGGCTTAATATAGCCAACGTCTTCTTTAATTCGTTCACGTACACTGTTTTTTCTTTGCTGCCGTCAAGCATAAGCGTCAATTGATCTTCGGCTAGCGAATCCGCCATTGTACGAATTTCTCTTGCTATGGGAATTGCCACATTCATGGCATGCTGCTTGGCCGACTCTTCATTCGTTGCATACAAGGCCAGCGTCTGTTCGGCCGCTTCCTTGAAGCTTTTGTTTTTGGAAGAAAGTTCATTGAGTGTCTGCACATGCTTGTCGTCGTCGACCAGCTTCAACATAGACGCAATAGCCGTGTCCAATTCGGTCATCGCCGTAGCGAGGACCTCATTCGAATCATCTTCTTCCAGCAGAATGCCGCGCAGTCCTGATATTTCCTGTGAGGCGTTAATCTGGAGATCTTTCGCATTGGACAAAATGACGCTCCGCCTGTCCGTCAGATCGGAATAAGAGGTGTCTACATCTCCCAAATTTACGTAGGCAAGCGATCCAATAACACCAACCAACGCCGCAACGGCAATAAATCCGCCTTGAAGTTTCGTACCTACCGAGAATTTCATTCTTTTGACGACACCCTTCCCTCTAATTTATCTTGTCCTTCGCATTCGCTGCCTATGAGAATCACTAGCCCATTGTATCTGAGCGCCGGGTTCATTTGCCCTAGGGAAATGACGGCAACCCGTCATCCGAACGCGAATCTCCTGTCAGAATGCGTTGTGGCTGATGGCTGTAAAGTAAAGGCAGCCGTTTTCTTACGCTTGTCGCTTCAATTCAGGTAGGTGAACTCTCCCAAAAAATGTCGATCGATGTCATAATAGACTTCTAACATCCTAATGATAGAGGTCGAGAACACACCTATGCCCGAACAGACACAACATCCTGCCACCTTGCTCCGATACAATCCGCATCAACCGGCTGTTGACGGGGTTGTCCTCTTCGTAGATATATCCGGCTTCACCTCCCTGACCAAGAAGCTCACCGAGCAAGGGTCGGGCGGCGTCGAGCAAGTCTCCATTATTCTCAACGCCTGCTTTGACAGCATGATAACGGCGATCACCGAAGCCGGCGGCGAGGTCGTCAATTTTGCCGGAGATGCGCTGTTGGCCTTATGGCAAGCGGATGGGCAACAAGATAACCTGCTGCCGAACTTGCGCAAGGCAGCTGCCTGCGGGCTTCACCTGCAGCAAGCTCTGCACGAGCGAGCGATACTCCCCGGCCTTCATCTATCCCTGCGCATGACCTTAAGCGCAGGCCGGATCGAAGCATGCATGGCCGGCGGCGTCGATGAACGCTACGAGCTGGTACTCGGCGGCGAGGCGATAAGCCAGCTTCGGGCGACAAGCCCCTTTGCGGAAGCCGGGCAAGTGCTCATGTCGAAGGAAGCCTATCGGCTGCTTCAAGCGCACTGTTCAGCAGATCAGGCGAAAGCCTCCGATGAGGCGTTCATTCTGCGAAAGGTGCAAGAACCGTCCCTTGCGCCGGCAAGCTTGCCCTATGAAGGAAATGAGCACGACGTACAACGGACGGCAGCCGTCGATTGGACCTGCGAACTGCGTTTAATTAGCGTGTTGTTCATTCACCTCCGCGACGCGGCCGAGTCGCTTCATCCCGACCGTCTGCAAGCAACCGTCGCAACCATTCAACGTCAGATGAAGCTCTATGGCGGAACCGTGCACAAGATCAGTCTCGATGACAAAGGAAACTCCGTCATCGCCGCCTTCGGCATGCCGGCTTATACCCATGAGAATGACGCGGCGCGATCCGTTCGGGCAGCGCTTGCCATCCAAGCAGGCTTGCAAGACCAGGCGATTCCCCATGCCATCGGCTTGGCTACCGGCGTCGTGTTCTATGGGTCCATCGGCAATCACGTGAAGCGCGAATATACGATGATCGGGGATACCATGAATCTCGCCGCAAGGCTGATGCAGCTGTCGACCGGCCGGCATGTCCTATGCGATGAAGCTACCTATAAAGCTGCCTCAGCCGAGATTCTGTTTGATGATGGGGAGCGTGTCTTGCTGAAAGGACTGCCCGAGGCCGTAACGGTCTATATTCCGAGCGGTACGATCGAAGAGCCTGCAGCCATCCAGCCATTGATCGGACGGCAGGCTGAAGCGGAACAATTGCGGTCTCGCCTGGAACGGGCGCAACAAGGGCACGGCGGCGTTATCGGCCTGTTCGGAGAAGCCGGGATCGGCAAATCCCATCTCCTCCAACATGTGCAGCTCGAAGCCGAGAAGCTTGGCGTCACCCTCCTGCAAGGCGCGGCCGATGCCATCGAGCAGCAGACGCCTTACTACCCTTGGAGAAGTATCTTCCACACCCTGCTCCAGTCTGACCGTCAGCCTGCTCCTATGGGCAAGCAGTCTGGTTGGATAACCCGCAAGATCCGCGAAGCCGTTCCTGACCTGCAGCATTGGCTGCCGCTCCTATCTCCGGTATTGCCATACCGGCTGCCGGATAATGAATGGACATCGCCGATGACCGGACATGTACGCGCGGACAATACCCATCAGTTCATGATCCGGCTGCTGCAAGGAATCCTATTGGATCGTCCAACCGTCCTGGTCATTGACGACGGCCATTGGATCGACTCGGCTTCCTTGACCTTGCTGCACAAAGTGGCAGAGCAGCTCCCGCATGTGCTCATTCTGCTCGCTGCGCGCCCGGAGAGCGAACCGATTATCTTGACCGAGTTGCCCCTGTTCCAGCTTCCGCATGCCGCGGTCATCGAGCTGCATGCCCTGTCAGCCTCGGAGACGCTGGAGCTTCTTGCTGAGCGGCTGCAGGTCGGTACGCTGCCCGAGCCGATAGGCCGTTTCATTCTGGAGAAGTCCGAAGGCCATCCGTTCTTCAGCGAGGAGCTGGCCTATGCGCTGCGTGACCGCGGACTTATTGCCATCCATGCAGGCGAGTGCGTCGCAGCTGCCCAGCTGGAGGAGTTGCAGAACGAGCATTTTCCCACGACCATCCAGGGCATCGTCCGCAGTCGCATCGACCGTCTCCCCGCCGAGGAGCAGCTCGTATTGAAGGTTGCCAGCGTCATCGGGCGTTGGTTCACCTACGCGGCGCTGGACGGCACGATGCCTGCGCAAGCCCAGCAGCTGGAGCTGGAGTACCGGCTCACCTCTCTTGCCGAGGTCAATCTGACGCTGCGGGAGCCGGCTGAAGCGGAATTAACCTATCTGTTCAAGCACGTCATTACGCAAGAAGTCAGCTATAACATGCTGCTCCATTCGCAGCGCAAACAGCTTCATCTCGCGCTCGCCGAGTGGTACGAGAACCACGTGTACGACTTGTCCCCGCATTATTCCTTGCTCGCCTACCATTGGTCGAAGGCCGAGCATCCCGGCAAATCGGCTTATTATCTGGAGAAAGCGGGAATGGCTGCCCAGCGGACCGGTGCTTATCGCGAGGCGGCACGGCTATTCTCGGAGCTGGTCAACAGCCCGCTGCTCGCGCCTGCGCCATCGGACTCGGCAAGATGGCGTCGCATGCTGGGCGAAGCTTATATGGGGATCGGAGATATGGCTCAAGCCTCCGAACAGCTCGGGAAGGCGCTCGCGCTGGCAGGTCGTCCGATCGCGGCAAGCCCGGGACAGTTCAAACGGGACCTTGCGGCCGCGGCGATTCGCCAGATCGCTCGTCGCATCTTGCCGGTCCGGTTATTCCAATCCAGCGCGCGCAACGCCGATGAACTGCTCGAGCAGGCCCGATGCTATTGGCGATTAGCCGAGATTGCCTTTTTCATTAATAAACCTTCAGAGAATCTCTACCATTCGCTGCATGCGTTGAATTTGGCTGAACGAGCCGGCGCGTCAGCCGAGCTCGCGCAGATCTCCGGCAACATGTGCGTGACCGCAGGCATCATGTCGCTCCATCCCCTGGCGAAAGCCTACATGAAGCAATCGCTCTCCGTAATGGGGCAAGTCAAGGAGCTGAGCGCCGAAGCTTGGGTATACATGGATCTGTCGCTGTACTACATTGGCATCGGAAAGTGGCCGCAGGCAATGCAC
This sequence comes from Paenibacillus phyllosphaerae, assembly GCF_014192105.1. Classification (GTDB taxonomy): domain Bacteria; phylum Bacillota; class Bacilli; order Paenibacillales; family Paenibacillaceae; genus Paenibacillus_Z; species Paenibacillus_Z phyllosphaerae. Next base: position 92,958 of record NZ_JACHXK010000002.1, on the reverse strand, counting down.
TATGCCAAGCAAGCGATGGATATCTATGAGCGAATCGGCAACCGGCGCTACTGGGAAGCCTCTTCCTACTTGATGGTGAAGTCGGTCGCTTACCATCGCGCCGATTTTGCGGCCAGCAGCGAGCTGGCATTGGCGATTTACCGCTCCGGACAATCCAGCGGCAACGCGCAGGCGCAATCTTGGGGACTGCTGGCGCAAGCGGAGAATGCACTGTATACCGGTCACGTCGACGAAGCCCTTCGTCTGCTCCAGGAAGCAGAGACGCTCATCCCGATTGGGATCGGACGGATCGAGGAAATTCGTTCCTATAATTTGCTGGCGCTGGCCTATAGCAAGCTAGGCCAAACGCAAGTAGCGCAGCATTATGTGCAGCTCGGCCTTACGCTGATGGATCAATCGTCGCCAACCACGTATTACGCGTTCGACGGATATGCCGCATTGGTCGAAGCGCTGCTAACGCTTCTAGCACAGAAGGATAGGGATCGCGATCTTCATCGCACGCAGCTTGTGCAGGCCATGAAGGCGCTCCGTAGTTTTGCCAAAGTATTCCCGATCGCGTACCCGCGTTACTACGCTTATGCCGGAGCAGTCGCTTTGCAAGAAGGCGATAGTCGACGAGCGCAACATTACAGGAAACGCGCCATGCAGTATGCGCGCAAGATAGGCATGCCGCATGAGAGCAAGCTTGTCCAGCAAATCGCCTCGGGGATTGGTTTGGGTTCACAATCGTAAGATGGGGAATACGGCATTCAGCGATCGCTCATGCTAACAGTAGCCTTAACGATGGCTTGAATGCTAGGAACGGGAGGTTTGGCCATGGTTAATGTGTTTACCGAAATCGTCATCCGCTGTCCGCGGGATGTAACGGCTGCCTACGCCGCCAATCCCGAGAACGCCCCGGAGTGGTACGCCAATATCGATTCGGCGGAATGGATATCCGGTCATGCGGTACAGCTTGGCGCCACGATCGCCTTCAAGGCAAAATTTCTAGGCCGCGAGCTCGCTTACGTGTACGAGATCTCCGACTATACGCCCGGCGAACGGATGGTGATGCGAACGGCTGACGGCCCTTTTCCGATGGAAACGACCTATACGTGGGAAGATGCGGAGGAAGGCACGCGCATGACGCTGCGCAATAGGGGCAATCCGAGCGGTTTCTCCGCCTTCGTCTCCCCTTTCATGGCGATCATGATGCGGCGGGCGAACGAGAAGGATCTCCGCCGGATCAAGGACGTGCTCGAACGCCGGCGTTAATCGAAACATATGCAAGGGCATATGCATAACAAGCCCAGGGAGATGACGCTCCCTGGGCTTGTTTATGTTCTCCTAAATCCTGATACCCGCAATCTGCTAACGATCGCGCGATACCGCATAACTATTCACCGGATCGACCGACTCCCCGCTTGCCATATCGATCACCGCGCGGTACAAGTTCGGCGGATGCTCGGCAATTCGATGGCAGATGTACAGATACCATTCCGAGCCATAGGTCAAATAGATGCGAACCGGATGTCCTGCCGCCTTCAGCTTGCGGCTCAGCTCCGTTCGAATGCCATACAGCATCTCGAACTCGGCTGCCCCTTCCGACAGCCAGCCGCGCGTAAGGATCGTATCGATGATCTGCTGGTCGTGCGTGGCGATCGATACGCGGTGGCCTTGGAGGATGGCATGCTCGACCAGTTCGAGATACCGCCTATTGAGCTGCTCCGAACGAGGCAGCGCGGATTGCTCGGACTCTTGGTAAGCTCCTTTGACGATCCGGACAAGCGAATTCCCCGGCAGTCGTTGCGCAAGATCCGCGGCTGTCCGATGCAGTTGCGCCTGCAGCGTGATTCCGATCGACGACGGATAGCGCGCGACCGACCGCTCATATACGTCCAAGACCCGGTCCGTCTTGGCCGATTCCTCCATGCTGATGAACAGCTCGATCCCCGCAGGCTCAGCCTGCTCGGCCAATTGCAGCAGATTCCGCAGGGCAAGATCGGTATGAAGCGACAGTCCGATATGCGACAGGTCGAACGACACCCGCGCCTTTCTCCTGTTCCCGGCCAATTCCGCAATCAGTCCGGAGAGCTCTCGCACCGCCGCTTCGCATTCCGCTTCCGTCGCCGTATTCTCCCCGATATATTCGAGCGAGACGTCATAGCCTTGAGCTGTCAGACTAGCGGCAGCCTCCAGGCCGTCCCGGCGATCATCGCCGGTCACATACCGGGCGGCGGCGCGGCGGAGCAGCTGATAGAGCTGCGGATTATGTTCGACGTATGCCTTCAGATCGGCGCGGCGCGCGATCGACTTCATCGTCTCCGCGAACAACGGTTCAATTGATTTGTCCTCATGCAGCACAAGACCCACTCCTAACGTTCAAGTAGCTCTAGCATACCTGCACGCGGGAATGTACGTATTGTACAAAATTGCTCTATGCTCAGTTGGTGGCTGCGTAACGGTTAGGCGTCGTCCCGACAATGCGCGAGAACGTTCGGGAGAAGTGGCTCTGATCATAGAAGCCCGCTTCGTCCGCGATCTCCGCGATCGGACGTTGTTTGGCCAATTGCGTCTTGGCATGGTTGATGCGCAGCAGGTTCTGGTAAGCATGAGGCGGCAGATGGCTCCACTGCTTGAACATGCGTATGAGGTGGAATTTGCTGATGCCGGCGATCCGCTCCAGCTCCTCCAGCGTAATGCGCTCGGTATAATGAGCATGGATATACTCTTGCATCAGAGTAACGTATTTGCGATCCTGCCGATTGCGACGCTCATGCCGCAGATCGTCGGCATCCGTGAGGACCAGCGCCTGAATGAGCTCGACCAATGCCGTCTCCGTCTCAAGCGGATCCGCATGCCCGGAGAGCGCCTCCATGACCCGGTTCAACCGAATGCGGCATGACTCATTCTTCAATCCCCCGAGTAAATACGGAATATGCAGTTGATCGATCGTCCGCTGCTCCAACCCTTCGAACCAGTCCGGCTTGACGAAAAGCATTTTGTACTGCCATTCAACGCCTTCTTCCGGATGGCAGGCATGCAGCATAAGCGGCGGGAAGCTGATGACATTCCCAGCCTCGACGCGCAGCATCGTCCCGTCGCACCAAGCGTTCGTTGCCCCCGAATCAATGAGGCCAATCGAATATTCCTCGTGAAAATGCTTATGATAGGCGAAATCGTTCGCCAGACAACGCTTGCCCTCCAGGAAAGGCATCGCCTCATCGCGATAAAAGGTAACCGTCGGCACGGCGCCCGCTCCCTTCTTCATGCTTGATCGCTACACATTTATTCCGATTATAGCATGAAGAATACGAAAAAAGCCCGCTCGCACGGGCCGCTTACCATCCATCTATGATTCTTTCTTCGCCAGATCGGGCGAGTTCTTGAAGAAGCCGTTGAAAAGCCCTGCCATATCGGTGAACCCCTTCGGCAATGGAAGCGTACCGGCCACATCTGTGCGAACCGTCTGTCTGGCCAGGTGCAAAAATAAAAATCCGTGTCTCACGCACGGATTTGTCGGACTTGCTATGATCGCCGATCGGCATAGTGCCGATAATCGCCGGTCACCGCTAATGGTACGCTCCCCTTTAAGTAGAAAGCATCTTTCGCCCGCCAAGTATGGCTGCTCTTGTCGCCTCTACGGTGGTACACGTAGTTATAAGGGGAGGTCGCGTAGGCACGGAACCCTTTTTTGCGGCATTGCCACAAGAAGGTCGTATCTTCGCCTACGGATCGGTCTGTGAATCGAACCTTGCTCAGCACATGCCGGCGGAATAGAAGGGTACCGCCTTGCACGAAGATGACGCGCTTGCGCTGCTCCTTCGGCGAACGGATGATCAGACGGCGGCTCGCCCCAAGGTAGACCAGACAGGCATGCTTGCCGACCACATCGCTCTTCGTCCGAATAAGCGCCTCCACCTGCTCGTTCAAGTAGAACGGCGAGTAGTAGTCATCGTCATCGAATTTGGCGATCAGAGGATATTGGGTACGCTGGATTCCCGCATTCAAGCACTGCCCGAGCGAAATTCGTTCCGGCACTTGATAGACGGCAATATTGCCATCGTCCTTTGTCCGCTCCCGATAATGGCTCAAGCTCATGTTGTCCTTGTTCAAAATAATGACGAGCTCTTTGCGACTGTATTGCTGAGTCCGAAAGTTCGCGATCAGATTATCGAAGAACTGCGGCCGGTTGGTGCACACAACAATCGAGACACCGGGCTTACTAATCGTTCGGCCCAAAATGATCACCACGCTTTACGCTCGTATTCGGTGGTTTACTATATGAGCAGCACATGACAGGCGGTGTCGGCGTTCGTCCATGCAGACTGTATGCCGCCTGCCAGTTATAACGAAACCATACGCAATCGAACGATACGCTACTCAATTCAGCAGCGCTATGATACGATGGGGGAATTGGCGCCGTGGTGTAACACCGGCTGACCCGAAATATCTAATTGAACTGCCACTAGGAGGATGCTGATGTCCAGCGATATGTCCTACACGACCGAAGAAATCGCCAAGCTGCTCAAAATATCGAAGTTAACCGTCTACGACCTCATCAAGAAAGGCGAACTGCCCTCCTACCGCGTCGGCAAGCAGATGCGCGTGGACGCCTCGGATCTGGAACGCTACAAGCAGCGGGCCAAGGGGCTCACGCAAATCGAAATACCGTCTCCGGCAGCGGCGCAGCCCGTCATGCCGCCAAGCGCCCGGGCTCATTCCGGCTCCCTCGTGATTACGGGGCAGGATATTAGCCTCGATATTCTATCCCGCCATCTGGAGAAGCAGCTGACCGGCATCCGCCCTCTTCGCTCGCATGCAGGCAGTATGGACAGCCTTGTCTCTATGTACCGCGGCGAATCCGATATCGTCAGTACGCATCTGCTCGATGGCGACAGCGGCGAATATAACCTTCCTTATATTAGGAGACTGTTCATTGGCTCTTCCTACCTTGTCGTCCATCTGTTGGCAAGGCAAGCGGGCCTTTATGTGCAGCCGGGGAACCCCCGCAAGCTCCACACCTGGTCGGATCTTGCCCAACCGGGCTTACGCCTTGTCAACCGGGAGCGCGGCAGCGGCGCCCGCGTCCTATTGGACGAGCAGCTTCGGCTGCACGGTATTGCGTCCGAGCAATTGACCGGCTATGACTTCGAACAGACGAACCATCTCGGCGTAGCTTCGAAGGTTGCTTCGGGCGAGGCAGATGTCGGCGTCGGCATCGAGAAGGCAGCCGCCATCGTCGGCCAGGTCGAATTCATTCCCTTAATTCAGGAGAGATACGATCTTGTCATCATGAAGAATGCGTCCACCCGCGCATGGCTCCCGACTTTGCTTGCCATACTGCGTTCGGAAGCATTCCGAAGTGAACTGCGAGCCATCTCCGGCTATGATCTAACGCGAACTGGCGATATTTTGTTCGAATCGTAACCACGACAAGAAGGCCGATCTCATGTCCCATGAGTCGGCCTTCTTGCGTATTACACTGCAGTTTGATTGCGAATTACTGCGGTCCATATGCTGTTATTATTCCACTTGGTCATAAAACTTCTGCCAATGTTTATTCCCTTTATTGATCAGATCCGCTACTGTCCGCTCGATAACGCGATAGGCTGCCTGCCTAAGCCAAGACATGTCCTCCCGGAACGTTTCCTCCGCGCTGCGGTCCGTCTTATACCCGGCAATGCCGAGCTTAGCGCTTGTAATGATATGTTCCTTCTCGTGGGCATCGACCTCGTCGAGCAAATGTTCGAACGCCAGAAGCACATCCTCGTGCCCTTCCAGAAGATTTTCCTCAATCAGCTGTGCTTTGAATTCCTCGAGCCGCTGTCGCATACGCATTCCCTCTTTCCTCTTGAGATCGGATGTTTGACGGGACGCACCAGGCATAATCCGCCGCATGTGCCCATCATAACACCTCGAGGGACTGCTTTTCCACTTCCCCAAGCTAGTAACCGGAACAAGGTGAACCGGCTGAAACCGTCTTTCATCGCATTGACGAAGAGCCGCTCTGAATCGAGCAGCTCTGTTATCGTGATATTAAGCTATCGGAGGAATACGCAGCACATCGCCGACCTTCACCGAATCGCCATCGGCGATATGATTGTAAGACGCGATTTTGTCCGCATAACCGCTCGACTTGTAGTATTTGCGGGAGATGCTCGACAGCGTCTCGCCTTCCTTCACCGTATGCTCGACGACCTTCTGCTGGCTGCTCTTATCGCTATCGCCTTGATTGCTAGCCGGGCGAGCCGGAATCGTCAAGATCATACCCGCTTTGAGCGCCGTTTCGGCATCCAGCTTATTCGCATCCGAAATCAACTGGGCATAATCGCTGCTGTTATAGAAGAGCTTCGACAGCCGGTATAACGTATCGCCGGAACGCACGAGATAAGAAGCCGGCAGCGAAATTTTGGAATAATCGATCTGTTGCTGACTATTGGTTCCCGAACCCGACGATACTGCAGGAATCGTAATCGTGTCGCCAACTTTCAGATCATTGATGAAGATGAGATTATTCTTCTCTGCCAGCAGAGAAACTTGTTCCTTCGAATGATAGAACTTCTCGGATATGGTCGACAACGTATCCCCTTCCTGCACCTTATAGGTCGTCGGAAGCTTCACCGTTGTCTTGCTGCTTGTAGAGGATGATCCGCTGCTCGTTTTCTCCCCTTGCGGCTTCGATGTTTCTTGCTTCGGCTCGTCGCTCGGTTCTGCCGCCGAACCGGCCCCAGCTCCGGAAGAAGCTTGTCCCTGCTCGCCTGCCTCATCGGAATCGACGGCGGAACCAGAGGAAGCCCCGTCTTCAGTCAGATCCGATCCTTCTGTCGGCGCATTCGACGGCTCATCATTCGAGACAACCGGCGTATCCCCATCCGTCGCTGCCTGTCCATCGGCATTCGGAGTATCGGATCCCTCAACCTCGCCGGAATTCGCCGCATTACCCTCGGTTTGGCTATTCCCACTCAACGTCAGCCGTTGCTCAGCGCTGTTCTGTCCGTAAAACAAGCTATATGCTCCAGCGGCAATTATCAGCAGCAGCGGCACCAGGGCCAGCAGCATTTTGACCGGCACCTTGTTCTGGTTTTGGTTTTTGTTCTTGCGCATCGATCTAGGACGATACTCGTTGTCTGTTTGGTTCTCGTTCAATGCCGCATCCTCCTCTCTCCTACTTGCATCTCTACTAATCAGACAATATTCTACTATAATTGCCTATATGGAAACCAATTTCCCGGGAAATCAGGAATATGGAACTAAAAGGAAATTGAATTAGGCATAACTATTACTGCCCGCTTCCTTCTAATAGGCTACGCCCGCGGAATCACTCACCTCTGAACGACAGTCCTTCCTCCTGCAGAGCGGCCCTGAGCTTCGGCATCGAAGCAGGACCCATGCCGTGCAGCTGGAGAATTTCCTTCTCCATATACGTAGCTAGCTGCTGAATTGAAGAGATTCCCAGCCCCTCTAGCGCTCGCCTTGCCGGAGCCGAGAGACTCGCCAGAAATCCGGATTCCGGCTTGCGCGCCTGCTCGCAGTCCGGGCAGGTCGGACAGTCGCTGCTTTTGTAATAGGAATGTACATTGCTGCATGTTCGTAGATCCTTCTCTGTAGCCGCCATCCGTCACAGCCTCACTTTCGATTAAGGTTGCTTGCGCTGGTATCTATTCTACACGGGTATCGAAGCCAAAAAAAGCGAAGCGTGCGGCCGGATTCGAGAGCCGTCCGATCAGCCGCCGATACAGTCAGCTGTTAACCGGTTCATAAATTTGTCATGGCCTTGCTGCTAGAGTTTGAGAGGGAGATCGAGGATAATAGAAGAGTTAACCATAAGCACAAAAATCTTCTACTCTATAACTAACAGGTGAAAGATGAGATGACCACATTCCTGCAATTGAACACCGTCTTCATCAGCATGGTCATGGAAGCGATCCCATTCATCCTGATCGGCGCCATCATCTCGGGACTTATCCAGGCCTTTGTCTCCGATCGGTTCATCGCGCGCATCATGCCGAAGAATCGCTTCCTGTCTACCTTGCTCGGCTGTTTCATCGGCTTGTTCTTCCCGGCTTGCGAATGCGGCATTGTACCGATCACGAAGCGTTTGCTGCATAAAGGCGTTCCGCTGCAAGCCGCGATCTCGTTCATGCTGACCGGACCGATCATTAACCCGATCGTGTTGTACGCCTCCTTCATCGCCTTCGGCAACACGTGGGAGATGGCGCTCATTCGCGCGGGCTCGGCGGTCGTGGTCGCTACGATTGTAGCATTGGCGCTATCTTATATGTTCCGCGAGCTGCCGCTCAAAGAAGCCGCGAATGCCCCTCATGCCGCGGCAGCTATGATGAGCGCGCCTGCGCAGCAACCGCGCCAGCCTTGGTATATGCGGGTCTATGAGGTGATGCTGCACGCGATCGAAGAGTTTTTCTCGTCAGGCAAATTTCTCGTGCTCGGCGCCTTTATTGCGGCCTGCCTGCAAATCTTCGTCCCGACTTCGACGCTGCTTCATCTGGGCGGAAGCCCGGTGACCGCGACGCTCATTATGATCGGCCTTGCCTTCGTCATGTCGCTCTGTTCGGAAGCGGATGCTTTCATTGCCTCCTCCTTCCGTAGCACGTTCTCCGTCGGCCCGCTGTCCGCTTTTCTTGTCTTCGGCCCGATGATCGACATTAAGAACACTTTAATGCTGCTCGGCGTCTTCCGTGCCAAATTCGTTATCGCGCTCATTGCGCTTACCGTGCTGTGCACGCTTGGCACCTCGCTGGCAGTCGGGAGGTTATTCGGATGATTCGCATGGCCATCTTGGCAGGTTTGGCGTTAATGTTCACGCTCATTCATCTGGAAGGCAATCTGAACAAATATATTAATTTGAAATATGCCTATCTTTCGATTATCGCCATCGTCCTCTTGCTGGTGCTCTTCATCTTCGAATTCATTCGGCAGTACGCGCTCGACCGGAAGAAACAGCAGGAGAGCGAGAGCTCTAACGACGAGCATAGTCACGACGGAATTGGTCATCGGCAGATGAGTTCTGCTGCGGGCACGATGACGAAGCGGCGCATCCGCAGGCTCACAACGCGGATCCGCATGAGCGTCATTACGAGCACGAACATGATCATAATCACGAACATGGGCATGATCATAACCATGGCGGACGTTCGAATATGTCTCGCGCCTTCACCTATGCGATTCTGTTGTTCCCGGTCGCAACGGGCATTTTCCTGCCGATTCAGACGTTGGATTCCAGCTTCGTCAAAGCGAAGGGCTTCTCGTTCCCCGAGATCGATATATCGTCGGATAATCCGGGATTCCACCAATTCCTAAAACCGGATATGAGCGTTTATTACAGCGATGAAGGCTATATGGAAGTCGCCAAGCAAGATTTGAATGATATTCAGCAGCTGGCGGACGTTAAGCTGAACGACGATAATTATTTGAAGGCGCTGGAGTCGATTTACAACAACCCGAATTTGTTCGTCGGCCGAACGATCAGCTTCAATGGCTTCGTCTATAAAGGCGAACAAGCCGGAGCCTACCACGCCTTCGTGTTCCGGTTCGGCTTCATCCATTGCGTCGCCGATTCCGGCGTGTTCGGGATGCGGGTGCAGTTCCCGGATAACGTATCGCTAGCGGACGACACTTGGGTCGAGGTGTCCGGTACGATGGCGCTCGAATTCTATCAGCCTTTCAAGCAGACCATTCCGGTTCTCAAAGTGGCCGATTGGAAAGAGATTGAAACTCCCGAGGAACCGTACGTGTATCGAATATCGTAGCTTGCTTCGACAAACAAAAAAAAGAACGGCTCTGGATGTCCAAAGCCGTTCTTTCGCGTACGATCGAAAAAGCAGACACGTTCGCTAAACCCTGGCGCGTCTGTCGTCCGCCACGAGATATCTGATGCAGTAAATCCCGCATAAGCCAACTAAAGCATAAACGATTCGGCTAAGCATCGAGGACTCGCGATGAACCTCTCCGCCAAGGAGTGCCGAGACAAGATCCCACTCGAACAAGCCGACAAGCAGCCAGTTCACGGCTCCGATGATGACTAACGTTAACGCGATCTTACCCATACGAACCACCTCTCGTTTCGTTTGAATGGTGAGACGTTTCCTGAACGTTCTTAACTTCCCTTCTCGTCCCCGTTTTTATACCCGGCTAGGTGGCGTTTGAAAAATATGCATCCGACAGAAACTCCGCGCGGAATTCAATCAGCGAATAATTCGCTACAAACTTAATCAAAATACGTTATATACGCAACAATGGCGCGACCGCCAATGGGGTCACGCCATCTCTGCGCGCTGCCGGTATCAGCGCAAGGCTTATTCCACCATTTCTAATGGATTAAACCGGTTCACGATCGTTCCCATTCCTCCAAGCTCCAGCAGCCAGTATTCTCTTCTGTAGGCTGCGAATAAGAGAATCTCGTAGGAAGCCAGCTTCGAGTTCGAGCGGAGCGAAGCTTCAACCTCCTGCTTGAACGTCTCTAGCGGCTGATCATAAGGAACAGCTTTCGTAACTTCAACAATCCCCATGCTTAAATCGTTCATTTCTTCGGAATAGGTGAACTGCAGCGGCAGACAAAGACTCTCCATGACAATGTTCCGGCATAGCCGCATCGAGAATCTCAGCCTCTCGTCCACCTGGAGACGAAGCCGGCAGACAAGATGCTTATACTCCTTATCCTCCAACAGCGTGGCGCTTCTGCTCGTGATCTGTTGTCCTTTCATCGTGTATTCCTCCGCTAATCGCAATCAGAAGATCTCTTGATGACAAATGTGACATTTTTCGAGTCTTATGGGTATATTGTACTATTTTAATGGTTCCATATAAACAAGCAAAATTTAGTAAATACGCTAACTTCTAGCGTAAATTTAAAAGTGCCAGCTGCCGGCAACCACCGAACATCTGGCACTAAGAAGGTATGAAACTGGTTAGACAGACTTCGCGCAGCGGAAGCCGATATTGCCTGTCGAGCTGTCCGGCGTATTGGAACTACGCGCGGCGACGCGATACCTGTTGCAATAGGACTTATGACACAGATAAGAACCACCTCGGATAACCCTTGCCTGTCCACTCGGCGGTCCTGCTGGATTATCCCGAGGACCTTTCACGTGAAAAGTAGGGCTGAACCAGTCGGAGCACCACTCCCAGACGTTGCCGGACATATTGTACAGACCGAAACCGTTCGGAGCATAGGCGTTCACCGGAGCTGTGCCTTCATAGCCGTCGCTGGCATTGTTCTTGACCGGGAACTTGCCTTGCCACGTATTGCATCGGTGCTCGCCGTCCTGCTTCAGCAGATCGCCCCAAGGATACCGCTTCTGGACGAGTCCCCCTCGAGCAGCGTACTCCCATTCCGCTTCGGTCAGCAACCGCTTGCCGCTCCAAGCGCAATACGCCATGGCATCATGCCAGGACACATGGATCACCGGATGGTCGAGACGCTCATCAATCGAACTGTCCGGACCTTCGGGATGCGCCCAATTCGCCCCATCGACCTTCCACCACCACGGGGTTTGCTGCGGCACTTGCGTCACATGCTCCGCCGTTTCCGGAGATACGAAGAGGTGGAACACAAAAGACCAGCCAAACCGTTCGGCCTCCGTCTTGTAGCCCGTTGCATCCGTAAAGGCGCGGAATTCCCGGTTCGTCACCGCATAGGCATCGATATAGAACGGATCTATCGTCACCGGACGGATCGGGCCTTCTCCATCAGCGGCAAAACCCTCCTCATCTTCCGTTCCCATCAGGAATGTCCCGCCAGACAAATACACCATGCCGGAGACCGCAGCGTCGGCAATAGCCTTGTCCCCGCTGACGATTCGCTCATCAACCTGCGCGATATCCGCAGGCTGCTCATTCCGGCTGACCGAGCAACAGCTTCTCGTATTTACATTCATTCGCGCTCTCCTTCCCGCTTATGCGCCTATCATTTCTGCTAAGCCTTATTAACCTAACTATAGCGCTAATCCCGCCTATAGTCTATAATTACCATCGGAATTTGGAGGATTAAGTCAACATAAGGAGCGCAAAATAAGTATGGGGCGATTTAAAACGAAACGTATCCTACTTCCAAAATTTAAGTTTACAAAATGTATCTAAATCCCTATAATAAAAATCGTTCTCCTCTCCCATATATCGACCACGCTCTCGAATAGGAGGTCTCGACGTACTTTCCCGCATCATCACCGCATTCTGACGCTTTTCCTTCGGTTTCACCTCTCTTCTCATTCCGAAATCCCTTACGATTGTGAACGCAAACCACTGTCTGTCCTCAATGCTGCATTCCCACTCCAACATCCTATCTTATTGCGCATGACTAAAAACGCGCGTTTATTCGTCGTGCCATCTATCGGAGGTCTTTATCGTGACAACTGTAAAACGTAATCTGACAACCGCTGTCGCAGCGGCGAGCTTGCTCCTGGGCTCTAACTTGTCGGCTGCGCCGGCAATTGATCTGAACGAAGGACTTGTCGCCCACTATACATTCGACGGGCATCTCGAGGACAGTTCAGCTAATAGCCACGACGGCACTGCAAACGGCAAGCTGGCCTATGTGAAAGGCGCTTCGGGCCAAGCCCTGCAACTGAATGGAACCGATGGCTATGTGAAGCTCGACAAATTCACGGAGGATTTCTCGGCCGGCATTACGATCAGCGTATGGGCCAGCTTCGATCAAGGCTCCGGTTCTTGGGCACGCATCGTCGATCTGGGCAACGGCGCCGGAAGCGACAACATTCTGCTCGCCAGGGACGGCTACAGCTCTACTCTTTGCTTCGAGGTCTATAGCCCTTCAAGCACGCGGAACACCTATACGCAGAAGGTAGAAGTGCGCAGCGGGATCAAATACGGGGAGCTCAATCATATTCTCGTTCGGGCGAAGCCGGATGGCGGCAGCTATAAGACCGAGTTCTATATTAACGGCATCAAGCAGCAGACGGTCGACGGCTACGGCAACGCCAGCGACGGCACGAACCTTCCGCGCGCGATCACCAGGTCGAATGCTACTATCGCCAAGAGCAACTGGAGCTCTGACGGTCTGTTCAAAGGCGTTCAGGACGAACTGCGGATCTACAACCGCTATCTGTCCGATCAGGAAGTACAGGCGGTGAGGGATGTATCGGCTCCCGTAACCAAGTATCATTTTGACCCGATCAACGGCACGACGCCTAAGGGACGCGCTTACATAAAAGGATTCACCGTATCGTTGCAAGGGGCCGACGATCTATCCGGCATTCGCTCGCTTCAATATCGGATCAACAGCGGCGCATGGACGGAATATACGAAGCCGTTCGAGATTTATGCCGCGAATGCGTTGAAATTGGAATATTACAGCACAGACCGCGCCGGGAATACGGAGACTTCGATGAACGTCATGGATTTCGCGCAAGGAACCTTCACTGGAGCAGGCTCCTATTAACAGCCCTTCATAAACGAAGCGAACAAGGAGATGGAAGCGATGAACAACGACAACAACAATACCGATGGCAAGAAACCATGGATCCCGCTCAAACTGGAGATTCTGGAGATTAAGCATACCTATGCGACATCGGAAGAAGAGCTGTGGGGCTTTAGCCCAAGCGGGGACTTCTGGCGAAGGGAACTCGCCGGCAGCTAACTCCCGTCGGCATGTGCCTCGAGACGGGTCGTTCAATTTGATCGAAGATCACCGTTTCGCTGATGCCGATCCGGGCTATACTGGCAGTGAAACTTCAATCTCAAAGGAGCTGTAACAAGACTTATGACATTGCGCTGTATTCCCTACCTGATGCTGGACGGCACCGCTAAGGAAGCGATCGACTTCTACGAGAAGGCGCTCGGCGGCAAGCTGCTCTTCTGCCAGACGTTCGGCGAGATGCCGGAGAATCCGGAATTCCCGCTGCCGGCCGAGGCCAAAGACCGGGTATCCCACGCCACGATCAAAGTCGGCGAGACGGATATCATGTTCTCGGATACCTTCCCCGGCCAGCCGTATCAGAGCGGGTCGCTGGTGACGATCTGCCTGTCGACCGATGACAAGGAGCAGGCGCAGCAGTTCTATGAGGCCCTGCAAGAAGGCGGCAGAGTCGTGATGCCGCTGCAAGAAACCTTTTTCAGCCCCGGCTATGGCATCGTCACCGACAAGTTCGGCGTTACGTTCCAGGTTTATACGGAGAGCGCGCATTAACAACACAAACACTGCTTCCTTAGCCTAAGGAGCAGTGTTTTGTTCTTTATAAGGCGACTAATCGCGGTTGTTCTCCTTAACCGCATGCACCTGCACCGTATGCTTGCCGTCGACGGTCGCCAGTATGACGTCATGCAAGTCAGCAGGCTGAATTTCCCGCTCCAGCCAAGCACGATCTTGGGCAATCTCACGCAATATATCATGATCGATATGTCCGTCCGTCACGATCGGCCTCGTTAAATTAAAGGTCTGCGTCGGCAGCTTCAAATCTGACGGCGTCACCGGCTGATAAGGCGTGTCCACGAACACGGAGAGCGTCCCGCCCGGCTCCCATGCGGCAAAAGCGACCTTGGTAATGTCCTCGACGTTCGACTTGCGCAGCTCCGCATACAGGAACTCGATCGGCAGCTTCGCCTTTGCGAGATTGCGGTAATCGAGCTTGCCGCCGCGGATCAGCGTGAGCGCCGGCGGATCGAAAAATTGCTTCAGCATCGGAACTTTCAAGCTGAGCCAAATCGCCGATATATACAGAATGACGAGCGCGACGGTCGTAATCATCGATCCCTTCAAGCCGAGATGCTCATCGGACAACGGGTGGGCGATAATATTGCCGAGCGTCAGCGCGATAATAAAGTCCAAAAAGCGCAGCTGCGATATTGAACGCTGTCCGAGCATTTTCGCCGCAATGAGCAGGAATACGAATCCGACAATGCTGCGCAAGATCCACTGCAGCGTGGTCAAGGACTCTTGGCTTTTGAAAAACTCCACGGCTGTTCCCTCCACGATCCTCATTCACAACGCTAGATTCCCCTAATCGTTTCCACTTCATGCAGAATCCCCCTGCTGCTGCTTCGCTGCACCGCAATAATTTACATTCCCTTAACATTTGTCGAACGCTATGTTAATTTTTCGTTAATAAAATAGGGCTTAGGTACCGATAATCCTGGTAAAGTGCTGCGTCGTCTTTGATGGCATAGCGTTTTGGCTGGAACCGTTAACCATTCCAATACTCCAGAGGTGCACATTCAACATGAGGCGTAGCTTACACGCAAAACTGCTCGTTTTGTTTATGTTATTCGCGATCGTTCCCGTAGCCGCAACGGTTGTCATTCTATTATCCATTACGAATCAAGGCTTCACATCCCTGCTCCGCGACAGCCACGATTCGGTCACGAAGACCGTACAAGCCCAGATCAAGCAGGTTGCCGGCGATCTGCAGGATATAACGGCCATGTACAGCGAGAATCCCGATCTTATCCGCGCTTACCAAAGCGGAGATCGTGACAAGCTCAGCGCTGCCGCAGCCCCTATATATGAACGGCTGTCCCGTGAGCATGATCTGGAGGTGTTCGAATTCGGAGGTCAAGACGGCGTGGTCTTCTACCGCGGCCATAATCCTGAGAAATTCGGCGATGACAAGAGCGGCAAGCCGTCGATTCAAGCCGCGCTGAACGGCGAGACGGTCGCCGGCTTCGAATTCGGCAGCAGCGGGTTGGCAGTACGGGCCTTCGCCCCGCTGCGCGTAGGCAATGAAGTGGTCGGCACGCTGCAAACCGGCGTGAACGGCGATTTCCTGCAAGAGCTGTCCGAAACGTTGTCGGGCGTCCAACTGATGCTATACGACGGCGAAGGCAAACTCGCGTATTCCTCCGTTCAGCAGACCGAGACCCAGCAGCTCGCCCCGTCCGTGCTGGAACGCCTTATGCGCGGCGAGCAATTCCTCCTCTCTCATCAAGAAGCCGAGAAATCTTATATTCCGATGTACGACCCGACCGGGCAAGAAGTGATCGGCGCCATCGAGATCGATCAGGATACCCGCATGGTGAATGTAGCGAATCGGAATACGGTCATAGCCGCGGTTATTCTGGCCGCCGTCACGCTGCTGGTTGCAGGACTGGTCTCCACCTTCATTAGCCGCAGCATCGTATCGGTCGTCCGCAATGCCGGACGGGCGATGAGCGATCTGGCTGAAGGCGATTTAAGCACCACTGTCGCACGGGGCAAGCGCCAAGATGAGCTGGGGCAGCTGCTGGAGTCCGTCATTCGGACGCAAATAAGCCTCCGCGGCATCATCGGCAACCTTGCGGCAGCGTCACGGCAGGTGAATGATCAAAGCCTGACGCTCCGGGATACGGCCGATCAAGTGAAGCAGGCCAGCTTGACGGCCTCGGGTACGATGCATGAACTGGCAGTCGGCGCCGAATCGCAAGCAGGCAGCGCAACCGAGCTTGCAACGCTCATGAACGATTTCACTGGCAAGCTTGCTGAAGCGGCCCAAGGCGGCGCGGATCTGTCTGCCCATTCGGATCGAATCCTCGAGATCACTGAAGACGGCGCGCAGCAGATGGCGCAGTCGATGTCGCAAATGGCGCAGATCTCGAACCTGGTGCAAGCCGCAGTCGGCCAAAGCCAGGAGCTTGACCGAAAATCCAGCCAAATTACCGCATTGATTCAGACGATCCGCGACATCGCCGCACAGACGAACTTGCTCGCGCTTAACGCTTCGATCGAAGCGGCAAGGGCAGGAGAGAGCGGCCGAGGATTCGCGGTCGTCGCAGGCGAAGTCCGCAAGCTGGCCGGGCAGGTTGATAGCAGCGTAACGGATATTACGCGCATCGTCAGCGATATGCAGGACGGAACGACGCTCATGCGCGATTCGCTCAGCCATGGTTACCACGTTGTCGAACACGGCGCGCAGCAGATGAAGTCGACCAGCGAAGCCTTCGAGCATATCGAACGCTCCATCGTCTCGATGACGCAGCAGGTGAAGGACATCTCTTCCCACCTGGCCCACATCTCCTCGACCGGCGCAACGATGAACGCGGCAATCGAGAACATTGCGGCCGTCTCCGAGCAGTCCGCGGCCGGCGTGCAAGAGACGTCGAGCGCCGTGCAGCAGACGGCCGCTTCGATGGAGGATATTGCGAGCAGCGCCGGCGAGCTGCGCCAGATTGCGTCTGAGTTGGATGAACATATGGGGAGGTTTAAGTTGTAAGGGCTGCGCCCTTCACGAACCGCTTTTATCCACCCCCCAATGATGCTACCACCCTTTAACGTCACTGTCGCCTCGCCCCTTCCCCCTCCATCGGAGGGGAACAAGAGGGCAACCGCCCTCTGGACACCCGTAAGGGGCTAAATACGTGACGCGGCCGTCGTTGATGGGTCCTTTCGAGCTGGGCCCGCTTTTGTCCCTTTTGAGGATTGCTTGATGCAATCCTCAAAAGGGACAAAGCTCATGTTCGAGCTTCGTTCGCGGCTTTGATGCCTCTTGGTGGTGACCTGGAGTTTAGAAGGTGAATGCGGAGCAACGTGCTGACTCTCGCTTGACGTCCACTTTGTGGACACGCTTAACTTAAAGATTAAAAAATAAAATGGCCATGCTGGTTGTTTACCGGCATGGTCATTCTTATATTTCATTAAGGCTTCAAGAAATCCGGGCTCGCGAAGCTCGGATTCGGATACTTGTAGAACCCTTCTCCGGTCTCCCGGCCGAGCTTGCCTTTGTCGATATATTCGGTCTTGAGCAGGTTGGCCACTTTTTCATAGAGCGGATTCCCTGTCGCCTGCGCTTTGGCGTTGCCAATATTATAGGCGGTATTGATGCCGACGACGTCGAGAATCGCGAACGGACCAAGCGGCGCGCCGGTGCCGACCATCCACGTCTTGTCGATCGTCTCCGGATCGGCGACTTCCTTCACCAGCAGCTGTTGGGCCGCTTCGAGCAGAGGTACCAGCAAGGAGTTCAGGATATAGCCTGGCTGCTCCTTATGCAGCGGCAGCGCGACCATGCCGATCGCCTTGGCGAAGGCGACGACCTGATTGAAAACTTGCTCGTCCGTTCCCGGATGGCCCATAATTTCAGCCGTGTTGTTCTTCCAGATCTCGTTGGCAAAATGCAGCGCCAGGAACTTCGCCGGACGGCCGGTCGCTTCCGCGAATTGGCTTGGCAGCAGCGTCGACGAGTTCGAAGCGAACACCGTATGCGCCGGTGCCGCCTGTCCCAGCTTCGCGTAGAATTCCGTCTTGATCGGGACGACCTCGGGGATCGCTTCGATGACGAGATCCGCCTGGGATACCGCTTGCGCCAAATCGCTGTTAAAAGCAATGCGATTATAAGCTGCTTCCAGATCTGCTTCGGCTGCGCCCAGATCGTGCACATAATGCGGCTTCAGCGCCTGAATTCTTTCCTTTGCTTTGTCGAGCGCTGCATCGTTAATATCGTACACGGTCACCTGGAATCCTTTGTAAGCCGTTTGGAACGCAATTTGACTGCCTAATACGCCGCTGCCGGCTACCGTTACTTGCTTGAAATCCATCCTTATCCTTCCCCTCTTCAAAATTCTGGTTGTAATGTCCCCTCGCCTGCAACAAACCATACCTAATCCTTTGACATTAAACGGCGTGTACCGCTACATAAACGAAATCATGTCCATTAAGGCATTCCGCGAATAAGCATAACAAAAGAGGAGCAAGCCGAACGGCCTGCTCCTCAATCGTATGAATCCGATGACATTACCCGTTCAAAATACGACGAACATTAGCGCCAGCTCGAGAATATCGCTCTGGCTGCTGTCCTCAATTCCGACCCTCATACCGGAAGAAGGAGAAATCCGCGAAACTGCCGGCCGTGCGGTACATATCATGCGCCCCGATGCCGATGAAGTTGCCCGTGAATCCGCCGCTCAAGAACGCGATGGACATCTCTTTGCCAAGCGGTTGCCATACTTCCTGCTCGATGCCGGCCCGGCAGAAGAACCGGGCTCGCGTACCGTCAGCCTCTACGGCGAGCTGCACCTCCGCTTCACCGTTCACCGCGATGATCTCCGGCAGCAGCGTGAACGTGTTCTCCTCACAATACATGAGTCTGACGACGCGGCCTTGGTCTTCGTCTTGAGTGACGCAGGCATAGAAATAATTCTCATCGTTCAAGTACAGCAGCAGACCCGCCATCTGCAAGTAAGAGACAGGACGGTAATCAAGCGCGGTCTCCGCCCGGAAGGCCAGCTCGGTCTGCCGGATCGCGATCATATGATGCTCGAACAGCGTCTGCGGGGACTCGCCCGCCGACATCCGCAGGAAGCCGGGGCGCTGCTGCAAGGAACACCAGCTTTCATCCCGAAGAATACGCAGCGTATTCCAGTTACGGGCAAGTTCAGGACCATCGAAGCGGTCCTCGAAAACGGCTGCCCCTGGTGCAGATGAGCTTAATCCGTCTGCATCTGGAGACACGCAAGCTTCGGCATCTGCAGAATTGTGCGCATTCCTTCCAGGAGCCGGAACTTCCAGTAGCGGCAGCTTCCCGCCGCCAGCCAGCTGCAGCCAGCCGTCTTCCGTCCACTCCACCTTCTGAATGGCGGTCTCCCGGCCGAGTATGGCATACTCCCCTTCCGCCGGGCGCGTACAGAGATGCGCCATATACCATTCGCCCTCCGGCGACTCGACCAGACTTCCATGCCCGGCGCATTGCAGCGGCCAATCCGGCGTATCGCTCGCCGTCATCATCGGGAATCGCGGGTCTACCTCGTACGGACCGAGCAGCTGCTGCGACCGCGCGATCGTAACGGCATGGCCCTCTCCCGTTCCGCCTTCAGCGGTAATCAAGTAATACCAGCCGCCGCGCTTATAGATATGCGGCGCTTCCGTCTTCGCCAGATGCGTGCCGTCGAACAGCTTGACAGCCTCGCCGATCAGTTCCTGCCGATCCGAATCGTACTCCTGAATGACGACCCCGACCGACTTGTTGCCGGTTGCGATCCGGTAATCCCACAGCTCGTTCAGCAGCCACTTGCGTCCGTCGTCATCATGGAACAGCGAAGGGTCGAATCCGCTGCTGTTCAGGTAGACCGGTTCGGACCACGGCCCCTGCAGGCTAGCGGCCGTTATGACGTAATTGTGGCTATCCTTGAAAGGTCGTTTCGTGCTCTTCACATCGGTATAGACCAGATAGAACAGTCCATCCGACCAGCTGAGCTGGGGCGCCCAGATGCTGCAGTTCTTCGGATTGCCGCGCAGGTTCACCTGGTCGGTCAGCAGATCGGCGCAGTGCTGCCAGCTGACCAGATCATCGGATTCATATACGCGGATGCCAGGCAGCCATTCGAAGGAAGATACCGCGATATAATATTTGCCTTCCGCCCTCAGCATATAAGGATCGGGATTAAAGCCGCGAAGCACCGGATTGACGATCACGCCTTGTGCCTTGGCGCTGTCATTCCTTGTTACCCCATTCGGTTCAGCCATGTCGGAACCCCTCTCCTCTCGTCATTACGAATTCACTGTCTTCGAACAACGCTTCCGCCTCCAGCCCGGCCGGAACGTACGCATGCTGCTCTCCCCAATTGCTGCCTGCCTCGTTATCGCCTTGAGCCTCGCCCAAGATGCTGCAGCCGAACTCCCGGTAACGGACCGTCTGCCGCGCATGCGGCTTCTCCCAATCATCCCACCTTGCAGGATGGACAGATGCGGCATAGGTACAGCGGACAAAATCCGTCTTGGCCGCATCCCGCCAAGGCCGGCCGAGATAGATCGGCTCCGCGCCTGTATCCGCAGTCACGATGCAATCCCGGAACAGATAGCCATGCGATTGCCCTTCCGGCGTGGAGGCGGCCGTCACGTAGATCGGCCCTCCGTTCATGCGTTTCCGCGCATGCAGCTGGCACTGCTCGAACATCGCCATTGCGCCGCCGAAGATGAAATCGACCGTGCCTTCAATCGAGCAGTATTCATAGCGCTGACGGCATCGCTCATGCCGCTCGCGGATCGGAATGCCCCCGAATGGCGCGCCGGTGATCTGGGCCGGCGGCAGCGGGCCGGTGCAGAGCGTATCCTGGTAGCCCTTGAACGTGCAGTGCCGGAACACCGCCTCATCGCAATGGGCATACAGCGCGACCGCCTGACCGACGAGATCGCCGCAGCCGGCCGCATTCGTAATCGTTACATGCTCTACGAGCAGCCTTCTGCCGCCCAAGAACAACGTCGGCGTTCCGAAGGTGGTGAGCGGTTCGCCGTGTTCATCCAGCATGTTCGCGGACAGGCATCCCGTAATTTCCACCTGCCCGAGGCCGACGATATGCAGGTCGGACCGGAAGATGCGGACATTCTCCTCATAGACGCCGGGCAGAATAACGAGCTGCTCCGCCTGCTGCACTTCCCGGCGCTCCAATTCATCAACCGCCTCTTGAATCCGGGCATAATCGCAGCCGGGGTATGGACCTACAACAATCACTTGCACGACTCCTTTCGTTTGCCTGAATTACAGACGCCGCGAGAGGAATCGTTCCCAGGCGGCTCGCATCTCCGCCGTCTCGCGGTGACCGGCGCCCGTCAGCACCGATTGCCAGCTTGCCGCCGCATCAAGCGAGGCATACGCTTCGCTTAGGCCTTCATCGAGCAGCTGCACGCCTTCGATCGGACAGAGGCGGTCGCTCCGCCCGTTCAGGCTGATGCGCGGCCGAGGCGCGATAAGCCGCTGAATATCGAGTGTCCGGAACGATCGCAACAGTCCGGGAACGTACGAATACAGACCGTGATGATCAAGTCCCCGCATCGCGATGAGCGTTGCGGCCTCTACCTGCCCGCATATATCGACCGTCACCTGAATCCGCTCATCCAACGCCGCCAACCACCAGGACATGAGGCCGCCCATGGACATGCCGAGCGTGCCGATCCTCGCGGCATCGATATCCTCCCTGGCCGCCATCGCATCCACTAAGCGAATCGTATCCTTCACCATCTGGCCCCATAGCACTTTCCCGTGCCACAGCAGCTCCTTGAACAGCTCGCTCTCCGTCTTCCCGCTCCGGTCGTTGAACAGCCGCATATCCATGCAGCATGCCGCATAGCCCATCGACGTTAACGCCTCGGCGAAAGAAGGCTGCTGCAAATACGAGCTGCTATCCGTCAGTTCTCGTCTGCCGCGGTCGTAATTGCCGCCATGGGAATGATTCACGATGACGAGCGGGTACGGACCATCGCCTTCAAGCGGCAGCGCCAAATCAACCGGGGCCAGCTCGTCGCCGACGTCCATCAGCAGCGTCTCCAGTCGATACCCAGCTCGCTCTTCGCTGCGCAGCAGCTCAAGACGCGGCGGTACGCGCAGGCCCTCGCCACTGTCAACACCAGCAGCACCGACTATCGGCGAGCCCGCTAACCGCAGCTCTTCCTCGATGCCAAGCAGCCGTAGCAGCTCCATTCGTGTATTCATGCGTTAGTCCCCTCCTGCATGGGCAGTATGCTTCTCCAGCCGCTCATCCTGTTGGATCGCAGGCCCCCCTCTACTCATGTCCCTGTTCCGCAAACTCCCGTACCGATCCTTTCGCCGCCTCTGCCCGATACACGAGCTGCTCCGGCGTACGCATCCGAACGGAGCGGCAGCCCTCCAGTTCCACCCCTTCGGCCTGCTCAAGGTAGAACGCCGGCCCGTCATGATCCTCGATCGTAACATGGCTGAAGCGAATATCCCGGACATTGCCGAGATAGAAGCCGCGGCGGCTCATTTTCTCGATTCCGTCCATCATGGCCGGGTAGGCCGGCTCCGGGTTCGGCGCCATCGAGATGTCGATATGATCGAAGGTAATCTCGCTGATGTATTGCTCGGCTAGACCGTACAGGAAACCAGCTGCGGCCTGCACGCCTCGCGCCGTGATGCCGCTGAAGTGGATGCGCCTGAAGTTCGGCGTACCTTCATCGACGGGATACGGACTTTTGTCCCACACCTTCTGGTCCTTGCCCTTCGGCCCGCAGAAGTAGTAGAGATTAAGGACGAACGGACAGATGACGTCCTCCATCACGACGTTGCTCACCCGTATATCTTCCACGACGCCGCCGCGTCCGCGCCGGGACTTCAACCGAATGCCGCGGTCGGTCCCCATGAAGATGCAATTGGCAATCGTCACGCGCCGGATGCTGCCGCTCATCTCGCTGCCGATGACGACGCCGCCATGGCCATGCAGCATCGTGCAGCCGGTGACGGTAATGTTCTCGCACGGGATGCGCTCTTCCGTATCCTCGGTGCCCGATTTGATCGTGATGCAATCGTCGCCGACGTCGATGTGGCAATTGCTGATCCGCACATTCCGGCAAGATTCCGGATTGATGCCGTCCGTATTCGGGGAATCCGCGGGGTTGAAGATCCGCAAATTATCGATCGTGACATCCTCGCACGCGATCGGATTGACGGTCCAGCTCGGGGAGTCCACGAGCGTCAGATCGCGCAGCGTCACATGGCGGCAGCGGTCGAAACTGATCAGCTTCGGCCGCGGGTAAGCAAGCCGCTCGAGGTGGTCGCGTTGAAGCTGCCACCAAGGCTCACCGCCTCCATCGAGCTTGCCGAAGCCGGTGACGGCGATATGCTCCAGATTCTCGCCGTAGATGCAAGACATATAGACTTGGCGGCGTACGCCTTCCCACCTGGAATCAACCGGCGCGTAATCGGCCGGGTCCGAGCTGAACGCAAGGACCGCGCCGGGACTAAGATGGAGCTCGATATAACTGCGCAGGCGGATCGGCCCCGTCCGAAACACGCCGGCCGGGACGACGACCGTACCGCCGCCAGCGGCCGAAGCAGCCTCGACCGCCGCTTGAATAGCTGCCGTCGCCAGCGCCTCGCTGTCCGGGGCGGCGCCGTAATCGGTAATCAAGTACCTGCTCATGCCTGGCCAGCCTCCTGTGCCGGACGCCGCAACACCTGACCGTGTTCAACCTCCGCGCACGCCTGCAGGAATGCGCCGAGACCTTTCTGGTCATTGACGATGATCGGCTCGCTCAGATAGTACGCGTATGTTCCGTCCCGGCGGTCTTCGCCGCCCAAGCCCGCAACCTGGCAGTTCTTGTTCAGGTTGATCCAGCCTTGCTGCGTCTCGATCACGAATTCCGCGATCAGGCCGTTAAACGCTTGATTCAGCGTCTCGTTCCACGAAGCGTCGAGCACGCCGAGCCGGATCCCTTTGGCAATGGCGAACGTGATCATAGAGGAAGCGGAAGCTTCCAAATAGTTGCCTTTGCGCCCGCCCTGGTCGAGCACCTGATACCAAACGCCCGTCTCCCGGTCCTGGACGGTTCGCAACGCTCCAAGCGTATCGCGCAGAATGCGCTCCATCTCCGCGCGATCCTGATGATCGACCGGCAGCAGCTCGAGGACGTCTGCCAGCGCCATGACGAACCAGCCCATCGAACGTCCCCAGAAGGACGGCGAATGCCCGGTAAGCGGATCGCACCATGGCTGGACGCGCTTCTCATCCCACGCATGATAGAGCAATCCCGTCGCCTCATCCTTCGTATGCCGTTCGCACAGGATGAACTGCTTCGTCACGTCGTCAAGCCCCTCGCCGTCTTCGAACGTGAGCAGATATTCGAGGTAGAACGGCGCACCCATATATAAGCCGTCCAGCCAGATTTGATACGGATAGATCTGCTTATGCCAGAAGGCGCCTTCCGACGTGCGGGGATGCGAGTGCAGCTGCTCCCGGAGCGCTGATGCCGCAAGCTTGTATTTCTCCTCGCCGGTCTCCCGATAGAGGTCGAACAGCAGCTTGCCGTTGTTGATATGATCGATGTTGTATTCGTCCGCGCGATAGCCGCTAATACTGCCGTCATTGCCGATGAATACATCCATATTGTTTTTAATGTAATCGAAGAACCGCTGCTCGCCCGTAAACTTCCACAATTGGCGGAATCCCCGAAGCACGACGCCATAATCATAGGACCACTTGCCGTTATACCCTTTGCTTTCGGACAGGAGAGGCGTCCTCGACATGATCGTATCAGCCGTACGGATCGCTACACTTAATTGCGGCATGATAAACCTCCTTGGATAAAAAGTACGGTCCTGCTTACGTCGCTTCCGGACGGACAGGACCGCTGTGCTGATTCATCGTTAACGCTTTATCCTGACTGTTATCGCTTACCCTTTTACCGCCTTATAAGCAGCTTCATATTCGCTGATGACTGCGCTGCCGCCGGACTTCATCCACTTGTCGATCGACGCCTTGAACTCGTCGAGGGTCGCTTTGCCCAGGATATACTTGTACGTCGCGTCCGTCATGATTTTCTGCAGCTCGGAGCCTTGCGACGACCAGGTCGCCGATTCGAGCGAATAGAACGGATTAAGGATCGCGTAATTGGCATTGTCCGCGATCAGGCGGTCCGCCTCTTTCTTCAGCGGATCGGCATCGTGAATCGTGTAGCCGACTTCGCTCGGACGGGAGGATGCGAACGGCTGAACTTCCTGCTGCCACAGCGTCGTGTCCGTAATCGTGACCGCTTTGTCCGCATCGGCGGTATAGTGCACGCCCTCGATGCCATACGTCATCAGGCTGTAGATTTCTTCGCCCATCAGTTGATCCACGAAGTTCAGCACCGTCTTCAGCTCCGCCTCATCCTTCACGTCCGTTCTCGGGAAGGAGAGAAGGCCGCCGATGCCGTTGTTGCCGGCCCAGATGCCGCGCTCTTGGCCTGGAGCTGTAATATCGTTCACCATCACCAGCTCCATGTTGTCCTGCACGCCTTTGGACATGTTCAAGAGGTTCTTGCTGTCGAACAGGGCGCCGACGTAGATGCCCGCCTTGCCTTGCGCGAACTTCTGCTGCTGGTCGGTCTTCGCCGTCACGGCGAAATCCTGGTTGATCAAGCCGTTATCGTACAGCTGCTTCATGTAGTCCATCGTAGCGATGTAATTGTCGGTGGTGAATTCCGGTATCGCCTTGCCGTCTTCGACCTTCCAGATGTTCGGCACGCCGAAGTAGGAGCCGACCGTCTTGAATACGCCATAAACGAGATCGCTGCGGTCCATGAAGCCGGTCGTGTCCTTCTGGCCGTTGCCGTCCGGATCCTGCTCGGTGAACGCCTTGGCGACGTTCATCAGCTCATCGGTCGTCTTGGGAACCGGCAGCCCCAGCTTATCGAGCCAATCCTTGCGGATGATGACGCCGTTGCGGGCCATTGCCTTCTGGAACGGAACGCCATACAGCTTGCCTTCAATGGAAGCCGAATCCCGGACATCCTGCGAGATCGTCTTCAGGTTCGGGAATTCGTCGAGGAACGGGCCGACATCCCAGAACATGCCGGATTTCAGCGCGCTGCGCACGGACGAATTGTCCAGAATGGTAAGCGTAACGATATCCGCCAGCGAGTTGGACGCGAGCGACGTATTGATCCGCTCTTCCTTGGACGCATCCGGAACCCAGGAGAAGCTCAGCTCCGTGTTAGTCAGCTCTTCGATTTTGTCCAGCACCGTATCGGTCGGCGGCGAAGCGGTGTGCAGAATGTTGAGCCAGGAGATCTTGGCCGGCTCCGCATTCTTCTCCTCTGTGCCGGATGTATTGGGAGCGGCGGAGGAGCTGCCCTCGTTGCCTGTATTCGCATTGCCATTACCGTTGCCGCCGCTGCTGCAGGCGCTAAGCAGCAAAGTACTGCCGAGGAGCAGCAGCGCTGCTTGCTTCATTTTTCTTTTGTCCATGGTCCCATTCCCCTTTGGTTTCAGTAATTGAGATGGTCATGCTCTATCTTCCGTCCGCGCCGCTTGCGGTCACGGTTAGAATTCCAACTTGTCGCACGTGCAACGAGGCATCGGCACGAACGATTAATACACGCCGTCTTCGCCCATCTTCCTGGCAAGCTTGTTCGCAGCCACGACCAGGATGAGGCCGACCAGACCTTTGAACAAACCGACCGTCGTACTGTAGCTGAGCTGGCCGTTCTTGAGGCCCGCCGTATAGATGTACGTATCGAAGATCTCCGCAACCTCCCGGTTGAGGGAGTTGAGCAGCAGGTACATATGCTCGAAGCCGAGGTCCAGCGTACTGCCGATCTTCAGGATGAGCAGCGTGATGATGACCGGACGGATCGCGGGCAGCGTCACATGCCACATTTTGCGCAGACGCCCTGCGCCGTCCATCTCCGCCGCTTCGTATAGCTGCGTGTCGACGACCGTGATGGCCGAGATGAAGATAATCGTTGACCAGCCGAGCTCCTTCCAGATGATCTGGCCGATGTACATCGCTCGCAGCCACTCCGGCGAGGTCAGGAAGCTGACCTTCGGCAGTCCGACGCTGGCCAACAGTTCGTTCAGCACGCCCCCGTCCACCGTTAAGAAGACGTAACAGATCGAGACGATAATAACCCAGGACAAAAAATGGGGAATGTAGATGATCGTCTGCACGGCGCTCTTGAAGAACCGGTGCCTGACCTCGTTAAGCATAAGCGCCAGGATGATCGGCAGCGGGAAGAAGAAGATGATGTTCATCGCGAACAGGACGAGCGTATTGCGCAGCAGCATCATGAAGGTCGGCTCCGTGAACAGGCGGATAAAATGTTTGAAGCCTACCCATGGACTGTCCGCGACGCCAAGGTAAGGCTGGTAATCCTGGAACGCGATGACCAAGCCCCCCATCGGCAAATACTTAAAAGCGATAAAATAGAGGAAGCCGGGCAGGATCATAAGATAGAGAAGTTTGTTCCGGCGGATCCCCTTCCAATGGTACGCAGCTCTCTTCTTGCGAACGGGAGCGATTGAGAGCGGGACCGCTGCCGCCGTCGATTCTTTCATGCGATTGCCTCCTTGTAAGCGCTGCCTTGATGACTCAAGCGTAGGCGTTTTTGGGCATTCCGTACATAATCATTTGCCCATCTCCAACCGCAAACCCCGTCGTTATGCGGTTTTCACGGTGCGTATCTGGGCTTGTGAGCACGGGATAAGCTGATGATTATCGCCCTCCATGCCCCTGTAATCGGCCCGGGTGACGCTACCAGACAACTCCTCGGCTGCGGATTATATACGGAATCGCTCCCCCTTGCTACAGTCGAATTATCTCGCACCCACTAAGGAGGACAACCGCATGTCGTCATCATCGTTCAAAAAAGAATCGCTAGGCAGCCGGCTGTTTCAAGCGGTCAACCATACGGTACTGGCGCTGCTTGCACTGATCTGTCTCGTCCCGTTCCTCAACGTCTTCGTCAGCTCGTTCGCGACGACGGAGGAGGTGGTCGCCAAGAAGTTCATCCTGTTCCCGACGACCTTCTCGCTGGACGCTTACCGCTACATCTTATCGACGCCTACCATATTCAAAGGTCTCGGCGTATCGATCGGCGTCACGGTCGTCGGCACGGTCGTCAGCATGGCGCTGACCGCTCTCATGGCCTACGGCCTGTCCCGCAAATATCTGTACGGCCGCGACTTCATTAACTTCGTCGTCGTCTTCTCGATGCTGTTCTCCGGCGGCATGATCCCGACCTTCCTCGTCGTCAAATATTTCGGCCTCATCGATTCCTATTGGTCGATGATCGTGCCGGTAGCCGTCAATGCATTCAATCTGATCATCATGCGCAACTTCTTCCAGGCGCTTCCCGAGGGGCTCGAGGAATCCGCCAAGATCGACGGCTCGAACGACTTCGGCGTCTTCTTCAAAATCATGCTGCCGCTCGCCATCCCGTCGATCGCCACGATCTCGCTGTTCTACGCCGTTACCTATTGGAACACGTATATGAACGCGATCCTCTACATTACCGACTCGACCAAATGGCCGATCCAAGTGCTGCTCAGACAGATCGTCATCGTCTCCAGCGGCATGCAGGCGGAGAGCACTTCGGTCGACGTCATCCCGCCGGCGCAGACGATCAAGATGGCCGTTATCGTCGTCGCGACGATTCCGATGCTGATCGCCTATCCGTTCGTGCAGAAGCATTTCGTCAAAGGCGCCCTGATCGGAGCCGTGAAAGGATAGCCGGATCAGCGTGAAGATCTCTTGAATTTCAAAAAGCCGCTAGTCCTTATCGGGCTGCGGCTTCCTTGCGCGGTTGACGGATGCAGACTTGAGCCTGGCTCCTGCCGCCGGCATTCACAATTATGCTTGGGCGGCTAAGAGCTTTGCCTTTCTTTCCGGTAAACGCCAGGCGTCATATTTTCTTTTTTGCGGAACGAACGAATGAAATTCTGCGGGTTCTGATACTGCAGCCGCTCGGCGATATCCTTGACGGGCAAGTCCGTCTCGGTCAGCCACTTCTTGGCCATCTCCAACCGGTAGTTCATCAAATATTCGCTGAACGTGATGCCGAACTCCTTGCGGAAGATGCTGCTCAGATAGTTCGGATTGTAGTGCAGCCGATCGGCTATGAGCTCGAGCGACAGCTCCTGGTCATATTCGCTGCGCACGATGGCGGCGATCTGGTCGGACAGCGACCGGAATTGGCGGTTCGTCTTCTCCTTCATGCAACGGACCATCGGATGAATCGCTTCCTCGATCAGAATCCGCTCGATCTCCTCCGGATTGCGGATCTGCAGCAGCCGGTGGAAAAGCGAGCTGTTGTCCGGCGTGAGCAGCACCTGAATGCCGAGCAGCTGCTCGAGCTGAATCAGGTTATTGACCAGGCGGATGAGCGTCATCTCGAAGTCGGTCGAGTTCTTGCTCGTCTTCATCATCTCGGCCAGGAACGGGTACAGCGCGCCGGTGACGCCCAACTCGTCGCCGAGCCGGATCGCGTCGAACAGCGCATTCTCCAGCTGCGTCGGGTAATGGAGCACGACGGGACCGGAGATGAGACCGGACACGTCCTCGTAGAAAATGATCGATTCCTTGCCGAGATTGAGCCGCTGATGCAACGCCTGCTTGCCCATCTCGCACGCTTCCTTGCTGCCGGTGGCCAAGTCCTCGTACAGACTGCTGAACCCGACGCTGATCGATACTTTGAGGTAGTCCCTGGCATGGCGTACCGCGGCCTTCGCCGTCGCCATCAGCCAGCGCTGGCTGTCTTCCTCCGACCGTTCCCGCAGCGTCAGAATCGTCGCCTGCGTGTTCTCGTTCAGGACGATCGGCTGCAAGCGATGCTCGGCGGGCACGGTCTCTTCGATCATCCGGTTCAGTCCGAGCAGCAGCATGTCCTTGTCCGCTGCATCACGGCCCCCGTAGCTGTCCAGTTGGATCAGCATGACCGTATACTTGCAGCCGGGATCGAGCCGATACCCGAAACGCTGCAGCTGATGCTCGAGATCCACCGGCGCGACGCGTCCGCGGAACAGATTCTGGACCAGATACGATTCCAGCTTCGGCAGTTCGGACTCCATGAGGCCTTCGAGGCTCTTCTTCTCGTCGATGATCGCGTCGATGGATTCCACGATCCAGTCGATGTCGTTGCTCTTGACGTTCGACGCGGCCGATGCCGTGCTCGGCAGCCGGCGCTGAATGCGCTTGATCGAGTTGGCAAAATAATACGCGATAAAATAAGCAATGACCGTAATGAGGGCCGTAATGACGAGTCCCATCAGGATCAAGCCGAACCGGGTCGCGCGAAGCGCCTCGGTCGTCTCCTCCGGCTTCAGCAGCGTCGCGTAGATCCAATTGTTGTAATCGGATCTGGCATAGACGATGTCCGCGTTCGCCGCTTCCTTGCCGGTCAGCTCATAGATCCCGCTCCGTTCGCGGTTGCCATCGGCTACCTGCAACGCCAAGTCTCCCAGCTGTTCCCGCGGCAGCGCAAGCGGCTCATTCTCGTACAGTACCTCGCCGTCGCTGTTCAAGATGAAGATCGTCGAGCTATCGTCGGTGCGCAGCATCCGATCGAGGTTGCTAAGCGACAGATCGGCCAGCGCAAGGGCTTCCTTCTTGTTCGAGAATGCCGGCAGCGTATAGACGAAGCGAAGCCCGCTGTCGGTAGGCAGCCAGAACAGGCCGCGCTGCTGTCCGGTAATATAGGAATCCACAAGCTCCGACTTCTTCAAGGCGGATAACTGCGACAGCTTGCCACCCGCAATCTCCCAGTTCTCCACCAGGCTGATCAGCGTATATTGAGCGCCTTCCAGCCCCATCGAAGCGATATAATTGAGCTGCGTGTTCACGTTGCGGTAAGCGTCGAAATCCTGCTCCGTAATCGGATGTTGGATGACATCGCGGAACGAACTTGTGGTACTATAGGTACTGAAAGCGTATTCAATTGTTTTGATCTTTTGCTCCAGACTATTCCTCGTCTGGGAGATGAAGCTTTGCTTGCTGCCGGCTTCCCGGTCGATGACCGAGTGCATCGTCGACATGTAGATATACGTGCCGAAGCTGGCTACAAGGCTAATGCCGAGGATAAGGATGGAGGCGAATATCCGTAAGAACGTGGTTCCTCTTTTCATCGCGAACTCCTTTACCACCATTATAAGGACCTTGACCCATTATATAGGCTACCCTGAGTTTTTGACAAATGATTTAGTACCTACGTTGATGTAAATTAAAGCGATTACAAGGAGGATAACCGAAGATGACGACGATCTATCTCGCAGGAGATTCCACCTGCGCCCAGAAAAGCGGCGGCGAGAAACCGATGGCCGGTTGGGGCGAATTCCTTCCCCTTTACTTCATGCCGGCCGCGCGCGTCCGCAATTGGGCCGTCAACGGCAGAAGCACGAAATCGTACATAACAGAAGGTCGGCTGGAGGCTATTAAGCGAGCCATCCAACCCGGGGATTTTCTGTTCATTCAGTTCGGCCATAACGACCAAAAGATCGAGGATCCTACCCGATACTGCAACGAGGAGGATTACAAACGGAACCTGCTCGCGTTCATTGAAGCCGCCCGGAGCGCGGGCGCATCGCCGGTGCTGCTCACCTCCGTAAGCCGCCGGAGATTCGACGCAGATGGCAAGCTCGATCCTGAAGCGGTCGGTCCCTATCCAAGATGGATGCGTGAATTGGCAGCCGAGTCCGGCGTTCCGCTGCTCGATCTGTTCGCGCTGTCGCAACAGCTGCTCGAAGAGACCGGCGTGCAAGACAGTATCGGCATGTTCACGCACCTGGCTCCGGGCGAGCATCCGAACTACCCGGACGGCTTGACGGACGATACGCATTTCTCGGAGGAAGGCGCGCAAGCGATCGCGCGTTTGGCGCTTATCGCAATCCTTGACTGTCCGGAATTAACAGTGCTTAGGGATTGGCTGCGCTAAATTAGGCATCAAGTTATTTCACCGCTCTCGCAGCGGTTCCATACCAACGAATGAAGGGCTTCCCATTATTAGGAAAGCCCTTCAGGCGCTCAGCAATTTTTCCTTCCTGCACTATGACGCTAACTACGCGGACGACCTGGTGAAGCTCAGCGCACCGAACTCGCCGTATCGCTAAGCGTTTCCGTCGAGACAGCTACCTTGCCGGTCGCTTGGCCGATCTCCTGAATAACGTGAACGAGGCCGCGTATTTCCTTCTCGACGAGCACCGCCTCATCCATATTAGCCCCTAGGGACAGCATGATATGATTGAAGGCTTCCCGCGTAGTCGCAGACGCTGTCAATCCGTTCGTCACCAGCGTCTGCACCGAGTGGATGGCATCTTCCACGTGCGCGGAATACTGGTTCGTCTGATCGATCAGTCCTTGAATCTGCTCCAGAGACTGCTTGGTCTGTTCCGCAAGCTTCTTGACCTCGCTCGATACCACCGTGAAACCTCTTCCATGCTCGCCTGCCCTTGCGGCTTCGATCGCTGAATTGAGCGCCAGCAAATTCGTCTGTTCGGCAATATCCTTGACGATATGGACCACTTTCGTAATCTGGCTCGCCGAATCGCCTAGCCGCGTCACCACCCTTGCCATCTCGCCGGTGCTGCTATCGATCGATTCAATGCTGCCGACCAGTTGCTGCATGCGCTGCTCCCCTTCTTCGGCGATCATGCGGGTTTCGCGGCTATTCACCGCGCTGCGCTGAACCATCCCGCTCACGTCATGGCTGCTGGCGATCAATTCGGCTACGGCTGCGCTCGTTTC
Organism: Paenibacillus phyllosphaerae; assembly: GCF_014192105.1. Taxonomy (GTDB): domain Bacteria; phylum Bacillota; class Bacilli; order Paenibacillales; family Paenibacillaceae; genus Paenibacillus_Z; species Paenibacillus_Z phyllosphaerae. Next base: position 60,093 of record NZ_JACHXK010000002.1, on the reverse strand, counting down.
CTCCGCCAACGCCGCAACCTCGGTGCTGGTAGCGATCATTTGATGGACGAGCTGCTCTTTCTTCTGGTACTCGATTTCCTTTTGGCGCAAATTCTCTTTCTCATAAGCATCCAACACGATCTGCTGTTCGAAATTCAGAATCTTGGTTACGACCCGGCTGATGCGCAAGCTTTCGTCCCGGCGCTCGACCTGCTCGTTCACGATGGTAAGCAATGTGTTCAATAAGTTCTGGAACGCCCCTAAGTACCACTTGGAATCCAGGCCGATCCTTGAATGAACCAAGGATACCCGCATCCGTTTGGCCAGGAATTGTTCGTCGATTCGCCCATCGAACATCTCGATCAGATGCTGCTCCAGCGTTTGCTTCAAACGCTCTACCGTGCTGTGCGTCTGAATTAATTGTTTCAGCGACTCGACCTTCAGGACCGCGCCATAGAAACTATCCACGATTTGTCCGATATTCGCTTGAATGAGAGGCTGCAACCGCTTGCCGATCCGTACTTCTTCCTCCGTAAGCTCGATCATGCCCAGTTGCTTCGCAAGCTCGGGATCGTCCAGCCGCATCGTGACTTCGATCTCATGAAGCTTGTCCAAATATGCAGGCGCTTTCTTTCTCTCTCTCGACAACCCGAACGAGAACGGGCATTTGCTCATGTTGATTCCCCCAAGTTAACTGCCAGTCGTATACAAAGATGCTGTAACCTTACATCATTGTATAGGGAATCGGATATGAAAGAAATGTTAACTTGGCTAAAGTTATGTTTAAATCCTCTGCAAGTAAAACCGACAGAGATCGCTTCACTTCTCCAGCTGCGCATAAAATTCGATCACGAACTGTTGGAAGCGCTGAGCCGCGAACGACAGGTAATGCCGCTTCGACCAGGCCAAGCCGATCGTAACCGTACAGTCGGGATCCTCGATCCGCAGTTTGTTCGGCACAAGATGCGCCCGCTTGCTCCAGCCCAGTTCGGAGAGGAACGTGATGCCGAGCCCGCGCCTTAGCAGCAGGAGACTCGCCTCCGATTCATCCACCTCAATCATCGTATTCGGCGTGAAGCCTGCCTTCATGCACAGATTATCCGTCATATCGCGAAAAAAGTAGCCTGTCCGAAGGCCGATGAACGACTCGTCCTTCAGCTCGATCAACGAGACGCTGTCCCGCCCAGCCAGCCGGTGATTGTCCGGCACGCAGACGAACAGATCCATCGTAATGAGCGGACGCCATTCGAAGTCTTCCCCTTCCAGCGGAGCCGTCGTAAGACAGAGATCGATCTGCCCGTCCTCAATCATTCGCTTGATGCCCGCTCTTGGCTCCAGCACCTGACGAATATGCACGCTCGGATACAGCTCCAGGAAAGCCGCCAGAAGTTCGGGGATGACGTTGGAGATGGAGGCTGCTAGCGAGACGCTGCCCCGGTTCAGCCCTGCCATATCCCTGACTTCCCGCTTCCCTTCCTCTAGTTCCCGGAAGGCGCGCTCGACTCGTTCGAGGAATACTTTGCCGAATGAACTCAGCCTAATATTACGCCCTTGCCGGTCGAATAGCGGAACCCCGACATGCTCCTCGAGCCTGGAGATCGTTTTGCTCAAGGAAGGCTGCGCGATCTTCAGCTCTTCGGCGGCCTTAGTCATATGCTCATATTTGGCCGCGACCCGGAAGTAATGCAATTGGAGCAGCTCCATGCCCTCACCTCATATATAGACTTATAGCTATGAATATATAGATTAACATGTATTATACACCATCAATTAACCTCTCTATAATAAACAACGTAGTCCCCCAATACAAGGCATGGAGCATGGCCCGCAAGTCCCGCTATGTCTCCAATACAAACCCAAAAGGAGTCTTCCCGACATGCAATCTTCTGCAGCAAGTCAAAAACAGGCTGCCGCCGCGATAAAGCCGCAAACGCAACCGGTCAGCATGTTCAACCAGTCCAAAGCGGTATTGGCCGTCGTCTTCGCCAGTATCATCGCCTTCATGGGTCTAGGGCTCGTCGACCCGATCCTGCCCGCAATTGCGGAGAAGCTCCATGCTTCCCACAGCGACGTCACGCTGCTGTTCACCAGCTATAACGCGGTTATGGCCGTGGCGATGCTGATTACGGGCGTCATCTCATCGCGGCTGGGCGTCAAATGGACGTTGCTCACGGGCATCATTATAATCGCCGTCTTCTCGGCGCTTAGCGGTATGTCCAATGGCATCTGGAGCCTCGTCTGGCTGCGCGGCGGCTGGGGGCTGGGCAATGCGCTGTTCGTCGCAACCGCGCTATCCGCCATCGTGTCGCTTTCGAGGACGGGCGTAGCCCGCTCGATCATTTTGTTCGAGGTCGCCGTCGGTCTTGGCATCTCGGTCGGACCGCTGCTGGGCGGCGAGCTCGGCGCCATCTCTTGGCGCGGCCCGTTCTTCGGCGTTGCCGGGTTGATGGTGCTGGCGTTCCTCATGATCTCGATTCTGATGCCGAAGCCGGCGCCCGCTGTCCGCAAGAAGAGAGCTTCGCTCGCCGATCCGTTCCGCGCGCTCCGATTCAAAGCGCTTCGGACATTCGGCATCGCTGCCGCGCTCTACAACTTCGGCTTCTTCACGCTGCTGGTCTACGCCGCGCTCGTGCTCGGCAAGCTGGGACTCGATGAGCATCAGCTTGGTTACGTCTTCCTCGGCTGGGGGTTAATGCTTGCCTTCACCTCGGTCTTCATGGCGCCTAAGCTGCAGAAGCGCTTCGGCACGCTGCCTTCGATGATGGTCCAGCTGCTGCTCTTCGCCGTAACGCTGTTCGTCATGGCCAACTGGACGACGGACAAAACCGTGCTGATCGTCGCCGTTATCGTCGCCGGCGCATTCCTGGGCAACAATAACACGCTGATCACGACCGCGGTCATGAACGCCGCCCCGGTCGAGCGCCCTACCGCTTCCGCGGCTTACAGCTTCCTGCGCTTCATCGGCGGAGCGCTCGCGCCTTATCTGGCCGGTAAGCTCGCGGAATGGTTCAATCCGCATATGCCGTTCATCGTCGGCGGCGCCTTCGTCGTCCTGGCCGTCATTTATCTCTACTTCAACCGTAATCATCTGAAGCATGTCGACGCCGTGGAAGGCGGACATTAATTCAGCAAGCGTAAGAGCGCCGCTGCGTATGCAGGGCGCTCTTCGTTGTGGGATATGGTCCAACAAACATTACGATCTGTCCGTTATCCGGCCAACTGCCCGACAATCCCCTTCAGCGCGCGGCTGAATGCCTCCGGCTGTTCGAGCATCGTGTCGTGACCGGCATCGTCAATGGTATGCCGCTGCTTGGAGGGAGCCTGGATCATCTCGTAGTAGTCGTCAAGCATGTATCGAAAGTGAAGATCGTACTCACCGATCATCATCACGACCGGCACCTCGAAGCCGACGCCCCGTTCCCTAAGATCGAAGCGTGAGACATACTCGGCCAGCGGCGCTTGAAGCGCTTCCCTTTTCGAGAAATAAGCAAGCTGGTTCAAGGAGAAATACGGGGAGCGAAGACCGGTTTTGATGAACATCCACGGATCCGGCTTGTACGCATAATAGCGCTTGGCAATCCGGTACAGATCCGCGGCGATCTTCTCCGTCTTGACGAAGCTTTGCCGCAGCGAGGCGGCAAGCCGATCGACGGCCGCCGCATCTTTGGTTGACCCTTGCGCTTCCGCCCGCTTCCGAATTTCCGCCGCCATCCGTTCGACGCCCTCGTCCAGTTGGACAACCTGGGCCACGCCGATATAGCCGCTGGTCAATGCGGGATAACGCTGCACGAACAAGCTGCCGATGATCGTCCCCCACGAATGACCCATTATAATGATAGATTCTTGTCGGAATCGCTTCTTGAGGTATAGCACGATCTCGTGAATGTCCTCTACCATCCGGTCCACCGTGAGCGTCGCCAATACTTCATCGGCATGGTTTTTATTGAGCAGATAGGTCCGCCCCGCATTGCGCTGATCCCAATTGACGACGGTACAATACGACTCCCATTCGTATTGGTACTTATACAGCATCGGCGTCATCGGCCCGCCGGGTCCGCCATGCAGGAATAGCACGACCGGGTTGCCGCTGTCCTCGCCTCTTATGTACAAATATTGCTTGATCCCGCCGATATCCAGCACAAGCTCCTCGTCAATCCCCTTCTCCGAACGGATCTGGTGTGCCTTGTAGATCTTCCGGCTTATGACTTGGCGGTATATAAGCAAGACCCCTGCGCCGGCGACAAGCAGCCTGAGCAGGATCTGCAGCATTACGATCATCACATTCATCATTCGACTTCACTCCTGATTGCCGCTACACCCGCTTCTTGCATCTTCCAATCCTCCTAGCATTGCCACTACGGCAAGCGCGCAACCTCGCGCTTGCCGCCAACGATCGCTGCGCGCTGCCCGTCCCGATTCTCATGTGCCATGCTGGACCCGCTTCTTGATCCGGCTTAACGATTCCGGCGTAATGCCCAGATAGCTCGCCAGCTGGTGCTGCGGGACTCGTTCGATTAGAGACGGACGTTCATGCAGTATCGCGCGGAAACGCTCCTCCGGCGTCGAAGCCATGAAGGCCGCGAACGCTTCTTGCATCTGCCCGAAATTTGCTTCGATCATGCGGCGGGTCATATTCGCCAGCTGCGTATGTTTATTGTACATCTCTTCCTCGATGGCCAGCTCGCCAACGACGAGCACCGTATCTTCCAGACAGGTGAAGGTGTAGGCCGAGGCCTGGTCGGATCGGTGCAGATTGAAGACGGCGATGGCCTGCTCTTCCGTGTAAAATTGCGAGGTAACCTCCCTGCCGTCTTCATGCACCGCGAACTGCCTGACGCATCCTTGCAGGATGAAGTAGCAATGCGTCGGCACATCGCCTTGGCGCAGCAGGACCGTGCCTTTGGGATATTCCTTGATGACGAGATCCTCGATGACCGCCTGCTGCTCTTCCACGGTAAGCGTGGTCCATCTGGACATGTATTTGAATAGCACCTCTTCCAACAGGCGTCCCTTCCTTCCTCTAGTAAAGGATGAAGCGTTCATATCCCTTCCATTCTACCATCCCGCAACGTTAGCGACGATGAGAATTAATGGCGAAGAGGAGTACTCCGTCCGGAGCACTCCTCTCTTGTTAGCATGTATGGAACGGCCGATTTACTGCGCGGTCGCGTCATGACTGCAATTCTTCATCTGTTCCGCGAGTTCCCCCAGCGTCTGGCTGCGCAGATGCTCTTCCATTTTCGTTTCGGCTGCCAGCACCACCTGCTGAATCCGGCATTCCGGACCGTGATCGAGGCTGCAGTCGAACAGCGAAGCCGTCCCTTCGATCGCATGGATGATATCGAGGAAGGAGATTGCCTCCCAATTCCGCCGCAGCCGATAGCCGCCATTAGCGCCGGAGGCGGACTCGATCATCCCCGCTTTCACGAGCTTCGTTAAAATCTTGGATAGATAAGTAGGCGATACCTCTTGCTGCTGTGCCAGCTGCTGCACGCCGATCGGCTTCTTCTGCGGCTCGATCGCCAGGAAGAGCATCGTATGAAGGGCATAGTTCGTTGCTTTCGAGTACTTCATAGGCCTTACGTTCACCTCGGATACAAGACTTTATCCATCGATAATAGCCGTTATCGGAGAGGAACGTCAAGCTTGCCTCTTGCCTAAGCCATCCTTCACTACTGCAAGTTCCCCAATTGCCGATTCGGGTTAACTCGCCGGTCCGATATTCACCAAACTGACCTCAGAGATCGTAATATCGGTCTGGCCAGCATTTCCGCCCAGAATATTCCCCATGTCGAAGGAAATGCGCGAATTCGAATAACCATCCGCTGCCGCATCGAACGTGAACGTAAAGGTCTGCTCCTCGGTCGTTAGATCGATCTGCTGGCCGAAATAACCGTGCCATTCATAATTGGCCGCGACGTCGACCCAGCCGATGCCGATCCCCATCTTGCGCGCGGTACTCGCTTGGGCCTTGAAGGTAATCGTATAGCGGGAGCCCTCCTCTATAGCGAATCCTTCGTTAATGACTTGCCGATCCCAGGCATTATCCCCAACCGTCCCGATCGAGGCGCGTAACTTCCCACCCTCGGCAGCAATGGCGAGCTGTGAGGGGTCGCCGGCCGAATAGGAGAACCAGCCGTCAGTCCCTTGCGCAAAATCGCCGTTGTGCAGCAGATTGATATGAACCGGCTGACCGCCGTTATCCGCAGCGCGATTCACCTCGTACAGCCTCACGTTATCGAGAGTTACCGAATGCGAGCCTTCGGCCGACGCTGGCTGGCCGAATCCGAAGGCGATGACAGACGCCATGTCCGAGTCATGCTCCATCGTGAACGTATAACTGTAATGCGCGGAGTCTTCGGTCAGTGCTGCCTCTTCGTTCAAATATTTGGCGTAATCGCCGCTGCTCTTCGATACGACTGCCTGCATGGATCTCGGTACCGAAGACGAAGCATCGAATTCCAACCGGTAAGTTCGACCCTGCTTAATAAGCAGATCGTATTGCTGCAGCTGCTCATCCCACCACTGCGTTCCTGTCCCTGGCAGCCGCACGGATAGCTCGCCCGCTTCCGTAGCCTCCGCTGAGGCACCGCTTGACGTTATCAAGCTCCATTCGTTCATGTCGGTATCGAAGGTCCCGTTGCGAACGAGACTCTCCGCCATATCGACCCATAGCGTATTATAGTCGTATCCTTCCATATCAATATAATAACTGTGTCCGCTCTCCAACCGGACAGGATCAAAATAGACGGTGCGGTAGGTTTGCCAACCGCCCGTATTCCCCAGCATGTAGGCCGAAGCGGCAATGGTCGTTCCTTCCTCGTCCCGTACGCTTACTCTGATCGGCGAATCTTCTTCGCCGCTCGCCACGCGCGCAGAAAGGACATAATCGGCATTCCGTTCCACGCTGACCTTATATTGAAGCAAATCGCCCTCATCCATATAGCCGACGTTCTTGCCGCCCTCTCCGGAATCCTCCAGCTGCAGCCCTTGCATCTCCCAAGCTTGCGTGGCCGAGGCGTGCGCATAGCCATTCACATGGATCGGTTGTCCCCGCTTCACAAGACGCACATTGTCCATATATACCGTTCCGGCGCTTCCGCCGAAGAGCAATCGAAGTTCGGATTCCACGGCCGCCGCCCCTTCGCCGATTACGATATCCTTGGCATAGGTTTGCGGCTCCGTGCCAAGCTGAACGCTCGTTCCTTTCGGGAATTGCACGCTGCCTCCATCGGTGCGTTCAAGCCCAATCTCCATGCTCCGCGGTCGATCGGATCGAGCATCGAAATAAAGCCCATAGGTCGTATTCGGCTCAAGCGGTAACTCCGGCTGCGATACAGCTATCGCATTGGCATCTGTTCCGCCGTCTTCGGACCCGACGACAAGCTGGCGTTCCATGATCGGGAACTTCAGGAAGTTGTTGACGCCGATCTGCGCTTTTGCCTCAGGAGTGATCGTGCTCGTCCAGAAGGCCAGACGGTCTTGGCCTTGGTCGAACGTGCCGTTATAGACCAGATTGCCGTCCGGCAACGCCGCACGTACGACCAACTCATCCGGCAGCGGCTCGGCATCGCCGATCTCGGTCAATTTCACGTTCGCGATATAGACCGTTTCCGCATCCAAGCCTAGATTAAATTCGAATCGCGCATTGTTATCCGTGCTCTCACGCATGTCGAACGTATATGCGTACGGCTGCCAGTCTGTCGTGAGCGTGAAATAGCGTTCGCCGGAATAATTCTTCCAGCTCTTCTGATATTGGTTCACCTTGGACATGATGGACCGGCTCGCATCGGCCTTTGCATCGAAGGTCACCTGATACTTCTTGCCCTTCTGAATGTACATCGGGAGCTGCGTCAACTGCACCGAGTACAGCTGCTCCCCAGGCTGCGTGATCGAGACTTTGGCCGCTTTCCCCTTCACCTCATCGTTAATGACGGACACGCTGCCGGCGCCATTGGCATTGAGCAGGTACTGCCAATCTTGAGGCACACCGCCCGCATCCACATCGCCGGTAAAATCATCATTATACAGCTGATTGCCGTCCGCCTGCGGTTCGCGTTGAGCGGGGGGCTCAGGCGGGTTGCCCGTCACATCCGGCCAGCTGCTTAAATTCTCATACGAATAGACGCGGACGAAATCGACCTTCATCTCATCCGATACGAATGCTTCACTCGGCGAGCCCGGCCAATCGCCGCCGACGGCTAGATTCAGAATCAAGTAGAACGGCCGGTCGAACGGAGCCGGATACGTATAATATTCAGGCTGTCCCGGACCCTTCGTCTTCCAATCGCTTACTTCATGATAAAGCTGGCCGTCCACATAGAAGCGAATGACGCCCGGGAGCCATTCGACTTGAAAATCATGATAGCTATCCGCGAAGGATTGCCCGCTCTGGAGATCATAACTGCCTTGATCGGAGCCGTGCGATCCATCCGGCTGAACGCTGTCGTAGTGCAAAGTACCGTAGACGCGGCTCTTGTTCTTCTCCCCGCCGATCAACTCCATAATGTCGATCTCGCCGGCGGCTGGCCAGCCGCCGTAATGCGCTTCATCTGTCGGCAGCATCCAGATCGCCGGCCACATCCCCTGATCGACCGGAAGCTTCGCGCGCACGACAACCTTCCCGTATGTCCAATCGCCTTTGCCCTGCGTGATTAACTTGGCGGACGTATAATTACTGCCGCGATAGGCTTCCTTCTTCGCCTCCAGCTGGAGTACACTGCGGCTGCCGTCCTTCACGATGCTCGCATTGTTCGGCGAATAATATTCCAATTCGTTGTTATACACGACGTCAGTATCCACGACCGTCCACTTCGATGCGTCAACCGCGGCAGCGTCGAATTCATCGTTCCAGATCAGCTTCCAATCCTTATCCGGAATCGTCGTAGGCGGTACAGGCAACTCTGAACTCGGCGAGCCCGGGTTAGGCGTTGTCGTCACCACCGGCTGCCCAGCTTCGTTCTCCTCCGGTCGCATCGAGCTCGTTAAGCCGGCTAGAACGGACTTACCGTTAACCGTTACGCCATTTGCCTCGATCGTCAGGTGGTCGATCGTCCCTTCGCTTGTCAGCTGCGATCGTTCCGCTTGATCGCCGATCGCAAGCTTACCGATCACGCTATCCTTGGATAATTCGATCTGCGCTGCCTGCATCACGGTTACGTCATTCGCCTTCGTCCCATCAAGGAACGCAACACGGACCGGATCGCCGGACTTGTCGATGACCACGCGGTCAAGCTGCGAATGATGAAACTCGATGGAATGGCTGCCGCCGCCCTTAATGATCGTATTTCCCCTGACCATGACGCTATTCAAGGTAATCTCGCCTTCTCCAATGCCTTCCGTCAACAGAAGGCTGCCATCGATGACCGTATTCTTCACCGTTACGCCTTCCGACCGGACGATGACATTCCCTTCGATCTGACCAGCCTCGTAGACAGACGGCGCAGTCACGATATCGGCTATCATGCCCGTCAGCAGCACCGCCGCTTCCGCACGAGTGATCGGCTTCTTCGGAAGGAGCATACCGTTTGCGCCTTTCATGGCTCCGCTTCCTACGAGATAAGTGAGCGCTTTCTTTGCATATCCGCCAATCGCTCCCGCATCGCTGTAAGTTTGCAGCACCGCTTCGGATTTATCGCCTTTCGATAGCCGGAAGGCGCGATCAAGCATGACAGCCGCTTCTTCACGCGTAATATCCGCCTCCGGGGCGAAATGCTCGTCATCGATCCCGTTCACGATGCCCGAACCGCTCGCACTCCGGACGGAATCGTAATACCAGCTTCCTTCCCGCACGTCCTCGAACTGATTCGCCGCCTTGCCCTTGAATCCGAACGCCCGATCCAGCACCGTAACGAATTCCGCTCTGCTGATAAGCCGCTTCGGCTGGAAGCTGCCGTCCGCAAATCCTTTCATAAGGCCCCAGGCCTCCAACTCCTCGGCTGCGGGCTGTGCCCAGTGGCCGCTCAGATCCGCGAATCCGGCAACAGCCTTGGGCTGCTCCAATTCTTTTCCGTATGCGGTTGGACTAAGCGCACTCAGGAACAACCCGCTGATCAGCGTAACCGATATCCATTTTCTACTCATCATATCCCCCTCATCTCGTGCTTTCTGACCTAACTCTTGTTCTTGCGGTCCTGCTTATTCGCGAGGGAGGGCCGCTGCTGCCGGCCCTCGTCCTGACTTGCATGCCTACTCCTTCACGGCTCCGATGACCATCCCCTTCACGAAGAAGCGCTGCAGGAAAGGGTACACGAGTAGAATCGGCAATGCGCCGATGAAGATCTGCGCCGCCCGCACCGTCCGCTGCGAGATATTCTCGAGCAACTTCGGATCGACGTTAATCTTCGTAAAATCCTGCTGCACGATAATCGTCTGAAGCAGCGAGGCAAGCGGATAATTGCGAACGTCCGACATATAGATCATGCCGTCGAACCAAGCGTTCCACTGGTAAACCATCGTGAACAAGGACAACGTCGCGATAGCCGGCATGGACAGCGGAATGAAGACGAGGATGAGCGTTTTCAATTGACCCGCGCCATCGAGAAAAGCGGCCTCTTCGAGTTCTTTGGGCAGTCCCCGGAAGAAATTCATCATCAGAATAATGTTCCAGACGGATACGGCTCCCGGCAGGATGAGCGCCCAGATCGTGTTCATCAGCCCCAGCTTCTGCACCAGAATATAGCTTGGGATCAGTCCCCCGCTGAACAAGATCGTGAAGACGAAGAACCAGGTGTAGATCGAACGCCCTTTGAAGCTGTTCTCCTCCTTCGCGAGCGGGAATGCCGTCAACATGACGAGCGCCATGCCGACCACGGTGGCGATGACCGTCCGCTGGGCCGACACCCACAAGGAATTCAAGAAGTTCGTATTGCCGAACGTTTTCTCATACGCATCCGTCGTGAATCCCATCGGCCAGAAACCGACCAGATTGGACGAAGCCGGTGCCATGCTGCTGAAGGAGACGGCCAAGATGTGAATGATCGGCAGAATGCACAGGAGCGACAACATGCCCAAGAAAAGATAGTTCCAGATGCTGAAAATTTTGTAGCCTACTGTTTTGTGGTACAAGCGTAAATCCTCCTCTTAAAACACGCGATAGTTGGCGAGCCGATAAGCTAGCCAGTATGAAGCTACGATCAACACCGTTCCTACTACGGATTTGAACAAGCCGACCGTCGTGGCGAAGCTCATCTTGCCGTTCAGGATGCCCAGGCGGTAGACGAAGGTATCGATGATGTCGCCCTTCTCGTACACCAGCGGGTTATACAGATTGAACACCTGATCGAACCCGGCGTTCAGAATGTTCCCGATCGAGAGCGTAAGCAGCACGATCGCAATCGGCATCAGCGCAGGCAGCGTAATGTGCAGCGTCTGCTTCAGCCGGTTCGCGCCGTCCACCTCGGCCGCTTCGTAGAGCGCCGGATTAATGCCGGCCAGGGAAGCGAGGAACACGATGGTGCCGAACCCGAACTCTTTCCATACATCGCTGACGATTAGCGTAATGCGGAACCAGTCCCCGTCGCCGAGGAAGAAGATCGGCTGTCCGCCCAGCGCTACGACAAGCCGGTTGACCATGCCCCCATCCGGAGACAGAATGTCGAGCAGAATGCCGCCCAGAATGACCCACGATAGAAAATGCGGCAGGTAGACGAGCGTTTGGGTGACCCGTTTGAACGCCATGGAACGCACCTCGTTCAGCAGCACCGCGAACAAGAACGGCGCTATAAGCCCTGCCGCAATTTTGAAGAACGCGATGATCAGCGTATTCCAGATGACCTGGTCCACGCCCGGATATTTGAACAGGAATCGGAAGTTATCCAGGCCCACCCACTTGGAGCCGGTTAAGCCCAGCCAAGGTTTGAAATCCTGGAAGGCAATGACAAGTCCGCCCATCGGAAGATATTGAAAAATAAGGGTCAGCAGCACGGCCGGGACGAGCATCATATGCAGCGGCCAGTTCCGTTTCATGTTCCATTTCCCCTTGGCAGCAACCCCCTGCACCCTCGGGCTTCCTGCTCTTATTGCCATATCTTTCACGTTTGCACCCTCCATGTTCTGACAAATATTTTACTTTGCTAGGCCCGCCAGACCTTGTAATATAACGATTATAGCAACGGCGATGTGGGTTCTATATCCTAATATTGCAACAACAGTATTGATATTTTAACTAGATGAAGGAGGGGCCGATTTGCTGTCGCGCTTCAATGTTTTCACCAAAATTACGCTCCTGATCCTGCTGCTGCTCATCCCGGTCATCTCCCTCTACACCTATTCCAACCGGGAAAGCGTGAACGTTATCGAAAGCGAGATTCAGCGCAGCACGACCAATCGGCTCTCTTTCTTCGCCTCGCAGGTCGAAGCGACAATTTATCAGCTGGCGCTGTACGGCGTATCGATCGGACAAGACTCGAGCATCCAGGAATATCAGCGTCCCGATTATGCCGGCATGCCGTATGAACGCGTGAAGCTGAGCGTGGCCATTCTGGAGAAAATGAATCTATACAATGCCGCGAGCAAGTGGCATTCTGAGATAACGCTCTATTTTCCCCGCGTGCGGGAAGTACTCTCGACCGATTATTACTCCAGGCTCGAATACGACGAGACGGAGTTCGAAGCCCCGTTCCCGCAGGCATGGAGCTATGACGGGGACAGCTTCACCTGGCATGCGACCGAGCCGGTCTCGGCCATGAGCAATCCCAAGTCCGCGCGTCTCATTACGAAAATCAGTTTCCCGACCAATCATCTGACGGCGCTGCTCGATCAGAACAAAGTCAATAACAGCGGAGATCCGTTCTTATTCAGTCCGGAGCATGGGACGATCCGCAATAGCTCGGCGAACGAGTCGCTCGTCGGCCAATTGTCGGAGCAATTGAAAGCGCCCACACTCGCGCAGACCGGCGGGTTCCGTACCAAGTTGAACGATACGGAATATTACGTTTCCTACATCCAATCGAACGCTCTGGGCTGGTATTATGTCGATTTCGTGCCGATGCAGCAAATTCTAAGCCCCATTACAAGCAGCCGGAATCTGTTCTACATGTCGATCACCTTCCTGCTTGTCATGAGCTTCGCCGTCGTGTTCGCCTTGTACCGCAGCGTCCAGCTCCCGCTCCTGCAGCTGGTGCGAGGCACCAAGCGCTTGTCCGCCGGAGACTTCTCCGTGAGACTCGACCACTCGGAGCGCGGGGAATTCAGCGTGCTGTTCGGGCGGTTCAATATTATGGCGCAGCGAATCCAAGAGCTGATCGAGAACGTCTACGAAGAGCAGCTCCGCCGGCGCGAAGCGACGCTTAAGCAGCTGCAATCGCAGATTAATCCTCACTTCCTGTACAATTGCCTGTTCTATATCAAGAACATGGCGCGCATGAAGAACGAAGAGGCCGTGGTTGCCATGTCCTTGAACCTCGGGGAATACTACAGGTACATCACGAGATCCGAGAACGACCTGGCTACCGTCCGCGAAGAAGTCCGCATGGTGACCAACTACTTGAAGATCCAATCGCTGCGGCTGGAACGGATGCGCTTCACCATCGATATGCCCGATGAGCTGCTATCGGTCACGGTCCCGAGACTGACGCTGCAGCCGATAATCGAGAACGCCATCATTCACGGACTCGAGCCCCAGGCAGAAGACGGCGAGATCAGCGTCCGCGGACAGCTTATAGACGGCGTATACACCATTACGGTGGAAGATAGCGGAGTGGGCATGTCGGACGATGCGCTGGAGCGGTTGCAGCGCAACCTGACTAAGCCGCTCGATGGAGATATGGGCTGCGGTACCTGGAACGTCCATCAGCGCATGACCTTCCTCTTCGGCGAAGACGCGGGACTTCGCTATTCGCATGCCGAGTCCGGCGGCATCAGAGTGACGTTGACCTGGAGACGTGAAACTAATTAATGCTTCTATTCGACAAATCTTAATAAGCAGGAGGACTATACGATGCTGCAACTCTTGTTGGTGGATGATGAACGATCGGTCGTCGAGACGCTGGCCGAGACAATTCCTTGGGCGGATTGCGGGGTTGGCACTGTCCATGAAGCATTGTCCGGCGCGATGGCGCTAGATGTGTTGGAGAATAACGCGATCGATATCGTCATTACGGACATTCGCATGCCCGGCATGTCCGGCCTCGAGCTCATTGCCGCGATCCAGAGCCGATGGCCGCATATTAGAACGATTCTCCTATCGGGCTATGCAGACTTCGAATACGCCAAGCAGGCGATTACTCAGCAAACGTTCGATTATTTGCTCAAGCCGGTCAGCGACGAGGATTTAATCGATTCCGTATCGCGCGTCGTCGGCCAGATTAAGGCCAAATGGGAGGAAGCCGCCTCGTATCATAAGGCGCTGTATGCGCTCAGCGAAAATTTGCCGTTACTCCGTTCGTCCCTGTTAAGCGAGCTGCTGACAGGCAAAACCTATCTCGAAGAGGCGCTTGTGGACAAGCTGCAACTACTCGAGCTCCCCTATGCCGCCGGAGATGAGACGGGTATGCTGCTAATTCGGATGGAAGAGCGTTTCGCCGAGCTTCCGGGGCAGGATCTGTCGCTGATGGAGTATGCAATCTGCAATATCGTCAACGAAGTGATGCAGGACAACTTTTATATTTGGCCTACGCGGGACGACCATGATTACATCGTCATTCTGGTCAAGGTGAAGGAGATGGCCAGCAGAATGCCTCGTGCGGGCATTGCCCCTTCCCGGACGCTTCTGGAACGTTATGCCGCCCAGATCCAGCTCCATGTCCAGAATTATCTCAAAGGCGGGATTTCGATTCTCGTCGGCGGCTGGGGGATGTTTCCCGCTCAAATTCGCGAAACCTATGCCCATGCCGTCATGTCCATGCGCAAGAAGATGGGCCAAGGCCAGGGTTTATTCGTTACGACCGCACAGGAAGCGGATATTAGGCAGGACGACGTCCATACCATATGGTCGCTGTACGAGCCGCCAACGCTGCTCAGCCTATTGGAGGCAGGTCGCTTCGATGACATAGAGCGCAAGATACGCACCATTTTCGAGGAGCTCCAATCCGACAAGGATGTATCGGAACAGCTGACCGAAGCTTATCATGTACTCGCTGGCGCCTTCGCCTATATTATTCATAAGAACGGCAAGCAGCTGCAGACGGTGCTCGCCGAGGATACGCTCCGTTATTTTCAGGCGCCCTCCTATACGACGGCGTCCCAACTGCACGATTGGGCGATCCGGACGTTAGGCCAAATTCGCAGCGATACGGAGCAGGAATTGAAGGACAGCCACAGCGCCATCGTTCGCGGCGTGCGCAGCTTCGTGGACCGTCACTTGGCTCAGGACGTCTCTCTGCCGGCTATCGCCGATTATGTCCATCTCCACCCCGTCTATCTGTCCAAGGTGTACAAAGCCGAGACGGGCGAAGCGCTGACCGAATACGTGTACCGGCTTCGGATGGAGAAGGCGGCATTCTATCTGCGTACGACCGCAGCCAAAGTATTGGAGGTCGCCGAGATGGTCGGCTACAACAACACCGCCTATTTCATCCGCGTGTTCAAGAAGTTCTACGATCTTACGCCTCAGGAGTACCGTGACCGCTTGCAGCAATAAGCAATGAACAACAACAAACGGCCGTGCAGATGATCTGCACAGCCGTTTGTTTTACTTCTGCCCGCCGCTTACGGACTGGTACCATTCATTCACTTCTTGCGTAATCTGCTCGCCGCCGGACGACTTCCACTTCTCGACGAACGAATCGAACGAATCAATCGACGCTTTGCCATAAATAATCTGGGAGAATGTATCCTTCTCCATCTTTGCCAGAATGTCGTTATTCATCTGCATCGTCGCCGTCGGCGCGCCGGTAAACATCTGCTGCATCACGATATCCTTCTGCTCCAGCACGATCTTCGCGGCATCGAGCATCGATTGCGGCGTGCTGAGCTTCAGCTTCTTCTCGAACGGCGTCTTCGCTTCCTCTCCGCCCGCCAGCTTCGCGAGCGTCTCCATGTTAAGGCTCGGGATGCGCGCTCCATCGAACGTAATCGTGTACTTCTCCGGCGCATAGCCGCCGGTATGCGCTGCGTCGGTCGTCGGCTTGCCGTCTACCATCACCCAGTCATAGCCCTCGGCAAGACCGTTCTCGAATTCGCCTCCTACCGGCGGGTTCGCAAACTGCTCGAACAAATAGTTCTGATACGCGAAGAACGCTTCAGGATGCTCCATGTCCTTATTAATCAGGACAACGCCATTCGCGTTGGATGTCCCGTGCCGCCCTGCTTGACCATCCGGTCCCATAGGAATCGGATAGGCTTTGTACTGCGCGTCCTTGTTGTTCTTCTTCACGTCCTCAAGCGGCCAAGCCGGCATCCAATGCGGTCCGACGACAATGCCTGCCTTGCCGGCCGTGAAGTCTTCCGCCGCCTTCGTCTCGTCGTACAGGCCCGCTTCCGTCGGCAGGTAGCCTTTGCCCATCCAGCTTTGCAGCGTGGCCAGCGCCTGCTTGGCGCCAGGGGTAACGGAACCGTATTCCAGCTTGCCGTCCTCGGTCAAATTCCATTGGTTCGACATCGTGCCGAACGCGCCGAAGATCCAGCCAGCGTCGGACATCCAGGTGTTGATCCAATTTTTGAAGCCGATCGCAAGGCCATACGTATCGTTCTTGCCGTTGCCGTCCGGATCCTTGTTCGTGAACGCTTCCATGACTTTCTCCAGATCGTCGAGCGTCTTCGGCGCGGTCAAGCCCAGTTTCTGCATCCAATCTTCGCGAATCCACATGACCGGATCGCCATTGTACGCGTAATCCAGAATTGGAATGCCGATCCGCTTGCCGTCCGCCATGTACGGATACCAGACTGTCGGATCCTCGTTCATCGCGTCCTTCCATACGTCGCCGGCATATTGATCGAACAGTTCGCCGGCATCGATGAATTTCCCGGAGTCGATCAGCTCGCGGACGAGATTGAAGTCCCCCCGGTACGAGATAATATCCGGCATCTTCTCGTTCGTCGCCAGCGACAGACGGAGCTTCGTCTCGAACGCATTGTTGGTCGATGGCGAGATCCATTGGTTCTTCAGATCGATGCCCAGTTTATCATGCGCCCACTTCACGTGAACGTTATCGTCCTGGGTCTCTCCGGTCTTGAACTTCACGTCAGGTCCCCAAGGGCGAAGATAGGTGATCGTAATTGGCGGATCATATTTGCCGTCCTTGAGACCGCTCCCCGTTTCGGCACTTCCGGCAGCCGTATCCGCCGGTTTCGTATTCGTTTGCTCAGGCTCATTATTGCCGCAACCGCTTGCAATCGCGCTCAGCGATACGATACCGGTCAGCAGCATTGCGGATAACCGCGTTTTGTTACGTCTAGTCAACGCTCTTTCCCCCAATTCCAAAGTAGGTTTACACAGCTTATAGTAAAAGAACCTGCGGATAAGCGCCTATACTAAGATTGCAACATCTATTGCATTTCTGAAGGATGTTGCATATTGAATACAATTCTTGCAATAGTGCCATCTTCCTCTAGCCGGCTGTCGAATACGCCAAAAAGGCAGTCCTGGACGGACCGCCTTCCCTTCCTCATGCCATGTCAGATCGCTCAAACGATTAGTTGCTCGTATACTTCACCCAATCGTATTCGGCATACAGCGGATTGGCGCCATTATAAGCACCGAGCCAGCTGTCCACGCCTGTTCCGTTCCATATGTTCATCATAATCTTGCCGGGGTTGCTCGGTATATTGGCCGTTGCCGTATGCTTCAGCACGCCATCGACATACCACTTAATAGAGCCCGGCTGCCAATCGAACGCATACGTGTGGAACCCTTTAGACGCATCGAAGCCCAGATCAACGACCTTCTCATGTCCGCCTACGCCATTGGTAAAATAATTGAATTGCACCTTGGTCGTATCCTTGCCGAGAAACTCGATATCGATCTCATCCCACGGCGTGCCGTCCGACGGACCCGTGTATGTGAAGAACGACGAGACGATGCCGGTATTCTTAGCCGGTTTCATGCTCACTTCATAGAGACCATAGCCATACTTGTGCGTCGATCGGTACTCGCCGCAGTCGAACACATTGTAGGCCGAGCTCGTGAGGCCTAGCTTTAGTTTGCCGTCGCTTGTGAAGCTGACGTTATTCGCGCGCCACGTGCAGTTGAACATGCCGCCGTTCGAATAGCCGTCCGCTTTCTGCCAGGTCGCGGGGTTAAAGTAGGTAAGCGGTTCCCAGAATACCGATGCGCCGTTCGCATTCGTAACGAGCACGATCGAAAGTATGGCCGTCATGATCATGGTGAGCAGTGTTTTCTTCTTCATCATTCCACCTCCGTTGAACTATGCCTCTGAATGAAAAAGCTTGGCTTTGTGGTTTGGCGATACGCTCCTTTCCTATAAATATAAAGCGTTTTCATTTCCGGCAATTTCATTGTATCGCTGCGCAGCCGCCGCCCTCTATACTAACCTTTCAAGATGGCATTGCACTTTCGCAAGGTGGGAGGAGAAAAATAAAACCATCAGCTTTGGACTTCAATCCAAACGGCCGATGGCTTTGTTTTTCCTAATGACGGTTATCGATTTCCTTAATCACCTTCGCCGGCGATCCGCCCACGACCGTATTCGCCGGTACGTCTTTGGTCACGACAGCGCCGGAAGCGATCACCGCATTATCGCCGATCGTCACGCCCGGGTTGATGATCGCCCGGCCGCCGATCCATACGTTATTCCCGATCGTAACCGGCTTGCCGAATTCGGCTCCGGATATTCTCTCCTGCGCGTTCAGCGGGTGGGTCGCCGTATAGATATGCACGCCTGGGGCCAGGAAACAGTTGTCCCCGATCCGGATCTCGCAGACGTCCAGAAACACGCAGTCGAAGTTCGCATAGAAGTTCTCGCCGACATAGATGTTATACCCGTAATCGCAACGGAAGGTCGGCTCCACGTAATAATTTTGACCTGTTGAACCGAACAACTCCCGCAGAAGCGTGAGTCTCGATTCATGTTCCGTCTCCAGCGACTGATTGAACAAACGGGTGAGCCGGCGGGCGTTCAGACGCTCTTGGACCAACACCGGATCACCGGCTTGATACAGTTCGCCTCTTAACATTTTTTCTTTTTCGGTTAACGTGTGCATGGAATCTTCCTTTCTTAAGCGAATGAACGTTGTTCTTACAAACTGATGCCATCGGATTTCCGCGAATGACGGCTTAGCATATGATTGACTTTCTCAGCGCTCATCATCATGAGAATCGTAAAACCAAGGACGATCAACGGAAAAAGGGATATGTTGAACTTCGTGGCCAGCAACCCGAAGATCGGCGGCAAGAAGGTCGATCCCGTATAAGCGACGGCCATCTGGTAGCCCATAAGCTTGGCGGAGTTGTCGCGTCCGAAACGCGCCGGGGTCTCATGAAGAAGACCCGGGTAAATCGGAGCAAGCCCGAGCCCGATCAGAATAAGCCCTGCCAAATAAAGCGACGGAAGCGGAAGCAATAGCATGAGCCCGCCAACAACGGCCGTTATCTGACCGCACCGGATCAGCATGCGATTGTGTACCTTCAGCGTAATGAAACCGGTGATCAGTCGTCCCGCCGTTATTCCGCCGTAGTATAACGAGATCCATCCCGCGGCGGCCTCGGCCGTCATTTCCCTCGCGCCGACCAGATAGCTCGCTCCCCATAGACCTACCGTGGATTCGACCCCGCAATAGAACAGGAAAGCGATCAGCGTAGGTTTAACGCCTCTGATCCGGAGTACGTTGGATTTGGCGCTGCCGGTATCAGGTCGTTGAATATCGACAGTTTCGGTCTGTTCCTGCTGAAGGGGTGGGTGGAGACGCTCGGCCTCCCTCAACGCAGCGATCCGTTTCCATAAAGGCAGCGTAAGCAGCAAAACGAACGAGAGCGCGAACTGGATCATTGAAACCGTGGAATACCCATCTCGCCACGAATTGTGTTCCGCCATGTAAAAAGACATAATGATCGGTCCCATCGTTGCCCCAACGCCCCAGAAACAGTGCAGCCAGTTCATATGATGAGCCTTGTAATTCTCGGCGACATAGTGATTGAGCGCCGCATCGATGGCCCCGCCGCCAAGCCCCAGCGGAATCGCCAAGAAGACGATCCAGACCACGGACGGCGCCACCGAAAATCCGAGCAGCGCGGCCGCAGTCAGGCAGCAGCTGATCAGCGTAATGCGTCCCGTCCCCAGACGCGCAACCAGACTCCCGCTAGCCAGACTCGATACGATCGTTCCCCCCGCCATAACCATGGAGAGAACGCCTGCGAAGCCGAATGAGGCCCCAATATCCGGGCCCATGACCGGCCATGCCGATCCAAGCAGAGAATCCGGGATGCCCAAGCTAATAAAGGCCAGATAAATAATGGCCAAAAACATCGTTACCATTTCGCTGCCTCCCTAACAACTCTCCGTAATCATCAGATTCAGTGCCAACTGCTGCAAGCCGCTCAAGTAATCCTCTCGCCAATTGCTCTTCAGCAGCATGGGCAAATGCTCTTGCGGGATATAGAGCGAGCTTCGATCCGCGATTCTGGCCAAAATAGCTTCGTCGACTTCATCATCGCAGAAGATGACGGCCTTCGGGTTAATGATAGCCGTCAGTGTGGCAATTAGCCGGGCCACGGCGTCAATCTGCCGGTCATCGGCGACTACAATCCGGCGATCCGGCTCTCCCATCTGCAGCGCTTGTATGAAATTGTGCTGATCGTACTGGGGAACGAACGAAATCTCGCCCGAGAAGAACGTGCTGCCTCGCAAGACATCGCCGTTGATCATAATGCCGGAACCCGGTCCATTCTGCCCGAAATATAGATAGACGAGCGATTCGTTCTCGATCTCGAAGTTCGACGCATAGCCGAGCACCGAGGCATTCATATCGTTCTCCACCGCGACCGGGATATGGAACCGCGCTTCGAATTCTTCCTTCAGATCATAATCCAGATACTGCTGATAAGGCGGGATGAAGATGATCTTCCCGTTGTTGACGGCGCCGGGTACCCCGATCGCGATCGACCGCAGCCGCGGGTATTTCTCGATCATAGTCTCGATCAGATCTGCCAACAGTTCCCTGTCTTGCTGCAAGACGCTAGGCTTGGCGCCCTGCTCTTTGACCTCGCCGATGCAGTTAAAGATGGAATAATTGGTCTCGTTCTTCTCGATGAAGATAGCAAGGCCCAGCATATATTCAGGATCGTACTGATACCGTCTTGCCCTCCGGCCGCCGCTGGAATCATCGTCGCCCGTGTAACGGATTTCGCCGTCCTGCTCCATCTGGGCAATGAATTTGCTGATCGTCGGGAAGCTGATCCCCAGCCGCTGGCTGAGCTCCGCCTTGGTCGCGCTGCCCATCATGATGAGCCCCGCGCGGATGCGGTATAATAAGGAATCCTTCATCTCTTTGGACGTTATCGTTGTATTCGCCATGGCGATCATCGCCTTTCTTCAAGAAAGTGGCCGGACTTATTAAATCAATTTAATAAGTCTAGATCATCTTAACAGAAGACCCCGACGCGGGCAATCCAAGAATATCGTGCTGAACATGCAAAAAAAGCGCTTGGGCTATAAACCCAAACGCTTCTTGCTGTGTTAAGGCACGCTTATCGCGATGTCCATGCGCCGTCAACGGTGATGACGTCGCCATTGATAAACTTCGACTCGTCCGATGCCAGGAATAGCGCCGTATTCGCGATATCTTCCGCTTCGCCGCCATTGAACGGCCCAAGGTCGCCGAACGTGAGGGCGCCAAGCGGATCAAGCGTGCCCAGATTGGCCGTCATGCCGGTCGCGATGGAGCCTGGCGCGATGACGTTCGCACGGATTTTCCCGTTGTCGCGGCCGTAGAAGGCTGCGATATTTTTAGTCAGGCCGATAACCGCATGCTTGGACATCGTATACGCCGCGCCGCCGCGCGCGCCAAGGTAACCTGCGACGGAAGCGACGTTCACAATTGTGCCGCCGGTTGCTTGCTCATTGAACACCTTAATCGCGGAACGGCAAGCATAGAACTGTCCGTTCAGATTGACGCCCATTACGCGCTCGAACAGTTCGTTCGACGTGTTCTCTACGGAAGCCATCGCGTCGAAAATACCTGCGATATTCGCTAGGACGTCGAACTGACCATACTCGTTAAGCGCTTTCTGAATCATGGCGTCGACGTCTGCCTCTTTGGATACGTCCGTCTTGATCGCAACGGCCGTGCCGCCTGCCGCTTGAATCTGTGCCAGCGTATCGTTCATCGCCGCTTCGTTGAATTCCGCGAGGACAACTTTGGCGCCTTCTTGCGCATACAGAATCGCCGTCGCGCGGCCCATGCCCGAGCCCGCTCCGGTAACAATCGCTACTTTCCCTTGCAATCTTGCCATCTATTATCCCTGCTTTCGATAGGTATATTGTCGTAAATCATTGTAAGATTAGCCATCCCGGATTTGAATATGCAATAATGAGGAGACTGTATAATACTTTACAAATGTTCGGAATCTGTCCGTTAAAAGTGTCAAAGGAGATTAGGTATGACGGTTCAATATCCAGATCGCAGAGTCAGAAAGACCAAAGAAATATTGAAATCCTCTCTACTATCCTTGCTGCAAGAGAAGAGCATTCAACAAATTAGCATTACCGAGCTCGTGGGCCTCGCCGATTGCACGAGAGGAACCTTCTACACGCATTACGAGCAGAAGGAAGACCTGCTGGACGAATGGATTCAAGAGGTGTTCGAGAAGATGACCGAGGCTTACCGGAAGCCTTATGCCGGCTTATCGGTCGTCGATTTCAACGAGCTGCCGGGAGCTTCGATCGTATTATTCGATCATTTCATCGAGTACCGGACCTTCTATACGACCATGCTGAATCCGCGCACCGGCTATAACTTCCGCGAGAAGCTGACCAGACGGATGGACCGGCTGTTCCGTCAAGAGTTCGACTTCGTCGTGACGGGGCTGGACGCGCAGATCGATACCAAGTTGTTCGGCACCTATCGCATCCACGGCATTATCGGCTTGATCCTGGAATGGATCGAGAACGGATTCGAAGAGTCCACGGCCTATATGGGCGAGCAGCTTATCCAAATTCTAAGATTCAACAACCCGCAAATTTATATTAAGCAGCATTCGGACGCCATGAAGCGACGCCAGAACTAATCCAAGCGGTATAACGAATATAAGCCGGACACCTCAACGGATGTCCGGCTAACCTCAATTAATCTTCAATTGCCGCCTTACGCGCGTTAATCTTCTTGATAACCTCCGCATCGAACTTCGCCCGCCGGTCGTACGTGTACAGCCCGTTCACTTCCTGCTCCACGTCGTACAGCTGCGTATAGCAGAAGCCGAACATCATCGGGTGATCGAGCAGCACGTTGGTCAAGCCCTCATAGCGCGCGAGGAACGCTTCCTCGGAGGTCGGACGGTCGCCGTACCCCCACGATTTGTCGTCCTTCTGCTCCGGATTCCACCAGATCCCGCCATATTCGCTATAAAATAAGGCTGCCCTCCATACTGTTGCCGGTTCGGGAACGTGTTGAACGCTTCGCCGCCGGTCTTCATCGGTTCGTATCGGGCGCGGAACGTCTCCGGGTTCTGGTCATAGTCGTGGAGATCGAAGATATCCGTCACGACGTGGAAGTTGCCGCTCGTATCGATGACCGGACGCGTCGGGTCGATGCGCTTCGTCTCCTCGTAGATAATCCGCAGCACGTCATTGTCTTGCTTGGCGCCGTCGCGGTCCCACGTCTCGTTGAACGGACACCATCCGATGAGCGCAGGATGATTGAAATCCCGCTCCACCGCTTCCATCCACTCCGGCAGGAAATGCGCGATGCTGGCAGCCGTCGTTATATCGAGCCCCCAGTTGGCATGCTCGCCCCACACGAGATAACCGAGCTTATCCGCCCAGTAGAGGAAACGCGGCTCGAAGATTTTCTCATGCAGCCTCGCCCCGTTGAAGCCCATCGCCATCGACAATTCGATATCCCGCCGCAGATCGTCGTCGGTCGGCGCCGTGTACACCCCATCGGGATAAAAACCTTGGTCCAGCACGAGCCGCTGGAATACGGACTTCTCGTTAATCCGGAACGCCATGCCGTCGAGCCTTACGGTACGCAGGCCGAAATACGATTGCACTTCGTCGCCGGCCTCTCCCGGTACCTGCAAGGTAAGTGTCAGGTCGTACAACCGCGCGTTGCCCGGCTCCCACAGATGCACCTCGGACAGCGGCAAAGCCAGCTGTGCCGTAGAACCGGATACGACGATCTCCGCCGCGCCAACCGGCTTGCCTTCATACGAAGCCGTAACAGCGAGCTTCGCCTGCGACGCCGGATTCCCGCCCAGCTTCACCGTCAGATGCGCGGATGCATTGTCCGGATCGGCGATCAGCTTCATCGAAGACAGATAAGTCGCCGGCACATGCTCGAGCCACACGGTCTGCCAGATACCGGTCGTGCGGGTATAGTCGCAGCCATGGGAATACAGCCTCTCGCTCTGCTTGCCCCGCGGCTGACGGCCCGAGCGCACGTCGTCCTCGGCATAGACGGTAATGATGTTGACGCCAGGCGTTGCAGCCGACGTCATGTCGAAGCTGAACGAAGAGTAGCCGCCGCGGTGCTTGCCGACAGAAACACCGTTCACCCACACCTCGGTCTCATAATCGACGGCGCCGAAGTGAAGCAGCACGCGTCCGCCTTGCCACGACTCCGGCAAGGTCACTTCGCGTCGATACCAGACGGCAGCCATGAAGTCTTTGTATTCCACGCCGGACAACTTGCTCTCGGGTGCGAAAGGAACGGTAATCGTGCCGGATAGCTCGCGGCCCGCCTCGGCATAGCCGCTCTCCTTACCGCTCTTGCCATGGTCGATCTCGAACTGCCAAGGTCCATTCAGGTTGATCCACTCCGGACGTACCCACTGCGGACGCGGATACTCGGGACGCGGTACGGATGTTGGTTGTGTCATGGTTGAACTCCTTTGCTTTTGTCAGGCGTATTCGACCAAGGCTTTAGCCTTTGATGGAACCGACGTAGACGCCTTTCACGAAATATTTTTGCAGGAACGGATAGACCATCAGAATCGGAATCGTCGATACGACGATCATGCAATATTTGACCAGCTCGCGGTAGGCGGTCGCGCTGGAGGCGCTGTCGATGACAACCCCGCCCGAGCTGCCCATCGTCGTAGCGGTCGAGTCGTTCGCGACGAGGATTTCCTTCAGCAAGAGCTGCAGCGGGAATAGGTCCCGGTCCTTGAGCAGCACCATCGCATTGAACCAAGAGTTCCAGTTGCCGACGAGGTAATAGAGGAAGATGACGGCCAAGGTCGCTTTGGACAGCGGGATGACGACATTGAGCAAGATGTTGATCTGGCTGGCGCCGTCGATCGTCGCCGCTTCTTCCAATTCGACCGGGATCGCCTGGAAGCCGGTGCGCAAGATAATCATATTCCAGGTGCTGAGCGCCGTCGGCAGAATCATCGCCCACAAGTTGTTGTACAAGCCGATATCCTTCATCAGGAGGAACCACGGAATAAGGCCGCCGCCGAAGAACATCGTAATCGTAATGACGATCATGATGTGATTCTTCCAATAGAGATCCCGCCGTGAGAGGACGAACGCCCCCATGACAGTCATGATCATGTTGACCAGCGTCCCTAAGCCAACATAGAGAATGGCGTTCCGGTAACCGATCAAGAGACTGTTATCTTTGAAAATCAGCTTATAGCCATCGACCGTAAAGCCGAGCGGCCGCCACAGCACGCCCTTATGCGCCACTAAGCGGGCCGGATCGCTGAAAGAAGCGAACACGATATGCAGGATCGGGTAGAGGCAGCATAACGTGAGCACCGTGAGAATGGCATAGATCGCGGCATTGAACGTTTTGTCGCTAAGCGAATGGTGTTTCTTCATCGTTTCCTCCTGCCCCTTCCTACCACAAGCTGACGTCGGAGTGACGTCTGGCCATTCGATTCGTCGCCCACAGCAGCCCGAAGTTAATGATGGCGCTCAGCAAACCCACGGCTGTCGAGTAGCTGAGACTCGCTTCCCTTAAGCCTCTGCGGTAGACGTAGGAGGCGATAACGTCCGCCGTATCGTACGTCAGCGGGTTGTAGAGCAGAATGACCTTCTCGTAACCGGACGACATCAGGCCGCCGATCGCGAAGATGAACAAGATGACGATGACGGGACTGATCTGCGGCAGCGTGATATGCCACATTTTCTTGATCCGGCCGATGCCGTCCATCTCCGCCGCTTCATAGAGCGCGGGGTCGATCGAGCTCATCGCGGCGAGATAGATGATGCTCTCCCAGCCGATGCTCTGCCAGATCCCGGAGAACGTATAGATCGGCCGGAAGAAGTCGGAATAGCCGAGCAGCGACGTGTATTCCTTGCCCGTAATGAGCTGCAGAATCTGGGTGACGACGCCCTCGTCCGCCGTGAAAATATGTATCATCCCGCATACGACGACGAGCGAGATGAAGTGCGGCATATACGTGATCGTCTGCACGGTTTTCTTGAAACGTCCGTCCCGAATCTCGTTAAGCAACAGTGCCAGGATGATCGGCGCCGTAAAGCCGAAGACGATGCCCCATACGTTCAGCAGCAGCGTGTTCTTCACGACCCGCCAGAAGTAGGGCCCCTGGAAGAAGTCGATAAAATGCTTCAAACCGACCCAGTGGCTATCCGCGAACCCGAGCAGCGGCTTATAGTCCTTGAAGGCGATCAGGACGCCCCACATCGGCCCGTAGCAGAAAATAATGAACCAGGCCAGCACGGGAACCGCCAGCAGATAAGCGAACCAGTTCTTCTTGAAATCCTTCTTGATCACCGTTCGTTTGCGCAGCGGCTTGGTCGCCGCGATCGCACCCTCGATGTTGTTGTCCTTCCGGATGACCTCCATATTCCAATCACCTCATTTCTAGGCGAGGGAACAAGCATGCCGCGAATAGCCCCTCCACCGCACGCTTGCTCAAGCACCGTGCCGAGTGCGGTTATTCGGGCTGCCTGCCCTCCCTCGCCCTGTCCACTACCGTTGGTTATACCGATCCAATGCCGCCTGGTGAAGTTTCAGGAATTCTTCGAGCCCCATCTTCTTCGCTTCGCTCAGGAACTTATCGTACGCGTCGACCGACAGCTCGCCTTTAATGATTTTGGCAAAATACTCGCCTCGAAGCGTCGACAGCTGATTGCCGAGTTCCGCTTCGCGGGACGCTTCTTCCTGCGTGAACGTGATCGGCGGCATCGCCACGCTCGTATCCATGCCTTCGGTCCATTGCTTGCGGATCTCGCCGGAGTAGCTGCCCTTCGCCACGATAAGCGGGTTGGCGTTGTGCTCGTCGCGGATTGCCGGCCAGGAGTGCATCCGGTATTTCACGAGCGTCGTCGCGACCGGCTGGCCGTCCGGGTCTTTGTAGATGTAGCTGTCTTCATGGAAGTAAGGCTTGCCGTTCTCGTCGATCAGGTGAATCTTGCCGTATTCGCCGTAGTTGATGATCTCCCACCCTTTTTTGCTGTAGGCAAAATCGAGGAACGCCATCGCCGCTTCGACATTCTCGGCTTGCGTCGTAATGGCTGCCGATCTGCCGGTGCGCATGAAGTTTTTGTACGTCGTGGCCGGTTGGTCCCCCGCATTGAGAATCGGGTTCAGCGCGCCGACGAAATCGATATTGTTCTGCTGCTTCCAGTAGCTCCACATCGTGTCCGGCGAGTCCATCATGACGGCCGTTTTATCGGAGATCGCGCTTGCCATCCGCTGGTTGAAGTCGGCCGTCGCCCAGTCCCGGTTAAGCAGCCCTTCCTTGTTCCATTGCTGCATCGTCGCCAGGTATTCCTTGGCCTTCGGCTGCGCTGGCCCCCACTGCACTTGGCCGTTCTCATCCATGAACGTCCAATCCCATACGCCATAAGCGCCGTTAATGATGCCGGTGAAGATCTGGCCGTACGTCGAACCGTAGTTCAGCGGCTCGGCATAGCCGACTTCCTTACATTTGAGCAGGAACGCATGCCATTCCTCGATCGTCTGCGGAACCTCCATGCCCGTCTTCTCTAGCGCTTCCTTCTTGATCAGCATCCCGAACCACATCCACTCGGAATACGGTGCGATGCCGTAGAAGCCGAGCAGCTTGCCGCTGTCCGTCACCGTCGTTTTCCTTCGCATCTCGTTCGAATTCCGCCATGCCGTATAATTCGGCGCATTCTTCTCCATCAGGTCGGTCAGATCAATGTAAGCGCCGTCGTTCAAGCCCGCTTCCAAGCCGCCCGGATAACGTTCAGGCTCCATAATGATGTCCGGCAGCTCGCCGGAGGAGATCATCAGGGTGAAGGCATCGGCTTCCTGACCTACCGGCGGTGTGATGAAGTTGACGTCGATGCCGGTCAGCTTCTCCACCTGCTGCTGTACGACTTGATTGTTATAGTCCGGAATGTTGGAGTCAGCCGGCAGCCACACATCGAGCGTAACCTTCTCTTTATACGGGTAAGCGGAGTAATCGCTAGGAATGACTTCCTCGTACAGGTCGCCCAAGTACGTATCGTTGAGGGTATTGTTTACCTCGTCCAGCTGCTCCTGGGTCGGTGCCGTATTGCCGCGGATATTGGTGCTGATGTCGGTAAAAGATGTTTTCTCCGGCTCCGTATTCGTATTGGTCTCGGACAGGTTGTTCTCCGCATTCGCGCCGCCTTCCGGCTCGGTATTGCCGTTATTGCTGCATGCCGCGAGCGTCGAGCCCAGCAGCGCCGAGACGACCAACATGTTCAAGAGATGCTTCTTCATTGGTCCCATAGGAATCCCCCTGTTCATAATGGAAATGCATGACGGCCAAGCTCCGAATCACTCGCCGGAAGGAACCACGAGCGTCGAATCATCGCCATAAGGAATGCCGAAATCCGGCGTACCGTCTTCCCTCCAGCCGAACTTCTGAATACGCGTCGCGCGCAAGCTCGTCTCCGCCCCTGGCGCCGGCAGCGCATGGAAGACGATCCAGTCTTCGGTGCCGTCCGGCGATACGGTGAAGCTGTTGTGGCCGGTCGCGTAGACGCCGTTCTCCACGCTTTTGCGGAAGACGGGCTCCAGCTCCTTCGTCCAGGATGATGGCGACATCGGATCCGCCTCCTCATCCATCGTCAGCATGCCGAGCGCATAATCTTCGGACCAGGTCGTGCTGGCCGAGTAGACGAGGAAGATCCGGCCATTGCGGCGCAGCGTAACCGGGCCTTCATTGATCGCCATGCCGCCCTGCTTCTCCCAATCCAGCGTCGGCGCAGTCAACAGCACATGATCGCCTTCCACCGTCCATGGGTCGGTCATGCGCATGATGTAGACGGCAGAGCCGTAATCCGGGAAGTTGCCATAGCCGGCATACAAGAAGTAGAGCTGGCCATGCAATTGCAGCACCGTGCCGTCCAATCCGGGCACCGGCGTCGCAAGCGCCCCCTTCCACGTCCACTGCCCTTCCATCGGATCGGCCGACTCGTTCTCGAGCACGCATACTTGGCGGGAATCGTCCCCTCCGCCGTCATTGGCGGTGAAGTAGATGTACCATTTGCCCTGCACGTAATGGATCTCCGGTGCCCACAAGTTGTGGCTGTAGCGACCGCCCGGCTCCGGCGCCCAGATGGTCTTGCGGCGTCCTTCCCCGATCCCGCTTAACGTGGCCGATTGCGTGAGCGTAAGGATATCCCGCTGAGTGGACATGAAATAGTAATGGCCGTCGCTATGCTTAACCACCCAAGGATCGGCCGCACGGGCTGCTATCGGATTTACGAATGTGGCAAGGTTAGTCATCGTTTCGCTCCTTTAAGACTCTTCTTCTTGCTTGCGTTTTTTCTCTCGCGGTTACTGCTGCCAGACACCCTGCTTAAGGCGATTGCTGTCTGATTTCTTCCTTACATTTCCTATTATCGAAGAAAGCTACGTCTCCAACAATCTTGAAAGCGCTTTATATGAATGGCGAAAAAGGGTGGAAGCAGAGCGGTTTCGACGGTCGGAAACGCCAAGAAGCCTATGCGCGATTACGCGCATAGGCCTCGATCAATTCGTTATGGATGGTGCTTGTTGTGCGCCGTTGACTTACAGGACGTCGTTCAAGCAGATGGAACCGTATGGCCGGATGTTGATAATATACGTCGACGTTCCGATCGTATCTTGAATGAACTGCACATAGCTCTGGACAGCCTCATTCGGGATGATCGTGAGGATAACGCCGGCGAAACCGCCGCCATGGACGCGGCATGCCCCTGCGCCGAGCGATTTCAGGAACGTCTCGGTTACCCCTAGCGCGATCGTAATTTCCTGATGCTGAACGTCGGTATTCAGGTAGCAGTTCTGCAGCAGCTTCCAGGAGGAGTTACCGGATTCGGTAATCAGCTGGAGGAATTGCTCGCGGTTGCCATTGGTTAACGCCTCTACCTGAGCATCGACCCGATCGTTCTCCGCGAAGAAATGCAGCGTGCGAAGCACGGCGCGGTCGCCGCATTGCGCACGGATTTCGCCCAGCTTGCCGTATAGGTCGGCGGGCTTCGCATCGCGAAGAACTTCGGCGCCGAGTATACGTGCGACAGCCCGCATCTCATTCGGCACGGCGCCGTACTCTTCGGTCAGATCGGCATGGTTGCCGCCGGTATTGACGATGACCAGCGAATAGCCGCTTTTCTCGAATGCATACGGAACCGGCGTAATGACAGGCGTTTGCGGGTTGGCAAAATCGATCGCGATCAGGCCGCCATGCGCGCAGGCCATCTGATCCAGCAGCCCGGAAGGCTTGTTCCAATAGACGTTCTCGGCATACTGTCCGATCTTGGCCATCGTAACCGTATCTAATGATCCCTCATTATAGAAGCTGTTCAGTATGCTGCAGATGAGCATTTCGAACGAAGCCGACGAGCTAAGACCCGAAGCCGATAATACGTTCGTTGCGATATAGGCGTTGAATCCGCCCACGGCGTAGCCGGATTTGCGGAACCCGGCAAGTATACCGCGCACAAGCGACAACGACGCCGGCTCGCCCGGTTGCGGCTCCAGGTTCGTAATATTCAGGGTGAATCGTCCCGGATAGCCTTCCGATACGAAGGTAATGACAGGCTCGTCTACTTTGACGGCTGCCGCGATCGTATCCAGGTTGATGCTTCCCGCGAGAACTTTGCCATGGTTATGATCGGTATGATTGCCCCCGATCTCGCTCCGCCCCGGGGAAGAGAACAAGCCCAGCTCTCCATCGGCAAAATGCTCACCATAAGACTTCACGAGCGCTTGATAGCGGTCCCGCTGCCAGGAAAGCTGGTCTTCTCCATATAAACGGGATAGCAGCGCGCTTGCCTTATCCGAATTCAACATCTCAATCGTCTGTTCCATTGTCAGCATCATGCTCGTCCTCCTGTTACTTATCGATATCGATTCCAGTTTACACCATAGCGGGGGGTCTTGGCATTGAGGTAAGCAACAAATTTAATTACTATTGCAATGATAGATCAGTTGCACGACGCCGGAAGCGAACGTTCTTGTCTGGACCGTCGTGAGATTCACCCGCTGCCCAATATCGATGAACATCGGCTTGCCTTCGCCCAGAATAACGGGATGTACCGATAGACGGAATTCATTGACCAGCCCCAGATTGACGAACGTTGTAATGAGGCTTGCCCCGCCGTAGAGCCATATATCTTGGCCCGGCTGATTCCTCAACCGCTCGACTTCTTCCGCGATATGATCATGGATCCAGGTGGCCCTATGGTCAGACGTTCTTGGCGTCCGGGAGAAGACGTATTTCGCTTTGCTATGAACCTGGTTCCATAGCTCATGGTCGGCATCGGAATCTTCCGGCTTGGGGCTGTATTGTCCCCACATCTCGTAGCTGGTACGACCGTACAGAATCGTATCGATCCCGTCTAAGAAATCCATGAACCCCATGTCAGGGTCCATGATGCACCAATCCACTTCTCCATTCTTCCCCTCAATGAAACCGTCTAACGTGACCGCTAAATCCAGAATGACCCTTCGCCGGTCGACGGTATTGGACATCACGTTTCCTCCTATCACCCACGAATGTTTGGTCTTAATCAGATTCGATTATACCGTTATTTATGTTCAAATTAAAACGGGCGGGCGGCCGGTTAATTTGAACGCTACTCAAGTTGAAACGGGCGATCGTCCGAAGAAAATTTGAACCCGTAGATGCGAAAAAACCGTCTTAAGCAGACGGTTTGATTACGCGCTATTGCGGATTTGCTTGCGCCATTCCAAGGGAGTCACGCCGGCCGATTTGACGAAGTAGTCATAGAATCGGCTGGAAGAAGTGAATCCGACTTCGGACGAGATGGCCTCGATCGCTTTGTCCGTCTGCCGCAGCAGCCGCTTCGCTTCCTTGATCCGGAGATTGATAATGTATTGCTTGGGCGATACGCCGATGGCTTCGGTGAACTTCTTGCGCAGATTGCTCTCGGATAGAAAATGCCGTGCCGCCAGCTCATGAACCGTGATCGGACTGTAATAAGCGGCGTGAATTTCCTTAAGTACCTCTTGAACGATGGTGTGGTCGTTGGCCGGCCAAGCTGCCGGCTTCTTGCTCTCCCGGCTGCGTTGGAACAATAATAGCGCCGTCTCCATGGCCGTCCGCATCAAGTTGGCGGAATCAATGGTGCGCGCGCCGCAGCGCCACTCCTGATCCAGTTGAAGCAGGCTCATCTCCGCCCAGCGCATATCGTTCTCATTAAGCTTCGTATCGTAGATGCAGTCGGTTTCCTGTTCGGCATGGAACAGATATTGGCAGGACACCGGAAGCTTGTCATGGCGGAAATGAACGGATATGCCCTGCCACGGATCGGTGCATACGAAGCCGTGATGCAGGCCGGGCGGGATCCGGATGAGGCTCCCGGCGCTAACCTTCAAATTCTGCGTTGGCGAGCTGTAATAGCCTTCCCCTCTTAAGATGAGCGTCAGTTCGTCATAGTCGTGCGAGTGAGCGATGAATAGACCGTCGCCTTCTGTCGATTCGAACGTATGCGGCTTGAATCGGTCGATACTAACAACAAAGCAGCTCTCGTTATGCTCCATAGGGCACCCCTTCTTGAAATCAACGAAACCTCCCCTTGCCGACGTCTGTGGAGTCATGCAGCAAGGAGAGGCTTCGAAAGAATCGTTATAAGAATAAGAGCAATATTAGCGGCAACGAATCAGCAGATCGATCGGATACCGGCCGGCATTGCGGCCATAGAGCGATAACCCGCCGTTCTCCGCCTGCAGCTCCAGCTTGAACGCGCGATTCCGGTCCAGCTTGGCGGACAGACGGCCAGGTATAACCGCCCGGCAGAGATAACCGTAAGAACCGGCCTCGTCGAGTCGATTGGCCGCCGCCTGATAATGCCAAGATAGCACGCCGCGGCTGTCGGACGGATCGTCCGGCAGCAGGAAGGAGCCGATCCGCTCGCCGTCGACCAGGACATGGATCCGTGACTCATGCCGCTCTTCGTCGGTCATGTAGTACGTATTCGGGTTCGTCTCCACCTGCGCGTTGGCGCCGTGCATCATGCTGATGCCGTGATGGACCAGCTTGGCGCCTTCAATATGGCGGGCCAGCGTCCGATTCGAGCCCGCTTCGAACATGATCTCCAGCTCCCCGATCCATGACTGCTCCTCCTGACTTGGCAGCGCGATGTCATAGACGAAGCTTCCTGCTCCCGCTCCCGTCGTCTTGGCGCCGTTGATTGCCTGCCATTGATGGGCGAAGGAATGCTGACCGAATTGAGCTGGTGGGACAGCAAGGAAATGCCCGTTCTCCGTGCCGAATGCGAGCGACGCGCCGCCGCGGACGTCGAAGGTCGTGAAATTCCGCGTCACGATCGTTCCCTCAGCATCAACCAAGAGAAGCGCGAGGACAGCCACCGCATCCTGATTCGGCATCGTCAGCTGAAGTTCGGTGAGCGGCGCAACGCCATAACCGTCCCAGGCCACGTCGAGAACGCCTGATCCAGCGGTGGTACGCGTACCAAGGCTGTCATGCCACAGCTCCCACCGTAATTGGAGCGTTCGGCCGTGATAGCGGTCCGAGAAGCTAGAGCGCAGCAGCGATACCGTTGCCGTCTCGCCGGCGCAGATCGTCTGGCAAGGCGGCGCATCGATGGCGACGAAGTCCGGCGTATGCAGGTCGGAGAGCGTCATGCCCGGCACGAACGACTCGTAGCCGAACATTTTGTCCGTGCCGTCCAGACGGTAGTAGCCGTTGAATTCGTTCGTCACGTCGCGGAATTCGGTGAAGACGAAGCCGCACAGCTTATCGTGCCTGCGGAACTCGTTCATCATGTACCGGTAGTGCCAGGCGAGGTCGCTGTCTCCCGCGCCGCCTTCGATCCCCCATACGTTGCCGCACTCGCTGTTCATGAGCGGCGCATCGGATTGGACATTGCCGCCGATATAGTTGAAGTCCGAGCCGGGAACCGTCTTCGCCACGACCTCTTCCATATGATTGCGCAGCTGTTCGTAACCGTTGATATAGAAATGCCAGGTGTTAAGGTCGGTCTCGACATGGTCCCAGTTGCAAGGCGAGTTGTCCTCGACGATCCGCGTCGGATCGATCCGCTTCGCCCAGCGGTACACCTCTCTTACCCACTCTTGCGTATTCGGCAGGTAACTCGTAGCCTGCAGCTGGTCGCCGGTCAGACCGCCGCCCAAGCTGTTCGTCTTGAGTCCCCACGTCTCATTGAACATAACCCAGGAGAAAATCGATGGATGATTCCAGTCCCGCTCGATGACTTCGAGCGCCTCACGCTCATAGGCACTGCGTGCCGTCTCATCCGGGTTGCCCCAGAAGCAAGGCATATCCTCCATGACGAGAATGCCCAGTTTATCCGCCCAATAGAGCTTGCGCGGCTCTTCCGGCTTGATATGGATCCGGACGAAGTTCAGGCCAAGGCGTTTCATGAGGTATATCTCGTCGCGCATCTCTTCGTCGGTCGGATAAGTGAAATACCCGGTCGCATGATAGGACTGGTCGAGCGTGCCGTTCAGATAGATCGGCTTGCCGTTGAGCGTAATCCAGCGGTAGCCGCGGTCACCGAACTTCGCCGTGCCGATCTCGCGAATGCCGAAGTACGTCTGGACGACATCCTCGCCGCTTGGGCTGCCCAGCCGCAATTCGCCTTCATACAAGAAGGGAGATTCCGGCGACCACAGCTGCGGGCTCGGGATGATGAAGGACGTCTCAATCTCATTCAACCCAGCGGCAAGCGCAAGCTCGACCGTATGCGTTACTTTTCCCCCGTCAAAATGGCAGGTGAACGTACTTGTTCCCGCTTCATGCGCTGCAATACGCGCCTTCAGTTCCACCTTGCCGTCGATGGCGGTGTTGAATTTGGCAGCCTGCACATACGTCTGCGGTCTTGCCTCCAGCCATACCGGCTGCCATATGCCGCGAATCTCGCCATAGCCCTGTTTGCCGCGGGCTTGGTAATCATGATCCTCGTCTTGCGCGCGCACCACGATCGTATTGCCGCCCTCCGCGCGCCAAGCTTCCGTCACTTCGAACTCGAAGGTGCCGTATCCGCCTTCATGCGTACCGACGGAGCGCCCGTTCACCCATGCTTCGCACGCATAATCGACGGCTCCGAAACGCAAGAAAATGCGGGACTTGCGATCGTCGGGCTGCCAATCGACGGAGCGACGATACCATCCGATCCCCTTCGTGTCTTCCCCGATGCCGGACAATGGACTCGCCCAAGAGAATGGAACGGTGATGGCACGGTTGTAAGCGTTCTCGGATTCCTGCTGCCAGGAGGCTTCGCGTCCTTCGTCTTGCGGATCGAAGCGGAATGCCCAGCTTCCGTTCAAATTGCACCAATCCGTCCGTTGCCAATCCGGCCGCGGATATTCGGGTCTAACCTGCTGCCCAGCTGCTACCTCGGTTGTCATGGATCATACACGTCCTTTTCCCTATTAGTTAACAATTTAATTGATAAATGGGTTGTTATATGTACTGATTAGTTGTTATTCTAGTGCAGCATTCCAATTACGTCAACAACTTAGTTGTTTAATTAACTGTATAGTTACCCTAAAATGGCTTAAATGTCCGAATATTAGATCAAATGTCCGATTATCGTATATCAGCGGCGGCGAACCCCTTGCTATAATCTTCGTGCATCTTAGACCAAGCCATTGTGTCAAGCTTAACTATTTCGCAAAAGGAGGTGATGGGCACCGCTGTTATGAAGCGTGCGGTATTTCAAATAGCTAGAATTGTAAGCGCTTATTAATTTACGACGGAAGGAAGATGATTCATGTTCGATAAGGTCAAACGGCTGGGGATCCGCGGAAGCGCCCTGCTTCTCCTCCTCATGCTCGTCATTCCGCATGGCTCGGCTTTCGCAGCCACGCATCAGAGCAACTTCTACAACGTGCTCGTTCAAGATGGGGCAGACCCTTGGGTATACCGGCATACGGACGGCAACTACTACTTCACGAAGACGACCGGCGGCAATGTGACGATCTGGAAGAGCGCCTCTCTCACCGGCATTGACGCCGGTACCTCCCGCGTCATCGAGACCGGCTGCTGCGGGATCTGGGCGCCGGAGATCCACTATATTAACGGGGCTTGGTACATCTATTACGCCAAGGATAACGGAGATAACGTGAATCATCGGATGTACGTGCTGGAGAACACCTCGGCCGACCCGATGCAAGGTACCTGGGTCAACAAAGGTCAAATTACCGATCCGACCAACAAGTGGGCAATCGACGGTACGGTGCTGCAGACCGGCGGCCAGCTATATTTCATCTGGTCCGGCTGGGAAGGCGATACGAATGTCAGGCAGAACCTGTACATCGCCCATATGAGAAACCCATGGACGATCGATTCCGCCCGGACGGAGATCGCAAGGCCGGTTCATGCCTGGGAGACCAACCACTCGCCGAACGTCAACGAAGGCCCGCAAGTTATTGTACGGGGCGGTGTCATCAGCCTCGTCTATTCGGCTAGCGGCAGCTGGACGAACGATTACTGCCTCGGGCTCATAACGGCCAGCGCGAGCAGCAATCTGCTGAACGCTTCCTCGTGGACGAAGCGCAGCCAACCGATCTTCCAATCCGCGAACAGCCTCTATGGCCCTGGCCATCATTCCTTCACGACATCGCCGGACGGCACGGAGAATTGGATCGTCTACCATGTCGCCAAATACAACAATGCCGGCTGGAACCGGGAAATCCGAGCGCAGCGCTTCACCTGGAACAGTGATAATACGCCGAATCTCGGAAGTCCGGCGCCGGCCAATACGCCGATCTCCATCCCTTCCGGCGAATCGCAGCGGGTGCGCTACGAGGGCGAAGAAGGCACCTTCGGAGGTGGCGCTTACGCTTCGGCAAGCACGACCGCCTCGGGAGGCAGCAAAGCCGGCCATATCGATACGGCCAGCTCCTACGTGGATTATTCCGTCTATGCTGCGGCAGCTGGCGAGTACATCCTGTCCGCTCGTACTGCCAACGGCACGGCCGGCGGCGGCTGGTCGACCTTGACGCTGGCCATTAACGGCGTCTCGTCGCCGCTGCACGTCACCAACAAAGGCTGGGAGAACTGGGGCACGTCGACGAGACGGACGACGCTGAATGCAGGCTGGAATACCGTCCGCTTCTCCAAGGGCGAAGGATATGCCGAGCTCGACTTCTTCGATCTGACCCCGGCGGCGCCAGCTGCGCTCACCGGCTCCGTCTACAAGCTGATTAATCCAATCAGCGGCAAAGCGCTCGACGTCGCTGGCGGCGGTACGGCGGACGGCACCAATGTACAGCTCTATCAAGATAACAACTCTACCGCGCAGGAATGGCGGATCACGAGTCTCGGGGACGGCGCCTACACGCTCGTCAATACGAACAGCGGCAAGGCGCTTGATGTGGATGGCTCCGGAACCGCCAACGGCACCAACGTCCATATCTGGCAGAACTATAACGGTACGCCCGCGCAGCGCTTTGCCATCGTGCCCAGCGGCAGCGCCTTCAAGCTGATCAATCCGAACAGCGGCAAGGCGCTTGATATTGCCGGGGGCAGCACCGCAAACGGCGCGAACGTGCAAATTTACCAGGATCTTGGGAATGATGCGCAGCGTTGGACACTGGTCAGGAAATAAGGGGCTCCGCGCCCCTTGTGACCCCCGTTGGTGGAGATAGGGGCTTCGCCCCTTTTAGAACCCTGTGTTTAACCTCCCCCTTCCCCCTCCATTGGAGGGGAACCAGAGGGCCACGGCCCTACTGGATACCCGTAAGGGGCTAGATACGTGACGCGGCCGTCTTCGATGTGTCCTTTCGGTGTTGGCCCGCTTTTATCGTGGTGAGTGGATTGCCTGGTGCAATCCCCTCCCCACGACAAAGCTCTCGTTCGAGCTTCGTTCGCGGCTTTGGTGCCTCGGGGCGGAGACTTGGGATGATAGAGCACCAATGCTGGCTGCGAGCTGACTCTCGCTTGACGTCCACTTCCGTGGACACGCTTATGGTTAAATAGCGCGAGCTTCGCTCACGCCAATTCGAATAGGCCGTGCTGATCACCAGCACGGCCTGATTACTATTTCTATACAAGACCCGTCCATTCGATGGCTTCGACCTGTACAGGGCGGTCTGCGGTGAGTCGCAGGCCTGTCCATGAGCCGGACTGCTCGGAGCGGATGATCGGATCCTGGTTGAGCCAGACTTCCAACAGGTTGGAGGCGTACCGGATCGTCAGCGTCGATACGGTATTGCCCTCCTCCGGCAGCTGCAGCTTGGCTGCATCCAAGCCTTGCAGCTCAAGCTCTATGCGGCCCGTCTTGTTGCCAATGGAACGGAGATCGAGGCGGCAGAATTGGTCCTCGGCGTAGATCGGTTTGCGCAAATGCAGGTCAATAGCTGCCCCTGATGCAGGCCTCCCGCAGAGCATGCCTTCCTCGATCCGCCAAGCCCCTTGCTCAGCCCGTACCCAAGGCATGTAAGCCGTCCATGCCTGCGCCGTATCGATCGCCGCATGCTCGGTGACGGCAATTCCGTCGAAGCGCGCTGCGGTATAGCGGGTCAATAGCCCGAACGTCCCCTCGCTATGTACGCTGTCCGCGGTGAGCATAAGGACGCCGTCCAGTTCAATCTGCACGCGAGCGCCGAGGCTGCGGACGATCAGCTGATGATAGACGTCGAACCGGAAACCTTGCGCTACCTGCGCGGCCCGCTCCTGCT
The DNA here is from genome assembly GCF_014192105.1 of Paenibacillus phyllosphaerae. GTDB lineage: Bacteria > Bacillota > Bacilli > Paenibacillales > Paenibacillaceae > Paenibacillus_Z > Paenibacillus_Z phyllosphaerae. The sequence goes on along the minus strand of NZ_JACHXK010000002.1, from coordinate 20,976 downwards.
GGCGGACGCCATGCACGATGTCCGCGAAGATAACCTCGCGCCGTCCGACATCCAGCACAACCTCGCTGTAGTTCTGCTCATTCCCGTAATTCACGAGAACGCCGTACACGCCACCCATATGATGCCGCGACCAGCATAGATTCGCCTCGTATACCGCACATGAATAGAGCCCCGGCACGAAAGCCTCGCCTACGCCGATCGTCGATAGCTGCACCGCTTCTTCCCCGCGAACGGTCCATTCTCCGCTGCGCACATCCCATTCTGCACCAAGGGTCTCAGCATCCGCCCTGTCGAAGCGCTCTAGGAAGACCGGCACCGCAGGGGCTGCCGCCGTTTCATGCGTCGGACCGGGCACCCACATCCGGTCGCCATTCCACCAGAGTGGATCGATCCGCAGCTGGCGCAGCTCACCTTTGCCATCTTCCCCTCGTAACACATCGCGTCCATGATAAACGACCCAATCCTCCACATTGTTGAGCGCGCGGACGACGCTGTTGTGGCCGACGCCTTCGACATGCCCGCTCTGGCGAAGCAGCGGCACATACGTATTCGCATCCGGATATTTTGACCACGCCAGATCCGTCACCGGAGCATCTTCGCGTGCCTCTGCCGTCGCATAACCGATATAATAAGTCGGACGGGTAAAAGCGTTCCCGCTGTACATCACATAATGCTTATTCCGGCGCTTCAGATAGAACGCGCCTTCAATGGTATGCCAGTCTCTTCCGTCGCCGAACCGGTTCTCTTCATAAATCTCCTCATCGAGCGTAGGCTGGACGATCAGGCGGGGCTTCCCTTCGAGCGTAAGCGGATCGATAAGCCGGTCGGCCAGAATGACCGTTCCCGGGCGATGGCCGTCCGTCCCGAGCGTCTCGTTCGTCGAGTAGAACAGGATAAGCGAGCCGTCCGCATCCCGCACGACATGCGCATCAATCGAGAACGTTTCGAACAGCGTTGTCCGATAGGTATACGGGCCTTCCGGTTTCTCCGCGTCCGCGACCTTCAGGAATTCGTAATGCACATCCTCTTCCGTCCGCAGCTTCGATGACACGTACAGATAGAATCGGCCATTGTCATAAATAACCGCCGGCGCCCAATAATGATCGTGTCCCGGGATCGAGAAGGCGTAGCCGAGATGCGTCCACTGCACGAGATCCTTCGAATGCAGCACGCAGACGCCGTCCACCGCGGTTGTATAGGCGTAATATTCGCCGTTATGCTTGATGACATAAGGGTCCGGGTTAAATCCGGACGGCAGATCCGGAATAGCCCATGCATGATCACTAAGCTGAATAGGTAGCGGATTCTTGTAAGTTCGCATATTTTTCCCCCTGTAATGAATGTGCTCTCATTATAAAACAGAGAGAGGGGATCCATTTTTGGCTGTTATGGACATATTTTCAGGTCAGATCACAACAAGACTGAGAATCCATTGCCCCCTTCCACTACCTTTTTTCACTACCATGTGACCGGCCGCCCTCCTGACCAGTCTAACTAATAGCAACACAGCACAAGGAAAGGAGCACAGAACAACGATGAACCTATCGAAGCTCGCGTCACAAGCAATAGCCGGCGATTCGGATGCCTTTATCTCACTGGTGAAGGAACTGGAGAGCTCGCTCTATTACATGGCCAAATCCATCGTGGGCAAAGAAGAAGATATTGCCGACGCCTTGCAGGAAACGATTCTGAAGGCGTTCAAATCGGTAACTTCCTTACGGGAACCGAAGTTTTTCAAGACGTGGATCTTCCGGATTCTGATCAACGAGTGCCATAACCTGATTGCGGTCCGCTCGCGAACGGATGCCTATGCAGAAGTTCCGCCGGTGACCGCACACCCCGATGAGTACGGAAAGGTAGATTTGAGAGAAGCGGTTGAGCGATTGGAGGAGCCGCAGCGAATTGCCGTTATTCTGCACTACTTTGAAGATTTGCCGCTGCGTCAGGTGGCCGAGGCCCTTGATATTTCGGAAAGCGCGGTTAAGATGCGCCTTATGCGGGCCCGGGAAATTTTGCAGCGTACCTTATCCGCAACCACATTTCGAGAGGGGAAGATGAACTATGGCAGCATCTGAGATCGAGAAGGAATTGAAGAAGGTAGACAAAACCACAATGGAGATGTCCCCGCTCGTAAGGGCACGCCTGGATGAGACGTACGCGCAGATCGCGCAGCAACCCAAGCGGACTCGCCGGACGAAACCTTCCCGGTTGCGACGGATAACAACCACCGCGGCAGCGGCTGGCCTGCTTGGTATCGGCGTATTCGCCTCCGCTTTCGTGTCGCCGGCGATGGCCGACTCGCTGAAGAACATCCCCGTGATCGGCAGCATATTCAGCACGATTCAAGGCGATATCGGACTGCGGACGGCAGGCACGCTCGGCCTCACATCGGATGTGGACCGGCATGTGTCTTACGAAGACGTGAAGCTCGAGGTGAGCGAGACGGTCTACGACGGCACCCGTGCTGCCTTCCTGCTGACCGTGGATGCGCCGAATCTGGAGAACGGCCGCTATACGAGCGGCAAGAAGACGATGAAGCTCAGCGACGCCATCGAGCAGCTGACGATAACGGCAGACGGCAAGACGCAGGACGATGCGGGCTCGATTGCCAGCGGCGGCGTCTTCTACGGCAGCGCGGGAGAGACGCATCCGAACACGCTTGTCATCGAGCAAGTGATGGCGGCAGGCAGTAACAGCGAAGCGCCTGAAACCTTTGACGCCACGGTTAAGGTAACGCTCAATGGCATCGACCATGAATTCGCAGTGGATATCCCGTTCCGCAAGACAACGAGTGAGGCCATCCGATTGGCGCCTAACCTTGCGGCCGCCAATGACGATTACACGTTCTCGCTCGATGAAGTGAGCGTCACGCCGGTAACGACCCGTCTGGCGACGACGATCGCCTTGAACGACGCGGACGCGTTGACGACCAAAGAAGAGCGCCGCCTGATCCGTGTCGGGATCGCCGTATTCGATGACCAAGGCCGCCGGCTGCCCGCGCTGAACGGGGATGGCATCATCCAAGATAACAAGCTGACCTATGATCGCCGGTTCGCCACAACGCCGGGACACAGCAAGTATTTGCTCGTGAAGCCGTTCGTCATTCAGGATGACTTCGCCGAAGAAGTGAAAGAAGATCAATACCTGCCGGAGCTGGAGCTTAAGGTCGATCTGCCGGCGGCTGACTAGACTAGCGCGTCCCGCGAAAATAATCGCATAGCAACAACAAAGGCGGCCCATCCATGGCCGCCTTTGCTGCGTAACTATATGCCGTTATGGCTTCCTGGGCGACATCCGCGACTGCTCCACGAGCTTTCTCGCTTCATGGCGGCCCTGCACCTGCAGCTTGTTCAGGATGTTGGATACATGGTTCGCCACCGTCTTGGCGCTGATGCCGAGACGCTGGGCAATCTGGCCGTTCGTATCGCCGCCCGCTATGCCCATCAGAATATCGGATTCGCGCCTGGTCAGCTCGGCGAATAGCGGATCGCTTCCAAGCGCATCGCCACTGCCCCCTGCATGGAACGTATCCGGCCTTGCAAAATAATCCATCATCCGTTCGGCGATCGCCGTGCTGAACACGGCGCAGCCCGTGCCGACCATCCGGATCGCCTGCAGCAGCTCTTCCTCGTCGGCATCCTTCAGCACATATCCTTTGGCTCCGACACGCATCGCGGTAAAGACGGATTCATCGTCGCGGTACATCGTCAGCATCAGAATATGGATGCCCGGCCACCGCTCCTTGATCAGCTGCGTCGCTTCGATCCCGTTCATGCCCGGCATACGGATATCCATCAGGATCAGATCGGGCTGCAGCGCCTCCGCCTGCGCGATCGCCTCCTCGCCGTTGGCCGCTTCCCCGATAACGTCCATTTCCTCGACGGTGGCCAGCAGGCTCCGTACGCCTGCCCGGAACATCGGATGGTCTTCGGCGATGACAATTCTCATCCCAGCTTCAACTCCTTCTGCTCAACGCTTGCGCCACGCTCAATGAGCGGCAATACGGCCTCAACCTTCATGCCGCCATCAGCGGTCCGCTCGAAGCTGCACTCACCGCCGACTTCGGCCGCGCGCTCCCGCATCGATCTGAGGCCGATACCACTAGACATCCCGCTCCAGATCGCGACCGTCCCGCCGCTGACCCCGTCGTCGACGATCTCGACGACAAGCCGTCTGCGCTCTGATACCGCAAGCCGCACGCGGCACACCGATGCCTGCGCGTGCTTCACCGTATTCACGAGCGATTCGGTGACGATCCGGTAGATCGCGACCTCCACCGCCGCGCTTAGATTCGGCAATTGTTCCGGCACCTCCAACTCGAAACGCAGCGGCCGTACTTGCTCGTCGCCGGCCATCTGGTGCGTCGACTTGCCAAGCTCGCTCATTCGAGCCCGGATCGCACCGACCAGTCCAAGCTCATCCAGCGCGGGCGGCCTCAGGTCATGCACCAACACGCGAATATCGCCGACTGTGGTGCGGATGACCTGGCCCAGCTCATCGAGCATCGCGATCGCCGAGGCCGGATCCCGCTCGACGAATTTGCGGGCGATCGATGTCTTCAGCGCAAGCGCGGCCAGTCGCGGCGCAAGATCATCGTGCAGATTGTTGCGCAGCTGCCGCCGCTCCTCTTCCCTGGCGGCGACCAGCTTCTCGCGCGACTCTTGCAGATCCTCCGCAAGCTTGCGCATCGCCTGCAGCATATCCGCGTTGTTGACGAGCGGGCCCGCATGGCCGAGCAGCACCTCGAGGAACATCATATCCTCGGAGGAGAACAGCTCGCCCGTTGAACGGCTGGCAGCATACAGCGTCCCGAGCGTCCGTCCGCGATGAATGATCGGGAAGGCGTGCAGCTCTAGGCTGTCCTTGCGTTCTCCGGCTTCGGCTATGATCGCTTCCTGTCCTTCCACGCCAGCGGCGATGGCCGCATAAGGTAGCCGCAGCACTTCCTTCACTTTCCCGGCGATCACCTCAAGCATCGCGTCGGGCGCAAGCGGCTCCATCAGTTGCCCGCCCAGCTCCAGCAGCACGGCATACGGGTCGTCATGCCGTCCCTTGAAGAGGCGGTTCACTTGGCGCTGCAGCCATTCTTTGAGCGGCGCGAATAGTACCGCTACCACTGCCGTAACGAGGAAGGAAACGATATAGGGGTTCCAATTGCCGAGCAGCCGTCCCAGATAAAGGACGGTCGCGGCATATACGAGCACGATGCAAAGCGTAAGCGCGCCGTAGACGATCGTACGGTTCACGAGCGGATTGATCTCCCACAGCCGCCGCCTCAGCACGGCAAGCGCAAGCGTAACCGGCAGCGCGGCCAAGCTGAGATTAAGCACCGCGTTGAGCCAGATGAACGTCATCGCCCGGCCGTCGTTGACCGGAGAGCCGAACAGGATGCTGAGCAGGCCGAACCCGATAAAGCTGACCGTTACGCCGTACACGACCCACTTGGTCTGCTGCCGCTCCGCCGGGCTGGATACTTTCTTGAACCGGTAAACCTGGGAATAGATCAGGAGCGCCGTCGTCGAGAGGAACCAGACGACCTGGACCATTACGGGCAGATGCAGCTTCTCCCACAGGCTCCCTTGCACGATGAAGTTCGCGCCGTTCCATATTGCGATAATGACCATCGCCGACTTGGTCCAGGCCGGGACGAACCGGCCGTTGGGGAACAGCAGGCAGAATAGCGTAATCGAAGTCCAACCGATCGTAGAGACCGCATAGAACCAAATCCGCGCAAGTTCCGAACCTTCCGCGCTGACGATAGCAAGCGACGGGAAAGTCGTCCCGAATGCGACCATCGCCAGCGCGGCGAGCAGCCCCATCGGCTCCCGTGCTCCCTTCCAGAGCATAGCCCCTGCGGATACGTAGAATACCGCGGTAAATAGCACATCAATAAGCACGAGATAAAGCGCGGTCATCTCCACGGACAGACCGCCCGGGTCCAGGATGAGGGCAGGGACCGAATTCCCGCAGCCCGTTGGAATGCATCGTGTTGCTAGCGCGTCGTAATAGACGGCGATGCCGTTGGAATAAAGGACTCCGGTCACGGCGAAGAAGACGATGACCAGCAGCCGGTAGAAGGTAATGGTTCTCATGGCTTCATTATATAACGCGCGCATGGAGGGTGAATATGGGAATTGCATTTTTCCCGGGTCGCCCACTTCGCGGTTCCCGGTTCTCGGGAATGAAACTTCCCGACCCGGCGGGGAATACCTGCTCTGCCGCTAATGATTGACATGGCGCTATGATAAGACCAACAGCGCAACACACCCCAATAACAGGAGGCATTCACAATGCAAATGAATCAATTGGTAAGATGGTTAGGCATGATCTGTCTGGTAGCAGGAATCGCGAGGATCGGCATGACGCCGACATCCATCATCTGGGGAACGGACAGCGTGCAAGAGCTGACCTTCGGCTACATCGCCTGCATTCTTATGTCGGTGGGCAGCATCGCGCTATTCGCCGTCCAGTCCAAGGAGACCGGCATGCTCGGCTTCATCAGCACCATCGGCATCATCCTAGGCAACATCATAACGACAGCGCTTGTATTCACCGCTTTCTTCCCCGGCATGCAGGAAGTCGCTACAGACAGCCTCGTGACCATGATCTCCCGAATGGTCAGCATGCTCGGACTTACCGGCGGTACGCTGCTGTACGCCATTATTACTTTCCGCGCCAAAGTGTTCCCACGCTGGGTTGCCATTCTCCACTTCGTTATGATCCTCAGCATGTTCCTTCCGATCGCCGATAACAAATATTTCGCCTTCTTCTGGGGCCTTGCTTATGTGGGCGCAGGCGTATGCATCTGGACCGGTAAGCTTGCCAACAACTCTTCCTCGTCGACTTCCCTTCCCGCGGATCATTCGATTCGGATGTAAATAAGGCCATGAAGCCGCCCGCAGTGTTATCAGGTTCCTTCTTTCGGAAGGAGCCTCTTTTCGGTATCTATAAGAAAGAAGGAAGAATTCCCGATGATGATATTTATCTTTTAAATATAAAGTATCTTTTTAAACATAAATCTTCTAGGCTTGCTATTTTTCCCTTGCGACCCGCGTCGGTTAAGGGTTTGAGGAGACCTTTAAACTATTTTTACAGACTTCACTGGCCTTTTGCGTCAAAATTTCAGAACAAATGAAACTAGCGTCAATAAAACAGAACAAGGCTGGCTCGATTATCCAGCGCGCAGGTTTCGGCTGTCGAACGTTACTGTTGCCCACAGTTGTTATCCCCTGTTCACAATCCTTGTCTGCAAATATAACGAATCGCTTATCCAGCAGTTGTTAGCTGACGTGAATGTCTAGAATTATAACCGATTATCGGACGCCCCGACGGTTGTCATACGTAGATAACCTGAACAGATGGATGGCAGTGCCGACAATTGTCGAGATTCGCAGTCATACCTGCAGCCACGATAACGTGCCGAACAACGGCAAATAACCCCCTTCGACTGCAGGGGGCTTGTCCATGACGATGAAATTATTGTGCGAAGCGCGCAAGGAGATAATCTTCCAAGTAGAAGTCTTCCCCTTCCCGCGCCGCTCCTTCCGCTTCGCCGCTTCGCAGCAAAGGCAGAGCCCTGCGGCAGACGGCCGCGAAACGCCGGAGCGAGAACCGCTCCCGGATGGCCCGGTAGAACTGGACCGGCCGGGCTTGTCCGAATACATCCGCCTCTTCGCCCAGAATGAACGGATAGACGCCGGTTGCTTTCGCGACCTCGATGAATTGGACGAACCCGCGATCGGCAAGCTCGGCCTCCAGGACGGCTACCGGGTCCGACGCGAAGATTTGGCCGCTTTGGAACAGCTCGCGCAGGCGGCCTACGGCAAATCGCAGCGTCTTGAAGCCGTTGTTGTGAAGCAGCTGCGCAAGGCGAAGGAACAGCTGGCCATGCTCCATGAATTCGATCTCCCCGATCCGGAACGTATGCAGCAACATGCGAAGACGCCCTACCGTTCTGGAATAAGGCACCTTCGCTTTTGGAATGGAACGATAGTGATGGCCTGTCTGGTGGCGGATCACGTAGGCAGCGTTCGGCACGCAGCGCAAATACCACCGGCCCAAATCATCCTTGGCAACGTCTGCTTCGTTCAGCAAAGAAGCCTCAGCGACCGGCTTAAGCGCCTCCAGCGAATGAAGGAGCTCGCGCACTTGCGCAGGGCGAGACTTATGCGTGAACGTATACAGCCAGGAATCCTCGCCGAGGAATTCTTTGAACGGCGTATTCGTCTTTTGGCCGTTACGGCTCATGATGTACAGGTAGAGCTTCTGCGCGGACAGCGGCAGATCCGTGAATGCTTTCGTGAACACGACAGGATGGAACAGCACGAAACGGCCTGTCCCACGCTTGAACGCTTCGAGGCGCCACTGCGAGATAATGCCGCTGCGGGTCGTCGAGATCAGCTTCAGATCAATGAATTTGCGCACCTCGGCATAGAATTGCTCCTTGGAGCCAGCATCCTCATATTCCTCATTCATCAATTGGTAAAGTCGGTGGATAGATACGCCAACGAGCGATCCTTCCGTATTGAAGCGGCGGAAGATCGTCATCATTAGGCGCAGAGACATCTCGGTTACGTGGAACTTGCGAAGCGGATGGCTGTTGCGACGGAACAACATCGCTTGATCGGTGCCATAAGACCGCTCGATACCGAATAACTCCTGCAGGAAGGAATAATCGACCGCAACCGGGAATGTAGCCCCTGGATTGTTATTTTGGAGTGTCATATAGCTGTATGTATGGGAGTTCTTGGGCTGGGTCTGCTTACTCATCCTGCATCCTATCCTCCTTCCTAATTCATGGATGTTTAATCTGACCAGCTATATGTATTTACTCCTTGGGAACGGGGCGTTATAATATAGGGCAGACACAAAAAATGCAAAACGAAAGTAGACCTTTATATTCGCGTTTTTTTCGCGAAAAAAGGACTGCGGCTTGCGGGAGCGTTTGTAAGTCCCGATTCATTGCGATCGAGACTTAAGACAATCCGCTCGCTTTCCATCTGTTGGCGCAGATTGAAAGTGATCGTATGTACTTCGGAATGTTCATGTTCATGATGCTGAACCTTGGCCGGTTCAGCCCAGCGTAAAGTTTGGCGACTTTACGCTCTCGCCCCCGCCTTATGCGGGGGTTTTTTCTTTACGTATAACAATTTCTAAACTTCATCTTATTTCACCATCTTGTATTTCATCGGAACCGTTATGGAACACGCTGCGCCCCCAGAGGATGGCATCAGCCGGTTTAGCAATAATAGAGCTTCTCGCGATCGTTTGGGTTGGCGTTCCCAAAATGATGACGTACCGATCCGCTGGCTAAGCGGACAATTGTCGGGTAAGCTCGGGTAAATCGATTTAACTAGAGGCAGGCAGACCATCGTCGCCCAGATTCGACAATATCATTTGCATCGATTGATGGTCAATCGTAATGCAGAGGAGGTTTAAGCGTAATACAGAGGAGGTTTTGAATCCAAATCTATGGTTTTGACCCTATTACGATACAGTTTTCGTAATACAGAGGAGTTTCATTCGTAACCGAGAGGTGTTTCGTAATTGAGAGGACAAACGTCCGTAACGCAGAGGCGTTATTTTCGTAACGCAGAGGGGTTTCGTAATACAGAGGAGTTTTGTTCGTAACGGAGAGGCGTAAAATTTCCTAAGAAAATTTTTAAACCAGACAATTGTCCGGCTTTATTTTCGTAATACAGAGGAGTTTCCTTCGTAATACAGAGGAGTTTCGTAATACAGAGGAGCTTTGTTCGTAACTCAGAGGAGTTTCGTAATACAGAGGAGTTTCCTTCGTAATACAGAGGAGTTTCGTAATACAGAGGAGCTTTGTTCGTAACTCAGAGGAGTTTCGTAATACAGAGG
>NZ_JACHXK010000002.1:0-11014 GCF_014192105.1 Paenibacillus phyllosphaerae | reverse complement strand
GGAGTTTTGTTCGTAACGGAGAGGAGTTTCTACCCAGTGGTGAAAACAAGAAAAACGCCGATCTAAATGTAGATCGGCGTCGTCTCGTTGTCGATGAGCAGTTGCTCCTCGTAATTATTCTCTTGCAGCAGCCAGTCGCTTGGCTGGAAAATGATTTTGACCGGGGTCCTTCCGTTCTTCAGAATCTTGAAGCTCTGAATAACGTCGAAATTCTGCAGCTCCTCGAACGAAGCCTTCAGCAGCGAATACGCTTTGGACTTCTCATTGGAGTTAATGCCGAGATGGCCGATCAGCGGCTCAACCTCTAGGATGAACTCTTTGTCCTTCGTCTTGTTGACGACGACCAGGTACAAGTTCTTCGAAGTCGGCGTCGCCAGATCGTTGAATAGCGAGATGCTGATCGATACCACGTTGCCCAGCAGCAGATTTTTGAACAGATCGTCACTCAGCTTCACGTAGGCCTGGTTCGAATCCCGGTCGATCTCGACGGACTGGAACGGATTATGGATCTTCGTTCTTCTCCGCTTTTTGGCTTCGGCGTCATAGTATTCTTCCATAACGATCGACGTTTTACCCAAATTATCGAGACTATCATGCAGCGCTTCGTATTCTCCGCCGTTAATGTCGGCTTGGACGCATTTGAGCAGCTCGCGGAATTCGAAGGCGAATTCCTTGTTCTTGCCCTTCTGCTCCCACATCTTGAAGATGCCCAGCATGTTGCGGGCGTCCGACGGCAGCAGCACCTTCCCGTTACCGTTCTGGTAGAACAGATTGCGGAAGCCGGTCTTGTTCATTTCCAGCACGCCATTGCCCTTGCGTTTTTTCTTGAGCGTAACTTCGTTCGGACTGCTCGATGAGATGAATGGATGATCGATAAAATTGCGTTCCACGCTGTGGCTCAGCTGGCGGTTCTGCTCCTGCTTCTTATGGATGGCCTTCTCCAGGATGAGGATCTGCATCTCGACCGTATCGAGCTGCTCGATCATCTCGTCGCTGGGACGCTTCTGCTCCATGCGTGAATTCAGGAATTGGCTGGACAAGTCATTGCGCTTCTCCAATAGTTGAAGATGGACGCGCTTCAGCTCATAAATCCGCTTATTGAGCAAAGGCGTGCAGTACGTGTCCGCTTCGACCTCCAGCTGGCCCTTAATCATGTTCTCGTCGGCCGTACGGCCTGTCAGCTGTTCCCGGATGGCAACCAGGTTCGGCGCATATTTCTCAAGTGTGTTAATGACGGCTTTGCTCAACTTGACGTAACCCACTTTCATTCGTCGAAATGACTATCTATCGTCTACTACTTATTGTAGCGCCTTGACCAGAACATGACAATCGGGTCATGCTGCCAAAGATAGGAGTTATGCCGCCGCACACCATCGAATTTCATCCCGCATAAGGTATAGAAGTCTATTGAAACCCGGAAACAGCCGCCGTTCGACGTAGGATGGCCTTCTATGCTGTATGCAACAGGGAGGACATACAATGAACAAAAGAAAACTAGCGCCTGAAGTCAGCGTGCAAGAGTCAGCACAGCCGGAGGGCTATGCGGCTAAACTCGCCGTCGTAGCGGGCCTTGTGACGACATTCGGCGATATCCTTGCCACCTGGGCAGCCACGCTAGCTCTAGAAGAAGCCGCCATGACCGACCTGCAGGATCAAGCGAATGCCCGCATGCAGGAAGAACGATTGCTTCAGATGCAGAAGCAAATCGATGAATTAAGCGCCCAGGTCAAGCAATTGACGAAGCAAAATGCTCATAACCGGTAATCGAATCCGAGCCGCCGCGCAGTATGATCGCGTGGTCGAGCTCGATTTCCGAGGCTGAACGTCGTATACCTCAGGTGCGGTGTTATGTTTTCGCTTTCTCGCTCTCGACCGGCTTGAACTCCGTCGTGACCGTAAAGGTATTCACGCCTTTGAAGATGCCGGAGGCCTTTTCAGTGAAGGTCGCATCCGGATATTTGATTTCGAATGTTGCGGTGTACGGAACGTCGATAATGCCCTGCAGCATAATCGCCGAAACCGTAACGGCCGACTGAGCGGGGACGGTTACCGGGATTTCCAGCGTCACTTCTTCGGTCTCCTCTTCCGTATGGTCCTCCGAGTACGTATGCGTGCCCTCGACCACGATTTCGACCTCGGTTTCGCCTACCAATGGCAGCCCTGCACTAAATGTGATGCCTTCGGATATTTTTAAGCCGTGCTCCCTTTTAAAGCTGTAGGTTTTTCCTTTGGTAACGGAGAACGTGACGGTCTCCGTTTGCTCGTGCGCCGTAAGATTCGTGACGAGCTGCTTGGACGAAACGACCGGCACGCTTTTGAGGATCGACGCCTGATCCATTTGAAAATCCATCCGCGTGAGCGTAATCAGCTTGCTGTCCGGCACGCATACCCACAGCTCATTCTGCTGGCCTCGCGACCATTCCCACGTAACAAGCCCCTGCCCGCTGCTGTATGGACCATTGCCGGGAATATTCAGTTTTTGCTCCCAATCCGCATTGCTTTTGATCGCATTGTGCGTGCCTGGAACGTTATCGTCGCGCCATGCATAGAAATCGTTGATCTTCGCTTCGGCTACAGTGCCCAGTACGATTTTCGAACCGTTCGATGCGTTCGCTCTTCCGAGGCAGGTGCCGGTTTTCTTGTTGACCAGCGCGTATACGTTCGAATCATTTGCGCGGACCTGTCTTTTTTCCCATAACTGATATTCGTTGCCGTACTCTTGCTTTGCAGCTACGACGGGTTTTTCTTGCTCCGTGGTTGCGGTAATGACCAGTACTTGGCTGTCTTTCGATCGGGCTTTCGACACAATTACAACATACTCTACCGTTTCAGGCATAACAGGAAGCCACCTTTCGCTTTTGGATAATTGGGTTTGACGCTTGCTTTGGCATGCCGGTTAATGTCCGGGTGATAGTCCTAGAATAGAGGCGGAATGTGGCAGCCGTATGGCAGAAGACGGCAATAAAAAAAGTATTCCTCTCCCCCTTCGGGCACGAAGAATACGTTAACATGTTTAAACCTTATTGCTCTCCTGCCTGCCGCTTAGGGAGCACCAGCCGAAAAGTCGTGCCTTCGGAGGAACTGTCCTGTAATATCAGCTCTCCACTCATGGCTAGCGCCAGCATCCGGCTTATGGTCAGTCCCAGGCCGAGACCGTGCACGAACCCTTTTTTGTTCGATCCCCGATAATAGCGTTCGAAGACGCTGTTCTGTTCCTCCGGAGGTATTCCCGACCCGGTATCTGCGACCAGCACCGCGTAAGAAGCCATGGATAATTCGCTTACGATAATCCTGATCTTCCCCTGGCTGCCCATGGCTTGTCTGCTGTTCGTCAGCAAATTGAGCATGATTTGCCGAATCCGCCCGGCATCCCCGAATACATGCACCGGATGATCCGGGAGATGGAGTACAACATCTATTCTGTCGTCCGCGGCGAGCAGTCCCCATTGATTTCGAATTTCGCGCAACAGCCTGCCTAGATCGACCTCATCCGGATCAATCCGCATCGTGCCGGAAGCGAAGGCATGGAAATCAAGCAGATCCGTTACCATCTGCTCTAGCCGTCTGGTCTCGCTTAGCGTAATATCGAGAAATTCATCGGCCTCAGCGGCAGCAACGACTTGGTCCCTAACGGCGCGCGTCAGGCCCCGTATCGACGTGATCGGCGTCCTCAGCTCATGGGTCACGCCGGCCAGCATTTCGGCGCGCAGCTGCTCCAACTGCTCGAGCCTGGCTGCCATCGCGTTAAAGTAGACGAGCAGCTCATAGATCTCGTGCTCGTTAGCTTTTTCCTCCAGCAGCATGTAGCTGCCGGCCCCGATTTGTTTGAATGCGCTCACAACTTCATGGATGGGCTTGGTCATTCTTCGCAGCATCGCATAGAGAATGAGCCAACCGAGAATACCCGAGAGCGTAAGCAAGGCGGTAATTAATCCGTACTGCTGCCGAATGTCGGTCAGCTCTTGCTTGGCGTAAGAAATGCCGATCATGCCGCCGATAACTGCCCCATTGCCGATGACCGGTGCCGTAATCAGATAATGCTCGTCCTGCCTCTTGACATGGACGCGATGATCGAGCGCGGGCGAAACGCGAAATCGCGGATCAGACCGGTGTGGTACGCTATCGAGAGCCTCCGGCTTGCGTTCGCCCGGCACCTTTTCGGGGACCGATGGCCTTGGCAGCGGCGCAGGAGCAGCACCTTCCGGCGTTGGTCGGGCAGCGGGGTCAGCGGCACCGGAATAGAACAAGATCCCGCCCCGTTGGTCGAAGACCGTCAAGCTGAGCTGCCCGGGGAGCCTGTATCTTCGCTGCGTACGATTGATCCAGGCATAGAATTGGTCAGGCATATGAATCCTTCCGGCATCGTTCACGATATATTCCGCCGCATCAAGGGCCAAGCTTCGCACATACCCGAGTCTCTCGTGCAGCGCGTATTGCTGCAGTCCGATTACCGCAGCGACCCCGATCATCAGCAAGCCGGCGCTTAACGTCACGACATAGCGTACGGTCCAGTAACGTAGCAGCGAGCTTCGTTTAGTCCTGTTTGTTGGCATAGAATTGGTACCCGGTTCCTCGTAACGTACGGATTTCCCCGTCATGCGAAGGCAGATGGACGAGCACCTGGCGCAGACGTTTGATGGCATGGTCTACCGCGCGGTCGCTTCCGTCGTAATCCTGTCCCCACACCCGCTCGATCAACTGCTCGCGATGGAAGATTTGGTTCGGATGTTTGGCCAAAAACAGCAGCAAGGCCATATCTTTGGGGGTGATGGACAAGCTTTCGCCGTTCAAGCTGACCGATCTGGACTTGAAATCGATCGTTAAGCTGCCGTATTGCCTCCGATCCTCCGAGATCCATAGCGTAGAAGGCCTGCGCAGAATCGCCTGTATGCGGGCTACCACTTCTTCCGGTTCGAACGGCTTCATCATGTAGTCATCCGCCCCGCCGTTCAGACCCTTAAGACGCTCCCCAAGTTCCTGTCTTGCCGTAAGCATGATGACAGGGCAAGCGGTTCTTCGACGAACCTCGCCCAGCACTTCCCACCCATCCATCCCCGGCAGCATGACTCCAGCACAATTAGCGCGGGTTGGAGCGAGGCCAGTTGTTCCAGCGCCTCGTTTCCTCTTGCGAATGCCATGCACGAGTACCCGGCTTTCTGGAGATAGGCCATCAGCACGCGCACTATGGGCAGATCGTCTTCGACAATCATAATGGTTTTCATCGTTATAACTCCCTATGGAAGAGTACCGAAGCCTTGCGATTGCTCGATCGTCGTCTATCATTTCCCCCCTCATTCGGCTCTAAAACCTCTCATTATTTTAACATAAACCTCCTGGAAAAAGATGACATGAAAGTAAACCGCGAGAAGAAACCCATCGGGATCGAAAGGGACGATTCGAATTTCCTTTTTGTTGCAAAGGTATAACAAATCGTTGTCCTCCTCCACTTCCGAGTTCCCATATGAAGCGCTTACAATTTAGATGGAAGGACATTCCGCAACCGGAATCGCCTTTACGAACAACCTATTAAAGGAGGATTATGATGAGACAACGCTTCTTACGTTCCACCTGTTTTGCGGTCCTTGCGCTCCTGGTTCTAATGCTTAGCCTGCATGTGCCTTCCGGCCAGCCTGCGGCAACGGCTGCCCCTGCTTTCGCCAAAGGCGCAGACATTAGCTGGGTCGCCGGCATGGAGGCGCAGGGTTACAAGTGGAAGGACAAGAATGGCGTCACGCGGGACATTCTGCAGATTCTGAAGAACGATTATCAGCTCAACTCCGTCCGGCTTCGCGTATGGGTCAATCCGAACATGAGCGATTATGGTAACGGTTACATGAACGCCGAGAAAGCCGCCCAGCTTGCCGTTCGCGCCAAGAATCTGGGCATGAGCGTCATGCTCACGCTGCACTACAGCGATTCCTGGGCCGATCCCGGCCAGCAGACGAAGCCTTATGCCTGGCAGAGCTTCAACTTCACGCAGCTGATGGATGCCGTGTGGAGCCACACCGTCTATGTCATGAACACGATGAAGAACGCCGGCGTAACTCCGGATTGGGTGCAGATCGGCAATGAGACGAACGATGGCATGCTCTGGAACGACGGCAAGGCGTCGGTGAATATGAAGAACTACGCATGGCTCGTCAATACCGGCAACAATGCGGTGAAGAGCATCTTCCCGAACACCAAGACGATCGTTCACTTGGCGAACGGCTACGATAACGCCACGTTCGTCTGGAACATCGGCGGTCTTGTAGCGAACGGCGCAACTTTCGATATTATCGGCATGTCGCTCTACCCTAGCGCAAGCGACTGGAGCACGAAGGTGAATCAGACGATCAGCAATGCGAACAACATGATCGCCCGATATGGCAAAAGCGTCATCATCTCCGAGATCGGCATGGATTACAACCAACCTGCTGCGGCCAAGAGCTTCGTCGCCGACATCAAGACGAAGGTTCGCAATATCTCCGGCGGCAAAGGACTCGGGGTCTTCTACTGGGAGCCTCAAGCGACGCCTGGCTACAACGGCGGCTACAATAAAGGCGCATGGCAGGCGGATGGCAAGCCGACAATTGCGCTGGATGGTTTCCTGAATTAATAGGATCGTACTTAAACAAGCTGACTCCCCTGCCGGGGAGGCCGGCTTGTTTGCCTATGTGGCGTACAATCAAATATATTCCTTGACAGGAATATTCCTTATTGGGTATATTTAGGTCAGCAAGATGAACATCATGGTGATGGGAGATGACAGCACCGGCATTCATCAGGTAGAGAGGTGAGCGACATGTCAGGCAAACGACTGGAACTAGACACGACGACATTGAGCGCTTTGGCCGAACCGAACCGTATGCATATTGTCGAGCTGTTGCGCGAAGGTCCCTTGACCGTTGGGGAAATTGCAGATCGGCTAGGGTTGCGTCAGCCCCAAGCCTCGAAGCACTTGAAGGTGTTGAGCGAACATGGAATCGTGGAAGTGCAAGCTGATGCGAACCGTCGGATTTATCGGCTTCGACCTGAGCCTTTTCAAGCGATGACGAGCTGGCTGGACTCCTTCCGCCACATCATGGAGGAGCGCTTCGACAAACTGGACGCCTACTTACGAGAGTTGCAGAACAAAGAGCAAGGATAAATTCATTCAACCTTTAGGAGGAATTATCATGTCTAATCCAGCAATGGTATCGCGAGTAGAGCAGGATCAAGTATTGGTGTTGGAGCGCGTATTCGATGCTCCGCGGGAGCTCGTCTTCAAGATGTTCAAGGAGCTGGAGCATCTGTCGCGTTGGTGGGGTCCGCGAGGCTGGGACGTACCGGTCTGTAACATCGACTTCCGCCCGGGCGGCGTGTGGCATTACTGCATGAAGTGCGTCGACGAGAGCCAAGGCGACTTCTATGGCATGGAATCGTGGGGCAAAGGCGTCTACGCCGAGATCGTCGAGCCGGAGAAAATCGTCTATACGGATTATTTCTCCGATGCCGAGGGCAATGTGGATGAAACTCTGCCCGCTACCTTGGCCACGATGGAATTCATTGACTTGGGCGGCAAGACGAAGCTCGTCAGCCGCTCGGAATACGCAACCGCCGAAGCGCTTAAGACCGTCATGGACATGGGGATGCTGCAAGGCATTACCGAGACGTGGGACCGTCTGGAAGAGCGCCTGAACGAATTGAAATAGCATGGAAATGTGAAATGCCGCCTGGCGTGAGCCGGGCGGCTGTTTTTATGGAGAGATCGCTATAGAATTGCTTTACTTCTTATCTTTTTCTATTGATGTGAACCAAAAGTTCATTGGCTACATCAAAAAGTTGTTCCTCCCCCGAAGATAGCAATGCATCTGCTATTTCAATACAACTTGTCTTCTGTACATTCGAAAGTTCGCCTGCATAATGCAATGCTTCCGCATAAAATTCATATTCGTTGAAATAATCGTAACCAACTTGGTCATTAAGCAATAGCTGCTTCATACGATGGATACATTCTTGTGCAAGCTCGTTTTCGTACACTTCCACTTGAAGAAAGACATCATACTCTGCCTTACAATAACTAAACGGTGATTCAAGATTGTGTCTGTCTTGAATCGCGGGCATCCAATAATCGATTGCATCACTGACGGATAAGTCCTTGATGCGTTGCATTTCATCTTTAAATTGGTTATGCAGCTCATACACATCTGGGAAAACCTGTTTATACAGGTCTGAGTCAATCGTCTTCGGCATGATCAAACTGTAATCGAGCCAATCGTGATTAATCGCTGCATAAGCAATGAAGTCCGAAGTTCTGTTCAATGACGCAAAGGCATTTTCGCTTAATAATCGCTCAATCGCCTTTAAGGTCAAGACGTACATACCGTCGTGTATAATGCTAACTTCGAAAGCGATAACAGGAAGGTCATCTTCCTCTATCGCACCAATTTCATCATTATTCGATTCAATATTGACGACATCTTCATAAGCACTAATGATTCTACCGGGATCCCCTACATCTTCAGGTGTAAAAAAGAATTCAAAATCAAAATCACCTTGACTATACTTCACACTTCTTTGATCTGAAGGTTCGGCATACCTAGGGTACTTCGCCTGGTATTCAGCAATTCTTGCGTTGTACTTCTCCTCTGTATTCATATAGATGATGTAATATTTATGATCATCAAAAATGAATAAATTGAACGCATAGACATCTTTATTCTCGGCAGTCTCAGCAAAATTCGCGATAGTTGTCCGACATCCATCAGCAAGCGCATCTACAAAACGCTCAGAGGTAATAATCTCTATGTTGTTCGGTTTTGTATCACTATATCTTAGGATATTGTCCTCGCAGAGAATATAATATCCATCCTTATGGTAAGAGGTCCTCTCATCGATAAGTCGGCCTAACTTAGCGTAATAAGTATTCAAGGCGAATTCCTCCCGAAATGTATTGCGTTCCTAATACTCGGTTAAGTAATTCGACAAAAATCTACATCCACCTCCTGAAATGGATAATACAGTTATTCAATCCCACAAGGTTCACAAAACAAAAAGCTCTAGTCAATCGACTAGAGCCTGAGAATTTATTATCCTACGTCACTGACCGGAACACGTGCCGGATCACGTCGCCGCGGCTGATGATGCCGACGAGGACGCCGTCCCGTTCAATCGGCAGCTTCTTGATTTGCCGTTTGCCCAGAATGGCGGCGATCTGATCGATGTCCTCGTCCCACTGGGCGGTAATGACCTTCCGTTTGGCGATGGCGAGCACATTCAGATTCAGGATTTGTTTGACGCGAACATCCATCTCTTCCTGATCGCGCATGACCGCGATGTAGTAGAAGTTGCCGATCACCCTGTCGCTCTTGCGGCCAATGTACCGCATGATGTCGCCGTCGCTGATATACCCTACGATTTCGTTGCGGTCGTTGATAACGGGCAACCCGCTGATGCGATGGTCCATGAACCGTTCGATGACGGAACGGACGGTGTCATTTTCTTTCACTTTGTAGACGTGGCGATTCATAATGTCATGCGCTTTCATTTGATCGCACCCCTTTGCCGTTCTTCTCTCACCCTTACTCTTCTATTATGAACCTACTTCTGACATGGTGACAATGATTTGTCTCACAATTTAATACGCCCGCGCTGCTGCAAACCCCGTCCATCCCTTTCGCATCATGACGAAGCTATCATCCTATGATATACTTGCCAAAAAATAGTTGAACTTAAGGAGTGGTCTTATGGCTACACCGACTGAGCTGCAGCTCATACGCAGTCGGGGAACCAACAACACAGGCAAAGTATCGTTTATTGAGCTATTCTTCGATCTCATCTTCGTCTTTGCCATCTCCCAGCTTTCCCATACCTTCCTGGAGGATCTCTCGTTGGAAGGCCTATTCCGGCTCGTTTTGCTTACGATGGCGGTCTGGTGGGCGTGGATTTTCACCGCCTGGGTCATTAACTGGCTGAATCCCGAGACGTTAAAGGTACAGTATTTATTAATCGCGTTGATGCTGCTCGGCTTAGTGATGTCGACCTCCATCACCAAGGCGTTCGAGTCCGCCGGCATCTTTTTTGCGATCGGCTATGTCGCCTTCCAGGTCGGCAGGACGGCCTTTACGGTCTGGATGTTCCGCAATGGCTCGGCAGAGCTGCGTATCAACTGGGTACGTATTCTATGCTGGCTCAGCTTCTCGGGTGTCTTCTGGATTGCGGGCGGCATCGCGCATGAGTCCTGGCGCATCGCGTTCTGGGTTATCGCGCTCGTTATTGACTATATCGGACCGTCACTCGGCTTCTGGCTGCCGCGGATCGGCCGAACGCCAACCTCGGTGTGGGACGTCGAAGGCGCTTATATGGCCGAGCGCTGCGGCCTGTTCATCATTATTGCTTTGGGTGAATCCATCCTGGTGACCGGCGCGAATTTCGTGAAGCTCGGCTGGAGTCCGCTCTCCTCCGCGGCGTTCGCCATCTCCTTCATCAGTACGGTCGCCTTATGGCGAATTTACTTCATTGCCACTGCCAAAAGCGGACATCATCGGATCGCCCATTCCTCCGATCCCGGAAGAGTCGCCCGTTCCGGCTATACCTATACGCATCTGCTGCTTGTCATCGGCATTATCCTGACAGCCGTTGCCGGCGAGCTGCTGCTGCATCATCCGACAGGCCATATGGACATGAAGTCCGCCCTCATCACGGTCGGCGGTCCCGTCTTGTTCCTGGTCGGCAATCTGATCTTCATGTGGATCGTCAACCGAGCTCTTCCGATTCCTTATCTGGCGGGTATTATCCTGACAGCGGCTCTGCTGCTGATCAGCCCATGGATCTCGCTCATTCTTTTAGCTTCACTGGTGGCCGTCGTGCAATTGATCGTGTCCGTATGGGCGGGCAGGAACGCCAACCGCGCGTAACGTAAATAAATCAAAGCCGAATAAGAAAGCGCAGCTCCATAATGATATGCTCCCCTTACGGTAGACAGGTGAAATAATAAAACCTGTTACCCTAAGGGGAGCTTTTTTATGCAAAGACGATCCTACTCGGCTTCTGA
>NZ_JACHXK010000001.1 GCF_014192105.1 Paenibacillus phyllosphaerae | reverse complement strand
TCCGCCAGGAGCACCGCTGGGTAGCCAAGTACGGACGGGATAAGCGCTGAAAGCATCTAAGCGTGAAGCCCCCCTCAAGATGAGATTTCCCAGTACGTAAGACCCCTGGAAGACGACCAGGTTGATAGGTTCGAGGTGGAAGTGCAGCAATGCATGCAGCTGACGAATACTAATCGGTCGAGGGCTTATCCTGAGAACATTCGAAGAATGTTCACTTCGGAAGCATACGCTTGCTTCGGAGGAATATCTTCGAAAAAACCTAGCTAAAGGTGAAGAATTTCGTATCCAGTTTTCAAGGTGTGATCATCTGTTGATGATGGCCTTTAGCTCAGCTGGTTAGAGCGCACCCCTGATAAGGGTGAGGTCGGTGGTTCGAGTCCACTAAGGCCAACCATTTACCTTTATGGGGCCATAGCTCAGCTGGGAGAGCGCCTGCCTTGCAAGCAGGAGGTCAGCGGTTCGATCCCGCTTGGCTCCACCAAAATAACATTTTATTGTTCCCTGATAGCTCAGTTGGTAGAGCACTCGACTGTTAATCGAGTTGTCACAGGTTCGAGTCCTGTTCGGGGAGCCATTCTCATGGAGAAGTACCCAAGTGGCTCAAGGGGACCCTCTGCTAAGGGGTTAGACTGCGTAAGTGGTGCGAGGGTTCGAATCCCTCCTTCTCCGTTCTATTTTTATTTTCAAGGCCCGTTGGTCAAGGGGTTAAGACACCTCCCTTTCACGGAGGTAACAGGGGTTCGAATCCCCTACGGGTCACCATATGGAGGCTTAGCTCAGCTGGGAGAGCATCTGCCTTACAAGCAGAGGGTCGGCGGTTCGATCCCGTCAGCCTCCACCATATAACGTAAGGCTCGGTAGCTCAGTTGGTAGAGCAGAGGACTGAAAATCCTCGTGTCGGCGGTTCGATTCCGTCCCGAGCCACTTTGCATGTGCCGCTGTAGCTCAACTGGTAGAGCAACTGACTTGTAATCAGTAGGTTGGGGGTTCAAGTCCTCTCGGCGGCATATAGGGGCATAGTTTAAAGGTAGAACAGCGGTCTCCAAAACCGTTAGTGTGGGTTCAATTCCTGCTGCCCCTGCCAATTTGGCATACATGTGGCGGTCGTGGCGAAGTGGTTAACGCATCGGATTGTGATTCCGACATTCGGGGGTTCAATTCCCCTCGATCGCCCCATTTCCATATTGGGGATTAGCCAAGCGGTAAGGCAACGGACTTTGACTCCGTCATGCCAAGGTTCGAATCCTTGATCCCCAGCCATTTATTTTGAGCCATTAGCTCAGTTGGTAGAGCACCTGACTTTTAATCAGGGTGTCGTAGGTTCGAGTCCTACATGGCTCACTTCTTCAAATGCTGTTATAGCATATTGCGCGCGTATGGCGGAATTGGCAGACGCACCAGACTTAGGATCTGGCGGGCGACCGTGGGGGTTCAAGTCCCTCTACGCGCACCAACATGCGGAAGTGGCTCAGCGGTAGAGCATCGCCTTGCCAAGGCGAGGGTCGCGGGTTCGATTCCCGTCTTCCGCTCCATTATAATGCGCCCTTAGCTCAGCTGGATAGAGCGTTTGACTACGAATCAAAAGGTCAGGAGTTCGAATCTCTTAGGGCGCGCCATTTTTATTTTCGGGATGTAGCTCAGCTTGGTAGAGCACCTGGTTTGGGACCAGGGGGTCGCATGTTCAAATCGTGTCATCCCGACCATCTTATACACGTTAACCCTTCCTCCGGAAGGGTTTATTTTTATTTCATCCAAACGATTAGCCACTATCATGGAGCCTGCAATGGTGAGCAGCATCGTGATCAGAAATGGGCTATATTATTGTGAATATGCGGTAAAAAAAGAGAACCATGGACAACCATCGCACATATGGTTTACTAAGCATACATCGAGATGCGAAGATAAAACCTATTAGGAGCGAGGGCGGCTATGAGACGTTTAGGTGAATACATCACCTTGAACCTGGTATTATTGCTGCTTTGGGCTTTTTTGGCCGCGATGGATGGCTCCATTGCGCCGTTAGAAGGGGCAATTTTGTTTTACGCAGCCTTCATCGGGCTTCTGCACCATGCCAGCATCAAGCAGTTTCTATTTGGCTCCGAACCTGGCGATGACGGCGGCTGATCCAGAGAGAAGACGATAATCAGGCAAGAATGGAACCGGATAGACCGACGGCTCGGTCTATCTGGTTATTCGTGTTGGCCGGAGACGTTTAAGCGAATACCCAATCGGGGAAGTGGAGATAATGGGGAGGGCCTAGAAGCTTGATCTAAACATCCATTACTTACGATAGGAGATGAAATGAATGAGCCATCTGATTGTATTTGCACATCCGCATGAGGAAAGCTTCAATCACGCTATTCTCGACGCTGCTGTCGGCGCCTTGAAGGGCAAAGGCCAAGAGGTTGTCGTTCGGGACCTCTATAAGCTCGGCTTTAACCCGGTTCTATCCAGCGGGGATACGGCGGCTATGAGAGCGGGCAACACGCCTGAAGATATTAAAACGGAGCAAGATTATGTGCGCCAAGCAGAGACGATTTCATTTATTTATCCGATTTGGTGGACAGGCCTGCCTGCCGTCATTAAGGGATATGTTGATCGCGTTTTCTCCTACGGTTTTGCCTATGCGTATAATGCGCAGGGGGCGATTGATAAATTGCTCACGGGTAAACGGGGGCTGCTAGTCAGCACGTATGGTACTCCGGAAGAGTATTATCGGGCCTCCGGGATGCTTGAGTCCTTGAAGCAAACTTCGGACCAAGGGATCTTTGATTTTTGCGGCATTCAACCGGTGGACCATCTCTTGTTCGGCGGCGTAACGTCCGTGGATGACGCGGCGCGCAAGGCGATGCTCAAGCAAGTCGAAACGAGCTTTAGCTCGCTGTAAATCCGTTTGTCAGCACGAATCAGAGGGATTTATCTTGACTGCTTATCTGTTTACGACTGATGCTCGCTTCAGGTTTTAGGGCAAGAATGACACCCGGATGTATAGTAAATTATGTCTTGGATGAACAAATCTATTAACCGTCTGAAAGGCAAGGATTGCCACTCAGACGGTTATTCGACATAGGTTGACAACTCTAGTTAAACACTATATACTAACAAATAGTTAGAAGGTATGCACAGTGATAACCTATTACTGGCGGGTGATGAATGATGGAATTTTCTCATGACGAATTTATCAGTCTTGTCATTCATCAGACCGATCTCAAGCTAACGAGCTGTGTGAAGTCGCTGCTTGCTCCATTCGATGTTACTCCGGAGCAGAATCTTGTGCTCATGGAAGTGCACAAGCGTGGTGGCTTGACCCAGAATGAGATTGCTGAGCGGCTGAAGAAGGATAAGACCAATATTGCACGTATGGTCTGTCAGCTAGAGCAGAAGGGATTTATTCATCGGCAAGTCGATCCCGTGGATCGGCGTTCATTGAACGTCCATCTGACGAGTCGGGGAGAAGAGCTAAGGAATCAAACCCGGTTAGTGGCGGAGGATTTCACGCAGGCGATCTGCAGCGGATTGACGAAGGAGCAATTGGAGCAGTTCCGTATGGTACTTGCTACCCTTTGCGATAACGCACACGCGGCTGTCCTCGTCTCGACGGACAAGAGCGAGTAGCGGAATGAACATGGGTTTCTAACTTTTTATGCAATATAGTTGCTACGCGTACTAATTTAGTTGTTACACCTACCTTTTGGTTACTCGCTTGTCGCGGATCCAGCCAATTGGCAATTCACATAAATCAAATTATTTTGGAGGTAATACGATTATGGCAAAAGTTCTTTTCGTTAAAGCAAACAACCGCGCTGCTGAACAAGCAGTCAGCGTTCAACTGTATGATGCATTCCTGGCTGCATACAAAGCATCCAACCCGCAAGATGAAGTAACGGAATTGGATCTGTTCGCAGCGAACCTGCCTTACTACGACGCAAGCCGCATCAACGCGATGTTCAAAGCAGGCCGCGGCATGGAGCTGGCAGCGGAAGAAGTAACGATCGTTGAAGAAGTGAATGGTTACCTGAACCAGTTCATCGAAGCAGACAAAGTCGTATTCGCATTCCCGCTCTGGAACTTCACGATCCCAGCCGTGCTGCACACGTATTTCGACTACCTGTGCCAAGCAGGCAAAACATTCCGTTACACGGCAGAAGGCCCTGTAGGTCTGCTTTCCGACAAAAAAGTTGCGTTGCTTAACGCACGAGGCGGCGTGTATTCCGAAGGTCCTGCAGCATCGGTAGAGATGGCGGTTAACCTGGTTACGAATCTGCTGGGCTTCTATGGCATCCGCAACGTATCCAAAGTAATCGTAGAAGGACACAACGCTTCTCCTGACCGCGCTGCTGAGATCGTTGGCGAAGGTCTGAAACAAGCGAAAGAACTGGCGCAAAACTTCTAATTGTCACGGCATTATTCATACTCGGATTTATCGAGGACGGATTCCACAGGGATCCGTTCTTTTTTATATCCCGCAAGCTTAACCATGGCGGATAGCGGGTGAAGGACAGTACTTTTCTTGCACTATTTAACGGTAATGTTTTCATTAACTATATTTCGTTAGTTGATCGATTTTGCAGAGTGCGGAGCATTTTTAGAGGATGGGTTCTTAAATAGCAGGTAAAACAGTTAAAAATTAGGGTTGAAAAGAAAATTTTGTATGCTAAAATAAGTCATGAAATAAAACAGTTAACAGATTAATGTATAGATTAATCTATGGGAGGCTGATATTCTCGATAATGTTCGCTAGTCGGTACAATCCTCATCGGGAAGATCCTATAACCAAAGTAATGTAAGCGGTTCCTTATTGGCTGTTCCTGTATCGCAGCTGAACTGGCGACATCTAATCGATGTTTTGAAAACGTTTACTTTACCTAGTTGTGATTTACAAAGGGGTTAATCAGTGACTAAGAGGAGGGGTTTTTGTTGAGAAAGTGGGCAAAAGGATTCATGTTGTTGTTAACGATTGTAATGGTGTTGACGGCATGTTCAGGCGGCGGAGCGTCTTCCGGCAGCACCACCACGACTACGAACGAAGCGGCTAACGGCGGCAACAATGAGGCCACTAATGCCAATGCGAATGCGGAAGAAGGCAATGCAGAGGGCAACAATGCGAATGCCAATGCAGAAACAGAAGGCGAAGACGCAACCAACGAAGCAGTTGCTTCTGACGCAGTAGCAAACTTCCCGAAGTCGGAAATCGATCCGAATCTGAGCGGCGAAGTGACGTACTGGACGTTCATCGATAATAAAAAATACGATGGCGAAATTCTGAAAGCGTTCAACGCTGCGTATCCGAACATCAAGGTCAAAACGGTATTCGTGCCGTTCGCGGATCTGCACAACAAGCTGCAGACGACGCTTGCCGCAGGCAAAGGCGCTCCGGACGTGGCGCTCGTCGAGCAGGGACAATTCCCGCGTTACAGCACAGGCGGCGTTCTGACGGACCTGCTCCAGGCACCGTTCAACGCAGGCAAGTATAAGGACTATGTGTCCGAGTACAACTGGAACCGCTGGTCCTCCATCGACGGTACGCAACTGCTCGGCATGCCTTGGGACGTAACGCCTTCGGTGACTTACTACCGCGCGGATATTTTCGAAGAGCTGGGCCTTCCATCCGATCCGACCGAGCTTGGCGAATACATTCAAGATCCGGAAAACTTCTTCACCCTAGCTCAAACGCTCAAAGCTAGCGGCAAGTGGGCAATGGAATGGCGCGATTCACCGGTTCACTGGCTGGGCGATAGCTTCGGCTACTATGACAAAGAACTGAACTGGGTCCGCAACACGGATGAATTCGTGAAGTTCCTCGATATCAGCAAACGCGTCAACCAGTTGAAGATTGCGCCGCATGACGGCATCTACAGCGACAAAGGCAAGCAGCGCGTCAAGAAGGGCGAGTCGGTTATGTACGTATCCGGTACTTATGCACCGCGCGACCTGGCGCTGAACTTCCCTGAGCAAAAAGGCAAATGGAAAACGACGAGCGCGCCATTCGGCCTCAACTTCGGCGCAGGCGGATCGACGTTCGTGCTTCCGGCGCAAAGCCAGAACCAAGAAGCGGCATACGCGTTCATCGAGTGGATCACGACAACGGAAGCGGCATGGAAGCTACAAGTGGAGCAGTCCATCCAGCCGGACTGGAAGAACATTACGGAACTCGACTGGTACCAAAATCACACGAACGCTTACCTCGGCGACCAATCGGACTTCAGCTTCTACTCCTCGCTGACCGACAAGCTGCCGGTAAGACGTTACACGACCCTCGACGGATTGGCATGGCCGATCTGGGTTGAGAACGTCATCAAAGCGCTCGACAAGAACATCGACTCCAAGACAGCCATCCAACAAGCGCAAGAGGATATCGAGAAGAAGCTGAAGCCGGAGAAGGACAAATTGCTCAAGCTGATGCAGCAGCAGTAAGGTAAAGCGTACATCCGAATCATGAAGGCGAATCGTACGTGAATTTGATTCATGTTGTTGGAAGGGCAAACAATTGCTAAGCAGAAAGACGGGCCGCACATGTCAAAGCTTCGCGCTTTGGGATGTGCGTCTTACCTTTCATGATTCGGATGTTCCTATATGGCAAGGGGGGCTCCTTGGTGTTTCGGTGGATAAGGAAATTTAAGGTGACCATACTCGTCCTGCTGGCTGCAGTCTGCTTCTTCTTCTGGTGGAACGGCAACCGCGGTTACGACGATACGGCCATGGCTGGCTTCCCGGATTTGAGCGGGGTGGACGAAAGCTCGGTGCTCGAAGAAGGCGGAAGCAAACTGGAAGCTTCTTACTCGGCCTATTACCGTGACTTAAGCGCGGAAGGTTCGAAGGATACGGCGGGCTATAGCTTCAAGCTCGATGGACTCGCCTATGCCGCTGTCAGCGATGAAGGAACAAGCAAGGAAGAAGGGCTCGGCGGCCGCAGCGGCGGGGCGCTGGCATTGGTGGATGAGAATAGCTGGGTGGAATACGAGTTCGAGGTTCCGCAGGATGGATTCTATCAATTCGGGATGGATTATTACGCAATGCCGGGCAAGCGCTCATCCCTCGTAAGAAGCGTGGAGATTGACGGCGCCTACCCGTTCTACCAGTCCAAGAAGCTGGAACTCCAGCGGATGTGGAAGGAAGCGGGCGAGACTTGGTTCGACAATCAGAACAACGAGTTCAATCCGAAGCGGGAGGAAGTGACCGGCTGGCAGTACCGGGAATTCCGCGATTCGGAGGCCAAGAGTTATGATCCGTTCCGCTACTATCTGAAGCAAGGAAAACATACGATCCGGATCGGCAATATTCGCGAGCCTGGTGCCATCGGAGCCGTTTACATATTCTCGCCTAAGCAGGTTCCCGCTTATGAAACGGTGCAGCAGCAGTATGAGGAGCAAGGCTACAAGGCGACGAGCGGCCATTACATCAAAGCGCAAGCCGAACTGTCGAGCCTCCGTTCGGATCCGACGCTCAAGCGGATCGAGGACCGCGAGCCGGATACGGAGCCTTTCAACAAAGATGCGGTCGTGCTGAATTCGTTCGGCGGAGCAAGCTGGCGCACGGGCGGACAATGGGCGCAGTGGGAAGTCGAGGTGCCGGAGGACGGCCTGTACGAGATCGGCGCTCGCTTCGGGCAATGGTTCCTGAACGGGATTCCGGTGCAGCGCTCGGTGACGATCGACGGCGAGCTGCCGTTCGAGGAGATGAAAGGCGTCTTCTTCCCCTACAAAGCCGAGTGGCAGATTGCGAAATTCGGGGCGATGGATGAATCCGACCCTTATCTGTACTACTTGACGAAAGGCAAGCACACGATCCGGATGGAAGTCCAGGTGGGCGCGGTCGGTCCGCTGCTCGATCAAGTGACGGATACGGTTCGCAAAATGTCGCTCATCGGCCGCGAAGTCATTCAGGTAACCGGCACGAATCCGGACCCGAACGGCGACTGGAAGCTCGAGCAGAACATTAACAATCTGGTGCCGCGCCTGCAGGCGATGGCGAAGCATTTTGACGATGTCATCCATGGCTTGTATGACATTGGCGTGACCGAAGGCAGCTCCGAAGTGAGCACGCTCTACGAGGTGCGCGACGTGCTGCTCGGCATGGCGGAAGATACGCAGTCGATTCCGGCGCGGATGCAGCAGTTCACCGATCTGCAATCGTCGATTGGTACGTGGGTTAGCGGCATGACGAAACAGAGCCTCTTGCTCGATTATCTGATCGTCAAATCGCCGGATCAGCCTTGGCCGCGTGCAAGCGCGGGAGCATTCGTGCGCACGGGGACGATGCTCTACGATTTCGTCAACTCGTTCACGAAGGACTACAGCGGCGTCGGCAACATCTATAAGGACGAGAAGGTGCTCGACGTCTGGATCGCGCGCGGACGCGACTGGGTCGACATCATCAAACAGATGGTCGACGAAGATTTCACGCAGCAGACCGGCATTAAGGTCAACGTGAACGTCATTCCGGCCAATCAGATGCAGGTGCTGCTGCTCGCGAATACGGCTGGCATCGCGCCGGACGTGGCGCTTGGCGTCGAGGGCGAGGTACCGATCGACTACGCAGTGCGCAACGGGCTCGTGAACCTGAAGGATTACGCGGATTATGACGAGGTAGCTTCGCGTTTCCGTCCGGGCGCGCTGATTCCGTATCAGTACGACGGCGGAAGCTACGCGCTGCCGGAGAATCAGAACTTCAACATGCTGTTCTACCGCAAAGACATCATGCAGCAGCTGGGCATCAAGGAAGAGGATATTCCGGATACGTGGGAAGAGGTCATGGATCTCATTCCGCTGCTGCAGCAGAACGGTATGGACTTCTACTATCCGCATGCCCCGCTGAACCCGGCGCTGGCCATCAATGAATATGCCCCATTCCTGTTCCAGAACGGCGGCGAGTTCTACAAGGAGAACGGCGCGCTCTCGAATCTGGACAGTCCGGAGGCGATGAACGCCTTTAAGATGTGGACCGGGTTGTTCACGAACTACAAGATTCAGAAGCAGGCGGACTTCTACAACCGCTTCCGTTCCGGCGAAATGCCGATCGGCGTCGCGGATTACACGACGTACGTATTGCTCTCGACCGCAGCGCCTGAGCTGACCGGCTGGTGGGCGATGAAGCCGATGCCGGGCATGAAGCAGGCTGACGGCCAGATCAACCGTTCGACGGGCGGTCTTGCGCAGACGGGGATGATTTTCAAGAGCACGGACATGAAAGAAGAAGCTTGGGAATTCCTCAAGTGGTGGACGAGTGCCGATACGCAGGTGCAATTCGGCAGCGAGCTCGAGTCGCTGCTCGGCGTGGAAGCCCGCTGGAACACCGCCAATATCGAGGCGCTCAAGCAAATGCCGTGGTCCGAATCCGATATCGACGCGATCATGGAGCAGTGGGAATGGTTCAAGGAACGCGAAGTCGTCATCGGCGGCTACTACACGACGCGCCATATCGCGAACATCTGGAACGAAGTCGTCTTGAACGGTAAGATCCCGCGCGAAGCCGTCGAGGATGGCGTGAAGGAAATCAATAAGGAGCTTCGGAAGAAGCGCGAAGAATTCGGCCTAGATGAGGCAGACGGCGAGAAGGCCACTGCAGCTGCGGCCGGCACGACAGCAGAAGGAGGCGAGAGCCCATGATAACCGAAACGGTAGAAGCACCAGCGGCAAACCAAGCGAATCCGACTCGCCTCCGCAAGCAGGGCTGGCTGGCAACGCTATGGAGCGACCTGAAGCGGGATCGCGTCTCGTGGCTGTTCCTTGCCCCGTTCCTGATCCTGTTCTTCGTCTTCACGGTGCTTCCGGTCGTGACTTCGATCGGGATGAGCTTCACGTACTACAACATCATGGAGCCGGCGAAGTTCATCGGCCTCTCCAACTATAAGCTGCTGTTCGTCGACGACGATATTTTCCTCAAGGCGATCGGCATTACGATCAAGATCGCGTTCGTGACGGGACCGATCGGCTACGTGATGTCGTTCCTGCTCGCCTGGCTGATCAGCCAAATCCCGATCAAGTACCGCTTCTTCTACACGCTGTGCTTCTACACGCCTTCGATCACGAGCGCGACTGCCATGTCGGTCGTCTGGCTGTACCTGTTCGCGGGCGATCGCAAAGGATTGCTGAACTACTATGCGATGCAGCTGGGGATTTTCGACGAGCCGTACCTGTTCTTGCAAAATATTAACTCGATCGTGCCGGTCATCGTCATCGTCTCGCTGTGGATGTCCATGGGCGTCGGCTTCCTGGCATTCCTCGCCGGCCTGCAGAACGTGCCGAAGGATCTGTATGAAGCGGGCGCAATTGACGGCATCCGCTTCCGCTGGCAGCAGCTGATCTACATCACCGTGCCGGCAGTAAAGCCGCAGCTTCTGTTCGGCGCGGTGCTGCAGATCGTCGCATCGCTGACCGTGTTCGATGTCAGCGTGCAGCTGGTCGGCCTGCCGAGTCCGCTCTATGCGGGCCATACGATCATGACGCATCTGTACGATTATGCGTTCATTAAGTTCGAGATGGGCTATGCCGCTGCCATCGCGGTCGTGCTGTTCATCATGATGATCGGCCTCAACCGACTTATATTCAAATGGCTGGGGAGGGACTAACCGCAGATGGAAGGCATAGTGAAAGGCAAACGCATCGACTTCGGCGGCATCTTCTTGTACCTGTTCCTGACCGGGCTCGGCATTGTCATGCTGCTCCCGCTGGTCTATATGGTGTCGACGGCGTTCAAACCGGTGAGCGAGCTGTTCTTGTTCCCGCCGCGATTCTTCGTGGACAATCCGACGCTGATCAACTTCCGCGACCTGCTCTTGGTCACGGGCACGACATCGGTGCCGTTCAGCCGCTATATATTCAACAGTCTGTTCGTCAGCTTGTGCATCGTGTTCTTCGGCACGATCATCTCGGCAATGGCGGCTTATCCGCTGGCGAAGCACAACATGCGGTTCGGCAGCGCGATTTTCAACCTGATCGTCTTGGCGCTGATGTTCTCGCCGCTCGTCATCCAGATTCCGCAATACTTGATCGTCAGCAAGCTGGGTCTGATCAACACGTACTGGGCGCTCATCCTGCCGTTCCTCGCGGCGCCGGTCGGCATGTTCCTCATGACGCAATTCCTGCGGCAGCTGCCGGATGCGCTGCTGGAGGCAGCAAGGATAGACGGAGCCAACGAGTGGCGAATCTTCTGGACCGTGGTGATGCCGATGCTGAAGCCGGCGATCTCGACGTTCGCGCTGCTCAGCTTCATTACGGCATGGAACGACCCACATCCGGCCCAGGTGTATACGACGGACAACGATATGAAGACGCTGCCGTTCGCGATCCAATCGCTCAGCGGCGGGGTCGGCGTCATCGCCCGCGTCGGCACGCTTGGCGCAGCGAGCTTGCTCATGATTATTCCGATCATCATTATTTTCATCATCACGCAGCGGATGGTCCTTCAGACGATGGCTCATTCTGGCTTGAAAGAATAGGAGGGCGCCGATGAACGCATTCCGCAAATGGGTTGCTGGTCTAACGGCCTTCGCCCTTCTAAGCGTATTCGGTTCGGGGACTGTGTCTGCGGCTACCCCATATGAAGGCTATACGTACGTCAAGCATGGCGGAGATATCCATTCCACCAACGGTTACTTGTACGAGGATTCGATCGACGGCTATGATCTTCCGACCGGCGCGTTCAACGCGCCGGAGGATCTGTTCGTCGCCGATGACGATTCGATCTATATCGTCGATTCCGGCAACAGCCGTGTTATTCATCTGGATGCGGACGGCAATTACGTCGGCACGATCGGCGATCTTGAAGGCGACGGCATGCTGAACGAACCGAAAGGCGTCTTCGTGACGCATGACGGCATGGTCTATGTCGCGGATACGAAGAATCAGCGGATCGCGATTTTTGATCAGCAAGGGAAATTCGTGCAGCAGTTCGGCAAGCCCGAAAGCCCGCTGCTCGGCGAGACGTTCTCGTATTCCCCTTCGAAGCTGCTCGTCGACAAGCGCGGGTATATGTTCGTGGTCAGCGACGGCAATACGCAAGGTCTCATTCAAATCGACCCCAAAGGCGTGTTCCGCGGCTTCTACGGCGCGAACCATATCGGCTTCAGCTGGGTGCGCCTGTTCCAGAAGCTCGTCGCCACGGAGGAACAGCGGGCGAAGATCGCCACGGTCAAGCCGCTCGAATTCTCCAACGCGGTTCTCGATTCGGAAGGGTTCATCTATACGACGACGCTCGGCACGGACCGCAACCAGCTGAAACGCCTCTCGCCGGTCGGCGTCGATACGCTGCCGGCGAACAAAGTGTACGGCGATTATTTTGTCAGCGGCGACGCGCCGTTCTCGGTCCCTTCCTTCGTCGATATCGTCGTCGATAACGACGGCATTATGACGGCGGTGGACCTGCAGACGAGCAAGATTTTTCAATACGATAAGCTGGGCAACTTCTTGTTCGCCTTCGGGGGACTCGGGGATCAGAACGGGTTGTTCGTTCAACCTTCCAGCATCGACCAGACGTCCAAAGGCGCGATCTACGTCGTCGATAAGGGGCGCAACCGGATCGATATCTTCAAGGCGACCCCGTTCGCGAAGCTCGTGCAGCAGGCGTCCAAGTATTACGTGGAAGGTCGCTACGCAGAGGCGGAAGGGCTCTGGCAGGAGGTTATCCGCCAGAATTCCCATTACGAACTGGCGTATCTGGCGATCGGCAAAGCGCATTACAAAGCGGAGAATTACGAGGATGCGATGCGCTACTTCAAGCTGGCGTATTCGCGTGCCGATTATTCGGCGGCGTTCAAGGAATTCCGCAAGGAGTTCACCCGCGAGCATTTCGCCATGATCTGCGTCGGCCTCATCCTGCTCCTCATCGCGCTTCGTTACGTGCTCCCGCTGCTGTGGCGTCTGGCGAAGAAGCAGTGGCTGAAGCGGGAAGCAAGCAAAGCGTTGAAGGGAGGCGTCCACGGTGATCGAAACCTTTCGTCTGATGCGACAGGTACTGGCACATCCGTTTAGTTTCTACTCCGACATTCAGGAGCCGCGGCGCATCCGCTGGATCGACGGCCTTATCGTCATTGCGCTCGTCTATCTGGCGCGGATGGTCTCGATTCTGCTGACCGGTTATGCCTATGAGACGCGCGAGCCTTACGAAATCTCGTATATGCACGAGATGGTATGGCTGATCGTGCCTTGGCTGACCTGGTGTATCGCGAACTGGGGCGTCAGCGCGATTCTCGACGGCGAAGGCAAGTTCAAGGAAGTATTCGTGGGCAGCGCCTATGCGCTCGTCCCTTATGCGGTGCTGATCATTCCGGTCACGCTGCTGACCAATATACTGGCGCTCGACGAGAGCTCGATCTATACGCTGCTGCTTAATCTCACGATCGGCTGGTCGGTCTGGCTGATGCTGGTCAAGATCAAGATTGTGCACGATTTCGAGCCGCTCAAGGTCGTCTGGATCACGCTGCTTACGCTGGCGGGGATCGCGATCATTTGGTTCATCGGCATCCTGATGTTCGGTCTGATCAACCAACTCATTAACTTCGTGCTGGAAATCGTGCAGGAAGTCAACTTTCGAAGATAGGGAGGGGCGTTAGAGATGCTCAAACACCGAAAATGGCTCATCATTGCGGCAGCGTTTGCTCTTGTCGTCAGCTCGTATCCTATCTTGGGAGCGGCAGAGGGCAACGGCGAAGGGCAGGCTGAAGTGCAGGCGGCCGAGACAAATACGGCGGAAACAGCTGGCGAGTCGACGTCTGGAGCGGCAGGGACAACTGAAACGTCGACTACTGGAGCGGATACCACGGCTGCAGCTGGAACAACCGCAGCGACAGATACGGCAACGGCTGCGCCGGCGGTCAGCCTGACGCCGATTACGGCGACGAAGAAGATGATCGAGAACGAGCAATATGAGCTGTACATCGATGAGAAGACGGGCAACATCCGCGTCGTCGATAAGCGGACGACAGCCCAGTGGCTCGGATCGCCGCAAGTGCCGCGGACGACGATGCCCAACAATAAGAAATTCATCGATTCGCCGGTGCATGTCCGGTATACCGAAGGCTCGGACATCGTGCAGACGTACACGCTGAAGGAAGCGAAGAATAAGCTGGCCATCAAAAAGCAGGACGATGGTTCGGTCCGCGTGACGTTCACGTTCACGAAGGAGAAACTGACCGTTGCGGTCGAATACCGGCTGACCGAGGACGGCTTGACCGTGACGATTCCGGATAAAGCGATCAAGGAGAAGGGAACGGCGAAGCTGGTCAGCATCGAGGCGCTGCCGTTCTGGAACGCCGCCTCCGGGGAGGAGCAAGGCGCGCTCTTCATCCCGGACGGATCGGGCGCTTTGATCACGTACAAGAAGGAGCACCCGCAATATTTTGCCGGTTACTCCGAAACGATCTACGGCGCGGACACCAACTACGATCAGGCGAACTATACCGAGGTGTTCAGCGATGAGTGGCGCAAGGCGATGTGGAAGAAAGAAAAAATCGCCCTGCCGGTGTTCGGCAATTACCGCGGCGGCATCGCGTCGCTCGGCATCGTCCAGAACGGCCAATATGACGCGAAGATCAATGCGACGCCGTCCGGCATTCGGGCGATCAGCCTGTATCGGACCTCGACGGAGTTCCTCTACCGGAAGCAGGATGTCATCTTCATCGGCACTTCCGGGCAGATTCCGTTCTTCCAGGCGGAGCGCATGAAAGGCGACCGCGAGATCCGCTATCTGCTGCTGCAAGGGGAGGATGCCAATTATGTGGGCATGGCGAAGGCGTACCGCGAGTTTTTGCAGGAAGAGCAAGACGTGAAGGCCGTGAAGCAGGACGGCGTGCCGCTGAACATCCGGCTCTATGGCGGCCTGACGCGCGATGACGTGATCGGGACGACCTTCGTGTCGATGACGACGTTCGAACAGGCGAAGACGATTATCGACGATTATGCCGCGCAAGGCATTACCGATCTGGAGCTGACGTTCGAAGGATGGTCCGAGGGCGGCAAGTACGGCGATCAGCCGGATCATTTTCCGGTCGAGAAGAAGCTTGGCGGGGAGAAGGAATTGAAGGAACTGTCGGCGTATGCGAAGCAGAAGGGCGCTGAGCTCTATCTGCAAGCCAATTACGCGCGCGCGTATTCCGAGAGCGACGGGCTGGCCAAGAAGAAGGACGCGATCCGCGGCATGGACCGCGAAGTGAAGGAGAATCCGAACTTCTACGTGTCCGACCGGTGGAACAACGACGATCAGATGTTCTATCT
This sequence comes from Paenibacillus phyllosphaerae, assembly GCF_014192105.1. Classification (GTDB taxonomy): domain Bacteria; phylum Bacillota; class Bacilli; order Paenibacillales; family Paenibacillaceae; genus Paenibacillus_Z; species Paenibacillus_Z phyllosphaerae. The sequence goes on along the minus strand of NZ_JACHXK010000001.1, from coordinate 990,419 downwards.
GCTCAAGCCGGAGCGGGTCGTGAACGATCACGTGAGCAAGGAGCTCGATGACTACGCGAAGCTCGGCATCGATGGGGTTCAGCTGTCGTATTGGGGCGAGATGCTGTATTCGGATCTCGATCCGGATTCGGTTACGCAGCGTAGCCAGACGGCGGAGACGTGGGCCAAGGCGACATCGGATATCCAATCCGCGGTCGGAAGAACCGCCGTGGACTACGGCTTCGCGTATATGCTCGGCCGCGTGAACCGGATCGATAACGCGCCGCTGGATTCGAGCCATTTTATCTATGAGGATGAGACCATTCCGTTCTATCAGATCGTCATGCACGGGCTGGTCCCTTATACGGCGAAGCCGGCGAATCTGCGCGATGACTCGGTCGGCGAAATGCTGCGCATGCTCGAATATGGCGCGCTGCCGTCGCTCGAGCTGACAAGCGAACCGACCAGCAATATGCAGCGGACGATGGAAGAGCGGCTGTGGAGTTCCGAAGCTTCCAGCTGGCTTGCGCCGTCGGCGAAGGAATACAAAGCGGTCGCCGAAGTGTACCAGCACATTGCGGGCAAGGCGATCACGAATCATGAGAAGCTCTCGCGCAAGGTGTACCGGACGACCTACGAAGGCGGCACGCAGGTGCTCGTCAATTACGGGGATTCGGACGCCAGCCATGACGGGGTAACGGTGCCGGCGCAGAGCTTCGCGTACCGCGGCGGAGGGAACTGACATGAAAAAGAAATTCGGACTTTCGATGAGGGGCCGCCATATTCTCGAAGGGTATTCCTTCGTATCGCTGTGGATCATCGGCTTCTTCCTGTTCATGGCGATCCCGCTCGGCCGCTCGCTGTACTATTCGCTAAACAATTTGGAGATGAGCAAGAACGGTCTGGTGGCCACGTATGTGGGGCTGACGCATTACCGGGCGGCGTTCACCTCCGATGTCGACTTCGTGCCGCTGCTCCAAACGACGATGACGACGATGCTGACGCAGGTGCCGCTCATCCTGATCTTCTCGATGTTCAGCGCGTTGCTGCTCAACGGCAAGATCAAGGGGCGCGGCATCTTCCGGGGAATCTTCTTCCTTCCGGTCATCATCGCATCCGGCGCGATTCTGAAGGAATTGCTGCAGCAAGGGGCTGCTCAGCTGCCGATTTTCTACAACAACGATCTGTATTACAAATTGAGCGGCATCATTCCGGGGAACATTCTGGAACCGCTCCTGCAGTATGCGGATTCGCTAACGCTCGTCATGTGGGATTCCGGCGTGCAGATTCTGATCTTCATCGCCGGCCTGCAGACGATCTCGCCTTCGCTCTATGAAGCGGCGCACTGCGATGGGGCGACGAAGTGGGAGGCGTTCTGGAAAGTCACGTTCCCGATGATCGTGCCGATGCTGTTCGTCAATACGCTGTACAGTATCGTCAACTCGTTCACGAAGGCGGATAACCAGGTGATGGACTACATCATGAACAACGTTTTCGCCAACAACAATTACGGCTATGGCTCGGCGATGGGCTGGATTTATTTCCTGCTGATCGCGGTCGTGCTGGCCATCGTGTTCGCCATCTTCCGCAAGGGCATGGCTGCCACGGAAGGAAGGGGGTAATAGACGTGGAAACGGTCAAAATAAATCGGGCTGCGGAGTACCGGGAGAAAGCGGACGCCGTATGGAAAGTATCCTGGGTCAAACGCGGGCGGTCGATCATCGGAAGCGCGATCTATTATCTCGTGTTGCTCAGCTTGTCCTTCGTCTTCATGTATCCGCTGCTGTACATGATTTCCAAGTCGCTTATGCGGCCGCAGGATGTCGCCGACGCGACCATTCGCTGGGTGCCGAAGATGTTCAGCCTGCAGAATTACAAGGAGGCGATGGTCGCCCTCGACTTCTGGCACGGCTTGCTCAACAGCGTCATCATCTCGTTCGGCAGCGCCATTCTGCAGGTGCTCAGCTGCTCGCTGATCGGCTACGGATTCGCCAGATACCGGTTCCCGGGGCAGGGAATCTTCCTGGCGCTCGTCGTCTTCACGTTCCTCATCCCGCCGCAGACGATCGTGGTTCCGCTGTTCATCTTCTTCCTCGACCTCGGCTGGGTGAACACGCATCTGCCGTTCGTCGTGCCGGCGCTGATGGGGCATGGGCTGAAGGGCGCGCTATTCGTGCTCATCTTCATCCAGTTCTACCGCAGACTGCCGAACGTGCTCGAAGAAGCGGCGCGGATCGACGGAGCGGGCGCGATGCGCACGTACTGGGGCATCATGTTCCCGATGGCGAAACCGGCCATGCTGGTCGTCTTTTTGTTCTCGGTCGTCTGGCACTGGAACGATCTGTTCGAGCCGAATATGTATCTGCTCGTGCCGGAGTACTTCAACCTGGCGCAAAGCATGGCGTTCTTCAACGGCAACGCCAATCTGAACGTCCAGCAGGCCGCGGCCAGCGTCTCGGTCGCCAGCGACGCGCTCGGCATGGCGCCGACGCTGCAGAATCAGATTATGGCCGGCGTCATGCTGACGATCGCGCCGATCCTGCTTATGTACCTGTTCACGCAGCGTTACTTCGTCGAGAGCGTGGAGCGGACGGGGATCGCGGGCGAGTAGGTTTGGGCTTACGTTATTGGTAAGAGGGAAGAGGTAAGAGCCGTACCGTGTTCATCGCTTAGACGATGGGCATGGTGCGATTTTTTTTGTAGGAGTTGTATAGGTAGTTGTGGCGTTGCTCATAGAGCTCTCTGAGTAAGATTTAGTTATCTTATGATTACTAGCGCCAACGACCGAAGTTTAGCCCAAAAGTTCTTGTGAGGGATTGACATGAAAAGGTTGATCGGATATATTTCATACATACCAACCGAATGTATGAAAGGAGAAGCAAATGGCAAGAAATAAATATCCTGAAGAAACAATCAACCAAATCCTAACCGTGGCTCTTAACCTGTTCATTCAAAAAGGATACGAGCAGACTTCCATTCAGGATATCATCAACGAGTTGGGCGGGCTGACAAAAGGGGCAATTTACCATCACTTCAAGTCGAAAGAGGAGATCATGCTGGCCGTCACCGACCATATGTTCAAAGGCGTTGAAGAGATGCTGTCCAGTGTCCGGGACGACAATGGGCTGAACGGCCTGGAAAAGCTTCGCAAGATTTCTCGCGTCTCTCTCGACAATCCCGCCCAGAACGAAATGGCATCGGCGGCGCCGAACCTCTTACGCAATCCGAAGCTGCTGGCGGCACAAATTGAGAACATTATCGAAAAAGCCGTACCCGTTTATATCCAGCCCATCATCGAACAGGGTATGCGAGACGGCTCGATCCGAACCGACTATCCAAGGGAGCTGAGCGAGGCGTTAATGATTCTCACCAACATTTGGCTAAACCCGACGGTTATCCCAGCTTCGCCCGAGATCGTGTTGCGCAAGTTAAGGCTTTTCGATGAAATATTGAAGGGCCTGGGGCTTGACCTGTTCGATGAGCCAATGTTTCAACGATACGAGGAATGGCTTCGTTTGTCAGCTAGAGAAGTCAGCATCGAAAAATAAACTGCCGAAAGGCAGCTTATTTTTAACCCTATTCATACCATCGGTCGGTATGAATAGGTGATCCAAGTACAAAGAGCATGTTAAAAAAACTCATTTTGAGGAGATGTGAATGTTATGAATCAGAAAATGACCTCCCGCTCGCCGCAACGGCAAGTCGTGACCAACTTTAGCGCAAGCAACCTGGCGGGCAGCGACCTTGGAGGCGTTACGGCCCATAAAGGACAGTTTAACGGCAGCGCGCTGCACGGTTCCGACTTTTCTGGCGCGGATTTGACCGGCAGTTCGTTTAAGGGGAGCGATGTACGCAATGCCAATTTTGACGGCGCGAATCTAACGAACTGCAGCTTCCTAGCGCTTGACCTTTCGAAGGCAAGCTTCAACAAGTCGATACTTGTGCGAACCAATTTCAACAGTTCCCAGCTTGACGGAGCTAAATTCACGGGAGTCAGGCTGACCGATGTCATGTTAACGACGACCGATCTTAGAACAACGGTTTTTGCGGGTTGTTTGTTTGATGGGGTTGACTTCAAGTACTCCGATCTGAGCGGGCAGCGTTTCGACGGACAGACGTTTATCGGCGTTAAGTTTGACCGAGCGGCTTTAAGCCATGCTTCTTTCAGGGGCGCTACATTAAAAAATGTTTCTTTCCACCCGGGGTTTACTTTGACTAAGAAGTACTATCGCTCGATCAAAACCATCTGCTTTGACGGCGCAACGATGGATAAGTTGACCTATGCTGCGCTCAAAGGCATGGAAGCCGATTTGTCAAAAGTCACCGTCATTTAATATAAGGGAGGCAACCCAATGAAAACCGTGCAAACCAAGTCCATTCAAGTAAAAGGATTGCAAAAAACCTACAAGCAGCTTCATGTCCTGAAGGGCGTAGATTTTGAGGTGGAAAAGGGCAGTATTTTCGCCCTGCTAGGCTCAAACGGGGCGGGCAAGACAACGACTGTCAAGATCCTCACCACGCTGCTCAAACCGGACAGCGGAACCGCGATCGTAGGTGGCTTTGATGTTGCATCAAAGCCGGACCATGTGCGGCAGTCTATCAGTTTGACCGGGCAATTCGCCGCAGTTGACGAGATTTTGACCGGATGGGAGAATCTGGTCATGCTCGCCAAGCTGCGTCATCTCAAAAATCCGCGTCAGGTTGCGGACGATATGCTTAAACGCTTCGGCTTGACGGATGCCGCGGACCGAAAGGCATCTACTTATTCGGGCGGAATGCGCCGGAGGCTCGATATCGCCTTGAGCCTTGTGGGAAATCCGCAGATCGTTTTCCTTGATGAGCCGACTACCGGGCTTGACCCAGAGGCCCGTATTGAGGTTTGGAAAATTGTCAAGGAGCTGGCGAGCGGCGGTACAACGGTATTCCTAACCACGCAATATTTAGAGGAAGCTGAACAGCTTGCCGACCGAATTGCCATTCTGCACGAAGGCAGGATTATCGCCAACGGCACGCTCTCGGAGCTGAAAAAGCTGTTCCCATCCGCAAAGGTGGAGTATGTTGAAAAACAGCCGACATTGGAGGAAATATTCCTCGCAATCATCGGCAAAAAGGAGGCAATGTAAATGGAAACGGAAACGGTAAAGAAACACTTTTTCAGCGATATGGGGGTTATGCTCGGACGTTCTATGCGCCATATTTTCCGCAGCATGGACACCATCGTCACGGTCTGCATCACTCCGATTGCGATGATGCTGCTGTTTGTTTATGTATTCGGCGGCGCCATTCAAACGGGCACGGATAACTATGTGAACTACCTGCTTCCCGGTATCCTGCTGATTGCGATTGCAAGCGGAATAGCCTATACAGCTTACCGTCTGTTTTTGGATAAGCAACGGGGCATCATTGAACGATTCCACACGATGCCGATTGCGCGTTCCGCCGTACTGTGGGGGCATGTATTGACCTCGGTGGTATCCAACGTCATTTCTCTTGTCGTCATCATTCTCGTCGCGCTCATTATGGGCTTTCGCTCGTCAGCAGGTGTGCTGTCGTGGCTTGCCGTAGCCGGAATACTCGTGCTGTTTACACTTGCTCTAACGTGGATCGCGGCGATTGCCGGACTGTCCGCCAAATCGGTAGAAGGTGCAAGCGCGTTTTCCTATCCGCTAATCTTCCTGCCGTTTATCAGCTCGGCCTTTGTGCCGACCGATTCGATGCCGAAGGTCGTTCGCGCTTTTGCCGACAACCAGCCGGTAACCTCGATCGTGGAAGCCATCCGCGCACTGCTGTCGGATCAGCCGGTGGGCAATGATATATGGATCGCGCTTGCGTGGTGCGTCGGAATTATGCTCGTGGCTTATTTCTTCGCAATGAGGGCGTTTAAAAGGCGGGTGTGAGGGTGCGGCAGCGTCAGAATTATAGCAACCACAAGGGAGCTGCCGAGGCAGCTCCCTTGCCGTTTCGCCGTTATGACCGTTATGCCGAACCGTACCGCAAGTAACGGCAAGATTTGCTGTGAATTGCCGGGGGTGACGGCATGGAAAAATGGAGCAACCTTTGGATTACTCCCAAAGGAGCACATGGATTCAATTACATCTCTTTGAAGTACTTGTAACGGTAATACGTGTTATATCCGATGATGAACAGATAGAAACAAACCAATAGCAATAGTAACGTTAAGTCTACCTTCATTAAAGAAATTCCAATAAGGAAGGCTCCATACAGAAAAACCGTCATATCGTATGCTTTCGCTTTGGCCCGATTAGCGATTGCCACATTACGCTCATCTTTCAGGTCAATCTCCAGCTGCTTGGCAGCGGAGGGATTACGCTTCTTAGCGCTACGGACAATGATTTCACCCATACCGTGGCCGAAAATACCACAGCCAAGCCCAAAACAGATAGCAGGCAATACACGCAGCATGCCTTGTGGGTCTTCAACTGTCTTGAGGAAGTACAGACCACCAACGAGTAAAATAACCCCTACAGCGGTAATAAAATAAGTCGAAATCATTTTGTTCATACCCGATCATCCTCCTCGTAAATGAAGATTTCTTCGATGCTCATACCGAAGAACCGAGCAATCCTGAACGCTAAAAGGATCGATGGGTTATATCGTCCGTTCTCTAGCGAACCGATGGTTTGCCTGGACACTTCAAGAGCCGCCGCTAATTCTTCTTGCTTAATTCCGCGTTGCTTGCGAATTTCTTCTAAACGGTTGTTCACGTGTGTTCGTCCTCCTCATGGAAAGCTAACTTTCCATAAGGGGAGTATATCGTGCAACTCTAAAAATGTAAAGTCTGCTTTCCATTTTAAAAGCAAGAACCGCACCGCGCTCATCCGTTAAGGATAAGACAGGGGGCGGTTCTTTTTTTTGAGACGGATTATCATACAAGCAGCACCGGAGCAACAATTAACGCGGTTGTTCAGTTTCCGCTAAGCCTAACTTCTGAATCAAGCGATAGAGAAAGTAGATGCCGCGCATTTGGTGCTGGATCGTCTGGCGTAAGTAAGATCGGATCCGGTCAGCCAGTCTCATCGCATGCTCCAGGTTCCGTATCTCGAGCTGTGCAATAGATTGCTTCAAGTTAACTGTTTCCTCGGAATAAACCGCGTTCTGCAGTACCAGAATCATTCGAATCTTAAGCAGATGCGCTTCATGATACAGCCGATAATCGTTATCCGGATTCCGCTCAGAAGTCAATAGACCGCATGTCTCCCAGTAACGGATGGCGGACTTAGGGGCTCCGGTGCGGTTGGAAACCTCATGGATGCTGAAGCGTTGGTCAAAGTCGCAAGACGGGTTGGTTTCGGCATACGATTTCAAATCCAGTACCAGTTGTTCCAAGCTAGCAATGTCCTTGTGCAGCAAAACCTCCCGTTCCCTTACGAGCCATAAGGCTTGATCGAGCTCATTTCGTTGCAGCTTATGCAGCACCTCGGCCGTCATGTCCATCCCGAACGTAGGGGCCATCGCTTGCAAACAGGCCAGGTAAGCTTCATGCTGTTCCGTATAGAGGCGATATCCATTGGCGGATCGCTCGGCGGGAGGGATGAATCCCTTGGCTTCGTAGTTCCGCAATGTGTTGGGGCTCAGGTTGAATTTCGCTGCTAGTTTTTTGGGCCGATAATCCATGCGATTCCACCTTGCAACAATAGGATAAACCTTAAAATGGTTGTAATGTTATTCTGAATGTTTTCTTGATTGGCTTCAAGTATGCTTCTCCAACCTTCCAATTGGCTTTCATGTTGTATGCTGGAAGTAATCGGGTTCAAGGAGGAGTAAGTATGACAACGATACCAGTGTTTCGTCACGACATGACGATTGAGGAGATTAGCGAAGCAGGCAACCGGTATATAGAATCGGTATGGAGGAACTTGCACGAATCGATGCATGAGCAGCTAACGATCGCTTTTGGCGAAATTGAGGATGCTGCCTATGGGATGTACTTGGACCAGTTGATGCCGGCGCTATTCGATAGCCTTGCACACGCTGGATTCGATCCTGCGGAGCGCCTGAGCGAAGATGATTTCGTCATCGGCCAATGTCTGGTATTCCGCAACTCGCTTGAAAAATGGGGGACCGAGGAAAATCGATCCCGGATCTTCTGGAATGTGATTCGCAGTAAAGAGAGCGGGCAGCCCATTGGTACACTATTGACGGAAATTCCGCATTCGCATCTGAAATTCGAGATTCCTTCGGCACCTAGACTCTACTCGCTTAACGTGTCTGAAAGGGAGCAGATCACGCAAGGGATTCGAGAGATCAAAGGTTAAGGGCATGTGAAGATAAGCGTAAATTCGATCCCAAGGAGTGGCTTGCTGCGGCAGCCGCTCTTTTGTGTTGCAGCGACGAATGCAGCAAAACTTAAGAAGTTCTTCAGAATTCTAGTAAATGGATATTAGGAATTGTCGTTTACCCTTATGATAGTGGAAGAATAATTTGGGAGAGTTGAGTGAAAAATGGGTTCTTACTGCGTACTCGAGGGGAGAATTCCAATGTTGAAAGCGTACTGGAAGTATTTCTTGTACATCCTTAATCACAAATTGAATGTGTGGATGGAATGTTGGAAAGAAGGCCTATACGTTCAAGGCGTTATTCACGACTGGTCGAAATTTTCGCCGAGCGAATTTTTCCCCTATGCTAAAAAATTCTACTCCGGAAAACCATTAAGCTCTGAAGACGAACTAAAGTGGAAATATGCCTGGCTCCATCATCAGCGCCATAACAAGCACCATTGGGAGTACTGGGTGATCAACCCCGATACGAAAGAGGCATTGCCGATGCCAAAGAAGTATGTGATCGAGATGGTCTGCGACTGGCGCTCTTTCTCTAGGAAATGGGGCAGAAAGGTCAAGGATTCGACCCTCAACCTTACCGACAGCATCGTAGTGCATCCGGAGACGAAGAGAGAGCTTGAGGCTTTGACAGTAAAACAAAACTAATTGCCCCGCAGGCTAGTCAATGTTAAGCACATAATCAAACGCGCTGCTCAGCTGTAAAATATAGCGGAGTTCCTTACCGGTCGCTTGTGCAGTTGTCTTGGTTGATCCAGGCTCGCTCGCATAATCTTTCAGCGTTGTCGGCCGGTCCTTCTTATTCGTATAGTAGTGGCCGTCCGCCTCTTCGTGGAAGTCGTATTCGCCCTCAAAATAAAGCTCCAACTCCACGCCTCTCCGCTTGCTGCCCGGGTAGGGGAATAGCGCTGCATCTTGATAGAACCGGATAACCTCGTCTTGGCTCAGCGTCGTGGAGAGCTGCATAGAGACGATCACGGGCATTGCCCCGCCGCTTCCGAGCAGGTGGACGAAGGAATAGCCATAGAAGTAGTCGCGTTCGATCAGACTTGTCTGCTCGGGCAGCGGATAGGCGTACAAAGAAGCGGCGAACCGCTTGGATATCCGTTCTTGCTCGGTCACCACGTAGTAGAGTCCCCCTAATAGGGCTAGCACTAGACTGATGCCAACGAGCTGGAATATACGTCGCTTCATCCATTCCCCCACCTTCACTCGGATACTTATTGAACGAGTGAGGGAATCATTTGGCTTCCAACATTTATTAAGTGGTATAGCGGAGCGAATGGGCTGATCTAGGAAGATGTCGCCAAGTACGTGCCGGCCTAACGTGCCTTCTCCCTGTTACGAGAGGGGGCATTCCAACGATCGGCTGGCTGCGGAGAGGCATCCTCGACTCTGGCAAAACTATTCAAATTGTAGAGCCAATAAGCCATCCAATACATCCCGGTCAGAATAAAAAACGAATAGGGATAGGCCCAATTCAACTTCTTGTACAAATCGATCGACGCTAGAAGGGGCATCCCGATAAAGGCGCCGATCGCGCCGTAAAGAGGACCCTTGATCGACGCATGCAATCGGGGCATGTATTGGATGAACAACATGCACAGCACCGGCAGCACGGAAAGACGGAAGGAGAAACTTAACGTTGGCGAAGGGACGACCTTGACGGGATAGCTCCACAATCCATTTTCGATTCCGATCGTATCCCATACGGCGGAGAAAATCATAATGAACAAACCTGCGCAAAGCAGGCGCCCGGTGCTTCGTTTGTCACGAAGAATAACCCAGGCTACCCACGGAAGAACGATCAAAGCCAGACCGATCCACCATCTCCAGGTGAATAAGTAGACATTCATGATAACATCGGCGACCATTTGGTTCGCATCCACGATTTGCTCATTAGCCTTGCTGACCTTTTGCAGGCCTTCTTCAAAGTTCATGTTCATCTTCTCCCCAATGGTTCGGCTCAGGTCTAGTTCAAATACAAGACTATATAAGGGTCTCGCCTCACAAAGGCATCTTGTATTTCTCCGGAATGAAACGCGCTTCGCCTTTAAAGACGGCGTTAGCCGTTTCACCTTGCCTTTATTGTTTTATTATGGATGGAGATGAACCGATTCATGATGTCTAATTGTTTCCAATGATGACTAGCACGACGATAGATGAAGCCACGGTGTTTTACCTTGCCGCTGCGATTGCGGCGCGCAAGAGCTGCAGAACCCGACCGCGTGCTGGACGCTGCCGACGCAGACCCACCCGGTGGTCAGGATTAGCTCCCCATGACGGCGAGGTTGAACAGTTTTGCAGAGTATGCAGAAAAAAGAATCGGTATTCAATTGCAATGATTTCACCACTTTACCGGAATTTGTTAACAGGAACTATACCATATTCGACACGCGATGGGATGGGGCTAGATTTAGAAGTGTGGTAGGGAAAATCAAGATGTTGCCCAAGCCGCAAAAGCTAGGCCGTTACGCCGCTTTAAGCCAAGCCAGATCACTGTTTATGCCATGAGAAATGCGCTAAACTGCCTGCTGTTACCGATTCGGGTCCCCGTGTTATGATAGAAGGAAAACGCTTGTGAAAGGCGCGGATAGCACGATGCGGTTCATTCGAATGACCAATGGCATGAGCGTGACGACGAAGTTTGTCGCGATCTATCTGTCGATTCTTACGTTGTCGTTGGCGGTGACCGGCTGCATGCTATATGTCCAGGCTTCGCGCTCGACGATCGAGCAAGCCCAGGCCGTCATGGAACAAAATTTGCTGCAAACGAAGGACAGCATCGAGGAAAAGGTGAAGCTGGTCGAGAATCTCTCGCAGATCATCGCTTTCGATACCCGTATTCAAACGTTTCTTGGTAGCGTTTTCATTAATGAACCGTTCCAACTGGAGGATTACCGTTCCACGATCTTCCCGATCCTGGAGAACGTCATGCGCCAGAATGCGTATATCCATTCCTCCCGGATCTATATGGCCAACGAGACGATTCCCGAACTGTACGACGGGTTCTATCATCTCGCTCGCATTCGGGATGACGACTACTACAAGGACTTCATCGGCGACCGCAAAGTGCAGACGGCGTGGAGCGGGCTTCAAGCGGAGAAGACGATGACGAACAGATTCGGCATTGCGGACAATGACGAAGAGGTATTCGCGTATGACCGCAAAATTTTTTCGTCCCGATACGTCAATATGGCGGGTCTGCTGGAGATCGAGGTGAAACGGGACGTGCTGTTCGAAGCGCTGGAGGAGCCGGTCTCCGCCGGGCTCGGCCGCGTGTTGGTCATCGATCGGGATGGGATGGTCATCTCGAATAACGATGCCGCCCTCTATAAGAAAAAGCTGCCTGAGCTCGGGCTTGGCGAGCTGCCGCAGGGCAGCAAGCTGAGCGAAATCCGCAAGATCGACGGCGAGCGCGCGATTCTGATCTCGCTGCCGCTGGAAGGCGCGGACCTGCGGCTTGTCGGCGTCTATCCGATCCGCCACTTCAACGATAAGGTGACGTCCTCGCTCAAAATGATGGCGCTCATTCTGCTCGGCGCTTTACTGCTGCTGAGCCTGCTCGTCTACTTCGTGACGACGAAGCTGCTGGCCCGCATGAAGCTGCTGCTCCGCGCGATGAAGAAGGTGAGGGAAGGCTCGCTCGATGTCTCCGTTCCGGTGACCTCGAACGATGAGTTCTCGCAGATGGCGCTCAGCTTCAATCATATGACCGGCCGCATCCATGAGCTTGTCGAGAAGGTGTACAAGATCGAGATTATGGAGAAGGAAGCGGAGCTGCGCGCGCTGGAATCGCAGATCAACCCGCATTTTCTATACAATACGCTCGCGACGATCTCGTGGGCGGCGAGGAAGGCGGATGCGCCGGAGATTACGCAAATCTCGAATGCCCTGGCGAAGTTTTACCGGTTGGTGCTCAACAAGGGAAGCTCGGAATCGACCATCGGCGGGGAGATCGAGATGGTGAAGGCGTATCTGCAAATTCAGAAGTTCCGGTTCGAGGAGCGATTCGATGTCGTCTATGAGCTGGATGAGCGGACGTTCGATTGCGTAGCCGCCAAGAATATCGTGCAGCCGCTGGTCGAGAATGCGCTCGCGCACGGCATTGAACCGAAGCGGTCCCACGGCACACTCATTATTAAGACGGCCATGGATGAACGCAATCTGATCATCCAGGTGATCGACGACGGTGTCGGAATCAGCGAGGAGCGGCTGCGGGCGATCAACGCGGGCACATTCGAATCAAGCGGAAGCGGGTATGCGATTCGCAATATTCGAGAACGCCTTGCGGCGTATTATGGGAGTCGGCACCGGTTCGAGCTGTATAGCCGTCCGGGGATCGGTACGGCGGTCACCGTCTGTTTGCCAAAAGGAGGAGAGGACAATGCTGCGTCTATTGATCGTTGAGGATGAACGCTGGGAGCGGGAAGGGCTGGTCGAATTCTGGGATTGGCAGCAATTCGGCATCACCCGGATCGATACGGCCGTCGACGGCATCGACGGATTGGAGAAAGCGCTAGCGGTCTCGCCGGACATTATCATCACGGATATCCGCATGCCGGGCATGGACGGAATCGAGATGTCGAAGCAGATTCGCGAGCAGCTGCCGGACGTGCGCATTATTGTCTTAACCGGGTACGATGACTTTCGCTTCGCCCGTGAGGCGATCCGGTTCAACGCCGCGGATTATGTGCTGAAGCCGGTCGAGGATGAGGAGTTGAGGCGCACGATCGCCAAAGTCGCTGCGGAATGCAAAGTGCTGCTCGAGCAGCGAAGTGCGTCGCCGGAGGCAGCGAACAAACGAAGAGAGGCCGAAGATATGCTGACAGACCTGCTGCAAGGCACCGGCGACCCGGATAGCATCTGGCAAGAGTTAGCGACCGTCTTCGGGGATAACGCCGCGTATCTGGCTGCCGTGATCCTCCCGCTGCTTCCTGTAGATCCAGAGCTGCCGTCCACGATCCATCGATCTGCCTACGTGCTCCCGTGCAAGGAACTGGAGGAAGCAGGCGTATTCATAGCTCCGCTGCAGCAAGAGGAGAACGTCGAGGTGCTCGAACAGCGGCTGCGGGTTACGCTAGCCGAGTCCGCCATCTTGGTCAGCAGCGGTCAAGCAACGCTTGCCGAGCTGCCGGACCGTTACCGGGAAGCGGTCGGCACGGCCCGCCATGCGCGTTTCTACGGGAGAAGCGGTATGATCGACGCCGCGGAGGAGGCGCTGGCCAAGCACGCTTTTGCCCCTCGCGCCGCAGAGGTGACGCGCAGCTGCCAAGAACTTGTTCGCGAGATTCGGGTTCAGGGCGCGGCGGGGAAGCCGGATAAAGTAACGCAGCTGCTCGATGAACTGTTCGCCAAGTTCCGGTCGGAGCCCGGTGCTGGCCAAGCGTTCCCGGCAACGATGCTGAACGTGCTCTTGACGGAGCTGACGCTGTTGTCGGGCGAGCATGAGCTGCCGGAGGCGGTACGGTCGAACAGACTGCTCGCCTATGACAGCTTGAAGCAGCTGGAGGAAGCCGTCCGCCGGTATATGAGCGAATGGATGGCCCGGCTGGAGGAGAAGCGGACGAATAAGGACGAGTCGGTCATTCGCAAAGTGACCCAGATCGTCGAAGCGCAGTATGGCTCGAACGAGCTCAGTCTGACGATGCTGGCAGAAGCGGTGTTCCTGTCCGTGAACCATTTGGGCGTCGTGTTCAAGAAAGCGATGGGGAAAACCGTGCACGAATACATTACGGCGGTGCGAATGGCGAAGGCGGAGGAGCAATTGCGGATGAGCAAGCGCAAGGTGGCCGCGATCGCGTCGGAGGTAGGGATTCCGAACACGTCGTACTTCTGTTCGCTGTTCAAGCAGGCATACGGCATGACGCCGGGCGAATATCAAGAGATGATGCAGCGGAGATGAGCCTATGCGTGGCGGGTGCGAATGTCCATCGAGGGCAAAAGAAGAAGGAGACGCAGCTGCGTTCTCCTTCTTTGGCATGCGGCCTATTCAGTTCGCGCTATCGCCTCGGCCACCTGCTTCATCCACTCTCTTGCGAGCAAGCCGTGACCGGCCGGCGTTGGATGAAAGCCGTCCCACAGCCAATATTCCGGCGGCGCCAGCTCGGCGGCTGCATCGAATGACGCTTGGAGGCGGACGAAGATACTGCCGGTCTGTTCGGCAAGCTGCTGCACGAGCTGCTGACGCTCGCGAATGCCGCTATGCCAAGCATCCCAGTTCGCGGAGACTTGCCCGACCGGCAAAATGAACGGCTCGCATAGGACAATGGTGACGTCAGGCAGCGCGGCCTTCGACTCTTCGATGAGCATCCGGTAGACGCGCTCATAACGATCGGCGGGAACGCCCGACCCGTTCGCGAATTCGCGATGCAGATCGTTGACGCCGACAAGGATGCTGATGACGTCCGGCTGCAGGTTAAGCGCATCTTCTCGCCACCGTGCGTACAGATCGACGACGCGGTCGCCGCTGTTGCCGCGATTGAGGAACTGGATCCGGCGCTCGGGATATTGGTCGCCGACCAGACTTGCAATGGCGAAGGCGTAGCCGTGGCCCATGTCATGATTGGGATCGCCGTCGCGCCCCCGATTGCCGTCCGTAATGGAATCGCCTTGGAACAAGACGGTTGCGTGATGTGGAAACATCTCGATTGTCTCCTCTCTCATAATAAGGTAGAGCTTGCTTGCTGCTACCTTATCAACAGTTGCGAGCGCTGTCAAAGCGATTCCGATACCTCATGCAAACATCGTGGGATTGTGGCATTGGCGTGGAATTTTTGCATATCGGCGAGGCGGAGCGGTCTTCTATAATAAGCCTATACCCAATATGAAAGCGCATTCTTCACTTGAAAAGACAGCGCTTACGACAAAGGAGGTGCTTACGATGCGTGCTGGGCAAGCGTCCCACGGGCGATCTTTCGCCAAGCGATTCTGGCTGCAGCGGTACTTGATGATCCTGACGCTGCCGGCTGTGCTCTGGATGATTGTCTTCAACTATATCCCGATGTACGGCATCGTGATCGCATTTCAGGAATATACCCCGTTCCAAGGATTCCTGCACAGTCCATGGATCGGGCTTGCGAACTTCCGCGAGCTGTTCAATGATCCGACCTTCACGGAATCGCTGACCAATACGTTCAAGATCAGCATCGCCAAGCTGCTGTTCGGATTCCCGGCGCCGATCGTGCTCGCGCTGCTGCTCAACGAGCTCGTCTACAAACGGTTCAAGCGTATCGTGCAATCGCTGACGTATTTGCCGCACTTCGTATCCTGGGTGCTGGTCGTCGGGTTCATGTACACGCTGCTCGATCCGGAGAACGGCGTCATCAGCAAGATGCTCGAGAGCCTTGGCCTGATCGGACCGGACACGATGCTCATGGGCGATCCGGATGCCTTCCTGCCGCTGGTGGTGTTCACCGAGGTGTGGAAGAATATCGGCTGGAACTCGATCATCTATCTGGCGGCGATCGCGGGCATCGACCCGCAGCTGTACGAGGCGGGCGTCATGGATGGCGCGAACCGGTTCCAGCGCATCTGGCACATTACGCTGCCGGCGCTGAAGCCCACGATCGTCATTCTGCTGATCCTCTCGATCGGCGGGCTGGTTAACTCGAACTTTGACCAGATGTATCTGATGCAGAACTCCATGACGCAGGATGCCGCGAATGTATTATCCGTCTACTCGTACAAAATGGGTCTCGTGCTCGGCAGATTCTCCTACGGTACGGCGGTCGGCGTGTTCCAGTCCGTGGTCGCCTTCATCCTGATGTATGCCGCGAACTACGGCTCGCGCAAGCTCACCAAAGAGAGTCTGTTCTAGAAGGAAAGGAGGCTTAAGAACGCCATGTTTACGCATTCGCGCAGCTTCGGCGAACGGAGCTTCGATTGGCTGAACGCCTTGCTCATGCTCGGCCTATGTATCATTACGCTCTATCCGTTCTATAACATCGTCATCACATCGTTCAATGATCCGACCGACGCCGCCCGTGGAGGCATTACGTTATGGCCCCGCCAGTTCTCGATCGAGAACTACCGGATGGTGTTCCAAGACGACAACATCATTCGGGCCTTCATCGTCACGATCGGGCGGACCGTCATCGGCACGGCAACGGCCGTCGTATTCACAGCGGCCTTCGCCTACGGCGTGTCCAAGAACGAACTGATGGGACGCCGCGTGTTCCTCTTGATGGCGATCTTCACGATGTATTTCAGCGGCGGCATCATTCCATACTACTTGCTCGTCGCCAAATATTTGCATCTCAAAGGAACGTTTCTCGCTTACATCATCCCGAATTTGTTCAGCGTCTTTAATGCCATCATCATGCTGACGTTCTTCAAAGGGCTCCCGAAGGAAATCGAGGAGTCGGCCAAAATCGACGGCGCCAACGAGCTGCGCATTTTCTTCCAGCTCATCCTGCCGGTCTCGAAGCCCGTGCTTGCCACCGTCGCGCTCTACAATGCGGTGTTCCATTGGAACTCCTGGTACGATGCGATGTTGTTCGGCAGCGAGCAGCTGGTGACGCTGCAGCAGATTCTGATGCAGATCATTAGCTCCAACAGCAATGTCAGCCTGGCCGCGAGCAATCTGGGGCTCGGTAACGTCACCGCGGCTTCGCTCAAGCTGGCGACGATGGTAATCACCACGGTGCCGATCGTGCTGACGTATCCGTTCGTGCAGAAGTATTTTGTCCAAGGGGTGATGATCGGCTCTGTGAAGGGATAGGCCTGATAAGGCGGATTCACACATCGGATTGAATAAGGCGTCGATATCCAAGGGGAGGTAATAGATATGATCAGCAAACGGTTCAAAGCAGGGGCTAGCCTAGCGATCGCGCTCGCCGTTCTGGCGGGCTGCAGCTCGAATGCCAATACGCCGCAGACCGAGGCGAATAACGGCAACAAAGGCAACAACAACGCGGCAACGAACACGGCAGAAGGGAACGCGCAGACGAATACCGCTGCGGGTCCTGCCTGGAAGCAAGATACGTCGCCATTCACATTCACGCAGTATTTCTACGGCAACTGGGCGTCCAACTACCTGTGGAAAGATCAATTCGCGATGAAGCTGATCACCGAGAAGACGGGCGTTACGATCGACCGGAAGCTCGCAACGGGCAGCGACGACGATTACCTGAATACGATGATCGCGTCGGGCGATCTGCCGGATACGATCATGCTGGACTGGAACAATCCGGCCGTCTCCAAGCTGATCAAGAACGGCATGGTCTATTCCATCGACGAGCTGATCGAGAAATACGCGCCCGACCTGAAGGATATGCTTGATCCGGAGATGGTGAAGTACCACTCGGTTGACGGCAAGCTGTGGTATCTCCCGAACTATTTTGAGACGAAGGACCGTCTGACGAGCGGCGTGCCGATTACGCCGATCCGGCCATGGTTCATCCGCAAGGACATCTACGAAGCGATCGGCAGTCCGAAGATCGAGTCGACCGACGATCTGCTCGCGGCGCTGAAACAGGCGAAGGCCAAGTTCCCGGACATTAACCCCGTCGGCGTCGAGTTCTTCGACGTGGCGAAGAACGGCTTCGAGGGCAGCTTGTCCATGGACTATCTGATCTATTCGTTCTCGCCGAACCTGTTGGAGGAGCGGATCAAGGACAACGAGAAGCTGGTCGAGTACCCGATGCGCAACAAAGGCTTCATCGACGCGTTCAAATATCTCAACACGCTGAGCCGCGAAGGGTTGTTCGATCCGCAGCTGCTCATCTATAAGCAGGAGCAATACGAGGAGAAATTGTATGGCGCGCAGTATGCCGTGGCGTCGCAATTCATGGACGGCATGTATACCCGCTACAATCCGAAGATCGAGAGCACGCTCGGCGCGGATAAGGAGTACGTGGTGCTCGATGGCATCAAGGCCAACGGCCAGACGCCGCGCTACCCGGCTTCCCGCCTGATGGGCTGGCAGGGCTTCTTCGTCACGAAGAAGGCCAAAGATCCGGAGCGGATTATCCGGTTCGCCGAATACGCTTGGTCGGACGAAGGGCAGCTCGACTTCCTCTACGGCAAGGAAGGCGAGACGTACGAGATGGTCGACGGTCTCCCGCAATACAAGCCGGAAGTACGCGATCTGATGCTCACGGACAACAATGCTTGGTATGCCAAATACGGCCTCACCGCTTCCACGCTGCTGTGGCGTTCCGGCACGGTGATCGACAAGGCGGCTACGCGTGACTTCATGAAGGATCAGCCGGAGCAGTTCGAAGCGAAGAAGCTGCTCGAGAAATACAACTATGACGTGTATCCGCTCGGCATGGAGAATCTCGAGCCGGAAGGCTCCACGGCCGAAGGCGTCATTAACGTGAAGGTCAAAGACCTATGGAACAAAACGATTCCGAAGCTGGTTCTGGCGAAGTCGGATGACGAGTTCAACAGCGTCTACGAAGAGTTTATCTCGCAGATGGATAAGGTCGGTGCGAAGGATGTCGAGAAAGTGATGTATGAGCGCCACCTGGAAGATTTGAAGAAGAAAGGCATTCAATAAATTGCGATAAGAGAACCTGCGGCCGATTGAGGCTGCAGGTTTTTTGTGTGGATCCAGAAATTCAGGGTTGTACGGTAGCGAGAATATCCTTATAATATCTGACAAAAAGTGGATGTGATGCGCATGGAAAGACAAGTTGGCGCTTATGTAATTAGTGATGACAAGGCTCGGCTGGACCTCGATCGGATCGGCCAGCTCCTCTCGACCAGCTACTGGGCGAAGCAGCGAGCGGCGGATGTGATCGCCCAATCGATTGCGAATTCCGTGTGCTATGGCATCTATGAGGGGGAGCGCCAAGTCGGCTTTGCGCGAGTCGTTACCGATTACGCTACCGTTTTTTATTTATGCGATGTCATTATCGACGAGGCCCATCGGGGCAACGGACTCGGGAAGCAGCTTATGGCATGCATCATCGAGCAATATGGCGGGCTGCATGGGCTGTTGGGCACGTTAGACGCGCACGGCTTGTATGAACAATACGGTTTCCGGCAGAATGAGCGGCTCATGAATCGTCGCGGGAGCTAAGCACACGAGGATGAGGGAGATATGCGAGTCTCGTTGTCCTTCCATTCAGTAGAGTCTTGACGAGAGTTTTCGTCAGGGCTCTTTTTTATATCCAATGATACAAGGAGTAACGAATTTACGAACATTTCAACGATTTCGAACATGATCCGAACATTGAAGCTACATGATGGAGCCAGTGCGTCGTAAGTTTCAATTTCGACTAGGCAGGGGGTATCGACAGGGGCTCGGGCAACACACGCAAGATTGGGAGATTCAACCCATTTCTAATAGTATACGGCGCGCATTCCTAGCATACCGGAGGGTTAGAACCAAATGAAATGGAATCGGCAATTCAAAGGCTTGGCGGCGATGCTGGTGCTCGCTTCGGCGATTAGCCCGGCTGGACAAGCCTTCGCTGCGCTCGAGGCGCAGCCTTACGGCACAATCATAGATTCCCGTACGATGGAGCTGGCGCCGGGCGCGGCGTACAGCTGGTATGATATGCAGATCGGCCGCGGCGCGGAGAAGATGCATGTCGTGGAATTCGACCCCAAGAACCCGAACCTTGCGCTGCGGGCAGGCACGAAGAGCGGCAAAGTGTACGGGATGCAGGGCGTTACGCAGATGGCGAACTACGCGGACAAGCCGGGCAACCGGGTTATTGCCGGCATCAACGGCGACTTCTACGATATCTCCGGCTACGCGACCGGCGTGCCGGACGGTCTCTTCATGGACGAGGGGCGCATTCTGAACAGTTCCACCAGCAGCTTCGCGTTCGGCCTGACCGCTGACGGGCAATCGTTGTACGGATCGCCGAAGCTGACCAAGACGGTGACGATCGGCGGGAAGACATCGAATTTGACGCACATTAACCGCTACCGGGATAACAACCAGCTCGTTCTCTTCACGGCCGATTACAATGCGTCCACGAAGACGGCGAATACCGGCGACGAAGTCGTGCTCGCGGTTGAATCGGGAGCGGTCAAGAACGGCGAGACGATGCAGTTGAAGGTCGTTGAGGTGCGCAAAGGGCTTGGCGATTCGCCACTGACGGATGGAAGGGTCGTCCTGTCCGCAGCAGGGACAGCCCGTGATGTGCTTGTTGGACTTCAGATCGGCGACACGGTGACGGCCAGCTTCGCGCTGGCTGGCGAATGGGCGGAAGCGGAGTTGGCGATCGGCGGCCAGGGCCCGTTGATCAAAGACGGCGACATTCAGACGAACGTGGGCCCGACCGGCGTGCACCCGCGTACGGCAATCGGCACGAAGGCAGACGGATCGATCGTCCTGTTCGAAATCGACGGGCGAGCGCCGGGCTTCAGCGAAGGGGTCGAGACGGAAGAGCTGGGCGAGCTAATGGAAGATCTTGGCGTCGTCGATGCGATGAATCTCGATGGCGGCGGGTCTTCGACGTTCGTGACCAAGATGCCTGGCGAGACGGCCCGCAAGATGCTTAACCGCGGCTCCGACGGCGGCGAGCGCCAGACGGGCAACGGGCTGCTGCTCATTAACACGGCGCCTGAAGGCGAGGCGGCGAAGCTGGCCGTCCAGCCGGCGATGGAGCGCGTGCTCACCGGCGCTACGATCTCGTTGAAGGCGGCAGGCATTGATGCGAACGGCCATCCAGCAACGGTAGCGGATGCAATAGCGTGGACGGCCGACCCGGCTATCGGCACCGCTCACGCAGATGGCAGCTTCACGGCCGGCAGCGAGGCAGGGACGGGGCAGGTGCAAGCAAGCGCAGGGGAGCTTACGGGCAGCAGCACGATCGAGGTCGTCGACCAACTGACAGCGCTTGCGTTCCCGGATGCGGTGAAATCCTTCACGTCCGGTCAGCAGAGCGCGCTGTCCGTGAAGGCGCTGCGCGATGGCCAAGTCATTCAGGCCAGCAACGACAGCTTCACTTGGCGCGTGGAGGGCGAGATCGGAACGATCGATGCCAATGGCGTCTTCCAAGCGGTCGATGCCAATGACAGGCAAGGCAAGATCATCGTCAGCTACGGCGACGTGCAGACTTCGATGGAGGTGAGCATCGGCGTTCCGCCGGTCGTGCTGGAGGATTTTGAAGGCGGACTCGGGAACTACAACGCCAGCGGCGCGGCCTATAACACCGTGAAGATCGATCAGGAGACGAATGAGGATTTCGTCCGCACCGGGGCAAGCTCGCTGAAGCTGAGCTATGACTTCGTCGGCAAGACGGGAACTTCCGGCGCCTACTTGAGCGCGAAGTCTACTGCCCAGCGCATCCAGGTGACCGGCTATCCGGAGAAGATCGGCATGTGGGTGTACGGCGACGGCCAGAAGCATTGGCTCCGCGGACAAATGCGCGACGGCAATAACGCCGCGTTCGCGATCGATTTCACCGATCAGACGAGCGGCGTCAACTGGACAGGGTGGAAGTATGTCGAAGCAACGGTGCCGAAGGGCAAAGCCGTTCCGCTCACGATGGATCTGCCGGTCCGTTATATGGAAACGAGCAATACCAACAAAACGAGCGGCGCGATCTACATCGATGGGATCCGTGCCGTGTACGGCCCGCTCAGCGAGGATCGGACGCCTCCGCTGATCAAGCAGCCGGCTCCGGCCAATGGCGCGGTCGTCAATACGGGTACGCCTGAGATCCGCTTCATCGGCGAGGATGACGGCTACGATCCGGTGACCAGCCCGGGAACGACGCTGATCGATCCGGCGAAAATCCGTCTGTACGTCGACGGTCAGCAGGTGCAGTACGGCTTCTATCCGCCGCAGGGACGCGTCTCGTACAAGCCTTCGGCCGCCCTTGACGACGGCATTCATACGGTGAAGGCTGCTATTCGCGATCTGGCCGGGAACCAGACGATTCAGGAATGGAGCTTCACGGTGGAGACCGGCGCGGCGAAGCTGGCTTATACGACGCCGATGAAGGTATTCGCAGGGCATTCGTATAGCGTGGACATCACCGGCATGCAGGCAGCGAAGCTGAAGAGCGGCCATCTGGAATTCGCCTTCGATCTGTCGAAGACGGCTGAGCTTCAGGTCGTTCGCGGCGCTATGATTCCGGAGGACAGCCTGGAGACCCAGTTGGATGCAAGTACGGGCATCGCTCGCATAACTTTCAGCGATCTGGACTCGCTCGGTCTGACAGACGCCGACACGTTGGCTCAGATCAAGTATCGAGTTAAAGGCGACGCGGCGGGAACGAATGCCGTCACGTTCCGTTCCGGATCTGCGCTCCTTGCTGGCGAAGGCCAGACCGTCAAGACATTCAACGGACCTTCCCTGCAATCGGTGATCCAGCAGGAGCTCCAGCTGACATGGGACGACAACATCGGCCAAGGCTTCGCGACCACTTTCAAGGTAACGGATGCTGCAGGAGAACCGGTTGCAGCTGCAAGCTTGCTGGCGGATGGCGTAGATGTTGGAAACGGCACGTTGGTAACGGACGAAGACGGGAAGCTGCAGACATCCGCGCTAACCGAAGTGATTAAGGAGTATAAGGTACAGGCGGTGAAGGGCGAGCAGTATAGTCCGGTCGTAAGCTTCAAGCCGTCGAAGCTGGCAGGCTCGGCGGAGCCTTATAACATCGGCGTCTCGATGGGCGCGGATCCTGCGAAGTCAAGAGGGTTCAACTGGCATACTCACCCGAGCACGGACAAGACGGTCGTGGAGCTGGTCCGGCAGGCGGATTTCGCGGGCTTCGATCAGCCGAACGTGACGCGCATCGAAGGTACCAGCTATTTGTACAATACGCTCGATCTGGGCACGATCCGGGTGCATAAGGCAGTAGCCGAAGGATTGGCGCCAGGCACGGCCTACGTGTATCGCGTAGGCAATGGCGAAGGGCTGTACAGTGCGCAAGGTACGTTCGAGACGGCGAAGACCGAAGATGGGAAGACATCCTTCCTGGTGCTCGGGGATTCGCAGGCTTCCGATGAAGCGGGTTTCAAACTGTGGGGCGACACGCTGAAGACGGCGCTTACCGACCGGCCGGATTCCGAATTCATTGTGCACCTGGGCGATATCGTCGATAACGGGTTCAAGGAGCAGGAGTGGAACTGGTGGTTCGCGAAGGCGCAGGAGCAGCTGATGAGCACGACGACCGTATCGCTCGTCGGCAACCATGAGGTGACCGGCACGAAGTTGAACGGGGATTTCCTCGCGCACTTCAACCATCCGCAGAACGGGGTGGACAGCCAGAAGGGAACGAACTATTCGTTCGATTACGAGAATGTCCATATCGCCGTTCTCAACAGCGAGTACGAGTTGGATAAGCAGAAGGAATGGCTGCGGACCGACCTTGGGTCAACGTCGAAGAAGTGGAAAATGGTGTTCTTCCACCGCGGTCCGTACGGCAGCATCTACGACTCCGCGAACGTGCGCGAAGCGTGGACGCCGATATTGGACGAGTATGGCGTAGACGTCGTGATGAACGGCCATGATCATATTTATCTGCGTACGTACCCGATGAAAGGCGGTTCGCCGGTTGCGGAAGGTCAAGGCACAACGTATATCATTCCGGGCGCGACCGGTCCGAAATTCTACGAGCAGACGGAGCGCCCATGGCAGCAAATTATCGACGACGAGAACACGCAGATGTATGCGTCGGTCGATATTACCCAAGGCAGCTTGACGGTCACGACCAAGACGATCGGCGGCCGCGTCGTCGACACATTCGAACTGGCCAAGGAAGATCCCGAGCCGTTCGTAAGTCCGCACTTCACCGATCAAGCTGGACCGGTGCAAGCCGGGGAATCGTTCGACCTGACCTATGGCATTCTCGGCCTGAAGGGACAGGTCATCGCGCAGGATATTACGGTGAACTACGATCCGGAGCGCGCCGAATTTACCGGCTTCGGGGATGTGCTGAAGGAAGGCGTGCAAGTGGTGGAGCATGAGGAAGAGCCAGGCCAAGTCAGGTTCGTAGCCGTTGACTTGAGCGGCGAGGCCAATGGATCCAACGAACGTCTGCTTCAGCTGGGCTTCAAAGCCCGCGGCTTGCAGGGCGAGACTTATATCTCGATCAGCAACGCCGTCATCGGACTTGAGGATGGGCAAGAGCGGGTCATCGGCGGGGCTGCTCACCTGATCACCGTAGACGTCGCGGACCGTACCGCGCTCGTTGCCGCGATCGCCGAAGCGCAGGCGTTGCATGATGCGTCGGTAGAAGGCAAAGCCGTCGGCCAATACCCGGCTGGTAGCAAAGCCGCGCTGCAAGCCGCGATCGACGCGGCAAGCACAGTGGCCGATAACGCATATGCAACCGACGAGCAGATCGCGTCTGCTTCTGCGGCATTAGCGGGAGCGGAGGGTCATTTCCGCAGCCTGATCATTAAGAAGTCGCCAAGCGACGTGAACGGCAACGGCCAAGTGAGCATCGGCGACCTGGCCATCGTCGCAGCCGCGTATGGCAAGGACAGCACATCGGCGGATTGGAGTGAAGTGAAGGAATTCGACTTCAACGAGGACGGTTCAATCGGTATTGAAGATCTGGTTTATCTGGCGCGCAAGATTCTGGATAACGTTCAGTAACAAGGGGAAAAAGCCGGCCAATTGTCCAATTGGCCGGCTTTTTACTACGCGAAGGAGCGTATCGAACCATCAGCAGCAAGCGCTGCCGTGCTGACTCGGCGCAAGATTACTTCGTCACGCCGCCCTGATAGGCCGTCTCGTCGTGCTTGATCGGCTGATGCCGACGCTCGGCCTCATCCATCAGCCGCGCAGCGTCGTCTTGCGGATCGTAGCCGATCAGCTCCTTCAGGTAGCCGATATCATAGTAGTTATCGGTGTTCGCCGAAGTTCCGTAGAGGCATAGGAACGGGATATTCTCGTCCGCCTCGATGCAGCGTTCGGCCAACTGCACCATGTCGCGGGCCGAGATCCAAATATGGGCGGCCCGGTCGGAATGCGGGCGGTCGTCTCCGGGGAAGTTGCCAATACGGATATTGATCGACGAGATCCCGTGCTTGTCCGCATAGAGCTGTCCGAGCAGCTCGATATAGCATTTGCTCAGGCCATAGAAGCTGTCGGGGCGATACGGATCGGTCGCTTCGATCTTCTCGCCGACCTTGTAGAAGCCGGTGGCATGGTTGGAGCTGGCGAAGATGATTCGCTTCACCCCGTTCCGGCGGGCAGCCTCGTAGAGATGGTAGGCGCCGGTCACGTTGATCGGGAGCACTTTGCCAAGAAAGTCATCCTGGTCCTTGGCCCATGCAAAATGCAGCACCGTATCTACGCCTGTCGTTAACTCCTCCATTCTCTGCGCATCGGTTACGTCGAGCGAGGCGATGCCCCGGGCTTCATCCGGACGCACATCGGCTGCGGTAATGTCATAGCGCTCTAGCGTGCGGAGTCCGGCCGTCACGGCGCCCCCGATCACGCCGGCAGCACCGGTAATGAGCAGCTTTCGTTTCATAACCATCACAAGTCCCTCCTCTTACATCCTGTTACTTGTAATATACCCAGGAAGGAAGAAATAATGGCGTGGCGCTAATCGCTCTTCGGCGTTAGCGTTAGCTCGCTATACATCTGGTTTACCTATCATTTCCTCCTCGATCGACAAAATTATTTAATATATTACATCTTTCGACATTAATCTACAATTGTGCCACTAATCTACCGATATCTTAGCTATTAATGATGGTAGAGGGGCGTACAACGTGTTCAAGAAGAGGAAGAGTCAAGAGAAAAAGAAGAAAGGCAGCCTCTCGCTACGCGTGCGACTTCCGCTAATGATCGGCATCCTGGTGCTGATCGTGCTGCTCGGTACGGGTATCGCGACGTATCAATTCGGCTCGGATCTGCTGTTGCAGAAGAGCAAGGATGAGATGACCGCGAATGCGAACCGGATCGGCGAAGAAATGTGGACGACCGTTAACCTGCAGCAGCAGACGGTCCATATGGTGTCGATCCATAACACGTTCGAGGAACTAATTGAGGCACACGATGCGAAGACGATGGAGGATTCGGTTTTCTTCTCGGATGCCAATCCGTTGTTCGCGAAAGCCAATGATATTCTGACGGAAAGCCTGGCCGGGGCGAAGAGCGTCAACAACTTCATGGTCGTCGACCAAGCAGGCACGATCTTGGCTAACAGCAATCCGGACAGCATCGGCGAATCGCGCGCCGACCGCGAATACTTCCAGAAGGCGATCGCCGGCGAGAGCTTCGTCAGCGATGCGATCGTGTCCAAATCGACCGGGGGGCTGCTCATCGCGATCTCCGAGCCGATCAAAGCGAATGACGGCAGCATTGTAGGCGCGTTCGTCGCTACCTTCGGCGCGGATTTCTTCACTGAGAAGCTGAAAGATATTCGGATTAACGCCGAAGGGGTCATCAGCATCTACAGCCGCTCCGGCATTACGATGTACAACTCTGCTCATCCGGAACAGGCGGGACAGCAGTTGGAAGGCGAAGGCGTCGAAGCATTCTTGGCGCAGAAGGCGGAGGACACGGTCATCCAGGACGGGTTCGACATGGGCGGCAGCTATATGCGCTTTACGAAAATCCCGGAAGCGGACTGGAATGTGTTCGTCACGGACAGTTACGAGGATATTAATCGTCCGCTCGGCCGTCTGTTGAACCAGATCGCGCTCGTCGTTGCCATTGCGCTCGTACTGGCCGTTGGCGTAGGCATCGTGCTGTCGATGCTCATTACGACGCCGATCATTCGACTGACCGGATTGTTCAAGCGACTGGCGGAGGGCGACTTGACGGTGAAGGCCGAAGGAACGTACCGCGGCGAATTCGAGCAGCTGGCATCCAGTTTCAACACGATGGCGGATAACAACCGGGAGTTGATCGCGAACATGAACGGATCGATCGAGGTCCTGACCTCCAGCACGCTGCAGCTGGAAGCCTCCTCGAAGCAGACGGCCCGTTCGATTAGCGAGACGTCTTCGACAACGATGGAGATCGCGACGGCCATCGAATCGCAATCGTTCGATACCGAGCATATCGTGGACAGCTTCTCGGGCTTCGGCGACCGCGTCAATACGGTTAGCGGAATGGCGCAATCCGTGCGCGACCGCGCCGACCGGATCGTCGACGTGTTCCACACGAGCAAAGCGGTCGTGGACCATCTGATCGATATCAACAGCCAGAACGAGAGCGAAGTTCGCAAAATCTCCGGCATTACGGAGCAACTCGAACAAAGCGCGAGCCAGATCGGGACGATCACGGCCGCGATCACGACGCTGGCCAGCCAGACGAATCTGCTGGCGCTGAACGCGTCGATCGAAGCGGCGCGCGCCGGCGAGCATGGCCGCGGCTTCGCGGTCGTCGCGCAGGAAATCCGCAAACTGGCCGAGCAGAGCGCGAAGCAGTCGAGCGAGATTCAAACGATTATCGGCCAGACGCTCGGATTCGTGTCCGACAACAACCAGAGCGTCCGCGGCATCCGGGATATCGCGGCGCAACAGGACCAATACGTCGGCCAGACGAAGGAAGCGTTCCAGTCGATCTTGGACAATGTGATGGATATCGTCGAGCAGATCAAAGGCATGGCCGGCGAGCTTGAGCGCATGGAGAAGGACAAGGATGTCGTGCTTGTATCGGCCCAGCAGCTGTCTGCTTCGGGCGAAGAAATCTCCGCTTCGGTCGAACAGGTAACGGCTACGGTGCAGGAGCAGTCGGGCATGGTGAAGCAGCTGGCTCTCATGGTCGAGACGATCGACGAACTGACCAAGGAACTGGCGGTCAACGCGGCGAAGTTCAAACTATAAGCTTAACGAAGCAAGCACGCGGATGCATGAATCCGGCGTGCTTGTTTTTTTGCGCTGCATCCTAATCGCATGTTTTGTTAGGGAGACGGTCACAATAAAATGTCAACTTTGTTATATACCGGCCAATAGAGACACGTTAAGGAGGAGCGGCATGGGGTTTAGGAGCATTAATTCGCGCATGTTGGCTACGCTGCTGCCGATCGTTCTGCTGACATTGATCGGGCTTGCCTGGTACATCAGCCATGAGCAGCAGGCTACGCTCTATGAAGAGACGAAGAAGAGCATGGACAACGGGACCAACCGCGTCATCAACCAGATGATGATCGATATCAATGCGCATAACAAGCTGGTTGAATCGATGGCCCGTGAGCTTGAGAATAATCCATACCGTTCGAAAGACGAGCTGCAGAACATGGTGAAGGCCGTCTTGCCGGTGAATGGGGACTCGTTCGGGCTTGGCTTCTTCTATATTCCTTATGCGTACGATCCGGAGAAAAAACTCTACTCGGTTTATGGCTATAAAGCAGATTCCGACATTACGTTCACGGAGGCTTACAATGAACCGGCTAACGATTATACGAATTTGGAACTGTACAAGGAAGCGATGTCCACGGACAAAACGGTCGTGATCAGCGACCCTTACTTTGACGAACCGACCCAATCCACGCTCGTCACCTTCAGCGCCCCGTTCTTCGATGAGTCCAAGAAACGGATAGGGGCCGCGATGGGCGATATCAATCTCAACAATCTGCAGGCTTACGTCAGCCAGATCACCGTCGGCGATTCAGGCTGGGCATTCCTGATCGATTCGAAGGGCGACTATCTGGGACATCCGAACACGGACAAAATGATGAAGGTGAAAGTCACGGAAGAAGAGCGGGCTGACCTTGCCGAGCTCGGGAAATCGATGCTGGCCTCCGAACAAGGCACGGGCCGGTTCACCGATGAGAAAGGGCTCAATCAGGTCTTCTATCAGAAGATACCGGAGCTCGGCTGGACCCTTGCGCTCGTGGTGCCGGATGCAGAGTGGACGAAACCGGTCACGGATCTGCGCAATACGATGCTGATCCTTAGCGCAGTCGTCTTGCTCATTCTGGCCACGGCCATTGTGCTCTTCGGCCGCAGCGTTGCCAAACAGGCGCGGAACATTAACCGCTTGTCCCGGTCGCTCGCCGAAGGCGACCTCTCGTACCGTCTCCAAGAGAAAGGTCGAGACGAGTTCGGCCAGATCGCGCGTAATTTCAATACGACGATGGATTCGCTGGAACGAACGCTCGGGCGGGTTATTCAGAACTCCCATACCGTCGCCGCGACCTCGCAGCAGCTTAGCGCCAGTGCCGATCAGACGAGCAGGGCAACCGAGCAGATCGCCGAATCGATCGCGGAGATCGCCGAAGGCTCTGCGCAGCAAGTGGAGCAGACGACGCACGGCGCGGAGATTGCCGCTATTGTCTCGGCAACGGTGAGCGAGGTGGCAAGCAATGTCGACGAGGTTACGCAAGCTTCCGTCCAGACGAAGGAGGAGGCGCTGAGCGGCAGCGGCGTTGTCCATGCCGCGGTCGATCAGATGAACGTCATCGAACAGCGAATTCAGGCGATGTCCCGGATTATCGATACGCTCGGCAGCAAATCGAAACAAATCGACGGGATCGTCACGATTATTACGGATATCTCGGGCCAGACGCATCTGCTTGCGCTCAACGCCGCGATCGAAGCGGCGCGCGCCGGCGACTACGGCCGGGAATTCGCCGTCGTCGCGGACGAAGTCCGCAAGCTGGCGGATGAATCCACGGAAGCCGCCGAGCAGATCCGCAAGATCATTACCGACATCCAGTCCGACACGAAGCGTGCCGTCAGCGCGGTCTCGGAAGGCAACGCGGCGCTGACCGACGGAATCTCGAAGGTCCATCAGACCGGCGAAGCGTTCGAAGGCATCCGCGGATCGATTGAGCAGCTTACGGACCAGACCCAACAAGCTCAGGAACGCATCCTGCACGTCCACAGTCAGATGCACGAACTGGTCGACGCGATTAACGGAATCGCCAAGATCGCGCGGGAATCGGCAGACAGCACGAATACGGTCGCCTCATCCGCCGAGCAGCAGAATGCGTCCATGGAAGAGGTTGCTTCCGCTTCGGCTATGCTGACGAAGATGGCGGAGGATCTGATCGAATCGGTCGGCGCCTTCAAGCTCTCGGGAACATAAGCGGCTAGGACGGCTTGACCGCAAGCGAATATCGAATCGATACCCGGCGATCTTCATGGATCTGCCGGGTATTTGCGTATATTTTTCATGAAGGGCAAGTAAACGTATAGTACGGCGATAAAGAAGATTCCAATGGCGAGAGGGGAAGATGGGCGTGGCGACCTATTTGATCACGGGCGGAGCAGGATTCATCGGCTCCCATCTCAGTTATGCCCTTCTGCAGCAAGGCCATCGTGTCATTAATGTTGACGTCTTTACCGATCTGTACGATTACCGGGCCAAGATTCGCAATGTGCTGGCCGCGACCGGCTGCAAGTCTGTGTTCGACTTTCGGTATAAGGAGGCGGATCTGCGCCGGCTGTCCGAGCTCGTCCGCTCGGCCGACTATCGGCTGGAAGTGGCGGATATCCGGGACCGTGAGGCGCTTGCGCGTATTTGCGCGCAGGAGCGAATTGAGGCTGTCGTTCATTTGGCTGCGCTGCCTGGCGTTCGCGCGTCGGGGCTGCAGCCGCTTTTGTTTCAGGAAGTCAATGTGGACGGGACGCTGCAGATCCTTGAAACCATGAGAGACCATGGGATCGGCAAATGGGTGTGCGCTTCTTCTTCATCCGTGTACGGGAATAGCAGCAAGGCGCCCTTCAATGAGTCGGCTCCGGTGGATGCGCCGATCTCGGTCTATGCCGCGACGAAGAAGAGCTGCGAGTTGCTCGGGTATACGTACCACCATCTGTATGGCATCGATACGGTCATGCTGCGGTTCTTCACCGTATTCGGCGAGCGGCAGAGGCCAGACCTGGCCATTCACAAGTTCGTGCGGTTGATGGAGCAGGATGAGCCGATCCCGTTCTTCGGCGATGGAGAGACGATGCGGGACTACACGTATATCGGGGACATTATCGACGGGACGCTCCGCGCGCTGAACTACGTGGAAGGCAGAAGCGGGGTCTATGAGATCATTAACCTGGGCGGCAGTGCGCCAATCACCCTTCGCCGCATGGTCGAGCTGCTGGAGGAGAAGCTCGGCAGGAAGGCCGTGCTCGATCGGCTGCCGAAGCAGCCTGGGGATGTCGAGCGGACCGATGCGGATATCGCCAAGGCGGAGAAGCTGCTTGGCTATGCGCCGAAGACTTCGTTCGAGTCGGGCCTTGAGCGATTCATTGCATGGTACAAAGGAGGTCAGGTCCAATGATCGAGCTGACGGTTGTGGCCCCGGTGTATAACGAAAGGGATAATATCGACCGGCTGCATGCGGCGGTAACCGAAGCGGTGCAGGCTCAGGTGGACGATTATGAGCTGGTGCTGGTGGACGACGGGAGCTCGGACGGGAGCGGGCCGCTGCTCGATGAACTCGCGGCGAAGGATCCGCATGTGACCGTCATCCATTTTGAACGCAACTGCGGGCAGACCTCGGCGATCTATGCCGGCATCAAGCGGGCCTCCGGCCAATTTATCGCGCTCATTGACGCCGATCTGCAGACCGATCCGCGGGATATTTTCACGCTGATGCCTTATATGAAGGCCTATGACTTCGCGAACGGGACGCGGACGAAACGGCAGGACAGTCTGGTGAAGAAGGTCTCCTCGCGAATCGGCAACGGGGTGCGCAATTGGATTACGGGGGACGCGATTACCGATACCGGCTGCCCGATGAAGCTGTTCAAGAAAGAAGTGGCCGTCAGCTATTATTTGTACGAAGGATTCCATCGGTTCCTGCCTACGCTGGCCCGCATGAATGGCTTCTCCGTCGTCGAGGTGCCTGTAGATCATCGCGAACGGGAATTCGGAACGAGCAAATACGGGGTGCTGAATCGCGCCTTCGTCGGGCTGATGGATGCGATCGTCATCGGCTGGCTCCGCAAACGTGTCATCCGGTATACGATTCGAGGCGATTAAGATGTGGGGACTACGTACTGGCGAGCTGCTCTGGATCGTCTTCGGCATGATCGGGCAGCTGATGTTTACCGGCCGTTTCGTCGTGCAGTGGATTGCCAGCGAGAAGGCCAAGCGCAGCATCGTGACCAAATCGTTCTGGACGTTCAGCATACTGGGCAGCGCCATGCTGTCGATCTATGCGATCTACCGCAGGGATCCGGTGTTCATTGTCGGCCAGGTGCCGGGCATCCTTATTTATTGCCGCAATCTGGTCATCATGCGCAATAACGAGAAGAGCCAGGCGCTGCAGGGCGAGCAGCAGGAAGAAGGCGTCGTTCAGTAAGCTCACGTTTCGCGGTAACGGATAGTAACATCTAAATGGAAGTTCTCCGGTTGCTTGGGCAATGCCGGGGAACTTTTTTTGTCACCTGCAGGGAAGGTTTGAGTTGCACGCTTATAAAGCGTCTTGTATGTCTCCGGAATGAACCGCGCTGCGTCGCCAGAGGATGGCGACATCTTGGGAAAAGCCGTCGACAATTGGAAGTTAATTACTAATTATTGGGAGGTAATGTTATCGTCTTGACATTCAAATGTAACGGGAGTAAGGTTGATTTTATGTTGTTTGTATGATTGTACTTTATTTCACGTTCGCTTGGATGGAACCTGTTCGAGGGTAAGTGAGTATAAGGGGAGATGGGCATTAAGCGGGCGGGCGGATCTCGATCGACAGCCTGCAGCAGCAAGCATCAAAGGTTCATTATAAGGCGTAAGACAGGGCAT
This sequence comes from Paenibacillus phyllosphaerae, assembly GCF_014192105.1. Lineage (GTDB taxonomy): Bacteria > Bacillota > Bacilli > Paenibacillales > Paenibacillaceae > Paenibacillus_Z > Paenibacillus_Z phyllosphaerae. Next base: position 957,578 of record NZ_JACHXK010000001.1, on the reverse strand, counting down.
CTCTTGCTGGGCTGCCTTATTTGAAATAGGATGAATTTCTTCTATTTCTACGGAATGAATCGCGCTCTCGCCATTATAGACGGCGTTAGCCCTTTCACTTGCGCCATGACAGAAAGGATGAAAAACACCATGTCACTGGTCATGAAGCTTGGTAATCGGCGGATATTGCTATTCACGCTGATTCTCGTGCTTAAGGGCGCACTCGCTTGGTTCGTCGTATTCGAGGATGGCCCCTCTTGGCTGACGCTGTGGACAGAAATTCCGTTCTTCTGGGTTGTATTCTGTCTGATTGAATGGTTCGCGAAGAAACGGAAGATGCTCTACTACACCCTAGTCAATTTATTGTTCACGTTGCTCTATTTCACCGTACTCATGTATTACAAATATTATGGCATTATCGTGACCTATCATGCGATTACGCAAGCTGGCAAGGTTACCCAGGTCGGGGACAGCACGTACTCGCTCATGGACCCTTATTATTTGCTTATTTTCGTCGATATTATCGTCATTGCAGCCGTATTGATCTGGGTTCGCCGCAAGTCGACGAAGCTGAATCGCCCGCTGCAGGTGGCGCCGATCGCGAAGCCGGTCATCGGCGTTATGTTCGTGCTCTCGATTGCGCTCTGCATCTTTAACATTTGGCCGAACCGCGCCAGCATGAATGAGAAGAAGCAAGCCGAAGAGATGGGGATTCTCAATTACGAGGTCTTTACGATTTTTGCCGATACGACCGATGATGAAGATCCTGCGCCGGCGGGCGAGATAACGCAAGCCAACATCGATCAGCTTAAAGGGCTGTCGGCGACGCAGACGCCAGCGAACTTCGGGGCGGCCAAAGGCAAGAACGTCATCATCATCCAGATGGAATCGTTCCAGAACTTCCTGATCGACTTGAAGATCGACGGCAAGGAGATTACGCCGAACATCAACAAGCTCGCCAAGGAAGAGTTCCACTACAACAACTTCTATACGATGGTCGGCCAAGGCACGACATCCGACGCTGAATATGTGGTCAATACGTCGCTCTATATTCCGAAGCATGGCGCGGCGACCGAGAAATATGTGGAGAAGGCGCTGCCGAGCTTGCCGAAAATGATGAAGGCCAATGGCTATGACACGGCTACGTTCCATACGAACGACGTGTCTTTCTGGAACCGGACCGAGCTGTATGACGCGCTCGGTTGGGATCGTTATTACGACAAGAGCTTCTACGGCGACGAGGACCATATCGCCTTCGGCGCATCCGATGAAGTGCTCTTCCCTAAGACGATCGAGAAGCTGACGGAGATGGATCAGGCCGACAAGCCGTTCTATTCGATGGTGATCTCGATGAGCGCGCACCATCCGTTCCATCTGCCAGAGGCGAAATATAAGATGGAGCTGCCGGAGCGCTTCGAAGACACGCTGGTCGGCAACTATATCCGCGCCCAGAACTATGCGGATTGGGCGATCGGCCAGTTCATTGAAGACTTGAAAACAAGCGGTCTATGGGAGGACAGCATCGTGCTGTTCTACGGCGACCATCAAGGCGTCTCGCTCTATGCGCTCGACGATCATGAGAAGGAACTGATGAACGAGGTCATGGACCGCGAGTACGGCTATACCGACATGTTCAACATTCCGCTCATTATGCACGCGCCAGGGGTTACCTACCCGGCGAAGCTGGAACAAGCGGGCGGTCAGATCGACATCCTGCCGACGGTTGCGAATTTGGTGGGCATTTCCTTGGATAACCAAATTCACTTTGGCCAGGATCTGCTGAATGCCACATCGAATATCCTGCCCATGCGCCACTTCCTGCCAACCGGGTCATTCGTGAATGACAGCGTGATGTTCCTTCCGGGCATCTCGTTCGAGGATGGCACCAATTATAGCGTCGAAGACAATGCGGTTGAAGCGGACGGTGCAACCGAGGATGAATCGGAGCGCGCGCTCGAGCTGCTCCATCTGTCGGACAGCTACGTCGAGCACTTGCCTTACAAATAGCCATTATACGTTTGATAATCGAACCATAGCCTCGATTCCGGTATCGCCTATTGCGAGCCTGGGATCGGGGCTTTTTTACTTCGCTTGGATAATAGAGAGGAGCAGGCATGAGGGAGAAAAGAGCCTGGCGCGCAACAAACACCCGCTATGGAGCGTCTAAAGGTGCTAGGAAGCAATAACTGGAAAGTGAAAGTGGGAGGAACGAGGAGCAATGAAGTTCAAGGGAACACGCCAATGGCTCATGCTGATGCTTATCTCTTGCATTGGGATTGTCGCAGGACTTGGGGGAGCTGCCGGGCAGGCAAGAGCAGCGGCAGAGATTCGCATTTATTTGGACGGGGTACTGGTGGAGGCAGATGTCGCCCCTTATGTCGTGCCGAAGCTGAACGTGACGATGGTGCCGCTTCGGTTCATCAGCGAAGGGATCGGTGCGGGCATCGCCTGGGATCAGCAATCGAAGACTGTCACGATTATCGATGGCAGCTCGACCATTACGATGACGAGCGGAGCGGGTACGGCGAGCGTCAATGGCCGCGCGATAGCGCTCGATGCGACCGTCCAGTCACGGGCAGGACGGATTATGGTGCCGCTGCGCTTCGTCAGCGAGCAGCTGGGTCTGACGGTGCTGTGGAATCAGAAGGATCAGATCATTACCTTGCTGAGCCCGACAGGGCCATCGCCCGTGCCGGTCGAACCAGACGCGGGAACGGGCGGCGGGACGCAGCCGGAGGAGCTGCGGGGGGCCTGGGTATCGACGGTCTACAGCCTGGATTGGCCGTCGACGAGCTCATACGGGAAGTCGGAGCAGCAGAAGGCGGAGTACATCGCTTTGCTGGATGATCTGCAGGGGATGGGGCTCAATGCGGTATTCGTCCAGTTGCGGCCTTCAGGCGATGCCCTGTACCCCTCGGCGCTCGTGCCGTGGTCGAAATATTTGACGGGCACCCAAGGGAAAGCGCCGGATTACGACCCGCTCGCCTTCATGATTGAGGAGACCCATAAGCGGGGGATGACCTTCCATGCCTGGTTCAATCCGTTCCGCGCGACTGTCGACCAGAAGGTCGACGCGCTTGATCCGCTGCATGTGGCCAACACGCATCCCGAGTGGATCGTGGAATCCGGCGGCAAGCTGTATATTAACCCTGGAATCCCGGCCGCGCGTCAGCACATCATCGACACCGTGATGGAGGTCGTGAATGGCTATGCGGTCGATGGCGTGCATCTGGACGATTACTTCTACCCTTCGAGCGGCACGTTCCCGGATGATGCGACATTCGCCATGTATAATGCGAGCGGCATGCTAAGCAAAGGGGATTGGCGCCGGAACAACATCAATACGTTCGTGCGCGAGCTCGGCGAGGCGGTGCATCAGGCGAAGCCGGACGTGCAATACGGCATCAGTCCGTTCGGCGTATGGCGCAACAAATCCGTTGATGCGACAGGGTCCGATACGAAGGCCGGCGTGACCGCCTACGATAACATGTACGCGGATGTCCGTACGTGGATTAAGCAGGAGTATATCGATTATGTCGCCCCGCAAATTTACTGGAGCCTCTCCTTCAGCGCCGCTCGCTACGATACGCTCGTCGATTGGTGGGCAAGGGAGGTTCGCGGCACGGACGTAGATCTCTATATCGGCCACTCGCCGTATAAGGTCGGCACGACGGAAGCGGGCTGGCAGAGCGCGCAGGAGATCATTAGCCAGCTGCGGTACAACGAGCAGGTCGATGAGGTAGCGGGCGACATCTTCTTCAGCGCCAAAGATCTCCGCCGCAATCCGCTGGGCTTAATCGCTGCGCTCCGGCAATATTACGGAGCGGCTTCATGACTCAACGGTTCGGCTATGCTTGCGCGGTCTGCGTGCTTATCGGCTTGGGGCTAGCTGTCCGAGCCATGGGCGGGCAGCTGCCGGCATTCATAGCGAGCCATGCCGGCGACGCGCTGTGGGCCGCGATGGTGTATGCCGGATTCCGGATGCTGCTCGCTCATCGCCCCATTCTGGCTAGCGTGATTTGGAGCAGCGTTTTCTCCGCGGCGATCGAATGCAGCCAGCTTTATCAAGCGGACTGGATGAATGCGATCCGGGCCACCACGCCAGGCGCGCTCGTGCTCGGTCACGGATTTCTCCCTGTTGACCTGCTGCGGTATGCGGCGGGCATCGGAATCGCCGCCGGAGGAGATTGCTTATGGCATCGGAGGCGAATGTAACGGAATAGGGTATCTCAGAGCCGTCTCGATGGCCTGGGATACCCTTTTGTTGCGGCATGGCCCGCAAAAGAGATAGCAACACGAATGGGCATGCCGTCCTACGCCAGCTTCTCGCCGAGTTTTCTCACCTGCGCCAGCCAGCTGGCGCGCGGGCTCTCCGCGGATTTGGTGACCGGACTGAAGTACGTGATGCGCACCGGAGTGATCCCGCAGAATTGCAGAATGTGCTGCTTGATGACCCGAATGCCGGCTTGCTTGTAGAAGAGACGGTTGACCCAGGAGGGCGTGTCGCTCGTGACGATGACGCGGGCGCTCTTCCCGCCCAGCAGCTTCTCGGGCAACATGCCGTTATCTTTGTAACGGAAAGCGAACCCCGGCAGCAAGGTGCGGTCGAAGAATCCTTTGAGCACGGCCGGCAAAGTGCCCCACCAGGTCGGGTAGACGATCACGATATGGTCGGCCCACCGGATCCATTCCTGCGCGCGCAGCAGATCCGGCTCGAGCTCGGTCCGCTGCCTGAAGCCGTGCTTCAGATTGATCTCGAAGGCAAGTTCGCCGACGGCGAGCGTGCGGACTTCGGCGTTCGTGGTGCGTGCCCCTTCGGCGTAAGCCGCTGACAGCGCCGCGCAGAAGCTAAGCGCGTCGGGATGGCCGTTAAGGATTAGAATTTTCGATTTCATGCGTTCTCTCCTCCATCTGATGGTGATATGCTGTATTTAGCATAACGGACGGCAGCGCAGCGCGAAGTGATGGATGGCGCAAGAATCGTGAGCAAATGCGCAAATAGGGAGAGGGGAGGGACGATCGTGGAACAGGAAGTGGCCATATCGATGATCTATCCGATCGTGAAAACGATCGTTCATAAGGGGCTCGAGGTCGAGGCGTTCTTCGACTATGCCGGTTTCGATTCCGGCCTGCTGCAGGACCCGGAAGCACGCATATCCGGACGGGAGCTTGAACGGCTGACGATCGCCGCAGCGGCCTATACCGGCGACGAGTGTTTCGGCCTTCATCAAGGGCAGCTGATGGACATCGCGGATATGGGCATTCTCGGGTATGTCATGATGCACTCCCAGCAGGTGAAGGACGCGCTGGCGGCTTATCGGAGATACAATGTGATTTTGGTGAACGGTTTTAACTTGGAGTGGGCGGAGCATGGGGAAGCGGTGCGGATCCGGCTGTACGCGAGCAATTCGGCGATCCGATTGTCGCGCCACTGTATCGAAGATATGGCAGCGTCGCTGTATCGGCTGATGGGGAAGCTCAGCAACCGGCGCATCGCGCTGCATGAGGTGCAGTTCATGCACGAGGCGCCTGCCGCGATAGAGCCCTACAGGGCGGCATTCGGAGTCACGCCTCGTTTCGGCTGCGGCGATAATGTGCTCGTTCTTGGCAAGGAGGTGCTGGAGTATCCGATTCTGTACGCCGATCCGAAGCTGCTCGTACTGTTCGAACAGCTGGCGGACGAAACCAAGGAGAGGCTGATCCACGGGAATGCGCTGTCCGATCAGGTGTTCCAATGGATGATGCGGTGCATGCCGGCCTCGTTCCCGACGCTGCAGGAGACGGCCGTGAATTTCAACATGAGCACGAGGACGCTGCAGAGCAAGCTGAGCGAGGAGCAGACCTCCTACAACGATTTGTCCGCGCGCGTCCGCAAGGAGCTGGCGGTCAGCTATCTGGGTAGGAACGCCCATTCCGTGAGCGAGATCGCGTACTTGCTCCATTTCTCCGAACCGAGCGCTTTCCAGAACGCATTCAAAAAATGGACGGGACTCACTCCCGGCCAGTATCGGAGCCGCGAGATAGAGCTGAAGGGCTCGTAGGCCGAGCGCGTGAAACGACAAAGGGCTGATATCCGCTGGGGATATCAGCCCTTTAGCGTAGCTTGAAACGGCTAGCCCAGCCTTCTCAGCTTGTCTTCAATCGCGCAATCGCGTTCCTCGTCCCATACGACCGATATTTCGAAGGTCCCTTCCTCGAAAAAGAGCGGCAGTCTGCGCTTGAACCATGGCTGCATCGGCAAGTCCATCGCCTCGCCGACCGTGACCCAATGCAACTCGCCTTCCGGAGGATCGGTAAGCAATTCCCCCTCGAATGAGGGGACGAGATAATTAAAGACCATATAGCGGTAATTCGTTGCCGGCACGACATATTCGTCGATGCCTTTGAAGACGAGGTCCTCCGGTTCAGCGATTAATCCGGTTTCTTCCCGCAGCTCGCGTACGGCCCCTTCGGTTATGCTTTCGGGAAAGTCGACTTTCCCGCCCGGACCGATATAGCCGGGAAAGCCCCGTTCGTCGGGGCGGTTGAGCAATAAGATCCGGTCCCCGTCTTGTGCGATGCACATCGTGTATAAGCCGCAATCATTTTTAGCCGGCATTTCTTTCCTCCTATGTCCGTGAACAATTCCTTATGAAGTGGTTCCGTTTAACCCGTCTATCAATGAAATTCCGCTCGTAATCCGCATGCGGCAATCTCGCAGAAAGTCGCTGGTCCAATCATCGGGCTGGCTTAAATCCCAGCTTCGGTGCATCCCGACGTACACGATCATATCGCGCAGCCGCAGGAAGAGCGGGAGCTGAGCTAACCAACCATCAGGCAACTGGCGGCCCTCCTCGGTATAGCCTTTTTCAAAATGGTCCTTGAACAGTTCGTACTGCACCAGCCGCTCGGCCTTCGAATCTTCCCCGAATACATATAACAAATAATAGAGCTGGACGGCGATGTCTTCGGCATACCAGCTATACTGGCATTCGTCAAAGTCGAAGAGCGTCAGCTCGCCTGATTCATCCACCGTGAAATTCCCCACATTGATATCGCCGTGAATAAGGCCGAAAGCAAAATCCGTCACAGGCAAGCAAGCCACCTCGGCTAGAAGTTCATCAAGGGCCAGCAAAACGTCCTCCTGCTCAGCCGGGATATAAGCTCTTGCCTGCAAGAGGTAGGCATTGTGCTCCCAGGTATGTCTACGTGCTCGAGGCTGGTAGCCCTTGGACAGTTCATGGAGCCGACCGGTCATGCGCCCGCATTGTTCATACAGGCTGGAGTTCCCCAGGCATTCCGGGTATCCGATTTTACGACCGGGGGCGTAAGTAAAGGAGGTCGCGTAGAAGTCGATCCCTACGCCTTGGATTCGTTCGATATCCTCCTCGCCTACCGACGGCACGGGCACCGAGACCGACAACCCATGTTCTGCCACATAACGAATCCATTCGAGCTCAGCCGCAATCCCTTCTAAAGTGCGAAGCGTGCTCGGAGTAAAACGAAGCATATACTTCAGCCCGTCCCGCATGTAGGCATAAATAAAGTTCTGAAAGCCGCCAATAAACGTCAGGTCGGCGGGACTGATCCCGAATCGAGCAGCGCCTGCCGCGGCATGGTGGTCTAGAAAGTTTGATTTTGTGGTGGGGTCCATGGGGCCTCCTTATCTATCGTTCTGAGCTGTGTTGAAAAAAGTCACCTCAATCTCTATAGCTATCTTAGTGACCCAAGTTTTGACAGTCAATGAAAAAGAGCAAACCGATCAAGGAGTGAAACGACGGTTTTGTTACTTGGTTACGTAAAGCGTGTCCCCGCAGGGGACGTCAAGCGAAGCCCAGCACGCAGCTAGGCTGTCCGCACCACGTTGAGGTCACCTCCACGAGGCATCAAAGCCGCGAACGAAGCTCGAACCAAGAGCTTTGTCCAAGCGGCAGGTGGCATGCATCATAAGCATGCCACCTGCCAGGACAAAAGCGGGCTACCATCTAAAGGACACATCGAAGACGGCCGCGTAACGAGCGACGCTGATTATGGGTGTCCAGAGGGTGATAACCCTCGGAACCCCCTCGGAGGAGGGGGCTTGGGGGAGGCGAAATAAAGGGGTGTCCAGAGGGCGAAGCCCTTGGTTCCCTCCAAAGGGAGGGGCTCGGGGAGAAATTTACCCGCCGCTCACTTTCATTTCAGGTTCATTTCAGATTCAGCCTTTATGCTTGGTTCAACGGAACTAGGGAAATGACAGCGTGAGGGGCGTAAGGCGGATGAATTTATCGTCGATCGGCATTGCCAAATGGGTCGATCATCCTGTGTTGATGAGAGTGTTGACTTGTGGATTTTTCGTGATTCATATGAGTTTGAGTATCATGCAAGCGGAGCAGCTGGTGCTGTATCTGCTTTATACCTTAACGATCGTGGCGGCGGGCATTACGTTCTATCGCCAGCCGGCTTGGGTAGCGGGCGCGATCGTGCTGCTGACGGTGGCCATCCACCATGGATTCCGGGAGCACGGGATGCCGCTCTTCGCATTCCTGACGATGGAGCTGCCGCTGAGCTTCCTGCTCATGACCGTCTCCCGGGGGCAAGCGAAGAATTACATCCACGCCAGGCAAAATACGCTCGATATCGTTCTGGCGATGTCGAAGTCGCTCGACTCGCGAGACCCGTATACCGCCAGCCACTCGGACCATGTCGCCAGGCTGGCGACCGAGATTGCGCGCGAGATGGGATTGCCGAAGAAGCAGCTCGAGTCGATCTATATCGGCGGGCTGCTGCACGATATCGGCAAGATCGGCATACCGGAGGCCGTGCTCCAGAAGCCTTCGCGACTGACCGATCTGGAGTACCAGACGATTAAATCGCACAGCGCCAAAGGCTACGACATTCTGAAGCATATCCCGCAGCTGAAGGATAACGGGATTCTGGATATGGTCCTGCACCATCATGAGCGCTACGATGGCGGCGGGTACCCCAAGGGGCTTTCGGGCGAGCAGATCCCGCTGACGGCGCGAATCATGGCCGTCGCCGATTCGTTCGATGCGATGGTCTCGAAGCGGGTCTACCGCGAGCGCAGCTTCGGGCTCGAGCAGGCCATCCACGAGATCGAGAAGGGCAAAGGCACGCAGTTCGATCCGGCAATCGCCGATGTATTCATCGGCATGCTCCGCAGCGGCAAAGGGCTGGAGGAGCTTCGCATACCATACCGGCAGGAAGAGGAGGAAGCATCATGACACAACGATTGCGTTCGATACGAGGAAAAATCATTAGCGGCTTCCTAGGCGTGACGCTGCTATTCGTGGCCGCCATTGCAGGCAGCAGCCTGGTGCAAACGAAAGTAACGATGACGACAGATGAAGTGAATCGTCAGCTGGACCAGCTGTCGAGCTTCCAATACATGACCAATCTCGTCCGTCAGGTCGATGACCACGCGGTGCGGTATTTGCTCACCGGGGGCGAAGAGGAGCGGGCGACGTACGACAGCAGCGTGGAGAGAATGAGCAGCTTCTTCGATATGTATAAGAGCGATGAAAGCCTGACAACGTCCGAGCTGGCTGCCGTCGAGGAGCTGGAACAAAACTGGCAGACGTATCTGGACCAGCTGACGGCCGCGATCGACAGCTACAGCGCAAGCGGCGAGGCATCCGCAGAGACGCTGCTTGCCCAAATGTCAGCCGACGACGTGCTTGCAAGCTTGGATGAGCTGCAAGGTACGCTCAAAACGGAGATCGATACGAAGCAAGCCAATATCGAGACGTACCGGAGCTTCACGATGATCGCCAGTCTGAGCATTACGGCAGCCGCGATCGTCGCGGCGATTATCATTGCGTTCGGTTTGACCAAGCGCATCACGAAGCCGATTCAGCTCGTGGGCCGACAGCTGAAGCAGATTGCCGAGGGCGATGCCGATCTGTCGCAGCGTCTAAGCGTCAAATCGAAGGATGAGGTCGGCGAGATGGCGCAGCATTTCAATCAGATGCTCGAGAAACTTGGGGGCATGATTACGAGCATCAGCGTAACATCGGAGCAGATTACGGATTCCTCCGGCCGATTGAAGGAAAGCGCCAAGACGACCCGCGAAGCATCCGAGTCGATTACAGGCACGATGCGCGAGGTTGCGATCGGGACGGACAAGCAGGTCGAAGACTTGAGCCGTAATGTGCAGGCAGTGGCCGAGATTGCGCTAGGCATTGGGCATATCGCCCAAAACATGGAGGCCGTAACCGGCCACTCGATCCAATCCGCGAACTTGGCCGGTGACGGCAAAGCGAACGTGGAAGCGGTCGTCCGCCAGATGACGACCATTCACGAGTCGATCCAGGCGTTGTCGGGCGTCATCAACGGCTTCGTCGACCGTTCGAAGGATATTAGGCAGATTATGAATGAGATGTCCGAGATTGCAACGCAGACGAATTTGCTCGCGCTTAATGCCTCCATCGAGGCGGCTCGCGCCGGCGATCAAGGCCGCGGCTTCGCCGTCGTGGCCGGCGAAGTGAAGAAGCTCGCCGAGCGCTCCACGCAGTCGGCCGAGCGTGTGCAAGAACGTGTCATGGCCATGCAGTCCGAGGCTGCCCATGCCTCCTCCGTTATGGATGCGAGCTGGCAGCAGGTAGAGCAGGGGATGACGATCGCCAAGGATGCGGGGCACTCCTTCACGAACATCCAGCAGGCGATCGACGAGGTATCCGGCCAGATTCAGCAGGTATCCGCGGCGATCGAAGAGATTACGGCAAGCACGGAGGAAATCTCCGATTCGATGAAAATGGTCGCTTCGATTTCGTCGCAGACGGCATCGGGAGCGGAATTCGTCTCGGATGCGGCCGTGAAGCAAAAGCAATCGGTCGTCGATTTTGAAGCCTCGGCGGACGACCTGGCGGTTATGGCCGCCGAACTCCAGCGTGCATTAGGCCAGCTGCGTACGTAAGCGGCCTCCGACTTGCGGCATGGCGGCTATGCCGATCCGACTGCCTGTGGCAATAAGTAAGTCACGACTATAAGACTCGCATCGCATAATGATCCCCCTGCTCTTGTCGCATTAGAGCAGGGGGATTATGCGTTTAGCTAGATTTTTCCCCTGCTTGGCAAGCTTCGCCTGACGTCTTTGAAGAGGATCTCTTCGGGGCCGCAGGCGAGGCTTGTTTGTCTTTTGCGAGTGGGCGGTACGGGTGGCAATTCATGCGGGAGCAGGGAACTTTTTACAAACGGGAGTTGATGAAACCCCTTTCTTAGGTATATAATAAATTTACTAAGCGAATAACATAATTATTAATTATCCACTGAGAAAGCTTGTTGGTCTGATTATGCTGCGGGGGGATTGATCTTATAATGGAAGCGCTTAACTATAAGCGGCTGCTGGCTGATACTTCGCTTGATCTCGAGGAGCGTAATTGGGGCATCTATAATACGCATGACCCGTCGATCTTCAAGGATGGCGATTTGTATTATGTGTTCTCGACGGACACGGTGGCTGGCGACATGCAGGGGTTCACGTTTCGCGGTGGGATCCAGGTGCGGCGCTCTTCCGATCTTATCCATTGGGATTGGGTCGGCTATGCGATGGACGGCGTACCGGCCGATGCCAAATCATGGACAGGCGCAGTCGGCATGTGGGCACCCGAAGTATGCAAGATCGGCGATCTGTATTATCTGTATTATTGCGCCTCGCAGTTCGGCAAGAACCAATCCTTCATCGGCGTGGCGGTGAGCTCATCGATCGAAGGCCCTTGGACGGATCTGGGCGAGGTCGTCAAGACGAGTCCGGCCGACGCGCCCAATGCGATCGATCCGAACCTTGTGGACGACCGGGAAGGCCGATTGTGGCTTGTCTACGGTTCCTTCTTCGGGGGCATCTACGCGGCGGAGCTGAACCGGGCAACCGGCAAGCTGCTGCTGCCGGGCTTCGGGACGCTCATCGCCCGCAGGGATAAAACCCGCGAGGGAGCGGTGGAAGGACCCTACGTCATCTACCATCCGGAGCATGACTATTACTATTTGTTCGTCTCCTATGATTCCTTATTCTCGAATTACAATGTGCGCGTAGGCCGCTCCAAGCAGATTACCGGCCCTTACGTCGATTATAACGGCCACGAGCTGACCGATATTGACCGCTTGCCTCCGCATGAGATCGGAACAAAGCTGATGGGCGGCTACCGCTTCCGGGGGGAGGCCGGCGTGCTCGCACCCGGCCACAACTCCATTCTGCGCGAGGGCAGCCGCTACTATATCGTACATCATGAGCGTTCCGAGCAGTCGCCGAAACATTTCGCGATGCAGGTGCGCGAGATCCATTGGACGCTTGAGGGTTGGCCGGTCGTATCGCCTGAGCGTTATTCCGGCGTGTACCGGCGTTCGGTACGATCGTCCGAGCTTCCTGGCGCCTGGGAGTTCCTCGTTCATCTACGGCAGTCGGATGGATTGGCAGCCTCGGAGATGATCCGGCTCCTGCCGGGCGGCAGCCTCGCGAACGGGCATGGCCGTTACGAATGGCGCGATACGGAGCTGACCGTGCGTTGGAACAAAGTGTACGAACTGAGCGGAGAGCCGATCATCGTCAAAGGAGCGGTGTTCCGCGGCTACGACTGGAGCCAGCGCTGCGAGACGCTGCTATTCTCGGGACTCGATCAGCGCGGTACGGCGGTATGGGGCAAGCGCAAGTAGCCTTAAGCAGATCGATAGACAAGAGAAGCCTCCGGGGCTGCCATACGGCAGCGCCCGGAGGCTTCTGGCTTACTTAGAGAGTCAGCGGTCGATATAACTAGCCTCTCTTGATGGAGAGGATGGCTAGGGCGCAATAGGCGCTTGCGCTCATCGCCCTAGCCGTTTGTTTGTCCGAACAATCTAGCTCTCGACTGCTGCGGCTTCGCCGCGCGGAGTGGTGTCCTTCTTGTAATACAGCTTGAATTGAATATCCTGATTGTAGTTGCCGTAGCCGGATCCGAAGAGGGTCAGGCCCCCTACATTCGCCGCATCCTCGAGGACGGACATCCGGAACGTCCACTGCTTGCGCTTGATGTCCAGCTGCTCTAACGTCACGTCGGACATCTGCTGTCCGTCGATGAACGTTCCTTTGTCGTTGATCTTCAGCACCTTGAGCAAGCCGTATTGGTTGATCTCGTCCCACCACCATTCCGGGGTGTACTTGCCACGGTTGCCGCCGCCGAAGTCGCCGGGGCTTGTCCATGTGCCAACATGAAAGCCGTTGAGCATGAAGTGAATGTCCGACGGCCAGTTCTCGTTCGCATAAGGCGCCTCGGACGAAATCTCCATCGATACTTCAAGCTCCATCGGATCCTCGTTCTTGAGCAGGAAGTTCGGCACGCGATATTCCACATAGCCTTGCCCGAACCATAGAATCTTAGCGTTGACCCGCTCAGGATCGAGGAAGTAGCGGGGCTCGTCGAAGATCCCGATTACTTTCTCCGTCGTCGCAAGGCCGCAGGTCGGCTCAACGTTGAAATCGGTGTAATGGCCGACCGATACTTCCGTCAAATGGTACTCGCGAGGTACTGCCTCATCGCGGGTCGGGAAATCGATTTCAATGAAATCGGTAATAAGCGTACAAACCTTCTTCGCGCCGCCCTTGCCCGATACCATCGTTGTGCGGATCAGTCCGGCTTTCTCGAGTTTCTTGACATGCATGGTCATAATGGCGCTGCTCAAGCTGAGAGCTTGCGCCAGTTCTTTAATATTCATATTCTGCTTGGCGAGCAGTTGTATCATTTCGATCCGAACGTTACTGGCCAGTGCTTCGTACACGGGCAGCCATTTCTGCGTGACATCTATTCGCATGAGCCCTCCGAAAGAAATTCGTATATTTACAAATCAATCATACAAATATTAATAGGTTCCTTCAAGGACAAATAAACGCGTTTTCTTATATTTTTATTGAAAAAGCGATAATCGCTCTGAAAACGATTGGATACGATGGGAAATCGCGTCAATCCGGCCATCGTAAGATCGTCGCGAATGCGGGCAAATGAACGGAATGAGCATGTTCCGGCTGTGAGATGTTCATTTGGAAGGGCAGGAAATCGCTTCCCCGCTGACGAAGAAGTAGGAGGATGATCTAAGCAGATCGGCAAGTGCAAGGTGAGCACGACTGATGCAGGACCAGATGAATGGCAGCGAGCTTGCCATCTGAACTTATCGGTAAAGGGGACTTACACGAGCAATGAAGAAACTGAAGCTGCTTCAACAAGTATCGCAAGAAGGCGTCGTAGCCGTATTACGCGGCGAATCGCCTGAAGATGTATTCGAGATGGCGACCCAATGTATCGAGGGCGGTATCAAAGTCATCGAAGTGACGATGACCGTACCTTTCGCGCTGCAAGCGATCGAGCGTCTGGCCAAGACGTATTCGAGCGACACGCAGGACCCGTCCAAATATGCGATTATCGGCGTCGGCACCGCATTGGATCCCGAGACGGCGCGCGCAGCGATTCTCAGCGGCGCGGAATTCGTCGTCGGCCCATCGCTGAACCCGGCCACCGTCGCGCTGTGCAACCGCTACCGCGTGCCGATTATGCCAGGGGTCATGACCATTAAGGAAATTCAAGAAGCGCTGGAGCTCGGCGTCGACATCGTCAAGCTGTTCCCAGGCAATCTCTACTCGCCGTCGATGATCAAGGCGATCAAAGGCCCGTTGCCGCAGGCGAACATTATGCCAACCGGCGGCGTGACCCTCGACAACCTTGGCGAATGGATTAAGGCGGGAGCGGTAGCCGTAGGTATCGGCTCCGACCTGACGACCGAAGCGGTCAAGCAGCGCAATTATAATCTGATCGCGCAGCGTTCGGCGCAATACGTCGCAGCCTATCGCGCCGCGAAAAGCTTGAACTAATCGCATACGCCGCGTGAATAACAAACAAGCCGATTCTCTCCTTGCTGGAGGGGATCGGCTTGTTTTTTTGCCTATAGAATTGGTTGCTTACGGCATATTCTTGCCGCGTTGGCTGATAAGCAGCCTGTACCATTCCGCGCGCGACAGCTCGATCGAGGAGGCATCCTTGCAAGCGCGGATGCGGTCCGGATTGATCGAGCCGATGACCGGCTGGATGCCCGCTGGATGGCGCATGAGCCAGGCGAGCACGATCGCTTCGGCCGTCGTATTCTTCTCCTCCGCCAGCTGCTGGACGAGCTTGGCGGTGCGGACAATATTCTCCGGCTTGCCCTCCAGATCGCGTCCGGAGTAGATTCCTTGGGCGAGCGGACCCCACGATTGCAGCTGAATTTTGTTCAGGCGGCAGAACTCAATGGTTCCCTCTGGGAAAATCGTCTCCTTGGCCGCTTCCTGATTCAGATGGATGCCGGCTTCGACAAAGCTGTTTTTGAGCAAACTCAATTCCAGCTGGTTAACGATGAACGGCTCGTCCGTGTAAGCCTGCAGCAGCTTGATCTGCCCCTCGCTCATGTTGGAGACGCCGAAGTGCCGCACCTTGCCGGATGACTTCAGCCGCTCAATCGCGCTTGCGACTTCTTCTGGGTCTACTAGCGGATCAGGACGGTGAAGGAGCAGAATGTCGATGTACTCGGTGCCCAGCCGCTCGAGAATGCCGTCAACGCTGGATAGAATATGCCGCTCGGAGAAATCGAACTGATGCGGGTTTTCGTCGCTTTCGTGCAAGCGGATGCCGACTTTGGACTGGATAACGATCTGTTCGCGCAGCCCCGGCCGATCTTTCAGAATCTGGCCGAAGACGCGCTCCGCTTTGCCGCGGGTATAGATGTCGGCATGGTCGAACATCTGGATGCCGATCTCCAGCGCCGCGTCGACTGCGGCATGTCCTTCCCGGTAGTGTTCGTCGGTGAGAGGAGTTGCGGCGTCCCAGTTGCCGCCGAAGCGCATGCAACCGAGCACAAGCCGGCTGTTCGTTATATCGCGTTGCTCAAGAGGGATCGGTTTCATAAGGACAAGACCTCCGGAATGGCGTAATAGTTTGGACTGCATTTCCATTATAGTCCAGTAGGCATCGGGACTAACAGTACTGAAATGTTTATCACGTAATGTATCCGCGCATACCAACTTCCCTGCAGTATAGTAGCTATCCGCCAATCCTTTTCCCTCGATTTGCCGCATACGAGGTTGTTTGTTATCGTTTCATGCCTTCCTCCATATCGAGCGCGCCATCCGGATCGTCCATGTACGCGACTTCCTCGTCATCGAATAGATTCTCCAGATAGATTTGGCCTAAATGATCCATGATGTTCACGTTGAACAACATGCCGCTGCTGCTGCCTGCCGGGAGCGAAGCCAGCTTGCCGAGCATCGGGAGAATGGTCTCCGGCTCTTCCCCGTAGAACGGATTCAGTTCGGTGCGGATCGCGCCGGGGTTCAGAATATTGATCAGAATGCCGTGCTCGCGTTCGGAAGCTGCGGCCACCTGGGTCATTTTGTGCAGACTCGACTGGGCGACGGCATAGGCCGGGAAGCCATTCTCGCCGACGTGGATAACCCCGGGCATGATGTGCACGACCCGGCCGGACTTCCGCTCCCGCATGTACGGAAGGACAGACGCGGTTACCAGCGACACGCTCGTCACGAGATCCTCGAAGAACTGCGTGTAATACTCGAATGCCCGCTCCTTCTCCGCGCGCCGGACATGGTTGGTCGTATTGTTCACCAGCACGTCGATCACGCCGTATTCCTCGATCACCTGCTGCACCATCGCGCTTACCTCCAGCGGCTGCGTCACATCGGTGAAGAAGATCGTCGCTTGCTTGCCTGCCCGAAAAATCTCGTTCGTAATCTCCTGCAGCGTCTCCGACTCCTGATCGCATAGAATGACGATCGCGTCCTCCATGGCGAACATCTTCGCGGCCGCGCGTCCGACCTCGCAGCCGGCTCCGTTAATGAGCACAATCTGCTGCTGTTGCTCTGTCATGCATTCGTCCACCTTTCCAAGCTCGCCTAGGTTTGCCAACATGCCCTTAGTATGCGTTGAAGCGAGATGAACCATGTTTCTAACGCAACTACTTTCGGGACAACATCGTCTTCTTTACTAGCAGCGTTCGAGGATATGAATTTTTTGTAGCGTTTCGGGGCACGAACTTGATCGAATGTGGAAAAATAGGGTAAAACTAGTAAAGTAAATAGGTGCGTGAGCAATGAGGAAAGGAAGTGAACGTGCAATGAAGGAACGTCCAGTGCTCGGGATCGTTGTTCCGTGCTATAACGAGGAGGCGGTGCTGGGAGAGACGATCGCCCAGCTTGACGCGGTGCTGTCCGCCTTGATCGCCGAGGAGCTGATCTCGGGGCGCAGCTTCATGCTGTTCGTGGACGACGGTAGCAAGGACCGCACCTGGGAGCTGATCGCCGAGCATCGCGCGTTTCATCCGCATGTGGCGGGCCTGAAGCTGGCGGGGAACGTCGGGCATCAGAGCGCCTTGCTTGCCGGGCTGATGGAGGCGAGGGTGCTTGCGGACTGCGTCATCTCGATCGACGCGGATCTGCAGGACGACGTGCGCGTGATCCGGGATTTTGTCCTCAAATATATCGAAGGCTTCGAGATCGTCTACGGCGTGCGGCGCAGCCGGGACACCGATACCTGGTTCAAGCGGACGACGGCGCTTGGCTTCTACCGGTTCATGGATCGGATGGGCGTGAAGGTCGTGAACAACCACGCCGATTACCGCCTCATGAGCCGAAGGGCGCTCGATGAGCTCGAGCGGTTCAAGGAAGTGAATCTGTTCCTGCGGGGACTCGTCCCGATGATCGGATTCCGCAGCACGAGCGTGTATTACGACCGGTTGGAACGGTTCGCCGGGGAGTCCAAATATCCGCTGCGGCGGATGATCGCTTTTGCGCTGGAAGGGATTACGTCGCTCAGCATCCGCCCGATCCGGCTCGTGACGGCGGCGGGGTTCATCATGTTCGGCGTCAGTCTGCTGGCTGCGCTCTATGCGATCATCGCGAAGTTGACGGGGGAAGCCGTCTCCGGCTGGACGTCGCTGATCGTCTCGATCTGGTTCATCGGGGGCGTGCAGCTCGTGTCGCTCGGGCTGATCGGGGAATACGTCGGCAAAATCTACCGGGAAGTGAAGCGCCGTCCGCTCTATACGGTCGAGACGGAGCTGTTGCCCGAATCGCTGCAGCATAGCAGGGTTGCGCCATGAAGCTGCTGCAGCACAGCTTCGTCCGGTTCGTGCTGGTCGGCATTATGAATACGTTGATCGGCCTGACGCTCATCTACATCTGCCTCAACTGGCTGGGGTTCGGCTATTGGGCGTCGACCTTCATCGGCAACACGCTCGGAGCGGTGAACAGTTTCTTCATGAACCGGAGCTTCACGTTCCGCTCCGGGAGCGGTATCGCGAGCACGGCTTGGCGATTCGCGTTGCTGACCCTCGGCTGCTGGCTTCTTGCTTACGGCTTGGCGGACAAGGGGGCGGAGGTGCTGGCCAGGCAGCTGCTGCCCGGACTGCAGATGGAGATGACGGAGCGGACGATACATAATATCGCGGCCTTGGCCGGAAGCGGGCTCTACACGATTCTGGGGTATATCGGCTCAAGATGGCTCGTGTTCCGCAAGGCCAAAGAAAAGATAGAGTGGGAGAGCGTGAGATGAGAAAGTTGGCTTCACTTGCAGCTATTACGGCTGCGGCCGCTGCTGTGTTGATGATCGTGCTGCTGCTGGTCCGGCCATTCGTCGGCGTAGCGGACAATGGCGATTTTTTGCGCGTCATGGGTACGGTAGGGCTCAATTACGGCGATCCATCGGCTTCATACGACGATCAGTTTTTCAAATACGCCCATGCGCAGTTCAGCTACGATTCCTTCTTCCGGGGCGCATACGTGTCGACCCAGATCATTCTGGTGCTGGCCGCGCGAGTGATCGGGGCGGTGTTCCATCCCTCGGCTTTTGACGTGCGCATTCTCGGCGCGTTCTACATCGTGCTTATGACGGCAGCGATCTACTGCCTCGTCCGGTACGGGAGCAAGCTGTCGCGCTGGACGGGGATTGCCGTTGCGTTATGCGCTTTCGTCATGTTGTGCGATATCGGGTATTTGGCCTATTTCAATTCCTTCTTCGGGGAGCCGGTCTCCTACGTCTTCATGCTGCTGACCATCGGGCTTGGGCTGCTGCTGACCCGCCAAGAGCGGCCGTCGCGGAAGCTGCTCGTGCTGTTCTTCCTCTCGACGCTGTTCCTGGCCTGTTCGAAGATTCAGAATGCCCCGATCGGGGGCGCGTTCGCCATCATCGGCTTGCGATTCGCCGGACTCGGCCGGGACATCCGCTGGCGGAAGCTGGCGTACGGCTGGTCGGCGGCCCTTTTCTTGATCGCCGTGATCATGTATGTCGCGGCGCCGAAGGATCTGAAGCATATCAATCTGTACCAGACGGTCTTCTTCGGCGTGATGAACGGTTCGCCCGACGTCGAAGGGGATCTGGAGGAGCTGGGGCTGCCACCGAGATTATCGGTGCTGGCTGGCACGAATTATTTTCAGACGGATACCGCCATTAAGCAAAATGACCCTTCACTCAAGCCGGATTTCTACGACCGGATCTCGCATAAGGATATCCTGCTGTTCTACCTGAAGCATCCGGGGCGGCTCATCGACAAGATGGAATACGCCGCCGAGAATGGGATGACGATCCGTCCCTATTACCTCGGGAACTACGAGAAGGAAGCGGGCAAGCCGCCGGGAGCGGTCACGTCTGTGTACAGCGTCTGGAGCGAATTCAAGCTGCACCAGCTGCCGAACAAGCTATGGTTCATCGCGCTGGTCTATCTGCTCTACTACGCCGCCGCGGCGTACGAATACTTGCGCCGTCCGCAAGTCCGCAGCCGAAGGGCAGTGGAGCTGTTCATGCTAATCGGCTTGGTGGGCATCTTCTCCTTCCTGATCCCGATCCTCGGCGACGGTCAGGCGGACATGGCCAAGCATCTGTTCTTGTTCAACGTTTGTTTCGATATGATGATCGTTACCGCGATCGCCTACGCGGCATTCTACGCCGAGAAGTTGGTTCGTGGCAGAAGGGCATCTTATAACTAATGAACAAGGCCTCCCAGACTAGGGAGGCTTCTTTAATTGCGTCTGGAGTTGAACGAGGGCACGACGTGCATGATCTTCTTAAGGAGTAATTATTGCATTAAATATTGATCGTAGTTGTTGGCAATAAATAATTGGAGATAATCGCTAAAGTTCACTTCCGTTAGTTCTCTTGAGTGAGTCCATTCAAAGAAACGAATATTCTCTAGGAATGAATAGAATTTATCGTTCTTGATAAGGTCGATGACTAGTTCATTCTTGAACCTAACTGTGTTCGAAAAACTGCTTGGTTTATTTAATATTACCGTCCTCATTAATCCCAAAAGGAGGTCCGTCAACTCAATGCCAATCTCCTCTCTTTTGGGAATAAGCTCACTCTCTTTAATGATGAACTGTTCTCCACGATAAATAGATTGGATGTTGAGCTGCTCTTTCATGACTTCGTTAAGTTTAAAGTCTTCGTACTCTCGGGACTTTTCGACTTTGATGTCAGCTTCAATGTATAGATTCTTACCGTATCTTCTCAATAGTCCGTAAATGATCCGTTCCGGGAACTTTGTGTATATCATCTGCTCGGCCATAAAAGAAGCAAACCCTTTTTTCTCGATAAGGGAAAAGTCATAATTAATTACAGTGCATTTAATGAATTTTCCGTGATTTGTTATCAGCGAAATGGCATCCCTAATGTTTTCCCGCGTAGTTGCGTGGCCTGAATATTCTTTCCAGTGCAAATTGATCTCGCCATCACGTAATTTTTGGGACATTTTTGAAAAGTGTGCTGTATTGTACAAAACAGCAGGTATAGACATTCCGCCCATTAACGTAGGTTTGTCTTTTCGTTTTCCGCTCTCATCAAAGAAAATATTCAATTTTTCAGTTTTAATTTCTTCGGCCATTTTCCTCACCTACGTTTGACAAGTGTATGTTTTTTGTTTAATATATCAATACAACGTTACGTCTCATTCACGGATGCGATGGTACGTACATAGAACTGTGAGTAGCTCGGTCCCAGAGGCCGCGCAAAAGCATTCGAACAACCCTAACTACCTACAAGGTGGTTTTTTTGTTTTTATACCCCTTTTTCGAAACGCCTCTTCTTGAACAAGCTCCGTACTTCATTTCATTATATTCCTTTTTTATGATTTTATCTTTAACATATTTCTTGCTGATATCACATATTGCTTGAATTCCCCCACTATCTTACGAACCCCTCTCACGAATAATCATGCCAGTTTGTTTGAGCCCAATACAGTAAGCGTGTCCACGTAGTGGACGTCAAGCGAGAGTCAGCTCGAATGAAGCCACAAACGCCGAACAATCAGGTCACCACCACAAGGCATAAAAGCCGCGAACGAAGCTCGAAGTCAGAGCTTTGTCCATAGCAGATTGCATAACTACTGCAATCCGCAAGGACAAAAGCGTCTCCACGCTCGAAAGGACAGATCGAAGACGGCCGCGTCACGAATCTAGCCCCTTACGGGCGTCCAGAGGGCAGTTGCCCTCTGGTTCCTCTCCAATGGAGGGGGAAGGGGCGAGGGAGAAAGGTAGTGAAGGGGCGAGGATAAAAAAAGAGGTTCAAAAGGGCGCAGCCCTAAAACAATATTAGCGGGTCGCAAGGGCGGCAGCCCTAGCTACGCAACAAGGCGGGTCACAAGGGCGGCAGCCCTAGCTCGCGGGCTCCAAGGGCAGCAGCCCTTGGTTTCCCGGCTAAAATTAGCCGCACCTGCTCATCCTAAACACAACTGGGAATAAAGGGGGGGGCGAAGACCAATGGAGGGCAAACTAAAGGTGATGCTCACGACCGAAGGGACCTATCCGTTCCATCAAGGAGGGGTCAGCACGTGGTGCGACATTCTGGTCAACAGGCTGAGCGCCGTGGAATTCATCGTCTACAGCATCACGATGAACCCGTTCGTGACGCAGAAATTCCGCCTGCCGGCAGACAGCACGCTGTACGCGGTGCCGCTGTGGGGAACCGAGGAGCCGAGCGAGCACCTAAGCGTCCCTTTCCCGCACACCTATCAGCAGAAGCTAGAGACGGGCGACCAACCGGTCCGCGAGCATTTTCTGCCGCTGTTCACGGCGATGATCGAAGAGTTGATCGCGGAGGTGAAGAACCCGTACCGGTTCGCGGACATTCTGCTCGGCCTGTATCTCTACTTCGAGCGCTACGAATATAAGGCGACGTTCAAAAACGAGCAGGTGTGGGCGCACTACAAAAAAATGATCCTGAAGGCCGCCTCCGACAAACGAACCGGACTGAGCCAGCCGGATATATACGGCCTGGTGCAGAGCCTCGGCTGGGTGTACCGGTTCTTCAACATCGTCAATACGCCGATCCCGCCGGTCCATGTGGCGCATTCCTCGGCGGCGGCTTTTTGCGGCATTCCGTGCATCTTGGCCAAAAAGCTGAACCAGACGCCTTACATGCTGACCGAGCACGGCATCTACCTGCGGGAGCAGTATTTGTCGCTGTCGAACCGGGGGTATTCCACCTTCATGAGCAAATTCCTCATTCGGATGATCCATTCGATCACGAGCGTCAATTACGCGTTCGCCGACCAGGTGTCGCCGGTCTGCCAATACAATATGCGCTGGGAGCATCAGTTCGGCGTGTCCAAAAGGCGAATCGACGTCATCTACAACGGCATCGACACCGAGGTGTTCAAGGAAGCGCCGCCGCGCAGGCCCGGGGCGCCGGTCATGGTCATGGTCGCCCGCGTGGACCCGATCAAGGATATCAAGACATTCATGGAAGCGGCGCGGATCGTGCTCGACTTGCAGCCCGACGCCAAGTTCATCGTCTACGGTTCGGTGAGCGTCCCGGCCTATTACGAGGAATGCGTCGAGCTGCAGAAGCAGCTGAAGCTCGGCAATGCTTTCATCTTCGCAGGTCATGCGACGCAGATGGCCGCCGCTTACCAGAGCGGAGATATTATCGTGCTCTCGAGCATATCCGAAGCGTTCCCGTATTCGGTCGTCGAGGCGATGATGACCGGCAAGCCGGTCGTGGCGACCGATGTAGGCGGCATCTCCGAGGCACTCGGCGACGCGGGCATTCTGGTGGAGCCGCGCAACCCGCAAGCGCTGGCGGAAGGCATGCTCGCCTATATCGGCAATCCGGAGCTGCGGGCGGAGATCGGCCGGGAGGGGCGCGAGCGGGCGCTCGGGTATTTTACGCTCGACCGGGTATTGGAG
Organism: Paenibacillus phyllosphaerae; assembly: GCF_014192105.1. Taxonomy (GTDB): domain Bacteria; phylum Bacillota; class Bacilli; order Paenibacillales; family Paenibacillaceae; genus Paenibacillus_Z; species Paenibacillus_Z phyllosphaerae. The sequence goes on along the minus strand of NZ_JACHXK010000001.1, from coordinate 934,441 downwards.
CTGCATCTGAAAAGCTACATCAAGCTGGCCACCCGCGCGGAGGAGCGCGTTCTTTCCACGACAGCCGGGGCAAAAGAAACGCAGCCTGCCCGGGAAGAGGCGGCCCCGCGCCTCATGCAAGAAGAGGCGATTCGGGAAGCTGAACGCCACGGCAAGAGCGGCAGCCTGCGCGAAGCGATCGCGATGTACCGGCAGGCGCTCGCGGCGATGCCGGATTCCCCGCAGGCACCGTATATCCTGACGGAGCTGGCGATGCTGCATAACCGGCTTGGCGAATACGACGAGGCGCTTGCGGAGCTGACGCGCTGCGAGATTATGCTGGCACTCACGGCAGATCGGAGGATCGGATAGCGCGATGAAAGTACCACGCAAATCGTTACGCGGCTACGAGGCCAAAGCGGTGAAGGAGTCCTATCAGCAGCTGCAGCTGCTGCACGAGAGACGAATGGCCGGCTTGAACGAGGAGCTGCTGATGCTGCAGGAGGACAACGAGCGGCTTCATGTGGAGGTGGAGCTGCTGACCGCGAAGCTCACGCCAAGCGAGACGATCCATTCGGACAAGCCCAGCTATGTGGAGGCGGCCGAGGATGCGATGATGGCGGCGCATCATGAGCAGACGAAACGAATCGGCCAATTGATGGCGCAATTGGAGGCGCTGCAGGAGGAGCAGCGGCAACAGCTCGCGGAGAAGGAAGCGCAGCGGACCGAAGTGCTGGCGCGGATTCAGGAGCGGTTGGCGCACGCGTTCGAGCAGTTTCAGGCGAAGGAGGGATAGCCTTGAGCAAGAAGGTGCGGGATTTGCCGAAGGTATGGTTCGGCTGCCACCGCAGGGAGACGGAGCGGCTCTTCCGCAAGCTGGACGCCTTGCAGAACCGGGTGGCCGACGAGCTGGAGGAGCGCGTGAAGAAAGAGCGCATTCGCCATGAGCAGCTGCGCCTGAGGCTCGCTGAGCTCTCTCCGGCGCAAGCAGGCCAGGCGGGCGGCATCGAGGCGTCCGAGGAAGCGTTCGCCCATCTGCTGCAGGACCGGTTAGGACGATCCGTCGAGGCGATTACCCGGCAGGGAGAAGCGGAGGCGAATGCGCTCGAGCAGCTGATGATTCGGCAAAAAGCGGAGCATAAGGCACAGTTGCAGGCGATCGACAAGCAGCTGGCCGAATACGAAGCGGTCATCGAGCGGCTGCTGGAGGAAGCGGATGCGGTCATCGAATCGCTCCGGTCCGCCAAGGCCGAAGGAATCGCGATGCCGATAACCGATACGATCACGCGAATGTTGGCCGCTGCATCCGCTCAGTTGGAGAGCACGCTGCCGGAGCCGCTTCATGCGGAACCGGATTCGAGCGTGCAGTCTAACCCGGAGGCTGCGCAAATGAACGAATCGGTAGCGCAGACGGTGAAGAACGCGAAGGTGATCGAGCTGCGGCTAAGATCGATGCTCAAGACGATGGAGGAGGCAAAGTCCGGCGGTTTCCATGGCACGGTGACCGCGGACGACACTTCCGCCACGAGCAGCGCCTCCGCAGCGGCCGGCCGATGGACGGAGAAGGTGTCTCGGGCAGCCGTCAAGCGGCCGTCATCCGAGCGTTGGGGCGAGATCGACCTCTTCCTTACCGAGGTCGACGATCCCGAGCTGCTTGCTTATTGGAAAGACGATCCGGCGCTGCAGAAGAAGCCGTCTTCGCTCGTCCAGCTGGACTGGCCAGACCCAGAGCCGATGCTTGCGGAGACGCATCCTGCCCTTTCGGGCTCTGCAAGCGCAGCAGCCGAAACCGGTGCCCATGGCATGCTGCATCTAGCAACATCTCAGGCTACCGCAGAGGGGGCCGAAACCTATTCGCGCTCTGCTATCGTATCCGCTGCCGACTCATCCCGCTCCACTGCATCGTCTGTCCCGGCATCCGCACACACGCTCACGAATCGGCCTGCCCAAGCCGAGTTGGCGAGCCCGGCGCTTACAGACGAGATTAAGCAGATACAATTGCGCTATATCGTCGGCAAAATTGCCGGCGAGTCGGTCTATGCGCAAGACGGCAGCCTGATCGCCGCCAAAAGCGAGCCGATTACGCTGGAGGCGGTGCAGGCCGCGGAGCGTGCCGGCAAGCTGTCCGAGCTGATCGTTCATATGATCATCCCCTCCTTGGGAGGAGGGGGACGATGAGCATGCAGCTAGGAGCGACCGACCGCGAGACCCGCTTCGCGCATCTCATCGAAGCGATCATGAACAAGAACATGCTGCCGGAGGATCGCCATGAGATCGCGGCGCTGCTCGAATCGATGGGCTGGAACGACGGCCGGGCGCAGGAAGCGTTCGGCGTGGCGGATATTTTCGAGCTGGCCGCGGAGATCTGGGAGACGATCAAGCGGCGCGTCGTCACGACGGCATTCGCCGTCAATGAGCAGACCGGCGTAGCCGCGACGACGATGCAGCTCGTCAAGAGCTTCCTGCGCGGCGTTATCTTCGCCTTGCCGATGGCGTTGTCGGTCATCTCGATGCTGACGCTGCGCTTCTCGCTCTGGTCGTACCAGAACTTGTCCGTGGAGCTCGCGACCTGCATCGCGATCGGCACGATCGCCAGCTTCATCGTGGTCGGCGGGTACACGCAGGCGATCGCCCGCAGAGGGTTCTTCTATATCTCGCAGAGCTATTACAACATGGCGCGCAAAGTGACGTTCCAATTCATTCGCTTCGGGTATGTGACCGCCGGCGTCTGCGGGCTGCTGCTCCTGGTGGCCAACGTCGTGTTTAACCTTTTCCCGATGGCGATGTTCCTGTACATCATCCTGTACTTCTTCTTCCTGACGTCGATCTGGCTGTCGGTGACGGTCATGTACATCTTAAGGCGCGAACTGACGTTCACCGGGCTGATCGTGATCGGGATCGGGATCGTATACGTGTTGTTCCAGGTGGCAGGGTGGGACATCATCTTCTCGCAGCTCGTCGCGATTCTCGTCGTCTCGGTCGCGGGCATGGGGCTCGTGCTCTATTACTTCAACCAGGCGGAGAAAAAGGAAGAGAAGGGCATTGCCCCGAAGCTGACGCGCTTGCCCATCGCGGTCTATGCAATCATGCCGTATTTCATCTACGGCTTCTTATATTTCACCTTCCTGTTCGTGGACCGGGTGATGGCTTGGTCGGCGAATGAGTCGTATATGCCGTACTTCATCTGGTTCCGGGGCGAGTACGAGCTGGGGCTGGATTTCGCGCTGCTGTCGCTCATGATCCCGCTTGGCGTCTGCGAGGTCATGGTGAACAAAATGATGCTCGAGGTCGAAGCCAGCTACAAACGCTACTGGGGCTTCGAGGCGGGACTGATGAACGAGCGGTTCCAGCAGATCTACGTCCGAATGCTCGTCATCGTGACGGCGGTGTCCGCGGCGAGCGCCGCGCTCATCTTCTACCTCATGCTCATCTTCGACCGCATGTATCTGGCCAGCCGCGGGGAGCATCTGATCGCCAGCAACACGACGATGTTCGTCTTCGTCATCGGGTTGCTCTCCTATGTCATCCTGGCGATCGGGCTGATGAATTCCGTCACGTTATTCGCGATCTCCCAGCCTGAGCTCATCAACAAGGCCATCGTACGGGCGCTGCTCGTCAACATGGTCACCGGTTTCCTGCTCAGCCGTTGGATCGGCTACGAATGGGCGGTATTCGGCGTGCTGGCCGGTTCGGTCGTGTTCACGCTGCTGTCTTACCGTTCGATGCGGCAGGTACTAGGCAAGCTGGATTACTATTTGTACGTCATGTCTTAACGCACGATGGGCACCGTGCGGACGGATGGCGTTCTTACAAGGAGGGGCGGCATGAACTACGCATCGCTATCGAATCAGCTGTATGCAATGGCACACTATCTGTTCGCGTTCGCGGTGCTGTATCTCGTGCTGCCCCGATTCTTCCTGAAGGGCGCGGAGGGCGGCAGAGAAGACCGGTTCGTCAACGTGACGGCGCGTCTGTGCAAGGCGGCGACGATCTATATCGTGCTCGTTTACCTGCTGACGCTGCTGCAGCTGTACGAATTCATGGCTTTCACAGCCGTCCTGCTGCTCATCGCGACGTGGCAGCTCTGGAAGCGGGGATCGCAAAGGGCAAGGGCAGAAGCGGCCCATGCGCTGAATTTGCGGTTCTACGCCCTGCTGGAGAAGCCGGCGTGGATGCAAGGGCCGTATTGGCCGCGGCTTACCCGCAAGTGGCGGCCGAAGCAATGGAGGTCGTCCATCAAGCAGGCGCGGGGAGCGTGGGCGGCGGCTTTGCTGCTGGCCGCGGTTATTCTCATCAGCGCCTACATGCGGTTCTACGATGCCTTCCATTCCGCCGCGCCGGCCATGTCGGACGGGGCGGTAACGCTGGCTTGGATGAAGTACATCAATGCCCGCATCCTGTTCCACGACGGCATCTATCCGCAAGGGTATTACATCACGTTGTCGCTCTTGAGCAAATTCGCCGCGATCGACCCGCTGTATATTCTCAAATACAACGGCCCGCTGTCCAGCACGCTTACCCTCGTCGGACTGTACTTGATCCTCTCCCGGATGACCGGCAGCCAAATAGCGGGAATCGCGGGCGCGGCCGTGTACGGCTTCGGAGGCGAAGCGGTGTTCGGCGGGGATTGGGAGCGCCAGGCGGCGAGCAACTCGCAGGAATACGCGTACATCTACCTGTACCCGTCGCTCCTGTTCATGCTTCGCTATCTGCAGCGGGGCAGCAGACTGGAGCTGTGGGCGGCCGCGGGAGCGCTGACGACGGCGGGGCTTATCCATTCGCTGGCTTTTGCCTATGCGGGCATGGGGCTTGGCGTTGCGCTCATCTCCGCTGCATTGACGCCCGAGGTCCGTTCCTGGCGGCGGATCGGGCTGCTAGCCGTGGTCGGCATCGGCACGGTGATCGTCTCTTATGCGCCGGTTCAGCTTGCGCTCTGGTCCGGTGTGGGGCTGAACGAGAGCGCAGCGGATTTTCTGATCAGCCGGACGGAGGCCGCGCTGCCGGAACTGCATCTGATGGACCATATCGCCCTGGCCGGCATCGCGGTTACGATCATCAGCGGACTGATCAACTGGCGCCGCCGGGAGTATCGCCTTATGGAGTGGTTCGCGATCGGCTTCGGCACGGCGTCGTTCTTGCTCTACTACATCGTCCCGTACATCACGAAGAGTACCGTGCTCGCGGCCCGCACGCAGTCGCTCTGGTCGCTCGGCCTGTGCTTTACGACCGGTTTCGCCTGGTGGTCGCTGTGGCGGCTGCTGTCCCGCATACGCTGGCGTTCTTTCGTCGAGTTCCCGGTTGCGATTGCGGCCTTCGCCGCGCTCGCTCTGTATGCGCAGCTGTCGCCGATCGTGGCTTACAAGATGGACTGGGAGAGCGTGTTCCGGCAATATTTGCGCATCGCGTCGCTGCATCCGGCCAAGACATGGACGATTTTCTCGCAGGAGGAAGGCTATTCGCTCGTCTACGGGATGGGCTGGCATCAATACGTCCGCAATCTGGTGACCGAATACGATCCGGCGAAGACGCCGCTGACCCGTTACGGACAGAGCGAGTACGATGCGGACGCGACGCCCCATATTTATATTTTCGATGAGAAAGAAGTGTTTCGCGTCTCCAAGGCGTCCAGCATCTACGAGAGCCTGGAGCAGAACCGATACATCAAGCACGAAGAGGACATCGTCCTGCTCGCCAAATGGCTGGCCGCCTACAAGACGGCCCATGGCTTGCCCGAGCTGTTCTACGAGGACGAGCACCTGCGGATCTGGCATATCGAGCAGCCGCAGCCCGAGGATGAGGAGAATCGCCGCATCTGGGGGACGCCGTCATGAAGCCTCATATGCCTGGCGTACTCGTCACGGACGCGCTGCTGCGCAAATCGCTTGCCGCCGTCCGTTCGCTAGGCCGCAGCGGTTATCCAGTGACAGTCGCGGAGTCGACGCGGTTCACTCCGGCGGGATTCTCGCGTTATTGCGGGGAACGGTGGATCAGCCCTTCACCCGTCGACTCGCCTGACGATTACGCGGAATGGCTGATCGGCAGAGCGAAGAAACAGCCAGGCCTCGTGCTGATGCCGATGGATGAAGCGAGCGTGCGCATCGTGCTGGAGCAGGAGAGGGAGCTCGCGCCGTTTAGCTGGATGCTGCAGCCGTCGCTCGCTTCATTTCGGCTGGCGGCGGATAAATACGAGACGGCGCGGGCCGCCGAGTCGCTCGGCATGGCGTGTCCGAAGACGGTTCGTCCGTCGGCGGAAGCGGAGTTGCTTACTTTTGCCAAGGATAACGGCTTCCCGCTCGTCGTTAAACCGCTGCATAGCTCGGGATCCCGGGGAATCCGCATCGTGGAGAATGAGGCGGCGCTGCGTGCCGCTTATGCCCAAGTGACTGCCGATTTCGGCGAGCCGCCGATGATCCAGCAGTATATCCCGCCCGGAGAGCGGCTGGATGCGGCGCTGCTCATAGATAGCGAAGGCAGGACGGCCGCCAGCTTCGTGCAGCGGGAGGTGCGGCATTACCCGGTGAAGATTGGGCCGAGCACCGTGCAGGAGAGTATCGAGGCACCTGAGCTGGTCGAGCAAGCGGAGACATTGCTGCGCAAGCTGGGTTGGCGCGGCATCGCCGAGGTCGAGTGGATGCGCGATCCGCGGGACGGGGAACTTAAGCTGATGGAGATTAACCCCCGTTACTGGAACTCGCTCCATCTGGCGATCCAGTCCGGCGTCGATTTTCCGCTGCTGCACGTGCGGCTCGCGCTTGGTGAACGGGTAGAGCCGGTTCGCCGTTATCGAATCGGCCAGATGACGCGCAATCTGCTGCCGGGCGATCTTCTCCATGCGCTGTCCGTCCGCAAGGTTCGGGGGCTACAGCCGCCGCTCTTCGGCTCGCGGGGACTTCCGGTCGAGGACGATATTCTGTCGTGGCGCGATCCGATGGCAGCGGCGGGGTTCATGATGAGCTGCGCCCGTTATGCGCTGGATGCCGGCATGTGGCGGTCGCTGCTGAAGCGATGACCGCTCAGGCGGGGGCTTCAAGGACGGTTTGCGAGATGTGTTGCAGCCGAGAGGTCGCAGCCGCATATGTAACGATACGAACGAACGAGAACTTCCCGCAGAAGGAGGAACGCAGGATGGATAACGCGCTGACGGTGGACGTGGAGGACTACTATATGACCAATGGACTCGCAATTCCGCCTGCACAGTGGAGCCGCTACGAAGACCGGATCGTCGGGAGCACGATGGGACTGCTCGATCTATTCGCGGAATATCGGGTGCGGGGCACGTTCTTCGTCCTGGGATGCGTCGCCGAGCGGCATCCGGAGTTAGTGCGAGAGATTGCCCGGCGCGGCCATGAGATCGGCTCCCACGGTACGTGGCATCAGCTGGTGAACGAACAGTCGCTGGAGGAGTTCCGTGCCGACATTCGCGCGTCCAAAAGCATACTCGAAACGATCACCGGCATGAGCGTTCGGCTCTATCGCGCCCCGTCATGGTCGATCGGGCCGGGCCGCTACGAAGCCTTGCGCATTCTGGCCGAGGAAGGCTTCAGCTGCGATTCGAGCATCCAGCCTTTCCATACGCCGCTGTCCGGGGTTGCGGGGGCGCCGGTCGCGCCTTTCCGCCCTGTCGTGGATGGCTTGCCCGCAGATCTGGTCGAGTTCCCTCCCTCGGTAACTAAGGTAGGGGGCGTGACGGTGCCGTTCTCGGGCGGATTTTACTTGCGCGCGACGCCTTATTCGTTCGTGAAGTGGGCGCTGAAGCGGGTGAACAAGGCAAGGCCGGGCATGATCTACGTCCATCCGTGGGAGATCGATGCCAGCCAGCCGCGCCTGCCGGCCAATCCGCTAATCCGTTTCGTGCAATACTACGGCCTCGGGGATACGAAGAAGAAGCTGCGACGCTTGCTCGAAGATTTCTCGTTCCGGCCGCTCGGGGAGATTCTGCAAGGGCAGCATTATAAGCCGGAGCTGCTGCATACGGCTTCTCCCGCCAAGGGGATGTCGTGAACGGGAGCAAGAGCAGGCGCGGGTCTGCGGGTGCGGCTGGATCATCGAGGCTTAGCGCAAAAGGCGATCGTGTCCGGCGTCCTTCGTCCGGCCTGTTCGTAATTGGCGGCGTAACGCTCATTAATCTCCTGATCGCAGGCGTCTCATTCTTGAAGGATTTGTCGTTCGCGGCGTATTTCGGCACTTCGTCCGCTGCCGATGTCGTCAACACCGCGTATCTGCTGCCGGAAACGCTCGGATATAACTTAATCGCGGCGGTCATTGCGGTCGCGACAGTGCCTTCTTTCACGCGGCTATGGACCGGCGGCAATGTGGAGGGGTTCCGCACCATGGTGAAGCGCCTTGCCCTGCATACCGCATTGGCAATGGCGGCGATCGGGTGTGTGCTGCTCCTTCTGCGTCCCGTAATTGCGCCCCTATTCGGCTATTCGCCTGCAGATCCGGCGCTGCCGGTCTTTAAGCCGCTCTATGCGCTGCTCCTGATCACCTTGCCGTTGTTCCCCCTCTATGCGACATTCGCGGGCGCGCTGCAAGCCTCGGGCGCTTTCTATGCCGCGGCGATCGGCCCGCTGCTGCTGAACGCCTTCATGCTGGTTGCGGTCATTGCGAGTCTCGCCTTCGGACTGGCTCCGGCTTCGGGCGCTTATGTATTCGCCGGCTCGATTGCCGCGGGCACTGCTGCCATGGCTGCCTTGACCGCGATTGCGATCCGCAGGAAGCTTGCACCGAGCAGAAGCGGCAACATGCGAACGAATTCGTCGAAGCTAGCGGCGGCGGTGTTATCGTTGGAAGCAGGCGGGCTGCCCGTTCAAGGGGCGATGTCACCGGCGGTATGGCAAGAGTCGACGGACGAGGGGCGGCCAGAGCGGGCTGCGCACAGCGGCCGTGCCGAGTGGGAGGCTCGAGCGGCTACCCCGGGACGCAAGGCTGCCGAATCGGCGCGGGACGAGAGCATGAGGGGCATTTACCGGCTGTTCGTGCCTTTTTTCCTGCTGACGCTGTGCACGCAGGTCGTCTATGCCTTGGAGCGGGTCATGGCCTCTCAGCTGCATACGGGGACGATCACTGCGTTAACCTATGCGTACCGGATCGCTCAATTCCCGAACTGGGTGTTCGTGGCTGCCGTCACCGCGGTGCTGCTGCCTTCCTTATCTCGCGTATCGCATACGAGAGAAGAGCGGCGGCAGCAGATATTGCGCGCGATAAAGGGCACACTAATGCTGCTATTGCCAGTCGCTCTCGTCTTATTCTTGTGCCGCAGGCCCATCATCGCGCTGCTGCTGGGCAGAGGCGCATTCGATGCGGCTGCGGTCGAGCAGACGGCTGAACTGCTAGCCGGTTATGCGCTCAGCGTACCCGGCCTGGCGATCTCGGCTATCGGGGTTCGTTATTATTTGGCCGTAGGCCGTGTCTATAAGCCTGCCGCAATCTATGCGCTTGCGGCGGGAGGCAATCTGTTATTCGACTACTTGCTGCTCGATCAGCTCGGGGCGAGCGCGCTCGGGTATGGAGCATGCGCCGGCTGGACGTTAAATGCCGTCTTGATGATCTGGCTCATCTCCCGCGAATCCGATTCTACCAGGAGGGAACCGGCATGTTGAATCGATATTTGGTCGTCATTCCCGCATTCAATGAAGAACAGAATATTGGCCGTGTGCTGGAGGGTCTCATCGCCGCCAAGCTGCCGCTCGATATATTGGTCATTAACGACGGCTCGCGCGACCGGACTTGCCAGGAGGCATCCCGTTACCGGGAGGTGACCGTCATCTCGCATCCGTGCAATCTCGGATACGGCGCCGCGCTGCAGACCGGGTACAAGTATGCGATGAAAAAAGGCTACCCCTACATCATTCAGTTCGACTCCGACGGCCAGCACAGCGTGGAGGACTTGCCCGCGATCATGCACGAGCTCGAACATAGCGGCGCGGACATCGTCATGGGCTCGCGTTTCATCAGCCGCGAAGGGTTCGAGACCGGCGTGGTCAAAGGCGTCGGCATCGGGTTCTTCCGGATGCTCATCCGTCGGCTGACCGGGAAGAAGATCACGGATCCGACTTCCGGGCTGCGCGGCGTCTCGCAGCGCGTGTTCAACTATTATTCCGTGCGGGACCGGTTCCCGGCGGACTTCCCGGATGCGGATATTCTGATCCAGCAGATCCTGATGAAATTCACGATCCACGAGGTGCCGGCGCACATGAAGCAGCGGGAGGCCGGCGTGTCCATGCATGCGGGACTGAAGCCGATCTTCTACATGATGCAGATTCTGATGAGCATCGTTATCGTGCTCATCCGGCACAAGCTTAGCAGGAAGGTGGCTTGAAGCGGAGATGCAGGACGTCTTGCGATGGTTTATTCTGTTATGCGGCATTGTATTCTCCTACATCATTATCCGACTGCTCCTGAAGCACAAAATCAACGCGCGCAACTCCGTCGCCTGGCTGCTCAGCGTTGTCGCCGTCCTCTTGCTAGCCGCCTTTCCTGGGGGGCTCGATCGACTGGCGAATGTCGTCGGGGTCCAGTATCCGCCGACGCTTATGTTCTTGTTCTCGACGCTCGTGCTGCTGCTGATCGTGCTCTATCAGTCGATGCAGATTTCGACCGTGAACGAGAAGATTCGCCAGCTGAGCCAGCATGTCGCGCTCCACGATCTCGACAATGATCTGTTGGCCCGCGAGGTGCGCGGAGCGGGAGCTTCGGCAGTCGGCAAACCGCCGCAGAAGAGCGTCAATCCGCCGACGCCAGCGCCTTCGCAGGAATGGCTGCAATAAGCAGGCGAGTAAAGGGAAGGGACAACGTGGACGCCCGAATTCGAGAGAGGAGGCCGCCGTATTGGAGACGATAACATCAGCAATCGACGATCTGCCCGCCTATGCGGTCCTTCTCGCCGTAGGCGTGTTGCTGATCCTTCTGCTCATCGTGCTCGGCATGCTGCAGCGTTATCGGGCACAACTAAGGCAAGCCGCGTATTTGGAGCGAATGGTGAAGTTAATTCAGCCGGACGCCGGTTTGGAAAATAACTTAAATCTGCTGCTCGAGACCATCAGCCCGATCGTCGACGCGCATGGCTACGCCTTCTATATCCGAGACTCGGAAGAAGGCGACTTCATGCTGAAGGCGGTCCGTCACCGCGGGCAGGATCCGGTGCAGATCGGCCCTTCGTACAGCGGGCTTTTGCCGTATCAGAAGGAGGTCTATCTCCCGCCGCTCCATATCAAAGCCGATCAATCCTCGCAGACGCTCGGCGTCATTCATGCCGGGGACGTCCCGCTCTACAATATGCCGGTCGGCAAGCGGGGGTTGGTGCGAATCGGTCCGATCCCGAGGCTGTCACGAGGACAGCGGGAGCGGCTTGCCGCGATCAGTTCGCTGCTGCCTCAATTGGTCGACGTCTTGGCCGAGTCCGAACGGCTGCAGCTGAAAGCGGATGTCGTAGAGACGTCGCGCGCGGCGCTTCAGGCGATCAGCAGCATGGTCATGGACCAAGAGGCAGTGGTGAGCAAAGCGTTCATGATGTCGCAGGCCGCCCTTGGCGTCTCCGGCGGATGCTTGTTCGTCTCCGACCATGGCACCGTGTCGATGCCGGTCTTCTTCGGTTGGTCCCAGCAGATTGCCGATCGTCTGGCGGATCCCAGCCAGCTCTCCATGCTGATTCAGCTGATGAGCCCGCATGAGCTGGTGCTGTGGGATAAGGACGATGAGGAATTCGACCAGGTCGTGTCCCTCCTCGGCGGGATCGGCGATGGTCTGCTTGCTTCGGGCACGCTGCCGCTGCCCGGCAAGAAGGCGTGGTTCATCTGCGGTCTGCCGCTGCATGCCGCCTCGGACATGACCCGCGAGCAGGTGACGACGACGCTGACGATGATGGCCCGCGAGCTCGCCAGATTGTTGGCCGTGCAGGAACGGATGAAGCCTTTTGCCTACTCGTATTCCGAATTCCTGAAGCTGCTCGCCAGCACCATCGACGATCTGAACCCGCAGACGATCGGTTACTCGCAGCTGATGAGCCGCTACGCGATCATACTCGCCAAGGAGCTCGGCCTTCCGCCGAAGCAGATCCGGGATATCGGGACGGCCGCGTACTTGAGCAACATCGGGGTGCTGGGACTGTCGGAAGAGCTGTACTTGAAGGAAGGGCGATTCACCGAGATCGAGTATGAAAAAATGAAGCTCCACGTCGAGGTCGGCGCCGCCATTGCCGAGACGACGCTCGGCAGCCGGGAGATCGCCGATGCGATCCGCTATCACCATGAGCGCATCGACGGCCAAGGCTACCCGCTGGGCCTCGAGGGGCAAGCGATCCCGATCGGGGCACGGATTATCAGCGTCGTCCAGACTTTCCTCGCCAAGGTCAATGGACGCCGTTATCGCGACCCGCTCCCGTTCGACCAAGCGATCAAGTCGATGGAGTCGCTCGCGGGCACCCAGCTCGACAGCGATGTCGTCCAGGCGCTCATCCGCTGGTTCGAGCGCAGCCACAGCGGCGCGCAGTCGCCGGCCGGTACATAATTCGGAAGAGGACAAGTCAGGGCAGTAACCCGCTACGCGCAGGACCACCACCACGAGGGAGCTGATGACGCATGAGTAAAGTAATCGTAACGGGCGGCGCCGGGTTTATCGGCTCGCATATAGTCGATAAGCTGATCCGCCTTGGCCATCAGGTGCTCGTCGTCGACAATCTGAGCACGGGGCGCCTCAGCAATCTGAACCAGGGCGCATTGTTCCGCCGGATGGATATCAACGATGACCGGCTGAGCGACGTGTTCACGGCCTTCAGGCCGGAGGTGGTCATCCATCATGCCGCCCAAGTATCGGTGGCCCACTCCATGAAGAATCCGCTTCTCGATGCCAAGGTCAATATCATGGGCACGATCAACGTGTTGGAGGCATGCCAGCGCAGCGGGGCGGGCAAAATTATCTACGCCTCTTCCGCGGCCGTGTACGGCAAGCCGGAGCGGGCGGTTATCGACGAGGATCATGCGCTTAATCCGATGTCGTTCTACGGCATTTCGAAGCATACGCCCGAGCACTATATCGAGACGTATGCCGAGCTGATCGGGCTGGAATATACGATTTTTCGCTATTCGAATGTGTACGGGGGGCGCCAGGATGCGCATGGAGAGGGGGGCGTCGTCTCGATCTTCACCGATCGTCTCCTCAGCAACGAGAAGTGTCTCATCTTCGGGGACGGCGAGCAGACGCGCGACTTCATCTATGTCAAAGATATCGTCGAGGCCAACATTGCCGCGATGACGCGCGGCAGCGGCCTCATCATGAATATCAGCAACAACACGTCCACCACCGTGAACGAGCTGCTGCGGACGATGTGCGAGCTGCTGGGCAAGCCGTTCAGCCCGACCTACATGCCGTCCCGCCCGGGCGACATCAAGGACAGCATGCTAGACAATTCGCGCGCTCGTCGGGAGCTCGGCTGGGCGCCGGGCTGCACGCTCCAAGTCGGCCTTGAGGAGACGCTCCATTACGAGCAGCTGCAGAAGCGATTGCGGAAAGGCGCCAGTTGATGGCGTCTTTTTTGCGTTGTTAGGAAAATGCAAGGGAATTCTATTACTAGAACATTCTTGACGCAGAATCGGTGGAAACACTTTGTTTAATTACTTGAATTTCGCGTTAGTTAGACAAAAGTTCCCATGGTTCGCTACATACATTGTTCGATCGCTTTGGCTATAATGCGGATACATCGGCATGTTTTGCGCAGTGTCGTGAAATCTCCCTATGACAGAGCGAGGGTTATTCTTGAGCGCGATATTTGGTATTGTCCCACAAACTTCCGATCGTCCGTACGCGCCCGATCTCCCCTTGCGGATGCAGCGCGAACTTGCCCATTATCCGAAGGACCAAGCTGGCCTGTGGAACAGCGGACCGATCGCCTTAGGATCTCATAGCCAATGGATTACGCCGGAATCGATAGGGGCAACCGAACCTTGCCATGATCCGTCGCTGCGGCTTGTCATCGCCTCGGACGCCATTCTGGATAACCGGTCGGAGCTGTTCGACTTGCTCGGCATTCCCCGCCAAGCAAGGAAGCAGATGACCGACAGCAAGTTGATCCTGCATGCTTACCGCAAATGGGGAGCGGATGCACCTAAATTTTTGATCGGCGATTATGCTTTTGCCATCTGGGACGAAGCTCGGCAGGAGCTATTCGGCGCGCGGGACCTGTTAGGCTCGCGTTCGCTTTACTATACGAAGCAAACGGATTATTTTGCCTTCTGCACGGTCGTCCATCCGCTGCTGGCCTTGCCGGGAATGACGAAGGAGCTGAACGAATCATGGCTCGCCGAATTCCTTGCGATTCCGGTTGTGCTGGATGCGGTCGACGTCCAAGGTACCTTATATAAGCATGTTCAGCAGCTGCCGCCAGGCCATCGGTTCCTGTTGCGGGACGGGAGAATGACGTTGGAGCCTTATGATTCGTTGACGTCTCCCATAACTCCGTTACGTCTGCGCTCGAACGCGGAATACGAGGAAGCCTTCCGAGAGGTTTTTCAGACAGCCGTAACGAGCAAGCTTCGTACCTTTCGCAACGTAGGGATCTGCCTAAGCGGCGGACTCGACTCTGCGAGTATCGCGGCATTCGCGGCGCAGCCTTTGCGCGAGGCGGGCCAAACGCTGCATGGATACAGCTACATCCCGGCCGCGGATTTCGAAGATTGGACTTCCCGGCGAATGGCCGCGGATGAACGTCCCTTCATACGGTCGATCACGAATCATGTAGGGAGTATTCAAGCGCATTATATGGACTTTCAAGATCGGCATTCCTTCGAGGATCTGGATGAGCTGACCGCGTTAATGGAGGGACCCTACAAATTCATTGAGAACTCCTTCTGGCTCAAAGGCATATTGGCGCAAGCCGAGCAGGAAGACATAGGCATCTTGTTGAACGGGGGACGCGGCAACTACAGCATCTCCTGGGGGCCGGCAGAGGATTACTACGCGAGCCTGCTGCGAAGGTGGAAGTGGGTTGCGCTGTACAAAGAACTGAAACAGTATGGCAGCAAAATGGCGCTCGGCCGCAAGCGCCTTCTTAGTATCATCGGCCGGCAAGCCTATCCGTCGCTGTCAAGGTTCCCCTTCTTCCGCCAAGCCCGGCACGAGCCAAGGCCTTCGTTAATCCATCCCGACTTCGCCCGAAGAACCGCCGTCTTCGAACGGCTGGCCGGCCATGATGTCGGTTTGAGCGAGGCGACTGGCGGCGATATCGAAGCGAGGCTGTCCGAATTCGGCCAATATTCCGTCTCCAATCACATCGGAACCTCGCAGACGCGGTTCTCGCTCAGATACAACCTGCAAGAGCGCGATCCGACCAGCGACCCCCGAGTCATCCGTTTCTGCCTATCCTTGCCGATCGAACAATTCGTCCAGAATGGCGAGGACCGATCGCTCATCCGCCGGGCGACGCGAGGGCGGCTGCCGGATGACGTCAGGTTGAACCAACGGGTTCGGGGAGTGCAGGGCGCGGATTGGGTTCACCGCATGCGGCATGTCTGGCCGGTTTTCATGCGAGAGGCCGCTGCCTGCGCCGAGGATCCCCGGCTCGCCGCCTATCTGGATGTCGACCAGATTCGGCGTTCGGTCACGGTCATCGGCGATGCGCCCAGCGCTTCACGCGCGTTCGATCCGCATGCGCGCCTGTTAATGCTAAGCGTGATGATGGGCCGTTTTCTCAGTAGGCTATGAGCACGCATTTAGGGCTTAGGGAGAGGAGGTGAACCGAGATGGAGAACGTGAAGAAGGAATGGCAGCAACTTTCACTAGAGATCCTGGAAGTGGATCAGACAATGGGCGGTCCCAATGGCTTCGTGCCGGACAAGAACAACAAAGGAACCAACAAAGGCCAGGTCCATGATTCCTAGATCATAACGTACTTAAGCGCTCGGCTCTAGCTTGATCTAGGGCCGGGCGGTCTTTGCCTTATACGGACTCGCCATTGTTGGCGGCGGGCCGATGGGTTGCCGAAGTTGTCGAACGTAAGGGAGAGGAATGTAGGATGGCGGCAATGTGGGTGTATGTGCGCAAACTGTATGGTTACGCGGGGTTCAGACTTCCGCTCCATCTGATCGGGATGATCGCCGTGAGCATGCTCGAAGGATTGAATCTGTTTATCCTCGTCCCATTGCTGTCGCTGATCGGCTTGTTCGATTCCGCCGGTAACGGGCTTCCGTTCGTCAACCTGCTGTCCGATGCGCTGCAAGGTTTGCCGGCTACGGGGAAGCTCGCCGTGATCCTGGGCCTGTTCGTCGTGATCATCACCTTGCAGGCGGTGTTGCAGCGCGCGCAATCCGATTGGGGCGAACGAATCGAGCAAGGCTATATCCGGCATCTCCGGACGGACATCTATACGGGGTTGCTGCAAGCTCGCTGGACGTTCTTCCTGAGCAAGAAACGCTCGGATTACTTGCATATTCTGACCGCGGAACTGCCTCGGGTCAGCTTCGGCATTTATCAAGTGTTGAACCTTGCCACGGTTCTGCTGTTTACCGCCGTTCAAGTGGCGCTCGCGGTTTATTTGTCTTGGCCGCTGACGTTATGCATCCTTGCCTGCGGACTGATGCTGGCGCTCCTGACGCGGACCTATGCCAGACAAGCCCGGGTTTTGGGCGACGAGGCAACCGCATTATCGGAAACCTATTACGGCGGGATCACCGAGCATTTAAGCGGGCTGAAGGAGATCAAGAGCAACCGGCTCGAGCGGCACCATCTGCAATGGTTCCGCGCGCTTACCTCCAAGATGGAGAAGAACGTCATCGGCTTCAATCGCGTTCAGTCGATGTCGCAATTTTATTATCGCCTCGCTTCCGGCTTGCTGCTGGCTCTATTCCTGTTTCTTGCCGTTGCCGTCTTTCGCGTTCCGGGGGAGCGGCTTGTGATGATCGTGATTATTTTCTCGCGGCTATGGCCGAAATTCGCTTCTCTGCAGTCTGGCGGGGAACAGCTTGCCCAGACTTTGCCGGCCTTCGCGAGCCTGGAGCGCCTCGAGCGCGACTTGGCCGCTGTGCGTGAGGCAGGCAACGATGCAACAACCGACAGTGAACACCCCCTCGTCGTAACCGGGCACATCGAATGCCGCAATGTCTGCTATCGCTATGACACGGAGGCAGCCGGTTACACGCTTGATCATATCCAACTGCAAATCCCCGCGCATTCCATGACCGCGATCGTCGGCAGATCGGGAGCGGGGAAGAGCACGCTGATCGACTTGCTCATCGGTCTCATCGAGCCGGAGCAGGGCACTGTTCTGGTCGATGGAATCCCGTTGGACGCCAAGCGGGCTTTGGCGCTTCGCGACCGGGTCGGCTATGTTCCTCAGGAGCCGTTCCTGTTCCATGCGACCTTGCGCGAGAATCTCCGCCTCGCAGCGCCTGAAGCGACGGAGGACCGGATGTGGGAAGCTCTGCGTTTATCCGCTTCCGAACCGTTCGTCAGGCAGCTGCCGCAAGGCCTCGACACCTTGCTTGGCGACCGCGGGATCCGGCTGTCCGGCGGGGAACGGCAGCGGATCGTGCTCGCAAGGGCGCTTCTGCGCAAGCCGGCTATCCTGATCCTGGATGAGGCGACCAGCGCCTTGGACAGCGAAAGCGAGGTCTTCATTCAAGAAGCGTTGACCAGGCTTCAAGGGAGTATGACGATTATCGTCATTGCCCACCGGCTGTCCACGATCCGTGGAGCGGACCAAGTTCTCGTGATGGACAATGGCGCGATCATTCAACAAGGCGCTTACCATCAGGTTAAGTCCGATACGGACGGCATGTTCAGCCGGCTGCTGCAGCTTCAAGCCTAGGTGGGACATATCCGCGGCCGCTCCTTGCCAAGTCATGGAAATCTGTTAATTATATCCCGTTTTTGGGCTCGTCCAATGGATGAGCCCATTTTGCTGTGCGCGCTCCCGGTGAATCGGAGCGGAGTCAGCGGTTGAGGCGAGAATGGTCACGCCCCGCTTGGCCAGGTCTTGCACGAGCGCGATGCGTTCCCGCGTCCATGGCGTGGCGACGGCATGCCCGTCCCAGCCTTCCCATAGGAAGCCATCGAGCAATGGCGCGCACTGCAGCGCTTCGGCGAAGCCGCGATTTTGCACCCACATCAGCTGAGGGTAACGTCCGCGTGCCACACTGAGCAGCGAAGCATAAGCTTCCCTCATTTCCACCTGGAGCTTCCCCGGCACATAGTCTTCGATATCTCCGACCGTATCGAGCAGTATTCCGTCCAACGGCAGACTCTCCGCCATCCAGCCGATCTCCTCGAGCAGCAGCGCACGGTAGCGCGCATTCCGCAGGTCCATCAGGTACGCATCCCACTCTACAAAATGCTTCGGCCCCCCGTTGATCGTAAGCTTCATCTCCTCCGTCATTGCTGCCCATCGCTTCGTATTCCACGACGGCGTCTCCATGACCGATAAATAGCCGAACACTTGGGTGCCGACTGAGCGGAGATCGTCAAGATCATTGGCGGTCCATTGGCGC
This sequence comes from Paenibacillus phyllosphaerae, assembly GCF_014192105.1. Lineage (GTDB taxonomy): Bacteria > Bacillota > Bacilli > Paenibacillales > Paenibacillaceae > Paenibacillus_Z > Paenibacillus_Z phyllosphaerae. Next base: position 915,986 of record NZ_JACHXK010000001.1, on the reverse strand, counting down.
GGTTCCACGATCGCGAGGTCGACGGTTGCCAGACGCCGCTTCACTTCCGGGGTTGAGATGCCGTAATAGATAGAGAAGGAGTTTATGGATTGCAGGCGTCCAGCGGGTCTGCGTCTGAATCGAAGCCAATTCAACATCGGATACTCCTTGTGCTCTTGGATGTTCTTAGTTTGCCAACTTAAGCCGCCTTGCTATGCAAAGTTTGGGATTGCAGGAAACAGAATGCGATCACAATTTGCGTATAGGCTAAAAGAACCACAAGGGATTCGTAGTTTTTTGTCGAAAAGATAAAGTTGAAGCTTTTCCCGTTACAGATAGAAAGGAATGACGCTATGCGAAGAATAGGGCGACAAGCCTCCGCGCAGCAAGGCGGTTTTACGCTAGTCGAGATTATGGCCAGCATCGTGGTTCTGGCTATTGTCGGATTAGCGCTTTCGGCCTATTTTATTAATGCGCTCGATAATGCAAAAGGCAATCAGAACAAGACGGTTATGGTCAATCTGGCGAGGAACACCTTGTTTTATATACAGAAACAGGCGGATTTCAAGAAAATTCGCGAACAGATCGATAAGTTGGAGGACGGACAGAACTTTGTCCTCAACTCGGAAGGCTGTTCGGATACGGCGCATTGCAGCGCTTATGAAACATACGTCAGCGACCCGGATTCGCTTACGTCGATCCTGAATCCGGTGATTAACGATATTCACTACAGGGTGGAGATCAGTTATCAGGAGAGTTTGTATGCAACGCTCCAGAGCGATGTGCAGTCGGGCGGCAAGATCAGCGACTACTTGATCCCCGTGCGGGTGGAGATTGAAGAGCTGACGCCTGATGAAGAAGGCAATCTCGTGGTTTCCGATCAAAAACGCGAGAAGACGGAAGTGGAGGGGTATATCGCCGATGAGAAAATTCGTTAAACGATGGCGCCGGCACTCGGGATCGGCTAGCGAGAAGGGCTTCACGCTGGTCGAGCTGATTGCCTCCCTCACGCTGTTGTCTGTTGTTCTTGGCGTCATCTATAGCTCCATTACGTTCGGCCTTAACACATACAACAAAGTACGCATCGAGAACTCGCTGCGCGATGAAGGCGATCTCATTATGTCTTCGATCATTACGCAGCTGTATGCGTTAGGCCCAGAGAAGATCGTGCAGTCGGATAACGGCTCCAGACAGAGCATTGAACTCGTTCTTCCGAAGACCGATGCCGACCAAACGGAAAATCCGAGTTTCGTCATTAGGCTGGCGCCTTCCGAAGATGATCCCGCGAAGACGTCGCTCTACTTGCAAGACGAAGATCCGGATACGACCGATGAAGTTCCGTTGACGTCCAATATCCGCATTAATACGATCACGCTCAACTACGCCAGCGCAGATGTCACGATCGATAAGAATGCAGTGGCGGCCGGTTCAACGGCGTCCTCGGTTGCTAACGGGTCCTACATTCTCCTGCAGTGCAGGAACAGCAACGTACCGTATGGATGCAGTACAGGCCTGATTCATATCGGCCTTCGTCTCAGCCAGACCTACGACGGACGAGATTTTGAGCTGGTCTTGAACAGCAAATTCGGTTTTTAAGGGAGGGGAAGCTATGATACGCGAAGAACGAGGTTCGGCTTTCCTCCTCGTTGTTTTTATGATTTTGTTATTTATGATGATCGGCGTCGCGATCCTTGGCGCTACGATCGGCGGGGCGCAGCGGGCGCAACGCAGCGAGGATAATGTCCAGACCATTCATTTGGCGGACAAGGCATTGACGGAGTCGGTCGCGAAGATCATGGCCCGTTTTGACGGCAAATCGATCACGCCAGCGGAGTTCGTCTCGCAGCTTGAAGATTTCGTCGCCGAGAATCAAGATCCGGGCGATCTGAAAACATCGGAGATCGATGAATTGAAGACGCCAGGCTATCGGTTCGAGAATATGTGTATTGTGGCGACAGCGCCGGACATAACGAAAACAGACTTGTATTGCCCGGATCCTGTTGCTCAAAATAGCACGTCGAGCGGAATCACGGATGAAGATTCGTATCAGACTTATATTAAAGTAACCGCATCGGGGACGGTTAACGGTGTCAAACGGGAGCTAGAGCAGCGGATTGAGTTGAGTACGTATCCGGATTTCCTGAAGTATGCGATGGGATCCGAGGGGGACGTGACCGTAAACGGAGCCCCGTATTTTATAGGCGATATTTATACCGGAGAGATGCTGCGGATCCAGAATGTCGCGGAATATACGTATCACGGCAACGAAGATCCGAATCCGGAAGCCAAAACGCAGTTCCTGTACATTGATACATCCAGTGATACGAGCGGGAGCGGAGACGAGGCGATAGCGGAAGGGAAAATCCAATTAAAAACGAGCGGCAACATTGAGTATCGAACTTCTAAAGGGGATTTGACCAATAAAGATAATCCCCCTTATAGCCAGCTCATTACGGATAACTACGATGCGGGCACATTCGACCCGGCTAATCAGTTCCACGATCTCGATGATAAGATCGAATTGACCGAAACCGAGAAGTTTATTTCGATTGACGTGGGAGACTCTTTCATCGATAAGTTATATGATGCGCTGGCCACGGATTGGATCGACGATAGGAATCAATTGCGAACCGCTTATACCAGCAGCAGTACGAACCCTATCCGCAGCTTGATGGATGCGTTCGAAACCAGGTTCGTCGGGCTATACACTACAGCTCGAGTCATAACGATCCCGACCGAACCGGAGGTTCCGCTGACGGGGGAAGAGGATGAAACATACAAGGCTGAAAAGGCCGCGTATGACGAACAAATGAAAGAACTGAATGATCGATTTAGCTCATTGGATGGACCGATCATCGTCGATGGTGATTTGACGCTCGATGGGGAGAAGTTAAACAAGCTCTACTATGCAACGAAAGATAAGAACGATTGGCTGATTGTGAACGGTAATTTATCGATTGCCAATACCACTACGACGCCGATCCCGGTTCGAGCCAATATCTTGGTCGCTGGCCACGTTACGCTTAGCGGCAGCATCGAGATGGATTCGACCACTTATACGCTGAGTACGGATACCAATGAAATCGTCGATGCGCAGATTCGCGGATTGGCCGATGCTGATGGCAAACGTCGGGAACTCGTCATGATCGCGAACGGACCAATCGATATTTACCGCGTGGACTCTTTCCAACCGCTTGGGAGTGGTTATAGCAGGGACAGCGCGAATACGCTGCATGCTTTTTTCTATACCGATCAAAAAGCCGAGTTATATGGCGTAGGCTCGCTCTTCTGGATATATGGAGGCTTCTTCGCGAAAGGCGGCCTCACGGTTAATGCCGTTCTGGGCAACACCACCGAGCCGTCATCTTCGAATGCGACGGGTCTTAATTTTGATAGTCTCGCTTTAGACGGGGACAAAGGGGATGCCCGCTTCGTGATCGACTACAACAAAGATGTTTTCGAAGATCAAGGCACAGGGTTACCGCATACGAATACGATTAAAGTGATCATCGGCCGGAAAGAACTGCAGCCGGTAACGCAATAGAAGCTAAAGGCCTTATCGTCTCAATGACGATAAGGCTTTTTTTTTTCGTATGTTAGGGAGATTGTCAGCAAAAAAAAACGGCTTACGCCAAGGCGTAAACCGTTCATCGAGATCGCTTAATATTTGTCTTTATTCTTCACGACAATGGTAAGCTTCAAGGTGATTCCGAGTGCAGGCAAGGTAACTGATACGGTCGTCGTGCCTTGCTTAATCCCGGTGACTTTACCTGTGGCCGTTACAGCAGCAACCCCCGTATTGATCGTAGGGAATGTCAGCTGCGAGAGCAGTCCTGAGGCTACATTAAGCGGGTAAATCTGAATGTAATCCTTCAAGTCTTTCGTGCTTCCTGCGTCGAGGGTGACCGTCACGCTGGTCAGGTTTACGATGGTCACGGTTTTAGCGACTTCGAAAACTTTGCCGGCAGGAGATTGAACGGCGGCAACGAGTGTGAATTCCCCGGCAGTCCCTTTCGGCGCCGTAACTTTACCCGTAGTTTTATCTACAACAATCCCATTAATCGTTGAATCTTCAGCTCCCCATGTCGGCAAATAATTGCTTGCCCAGCTTGGCTTTCCGGCATCCTTGATCCAGTCCAGGCTTGGTATTACGCTGCCGCCGGCTGGAAGCTTATCGTTTACGCTGCTAATCGATAGCGCGCGATCCAGAATGGTGATCGGGAGTGAAGCCGTTAGCGTAATATCGCCGACTAACTTCACGGTTGCCGTAATCGTAGTTGATCCGGCTGCTGTCGCTTTCAATTGATTCGTCAGCGAAGTGCCGCTGCTGCTTGGCATCGAACCAAGCGATCCCGCACCGCTCCATGAGACAGACTCGATAAGACCCGTACTGTCCAGAATCGATGTAGCGGATGAAACGAGCTGTGCTGTGAGCGGGAGAACGTCGCCGACGCCAATCTGAGTTAAACCGCTCAACTTAAGCGAAGGTTGGCCAACCGTGACGACCTTTGTTTCCGTGTAAGTGACCGTCGCGTTGGTCAGATTGTTCTTCGTTGTAACGGTCTGCGTAATCGTTACGGCACCAGGTAGAATGCCCAATATATTTCCCTTCATGGAATCATTCGTATTCTTGGAGGCAGTTGCCCTCAAGATGTTCGAAGACTGCCAGCTCGAGCTGATCAAAGTCTCATAGGAGGCTTTCGTTAAGGTGCCCGTTAATAAGATCGTATCGCCGATGATTACCGCATCATCTCCGGTGATGACCAGTTTTCTCGTAATAACCGTAACGGTAGCCGTATCGCTTAATCCTGTAGTCGCATCCCTTACCGTTATGGTCGTCGTACCTTCTCTAACTGCAGTTAGTGATCCGGTAGAAGGATCAATGGTTGCTACAGCCGTGTTCGATGATGTGTACGTAAGCAAGTAAGTGTCAGCTGTTGCAGGTACTAGAGCGGCTTCCATCGGATATTGGTCACCGGCAGCCACTTGCACATCACTGATGGTAATTGCGGTAAGCGGCTGCTTTACCGTGATAACCATTTCTTGCGTATAGGTGTTCGTCGAGTTGGTCAAGCTGTTGCTGGTCGTTACGGTCTGTTTCACCGTAATGGCGCCTGAGGCAACACCAGTAACATCGCTCTTCATAGGGTCGCCGCTCGCAGCGTTCGCTCGTCCGATCGTTGGAACGGAAGAAGTCCAGGTGCTGTTGACTAGCGTTTCATAAGAAGGCTTGGTCAATGTGCCTGCAAGCTGAATCGAATCCCCAACATTCACGATGTTGCTGCCGGTAATGGCCAGACCTCTCGTAATGACGGTGACGGTCGCCGTAGCAGATTCACCGCTTAAGGCATCTTTAACCGTAATCGTCGTTGTGCCGTTTGCAATGGCTGTTACGCTGCCCGTCCCCGCATTGATCGTCGCAATTGCCGGGTTCGATGACGTGTACGTCAGCTGAGATACGTCCGCATTGGCAGGCGTGTAAGCAGCCGCCATCGGATACTGATCGCCTACAGCGACGGTGACGTTATCTAAGGTCAGCGCCGTTACTAACTGTCTCACCGTGATGTCTTTTGTTAGCGTGTAGGTTTTCGACGTGTTGGTCAGGCTGTTTCTTGTTGTTACCGTATGCATCACCGTGATGACGCCGCCTGCGATCCCGTTCACTTCGCTTCTCATCGTATTGCCGGTCGTCGCAGCAATTGTCGCGATTGCAGGATTGGAGGAACTCCACGAACTGCTGACTATCGTTTCATACGGAGGAAGGGTCAAGATCCCCGTCAGCGAGATTGCTTTGCCTGTATCCACGATATCATTGCCAAGAATACTATGGTCTCTTGTAATGACGGTAACTGTAGCTGTAGTGCTCAGTCCGCTTATGTTATCCCGAACGGTAATGGTCGTTGTGCCTGCTGCCTTTGCAGTCAGAACGCCAGTTGAGCTATCGATGGATGCAATGTCCGTGTTGGACGATGTGTACGTAAGACTGTACGAGTTAGCCGTAGCAGGCGTCCGTACAGGAATCATCGTATAGGTATCGCCAACAGCTACTTGCGCATCGCTTAGCGTCAGATTCGTAAGTTTTTGATTAATCGCAATGTCTTTGGTCTCCGTATACGTTCTCTCAGCGCCCGTAATCGTGTTTGTTGTCTTAATGGTCTGAGTAATCGTAACGGTGCCTGGAGCAACGCCTGTTACGACTCCGTTCATCGTATTGGACGTGTTTGCCGATACAGTAGCCTTTGTGGTATCCGAGCTGGTCCATGTAATGCCATTGCTGACGATCGTTTCGTAAGAAGGTTTCGTCAACGTACCAGTCAGATCCAGCTTATCGCCCACGAATACGGAGCTGTTCCCCGTTATTGTCAAGGCTCTCGCGATGACCGTTACGGTTGCCGGTGCACTCAAGCCGCTGATGGAATCCGTCACTGTGATCGTCGTTGTACCTGGAGTAATGGCAGTAAGCACGCCTGTCATGGCATTAATAGTAGCGACGCTTGTGTTAGACGACGTATACGCAGTGGTAAACGAAGCGCCGGATGTAGGCGTGTAAATCGGGCTCATCGTAAACGTATCGCCGACAGCGACCTGCGCGTCACTCAGGGAAAGGCTCGTCAGCTTCCGGCTGACCGTAATTTCTTTCGTCGCGGTGTACGTTCTCGTTGTATTCGTCAATGTATTCGTAGTCGTAACCGTCAGCGTGATCGTTACTGTACCGGATGCGACCCCGGTCACAACGCCGATCATGTTGTTCGAGGCGCTAGCCGCGACGGTAGCTATAGCGCTATTGGAGCTTGTCCACGCAACGGTCTGCACCGATTCGTAGGACGGTTTGGTCAATGTGCCCGTTAAGTTCGTCGTACTGTTGAAATTAACCGTATCGTTACCTGCAAGGGTAAGCGTGCGGTCAATGACGGTCACGGTAGCCGTCGCGTTGACGCCGCTGTTAGCGTCTGTGACGGTTATGGTCGCCGTGCCCACCGCATTAGCTGTCAGTAATCCAGACGTCGAGCTAATGGATGCGACAGAAGCATTCGACGATGTAAACGTCAAGAAGCTCTTATCTGCGGTTGAAGGCGTAACCGTTGGAACCATGGTCAATTGATCGCCCACCGCAATCTGCGCATTCGCAAGGCTAATATTTGTAATTTTTGGTGTCACCGTAATTGTTTTCGTAACGGTGTAGGTCTTAATCTCCTCGGTTAGCGAGTCCAGCGTATTAACGGTAAGCGTTACGTTCACGGTACCGGCAGTTGTGCCGGACAACTGCCGCTTCCAAATGTCGGTCGACGCAGCCAGCGTTGCCGAACCGGTGCCGGTTGCCTGGGTCCACTGGAGCGAACTGCTTACGGTACTTTCATAGGTCGGAATAAGCAGCCGGCCTGTCAATTCAATCGTACCGCCCACAGGGACCGTGTCGCTGCCGGTTATGCTGAGACCTCTCTCAATAACCGTAACAGTGGCAGTCGCGCTCTTACCGGTGATGGCGTCAACAACCGTAATTGTCGTTGTACCTGTCGCAACTGCCGTAAGCAGGCCGGTAGAGGCGTTGATTGTGGCTACATTCGTATTGGATGATGTCCAGCTGAAGCTCGGCGACGTGGCATCCGAAGGCGCATAAGTTGGAATCATCAAATATTGATCGCCTTTCGCCACCTCGGTTCCGCTAATGCTTAGGCTTGTCAGCTTCGTAATGGCATCGAACGAGATCGTTGGGAAAGGCAGTGTCATCGAATCTGTTTCGCCAACATCCTTGTACGTCAGGGTAGAGCTGTTTAATGTAAAGGCTCCGTTCTGCACGGGCTTTACGCCAATGGCAAAGGAAATCGGCGAAGCCACGTAATTCGAACCTGAGAGCGAGTAAGCGATATTGGTGAACGTACCGCTCACGGTATAACCGGTTGTTACGGTACCCGATCTCGTCATCCCGCTAGGAAGACTCGTGATTTCAAGTCCGGCCGGAAGCTTCTCGGAGAACGATATATCTCGAATGACCAGGCTTGACGCGTTGAGCGCCGTCGATGATGCAATCGCTTTTGGCGTTGCGGTATAGTTCAGCGTTGCGGTTGCGTTCTTCTCTAGACGATTGTTGGTCATCAGATCGGAAGTTGTCCGATTCAACGTCAGATAAGACGAGATCTTCTTAACGGTGATCGGGATCGTCTTGGTAACTTGAGCGCCCGTGCTGTCCGTAACGGTAATCTGAATGGAAAAATTGCCGCCATCCGGAAGCGGATTGGCAATCGTCTTCGTAATCGTCGAGCCGGATACCGCATCAGACTGCGTAAAGCTGGAGCTGCTTACGGTAGTGCCATTGACGATGACTTTCACGTCGACATTCAGCTTGCGGTCGGCAAAATCATAATCCTCCGGCATGAAACTGAGCGAAATATCCTGATAGCTCGGAATAAAATTGTCCGTCGTGGACGAGTAGTCCGTTGGGCTGTAGACCGTTACCGTCGGCGCATGGTTAGAGCCCATATATGCACGGTACATCGTATTGACGAACAGCTTCTCTTCCCAATCCGGAAAAGCGTCTGTCAAGGTAGAGTCGTAAAAGATATGGCCAGTACCCGAGTAAGTGACATTGCCTTTGGAATACGTATAGTAATGATACCAGCTGTCATTAGGATCCCGTTGATACGTATCGCCAGAAGCGCTGGTCATGTTGTACCACGGCGTGACGTTTTCATCCTCGAGGTCAAGTGTCCAGTATTGGTCATGCGTCGTTGCGACAGATGGCGTTGAATTCTCCAGATTGAAAGGGAACTCGGTGAGAAGCCCGGAGTTCACTTGCGCAACGGTTGTGGAAGGGTTATTAGCGCCTCTGCCGATTTCTGTTCTTGGCGTAATTTGTCCGGTAGCGGCTTGGAAAGAGGTAAGCCATGGCTCGCTGTTATAGATGGTGTCATGCGTAAACATCACGCTCTGACCCGTATTGATAAAGCTGGTGACGGCCGCAGCGGCAGTCGTGCTCAACGTAGAAGCCGTATTGTAATTATCACGGAAGCCAAAGATCAGCATGTCATAATTACCGTTTAAGTTCCTGTATTCGGTCGAGTTAAATGCCTCCATCGATACAACGTTGATGCTGATCTTGTAATCATTGCTCGATAGATAGGACTGTGTTAGATTCGCGGCTCTATTCAAGCTGCTGACCATGCTTTTGTCATGAGTCACTTGCAGAACGCGAACGTTCGTCACTTGATCACGATAACGGAAGACGCCGGTCTCATAGCTTTTCAGCTTGCTAGACTGGTCGACGAGCTCTAGCTTCCAATAGTAGAGGCCCGAATAGCCTTTTGGCAGCGTATAGGATACGGTGCCGCTCGTGCCGGACACCGTTGTCGACGCGACGACCTGATCGGCGGAGAAGGCTTTGGCGGAATCAAGTCCCAGGTACAGATTCGCAGCGACATTCCCGGACGTGAAGTTCGAGCTGTTCGGAACCGTAAAGTTGAAGGTAATGGTGTCGCCTGCTCGATAGATAGTGCTTGCATCCGTCGTATAGTCCACCGGCTTCGAATCGATGATCAGCTTCGGATCTTGATTCAATAGATTGCTATAAGCCGTGCCGGACAAAGTCGTTGCCAAATTGGACAGCGTCGTTGAAGTTAAGAAGATGACGTTACTTTTCTTGGTTGCGTTCTGGCTGTATCTGAAGAAGCTGTTGTATAGGATACCCTGTGAGTAGGATAAGAATGACCCTGTTTGCTGATCGACCTGTGCTTGATAAAGCAAACCGCTTCCTTTGCTGCTATTGGCAGACGAGTCGCTGTAGAGAAAGACGAGCTGGCCTTTGTTAATGAAGTCATCAATTATTTCATTGGCCTTCAAGGCGGTGATATCATTCGTCATATTCACGGTCTTATGCCCAGCCGTACGGGTGCTGGTTGTTGTTAATAAACCTAGTTTCGAAGGGTTATAGAAGCCTTTGCCGATGTAGATCGCATCATATTTGCCATCGAGCTCGCCGCGGAGGGCGACGAAGCGCTTCATGCTCATCGTATCGAGCAGATAGTTGGCTTTGTAGCCGATGATGGATTGCAGATCGGATGTGCCGCTGTCGGTTACTTCAAGTATGCGGGATACTTTAGTAGCGTGATAGAAGTTAACGGCACTGTCTGAGCTGGCCACTAACGTATTCGAAGAGCTGACTTCCGCGTATCTTGTGATAGTTTTATTTTTACTCGTGTAGGATATTTTAATGGTCAGCGTTTCAGATGATAGTGTCGCAATCGCTAGGTTAGAGTCTGAAGACGATTTATCCGCTGTCAGCGTCCTCGGGTCACTAGACGGGTAACCTACATAATATCCGGTCTGTTTTGATTTCAGATAATAAGTGCTGCCGCCGTTAATCGATACTAATTCAAACCATTGAGCAGCATTGCCGACACTGCTGCTATTCGCATACAGAACCTTGTCGCTCCCTACGGTTACATACTTCGAGTTACTCGCCTTAATCGCATAATATGTCGTCGTTGAAGCATCCGCTTCCTTGATCCCGTATCCGGGAACCGAGATTAGCGTCGTTAACAAGCTCACGACAAGAAGGCTGGCGATCATTTTCTGAAGGCTTAACCTCATTTGCATATCCTCCCCAATCCATCTTATCCATAGATAAACAAGTGTAATGTTACAAAATGATACAGTTCAAAAGTACTACTCCTTACTTAGCTACTATTATACATCGTTAGGCGTGTTAAAACATAGAGAGAAAAGAAGATTTAAGTCGTATATTGTCTAATATATCGGCTTAAGGTTATAATTATTTCAGTGCAAAAAATAGATTGATACAATTTGGTAAATTACGACTTAATTCGACAAATAATATGTGGTCTTTATACCTGAAAATATAGTTATATAGTCCTACTTCTTTTCTGATATGACGTTGCCGATAAAGTTAAGAGAACGACTGTAAGAGGAAGGTGGACGAGAGTGAGTACCGTCAAGAAGAAACGGTTGGGGGATTTGCTCGTCGAGAGCAGCGTCATCTCGGAAGAACAGCTTCAGGAAGCTTTGCGGGAGCAAGCCAAGACGAAGCAGAAGCTTGGTGACCTTCTGATTTCGCAAGGTTACATCACGGAGCAGCAGTTGATCCAAGTATTGGAATTTCAGCTCGGCATCCCTCACGTAAGCTTATTCAAATATCAGATCGACCCTTCGATCACGCAGATTATACCGGAGAGTTTGGCGAGGCGTTACCAAGCGATTCCGCTACAGAAAGAAGGCGGCAAGCTTCTCGTAGCGATGGCCGATCCGCTCGACTACTTCGCGATCGAAGAACTTCGCATGTCGACCGGGTTCCGGATTGAACCTGCAATCTCTAGTAAGGATGAGCTGCAACGCGCAATCGCTCGCCATTATGGTCTTCAGGACTCCATGACCCTGATCATGGGAGAGTTGCCGACAACGGCCGAAGAGATTCGGGAGACGGAGATTACGGATGAGGATTCGCCGGTCGTACGCCTTGTGAATCAGATGATCCAACAGGCCGTACAGCTTCAAGTATCCGATATTCACGTGGACCCGGCGGAAACCAACGTCATGATTCGTTACCGGCAGGATGGTGTGTTGCGGACGGAGCGGATGATTCCGAAGCAGATGCAGGGGTTCATTACGGCGCGTCTGAAAATCATGGCGAAGCTGAATATCGCAGAACGCCGGCTTCCTCAAGATGGCCGGATTAAGATGCAGGTGGATTTTAAGACGATCGATATTCGCGTATCCTCGCTCCCGACGATTCACGGCGAGAAGATTGTCTTGCGGATTCTGGACTTAAGCGTCGGTGTCAAACCGATTGACCAGCTGGGCTTCGGTACGAGAAATTACAATGTGTTCAAAGATATGATTACCGTTCCTTATGGGATTATTCTCATCACCGGACCGACGGGCAGCGGTAAAACGACGACCTTGTATTCCGCACTGCAGCATTTGAATAAAGAAGACGTGAACGTCATTACGATCGAGGATCCGGTCGAGTATCAGCTCGAAGGGATTAACCAAGTCCATGTAAGTCCTCAGATCGGCCTTACGTTCGCAACGGGCCTGCGTTCGATTCTCCGTCAAGACCCGAACATTGTCATGGTCGGCGAGATTCGTGATTCGGAGACAGCCGAGATTGCTATCCGCGCCTCGCTTACGGGCCACTTGGTATTATCGACCTTGCATACGAATGACTCCGTCGGCACGGTTACGCGTTTCCGTGACATGGGCGTGGCGCCTTATCTGATCGCGTCCTCGCTCGTTGGCGTAGTGGCGCAGCGTCTGGTCCGCCGGGTATGTCCGGACTGCAAGACAGCGTACGAACCTAGCGAACAGGAACTTATTTTCTTGCAGCAGCACGGATTCCATGCAGACAAGCTGTATCGCGGAGCAGGGTGCGGGAACTGCAACAAAACAGGTTATCGCGGCCGTGTAGCGATTCATGAAGTGCTCGGCATTAACGATGAGATCCGCCAGTTGATCAGTATGGAAGGGACTCTCGCAGACCTGCGCAAAGCTGCTGCGGACAGCGGGTTAATCCAACTGATGGACGATGGGCTAGACAAAGCGGTCAGAGGTATTACTTCGGTTCAAGAAGTGCTGCGGGAGACGATGACACACTAAGAGAAGGGAGGAAGAAAGAGATGGCTGAAGCTTTGCAGCAGATTCTAGATTTATTGCGCCGGACGCATGAGAGTAAGGCCTCGGACCTGCATCTTTCGGTAGGCTCACCTCCCGTATTGCGCGTGCATGGTACCTTGCAGCGAGTCGGGGACGAACCGATCACGGCGGAAGCTTCCAGCGCGATGGCGCGAGCTTTGTTGAACGGAGAACAAATGGAACGTTTTGAAGCGAACGGGGAGATCGACTTCTCGTACGAGTTGGAGGGTTGTTCGCGTTACCGGATTAATGCGTACCGCCAGCGCGGACGGGTCAGCGTAGCGATTCGGACGATTCCGACGAAGATTCCGTCGCTGGAGCAGCTACAACTGCCGCCGGTTATTAGTACGTTAACCAACAGACATCAAGGTCTCGTGCTGGTTACCGGACCGACCGGCAGTGGGAAGTCCTCTACGCTTGCAGCGATGCTCGATCATATTAACCGGACGCAGAAGAAGCATATCGTCACGTTGGAGGATCCGATTGAATTCCTTCATACGCATGCAGCTTCGGTTGTGGATCAACGTGAAGTAGGTAACGATACGAAGAGTTTCGCCAATGGCCTTCGTGCCGCGCTTCGCCAAGATCCGGATGTTATTCTGGTAGGCGAGATGCGTGATCTGGAGACGATCTCGGCAGCGGTCACGGCGGCTGAGACGGGCCACTTGGTGTTCGGCACGTTGCATACGACGGATGCGCCACAGACGATTGACCGGATTATCGACGCTTTCCCGTCGCATCAGCAAGGACAAGTTCGATCACAGCTTGCAGCCGTGCTCCTCGCGGTAATCTCGCAGCGTTTGCTGCCGCGTGCAGGCGGACAAGGCCGTGTGTGCGCAACGGAAATTATGATGAACACGCCAGCTGTAGCTAACTTGATTCGAACGGAGAAAATTCATCAGATCAAGAGCGTCATGCAGACAGGGCGTGCAGCTGGTATGCACACGTTGGAAGCGACGCTCAAAGAGCTCATGCAGCAAGGAATCATCGACCCGATGACCGCGCGTGCTTACCTGACTGAAGGTGTCCACTAATGGCACAGTTCGCTTATCATGTGAAGAGCGGCAGCGGCAAGCAGCTGAAGGGTAAGATGACGGCCGTAGACAAGTCGTCCGCAGTCGAGGAGCTTCGCAAACGCGGACTCGTCGTGTTGTCCGTCGAAGAAGAGCGCAATACGATTCTGAATATGGACATCTATATCGGTAATCCGGTAAAGGTCCAACATTTCATTATCTATTGTCGCCAGTTTGCCACGCTAATACGCGCGGGCGTTACGATTCTCGATGCGACCCACATTCTTGCGATGCAGACCGAGAGCAAGCCGCTCAAGAAGGCGCTGACCGAGGTCCATGCGAGTTTGCTGCGCGGGAATGCCTTCTCGATGTCGGTCATGGAGCACAAGAAGATCTTTCCTTCGATGTTCACGAACATGATTCGAGCAGGTGAAGAGTCCGGCGATATTGAGGGTACGCTTGAGCGTCTAGCCATCTTCTTTGAGAAGCAGCATATGACGCGGGAGAAGATCAAGTCTGCGCTGACGTATCCGACCGTAGTAGGATTGTTGGCGATCGCAGCTGTTATTTATTTGCTGAAAGCGGTTGTGCCGCAGTTCGTGACGATGTTCGAATCCATGGATGCTGAATTGCCCGCAATTACGAAAGCGGTCATGGCGCTAAGTAATAGTATCTCGAACCAATGGTATTTTTGGGTAATAGGTCTGGTTGCTATACTAGTTGCTTATTTCTTGGTGAGAAGGACTCCTATAGGAGCCTACTATATTGATGTCGTGAAGTTGAAGCTACCCGTGTTCGGGAAGCTATCGCAGAAGGGCGTAATTGCGCAGATGGCTAGAACGATGTCATCGCTTTATGCCAGTGCAGTTCCTATGCTTCAGGCGCTAACAATTGTCGAAGAGATTGTCGATAATAAAGTAGTCAGCAAATATATTCGTCAATCGGCCGATTCGCTGCGCAAAGGTAACCCGCTCTCCGATCCGCTCAAGAAGGCGTGGGTGTTTCCTCCGTTAGTAACGCAGATGATCGCGATTGGCGAAGAGACTGGATCGCTTGATCTCATGCTCTCCAAGGTAGCGGATTTCTACGAGATGGACGTCGAGAATACGGTTGACCGTTTGAAATCGCTGATTGAACCATTATTGCTCGTGTTTCTTGCCGGAGTCGTTGGTCTGATCGTTGCCGCCATTATGTTACCGATGTTCAGCTTGTACGACCAAATGGCCAGCTAGGGTGGCGCTGGCCGACAATATTATTTAGATTTGTAGGAGGAATGAAAGATGTTAGCAACAGCAATGAAACGTCTGAAGAAGAATGAGAAAGGCTTTACCCTGATCGAGTTGCTCGCGGTTATCGTTATCCTTGGTATTATTGCGGCTATTGCGGTTCCGTTGATAGGTAATATTATAACTAAGTCTCGTACTAATGCAGATCTATCAACCGCAAGGCAAATTTACGATGCTGCACGTTTATATGCTATTGGTGAGAAAAACGGCGAAATCGGCGATACTGACGTTACTCTAACTCAATTACAAGCCGCAGGGTATCTTGATGATAATCTCACTCTTCCTAGCACTAAAAAACCGTTGGACGGTGCGAATACTATTGTTGAATTTACTGGTGGCGAAGTTGATAGTGTAACTTTAGATGATACTACCAAATCTGATGATTCAGGAACAGAATATGATGCAACAAAACTAATTAAAGGCGAATAAAACTATTCTTGCTCTTAAAGGAACCGGACTTTTGTTCCGGTTCCTTTCTCATTACATTGGAAAGTGGATGACTTATGACAATCGCCATTGCGATCTACCTCTTCATCTTAGGCCTAGCCTGTGGCTCCTTTTACAACGTAGTCGGCCTTCGAGTACCTGCGAAGCAATCGGTTGTTCATCCACCTTCACATTGCACGAGCTGCGGGACGCAGCTTCGCAGGCGGGATCTCGTTCCGGTGCTCAGCTACGTGCTATCCAAGGGCAAATGCCGTCACTGCGGTGCGGGCGTTTCGTTCGTCTACCCGCTAGGGGAACTGCTCACAGGACTGTTATTCGCAGGTATGTACCTCAGATTCGGTTTTACGCTAGACATGCTCATGGGACTGCTGCTCGTCAGTTTGTCCGTCATCATTACGGTATCGGATCTGAAGTACCAACTGATTCCGAACACCATTTTATTGGCATTCTTACCGTTTCTGGCTGTATTGCGAGTCTACCATCATGATTTACCGCTATGGGAGTACTTGCTCGGGGCGCTTGTAGGGGGCGGTGTAATTGTGCTGGTCATTCTGCTTTCACGTGGAGGCATGGGTCTCGGTGACGCTAAGCTGCTTGCGGTCTTAGGGCTAGTGGTCGGCTACAAACTCATTCTTATCGCACTGTTCTTGGCTTGCCTCGTTGGCACCCTCATTGGAGGTCCGTTGTTAGCACTTCGCATCGTAAAGCGCAAACAGCCGATTCCGTTCGGACCGTTCCTGGCGCTCGGCACGCTTCTGGCTTATTGCTACGGCGACCAATTATTGAACAGTTATTTATCACTTATTTCGTAACGGGAGGTGAACAGCACACATGGCCAAACGCATTGGCTTAACGATTGAGCAATCCGGCGTACGTTATGCTTCGATTCGGAAGAAGAAAGGCTGGGCCATCGATCGTACAGGGTTTCTTCCGCTTCCGGAAGGACTAATCGTCGATGATCAGATTCTGAACGAAGAAAGCTTACGACTGGCTCTTAAGGATTGGATTAAGAAAGAAAAGCTAAAGGGATCATCGGTAACGCTTGCGGTCCCAACTTCGCAAATTATTGTTCGCAAAATGCGCATCCCGACGACAAACGCGAAGGAACTGCGCCATCTTATCGAACTGGAAGTGGAAACGACGCTTCACCTCCCGTTCGAAGAGCCGGTCTACGATTACGTGAAAATAAGCGAGGACGACGAAAGCACGCAGGTATTGATCTTCGCGGCGCCGCGTAAGTGGATCGATACGGCATCGGATATGCTGCATGAGGCGGGGCTTCAAGTCAAAGGCGCCGAGATCGCGGCGGCCGCGATGGCCAAGTCGATCTTCGCGCAGCAGTTCGAACCGATTAGCGAGACGATGATCGTCAACATAACGGATACGGCCCTGGAAGTGTACCTGTTCCATGAAGGCACGCCGTTGTTCATGCGAGCCATCAATCTGAGCGAGAATATGGAACATGAAGCCGGCAAGCTGAACGAATATCAGCTTGCGGAGTTAACGGCTGAGCTTTCCCGTATGCTTAACTTCTATCAATTCGGTCTCCATGAAGGGGCATCGCGAATTACGAAAGCTGTCATAGCCGGACCGGCACCTGCCAAATTCGGCCTTATTACGGCGCTTCGGGATTCACAGCCCGAGATCTCGATTCGGGAAGCGAACTTCGAAGCTTTTGAACCTGGATTCGGGCCGGACAAACAGAATGAGGGATATCTGCTCCCCGCTGCTATCGCTCTGCCGAGTGAACGTATTTTCAAAATCAATCTGCTGCCGAAGGTCGACAGGGAAGCGAGGCTGTTCCCGTATGTGCTCGTCAGTCTGACCCTTGTGTGGGTGGCTTGTCTTGGATTGCTAGGCTACACGTACATGAACAGCCGAGCGGAGCTGGCCGACAAGGAACTTGCCGTTCAGCAGTTGAACGATGAGCTTGTCCTGCTGCAAAATGAACTCATTAATTCGCAAAAGCCTACGACTGCGGATCCAAGAGAAGTCATCGATGCGATCAAGCAGCAGCAGGTCGATGTGGTCTCGATTCTGAACGAGCTCGAGAACCGGCTGCCGAAGCAAGCTTCCATACGCTCGCTGACCTATGCCAAGAACGGTGAACTTACGATTAATACGGTCTTCCAAGCCATGGGCGATGCTTCCCGTTATCTATTCGATCTTCGTAGAATGTCTTTTGCCCAAGGTGTCAGTATGTCATCCGTAACGAAGGAAGAGACTGTTGAAGAGACGGAGCCAGCTGTCACAACGGATACCGCTACGGAGATCATTACCGATCCGGTGACGGGTGAGATTACGGTGCCGGTTGAAACGCCGACGCCAACGCCGACTGAAGTGAAGACCGAAATTGCGTATAAAGCGTCTTACAGCGTAACGATGAAGACCGTGGAAGAGGAGGAGACGACGGATGGAGCAGTTGAATAAGAACCGGACCATGATCGTGCTCATGATGTCGCTGCTCTTCCTCCTGTTGTTCGCCGCGTATATGTACGTGGTGAAGCCGGCTGCTTCCAGCGTTGAAGAGCAAGATACCGAAATCTTAAGTTTGGAGCAACAGCGGGATCTCCTCCAAAAGAAGCTAAGCGAAAAACAAGTGGACACGACCACCGAGTTTCCGGAGGAAACCGTACAGACGCAATTGCCGCTGTGGGATAATTCGGAGCAGCTTGTGCTGGACCTGCAGCGAATTGAGCAGGAAACACAGGCTACGATGACCTCTTCCACATGGATGGCGGAAACCACGGATACGCAAGAGGAGCAAGTCAGCGAAACAAGCACGACGAGTGAATCTGCGGACGGGCAAGGTACCGAAGAAGCTGTGGTTTCGCCGCTTGAGCGAGCGAAGGAGCTCAAAGTAACGGCAACGATTAAAGGACGATATTCGGAACTGTTGGCTTATATTGAAGCGCTGCAGAAACTGACTCGTCTGACTACGATCGAATCGTTGGACGTCACCAAGCCTTCCGTCAAAGATGAGGCAACGACCGATCTTACGCTGAATTTGGTCTTCATCGCTTATTACGATCCTTCTTATAAGGACCTGGTCAAAACGATTGTCCAGCCGTACAAGGAATACGTACCTGAGGACCAAGTGAATACCGGTACCGCAGCATCCAATTCCAACGGTGATTCCGCTGATTCGGCAACGAGCGAGAATGAGTCTGCCTCCGGCAACGGCAAAACGCAAGATGCCACACTAGGCAAAATCGTCGACTCGCTGGAAGCCGATACAGCAACGCAATAACTACGTTGGCTTCACATGAACTGCTTCGAGCCCTGGCCCACCGGTCAGGGTTTTTCTTATACGGCCTTCCATCGACCATATCCATTTTCTCCAATCTCTTAATTCCTCTCCTAACCCGCCCCCTGTAAGCGCTTTTTTGCTATAATAAAACAGCCTGCAAACTATTCTCACCACGAGGAGCACGACGCGCATGAGCCAGAGCGGTACAAGCCGATGGCGGTCGAAAGTGGTCAATCTGCCGATGGAACGAAAGCTGCTGCTGGTGTTCCTGGTGCTGATCACGCTGCCGCTGTCGTTTATCGGATATATCTCGTACAGCAATTATTCGCGGTCGATCGAGGACAATACGATCGCGTATTCGACGAACATGCTCGGCAGCATGATGGATCGGATCGACGACTATATTGAGGATATGATGCGGATCTCCTCGATTCCGGCGTATCAGGACGACATTAAGCAGAATTTGATCGCGTCGAACAGCTACTATGAACAGCGCGCGAAGGTGAGCGGGGATGATACGACGGCGGTGCCGCTTGATTTTGACCTGCTGCTCTCGATTCAGCGGGGAATCGAAGGGAATATTTCGTTCATCAACAACATTAAGCGTGGCGCGAATTCGGTCTATATTTTCGACCAGTACGGCAACGGGTACTATTCGACGCAGGCGGGCGGCATCCGCAGCAACATTAAGGAGAGCTATCGCGCCTGGGTGGAGAAGGTGCGCGATTCGGGCGGGGAAGCCCATCTCATCAGTACGCAGAAGTATACGAACAACTTGCAGAATGTCCGATACGCCTTCACCGTCGTGCGCAAAATCATCGACAATTCGCTGCAGCCGATCGGACTCATCGCCGTCGATGCGAACATCAGCGTGTTCGAAGATCAGATCGTCGAGCTGGACGAGGTGACGCACGGCACGACGACGATCATCGACGAGGAGGGCAATGTCGTCTACGACAGCGACAAGCAGCTGCTGGCGACCAACATCAAGGGCCAGCCGATGGCGAAGCTGGCGACGGGTCAGAAGGGCAGCTTTTATCTGGAGGAGAACGGGCAGCGCCAGCTGTACATCTATACGACGTCGCGGGATACGAACTGGAAGGTGCTGATCTCCATTCCGGTGTACGAATTGACGAAGAATTCGGTCGTCATCCGCAATGTGACGTGGATTGCGACGTTCATTACGATCGGCATCGCGCTGCTGATCTCGATCGTGTTCTCGTTCACCTTGACCAAGCCTCTCCGCAAAATGATGCGCCTCATGCGCACCGTCCAGGAAGGCGACTTCTCCGTGAAGTTCCCGGTCAAAGGCGAGGATGAGATCGGCCAGCTCGGCCGGCAGTTCAACCGGATGATCTTCCGGATCGACCACCTCATTCAAGATATTTATCAGATGGAGACGAAGAAGAAGGAAGCCGAGCTCGCGGCGCTGCAAAGCCAGATCAATCCGCACTTCATGTACAACACGCTTGAATCGATCCGAATGGCGGCCGAGCTGAATGACGATACGGACGCGGCCGATATGCTCTCGATCCTGGGTAAGCTGCTGCGTTACAGCATTAGCGATCTGCACGAAGAAGTGACGCTCGGCGGCGAGCTTAACCATGTGCGCAACTATGTGGAGCTGCTGAATTACCGCTATCCGAACCGCTTCGACTTGGTCATTGAGGTGCCGGAGGAGCTGATGCGCATGTCGGTGATCAAGCTGTCGCTGCAGCCGATCGTGGAGAACGCGATCTATCATGGCATGGATGACAGCTCACGGCTGCTCATTGCGATCACGGCCGAGGAAGCGAGACCGAACGTGCTGATCCGCATTAGGGATGACGGACTCGGCATGGATGAAACGACGCTGACCCGGTTGAACCGCTCCTTGGGCGGAACCGAGCGGCAGGCGCCGAAACCGAGCTCGACGGGCGGCATCGGCCTGCGAAATGTAAGCGAGCGCATTCGGCTCCATTGCGGCCAAGGGTACGGGCTGCAGGCGTCGAGCGCGCTGCGGGAAGGGACGGAGATCGTCATGACTCTGCCGTATCGGGAGGGGGATCGGCCACTATGAGCAAGGATCAAGGATGGTTCCGCCGCGTTATAGGGCTGATGCTGATCGCCGCAATGGCGCTGTATCTGGCAGGCTGCCAGCTGAATGAGCCGACAGGCGAGGCTGGCAAGGAGGAAGAGAAGGCGCATGAAGCGGCCGTTCAGGGTCAGACGCTCACCGTGCTCACGAACCGGGTCGATCTGGCCGAGGACGGGACGTTCGCGCGTTATGCCGAGCGATTCGAGGCGCTTCATCCCGGCGTCAGCGTGGAATTCGAAGCGTTGACCAATTATGTCAGCGACATCATCGTCAGGATGACGACGGGCAATATCGGCGACGTGCTGCTGCTGCCGAACAATGTGACGAACCAGGAGCTGCCGAAGTTTTTTGAGCCGCTAAGCAATGAACGGTTCGAGAAGCTGCGCTTCGCGGACTTCAAGACGTACGAGGGCGGCCGTTATGGCGTAGCGACCGGCGCGTCGACCGAAGGTATCGTATATAACAAGACGGCGTTCGCCGAAGCCGGGATTACGTCGGTGCCGACGACGCTGGAGGCGTTCTACGAGGCGTGCCAGAAGTTGAAGGATGCGGGCATCGTGCCGGTCTATCTCAACTACGGCGCGCAGTGGCCGATGAAGGATTGGGGCGAGATTCTGGTCAGCTATATGACCGGAGATCCGGATTATTTGAACAAAATGGTGGAGAACGAGGCGCCCTGGCAGCTGGATAATGCGTGGGGCGAGGCGATCACGATCGTGAAGACGCTCATTGCCCGCGGCTACGTCGAGCAGGATCTGATCACGAATAACTGGGAGTCGTCCAAAAGCGAGATCGCGTCCGGCCGCGCGGCGATGTTCTTCAGCGGAAATTGGGTCATTAACCAAATCGTCGGCGCAGGGGCAAGTCCGGAGGAGATCGGATACTTCCCGTTCCCGTACAACAATGACGCGCGGCATTATGCGCCGCTTAGCCCGGATTGGTTCATCGGGGTGAGCAAATTCAGCGAGAAAAAGGCATTGGCCGAGGCATGGATCGAATATTTTGTGAAAGAGTCCGGGTACGTGAACGACTCGGGTTTCCTCCCGGTCGACCAGACGCAGCCCTCCAATATGTTGCAAGTGAACGAATTCGAGTCCTACCAGCCGATCTACGTCGAGAGCACGCCGCCGACCGACGAGCTGCTGGAGATCGCGAGCAAGGCACAGATGACCTTCTGGTCAGGCGACTATATTCAGGAGTGGATTGCGGCGAAGGATCTAGCCCAAGCGTTCGAGCAGTACAATCAGCGGTGGGCGGAGGCGAGGAAGGCGGTGCTGGGACTGCCGGTATTGCCATAATATGAGCCAAAGTAAAGTAGTAGTAAAAGAAAAAGCAAAACAAAAGCAAAAGGGCTGCCGCAGCAGCCCTTTCTCTTTGCCTGGTATGTAACCATAGCAGCGCCAACCTTCACGCATCGGCGATCGGCTGAACGCAATCTCCCGCCCGTGACGTGATCCCGCTCCATACGCGAGTATCGCCTACGCGATCGGCGTGCCGTTCGGTACCGCTTCATCCGTCCGCAGCAGCACGACATCGCCTGCATCAGGCACGCCTCCGAGAACGAGGACCTCGGACTTGAAGCCGGCGATCTTGCGCGGCGGGAAGTTGACGACCGCGGCGACCTGGCGGCCGATCAGCGCTTCAGGCGAATAGCGGTACGTAATCTGAGCGCTCAAGGTCATTGGTTTGCGTTCACAATCGAGAGAGTGGGAATGCAGCATTGACCATTGTTGCTACCGGGCCCAAGTCGATACGCAGCTTGATCGCCGGGATTCGCGCTTCCGGGAAGGGCTCCGCTTCGATGATCGTCCCCATCCGGATGTCTAGCTTATGAAAATCGTCAATCGTTGCCATCGTGAATGCCATCCTTATGCTTTCAGCCGCTACACCCGTTCGTTCGTGTACGAAACGCGGGAGGAGAGTACGAGCGATAGCGTGCGCTCATCGGCGTTCCATGCCAACTGCGGCAGATCCAGATCATAGAGCCACCATTTGCGCAGCTCGCCGGTTGCGGTATTCTCTTCAAAATAGAACAGGTTCAGCTCGCTCGCCAGCCGCTCAATCTCGCGGCCGATCGCAGGTTCGACCTGCTCGACGCGAACGGACCAGCCGTTCTCATGCGGCTCAAGGGAGAACGAGCAGCCGTTCGCTTCCGTATCGAGCAGCATTCTGCCGATTACTTGTTTGATCAGCAACTTTTGCTTCACTGGGTTCGTCAAAGGTATAGCCTCCTTAAGGCAGATCGATGAGCATGAAGCGTGTCTGCTCATTCGCCTGCAGGTTAAGCTGAGTCACGTCTGTAATGCGGGCGGAGTCGCGCCAGCCGAGCGTGTCGGAGCCGTTCAGCGTAAGCTGGCCTTCGATCACGAACAGATAGATTCGTCTGCCTGCCGGCTGCTCGAATGTCAGCTCCCGGCCTGCCTCAAGCTCTGACAGGTAGATCGTCAGGTCTTGGTGGATGTACGCGACATTCGGTCCGGATTGTTGCGATACGATCGGCAGCAGTTGGCCTTTGAGCGCGTTCGTGTCATAGGTGGTCGTCTCGTAGGAAGGCGTCAACTTGCTTTCATTCGGGGTAAACCATATTTGAAGGATCTCGCAGTCCTCTTCCGTCGGATTGACCTCGGAGTGAATAAGCCCGGTTCCGGCGGACATGCGCTGTACGCCGCCCCAAGTGGTAACGGCGCTCTCGCCCGTACTGTCCTCGTGCTTCAGATGACCGGACAGCACGACGGAGACGATCTCCATCTCGCGGTGCGGATGGGCGCCGAAGCCGAAGCCGCCCTGGATGATGTCGTTGTTGAAGACGCGCAGCGGGCCGAAGGACGTGTTATTCTCATCGTAATAATCGCCGAAGGAGAAGCTGAGCTGGCTCTTGAGCCAACCGCGGTCGCCTGCAAAGCGGGAAGAAGCGGGATAAAGATTAATCAAGGCAAATCACTCCTTTTTTCCAATGGTCACCAATCATCATTACGATACCATGGTCAGCCCTTTGGTTGCAAAGAAAAGCAAGGACCAGCCATTATGCAGTTCATCATGTTTGTTCAAGGAGTCGATACTTATGAAAACTTATCCATCTCTAACTACGCGTGCCAAACGCTTCATGGCCATTCCCCTGACGGCAGCCGTGCTATTGGGAGGAACGGCGGCGCTGCCAGCGTTGTCCGGAACCTCTTACGCGGCCGTGCAATACCAGCCGGCCATCCAGTTGCAGACGCTGCAAGTGTCCATTAACGGCAAGACGGTTGCCGTGCCGGGCGGGATCTCGGAGAGCCAGACCTACGTGCAGCTGACTTTCCTGAGCAAGCAGCTCGGCCTTACGGCAGCTTGGGACCAGAAGACGAAGGTAATCTCGGTCGCGGGCAAAGGCAAGAAGCTCTCGATGAAGCTCGATGATAACGGCTTCTACGTGTATGACGTCAACGGTCACAAGCTGTCGCTGGGCAGTCAGCAGCCGATTATCGTGAAAGGCACGACCTATCTGCCGCTGCGGTTCCTGCTCGAGCAGATGGATTACAAGATCGGCTACAACAATACCGCCAAGCTGGTGACGATCGAACCGGCGAAGGTGAATGCCCTGACGCTTCAGAACGAGACCTACAACATCTCGAAGCCGAATGTTGAAGTGGACATTCAATATCCGCAGATCGAAGGTCTGGCGAACGCCGATGTGCAGGCGAAGGTCAATGCGCTGCTGCAGGCGGAAGCGGCATCCTTCAAGAAGGATGCGGAGGCGTTCGTGAAGCAAGCCGAAGAAGAACAGGCCGATGTGCCGCCGTACTCCTACGAGATCAATTATACGGTGACGAAGAACGACAACAATTTGCTCAGCGTCCGCTTCGAATATTACGCCTACACGGGCGGCGCGCATGGCATGCCGGACTATATCGGTCATACGTACGACCTGACGACCGGCAAGGAGCTGACGCTCCAGGAAGCGGCGCAGAACAATCCAAGCTACGTCAGCATCATCAATGCCGAGGTCAGCAAGCAGTTCGCGAAGTATGAGCCGTTGTTTGAACCGTTCACGACCATCCCGGCGGATCAGCGCTTCTATCTGCGGGGCGAGTCGCTCGTCGTCTACTTCACCGTGTACGAGTACACGCCGTACGCTGCGGGTATCCCGGAATTCGCGATTCCGCTCTCGAAATTCAAGTAGCATAGCAACAGCGCATGATGCCTCACAACCGAAAGCCAGCCGTCCGCGAAGGACCGCTGGCTTTTTTGTCCCGCGCTAACCGGTCGCCACCCGAGCATGTAGAGCGGCAATATGCCATAATGAACGTATACCATTGAAGGCGGAGGCTGTTGGTCAGGATGAAAGCACTCGTATTCGACCGCTTCGGCGGTCCTGAAGTATTGGAATACCGGGAGGTGCAGGAGCCGGAGCTTGCGGCAGGGACGGTACTCGTCCGGATGCGGGCGATCGGCCTTAATTTCGCCGATGTTTATCGGCGCAAAGGAAACTACCATCTGCAAGGAGAGCCTCCATACATCCTCGGTTATGAGGGAGCGGGAGTCGTCGAACGCGTCGCGGATGATGCGGAAGGGATTCGGATTGGCGATCGCATCGCGTTTTGCGACGTGCCGTTTGCCAATGCCGAGCTCGTTCGCGTGCCGGCGGCTCATGCGATTCCGCTGCCGGACGATATCGCATGCGAGCAGGCGGCCT
Organism: Paenibacillus phyllosphaerae; assembly: GCF_014192105.1. Lineage (GTDB taxonomy): Bacteria > Bacillota > Bacilli > Paenibacillales > Paenibacillaceae > Paenibacillus_Z > Paenibacillus_Z phyllosphaerae. Next base: position 890,620 of record NZ_JACHXK010000001.1, on the reverse strand, counting down.
CCTTGCTGCTGCAGGGGTTGACGGCGCATTATCTGGTGAACGACAGCTACCGCGTACAGGCAGGCGATGAGGTGCTCGTGCATGCCGCGGCGGGCGGCGTAGGGCAGCTGCTCATTCAGCTTAGCAAGGCCAAGGGAGCCCGGGTGCTCGGGTTGACCTCCTCGGAGGCCAAACGGGAGAAGGCTCTTCAGGCAGGAGCGGATGAGGTGCTGATGTATGGGAGCGATTCTTCCTTAGTGTGGAGCGAGACGGTACGCGCATGGTCGCAGGACGGCCAAGGCGTGCAGGTCGCCTACGATTCGGTCGGCTCGACGCTTATGGACAGCTTCGCTGCGGTTCGTACCAAGGGCGCCGTGGTCTTCTACGGAATGGCGGGCGGGGACCCGCAGCCGGTTGACCCCCGAATGCTGATGGATACGTCTAAGACGCTCACCGGCGGCGATCTGTGGAACCATATCACGAGCCGGGAGGAGCGGGTGGCGCGAGCGTCGGCGCTATTCCAAGAACTGCGCGAAGGCCGTCTTCGGCTGGAGGAGCCCGCGCGGTTTGCGCTTCGCGATGGAGCGGAGGCGCACCGGTTGCTCGAGAGCCGCTTGAGCACGGGCAAGATTCTCCTCATCCCTTAATCCTTGTTACAAAAAAGCCGTACACTTGGACGCTCTTGGCGTCTACTGTGTACGGCTGTTTGCGCTGCGCTGTTATTGTCCGACGATAACGGTCTCTTTGGGATATCGGATTCGCACGGGATGATCCTCTTGCTTGAGGAGCAGGAGCATGTTCAGAATGCCTACGCGTCCGATGATCATGACCGTGATCAGGATGATTTTGCCGGCGATCGACAACTCCGGCGTAATGCCCGTCGACAAGCCGGTCGTACCGAAGGCGGAGCACACCTCGAAGATGAGCTGCTGCAGCGGGAACGGATCGGTGAACGACAGCAACACGAAGGCGGTGAAGACGAGCGCCGTGGCCACGAAGAAGACGATGAACGAGCGGCGGATATCGTCTTCGTCGAGCTCGCGCCCGAACACCTTCGAATTTCGTTGCCCGCGCATATAGGACCAGACGGCAGCGATCATGACGAAGAAGGTGGTCGTCCGAATACCGCCGCCGACGCTGCTTGGCGATGCGCCGATGAACATGAGGCCCGACAGCATCATGAGCGTCGAAGGACCGAGCGCGCCGATATCCATGGTCGTCATGCCGCCGCTGCGCGACGACACCGAGTGGAAGAGCGAATAGAACAGCGTTTCATGCCAGTTTTTGTCCGCGAGGAATTGATTGTGCTCGAAGACGAAGAACATGACCGCGCCTAAGGTCGTGAGCACGCCGAACATCAAGATCGCGATCTTCGTCAGCAGGGAGAACCGGTGGCGCTCCTTGCGGTGAAGCACTTTCCATTTCAGCTCGAGCAGGACGGGGAATCCGATCCCGCCGCTAATGATGAGCAGCATCGTCACGATCTGATAGTAGTAGTCATGGGCGAACGGGATGAGCGAAGAGCCGTTCAGATCGAAGCCGGCATTCGTGAACGCGCTGACCGAAGCGAACAGCCCGTGAAAATAAGCCGTATACCAATGGTCGTGATAACCCGTTAACAACGTATGCGTGCCCAAAAGAACAGCGCCGATCAGCTCGATCACGAACGCCAGCGCGAGAATGCTCCGCATCAGTCCCACGAGTCCCGACAGCGTCGGCCGGTTATGGTCGGCGGCAATGAACATCCGCTGCTCGAGCCCGATGCGCTGGCCGAATAGCAGCCAGAAGAAGGTGCCGAGCGTCATGATCCCGATCCCGCCGATCTGGAACAAAATAATGAGAACGATCAGGCCTGCCGTGTTGAACACATCCGAGACGGAGATGACGGTCAGCCCCGTGACGCTGATGGAGCTGGCGGCGGTGAAGAGCGCATCGGTGAAGCTGATCGATACGCCGGGCTTATGCATGAAGGGCAGTCGAAGAATGCCGGCCGAGACGAAGGTAGCCACGACATAGATCAGGACGACAAGCTGGACCGGCCTTAGCTTCTTTTTGCGGTAAATCGTGCTCAAGCGAAGTGCCTCCTGTTGTACAAGTGCTTTTTTACGGTCTATCATACCAGAAATAACCTCGACGATAAAATGCCGAATCCGCCGTCATAAGAGGCGATTCGACAATTTCCCGGGTAATAGCCGAGGGAGTTTCATTTCGATCCGGATGATGCCTTACCTCAGTTGTTTTCCGGCCGTCTGCCCGGCGGCCCATTCGTGGCGAAGAATGCCCATGACGATCAGATCGAAGCTCTGGCCTCCACGAAGCACGGCGGAGCGCAGCCGCCCTTCTTGGGTGAAGCCTGCTTTCAGATACGTCCGGTACGCAGCCTCGTTGTAGGCGATGACCTCCAGGCTGACGCGGTTCAAATTCAGCTCGTGGAACGCGTAACGGAGCGTCATGCGCACGGCGTCGATGCCATAGCCTTTGCCGCGGTCGTCCGGGTCGCCGATCCCGACCGCAAGCTTGGCGGACTGATTGTTCCATTCGATGCCGTGCAGGGCGGCGAAACCGACGAGATGGTCATCGTCGAGCGTCCGCAGCATGAACTCGATCGCATCGCGGGGGACCTCGAGCGCCCGGATCGCGTCAGCATTTTGCGGGACCGCGTATTCGGTGTCGACATCCATCATATAGGCGTAGTCTTCGGTGTATGCAGCGAGAATGTCGGCATCCTCGGGTTGCGAAGCGGCGAAGCGCAACAGCTCGCCGCGGAATAAATCCGCTCTTGTAGGTTTCATAACCATCTTTCACTCCTTAGAAGCATAAGTCGATCTTAGCGGGCGCCTTGTTGTTGCAGCAGTGCGGCAACCTGCTGGTTGCCTTGGCGAAGCGCTACCGCAAGCGGCTTCTCGCCGCCCTCTATAGCGGCGTTCACATCGGCTCCGCGTTCGAGCAGCTGCTGAATCAATTTCGTATTGTCATCGTGAAAAGCGGCCACGTGCAGCACCGTATGCCCATTGCTGTCGAATAAGTTGACCGAAGCGCCATGCTGCAGCAGCATGGAGATGACAGCTTCGCTGCGGGTACCGGCAATCGCTGCGTGGAGGGCCGTATTCGAAGGGATGAACGACAGTTTGGAATGCGAGACGGCATTCACCTCGGCCCCGGCATCGAGCAGCGCCTGCACGACATCGGGATGGCCGAAGTGGGCGGCGTAGCCGAGCGGCGTCAGGCCTTGTTCATTCTCGTGATTCACTAGATCGGGTTGTGACACGATGATCGCTTGTACGTGTTCTAGCTCGTTATGTTCGATGGCATGGAACAATGCGGATAGTGTTGTCGTGTTCATATAATCGCTCCTAAGTTGGAAGTGTTGGTGGTCTTACTGATGTGACTATTGGGCAGTCTTCAGCGGTCACTAGTCTATTCGCTAGCGAGCTTCCAGCCTTGCTTGCCAATAAGCTCGATTATCGAGCCAAGCATGGCATCCTCGTAATGATCCAGGTTATAAGCCGGTTTGATCTCATAAGGCTTGAACAATCGCTTACCGTCGGCAGATTCGACGACCATATAACTGACGTACCTCACGACCTGGCCTTCATCATTCTCGTAGCCCAACGAGTAGGTGAAGATTCGTCCCAATTGGTCTTCTGGCGGAAGGGTTGATTCCGTTCCTGAAGCCATCCAATTCTCGACGGATTGAAGCTCATCGGGCTCGTGAATAGCCTGAATCAGCTCGGGCTGCGCCTTGATGGAATCGCTGCGATAGATCGAGACCAGGACCGAGGCTAGTTGTCCGGAATCGGAAGCGGCTTCTGTATCGGACGAGGAACAGCCGTTGCCGGTACATGCCAGCAGGATAAGGCCAAGTCCAATTATAATGCGACGCGTCATCATTATCTCTCCAATATCCCATTTATTACCTTCCCTATCATAACCTAGCGGCGAAGGGCGGAGTAGTCCTATTTGCTTCGTTCCATGAGCAAGAGAGGAGGCGCTCCAAAATTGTCCGATTGTTAATCGGCTGGCGAACTCTGTTATAATGGTGCGATAACGATGATTTTTTATTGAAGGGGATAACGTTCATGAGCCCGCAAGACCAAATCGCCCAATTCAAGCAACTGAAACATACGATTACCCGCTTTATGATGGTGTACAAATTCGCGCTGGACGAGATGGAGACGAAGATCGAAATTCTGAAGGAAGAATTCCATCTGCTCCATGACTATAATCCGATTGAACATACGAAATCCCGGCTGAAGTCGCCCGAGAGCATTATGAACAAGCTGTTTCGCAAAAATCTCGAGGTTTCGCTGCCGAGCATCAAGAACAATATCCGCGACATTGCGGGCCTTCGCATCACGTGCTCGTTCATCTCGGATATCTATAAAATTTGCGATATGCTGACCCGCCAGTCCGACCTGACGATTCTCGAGATTAAGGACTACATTAAGAACCCGAAGCCGAACGGCTATCAGAGCTTGCATATGCTGATCGAAGTGCCGGTGTTCATGTCCGACCGGGTCGAGAAGGTGTGCATCGAAGTGCAGATCCGGACGATCGCGATGGATTTCTGGGCGAGCCTGGAGCATAAAATTTTCTACAAATATAATGAGGCCGTACCGGAACGTCTGCTGCAGGAACTGAAATCCGCGGCGGAATCGGCCACCGCGCTTGATCGCCAGATGGAGCGTTTGCATGTGGAGATGGGCGAGATCAAGGAGAACCAGGTGCTGGATGCGGAGGAAGAGCTCAGACGTTTTCGCATCGACAACCAGCAGTTCAATATTCCAAGCGCGCTGCTCGAGCTGATCGAGGCCGAACCGAATTCGGACAAATAAGTAACAAGCACGCGTAACCTCTCGCCGCGATGAGCAGCGAGAGGTTTTTTGTCGTGTGCCGGGCGAGCGACCGCGCATCGATCAGGAAACCGTTGATCCATTACATGTCGGTCGTGCGTCTTCATAAGCATGCATAGGACTAGAGTGACGACCATTAGTTCGCCTCTCGAATGAGAGGGTTCAACTCCTCCAAGGAGCGGACCATATAGGCCAGCAGCGAAGGAATATCCTCCATCTGGTCCTCATTGATCGTTCGGCCAAAATCCACCTCGATCGTATTGCGATAGATCGTCGGTTCCTCGCCATAGACGAAGCTTAACCGTTGGACCGGCGGCTGCTCTAGCTCCCAAATCTGCTGCACGATCCGTCCGAGCTCCGCGCATATTGCCTGTTCGCCTCGTACATTCAGGTGAAAACGAAGCAGCAGCCGGCATCCCGGCGACGCGCCTTCCTGTTCCAACAGCTCGGCGGCCAGATCTTTCAGCGATGTGGTGAGCGTCACCTCTGCCGTCACATCCTTGTGTTCCCGCAGCTCGAACAACAACGTGCATTCGCGCGACATTACGGCCATATCGATCCGATCCGCCCGCCCTGTAATGGTAATCGTCTGCTCGAGAGTATCCAGATCGTAGAGCTGATTCTCGAACGCCACCTTCAAATTCTCAAAAATCGTAGGATCAAACAGCATTATAAACCTCCGTTCATGCGTCGTTGCTTCAATATAGCACGGTTGGGTGGCGCTACGCTAACAAGTGAAGTCAGCGTGTCCCCCATCAAGGGGGGGACGTCAAGCGAGAGTCAGCACGGATAGCGCCCAGACGCTCGAACTAACGAGTAACCTCCCAAGGCATCAAAGCCGCGAACGAAGCTCGAAAGCAGAGCTTTGTCCCAGGAGGACGAGGTACATTGCCCTTATGCACCTAGTCCCCGGGACAAAAGCGGGCCCCCCACGAAAGGACAGATCGAAGACGGCCGCGTAACGTGTATGGCCCATTATGGGTGTCCAGAGGGTGATAACCCTTGCGTTCCCCTCCGAGGAGGGGGAAGGGGCGAGGCAAAGGGGGTTCTTAGGGGCGCAGCCCCGCCTAAAAGGGGGCACAGGGGGAGAAATCCCCCACCCCAACGCTCAGCGTTTTTTAAGCAAACCAACCAATCTTTATTCATGGACATTCTAACGATAGATTGATAGGATAGCCTCAGGAGAATAGAGAAACCGGAGGTATCCATGACAAACTACTCACTCAAGCAGACGATGATTGCGTCCGTGGTTGCAGCGGGGCTTGTTCTTGCGCCACTGCCTGGCCTTCAGCCGGGTCATGCCGCAGCCGCTACCGCGCAGACGCTCAGCGTACAAGTATATGTAGACGGACAAAAGCTAGCGCTTACGCCATCGCCGATCGTCCAACAAGGCACGACGCTCGTACCGATGCGCGCGATTTTTAACGCATTGGGCGCAGAGGTGACGTGGAATCAGCAGACGAAGACGGTCATGGCAACGAAAGACGGCGACTCCATTTCATTGAAGATCGGGTCCGCCAGTGCAGTCTTGAACGGCACGACCGTGAAGCTGCAAGTGCCGGCCCAACAGAAGAGCGGAAGCACGCTCGTACCGCTGCGCTTCGTCTCTGAAGCATTAGGCGCGACCGTGGCAGTGAATGGGAATACCATTCAGATTACGTCCGCGCAAGGGCAGACGGAAGAAGAGAATGACAGCACGATCGTGGATACGCGAACGAAGCTCGATACGCAGCAGATTGTGGCCAAGAACGATGAGAAAGTCGTTATGATTTCGACAGATACGGCCCAAGGCAGCGGCGTCGTGGTCGGCGGCAGCCTGATCCTGACCAACCTCCATGTGGTGAGCGATGCATCGGCAGCATCCGTCACGTTGAACGATGGGACGGTGCTCCAGGTCAAAGGCATCGTCGGCTTCAGCGAAGAGAACGATCTTGCGATCATCCAGACGACCAAAGCAATCGGCGTATCGCCGGTTACGCTGGCATCGGCGGACGATATTATGAAAGGCGATCATGTCGTCTCCATCGGCAGCCCGCTCGGAGTGCAGAATACGGCCGCTGACGGCCTGATCAGCAACATCGACGGCAATTACCTGCAGACTAGCGTTCCGATCGACCACGGCAGCTCCGGCGGCGCGCTGTTCAACGAATATGGCGATCTCGTAGGTATTACGACGTCCAAGATCGAGGATACTTCCGCCGATCTGAACTTTGCGATTTCGGTGGAGAGCGTGCTGGCGCTGCTGCAGCAGATCAGCCTGAACCCGCCGGCTACCGTCGCTTTTGCCGGGGGCGCACAACAGGTGTCGTTGGCGAATGCGACGACGGACGAGATTAAGCAATATTTTGAGACCAATTATGGCGAAATCTCGACGACCAAAGGCACGACCGAGCTGAAGCAGCTCGAAGTCAAACGAGATTCGGACGGCTGGCTTGTCGTGAGCGCGGTCATCGATTCTTCGTTCTATATGCTGTATGGCAACAAAACGGCGGACGAGCTGCGTTACTGGGCGATTACGGCCGGCAATGATCTTCGCTCCGCGATCCCGAACCAGACGATCCAGTTGGTCGTCTACTACCAGCAGGACTTCAACTTCAAGCCGCGCGGCTTCGAGGAAGACGAAGTGACGGATCTGGGCAATGGCAAATGGCGCGTGCGCTATCCGGTCATCGACTTGCAGGAGAACGACAAAATTTACGTCAGCGTTCGGACGTAACGAAACGGACTTATCCTTATTCCTATACTAGCGAGATAGGCATTCCGCTCGCGCTTGGCAACAAGCGCCAGCCGGAGTGCCTTTCTTTTTGGGCGCGGAATCCGGTACAATAAGACTATTACGCTTACTAGAAGAGGGAATGAAACCAATATGAAAGTCGTACTGGCGACCTTAAACGCCAAATATATTCACACCTCGCTCGCGCTTCGCTGTCTCAAGGCTTACAGCCAGGACGATTTCGACATCGATATCGCCGAGTATACGATCAAGGATCCTGCCATGAATATTGTGTCCGATTTGTTCGCCCGCAAGCCGGACGTGGTCGGATTCTCCTGCTACATTTGGAATATCGAAGAAACGATCGTCGTGATCGACATGCTGCGCAAGATTATGCCGGAGATCAAAATCGTCCTGGGCGGACCGGAGGTCAGCTATGACGTCGAGCATTGGATGGAACGCCTGACGGATATCGACTTCATCGTCGTGGGCGAAGGCGAGGAGACGTTCCACCATCTGCTGACCGAGATCGAGAACGGCACGAACAAATACCATATGGTATTCGGTATTGCGTACCGTAAACGGCTTAAGGACGATACGATCGAAATTCGCGTCAACCCGGGGCGGCCGAAGCTGGATTTGGCGAAACTGCCTACGCCGTACCGGTTCAAGGAAGACCTCCCGACGCTTGCCAATCGCGTCGTCTATTTCGAGACGAGCCGGGGCTGTCCGTTCAGCTGCCAGTTCTGTTTATCCAGTATCGAGGTCGGCGTGCGGTATTTCGATATCGAGCGGACGAAAGCGGATATTATCTATCTGATCGACCAAGGCGCGAAGCTGATCAAGTTCGTCGACCGGACGTTCAACATTAAGCGCGACTATGCGCTCGAGATGTTCCAATTCTTGATCGAGAATCATCGCGGCTGCGTATTCCAGTTCGAGATTACCGCAGATATTATGCGCCCCGAGGTACTCGATTATTTGGCGGAACATGCGCCGCCGGACATCTTCCGCTTCGAGATCGGCGTCCAGTCGACGAACGATCCGACCAATGAAGCGGTCAAGCGCCGCCAGAACTGGTCCAAGCTGGTCCGGACCGTCACGAAGGTGAAGGACAGCAAGAAGATCGACCAGCATCTCGATCTCATCGCAGGTCTGCCGCACGAGGACTACAACACGTTCCGCAAGACGTTCAACGACGTGTTCGCGTTAAGGCCGGAAGAATTGCAGCTTGGTTTCCTCAAAATGCTCCGCGGCACCGGCATGCGCATCGACGCGGCCAAGTACGGCTACATCTATCAGGACCGTGCGCCTTACGAGATGCTGGGCAATGACCTGATGCCTTTTGGGGATATCGTCCGCATCAAGCGCGTCGAGGACGTGCTCGAGAAATATTGGAACGCGCACCGGATGGATCATGCGCTTCTGTATTTGGTCGATCGCGTTTTCCCGTCGCCGTTCGACTTCTTCCAGCAGTTCGGCGACTTCTGGGAAGGCCGCGGCTGGCAAAAGATCGGCCATCAGCTCGAGGACCTGTTCTCGCGGCTGTGGGCGTTCCTGCAAGAGGGAGCGGCGGAGCTCAGAGACCAGTCATCCGGCTTGAATTACAATCCGGACGTCGTGCTGGGCCTTATGAAGCTCGACTACTTCCTCAACCATAACTACAAGCCGCGCAAAGTATGGTGGGACTTCACGATGGAGAAGTCCGTCTGGGCCGGATGGATGCAGCAGATTGCCGATCGTCCGGAAGACGTATCCGGCGATTTCGCCAATCTGGGCCTAGGGGAGAAAGAACTGCACAAGCACGCGGTCATCGAACGGATCCCGTTCGACCTGGCGCTCTTCCTCGAAACCGGCGAGATCCGCACCGACTCGCACACGCTGCTGATCGTCCTCTACGGCGGAGCGGGCAAACAAGAAGGCGGCGCCAAGCCGTATATGCTGCGGATTGAGCAAGCGCAACAAGCGCACGCTTAATCTAGTAGCCCACAATCAAGTAGCATGCAGCCTTCAATCGGCTCAAGCCGGTTGAAGGTTTTTTTGTGTCGGAGGTACAGCAGGCAGTAAGGAAAGCGTGCCCACGAAGTGGGCGTCAAGCAAGAGTCAGCACGTTTGATGAACTATCTTCGATCGTAGCAGGTCTCCACCCAAGGCATAAAGCCGCGAACGAAGCTCGAACAAAAGCTTTGTCCAAACGGCGGCATGCAGCTATCTGCATACGCCAGGGACAACGCGGGCCAACCGCGAAAGGACAGATCAACGACGGCCTCGTCACGTATTTGGCCACTTACGGGCGTCCAGAGGGCTGTGGCCCTTGGTTCCCCTCGGCGGAGGGGGAAGGGGCGAGGGGAGAAATGGGGTTCAAAGGGCGGCGAGCCCTTGTTCCCCTCCTTCGGAGGGTCAGGGTCTCACCACCCTTGAACGCGCGTTCACAACCGTGTATGATGAGAGAGGTTGCCAAATCATACAACCTGTTTCTAGCAGGGGTAAGGAGCGATAGAACGATGGTCTATCAAGCTAACGAAGCTCGCTATGCAACAATGAAATATAACCGGACGGGACGTTCGGGGCTCAAGCTGCCGGCAATCTCGCTGGGGCTGTGGCACAACTTCGGCGGTGTCGACAAATTCGAGAACGGCCGGGCGCTGCTCCACCGCGCATTCGATCTCGGTATCACCCATTTTGACCTCGCCAACAACTACGGTCCGCCTCCAGGGTCGGCAGAAGAAATGTTCGGCCGCGTGCTGGCAACGGACTTCAAACCTTATCGGGACGAGATGATCATCTCCACCAAAGCCGGCTACTACATGTGGCAGGGCCCTTACGGCGAATGGGGTTCGCGCAAATACCTCGTATCGTCCTTGGACCAGAGCTTGAAGCGAATGGGTCTGGACTACGTCGATATTTTCTACCATCACCGTCCGGATCCGGATACGCCGATGGAAGAGACGATCGGCGCGCTTGACCATATCGTTCGTTCCGGCAAAGCGCTCTATGCCGGCATCTCGAACTACAGTGCCGAACAAGCGGCGCAGGCAATTGAGATCGCGAACCGTCTGGGCACGCCGATTCTCATTCACCAGCCTTCGTACAGCATGCTCAACCGCTGGATCGAAGATGGTCTGCAGGACGTGCTCGAAGAGGGCGGCGTAGGCAGCATCGTATTCAGCCCGCTCGCGCAAGGCATGCTGTCGGACAAGTATCTGAACGGTATTCCGACTGATTCGCGCGCTGCAGGTTCTTCCGTGTTCCTGAGCGAGAAGAACATTACCCCTGAGTTGGTCGACAAGCTCCGCAAGCTCAATGAAGTGGCGCAAGAACGCGGTCAGTCCTTGGCACAGTTGGCGCTCGCATGGGTGCTGCGCCGCGGACGCGTCACTTCGGCCCTCATTGGCGCAAGCAAAGTGAGCCAGATCGAGGACAGCGTTGCCGCGCTGAACAATCTGGAGTTCTCGGACGAAGAGCTTGCGCGTATTGAAGCGATTCTGAAATAATCGCCGCACTTATCGCACAAACAACAACAGCCCCGACAGTAGAGGAATCTACTTCGGGGCTGTTCTTCGTTCTAAGGCGTTACGCTGCGCAATACCGTCAGCTCGCCGGACAGCTCGTAGCCGCCAAGGCTGGCAGGGACCAGGAAGCACTCGCCGGCTTTGATGTCCTGCGAACCGCCATCCCAGCTCAGCGTGCCCGTACCGTCGGCCACGACGAGAATAACGAAGCTCTCCGGCGTGGTGGACAGCTTCCACGAGCCGCGCACGACGCCTTTATCGACGATGAAATACGGCGAAGAGGCGATCTGCAGCCACTCGTTCGGTGCGGCATTGTCGGTTTTCATCCGCGTTGCGCCAGCGCCCTCATAGGCGGTTACATTGAGCGAGTCTTCCACGTGCAGCTCGCGCGGCTTGCCGTCCAGGCCTGGACGGTTGTAGTCGAAGACGCGGTACGTCGTATCGGAGTTCTGCTGGATCTCGGCTACGACCACGCCTGCGCACAGCGCATGGACCGTTCCGGCCGGAATATAGAAGGCGTCGCCGGCTTCAACCGGAACTTCTTGCAGCACGTCCATGACGCGGTCTTCTTCGATTGCGGCAGCCAGCTGAGGGCGGTCGATGCCTTCTTTGAGGCCGTAGATGATTTTGGCGCCCGGCTTAGCGTCGAGGATATACCACATCTCCGTCTTGCCAAGCTCGCCTTCCGGCAGCCCTTCATAATCGTCGGTCGGGTGAACCTGGATGGACAGGTCGTCGTTGCAATCGAGCAGTTTGATCAGAAGCGGGAAGCGGCCGTTGCGTTCGGAGAAACCTTTGGTGCCGAAGAACTCGCGTCCGTACTTCTCGCGGATCACGTCGAGGCCAAGACCGGCCAGTTCGCCGTTAACGACCTTCGTCGTGCCGTTCGGATGGTCGCCGATCATCCAGCCTTCCCCGATCGCGCCTTCCGGCAGCGTGAGCCCGAACCCTTCGAGCGCACGTCCTCCCCATACGCGTTCTTTCATTTCAGGTTGGAATTGCAGTGGATATGCTTGTACCAATGTCATTCTCTCCTCATCCATATATATGTAGTTAGCGGATGATGCCGCGGGGTAAATGGCCGCTCGCCAGACGGCACGTCTTAGGTGTTGTTGGGAATGGCTGACCGCTTACTTCGCTGCAGGCTGGAACATCTCGAGGAATTCGCCGTCCGGTCCTTCGAAGAAGAAATAGCGCGCGCCGTTCGGCAACGTCGTAATCTCGGTGTCGCGCACGACGACGTCAGGCAGCGACTTGATGCGGGCGAACTCCGCTTCGACATCATCGACGGAGAAGGCGACATGATGAACTCGGCCTTCGGCCGGCAGCTCCCCATTGTAGCCCTCGACGAGCTCAAGTTCCGTCTCGCCCGATTCCTTGCCCGCGAGGAAGCCGAGGCGAATGACGCCGTTCGTATGCGTCATCGTGTACAGGTGAACCAGTCCGACAACCTCGGTGTAGAATTGAATCGACTTTTCCATATTGCGAACCATAATACCGACATGCTCAAGCTTACGTACTGCCATGTGTAGCGCCTCCCGATAAATTATTTGCGTTTCTCCACGGCGATCAAATAAGGGGCCGCGGGCTTTTGGATCATCCGATAAATAATGGCTTGTCCCACCGCTTGCGGCAGCACGGACGCCCAAGCTTCGATCGCTGCCGCTTCCCGATCCCCGCCTTCATGGCCGGGGTAGAGGACGGCGGTGACGATACCGCCGGGACGCAGCAGCGCAAGCGCGGCTTCCAATGCCGCAATGGAGGAATGCGCCTGCGTAATGACCGATGGATCGGCTCCGGGCAAATAGCCAAAATTAAACATGATCGCCCCCACTTGCCCATGGGCGGCGGTATCCACATGCTCGCGCATGTCCGCATGGCTGCCGAGGATCAGCCGAAGCTTCGGCTGACGGCCTTCTTCTGCAAGCGGGGCAAGGCGCTCCGCGGTGCGCTGCAATGCTGCCTCCTGGATATCGAAGCCGTATAACGTGCCGCGGGGGCCGATCAACTCGGCGAGGTAGCGGGTGTCGACGCCATTGCCGCACGTTGCATCGATGACGGTGTCTCCGGTCGAGACGCGTTCTTCGATGAACCGGTGGGCAAAGCTAAGTACAGATAAGAAACCCATCGTCAGCAAGCCTCCCATGATTTGCCCTGCCAAGTATTGCGGCTGCGCAGTTCCGCGTCGATGCCGTTGAGCACGGGCCATTTGTCCATGCTCCACATCGGGCCGATCAACAGATCGCGCGGCGCGTCTCCGGTCAGGCGATGGACGATCATCTCAGGCGGGAGAATTTCAAGCGTATCGACGACGAGCTTAATGTATTCGTCCCGTTCGAGGAATCGCAGGAGCCCGGCTTCATACTGTTTCACCATCGGCGTTTTGCGCATCAGGTGGAGCAGATGAATCTTGATCCCTTGCACATCCATCTTCGCGACGGCCCGGCCCGTATCGAGCATCATCTCATGCGTCTCCTGCGGGAGGCCATAGATGATATGCGTACAGACGCGAATGCCGCGGGCGCGCAGCTTGGCGACGGCGTCCGTGTAGCAGGCCGTATCGTGCGCGCGGTTAATGAGCGTCGAGGTGGATTCGTGAATCGTCTGCAGTCCCATCTCGACCCATAGATAGGTGCGTTCATTCAGCTCGGCGAGATAGTCGACGACATCGTCGGGGAGACAATCCGGACGCGTCGCGATCGACAGGCCGACAACGCCGGGCAGCGCCAGAATCGTCTCATAATATTCGCGAAGCTCTTCGACCGGAGCGTAAGTGTTCGTATAAGCTTGGAAATAACCGATATATTGGGCTTCCGGCCACTTGAGATGCTGGCGGTCGCGTATCTTGTGGAATTGCGTGATGAGATCGTCGCGACGGCTTCCGGCAAAATCGCCAGATCCGCGGGCGCTGCAGAACGTACAGCCGCCTTTGGCGATCGAGCCGTCCCGGTTCGGACAGGTGAATCCGGCATCGAGCGTCACTTTGAAGACTTTGCCGTGGAACTGCTCGCGCATTTCGTAGTTCCAGGTATGGAAACGTTTGTCGCCCCAGATGAGGGGCTCCGGCATACCGGCTTGCGGTGAAGCTTGCATGATTCAGACTCCTATACATTGAGGTTATTGTTTATTGTAGCGAAAAACCCAGTAGATTGCTATGCTTCCAATGATCTGCCAACGCCGTTTTACCTAAAATTCAAGGAAGCCAAGCCTTTGCTAAAAGCTGACATGAAAAATGCGGAAAAGCTGTTTTAATGTCAGCTTTTAACCCGCATGAAATCTGGAAAAAGGGCTTGCGTAACCTAACATGATGTGTTATTTTAAAAGTGTAGCAAAAAAGAATTGTAAGCCTTTACACTAGTATTCACACCCTTGTCATAAAACGACGGTTTTCTGGAAACAATGAAATCAAAAAAACCGCATGAGGTGATGGATGATGACGCAAGTTAAAATTCCGCAAGGCGATCAGAAAGTAACGGTTGAACTGACAATGAAAGAACTGATGGCACTGGCTGGGATTCGCTTCCACGGCAATCACAACGTCGAAGTGTCCGCCCGCAAGAAGCTCAACCATGTACTGGAAGAGAAGTACGAACTCGAGAACAACGATCGTCAAATGCTCAACTAGAGAATAGTAACTTACACATATCAAGCCGCACGCCCTAGGGTCTGCGGCTTTTTGATTTTATGGGCATCGCCCATAAGATTTTAGGTAAGCGTGTCCACAAAGTGGACGTCAAGCGAGTGTCTGCTGGGAATCAGCCCAAACGCACCAACCAGTCGGGTCTCCTCCAGGTTGCTACGTATAGCGTGTCCACGGGAGTGGACGTTAAGCGAGTGTCAGCACAAATGAAGCTCCACGCACTAACGCAACAGGTTTCCTCCCCAAGGCAACCAAGCCGCGAACGAAGCTCGAACATGAGCTTTGTTCAGAAGTGGATTGCATCAAGCAATCCACTTCTGAACAAAAGCGGGTCACCGCCGATAGGACACATCGAAGACGGCCGCGTATCGAATCTAGCCCATTACGGGTGTCCAGAGGGCGGTTGCCCTCTGGTTCCCCTCCAATGGAGGGGGAAGGGGCGAGGATAAACCAAGGGGTTCCATAGGGCGCAGCCCTGAAAATATATTCCCCGGGGAGGGTTGTAAAGGATGGTTCCCACCTTTACAACCCCTCCCCATTCGGGCACAATAGGACTAGTTTGCTTTGAAGGATGAAGAAGGAGTAGGTTAACCATGCGTCTTAGAGGAAGAAAAGGAATATTGGAAGCGATCGAGAGCCAGACCGATCTGGTCGTGCTCGACGCGGCGCCGCATAAGGGACACTGGCGCGAGTTTTTCGGCAATGACAACCCGATTTATGTAGAGCTTGGCATGGGCAAAGGCCGGTTCATCAGCGATATGAGCGTGCGCAACCCGCACATTAATTTTATCGGCGTGGATATGTATGACGAGCTCATTCGCCGCGCGAGCGAGAAAGCGCGTGCCGCTTGGGAGAAGCAGGACGTTAGCGATCCCCCGAACCTGGCGCTGCTGCGTGCCAATATCGAGCATATCGAAGACATGTTCGCGCCGGGCGAGATCGAGCGCATTCACTTGAACTTCAGCGATCCATGGCCGAAGGCCAAGCACGCGCGCCGCCGCCTGACGCATCCGCGATTCGTGGAGAAGTATATGGAGATTCTGAACGAACGCGGCGAGATCCACTTCAAGACGGATTCCCAATCGTTGTTCGAATTCTCGTTGAACAGTTTTGCCGACATGGAGCTTGTGATGCGGAACATCTCGCTGCATCTGCATAAAGAAGAAGTGCGCGAAGATCTGGTACTCACCGAGTATGAATCCAAGTTCATCGAGCGCGGCAATAACATTCACCGCGTAGAAGTGGTCATTGGCGCCGAAGCGCTAGCCGCTCACCGAGAAGCAAAAAAGGCCCTTCAGATGAAGGACCAAAGCGAAGAGGACAATGCGCCTGCAAGCGAGCCTAGCACGGCGCCGGCCGCAACGTCCGAAGGGTAATGAAGGCCGAGGTACATCCGCGACCAGGCGACGGACAAGCCGAGCAGTAGCGCAGCAGGCAGCAGCACGATCAGCAATGTCGTATCCACGAGCAGCCAAGGCATAAGCCAAGCGAAGATCGCCGTCGTGTGGCCGGACGGAAAGGACGGATCGAGCAGCGGCTTCTTGCAGATATTCAAGTGAGGCAGCCGCTGATAGGGACGCAGCCGCTTGATTTTGCGTTTGACGATGGCCACCGGAATGTGGCTGACGATGACCGCGAATAAGGCTTGGGCGCCGGCCGCGCTCCAGGAACCCTTCAATAGTAGAAGACCACATAGGGCGGTCGCGAGCGTGAAGCTTGCGCCGCCCGTGTGCGTTATCGTATGCAGCCACCACCCCAACAAGCGCTGAATTCCCCGATTGACAGGCCTGCGGTTCATCCACACCAACATGTCGTTATCCCTGCTGCGCAGCCATCCCACCATCGTCTCCATCAAGGCGTCACCCTCCCGATAAAGCTTATGCGCTTAGCATAAGGCAGCACTGTTTCCGTGGTGTCAACGCGATGCTAACGCCATATTAATGATACCTTCGCACTTGCTTGATTTGCCGTAAACAATTTTCATGTACGCTGGTAGTAATTACAAGAACCGGCGTCTTGAAGGGGCGTATGCAGATCGCCCGGCGTCGGCCAACAGGAGGGGATTCGCGTGAGGCTCGCGCTTTTTACGGATACCTATGAACCTGAAGTCAACGGAGTGGCCAGGACACTTGGCAGATGGGTGGATTATCTGCGCAGAAAGGGCGTACCGGTCCAGGTGTTCGCGCCTGATCCCGCGCTTGGTTTACCCCATGGGGCGGCAGCTTCCGTCGAACGTTTCGCTTCGCTTCCCTTCTTCCTCTACCCGGAATGCCGACTGGCGCTAGTGAATCCCGTCCATATCCGCAGAGCGCTGCATGCGTTCTCGCCCACGCTCATCCACGTTGCGACCCCATTCAATCTCGGACTATGCGGCATCCATTACGCCCGTAAATACGAAATTCCGCTCATTGCCTCGTATCATACGCATTTCGACCGCTATTTGCCGTTTTACAATTTGCAATGGATGGTTAAGATGTTATGGAGATATATGAATTGGTTTCATTATGATTGCAGCCGTATATTCGTGCCGTCCGCTTCGACGAAGAGCGATCTTCTGCAGCGGGGGTGGGAAGAAGAGCGGTTGTCGATCTGGCCCAGAGGAATGGATACGAAACGTTTCCATCCTGCCGTGGACCGCAAGGGGCATCTGGAAAGCCACGGAATCGACAGCTCGAACTTTATCGTGCTGTACGTGGGCCGTCTGGCCCCGGAGAAGAATGTCGATGTCGCGTTGGCGGCTTTTGCCAAATTCCAGCGGACGGCATGTCCGGAGGCACGGCTAGTCGTAGCGGGAGATGGACCTTCCGCCATAAGCCTTAAGGAGCAGGCCGAGCAGCACGACATACCGGTGCATTTCCTTGGCTTCACCGCCGGGGAGGAGCTGCAGAAGTGGTATGCCGCCTCGGATATTTTCCTGTTTCCCTCGCCCACCGAGACGTTCGGCAACGTCGTGCTCGAAGCGATGGCATGCGGTACGCCAGTCGTCACCGCGAATCGCGGAGGCGTGACGGATACCGTCGAACACGGGCTGACGGGATTTTTGTGCGAGCAAGGCGACGCGGACGCGTTCTGCGATGCGTTAACCGAGCTGTACGAGAACCCGTTAATGCGTTACCGAATGGCTTCGCTTGCCCTTGCATACAGCCGCAAACAGTCTTGGGACGATATTTTTGACCGACTGCTCGCCGAGTGCCAATTGGCCGCTTGCGAGGGGCGTTCACGAATTCGTCATACGAAATAGCCCGTGGAAAATGAAACTTTTTTAATTGACGGCTCGTTTACGGAGAAACAGTGATCTTTTTTCCACAAATGGCTGAAAATAAGGGTGAAACGAAGCAAAACAAGGGATTTGGTCGTCTAGAGGTGGATTGATACCGTTTTTCTCCGATCTATCGGTCTTACAAGCGCTTTTAGCACTTTTGACAAACAGCAGCAAGGTGTGGAAAATCAATGGCTGTAGCTTACAAAAACAAAACGCTGCAAGCCGGACACACCGTAATAAAGGGGATTAGCGTAAGTCTCTTACCAAAATAAAGAGAGAGAGCTTCGCAAAAAAAGGGGTCTTAAGGGGGCACTATCCAAATCATGATCAACTTCGTATTAATCGCGCTTCAGGTGATACTCGCATTCGTCGGCGTCTATCAGTTCGTGTTAGCGTTGTTTGGCATTGTTCGCAAGCGCAGAGAGCTTAAGCATGCACCGCAAAAATCGTTCGCCGTGCTGGTAGCGGCGCACAATGAGTCGGCCGTCGTCGGCGCGCTCATCGATAATCTCAAGAACCTCGATTACCCGAAAGAACTTTACGACGTGTTCGTTATCTGCGATAACTGCACGGACGACACCGCAGAGATCTCCCGCAGCAAAGGCGTGTATGCGATGGAGCGCCACAATCCGCATCTTCGCGGCAAAGGCCATGCGATCGAATGGATGCTCAAGGAACTGTGGGCGATGCCGCGCCAATATGACGCCGTCGTCATGTTCGATGCGGATAACCTATGCAACGCCGATTTCCTGCATCACATGAACAACGACCTGTGCGAAGGCCATCAGGTCATCCAAGCGTATCTCGATACGAAGAACCCGGACGACTCCTGGGTTACCGCTTCGTACGGCATTACGTACTGGTACTGCAACCGTCTGTGGCAGCTGTCCCGCCGCAACCTTCGTATGGCCAACTTCCTTGGCGGCACGGGCATGTGTTTCGAGTCCGATCTGCTGAAGGAGATGGGCTGGGGAGCGACAAGCTTGGTCGAAGACCTCGAGTTCTCGATGCGCTGCGTCAAGCGCGGCGTCCATCCGGTGCTGAACTTCGAAGCGAAGGTCTACGACGAGAAGCCGCTTACGTTCAAAGCTTCGGCACGCCAACGTCTGCGCTGGATGCAAGGCCACTTCACGGTGGCGCGCCACTACTTCTTCCCGCTGATCTGGGCGAGCATCAAGGAACGCAGCTTTATCAAATTCGACGCGGCGCTCTACTCGATGTCGGCTTACAACACGCTGCTCGGTTTCGTGCTGACGGCGATGATCTGGATCGACAGCGCGCTTCCGGGGAGCAATGCGTTCATCTCGATCTACAGCTATTTGCCAAGCTGGATCGCGATCGTGTCGTTGACGCTGGCCGCGCTCATGTTCCCGCTTGTCATGATGCTCGAGGGCATCAAGTCGGGCAAAATGTACGCCCATCTCCTCTCGATGATCGTCTTCCAGCTGTCTTGGCTGCCGATCACGTTCTACGCCTTCTTCACGCAGAACAACAAGCAGTGGAGCCACACGCAGCATACGCGCGTGCTTCGTCTGGAAGAAGTGCAGAGCAAGCAAGCATCATAGCCATTGCAGGCTGCTTATGCGCCATGTGCAAGAAGCATGTGAGGTCGATCGTTGGCCTTGCGCTTCCCTGCACTGCCGCATGGCGGCCTTTTTTTTGCCGCACTTCTAAGCAACGAGATGTATAATCCCGCACCGCTTGAGCGATTCTAGAACGTGGACGCCTGCAAAGGCGAATCAGCGCCAAGAAGCGAAAGAGGTGAACGCGAAGATGTCAAACAATGCGAATTACAACAACAACGATCATGACCATATCGATAACAACGAGCAGCGCGAGAACGACGTTCACGGCGGCGAATTCCGCAATGGACGCAAAGCGCAGGTCAAGAACAACAATCCGGACGGCGAGGAAATCCCGAACGAATATGTGAATGACGCCAACATGTAAGGCGCGTTGTCAGCAAGACTAAAAAGCGTGTTGACTTCAGTTGTGCGGCTGTGATATATTATGTCGGTACGAAAGAACGACAAACGAAGACGCACAAGCAGAAGCACCCGCTTCTCACCTTTCCGGCTCTTAGCTGGTTGGTTATGCGACTAAGTATTGAACAGGCCCACACGCTTACATAGCGATGTTGATTGATTGCCTACAATCTTGGTTAATGGAATGCGGGTCCCCAGCGGATCCGCATTTTTTATTGTAGACGCCCGTGAGGGCGCGATATAGCAACACTATTTTTTTTGGAGGTGGCAGGTTATTAGCAGAGAACATCAAATCAACGATGAGATTCGGGCACGGGAAGTACGCCTTGTAGGCGCAGACGGCGAACAGATCGGGATCAAGCCGATCCGCGATGCACTGCAATTGGCGATTGAAGCCAACATGGATCTTGTCAACGTTGCACCGACAGCGAAACCGCCAGTATGCCGCATCATGGACTACGGCAAGTTCCGCTACGAGACACAGAAGAAAGAAAAAGAAGCTCGCAAGAACCAGAAGATCGTGGATCTGAAGGAAGTCTGGTTCCGGGCGAACATCGAGGAGAACGACTATCAGGTGAAATTCCGCAACGTCGTGAAATTCCTCGGTGAAGGCGACAAGGTCAAAGCTTCGGTCCGCTTCCGCGGGCGCGAAATTACCCATGCCGCGATCGGGCAGCGCATTCTTGATCGGCTTCAGAAGGAAGTCGCTGATATTTGTGTCGTCGAGCGGATGCCAAAGCTTGAAGGTCGCAGCATGATCATGATTTTGGCACCGAAAAACAACCAAGCTTAAATTCTTTGAGGAGGATCATCACATGCCTAAGATGAAAACGCACAGCAGTTTGAAAGACCGTTTCAAAATTACAGGTACAGGCAAAGTGAAACGTTACAAAGCGTTCCGCAACCACCTGCTCTCCGGTAAATCCGGTCGTCAAAAACGCGTTCTTGCGGGTCAACCGCTCATGGCAGCTGGCGACGTTCGCCGTCTGCAACAAGGTCTTGCAAACCTGAAATAGTCCGTACGCTTACGGATCTTTGAATATGCACTAAACATTACTCGGGAGGTTTCTACTCATGGCAAGAGTTAAAGGCGGATTCGTCCGCGCACGTCGTCGTAAAAGAATTTTGAAGCTCGCGAAAGGCTACTTCGGTTCCAAACACCGCCTGTTTAAGACAGCAAAAGAGCAAGTAATGAAGTCTCTTATGTATGCATACCGTGACCGCCGTCAGTTCAAACGTGACATCCGCAAACTGTGGATCGTTCGTATCAACGCGGCTGCTCGCCAACAAGGCCTGTCCTACAGCAAATTCATGTTCGGCCTGAAACAAGCCGGCGTTGAAGTAAACCGCAAAATGCTCGCTGACCTCGCGGTTAACGACATCAATGCATTCAACTCGCTTGCTGCAGTTGCAAAAGAAAAAGTAAACGCGTAAATTTGCGTGCTTTTATAAAAGAGGCGTCGGATTCTTGAATCCGGCGTCTTTTTGCTGTTTGTCGTCCGCGCGCGATAGGGACCGGGCCGGAGCTTTTTCCGGGGCGCCGTTGCGGTTAGAATAGGGTATAGACGATGGACAGAGGAGGCTACTACGATGATTACCCATATAGGCTTGCATCATGCGAGCGTGATCGTGACCGATCTTGCAAGGGCCAAGCAATTCTATGAGCAGGTGCTCGGCCTTAAGGAGATGGAGCGGCCGGCATTCGATTTCCCCGGGGCGTGGTATGCGGTCGGCGAGACCGGCCATCAGCTGCATCTGATCGTGCACGATGGCCAGACGAAGCGTAACGGCGGGATCGATACGCGGGATGGGCATTTTGCCATCCGGGTCGCAAGCTATGAGGAGACGATCGCATGGCTTGCGAAGCATGGGATCGAGCATAAGGCCAAGCCGGACAGTATAACGGGATTTGCTCAGATCTTCGTCCTGGACCCGGACCGTAACATCATCGAGCTGAATGCCAGCATCCGCTGATAGGTGACTGTTCGCGGGACAAAGATACAAACCAGATCGCGCCGCAATGAATAGGATAGAGGACAACTAAGCTTGCGCTTATCCGCTTAAGAGGATGGCACGTTAGCGACTTAGCTTAGCTCTATCACATCCTAGGAGGGATTCTTCCATGCAGCGCGTTACCCAAGAGCAGGTCCGCAAACTCGTTGGCAAAACGGTGTATGCCATGCGTAAAGACGGCTCCGTCGCTACAGGCAAACTCGTCCGCGTCTCGAATAATAAACTTATCCTTAAGCCGGTCGGAGCAGACAAAGGGAAGAAAGTCAAAACGAAAGCGATTCTCCCGCTTGTCCTGTTTGACTTGCTTGCTATCGGGACGCTCCCGTATTGGGGAGGCGGTTTCGGCGGCGGCTTCGGCGGTGGATTCGGCCCAGGCTTCGGTCCCGGATTCGGATATGGTCCTGAATTCGCAGGCGGCTTCGACGGTCCTTGCTGTGGTCCTGGCCCAGGATTCGGTCCAGGGGTAGGCCCAGGTTTCGGCGGTCCGATAGGTCCTTACGGTCCTTACGGAGGCTACCCGGGCATTTTCTAGTTTGACGACGATCATTGGTTTGCGTTCCAGGGGTAGGAATGCAGCATTGATCGAAAGTAGATGGGTTTGCGTTCCAGGGGTAGGAATGCAGCATTGATCGAAAGTAGATTGGTTTGCGTTCCAGGAGGGATCAAGTGGCGGAATTAAGCCTCTTCACCATTTCGTAGCAGCGGATTTGGGCGTAGTAGCGCACGGTCGCAAAACCGAGCTTGCGGTATAGCCGGTGGGCCTTGTCATTGCCTTCGTCCACGAAGAGGCGGGCAGCTGTGCAATTGTTGGAGCGGCCGTACGCCTCGCCGTGGGACATGAGCAGGCGGCCCCATTGTTTGCCCCGGTGATCCGGGTGGACGGCGAGCATGTCGTATTGGAGGATGTCACCGATGATGTACAGGTGAAGGAATCCGAGCGGCATGCTCGTTTTTTTGTGCGAAATAACGAAAGTGACGCCTTCCCGCAGCCGTTTGGGTAATTCGCGGATCGTTTGGGTATCCTTAGGATTGGCTGTATGGGACAGCGGCATCAGCTCGGTGCGGATAAGCCGGATAATTTCTTTATCGTCCGTTCGGGGACGACGTCGGCGGATCAGGGCGATGGCATTCATCCCGCTTTCTTAAAATATAGAAATTAATAAGTTTCACGCTTATGAATCATCCTCTATTTCCTCGGAATGAAGCGCGCCAGCGCCGCCAGAGGACGGCGTTAGCCGTTTCACCTTGGTAGGATGCTGTATCGTATGTGGATAAGCGGGTTGCGGTGCAAGTTAGGCAATAAGCACTTTTTCGAATTGCGAGAAAACGACTCCTTGACGAACCTGTATGGGGAGTATATAATCATCAACAAGCTAATAATTACATCTGCAATGATGAGGACGAAGTGTTAAGGGCTCTTTTGCTCAGAGAGCGGACGGATTTGCTGCAACCGTCGCCAAAATCCCTTTCCAACGAGCTCACCTCGGAGCTGTTTCCCTGAAAAGGCATCGCGCCGCATTAGGGGAAATCGTGAGGCACGCGTTAATGTGCCAAGTATGATCAGGAGCGATCGGTCGCTTACTGACGTACTTATTGAGGTTATTCTTCGCGAGGAGAATAACAAACCTGGGTGGTACCACGGAGGCTATAACCTTCCGTCCCTAGTTGTCTTATTCGAAGGCAGCTGGCGGCGGAAGGTTTTTTTGTTTTTCATAGAAGGGAGGACGACTGATGGTCGCGCAAAATGCAACGTTAAAGTCGAAAGAAGAAATCATCGAGAAGCTGAAGAAGCCTGAAGTTATTTCGGGTTCGGAGATTCTGCTTCGCAGCTTGGTGTTAGAAGGTGTGGAGTGTGTGTTCGGCTATCCAGGCGGCGCGGTGTTGTACATTTATGACGCGATGCACGGGTTCTCTGATTTTAATCACGTCCTGACTCGTCACGAACAAGGCGCTATCCATGCAGCCGACGGCTATGCACGCGCAAGCGGCAAGGTCGGCGTTTGTATCGCGACATCCGGTCCGGGGGCGACAAACCTGGTCACGGGGATCGCGACGGCGTACATGGATTCCGTACCGATGGTCGTTATTACAGGCAACGTAGCTACGACGCTGATCGGCACGGACGCTTTCCAAGAGGCGGACATTACCGGCATCACGATGCCGATTACGAAGCACAGTTACCTGGTGCGCAAGGCAGCTGACCTGCCGCGCGTTATCCATGAGGCATTCCACCTTGCGAACACGGGTCGCAAAGGACCGGTCCTGATCGATATTCCGAAGGACGTATCCGCTGAACTGACGATGTTCCAACCGGTAACCGAAGTGAACCTTCGCGGCTACAATCCGACGGTAACGCCGAAGAAACCGCAGATCGACAAGATGATCAAGGCGATCGAAGAAGCGGAGCGCCCTGTCGTATTGGCAGGCGGAGGCGTCGTTTACTCCGGCGGTCATGAGGAACTGTTCGAGTTCATTACGAAATCCGGTATCCCGATCACGACAACATTGCTGGGCCTTGGCGCATTCCCAAGCGGCAACGAGCTGTGGATGGGCATGCCAGGCATGCATGGCACTTGGACGGCGAATATGGCAATTCAGAACTCGGACCTGTTGATCAGCATCGGCGCACGTTTCGATGACCGTGTAACAGGTAAGCTGAAAGGATTTGCGCCGCATGCGAAGATCGTCCATATCGACATCGATCCTGCTGAGATCGGCAAGAACGTACCGACGGACATCCCGATCGTCGGCGATGTGAAGACGGCGCTGCAGATCGCGAACAAGGACGTCAAGTGGGCGGCCAAAGCGGACGCATGGCGCGAGAAGATCGCAACTTGGAAGGCGGAGAAGCCATACAGCTATACTGATTCCGATACCGAGCTTAAGCCGCAATGGGTCGTGGAGATGATCCACGAAGAGACCAAAGGCGAAGCGATCGTAACGACTGACGTTGGCCAGCATCAGATGTGGGCTGCTCAGTACTACAAGTTCAACCAACCGCGTTCGTGGGTTACTTCCGGCGGTCTCGGCACGATGGGTTTCGGCTTCCCGTCCGCGATCGGCGCGCAGATGGCGCATCCGGAACGCACGGTCGTATCGATCAACGGCGACGGCGGCATGCAGATGTGTGCGCAAGAGCTTGCGATCTGTGCGATCAACAACATTCCGGTCAAAGTGGCGATCCTGAACAACCAGGTGCTCGGCATGGTTCGCCAATGGCAGGAGCTGATCTACGACAACCGTTACAGCCATATCGACCTGGCCGGCAGCCCGGACTTCGTTAAGCTGGCTGAAGCATACGGCGTCAAAGGCTTCCGCGCCTCGAACAAAGAAGAAGCGCGTGCGGCTTGGATCGAAGCGATGAATCACCCGGGTCCGGCTGTCGTCGAGTTCGTCGTCCGTAAGGGAGAGAACGTATACCCGATGGTTACGCAGGGCTCCACGATCGACCAGATGTTAATGGGGGATGAAGAATAATGAAGCACACGATTGCCGTTCTTGTGAATGACCAGCCCGGCGTCCTGCAGCGCGTATCCGGCCTGTTCGGCCGCCGTGGCTTCAATATTGAGAGCATTACCGTCGGGGCGAGCGAGGAATCTGGCTTGTCCCGGATGGTAATCGTCACGACGGGCGACGAGAATACGCTCGAGCAGATTACGAAGCAATTGTACAAACTTATCGATGTCATCAAAGTCATCGACCTGAGCGCGAACCCGATGGTTGCCCGCGAGCTTGCGCTTATCAAGGTGAACGCCGAGCCGGCCTCGCGTCCGGAGATTCTGGGGGTCGTCGAGACTTTCCGCGCCTCCGTCGTCGATATCGGCACGAGCACGCTGATGGTACAGGTTGTCGGTGACACGGAGAAAATCGACGCAATGGTCGAGCTCCTCAAGCCGTACGGCATCCGCGAATTGTCGCGCACCGGCGTAACGGCGATGACACGCGGTAACGTAAGAGGGTAAGATTGCGGCACGCAGCACAAGTCCATTAGTAACGTCCAGTTCATCATAATCAGCTTATATACCCGTTTGGGCGGGGGTTAAAGCGGGGAAGACAAGCTCTGCGCAAGGGCGTCAAGGACAAGGCTTCCCCCTTCAACACCCGCTCAAAAGGGTCAAATAAAAGGAGGCATTCTTCTCATGGCAGTTACTCTCTACTACGAAAAAGACGCAGATCAAGGCGTTCTGCAAGGCAAAACAATCGCGGTTATCGGTTACGGCTCCCAAGGTCACGCACAAGCGCAAAACCTGCGTGACAGCGGTCTGAAAGTAGTTATTGGTCTTCGTGCGGGTAAATCTGCCGAGAAAGCGAAGAATGATGGTTTCGAAGTACTTTCCGTCGGCGAAGCGGTTAAAGTGGCTGACGTGGTACAAATTCTGATGCCGGACGAGACGCAAGCGAAAGTCTACGCAGAAGAAATCGAGCCAAACCTGAAGCAAGGCGCAGCTCTCATGTTCTCCCACGGCTTCAACGTGCACTACGGCCAAATCGTGCCGCGCAAAGACACAGACGTATTGCTCGTAGCTCCAAAATCCCCAGGCCACATGGTACGTCGTACGTACGTTGAAGGCTTCGGCGTTCCTGGTCTGATCGCAATCGAGCAAGACGCTACTGGCAATGCGCAAGCAATCGGCCTTGCATACGCTAAAGGCATCGGCTGTACACGTGCAGGGGTTATCGAAACTTCGTTCCGCGAAGAGACAGAAACCGATCTGTTCGGCGAACAAGCTGTCCTTTGCGGCGGCGCGAGCGCACTGGTTAAAGCAGGCTTCGAAACATTGGTTGAAGCAGGCTACGCGCCAGAGATGGCTTACTTCGAGTGCTTGCACGAGCTGAAGCTGATCGTTGACCTGATGTATGAAGGCGGACTTGCGACTATGCGCGATTCCATCTCCAACACTGCGGAATATGGCGACTATGTAACTGGTCCTCGTATCGTTACCGACGAGACGAAGAAAGCGATGAAAGCGGTTCTGGACGACATCCAATCCGGCCGTTTCGCACGCGACTTCATCCTCGAGAACCAATCCAACCGTGCGATGCTGACAGCTACTCGCCGTCGCGAATCCGAACACCAACTGGAGCAAGTGGGCTCCCAGCTGCGTGAACTGATGCACTGGATCAAGAAATAAGCCAGCATTAACGTAATGACGGCCCCTGTGCGTCCTTAACCGGTAGTACGGGGGCTGTTTTTTCTTCCTCACGTTGTGAATTTCTGTCTCTTGGGTGAATATACTAACAAGGGATATTGACAAGATGAATGCGATGGATTAAATTATGAGAATATTAAAATATGTCGATAAGGACCAGTACGATTGTATGGACGCTCAGAGAGCTGTTGGTTGGTGCGAAACAGCCGTCTTGTAGAATCGGAAACTCACCTTGGAGTAGCTCGCTGAACTTGCAGTAAGCGGAGCCGGAGCCTAACCGTTACAGTAGGAGGATGCAGGAATTCCCTGCTCCGCTAAGCGCATATCCGCCCCGAACGGATATGAAGTAGAGTGGTACCGCGTAAGATATCGATGTCTTTCGTCTCTAGTATTGGAGATGAAGGGCTTTTTTGCGTTGTTAATAACATATTTCATCTCACCTTGCGATAAACAACACTTTGACGAGAAAGAAGGTCGTTTGCATGAAGAATGTGGAAAAGTACGCCAGAGGATATTTTATGCCGCCGGCACAGAGCCTCAAATGGACGCAGAAGGAATACATTTCGGAAGCCCCGATCTGGTGCAGCGTCGATCTTCGCGACGGTAACCAGGCGCTGATCGTGCCGATGAACCTCGAAGAGAAGCTGGAATACTTCAAGCTGCTCGTGGCGATCGGCTTCAAGGAGATCGAAGTCGGCTTCCCTGCCGCTTCGGAGACGGAGTTCACGTTCCTGCGGACGCTGATCGAGCAGAACCTCATTCCGGACGACGTCACGATCCAAGTGCTGACCCAATCCCGCGAACATATTATCCGCAAGACGTTCGAATCGCTGCGCGGCGCGAAGAAAGCGGTCGTTCACCTGTACAATTCCACATCGGTGGCACAGCGGGAACAAGTCTTCCGCAAGTCCAAGGAAGAGATTATCGATATCGCACTGACAGGCGCTAAGCTGCTGAAAGAATGCGCGGAAGAGACGGAAGGCAACTTCCAGTTCCAATATTCGCCGGAGAGCTTCAGCGGCACGGAAGTGGAGTTCGCCCTTGAGATCTGTAACGCCGTGCTCGACGTATGGCAGCCGACGGCAGCCAATCCGGTCATCATCAACCTGCCTGCGACGGTATCCATGTCGATGCCGCATGTGTACGCGAGCCAGATCGAGTACATGAGCGATAACATGAAACACCGCGAGAATGTAATCATTTCGCTGCATCCGCACAACGACCGCGGCACAGGCGTAGCCGACGCGGAGCTAGGCATGCTGGCCGGCGCGCAGCGCGTAGAAGGCACGCTGTTCGGCAACGGCGAGCGGACGGGTAACGTCGACATCGTGACGCTGGCGCTGAACATGTACTCGCACGGGGTGAACCCGAACCTGAATCTGGAGAACATCCCGTACATTATCTCGGTCTACGAGCGTCTGACCAAGATGCGCGTCAGCGAGAGACATCCTTACGGCGGCGAGCTGGTCTTCACCGCGTTCTCCGGTTCCCATCAGGATGCGATCGCCAAGGGGATGAAGTGGCGCGAAGAGAAGGAGCCGAAGCATTGGTCCGTGCCTTATCTGCTCATCGATCCGAAGGACATCGGCCGCGAGTACGAAGGCGACATCATCCGCATCAACAGCCAATCCGGCAAAGGCGGCATCGGGTACATTTTGCAGCAGAAATATGGTCTGGATCTGCCGGCCAAGATGCGCGAGCACTTCGGCTATTGCGTCAAGAACGTGTCCGACCATCAGCAAAAAGAGCTCGCCCCAGATGAAATCTACGACATCTTCGCCAAGGAATACGTCAACATCAAAGAGCCGGTCGAATTCATCAAGTACCGCTTCACCGACAATGATGACTTCCAGACGGTCGTTACGATTCGGACAAACGGCGAAGTACGGGAAATTACGGGCAGCGGCGACGGACGCCTCGACGCGATCAACAATGCGCTGCAGACGGAGTTCAACCTCGAATACGGCGATCTGGTCTACACCGAGCATGCGCTCGAGACCGGTTCCAAATCGCAAGCCGTCTCCTATATCGGCATTAAAGCGAAGAACGGTACCGTATACTGGGGCTGCGGCACGGACGTCGATATTATGACCTCCTCCGTGAAGGCATTGTTCAGCGCAGTGAACAAATTGACCCAAGGTTAGGTCTAGGAATGAAGGAGTCAGATCGAACGCCCGCCGATGCGCAGACGTCCGGTTTGGCTCCTTTTTTGAAATACAAGCATTTAAAAGCGGAATGCTGCATTCTCGGTCTTACGACCGAAAACGCAAACCAATCCGTAATAAGCGGAATGCTGCATTCTCGGTCTTACGACCGAAAACGCAAACCAATCCGTAATAAGCGGAATGCTGCATTCTCGGTCTTACGACCGAAAACGCAAACCAATCCGCTTCGTTCCCATGGTATAATGATGCAAAAAAGAGTGTGATGGCGGGGTAGAAAGCGGATGTTGTTTGTTTGGATTGCGTTATGGGTGACTTCGGCGCTGCTCGTCGCGACGAACCGGGGAAACGTAGCGGTGCGGTGGCTTAGCCTGCTGTCGCTGTGCGGCGGGACCGGCGCGCTTGCCGGGACGATGGAAGGGTGGATCGTAAGCGCCGTCGATGCCGGCGGGATGACGGCTGCGGATGAGCGGTTGGCACGAATCATTCAGCGGGGATGCTCCTGGTTGAGCTACTATGGGCTGCCTTACACCTTCTTATGTTTTGCGTCGGTCTATAATCGGGAGGCGCTGCGCGCTTGGATCGTCCGTTGGCTGCCGGTCGCAGCCCTGGCGCCGCCGCTCTTCATGCTGACGCTGCCGATCGAGACGGAAACGCCGGTCAATTTCGATATTCTCGCCATTTGGGCGCTGCCCTACTTCATCGCCGGCGCGGTATTGCTGCTCCGCAAACGGGGGATGAATCCGGCTGAACGCAGAGCGCATCTGGTCGTCACGGCAGCCGTACTGCCGGCGCTGCTCATCGCGATGACGATGAACTATGGCATGCCGCTGTTCGGCGTCTATCGGATGTGGCGTTACAATGTATGGCCGATTACGATCGCCTTCCTTATTTTTATAATCGCCTTGTTTAATTTTGGCTTTTTGGGTGTACAGCTGTTTATTGAGCGGCGGAGAATGGACTATTCCTTGCGCGCCATCACGAGCGGAACCGCGATGCTCAACCATGCGATCAAGAACGATATCGGCAAGATCAAGCTGTTCTCCGACAAAATCGAACGGTCCGCGGAAGGCGAGCAGCTCGGCGAACTGCGCGAAGATATCCGGGTTATCGCCAATGCGGCGCAGCATATTGAAGCGATGATCCGCAGCGTGCATGACCGGACGCAGGAACTGCGCTTGCAGCCGCAGCGGTACGCGCTTGCCGGCCTTGTCTCGCAGCAGCTTGCCTCGCTTGCGCCGGTGATCGAAGGGCGAATCCGGTTGCGCACGAAGCTCGATCCCGACGCCGAAGCGGTATGCGATGCCGCGCAGACGCTCGAAGCGATCGGCAATGTGCTCAGCAACGCGGTTGAAGCGATGCCGCAAGGCGGGGAGCTCTACGTCGAAGTGCGCAGCAGTAAGCGCGGGAGTACCATTGAGGTGCGCGATACCGGCATCGGCATCGAGAAGCGGGAGCTGCGCAAGGTGGTCGAGCCTTTCTATACGACCAAGAGCGGCAAACAGATGAACTTCGGACTTGGGCTTGCCTATTGCTATCAGCTGATGAATCGCCAAGGGGGCGAGCTGCGTCTGGAGAGCGAGCGGGGCAAAGGGACGAAGGTGCTGTTTCATTTTCCGAAGATTAAGGGGAATAAGGCGGCTCAGCAGCCGATTGTGAAGAGCCAACAGGAGGGCAACCATGGATCCCATGCAGAACGAACGGATTAAAATAATGGTCGTCGAGGACGATCCGGACTGGCGGCGCGGGCTCGTCGCCTATTTGAACAATGAAGCGGACTTAACGGTCATCGCGCAGACCGATGCCCCGGGTGATGCGCTTGCGCTCGCGCTTCAGGCCAAGCCGGATGTCATCCTGCTCGACATTATGATGGCGGATAGTCCGGAAGGACTTAAGCTGGCCGGCGAGCTGCCGCAGGCAACCGGCGCGCGGGTCATCATGCTGACCTCGATGGAGGACAAGGCATTCGTCGTCGAGGCGTTCCGCGCCGGAGCGGTGAACTATCTCGTCAAATCGGACTTTACCGCGATCCCGGCTGCCGTTCGTCAAGCCGCGGCAGACCGGTCGGCGATCGACGGCGCGGCGGCTCAGCTGATGCTCGCCGAGTTCCGCCGGCTCAAGTCGGTCGAGCAAGAGTACGAGACCGACAAGTTCAAACGAATGGTCACGCCAGCCGAGGTGCAGCTGCTCTCGATGATCCACGAAGGGTACAGCCAATCCCAAATCGCGGAAAAATCCTTCTTGTCTCTGCGGACGGTGAAGAATCACGTCAACAATATTCTTCGCAAAATCGGAGCGAAAAGCAGTAAAGACGCAGCGCAGCAGGCAAAGGATAAGGGCTTGTTCTAGGATAGTTAAAGCTAATTAAAGTTAGTTAAAGGTATAGACAAGGTCTGGATGACATCCAGACCTTTTGTATTTTTGTGTGGGAAAGAGAGAGCCTGACAAAGAAGTAAAGCGTGTCCACGGTAGTGGACGTCAAGCGAGGGTAGGCACGGAGAAGCGTACCCGGCGCAAACGTACCAGGTCTGCTCCGCAAGGCATCAACGTAACGAACGGAGCTCAAACAAAAGCTTTGTCCCGCTAACTGGAATGGAGCATACCTGAATGCGACCCATCCCAATAAGGGACAACGCGGGCCTCGCTCGAAAGGACAAATCGAAGACGGCCGCGTCCCGTGTCACGCCATTTACGGGTGTCCTCAGAGTTTTCCGGACGGAAAACTCACTTCGGAAGCATAAGCTTGGGCCGTGGCCCTCTGGTTCTCCTCCGTTGGAGGGGGAAGGGGGAGGCAGAAATAATGGTTTATTACATTATCCTATAAAAATGATAGCTTTTATATCTTTGTCTAACGTACCCGATTATGGTACAACTGATAACAGAATGAGAATTCGTGATTATAACCCCGCATGCCGCGCAATCACGCGCACATTGGCAGCGGAATGAACCTAGAGGGAGCTGTGTACAATAATGGCTGACGTGAAGAAAATTGCTGTCATCGCAGGTGACGGAATCGGTCCGGAAGTAGTTGGCGAAGCACTGAAAGTATTGAAGAAAACCGAGGAACTCTTCGGCTACCAATTCGAGACGGAGCACGGCCTGTTCGGCGGCATCGCGATCGACGAGAAAGGCACTCCGCTGCCGCAAGAAACATTGGATATCTGTAAATCCGCTGACGCGGTACTGCTCGGTGCTGTCGGCGGTCCAAAATGGGATAACAACCCGAAAGAACTTCGTCCGGAAACGGGCCTGCTCGGCATTCGTAAAGCGCTTGGCCTCTTCTCCAACATCCGCCCGGCGAACGTATTCGATTGCCTGAAGGAAGCTTCCACGCTGAAACCGGAAGTACTCGAAGGCACTGACCTGATCGTCGTTCGCGAACTGACAGGCGGCATCTACTTCGGCGAGAAATTCCGCCGCGAAGGCGCGCAAGGCGAAGAAGCGGTAGATACTTGCGTCTACAACGTGGTCGAGGTTGAGCGTATCGTGCGCCAAGCGTTCGAAATCGCGCAAACCCGCCGCAAGAAGCTCGCTTCGGTCGACAAAGCGAACGTACTCGAGACATCCCGCCTGTGGCGTGAAGTCGTAAACCGCATCGCGCCTGAGTATCCGGAAGTTGAGCTCGAGCATGTATTGGTCGACAACTGCGCAATGCAGCTGCTCCGCCGCCCATCGAGCTTCGACGTTATCGTTACGGAGAACATGTTCGGCGATATCTTGAGCGACGAAGCCGCGATGCTGACAGGTTCGATCGGCATGCTGTCCTCCGCATCGCTGGGTGAAGGAAGCTTCGGCCTGTATGAGCCGGTACACGGTTCCGCGCCGGACATCGCTGGACAAGGCATCTCCAACCCGATCGCGACAATCTTGTCCGTAGCGCTTATGTTCCGTCTGACATTTGGGTATCATGAAGCAGCGCAACTGATTGAAGACGCGGTGAAGAACGTGCTGGATGCAGGCCATCGCACGGGCGATATCGCAGTCGACAAGAGCAAAGCAATCGGTACAACCGAGATGGGCGATCTGATCGTTGCCGCTATGGTAAAATAATCGTAGATTAAAATCATTACAGTTAAAAAGTCGTTTTCATGTTGACTCTATTTTAATCTAATGCTACTATTTATTCGTAAGTCACGTTTGTGACCGTTGTTTAAATAGAGAACCCATACTGAGGAGGTAGTGTTTCACATGACACAACGTCTTGTAGGTCGTCCGGCTCCAGACTTCGCAATGGAGACTGTTTCCGGTGACGGCAAAACTTTTGGTAAAGCTTCCCTTTCCGATTACAAAGGCAAATGGCTCGTACTGTTCTTCTATCCGCTGGACTTTACGTTCGTCTGCCCAACTGAAATCACTGCACTGAGCGACGCTGCTCCTCAATTCTCCGAGCTCGACACTGAGATCCTCGGCGTATCCGTAGACAGCATCCACAGCCACCGTGCATGGATCAACACGCCAGTTGCCGACAACGGCCTGGGCCAACTGCAATTCCCGCTTGCTGCTGACCTCACGAAGACAGTTGCTCGCGACTACGGCGTTCTGATCGAAGAAGAAGGCGTTGCACTGCGCGGCCTGTTCATCATCGATCCAGAAGGCGAACTGAAATACCAAGTCGTAAACCATAACGATGTAGGCCGCAGCGTAGAAGAGACTCTTCGCGTTCTGCAAGCTCTGCAATCCGGCGGTCTGTGCCCAATGAACTGGAAACCAGGCGACAAGCACCTGGTTGCTCAATAATATACGTACATCTACGAATCGCAGTCGGTGCAAGCGGAATTCCAATCAGGTTGATTGCGAATTCATGCCAGACACCAGAAGAACCCGGCGTCCTCCCAAGGATACCGGGTTTTTCCGTTTTTATAGCGTCGCAAGAAAGCAGGAATTACGCCTGCAGGGAGCGAATACCTTAAAAGAAGCGAAGAGGAAAGCTTAAAGATTGCTGTGGAAATGTCGATATAGATAGAGAGCCGCTTAATAGGCTAGTCTGACCCTAATGGACACGTAGCAGTCTTTTTCTATGGCGATAGAGGATTCAATCTTGAACAGATAGATGGATAAATAGGAGGAGAACGGACATGAGCTTTTGTTGTGGCGCAAGCATGATTGGGACGAACGGCACGTTGAAACACTTCCGGACTCATATTCATAATGTTCCTATTCTTTTTTGTCCGGTATGCCACCGGGTTGAGATTCATCACGGAATCGAGAACGAATACGAGATTCTCGCGGAATACGCGCATGGCGACGGTGCCTCCGAGGTGGATTTCCTGGAGTATGTGGAGCAAGACGGCACTGTATTGTTTGAAAATTGTGTAAATAACGAGAACGAGGATCCGATCGATGTGGTAACGAACCAGATCGATATGGCGCTGGATCTGCTCAGCTTTGCTTCCCAGATCGGGGATGAGGCTTGGAGCCAGGAGCTGAAGAAGCGTCTCAACGTACTCGTTCAACGCAAGATGAAGCTGCGGCAGCGGCGGACTTCGGAAGGTTATTGTTAAGTATTCAAGCCTCCTTATAATTAAGGAGGCTTTCCTTTTTTCGTTAATATACGTACCCCCTCAATACAACCACGGGATGCGAAAACTATGATCAAGAGGTGGAGCGGTTGCTACTCGTACTGTTTAAGCGATTTTTCGGCAAGCAGAGCAGGGGGGCGTCCGAATTCGGCTCACCTGAAGCATATGTAGCTCGCATTCATGCGGGTGAGGCTTCACGTGATCCATTCATCGCCTCCTATGAACCTTACATTGCAAAGGTGACAAGCAAGTTCTGCAAACGTTATGTGAACCCGGCTTGTGATGATGAATTCAGTGTGGCGCTAAGCGCATTCGACGAAGCTATTACCCAGTTCTCGCCTGAAGCGGGCCGATCCTTTCTCGGCTTCGCGGAGACGGTCATGCGTCGCAGGCTGATCGACTATGTCCGCAAGGAGCAACGGCATCTGCAAAGCGTGCCATACAGTTCCTTCGACACGACCGATGAGGACGAGCAAGTCATTAACCCGATTGAGCGGCAAGAAGCGTTAAGCCGCTATGGTCTGCAGCAGGAGGCGGATGCCAGAAGGCTGGAGATCGCGGAATATAACAACGGTTTGAAGCGTTACGACATCCAATTTACAGATTTGCCGGATTTGTCTCCGAAGCATGCCGATTCCAGGCTGCTGCTTGCGTCGATTGCGATGCAGCTGGTCGAGTCGGCTCCTTTATTCCTCTCCCTGGAGGAAAGCGGCAAGATGCCGATCAAGGAGCTGTGTGAGCTATGCGGCGTATCCCGCAAGACGATTGAACGTAACCGCAAATATATTATTGCCATCGCTTTGCTTTGGCAGGGGGATTACCCGTATCTTCAAAGTTATTTGCAACATCTTAGACCGCCAGCAATTACCCAGGATGCAAAGAGAGGAGGAAGCGCATGAATCGCGGCGTCATTATGGAAGTAGGGAAACGGTTTGCAGTCGTCATGACGCCTGATGGCGAGTTCCGGCGTATACGAGCGGCAGCCGATATGGCTGTAGGCGAAGAAATTCGTCTCGAAGACGTGACGGAAAGCCCGGGACGGGCCTTTGCACTCAAATGGAAGTTTAGTGCAGGGGCGGCGGCAGCTGCGGTCGTGCTGCTTCTTTGCGTCCCTTGGCTCACGAAATTCGGAAGCCCAGACCAGGCGGTGGCGGCTTATTTGACGATGGACATCAATCCGAGCATTGAGCTAGCCGTCGACAACGAGGAGAACGTACTCGGGTTGCTTCCGCTCAATCCGGACGCCAAGAAATTGGCGGAAGGTCTGACGTATAAAGGGCAGCCGGTCGAAGTGGTGGCGGCAAGCATAATGGAGCGCGTCGAGAATGCGCATTATTTTGACTCCGGCGATGGCGATGTCGTCATTACGAGCATTCTTGTCGGCCAGGGCGATGAGACGTACGAATCTGAGCTCACGGCTCATGTGCAGACCGCCGTTCAGGAGTCGCTTGCTTCCCACGACGAGAGCGGTACGCGCACCGTGCAGGTAACGACAGTCAGCGCGCCGGAAGAAGTCCGGGAAGTCGCGAAGAAGAGCGGCGTCTCGTCGGGCAAAATGGCTTATTATCTGCTGGCGAAGAGCGAAGGACATGATGTGGATCTGGAGGAGCTGCGCCATACCTCGATTCATAAGTCGGCAGCGGCGCTCGGCGGCGTGGATAAGGTAATCACGACCCAGCCGCAAGCTGAGCAAGGCAGCAGTAAGTCTACGACGCTCAAGTCCAAGCTCAAAGAACTGGCTGAGCAGGAGAAAGCGGCGCGCAAGCAACAAGCGAAGGAGCAAAAGGCGGTAAAGGCGCAAGACAAGAGCAAGACGCAGCCGGCAACGCCTTCAACGCCTTCAACGCCTGCCGCCGCAGGCAAAGGCGCAAGCGGCGAGGCAGCGAAACCTGCTGCCGCAACGGATCCCAAGCGCGGGGATACGAAGAAACCGCCGGCGAAGCAAGGGCAAGAGGATAAGACCAAGCAGAATAATGATCGCCAAAAAAGCAACCGTTCCGGGCAGGATGACAACGGGAAGCGGGATGACGGGCAGCAGGCTGGAAATTCCAGTACTACTGGCCGTCATGATGGCCGTTATACGTATGAGTCTAAGGAACAGGGGTCGGATAATCCGAGTTCCCAGCAAGGGAATCAAGGTAAAGACGACAAGGACGATGACTCGGACGATTCGAGCAAGAAGGAACAGAATAGCAGCAAACAATCGCAAAGCTCGTCGGGAACTCAAGCCTCCGGCAGTCAAAGCAATAGTTCGGGTTCCAAGTCCGCCGGTTCGACTGCCAATGGATCGAATTCGAACAGTTCCAAGTCGAATGGCTCGAAGTCCAATAGCGGGAAATCCACGTCCGAATCCGACGATGACGATGACCGGAACAACGAGGAGAAGCAAGCGCAACAGAAGGAGCAATCGAACGGAAACCAGTCGAAGAACAGCAGCGCGTCATCGAAGGGCAACAACCAGAAGAAGGATACTCAGAAGAACGATGATGGCGACGACGATTCGAAGAACAACGGAAGTTCCAGCCGGGACTAGCACGGGGAAAGCTCGGGCAATACAGCTGCAAGATATGCGCGTGGCAGGCTATGCCGCGCGCTGTCTTTGTTTACTGTTTTGTAGGAACGGCGGTATTCGACAATCTCTTCTGTTGCAATCGGGGAGCGCAATTACTATCATTATTTGTAAGCGCATCCTAAGAACGGGCAATAATCGTTGTCGGTTTTTCGAAAAAGGCTTTTATCCAAAAGCAAGAGCGGAGGCGATGGATTCGTGGAAATGTTGCATATTCGAGATTGGACGGATGCTATCCATGCCCGGCAGAGAGGCAGAGAACTTGCGGCTAAGCTGGGGTTTGGCTTGGTGGATCAGACGATCGTGGCATACACGATATCAGAACTGGCGCTCAAATTGATTCAGTTCCCGGAGAAAGGTCATATGGTGATTCGAAAGCTGCAGCGGAGCAAGGAGGAGTCCGACACCGGCATCGAGGTGCGGATGTACGAGCATTATCGCGGGAAGAGCCGATTGAATTCGTTTTGGGCAGAGCAGCTTGTCGATGATCTCGAATTGATTCTCGATCCTTCGCGCGGGAATGTGGTTTTATTTCGCAAATGGCGGCTCGGCCCCCTGCGTGTGGGTTCACCGATTTATGCGGCAGGAGAGGAGTAGAGCAAAGCATGTTAGCAATTCGAAAGCGCTATTTTCCAGCGCTTGCCGAATATGTACGAAGCGGAAGTGAGCAATCGCTCTACGAAGCAACGGAGATCGGCAAATGGCTGCAGGGCGTCCATCCGGAGGATATCATTGCGATTCATGAGGAATCGATGCAGATGCTCGTCGCCAATGTGGAATCGGAAGAGGCGCTGAAGCTTTACAGTCGATCGTTTATTTTCCTGATCGAGCTTATGGTGGCGTTTCGCTTCCGCGACCAACCGGAGCAGACACCGGAGCAGCGTTTCAGCGAGATGCGGGATATGCTGCTGAACTCCCATCGTTCCGTGCGAATGGTGAAGAACAAGTATGAGAACGTGCTGCAATACATGGACAGCGGCCTTGCGATCTTCGATCAGGACGGATTGCTCTCGTTCGTCAACCTGCAGATGGCCAAGCTGCTCGATATTCCGCGCAAGACGCTGATCGGCTGCAACTTGCTGGAGATTCTGAAGCATAAGCAGCTGCGCAAAGGAACGAAGCGCATCGTCTTGCGCGTTTACCAGGAGATGTTCCACCGCCGCAGCCGGTACATCGAATTCCAGGATGCGAACGGGCGGCATTTGCTCATCACGATTACATACGGCGATCAGCTCGACGGCGATTATTTGTTCAGCGTCAAGGACGTCTCCGAATACAAAATAATCGAACAGTCGGCTTATCAGAATGACAAGCTGGCGATGCTTGGCAAGATTGCCGCTTCGATCGCACACGAAATTCGCAACCCGCTCACATCGATCCGCGGTTTCATCCAGCTGCTGCGTCCGCACCTGATGCAGCTGGGCAAAGAAGAATACGCCCGTATTATCTTAACTGAGATTGATCGTGCCAATGACATCATCTATGAATTCCTCAACTCATCCAAGCCTTCGGCCCCTATGAAACAGAACGTGCATCTGCCGTCGCTCTTGCAGGAAGTCATCCTGCTGTTCGAGAGCGAGGCGCTCATGAAAGGCAGCGAGATTCAGCTCGAAGCCTATGACGAGGAGCTAATCGCTTCGATTGACGTCAAGCAAGTAAAGCAAGTGTTCCTGAATATGATGCGCAATGCGATGGAGGCGATCGAAGAACGCGGCATGGATATTCGCGGCCGCATCGATGTCGTCGCCAAGCGGGAAGGCATGCACGCCGAGATTACGGTGCGCGATAATGGCAAGGGGATGGACCATCTAACCAAGACCCGTCTATTCGATCCGTTCTTCACCACCAAAGCCGAAGGCACAGGACTTGGGCTTGCCGTCAGCTATCGCATCGTACGCAACCACGGCGGTTCGATCCGGGTGACCAGCAATTCCGGGGAAGGCACGGATTTCAAGATCTATTTGCCATTAGTCCAGTAAAAGATTAGAATCGGGTATGTCGGGACTACCCGATTTTTTGCATTTGCACGCCAGGAAAGCGAGGGTATTCATTCATGAGCCAAGTTCAATATACATATGGCATCGGAGATCGGAACGCAGCAGATTATGACGTCATCATTCGATTCGTCGACCGGGATGATCTGAAGGCAGAAGGCGCGGAGTGGATCCATCCGCAATTGGATGAGGCCGTCCGCCAGCATGCAGCCAGAGGGCTGTTCAAAGGAGAGCCGAACGAGACGCTCGTACTGCCCACGCTTGGATTGGTGCCGGCCAGCCATGCCGTGTACGTAGGCGTATCGCATAAAGCGGATACGGTGGATAGTCTGCGCGATGCGTCGGCTGCCGCGGCGAAAGCAGCGAGCAAACTGAAGGCCGTTGCCATCCAACAGCTTCTGCCGGATGCGGCAACGCTCGGATCGTCGACCTACACGCCGGAGCAAGCGGCGCAGGCGATGACGGAAGGGTATGCGCTGTCGTTGTACAAGCGTAATGCGCTGAAGAAGGAGAAGGCCAAGCAAACGGTGCAGGCGGTTGCGTTCATCCCGGGTGCCGCTGCTTCGGAGCAAGCTGCTGCCGGATGGGCCACGGGGATTCGCCGCGGCAGCGTATTCGCCAATGCCGTCAATTACGCGCGCGATCTGACGAATCAGCCGGGCAACAAGCTGTATCCCGAGCAGCTGGCGATGGACATTGAGGACACGTTCGCCGTTTATGATGACATCGAAGTCGAAGTGCTGGATGAGTTCACGGCGAAGGAACAGGGAATGGGCGGCTTGCTTGGCGTAGGCCAAGGCAGCGCGCATCCGCCGCGCATGATCGTCATCCACTATCGCGGCAATGAGGACGAGAAGGAAACGTGGGGCTTAATCGGCAAAGGGATTACGTTCGATACGGGCGGCATCTCGCTCAAGCGGGCGCCTGGCATGGAAGAGATGATCTCCGATATGGGCGGCGCGGCCGCCGTTATCGGCACGATGCGCATTCTCGCGGAACTGAAGCCGGCGATCAACGTTGTCGCGGTTATCCCTTCCGCGGAGAATATGCCGTCCGACCGGGCGTTCAAGCCGGGCGATGTCTTGACGATGATGAACGGCACGACGGTGGAAGTGGTGAACACGGATGCCGAAGGGCGTCTCGTGCTGGCTGACGGCCTGACGACGGCGATCCGCCGCGGAGCGACGAAGCTGATCGACGTGGCGACGCTGACCGGCGCGGTATTGGTATCGCTGGGCGATCTGGCGACCGGGGCTATCGGCAATGACGATCAGCTGCTTCAGAAGGTGATCCTCGCATCGAAGCAAGCCGGGGAGCGGGTATGGCCGTTGCCGAACTATCCGGAGTTCAGACGCCAGCTCGATTCGGATGCAGCGGACCTGAAGAACAAGGGAGCCAACTATGGCGCGGCAAGCATTGCCGGCTTGTTCATCGGCGCATTCGCCGAGGAGCGTCCATGGCTGCATCTGGATATCGCAGGTACCGCATGGCTCGAGCGCGCGCGCGGTTGGGAGCCGAAAGGCGGAACCGGCGTCATGGTACGGACGCTTGCCGAGCTGTTCTTGCGCGAGCAGAACGATTAATAGGAATCAGGGAACGGGCGCTAGTCTAGCAGCTGTTCCTCATGCTATTGCCGGGTCGGGCTGCCGACCCGGTTATTCGCGTTACGGACCATATTTCGTATCCTCTAAACTCCGTCTACTTCCCGATTATCTTTAATAAATTCGATCGCAGTGGAGAAAGCTATAATAACCGGATAACGATTCTACTTGCAAAGGGCGATCGCGTTGAAAATTAAAAAAAGTGTTCCGTTAATCGCCTCGGAGGTTGCCCCCTTATGGACAGGATATTTAGGCGACAGTATGGCCAATAGTGTCCTGCGGTATTTCCTAGCAACGGTGGAAGACCGCGAGGTCAAGACGGTGTTGAAATACGCGTGCTCGCTTACCGAAGAGCATATGGGATTCAAGGATCATTTATTTCAGAGAGAGAGCCTCATTCCGCCCCAAGCCTTCAGCGATCAGGATGTGAACGAGGCTGCGCCCAAGCTGTTCTCGGATACGTTGATGCTCCATTATTTGAAGCAGATGGGCACGGCGGGTATGGTCGCTTATGCATTAGCGCTTACCAGCGCGTCACGTGTGGATATCAGGGACTTTTTCAACCACAATCTG
The DNA here is from genome assembly GCF_014192105.1 of Paenibacillus phyllosphaerae. Classification (GTDB taxonomy): domain Bacteria; phylum Bacillota; class Bacilli; order Paenibacillales; family Paenibacillaceae; genus Paenibacillus_Z; species Paenibacillus_Z phyllosphaerae. Next base: position 849,095 of record NZ_JACHXK010000001.1, on the reverse strand, counting down.
AAGACGGCCGCTGAGCTATCGGAGAAAGCGACAACCCTAATGCTGGAGAAGGGGATTTGGGTCAAGCCGCCTCATCTGACCCCGCCGCAATCGACCGAATGGGTGCATAAGGAGAGCTGGATTAACGGGCTGTTAGGCGACCGAAGACCGCTCAATGCCGTCGAGATTACGCATCTTTTCCTCAATGTGGCTTCGAACGCGCTCGGCAAGGCGATCATGATGGGTTTTGCGCAAGTAGCGGTTGCCCAGGACGTGAAGGATTTCGCCATCCGGGCGAGGGATATCTCGTCCAAGCACATCGAGGTATTCAGCAGCACCATTAAGGACGATGACCTGCCGGTGCCGACGACGCTGGAGGCGGAGGTGTTCGATTCCGTCGCTTCGCCGTTCTCCGATCGGCTGATCCTCTTCCATACGTTGTCGCTCGCGGCGACCGGGATCGGCAATTACGGCACGGCCGCCGCCGCAAGCCCGAGGAGAGATCTGGCGATTACGTATTTGCGGCTGATGGCCGAAGTCGGAACTTTCGCGGACGATGGGGCGGAATTGATGATAAAGAAGGGGTGGCTCGAGAAAATTCCGGGTGCCCTTGAGCGTGACGCGCTCATTCATTCTTAGCAGAGCAAGGTGTAACTATGGCCAAATCGATTCAAATTGAGAAAGCGTTATGGAGCATCGCATTACCGGGATTTGGCCAACTGCTGAATGGTAAATATATCAAGGGGATCGTCTTAATCGCCTCGGAAGTGCTCATCAATGTGAAGGCGCACTTGAATGAGATCATTATGCTTAGCTTCCTGGGCCGGATTGATGAAGCGGTCAGCACGACCAATTTCCAGTGGCTGTTGTTCTATCCTTGTTTCTATATGTTCGGCATCTGGGACGCTTACCGGGACGCGGGGAATGTGAACCGATTCGGTTTCTTGCCGCCCGTAACCGCCGCCTATTGCGCGACCGTAGGCGTCTTTTATGCCAACTGTCATCTATTCGGGGTCAAATGGGGGCCGGTCTGGCTCCCGATGATCAGCTGCTTCGTCGGTCTTGGCCTAGGACGGCTATTGATGGAGCTGCTGAACCGATCCATTCGCAGCGCCGAAGAGTGACTGGGTGCTTAGTCAGTCGTCGATGAACATGAATAAGGGCATAGACGGCTTTGAATTCAGCTGTCCTGCCCTGTTTTATGTATGGAGACATCGTGCGCCCGGATGCCTCGAATAGACGGTGATAGGCCTGAATTAGGCCGATTGCTCATCAGCGGCGACTGGCTTAATATCGTCCGGCTGATCGAATGGAACGCGATCCTCTTCGTAGTACATCGATTCATACCTCCTTTCCCATGCAACCTATTGTAGCCGGAAAACATTATCGCCCCGTTAACGAAATGTATCATTCACGTAAAAAATAGACCAAGCCTGGCGTTCGCCGGCGAATGCGAAAGGCCCTCATCCCGGGATGGGGGCTATGTCCAAATATAAGAATTTATAAGTTGCACGCATATAAGTCATCTTCTATTTCTCCGGAATGAAACGCGCCTACGCCATCAAAGACGGCGTTAGCCGTTTCACCTTGGATTCTCGTCCCGTAGGCCGATGTCTACAGGGCAGCAGGAGACCACTGCTTCAAGACGCGTTCAACCTCTTGGATCAGGATGGGCTTCTCGATAAAATCCTGCATGCCCGCCGCCATGCATCTGGCGCGGTCTTCCGGCCGGACAAAGGCGGTGACGGCAATGATGGCAGGGCCGTTGCCAGGACCGTAGAGCTGATTCATCGCCTCGGCTGCCTCATAACCATTCCTCACCGGCATCTGCAGGTCCATAAAGACGATGTCATAGTGCTTGCCGCCGGCGGCCCGGAGGGCTGCAGCTCCATTGTCCGCGGTATCCGGCGTGTAGCCGAGCTTAGTCAGCATCGCGGACAGCAGCTGTCGATTGACCGGATGATCGTTTACCACCAGCAGGCGAAGCGGGCCATACTGAGCGGCGTTGGAGGCAGAGATTCGCACAAGCTGGCTTTCCGCGGTTGCCGGGGCGAGGGAGACCGCGCCATGCGGTTCCGCGTCAGCCAATCCCATTGCCGCCGGCAGGCGGAATGGCAGCGTAACGGTGAAGGCGGAACCTTCGTCTGCTTCGCTGCGGACTTGGATGGTGCCGCCCATCAGCTCGGCAAGTTTCTTGCATATGGCAAGCCCGAGCCCGGTCCCGCCATACTTGCGGTTCATCATCGGGTGCAGCTGGGTGAACGACTGGAAGAGCAGCGGCTGCTTCTCGAGCGGAATCCCGATCCCTGTATCCCGTACGTTAAATCCGAGCACCAGTTGGTCCGCTTCCGGTCCGGCCATCAATAGTTGCAAGGAGAGGCAGACATGGCCGCGCTCGGTAAACTTGATCGCGTTGCTGATGAGGTTGGTGAGCACCTGCCGCAGCTTGCCTTCGTCACCGGTTACGGTTGGCGGTACGGCGTCGCCAATCTCCCAGTTAAGCGTAATCTGTTTGCCCTCAGCACGGCTCTGGAACAACGATATGATACTGTCGAGCAAGGCAGGCAGATGGAAGACATCCTCAGCGAGCTCCATCATGCCGGCTTCAATCTTGCTGAAATCGAGCACTTCGCTGACGATACGCAGCAATGCCTCGCTGCTGGCCAGGATCGTGTCCGTGTAGTTGCGCTGTTCTTCGGTCAGTTCCGTGTCGGTGAGCAGGTCCGCCATTCCGATAATGCCGTTCATCGGCGTGCGAATCTCATGGCTCATGACGGCGAGGAAGTCCGATTTGGCCTGATCGGCGCGTTCCGCCGATTCCTTCGCGAGTATAATCTCATGCTCGCTCGTCATGTCGCGGAAGACCAGAACAGCTCCCATGAGCTGGTCCTTATCCATCATCGGGGAGACGACATACTCGGCGAGGAAGCTCGAGCCATCCTTCCGCCATAGCACGCCATCTTTGCCGCGACAGGTCCGGCCGGCTTTCATCGCCTGCGCAATCACTTCCTGCACGGCGGACAAGGTCGCGCTGCCGGAATATCCGCAAGACATCGACAGAAGATAGGGCTGACCGATGAGCTCCGCCGGATCGAAGCCGATCAGCTCGGCAGCGCTTGGATTCATGAACATGGTGTTGCCGTCGGTATCCAGTCCGATGATGCCTTCGGAAACGGCGTTGAGGATGAGGGTATACTCTCGGCTCAGCTTCTCGACCTGTTCCATATACCGTTTGCGTTCCGTAATGTCGTTCGATATGCCGAATACGCCAACGACCTCATTGTCTACGATGATCGGGACATTGGTGGAGTTGATCTCGACCAGATGGCCGTCTTTATGGGTAATCGTCAAGTCGTAGCTCTGCGGATAGCCTTGCTTCGCCAGATCGAAATTGCGCAGCGTCTTGGGCAGATCCTTAGGTACGACGATCGGCCCCCAATACATGCCGATCAATTCATCCAGACTGTAGCCGGTCAGCTTCTCCAGATTCGGATTGGCTGTCAAATAATTGCCGTCCAGGCTCATCGAGTAGACGGCGGCCGGATTATGGTCGAACAATGACTTATAACGCTGTTCGCTTTCCTGCAGTAGCTTGTCGGCGCGGATCCGCTTGGTTATATCGCGCGAGACCGCAATTATTTCGCTTACCTCGCCTTGCTCATCATAGGTATAACGGCTGCTGGATTCGAGCCACACGTAGTCGCCGGACTTGTTCCGGAAGCGGAAGATAACCCGGCTGCCGTCACAATGTTTGATATCGCTGAGGAACTGCCGCACATGGTCCAAATCATCGGGATGCACGAGCGCGATGGCGCTCCGTCCGACCATTTCCTCCGGCTCGAAACCGAAGAAATCCCGGCAACTCGGCGAGGAATACACCATTGTGGCCTCCTCATCGGCGGTATGAACGCTAATCCAATCGAGCGACAAATCCGAGATGACCCCGTGCTTCTGCTGGCTTGTGCGGAACGCTTCTTGGAGTTTGCGCTGCTCGGTAATATCGGTGGCTACGACGAGATACGCATCCGCCCCTGCATCAGGCGTGGCAAGCGGGGTCAACTGGAACGATACCCATATCTCCGTACCATCCTGACGAATGAAGTGGCGTTCGATCTCGCAGGGGTCAACGGCACAGGGAACCTCTTGCGACGGGAGTTCGAAGGCAAGCAGCGGCTCGCCGCTATCGAAAGCAGATCCAGCCGATCTGCACAGATCTTCTTCCTTGCAGCCCAGCAGCTGGCACAACGCTTCATTCGCCTGGCCGAAGCTGCGGTTATTCGCATGATAGACACCGATACCGAAGGGGGCGCGATGATAGGCTTGCCGGAATAACAGGGAGTCATCGAACGTAGGGTTCATGGCGTCCTCCTTGGGATTTTACATTAACTTACTTTATCGATGAACATTAGAGCTAAAGCCAGTATACAGTAGGCACGGCACTTTTGGCAGTAAGGGCGAACCTTCCGGCATAGGAAAAAACGACTGTTCTCGCCGGCTTCCTCCGCTATAATGGAGGCAGGCAGAATTGTACCCGTGAAGGAGGCACGCAAGATGGAATCTACAACCTATATGTTGGCGATTGATCAGGGAACGACCAGTTCGCGGGCGATCGTATTCGATAAGAACGGTAAGATCGCCGGATCGGCGCAGCAGGAGATCCAGCAATATTATCCGCAACCGGGCTGGGTGGAGCATAACGCGAACGAAATCTGGGTTTCGGTGCTCAGCGTCATGGCCGGAGCGCTGTCGAACGCCGGGATTGGGCCGGAGCAGATCGCGGCGATCGGCATCACGAACCAGCGCGAGACGGCGGTCGTCTGGGACCGCCATACCGGCAAGCCGATCTATAACGCAATCGTATGGCAGTCGCGCCAGACGAGCGGAATCTGCGAAGAACTGCGTGCCCAAGGGCATGAGGAGCTATTCCGGCAAAAGACGGGACTGCTGATCGATCCTTATTTTTCGGGAACGAAAATCAAGTGGATGCTCGATCATGTGGAAGGCGCGCGGGAGAAGGCCGACAAGGGCGACCTGCTGTTCGGCACGATCGATTCCTGGCTCGTATGGAAAATGACGGGCGGCGCCGTTCATGTAACGGACTACTCCAATGCGTCGCGGACGCTGATCTATAACATCCATGAGCTGCGCTGGGACGAGGAGTTGCTCCGGATCCTGGATATTCCGGCAGTTATGCTGCCTGAAGTTCGCTCCTCATCCGAGATCTACGGCATGATCGTGGATCATCATTTCTTCGGGCATGAAGTGCCCATCGCAGGCATAGCCGGCGACCAGCAGGCCGCCTTGTTCGGTCAGGCATGCTTCGAGACCGGGATGGCGAAGAATACGTACGGCACCGGCTGTTTCATGCTCATGAATACCGGCACACAGCTTATTACCTCCAAACACGGGCTGTTAACAACCATTGCTTGGGGAATTGACGGAAAAGTCGAATACGCGCTGGAAGGAAGCGTATTCGTGGCTGGAGCTGCACTGCAATGGCTGCGCGATGGACTGCGGATGCTGAAGTCGGCCGCGGACAGCGAGCAATATGCAAGCCGGGTGACGTCGGCGGAAGGCGTGTACGTGGTGCCGGCGTTCGTAGGGCTCGGCACCCCGTATTGGGACAGCGACGTGCGCGGGGCGGTCTTCGGCCTGACGCGAGGGACGACGAAGGAGCATTTTGTAAGGGCAACGCTGGAGGCGCTGGCCTACCAGAGCCGCGATGTGCTCGATGTGATGAAAACGGATTCGGGCCTTGCGCTGAAGTCGCTGCGCGTCGACGGCGGCGCTGTGCGCAACGAGATTCTGATGCAGTTCCAGAGCGACATTCTTGGCGCCGAAGTTCAGCGGCCTGCCGTGCTCGAGACGACGGCGATCGGCGCGGCTTATCTCGCGGGCCTTGCGGTCGGCTATTGGTCCGACCGGCAGGAGATCGCGGCCATTTGGAAGGCGGAGCAGCTGTATGCGCCATCCATGCCGGAGCAGGAGCGGGATGCTCTCTATACCGGCTGGCAGAAGGCGGTTCGCGCGGCGATGGCGTTCAAATAAAAAATTCGCAAGAACTTTACTGGGAATGACAAGCAGGGTAATGGTAAGATAAAGGAGTCATTGGTTTGCGTTCATAGATTGGAACGCAGCATTGACTTAGGGTCATTGGTTTGCGTTCACGATAGGAACGCAGCATTGACTTAGGGTCATTGGTTTGCGTTCACGATAGGAACGCAGCATTGACTGGCAATACTAAGTTCATAGCGGTAAGACGAGAAGAAACCTTGGGGCTCTTTTGGTGCGTTCGTGCGCCAAGGAGTGTTCGAGGTTTTTTGGCATAGGAAGACGCTTCGGAGCCAGGGAGGGAGAGAGTCGAATGGCGGACTTGAATGCATTCCATCGGACAACGCAATTGCAGCAGATGGAGGCAAGCGAATATGACGTGCTCATTATCGGCGGAGGGATTACGGGTGCGGGAATTGCGCTGGATGCCGTATCGCGGGGGCTGAGGACGGCGCTCATCGAGATGCAGGATTTTGCGGCGGGCACCTCGAGCCGTTCGACGAAGCTGGTTCACGGGGGCTTAAGATATCTGAAGCAATTCGAGGTCCGCATGGTTGCGGAGGTCGGCAAGGAGCGGGCGATCGTCTACGAGAACGGGCCGCATGTGACGACGCCGGAATGGATGCTGCTCCCCTTCTACAAGGGCGGCACGTTCGGACCGGTTACCGCCTCATTCGGCTTGCGCCTGTACGATTACCTGGCCGGCGTGAAACGTTCGGAGCGCAGGCGAATGCTGAGCAAAGATGCCGTCGTCGGCAAGGAGCCGCTGTTGCGCCGCAAGGAGCTCAAAGGCGGCGGCTATTACGTCGAATACCGGACGGACGATGCGCGTCTGACGATCGAGGTGCTGAAGAAGGCGGCGTCGCTCGGCGCAGATCTGATCAATTACACGCGAGCGGTGCGGCTGCTTCAGGAGGACGGCAAGCTGACTGGGGTGGAAGCGGCAGACGTGCTTGATGGACGTACGCTCACGCTGCGTGCCCGCCGCGTGATTAACGCTACTGGTCCATGGGTCGATGGGCTGCGCGAGCTCGACGGCTCGAAGCAGGGGAAGACGCTGCGCCTCACCAAAGGCGTCCATCTCGTCTTCGACGGCAGACGGTTCCCCCTGCGCCAAGCGGTATACTTCGATACGCCGGACGGCCGCATGGTGTTCGCGATTCCGCGAGACGGCAAAACGTATGTCGGCACGACGGATACCGATTACGAGGGCGATCCGGCAACGCCGCGCATGGATGCTGCCGACCTGCGCTATCTGGTCCGAGCGGCGGGAGCCATGTTTCCGACCTTGAAGCTGACGGCTGCCGACGTCGAGTCGAGCTGGGCCGGGCTCCGGCCGCTCATCTATGAAGAGGGCAAATCGCCTTCCGAGGTGTCGCGGCGGGATGAGATCTTCCAGTCGCCATCGGGGCTCATGACGATTGCGGGAGGCAAGCTGACCGGTTACCGCAAGATGGCGGAGTCGGTGACGGATCTGCTCGTGCAGTCGCTGGAGAAGGAGGGCCACGGCCCGTTCCGCCGCTGCCAGACGAAGACGATCCCGATCTCCGGCGGCGATGTCGGTGGCGCTGCGGGATTCGAAGCTTTCGTCCGCAGCCAGGTGAAGCCAGGCGTCGAGCTCGGCCTGACGGAGTCGGAAGCGGCCCAGTTGGCCCGCCGTTACGGCTCGAACGCGCCCTCGATCATGTTCCGTATGCCTGCGCTGCAGGAGGAGGCAAGACGATACGGCTTGGAGCCGTACGTCATGGCCCAGCTGCAGTACAGCATGGAGCAGGAGATGGCGCACAAGCCGGTCGATTTTCTCATCCGCCGGACAGGCGCGCTTTACTTCGATATTGCCCAGGTGCGCGAGATCAAGGACGCCGTCATACGCGCGATGGCGGAGCAGCTGAAGTATACGAGCGAACAGAAGAAGCGCTACGCGGCCGAGGTGGAGACCGAGCTGAAGGCAGCGGTGACGGGGCAGTCTTCCTCGCCTCAAGTTTAAAATTCTATTAATTCCCAGAAACCTCTATTTATAGGTGGTCTGCTGTGCGCTATAATCATTCCCGTGATGATGCTGTAACGGAGGTTAAAGCGTGAATAAATTTGATCGGGCTTCATTCGTTGCTCTCAAGGATTGCAGTGAACTTGAAGCCATGTTTATCGAGCCATTGCTCGAGTCGGCGAATATTCCGTTCTATCGGGTCGAGCCGGGAACTGGCAACTATTTGCGTCTCTACATGGGGGCGGCTCCGTCTGCTATACGGCTCTATGTTCCGGTCGATTGCTATGAACAAGCGAAGGATATCGTTACATTCATCTCCGAACAGGAGACCGAGGAGGAAGTTGAGGAGAAGCCCCAACACGGTTCGAGGCTGCATGCGATCAGAGGGTTGGCGGCGTTATTCCTGCTCGTGCTTTACTTTTCGGACGCGTTGCCAGGCGCGATGTATATGATGAAAGACGTCCTGGCGCATTTTCGCGAGGATGCCGGCATCGAAACGGAGTATTTTCCTGTGCAGGCCGACCCGGGGCTCGAATTCAGCGATGACTCGGAAGAGATCTATGGCGAGGAGTACGCGGAGGAGTCTAACGATGGTACGTACGAAATCGATTTCCGGTCGATTCCGCAACTCGTGGAACCTGAGCAGGCAGACATTCCGATCAAGCTCCGACCTTAGCGGAATCGGCTTCAAATAACGCAAACGGCAGCCCGATGGCTGCCGTTTGCGTATGGACCTATTTTGTCCCTAGTCAGCGCTTCTGCTCCTACGCTTCCACCGGAATATGAGAGAACGAGTTGAAATCGAACAAGCCTTTGTCCGTCAGCTTCAAGTGCGGGATGACCGGCAGCGTCAGGAACGACAAGGTCAGCAGCGGGTTAAAAGCTTCCGAGGCTCCGATCTGCGCCATCGCCAGCCCGAGCTGTTTCAACCCCTCATACACCTCGAGATAGGGCCGATCGGACAGTAATCCGGCAATCGGCAGCGGCAAGGAAGCGAGCACCTCGCGACCGGCTACGACCGCGGCTCCGCCTCCGGTGCGCGTCACTTCATCGATCGCCGCCAACATGTCGTCGTCGGATGTCCCGACCACCACGATGTTGTGGGAATCATGCGCCACGGTGGTCGCGATTGCCCCGCGCTTCAATCCGAAGCCTTGGACGACGCCTACGCCAACGTTCCCCGTCGCGTTATGCCGCTCGATGACGGCTAGTTTCAGCAAGTCGCTGTTCACGGAAGGGAAGAAGCAGCCGTCCTTCACGTCGACCTGTTCGATCCGGTGCCGGGTCACCAGCGAGTTCGGAATGATTGCGATGACGTGGCAGCGGTCGCCTTGGAGCGGGATCGCCAGGTGAGCCGCTTCGACCTTCTTAGCATTCAGTCCGGGCAGCTTGCCGCTTGCATTGCAGCTGCCGCTCTCCGGTGCAGTCGAAGGGAAGGCCTCCTCCACCAATCGGCCTGCATCCACGACGCAGCGGCCGCGCTTATACACTTGGTGAATCGTGACCTGTTCCAGATCGTCGAGCAGCAGCAGGTCGGCCTGATACCCTGCCGCGATGGCGCCATGATGACGCAGGCGGAAACATTCGGCCGTATTGAGCGTCGCCATCTGAATCGCGGTGACCGGATCGAGTCCCCGGCCGACCGCGAGCCGCACGATATGGTCGATGCTGCCCTCGCTGAGCAGATCGTCGATCAGCTTATCGTCGGTGACGAACAGGCAGCGTCTCGCGTTGCGCGGGGTGACGGCCGGCAGCAGCGCTTCCAGGTCCTTGGCGACCGTCCCTTCGCGGATCATCAGGTACATCCCGAGGTCGAGCCGATCCCGCGCCTCTTGCAAGCTGACGCTCTCATGATCGCTTCGGATATCCGCGGCCATGTACACGTTCAACCCCTCGCGGCTGATCCCCGCGGCGTGTCCGTCGATGACGGCGCCGGCCTCTTGCGCCATCGCGATTTTGTGCAGCATGCGCGCATCCGTACTCGCCACCGATGGATAATCCATCACCTCCGCTAACCCAAGCACTTTCGGGTGGCCATAGAAGGGAGCCAGTTCTTCGGCGCCCAGCTGCGCGCCGTTGCTCTCGAACGGGGTTGCCGGGACGCAGGAGGGCAGCATGACGTAACAATCGAGCGGCAGCCCTTCCGCCGCATCGAGCATATATTGAATGCCGGCCGCCCCTGCGACATTGGCGATTTCGTGCGGATCGGTCACGACCGTCGTGACCCCGTGCAGGAGCGATACCCGGGCGAATTGCTGCGGCGTGAGCAGCGAGCTCTCAATATGAACGTGGCCGTCGATGAAGCCGGGTACGATATACCTCCCTTGCGCATCGACGATTTCTTTGCCCTCGTAGGCGCCGATCCCGGCGATCATGCCTTCTACGATGGCGATGTCGCCTTCCATCAGCTCACCCGTAAATACATTCACGATCCGGCCACCCCGAATGACCAGATCCGCTGGTTCCTGCTTGGCCGCCACTCGGATGCGAGTTTGCAATGCTGCCCGGTTGTTCCCCATCATCCACACTCCTCTTCTCGATAAAAAACAAAAAAATCCCGATCACAAAAACATGTAGGTACGATACACATTTTTGTAATCAGGATTTTACGGCTCCTGGTAGAGACCCTCAAACCATATTATTGAGGTTATACAATACGCAATAAAGTTGTAGCTATTATACGGCAATGGAAAGCTAAAGTTCAAGCAGAATCGAGTCATGTTAGAATAGAGGCAGGCCGGTCGGATAAATCGATAGGAACGGGGAAGAGGCGATAACAATGACGCGCAAGCTAGATTTTCAGCAGGCAACGATCATCTATGCCGGACTTGGTGAACGGAAGGTAGAGCGGGTGATGGACGAGACGGGCGGAAGCTTTATAGTAAAGCCAAGCAGCCATCCATCACGGGAAGCGATGGTCTATGAACAAGTGCTGCCCGCGATCTCGGCCCGCTATCCGAAGCTGCTCTCGCAGTGGGAGGAGGAAAGCAGCGGATGGCTATTGTTCGAGGATCTTGGCGAGCTGGAGCATCCCTACGACCTTGAGGCAGCCAGCCAGGTCATGACCGAGATGGCTCGCTGGCATGAGCTGCCGCCTGCTATTATGTCGGGGATTGCCGGAGAAGGCGTCAAGCCTTCGTATGCCGATATGGTTGCCGAGCTGAGGCGGGATGAGGCAAGACTAGCCGATTTGCTGGGCGGACAGGACAGCGGCGTGGACTTGCGGCGGCTATTGGCCGAGATCGGCAGCCGGACAATCGATACGGATCAAGTGATTTCGCATGGCGATCTGCATGTGGGCAATTATTCGCTGATCGGCGGCCAGTTATATATTCTCGACTGGGAGCATGCGCATCTGAGCTGCCGTTACTGGGACTTGTTCCACGTTATTGACCTCTCGCATCCGTTATATCCGAGGCGAACGGCGCTTGCTTGGCGGGAGGAGCTGCTTCAGACTTACTGGGAAGAAGCACAGCGCTTGGGCGCAAAGCTAGACCGGGAGGCGTTCCTGCAGGCATACGGGCAATTCGCCATCATATTCTCGCTATGGATGCTCAAGCTGATCGCGCAAGATTTATCCGGTGACGGGGGACCTTGGGCAAGGGAGCAGCTGCTCGTGCAGCAGGCGGAGACGTTAGCCATTACGCTGCAACTGTTTGAGCAGTACGGCAGCTGGATATAAAGCTAGTAGAGGGGCCGATGCAGCGCGCGTCGGCTTCCATTGCATTCATCCTTAACCATCCGCACCTGCCGCGCAAGTCGTTGCCAACCTCATTACCTTGCCACTTGACAAAGTTGTTTCAAACTTTTATTATGAGTGTAACTATTAAATATATAGTTAATGTGACGACGCAGCAGGTGAAGGCAGGCGGATCGTCTCATTTATTACTCTAAGTGTAATGGAACTTGTTACAGTTAAAATGAATAGACAGGTGGTGTTCGAAGATGAAATTCCAAGTCAGCGATTGGGTGCAAGGCAACACGGAGAGCGGCGAATTGATCCAAGGCTTTGTCGTCGCCAGTTATGAAGGCGGGGCGGTGGCTAAGGTGCACGTCGTCAAATCCGATAATGAAGACGCCGTAGGCCGGGTCATACCGATGCGCGAAGCGCGGCTGCGTGAGATCCCTGCGGCGGGCGAGAGCATGGGCCAACTGAAGGATCTGATCGATCTGGCGCTGACGGTACGGGATGAGGCATGGTTTCTGGAGCTTTCGGCCAGATTAAATCAGGGTCCCCGCCAGGAAGGACATCCTACGAGCCAATCCATTCCGGATACAGCCAGCTATAATCGTTTAGGCTCGCAAGGATTGAAATAATAAGAGAACAGTCAACCGACTGATTGAAGGAGCGAACCAAGCATGAAACCACAGTACCAACCTCTATTCGACAGCTTCAAACTGAAGAGCGGCGTAGAGTTGAACAATCGCCTCGTGATGGCGCCGATGACCAACTTCTCCTCGGATGAAGCAGGCCATGTAAGCGACGCCGAGCTTAGCTACTACGAGCATCGTTCCGCCGGCGTAGGCCTTGTCATTACGGCGTGTACCTTCGTTACGGCCAATGGCAAAGGCTTCCACGGCGAATTCGCCGGTCATCAGGATGAATTCGTCCCGAGCTTGAAGCGGCTTGCGGACGGCATTAAGTCGAAGGGGGCTAAGGCGATCCTGCAGATCTTCCATGCAGGCCGTCAAGCACCGGCGGCGCTTGTGCCGAATGGAGACGTGGTGAGCGCAAGCGCGGTCAGCTCGGAGCAGAATCCAAGCGTTACGCCTCGCGAGCTGAGCGAGGCCGAGATCGAATCGATCATCCGCGACTTCGGCGAGACGACGCGGCGCGCGATTGAAGCGGGCTACGATGGCGTCGAGATCCACGGGGCGAACGGCTATCTGATTCAGCAGTTCTTCTCTCCGCATGCCAACCGCCGAGAGGACCGTTGGGGCGGCGATCTGGAGAAACGCCTGGCGTTCCCGCTGGCTGTGGTGCGCGAGGTGAAGCGGGTGGTCGCCGAGCATGCGAAGGCGCCTTTCGCGGTCGGTTACCGGTTCTCGCCGGAAGAGGCAGAGACGCCGGGGATTACGATGGAAGAGACGTTCCGCCTCCTCGATACGCTCGCCCTAGAAGAGCTGGATTACCTCCATGTTTCGCTGATGGAATTCTGGTCGGCGCCAAGACGCGGAGCGGACGAGAGCAAGTCGCGCATCGAATGGATCGTCGATCGTGTCGCTGGCCGCGTGCCGGTCATCGGCGTCGGATCGATCCATACGCCGGATGAAGCAGCCAAAGCTTTCGAATCCGGCATTGAGCTGCTGGCGCTCGGCCGTGAACTCATCATTGAGCCGCATTGGGTGCAGAAAGTGCGCGATGGCCAAGAATCGGACATTGCGACAACGCTCACGCGTAATGACCAGGAGCGCCTGAACGTGCCGACTCCGCTCTGGCAGGCGATCGTGAATACGCCTGGCTGGTTCCCGGTCGCGGACTAACCGCGAACTTGCCCGTTCCTATACCAAAGCCCGCAAGCATCATGCTTGCGGGCTTTGCTGCATTCATATATAAGTCAAGACTTGTTCTTCGCTTGGTTGTACAGGGCGAGATTGACCGCCCCGAGGCTGGTGAAGATCGCGAACAGTCCGATGCTGGCGAACAGTTGGCCGCCGAACAAGCCGCTGACGAGGATAAGGACGGCGGCAGTGAAGAAGAGGACGCTGGATATGAGCTGGAGCCTCTCTTTTTCCACGTGAAACAACTCCTTATGAGGCGTTATGAGGCGATATCCTTCAAGTTTCGTCTGATCTCCCGTACGAGCAGCTTCTTCTCGTCTTCCGAGATGCCGTCCGCGATCAGCTTCCGAGCTGCGAGCGGGACGAGCCACGGCTCCACGTCGGCGTAATTAATGCCGGACAATCGCGCATACGTATCCATGAACAGATCAATAAGGTTCTCTCGAATGTGATCGAAGTATGCGGCGGCGGCACGCGGGAAGGACTTGGGCAGGACCGCATAGCGGACCATTAATATGAACTCGGCTAAGTCCGCCTCCGGGTTGCCGATCGTCGCATTCATCCAATCGATCATCGTTACCCGGCCATCGTCGGCCATAATGATATTGTTCGGATTCGGATCGCCATGGCAGATCCGGCGTTTGGCAGGCAGCGAATCGAGCATGGCCATCAGTTTGGATTTCTCGTTAATCGTTAGGTAGGGCGCGCGGAGAATGGCGTCTCTGATGATGGGACGCTGAGCTGGCAGCTGGATGTCGCTTGCTTCGCGATGGATGTTGTGGAGCACGGGAGCCGTTGCGACGAGGGCAAAGCGATCTTCAAGATGTGATCCTGCGTCAGCGCACTCGATCAATTGCCGCGTGAAGCGTCCCATGATCGTCTCACCGTCAATCCGCTCCATCACAAGCCCGTGACGGCCCTCGATGGTGGTCATCTCGTAAGGTTTGGGCGCGGGGAGGCCGTGATCCCAGGCAGCTTTGGTGTTCGTATATTCGAAGCGGAGCGCTTCATAGCTCGTGTTCGGCTTAGCCACCTTAATAATCCGCTTATCGTCTTCCCAGGCATAGACCTCTGAACATCCGCCTTCGCCAATTCGACTTCCCATACGAGGATCATTCATTCTTTAGCATCTCCTTTGCTTGATAACAGCAGATTAGCTAGCGCAAACGATTCGAGAAGCAGCAGATTACCAGTGGTGCTCGGGGGAAAAGGTCAAGTCGACGGTTACCGGTCAGAGTCGGCCACGACCTGCGTACCGGCAATGAAATCATGGATGCTGCGCTTATCGTCGCGGACGCCGACCATGATCGCGGAGATCAAAGCCCCAATACCGAAGGTGATGGCGTATAGGATATTCGAGACGATCGTTCGCAGCAGCATCGTCCCGATCCCGAGCGGCTCGCCGTTCACGCGGATGATCCGAGCGCCGATCGCTTTCTTGCCGAGGGTACGGCCGCCCCAGAGCAGCGGCAGGAAGATCATGTACAAGTAACTAAGCGCATCGACGGAATAGGACCAGACCTTGTTGCCGTTCCATTCGCCGAAAATAAGCAGGCCGACGAAGCCAAGCGGGATAGAGAAGATCAGACCGTCAATCAGCAACCCGCCGAGCCTGGCCCAGAAACCGACCGGTATGGCATAGATATGATCCATGCTTTTCTCGTCAAAGGCGTCTTCATGCATGACATCTTCACGCTCCTCATGATGTATTCCAGTAATTACTAATATTATAAGAGCGGTGGGAACGGTTTGTCGACACCGATCTCCTTGCCAAAAGCGCGAATCCCGCTGCCACTTAAAGTGACGGCGGGATTCGAATGAAGGAATGAATAAAAGGATGGCGGTTCGCGTTAGGCCAGCGCCTTGCGGAATTCTTGCGTCAGGAGAGGCACGACTTCGAACAGGTCGCCGACGATGCCGTAATCGGCAATCTGGAAGATCGGCGCATCCGGGTCCTTGTTAATTGCGATTATGATGCGCGAGCCGTTCATGCCGGCCAGATGCTGGATGGCGCCGCTAATGCCGCAGGCGATGTAGATCTCCGGCGTGACGACTTTGCCGGTCTGCCCGATCTGCAGCGAATAATCGCAGTAACCGGCATCGCAGGCGCCGCGGGAGGCGCCGACCGCGCCGCCGAGCAGCTCGGCGAGCTCCTCGAGCGGCTTGAAGCCGTCCCCACTCTTCACGCCGCGTCCGCCGGAGACGATCACCTTCGCTTCGGTCAGGTCGACCTTGCCGGACATCTTGCGCACGACATCGCGAATGACCGTACGGAGCGGCTTGGAAGGGGAGTAGTCATGTTTGACGATGCCGGCTGCCTGCCCGCCGCCTGCGCTGCCCGCTGCCGGGATATTGTTCGGACGGATCGTCACGACCCAAGGATAGGCGCGGAATATCTTCTTCTCGATCGCCTTGCCTGCATAGAGCGGACGGGTGAAGACGACCTCCTCGCCGGATTGCTCGATCGCGGTGACGTCGGACAGTTGGCCGGCGGACAGCTTCGCGGCGAGCGCAGGCGCCAGATCGCGCCCGAGCGCCGTATGGCCGAGGAAGACGCCGTCCGGCCGGATGCTATCGATGAAAGGAGCAAGCGCATCGACGTAACTTTCGGGATTGTACTGCTTCAGGCTATCCGTCTCGATGACATGAACGTCAGACAATGCGTAGGCGGCAAGTTCGCCGGCGAGTCCATCCAGGTCGCTGCCCAACAGGACGGCGGCAAGCGAATCGCCATCTTTGGCCGCGAGCGATGCTGCTTGAAGCGCTTCCAAGGTAACTTGGCGAAGCTTGCCGTCGCGGTGCTCCGCAATAATGAGAAATGTTCTGCTCATGCTGGAATTCCTCCTTTGATCGCCTCTAGGATTAGATGACTTTCGACTGCGTGCGGAGCAGCTCGACGAGCTTCGCGGCTTGCTGCGGGATGTCCCCGGATAGAATTTGGCCGGCTTGGCGCGATGGCGGAAGCGAGAGCGACGTACGCTCGGTTCGGGCTTCCAGCTGATCTGGCGTCAGGCCGACATCATCCAGCGTCAGCGTGCGCAGCGGCTTTTTCTTCGACTTCATAATGCCGGGCAGGGAAGGATAACGCGGCTCATTGAGCCCTTGCTGCGCGGTGAACAGGGCCGGGAGCGTCACGTCCAGCAGCTCCAGATCGCCCTCGGCGTCGCGCTCCACGCTGGCCGTTCCGCCTTGGAGCGTTAATTTGGTAATCGAGGAAGCATGCGGAATGCCGAGCAGTTCGGACAGACGGACCGCCACCTGCGCGCCGCCGTTATCGACGGAGAAGTTGCCGCCGAGGATCAGATCGTACGATTGCTGCTTCAGATAAGCGGCAAGAACGGTAGCTATCGCATGTTCATCCTGCGGAATCCGCGCGTCTTCGATGAGAACGGCTTCATCGGCGCCCATCGCAAGGGCGGTGCGCAGCGCTTCCGTCGTGCGCGCGGGACCGACGGAGAGCAGGGTGACCGTGCTTCCGTCCTGCTCCTTGATGCGCAGCGCCTCCTCGACGGCGTATTCGTCGTAAGGGTTGATGACGAATTTGACGCCGTCCTCGGATACCGCGCCATTCTCGATGACGATTTTCTCCTCCGTATCAAACGTTTGCTTCAGCAGCACAACCACATTCATCTGACTTGCTCCTCTCTACATGGAAGGGTGGGTAGACGATTTAGAGGTTATTCAAAAAGCCATCCATTGATCACGAAGTAAATCAGGGAGTAACTCGTCATCGAATCTTGCGTGCAGGCTTGAAGTCCGGTGCTCATTTAGGTTTGCCTAAACTCCGCTCCTCCTTCTTCGCCTTCACAGCAAGCTTCTCGGTGCTGAATGGTCGACTTTTTGAATACGCACTTTAAGGCTTCAACGCTCTTAGGAAAAAGGAAACAGTGTTGTCGATCTGCGCGGCAAGCGAATATTTCCGCCCGGCGATGAGCCAGGAGGTCACAACTTCATCCATCGCGCCGAAGATCAGCAGGCGCGTCAGCTTCACATCCAGCCCTTGTCGGAAGGTGCCTTCCTCCATCCCTTGAACCAGGACGTTCTCAATCAGCTGTATGTACGGCTTGACGGTCTGGCCGATCGCCTTGCGCAGCTCCAGGGAGCTCTGGCGCAGCTCGATCTGGGTCACATAAGCCAGATCGGGGTTGTTCTCGAGCTCCGTGTAATGAAGCTCGCATATCTTGCGCAGCGCTTCATCGGCGGTCTCGGAATCGCGGGCCGACGCTTCGAACTTGCCGACCAGCTCGCCTAACCGCTCGCGGAACAGGGAGACGAGGATATCTTCCTTGTTCTTGAAATATAAATAGATCGTTCCGTCCGCGACGCCGGCCTCGCGGGCGATCTTCGATACCTGCGATCCGTGGAAGCCGGTCTCGGCGAACACCTTCACGGCGGCACCAAGGATCAATTCAAATTTATTCATTTTTTTACTTGTCATGTGCGCACCTCGGTGATAAAATTCAAACTGAATGAATCGTCATTCATTTTTCTGATTCCATCTTATGAAATCCGCAAGGCGTTGTCAACGTTATTCGCGCATAAGATTTGTACATGTAAGCAGGCAATAGATTGTCCGCAATCGGCTGGCTGTATGTGTGTTGGAGTTTGAAGAAGACCGTCCCGCAGGCGATGTTTGGCAGGGGGCAAGACGATTCATTTTTTTATTTTCACCGTGAAAAGGCTTACATGAATAGTCTCGCAAGAAAGGACGGGTGCTCATGCTATTGTCGTGGCTGCATTATTTGCTCTTCCTGCTCGTTGCAGGGTACGCCCTTTCGTTATTTTACCGGGCCGTGTACCATCGTTATCTCTACATCCGGCTCGGGAAGAAGCCGGAGAAGCCGTTCGACTGGCGCAGCCGGGTCGGCGACTTGGCGGTTCAGGCGTTCGGGCACAGCAAGCTGCTGAAAGACCGCCGAAGCGGCATCATGCATCTGTTTATTTTCTACGGCTTCATCATTCTGCAGTTCGGCGCGCTCGATCTTATCTATACCGGCTTGTCCGGCGGCGACCCGCTGCCGATCCCCGGCTATTCGGTGTTCGGGCTGACGCAGGAGATTACGGTGCTCGTGATCCTGCTGGCCACCGGATATGCGGCCTACAGGCGTTACGGCGAGATGCTGGCGCGGCTCAAAAAAGGCTGGAAGCCGGCGATCGTCCTGTTCTTTATCTTTTTCCTAATGCTGTCCGTTATTCTGTCGCTCGGCTTCCACCGGGTATGGATGGGCCATGAGGCATCCGGGTACGCGCCAGTATCGTCATTGCTGGCTGCCTTGTTCGGCGGATTGTCTGCAGGTGCGGCGAAAGCGTTGTTCTTCGTCAGCTGGTGGGCGCATCTGGTCATCCTGCTCGCGTTCCTGGTGTACGTGCCGCAGTCGAAGCATTTTCACCTCATTACGGCGCCGATCAATATTTTCCTCGGCCGCAGCGAGCCGGTCGGCAAGCTCGCCAAGCTGGACTTGGAGGACGAAGAGGCGGAATCGTTCGGCGTCGGCAAGATCGAAGATTTCACGCAGAAGCAAATGCTCGACTTCTACGCATGCGTCGAATGCGGACGCTGCACCAACGTATGCCCGGCCTCGAATACGGGCAAGGCGCTCTCGCCGATGCATCTGATCGTGAAGCTGCGCGATCATCTGACGGAGAAGGGAGCGGCGGTCACGAGTAAATCGCCTTGGATGCCGGCCTTTGCTTTCGGAAATGGAAGCGTTCACAGCATGTCCGCACCCGATCTTGCCGCAGGTTGGGAGTCGGAGGGCGTGACGGATATTCAGCCGACGTTGAACTGGCAAAAAGCCGGATGGCAGCAGGCGGAGAAGAAGGCCGAGGAACTGTCGCTCATTGGCGACGTCATGACGGAGGATGAGATCTGGGCTTGCACCACATGCCGCAATTGCGAGGATCAATGTCCGGTCGGCAACGAGCACGTGGACAAAATCATCGACCTGCGCCGCCACCTCGTGCTGATGGAGGGCAGCGTGCCGCATGAGGGCCAGCGCGCGATGCAGAATATCGAGCGCCAAGGCAATCCGTGGGGCATCAGCCGGGCGGACCGCAGCCGCTGGACGGAGGACATCGAGGGCATCAAGGTGCCGACGGTGAAGCAGAATTCGGACTTCGAGGTTCTGTTCTTCGTCGGTTCGATGGGATCGTACGACAACCGCAGTCGCAAAATTTCCCGCGCCTTCGTCCGCCTGCTGCACGAAGCCGGCGTCAGCTTCGCGATCCTCGGCAACGAGGAGAAGAATTCGGGCGACACGCCGCGCCGGATGGGCAACGAGATGCTGTTCCAGCAACTGTGCACGGAGAACATCGAGACGTTCCGGAAGTACGGCGTCCGCAAGATTGTGACCGCATGTCCGCATACATTCAATACGCTGAAGAACGAATATCCCGAATTCGGGATGGAGGGGGTGGAAGTGCTGCACCACACGCAGCTGCTCGACCAGCTGGTGAAGGAAGGGCGCCTTACGCCGCGGCATGCGGTGAAGGAGCGCATTACGTATCACGATTCCTGTTACCTCGGGCGTTACAACGATGTGTACGATCAGCCGCGGAATATACTCCGGGCGATTCAGGGCGTTGAGCTGGTCGAGATGGCCCGTTCGCGGGAGAACGGGATGTGCTGCGGCGCCGGGGGCGGCATGATGTGGATGGAAGAGACGGCCGGCAAGCGGGTGAACGTGGCCCGGACCGAGCAGGCGCTTGCGGTGAATCCGACGATGATCAGCAGCGCATGCCCGTATTGCCTGACGATGCTCGAGGATGGCACGAAGCAGAAGGAAGCGGACGAACGCGTGAAGGCGCGCGATGTCGCCGAGATATTGGAGCAAGCCGTATTCGGTTGATAGGGTAATCCATAACTGTTCTAGGAGGGATCACGTACATGGCAGCATCCATTAAGAAAGCCGCTGTAATCGGGTCAGGCGTCATGGGCGCCAGCATTGCCGCGCATCTGGCGAACGTAGGCATCCCGAGCCTGCTGCTCGATATCGTCCCGCAAGCCTTGACCGCGGAGGAGGAAGCCAAAGGGCTGACGCTGGCCCACCCTGCCGTACGCAACAGATTGGCAACGGCGGCGCTCGCCAAGCTGCCTGCCATCAAGCCGTCGCCGCTGTATGACGATGCGCTCGCAAGCCGCATAATGCCGGGCAATATCGAAGACGATCTTCACAAGATCGCGGGCGTGGATTGGGTCATCGAGGTTGTTGTTGAGAACCTGGACGTCAAGCAGAGCCTGCTGGAGAAGATCGAACGGCATTGGAAGCCGGGCGTGATCGTCAGCTCCAATACGTCCGGCATCTCGATCAACGAGATGGCGAAGGAGCGCGGGGCGGAGTTCAAGCGGCATTTTCTCGGGACGCATTTCTTCAACCCGCCGCGCTACATGAAGCTGATGGAGATCATTCCGGGCGAATCGACTGACCCTGCGATCGTGCACAAGATGGCCGCCTTCTCGGAGCGGGCCCTTGGCAAAGGCGTCGTCATCGCCAAAGATACGCCGAACTTTATCGCGAACCGGATCGGTACTTATGGGCTGCTCGTGACGCTGCAAGTGATGGCGGATAAGGGCTTCACCGTCGATGAGGTGGACGCGGTCACCGGTCCTGCGCTGGGGCGGCCGAAGAGCGCAACGTTCCGCACGCTCGATCTCGTCGGTCTCGACACGTTCGTCCATGTGGCGAACAATGTGTTCGAGAAGGTGGATAACGCCGAGGAGCGTGCCGTGTTCGAGCCTTCGCAGCTGCTGAGGGACATGGTCGCCAGAGGCTGGATCGGGGAGAAGGCGGGGGCAGGCTTTTATAAGAAAATCAAAGGCGCGGCGGGAAGCGAGATACTGTCGCTCGATCTGAACACGATGGACTATGCCAAGGGCAAGAAACCTGCCTCTGCTTCCCTCGAAGCGGCTAAGGCTGCCAAAGGAGCAAAGGAGAAGACGAAGGCGCTGCTCGGCGGAAGGGACCGCTATTCCGATTTGGCCTGGGAGATTACGAAGCTGACGCTTGTATATTCGGCGGCGAAGATCGGCGAGATCGCCGATACGATCGAGGATATCGATAAGGCGATGAAGTGGGGCTTCAGCTGGGAGCTCGGTCCTTTCGAACTGTGGGATGCGATTGGTCTAGTGCGATCGGTCGAGCGGATGGAAGCCGAAGGCACGCAGGTGCCGGCCTGGGTGAAGGAATGGATCGCCGCGGGCAACACGTCCTTTTATAAGAAGGAAGCGGGTTCGGTTGCTTATGCCTACGAGGGCAAGTACCGCCAGGTTGAGCAGCCGAAGGAGAAAATCTCACTGCGCGCGCTGAAGGAACAGGGCAAAGTGATCCGCAGCAACAGCGGCGCGAGTCTGATCGACGTCGGCGACGGGGTGGCGGCGCTCGAGTTCCATTCGCCGAACAATGCGATCGGCGCGGATATTCTGGTCATGATCCAGCAGAGCGTCGATGAGGTCCGCAGCAATTACGAGGCGTTGATCATCGCGAACGAAGGGCGCAATTTCTGCGTCGGCGCCAATCTTATGCTGCTGCTTATGGAAGCACAGGATGAAGAGTGGGATGAGGTCGACGGCATCATCCGGCTGTTCCAGAACACGATGATGAAGCTGAAGCATTCGGAGAAGCCGGTCGTGGCCGCGCCTCATCGGATGACGCTGGGCGGCGGCGTCGAGGTATGCTTGCCGGCCGACGAAGTATGCATGTTCGCCGAGACGTATTACGGCCTGGTCGAGGCCGGCGTCGGACTCATTCCGGCAGGCGGCGGCTGCAAGGAGCTGACGCTGCGCGCCAGCTTGGCGAATCCGAATCCGGAAGTCGATCTGCAGCCGCATATCAACCAGCTATTCCTCAATATCGGCACGGCCAAAGTATCGACGAGCGCGCATGATGCCAGGAAGCTTGGCTATCTCCGCGGTTCGGACCGCGTCATCATGAGCCAGGATTACCTCATCCATGAAGCGAAGCAGGCGGCGCTGCGTCTCGTGCAGGCCGGATACGAAGCGCCTGGACAGCAGAAGATTCGCGTCGTCGGCTCGGACGGCAAGGCGGTCATGAAGATGGGCGCGCTCGGCATGCGCCAAAGCGGGTATATCAGCGACCATGACTTGCTGATCGCGAACAAACTGGCCCATGTGCTCGCAGGCGGCGATGTGCCGGCAGGGACGCTCGTGACGGAGCAGTATATGCTCGATCTGGAGCGGGAGGCGTTCCTCAGCCTGTGCGGCGAACCGAAGACGCAGCAGCGCATGCAGCACATGCTGGCCAAGGGCAAGGCGCTTCGCAACTAACGACGATCGAAGGAGAGGTGTGAACGCATGAGAGAGGCAGTTATCGTAGCTGTGGCACGAACGCCGGTCGGACGTGCGAAGAAAGGGAGCTTCGCGCATACGCGAGCCGAGGACTTAGGCAGAGCGGTGCTGGAAGCCGTGATCGATCGGGCGCCGGGCGTGAGCAAAGCGGATATCGAAGATATCATCATCGGCTGCGCGATGCCCGAGGGCGAGCAGGGGCTGAACTTTGCCCGCATCATGTCGCTGTATGCGGGGTATCCGTCGACCGTGCCGGCGCTGACGATTAACCGATTCTGTTCGTCGGGCCTTCAGTCGATCGCCTTTGCGGCGGAGCGCATTATGGTCGGAGCCGCGGATATCATCGTCGCGGGCGGCGTGGAGAGCATGAGCCATGTGCCGATGGCCGGCTTCAAGCCTGCTCCGCATCCGCGCATCGTCGACGAGCGGCCGGATATCTACATCGCGATGGGCCATACGGCCGAGAACGTGGCGGAGCGCTTCGGCATCTCCCGCGAGGACCAGGACCGCTTCGCGGCAAGCAGCCACCGCAAGGCGGCGCAGGCGCTGCAAGCCGGCGTGTTCCGGGAGGAAATCGTGCCGGTCGCGACCTCGCTCCGCGGCTTCGGAGACAACGGCAAGGCGTGGGAGAAGCCGATCGTGCTGGAGATGGATGAAGGCGTGCGTCCGGATACCTCGGTCGAAGGCTTGGCGAAGCTGAAGCCGGCGTTCAAGGCAAGCGGTACCGTCACGGCCGGCAATACGTCGCAGATGAGCGACGGGGCGGCAGCGGTGCTCATCATGAGCCGCGAGAAAGCCGACGAGCTCGGGCTGAAGCCGCTCGCGGGCTTCAAGTCGTTCGCGCTCGCCGGCGTCGATCCGGATATTATGGGCGTCGGGCCGGTCGAGGCGATCCCCAAGGCGCTGCGGATGGCCGGAATCTCGGTGGACGATGTCGATCTCTTCGAGATCAATGAGGCGTTCGCGTCCCAGTGCCTGCACATTATCCGGGCCCTGGAACTCGTTGAGGAGAAGGTGAACGTGAACGGCGGGGCCATCGCCCTTGGCCATCCGCTCGGCTGCACGGGCACGAAGCTGACGGTCAGCCTGATTCACGAGCTGAAGCGCCGCGGCGGCGGGATCGGCGTCGTCTCGATGTGCATCGGCGGCGGCATGGGCGCAGCCGGCGTGTTCGAGGTGTACGGGGAGTAGCCGGGAGACACCGCCTGGTAGTTGGCGGGCGCGTGCATCTCCAGGTGAGGCTAGACCGGAGTAGCGGTAAATTTGCGGCTAAATGGTGCGCTCGTGTGAAGGTGGATCGGAATAGCGGTAAATTTGCGGCTAAATGGTGCGCCCGTGGGAGTCTGGCTCAGGATAGCAGTAAATTTGCGGCTAAATGATGCGCCCGTGTGAAGGTGGATCGGAATAGCGGTAAATTTGCGGCTAAATGGTGCGCCCGTGTGAAGGTGGATCGGAATAGCGGTAAATTTGTGACTAAATGGCGGTGAGGCGAGCGGAAGATCGGAATAGTGAGCTGTAGTGGACTAACTGGTGGTCAGGCGAGCGAAAGGTCCAGAATAGTGAGCTGCAGTGGACTAACTGGCGGTCAGGCGAGCGGAATTGTGTAGTAGCACCAGTACGACTAGAAGGTGAGTCGAGTAGCGAGTACGTGGCTGCAGTAGTACCAGTGCGACTAGAAGGTGTGTCGAGCAACGAGTATGTAGCTGCAGTAGCGCCAGTGCGACTAGAAAGTAAGTCGAGTAACGAGTATGCAGCTGCAGTAGCGCCAGTGCTACTACAAGTCGGGCACCGCACGCAAAAATCAAAGCTTATGCTTCCGAAGCGAGTTTTTGCTAGACTAACCGTCGGGCAATGCACGCAAAAATCAAAGCCTTTGCTTCCGAAGTGAGTTTTTTGCTCGACTAATCCGTCGGGCTACGCACGCAAAAATCTCTGAGGAGTGTGCAACCATGACCCAAACCAAAAAAGTCGTCGGCGCGAGCTTTATTATCGAAGACCAGGACTTCCACTCGATTGTGACCCCGGATGAGCTGACCGACGAGCAGCGCATGATCGCCGAAACGACGGCGGAATTCGTGGAGCGCGACGTGCTGCCGGTCGACGAGCAGCTGGAGAAGCTGGACTACGACCTGACCGTGAAGCTGATGCGCAAATCCGGCGAGCTCGGCCTGCTCGGCGCGGACGTGCCTGAAGCGTTCGGCGGGCTTGGCCTCGACAAAGTCAGCTCGACGCTCATCAGCGAGCATCTCTCCCGCGCGGCGTCGTTTGCCCTCTCCATCGGCGCGCATGTCGGGATCGGGACGCTGCCGATCGTCTATTTCGGCAATACGGAGCAGAAGAACAAGTACCTGCCTGCTCTCTCGACCGGCGAGTTGATCGCGGCCTATTGCTTGACCGAACCCTCCTCCGGTTCCGATGCCTTGGGTGCCAAAGCCACAGCCAAACTGTCCGAAGACGGCCAGCACTACATCCTGAACGGCACGAAGCAGTTCATCACGAACGCGGGCTTCGCGGACGTGTTCATCGTGTACGCGAAGGTGGATGGCCAGCACTTCAGCACGTTCATCGTCGAACGCACGTATGAAGGCGTCAGCGTCGGACCGGAAGAGAAGAAGATGGGGATCAAGGGCTCCTCGACCCGTCCGCTTATTCTGGAGGATGTGAAGGTGCCGGTAGAGAACCTGTTATGGGAGGTTGGCAAAGGCCACCTGATCGCTTTTAACATCCTGAACATCGGGCGCTTCAAACTGGCGGTCGGCTGCCTCGGCGCTTCCAAGGAAGCCATCGAGCTGAGCGCCAAATACGCGAATACGCGCACCCAGTTCGGCAAGCCGATCTCCTCGTTCCCGCTCATCGGCAAAAAGCTGGCCGAGATGAACACGCGCACCTACGTACTGGAGAGCATCATCTACCGCACGGCCGGCCTGATGGACGCGGGGCTCAGCGACATCGACCATAACAGCCCGGAAGCGGGCGTGCAGTCGGCCAAGGCGATTGCTGAATATGCGATCGAATGCTCGATCAACAAAGTGTTCGGCTCCGAGGTGCTCGACTTCGTCTCCGATGAGGGCGTTCAGATTCACGGGGGCTATGGCTTCATTCAGGAGTACAAAGTGGAGCGGATCTATCGCGATTCGCGGATCAACCGGATTTTCGAAGGGACGAACGAGATCAACCGTCTCCTCATTCCGGGTACGCTGGTCAAGCGCGCGATCAAAGGCGAGCTTCCGCTGCTTCAGAAGGCGCAAGGACTGCAAGCGGAACTGCTGCAGCTCGTGCCGGGCCAAATTTTCGAAGGAACGCTCGAAGAAGAGACGCATCTGGTCTCCATGGCGAAGAAAATCTTCCTCATGGCCGGCGGCACGGCCGTCCAGAAGCTGAACACGAAGCTCGAGCAGGAGCAAGAGGTGCTCAGCGCCCTTGCGGACGTCATGATCCAGATCTATGCGATGGAGAGCGCGCTGCTCCGTACGAAGAAGCTTATCGCCAAGCAAGGCGAGGACAAATCGGCAGCCGCGATCGCGATGGCGCAGGTGTTCATTCACGAGGCGTTCGCCGAGATCGAGGCGTTGGCCAAAGAGACGTTGTCCGCCATCGAGACCGGCGACACGCTGCGCACGCAGCTGTCCGTGCTGAAGAAGCTGACGCGCCGCAGTTCCGTCAATACGGTCGCCCTCAAGCGCCAAATCGCGGCACGAGTGATTCCAGCCGAACGCTACCTGTGCTAATACGCGATTCCGAACCTAAAGAGGTGATGGGTTTTGTCACAACAGCCGTGGTACTCGCATTACCCGCAAGAGGTGCCTTCGACTTACCCGTATCCTGAGCAAAATTTGGCCGGCTTCCTTATCGAGTCGGCCTCGAAATATCCGAACAACAAAGCATTGCATTTCTTGGGCAAGGAGCTGACTTACGCGCAGCTCCTGTCCGCTTCTTACCGATTCGCCCACGCCCTGCGCGGCCTTGGCGTCGGCAAAGGGGACCGGGTGGCGATCATGCTGCCGAACTGCCCGCAGCTGGTCATTGCTTATTACGGGGTGCTGCATCTCGGCGGCGTCGTCGTGATGACGAACCCGCTGTACATGCAGCGGGAGCTAGCGCATCAGTTGCACGACTCCGGCGCTTCGGTGGTCGTCACACTTGATTTTCTATACCGCAAAGTCATGAGCGCGGTCCCGTCCATGACCGACACGCATATCATCGTGACGTCGATCAAGGATTATCTTCCGTTCCCGAGTAACGTGCTCTATCCGATTAAGGCGAAGAAGGACGGCTTGGAGCGCGAAGTCCAATACGGCGGCCGCGTGCACGCCTTCCGCAAGCTGCTGCGCGGTTCCCCGGCAACGCCGCTGCATACGGAGGTCGACGCGAAGCGCGATTTGGCCTTGCTGCAGTACACGGGCGGGACGACCGGACTGTCCAAGGGCGTCATGCTCACGCACTACAACATGATCGCGAACACGATACAGACGAGCCTCTGGGCGTACAAAAGCGTACCGGGACAAGAACGTTACTTGGCAGCTCTTCCGTTCTTCCATGTGTTCGGGTTAACCGTTCTGATGAATCAGGCGATTATGCTGGCCGGCGAGATGCTCCTGGTGCCCAAATTCGAGATCGCTGCGATTCTGAAACTCATTCATACGATGAAACCGACGATCTTCCCGGGCGCGCCGACGATGTATATCGCCCTCATTAATCATCCGGACATCCGTAATTACGATCTGTCCTCGATCCGAATGTGCATCAGCGGGGCTGCGCCGCTGCCGCATGAGGTGCAGGAGCGTTTCGAGGCGATCACCGGCGGCCGGTTGATCGAGGGCTACGGCTTGACCGAGGCTTCGCCGGTGACGCATGCGAATAATATATGGGAGAAGCGCAAATTCGGCTCGATCGGCATTCCGTTCCCGGATACGATCGCCAAGATCGTGCATCCTGAGACGGGCGAGGATGTGCCGGAAGGGCAGATCGGCGAGCTGGCCGTCTTCGGGCCGCAGGTAATGAAAGGCTATTGGAATGCTCCTACCGAGACGGCGAAGGTACTGAACAATGGCTGGCTGCGCACCGGCGACATGGCGCGGATGGACGAGGACGGCTACTTCTACATCATGGACCGGATGAAGGACATGATTATCGCGGGCGGCTTTAATATTTTTCCGCGGGAGGTTGAAGAGGTGCTGTTCGAGCATCCGGCGATCGCCGAGGCCGTCGTCATGGGCGTGCCGGACCAATACCGGGGCGAGACGGTGAAGGTATTCGTCGTGCTGAAGGAGGGCGCGAAGCTGACCAAGGAAGAGCTGGAGAAATTCTGCAGAGAGCGCCTGGCAGCGTATAAAGTGCCGCGGATTTACGAGTTCCGCGCCAGCCTGCCGAAGACGATGGCCGGCAAGATTCTACGGCGCAAGCTGGCCGAAGAGGACCAGAACCAGGAGGCCGAGAAGGTGAAGTAAGCGGGAATGCTGCTAGTTCCATGAACACGCAAACCAATCAGCGTCGCAGAATGCTACATGTTCTAACAAACATGTAAACCAATCTGCGGGAATGCTGCGTGTCCTACCAGACACGCAAACCAATCAGCTAGGGGGTAACTCAAATGGATCAAACAGGCGGACTGATGGCCGACAAGGAGCTGCTCGAACAAGCGAAGCGCACGTTCTGGGGCTACTTGGGGTGCGAACTAGCCGAATTGGATGAACAGAAGGCCGTCGTCACGCTGGATGTGCAGGAGCATCACCTGAATTTGCTGGGCATTCTGCATGGCGGCGTCCATACGTCGCTGCTCGACTCGGCGATGGGGCTGATCGCGATGAACGTGCGCCCCGGAGAGGCGGTCGTGACCGCCGGCCTTAACATGCATTTTACGGCGCCGGTCCGGAAGGGAAAGGTGACCGTCGTTGCAGAGATTGTCCACCAATCCGGCCGGATGATCACGACGGAGGGACGGCTGACCGATGAAGCGGGCAAGCTGTGCTCGATGGCGACGGCATCGTTCCGCGTGCTCGACAAGTAACGTTAATGCTTCGGCGAGTGAGGCTGGCATCTCGCGTGCATGCGGCGACAAGATAACCCGAACGCGGTATAGGTCCATGCTTGACAGACCTAGTAAAATAAGAACGGTGCAGAGGATGGGGGAGCCCATCCTTTTTGCTTTTTTCAAACACGCAGAGGGAAAAAGGAAGTGTGGCGCTATTGACACCATTGCAAACAACCGCGCTCGCCATCGGCGGCCACGCGGTCACGTACCGCGAGCTGTTCCGGCAAGGGCTGATGGCTGAGCAGTTAACGATAATCGAGCACACGATAGACAATCAATTGATCGGACAATGGGCGGACGAGCTGAATGTCCGTGCGACGCAAGAGGAGCTGATGGCCGAGCTCACCAAGTTTCGCAAAGGGCGGCAGCTGTTCACGGCGGCGAAGACGAATGCGTGGCTGTTGCAGCATGGCATGTCCGTATCGGATGCGCTCGAACTGCTCCGCCCCGTCGTTCTCGCCGCCAAGCTCGCGGAGACCGTCATAACCGATGAGACGATCGAACGCTATTTTCACGAACATCTGCCTTCGTTCGAAGAGGTGGAGTTATCTCGGCTGCTCGTGCAGGAATACGGCGAGGCGCAGGAACTGTACTTTCGTCTGGAGGAGGGAGAAGAGTTCTTCCGGTTGGCCCGTATGTTCTCCCTGGACGAGGCGACGCGGATGGCAGGCGGTTATGCGGGAATCAGCAGCAGGTCGGAGCTTGCGCTGGAGGTGGCGGCCTTGCTGCTCGGGGCGTCGGCAGGCGAGGTAGCCGGACCGATCGAGACCAAAGCCGGCTATTGGCTCGTGCGATTGGAAGCGTTGTATCCCGCCGAGCTGACCGATGAAGTGCGGGAGACGATCCGGCAGCAGCTGTTCCGGATGGAGCTGGGCGAGCGGCGGGACCGTACAGACCTGGAGCTTATGATATGGAACGGAGACGAGGACTAGGATGGCCGCGATGAACACAATCGACTATTTGCATCAGGTGCCGCTGTTCAATCTGCTCGCCGGCGAGGAGAAGCGGACGCTCGCGTCTTATATGCGGACCGAGCGTTATCGCATGGGGCAAACGATCGTAAGCGAGGACGAGCCAGCCGAGGCGTTCTATGTGATCGTGTCCGGCCATGCGCGGAAGATCGGCCTTAGCGATCAGGGCATGGAGAAGAATTTGGGCTTGCTCGGACCAGGCGAGCATTTCGGCGAACATGGACTATTCAGCAAGGCGAATTCGCCTCTGCTCATTCGGGCTTCGACCGACCTGGAGGTGCTGCGGCTCGACCGGGAGCGGTTCATGGCGCTGCTGCAGGAGCATCCGGAGCTGGACAACTATGTGCGCAACTATATTTCCTCCGAGGCGCTGAACGCTTTTCTGAAAAATAACACCGTCTTCACCCACGTCGACGCCTCGGCGATCCGCTCGCTGCTCGACCATCTCGAGATCCGCTCGTATGCGGCGGGCGAGACGCTGGTGGAGGAAGGGGAGATCGGCGACGCCTTCTATATCCTGAAGGAAGGGACGGCCGCGGTCGAGAAAGGAGCGGACCGCGCGGTCGTCAACCGCCTGTATCCCGGCGATTTCTTCGGGGAGCTGGCGCTGCTCGCCGATACGCCCCGCCAAGCGACGGTTCGCGCGGCAGTAGCGGTCACGGCGTTCCGGCTGGCGAAGTCGGATTTCGAATCGCTGACGGTCCGTTTTCCCGTCATTCTCGCGTCGATCCGCCGGATCTCCGCCCATTATTCGACCTCGGCGATGCCCGATTCACCGGTCGTAGATGAGGCAGCCGCCGAAGATAGGGGCACTGAGGAAGCGATACGGCCGATCACAGAATCGCGGCCGCATATGCTTCGCGGCGGCTTGAAACTTAGGTTCGGCAAGAAATATCCGGCCTTGATGCAGCAGAACGAGATGGACTGCGGGCCGACATGTCTAACAATGATCGCGCGCTATTATGGCATGAAGGCCAGCGTGAACCGGATGCGCGAGCGCTGCAATGTCGGCGTCGAAGGCACATCAATGCTGTCGCTGACGGAGACGGGGGAAGCGCTGGGATTCGAAGCCAAAGGCTTGAAGCTGACGGCAGCGCAGCTGCAAGACTTGGACGCGCCGTTCATCGCCCATTGGGACGGCAATCATTACATCGTCGTCTACGCCATCGAAGGCGAGCGGGCGACCGTGGCAGACCCGGCGGTCGGCTATGTGGATACGATCCCGCTATCCGCATTCGGCGAACATTGGAGCGGCCTTGTCATTACGCTCACGCCGACAGAGCGTCTTGCGCCGCTGAACGACGAGGAGAGTCTGTTCCGCCGCTATGCCGAGACATTCAAGCCTTACCGGCAGCTGCTGTTCTCGGCTTTGGCTTTATCGATCGTACTGGAGCTTGTCCTGCTCGCGTTCCCGGTCATGACGCAGCAGATTTTCGACCGGGTGCTCGAAGGGAACGAGCTCTCCTTGCTGAACGTACTGCTCCTTGCAATGCTCGCCATGGCTGGTCTCAGTACGGTCGGCATTGCTGTCCGGCAGCTGCTGCTCGGCAAGCTGGCCTATCGCATTGACCGCGCCATGCTGGACCGCTTCTATCGCCATCTGTTCCGTCTTCCTTATACGTACTTCACCAAACGGACATCGGGCGATATCATTACGCGCGTCTACGAGAACGAGAAGGTGCGGCAGTTGCTGACGAACCACGGCATCTCGCTTGTGCTCGATGTGCTGACGCTCTTCGTCTACGGCGGCTTGATGTTCTATTACCATCCGCCGCTTGCCCTTATAGCGTTATCGGTCATGCCGCTCTATGCGGCACTCTACGCTTATATCCTGCCTCGCATGCGCCGCAACTTCCGCAAGCAGATGCTTGCCGAAGGCGAATCGCAGACGCAGATCGTCGAGGCGGTCGGCGCGATCGCGACGGTGAAGGGGCTGGCCATGGAGCATTCGGTCCGCCGGCGGCTCATGGAGAAGCTGTCCAAGCAGCTGAGCTTGCGCTTCGAAGGGAATAAGCAGCAGACTTGGCTGACCGCAGGCTCCACGGCGCTGCAATCGCTGAGCAATCTCGTGCTGCTCTACTTCGGCGCGCGCTTCGTCATGAGCGGCGGGCTTAGCGTCGGCGAACTGGTCGCCTTCACCGTTCTGTTCGCGTCCTTCATGCATGCGCTGGAGGCGATCTCGCATGTGAGCGGGGAGCTGTCGGAGGCGCGCATCTCGATGGAGCGGCTGAACGATGTGTACGAGTCGACCCCGGAGCATGAGGAACGGTCGAAGCTACGGACGCTGCCGAGCATCCGGGGCCATATTCGGCTGGAGAATGTCTCCTTCCGCTATTCTTCCGGGGGCAAAATGATCCTGCAAAACCTGAACGTCGAAATCCAGCCCGGCCAGACCGTCGCGCTCGTCGGACGCAGCGGTTCCGGCAAATCCACGATCGCGAACCTGCTGCTCAAGCTGCTCACGCCGACGAGCGGAGCCATCTATATCGACGGTTATCCGCTGCAAGGCGTCCATGCCGCTTCGATCCGCCGGCAAGTCGGCGTCGTGCAGCAAGAGACCGTCATCTTCCGGGGCAGCGTGCGGGATAATATCGCGCTGGCCGGTACCGAGCATCCCTTCGAAGAGGTGGAACGCGCGGCCAGACTTGCCGGCGCGCACGAGTTCATCGAAGCGCTGCCGCTCGGCTACGGTACGATGATCGGAGAAGGCGGGATCCGCTTGTCCGGCGGCCAGCGCCAGCGCATCGTCATTGCCCGCGCCTTGCTTAGCAATCCGCGCATTCTGGTATTCGACGAAGCGACGAGCGCCCTGGATACGGAATCCGAGCGGATCATCCAGAACAACATGGAAGCGATGCTGCATGGACGGACGACGCTCGTAATCGCGCATCGGCTGAGCACGATCCGGAACGCCGACCTGATCCTTGTGCTGGACGAGGGGAGAATCGTCGAGTCGGGCACCCATGACGAGCTGCTGAACCGCAAAGGGATGTACCATTACCTCGTTCATCAACAAAGTCTCTAGCGAAAGCGGATCGCGGGGCGCTTTACTAGAAGAGATGATTCCTGCTACGGGTGGGAGTCATCTCTTTTTTCGTCATGATTCGACTTAATCCGCTTCCTATCGTTTATAATTGTTAGCGTGGGGAGGGAGCAGCTATGTCAGCAGTACCAGGCTACCAACTAAATCAACTCATTTTCGAAGATGACTATATACGCGTGTGCCACGCGCGGCACGAGCAGACCGGCGCCGAGGTGCTGCTCAAAATGGTGAAGGATAGCCAGCGCGCGATGATCGAGAACGCGAAGCTGATGAACGAATACGAGATTGCCGGCTCGCTCCATATTCCCGGCATTCTGAAGCCGCTCAGCCTGCTTCGGCAAGGCAATGGGCTTATTCTGGCGAGCGAATGGATTCACGGCTTGACGCTGCGGCACTTCTGCCAGAGCGAGCAGCTAAGTATCCCGCAATTCCTGCATATCGCCATTGCGCTCGCGAGACTGCTCGAACAGCTGCATAAGCAGCATGTGGTCCATATGAACATCAGGCCCGATACCGTGATCGTCATTCCTTCCTCGATGAAGGTCTATTTGACCGGCATGGGCCACTCCATCATCGCCGACGGCTCGGGAACGAATGCGCGCACGATGCCGCTCATCGAAGGCAGCCCGCCCTATATGGCGCCGGAACGCACAGGCCGGATGAATCAGCCGATCAGCGGCGCGACCGATCTGTATGCGCTGGGCGTAACGTTGTACGAGATGCTGACGGGCAGGCTTCCTTTCGAGGCCCATGATCCGCTGGAGTGGGCGCATGCTCATGTCGCCAAGCTGCCCAGACCGTTGGAAGAGGCGGGGCGCAACATCCCGCATATTATCTCCCGTATTGTCTTGAAACTGCTAGAGAAATCGACGGCGCAGCGCTATCAGAGCGCTTATGGCCTGCGTGCGGATCTGGAGCAATGCTGGAGCAGCTGGGAGAAGACCGGCGCTTGGGAGGAGTTCGGCTTAGGCGAGCATGAGCGGCTCCAGACGATCGAGCATGATCCTTCTTCCGGGACAGCTGCGAAACCGCTTCCTGCAACGGTCGCAAGCAATGCTGCCATCGATCCGAGCGGCTTCGATTATGCGCATATGCTCGATCTGGCGGCGGTGATGCGCGCCTCGCAAGCCTTCTCGCAGGAGAAGGATACCTCGTCGCTTATCGCAAGATTGATGCGCATTCTGATGGAGCTTGCGGGAGCCGACCGCTGCTGCTATATCGGCATTCGCCCGGAGGGGCTCGTCATCGAGCATGTGCTCGGCATGGGCGGCGACGCGTTCGAGTCGCCGGGCACGATGCTGTCGGATTACGAACCGATCAGCCAGGAGGTCGTCGGCTACGCGCTCGTCAAGCAAGGACCGGTGCTGATGAAGGAGGCCGCCGCGGAAGGGATGTTCGCGACCGATCCGTATATCGCCCGGACGGGAATGAAATCGATGTTATGTATGCCGGTGGAGATCCAGGAACAATGGCAAGCGCTGCTCTATCTGGAGAACCGGGTGCTCGGCAGCGTATTCGAGCCGGAGCGGATCGGGGTGCTGCGTACGCTCGCTTCACAGATTCACGTGGTCCAGCAGCTGCATGCGCATTTCGGCATGGCCCAGACGGCTATTCAAGGGACGCCGGCCAACGCTCCGTCTTCGGCGCTGGTCAGCCCGCTGACGGAGCGCGAACGCGAAGTGCTGCAAGGGATGGCGGAAGGCTTGACGACGAAGGAGATTGCCACGCAGCTCGTCATGTCGCCGGAGACGGTGAAGGTGCATACCCGCCACATCTTCGAGAAGCTGCAGGTGAACAATCGGGTGAAGGCCGTAACGACGGCGGTAAAGTTGAATTTGCTGCCTGCTCCGTAACAGGGGCCTGCCTTATATGATTCACGTTAAAAAGCGCACGTTCGCAAACGGTTGGCTGATTGCCGCCGTTTGCGAACGTGCGCTTATTTGGCGATTAAGAGGTCGACCACTGCAAGGCCGTAATCCGCTCGCCTTGCACCGCGCGGAAAGGGACGTGATGCGGCGTTGCGCCGGTAATCCATAGCTCGGTCGGATCGGCCGGATCGCCGCTCGCCGGACAGCCGGATAAGAAAGCAAGCAGGCTGCCGTTCGGCGACCAGGTGACCGGCGTGGAATAACAGGTCGAAGCGGTGATGGTCTGGCGTCGCCCCCCGCTGACTGCATCTAGTTCGATGAGAGAACTGTAAGTCTCCTGCTCATAAATAGTGGTACTGTAGGCGATGCGTTTGCTGTCGGGCGACCAAGCGGGATTCGCATTTTTGGCCAGAGGACCGCCTTCCAGCTGCACGGTTGCGCCTGTGACGATATCTACGGTGGTAATGAGCGAGATGCTTGCTCCCGGAGAGGTGTAGAGGGCGAATTGACCATCGGGCGATATCCGCACATTGTGAATCGGGCCCTCCGCTTGATTGGTCAGCTGCTGAATGCTCGTGCCGTCGCTGGACATTCGGTACAGCTGGCTGTTGCCCTCTGGATCCGGTGCCGCGAAGAGCAGCTCGCGGCCGGAAGGGAACCAATTGACGTCGTAAGCGCCGTCATAAGGAATCCGCCTCATTTTGTGCGCCATCCGGTCATAGAGAACGATGAACCCATCCTTGGCATAAGCAAGCACCCGGCTGTTCGGCGACCAGCTGAGCAGGGTGTAAGGTTCGAGTTGCTCGATTTGCGCCGCCGCACCGGTTAGTACATGGACCGTGTACAGCATGTTCCGCTCCCCGATGAAAGCGATTGTACGATTGTTCGCAGACCAGTAAGGAACGGAGAAGCGCTCGGCGAGTCCCCTCGTCAGCGGTGCGCCCCAGCCATCCGAAGGCCGATAGATCTCCATATGGAAGGCTCCTCCGCGATAGACCGTGTAAGCGATGAGGCCTAAGCCGTTTTGCTGCTGTCTTTCAACTTGCTGCATCTCCTCTCCTCCTTCATGATCGACGTGCTACTAAGCAGTATATTCAGCAGTTGGAAGAATACGGACTTGGGAAAAATTTCACGGAATGGATCGCCCCTTTCCTAGTCAAATTATCAAGGAGGAGGGGAAGATTATGGCTGCGATCATCAGAATCGTCATGTGCTGCGCACTGTCGGCAGTTAGTGTTCTGCTCAATGTTGCGGCCGCTTCAGGTTCAGCCGAACCGATACGCATTAGCATTCAAACATCGCCCAAAGCGGTGCCTGCGACTGAGCTGCCATTGCCATCCGCCGATTGGAAAAAGGCGTTCGAGCATGCAGCTGAGACGAAAGGCAGCGGTCCGCCTGTCACGGATATGGTTGTGTTGCAGGGTGAACATCGGTATGCCGTTAACGGAGACTATCAGCTCTACGATGCGCAGCAAGGCACGCTCATTACGCTTCCTGCAGACTATCGGCGTATGCTAAGGGGCTATATGGCCTGGTTGCGCTCCGTTCACTATGGCGAGCTGCTGACCTGGCCGCAGGCCAAGCAAGTGCTGACGATGAAGTCCCGGTTCACCGTGCACGATCTCGAGACGGGGCTCCGCTTTCACGTGCAGCGTCGCGCGGGCAGCACACATGCGGACGTGCAGCCTTTGACGAAGCAGGATACGCGAATTATGAAGCAGATTTATTCGGGCAAATGGACATGGAAACGCAGAGCCATTGTCGTCGAGAAGGACGGTCATACGATAGCGGCCTCGATGCATGGCATGCCTCACGGCGGGGACGGGATTCCGGACAATGATTTTGACGGGCACTTCTGCATTCATTTTTTGGGCAGCAGCACGCACAAAACGGCGACCGTCGATCCCGACCATCAGACGATGGTGCATAAAGCGGCGGGCGAGCTGTACCGTTACGCGGACCGTTCGTCGGCGGCCAACGTGATAGCGCTCTTTTTCATCGCCATTAACCAGCAGGATCCGGAAGTAATGAGCGCGCTGTTCCAAGTCCGGAACCATCCCGGCCTTCAAGCTGCCTTGGCCGAGCTTGGGCAGATTACCGCCATTAAGCGCGTAACCGATCTTCCCGACGAAGCGGACGACGGCATGCTGGTGCGGAACATAGAGGCTCGGGCTGTGGTCTATCGGTTGGAGAAGCGCAAGGAAGAACGAACCTTCGTCTTTCAATTGCGGAGAAGCGGGCCTTGGCAGCCTTGGAAAATCGAAGCGGTCGAATCGAAATGACGGCAATCGTGGAATGTGAGGTGGAGCGCAATGAAAGCAATATGGCTGGCGGTTCTGCTGGCCGTGACGCAGCCGTCTGGTCTGCAGGCTGAACAGTCTTCGGACCATCTGACGGTCACGCTGGGGGAAGGAAGCACGTTATCGGTGAACCGGATGGATTATGCCTTGCCGGGAATTACGATGGTCGATCTCGATAAATTCGATCAGTTGGCGGCCCGCATACGCAAGCAGACGCTGGAGCCGGCCAAGAACGCGTTCATCGGTCCCAGCGGCGGCATCGTGCCGGAGAAGCCGGGCAGACAGCTGGATCAACTGAAATTCTTGGAGCAGTTCTACGGCTACTTTCATGGCACGGGGCCAATGACGATCGACCTGCCGATGAAGCCGGTTCTGGCCAGGGTAGACCGCGAATTGCTGGCTAGCATTCGGCAGAGACCGATTGCTTATTACGTAACCTATTACAATTCAAGGAATACGAACCGCGCCCACAATATCGCCTTGGCGGCCAGCGCGATCAATAACACGGTCGTGTTCCCCGGCGAGCGGTTCTCCTTCAACAAAGTGGTGGGCAGACGCACGAAAGCCGGCGGCTACAAGGAGGCGCCGGTTATCGTCCGGGGCGAACTGTCTGAAGGCATCGGCGGCGGGATCTGCCAAGTGTCCTCGACGCTGTTCAACGCGACAGATCGTGCCGGCCTGCATATCATCGAGCGGTATTCCCACAGCCGCAGCGTGCCGTATGTCCGTTCCGGCCGCGACGCCACGGTCAGCTGGGACGGCCCGGACTTCACGTTCCGCAACCAGTACAACCAGCCGGTCCTCATCCGGGCTTACGCGCGCCACGGCACGATGTCGGTCGGTCTATTCTCCTCGGAGGAGATGGAATACAAACCGCGCAACGTCCCGGGCATGAACGAAGAACTGCCGGAAGAAGTCCCAGCGGCAGTGAAAAAGAAACCCGCGCAAGCGCATTAGGCAAGCAAAATGCCCTTCCTCGGCGGAAGGGCATTTTGAGCTGCAGTCCAGCTGCAGTATATGCAGTTAAAGAAGTCAGCGTGTCCACGCAGTGGACGTCAAGCGAGGGTCCGCTCGCTGTGCCGCCAATCCGTAGCCAAGCAGGTCCCCACAACAAAGAAGTTAAAAGTCAGCGTGTCCACGCAGTGGACGTCAAGCGAGAGTCAGCTCGCTGCCAGGCAAATCCGACTATCCCACCAAGCCCCCACCCCAAGGCATCAAAGCCGCGAACGAAGCTCGCACCAGAGCTTTGTTCTAGGAGCAATCCGCATGTCCATGGGACGTGCGAATTGCTCCTAGAACAAAAGCGGGCCAAGCCCGAAAGGACAGATCAACGACGGCCGCGTCACGTGTCACGCTTATTATCGGTGTCCAGAGGGCGATGGCCCTTTGGTTCCCCCAATGGAGGGGGAAGGGGCGAGGCTAACAAAGCTGGGTCATAAGGGCGCAGCCCTTGTTCTCCCAACGGTGGGGTCAAAGGGGAGGGCTACCTAGCTCTCCTCTTCCTCTTATGATACACAAACCAAGCCATGCCGCCGATCCCGAGCGCCAGCAACGCGCCGAGCACGATAATATAGTACAGGTGAACCAAGCTTTCACTCATTGGAATAACCTCCTTACGCCAACGCTTACCCACATAGGATGAATCTGTAGCGGCAAATTATGCGGTGGCTGTAGGAAGCGAATAAAATAACTTTCATCTGTGATTTTTTTCACATGCAGCGTGCAACGGATGGCTTATAGTAAAGGTGTAAGGAAGAACAAGCAACAAGCAGCAAGCAGGAAAGGAAGTGTTCGCGTTATGAAGCGATCCCGAACCTCCATCTCAAGAAACAGCAGCCACTCACTGCATATGAGAATGTGAAAATATTCACTAACTTAAGCGCAATCCACTTATATACGACCACAACGCATTTAACAACTACCTATATTGAGGAGTGAGTCAAGATGATGGAATTCTTACGGAAAAATGTTTACGTCGCAGGACTTATGTTGGTTCTTCGGGTTTATGTCGGCTGGCAATGGCTGAACGCAGGCTTCCACAAGCTGAAAGACGGGTTTGACGCGGCAGGCTTCATGAAAGGGGCGATCGGCAATCCGATTGCGGACAAAGCGACTGGCGAATTGGTCTATCCGACCTTTACGCGTTTCCTCGAACATGTTGCATTGCCGAATGTGAAATTGTTCAATGTACTCATCCCGCTCGGTGAATTCCTTGTCGGCCTTGGTCTCATACTCGGTGCATTGACAGCGACAGCCGCATTCTTCGGTCTCTTCATGAACTTCATGTTCCTCTTCGCCGGAACCGTAAGCACGAACCCATGGCTCATCCTGCTGGGCGGGATCGTAATGATGGCAGGCGCGAATGCCGGACGCTTCGGGGTTGACTATTACCTGCTGCCGCTGCTTCGCAAACTGATCCGCAGAGACGGCACGACAGGGCAAGGCGGCATGACGATTAAAGGCGCCAAGAAGACGGCGCACATCTAAGCGGACCGAATAACAACCGCGCAACGCGTAAAGTAGGGCTTGGGAGGTAAACTCTCCCAAGCCTTTTTGGTTTGACAACATACCCCCATGGGTATATAGTATACCCCATGGGGTATACGAAACCAACCAACAAACAAACCAGAAAGCAGGGATCATAGATGACAAGGAAAATCGTGATTGTCGGAGGCGTCGCAGGAGGGGCTTCCGCCGCTGCCAGACTTCGAAGGCTGAACGAGCAGGATGAAATTCGAATGTTCGAGCGCGGCGGGCATATTTCTTTTGCCAACTGCGGGCTGCCTTATTATATCGGGGATACGATTACGTCGCGGGAGCGGCTGCTGCTGCAGACACCGCAGGCGATGAAGAACCGGTTCGGCATCGACGTCCATATCCGTACGGAGGTAACGGCGATCGATCGGGAACGTAAGGTCGTCCGCACTGAGCAGCTCGATACGCGTGAAGTCGTGGAATATAGCTATGACGTGCTCATTCTGTCGCCTGGGGCGAAACCGATCGTGCCGGATCTTCCGGGCATTGCGGAGGCGAACAACCTGTTCACGCTGCGCAACATGGCCGATACCG
The DNA here is from genome assembly GCF_014192105.1 of Paenibacillus phyllosphaerae. Classification (GTDB taxonomy): domain Bacteria; phylum Bacillota; class Bacilli; order Paenibacillales; family Paenibacillaceae; genus Paenibacillus_Z; species Paenibacillus_Z phyllosphaerae. The sequence goes on along the minus strand of NZ_JACHXK010000001.1, from coordinate 808,990 downwards.
ACCGGATGAAGGCATTCGTCCAGGAACGCAATCCGAAGCATGCGACGATTATGGGCGGCGGCTTCATTGGAGTCGAGATGGCGGAGAATCTGCGGCACCTTGGCGTGGCTGTCACGTTGATCGACCGTAACGAGCAAGTGCTCGGCGCGCTGGATCCAGAGATGACGCGTCCGGTTGAACGGCATATGGAGCTAAAAGGGATCGAGCTTGAATTAGGCGAGACGGTAGAAGCTATCCGCAACAACGGCAGCTTAGTTAAGCTTGCTTCAGGGCGTGAGTTTGCGACCGATATGATCGTTCTGGCGATCGGCGTGCAGCCCGAGAGCCAGCTGGCAGCGATGGCGGGACTTGAGCAAGGCGTACGCGGCTCGATACGCGTGAACGAGCATCTGCGGACAAGCGATCCTTCCATCTACGCGGTCGGCGATGCGATCGAGGTGATGCATAAGGTGCTTGGCATGGAGACTGTCGTTCCGCTTGCTTGGGAAGCGAACCGGCAAGGCCGTCTGGCGGCAGACCACATCAGCGGATTGAAATCCTCCTACACCGGAGCATACGGGACTGCGATTGTGAAACTATTCGATCTGACGGCTGCTGTGACCGGCGCGAACGAAAAAATGCTGCGCAAGCTCGGCGTCCGGTACGAAGCGGTTCATACGCACCCAAGCTCGCATGCCGGCTATTATCCGGGCGCTTCGCCGATCGCGATGAAGCTGCTCTTCGAACCGGAGACCGGTCGTATTCTGGGGGCGCAGGCGGTCGGAGCCGATGGCGCGGACAAACGAATTGACGTCATCGCAACAGCCATGCGCGGCGGACTAACGGTCCATGATTTGGCTGATCTGGAGCTTGCCTACGCACCGCCGTATTCGTCGGCGAAGGATCCGGTCAACATGCTCGGCTATGTCGCCTCGAACGTGTTGGATGGATTGGTTACGACGATGCAATGGCACGAAGTGGATGCCTATGTGAACGGGGGAGGCCTCCTCATCGACGTCCGAGATCCGATCGAACGTGAGATGGGCTTTATCCCGGGCTCGACGAATATTCCGCTGAACGACCTGCGCAGCCGTCTGCACGATATTCCGAAGGACGCGCCGATCGTGGTTTCATGCCAAGTGGGACAACGGGGATATGTAGCAGCAAGATTACTGTCTCAGCACGGCTATCAGGTGCGCAACGTCGACGGCGGTTACAAAACCTACGCGGCGATGTTCGGCGGGACAGCTGCCAAGCCAACGCCTCCACCGGCTGCTGCCAATTCGGCAGTACAGTCTGCCGTCCATGCAGCCACGCATGAGCAAGCAGCCGCGCAGGAAGCGACGACTCCCGAACCTGTGCGAATCACGGTCGATGCTTGCGGACTTCAGTGTCCAGGACCTATTATGAAGGTATATGAAACGATGAATACGTTAAGCGACGGCGATCTGTTGGAAGTGAAAGCTTCGGACTTCGGTTTTGCCGCGGATATTGCCAAATGGAGCGAGAAGTCCGGTCATACGCTGGAATCGCTCGATACGGCGGGAGGCGTCATTTCGGCGGTCGTGCGCAAAGGACAGCAACTGCCATCCCTTTCCGGCAACGCCGCCGCGAAGGAAGGCACGACGATGGTGGTGTTCAGCGGCGATCTGGACAAGGCGATCGCGTCCTTCATCATCGCGTCCGGCGCTGCGGCCATGGGCAAGAAGGTAACGATGTTCTTCACCTTCTGGGGGCTCAATATCCTGCGCAAGCCGGACGGGCCCGCGGTGAAGAAGAGCGCGATCGAGCGGATGTTCGGGATGATGATGCCGAAGGGAACGAAGGCGCTTCCGATGTCGAAGATGAATATGGGCGGCCTTGGTCCGCGCATGATCCGCTACGTGATGAAGAGCAAGAACGTGGAATCGCTCGAGTCGCTGATGGCGGGGGCGATCCGCTCGGGCGTCCACATCGTCGCATGCACGATGAGCATGGACATCATGGGCATTAAGAAAGAAGAATTGATCGACGGCATCGATTATGCAGGCGTGGCCAGCTACCTCGGGGATGCGGAGGATGCAGGGGTTAACCTGTTTATCTGATAGGAGTGAACGGGCTTGGAATACGATAACGCAACGAAGAATCGGCTGAAACGAATCGAGGGCCAGGTGCGCGGCGTGCTGGCTATGCTGGAGGAAGGCAAGGACTGCCGCGATATCGTCACCCAGCTGTCGGCGATCCGTACGGCGGTGGACAAGACGATCGGTACCGTCATCGGCGCCAATCTGGAACATTGCATTCAGGAAGAACTAGCCGAGGGCCGGTCGCCCGATGCGGTCATTAAGCAAGCCGTAGATTTGCTGGTCAAGAGCCGTTAGCGGCCAGGAGAGGACCTCGCCTAACATCTTCATTGGAGATGTCGGGAGGGGTCTTTTTCATATCGACGAAGGGTAATTATGAGCTTTCATCGCAGGGATGAAAATTAATGCGAGTTTCACAGGAGGGATCACCCACGCTTGCGCTGTCGTGGTATGATAGCATCACGGCATTTTTCATTAGTTACGAGCAGAAAGGAAAGACGGCCCATGACACGATTTGTGGATGAACAGACTGGGGTATTCCCATCGGTCTGCTCACTCGATTGCCCGGACCAATGCGGGCTGCTCATTCATAAAGAAGCGGGAAGAATCGTTAAGGTGGAAGGGGATCCTTCGCACCCGGTAACGCAAGGCAAGATATGCAACAAGGTTCGGAATATGGCCGAGCGGCTGTATGACCCGAAACGGCTGGAGTATCCGATGAAGCGGATCGGCCGGAAGGGCGAAGGGCTCTTCGAACGAATTAGCTGGGAGGAAGCCGTCGAGACGATCACGTCGAAGTGGAAGCGGCTGATCGCCGATGAAGGCGCGGATTCGATTATGCCGTATTCCTTCTACGGGAATATGGGGATGCTTGGCACGGAAGGGCTCGACCGCAGATTCTTTCATCATCTTGGCGCGACGCGCCTTCAATATACGATTTGCTCGGCTGCGGGATCGGAAGGCTACGGCTATACGATGGGCGGCAGCTTCGGTATCGACCCTGAGGATACGGTTCATTCCAAGCTGATCGTGATGTGGGGCATTAATGCGGCAAGCACGAATATGCACCAAGTCATGATCGCGGAGAAAGCCCGCAAGAACGGAGCCCAGATCATCGTTATCGATGTGCATAAGAATCAGACGGGCCGCTGGGCGGATTGGTTCATTCCGATTCAGCCGGGCACGGATACGGCGCTGGCGCTTGGCCTGATGCATATTCTATTCGACGAAGGCATGGTCGACGAAGCGTTCCTTCGTGACTATACGGTCGGCGCGGAAGAGCTTCGCGAGCATGTCAAAGCCTACCCGCCGCAGCTTGTCTCCTCAATCACCGGCGTGCCGGTCGAGGATATCTACAAGCTGGCGCGTCTCTATGGCGAGACGAAGCAGTCGTTCATCCGGATCGGCAACGGACCGCAGCATCACGATAACGGCGGCATGTGCATCCGGACGATTGCGTGCTTGCCTGCGCTCACTGGCGCGTGGATGCACCAAGGCGGCGGCGCGATCAAAGGAAACGGCGGCTATCTGGAGCATAATGCGGCGAAGCTGCAGCGCCCGGATTTGCTGAAGGTGAAGACGCGCCGCGTGAACATGAACTTGATCGGCCAGGCGCTCACCGAGCTGGATCCGCCGATCCGTTCGATGTACGTGTACAACTCCAACCCGGCGGTCGTAGCGCCTGATGCGAATAAGGTTCGCGAAGGCTTGCAGCGCGAGGACCTGTTCACCGTCGTCCACGAGTTGTTCATGACCGAGACGGCCAAATATGCGGACATCGTACTGCCGGCGACCTCTTCGTATGAGAATACCGACTTCTACGCTTCTTACTGGCATCATTATATTCAGATCCAGCAGCCGGTCATTCAACCGTACGGAGAAAGCAAGTCGAACACGGATGTATTCCGCCTGCTCGCTCATGCGATGGGCTTCACCGAACCTGCGCTGTTCGATTCCGATGAGGAGCTCATCCGCCAATCGCTTGATGCCTCGAGCAATCCGGTGCTGGAAGGCATCACGTACGAATCGCTGGTGGAGCATCAGTTCGTCCGCGGCCAAGTGAAGCCGCTCATGTCGAGCAAGCTGCCTACGCCTAGCGGCAAGATCGAGTTGTACTCCAAAACGATGGAACGCAGAGGTTATCCGCCGTTGCCGACGTACACGCCGCTTGTGGAAGACGGGGATCTGCCGTTCCAGTACATCCCGGCGCCGAATCACAACTTTCTGAACTCGACGTTCTCGCATAATGACAAGCATGTGAAGCTCGAGAAAGCGCCGAAGCTGCACATGAACGAAGCCGATGCAGCAGGCCTTGGCATTGCGACCGGCGACCGGATCCGCGTCTGGAACGGGCGCGGTTCGTGCGAGCTAACGGCAGCGGTCGGCACCGACGTGCAACCGGGCGTCGTGCTCAGCCAAGGGCTGTGGGCGGACGCCTCGGTAGGCGGCGACACGCTGAACGCGCTCACCCCGGCGCGCGTCGCCGATATGGGCGGCGGCGCCACCTTCTTCTCCGGCCGCGTCCAGGTGGAGAAGTGCGGCTAGCATAGCTTGTCGATAATGGAATGCCCTGATGCTTATGGCTCGGGGCATTTCTTTTTTACGCAAGGGGGAAAGGGATAGTCGTTCGGTATTGAGCACACCATACTCGCTCGTAAGCAGGCAATTCGCACAACAAGAGCCAATCACGGAAAATGAATAACATTCATTCATAAAGCGTTTATGATAGGTTTAACATGCTTTTAAGCGCAAAAAAAAATCAACCCGATCGAAATTTACGTTAGACAGCTTGCGGATGGAGTGAATGTGGCCTTGCATTAGCAAACTACAACCAATGCGAGCTGTAAGGAGAGAGAGAAAATGAGAATCAAAGTTACGAATGTATTGGCTATCATTCTAGGATCGGCAATCATGGGTTTCGGCGTCAATTATTTCAACATCGCCAATGGGTTGGCCGAGGGCGGCATTATGGGCGTCTCCCTAATTCTGAACTATGTGCTCGGCTGGAACCCGGGCTTGACGAGCATCCTGATCAACATCCCGCTCTTGCTCCTCGGCTGGAAGGTGATGGGGCGCGTCTCCTTCATCTATGCGATGATCGGCGCAGTATCGCTGTCGGTCTTCCTGTATATGTTCGAGTTTGCGACCAAGCCGCTCGGCGATCCGTTGCTCGCATCGCTGTATGCGGGGGCGTTCGTCGGCATCGGCCTTGGCATCGTGTTCCGCTATGGCGGCATGACCGACGGCATGGATGTCGTCGCGATGCTGTGCAAGCAATATCTCGGCTGGAGTTTGGGCAAAACGTTGTTCCTGACGGACGCCGTTATTATCGTCGTCTCGCTGGTCTACCTCGATTTGCATCGTGCGATGTACACGTTCATTGCCATTACCGTCGGCGCGCGCCTGATCGACTTCGTGCAGGAAGGTTCTTATTCGGCGAAGGCGGCGACCATTATCTCGAGCCAGCCGGAGGTCATCGCCGCGAAGGTGCTCGAGCAGATGAAGCGAGGGGTTACCTTCCTTAACGGCAAAGGCGCGTATACGAGCGAGCCGAAGGAAATCGTCTACTGCGTCGTGAGCCATCGGGAGATCGGCCGACTGAAGACGATCGTGATGGAAGCGGATCCGAGCGCTTTCGTCATATTTAACGATGTCCATGAGGTGGTCGGCAAAGGCTTTAATAACCAGCCGGGTTGACTTTAGTTCCTAACCATCACCCCCAAAGAGGGTTGCACGCAAAACAAGGCTGAGCTATAGTAAGACACAAGAAAAGGAAATGAATGATATTCAGTCATTGGGGGTTGAATCGTTGTCGGCAACTACGGTAAACGACAAGTATAACGCGATCTTGCAGGCAGCTATCGAGATCATCTCCGAGAAAGGCCTATATAGCACATCCATATCGGATATCGTGAAGAAGGCGGGTGTCGCGCAAGGAACGTTCTATTTGTACTTCCGTTCCAAGAATGCGCTGATTCCGGCGATCGCGCAGAACCTGATCTCCATCACGATGGAGAAGATCAAGGAGAAGACGAAGGACCACGCGGACTTCATGGAATTTCTTCGGACGTTCATCGAGGAGATTTATAACATTACGGATGAGTACAAGGACGTGATCGTACTCGTCTATTCGGGACTCGCCATCGACCATTCGATGGAGATATGGGAAACGATTTACAAGCCCTATTATCAATGGTTCGAGGACGAGATGCAAAGGGCAATTGCGAATAACGAAATTATTGGCCAGCTGAACGTCAAGTGGACGAGTAAAATGATCGTAAACGTGGTAGAAAACGCGGCGGAACGCTTCTTCATCGGCCGTGACCAGGATATCACCCGCGAAGAGTCGCAGCGAGAGGTATTCCACTTCCTGCAGCGTTCGATGGTGGCGGCCAAGTAAGCTGCCAAGCGCAGATCCGCTATGAGTCTCCTCGAAAAGAAACGTAAAGCGTGTCCCCAAAGGGGACGTCAAGTGAGGGTCAGAACGCTGAACCATCAACGCTCAAACCGAGCGAGTCATCTCCCTAAGGCACCAAAGCCGCGAACGAAGCTCGAAGTCAGAGCTTTGTCCTAGCGATATGATACTTGTTCCATGCAAGTATCATTTCGCAGGACAAAAGCGGGCCATCCACGAAAGGACACAACGAAGACGGCCGCGTATCGAGCGACGCCGCTTACGGGTGTCCTCGGAGTTTTCCGGATGGAAAACTCACTTCGGAAGCATAGGCTTGGGCGGTTGCCCTCTGGTTCCCTTCCGATGGAGGGGGAAGGGGCGAGGCTAAATAAGGGGTTAGAGGGCGTAAGCCCTGGGTTCTAAATGGGTGCTCGAGGGTCCCCTCGAATATTCCCTCAAAGGGAAGGAAAGGGCGTTTATTATGAAGAAACAAAATCTTTTAATCGGCGGGCGCGAGGTCGAAACAACGCGCTACACGCCGCTAATCGCGCCATATTCCAAAGAAACCATTGCCGAGATCGCCGACGGCGGGCTGGAAGAAGCCAATCTGGCCATCGAAGCCGCTGCGGCAGCCAAGCCGCTTATGCGCAAGATGCCTGCCCATAAGCGGGCGGCTATCCTGGAGAAACTGGCCCGTCTGCTGACCGAGCGCAGAGAAGAAGCGGCCAGACTGATCGCGCGAGAAGCAGCCAAGCCGCTGAAGGCTGCCTATGGCGAAGTCGACCGCACGATCCAGACCTATCAATTCGCCGCGGAGGAAGCGAAACGCATTCACGGCGAGACGATCCCGCTCGACGCAGCGCCGGGCGGCGAAGGCCGCTTCGGCTATACGGTCCGCGAGCCGATCGGCGTCGTTGGCGCGATTACGCCGTTTAACTTCCCGATGAATCTGGTGGCGCACAAGCTCGGCCCGGCCATAGCATCGGGCAATACGATTGTACTGAAGCCCGCGCCGCAGACGCCGCTGTCCGCTTACTTTATCGCGGACCTGCTGAAGGAAGCGGGGCTGCCGGATGGAGCATTGAACGTCATCACCGGCGATGGCAAGCTGCTCGGGGAGAAGATCGTGACCGATCCGCGCGTCGGCATGATTACCTTCACCGGAAGCGCGGGCGTCGGTACGAGCATCCGGGCGATGGCCGGCCTCAAGCGCGTGACGCTGGAGCTTGGCTCGAATGCTGCGGTCATTATCGATCGGGGCACCGACCTGGATACGATCGTGCCGCGCTGCGCCGTAGGCGCATTTTCCAACCAAGGTCAGGTATGTATCTCGCTTCAGCGGATCTATGTAATGGAAGAGGCGTATGAGGCGTTCGTCGAGAAGTTCGTCGCCGCCGTACAGGCATTGAAAGTGGGCGATCCGTTGGACGCCGATACCGATGTCTCGGCGCTCATCGCGGATCGTGAAGCGGCACGCGCGCTCGATTGGATCGAGGAAGCGCGCAGCCTCGGCGCTTCGGTTGCATGCGGTGGAACGGCGGAGAACGGCGTCCTGCAGCCAACGGTACTGCTGAATGTACCGTCTCCTGCGCAAGTGTCGTGCAAGGAAGTTTTTGCGCCGGTGGTGCTGATCAATAAGGTGAATTCGATCGAAGAAGCGATTGAACGCGTCAATGATTCCTCCTTCGGCTTGCAAGCGGGCATCTATACGAACGATCTGAAGACGGCGATGGATGCGGCCGAACAACTGCATGTCGGCGGCGTGATGATCAACGATATCCCGACTTTCCGCGTCGATCATATGCCTTACGGCGGCGTGAAAGAAAGCGGCATCGGCCGCGAAGGCATCAAATACGCGATCGAGGATATGACGGAGCTGAAGCTCGTCATCTTCAACCGCAATTAACCGTTCAGCCATTCTTCGGCAGCAGTTATGCGCCGGGAGTGGCTTTTTCGCATGGACAATTAATCCTCCGTCAGCATAAGCTTGCAATCCCCAATCCCCAATCCCCAATCCCCAATCCGCAAGTTAGGGTGCGGCTTCCAATCGTGGTATGATAAAAACCTAAGGAAGTTCGGATTTCAAGCGGGGAAAGGAGGGCTCTCCTATGGTTCGCAATCGTTGGCTCATCTTGGCCAATGTCTCGGTCGGCACGTTCATGGCGACGCTTGACGGCAGCATTGCCAACGTCGCGCTGCCGACGATCTCGGAACAGATGGATACGCCGGTCCACGTCGTCCAATGGGTGCTGACCGCCTATCTGCTGACGATCTGCGCGACGCTGCCGATCATGGGCAAGATCTCGGATATTTTCGGCAGGAGCCGCGTCTACAACTACGGCTTCCTCTTGTTCGTGTTCGGCTCCGCGCTATGCGCGTTGTCCGTGACGCTGCCGATGCTGATCGTCTCGCGCGTGCTGCAGGCGCTCGGCGCTTCATGCCTGATGACGAACAGCCAGGCGATCGTCGCGGAGGCTTTCCCGGCGAATGAACGCGGGCGGGCCATGGGCATTACCGGAACGACGGTGTCGCTGGGTTCCTTATCGGGTCCGGCGCTCGGCGGCGTGCTGGTCGGACAGCTTGGCTGGCCGTCGATCTTCTGGATTAACGTGCCGATCGGCATCATCGGCTTTATAGCCGGCTTGTTCTTGTTGCCGAAGGGGGAGCGGAAGCCGCGAACGGAGCCATTCGATTATACCGGCTCTGGACTGTTCATGGCGGGCATGGTGCTGTTCTTGTTCATCCTCTCGAACGGTCAGGATTTGGGCTGGCTGTCGGCGGCAACGCTGGCAGGCGGATTCGGCTCGATCGCGCTGCTGGTGATGTTCTACCGGGTGGAGAAACGGACGAAGCACCCGATGCTGGACTTCAGCCTATACCGCAACCGCACGTTCGCGATCGGCAACGTGACGGCGATGTTGTCGTTCGTCTCGCTGTTTTGCATGAACGTGATGATGCCCTTTTATATGCAGAATCTGCTCGGTTTCACCCCGGAGCAGACGGGCTATACGATGATGATCTATCCGCTGACGATGGCGGTGATCGCGCCGCTCTCGGGCTGGCTGTCCGATCGGATCGGACCGAATCTGCTGACGACGGCAGGACTTGCGATGAATGCGCTCGCCTTCGCGCTGCTTAACACGCTTACCGCGGATGAGAGCGCTTGGCTGATCGGGCTGCATCTGGTGCTGTTCGGCGTGGGCGGCGGTTTGTTCCAATCCCCGAACAACGCGAGCGTGATGAGCGCGGTCCCGCGTCAGCAGCTTGGCACGGCCGGCGGCTTGAATGCGCTGGTGCGCAACGTGGGCATGGTGATGGGGATCGCGATATCCGTCTCGCTATACACGACGGTGCTCGGGCGTTACGGCGCAGTTCCGGAGAGCGCCGAGGCGGATGCGGCCATGCTCGCTGCGCTGCATACGGTGTTCTGGACGGCGGCGGGGATTTGCTTGGCCGCGCTTGCGGTCTCGGCACGGCGTCTCCGGACTAAGGGCACGCTAGAGGAGCAGCAGAGAGCGTAACCAAGACGAAGAAGAGAGTCTCTTTGAGGGACTCTTTTTTTTGTTCACTACGAATTGTATCGAAAATTCGCGTTAATTGTCGGATGTTATCAGATGAAAACGTAGATAAACAGCCAATCACACGAATTTACACACTTTAGAAAATCTAGCTATTGATACGATGTGTAACGTGCGTCTATAATAAAAACATGATCCGAATTGCTGAAGCGGCGCTGACGTTTGCATGGACAAGCTTGGGCCGGATCCGCACAGAGCGTTATCAAATCAGCTGGCGAAAGGGTGTCGTGCTAGACATGTTCAGAGGCAGAGGCAGAAGCAGCAAAATCGTATTGATCGGAATCGCACTCCTTATGTTGTTCTCCATGGTTCCACTAACGGCGATGGCGGCCGAACCGACTTTCACGTTATCGGTAAGTCCGGAGACATCCTCGGAAGGGCAGCAGGTGAACGTGAAAGTCATCGGCTCCGATCTGGCGGATGTGTATGGTTATGAGCTTAAGCTGACGTTCGACGCGCAGCAACTTAGCTACGTCAAAACTGTAAGCGCATTATCCGGCTTCTCGGTTCCGCCGAAAGATACGACGGGCGGCAAGCTGGTATTCGCGCACACGAAGATCGGCAACACCGCCGGCGTGAACGGGACGGTTGAACTGGCGACGATTACGTTCACGGCTTTGAGCAAGGTAGCAGGCGAGGCGCTCGTCACGCTGGACAACGTGAGACTGGTTAAGAGCGACCTGAAAGCATCCGACGTCGCCGCCAAAGCGACCGCGAACATCAAAATTACGGCAGTCGAAGAAGTGAAGCCGATTACCTTCACCGACCTGGACGGCCACTGGGCGAAGAACGCGATTGAACGCGCAGCAACGCTCGGTATCGTGAACGGCTATACGGATGGAACGTTCCGTCCTACAAATAACGTAACCCGCGCTGAATTCACGGCGATGATCGCCCGCGCGTTCTCGCTGGAGTCCGCAAGCGGCGTAACGCCTGAATTCGCCGACGCGGCACAACTGCCGAACTGGGCGAAGACGGCGATCGCGGAAGCGGCAGCGGCAGGCATCGTAACCGGCTATGCCGATAAGACGTTCCGCCCGAACCAGCTCATTACGCGGACCGAGATGACTGCGATCCTCGTACGCGTGCTCGATCTGCAGCTGGATGCGAATGCGCAGCTGACGTTCGCGGATACGGACAAAATCGCGGCATGGGCACGCCCTTCCGTTGCGGCAGCCGTTAAAGCCGGCATCGTGAAAGGGAGCGGCGGCAACAACTTCACGCCGATGAGCAACGCCAGCCGCGCGGAAGCGGTATCGGTCATCATCTCTGGCCTGGACTACCTTGCAGCGCAGCAGCAATAAACGAGTACACGCGGCAACGCGCACGATTAATCGTGCGCGTTGTTCTGCGTTTATAACGGTTGTTAAGGCGAACGGGTCTACATTATCGTTATACGCGGTCATCCTGCTGCAATAGCTGAAGGAATCGCTCGGCTGTAATCGACAGGGAAGCATCCTGCCTGGTGACGATGCCGATCACGCGCGGGGGAATGGGAGCGAGGAGCGGCAGCTCGAACAGCGTGCCCTCCGCCAGTTCCTGCTGCACGAAGGCGCGGGTCAAGAAGGCGGCTCCGTAGCCCCGCACCGCGAGCTCGATCAGCATGTCCAAGCTGCTCAGCTCAATATCGACTTCCGCGCTCACGCCTTGGGCGCTCAGCCACGTGTCGACGAACTGCCGCGTGCTGCTCCCGGGGGTGAACAGCAAGAGCGGAATCCGGGTCAGCTCCAGGACGGACAGCGGCTGTTCGGATCGTGCTTGATAATTCCGGCCGACGACGAAGCAATCTTGAATCTCGCATAAGGGACGAACCGCGAGCTCCGGATCCGAGAGCGGCAGGTGGACCAGTCCGATATCGAGCTGGCCGTTCTTCAGCCGGCGGGCAATGTCGGAGGTGCTGCCTTGGGAGAGGCGGATGCGCACGCTCGGGTGATCGGCGTGGAAGCGATCCAAGGAAGGCAGCAGGAGATGCTTGATCATCGGGCCGCTGGCGCCGATGCGCAGTTCGCCGCTCGCGAGATTCTTGATCGCGTGGAGCTTCGATTCTGCGGCCTCGAGCAGCGTGAACGACTTCTCCACATAGTCGAGCAACGTTGCGCCTTCGGGGGTAAGCGCGACGCCTTTGGAGAGACGGTCGAACAGCTTCACGTCCAGGCTGGCTTCCAGCTGCTTGATCGCATAGCTTACGGAAGGCTGCGTAATATGGAGTTCTTGCGCGGCTTTGGTCAAGTTGCCGAGTCTGGCCGTCGTCAGGAAGATCCGGTACCATTCCGAATTGATGATGGTTGTGATATAGAACACCTCTATGACAAATGTAATGAATTTCAATTTCTCTTATGTCTTGAACCGAATTATAATGGACATAACGATTGAGGTCAAAAAGATTCGGGAGGCATATCAGATGGCAGGAAGCACATACGGTGAAGTTTTTAAGCTGACGACGTTCGGAGAATCGCACGGGGAAGCGGTCGGCGTCATCGTCGACGGCGTTACGCCGGGCGTAGAGATCGATAACGCCTATATTCAGAAGCAGATGGACCGCCGGAAGCCGGGACAATCCTCGGTTACGACGCCGCGCAAGGAGTACGATACGATTAATATCGTATCCGGGATCTATGACGGCAAGACGACGGGTACGCCAATGTGTATCCTGCTGTACAATACCGACATGAAGCCGGAAGCGTACGATGACATTCGCAACGCGTTCCGTCCAGGCCATGCGGATTACACGTACCTTCAGAAGTACGGCATTCGCGACCATCGCGGCAGCGGCCGCGCGTCCGGCCGGGAGACGGCAGGCCGCGTAGCGGCAGGCGCAGTCGCGCGCAAGCTGCTCGAACGCCGCGGCGTCGAGATCGTCGCGTACACGAAGTCGCTTGGCGGCATCAAGTGCGAGACTTACGATGAGAGCTACATCGAGCAGAACCCGGTGCGCGCTTGCGATCCGGTCGCAGCCGAGAAGATGATCAACCGCATCCATGAATTGGCAGCAGCCGGCGACAGCTGCGGCGGCATCGTCGAATGCCGGATCCGCGGCGTGAAGCCGGGCATCGGCGAGCCGGTGTTCGACAAGTTGGACGCTGAGTTGGCGAAGGCAATGCTCTCCATCGGCGCGGTCAAAGGCATTGAGTTCGGCGCGGGATTCGCGGCGGCGGAGATGCTCGGCAGCGAGCATAATGACCCGATGGACGCGAGCGGATTCCTCTCCAACAATGCGGGCGGCATCGTCGGCGGCATCAGCAATGGCGCGGAGATCGTGTTCCGCGTCGTCGTGAAGCCGACATCGTCGATCTCGAAGCCGCAGCAGACGATGAACGTCCGGGGCGAAGAGCAGACGATCGTAACGATCGGACGCCACGACCCGAGCATTTGTCCGCGCATCATTCCGGTTGTTGAGGCGATGGCGAGCATCGTGCTCGAGGATCTGTACAAGCGCCAAGGCGCGCTGCACGATCAATAGGACAGAAGGCTTTGCCGATGGGAGCGTAGTGCTCTTGCCGGCAAAGCCTTTTTTGCATCGTATGAGGTGAGGATGGATTGCGGCGGTGCGACGAATGAACCCGCCAAGGGAGTCCACTGGTACGACAAAGCCCGCCGGACCCTTAATGGGCGGCGGGCTTTATTGTTGGCTGCTAATGAATGGATTATGCAGCGTTCTTGTTGTCGCTGCCTTTGTTCTTGTTCTGCGTCCAGAGCGCTTCGATTTGCTCGAGCGACTTGCCTTTGGTCTCGGGTACGACGCGCCACGTGAACAGCAAGGTGATCAGCGACATGATGCCGAAGACATAGAACGTAGGGCCTGCGCCGAACGAGTTCAGCATCGGCGGGAACGATTGGGAGACGACATAATCGGCTGCCCAGAGCGCCATCGAGGCGATTGCCGTTGCCCGGCCGCGAATGCGGTTCGGGAAGATTTCCGACAGAATAACCCAGACGACAGGTCCAAGGGAGACCGCGAACGATGCGACGTACAGCAGAACGAAGATCAGGACAAGCGGACCGGACGTATGACCCGTCTGGAAGGCGATCCCGATGACGAGCAGACAGACGGTCATCGATGCCGATCCGACGAGCAGCAGCGCTTTGCGGCCGACTTTATCGATCAGCCACAGCGACAAGATCGTGAAGATGAAGTTGATGAAGCCGACCAGAATGGTCTGGTAGAGCGACGCGTTCGTGCCTGCGCCTGTTTCTTTGAAAATTTCCGGCGCATAGTACATGACTGCGTTAATGCCGGTTACTTGCTGCAGCACCGCCAGTACGACGCCGACGATCAGCGCCAGGCGAAGGCCCGGGTTGAACAGTTGGCGAAGCGAGCTGCTTTCTTGACCGAACGATGCTTTGATGTCGAGCACTTCCTGCTTGGCCAATTCCTCGCCATGAATGCGGACCAGAATCGGCAGAGCTTCGGCGGGGCGGCCCTGCTTAATGAGCCAGCGCGGGCTTTCCGGTACGAAGAACAGCAGAACAAGGAAGAGCAGGCCGGGAACCGCGCCAACGCCGAACATCCAACGCCACCCGTTCTCGATGTCCCATGCATGGTCACCATAGTTTGCGATGCCGGAGTTGATGAAATACGTCAAGAAAATACCGGTTACCGTTGCGAATTGGTTGAACGCAACCAACCGGCCGCGGTATTTGGCAGGGGCGATCTCCGCATTATAGAGCGGGCAGAGCGTCGAGGTGAAGCCGATCCCGATCCCGCCGATCATCCGCGCAATAACGTAGCCGGTGAACGTGCCGGGGATGGCCGAGCCGATCGAGCCGATCACGAACAGCAGCGCAGCGGCGATGAGCACTTTTTTGCGCCCGAAGCGGTCACTGGCGACGCCGGACATCGCAGCGCCGACGATACAGCCGACGATGAGACAGGAAACGGCCCAACCGACTTGTACCTCGCTAAGCGTGAATTTCTCTTCCATAAAACCGACGGCGCCGGAGACGACGGCCGTATCGAAACCAAACAATAAACCGCCAAGCGCGGCAACGATGGAAACAAGCGTGACGAACTTCATGCTAACCCCATCCTTGGGGGTCTGAATCGTGGATTCCACAGGTGTTGAACTCCCTTCATTTGAACTAGCTTCGTCATTATAGCATGGGGCAAACGCCCGCAAATGAAGGATAAACAGCATTAAAGCGGCGTCTTCCCGCATATTTTTGAGGCGGGGTTCAGGAGGATAGGCGCAAGGTGCCATTGGCTAGCATTATGTTGAGATTCGGGGACAAGAACGTGCTAGTAGAGGGGGATTTGGGGGATGTTGGAAGGCGTGATGCTGGCGTGAGGGGGCAAGGCGTAGGACTCGCGACACAGCCGTTAACGAATCGGATCAGGCACAAGAAGCCAAGTCCGGGCGTTACCCGTGCTTGGCTTCTTTTAACGCGCTGCGGTATTCGGTGGGCGTGACGCCGGTGACTTTCTTGAAGACGCGGCTGAAGTAGTTCGGGTCGCGGTAGCCGGCGGCGAAGCAGACTTCCTTCAGGCTGAGCTGGTCGTCGGCGATGAGCGACTTGGCCCGGTCGATGCGCAGGCTGGTCAAATAGTCGATGAACGTCTCGCCGACCTGCTGCTTGAACACTTTGCTGAAATAGTGCGCGTTCAGATGCACGTAATCGGCGACCTCTTCGAGCGACAGCTCCTCCGTGAAGCGCTCCCGCATGTACTGCTTGGCCCGGTCAAGGACGGAGACGGTCTGCTGCTCGCGCTCCTCGCGGATGCGCTGCAAGGCGGAGAGCACATAGGCGCCGGTCGGGCCATCCCCGCCCGGCAGCTCCCCATCCGGAGGAATCGCAATCCCGCTGCCGCCTTCCTTCAACTCTTCAAAATGGCATACCGCCGCCCCTTCGGCCTGGCAGGTGGAGGCGAATACAGCCTCATAATACGAATGGCGGAGGCCTTCCGCGCCGTTTTGCACCGAACCGATCCCGATGCGCACCTCAAGCCCCGCGATGCGGACCGCTTGCTCGGCAAGCGATTCGGCAAAGCGAATGACCCGCTGCCGATCCACGGAAGATAGATCCGCACTAGGGACCAAGCCCCGGACAAAAATCGTCATATGGCGCTCTATCAACGAGCTGATGATGCAGGAACCCGCGGTCGACTTCACCAGCGAGCGAATACTGTCGTACAGCTTCTTGCTCTCCGCCACGTTCAACCGTTCCGGGAACGCCACTACAACCGCGCAAGCCTGCTCCAGCGGAAAATGAATCCATTCCGACAGCTGCGCGCTCCCGACTTGCTGCACATGGTCGGCCATCAGCATGAGCGCCAGCTCGTTCTCCGCCAGCGGCAGCAGCTCCGCAATCTGATGGCGCAGCGCAAGCTCCTCGGTGCGCCGCTGCTTCTCCTGCTCTAGCTCCTGTACGAGCTGCGACAGCACGGTTACGACTTGCTCGCGGCTTGCCGGCTTGACGATATATTCCTTCACCCCGAGCGTGAGCGCTTCCTTCGCATAGGCGAAATAATCGTAGGCGGTCACAAGGACCAGCTTCGCTCCCGGCAGCCGCGCCTTAATCTCGCGCAGCGCCGCAAGTCCCTGAATGCCCGGCATGTTCACGTCCATGAAAACGATATGCGGACGCAGCTCTTCGGCCCGCTCAATGGCGATCCGCCCGTTGGCGGCATGGATCACCTCGAATTGCCCGGGCATCATTTTGCTGACGATCCATTCCAATCCTTCGCGTTCGAGGTCTTCGTCATCGGCGATCAATAGGCGGTACATGGCTGCTAGGACTCCTCCTTTCTATTAGGGATATGGATGGTGATGCTCGTGCCGGCGTCTGGCTCGCTCCATACCGTGACCAGGTCGGTCCTGCCATAGAACAGCGCGAGCCGCTTGAATACGTTGCGCATGCCGAGTCCGGTTCCGCCAGCGGCAGAACGTCGTCCTGCCAATTGTCCTTCCTCCAGCCGGATGACCGCTTCGCGGACCTCCGCCGGCATGCCCCGGCCGTTATCCGAGATCGTCACTACCGCGCCGCCATCTTCGGCCGGCTGAACGTTCAGCCGGATCGTGCCGCCGCGCTCGATCCCTTCAATGCCGTGCACGAAGGCATTCTCGATCAGCGGCTGGATCGTCAGCGCCGGCAGCTCCATATGCAGGACGTCGGGGTCAGCCGAAGTCTCGAACTGGATCCGGTCGCGGAAGCGGGCTTTTTGAATGCGGATATAGGATTCGACGTGTTTCAGCTCATCCGAGAGCGGCACGGGTTGATCCAACCGCTGCAGATTATAACGGAGCATGCTGGACATCGAGACGATCAGATCGCTCGTCTGTTCGGCGCCTTCCATCAGTGCCAGCTTCGATAGTACATTAAGCGTGTTGAACAAGAAGTGCGGATTGATCTGATTCTGCAGGGCCGCCAGCTCCAGCTCCTTGACCAGACGATCCTTCTCGAGACTTTCTTTGTCCTTCTCGATCAGATGCTTCAGATCGGCTAGCATTCGGCGGAACGCATCGGACAAGGCGCCGAGCTCATCGGCGTGGCTTTTCTCCTGCGCAGGCATCGTGGAGAAATTGCCTTTGGCAATCCGTCCGGCCCAATCGACGAGCCGTGCGACGGGTCTCGTAATGCTGCGGGAAATCCAGATCGCGACCGCGATGCTGAGCGCCGTATTCACGAGGAAGACCGCCATGCCCAGCCGGTTCATCCGTTCGTTCTCCGCTTGTACCTGGGCATAGACTGGCGCATAAGCGGTCAGCTCTTGATCCACGAGTTCCGCGCCGGCCTCGCGAATAAACCCGGTGGTCTCTTCGGCTTGGTCATAGCGGGCAAAAGCTTGCTGCTGCTCGCCGGGCTTGGCCGCGACCGCCGCGCTCGCATGGTCGACCAGCGTGCTGACCAGATTGCTGTAGCTGACGAAGGCCGGCGTGCTCTCGGCATGGCCGGCCGTAAGCCCGCGCACTCGCAGCTCATCGCGCAGCAGGCCAAGGTCGCGGGAGGCGTTCACGGTCTTCGTCTTGGCGGCCTCCGTCGGATCGATCAAGTAATTATAGAGCGTCTGCAGCTGCGATTCGGAAGCTTCGGTCGTCTGCTGGACGAGCAGAATCCGGTCCATCAGCGTCTGGTAGCTGGTCTGAACGACTTTGCTGCTCTCGAACAGGAAGAACGTAATCGCGTTCGCGAGAAGCACGAGGAGCGGGAGGAAGACGAGCAACTTGGTCCGGATACTCATCGGCTACCGCTCCTCCGCCAGGCTATCTACCGTCAAGGCATCCAGCACGAAGGTGGCGGTGAACTGCTCTGCCGCGATCTGCTCGCCCTGCCAATGGCGCAGCAGCAAATCGACGGCTTGAACCCCCATCTGGCGCGGCTGCTGGATGATGGATGCTTCAATCTGACCGCTGCGAATGCCGTCCTTCGTCTCGGCGAGGTCGTCGAACGCGAAGATCCGGATATCCTCGCGCCCGAGCCGTTTGACCGCATCCATCATGCCGGCGCCGTCGAGGGCGCTGAAACCGACGAGAATGCGGATCTTCGGTTCGCTTGCGAGCAGCTCTTCCGTTTGCCGTTGGGCTTCGAGCCGCGAAATATTGGAGGAGCGGACACCGGCAAGACGAAGCGCCGGAGCCCCTTGAATCGCCGCCCGAAGTCCGGCGAGCCGCAGCTGCTGGTTGGCGGCCTGCTCATCGCCGATCAGGACGCCGATGAACGCTTCGCCGCCGGCATGCGTCTGAATCAGCTCGCCCATCTGCTGGCCGGCCTTGTAATTATCCGTGCCGACATAAGCGAGGCGAGCGCTGCCCGGCTCGTCCGTATCAATAGCGATGACGGGTATATGCTGCGACACGGCGCTATCGATCAAGGACTGGTAGGCCGGATCGACGCTGCCCAAGCCCTGCAGCAGGATGGCATCGGCTTTGGCTGCGATGGCCTTGCGCAGCAGCTTCGTCTGTTCTTCGGGATTAATGCGCAGCGGCCCCGTATATTCCAACTCCATGCCGGCGGCCTCGGCTGCCGTGCGCGCGCCTTCCGCAATGGATTGCCAGAACGGATTGTCCCGTTCCTGGGAAATCAAGACGATATGTTTTCGTGTAGCGTCAGCGTCCATGTTCGCGCCGTCCGCAGAGGGCTGCGCCAGCTTCCGGATCGAGGCCGAAGAAGAGACGAACTGCAGCAGCAGCAGCGACAGCAGCAGGAACAGGAGCAGAATGGTGACGTTCCATATGCGATTGGACACGGTTTAAGAACTCCTTGTGTTGTAGGTACAATTGCTACCATTATACCGAAACGGATCTGTTTTCCAAACGAACCGCATCTTGCCCAAAAGAAAAACAAGCCTATTCCGGCGACTCCGATTCGCCGTGAATGAGCTTGTTCTTCGTGGATTCGTCATAAAACTCATCGAGCTCTTCATCCGAACAGAAGCTGCAGCTCGATAACACATCCATATTGCGCAGCCTGGCCGTCAACTGGTTGAGGTTGCTGATCAGCTGCCGCTCCTTATTAATATCCAGATAGAACTGAATGCCGTATTCGAACAAGGCGGGCGCGATCTCGGTCTTGCGCGTGATCGCGCCGATCAGCTTGACGTTCTCGTTGAACAGCTGGAAGGAGAACTCCAGCAAGAGATTGACGTGAACCGGCAGGTTCAGCCTCGAATGCATGCGGATGCCGCCTGCGCTTATATCTTTAATGGCGATCTTGGAGTATTTGGTGTCGGTCACATTACCGCTGACAGCGATGATCTTCAGGAGCGCGGACAGCGGGATTTTGAGGTCTACTCGAAAAAACTCCCGTTTGTTAACCATTTGCATATGTTGTTCATCAGCCTTCAGGATATTTGTGGTATTTATTATACAATAAAGTTGTCCTTTTAACAGGATAGCCGGGCAAGGGATTTTTATCCAGGCAGATAATTGTAAAATTTAAATTCCTACTTTACAGATTGGAATTATTGTGATAATTTATCTTCATCGGAAATATCTTTCCAAAAAGATAAATGCCAAGAAGAACAAATGCAAAGCCTACTGGACCAACCAATGGCTTCTGACCAAGCGAGATTGCCGCTTAACGCCAGCACACGAGTGCCGACCGCGTAAGCCTTCTCGCCTTGCTCGGAAGCCTTTTTGTTTTGCGTGGAATGAGGGGGAGGAAACGATGGAAAGGCATGCGCTGCTGTCCGAACTGGACGACACCTTTCGAAAGATGATCCGCAGATTCGTTGTGGAGCGCGACAAAGTACAAATTCTAGGGGAAATCTCGCCGCCGATGATTATCGTGCTGAGCCGTCTGATCCGGGAAGGCCCGCAGAAGGCCGGCGAGCTGTCGGAGGCAATCGACTTTTCGTCGGGAGCGACGACGCAATTGTGCAACAGGCTGGTGAGCAATGGCTATATTTACCGGACGCGGCCGGAAGACGACCGCCGTACGGTGCTGCTCCACATCACGGAGAAGGGCCGCCGGTTCATGCAATGGCTGCAGAGCCATGACGACCATCAACGTTACGGCTTGTTCGAGAATTTCGATGATCGGGAGCTAGAGGCCATGATCAAGTATTGTGTCCGGATCATGGGGAATTTCGGCGATTACTTCGGGGGCTTCGCCAAGTTGACCGAGCTTACTACGGAAGAAGCCATCGGGGAAGTAGAGCAGTACCGGGAACTTAACAATGGATAGGGAGAGGGTCATTAATGAAAGTATTCATTCGCGGACAAAAACGATTCGGGTATAAAGGAACGGTATTGCTGCTCGTCGCCATGCTGACGGCGCTGCTGTCCGGCTGCGGCAACAATAGCGATTCTGCGAACGCGGGAGGAGAGGCGAGCACGGAGGCTAGCGCAGAGGCGAGCGCCGAGCCGGTGAAGGTACGTTTCGCGCTGGATACGGCGGCAACGGGTTCCTTGCAATTCCGCACGGCAGTCGCGCAAGGATTCTTCAAGAAGCATGGCATCGAGGCAGAGGTATCGAACTTCGCTTACGGGATCGACACGATCAACGCGATGCTGGTCGAGCGGGCGGATACGGGATCGGCCGCCGATTACGCCCTCTTGAACTCCCTCTCCAAAGGCGACTTCAAGGTCGTCAGCACGTTGTCCCGCGAGACGGAGCAATCGGCGGCATCGTCGGTCATTATCGCCAAGGGCGATGACATTACAAGCGCCAAAGATCTGGAAGGCAAACGCCTCGGCGTCGTGAAGGGCACCGTGTATGAGTACATCTGGTCGAAGTATCTCGAGAACGTCGGCGTCGACGAGAGCAAAGTGAAATTCGTGCCGTACAGCACGCCGGATGAAGGATTGATCGGCATGCAGAAAGGTCAGATCGACGCGGTTATCGCCGCAAGCATCTTTATCGAGAAATTCCTCGGCATCAAGGGCGCGCATCAGATCGGCGACTTGTCCGACGCCAATGCCAGCATTTCCTCCTACTTCGTCGTCCAGTCGAAGTTTATCGAGGAGCATCCGGAGGCGGTCGCGAACATTCTGAAAGCCGTCAAGGAAGCGGTCGATTATATCGCCGATCATAAGGAAGAGACGGCGCAGCTCGCGTTCGACGAAGTGAAACTGCCGAAGGAAGGCGTGCTGAAGGACCTCGAGCAGCTGACGTACACGATCGGATTTAGCCAAGAGGATTACGAACATCTCGAAGAAATGAAGAGCTTCATTAAAGACAAGGGCATTCTGAAGGTCGATTACGACTTGAAGAGCAAGCTTGCGCTGGATCCGCTCCGTGAGGCGTTCCCGGATCTGGTCACTTACAAATAAGGATCGAGAGGGGATATCGCCATGACGAGCCAACCCGCGGGCCAGACGCCTGCTGCCATCCGAATCGAGAATTTGCGCAAATCGTTCCAAGCCGGCACCGGCAGCCGCGAGCCGCATTACATCATCAAGGATATCGATCTGACGATCAAGGGCGGGGAGTTCTTCATTCTCCTCGGCCCCAGCGGCTGCGGGAAGTCGACGCTGCTCAATATGATCGCCGGCTTCATCGGCAAGACGGAAGGGCGAATCGCGCTCGGGGATAACGAGATCGAGCGGCCGGGGAGCGAGCGGGCCATGGTGTTCCAACAGGCGGACGCTTCGTTGTTCCCGTGGCTGACCGTACGCGAGAACGTGGAATTCGGGCTGCGGATGAAAAAGGTGCCGAAGGCGCGCCGCAAGGAAGTCTCCGACCGCTATATCGCGCTCGTCGGCTTGGCCGGCCACGAGAACAAATTCCCGAAGGAGCTGTCCGGCGGCATGAAGCAGCGGGTGCAGCTGGCCCGGGTGCTCGCGAACGATCCGGCGATCCTGCTGATGGATGAGCCGTTCGGCGCGCTCGACGCGATGACGCGTCGGACGATGCAGAAGGAGCTGATCCGCATCTGGCAGGAGACGAAGAAGACGGTCATCTTCGTCACCCACGATATTCAGGAAGCGATTCTGCTAGGCCAGCGGATCGGCATCATGTCGGTCGGCCCGTCGTCGCGCATTACCGATCTGTACGATATTCCGCTAGCCTATCCGCGGGATTTGTCCGACCCGAACGTGCTGGACTTGCTGAGCACGATCGAATCCCATTTTGACGAGTAGGAGTGCTTGCGATGAATCGATTGAAACGAATTCTGCAATACGGCGTTCTGCCATGGCTGGGCGCATTGCTTATCTGGCAGCTGGCTTCCATGCCATCGAACCCCGATTTCCTCCCGGGTCCTTACAGGACGCTGCAAGGAGCGATCGAGCTGGCCCAGGACGGCTCGCTGCTGACCTACATCATCTATAGCTTCTACCGCGTCTTCACGGGCTGGCTGCTCGGCAGCTTAATCGCAATTCCGGTCGGGCTTGCGATGGGCCGCATCCGCATCATCCGCGCCATTACGGAGCCGATCCTGAACTTCGTCCGTTTTATCCCGGCGCTGGCCTTCATTACGTTGTTCATGCTCTGGTTCGGCATCGGGGAGCAGTCCAAGATCATTCTCATCATGTACGGCACGATCTTCACCGTTATCATCAATACGATGACCGGGGTGCTCGCAGTCGAGGAAGACAAAATCCGTTCGGCGCGCAGCATGGGCGCTTCGGAGTGGCAAATTCTGCTCCATGTCATTATTCCGGCGACGATTCCGTACATGTTCACCGGCGTGCGTCTGGCGATGAGTACCTCGTATATGGCCATTCTCGGGGCCGAGATGGTCGCAGCCAACGAAGGCGTCGGCTTCCTGATCTGGAACGCGCGGCTCTACTTCAAGACCGACTGGATCTTCGTCGGCCTGATCGCGCTTGGCCTGATGGGCTTCGCGACGGATCGCCTGCTCGGCTTCATCGGCCGCAAGCTGCTGTATCGGTACGGCATCGTGTTCACCAGCTCTTCCGCGCGTAAGCCGGCTTAACGAATCCATAACGAATCTAATCTACCCGTAAGCGAAAAAGGAGGCTTATTCCATGTCTAATTGGAAGGTTAACAAGTTCGAAGGTATTATCGGCGCGACCGTACAGGATTCCACGCCGAATTGGCCGCAGCCGGCCGGGTCGCCGGAAGGCTCGCCTAACGTCGTCGTCATTCTGCTCGATGATCTCGGTTTCTCCCATCTGGGCAGCTACGGATCCGATATCGCGACGCCGAATATCGATAAGCTGGCGCAAGGGGGCTTACGTTACAACAACTTCCATACGACGGCGATTTGCTCGCCGACGCGGGCGGCGCTCTTGACCGGACGCAATCCGCACGCGACCGGCGTATCCTTCGTATCGGGCTTCGATAACGGCTTCCCGAACACGCGCGGCAAGATCAGCAAGGACAACGCGCTGCTCTCCGAAATTCTCGTCGAGAACGGCTATAACACGTTCGCGGTCGGCAAATGGCATCTCGTTCCGGCAGTCGAACATACGGCGGCAGGTCCGTTCGACAATTGGCCGCTGGGCCGAGGCTTCGAGCGCTACTACGGTTTCCTGGAGGGAGCGACCAACCAATGGAATCCGGATCTGGTCGAAGATAACCGTCCGGTGAAGCAGCCGAAATCGGTCGCGGAAGGTTACCATCTGACCGAGGATCTGACGGATAAGGCGATCGAATACATTCGCGACCAGAAATCCGCGGCGCCGGATAAGCCGTTCTTCGCTTATGTGGCCTACGGCGCGACCCATGCGCCGCATCATGCGCCGAAAGCTTATATCGACCGGTATAAGGGCAAGTATGACAAAGGCTGGGACGTCACACGCCAGGAATGGTTCGAGCGTCAGAAGGCGATCGGCATTATCCCGCAGGACGCCGTATTGCCGCCGCGCAATCCGAACGTGAAAGAATGGGACTCGCTGAGCGAGGACGAGAAGCGTCTGTTCGCGCGCCAGCAAGAAGCGTTCGCCGGCTTCCTTGAGCATACGGATGAGCATATCGGACGGCTCGTGGATTACATCGAGGAGATTGGTCAATTGCACAATACCGTGGTCGTGCTCTTGTCGGATAACGGCGCGTGCGCGATGGGCGGACAGGAAGGCACCGTCCATACGTGGGCGGAAGGCTTCGGCATAAAGGAGACGTTCGAGCAGAAGCTGGCGCGGATCGACGAGATCGGCTCGGACTTCGCGAACAACCACTACCCGGCCGGATGGGCGCAAGCGGGCAATACGCCGCTCAAATGGTACAAATCGTTCGTGCATGCCGGCGGCGTCAAGGACCCGCTCATCATCCACTATCCGAAGGGAATCCAAGACGGCGGAGCCGTTAGAACGCAATTCTCTTACGTAACGGATATTGTTCCGACCGTGCTTGAGCTGATCGGCATCGAGGCGCCGGAGGTGTACAAAGGCGTCACGCAGCAGCCGATTCACGGTACGAGCCTGGCGTATACGTTCGCGAGCGGGGATGAGCCGACGCGCAAGCCGGCGCAATACTTCGAGATGGTCGGCAACCGCGGCATTTGGCACAAGGGATGGAAAGCGGTAGCCGCCCACAAACCGGATACCTCCTTTAACGACGATGTCTGGGAACTGTACAACGTGGATGAGGATTTCACGGAATCGAACGATCTGGCGGCGACGCATCCGGAGAAACTTCGCGAGCTGGTCGATCTGTGGTGGGCGGAAGCCGGCCGCAATGGCGTCTTGCCGCTGGATGGCCGTTCGATCTTGGCGAAGGTACGAAGCATCGAGGCAGCTAAGCGGGCAAGCGCCGGAGCGGCGGCACCGCAAGTGACCGAGCGCGTCTTCTACCCGTCCTCGTTCCCGCTGCCGTTCGCCAAGTCGCCGGACGTGCGCAATAAGCCGTTCGAGATTCGCGCGGAGGTGTTCCGCCATTCGGTGGAAGAGGAAGGCGTCCTCGTCGTGCAAGGCGGTCGCTTCGGAGGCTACGGTCTGTTCATCGA
Source organism: Paenibacillus phyllosphaerae (assembly GCF_014192105.1). GTDB lineage: Bacteria > Bacillota > Bacilli > Paenibacillales > Paenibacillaceae > Paenibacillus_Z > Paenibacillus_Z phyllosphaerae. The sequence goes on along the minus strand of NZ_JACHXK010000001.1, from coordinate 783,691 downwards.
GGCCAATAAGCTGATCTTCCATTACAATCATTCATGGGGCGTTCAATATACGGTCGTCTCCGAGCAGGAGCTGCCGGCGGGTGAACTGTCGCTGGCGTTCCGTTTCGCGAAGACGAGCGAAGCGGAGGGAGTCGGCACGTTGTATGTGAACGGAGCGCGGGTCGGGGAAGGACCGATCGGCCATGTCGCGCAGCTCGGCTTCTCGAGCGACCACTTCCACGTGGGCGAGAACGGGTCGACGCCGCTTAGCGAGACAGCAGGCGCCGCGACCGCTTATCAAGGGCAGCTGAAGCGGGTCGTCTTCACGCTGGGCGGCTACTCGAACGATCTGGCATCCCAATTGGCGGTTGAATTAGCTACGGAATAATGTAGGCGAAGTGTGAGAGAAGCTGCAGGACGGAAACAAAGATAAGAAACAGATCTAGGTAGTAGATGTAAGAGAAGGTCCATGCGAAGGCTGATCATGCCTTAGCGTGGGCCTTTTGTCGTGTACGTCAGAGGGAGCAAATCTTGCGGAAAACAGGGTAATCTTACAAAATTCTTCTGAGAATTATCCATGGTCGGAGGGGGATACGTTACGTATAATCAACAATGATAATCAATCTCAATGAGGGTAAATAATGTATTGCCAAGTGGCCCTTCGCAAGGCAGCTGCCAGGTTACAGCTAGCTTACGCACGAGAGAAGCAAGCAGTAAGGTCGATACGAAGGGAAATAGTAAAGAGCCGTGAAAAGGATCTCCAACCACAAGTAGGTGAGAGGCAGATAGCTTCAAGGAAACGCCGAGCCAAATGTCCAGGAGACAGGCAGGTTATTACAACATTCAGGGCTAAAGTAGCGTTGACGGTCTTGGAGCGGGTCGCTAATATTGGTCGTACTCAAATTGATAATGATAATCATTTTCAAAATTAAGCGCAGACTGTGCACGCAGAATTGGCGGTATCTCAGTTCGGTGGTGAAGGGATTGAAATTATGAATGGTTCAGGGATAAAGGGCAAGGTAGCGCTCGTTACCGGCGGAGCTCAAGGCATTGGGGCGGCCGTAGCCAAGGCGCTGGCGGAGCAAGGCGCTCTGGTCGCGGTCGTCGACCGGAATGAAGGCGGCGTCAAACAGGTTGCGCGCGAATTAATCGGCAGCGGGTATTGCGCGAAGGCTTACGCGGCCGACGTCAGCGACGCCAATGCGGTCGAAGCCGCAGTCGACGCGATCGAACGGGAGATGGGACCGATCGAGCTGCTGGCGAATGTCGCGGGCGTCCTGCGTATGGGACCGATCGACGCCTACAGCGACGAGGACTGGGCAGCAACCTTCGCCGTCAATGTGAACGGCGTATTCCACGTCTCCCGGGCAGTCGTCCGCAAGATGGCATCCCGAAACGCGGGCGCCATCGTCACGGTCAGCTCGAATGCCGCGAGCGTCCCGCGTACGAATATGGCCGCCTATGCCGCCTCCAAAGCGGCCTCCACCATGTTCACCCATTGCTTGGGGCTCGAGCACGCCAAGCATAACATCCGCTGCAATGTCGTATCCCCCGGCTCGACCGATACCGACATGCAACGGCTGCTCTGGCATGACGAGAGCGGACCCGCGGCTGTTATCGCCGGCTCGCAGCAGGATTACCGGATCGGTATTCCGCTGCAGCGGATCGCGGATCCGGCGGACATTGCCGACGCGGTCGTGTTCCTGCTCTCGGACAGGGCGAAGCACATCACGATGCATGACATGCGTGTCGATGGCGGCGCAACATTAGGCGCTTAATGAAGGAGGTTCTCGAGAAATGAAGCAAACAGCACTTAACGTATTGTCGAACCGGTTATTGGATGCCTATCAGGGCGGAACGTCGTTCTTCATGGCATCCTCGTCCCGTACGCTCCTGACGGAAGGCGTCGCTGCCGAATTGAGCAAGCAGGAGCAAGGCGGGCTGCAGACGCTCCCCGCCCGCGCGGCTTCGCTGCTGGCCGAGGCGCAACGTAACGGGCACAGCAGTCCGGTTCTCGTGGGCGCGATTCCTTTCGACCCGATGAAGCAAGCTCATCTGATCGTGCCTGAGAAGGTGCAGTGGAGCGGACCGCTCGAGTTCGAGAACGCGGGCGTAGGCGAACTGGCGGGGACTTCGGCTGCGGCCTATACAATCAACTCCGTCCCGACGCCGGAAGCTTTCGCGCAAGGCGTGGAGCAGGGGATTGCGCGCCTTCGCTCAGGTGAGTTGTCCAAGATCGTGCTCTCCAGGGCGCTGGAGCTGACGTCGCAGCAGCCCGTTGACCTCCAGCAGCTGCTGCGCAACTTGGCGCGTTCGAATACCCGCGGCTATACGTTCGCGGCTGATCTGCCTAAGCAGAATTCGGCCGGAGCGACAGGCGCGAAGGAACGCCGGACGCTCGTTGGCGCAAGCCCGGAGCTGTTGGTCAGACGTACCGGGCGGCAGGTCATCTCGAATCCGCTTGCCGGCTCGCGGCCGCGCAGCAAGGATCCGATCGAGGATCAGCGCATCGCCGCCGAACTGCTCATTAGCGAGAAGGATCTGCATGAACACGCGGTCGTCATTGAAGCGGTAGCTGCAGCGCTGCGGCCGTTCTGCAAGACGCTGGATGTTCCGTCCCGTCCGTCTCTCGTCCATACCGAGACGATGTGGCATTTGTCGACCGAGGTTGCGGGCGAGCTTGCCGATCCGTCCACCTCTTCCTTGGAGCTGGCGGCAGCGCTGCATCCGACGCCGGCCGTGTGCGGAACGCCGACGGACTCGGCTCGCGAAGCCATCTATGAGATCGAGCCGTTCGACCGCGAATTCTACACCGGCATGGTCGGGTGGAACGATGCGAGCGGGGACGGGGAATGGGTCGTGACGATCCGCTGCGCCGAGGTCTATGACCGTTCGCTTCGGCTGTACGCGGGAGCCGGCGTCGTGCTCGGGTCGAGTCCCGAGGGGGAGCTGGCCGAGACCTCGGCGAAGTTTCGCACCATGCTGCGCGCCATGGGGCTGCAGCAGGAATAGATAATTGAACGACTTAAGGAGGGACTATTGATGTTGGCAAATTGTAAGCCGTGGCCGGAGGAATTCGCCTCGCTGTACCGGGAAGCCGGATGCTGGGAGGGCTTGTCGTTCGGCGGGATGCTTCGGGATCGCGCGGCCAAATATAGCGACCGGACGGCTGTAGTCAGCGGCGACCGCAGACTGACTTACCGGGAGCTGGATGCGCGTGTCGACCGGCTGGCCGCAGGGTTCCGCGCGCTCGGGATCAGGCCGCTGGAGCGGGTAGTGGTGCAGCTGCCGAATATCGGCGAGTTTATCGAGGTCGTGTTCGCCTTGTTCCGTCTGGGGGCGCTGCCGGTGTTCTCGCTTCCGCTGCACCGCAGCAGCGAGATTGCGTATTTCTGCGAATTTGCCGAGGCGGCGGCTTATATTATTCCGGATATGCACGGCGGGTTTGACTACCGGGCGCTGGCCGCCGAGGTGCAAAGCAAAGTGCCTGGCCTGAGGCATGTGATTGTCGTCGGCAATCCGGAGAGCTACGGCTTCACTCCACTGGAGGCACTCGATCAGGAACCTGTTGCGCATACGAAGGTAGACCCGGCAGAGGTGGCCTTCATGCAGCTGTCCGGGGGAAGCACCGGCTTGCCGAAGCTCATTCCGCGGACGCATGAGGATTATATGTATAGCTTGCGGATGAGCGTCGAGGTCTGCAAGTTGAATGAATCGAGCGTCTATATGGCCGCGCTTCCGGTTGCCCATAATTTCACGATGAGCTCGCCGGGCGTGCTCGGTACGTTATACGCAGGCGGGACGGTCGTGCTGGCGCCGAATCCGAGTCCGGACGAGGCCTTCGCGCTGATCGAGAAGGAGCGGGTCACGATGACGGCGCTCGTGCCTCCGCTGGCCCTGGTGTGGCTCGAGGCAGCGGCTTCCCGCAATCGCGACCTGTCTTCGCTTCAAGTGCTGCAGGTCGGCGGGGCCAAATTCAGCGCCGAAGCCGCGCGCCGGGTCAAGCCCGAGCTCGGCTGCACGCTGCAGCAAGTGTTCGGCATGGCGGAAGGGCTCGTCAATTACACGCGGCTGGATGATCCCGAGGAAGTTATCGTGCAGACGCAAGGCAAGCCGATGTCGCCTTACGACGAAGTACGAATCTGGGATGAAGACGACTGCGAGGTGGTCGTTGGCGAGGAAGGGCATCTGCTGACGCGCGGACCTTACACGATCCGCGGTTATTACCAAGCCGAGGAGCATAATGCCAAGGCGTTCACGCCGGATGGATTCTACCGGACCGGCGATGTCGTCCGCATGACGGAAGAGGGTTATCTGGTCGTCGAAGGCCGAGCCAAGGATCAGATCAACCGCGGCGGCGACAAAGTGGCGGCCGAGGAGATCGAGAATCATCTGCTCGCGCACCAAGGCGTGCACGATGCGGCGATCGTCTCGATGCCGGACGACTTCCTCGGCGAGCGCTCATGCGCCTTCGTCATTCGCAGGGAAGGACAGCTTACGGTGCCTGCGATCAAGGCGTTCCTGAGGGAGCGGGGGATTGCCCCTTATAAAATTCCGGACCGCATCGAATTCATCGAGGCGTTCCCGAAGACGAGCGTAGGCAAGGTCAGCAAGAAGGCGCTGCGCGAACTGATCGCCGCGAAGCTGAGCGGCGCAGAGGTTGCGCGCGTCTAGCCAGACTCGGCGCGGGACTTAGCCGTAGCTGTAAGGCATTATTTTTCAAAACTTGAGTAGAAAAGAGGGATTTTCATGGCGCTTCCAGCCATTTTGCCATATGCAATGCCGACGCAAGCCGAGCTTCCTGCCAATAAGGTAGCTTGGACACCCGATCCGACAAGGGCGGCGCTGCTCATTCACGACATGCAGCAGTATTTCGTCGATGCGTTCACGCCGGGACAGTCGCCGATCGTGGATCTGCTCGCGAACATTAATCGCCTGCGCAGTATGTGCCATGCGCTGGGCATACCGGTCATCTACTCGGCCCAACCGGGCGCGCAGAAGCCGGAGGACCGAGGGCTGCAGACCCAATTCTGGGGTCCGGGCATGAGCGATGGGGTGCACAAGGAGATCGTCGCCGATCTGGCTCCGGAAGAAGGCGATATCGTGCTGACCAAATGGCGGTACAACGCATTCCGCAAAACGAATCTGCTGGAGCGGCTGCAGGAGCAGGGACGCGACCAGCTCATCATCTGCGGCATCTATGCGCATATCGGCGTGCTGATGACGACATGCGATGCGTTCATGCAGGACATCGAGCCGTTCTTCGTGGCGGATGCCGTCGCCGACTTCTCGCGGGAGGATCATGAGATGGCGATGTCTTATGCAGCGAAGCGGTGCGCGGTCACGTTGACGACGCAAGGGATGTTGGATGCGCTGGGCAAGGCTCAGGCCGAGCAGAGCGAAGCCAAGGCTGCGGCTGAGGTTTCCGCTTCCTCCGAGGCGCCGGGTGCGGGGGAATCGCTCACGATCGAGCACCTTCGCGTTCAGATCGCGGAGCTGCTGCATGAAGCGCCGGGGAATCTGGGGGATGACGACGATCTCATCCATGATTGGGGGATGGACTCGGTCCGCGTCATGAGCCTGGTCGAACGCTTCCGGCGCGGCGGAGCGGAAGTGACGTTCGTGGAGCTGGCGGAGCGTCCGACGATCGCGCAGTGGTGGAGCCTGTTGCTTGCGAAAGCGAAGCCGGCCTTGCCGAATATCGATTATTTTGCGGTGCAGAGGGGGTAGGAGGCGATGTCTGAAGCAAGCCGAAAGCGGCTGCGGCTGTCCGGTGCGCAAGCGGGCATCTGGTTCGCCCAGGAGCTGGACCCTCACAGCCCGATCTATAATACGGCCGAGTGCGTGGAGATTCACGGGACGGTCGATCCGGTGCACTTCGAGCGGGCGCTTCGTCAGACCATAGCCGAGACCGAGGCGCTCCATGTGCGTTTTGGCGAGGATCACGAAGGGCCTTGGCAGGAGCTGAACGAGGAGCTGAATTGGCAGCTCCAGCTGGTGGACGTAAGCGGAGAAGCGAACCCGCGGCAGGCAGCCGAGCAGTTGATGAAAGCGGACCTAGAGCAGCCTGCCAATCTGCGCAGGGGGCCTTTATTCACGGAAGCGCTCATTAAGCTCGCCTCCGACCGCTTCTTCTGGTACCAGCGCATCCACCATATCGTGATGGACGGCTACGGTTACTCGCTGTTGGCGCGCCGCACGGCTGAACTCTACACGGCGTTCGCCCAGCGGCAGCCAGCCTCTGCGCGGACATTCGGTTCGCTGCAGGCGATCCTCGCGGAGGATGAAGCCTACCGCTCGTCCGCCCGTTATGAACAGGACAGCGCGTTCTGGATGGATCTTTATGCCGATGAGCCGGAGGTGGTCGGCCTGGCCGAACGGGCGCCGAGGATGAGCGCCGGTTTCTTGCGCCGCACCGCTTATCTTACGCCGGACGCGGTGGAGCAGCTGCATGCCGCTGCCCGCAGCAGCTCGGTGAACTGGTCGGATCTGGTGCTGGCGGCAACCGCAGCTTATATGCATAGGCTGACTGGATCTAAGGACATCGTGCTCGCCTTGCCGGTCATGGGCCGGCTCGGCTCCGTATCGCTGCGCATACCGGGCATGGTCATGAATTTGGCGCCGCTGCGTGTATCGGTTCAGCCCGCTATGCATGTCCATGACCTGATGCAGCAGGTGTCGGAAGAGATCCGCCGCATCCGCAAGCATCAGCGTTACCGCCATGAAGACCTGCGCCGCGACCTGAAGCTGCTCGGCGACAATCGGCGGCTGTTCGGTCCGCAGGTGAATCTGATGCCGTTCGATTATGCGCTCCGTTTCGGCGGCCATCGCACGACGATCATGAATCTGTCGGCCGGTCCCGTCGAAGACCTGTCGATTAACGTATACGACCGGGCGGACGGCAGCGGTCTCCGGATTGACATGGATGCGAATCCTTACTTGTACAGCCAGGATGAATTGGCTGTCCATCAAGAGCGCTTCATGCGGTTCCTGGAACGATTCGCTGCGGGTGACAACCAGACGGCGATCGGGAACGTTGCGCTTCTGTTGGAACAGGAGAGGCAGCAAGTGCTGGCCGATTGGAACGAGACGGACCGCGACTTCCCGCAGCAGCGGGTACCCGCGCTATTCGAGGCGCAAGTTCGCCGCACGCCGGAAGCGCCGGCCGTCGTGTGCGAAGGTCAAGTATTAAGCTATGCCGAGCTGAATCGCCGCGCGAACCGGCTGGCGCATGAGCTGATCGTGCGCGGAGCCGGACCGGACCGCATCGTCGCGCTTGCCGTTCCGCGCTCCGCGGATATGGTCGTCGCCTTGCTGGCCGTGCTGAAGGCGGGGGCTGCGTATTTGCCGCTCGATCCCGATTATCCGGCCGACCGCGTCGCCTATATGATCGAGGACGCCCGGCCGATCTGCCTCTTGGCCAGCACGCTGAGTGCGGCCAGACTGGACAGCTGCGGGGCGCCGATCCTTGCGCTGGATGACCCTTCGACGGATGATCGCCTGAAGAATTGCCCGGATACGAATCCGCTCGCGGACAATTGGCACGCTGCCAGCGATCTGCGCGAGTTGGCATACGTCATCTATACGTCGGGCTCTACGGGCAAGCCGAAAGGCGTCATGATCGCCCACGACAATCTGACGAATTTCCTGTGCGCCATGCAAGCGCAGTTCAAGCTCGTGCAATCCGATCGGCTGCTCGCCGTGACGACCATTGCCTTCGATATCGCCGCGCTCGAGATGTTCCTGCCGCTCTTGAACGGAGCGAGTCTGCACATCGCCGCGAAGACGACGATTCAGGACCCCGCGGCCTTGTCCGCGTACATCCGCGAGACCGGAGCGACGATCATGCAGGCGACGCCGACGCTCTGGCAATCGCTCGTTGCCTACGATCCATCCTGTATTGGGGGGCTCCAAGTTCTCGTAGGCGGCGAAGCGTTGCCGATCGCGCTGAAGGAGGCGCTGCATGGGGCAGGCTGCAAGATCGCGAATATGTACGGTCCGACGGAAACGACGATCTGGTCGACGACCGAGCCGGTCCGCGCAGAAGACCGCGGCGTTCCGCCGATCGGCCAGCCGATCTGGAATACGCAGATTTACGTGCTGGACAGCGCGCTGCAGCCCGTTCCGCCCGGCGTAATCGGCGATCTGTATATTGCGGGCACAGGCCTTGCGCGCGGTTATATGGGACGGCCGGATCTGACGGCCGAACGATTCGTGGCCGACCCTTACGGGAAGCCGGGAATCCGCATGTACCGGACGGGGGATCTTGCGAAATGGCAGCCGGACGGGCGCCTTGCCTACATTGGCCGCGCCGACCATCAGATCAAGATTCGCGGCTTCCGCATCGAGCTCGGCGAGATCGAAGCGGCGCTCGCGAAACATCCCGCCGTGGCGCAAGTTTCGGTTATCGTCCGCGAGGATCAACCCGGCGATAAAAGGCTTGTCGCTTATATCGTGCCGGAAGAGGGACCGGAACCGGAAGCCGCCGAGCTGCGCAAAGATGTTGCCGGGATGCTGCCGGAATATATGGTGCCGCAGGCTTTCGTGAAGCTGGGAGCATTGCCGCTCACGCCGAACGGCAAAATCGACCGCAAGGCGCTGCCGGTGCCGGACCTGACCGCTTTCTCATCCGGACGGGCGCCGCGCACGCCGCAGGAGGAGATTCTGTGCGACTTGTTCGCGGAGGTGCTCGCCGTGCCGCGCGTCGGCATCGATGACAACTTCTTCGAGCTCGGCGGCCATTCGCTGCTGGCGGGCAGGCTAATGATCCGGGTACGCGAAGCGCTCGGCGCGGAGCTTGGCATCGCCAGCCTGTTCGAAGCGCCTTCGGTAGCCGGCCTTGCCAAGCGGCTGGATACGGCGCAGCAAGCGCGTCCTTCCGTCGTGCCTGCCGCGCGTCCGGACGAAGTGCCGCTCTCTTTTGCGCAGCAGCGTCTATGGTTCCTGCATTGCCTGGAAGGCCCGAGCCCGACCTACAACATTCCGCTCGTGGCGAAGCTGTCCGGCAAGCTGGATCTCGAAGCGCTGCAGGCATCGCTAGTTGATCTGGCGGAGCGCCACGAGACGCTGCGCACGATCTTCCCGCAAGCGGGCGGCACTTCGCGCCAGCTGATTCTGCCTGCTGCCGAAGCTAGACCCGAACTGATTATCGCGGATTCGAGCATTGATGCGATCTCGGAGCGGTTGGCCGAAGCCGTGCGATACAGTTTCGATCTGGCTGCCGAACCATCGATCCGCGTGCAGCTGTTCAAGCTCGGCGAGGAGCGGTACGTGCTGCTCTTGCTGCTCCATCACCTGGTCGCCGACGGCTGGTCGCTCAATGCGCTGACCCGCGATCTGACGGCCGCTTATACGGCACGTACGCAAGGGCAGACGCCGGTATTGCCGCCGCTCCCGGTGCAGTACGCGGACTACGCGGTATGGCAGCATAAGCTGCTCGGCAGCGAACATGACCAAGACAGCTTGATCGCCAAGCAGCTGTCGTATTGGACCGAGACGCTGCGCCATTTGCCCGACCAGCTCGAACTCCCGACCGATTTCCCTCGTCCTGCGTCGGCGAGTTATCAGGGCGGAACGATCGACATCGGCATCGACGCCGAGTTGCATCGGCAGCTGCTGGCGCTCTCGCGGGAGAGCAAAGTATCGCTGTTCATGGTCTTGCAAGCGGGATTGTCCGCGCTGTTCACCCGTCTTGGCGCAGGCAGCGATATCGTGCTCGGCAGCCCGATCGCCGGCAGAAGCGATGACGCGCTCGGCGATCTGGTCGGCCTGTTCGTCAACACGCTCGTGCTGCGTACCGACACCTCGGGCGACCCGACGTTCCGCGAGCTGCTCGGGCGCGTCCGGGCCGTCAATCTGGCGGCTTATGAGCACCAGGACGTTCCGTTCGAACGGCTCGTCGAGGTACTCAATCCGGTCCGCTCCCGTTCACGCCATCCGCTGTTCCAGGTGATGCTGGCGTTCCAGAATACGCCCGAAGCCGCGCTTGCGCTCCCGGGAATCGAGAGCAGCCTCCAGATCAACAGCGTCGGATCGGCCAAATTCGATCTGACGCTGGAGCTGACCGAGCGCCGCACGACAGACGGCGTGCCGGATGGCATTCACGGCCTCATTGAATATAGTGCGGATCTGTTCAAGGAATCGACCGTCGAGGCATTGGGTGCAAGACTGCTGCGCTTGCTTGCCGAAGCGGCGGCCGAACCGGATCGTCCGATCGGGCATCTCGATATTCTGTCTCCCGAGGAGCGTTACCAGGTTGTTACCGGATGGAATGAGCGGTTGGAAGGGCTTCCGGAAGCGGTCATTCCGCAAATTTTCGAAGCCCAGGCGGCGAGAAGCCCGGAAGCAATTGCGGTCGTGTACGAAGGGGCGTCGCTGAATTATGGGGAGCTCAACTTGCAAGCGAACCGCCTTGCCCATCGGCTTATCGCCGAAGGCGCCGGCCCCGAGAAGATCGTGGCCCTGGCCTTGCCAAGGTCGATCGATATGGTCGTCGGCGTGCTTGCGGTGCTCAAAGCCGGGGCGGTCTATCTGCCGATTGATCCCGATTATCCGGCCGACCGGTTAGCCTATACGCTTGGCGATGCCGACCCGCTGTTCATCCTGTCGAGCACGGCAGTTGCCGGCAAGCTCCCAATGGCCAAGGCTGTGCCGGTCATTCTGCTGGATGACGAGGAGACCCTTCGCGGGCTGGAACGTTATTCGAGCGGGAATCCGGACAACGCGAGCCGCCGCGAGCCGCTATTGCCGCATCATCCGGCGTATATCATCTATACCTCCGGTTCGACGGGACGGCCGAAGGGCGTCGTCATCCCTCACCAGAACGTGGTGCGGCTGTTCAGCGCCACCGATCATTGGTACCGCTTCGAAGCGGGGGATGCCTGGACATTGTTCCACTCGTATGCCTTCGACTTCTCGGTCTGGGAGATCTGGGGACCCTTTTTCTACGGCGGACGCCTTGTCGTCGTGCCGCATACGATCAGCCGCTCGCCTTCAGAGTTCCTGAAGCTGCTCGCCGACGAGAAGGTGACGGTGCTGAATCAGACGCCTTCGGCCTTCTACCAGCTGATGCAGGCGGACAAAGAACATCCGGAGGATGGATCGCGGCTGTCCTTGCGTTATGTCGTCTTCGGGGGCGAAGCGCTGGAGCTCGGCCGTCTCGCGGATTGGTATTCGCGCCATGACGACCAGGAGCCGCTGCTCGTGAATATGTACGGGATCACCGAGACGACCGTGCATGTCAGCTACCACGCGCTGAACCGCGAAATCGCGGCCGGCAGAGCGAATTCGGTGATCGGCCGGGCGATTCCGGATCTGCAGATTTACGTGCTCGATCAGGCGCTGCAGCCATTGCCGCCAGGCGTGGTCGGCGAGATGTATGTCGCCGGGGCGGGGCTGGCCAGAGGCTATCACGGGCGGCCGGACCTTAGCGCGGAGCGCTTCGTCGCCAATCCGTTCGGCGCGCCGGGCACGCGTATGTACCGTACCGGGGACTTGGCGCGCTGGCTGGCGGACGGCACGCTCGATTACATCGGCCGCGCCGACCATCAGATCAAGATCCGCGGCTTCCGCATCGAACTCGGCGAGATCGAAGCCGTGCTCGCCGGTTATCCCGAAGTTGCGCAGGTCGCGGTCATCGTCCGCGAAGACCAGCCGGGCGACAAACGCCTCGTCGCGTACGTCGTCGCAGGCCAGGAAGCCGAATTGGACTCGGCAGCATTGCGCCGCCATGCCGCGAGCAGCCTGCCGGATTATATGGTGCCGTCGGCGTATATCGTCATGTCGGATTTGCCGCTGACGCCCAATGGCAAACTGGACCGCAAGGCGCTGCCGGCGCCGGACTTCACGTTGCCTGGAGGCGGCCAAGGTCCCCGGACGCCGCAGGAAGAAATCCTGTGCGATCTGTTCGCCGAGATTCTCGGCTTGCCGCGCGTCGGGATCGAGGACAGCTTCTTCGAATTAGGGGGACATTCGCTTCTGGCCGTCCGGCTGATGAGCCGCATCCGCGAGTCGCTGGGCGCGGACCTCTCCATCGGCAATCTGTTCGAAGCGCCGAGCGTGGCGGGCCTTGCGGAACGGCTGCGGATGGGAAGCAGCCAGAGCGCGCTGGACGTCTTGCTGCCGCTTCGTTCCACGGGCGAGCAGCAGCCGGTCTTCTGCGTGCATCCTGCCGGGGGCTTAAGCTGGTGCTATGCAGGGCTGATGAAGTCGCTTGGCCCGGACGATCCGATCTATGGCTTGCAAGCCCGCGGCATCGCGAAGAAGGAGGAGCAGTTACCGCGTTCGCTCGATGAGATGGCCGCCGATTATATCGCTCACATCCGTCAGGTGCAGCCGAAGGGGCCGTATCGGATCCTCGGCTGGTCGCTCGGCGGCAACGTGGCCCACGCCATTGCCGTGCAGCTGCAGCAAGACGGCGAAGAAGTATCGCTCCTGGCCATGCTCGATTCCTACCCGAGCCACTTCCTTCCGATTAAGGATGGGCCGGATGAGAAGGAAGCGCTGATCGCCTTGCTGGCGCTCGGCGGCTATGATCCGGACAATATGGGCGACAAGCCGCTGACCATGGACGGCGCGATCGAGATACTGCGCAGCGACGGCAGCGCGCTGGCGAGCCTTACGCCGGAGACGATCATGAACTTGAAGGAAACCTACGTGAATTCCGTCCGAATTATGGCGGAATACAAGCCGAGGCCGTACAAGGGAGATCTGCTGTTTTTCCGTTCGACGATCATACCCGATTGGTTCGCGCCGATCGATCCGAAGACGTGGACGCCGTATATCGACGGCGAACTGGAGCAATACGATATCGCCTGCCGGCACAAGGACATGTGCCAGCCGGGACCGTTGGCCGAGATCGGCGAGCGTCTGGCCATCAAGCTGCACGCGCTAAGAAGCGGCCATGCAGCGCAGAATGAAAGGGAGCTAATCTATGACTAATCCGTTCGAGAATCCGGAAGGGTTGTACCATGTTCTGATGAACGAAGAGGGCCAATATTCGCTATGGCCCGCCTTCGTAACGGTGCCGGCAGGCTGGACGGTTATCCGTGAGAGGGAAAGCCGCCAGGCCTGCATCGATTACATTCAAGGCGAGTGGACCGACATGCGGCCGCGCAGCCTGATCGTCCACCAAGGGAGCGCGATCGAGGCGTGACGAATAATGCCCGTCTTAACCCGAAACTCATCGTCTGCATCATCTATGTGGCAACCATGTTCATGGTTGCCATGGATGCGAACATTCTGAATGTCGCGCTGCGCACGATCGGCAGCGAATTCGGGATGGCGCCTTCCTCCGTAGGCGTCATTAATGTCAGCTATTTGGTCAGTCTGGCGGTTGTGCTGCCGGCGGCGGGGTGGCTTGGCGACCGATTCGGCACAAAGAGGATGTTCTTGCTAGCCATTAGCATGTTCACCGTATCCTCCGCGCTGTGCGGCCTGTCCGCCAATCTGGAAACGTTATCGTTGTTCCGGGTCATTCAGGGCGCGAGCGGCGGCATGCTTACGCCGGTAGCGATGACGATCCTGTTCCGGACATTCCCGCCGCAGGAGCGGGCGAAGCTGTCCCGTTATCTAGTCTTCCCGATCGCGCTTGCACCGGCATTCGGTCCGATACTGGGCGGATTCTTCGTCGACTACTTGACCTGGCGTTGGGTATTCTTCGTCAACATTCCGATCGGAGCGGCCGCCGTAGTCTTCGCGATGGCCTATCTGAGCGAGCACCGGCAGCCGGATGCGGGTCGTCTGGACTGGCTGGGCTTAGCGCTGGCCGCGCCGGGATTCGGGATGCTCGTCTATGCGCTGCATCAAGGCGCGGCAGAAGGGTGGGCAGAGCCGGTCATTCTAATGACGGGCATTGCCGGAGCGCTGCTGATCGCCGCGCTCGTCTTCGTACAGCTGCGCACGGCCAAGCCGCTGCTTGATCTGCGTCTGTTCGGAGACCGGCTGTTCCGGACGATGGTGCTGATCTCGGTCTTTACGGCAGCGGGTCTGCTCGGCATGCTGTACGTCTTCCCGCTGCTCTACCAGGATGCCCTCGGCGCTTCGGCCTTCGACAGCGGCTTGACGACGTTCCCGGAAGCGCTCGGTCTGATGCTCGCTTCGCAGGTTGTGCCGTGGACCTATAACAAGCTTGGTCCTAGGCGCCTCATCACGATCGCGCTTATCGCGTCCGCCGGTCTGTATGCGCTGCTCTGCGAGGTAGGGGCAAGCACGAGCCCATGGTGGATCCGCGCGCTCATGCTCCTATGCGGGTTCTGCCTCGGCCACGTCGTCAGCTCCGTGCAATTCTCGGTATTCGCCAACATTCCGCCTGCCTCCATGGGCAGGGCGTCGACGCTGTTCACGATGCAGAACCGCTTATCTTCCGGGCTTGGCCTCGCGGTGATCGTCAGCATATTGGCGGCAGCGGGAACCGGTTCGAGCGCGCTGCCGGGAGAGGGAGGTTTGTCGATCGAGGCTTGCCGGATCGCGCTCTACAGCGCAGCCGGCTTCCTGCTGATCGCCTGCCTCTTCGCGCAACGAATCCGTGCAGCGGATGTCGAGCTGACGCTGCAGAAAAGGAAGGCGGCCGCTGCGGCTAAACCCGGCTCCGCGCCGGCAGCCGCCAATCCGCAGGCGAAAGGACCCGCTGCGGCCTCGAATGGATCAGCGCCAGCGGCGAAGGCGCAGAAGATGCAAGCGGAGAGCTCTTAGCGCCGTAAGCCGCCAGAGCCTCGCCCGTACACGATAACCCGACTGAAGGTGGAACTTCTCTTTCGAACAAGAGGTTCCGCCACAGTCGGTTTTTTGTGGTTCGCAGGCAGCGAGGGGCTTCCAATATTATGCGTATCGGCGCCTTGCGGTATAATGAACAGCAGCAGACATAACGTTGACCAAACAGGAGGCATCCCTATCATTGACGGCATTATTCACACTTGAACGATTGACCAAGTACCTGCCGGAGCAGCCGGAGCAGCCCTTATTCAGCGGCATTACGGCACAGATTACGGCCGGGGAACGGATTACGCTGCTCGGCGCCTCCGGCCAAGGGAAGAGCACGCTCATGCGAATCATGTCCCTGCTGGAGACGAGCGATTCCGGCAGTATCGCGCTGGATGGCAAGCCATCTTCCGCGTGGCAGGCGAAGGACTGGCGCAAACAGGTCTGTTATGTCGCGCAGCAAGCCGTAATGCTGCCGGGATCGGTGGAGGCTAACTTGCGGACGGTCAGCAACCTGCACAGCATCCCGTTCGAGAAGGAGTTGGCCGCTCAGCTGATGGAGGCGGTGGGCTTAAGCCGTATCGATTGGACGCGGCCCGCCGGCGATCTCTCCGGCGGCGAGAAGCAGCGGGTCGCGCTGGTGCGGGCGCTGCTGCTGCATCCGCGGCTGCTCTTGCTCGACGAGGTGACGGCATCGCTCGACCCCGGGAGCAAGCAGGAGGTCGAGCGGCTGCTGTTGTCCTGGTCGGAGCGGGAGCATACGGCCTATCTGTGGGTGACGCATGATTTGGCGCAAGCGGCCGAGGTGAGCGACACAGTCTGGTTCATGGCGGAAGGACGGCTGCTCGAGACGAGCGGGACCGCCGATTTCTTCTCGGAGCCGAGTACGGACCAGGCGCGTTCGTTCATCCATCGGGAGTCCGCGCAAGGTGGTGTTGCCGATGAGTAACTGGGCGCTCGCCTGCACGCTTGTGTTCGTGGTCGTCACGATCCTGCTGTCCGTGCAGCGGAAGCTGGGGCTGGAGAAGGAGATCGCGATCGGTACCGTTCGCGCCGCGGTGCAACTGCTGCTGATCGGATATGTGCTCCACTACGTGTTCGATACGAGGAAGCCGGCGTTGATTGTTTTGATCGTACTGCTCATGATTACGGTCGCTTCCTTCAATGCCGGCAAGCGCGCCGACCGGATCCCCGGCATTCGGCTGCGAATCGGCTTGACGCTGCTCGTGACCGAATCGATTACGATGGGCCTGCTGCTCTTGCTGCATATCATTGAAGCGACGCCGCAATACATCATTCCCGTCAGCGGCATCATCGTGGGCAGTTCGATGATCGTCTCCGGGCTCTTCTTAAGCCAAATGAACCGGGAACTCGAGGCGGCCCGCGGCGAAATCGAGACGCTGCTGACGCTCGGCGCGACGCCGAGGCAGGCGATCGGCCATTCGGTGAAACGTGCGATCCGCTCCAGCATGATTCCGACCTTCGACGGCATGAAGACGGTCGGCCTCGTCCAGCTTCCCGGCATGATGACCGGCATGATCGTCGCGGGAGCCGAGCCGATCGAAGCGGTCAGGTACCAGATCCTCATTATGTTCGTATTATCGTCCTCGGCAGCCGTTACGGCCATTATGCTCGGCGGCATCAGCGCGAAGTTGTGGTTCACGAAGGAAGGGCTGCTACGTAAAGGCTAGCTGAATTCAATCCTCGTTTTGTCCAATAATTGACAGCCCCTCCCTTCGCGCTTATGATGGGTGAAGAAGTTGATAATCATTCTCACAAGAGCGAATACGGGCGTGAGCGAAGAAACGGACATGGGGGCGAGGGGACGGATGGAGCAGCACGGAATGGATTTTTCGTTGGTTGAGATGTATTTCCATATTTCGCCGGAAGGCATGGAGGAGGCAGTGTTCCAGCTGCCTGCCGCGGAGTTTCGGAATAAGGAAGCGATGCAGATCGCGCTGGCAGCGGGCGGACAGATGGTGCAGGCAACGGGCAATGAGCTGGCGGCCTCCTTCATCGGCACTTCGCTCTGCAATGCGTGTTCGGTTATGCTGCTGATGGCCGCGCAATACAACCGGCTGCTCGATCTGTCCATGAACAACCTGACGCTGCAGGTGGAGCTGCATGACGATCATGCGCATCTCGGCTATAAGATCGAATCGCTGCGCTGGCAGGACTTGCCGCAGGAGGAGCCGGCATGGTCGGGTTTCTTGCTGGCGCGAATGACCGACTACATAACGAATGAAGTGGTGCCGGCTGTCGAAGCCATCGCCGAGCATGCGGGCGTCAAGAACGCCATGATCTGGAGTCAATATGCGTACCAGCTGGCTTTCGTGCGGGACTTCGTCCAGGAGAACGAGCCGCGCCAAGAGGTGCTCGCCCGCTTCCTTCGGGGGTATGAGCTCGTAACGGAAGGGATTCCGGCCGAGGCGTTCAACCGCAAGCGCAACCCGTTCCTCATGACGAGTCCGCGGTTCGTCGACAATCCTTGGGAGCCGGAGAAGCCGATAATGCTCCGATCCTCGTGCTGCATGTATAATTGCCGGGTCGGCGGCGAGAAATGCTACAATTGTCCGAAGATGACGCATGATGAGCGGGAGATTCGCAAAGCGCAGGTGCTCGCTGAACTGGAGAAATCGACGGCGACTGCCTGAGCCTTTATTTTCCTATTCCGATTGCAAATACCCCCTGCACTTCATGCGAAGCGCAGGGGGTATTTGCGTTTTTTTGCTTACGAAGGCGCAGCGCTGCGCCTAGACGCTAAGTACCTTGCTGATAAATTTCGCCAGCAGGGCTGCGGCCTCTTGCTTAAGCATCGGGGATTGCGGATTGTATTCGGCAGCGCCGTCCGCTCCGATGACGACCTCGGGTCCGTACAGCTTCGAACCGACGACATATTGCACGCCTTCCAACGCCCACGGCGCAGGCGCGGTCTTCAGGTCGGCTTCAACAGGCGGCGCGTTCAGCGCGAGATGGGCAACGCGCCATAGAATCGCCGCCGCTTCCTGACGGGTAATCGGCCGATCCGGTTCGAACCGCTGATCCGGCGTGCCTGTCAGGCCGCCAAGTTCCACGATCGTCTGCACGTAGGCCGCAGCCGGATGGCCCTCAAGATCGGCGAATACGGCCGGTTGCTGCGATGGCTTCAGACCGGACAGACGCGTCAGAATGCTGACGAAGTCGGCACGGGTTATTGTCGATGCAGGTTGGAACGAAGCTTCGCCTTCATCCCCCAATGCCTCTAGCGAGCGGAGCAGATAGATCGAATCCGCATAAGGATGGTCGCTCGCGACATCATCGTAGGCCGCGGGCGTCGCCGTTTTCTCAGACATGCTGTCAGGCGAGTTGTAGTAGAAGTAAGCGATCCCGCCTTGCTCATCTTCTTTGAACGCCGCCGGCGCACCGATCTCATCTTCGAAGAGGAGCGGCCCGGTCTGCTTCAGCTTGTGCGTCCCCATGGCGTCTGTCACGACGAGATAACCTTCTTCGGCCGTTATGTTGGATGCCATGAGCGGCGTCCTTAGCCCGCGGTAAATCCCCTCGAAGCGTGCCAGCTGCTGTTTCGTGGATGACAGATAGTTGGTCGTACTTTGCTTCTTCGGATAGAAATGGTCCATGAAGGCGGCGAAGAAAGCTTCGCGAACGCTAACGGTCACATCGC
Organism: Paenibacillus phyllosphaerae; assembly: GCF_014192105.1. Classification (GTDB taxonomy): domain Bacteria; phylum Bacillota; class Bacilli; order Paenibacillales; family Paenibacillaceae; genus Paenibacillus_Z; species Paenibacillus_Z phyllosphaerae. The sequence goes on along the minus strand of NZ_JACHXK010000001.1, from coordinate 765,354 downwards.
TGTTCGTAATGATTAGACCGCCGACTTTATGCTCGGGCAGCATCCACATCCAAGAGTGGTAGCCCGGCAGGTCTCCGCCCTTGCCAATGACGAGCTGATCGTTATGTTTTTGATGAAAGAAGGATTCGAATCCGTAGGACACGATCGGGACTTCTCCATCGGCGAGCGAATAGTGAATGTCATGCATGTTCTTGGCGGTCTGCTCCTGTAGAATGCGGGCATCGCCGAATTGGCCGTTATCCAGATGGGCGATCAGGAAGTTCGCCATGTCGCTGCCGCTGGCGAGCATGCCTCCTTCGGGTGCGACGGTTGGTACGACCGGATAGGCGTCATAAGCTTCTTTGTCAATCGTGTAGCCGGTGGCTAGGTTATCAGCTGCCTCTTTCGTTAGGCGCATCGTAGCGTGATCCATCTGCAGCGGCTCGAAAATATGCTCTTCCACATACGTATCGAACGGCTGGCCGGAGACGTTCTGGACGATATATCCTTGCATCGTAAAGGCGATATTATCATAGCGGTAAGCTTCGCCGGGCGTGCGAACGACGGTAGGCGTCTCTGCCTGTATGAGGTCGTGGATCGAGACTTCTTTGCCTTCTTCTGCACTCATGACCGAGTCCGTATAGTCAAAACCCGTCGTGTGGGTCATCAGATGCTCAACTGTAACGGGAACACCGGTGTCGTTCGGAATTTTGATCTCCGGCATGTAGGCGGAGATGTCTTGCTTCAGATCGATCTTGCCCTGCTCGACGAGCTGCATGACGGCTGTGGAGGTGACGGATTTGGTGATGGACGCCATTCGGAACAAAGTCGTATCCGGATCAATGGCCTTCTTCGCCGCGACATCGGCATAGCCGTAGCCTTTGTTCAGTAGAATTTGGTCATCCTTGACGACAACGGCGAGCGCGCCGGCAAGCGAAGCCGCAATCTCCGGGCGAGCGAAGAATTGGTCGGCGAATGCCTGGACTGCGGCAGCATTAACCGGCACGGCTGCCTCAGCGGCTGAAGCTGTGTTCGAGCTGGCGGTCTGCGTCAGTTGAACGGGGGCAGTGGCGTAGACGGAGGCAGGGACGGTTAACATGGCGGCCGTGAGCAGTGCGGTCAACATGATGGAAGTCGTTTTCATTGTGGAGCGTTTGCGGGACATTAGATAATCTCTCCTTCTCCTCAAGGGGGTAATTACCACTTTATGGTAGATGATAGAGAGCAGAGATTGAACCGTCCCCGGGATGAAATATGCGCGGGACCTGGGGACCGGGAATAGCGGACCTTAAGACGGATGAAGACTACGACCCGGGGATGAATCGTCATGCCAACAATGGTGCGCAATATGGGCTCAAACAGGAAGAAACCGCCGGGCCCGATAGCCGTCAGCGGTTACAGTTGTTCTTCGATAGGGCAGCGATACTGCTAGCGGCTGCCTAAGCGTCTTACGTTTCTTTTTTCTTTTTCATAAAAGGCAAATGGAGCGCGAACGGCTTGCACGGCGCTTTGGCCTGGCCGGTCCTATCGAAGTGCCGGACCGCGTTGATCTCCCCGCCAAGGACGATCACGATGCTGGAGAGGTAAAGCCAGGTCAGCAGCACGATAATGCCGCCGATGCTGCCATAGGTTTTGGAATAGTTGCTGAAATTGCTCACGTAGAAGGAGAACGCCAGCGACGTCACGATCCAGCCGACCGTGGCGAAGATCGCGCCGGGCAGCACTTCCTTGAACTTCAGATGCAGATTCGGCGCGAACATGTACAGCATGGCGAAGACGATGACCATAATGATGAGCGGCAGCACGAACTGCGCAATGCTCCAGATGATATCGATATTGCCGGGCAGCTGCGTCCAACGGTACAGATGATCGCCGATGACGCGCCCGAAGATGAGCATGACCATGCTCGAGACGATGACCAGCGCCAAGACGACGGTGAACAGCAGCGCGAGGCCTTTGACCTTCCAGAACGGACGCGATTCCTCGACGTCATAGGCTTTGTTAAGAGCTTTCATGACCGCTCCGATCCCGTTAGAGGCCGACCATAATGTCACGAGCAGACCGAAGGATAGGAGCGAACCGCTGCGGGAGTCTTGAATCTCTTCGAATGCCTCCGCGATCGTCGTGGTCGACATCTCGGGCAGCACCAGCCGTATGCCGTCGATGACGTCCCTCACCGTCAGATCCGCGAAGCTGAGCACCGCGATGATAAAAATAAGAAAAGGGAAGAAAGCTAGAATGAGATAATAGGTCAACTGAGCCCCCATTGCCGGCACCTCGTCGTCTTGGAAGCGGCAGTACAGGCTCTGGGCAAAATTCCATGCGCGCGTCTTGAAACTGTCGTTCTTGCTCGGCGCGTTCGAGCGGTTCAAGCCGGACTTTCCGGCTTGACCGGCGTTCCCCTTGGCGGGGCTGCCTTGTTGCGGATACGTATTGGCCATCGGTCCAAGCCTCCTTTCGTCAGTTCTCATTACCCGCCGCATGGACAGGTAAACCGACCCGAAGAGGAGCGCCCGACCCGAGCGCACTCAAGGCGCGGACGGATCGGCCATCGTGCCGAGGAACACCAGCGTGCCTGTGGTGGCCTCCTCAATGGCATAGAAGAAGGGCCGGTCGATCTTCATGGCAAAAGGTTCCGCGGGCGCACTTCCCGTATCCGTCATGATGGCAGTGGCAGCTGCCGCTTCCGTCCCTTGCTCGTCGACCTGAATGAACGTCTTGTGCAGCACCTCCTGGATAAAGTAGCTCGCTCCGTCTTCCGCCATGCCGGAGAAATCCGCTTGGCTCCGGTCGAAGGGATGCACCATGCCAAGTTGCTTGAGCGTCTCCTTCAGCTTGAACGACGATTGCGCAGTGAACCGCGGCAGCTCGACTGTGCCGAATGCATCGGAGAGACCATCTTGCCACAAGGACGGGTCGGCGAGCAGCTCGGGCAGCAGGGCGGCGAGATCCTTACCGGCCGCCGGCAGCACGATCGTCATGTGCCAGTTCCCGTTGCCGTAGGGCAGCTCGATCGCCTGGAAGCTGCTTTCCTGCTTGTAGGGGAACGTCTCCGTTTGCTTCATCATCGGAACGGCTACGGAACGGTCTTTGCTCAAGTAGACCGGCACTTCCCGGGTCTGCGACTTCTCGAAGGGCTCGCTCCACTTGCCCTGGAAGGAGATCGCGTTGATCAGCACCGCTGTAGACTCGTCGCTGAGCTGCTCGATGATCGTCGGTATTTTTCCTCCCGTCTGCTTGCTCACCCAGCGGTTCATCGTGTCGACCGCTTCTTGCTCATCGCCGAATTCCAACTGCTTCACGGGAGCCGCATAATACTGCTGCATGCGAGACACGTAAGGCTCGCGAAGCGGCGTACCTTCATCGGCCCATAGGGAATTGGCGATCTGGACGGTAGTATCCGAGTCGCTTGCTTCTAGCAGCTCCATCAGCACTTCGCTGCCGCGGTCCATGTCCTCCGCCGACAGGCCGCTTGCTGCAAGCGTCCGAAGCATCTCGGCCTGAGTCGCGCCCGATGCTCCGCTTGCCGCCATGGAGAGGGCGAGCGAGATGCTGAGCGGGGAGATCAGATGGTTCTGTCCATCAGCGGCGACCAGCTTCTCGGCCAGCCGCAGCGCAAAGGCGTTATGCGCTTGCACCTGGCTGGTGCTCACGTCAGCAGCCGTGAAGCGGGTAGTTGATGTCTGCTGGCCGCATGCGCTGCAGCCGAACAGAAGGCAAGCTGCGATAAGCAGCAGGAACCATGGACGCAATAGCCGTTGTAGCATGGGCAAGTCCCCCTCTGTATCGATACAATCTATAATACGAATTCCATATTAAGGTAAACGAGAAGCTAAATTGGATTGTTGCAAGGACTCGTATTTAATTATGGGAAATTTTGATTAAAACGCTTAACGCCGCTCGGATGCTGTGATAATCTGGTGGAATCCATCTCAAACAGGAGGGGCCTATGAAGCTTCAGAAATCGAAGGTTTCCATATCGCACTATGCGGCTTTAATGCGGCGCTACTTGCTGCCGCAGCGCGGCGCGTTGATCGGGCTGACGGCGCTGCTCTTCGCTTCGATCGCCCTCCAGCTGGTCAATCCGCAGATCATCCGTTATTTTATCGATACGGCGCAAGGGCAAGGGTCCATGACGCCGCTTTATTATGCGGCAGGGCTGTTCATCGCGTTCTCGCTGGTGCAGCAGATCGTGTCGGTCATCGCCACCTTTATGAGCGAGAACGTCGCCTGGCGGACGACGAACAAGCTGCGCGGCGATCTGGCGGAGCATTGCTTGACGCTCGATATGAATTTCCATAAATCGCACACTTCCGGAGCGATCATCGAACGGGTGGACGGCGATGTGAATGCGCTTGCGAACTTCTTCTCGAGCATGATTATCCACTTGGCGGGCAATGTGCTGCTCATCGCGGGCATTATCGCGCTGCTCTATCGGGAGAATTGGATGATCGGCCTTGGCATGACGCTGTTCGCGGTGTTCGCGATCTTCATCATTCAGTGGATCCGCAAATTCGCCGTGCCGATATGGAGCAGTTGGCGGCAAGTCAACGCCGAATTCTACGGGTTCGTCGGCGAGCAGCTGGAAGGAACGGAGGATATCCGGGCCAACGGCGCGTCCGGGTACGTCATGCGGCGGTTCTACGGCCTGGTGGGCCGAATGCTGCCCGTGCGCGTGAAGGCGTTTCTCGGGTTCGCGACGATGTGGAATGCGACGATCGTAATCTTCGCGCTCGGCAACGCGCTTGCCTTCGGCGTCAGCGCTTACTTGTGGCACCAAGGCGAAGTGTCGCTCGGCACGGTCTACCTGATCTTCTACTACACCGAGCTGCTGGCCAAGCCGATCGAGAAAATCCGTACCCAACTGGAGGATCTGCAAAAGGCTGACGCGAGCATCGTCCGGATCAACGAGCTGTTCGAGATGAAATCGCTCATCGCCGACGGGCCGGGCACGCCGATCGGCAGCGGTCCGCTGTCCGTCGAGCTGAGCGATGTGTCGTTCAGTTATGAGGGGGCTGAAGGCAAGCCGACGCTGAGACAGCTTGATTTCAGGCTCGCGCCGGGCGAGGTGCTCGGCCTACTCGGGCGGACGGGCAGCGGGAAGTCCACGCTGGCGAGGCTGCTGCTGCGATTCTATGATCCGCAGCAAGGAGCGATCCGGCTAGGCGGGACGGATATTCGAGACGCGAAGGTGAGCGAGCTGCGTTCACGCGTGGCGATGGTGACGCAGAGCATCGAGATTATGGAGGGAACGGTGCGGGATAACTTGACGTTCTACGACGAGCAGATCTCCGATGCGCGGATTGCCGAGGTGCTCGATGATCTGGGGCTTGGATCCTGGTACGCGTCCTTGCCGCAAGGGCTCGATACGATGCTCGCCTCCGGGGGCGGCGGGTTATCTGCCGGCGAGGCGCAGCTGCTTGCTTTTGCCCGGGTATTCCTAAGCGATCCGGGACTGATCATCATGGATGAGGCTTCGTCGCGTCTGGACCCGCTCACCGAGCAACGGATTGAACGGGCGACGCAGAAACTGCTCGAAGCGCGCACCTGTATCATCATTGCGCATCGTCTGGCGACGGTGCAGCGGGCGGACCGCATTCTCGTGCTCGAGGACGGCGAGATCGTGGAAGAAGGGCTGCGCGCGGCGCTTGCGGCCGAACCGGGTTCCAGATTCAGCCGCATGATGAAGACGGGCATGGAGGAGGTGCTGGTATGAGTACGATGACGTTCCTATGGCGGCTGATCGCCTATCGTCCTTACCGCTATATCTTCAATGCGGTAGCTTGGACCGTAATCTATCTGGCGCCGATCGCCCCTGGCCTGATTACGAAGGAGTTCTTCGATTATCTCTCCGGCAGCCAGACGCTCAGCTACGGAACGGGGGGCATCATCGCCCTGCTGCTCGGAGCCGCGCTCGGGAGGGTCGCGCTTATCTATATCGGCTTCATAACCGACGTGCAGTTCCGCTTCCGGATCGGGATGCTGCTGCGCCGCAACATGCTCGCCCATGTGCTGAAACAGCCCGGGGCGAGGGCGATCCCGGTGTCGCCCGGCGAAGCGATCAGCCACTTCCGCGACGATGTGGATCAGACCGAGGAGGCGGTGAGCTGGTCGGTCGACGCATTCGGGATGACTTGCTTCGCCATCGTCTCCGGCTTCATTCTGATCGGGATCGATGCCGAGCTGACGCTCTACGTGTTCCTTCCGCTGGTGCTCGTCGTAACGGCTGCGCAGCTGGCGACCTCCCGCATTCAGAAATACCGTGCGGCCAGCCGCGAGGCGACCTCCAAGGTAACGGGAGCGATCAGCGAGATGTTCGCCAATGTGCAGTCCATCCAGGTGGCCGGCGCGGAGAAGCGCGTCGTCGACCGGTTCCGGAAGCTCGGCGAGGAGCGTCGCGTCACGATGGTGAAGGATAAGCTGATGAGCGAGATGCTCGACTCGATCTTCTCGAACTCGGTCAATCTCGGAACAGGACTTATTCTATTGCTGGCAGGCCAGAAGATGCGGGGCGGAGACTTCTCCGTCGGCGACTTTGCGCTGTTCGTCTACTATCTGACTTTCGTGACGCAGTTCATTACGAATTTCGGCAAATTCCTGACGTTCTACAAGCAGATGGGCGTCGCGCTGGTGCGGATGGTCAACCTGCTGCAGCAGGCGCCGGCGAAGGTGCTCACCGCCTTCGAACCGCTGGATCTGACGAGCAAGGAGCGCAGGCAGCGGGAAGAAGCGGAGCGGGCCGAGGCGGACCGTGGGCCCCAAGCCGAACCTTTGGAACGCCTGGACATCGCGGCGCTCGGCTATCGGTATCCGGACACGGGCAGAGGCATCTCCGGCATCGATATTACGCTGGAGCGGGGGACCTTCAATGTAGTCACGGGCATGATCGGTTCCGGCAAAACAACCCTAGTCCGCGCGCTCCTCGGCCTCTTGCCCGCCGAAGAAGGCTCGGTGCGCTGGAACGGGCGCGCGATCGAGGATCCGGGAACGTTCTTCATCCCGCCGCGCAGCGCTTATACGGCGCAGATCCCGCGGCTATACAGCGATACGCTGCGCAACAATATTCTGCTCGGCATCGAAGAAGAAGGCGGCAATCTCCCTCGCGCGATCCATGCGGCGGTGATGGAATACGACATCGAGCATCTGCAGCACGGACTCGAGACGGTCATCGGGCCGCGCGGCGTCAAGCTCTCGGGCGGCCAGGCGCAGCGGACGGCGGCAGCCCGGATGCTCGTCCGGGACGCCAAACTGTACGTGTTCGACGATCTGTCGAGCGCGCTGGATGTCGAGACCGAGCGGAAGCTGTGGGAGCGGCTGTTCGAGGCTAGAGGCGGAGCAACCTGTCTGGTCGTCTCCCACAGGAAGGCGGCGCTCGCGCAGGCCGATCAAATTATCGTCATGAAGGATGGCCGGATCGAAGCGAAGGGCACGGCGGAGCAGCTGCTCCAAAGTAACGAATCGTTCCGGGAACTGTGGTACGGCGAGGAAGGTTCTTAGCCATCCGATAGGCGCTTCGGCAGCCACCGTTCGCGTAGTCATTGAGGAACGCTCTCTAATGTTCGTTATTAGAGAGCGTTTTTCCTATTTTTCAGCAATAACATCCCACTAAACTCCTTTAATTCCTCACACTTTCGACAATTAGTGACAAATTATGCTATATACATCTAAAATGCGCATCGGTATAATGATCCAGAGCGTTAAAAGATTAAACTTTTGCGTGCATCGTCAGACCTAATTCGACTTTTTCCGATAAAGGCAAACCAGTGGAAACATTGGGACGCAAAGCCGCGGCCTAAGGCAGCTGATCGCTTCAGCACGCTATGGTAGACAGGTTACCGATTTGCTAGGGAGCTATCCTTCCATATCGGGATGGCTCCCTTTTCTATTAGAAGTTGTTCAAAAAGTCGCCCCTTGATCGAAGCCAATCAGGGACTTCCCCGACGTCGAGTCTTGCGTGCAGGCTTGAAGTTTGGTGCTCATTCTAGGTTTGCCTAAACTTAAGCTCCTCCTTCTTCACCTTCACGGCAACCTTCCCGGTGCTGAATGGTCGACTTTTTGAACGCGCCATATTAACTAATTGAAAGCGTGGATATGACGTGAATCAGAGTGATTTTGTCGAAACGTATCATTTGGGCTTAGTGGGATTATGTCTAGTCATCGGTCTATGCGCCTCTTATCTTGCTCTCGATTTGTCGAGGCGAATTCAGCAAACGACCGGGCGCATCCGCACGGCATGGCTTTACGGAGGGGCCGCCACATTGGGCTTGTCCATATGGGCGCTGCAATTTATCGGCACGCTGGTGTACCGGCCGGCTCACATGACCGTTGCGTATAACATGCCGCTCGTTCTCTTGTCGGTCGTGATTGCGGTAATCGTCATGATCGGGGCGATCTGGACAGGGAGCAGAGCCCACGTTAAGCCCTTCCAGCTCCTCGGATCCGGGCTCGTTGCGGGGGTCGCGGTATGCGGAATCCATATTATCGGCATCGAAGCGATGCAGCCCGTGCAGCTTCAATACAATCCGCTGTTGATCACATTAGGCAGCAGCCTGACAATTGGACTGTGCATGGCCATTCAGCTCCTTGCCTACAGGTTCCGCACCCGGGTAACCGCGCTGTACAAAGTGCTGAAACTCGGCACTTGCATCATCGTTGGCGGGCTCGTCGTGGCCATCCATTATGTGTTCACGTCCGGGATTCGCGTACGGCAAACGGATATGCAGCAGGTTGCGCAAGCGGCGGAGCATCCTTCCTTCTGGGTGGCGATCGGCGTCGCTGGCTGGTCCGTGCTGGTGCTCGGCATTATGATGATATGCGCTTATGTGTCGGATCAGCGCGCCGTGGAGCAGGATGCGCTGAACGGATCGCTGCTCGAATCGGCGAGCGACGGCATCGTCATGATCGATAGCAAAGGCGTCATCATCGAGTTCAACCCGGTTGCGGCGCAAACTTTCGGCTACCGCCGGCACGAGGCGATCGGAAGACGCATGAGCGAGCTGTTGTTCTCTTCTGGATTATGCGGTGACTACGCCGAGGAGATAGAACGTTTCATGAAGCAGCCGAGCGAAAGCGTTTTTGACAGCCGCTTGGAGACGACGGGGATGCGGGCGGACGGGACGTTCTTCCCGATGGAGATTACGGTCACCCGAATTGGCAAAACGGGCCCATCCGTAGCAGCAGCCTTCATCCGGGATATTACGGAACGCAAGCGGGTCGATGCGGCGCTGCGCGAGAGCGAGGAACGTTACCGCAAGCTGATTCATTACTCGCCGGATCCGATTCTGGTTCATCTCAACGGCATTATTCTATTCGTCAACAACGCTGCAGCCCAGACGCTTGGAGCGGGTGATCCCGAGGAATTGACTGGAAGATTCCTCATTGAATTCATGCACCCGGAAGACCGCGAGTTTGCCGATATGATCCTGCATTCCGCCACGCATCGGTTAGCGGAACTCGACCCGCTCGAGATTCGCTGCTACAAGATGACCGGCGAGCTCATCGATCTGGAGGTCAAGTCCATTCTGGTCAAATGGAACGGCAAAGGCGTCGTCCAGACGATCGCGCGGGACGTGACGGTGAAGAAGCAGGCGGCGGAGATGATGAGGCGGATGGCGTACTACGATCAGCTGACCGGCCTTGCGAACCGCAATCTGTTCCTTGAGCAAGCAAGCGCGCATCTCGCTAAGGTGAAGGGGAAGATTCATCACGCTGCCGTGCTCTTCATCGATCTGGACCGCTTCAAGATGATTAATGATACGCTGGGCCACCATATCGGGGACGGGCTGCTGAGGGAATTCTCCTGGATGCTGCAAACTTGCTTGCGCAAGGAGGATATTGTATCGCGGATCGCGGGCGACGAGTTCCTGGTCATGCTGCCGGATACGACCAAAGAGGAAGCGGAGCAGATTGCCAAGTCGATGATCCTGCAAGCCAGCTCGCCGTTCTTGATTGACGGGCATAATCTGATCGTGACGCCAAGCATCGGGGTCGCGCTGTACCCCGAAGATGGCGAGGATGTCGATCGCCTCATGAAGAACGCCGACGCGGCGATGTACCGGACGAAAGAGCTTGGCAAGAACAGCTATTCCTTCTACGAGCCGAATCTGCGTACGGCGACATCGCGCGAGATGCAGCTAGAGCAGAGCCTTCACCGCGCTTTGGAGCAGGACGAGTTCATTCTTCATTACCAGCCGCGGTTCGATCTGAAGACGGGTGCCATCGCAGGCGTCGAGGCGCTCATTCGCTGGGACAGCGCCGAGCATGGACTGGTCAGCCCGCAAGAATTTATCCCGCTGGCGGAGGAGACGGGCATGATCGTGCCGATCGGCGAGCGGATTCTCCGCAAAGCCTGCGAGCAGGCCAAGCGCTGGATCGATGCAGGCAAGCCGCCGATCCGGATGGCCGTCAATCTCTCGCTCTTGCAATTCAAGCAAGTGCACCTTGTGGAGCAGATTGCCTCTATCCTGGAGGAGACGGGGCTGCCGGGCCGGTATTTGGAGCTCGAGATTACGGAAAGCGTCGCAAGCCAGAACGAGAAGGCGGTCGCGGAACGGCTGCGCGAGATTAAGGAGCTAGGCATTACCGTCTCGATCGACGACTTCGGCACAGGCTACTCGTCGCTGAGCTACTTAAGGCAGTATCCGCTCGACGTGCTGAAGATCGACCGCTCCTTCATTCGCAATCTCGTCCAATCGCCGGACGATACGGCCATCGTCAAGGCCATCATCGCGATGGCGCACAGCCTCCACTTAAGCGTCTGCGCGGAAGGCGTCGAGACGGAGGAGCAGCTCGTATTCCTGCGCGACCATGGCTGCGGCGAGGTACAAGGCTTCTTGCTGGCCAAGCCAAAGCCGGCGGAAGAAGTCGAGCATATCCTTGCCAGGACGATCACGTATCCGGTTCATGCGGCTTCATAAGCAAATACAGGGCGCTCTCATTGGGGCAATGTCATTTGGACATTGCCCCTTGAGGGCGCTTTTTTTTTCGCGGCTAGGCTCAGGGTCCGATTGCAAGTGAACAGGTGCTTTGCGATAATGGGTGAAAATGGAAATTGGAGCTGGCACTTATGAGGAAACGAACCAAGGTTAGTCTCATGGTCGTTATTGTCGTCGCCGCGAGCGTAATGATGGCCGCTGTGCAGTTCGGGAGAGAATATACCATGTCTGTGAATGTCATTTGGGTACACGACGTATCCGTGCAGCAGGGCGAGGCTTATATTACTGGCGGATTTGTCACAAGCGCTGACGATTATCGCGGCTATAAGACGCATCAGGAAGGGAACACGCTGCAACTTGAGGTGCAAGGAAGTATCCTGGCTGTCGGTCCGCGCAGCGATGCCTTCACGGTAGAGGTGGATCTGAAGGATGGTCTGCGGGATCAGATTGATGCGATCTATCTGCGGGATGACGAGACGACCCGGTTGATCTGGTCCAGGGCGGCTGCAGGTTAGCTGCAAGCAAGGGATACCGTTCACAACGCTTCCCGAGGTGCAAATTTCCACGAAAAATGTCGGTTGACGGTAACGCTTTCTTTGCGTTATGATGAGCACATATTCATACGGATGGCGTGTTACCTCGTCCGAGGGCATGAGCCAAGAGAACGATTCTGCAGCGCAGAGTCTTTTTCTTGGCTCTTTTTTGTGCCTTTTTGCCATACTAAGCCAAGGTGATGACATTGATGACAAAGAGGGATGCAGCATTGCGAATCGAACGCGCAATCAACAATAACGTCCTGCTTGTGATGGATGACCAGTCCAAAGAAGAGTTCGTGCTCATGGGGAAAGGGATCGGATTCGCCGGCAAGAGCGGCGAGACGATTCTGGCAAGCGATACGCGGATCGAGAAGCGGTTCCGCCTGGATGATCCGAAGGAGATGGTGCAGTATCACTCGCTGCTCGGGGATATGGATCCGGAAGTGATCCGCATCTCCGAAGCGATTATCCAGCTCATCACGGCGCAGCTGGGGGAGCTAGTGAATCGCAAAATATATTTTGCCCTGCCGAGCCATATTCAGTTTGCCATCTATCGCCTGCGCAACGGCATGGATATCGTCAATCCGTTCCTGTACGAGACTCGCATGTGCTACAAGAGCGAATACGAGATCGCCAGGCAGGCGGCGGAGCTGATCGGCTCCACCTTCGGCATTGCCGTGCCGGACGAGGAGATCGGCTTCTTGACCTATCATGTCCATTCGGCGGTGACGAACGTTCCGATCGGGCAGATCGTGAAATTCACGAATCTCGTGAACGAGCTTGTCGAAAAAATCGAGGAACGCCGCGCGATTCGTATTTCCCGGGAAAGTATCGACTACATTCGCCTTATTACGCATCTGCGATATATGGTAGAGCGCATCAGTCAAGGCAAGCGGGCGAGCAATCCGCTGCTCGATTCGCTCCATCAGCAAATGCCGGAAGCGTATGCGCAAGCACGCGAACTGGCTGGACTTATGGAAGAGCAGCTGAGTCAGCCGATAACGGAAGACGAGATTGGCTTCCTGGCGATTCACCTGTACCGGTTGTTTGAGGTGTTCCCTTCGCCGGTAACGGGAATTTGACTGCGAGAGGCAATAGCACAACAGAACAACAGACAGTACGACAGAACGTTAAGACACAGTCCGCGATGACTGCGCAACTAGATTGAGTCCACCATCAGGAGGTAAGCCACATGTTTGGTAAATTGTTCAAAGCAAAGAAAGAGACATTCACGATTAGAGCTCCGATCACGGGCAAGGCGGTTTCGCTGACAGAGGTTCCGGACGAGGCATTCGCTGCCGGCCATATGGGCAAAGGCATTGCGATCGAGCCAACTGTCGGCAAAGTGGTAGCGCCGTTCGACGCGATCGTAGCGCATATCATCCATACGAATCATGCGGTCATTCTCGAGCATGCTTCCGGCCTGCAGCTGCTCATACACGTCGGGATCAACACGGTCGCGATGAAGGGCGAAGGGTTCAACGGTCTCGTGCAGATGGGCGATCAAGTCCGTGCAGGTCAGACGCTGATCGAATTCGACATCGAGAAAATCCGCACGGCGGGCTATCCGCTGATCACGCCGGTCGTCATCGCCAACGAAGACGAAGCGGTCACGGAAACGGAAGTGGTGGAAGGTAAGGTTACAGCTGGCCAGGATGCGGTCATTCACGCAGTATTGGCGAAGTAACGATAGAGCATTAGACACATTTTAGGGGGATACGACATGTTAGCTTTTTTGCAACGGATTGGTAAAGCGCTTATGCTGCCGGTTGCAACGCTTCCGGCGGCTTCGCTGCTGCTTCGCTTCGGCAGCATCGATTATGTGAATGAGTTTCACCTGGGCGACAATGTAGGCGGTTTCTTGAACCAGTACATCGCGCCGTTCCTGAACGCGGGCGGCTCCGCGATCTTCGATTACTTGCCGCTTATCTTCGCGGTAGGCGTGGCCATCGGCCTTGCCGGCGACGCGGTCGCCGCGCTTGCTGCTGTAATCGCTTACCAGGTGTTGATCACGGTACTGACGAAAGTGCCTGTCGCCTTCCCGGATATCGTCGGCGCGGACGCGAAGCTGAATATGGGCGTCCTGGGCGGTATCTTGGCCGGTCTCGTCGCTTCGTTCATGTATAAACGCTATCATACGATCAAACTTCCGGATTGGCTCGGCTTCTTCGCAGGCAAACGTTTCGTTCCGATCGTCACTTCGGTGTCGATGGTACTCGTCGGTATCGTTTTCGGTCTCATCTGGGGTCCGATCCAGACGCAGCTGGATGTGTTCGGCCGCTGGATCGTCGGCCTCGGCGGCATCGGCGCCGCGATCTTCACGGTTGCGAACCGCCTGCTCATTCCGTTCGGTCTGCACCATGTCTTGAACTCGATCGCCTGGTTCCAGATCGGCGATTACACGGACGCGGCAGGCAATGTCGTGCACGGCGACTTGACCCGCTTCTTCAAAGGCGACAAAACGGCAGGGATGTTCATGACCGGCTTCTTCCCGATCATGATGTTCGCATTGCCGGCCGCGGCGATTGCCATTATCCAGACGGCGAAAAAAGAAAAGCGCAAAGCGATCGCGTCGATCTTCATCGGTACGGCGATTGCTTCGTTCCTGACGGGAATTACGGAGCCGCTCGAATTCGCATTCATGTTCGTCGCTCCATTGCTATTCGTTATCCATGCGCTGCTTAGCGGCGCGGCCGCTTACATTGTGGCCGAGATGGGCGTGAAGCATGGCTTCGGCTTTTCCGCAGGTTTTATCGATTATACGGTGAACTACTCGCTCGCAACGAAGCCGTTGCTCAGTATTCCGGTTGGTCTCGTATTCGCAGTCATCTACTATCTGTTGTTCCGCATTCTCATCGTAAAGCTGAACCTGAAGACGCCTGGGCGCGAGGATGATGAACCGGCGGCTGTAGCAGCATCGACAGGGAAGGCAACTAGTGCCGGAACTGGCAGCTTCAGCGACAAAGCTGCGAACGTGCTGGATAACCTGGGCGGATCCGACAACATTACGAGCATCGACGCGTGCATTACCCGTCTTCGCCTTGTCGTGAAAGACGAGCAAGCGGTCAATGACGCGGCGCTCAAAGGTCTTGGCGCTTCCGGCGTCATGCGTCTTGGCTCGGGTGCGGTACAAGTTATTTTCGGCACGCAATCCGAGCGGCTGAAGGACGAAATTTCGAAAATGATGAAATAGGCAGATCGCGTCAGGCGATAGAACCAATATATACAGATATAGGAGTGGAGAGCATGCAACAAACATTCACAATTGCCAACCTGCTGGGATTACACGTTCGTCCGGCGAAACAAATCGTCGAGGCGGCGAAGAAATATCCGAATACGCAAGTTTTCGTCGAAAAAGACGGTAAGAAGAACAGCGCGAAGAGCCTCGTCAATGTGCTGACGCTTGGCGCAAAGCATGGCGACGCCGTAACGCTGATCGTGGAAGGCGAGCAGGAGGCGGCAGCGCTTGCGGAGATCGGCGCGATTCTAAGCGCGAATATCGACGGACACGGTGCAAAAGCATGAAGATCCGCGGAATCGGCGCTTCTCCCGGTATCGCGCTTGGACGAGTTCTGCTGATGGAGGAGGCGTCGCCGGAAGGGGCGGCGGCTGCATCTATCGAAGCTTCGGCAGCTCCAGCTGAGCTGGCCCGTCTGCGTGAGGCGATCGGCCAAGCGGCTGCGGAAGTCGCCGCGCTGCGCGATGAGCTGAAGGAGAAGGGAAGGGAGCATGAATCGGAGATTTTCGACGGGCATCTTATGCTCCTGGAGGACGAGGAACTCGTGGACCGGGCGAAGCAGGCGATCGAAGAGGACTTGCTCAGCGCCGAGTCCGCTGTTGCGGTTGCGCGCGATGAAATCGCGGCCATGCTGGAAAGTCTGGAAGATGAATACCTGCGCGAACGCGCTGCCGATATCCGCGATGTATGCGGACGTATTATCGGGAAGCTGAGCGGTCGGTCGAACTTGCTTGCAGATAGCGGGAATAGTGAGCCGGTTATTCTAGTAGCGGGGGATTTGACGCCGTCGCACACGGCGACGCTTGACCCGCAGGCGGTAGCAGGTTTCGTCACGCTGCAGGGCGGCCGGACGTCGCATTCGGCGATCATTGCCCGCTCGATCGGCATTCCGGCGATCGTCGGGATGGGTGGCTCGCTTGCTTCGCTGCAAGGCGGCGAGTTCGTCATCGTCGACGGCGAGACGGGCGAGCTGCACGTCGAGCCGGATGCGGCGACGATCGAGCAATACCAAGCTCGCCGAGCTTCGGATCTGGCGAAGCGGCAAGAACTGCAAGCGTTGATGGGCGCCGAATCCGTCTCGCTGGACGGCGTACATGTGGAGCTTGCGGCCAATATCGGCTCGCCAGCCGATGCCGAGGCAGCCAAGGCCAAAGGAGCGGAAGGCGTCGGCCTGTTCCGCACCGAGTTTCTCTACATGGGACGCGACACGCTGCCATCCGAAGACGAGCAATATGAAGCGTATGTGAGCGTCGCGAAGACGTTCGGTCCGAATGCGCCGGTGGTCATCCGCACGATGGATATCGGCGGCGATAAGGAACTGCCGATCCTCGATCTGCCGAAGGAAGACAATCCGTTCCTCGGCTACCGGGCGATTCGGATCTCGCTAGACCGGCATGACCTGTTCAAGACGCAGCTGCGTGCCGTGCTGCGGGCAAGCGCCTATGGCAATCTGAAGGTGATGTTCCCGATGATCGCAACGCTGGCGGAATGGCGTGCCGCCAAGGCGGTCGTCGAGCAATGCAAGGACGAGCTGCGGGCGGAAGGCGTCGCCTTCAACGAAGCGATCGAGTGCGGCATCATGATCGAGATTCCGGCAGCCGCGCTGCTCGCGGACCGGTTCGCGAGCGAGGTCGACTTCTTCAGCATCGGCACGAACGATCTGACGCAGTACACGTTCGCGGCCGACCGGATGAACGAGAAGCTGACGGCGTTGAACGATCCGCTGCAGCCGGCTGTGCTTCATCTGATCGAACGCGTCATCAAAGCGGCGAGAGCAGAGGGCAAATGGGTAGGCATGTGCGGCGAGATGGCCGGCCAGCCGCATGCGGTGCCGCTCTTGCTCGGCCTCGGCTTGCAGGAATTCAGCATGAGCGCCGGTTCGGTTCTGCAAGCGCGCGCGCTGATCCGCAAGCTCGACCAATCGCGCATGGCGCAACTCGCCGCCGAAGCGCTCGAACTCGAATCGCCGGAAGCGATCCGCGCCTTCGTCGAGGAGCGCGTGCCGGAGATCCGGTTGTAAAAGGTATTGAAAGGAAGCCCCGTAAGTCACGGTTCGTGACTTGCGGGGCTTTTTGCGCTATAGCACTTGGCGGGACTTGGCAATCGATTCCATCAAGCGCAACCAAAGTTTCGGGTATGAATCGCTAATCTTCGGCATATTCCACCGCTTGTCACGCAGGTATACTTGGCATGCAAGCAAGCGATAACGCTTACCAGCCGAAGGGATGTGACATAGCCGAAGAACCGCACTGGATGACCGTTCCAACAATGAGCCGCCGGACATGTTGGACCGCCTATTCGCTACCTACATAGGAGGTTTCAGTAATGAAGTTGACTCACCAGCCCAGCACAAGGCTGCGCAAAACGCTGATCTACATGCTCTCTTTATCGATGCTGCTCTCGATGGTAACTTCGCTCACTATCCGGGAGGCGCAAGCCGCCGGATCGTATCTGCTGTCGCAAGGACGCACCGCTTATGCCTCTTCCAGCGAAGGCGCGAATGCGGCAAGCCTGGCCGTGGACGGCAATACCGCCACGCGATGGGGCAGCGCATGGGGTTCCGATCCGCAGTGGATCTACATCGACTTAGGCGCGCAGGCGACGATCGACCGCGTGAAGATTCAATGGGAAGGCGCCTATGCCAAAGCGTACAAAATCCAAGTGTCCAGCGACGAGATGACGTGGAACGACGTGTACAGCACAACGACAAGCGACGGCGCGACAGATGATGTGACACTCAGCGGTACGGGCCGCTTCGTCCGCGTCTATGGCACGCAGCGCGCGCTTGCCGCGTACGGGTATTCGATTGTGGAGCTCGAAGTATACGGGACGGGCGGCGTGAATCTCCCTCCAACTTCATATGGCCCGAACGTTGCGCTCGGCAAACCGGTTACGGCCTCTTCGTATGAGCAATCCGCTTATTTGCCGGCAGGTTCGACGCTGCCTGCCAATGCAGTGGACGGCAATCCGGCGACGCGCTGGTCGTCCAATGCGACCGACAGCGAATGGTTCGCGGTCGACCTCGGAGCCTCCCGCACGATCGGCCGGATCGTCTTGAACTGGGAAGCGGCGTACGGCCGCGCTTTCGACCTGCAAGTATCGGCGAACGGGACGCAGTGGACAACCGTGTACCGCGATCTGCGCGGAGCAGGCGGCAAGCAGGAGATTCCCGTATACGCGACAGGCCGTTATGTACGGATGAACGGTATCGGCCGCGGGACGACGTTCGGCTACTCGCTGCTCGAACTTGAAGTGTATGACTATGTGGCCGGAGAGCCGCAGCCGACGTATACGATCGAGCCGCTCCCTACGCCGCAGACGGTTCAGGCGGGAGCAGGCAGTTATCTGACGAATGATCTCAAGATGCCGCAGCCGAAATATCCGGCGAACAAGTCGGCTTCGGTAACGACGCCGATCGCTTCGAACGACTGGTGGCAATCGATCCTCATCAAGCCGATGGGCGATTACCTGATCACGTTGCCGCTGAAGTCGAAGTTTTTCCCGCAAGGGCTAGGCTTGCTCAATCCAGGGGCAGGTTGGCTGAACAGCGGGGGGACAGCGGTGAATGCGGACGGCAATCCTGACCTCTACGTCATGAATAGCGCCATCGACAGCTCGAAGATGAAACCGCGCGTGACGGGCATTGGCGATTGGTCGGTCGACACGGTTCTGAGCGATGATGCTACGGACAAAATGAAGACGACTTTCGTGAAAGGCTCGCCATATGTGTACAGCACGTTCAGCGATCCGAATTCGGTCGAGATTTATTCGCCGCTCATTACGCAGCTGTTCGATGACAGCGGAGCTTCCGTTCTTACCACGGACGGTCAGACGCTCACGACCGACCATATCGGCGTGAAGCTGGTCAATACGGACGGCAGCCCGAACGCGACGCCGCAGACGCGTTATTACGGGATCTTCGCACCGCCGGGAACGGTCATTACGAAAGCGGGCGCGAAGCTGAAGATCAAGCTTGGCGGCGGACAGAATTATCTTGCCGTAGCGGCGCTGCCTTCCGCGGCGGACCTGAACTATTTCTACCAGCATGCGTACGCCTTCGTTACGGGAACGCAGGTCAGCTACGATTATAACGAATCGACCTCCCAGGTGACGACGAACTTTAACGTCACGACATCGCTCAAGCGTACGGGATTCTCGAACCAGACGCTGATGGCGCTGTATCCGCATCAATGGAAAGTATCGTCTTCCCCGCTGACGACGCTGACGTATCCATCCGTTCGCGGCACGCTCAAAGTGCGGGAGGGCAATAGCTTCACGACGGTGGACCGCTTCTACGGCATCGTGCCGCAGTTCGTGGAGCCGACGAATCCGGAGTATAGCAAGATGGCGATGATCTCTTACTTGCAGGCGCTCGACGAAGAGACGACGAGCAATCTGATGGCGGCCGACGCCTACTGGCAGGGTAAGAAACTCCATCCGCTCGCCATGGGCGTGCTCGCAGCGAACGAAATGGGCGAGACCGCGTACCGCGACAAATTCCTTGCCCGCATCAAGACGATTCTGACCGACTGGTACACGTATACGAGCGGCGAGCCGGACTATTTCTTCTACTATAATAACGACTGGGGCACGACGTACTACCGCGTCAGCGAGTTCGGCGCGAACAACGGCATTACGGACCATCATTTCACGTACGGCTATTATGTATTCGCCTCGGCGGTGCTCGCGACGTTCGACGATAGCTTCCGCACGCAGTACGGGCCGATGGTCGAGCATCTGATTCGCGATTACGCGAATCCGTCGCATACCGATCCGCTGTACCCGTTCTTCCGCAGCTTCGACCCGTATGAAGGCCATTCGTGGGCGGGCGGCTACGCGGACAACGACAGCGGCAACAACCAGGAAGCGGCCGGCGAATCGCTGTTCGGCTGGGTTGGCCAGTACATGTGGAGCCTGCTCACGGGCGATACCGTGAACCGCAATACGGCGATCTATGGCTTCACGACGGAACTGAAAGCGGTCGAGCAATATTGGTTCAACTACGACAACGACAACTGGCTGCCGCAATGGACGCACAAGACGGTCGGCCAAGTGTACGGCTCGTCGAATTTCTACGGCACGTTCTTCAGCGGCGCGCCGGTGCATATCTACGGCATCCACTGGCTGCCGACGGCGGAATACCTGACCAGCTACGGCCTGGATCCGGCCAAAGCCGCCTCGCTGTACAACGGATTCGTCACCGATAACGGCGGTCCGGAGACCGATTGGCAGCATATCGTATGGCCGATTCAAGCGCTGAGCGATCCGCAAGGCGCTCTGGCCAAGTGGGATGCGTCGAAGCTGCAGCGTAACGAGATTTTCAACACCTACTGGTTCGTCAATAGCATGGCGACGCTCGGTACGCGTACGAAGGACGTATGGGCGACGGGCTGGAGCAGTGCGACGGTGTACAAAAAAGGCACCGCCTACACGGCCGTCATCTGGAATCCGACGGCGAATCCGGTAACGGTCACGTTCACGAACGCTTCCGGTACGACAGGCACGGCGGTCGTCGCGGCGCATTCGCTCGTGACGGTCAACCCGATGACCTCGTCGAACGCCGGCGATAACTGGGCAGCGCCCGGCAGCGGCGGCAACAATGGTGGTGGGAACGAAGGCGGAGGCGACAATGGCGGCAATACCGGCACGAATGTCGCACTCGGCAAGACGGTGACCGTCTCTTCGACGGAGGCGCCTTTTGCCGGAACGAATGCAACGGACGGCAGCGGCGAGACGCGCTGGGCATCAGTTTCGGGTGCCGATCCGCAGTGGCTGAGCATCGATCTGGGCACAACGCACACGCTGAGCAAGGTGAAGCTGAATTGGGAAGCTGCCTATGCCAAATCATACAAAATCCAAGTGTCGCAAGACGGATCGACGTGGACCGATGTGTACAGCACAACGACGGGCGACGGTGCAATTGATGAAGTGAACGTCAGCGGAACAGGCCGCTACGTTCGTATCTATGGCACGGAGCGCGGCACGATCTATGGCTACTCGCTCTATGAGGTGGACGTGTACGGCACGCTTGCCCCTGCGCAGAATGCCTCGCTCTTGTCGCTGAACCAATCGGTAACGGCCTCCTCCGTGCAAGATCCATTCGTCGCGGCAGCGGCTGTCGATGGCGATAACGGCACACGGTGGGGCTCCGCAACCGGCATCGATCCGTCATGGATAACGGTTGACCTCGGCCAATCACGAACGGTGACCCGGATTAAGCTGAGCTGGGAGGCGGCATATGCAAAATCGTTCAAGCTGCAAATCTCCGCGGACGGCACGAACTGGACCGACCTGTACAGCACGACGACGGGAACGGGCGGAGACAATGACCTGACGGTAAGCGGCACGGGACGTTACGTGCGGATGTACGGAACCGAGCGTGCGACCCCGTATGGGTACTCGCTCTGGAACTTCGAAGTGTATGGCTACTAAACGATAGACGGCTTGCAGCAGGGCTGGTCCTCTCGCATTCTTCGGGGTGTGAAGGACCGGTCTTTTTTCTTGCGCGCAGAAGCATCTGCGACAAGGTGTGGAGCAAGCTGAGAACCACAATGGGGTTGAGATAGTCCTTAGACCCTAAATTTCTCTTTTCTTGGCTGGTCATTCCTTTGTATACTGATTGTGGTTTACCGATTATTCCTTTTCCTGGAGGGGCTTATATGACAGAGAAGAACAACAACGAACCGATGGACAAGCTTGAACTGGAGGACCTTCCCGAAGAATTGTCTATGGAGGAACAGGCAGAAGTGAAGGGCGGGGATCTGAAAACAGGCTCCAAACCGCCTAAAGGGAAATCCTTTAAGGACTTGCACATTTAAGGGTGAACGTACGGATGTCGCATCAAGCGGCGAATGAGACACAGTTATGACAAACGGCCCTGCTCGCGATCGAGCAGGGCCGTTTCCGTTACGGACTGGGAGTTACTCCATTCCAGGCGGCAAGTTGCTTATTAGCTCTCCCCGCCGCGCTCGCGTGCCGTCATCTGCTGCCAGACGGAGCCGGCCGCTTCTTCGCCGCGCTCGATCCGCTCGAGCGCCATGCGCGCTTGCAAGCGAACCTCGAATTCGGGATCGTCGACGGCGCCGCGCAACGCCTCGACAGCCGTTTCGTCGCCGGCTTCGTACAGGAAGCGGGCCGCGCGCCAGCGGACCAGTTTGTTGCGGTCGGTAATTGCGATCGTCATCGGACCGATAGCTGCCGGATCGCCGAGATCGGACAGCGTGTCGCCCGCGGTCCGGCGGACGGAGGCCGAAGCGTCCTGAAGCGCCGTGAACAGATGCGGCATCGCTTCAGGCAGGCGCAGCTCGCCGAGGTAAACGACGGCCAGACGGCGGATCGAGACGTTCTCGTCGCGCAGGCATTGCGCCAGCAGCGGCAGCATCTCGGGCTCGGCGAGCGTACGCGAGAGCGCCTCGTAGCGTTCGCTCCACTCCGGCGACTGCAAGCGCTCGGCGAGCTCCTCGGTCGTCAGCGGCTTCGGCCGCACGGGCGCGGCCGGAGCTTCGCCTGCCGGAGCGCCGCCGGCCGCGATCGCATCGGCGACGAGCTCGTCGAGACGCTGCTGCGGGTAAGCGGCCGTCAGCTCCCGGACGAGCTCGGCCGCGATCTCTTCCGGCTCGCCATAGCGGACGCCCAGCTCCTCGAGCTTCCGCTCGCGGATCATCGTCGCTTGGGCCGCGGAGGTTACCGCATCGGTGAACGCCTGCGGCATCGCGGCGCGCACCTCTCGGCCGCCTTCGCGTACGCGCACCTGGATCGGGATGCCCCGATACAGCTGCACGAACGCAAGGGCTTCGCCGAAGCTGTCCGCGGCAGGGCCTGCGGCATCATCGGCGGCGGAGCTTCCTTCGCCGAGCAGTGCTCTGGCTTCGGCCAGAATCCGCTCCCAGTCCGCGCCGGGCTTGCGGTCGAGCGCAATGAAATCCGCCGTGCGGAACAAGCTACGCACGCCATCGATGGCCAGCAGGCCGCGGAGCGGCTCAGGAGCCTTGTCGGCTTCGGCAGGGACATAGGTTTCGCGCCGTCCGGCCGGAAGCTTGACGTCGACGTTGAGCTTCATCGAATTCGGGCTTGGCGTTGGTTCAATAAAAGTTAAGCGCATGTGAGGGACCTCCTATAACAGCAAGTTTCTTATTGTCGTGAGGATAAGGCATATACAGCAAGTGTACCGTATTCCCGGCGCGGAAGCGAGTCGGCGGGAAGAGCGGGGATATTCGGGCAGGCCGCAAGGCGGCGGAATGCCTGATACGGCACGGTCAGCGGGGATTTGCGATTCAATCGCCCGGTTGGTATCGTAGAGAGGAAGGGTTCATAAGGGGGATATGCGCTGATGCGTTACGCAAACTTGAATCCGGCCGCGACCACAAGTTCGATGAAGGATCTGCGCCGCTGGCGCAAGGAGCGCGCCGGGAAGATGAAGCACAAGGATTTCTCGTGGGTGGTGCCTACAGCTGCGGCTGCGAGGGCGTATAAGAAGGACGCGGCTAACGGCGAGCCATCCATCGTCTGGGTCGGCCATTCGACTTTCCTCATCCGGCATTCGGGCCTGAACATCGTGACCGATCCGGTATGGGCGGGCTCTATGGGTTTCCAGAAACGTCTAACCAAGCCCGGAATCGCAATGAACGAAATGCCGAAGGTCGACGTCATTCTGTTGTCGCACTCCCATTACGATCATCTTCATCTGCCTTCCGTTAAGGCGTTGGCCGGCCAGACAGAGGCAACCTTAATCGTCCCGGTCGGTCTGGCCGCGATGCTGCGCCGCAAGGGCTATTCTTCGGTTATTGAGCTGCAATGGTGGGAGTCTGCCACGGTCGGCGGGGCCAAATTCACCTTCGTTCCGGCGCAGCATTGGACGAGGCGCACGCTGACGGATACGAACCGCTCGCATTGGGGCGGCTTCATTATCGAAGACATGACCGCGGATCGTGAGCGGCAGCCGGAGCCGACGGTTTATTTTGCCGGAGACAGCGGATATTTCGAAGGGTTCAAGCAGATCGGCGAGCGGTTCGATATCGATGTCGCGCTGATGCCGATCGGAGCCTACGAACCGGAATGGTTCATGAGAATGCAGCACGTGTCGCCGGAAGAAGCGCTGCAAGCTTTCCTGGACGTGAAGGCCAAGGTGTTCGTGCCGATGCACTATGGCGCCTTCGCGCTGGCGGACGATACGCCGCGCGAAGCGATCGACCGGCTAGAGGCGGAGCGGGCCAGGCTTGGCATCGAACCGGAGCGCATCCTAACGCTCGCGCTGGGCGAAGTGCTGGCACTTGGGAACGCACCGCGCATGCAAGAGCAAAATCGGAACGAAAAATAACTAGCCGCCCAGTTGGCGCAATCCTGCACTGTCCATTAAACTGGAAGGATACCGTCTCTATATGAGGCAATCTATTCGTTACCATGCCAGCACTACTACCATCACCTTGTAGGAGGATTTCGTCATAATGAGCCAGACCGTCAAAATCGGCATTATCGGCGCAGGCGCCATCGGCAACGCGCATATGGGGGCTTTCCAGAAGATAGAAGGCGCGCAGGTCGCCGCAATTACGGATACATTCTTGCCGCATGCCGAGCAGCGCGCAGCCGAGCACAATATTCCGCTCGTGCATCAGAGCCCGCAGGCGCTCTTGGAAGATCCGGACATCGACGCGGTCGTCGTAGCCGTGCCGAACAAATTCCATGCGCCGCTCGCGATCGAAGCGCTGAAGCAGGGCAAGCACGTCTTGCTCGAGAAGCCGATGTCGATTAATTCGGAGACGGCGCGCGAGATCGTCGAGGCGAAGGAGAAGTCGGGCAAAATCCTCATGATGGCGCACCAGATGCGCTGGGAAGGCTTATCGCGCGCGCTGAAGAACGAGATTGACGCCGGCAAGCTCGGCCGCGTCTACAATGCGAAGGCCGGCTGGATTCGCAAGAAAGGCATCCCGGGTTGGGGCTCCTGGTTCACGCGTATGGACGAGTCCGGCGGCGGTCCGCTTATCGATATCGGCGTGCATATGCTCGATCTGACGCTGTACATGATGGGCAATCCGCGCCCGATCTCCGTATACGGCACGACCTATGCCGAGTTCGGTCCGAAGAAAACGGGCATCGGCAACTGGGGCACGCCCAACTGGGACGGCTACTACGACGTAGAGGATCTGGCGACGGCGCTGATCAAATTCGACAACGGCGCAACGTTGTCGCTCGAAGTCAGTTGGGCGGCACATGCGGCCGGTTTGAGCGAAGATCCGTTCATCTACCTGATGGGGACGGACGCCGGCGCATCGATCGTCGGCAGCACGGGCAAGATGGTCACCCACGAGAACAACATCATTATCGAGTCTTCGCTGACGGCGGAAGAGGGCGATGCGCGCCAGCTGATGAGCGAGCACTTCGTCACGTGCATCCGCGAAGGCAAGGAGCCGATCACGACGGCGCTCTCCGGCTATACGAACAACCGCATTCTCGACGCGATCTACGAGTCGTCGGCGACCGGCAACGAAGTGAAGCTGAACTGGGATTAACGGCTAGTAGCCAGCAGCAGGCAGACAGGTTAGGAAATGAAATCGAACAAGCCCAGACACCGATCGGCGTCTGGGCTTGTTTGTTGCTAACGTCTTAATCATTACGCTTCCTTCTTCGACTCATACTGGCTCATCAGATGGCGCACTTCGCCATGGCTGACATGAATATCGGACGTAATTTGCTGCTGATTGGCGCTTTGCTCGCTAACGGTTGCCGACAGCTGATCGAGCGTGGCGGACAGCTCCTCGATGAAAGCCGCGAAGTCGGAAGTCGCCGTCTTCACGTTGGCTGACTTCAGCCCGATCGTGCGGGTCTGCTCGTGGTTGCTCTTGATCTTCTCGGACAGGACGCCTACGGCAGACTCGATGGTGCGGAACGCTTCGCGGGTTCCATCGGTCATCGTGACCGACTGCACCATCTGCTCGACGTTCGTGGTCATGAGCGACTGGACGGCGTGCGTCTGGTCTTCGATCGTGCGAATGCCGTTCATCATTTCGTCGGCCAGCGCCGTGCTCTGGGAAGCGAGCGAGCGAACCTCCTGGGCGACGATCGCGAATCCGCGGCCGAGCTCCCCTGCGCGGGCAGCTTCGATACTCGCATTGAGCGACAGAATATTGGTCTGCGACGATATCTCGTTAATCGAGCGGACGGAATTGCTAATGTGGTCGATGCTGCCTTGCAGGGCCGCCATTTCCTTGCTCATATGTTCGAACGAGCGTTGGAACGCCTGGATCGTCTCCGACAGGGAGATGACCTGCTGGGAGCCGGCCTTGCTGGCTTGCTCGGATTCCGCCGCCTTCTGCTCGAGCGTCTCCGATTGCTCGACCATACGGGCGACCATCTGGTTCGTCAGGTCCAGCTCATCGGTAATTTGGCTGATCGTCGCGGCTTGCAGCGTCACGCCGGAGGCAATCTCCTGGAAGCCTTGATTGATTTGCTGCATGGACTCGTAATTGATATTGTTCTTCGTGAAGATCCGGTCAATGCTGGTCGACAGCGAAGCGGACGAAGAGCGAAGGCGCTCCTCCTGCTCTTGCTGCTCATGGAGCAGTTCGGTCAGACGCGATTGGTTCGCTTGAACATCGCTCATCAGATGCTCGGCAATATTTCCCTTGAGGAACATGACCACGCAGACGACGATGTAGATGGCAATGTGAATCGCGATCGTATTCGTGGATCCGTCCAGCATCGGATCGCCTTGATGATAGACGAAGAAGCCGGCATACATGAGAATACCTATGGCAAAGTGAAGCAGCATGACCGCCTTGCGCATATAGATGGAACCGATCGTTGCCAGCAGGTAGAGCATCATCAAGTTCGACATCGTCGCCGAACGCAGCAGGAAGATCAGAATGACCCCGGTTAGCGAGATTAACGCGACATAAGGGAAGATGTTCACGCCTTTGTGGCGCCTGTTCATCACCATGAGCACGATCATCACCAAGGTACACAAGATGAACGTAATCTTCGATGTCCATGCGTTATTCAAGGCGAACTGCATTAAGGTGCCGAGCACGCCGGCAAACAGCATGGCTGAGCCGGCCAGCCTGTTCTTGCGCTGCCGGTCGATTTGGTTTAACGACTGTAAATCCATAACTTTCCTCCCGAGTCGATCTATTCTTCTACTCTTCTTATATCGGCGGATAACCGGCTAAATTATAGACATGGACGACCCGATACGCGCCTTGCATCGGCAAGGACTTTTCTTGCCGGTTATGGTATAATGGTGCGATGAGGTTCAAATGAAACAAAAGGACGGGATCGCGCACAATGATCAGTACAAGTGGCGTAACGCTTCGATACGGGAAGCGCGCCTTATTCGAGGATGTTAATATCAAATTCACACCTGGCAACTGCTATGGTCTTATTGGCGCCAACGGCGCCGGCAAATCGACGTTCCTGAAGATTCTATCCGGTGAAGTGGAGCAAACGAACGGCGAAGTGCACATCACGCCGGGCGAGCGTCTTGCCGTCCTGAAACAGAACCATTACGAGTACGATCAGTTCAAAGTGCTCGAGACGGTTATCATGGGCCACAAGAAGCTCTATGAAGTAATGAAAGAGAAAGACGCGATCTATCTGAAGGATCCGTTCACGGATGAAGACGGCATGCGTGCCGGCGAGCTGGAAGCGGAATTCGCCGAGATGAACGGTTGGGAAGCGGAGTCCGAAGCGGCTGGCATGCTGAACGGCCTGGGCATCCCGCCCGAGCTGCATGACAAGCAAATGTCGGAGCTGTCCGGCAATGAGAAAGTCCGCGTCCTCTTGGCGCAAGCTTTGTTCGGCAGCCCGCACATCCTGCTGCTCGATGAGCCTACCAACCACTTGGATATGCAGTCGATCGAATGGCTGGAGAACTTCCTGGCCGGGTACGAAGGTACCGTTATCGTCGTATCCCATGACCGTCACTTCCTGAACCAGGTTTGTACGCATATCGCGGATATCGACTTCGGCAAGATCCAGATGTATGTCGGTAACTACGACTTCTGGTACGAGTCCAGCCAGCTGGCTCTGACGCTGATGCGCGACCAGAACAAGAAGAAGGAAGACAAGATCAAGGAACTGCAAGCGTTCATCCAGCGCTTCAGCGCTAACAAGTCCAAGGCGAAGCAGGCGACTTCCCGTAAGAAGTTGCTCGACAAGATCTCCCTGGACGATATCCGTCCTTCCAGTCGGAAGTATCCGTTCATTAACTTCAAGCCGGAGCGCGAAGCGGGCAAGCAGCTGCTGCTGACCGAAGGCCTTACGAAGTCGATCGACGGCGAGAAAATCATCGACAACCTGACGCTGACCGTGAACAAAGGCGACAAGATCGCTCTCGTCGGTCCGAACACGCTGCCGAAATCGGTATTGTTCCAACTGCTCACCGGCGAGCTGGAAGCAGACAGCGGCACATACGCATGGGGCGTTACGACAACTCAGGCTTACTTCCCGAAAGACAACTCGGCTTACTTCGACGGCGTCGAGATGAACCTCGTGGACTGGCTGCGCCAATATTCGAAGGATCAAGACGAATCGTTCATCCGCGGTTTCCTCGGACGGATGCTGTTCTCCGGCGACGAAGCGCTGAAGAAAGCCTCGGTACTCTCCGGCGGCGAGAAAGTGCGCTGCATGCTGTCCAAGATGATGCTATCCGGTTCGAACGTCCTGCTCATGGACGAACCGACGAACCACTTGGATCTCGAGTCCATCACCGCGCTCAACAACGGCCTGATCGATTTCGACGGTACGCTGATCTTCACATCGCATGACCATCAGTTCGTGCAGACGATCGCGAACCGCATCATTGAGATTACGCCGAACGGCGTCATCGACCGCATCATGTCGTATGACGAGTACCTGGAGAGCAAAGAAGTTAAAGAACTGCGCGAGCGGATGTACCCGGCTGAATAAGCCTTGCGTTCGATCGGCATAGAGAAGAGCCCTGCGGCGTGCCGCAGGGCTCTTATTTGTTCTGGCATTATGGGATGGATCTCAGACAGCTGATGCAATAACCTAGTCACGGCCGTCGACCACGGCTCGCAGCTGACTAATAATGACGTTCAGGAAGTCTTCCTTATGCAGCTCGATCATATCGGACCGGAGCAGCTCGAGCAGCTCTAACGCAACCGTAACGCTGGATTGCGCATCGGTCAGCTTGCCTGAACGGGTGAAGCGTGCGGGCGCAGGCGCAGGATAGGAAGGCGACATGCCTGGCGCATCATCTTCTTTAAGCTGCCTGGAGATGAAACTCACCATCGACTCGATCCGATCGAGCTCGACGCTCTTCGGATGACACAATAACCAGCCTTGTCCATTGTCATGCCAGGCGGGCTGCACATCGAACAGGACCGTGCCGCCTTCGCGGGGCCGCATGTTCAGCTCCACGGCATGCCGCGCCACGGCTTCCGGATTCAGCATCCGGGAAGCTTTGGTCAGGGAGCCGGGATCAAGGAGGTCCGTGAATGAGGCGGATTCGCTCAGCTCAAAGACGCGCCGCGCGGCCAGATTCGCATCTAGAATCGACAGGGTCGGATCGACGAGAAACAAGGGGGTGGGGATGGTTCTCCACTCAGGTACTGCAAGCATTAGGCTCTCTCCAGACATTGGTGTTCTTTAACCCAGCTCCTGCAGTTCGGATGATAGAGTAGTATACCTTGCAAGCCAGGATGATAAATCGACTAGATTGGGAATCAATTCGGTATTCGGCGATACGTATGGGCGCAGGTCATACGTATCGAGCAATCGGCTGCCGACCATGATCGTCGGCCCATGGAGCTGCTGCTCGAGCGCTTCGACGTAGCTTTTGACCTGCATAATTTGATCCTCCATCGTGAAGGAGATGGCAATGACGTCGGGTTTCCAACTCATCGAGCTGGTCATCGCATATTCAAGCGGCATATTAGACCCGTAGAACCGGACATCCCAATTGTATTCACGGAAGAGGGAGGCGCACATTTTGAGTCCGAGATCATGCATCTCTCCCTCCACGCAGAAGAGCATCGCGCGGTTGGGCTGTGAGCTTACGCTGGGCAGCATCGGCTCCAACTTGTCGAGCAGCCAGTCGCATACGCCCGATGCCAGATGCTCATCGGCAACCGACACGAGATTGTTCTCCCATAGATCTCCGATATAACGCATAGCGGGCATGATCAGCTGCTCGCACAAAAATAGGTTGTTCATGCCGTTCACTCGGTAACGGACAATCCGTTCCATCGCAGCGCTGTGGCTGCCTGATACAAGCAATTCTGCGAATTCTTCGACTGAGAGCTGCATGTTCAATTAACCTCCGCCAGTCTAGATTGTGCTCTCATTTTACAATAGTTTTCAAAGCGTATGCTAGAGTAGAAATCCGCGGAAAAATAGGTATTTTGACGGTTGGTGAAATGGGGAAATAAATTGGGAATACAAACCTTGTTTCATGTTTCGAAAACGGGTTTAATGGTTAATGAGTATTAATCTCGTACACTTTGGGTCTCAAATTGGAGGAGCCATTTTAATGGATGATCGATTTAAACATCGGGGAGGCAGATGATGGGCGAACAAGAGATTCGTGTCGTTGGCATCGGTGCTTCCGCCGGTGGGTTGGAAGGGCTCAAGACGTTGTTTCGCGAAGTGGGCTCCGATACGGGGCTGGCTTTTGTGATCGTGCAGCATTTGTCGCCGCATTACAAGAGCTTAATGAACGAAATTCTGTCGAAGCAGACAGACATGCCGATTCAAGTCGTTGAAGAAGGAATAGAGGTCGCTTCGAATTCCATTTATTTGGCTCCTCCTCGCAAATTAGTTCGTATCCATCAAGACAAGCTGTATCTCGAAGACCCTGAGGCAGGCGAGATACATTTTCCAATTGATTATTTCCTGCAGTCGCTGGCATCTGGCCGAGGCTCGGAAGGCATCGGCATTATATTGTCGGGCACGGGAACGGATGGGACCAAAGGCATTGCCGCATTAAAACGTTCGCGCGGGATCGTCATCGTGCAGAATGAAGCGACAGCCAAGTTCGACGGCATGCCCCGAAGCGCCATACAGAGCGGACAGGTAGACTACGTCCTGTCGCCGGAAGGCATCGCGGCCAAGCTGAACTATCCGGCAACGCTTATACCGAGCCCGTCTTCCATCGGTGATCATGAAGTGGGTACCGAGGACGAGAAGGATGAGATTGTATCGAGCATTCTCGACCGGATACGGATCGCGACGAACATCGACTTCAGCTATTATAAGCGTTCAAGCCTGATGAGACGGATCGAGAAGCGCATGCATGCGACCAACAGTCCGAACGTCGCCAGGTATTATAAATATTTTAACGAGAATGAAGACGAATTGGCTGCGCTGCGCAAAGATTTGCTCATTCATGTAACGAATTTTTTTCGCGACCCGGAAGCATTCGGCATCATGGCCGAGCAGGTCCTGCCGCAAATCATCGAGACCAAGTCGCAGGAGAAGGAAATTCGGGTGTGGACCGCAGGTTGTTCGACCGGCGAGGAAGCCTATTCCTTGGCGATGCTTATTACCGAACAGCTCGACAAGATCTCGGACGGCGCTTCGTTTACGGTCCGAATTTTCGCCACGGACGTGGACAAGCAGTCGATCGAATATGCCAATTTCGGTGTGTACCCGACGAGTATCGAAGGGACCGTCAATGCGGAGCGGCTCGCGCGCTTCTTCGTGAAGCAGGGAGACACTTATCAAGTCAGTAAAGAACTGCGAAGAATGGTCGTCTTCGCGCCGCATAATCTGATCAAGGATCCGCCCTTCAGCAACCTGGACTTGATTACTTGCAGGAATATGCTTATTTATTTGGAAGGCGATATGCAGAGCAAGGTGCTGTCGTTATTTCATTTTGCGCTGAACCCGTCAGGCTTCCTGTTCCTAGGTCCGAGTGAAACGATCGGTCGGCTGAATCATCTGTTCGAACCCTATAACAGCAAGTGGAACTTCTTCCAGCATCGAGCATACCGATTCGGAGTCGGCGGGCAGCCTCTTCATATTGAAGCCAAGGGTGCATCAGCGAGCAAACCCGAAAACTTAACGAAGCGGATGGTTAAAGAGATGCCCAAATCCATTGAGACACGCCGTTCAGACGAGTTGTACGCAACGCTTGTGAGCGAGCATATGCCCCCATCGATTCTGATTGATGAGAATCTGGATGTAAAGCACATTACCGGCAAGATGCAGCCCTACCTGTCACCGATGGAGGGAAAACCGAGCTGGAATATCCATAAGATGCTCGATCCGCGTCTTGCGATGACGATCGTAACGGCCGTCAGCAAGCTCCGCAACGGCGGGGCTGAAGTCGTTCTGAAACATGCTCGCTACGAGAGTTTCTTCGGCTCTGGCGAAGTCAATATTACGGTGCGTCCTTTCTCGCAATTAAACCGGCAGTTCCAGGGGATGCTCATCGTGCTGTTCGAGCCTAGCGAGCGCGAGGAGAGCCATGCCAGCATCGTGGACTCGATCGAAGTCGACGAGAACGTGCGCCGCCAGATGATATGGCTCGAGCAGCAGCTGCGTCTGACCGAAGAGAAGCTGCAGGCGACGATCGAGGAGCTCGAGACGTCGGGCGAAGAGCTGCAAAGCACGAACGAAGAATTGATCGCCTCCAACGAGGAGCTGCAGAGCACGAACGAGGAACTGCAGGCGGTGAACGAAGAGCTTGTGACGATCAATGCGGAGTACCAGTACAAGATCCAGGAGTTGACCGAGCTCAACAACGATATGGACAACTTCCTGGTCAGCACGAAGATCGGCACGATTTTCCTCGATACGCAACTGTGCATCCGGCGCTTCACGCCTGCGGTTACCAAGGAGATTAATCTGCTCGACGTGGATTACGGCCGTCCGTTCAGCCATATCTCGCACAATTTTTACTACAATGATTTCATGAAGGATGCCGGCAAGGTGCTCAAGACGCTCAAGTCGACCGAGAAGGAAGTCAAGAGCAAGTCGGGGCGCTGGTACAGCATCCGCATTATGCCGTACCGGACGACGGAGCTGTTCACCAAAGGGGTCATCCTCACGTTCGTGGACATTACCGAGCTGAAGAAGATCAACGAAGACTTGCTGAAGCTCTCGTATGCGACGGACCAAAGCCCGAGCGTTGTCGTCATTACCGATCTCGACGGCTCGATCGTGTTCGCGAACCGCACCTTTCATACCATTTCGTCCTACAGCAAGGAGGAGACGATCGGCAACCATCTGTCCATGTTGAACGATTGGTCCTCGGCGGGCGTGGAGTTCGCGGAGATCTGGCGCAAGCTGCAGGCCGGTCAGACGTGGGAGGGCGAAGTATCGGGCATGGCCCGTGACGGCTCGACCTATTGGGAGAAGGCGAAGCTGCATCCGATCATCAAGAAGGGCCGCACGATCTATTATATGAAGATGTCGGAAGTCATCACCGAGCGCAAGGAAGCGGAGGAAATGCTGCGCAAATCCGAGATGCTCTCCGCGATCGGCCAGCTGGCCGCAGGCATCGCCCATGAAATTCGCAATCCGCTGACATCGCTCAAGGGCTTCACGAAGCTGATGAAGGAAGACAACAAACGCAATTATATCTCGATTATGACGATGGAGCTCGAACGGATCGACCAGATCGTCAGCGAGCTGCTCATTCTGGCGAAACCGCAGGCGGCCGAATTCCAGGTGACTTCCCTCTACAGCGTGCTGAGCGACGTGGTCATGCTGCTCGAGACGCAGGCGATTATGAGCAATATCCAGATCGAGATGCACAGCGAGCCGGGCGTATTCTTGGTCGAAGGGATCGCCAACCAGCTGAAGCAAGTGTTCATTAACTTGCTGAAGAACGGCATTGAAGCGATGCAGGGCGGCGGCACGATTCGGATCCATTCCGGCGTGATCAACGGCAATATGGTCTGGACGAGCGTAAAGGATGAAGGCGGCGGCATCCCGGCCGAGATGTTGAACCGCTTGGGCGAACCGTTCTACTCGACGAAGACGAAGGGCACGGGCCTGGGTCTCATGATGAGCTACAAAATCATCGAGAACCACCAAGGCAAGCTCTACTACGAAAGCGAGATGGGGATTGGCACAACCGCCAATGTGGGCTTGCCTCTTCTCGAAGCGAAGCAAGTAAGCGAAGAAGATATCGAGGCTCAACCCGACCCGAAATCTCAAACGCAGCCCCAAATGGAGCCCCAAACGCTGGTAAGTAATCAAACCAGCGAAACCCATTAGTTCAGCCTTCGCCAAGAAGGCCAAGCCTAGCCTGCCGATAAATTCGGCAGGCTTATTTGTTTTAAAGTGCGCAGCACGAAAAAAAGGCAAAACGTAAGCGTGTCCCCGAAGGGGACGTCAAGCGAGGGTCATCTGATAGGAAGTTCACGCGTACAAATACAACAGGTCACCACCCCAAGGCACCCAAGCCGCGAACGAAGCTCGAACGTGAGCTTTGTTCCATTAGCGGATTGCATGAAGCAATCCGCTAATGAAACAAAAGCGGGCCACCGCCCGAAAGGACACATCGAAGACGGCCGCATCCCGAGTCACGCCTATTATCGGAGTCCAGAGGGTGATGACCCTCTGGTTCCCCTCCAATGGAGGGGGAAGGGGCGAGGATAACAAAGGGGGTTGAGGGGGCGAAGCCCAATTAAACGGTTGTACTTGGGGGCACGGGGGGCAAAGCCCCCATAGAAGAAGGAAGGGTGTCGAGAGGGCACAACCCTTTCGCCCCCGCCGGGGAGGCAAACACCTGTCGATTTGTGATAGAATAGGAGAAATCAAGACGAATCGCGTAAAGCTTAAAGGAGACGATCGAGCATGTCCTTTTTTGATAAAGTGAAGCAAGGCGCATCCGAAGCGGCCAAGAAAGCGCAGCAATCCGCTGCAGAGGCGGCGCGCAAGGCACAGCAGGCGATGGAAGTGACGAAGCTTAGAGGCCAGATCGCCGGCAAGGAGAAGGATCAGGAGCACATCTTCCGCCAGATTGGCGAGGCCGTTTATCGGAATCATACAATTGCAGCATCAGAGAGCGCGGACCCAGCGGCGGAAGTGGACGGGTATCTCCGTCAGCTGGATGAGATCCAGATGGAGATCGAGATGATCGAGGAGCGGATCAAACATATCCGGGCCGATCGTTCATGCGGCAACTGCGGCAAGGCCGTGCCGTTCGAGGCGAATTTCTGTCCGGACTGCGGAGCGCCGGTGGCCCAGTTGGAGCCGCGGGTAGTCGTCGAGGATGAGCTGGAAGAGTCGGACGAGATTCCGCTTGCGCTTGAGGAACCTAAACCGGCGCCCGTGCCGGCGATGAGTGATGGCGAGATTCGCGTCATCTGCAGCCGCTGTCTCCATGAGAACGAGCTGACGGCGAAGAACTGCGTGGTATGCGGCACCAGCCTAACCGGCGCGCACAACCACACCTAACAGCAAAGGCATCGCTGGCGCGATAATCGAGCCAGCGATGCCTTTTTGTATCCATTCTAGTATGAGGCCAACGTGTGGGTCATGAGCGACGACCCTTAACGGGTCTTTGCCTTAATCTCAGTGGTCTGCAGCATGTATTGGATCAACAGCGCAAGAAGAGCGATGCCTCCACCGTTCCAGAGGAAGAATTCGGCGGCGGTGAAGTCCGATTTTCGTGTCAGATCGCTAGTAAACGTGACGATCGCGTTGCTGTAGGAGCGAACTTCAAGACTGAACGAGATCAGCAGGTACAGTCCGATGCTGAACATGCCGATGATTTTACCGAAACGATAGAACGTCGTGGCAATGAAATGGCCGCCCAGAAAAGTGGAAGCGCTCAAGATCAGCCCTTCCGCCACGATGGCGGGGAAATCAACGGCAGTCTTGAATAGATGCGGCTGCGCGAACGCTTCCTGCCAGGCGTTCGAGGAATAGGCCGCATGCTCAAGCGCAAAACCGATACCCATCATGATGCCGTTAGCTAACGTGAATACGAGCGCGAACAACAAGGTCGCCAAGGCCATCTGTTTGCGGGTTACACCATGGTTCATCAGGATCGTGAGATGTCCGTAAGTAACGCGCACGCCGACTACGAAGGCATAGATATTGAGGGCCTCGAACACCTGCTCCCAATAGCTGCTCCGGATCCCGGGCGAATCGACCGCAAGCAGCAGGACGGTAAGGATTCCCGAGACCCCCCAGAAGAGCGTGAACGTGAGCCACGTGCTTCGGGCGAGAATTTGCCAGGTCAGCACGACAGGGGAAATCGGCTTCGTCATCATGATGACGGCACCTCCTTGCGGCTGGTCAAGTGAACGATAATATCTTGCAGCGGTACAGGCTGGATGTCCAGATGGTACAGATCGGCCAGCCGCTCCTGCTCCTTCGACAGCTCGCCGAAGACGACCGCCGACTTCATATTGCCGAGCACCTGGGTGTGCAGCACCTGAAGCGAATCGGTGAACCGCTCCACGTCGGGCGCCGTCCCGATGACCACGTACGTCATCATGAGCAGCTGCTCGGTTGTCTCGTGCAGTACGATCGTACCCTGGTCGACCAGGACAACCTCCTCGAACAGCCGCCCGACTTCCTCGATGAGATGCGTGGAGAGGACCAGCATTCGCGGCGACCGCATATAATCCTCAAGCAGTTCCTCGTAAAATAAATAGCGCGAAGGCGCATCCATCCCATTATAAGTCTCATCCATCAGCGTGAGCGGGGCCCGGCTGGCCAAGCCGATGATCGCGTTCAGCGAAGACTCCATCCCGAGCGACAGGCTTTGCACCTTCTTCTCAAGCGGCAGGCTGAACCGCTCAGCCAGATGCAGCGCATAGCCGTGATCCCAATTCGGCCAGGAGGCGCTTGCCAGCTTAAGCGCTTCACGTACTTTGAACGAGCCATAGGTCATGCGGGAATCGCGGACGAAACAAATCTCGCGGGCCAGAGCCCGATTCTCGAACGGTGCTTGCCCATTGATCAGCAGCTGGCCGGAAGTTGGGCGCAGCAGCCCTTTGATTAACGCGAGAAGGGTTGTTTTGCCCGAGCCGTTGCGGCCGAGCAGGCCGATGATTTTGTTGCCGGCGATGGTGCCGTTAACATGCGTGAGAGCTGAATGAGCGCCGTATGATTTGGCCAAGCCCTTCCATTCCACGGTTACGCTCATGAATCCTTCGCTCCTTCTTGCTGTTCCAGTCTTGCAATAATCTCCTTCAGCGGCATGCCGATCTTGTACGCCTCCTCGATCATCGGGTCGACGATCTTCGCGAAGAACTGCTGCCTCCGCTCGGCGAGCACCTTATCGCGCGCGTTCCGGCTGACGAACATGCCGATGCCGGGCTTCATATATAAGATGCCTTCTTCCTCCAACTGCTCGAATCCC
Source organism: Paenibacillus phyllosphaerae (assembly GCF_014192105.1). Classification (GTDB taxonomy): domain Bacteria; phylum Bacillota; class Bacilli; order Paenibacillales; family Paenibacillaceae; genus Paenibacillus_Z; species Paenibacillus_Z phyllosphaerae. The sequence goes on along the minus strand of NZ_JACHXK010000001.1, from coordinate 728,385 downwards.
TTCGCAGTCGTCGCCGGATTGATCTGATAGAAGGAGGCGTATTGGTTGGTGGACATCACCTGTTCTTCTTCATGCAGTTTACCGCTGACAATATCATCTTTAATCCGCTGTGCAATCTGGCTATAGATTGGACCGGCGTTCATCGAAATCACGGATGCGCCCCCCTAAATCATTCGCTTCTTAACATATGTGACTAACGTTATCATCGCGGCGCAAAAGCTGTCAATTGGTGGGAAAGTTAAAATTTAGCTATAGATGGATAACCGCGTGCGCGGCAGCCGGCGAAGAAGACAGGAGGGGCATGTTTCTTTTGGAGCGAAGGCGGACATGCTAGGGTAGGAGTTGCTAACGGTGGAGATATTTGGCGCACAGTCATGGATTGGTTTGAGCGACCCGAAGGTCGGTCAGCATTCCATTTAAGATGTTGCATACGATCACAAAGTGGGAGAAGCCGCAACATTGTTTCTCTAGACCCACACGAAGCGGCTCAAGTAACATACAAGTAAGAAGGAAAAAAGGAAAATAACTGTGTAAGTTCATGGGCGATGAGCGAAGGAGAGAGGAGGCAGGCGGACTGTGGATCAGTATCAAGAGATCAAGCAAGGGGAGAAGGGCGCCTGGGTCAGCATCGGCGCTTATCTGGTATTGTCTTCATTGAAGCTTGCCGCTGGATATGGGTTCGCCTCTGCCGCATTGGTTGCGGACGGGTTCAATAATTTGACCGATATTATCGCATCGGCCGCGGTGCTGATCGGTCTTCGGATTTCGCAGAAGCCGCCGGACAAGGATCATCCGTACGGCCATTTTCGCGCGGAGACCATTGCGGCGCTTATTGCGTCTTTCATTATGGCGACGGTCGGCATTCAGGTACTCATCGGGGCAGCCAGATCGTTATTCGCCGATCACCGGGCAGCGCCGGATCTGATTACCGCTTGGGTGGCGCTTGGCGCTGCGGTCTGCATGATCTTCGTCTATCTCTATAATAAGCGGCTGGCTAAGCGGATCAACAACCAGGCGCTGATGGCCGCGGCCAAAGATAATCTGTCGGACGCGCTAGTCAGTGTCGGCGCTGCGGTCGGGATTATCGGCGCCCAATTCGGCTGGCACTGGCTCGACCCCGTAGCCGCGCTGTTCGTCGGCGGGATTATCTGCAAGACCGCCTGGGAGATTTTCTACTCGTCGACGCATGCGTTAACCGACGGGTTTAATGAAGATGAGCTGTACAATCTACGCAGCACCATCGAACGCACGCACGGCGTCCGCTCGATTAAAGATATTAAAGCCCGCGTACACGGCAGCAATGTGCTGATCGATGTCGTCGTCCAGGTCGACCCGAATCTCTCCTTGGTAGAGAGCCATCAGATCAGCGACGAGATCGAACGCCAGATGGAGCGCAAGCACAACATCATGAGCGTGCATGTGCATGTCGAACCGCTCGAAGAACCAGCAAAAACGCTGCGCCACTAGCAAAAAAATCGAAGGCTGTTCCTTTCCAATGGAGGGAACAGCCTTTTGTGGCTGGCAAGAAGTGTCCAAAAAGTAGAGCGTGTCCACAAAGTGGACGTCAAGCGAGGGATAACTGGTATTGAAGTCTGATCGCACAAAATCAACAGGTCTACTCCCCAAGGCATAAAAGTAGCGAACGAAGCTCGACTAAGAGCTTTGCCCTGTAATGGTGCGTCCGCATGTGTATGACATGCGGGCGGTCCGTCATGGCAAAAGCGGTCCAACAACGAAAGGACAGATCGAAGGCGGCCGCGTGCCGAGTCACGCCAGTTACGGGTGTCCTCAGAGTTTTCCGGCGGAAAACTCACTGCGGAAGCATAGGCTGGGCGGTTGCCCTCTGGTTCCCCTCCAATGGAGGGGGAAGGGGCGAGGTGAAGAAAAATGGTGTCCAGAGGGCGGTAGCCCTTTGGTGAAAAAGCGTATAACCTTCCCAATGGAATGCCATTCTAATTTTGTTCGTGTCTACCGCGCAGGAAAGATTGAAGATGAGTGAAGCTTGGGAGGAGAGAGTAACATGATTAACGTTCCAGAGCTGCCGGAACGGTACGAGAAAGATTTGCTGCAGCTAATGGCGCGGGATGCCCATACGCTCTACGTGTATTGGGAGATCAGCAACCGCAGGCGGTGGCTGGCGGCGCAGCATTTTCAGACGGATTGGCATAATCTGCCGAAGGTGCTGCGCGTATATGACGTGACGAACGTGTATTTCAACGGGAACAACGCGAACGGTTATTTCGACATCGAGACTACGCCGGAGTCCTGCAGCTGGTACATCAATGGAGCCGGAGCCGGTGCTACATATATGGTCGACTTTGGTACATACACCTGGAACCGCCAGTTTGTTCCGCTCGTTCGCTCGAATTTCGTGGCGTTGCCGCGCGCGACCGCCCCGGCTTACGGCGAGCCTGTCGTTGCCGCATGGCCAACCGTGCATCCGTATGGACAACGGGTGCTGCCGCATCTGTTCGAGAACATTCAGACGCTCGCGCAAATCAAGAAAGGGGGAATCCGCCACGATGATGAACAAAATACGGCAGAGGCCGATCTGCAAAGGGTATATCACCCTGGTGCTACACATGCATCTGCCTTACATTCGCCATCATGACCGGGATGACTATCTCGAGGAGCGATGGTTCTACGAGGCGATGCTCGAGACCTACCTGCCGCTCTTGGAGACGATGGAACGGCTCGACAGCGAAGGCGTCGACTTCCGCATTACCGTATCGATGACCCCGACATTGCTCGCGCTGCTCGACGATCCGCTCATGCAGCAGCGGGTGCTTTCGCATCTGGACAAGCTGATCCGGCTGGCGGAGAGCGAGAAGCTGCGGCTGGCGAACGATTCGGGGCTGCTGCCGCTGGCGCATATGTATGCGGACAAATTCAAGCATTACAAGCAGATGTTCCTCGCGTCGGGCATGAAGCTCATCCCGCGGTTTGCGGCGCTGCAAGCGACCGGCAAGCTCGAGATTATGACGAGCGCGGCGACGCATGCGTTCCTGCCGCTCGTGAAGACCGAGGAGGGGATCCGAGCGCAGATCGCAACGGCGGTGAACGACTATGTGCGCCACTTCGGTCGCAGGCCGCGCGGCATCTGGCTGCCCGAGTGCGCCTACAGCATCGGCGTTGACCGGATTCTCCGCCAATACGGAATCGACTACTTCATCTGCGATTCGACGGCTGTGGAATATGCGACCCCGCGGGCGAACAGGGAGCTGTATGCGCCGCTGCTAACGCCTTACGGCGTCAGCGCCTTCCCGCGGGATCCCGCTTCCTCGCAGCAGGTGTGGAGCTCGACGGACGGATATCCGGGCGATTTTGACTATCGGGAATATTACCGCGATATCGGCTGGGATCTGGGCTGGGAGTCCGAGCAGGCGTGGAACTACATTAAGCCTTACGTGCTGCCGACCAACGAGCGCGTGAATACGGGGATCAAATATTACCGGATCACCTCCAAAGGCTCCTACAAAGAGCCGTATAACCCCGACTGGGCGCGCAATAAAGCGGCGATGCAGGCGGACCATTTTATCGCGTGCCGTCAGGCGGAGGCCGACCATGCTTACAACTTCCTGGATCGGACCCCCCTCATGCTCTCCCCTTACGATGCCGAGCTGTTCGGCCATTGGTGGTATGAGGGGCCGGTCTGGATCGAGGAGCTGTGCCGCAAGCTGTATTACGACCAGCATTCGGTGAAGATGATCACGCCGTCGGAGTATCTCGCCCAATATCCGCTTTCGGACACGGGGAAGATTAATGATTCGTCTTGGGGCCGCAATTCCACCGCCGAGGTCTGGCTCCAGAACCATAACGACTGGATCTACCGCCATCTGCATCAGGCGGAGGAACGAATGATCCAACTGGCCAGCGCTCATGCCGACTTGGCGGAAGAGACGATGCTCCGGCAGCTGACTCGTCGGGCGCTGAATCAAGCGGCGCGCGAGCTGATGCTGGCGCAGAGCAGCGACTGGGCGTTCATTATGGATGCCGGCACGGTCGTCGATTACGCGGTCAAGCGGACGAAGCTGCACCTGAATAATTTCCACCAGCTATGCGACGCGATCGACAGCGATCAGCTGAACCCGGAGTGGGTGGCGAAGTTGGAGGCGGAGCACAATTGCTTCCCCAACATCCAGTTCGGCGACTATATCCAGATCGATGCGCCAACCCCGGTCTCGCTGCTCTCGAAAGAGCGGTTGCAACAGGTGCTGAAGGAGACGGAGGGCAAACGCAATATTTTCATGCTCGCGTGGGAATATCCGCCTAAGAATGTCGGGGGGCTGGCGAAGGCCGTCAGCGAACTGGCGCAGGAGCTGGCCAGACGCGGCGATGATATCGTCCATGTCGTCACGACCTCGCAGTACGGAGCGCCATACTTCGAGAAAGCGGAAGGGGTCTACGTTCACCGCGTGCCCGTGCTGCATTCCGGGGATACGGATTTCTATCATTGGACGTTCGAGATGAACCTCGCGATGACCGACCATCTCGTGCAGTGGAAGGAAGCGGGCGGCCGGATCGACATGCTGCATGCGCATGACTGGATGGTCTACTACACGGCGCGCGAGATTAAGCTGAGCTATCATATTCCGCTTATAGCGACGATTCATGCAACGGAGTGGGGGCGCAACGGCGGGGCGCTGCATTCCGAACTGCAGCACAACATTCACCGCCTCGAGAGCGGCCTGTGTTATGAAGCGACCAAGGTGATCGTATGCAGCAAGCCGATGGTCGAAGAGGTGCGCCACTGCTTCAATTTGCCGGAGGACAAGCTCGCGCTCGTCCCGAACGGGATCGATCTCCATCACGCGGTGCCGGCGGTGCCGAAGCGGGAAGACGGCAAGGTGATTTTCTATATCGGCAGGCTCGTCTTCGAAAAAGGGGTGCAGGTGCTCATCCAAGCGCTCCCGCAAATCCTTCATCATGTGCAAGACGCCAAGCTCATCATCGCCGGCTCCGGACCGATGGAGCATACGCTTCGCCAACAGGCCGCGCATCTCGGAGACCGCGTCAGATTCGTGGGCTTCATTCAAGACGATGAGAAAGCCGCCTGGATGGCGCGTGCGGACGTTGTCGCCATACCGAGCCTGTACGAACCGTTCGGGCTGGTCGCCCTCGAGGCGATGCGCTACAAGAGACCGCTTGTCGTCTCCGATACCGGAGGGCTGGCGCATATCGTGGAGCACGGCGTGCAAGGCTTCAAGGCGTTGCCGGGGCATGTGGATTCGCTCGCCTGGCACGTCACGGAGATGCTGCTCTTCCCAGGCAATGCGGTGTCGATGGCGGAGAACGCCTATGAGAAGCTGGTGACGGAATACCAGTGGGATCGTCAAGCGGAACGAATCCGCGATATCTACGAGGATGCGGCTGACCGCATGTATGCAGCAGGCAATGCGAATTAAGCAACCGACCTAATCCGTTATCTTGGTAAGCAACCGATGTACGAGACGACAGAAGGGGGATGTGCCTTTCGTGAAAGCAGTCATCATGGCAGGGGGCAAAGGAACGCGTCTCAGACCGCTCACATGCTCGCTTCCCAAACCAATGGTTCCGCTGCTGAACAAACCGTGCATGAGTTATATTATCGAGTTGCTGCATGAGCATGGCATTCGGGATATTGCCGTCACCACGCAGTATATGCCGGAAGCGATCACCTCGTATTACGACGATGGCAGCTCGCATGGCGTGAACCTGCATTATTTTGACGAGACGGTGCCGCTCGGGACGGCAGGGAGCATCAAGAACGCCGAAGCTTTCCTCCAGGAACGGTTCGTCGTCATTAGCGGCGATGCCTTGACGGATATCGATCTGACGGAGGCCGTCGCTTTTCATGAACAGAGCGGCTCTAAGGTCACGATCGTGCTCGCCCGCGTCGAGCAGCCGCTGGAGTTCGGCGTCGTGCAGACGGGACCGGATGGACGCATCGCCCGGTTCATCGAGAAGCCCGACTGGTCGGAGGTATTCAGCGACACGGTCAATACCGGCATCTACATCATCGAGCCTGAGGTGCTCGGCCACATCCCGCAGGGGCAAGAGTACGATTTCAGCAAAGAGCTGTTCCCGACGCTCATGGAGGCCGGCGTGCCGCTCTTCGGCTATATCACGGAACGGTACTGGTCGGATATCGGCAGCATCGAGCAGTACAAGCAGACGCAGTTCGATATGCTCGACGGCAAAGTGAACGTACGCCTCTCCGGGCGGCAGATCAGCCCCGGCGTCTATGCGCACGAAGAGGCGGAGCTGCATCCGGCGGCTACGATCGAAGGGCCGGCCTATATCGGCGCTGGCGCCTCGATCGGCGGAGGTGCGGTGCTCGGCCCGTATACGATTATCGGCGATTCGGCGCGGATTGGCGGCAGGTCGGAGCTGGGCCGTTCGATTGTTTGGCATCGGGCGGAGGTGGGCGACGGCGTCGAGATGAACGGTTCGCTGCTGTGCAATCACAGCATTGTCGGATCGGGATCGCGGCTGAGGCAGCAGTCGGTCGTCGGCAGCCATTGCCGGATCGGCAAGAAAGCGACGCTTGCTTCGGAGGTGCATATCTGGCCGGACAAAGAAATCCGCGACGAAGCGCATGTGCATAGCTCGCTGATCTGGGGCAGCACGGTCACGAGGCGATTGTTCGCGACATGGGGCGTCTACGGCCTCGCTGGCATCGAAATGACGCCGCAATTCGCAGCCCGATTCGCACTCGCCTACGGGTCGCAATATCCGGTAGGCAGCAGGCTGCTGCTCACCTGCTCGGATAACAATTACTGCGGCGTGATGCAAGAGTCGCTGCTCGCCGGTCTGCGGACGATTGGCCTCGATATCGTGGACGGCGGCATTACGCTTCCGGAAGCGGCCAGAGCCTATGTCACCGAAGCTGGCTTGGACGGCTCCTTGCATGTCCAGCACAGCTTGGAAGATGCGAGGCTCGGCGTACGGCTCGAATGCTCGGACGGCGCAGGCTTGCCGATTCCGAAGAGCCTCGAGCGGAAGATCGAGAGCGCCTATTGGCACCAAGATTTCCGTCGCGTCGATCCGGAGCAGATTGGCGGCAGGGCCGATGTCTATGTGAACGACGTGTACGCCGAGCGGTTCACGATGGCGGTCGACTGGTCGCAGCATCAGCCTGCCGCTTCTGCTCAGCGTGCAGGCAGTGGCACCGGAGGAGGACTGATCGGCAAGGTGGCGATCTACGCGGAGCCGGCGGTCTACTCGCTTGCCGCCGCGCTGCTGGGTCCCGGGGCGGAACGCATCGTCTATGCAGGAACGCCCGGAGATGCCAACGCCCTCTCCATATTTGCCCGTACGTCCGATGTGTGCCTCGTGCTGGATGAGAGCGGACGCGGGCTGCAGGTGTTGCTGCCCGATGGAACGAAGGTTGAAGGGGACGATATGATTTGTTTGGCGATGCTCGCTGCCAGCCACCACGGCGTCAAACGGACGATCGCCCTGCCTGTCGACGCTCCTGCCGTTGCGGAGAGTATTGCGGAGGGGCTCGGATTTACGGTCTTGCGGACGAAGCATGATCCGCGTTCGATCCTGCAGGCGTCCGAGGCGCCATTGTTCCATCCGCTCTACAGCGGATTGTATGCGGCGGCGATGCTGATGCTGCATATGGCGGGTTCCGGGCAGAAGCCGGAAGAGATGCTGGCGGCGATTCCGCAGCAATACCGCCGCAGGCAATGGATCGATTGCCCATGGGAGCGCAAAGGGGCGATTTTCCGCCAACTGGCCGAGCGCGACGGCAGCAGCCGCCGCCAGGTCGAATGGTCCGGCGGATTGCGCTTCCATCAAGAAGACGGCAGCATCCTGGTGCTGCACGAAGCCAACGCGCCGCAGCTGCAGCTGATCGTAGAATCCGACTCGGCGGATAAAGCCGATGCAATAATTGGGCAATATCAGGAAGAAATTGCGCAGTACCTCATATAGATGTAAGTAGGCGGATTTTTACAAGGTCATCACATGAATTCCCCATCTAGCTGAATGCTGAGTTTCCCAAGGAAACGTCAAACCAATCAGCTGGCTGAATGCTGAGTTTCCCATGGAAACATCAAACCAATCAGCTAGCTGAATGCTGAGTTTCCCAAGGAAACGTCAAATCAATCAGCTGACTGAATGCTGAGTTTCCCATGGAAACGTCAAACCAATCAGCTGACACAAAACCAATTAACGAGGAGGGTTACTGGATGCTATTGCCGGTTGAATCGAAACAGATTGCATTCTGCTCGTACAATGAGGAGAAGGCGGAGCTTCAATTGTACTACCACACGGGAGAGGTCGTCGCGTATCACTCTGTGGGCAAAGCCGATTATCAGTCGGTTGTGGAATCCACGAACCGCCTTGACGCACTGATGAAACTGACGCAGAAGGGACATGTGCCATTCGGGACAGAGGCCTATCTGGACCATGTTGGTGAGATGACATGACACGGCATATCGCGATCGGCAACGGGCAGCTGCTCGTCAATCTGGATAGCAACTCGTACATTCGCGACATCTATTATCCGTACGTCGGCCAGTACAATCATGTCGGGGGCCAGTTGTGCCGCTTCGGCATTTGGATCGACGGGCAATTCAGCTGGCTGGATAATCCGGCTTGGCACAAGGAAAGCCGGTATGCGGATTCCACGCTTGTCGCAATAACGGAGGCGGTACATAGCAGCCTTGGCATCCGCCTGGTCATCTATGACGGCGTGCATCAGCGCGAGCCGATTCTGCTCCGGACGGTCGAAGTGTTCAACGAGTGGGACAATGAACGGGAGGTCCGGCTCTTCTTCCATCAGGACCTGAGCATCGGGGAGAGCGAAGTCGGCGATACGGCGGCGTTCCTCCCGGAGAACGGCAGCCTGTTCCACTACAAGCGCAACTTCTACTTCATGTTCAACGGCTGGTCGGACAGCGGCGGCATCGCGCAGTATTCGATCGGGATCAAACGTTTCGGCGGCGCGCAGGGGACATGGGTCGATGCGGAGGACGGCCATCTGATGGGCAATCCGATCTCGCAGGGCTCGGTCGACAGCACCGCCGGACTGACGACGCTGGTCCCGGCCAAAGCTAGTGCCAAGTTGGCCTATTGGATGAGCGTCGGCCAGAATTTGCAAAGCGTCCAATCGCTCGACGCCTACGTGCGCGAGAACCGGCCGGAGAAGCTGCTGCGCCGCGCGGCCGTCTATTGGGAGGGCTGGGCGACCAAGGTAAAGCATAACTACGGCGGCATGAGCGAGCGCGCCATTCGGCTGTTCCGCCACAGTCTGCTCACGATCCGGACCCAAACGGATATTCGCGGCGCGATCACGGCGGCCAACGATTCCGATATTCTCCAATACAACCGCGACCATTACAGCTATGTATGGCCGCGCGACGGCGCGATGATCGCGCTGGCGGTGTCCGATGCCGGATATCCGGAGCTGGTCGAGCCGTTCTTCGTGTTCTGCGCGGAGGGACTGTCGCCGGAAGGATATTTGCATCACAAATACAATCCGGACGGCACGGTCGGCTCCAGCTGGCATCCGTACCTGTCGGAAGGGGCGCCGCAGCTGCCGATCCAGATCGACGAGACCGGTCTCGTGCTGCATGCATTCTGGAAGCTGTATGAACAGCATGGCGACATCGCCTTCGCGCAGTCGCTCTACAAGCCGCTTGTCGTCCGCGCGGCGAAGTTCCTCGCGTCCTATCTGGATCCCGAGACGGGTCTGCCATCGCCTTGCTACGATCTGTGGGAAGAGCGGCACGGCATCTACACGTATTCGGTATCGGCGGTCCACGCCGGCCTAATGGCGGCTTCGAATTTCTGCCGGCTGTTCGGCAATGAGGAGCGGGCGAACCGGTTCCTTGAGGTGGCCGACAATGTGAAGGCGGCGATCTTGAAGCATCTATGGGACGAGGAAGAGGGACGCTTCATCCGCGGCTTGTACCGCAGCGGCGGCGCTTGGGTGAAGGATATGACGCTCGAGAGCAGTATCTATGGCATTGCCGCATTCGGCGTGCTGCCGACGACGGACCCGCGCGTAGACAAGACGATGCGCGCTATCTCCGAAGGCTTGCTCGTCCGCACGCATGTCGGCGGTATCGCCCGTTACTACAACGACTACTACTTCCAACGGACTGGCAACCTGAACGAAGCGCCGGGCAACCCGTGGATTATATGTACGCTGTGGGTCGCCGATTGGAAGATCGAGTCGGCCACGTCGCTCGAGGAGCTCGAAGCAGCGAGCAAGACGATCGAATGGGTTGCCGATCATGCGCTGAAGACCGGCATGCTGCCTGAGCAGCTGGATCCATTCAGCGGATCGCCGCTATCCGTTACCCCTCTGACGTGGTCGCATGCGACCTATGTAGCGACCTGCATGAAGTACATTAACAAGTACAAAGAGTTGACGAGTACATCGTCGCGTCCGCAGCAGGAGACGAGCATGGTAGGCAAAGGTTAAGCCGCTCTTGCTCGAGGCCGTTTAACCGTGATTGGCAACATTTACATGTGCTGGCCATGGAGAGCGCTTTTGTAGGACTAAAGGTATAAGAAGCCGGACCGTTCCAGAGGCAGGCCGACAAGGCGCCTAACTCACTGTTCCCTTAGCGTTGAATCGCATGGGAGCAGGAGGGAGGCGTCTTTTTGCTATGCCGCATCATCGTGATCAAGGTGGTTCCGCAAGCCTAGCGCATTCGACAAGATGGGACAAGGGGTCGATACCAAACAGTGTGTCGATCTACGTACAATTGAGCTAAGCAAAACGGCCAATGGTCAAGAAAACACGTTAGATGTCAGCACTTATCATAGATCAGATCCAGCTCTAGCAGCATCTTAGCGAACAACTAGACATTCGGAGGGAACTACTTGATGAAGAAATGGACAGCACTGACGATGGCAACGATCTTTGCCGCTTCTCTATCCGCACCACTAGCCGCATCGGCTGCAACGGGAACTGCCGAGGTACAAGCTTCCGTCAGCTTCCGCACAGAGCCTTCGACTTCTTCGGGCGTCATCCGGTATCTCAAATCCGGCGAATCCGTCAAAGTCATCAGCGAAGTGAACAGCTACTGGCTTCAAGTACAAGATAGCAGCGGACAAGTCGGCTACGTCTCGTCCAATGCCAAATATATCGATTTCGTGGAAGACAGCGTAACCGCGCCTGCAACGGCAACGGGGAATGCGACGGTAACGTCCTCGGCTTCGTTCCGCAAGAGCGCATCGGCTTCTTCGACGCGCATTCGTTATTTCAGCAAAGGCGAGAGCGTGACGATCCTGTCCCAGCCGAACAGCTACTGGTACCAGGTGAAGGACGCGAATGGCGTAGTCGGTTATGTGGACACGGATTATGTCGCGACGAGTGGGACATCCACGCCTTCGACAAGCACGCCGGTGGTAACGGCACCGGCGGACGCGAACGCGGTCATTAACGCTTCCGTCTCGTTCCGTACGGCTGCATCCACATCGGCTTCCCGTATTCGTTACTTGAAGTCGGGCGAGCAAGTGACCGTCATCGGCCAGCCGAGCAAATCCTGGTATCAAGTGCGCGATGGCAGCGGCGTCGTCGGTTATGTCAGCTCGGATGCCCAATATATCACGACGAGCTACAGCTCTGCGCCTGTCATTACCAATCCGTCGGCTGCCATCGAGTCTGTCATCGCGGCAGGCATGAAATATTGGGGCACGCCGTACGAGTACAGCTCTGACCGCAATACGACCACGACCTTCGACTGCTCGGACTTCGTGCGTACCGCTTTCCGCGACGCGCTTGGCCTGATCCTGCCTTCGGACTCCCGCGATCAAGGGACGTATGTGAAGAGCAAAGGCGCCGTGACGACGGACTACACGCAGCTGAAGCGCGGCGACTTGATGTTCTTCATGTCCTACAAAGGCTCGAAGGCGTCCTCGTACAGCGGCGTGAACAAATCGACGGCGACGATCACGCATGTCGGCATCTACCTCGGCAACGGCCAGATCCTTCATACGTATTCGACAGAATCGGGCGGCGTCAAGATTAGCGACATTGCCGGCACGCATTGGGAATACCGTTTCCTGTACGGCGGCAGCGCCCTGTAGGCGTAGTTTCTAATAATGACAAAGAGCGCAAGCCTTCAATGGCCTGCGCTCTTTGTGCTGCTTGCGGAATGTGTGCGGTTTTGCTAAAAGTCTTACGGCTATGTTCGTCGTTGTTGCCTCGAGCCCGCTAGTCACGCACCTGTCTGCGCGCGACGCCGGAATCGACGGCTGCTTGCACGACGCGGCGCCTGACCTCCTCCACGACGCGTTGATTGAATACGCTCGGGATGATATAGAGGGGACTCAGCTCTTCATCGGTGATGACGGAAGCGATCGCTTCCGCCGCGGCCAACTTCATCGCCTCGTTAATATGGCTTGCCCGGCAATCCAGGGCGCCTCGGAAGATACCCGGGAAGCAGAGCACATTGTTGATCTGGTTCGGATAATCCGACCGTCCCGTCGCGATGACCGCGACGATGTCCTCTGCCGCTTCCGGGCGAATCTCCGGCTCCGGATTCGCCATCGCGAACACGATCGGGTCGGACGCCATGCGTCCGATGTATTCGCGCTTCAAGATCCCGCCGGCCGATACGCCGATGAATACGTCCGCGCCATCCAGCGCCTCCGCCAAGCCGCCACTGCGGCGTTCCTCGTTCGTATGGTCCGCATACCATTGCCAGCTTTCGCTCGCATACGCGTTGTCCCTCGTCAGGATGCCTTCGCGGTCCACGCCGATAATATGCTTCGCGCCGCCGGCCAGCAGCATCTTCGTACAAGCGGTCCCGGCCGCGCCGATCCCGCAGACCACGAATCGAGTATCTTCGATCTTGCGCTCGGTCAGTTTCAGCGCATTGAGCATCGCGGCATAGAGCACGACGGCCGTGCCGTGCTGATCGTCATGGAAGACGGGAATGTCGAGCTCCGCCTGCAGCCTTTGCTCGATCTCGAAGCAGCGGGGAGCTGCGATATCTTCCAGATTGATCCCGCCGAAGCCTGGAGCGAGCGCCTTCACGGCAGCGATGATAGCTTCCGTATCCTGCGTGTCCAGGCAAATCGGGAAGGCATCGACATCCGCGAACTGTTTGAACAGCATCGCCTTGCCTTCCATGACCGGCATCGCCGCATAGGGGCCGATATTGCCCAGGCCGAGCACCGCGCTGCCATCGGAGACGACGGCGACGGTGTTCTTTTTGATCGTCAGATTGAACGCCTTGCTCGGATCTTCGTGAATGGCATTGCAGACCCTGGCCACTTCAGGCGTGTAGACGCGGGACAGATCGTCCCGGTTCTGAATCGGCGTCTTCGGCTGAATCGTGATTTTGCCCCCGAGATGGAGGAGGAACGTGCGGTCCGAGATATTGACCAACCGGATACCTGTCAGCTCTGCGAGCGCTTCGGAGATTCGCTGCGTCGTTCCTTGCTCGGATACTTTAATCGTTAAGTCGCGCGTGGATCGGCCTTTGCCGGTCTGTATGACGTCAATGGCGATAATGTCGCCGCCGGCCTGCTCGATCGCGGTCGCCGCCTTGCCGAATTGCGCCTGCTGGGTATCGAGCTCCAGCCGCATGATGACGGTCTTGCCGTCCAATGCTTTGTTATTGGCCATCTGCCTGTCCTCCTTCTAAGCCTATGCCGTAAAACACACCTACGCTATCTTTACCCTTCCTCCGATTACGCTATGCACGAGAGGGGGTACAAGCTTGGGCAGAGCGGCGGGAAACGAGGTGAAACGGCTAACGCCGTCCTCTGGCGGCGTATTAAGTTTCATTCCGGAGAAATAGAAGATGATTGATAAGCGTGCAACTTAGTAATTCTTATATTTCGAAGAAAAACCGTCACTGCATAAACTGCAGGACGGCTCTCGAACATTGCGTGGGATTATATTGTTGGTTGCGCTTGGACAGCAGCTTGCGGCGGTATTGCACCGCTGCGTACGGCTCTTGAATGAGGTGGAACCACTTCTCGATCGTGTCCGTCGACTCGAGCATCTCGCCGAAGCCGTTGTTGACGAAATATTCGCAGTTCTCTTCCTCCTGGCCGGGAATCGGTTCATAGAACAGCATCGGAATGCCTTTGCTGAGGCCCTCCGTGCAGGTCATGCCGCCGGGCTTCGTAACGAGCAGATCCGAGACGTCCATCAGCTTGCTGACCTCGCGGGTGAAGCCGAGCACCTTCACGTTGGGGTGCTGGAAGCGGGGATCCGCGAGGAGCCGGTCGCGGGCTTCCTCGTTGTTGCCGACGCAGTAGATCAGCTGCACGCGGTCGCGGTACTCCGTCATATGCGCGAGCAGGTCGTCGCTGTTCAGGATCCCCCAGCCGCCGCCCATAATAAGAACAGTCGGCATGTCCTTAAGGCCGAACTGGGAATGGATCTCGGCCTTGTCGTACGTATGCCAGAAATTCGGGTGGACCGGGATGCCGGTCACCTCGATCCGCTGCCGCGGAATGCCGCGATCGATCAGCTTCTGCATGACGAGCGGCGTGGAGACGAGATATTTGGTCACTTCCGTGCTGGTCCATGTGCCATGTGCGTCATAGTCGGTTATAAGAGTATAGAGCGGCACATCCAGCCCGAGCCGCTTCAGCCGCGAGACGACGGCGTTAGGCACCGGGTGAGTACATACGATAAGATCCGGCTTCAACTGATTGATGACTTGCGATGTATGAGTATAAAAAATGCGATGCAAGGCGAGTTGAGTCAGTCGGTTCAATGATTTCTTGTATTGTCTGCGGTATACGATGCCGACGAGTTTGGGTTGCTTCACGACCGTCTTGCGGTAAGCGTTGACAATCATCGGACCGAGTACCGGGTTTAAGAATTTGCCTAGCTCTATTACTCGCGTTTGAATGCCCGGATCAAGCTCACGCAGCCCGAACGCAAGCGCATAGGCGGCTTGGGTATGTCCGGAACCGAACCCCTCCGAGAGCAGAAGCACTCGTTTCTTGCGCATCTTCTCACCTGCTTTTCTGTATAAGATGAGAACAACTGTCTTAAGTTCTGCATCTGTCGTCCGTGGCGTATGTGTCTTATATCATATTACGACGCTGAGGACGGTAATACAAGATTATCGGGCTGTCCAAAGGTGGAATACGAGGTAATAATCACCTTAAATTTGGGTAAAAGTCACTGATTGGTTTGAAATCAGGTTAAGGATTTCAACATTCAGTGGAATGTTTGGTTTGTGTTTCCAATCGTAAGATTGGAAATACAGCATACAGCGTGTTAGGCTGATTGGCTTGCGATCCCGATCGGGATAGCAGCATTCAGTGGAGTGATTGTTTTGAAATCCGGTTAAGGCATTACTACATTCAGCCAATTTTAACTTTACATTTTCGCCGGCAAATCGTTTCCCCGTACTACGACGACTCAACGTGCCAAAAGGTTCGGCTGTGAGGCATAGCCCCGTCCGCTTGCTTCGGGCGGAACACTTCCTATATTCTAATGTAAGAAGATGAGAGATGGAGCGTGGGATGAGATGAGAACGAATGAAGCTTACCGGCCGGAAGCCGGCGCCCTTGTAATGGCTCAGGTGAAGACGGGGGAGTATATTGGTGAAGTCGTGGAAGTGAACGGCCCGCGTGCGCTGGTCAAGATTCTGGCCGTCGTGAAGCACCCGGAGCAGGGCGACCTGCATAACCCGTATAATCCAGATGTGCCGTTCTTCCATGAACGCCGCGCGCTTAGCTACACCGAGAAGACGAATGTGCTGGCGGGCGATATCCGCCCTTATGCCGGCAGCGTGCCGGATTATAAGGAATCGCTGACGCTGGCGCTGGCCCGCGAGATTGAAGGCTTGGACCGCTTGAAGCGTTGGGCGGAGCGGGGCCTCGAACTGCTCGAGCAGCTGGGTAAGGAGTATCGCTAGTGAGCGATGAAGCGCGGCAGGCGGCAAGCGGGCAGCGACAACCGATGAAGGAGACGATGTTTCTAACGATGGATAAACAAATGATGGCTCAGGAGATTTACAAGCTGGCGCATCTGCACGGAGCATTCAGGATGCGCAATGGCGGCACCTCCGAGAATTATGTGGATCCGTACCGGTTCGAATCCGATCCAAGATTAATGGGCGCGATCGGCTGGGAGATGTCGACCTTTATACCGGTAGGCACCGAGGTGCTGGCCGGCCTCGAGCTTGGCGGCATTCCGCTCGTGACGGTGCTGTCGATGGAGACGCGGCTGCCGGCCGTCTTCGTGCGGATCGAGCCGCGGGCCTACGGCACAGGGCGGTTGGCCGAAGGCGCCGATGTGGCAGGCAAGAAGGTCTGCGTCATTAAGGATATCGTGTCCACGGGCAAGCAGGTCATCAATAGCGTCAACGATCTGCGCGCCGCAGGGGCGATCGTGACCGATGCGATCTGCGTCATCGAGCAAGACCCGGCAGGCCGCACGAATGTAGAAGCCGAAGGCGTCCGTTTCCATGCGCTGTTCACGATGGACGAGCTGGCGACGCTCGGCGAGAGCGGCGTGCCGAACATTGCGGAATAACGCGCAGGAGAGGCAGTCGGCTTAACGTCGGCGTATCACATAAAATGTACAAATCCCCCGCATCTGCATAGCGCAAGAAACGCTGTGCGGAGTGCGGGGGATTTTTCATAAGAAAACGCGATTATTCGTTAATGAAGACCGTCTGGATCGGCTTGCGGTAGGTGACCTGATAGCCGAGGCCTTTGGACAGGGCAGCGAGCGGGAGATAGGTCGACGATGTCGTCTTGCCCGTCTTCTCCAGGTAAGCCGGCGTCGTAAGCGGGAGCGTCTGTCCGTTCACCTTCATCGTCTTGGCGCCGATCGTGAAGGAGACGACCTTGCCTTCCGACTTAAGCGTGGCCGTCTGCGTCTTGCTGTCCCAAGTGACGGATGCGCCGAGCGCATTGGCGACATCCCGCATCGGCAGGAAGGTCGTGTTGTTCTTCACTACCGGCTTGTTGCCGCCAGTCAATTCTTTGCCGCCCACGACGATGTGAAGCGGGACGCCGGCAGGCAGCGTGCTAGCTTCGCGGTAAGCGCCCCAGATCGTGTCGGCGAACTGCTGGGCGATAATCTTGTAGCCGCTATTGTTCGGATGTACGTCGCCTTCGCGGATGGACGTGAGCAAGAATTCCTTGCCCGCGAACGGGGTGGAGATGTCAACAATCGACAGATTAGAACCTTTAGCCGCATAGTCCGATTGCAGCGCGATGAGCTCATCATGCAGGTCCGCGACGCCTTGTTGGAGCACGGCATACTGCTCTTCCGTTACGGCCTGGATGATCTGATTCGGTTTCGGCACCGGCAAATATTGGTCGGCCAGCACGATGGTCACGTCCGGATTGAGCGTATAGATCGTATCCAATGATGCGGTAAGCGCGGCCTTGTACGCGTCTACCAGATCGGCGAGCAGCTTCGTGAGCTCCTCGGGCGTCACCTCGCGCGAACGGATTTCATTAAATAATGGAAGGAAATCGTTGCCCCCGATCGTCATCGTGATCAGATCGGCGCCGGTGAGCGCGTCCTTCAGCTGCGTTGTTTGCTCGATGCGTCCGGCAGTTGTCGCGTACTTGGACAACCCGGATTGCGCTTCCTCGGCCGTGATGGCCTTTCCTTGCGCAGCTGCCTCGAGCCAGGCGGCAAGGCCATTGCTCTTGAGCCCGAGCACGCCGAAGTTGGTAAGTTCTGCCGCGCCGTGATAGAGCGCTTGCTCATAGAGTCGATCGGCATAGCCATATGGCGTCGCATCCGCGGTCATCCCGAGCGTATAGCCGACCGTAAGCGAATCGCCGAGCGCGACGACTTGGAGCGGATTGTTCGCACTTGACTCGTTTTGCGTAAGGAGCGGAGCAGCCAGCGGAACCGCCGATTGTGGGGCATTCGCACCTGTACCGACTCCTGCAAAAGTATAAGTTGCTGCAGAGGCCGAAGTTTGCGGAGCGCTGCCTTGCGCGCTAGCTGCAGGGACGGCGCAGGTCACCAAGACGGCGGCTGCGGCGAGAAGGGCGAGCTGATTTTTCCTGAAGTTGCTATACAATGAGACCACTTCCTTTTGTTATAGTGAAAATATCTGAATAATCTTAACTGACACATTCGGTTAACAACTCTTATCGCGGACATAAAAATATTAAATTGATATCCCAATGGGGTGATGTTATTATCATATAAATACAAAAATTGCGCATTGGATATTCTTGCTTCGGTACATCGACGTGATAAAGCGAGATTCCGAATGTTAGAAGGTGGTATGGGCAGCAATGTTCGTACTCAAGTCGAATGCGGAAACGGTCGAGGGTTGCACTCCTTTTCCATTCTAAGCGATTGTGCTTCGAAATTGAAGCGTATGGCCGTCACTGATTTACGTTTGCACAAAAATCTTCTGATAGAAAGGTTGCACGCAATGAAAGAGAATCGTTTCGGATTGCCGCCGAAGCAAGGCCTGTACGATCCGCAGTTTGAGAAAGACGCTTGCGGTATGGGCTTTGTGGCAAACATCAAGGGGAAAAAGTCGCATAATATCGTACGTCAGGCGCTTACGGTGCTCGAGAACATGGAACACCGCGGCGGCCAAGGCAGCGAGCCTAATACGGGGGACGGAGCGGGAATCATGCTTCAAATTCCGCACACGTTCTTTGTCCGTGAGATGCAAGGGCTTGGAATCGAACTGCCAGAGAACGGCGAATATGCGGTAGGCATGCTGTTCTTGTCCCAGGACGAGACCGTACGCGGCAACAACGAGCGGGAGCTTGAGGCGATCATCCGCGAGGAAGGACAGACGCTGATTGGCTGGCGTACCGTACCGACCAATGATGAGAAGCTGGGTGCTTCCGCCAAAGCGGTGAAGCCGTATGTTCGCCAAGTGTTCATCGGCAAGTCGGCCGACCTGAAGGACGAATTGTCCTTCGAACGCAAGCTGTACGTCATCCGCAAACGCGCGGAGCTTGCGATCCGTTATGCAGGCGCCGAAGGCGGAGACATGTTCTACTTCCCGAGCCTTTCGAGCAAGAAAATCGTATACAAAGGGATGCTCACGACCGAGCAAGTTCGTTCCTTCTATATGGAACTGAACGACGAAGCTGTCGAGACAGCGATCGCGCTCGTGCACTCCCGTTTCTCGACGAATACATTCCCGAGCTGGGAGCGCGCGCATCCGTACCGCTATATGATCCACAACGGCGAGATCAACACGCTGCGCGGCAACGTGAACTGGATGCACGCTCGTCAGTCGCTGTTCGAGAGCGAGCTGTTCGGCGACGATCTGGCGAAGATCAAGCCAATCATCAATCCGGACGGCTCGGATACGGCGATGTTCGATAACACGCTCGAGTTCCTCTACCTGTCCGGCCGTTCGCTGCCTCATGTAGCGATGATGATGGTACCGGAGCCATGGTCCAACCATGAGACGATGGACGATGAGAAGAAAGCTTTCTACGAATACCACAGTACGTTGATGGAGCCATGGGACGGACCGGCAGCAATGGGCTTCACGGATGGTACGCAGATCGGCGCGATTCTCGACCGTAACGGACTTCGTCCAGCACGTTACTACGTGACGAAGGATGACCATATCATCCTCGGTTCCGAGGCGGGCACGGTGCACGTCGATCCGGAGAACATTCTGTACAAGGACCGTCTGCGTCCAGGCCGGATGCTGCTCGTTGACACGAAGGAAGGCCGCATCATCTCCGATGAAGAGGTCAAAGAATCGATCGCGAAGGCGAATCCTTACCGCGAATGGCTGAACGAGCATCTGATCGGTCTCGACGATCTGCCGGATGCCCCAGAGCTTCCGGAACCGAACCATGAGACGGTTGAACGCCGTCAGCAGGCTTTCGGTTACACGTTCGAGGATCTGCGCAAAGTGCTCGAGCCAATGGCAGGCAGCGGCGTAGAGCCGATCGCATCCATGGGTTACGACGCGCCTTTGGCGATTCTGTCCGAGCGTCCGCAGCGTCTGTATAACTACTTCAAGCAGTTGTTCGCCCAAGTAACGAACCCGCCGATCGACGCGATCCGCGAGGAGATCATTACGGCGACGACGACGACGATCGGTCCTGAGCGCAACCTGCTCAATCCGGAGCCGGAGAGCGCAAGACATATCACGCTCGCATCCCCGGTATTGTCGAACGAAGAATTCGCGAAGCTGCGCCATGTGCGCCGTCCGGGCTTCAAGTCGATCACGATTCCGATCCTCTTCCCGGCCGACCAAGGCGAAGAAGGCTTGCGCGAAGCACTGAAAGTAATGAACGAAGCGGCTGACCGCGTTATCGCGAAAGGCCATAACATTATTATTCTGTCTGACCGCGGCGTAGACCGCGAGAATGCGGCTATTCCGGCGCTGCTCGCCGTATCTGCGCTGCATCACCACCTGATTCGCGAAGGCACGCGTACGCGCGTCAGCATTCTGCTCGAATCCGGCGAACCGCGCGAAGTGCACCATTTTGCATTGCTGCTCGGTTACGGCGTAAGTGCGGTTAACCCTTATCTGGCGTTCGAGACGCTCGACGATATGATCCGCCAAGGCTTGCTGCGCGGCGTGAAGCATGAGAAGGCCGTTAAGAACTTCATCAAGGCTGCGACGAAGGGCGTTACGAAGGTACTGTCCAAGTACGGGATCTCGACGATCCAATCGTACCGCGGCGCGCAGATCTTCGAGGCTGTCGGCCTGCAAGAAGATCTGATCGAGCAATACTTCACATGGACGCCATCGCGTATCGGCGGCATCGGCCTCGATATCATTGCGCAAGAGACGCTCAAGCACCACAACCGCGCGTTCTCCGAGCAAGAAGGCCGCGTGAAGGAACTGGATTCCGGCGGCGAATACCAATGGCGTAAGGACGGGGAAGACCACCTGTTCAGCCCGATGACGATTCATACGCTGCAGACGGCATCGCGTACGAATAACTACGAGCTGTACAAGAAGTTCTCCCACATGGTCCAAGGCGAAGACAAGAAGCATCTGACGCTTCGCTCGCTTCTCGACTTCAACTTCAATGCCGAGCCTGTGCCTCTGGATGAAGTTGAATCCGTGGAATCGATCGTCAAGCGCTTCAAGACGGGCGCGATGTCCTTCGGTTCGATTAGTAAAGAAGCGCACGAAGCGCTCGCGATCGCGATGAACCGCATCGGCGGCAAGTCCAATACGGGCGAGGGCGGCGAAGACCCTGCGCGCTTCATCCCGGATGCGAACGGCGATTCCCGCCGCAGCGCGATCAAGCAGGTTGCTTCCGGTCGTTTCGGCGTAACGAGCAATTACCTCGTCAACGCAGACGAGATTCAGATTAAGATGGCGCAAGGCGCGAAGCCAGGCGAAGGCGGACAGCTGCCAGGACGTAAAGTATACCCTTGGGTTGCTGAAGTTCGCGGATCTACGCCGGGCGTAGGCCTGATCTCGCCACCGCCGCATCACGATATCTATTCGATCGAGGACTTGGCTGAGCTGATCCACGATATGAAGAACGCGAACCCGCGCGCTCGCATCAACGTGAAACTCGTATCCGAGGTTGGCGTTGGTACAATCGCAGCTGGTGTAGCTAAGGGCCGTGCGGACGTTATCCTCGTCTCCGGCTACGATGGCGGTACAGGCGCATCGCCGCTTGCATCGATCCGTCACGCCGGTCTGCCTTGGGAGCTGGGTCTTGCGGAGACGCACCAGACGCTCATTCTCAACAACCTGCGCGACCGCGTCGTTGTCGAGACAGACGGCAAGATCATGAACGGCCGCGACCTTGCGATCGCAGCATTGCTCGGTGCGGAAGAATACGGCTTCTCGACAGCTCCGCTCGTCGTACTCGGCTGTATTATGATGCGCGTCTGCCAGCTGGATACTTGTCCGGTCGGCGTGGCGACGCAGAATCCGGAGCTTCGCAAGAAGTTCATGGGCGATCCGAGCCATATGGTCAACTACATGCTGTTCGTGGCGCAAGAGTTCCGCGAGATCATGGCGCAGCTGGGCTTCCGTAACGTCAATGAGATGGTCGGCCGCGTTGACCGTCTGAAGACGAAGGAACTGATCGATCATTACAAGCTCAAAGGCATCGATCTGGCGCCGCTGCTCCATCAAGTGGAACTGCCGGCTGGATCCGAGCGTTATCAAGTGCAAGAGCAGAACCATCTGCTCCACGAATCGCTTGATATGCAGAAGCTGCTGCCGCTTGCGCAGCCTGCGATCGAGAATGGCGAGCAAGTACGCGCAACACTGCCGATTGCCAACACGAACCGCGTAGTCGGTACGATTGTCGGCAGCGAAGTGACGCGCCGCTACGGTGCGCAAGGCTTACCGGAAGACACGATCTCGTTCCACTTCGTCGGATCGGCTGGTCAGAGCTTCGGTGCATTCGTACCGAAAGGCATCACGCTTTCCCTCGAAGGCGACTCGAACGACTATGTGGGTAAAGGTCTGTCCGGTGGTAAGATCATCGTCGCACCTTCGCCGCAGGCAACGTTCAAGGCCGAAGAGAACGTCATTATCGGTAACACGGCATTCTACGGCGCTACTAACGGCGACGCTTATATCAGCGGTATCGCTGGCGAGCGCTTCGCGGTACGTAACTCCGGCGTGAAAGTCGTCGTCGAAGGCGTAGGCGACCACGGCTGTGAGTATATGACTGGCGGACGCGTCGTCGTCCTAGGCGGCACAGGCCGCAACTTCGCGGCTGGTATGTCCGGCGGTGTCGCGTATGTGCTTGACGAGGCGGGCACGTTCCTTCAGAACTGCAACCTTGAGATGGTACTGCTCGAGCGCGTCGAGTCCGAGAGCGAAGCGGCTGAGCTGCGCGGCATGATCGAGCGCCACGTTCAGAACACCAGATCGGCTGTCGGCGACCGTGTCCTGTCCGACTGGGCATCGTACCTGCCGAAGTTCGTTCGCGTTATTCCGAAGGATTACAAGCGGATGCTGGAGCAGATCGAGAAAGTCGAAGCGACTGGCCTGAGAGGCGAGGAAGCCCTTCTGGCGGCGTTCGAAGCGAACATGAGAGAATTAGCACGCGTAGGCGGCAACTAAGTCGTATACGTCAAGGAGAGCCCTGAGAAGGGCTCTCCTTTTGTTTTAGATGATACAGCTTGTTTCTGTCATTATTCGACAAAATTAGAACTGGAAAACCTGGATTTCACTTCAAGCTTCGACACACTTTGTAGCAATCATGCTTTATAATGACATTATCAGCTTGAGAGAGAGATAAATCATGGAATGGCGAGGGAGATACAAAATGATACATACAATGGACCGCGCGAAGAACACGAATAGCGGAACGAAGCCGGAGAAAATTACGATCGACGTGAATAGATTGCTGGAACAATTGGAACTGCAAGACAAGTGGGAAGCGTTCCAGAAGGACGAAATGAAGAAACGCCTGCGTAAGTAGTAGGGTGCAGGAACTAAATAAGCGGTGTAGGAGGTCTGATGTCCCCTACACCGCTTATTTTTATAGGATAAATAGAACATATTCGACAAAATTCTAATAAATTTAATGAGAATCGCTATCAAATTCCGACAGTATCTTGAGGCAAGGTTGTTTATAATGGAACTTGTTGGTTCAACCGGTCCTTGTACGGACCCATGAGATAGAAGGAATAGGAGTCGAAGCGAGATGAACATGAGCACTGCGATGACAACCGAGAACAACAGAGGCAACATAACCCTGGATGTCCTTGACGTGGTTACCCAGCTCGGCTTGAATCGCTCGAACTGGCCGTCCGATCTGCCCCCGCTAGGGGAAATTACCCCCGATACGCCCACCTGAAACGGTGTGAAGAACAAATAAACCATAGACGGCATCAAGTGCCGTACTATGGTTTTATTCCTCAAAAATAGGACCGAAAGGTCCCTTATTTATTCATCATCCGTTCGGCCCGTACGAAAGCAATGAAACGCCGGGCTTCCTCTGCGGATAAACGTTTCCCATCTATCGTGAGATCGAATTTATCTAATAGTTCATCGTCCGCCAGCTCCAGCTGATCGACGAATTCTTTGACTGGCTCATCTAATATAGCATGAGGGTTATTCGTGCGACCGACCAGGTAGTCAACAGACACATGGAACAAGTTAGCGAATTTCAATAACGTCTCGCTATCCGGCTCCCTTCGGTTCTTCTCATAATGGGACAGTGCTGCTCGCGAGATCCCCAGAGATGCCGATGTCTGTTCTTGTGTCCATCCCCGATCTTCCCTCAATTTCGCAATACGGCTGCCGATATTCATACAACGCCACGCCTCCTAAATTACTGCTCGTTATTACATATTAATACGAAACGCTTACAAATGCATTGATTGCGACAAAACGTCGCATTCTTGTAAAAACTATGAAAAACGTATTGACATGTTACGTTCTGTATCGTAAAGTAAGAAATGCGAACGATACGTTCCGTATCATACATAATATTAAGGATTTCCACAATAAGTGAATGTTATTCAAGCAAAACTTACATAGCACGACAGTAAATAGTAACAATTACTTCACAAATTGGAGGCATTTAGACGTGGAATTGAAACAGTATTGGGCGGTAGTGAGGAAGAGATTGTGGTTGATTGCAGTGATCGTTGTGCTCGTTACCGTAGCGGCAGGAATTAAGACAACTTCAACGACTCCACTTTATAGAGCAAATGCAACATTAATTGTAAATCAAGCCCCACAAATAGATGGAACTTATATTGTTAACCAAAGTACAGTTGCAACCAATATTCTTCTAATTAATTCCTATAAGGAAATCATTAAGTCTAGTGCGATTATGAGTAAAGTTAATGCTGAATTTCCTGAGTTGAATATTTCAATTAACGATTTAATTAACCATATCCAAGTCTCCGCGGCAAGTGACTCACAAGTTATGAATTTAAGTTACACAGATACCTCGTATGAAAGAGCTGCAAAAGCTGTGAATGCAATATCTATAGTATTCAAGGCTCAAATCCCTCAAATTATGAAAATTGACAATGTCACAATCTTGAACGAAGCAAATGAGCAGGCGAATGCTTCTCCTATCAACATAAATGCTGGCATGAATATAGTAGCGGGGCTTCTCGTGTCCCTTCTTCTTGCTATTGGTCTAGTGATGTTGTTGGAATATCTAGATCAATCATACAAAACGGAGTTAGATGTAGAATCTGACTTGGGATTACCGGTTTTAGCTTCTGTTATGAAAATGAATGAGAATGATCGGATGCGGCACGGTCAGAGTAAACAGAAAGTTGGTGAGGGGAAATATGCCACGTTCAACTAAAGAAAAACAGCTAGCATTAATTAGTACAAAATCGGTTGTCACAGAAAATTACAGAAACTTAAGAACAAATATACAATATGCTTCGACCGAAAAAGCAACTCAGGTGATATTAATATCCTCTGCGAAGAGGTCTGAAGGCAAAACTACAACTAGTAGTAATTTAGCAGTTGCTTATGCGAATGAAGGTAAGAGAGTAATGCTAATTGATGCCGATTTGCGAAATCCAGCATTACATAATGTTTTTTCAATACACAATACAAAAGGTTTATGTGAAAGATTGGTTGATGAGTCTAATACAAGAGAAGTCATCCGTGAGACGGGTATCGCAGGTTTGTCATTGATTACGAGTGGGATTATACCTATCAATTCAGCAGAACTTGTTTCATCAGAGGCAATGAAAAGTTTAATTGATGAACTTAGAAATAGTTACGATGTAATTATTATTGATTCGCCCCCTGTGCTACTGGTTTCCGATGGTCTTGCCTTAAGCACGCTATGCGATGGTGTGGTTATGGTGATTGATTCCAAGAAGACGGAAAAAATCCATGCTAGAAAAGCTAAGATGTTATTTGAACACGTAAATGCACGCCTTATCGGTGTGGTTCTTAATAATGTGAAAAGTAGTGAATTGCGGAAAGTTATGAACTACAGATAAAAAATATTTGCTTAGGTAATGTCTACTATACCTATATCATTGTAGACACTCGATCACGCTGTGGGTCAGCTGACCTTAGACATGAATTGTCGAGGGTGTGATGTGAGGTAGGGTTAGATGCCCTTGTTTTTCTAAAAATTGGAGCTATCGTTTTCATTAAATTAAGTGAAAGCGATAGCTCGAATTTTTAGTATTTCATAATAAATAGGATAGGGTGAAAATTATGAAAAAAGTACGCAAGGCTATTATTCCAGCAGCTGGATTGGGAACAAGATTCCTTCCAGCAACAAAAGCTATGCCAAAAGAAATGTTGCCGATCGTAGACAAACCGACAATTCAGTATATTGTTGAAGAAGCAATTGCTTCAGGTATTGAAGATATTATCATTGTAACAGGGAAAGGAAAAAGGGCGATCGAGGATCATTTCGATATTGCTTTTGAATTGGAACAGAATTTAATAGAAAAAGGGAAATATGGTTTACTTAAAGAAGTGCAAAAATCATCTTCTGTTGATATACATTACATAAGACAAAAAGAAGCAAAGGGTCTAGGCCATGCGGTATGGTGTGCGAGGAATTTCATTGGTGATGAGCCGTTTGCAGTCCTTTTGGGCGATGATATTGTTGAATCAGACACTCCTTGCACTAAACAATTAATTGAGCAATACGAACAGACAGAGCAATCTGTTATAGGAGTCCAAACTGTTTCTTATGAACAGACGGATCGTTACGGAATTGTTGATCCCATCGATTCAAGTGGCAAACTATATAAGGTAAACCGTTTTGTAGAGAAGCCTAAATTCGGTACCGCTCCTTCTAATCTAGCTATTATGGGAAGATACATTTTGACACCAGAGATTTTTGAATTCCTTGAGAAGCAGGAAAAAGGAGCTGGTGGGGAAATTCAACTAACTGATGCAATTCAGCGTCTTAATGAAACTCAAGGTGTTAATGCTTATGATTTCGAAGGAACTAGATACGATGTTGGTGAAAAGTTAGGTTTTATCACAACGACTATAGATTTTGCGCTGAAAAACAGTGAATTAAGAGAACCTTTAATTGCTGCCTTGGGACAGATTATGGAGCGTGAACAGGCAAATAAGGTTACATTAGATATGTAATAGGAGGATGAATAAATGACTCCACAACGTGGCGATTCTGAGGCTGTATTAGACGCATACTATCCTTCTATCGCATTAGAGAAGAAGAAAAACATAAGGATGTACCTAATGGCCAAGAGAGCATTGGATATTATTGGTGCCTCCATTGGTATCTTGATTCTTCTTCCGCTTTTTTTAGTTATAGTCATCATAATGAAAATTGAGGACCCTCGCGGTCCTATTTTTTTTCATCAAAAAAGGGTTGGTAAGAACGAAATACTCTTTAAGATGTATAAGTTTCGTTCAATGGTTACTAATGCAGAAGAATTACTCCAAAGTTTACTAAGCAAGAACGAAATTGAAGGGCACATGTTTAAAATGAAGGACGATCCTAGAATAACGAAATTCGGTAAAATTATGAGGAAAACAAGCATTGATGAACTTCCCCAGTTATGGAATGTGTTACGCGGGGATATGTCTTTGGTTGGACCTCGACCAGCTCTTGAACGTGAGGTTGCTGAGTATACCAAACATGACAAGTTAAGGCTTAAAGTGACACCTGGCTGCACAGGGCTATGGCAAGTAAGTGGAAGAAATAGTCTTAGTTTCTCTCAGATGGTGGATTTAGATATTCAGTATATTAGACAACGTAGTATCGTTTTTGACATTAAGATAATACTCAAGACTGTAAAAGTACTCTTTGGTTCAAAAGATGCATTTTAATATTGAGGTATGATAAATGAGGTATAAACTGGAGAAAGATAAGCTTTCCGATGAGTTCAAGTTTTTACTTTCGCTAATTGCTCATTCAAAAGAAAATAAATTTAACTCTGAAATGAACTGGGAACTATTTGTTCGTTTAGTTAGACATCATCGATTGTATCCGGTTGTGTATGGGGATATTCAGTCAATAGGAGAGAGGGAGCTTCCTAATTTCGTAATTGCTGAATTAAAGGAAGAGTACAGTAGAAACACATTCAAGATGTTTGCGTTAACCGGAGAAATGGATCGGGTGAATAAGTTATTCGCTGAGAATTCAATTAGATCACTAATACTGAAGGGACCTCCGCTAGCTCAAACGTTGTTTGGTGATGTATCTCGTAGAACATCTAAAGACTTGGATATACTCGTGCCAGTAGAGAATTTTGAGCAGGTAAATGAAATACTTATGCAAGATGGATACATACCTAAGAAGAAATTTGTTCCTGATATCTTAGGTGACTGGAAAAGAAGAAGGCACCATCTGTCGTACTTTAATCCCAAGAAACAGGTTCAGATTGAAATCCATTGGAGAATGAATCCAGAGATGGGTTGTGAGCCGAGTTTTGAAGACTTATGGCTACGAAGACAAAAAAGTAATTTAACTGGATCAGATATATTTCTTTTGAGTAACGAAGATTTGTTTTCTTATTTAATAATGCATGGGGCTAGGCACGGATGGTTTCGTCTTCGTTGGTTACTTGATATTCATTATCTATTATCAGTTAAGAATATTAATTGGAGATCAGTGAGCGATGGTTTTATAAAGAATGGACAGCAAGCTATTGCGGGTCAAACATTGATTTTGCTCCATAGTCTCTTTAAGACAGAAGTACCTTTGGAAATGGAGTACTTGTTGGATGCAAGAAAATCAGCTGTATTAGCAGAACGAGCCATGTTGTTTATTATCGGAACTAGTGATGTGTCAGTCGATTCTGAGGATAGGGATTTGGTTAGAGAGTACCAGCGATATCTATTTGCTATTAAAACGAGCAAACAAAAATGGGAGTATGTACGAGAGAGACTACTCCCAAATTCTTATGATGCAAATACATTGTATTTGCCAAGAACTTTACATTTTCTTTATTACCCTCTAAGGCCCTTCCTCTGGTTTTGGAGAAGAGTAAAAGAACAATTAACAACCTAAGAATAGATTAAAAATGCAAGCTGTTTCGTTAAATAGCTTGTATTTTTAATCTAATCTGTATGGAAATATTAGAGATATAATACAGATATATAGGAGTAGATTCGATGGAGAGCGAAGTTAAGCAAAAGGTTGTTATTATTGAACCAGCTGGTAAAGGCGGTATTTGCCACTATACTTATAAACTTGCAGCATCAATCAAGGCCCATAATTATAACACCGTCCTAATTACTAATAGAGATTATGAATTTGAAAATGATAGTAATATCAACTTTCAAGTAAAAAACTGGTTTGTTAACCTTAGATGGAATAAGAAATTTAAGAAGTACAGCAGAATGTTAAATGGAGCATTGTATGTGCTCACATTGATGCGTATCGTTCTCTATTTAATATTGAGTCAGTCAAAACAGGTTCATATGCAATGGATTTCTTCACCTACTATAGATAGAGTTTTTATAAGTATCCTAAAAATTATCGGTATAAAAGTAATTCTTACCGCTCACAATGTATTACCACATGAACCTACTGAAAGTGATCGGTTTAAATATGAACACCTTTATAACAAGGTAGATCATGTTATCGTTCATTCAGAATCTAATATAAGTCAAGTGAAAGAGAACATCAATATCACGAACTTGGATAAGTTTACTGTTATTCCTCATGGAAATTATATGTTTGAGAATATGAATCAAACGGAGCATCATGTTATCCCTAAGGAAGTAATAAAAGGTAAAAAAGTATTGCTGTTTTTCGGTGTTATTCGTCCTTACAAAGGTCTAGATATTCTACTAGATGCACTTAACAATATGAAAGGTGAATATGAGGATTGGGTGCTTGTGATTGCTGGAAGTTGTGACAATTTTAATGAATATGAAGAAATGATAAATAAATACTCCCTTGAAGAGAAGGTTATACGACATATCAAGTATATCCCTATGGAAAACATTGCAGCTTATTTTTCCATCTCTGATGTAGTGGTATTGCCATATCGTAATATATATCAAAGCGGCGTTGTCCAGATGGCCTACGCATTTGGGAAACCGGTTATTTGTTCAAGAGTTGGTGGCTTTGTTGATGTAGTGGATGAAGGAGAAACGGGGTTATTATTCGAAACAGGTTCATCAGACGAATTATCTAAAATATTGCTATTTGCTTTGACAAAAGCAGATCTTAACCAAATGGGTCAGAATGCAAGCTATCTAGCACGCACAAAGTATTCATGGGAACAAATATCGGTCAAAACAATTGGATTGTATGAAGGGAAATCAATGTATAGTAAGGCTATTTAACTGAGGAAAGGAACAGTAGCGATGTTCAAGTGGCTTTATATCTTGGCAGGAATATCATTATGGCTTCCTTCCTTTGCGGTTTTTACAATCGGTGAACAAACAGGGATTCAACTGGCATTACTGTTCTATAGTATTATATTTATTCTTCAATTTGTTGTTAATAGAACCACATTAAGAAGAGATAATACATTGATCTATGTCTACTTAATGTGGGCTATTTGTTTATCTCTATCAATTTTTGCTTCTGATAATATCTCAGCATCTGTGAGGGGAATTATCGCGTATATTAGCACGCTAACAGTATTCTTTACGATTGTTCTAAGTCAGATTGATAGGAAGATAATTATCTCCTCGACCATAAGTGGTTATTTAAGTGGTGGAATATTGTCTTCTCTATACGGAATCTACCAGTATTATGGTTTTAAATTCTCGTTACCCTATACAACATTGCTTCAAAATAACCAGGCTTTCTCAAGTTATGCTAGCAATGTAGGGGATTATTTTAGTATAGGTACTAGAGCATTTGGATTTACTGCTGAGCCCTCTCAATTCTCAGCTCTATTATTAGCAGCAGTTCTAATTGCTGCTTTAAATATTAAAGAATCTAATGGTAACATTTCACATCTAAGATTATTAAGGCTTGTTATATTATTTGTCGGATTGCTAACATCTGGTTCTTTATCTTTGCTTACATCATTGCCAATTATTTTCATATTACTTTTAGCGACAAGTTCTGAGTGGAGACGGTTACTATTAAGCTTTGTGACTGATAGGAAAAAGTTGTGGATCACTTATTTGGCTATTATTGTAGTTTGTATTGTTTTTATCAACGGATATATTGATTTAACAAGGGTCCAGTCACTACAGACTGACAAGTCTTTTCTAGTTCGTGCAGGCTCAATTGTTGCAGCAGTGTTAATTTTCTTGAACCATCCCCTGACTGGTTATGGTCTTAATGCCATGGGGCCGGCTTATCAGAAATATATGCCAGATTATGTTTTTGCTCTTCAGGAGAAGACAGGAACAGATAGTTTATTCTTAGCTATAGCAGCTGAGCAGGGCATATTTGGGCTCATTGCTATCTTGTCCATGGTTATTATAAGCCTGATAAGATCAAAAAGTAATTTAACACTATATACAGTAGTAATTGTTCTGTTGGTAACCTTTGCTATCCAAACTCCATACATGTATTTATATCATTTTTGGGTATTCTTAGCTCTTGGTTTTATTAGTAATGAAAATGGTCGCTTTGTAAATACAATGGCTCTAAAGAAAAACAAGCTCTACAATAAGGAAGGACATGAATATGCATAATATTGTAATAGGTCATAGTTTATATCCACCTCATATCCTTGGTGGGGCTGAGATTTCTACAAAGATATTGGCTGAGTGTATGTCTAAGCACTTAAAAGTTAATGTCCTGACCGTTGGTGATCAAAGAGACGCTATCGTAAGAGAAACCCAAAACGAGGTGTCAATTGTGAGATTACCAGCTAAGAATATCTTCTGGTATGGGGATAAAGATAAACAAAGTAACTTTAATATTCGGAGATGGCATGTCCAGGATATCTACGCAAATTATTATTATAAGCAAATTAGAAATGAGCTTGAAAGAATAAATCCTACATTAATACATACACAAAAGATCGCTGGTTTCAGTCTTGCAGTCTGGAAGGCAGCGCATGATTTGAAAATTCCAATCGTACACACACTTCGTGATTACTCTTTGCTGTATCCGCGATATTATAGACTTCCTGCAATATATTTCACTAAATATGTAAATGCCGTTATTGGATTGTCACAGTATACACTTGATGAACATCTGGCAAGCAAAATGTTTACAAATTCAGCGAAGTATGTTGTTCCAAATGCAATTAAGGGAATCGCAACTCCGAAAAATAAGGTTAGACATGGCGAACCGCTTATAGTCGGATACTTTGGAAGGCTTGCGGAGGATAAAGGAGTATCATTTTTAATCGAGGCTATTAAGGGGTTACCGGATACCATCGTAAAGGAACTTCGGATTTACGGAGAAGGGCCATTTGGTGAGCAGTTGATTAAGGAAGCCATAGGTGATAAACGGATAATATTTGCTGGAAAGAAAAAGGAACTAGAAGTACAAATTGCTATGGCAGATGTAGACATTACGGTTGTTCCTTCTAAGTGGAATGAGCCATTTGGTAGAGTAATTATTGAGTCATATGAGGTCGGTACACCAGTTATCGCTAGTAATATCGGGGGGATACCTGAGGTAATACTTGATAAAAGCTATTTAGTTGATGTTGGTCAACCAGAAGCTATACAAAAGGCACTATACGAATACTACCACTTGGATGAAAATAAAAAAGAAACGCTCCGAGAAATATGTTTGGAACACAGTAACAGTTTTTCAGAAGAAAATCTTATTAAGAGACAGCTTGAGATTTATGATCTTGTCTTGAAGGAAAGTAACCATGTCAACCGTTAATAATGCGAAGTGGTCTTTCTTAAATGGCGTAGGAATGCAAATGATCGCGTTAGTTACTAATGTAGTTTTAGCTCGATTATTATATCCAGAAATATTCGGTCTCCTAGGTATGGCTACAGTCTTATTGGGCCTATTGTTGATTTTTCAAGGAGCAGGGGTAAGTTCGTATATCATATATGATCAAGAATGTAGTAAGGAAGAAGTTGTTACGTCGTTTTGGCTAAATATCATAATTTCTACGTTAATAGCAACATTACTTATTATATGCTCACCCCTTATTTGTAATTTCTACAATGACGAAAGGCTTCAACCTATCTTAATAATTACTGCTGTTGGCCTATTCTTTGGTTCATTTGGTATTACAGGTAGAGCTTTGTTTACAAGGGATGGACACTTCAAAAAACTAACTATTATCGATTTTATTGCGGAACTTATCGCTTCCAGTGTTGCGATAGGAGCAGCATTGTATCATCACGAGACGTTTGCTATCACTTCACGGTTACTAATTAAACCGATTATTCAATCGGCGGCACTAGTGTTTCTAACTCATAAGGGATCAGTGGGCCTACCACAGTTTAAAAATGTAAGAAAGATACTACCTTATGGAACTAAAATTCTAGGTTCCCAGGTATTCATTTATTCAAATAATAATTTGGACTATTTGCTAATCGGGAGATTTCTTGGCAGTAGGGAGCTTGGTATATATACGATGGCATATCAATGGAGTATGATTGCGCGTATTTATATAGGCGGAGCTATTAACAGAGTGGCATTCCCGCTAATATCTAAGCAAGAAGGGAATTTAATTAGTATTAAAAAAATCTACACAAACATGATTACAAAGGTTGCTATGGTTACATTCCCCATATGTTTTGGACTTATGGCAATCTCCAACGAGTTCGTGAATTTACTTTACGGAGATAAGTGGTCTGAGGCAGTACCCGTTCTGTCAATCCTTTTGTTTGTAGGTGCAATCACTTCAGTAGTGACGGTTGGGGGATCTGTATTTAACGGTTTAGGGAAGCCAGACATAGATATGAAAATCAATATGGCATCGTTTATTGGAGCAGTAATTATTTTTCTCTTAAGTTGGCGTTATGGCATAATTGGAATCGCAGTAGGAGTTTTAATCAAATGTATCGTGTTTGATTCCTTTAAGCTCCTTTGGGTCTCGAAACTACTAAAAATGAAAGTTAAAGAATTGGCACAAATGTTCATAAAAGCATTACTACCATCCTTGATTATGTTGCTTTGTTTACTGGCAACTAAAAAAGTTATTACTGTTTTACCAGGTAGTTTGCTAATGATAATTCTGATTATCGAAGGTATCATAATATACTCGATTAGTTCGTACTACTTAAATAGAGATAATTATATGTGGTTAATTAATAAATTAGCTTCAAAGGCGCCATTTAAAACAAAAATTAAAATTAGAGAACAAGGGTTATAAACAAAAGAGATCAGCAATAACTGCTGATCTCTTTTGTTTTAGAAAAGCAAGTAGAAAGGGCTAAAATATGAGGATTGCATTTTATAACCATACGAGCGCAGTAAGTGGTGCTGAAATAAGTATGTTACTAACAGCAAAACACTTTAGTAAAGCAGAGCCGATTATTTTTGCCCCAGAAGGAGAAGTTCTTGAACGAGCGCAGTCAATAGGTATAAGAGTGATGCCTACGCCAAGCTATAGAGCACGCCTTCGAAAGAATCCCTTTTTACTGATCAAAGATATGATCGGTATGCTTGCTGCGGGCTGGAAATTGGCTTCGATATTGAAAAAGGAACCAATTGATCTTATACATGCAAACTCAATAAGAGCAGGTATAATGGCTGGATTATTTAAATGGTATCACAAAACACCTATTATCTGGCATATGAGAGATATTCCGCCAAAAGGCCTTGTAGGAAGAGCGGTTAAACTACTTGGTAGGATTACCGCGGAAGGTTTTATAGGGATTTCAAAATCTGTTCTCGAGAATTTCAGCGATTCCTCATTGAAAGCTAGATCATATTTAGTTCATAACGGAGTGGAATTAACATATATAGGTGATCAAGAAAAACAAGACTACCGTAAAAAAATTAGAGAAGAACTGCGTACTCCCCAAAATGCAAAAGTAGCTACAATCATTGGTCAAATCGCGCCATGGAAAAGACAAGAGGATGCGATTCGTGCTACTGCAAAATTAATCCAGGATGGAACAGAAGTGTTCCTCTGGATAGTTGGAATAGCGAAATTTAGGAAAGAGAATGAATTATATTTTGAAACATTAAAATCCCTTGTATATGAATTAGGGATTGAAGATCGGGTCATTTTTGCAGGGTTTAGAGAGGATGTTTTAGAAATTTGTTGTGCCTCAGACATTTTGTTATTGTGCTCAGATAATGAGCCCTTTGGGAGAGTAGTTATAGAAGCGATGTCACAAGGGACACCGGTTATTGGGACTGAAGCAGGGGGCGTTCCGGAAATAATTCGAAATGGAATAAACGGAATGATGTACCCAGTATCAGAATATATAAAGTTATCTCATTTAATGAGTCAGTTGTTTAATGATCCTCAATTAATGAAGAGATTAAGTGATAATGGATTACTAAATGCTGAACAAAATTTCTCAATTAAGCAAACAGCTGAGAAGGTTGAGAATATTTATCAAAATGTATTGCAGGGTGATGCTTCAAGAAGTATTGATCCCGCGCATTCAAGGGAAGTGGCCAAATGAATAATGGTATTAAAGTTGCTATTGTGCATGATTATTTGAATCAAGCAGGCGGAGCTGAACGAGTCGTAGGTGTATTCCGGAAGCTTTTTCCAGATGCTCCGATATATACGTCTATTGTTGATGAAAATAAGCTGCTACCGGAATTAAAAGACGCAGTTATACATACAACTTTTATGCAGAAAATACCTGGAATAATGAAAAGATTTAAGCTCTTCTTTTGGTTATATCCTTTTGCCTTCAGAACAATAGACCTGACGGAATATAATTTCGTTCTAAGTTCTAGTAGTGCATATGCAAAGGGTGTGAAAAAAGGAAAGGGTAGCGTTCACCTATGCTACTGCCATACTCCAATGCGTTTTGCTTGGGATTTTGAAGGATATATGGAAGGTGTAAATGTACCAGATTTCGTAAAGAAGACAGCTAAATTACTTACTTATCCTCTAAGAAGTTGGGATAAGAAAAATTCTAAAAATGTAGATCAATTGATAGCAAATTCAACTGTAGTTAAAGAGAGAATTAGAACCATTTATAACTTAGATGTTCCAATAATTTACCCACCTGTTAACGTAGATAGATTCTCTATTGCAAATGATCCACCAGAAGATTATTTCTTAATCGTTTCAAGACTAGTTTCTTATAAAAAGATCGATATTGCGGTTGAAGCATGTACCAGAACTAATAAACGTCTTATTATCATAGGCGAAGGGCCAGACAGGAAACGACTTGAAGGTCTAGCTGGGAATTCAATTGAGTTTCTTGGAAGAAGAAGTGATGAAGAAGTAACTTATTATATGCAAAGATGTCAGGCTCTATTGTTTCCTGGTGTTGAGGATTTTGGAATTACTCCTTTGGAGGCTAATGCATGTGGCAGACCGGTTATTGCATATTATGAAGGTGGTGCACTAGATACCATTAAAGAAGGACTTAATGGTCTATTCTTTAAGGAACAAAATGCTAATTCATTAGCAAACGTTTTGTCGTCATTTAATGAACGGAATTGGGATAGCAATTCTGTTCGTAAGCATGCTGAGACATTTAATGAACAAATCTTTATGAAAAACCTTGAAAGCAATATTAAAACACTTATAGATAAAATTGAAATAAATACAAAGACAATAAGTATGGGAGTGGAAGCGTAATGAAGGTAATTCTATTGTCAGGTGGTTCGGGTAAAAGGTTATGGCCATTATCTAACGATATCCGCTCAAAACAGTTTCTAAAGGTTCTCGATGAACAAGATGGCCAACCATATTCAATGGTTCAACGGGTTTGGAAACAACTGGAGTCCGCCAAATTGCAGGATTCTGCAATCCTAGCGACTAGCAGACCACAGGTGGAAATGTTGCAAAGTCAGTTGGGGCACGATATTGAAATTATTGTGGAACCAGAGAGAAGAGATACGTTTCCAGCCATTGCATTAGCAGCGGGTTACTTATATTCAGTAAAAGGTGTTAGCTTAAACGAAGTTATTTTTGTTCTTCCTGTGGATCCATATGTGGAAGACCACTTCTTTGCAAAGATAAAGGATCTTGAAGAAGTTGTTAAATATACTGAAGCTGAAATTGGACTGATCGGCGTAACCCCAGATCATCCTTCTGAGAAGTTCGGGTATATAGTACCTGCAGACGAAAATGTAATGGAAAATGGAACGAAATATAGTAAGGTTGAATGTTTTATTGAAAAGCCCCGTGAGGAAAAGGCGACACAGTTGATTGAACAACGTGCGCTTTGGAACTGCGGGGTTTTTGCTTTCAGACTTGAATATGTGATCAATGAATTGATCAGTCGCGGCCTACCAATTCAGTATGATGAACTACTGAAACAATATGATCGGATTGAAAAGATAAGTTTTGATTATGCAGTAGTTGAAAAAGCAAAGCATGTAGTGGTCACTTCTTACAAAGGTTCCTGGAAGGACCTGGGCACATGGAACACATTAACGGAAGAAATTAAAAAACCTTTAGTTGGTAAAGGAATTGTAACAGAAGACAGTTTTAATACACATGTAATAAATGAACTTGATATACCAATTACTGTAATTGGCTCGCCTAATTTAATTGTAGCTGCTAGTCCAGACGGGATTTTAGTCTCTGATAAAGACAGCAGTCCTCGAATCAAAGAAGTGATGAAACTCGAAGATCAAAGGCCTATGTATGAAGAAAGACGCTGGGGCCGATATCGTGTGCTTGATTATATAAAATATCCGGATGGCCGAGAGGTTCTTACTAAGCGCATATGTGTTTCTGAAGGTAGAAATTTAAGCTACCAATATCATAATAAACGAAATGAAGTATGGACTGTAATTTCAGGTCTGGGTGAGATGGTGTTGAATGGAAAAGTATCTTTATTAAAAGCTGGCGACGTTATCTCGATTCCGCTTGAGGCTAAACATAGTATTCGTGCAATACAAGAGATGGAAATTATTGAGGTGCAAACTGGTTCTGAGCTAGTAGAAGAAGACATTGTTCGCTTAGCACTTGATTGGTCAGAAATATTGGAAATGAGCTATTAAAAATATAATTAATAAAATAATCGGGAGTGGAACATTAATGAATATTACAGTAATTGGAACAGGCTATGTAGGACTTGTATCTGGAGTATGCTATTCGGAACTTGGACATAACGTTCAATGTGTAGATAAATTGCCGGAAAAAGTTGTTATGTTACAGAACGGGGAAGTGCCAATTTATGAGCCGGGCCTTCAAGAACTCATGATCAAGAATATGGAAGCTGGTAGACTGAGTTTTACTAATGAAATTTCAGATGCTATGGTAGACGCAGACTTAGTCATAATTGCAGTAGGCACCCCACCTCTCCCTAATGGTGAGGCTGACATGCAATATATTGAAGCTGCCGCTAAAGAGATTGCTCAATCTATGAATGGTTATAAGGTAGTGTGTGTGAAGAGTACAGTTCCAGTAGGGACGAATGAACATGTACGTGGGATTATTGCAAATCATTTCAAAGGACAATTTGATATCGCGTCACTTCCTGAATTTTTAAGAGAAGGAACTGCGGTAAAAGATACCTTGCATCCTGACAGAATTGTAATCGGGGCTGAGAGTGAACAAGCAAGTGCGCTTCTCACGGAATTACATCGTCCCCTTACAAAAGAGATTGTTGTTACCGATATTCGAAGTGCTGAAATGATTAAGTATGCTTCGAACGCTTTTCTCGCAACTAAGATATCCTTCATTAATGAAATTGCCAATATCTGCGAAAAAGTTGGTGCTGATGTAACTGAGGTTGCTAAAGGAATGGGGCTTGATCGTCGAATCGGCTCATCTTTCTTGAAGGCCGGTATAGGTTATGGAGGCTCTTGCTTCCCCAAAGACACTAAAGCGCTAATTCAAATAGCTGGTAATGTAGAGTATGATTTCAAGCTGCTTAAAGCGGTTGTAGAAGTAAATCGTCATCAACGCTATGGAGTGTTAGATAAATTGTTTCATGCAATAGATAATGTTTATGGAAAAACAATTGGTATCTGGGGACTATCATTCAAACCAGAGACGGACGATGTTCGTGAGGCACCAGCTATCGAAGTTATTGATCGCTTAATTGAACTTGGGGCTAAAGTTAAAGTGTATGACCCAATTGCAATGGAAAGTTTCCGCAGAATTTTAGACCATCCTTCTATTGAATGGTGCGAAAATGCATTAGAAGTAGCTCGTGGAAGTAACGCTTTGTGTCTATTAACTGAATGGAACGAGTTTGTAGAAGCAGATCTGTCCGAAGTAGAAGCTGCTCTACTGCAACCGGTTCTTGTTGATGGTCGAAACGTATTCAGTATTGAACAAATCAAGAAAACAGGTCTAAATTACTATCCAGTAGGCCGACCTGTCTTTCAAACTGAGAAGCAGTATTCTAAAGATGTAGTTTAAGTGTTATAGAGAAGGGGTTACATAATTATGTAATCCCTTCTATACGTTATGACATATAAAGCTAACTAAGGAGGTAAAATTGAAGAAAAACTTTTTCACTGGCCCAATTAGTCGTAGGGAGGCACTTATTGGCTTAGGGATAGCAGGTATTGGGGCTTTTACAATGTTGCCTTTTAAAAATGAACATGCTGAAGCCAATACTTTAAACCCTTATTCCCCTCTTGGTATTTTATTTGATGAAATCAGAGGTAAATATAAAAACGATACTGAAGCTTTACAGGCGGCGTTATATATAGTTAATGAAAAGGGTAACGGTACGATTATCCTTGGTGCAGGGAAAACATATAAAATTGAAAAAGGCATTAGTATTCACGCAGATAAGGTCAATCTTGTATGTTATAACGGTACAGCTACTTTAGATTTTTCTTCAGTGACGTCTTCACCTGCAATAAAATTAATTGGATCAAGTAGTAAGAATAACTCTCCGAGAAATAATATGCATAGAATTGAAGGAGTAATTATTAAAGGAGCTAACAGATCTGGAGTTGTAGGTGTGGATTTTTCGTCCCAAACTAGCTACACATCCTTTTATTCAATGGATAGATTCTCTATTGTGGACTTTGTTGTATGCCTTAAAATTGGGAGTAATTCTTGGGGTAATCAATTTACAAATGGTTCCATTACCACTTCTAACGGTACTTGTGTATTGGTACCGGGAGATGGTGAAAATTACGGTGAAAGGTTAACATTCCAAAATGTAACATTTTATAATTCAAAAGAAGCGGTCAATGCACAGTCTGGAAGTGCTTCAATTTATTTTATTAATTGCTCGTTTGATTATTGTTTTCGTTTCTTTAAGATTAAGAGCGGAGCAATTATGGTACAATCTTCACATTTAGAAACTGGGAAGGAAAAAGCCGATCAATCACCATTAATTGAAATAAGTGGTGATGGGGGTAGTTTGCATATCTCTAATAGCGTTATGAGAATATATGGAGAATGGACTCGAAATTATCTTGGAGTTGTTGAAGGTAACACAGAAAATTCCGTGAATTTCGGGGGGTTATATTTAAACAACTGCCACTTAGATATTCACGACAATAATTATAAGAAGGAAGCTCTAATAAGCGGCAATGGTAGGGTCGTCGCTTCAGGGTTATCAGCATATTATAATGGTTTAAAAACACCAATAGCGAAACAAATCAATTTATTATCAATCAGTGGATCGGAAAGAGACCTTTCAGAGTGGACTACGGATAGGCATGTTGGTTATCTTCCAGCAACACTAGATACAGATAATAAACGGTCAGGTAAACCATCAATTCTTCTATCGTCAAGTACAGAGGGTCAAAAAAGAAATATGAAATTTAGATTTATGTCAGATCCCTCTAAAAAACCCTTAATATCATTTAATCTAAAGACGGAATTTTTTAATAAAGATGAATTTTATATTAAATTTCGTTGCCTGAATATGAATGGAGAAATATTAGCTACGGACTCTAGTGAAAAGTATAATGAATCACATGATTGGGAAATCATTAAATATCAACCGAGAATTACTGTGGTACCTTCTGGTACTACTTACATGGAAATAGAATTTGCGACAATGGAATCAGGATGGAGCTTAAAAACAAAAGTGTGGATAAACGATTTGTTAATTAATTTAGTTTAGTAGAGCAGAGATTATAAAATATAAAATGAAAAAAAGTGAAAATGTCCATATCGTTTGGGCTATAACTAATACTTTTCGATATGGATATCACCCTTTACTTTGGTAGTTCGTTAAAGAAAAGTACCTCCTCGTAAACCTCCTTTTGATTAAGCCCCATATATCTAATCGATTGACGTTCCTTCTTTTTTGGGTTATGAATGTTTTTTGGTCTTATATCTTCCGAAAATCAAATCGATTAAACTGAGAATCTGAAGTACATTTCAAAGTTCACCTTTGGGTTATTAATTGAATATCATGTATATAAATGGTGTTGATAAGGTAGGTGAATGGATGTGAGCGCAGAACAAACGGATAACATGGGTATGCACAAATTATCAGATACTGAGCAAAGACTCGAAGACAATTTTCAAGCAATAGACGAAGAATTCAGTGATCGTGGAGTAAACATTCGATGGAAGGGTGCCGACAGGGACGGAATAATTGATAGTAGTGAGGCGATAAAAGAAGTATTTCTGACTGGTGCTTTTTCAATTTTTATACCCAAAGGTACTTATTTGATCTCTAAGAATCTTACAATTGGGACAGACAAAAAAATCGTTTTCGGAAGAAAGGCAAGACTTAAACCAGCTGCGGGAGTAACCATTACCTTGAATTGTGCAATTGATGCGCATCTGGATGATTGGATTTTTGATATTTCAGCTGGAGGTATCATAAATGGTTCGATGAAAGTAAACGATATTACACCAGAATGGTTCGGTGCTAAAGGGGATGGTGTCACAGATGACGCGCCTTTTATACAAGCAGCGGTAAACTCACATCGTCTCGGGGGTAATAAAATTTCGTTTAATGGAATGAAAACGTATAAAATAAATTCAGAGTTGCAATTTATGGTCGATAGACACACGATTGATGGCCATGGATGTACATTAGATTGTTCTGGAATTCAAAGCGGTCAAGCAATTAAAATCACTTCAAGCTTAACAGGATCAAACAAAAATGAACATGGTATAAAGGATCTCATTCTAAGAGGTTCTAATCGAGAAAACGTAATTGGTATAAATATGGATGGTTCAGATGGGAAAGTTTTAAATAGCTATTATTTTGAAAGAATAAATATCAGGGATTTTGTTACTGGCGTAAGAATTTATAGCAATGCATATATCGTGAAGTTTCATAGTGTAAATATTGTTTCTCCTATAGGGGTATGTGTGTATATTCCAGCCGGGGGTACGAATTATGGTGAAAGGATTGTATTAGATGATTGTACCCTATTTGATTCAAAAGAAGGGCTGAGAAATGAAAATGGAAGCTCTACAGTAATGCTGAATAAGGTTTCAGTTGATTATTGTTATAGAGCTATTACAATTACAGCTGGTAGGGTCTTTGCTGTAAATTGCCATTTTGAGTGTTCGAAAAATAAAACCGATCAAGACAATCAATTCTACGTATCAGGTGATGGTGGGTCTCTCCATATAGTGGCAAGTGCGATCTTAATGGGTGGCAATTGGGAAAAGTATTCAATAGGATATGTAAATCAGACTAAAGGAAATGAAACGCACTATGGTGGTTTATTAATTGATAATTGCTCAATTGAAGTTGACTATAATAATTACAATCGAAAATTTTTAGTTGATGGTGAAGGACGTGTCTTATTAAGTAACATTACCTCTTACTTCAATGGACTTCGAGGTGTTCGTATTGCGAACTCACTTAATCATTTAGCAGATGGTAGCTTTGAAAGCTCGAACCCTTTGGGACAATGGGAAACACAGTATGAATTACCTATCATAAGTAATACAAATCCAAAAGAGGGCAAACAATCGGTTATTTTTCAAACGACATTAAGACAACAAATGTTTGTTGATCTTCCATATCGAGTCCCTCAGAAAATAAACATCTCATATTGGATAAATATCGTACGGTTGGAAGTTGGAAACACATTAAGTGTAACTTTAAGTTACTTAGATTCTAATAAAAATGTTTTATCGAACGTAAGAGTAACTCATAAAACTATACAGGAATGGACACAGATTAGATGGCAGCCAGGCCCAGCCGTTCCCCCAGCGGGTACACTGTTTATAAGGCTTACATTCGATACTGCGGGGTGGCAGCAAGGAAGTGAAGTATATTTAGATGATGTATATATATACTGTATATAGAAAAGGTATCAAAACCTAGCATGAAAAACTCAGGCTATCTTGGACTATATCTAGTTCAAAGATTGCTTTTTTGTCCAATAAAAAGTGGATACATAGATTATCATATTAAGTTAATAGAAGTATCATAAAAAAAGGATGAATAAATAAGAAGCCCACTCGGTTACGGGCTTTTTATTTATTTGTCTTTTTTATTGTTGTTAATGATACAATTTGTGCCCACAATATTATAACAATTGTAATCAATTTGTAAGTTGTTCTCATAGTAGAACTGCGACATCATTTATCCTTTCAGAATTAAAGGAGTGATACTAATGAAGTCAATATTGGTCACAGGAGCATCAGGATTCTTAGGCTATAATTTATCCGTTAGTTTACATTCAATAATTGGTTGCAAGGTTGTACTTCATGATAAGGATGACTTCTGTAACAGACTAATGAGAGAACCATATACAACTATACTTTTAAGTGATCTAACACTTAATTCAGTGACGTATAATGAGACATTCGATTACATTATTCACCTCGCAGCAATGCCACACGTTGATTTCTCCTTTTATCATCCCGAAGAAGTGTATAAAAACAACGTTATTAGTACTCAGAGAGTCTTGGAACTCGCAAGAAAGCATGATATCCCGATACTAATTGGATCATCGGTTGAAGTATATGGAGGAGAAGAAAACCGAAGCTATTGTGAGGGTGACCCCTATAATCCAGCTTCGCCATATGCAGCATCTAAAGTAGCGTGTGAGGTTCTAACTCAAACATATATAAAGTGTTATGGACTTAAAGCCAGGATTGTTCGCTTTACCAACTTGTATGGCCCTTGGCAGCTGCCAGATCGAATTATCCCACGTAATATCGCTCGTATGCTTGAAGGCCAGTCTTTAGATATCCAAGGCCACGCCGTTAGAGATTTTTTATACATTGATGATGCATTAGAGGCTATACATACCGTTATGCAATATGGACAGGATGGAGAGACCTATAATATATCCACAAACATTGGGACGACAATGAGGGAGATCGGTGACCTGCTGGTCACAGGGTATGGCTATCCGGCGCCTGCAGCCTTACTAGAACAAGAACCCACGAATTCTAGAGGTTCTAGCTTAGTTATCAATTCTGATAAGCTACGCAGCCTAGGTTGGGCACACAGGACTCCCTTAACTGATGGTTTGAAGCGAACCTATGAATGGTATAAGGCTAACTATGAATGGGTGAGTCAATTCAGAGATAGTTACTCTATTCCTCGTCATGACAAAAACTTCATAATCGATACCGCAAGAAATATGTTATTTGTCTAACCTTGTTTTATTTTACTGGAATTTGTTTAATAACTTATATCTTTGCTAAAACGCGCGATTTTCAGCATTTTACTAGTTACAATTCGTATCATATACGCTATAATTACATTACGTAGTGTAACACTTAACGATTACAACACGTCTAAGAGAGCAAGTGGACCAGGAGGACTTATGAGTGTCATCGCAGGCATTCTGAACATGAATCATGACCCCGTGTCCTTTGAGAACAGCTTG
This sequence comes from Paenibacillus phyllosphaerae, assembly GCF_014192105.1. GTDB lineage: Bacteria > Bacillota > Bacilli > Paenibacillales > Paenibacillaceae > Paenibacillus_Z > Paenibacillus_Z phyllosphaerae. The sequence goes on along the minus strand of NZ_JACHXK010000001.1, from coordinate 683,850 downwards.
AGTATGCATCGAGCGATATACAAGTATACCGCAGATCGGCAGCTCGCTTGGCAAGGCTATGGAGTCTGGCTAGGCTGCGCCGAGCGATACATAACGGAAGAAGAAGTGAATCGTCCGAATCCGCTTGAGCACCAGCAACAAAATCTGGTGATTACTGCAGATGCCATCCTGGATAACCGGGAAGAACTATTCGCTAAGTTAGATGTTCCTCGTGCGGAACGGCAGGCGATCACGGATTGTGAGCTGATCTTGCTCGCGTATGCGAAGTGGAGATCAGACGTGCCCCAATATCTGCTAGGCGATTATGCCTTCGTGATCTGGGATCGAGAGGAGCGGACGTTGTTCGGCGCTCGTGATCTGTTCGGAAATCGGACGCTCTATTACGTACAGCACGAGCAACAGTTTGCCTTTAGTACGATGATCGAGCCTTTGTTCGCACTGAATGGTATGACAAGGCGGCCGAACGATTCTTGGATATCCGATTTTCTCGCGATTCCGATTGTCTTGGATTCGGTTGACCCTCATCAGACGATCTATCAGGACGTCCGGCAGTTGCCGCCGGCTCATAGCTTCATCGTTAGGGATGGGCAGCTAAGACTTCAAAGATACGCGACGGTCGAACCGGAAGAGACGCTGCGGTTGAAATCCAACGAGGACTATGAGGCAGCTTTTCGAGAGGTATTCGGTCAGGCGGTGACTTCGAGGCTTCGCACCAATCGGGCAGTTGCCTCCAACTTAAGCGGGGGGCTTGATTCGGGAAGCGTCGTCGGCTTTGCCGCTCCAACACTCCATGCGCAGCACAAGTCGCTGCTTACCTACAGCTATATCCCTCCCCAAGACTTCGTCGCATGGACACCGCGTAATCGAGTACCTGACGAAAGGCCCTTCATACACGAGACCGTGAAGCATGTCGGGAATATTCAAGATCATTATCTTGACTTCGATGGTAGAAGTCCCTATTCCGAGATGGATGACTGGCTCGCGTTAATGGAAATGCCTTACAAGTTCTTGGAAAATTCATTCTGGATTAAAGGCATTTTCGAACAGGCTGCATCCCAAAACATCGGCGTACTGCTAACGGGTTCACGCGGTAACCATACCATCTCATGGGGTTCAGCAATCGACTATTATGTCTATCTGCTCAAGCGATTCCAATGGCTGAAGCTGCATCATGAACTGAAACGTTACAGCCGGAGAATGGGTGTCGGCCGCAAACGACTGTTACCTGTTCTTGGCCGGTATGCCTTCCCTCAATTCGATCGGGCTGCTAAGCGCGAAGCCGCAACCGAATCCCCATCCTTAATTGATTCTGGTTTCGCCCGCAAAACCGATGTATACGAACGGCTCCGGCAATATAATGTCGGTATTGATGGATTTGCCTCCTCGATCCTTGAGGAGCGCAGGAGCCACTTCAACAATCAAGCGATTTTCAGTATGCAAGGGACGAACAGCACGAAACTCTCCGTTCATTATGGATTGTTGGAACGGGATCCAACGTGTGATCCAAGAGTCGTGCGTTTCTGCCTCTCTCTGCCATTGGAACAATTCATCCAGGACGGTATCGATCGTTCCTTAGTTCGGCGTGCAACGAAGCAGATCTTACCGGATACGGTCCGGCTGAACCAACGTTACCGTGGTGTACAAGGATCGGATTGGGTTCATCGCATGCTTCCAGACTGGCCTAAGTTCGTGCAGGAAGTGCGTGAGATGCTTTATCATTCCGAGATGCGTGAATATCTGAATGTGCCTTACTTAGAAGGCACATTGGCGCGGATCGAGCATCAGCCTCGTGCAGATCTCGCTTTCGATATGGATATGCGAATGTTGATGCGAGGGCTTGTTCTGTACCGCTTCTTCAAGAAGCATTGGCTGTGAATGAATCGGTACACTCTTGAAAGGAGGTGAATGCAAATGGCTAAAAAAGCGTGGCAAGCTCCAGTATTGGAGACGTTGGATGTGAACAACACGATGGCGGGTGTCGGTACAAAATATATCGACTACATCTTCGTGGATAAGGACTTCGACATCACGGACTCTGCTGACCCAGGTTCCGTAATCGTTGCTCCAGCTCCATCCCTTCCGGATATGAGCTAATCGGGCTAATACTTAATTCTTTTGTCTTGTGTTCCTCTGTGAAGCCGAGTGCTCCACAGAGGAACCTTGCATTAATGACTAAGTAAAGGGGTTCATCCTTACATGACGGAATCATACATCTATGAAGCCTTTGGGCTGCAAATCCGTAGCCAGGTTGCTATGCCGGAACTTGTACTTACAATGGATCCATCTAAACCAGTCGATGTAGACATTCTCCTCACTGACCTCAATCCAGAATGGCAGAAATACGGAGTCACGACTAATGACTTCGTTGTAGATGGCAACAAACTCTACTTCTGTATTGAAGATACTGCGCTCTATTGTATTGAGGATGGCACGCACATCAAGATCTCCACTTTGGAAGGTTATGACGAGGACAAGCTACGACTTTTCACCCTAGGTACCTCTATGGGCGTGTTGCTGCTTCAACGCAATGTGTTACCCCTGCATGGCAGCGCAATCGAGATTGACGGCAAGGCCTATCTCATTGTTGGTGAATCCGGCGCAGGCAAATCAACGCTTGCTGCAGCCTTAATTAGCCGCGGCTACCGTATTCTTAGCGATGATGTTATTCCCGTCACCATAAATGAAGAAACACAGGAAGTTCTGATTACTCCTTCATACCCTCAGCAGAAGCTGTGGCAGGAGAGTCTGGATCGACTGGGCATGAATGACCAGCAGTACCAACCGCTGTATCAAGAATTAACCAAATTCGCGATACCTGTAACCGAACACTACCATCGGGAATCGGTTCCTCTTGGCGGGATCTTCGAATTAAACAAGACGGAAGGCGACCAGTTGGAGCTCTTAACGATTGAAGGGCTGCAGAAGCTTCCCGTGTTTCAATTCCATACGTACCGCAATTTCCTGATTCCGTTGATGCGCAAGATGGATTGGCATTTCCAGCTGACGGCGCAAATTGCCAGTCAGATCGAGATGTTCCGCATTCGTCGGCCGGAGTCAGTCTTCACGGTAGAGCAACTAGTTGATTTTGTCTTATCCAAAGCGAATAAAGGAGCGGGAGTCGCATGAGTACAGTAGCAGAACAATTTGTTCAATCCAAAGGAAGCCTAGCCAGCAACATGGATGGCGAGAAAGTGATGATGCGCGTTGAGACCGGCAAGTACTATAATCTAGGCGCGATCGGCGGACGGATCTGGGATTTGCTTGAACAGCCACAGACCGTGAATCAACTGGTTGAGGCGCTAACGCAAGAATATGAGATCGGGATGGACGAGTGCACAGCGCAAGTGGAGTCTTTCTTGAAGCAGCTTCAGAGCGAGCAATTAGTCGAGGCGGTATAAGTGGGATCAAGCGAATGGTTCGAATTCCGATGTAATCCAGTGGAACGAAAGGCGAGAAGGTGACGACATTGAAGGAACTATTGATTTTCTTGAAGCGAATGCACCACGTATCGGGCGTGAAGCTCTATTTTAACTTCTTCGGCATGATGCTCATCAGCTCGCTGGAAGGCATTGCGATCTTTTTGCTCGCTCCACTGCTCAGCATTACCGGAATTACGAACATGCAAACAGCTAGCATACCCTATATTACGCAAGTAACGGATTGGATTAAGCAGATCCCAGGCAACTATCAGCTGCTCGGCATTCTGTTGCTCTATGTTGCGTTGGTTGTAGCGCAAGCCGTTATCCAACGGAACCAGACGATCTTGAACAGCCAGATTCAGCAGGCGTTCATCAAGCAACTGCGTCTCGATACGTATCGGGAGCTGCTGCAGGCCAACTGGACGCTTTTCCTTCGTACGCGCAAATCCGATATTAACCATATCCTCAATACGGAACTTGTCCGTATTATCTCTGGTACGAGTATGGCCCTCAAGCTGGCCACCACCTTCATCTTCACGATTGTCCAAATCGCGTTCGCGATGTTTATATCCCCTAGTCTGACCGTGTTTGTCATTATCTGCGGCATCGGCCTTGCTCTATTCTCCAAACGATACAGGAAGCGGGCACAGGTTCTCGGGAAGGAAACAACGGAACTCTCGAAGAGCTATATTGCCGGTATTACGGATCACTTCAACGGCATCAAGGATATTAAGACGAATATGCTCGAACAGCAGCATTATCATTGGTTCCGCCAGATTTGTATCCAGCTCGAACGTAATTTCAATCAATTTGCCCGGCTTCAGACGACCTCTCAGCTCTTCTATAAGGTGACCTCGGCCTTTATTATTGGTCTCTTCGTTTTCTTGTCCTTCGAAGTGTTCAAGGTACAAGGCGGCGAACTGCTGCTCATTATTCTGATCTTCTCGCGGCTGTGGCCTAAATTCACCGGCATACAGAGCAGCTTGGAGCAGATCATTCAGTCTCTTCCGGCTTTCAAAAGCTTAGTCGAGCTGCAGCAGGAGTGCCGTGAAGCGCGCGAACTCGAATCCTTGGAGCTGTCTAACTACGAACAACCGTTACGCATTCGGCATGATATCGCCTGCCAGCATCTCAGTTATCGCTATGAGGGCAGTGCTTCGGCCTATGCGCTACATGATATAAATCTGACGATACCTGTCAACAGTACAACGGCGATCGTCGGTAAATCCGGAGCAGGTAAGAGTACGCTTATCGATATGCTCATCGGGTTGATCCGCCCGGAAAGCGGAATGGTGACCTTCGACGGCCGGCAGTTGAATGACCAGGAACGCATTGCGCTGCGCCAGTCGGTCAGTTATGTGTCTCAAGATCCGTTCCTTTTCCATGCCTCCATCAAGGATAATATGCGGATGGCTCAGCCGGATGCAACGGAAGCCCAAATGTGGGAAGCGCTCGAATTCTCGGCGTCGGCCGAATTTATTCGTAAACTGCCGCAAGGCCTCGATACGATTATTGGCGACCGCGGGATCCGTCTGTCGGGCGGAGAGCGGCAGCGGCTCGTTCTCGCCAGAGCAATCTTGCGCAAGCCTTCTATTCTTGTCTTGGATGAAGCGACCAGTGCGCTAGATTCCGAGAATGAAGCGAAGATTCAGCGCGCGCTCGATCAGTTGAAAGGTTCAATGACCATCATCATCATTGCGCACCGGTTGTCGACGATTCGCGATGCTGATCAGGTTATTGTCCTGGAGGGCGGGCGAATCATTCAACAAGGCGGTTATGTCCAGCTATCCAAGGAGACCAAAGGGGAGTTCAGCCGACTACTCTCTTATCAGTTCGGCGTCAATGCTTAAGGATATAGGTATTAATTCCTAATAATATGAATCCTTGTAATTATGGCAAATAATAGTTTAATAGGATAAATTGGTTACGGAATAAAACATTTGTAAAAGAAAGAGACATAAGGAGGAAAAATGTTGAAGAAGTCGTTTTTCAGTAAATTTCTCACCTCGATGCTACTCATCGTCATGCTCGTATCTGCACTAAGCAGTGCCGCTTTCGCGGCGCAGGCTAATCCGATTCGCGTCTGGTTGGATGGCACGGAGATCAAATTCGATGTCACGCCGACCGTTAAAGATAACTCGGTCTATGTACAGTTCAAGCAGCTGTTCCAGAAGCTGGGCTACTCGATTAATTTCGTGAATGAAACGAAGACGTTGACGGCTGTATCCGCTGACAAGAAAGTGAATATTACGCTCAAGACTACAGGTGCAACGGTGAATGGCAAGGCATTCTCGAATGCCAAGGCGCTGTTCGCTGAAGGCCGCGTACTGGTGCCGCTTCGTTTCGTTGGTGAGACGGCTGGACTTAAAGTGGTCTGGGATGCCAAGGCGCGTGCGGTTCAACTGACGGCGATCCCGCAAGAACCGACTGAACCGGCTCTGTCGAACGAGACGCTGGCAACGACGTTTACAGACGAGCTGTTCAAGGCGCTGAACACGAATAACGCTGAAGCTTACCTGGCGTTGTACGATCCGAAGATGGAGAACTACGAGATGACGAAAGCAGCTATCACGTACTACCTGCCGACATCCGCTAAGGTAGATAACGCTTATAGCGACCTGAAGATCATCAGCGCAACGGATTCGGAGATCAAATTCTCCTACACGATGACGATGAAGAAGCCGGAAGGCAGCACAGACTTCTACATCGATCGTGAATACAAGGTTCAATCGACGATTACGAAGAACAGCGAAGGCAAATGGCTGCTCACGGCAAGAACGACTTCCGACCAGAAGTTGCTTAATGAACAACCATTCGTCGAACAGGCGAATGTGGCGGAAGCGGACAAGAAAGCAGTCCTCGCCGTGGTTGAGAATAACATCAAAGCGCAAAATCAGGAGAATGTTGATGCATTGGCAGCAACATGGGATCAGAACTCGCCCTATTTCAACCTCTTCAAAGAGAACTACACGAAGCGTTTCAAGAACCTTGAGGTAACGACAACGTTGGAGAAAGCGGTTCTTGTGTCCTACACGGATGAGCTTGCCTATGTGTATGCCGAGATCAAGACCGAGACGAAGCTGGTGAACAGCACGTTCAAGGACAACCGTATCTCGACCGTCATCCGTCTGACTAAGGGTGCGAATGGCCAGTGGGTCGCGGATCCATCCAATGACACGCTGAAGTACCAAGAGATTTAAGTAATGGCCTAGCGCCCGCACTGCTCACCATGAGCGTGCGGGCGCTTTTTACGTTGGGGCTGCTGGTGCAGCGACTACCCATTTGCACTAAAGTGTGATACAATATGTAACTAATAAGAGGTGTAATGATACACCCTTCATTGCTCGGGAAATGAAAGGAGGCGTTTGCCTTGTTACGGAAGATCAAGAACTTGCTGGCCATGAATAATCGGATGAAACTCTACCTACTTGAGGCCCTCCTGTATTTGGGCTGGGCGCGTATTCTGAAGGCAAGGCAATTCGCTAAAGTGGCGCCGACGTTGGGAATCGAACGTGAGGAGACGAGCCATGAGCATCACGAAACAACGGAACGAACACTCGGTTATGTCTCCAGATCTGTTCGCACAATGGCCAAACATACACCGTGGGAGAGCAAATGTATGGTGATGGCGATGGCCGCGATGAAGATGCTAGAGCGTAGGGGAATCGAGAGCACGCTCTATCTCGGAACGGCCAAGGACCATACGGGGAAGATGATCGCGCATGCCTGGCTCCGCTCGGGCCCCTATTATATTACCGGTTACGAAGAGATGAACAAGTTCATAACCGTAAATACGTTTGCTAACAAACTGTCAGTCCGCGGGGAAGCGAGCAAGATGAGGCAAACTTCTTAGTATTAGGTCGCATCTAAGGAAGCAGGGTGAATCGGTCAATTCTTGTCGAACGATTCATTCGTTGGCAGCCTAGACAATTATGGATACAGATTGTATCATTATGAAGAGAATATAAAGTTGGATATCCCCTTTATTATGTCAAGTGTGTAAAGCGGGATCATTTTCGATGTCTATACAGATACGAATTGTATCTTACAAAGTAAATTTGTCGTTCAGGGAGCGGTTACGAGCATGAAGCTGAACAAGGACTTCACCTACCGGAGGCATGTCCGGATTCGCTTGTCGGATGGCACGCAAGCGAAAATTTCCATCTACAATGTGTTCGGAAGCCAGGTGCAGTCCGGTGAGATCACGGTGGATGTACATAACGTTAGCCCAATAGGCATGCAATTTGCGACGCATCTTCGATTCCCGGTGAGCAATGATTTTGCCATCCAGATCAAGCTCAAGTTGGCGGACTGGGAGTTCGCATTAATCGGCCATATTGAATGGCGCCGTAAGGAGGACAACCAGTTCCTGTATGGGTGCTCATTCCTGCCGGATCACAAGACGAGGCTAGCGATTGTAAGGGCGTTGAACGATAAGTTACGGCTGATGAGCCCTCAGCATGTCCGCATTCATGAGTTGTATCAGCGTGTGTCGGATATGGACAGGTATTGGTCCAACCAGATGGACGCCCGCGGCTAGCATTCGCTCCTGGAAGCTTCGAAGCTCGCGATTATTTTCCTAATCATCCCTGTCGGGAATGAGGTTCCCGGCATAATCTTATCGTTAAGAGGATAGTTGTGCTTAAGGGATAAGAGAGGAGTAGGAGAACGATGATGCGCTTGCTCGTTACAGGAGGTGCCGGATTTATTGGCAGCAACTTTATCCGTTACATGGTGGAGCGATACCCGGACTATACCATCGTCAATCTGGATTTGCTTACCTATGCCGGTAATCTGGAGAATTTGTCGGACGTGGAGGATCATCCGAATTATTACTTTGTCCATGGTGATATTGCAGACCCCGCTCTAGTCGAACGTACGCTGAAGGAATACACGCTCGATACGATTGTCAATTTCGCGGCGGAATCGCATGTCGATCGCAGCATTGCCGATCCGTCGGTATTCGTTCGTACGAACGTGATCGGGACGCAGGTGCTGTTGGAAGCGGCTAGAAGGCATTCGATTGCGAAGTATGTCCAGATTTCGACAGATGAAGTTTATGGTACTCTAGGTGCGACTGGTTATTTCACCGAGAAGACACCGCTAGCTCCGAATAGTCCTTATTCTGCGAGCAAGGCTGGCGCAGACTTGCTGGTGCGAGCCTATTATGAGACCTATGGGCTCAACATGAATATTACCCGGTGCTCGAATAACTACGGACCGTATCATTTTCCGGAGAAGTTGATTCCGCTCATGGTGACCAACGCTATCGATGATCTTCCGTTGCCCGTCTACGGGGATGGCAAACATGTGCGCGATTGGCTGCATGTCCGTGATCATGCCGCAGCCATTGATCTGGTACTCCATAAGGGCGAACCTGGTGAAGTATATAATATTGGCGGTCATAATGAGCGTTACAACATCGATATTGTGCAGCGCGTGCTTAAATTGATGAATAAGCCGGAATCGCTCATCCGTTATGTCCCTGACAGGCTCGGCCACGACCGCCGCTATGCGATCGACCCGACGAAGATGATGTCGGAACTTGGTTGGCAGCCTTCCTATACGTTCGACCGAGGGATTGAAGAGACGGTGGGATGGTATACAGTTCATGAAGACTGGTGGAGAAGGGTGAAGTCCGGTGAATATACGGCCTACTATAAGAAACAGTATGGCGATGTGTGACTGTAGAGAGAAGCATAGCCGAAGAGATTCGCTAAGAGAAGGCTAATAGCCTTTTCTTTTTAACGTTAATTGTAAGCGTATACACGACAAATTTTGCGATTTTTCGTTGTTCGTTATTGACAATTATCGATCAATGTCATAATCTTAAATTATCTGATACGTAATGTAACATAAATCGCGAAATTGATACATATAGTAGTATAGATAACGGGGTCGAAGGAGATGATCGTGGTGCAGAAGGAACGATTTTGTTGTGTGGGTTGTGGGGAGATGCTGGCATTCGAGCAGGCGCATATGGTATTCCAGACAGCCTTCTACCGTGTCGTGCAGAAGCTCGGCTGCTGCACGGTGTGCATGGAGAACGCTGTGAATCCTAACGGCATGGAAGCGGAACATGCGACGGAATCAAGTAAAGAAGCAAGTGTGCTGCATCTGCCGCAGGCCAAGCCGGCAGATAGCGGATATGGCGATTCGACACCGGCTGCGTCATTCGCTGTACATATTCCGATGGTAGCTTCCCTATAATCAAGTCCCGATGCCTGCTATGGCGGTCTTACGACCGGTAGCAGGCATTAATTTTTGTTAAACTTCCACACAACGAACTTCCAAACGTTTCCTGTATACCGTATAATGATGGGGCTTAGGTGCTGCAGGTTAAGGGCACTTGCGTTGACGGGAGGAAAGTACATGGATCGGCCAATACCAAATGGTTCGGTCGTGCAGCTGAAGAACGTGACCAAGCGTATCGGCAAGCGTACGATTATCGACAATTTGTCGCTCGATCTGCCGGAGGCAGAAGTGTTCGGCTTCCTCGGGCCGAACGGATCGGGGAAGACAACGACGATTCGGATGATGGTTGGGCTTATGGCGCTTACGGACGGGGATGTCATTATTCGCGGTCATAGCATTCGAACCGAATATGAGAAGGCGATTCGCCATGTAGGGGCGATCGTCGAGAATCCGGAGATGTATAAATATATGTCAGGTTATCAGAATCTGCTGCATTTCTCGCGGATGATACCTGGTATTACAAGGCAACGGATCGATGAGGTCGTAGATCTCGTCGGGCTCAAGGGAAGAATTAACGACAAGGTGAGAACGTATTCCCTTGGTATGCGTCAGCGGCTCGGCGTCGCTCAGGCCATTATGCACAAGCCGTCGCTGCTCATTCTGGACGAGCCGACGAATGGATTGGATCCGGCTGGCATACGCGAGCTTCGGGACTATCTGCGCAAGCTAGCCAAGAATGAGGGGATTACGGTATTCGTCTCCAGCCATCTCTTATCCGAGATGGAGCTGATGTGTGATCGAGTCGCGATCATTCAAGCGGGCAAGCTGATTGACGTTCAGAGCGTCCGTCAGGCGGGCACTGCCAACGATGCCTCGGCGGTATCGACCGTCGTGTTCGAGGTGGATCAGGAGGAAGGCGCGTTGCAGCTGCTCCAAGGTCGCTTCGGCGTGAAGCGGAGCGAGGGTGGGCTGACGATCGAAGCGGATCGGGATACCGTCGCAGCCGTGAATGCCGAGCTCGTTCAGCAAGGGATTAAGGTCTACAGCATTCGCGTCTTGAGCAAAACGCTCGAGGATCAGTTCCTCGAGATTACGGGAGGCGAGAGTGTTGTTTGATTTCATCCAACTGATTCGTAATGAGAATATGAAGATCTACACCCGCGTGCGCACGTGGATTATGCTCGGTATCCTGGTCGGGCTCGTGTTGGCTATCGGGATTATCGCGCTTACCATGGGCGAGTCCCCGAATAATTGGACGATGATGCAGACCGAGTCGATGATTCTATTCATGCTCGTCACGATCTTCACGGTCGTCATCTCTGCCGAGAGCGTAGCGGGCGAGTTCACGGCGGGCACGATCAAGCTGTTGCTCATCCGGCCATGGAGCCGCTCGAAGATTCTGCTCTCCAAGTATATCTCGCTCCTGCTGTTCGCGCTCTTACAAGCCGCTGTACTGTTCGTCTTCACGTTCGCGGTGAATGCGATCCTATTCGGCTATGACGGATCGCAGGCGGTGACGCAGCAGGTGCTAGGGGTTAATCGCGATATTCCGCCGCTGGCCTTAATGCTGCTTGAATATATCTGCCAGATCGTGAACCTTATCATTGTCGTGACGATGTCGTTCATGATCTCGACGGTGTTCCGCAGCGGCGGTCTGGCGATCGGTCTCTCCTTGTTCCTCCTGCTTGGCGGCAGCATGATTACAGGGCTGCTGTCGATGCTGAATAAGGCGTGGGTCGATTATATTCTGTTCCTGCATATGGATCTGACGCCGTACATCAGCTCGCCTACGATGGATATACGGGAAGGGGTCAGCGTATCGCTTGGCTTCTCGCTAGGCGTGCTGGCTGTATACTATATCGTCTTCATCGCCGTTACATGGTACGTCTTCAAGAAGCGGGATGTGGCAGCGTAAGAAGGAATAATCGGCTAGCATTCTCCTAACCGAAGCTAGCTCAGATGTCTTGAATTTGGCCTGTTGGAATAAGTTATTCCAACGGGCTTTTTGTTTTTTATGCAAAGAAATTGCCTATTCTTGGGCTGTTAGTACCATATTGTCGAAATCACCTTCCATCATTTGTTGGCATTTGTCGACGGAAATCATGTCGAATACAACCATCAATCGACGAATTGGCAGAAAAGTGGATGCTATCCTTGTAGATTCGACGAATTGTTTGTCTGAATTTAAGCGTTTTCATTGACACTATTTTTTCCAAATTTTCGGCAAAAACATCAGTGATCACCTAGGTCTATGAACGCTTTTAACTTTTTTTGGCAACTGCTATATTATTCCTTGCCACCAATGACACACGTAAGAGTCCCCTCCGATAAATTCCGCCGTATGTAGTCTTTGCGACATACGGAGAGGTCTTTATATAAAGTACATAGGGTGGAGGATGTTGGATGAAGCGCTTTGGTCCGTCTAGGAAATTTGTCATTGCCATCATGCTTGTGGTTGTCTCCTCGTTGTTATTCGCCTCTGTCAGCATGGCTGCCCCTGTCGCACCGCTTAAGCCCATCAAGGTTTACCTCGAGAAGGAGGAACTGAAGTTTGACGGCGAGCCGATCGCGGTTAAGAATGTCGTCTATGTGGATTTTCGTCCGATCCTAGAGGCGCTTGGCTTCACGATCACGTATGACAATGCCACGAAGAAAATTACGGGGAAGTCGGCTAAACACCAACTCGAATTGGTCGTCGGTTCTAGCGAAGCGACGCTCGACGGGAAATCGTACACCATTCCGCACAAGCCGTTCGTTCAGAACAACCGTCTTGTGGTACCGATTCGATTCGTCGGTGAGGCTTCCGGCCTGAAGGTCACTTGGGACCAAGTGGCGCGTACGATCGTGCTGACGCATATCGAGACGCAGAAGGAAGAAGCCGTTCCTCCAACTGCCGAAGAGCTGATCAATATCTTCAAGAAGCAGAAGGAATTGACAAGCGCCGGCGACCTGAAAGGCTTCCTTGCCACCTTCTCTGCCGATTCTCCGGTACTTGCTTACTATGGGAAGCAGGAGAAGATGTTGGCTGAGCTGACGAAGACAGCGACTACTTTCAGCGACTTTGTCGTGAAACCGGGCGCTGACGGTAAGTTCGACGTGACGTTCAAGACGACGACGAAGAAGGATGGCGAAGGCTTCTATCTGGAGTCGACGCAATGGGTTGAAGCTTCCGTCGTGAAGGGCACTGACGGCAAGTGGAAGGTATACGACATCGATACGGTCAAGACGACGTACAACAAGCCTTGGGATTCGCTCTCGAGCGAAGCTTCTGTACCAAGTGCGGACAAAGATGCGATCAAAGCCGTTATCGACGCGAACGAGAAGGCGCTGAACGAAGAGAATCTGGACGCTGTTATCGCGACTTTGGACGCGGAGACAGGATTGGTTCCGGGCCTTTCGGCAGATCTGAAGGCAGACTTCGCAGCGTATGACGTGAAGGTAACGAACGAAGTCGAGCGGATCGTTTACTTCAAGGATTCCCTCGCTTACGTGTATGTCGTGCAGAAGAATGAGCTGGTGAAGGGCACGGGCTTTACGAGCCACAAAACCTACAAAGTATTCGCAGTTCGCAAGAATGCCGACGGCAAATGGGTCATCAACCCATCGAGCCAGCTGGTGTACTATCAGAAGCTGTAGATTCAAAGAGACGGAGGGAGCAGTTTGCTCTCTCCGTTCTTTTATGTATAGAAAGTCATGTCCGGACAAGCTCCAGCATAAAAATAAAGCAAGCCCTAAAGGCCTGCTCCTATGTACGTTCGACCGTTAACCCGCCTGACGCGCTTTCTCTTTGCTGGCGGCTTCGCGAATAGCCGCTTCCTTGTTGGATGCCTCTTTGCCTATCAGTTGAGCCTGCTCCTGATCCGCTTGATGACGGCCGCGGTTCTCTCCGGGCCGATCCATCTTGCAGCTGCCGTTGAAGATAGCCCCATCCTGAATAAGCAGCGTGTGGGCAGTCGCATTGCCGTGAAGCTGACCGGAGGCGGTAATCGTCAGCCGGCCTTTCGTCACCACATCCCCGTAAACTTTGCCGGCGATCGTAACATCCTTGGCGGTTACATTCGATCTTGCAATGCCACATTCCCCGATAATGACATCGCCCTTGCACTCGATATCGCCGCGATACTCGCCTTCGATCCGAATACTCGCTTCGCTGACCATTCTTCCTTCCGCCTGCGTACCTTGGCCAATCAGCGTATCCGTGATTGCCTGCCGCTTGGATTCCTTGAACATAGGCCTTCAATCCTCCTTCACTAATCGCAAATACGGGAGCGGGTTCACTGCTTCATCCTTCTGCATGATCTGGAAGTGCAGATGCGGAGCGGTGCTGCGGCCGGTACTGCCGAGTTCGCCGATTTTGTCGCCGCGCAGGGCGGAATCGTTTAACTTGGCCGTAATGCGCTTTAAATGATAGTAGACCGTCTGAAGCCCGTTAGAGTGGGTAATGACGATATAGTTGCCTTTGCTGCTGTCGCTGCCGGTCTCTGTTACGAGACCATCTCCTGCAGCGAATACGGGATCACCGGGCTCGCCGCCGATATCAATGCCTGCATGGAAGGTGCTGCGACCGGTGAAGGGATCCGTGCGGTAGCCGAAGCTGGAGGTGAGGGTACGGGAGATCGTAGGCCAGCCGGAGGGGAGCGCATCGAGTTCGGCTTGCCGTTGCTTGGCTTGGCGCAGCGATTCGGACATCGTCTTCTCCATGGCATCGACCATAGTGGAGACGGCCTTGAAGTCGAGATTAGATTCTAGCGCGAGCCTTGCCATATAGGCCGCTTCCTTGTCTGCGGAGTAGGCCGCTTGTTCATCCGATTCACGTACGGAAGCGGCATCCTCCTTGTATACAGGGTAGGAGGGTTGGACGGTGGCGCCATAAACTTCGGTGAACTGCTTGAGCTTGGCCTCGAGCGCTTGCAGATCCGTGAGCTTGGTGTTCATGTCGTTAGCTTGCCGCACGGCTCTCGCAAGCTCGTCTTGAAGCTCTTCAATCTGTCCCTCTTTGAGGTGAATGGCTTGCCTGTGTGCGTTGGCTTGCGAAGCAAGGGTACCTTCTAGTTGATCGATCTGATAGGCGGAGCGAAGCTCGAGCCCGGCCACACAACCTGACACCACGAGGACGCAGGCTGCCGGCGCGGCGACGATGGATCGCTTCGAGACGCGGAATTGCTTCACCTTCCGGTCCGGACCGCGCATGACAAGCAGGGACCAACTGACTGAACGGCGTGGTTTCACATGCGTTCTCCTCCCGAGGGTAAGGGCCCTTAAAGTTTCGAACGTACTATAGCTATTTATTCCTGCTAGCTATAAAACATGCTAATAAACGACGTATAGCTGCAGGGCTGCGCGTAAAAACTAACGATATTTCCAGTTACAGGGGGGCGCAATCATGATCTGGATCGTACTGGCGCTGCTTGTATTCATTTTTCAGATGGGGACGATTCTTGTACTGGAATTCCGGAAACCGTCGAAGACCGTTGCATGGCTGCTCATCATGTTTATTTTTCCTATCGTAGGCTTCGTTATGTACTACTTCCTGGCACAGGAGTACCGGCATCGCAAGACGGTGCGCAGGCGTAATATTGTGGCGGAGGAGATGCGGCTCCAGGCGCTGCTTCGCTGTAAAATGGTCCATCGTCCAGCCGATCTCGGCACCGGCGAATTCAGTCACCAGGAGCGGCTATTCCGCCTGCTGTCGGGCATGTCGACATCCCCGATCACCAGCTGTAATGAGACGCGCGTCCTGACGAACGCGGTGGAGACTTATGAGGCGATCCTCGAGGCGATTGGGGAAGCCAAGGACCATATTCACGTCGAGTATTACACAATTCGTAATGACGGTATCGGCAATAGGCTCAAGGAAGCGCTTATACGCAAGGCCCGGGAAGGCGTCGAGGTACGCGTTATCTACGACGGTATCGGCAGTCTCGAGCTGCACGGCAGCTACGTGAAGGAGCTTAGGGAAGCGGGTATTCAAACGCAATGCTTCCTTGCTCCGCGGCTAGCGCTGTTCGACAAGCGGATCAATTTCCGGGACCATCGCAAAATCGTCGTCGTCGACGGTCTCACCGGTTTTGTCGGCGGGATTAACATCGGCGATGAATATCTCGGTCATAATCCGAAGCTTGGGTTCTGGCGCGATACGCATCTGCAGATTAAAGGAGACGCCGTGTACTTCCTGCAAGAAGTGTTCATGAAGAATTGGTGGTTCACGGCAAAGGAACGCCTGACGGATTCGAAATATCTGCCCGAGCATCGATGCGTGGGTCAAGAGCAGGTACAGATCGTTGCCAGCGGCCCAGACAGCATCGCGGACGCGATATTGGAATGCGTCTTCGCCGCGGTATCGGTCGCGCAGCGGCGGATCTACATCACGACCCCGTATCTGATCCCCGATGCCAGCGTACTGATGGCGCTGCGAACAGCGGCGCTCAGCGGAGTCGATGTAAGGCTCATCATCCCGTATGTCGGGGATTCGAAGCTGGTGCTGCGGGCCTCGCTCTCGTATGTCGAGGATTTGCTTGCAACGGGGGTACGGATCTACCGTTACCGCAAAGGCTTCGTCCACGCGAAGGTGCTCATCGTCGACGATCTGGTCGCCTCCGTCGGCACAGCGAATATGGATATGCGCAGCTTCTTCAGCAACTTCGAATTGAATGCGCTGCTATTCAGCAAGGAAGCGATCGATCGACTGGAGCAGGATTTCATGGCCGATCTGGAGGAATGCGAGGAGCTGAGCCTCTTTACCTTCGAACAGCGGCCCAAGCTGGAGAAGGCGAGCGAGGTAATCGCCCGCATGCTGTCTCCATTGCTATGAATGTAAGATTACGTATCATTTTGTTAGGGAAAAGGAAAAATGTTGATACATATCGTATCGAATGTGGTAAAATAGCCATAACGACGTTAAATGATGGAGAGTTCCAATGACGACAAAGGAATCCTTACTGCAGATACAGAGTGACCTGTTGACGATGAGTGCCATGGTAGAGGAGCAAATTGGGCGGATCGACCGCATTATGCTAGAGAGCGGGGCGAAGCCGGAGGGAATAACGGATGTGCTAGGAGAGCTAGAAGAATAGGAGTAAGGATGACAAGCCGATTCTTAATAGGATTCGGCTTGTCATCTATTATGAGTATAATAATCCTAATACCGTATAGTATTCATAATGAAGGGTGCTGACTTTACGTAGCATGTAGCTGTTGATAGTTGTTATATAGCATCATAGAAATCCTATATTAAAAATTTCACGCATTTTTCTAATCCTCCAGTATTTATCACAACGAGATACATATGATACATTATGATTTTTTGCATATAAAAAATATTGAAGGAGGCGATTATTAATGTCATATGTCATACACAAAACAATAAATAGAATTTACAAAAAAATCAGATATTTATTCGTAAACGGAATTGCATCCTCTATCATTACACCGCAATTTATACGCTTCATAATTTACAAGCTATTTTTAATGGATGTAAGGACAACAAAGATATTATCAAGATGTTTCTTCAGTTCAAGCAAAATAAGCATTGGAAGAGGAACACTAATAAACAACGATTGTTACTTTGAGTCATATGAAAATATAATAATTGGAAAGTATGTGTCGATTGCCCCACAAGTAATGATTTGCGCGTCTACTCACGAGATCGGCCTTGAACACAAAAGAGCTGGAAAAGCGATAGGGCAAAAGGTAATTATTGAGGATGGTTGTTGGATCGGAACACGAGTGGTGATATTACCAGGCGTGAAAATTGGTATGGGATGCATTATTGCTGCAGGTGCAGTGGTCACAAAAGATTGTGAACCGAATGGTATCTACGCTGGGGTCCCTGCCAAGCGCTTAAAAGATATTGAGAGCACGGAAGACGGTATGGAAACGATATTATTAGCTAAGACAGTTGGCTAATATAACGATATCTGCTAGCACTCTCATAGGAGGGTGCTTATTCTTTTGTAAATACTATTTTATTAAAGTCTACACGCATGATACAATATGTATCAAATAGATATAAGGAGTGGGATAGTTGAAAGTCAAAGAGAGGGATGTAAGGGTAGATATCTTACGATTTATTGCAATTGTTGGGATCATCTTAGCACACAGCGAACCGTTCGGGGCGTTGTTTCAGTTGAGAAATTTTGATGTTGTGCTTATGGTTCTACTTTTGGGGACATCTTTTTACCTTAGTAATCATAACAAAAAGGCTGTTCAATTTGGTGATTACCTAGTCAAACGCTTTAATCGTCTTGTAGTTCCGACATGGCAATTTTTGTTTATGTTCTTTGTTTTGTTTTGGCTTATTTCATTGATTAACGGAGACAGTTATTATTTTAAAATTTGGAATATAGTCGACTCTTTTGCTTTAATGAACGATGATGGGTCCAGTAGCATTGGTTATGTATGGATTATGAAAGTGTTCTTCGTGATAGCAGTAATTAGCCCATTCTTATTAAAGTTAAGTCAAGTGATCAAGAACAATTTCGTATATCTGTTACTTCTTTCAGCGGTATATGCAATCTATGCTGGGTTAGTATATATAAATGATTTTATATTTAACGGTTTAGTCCACAACATGATTGAAAACTTTTTAATTTATGGAATTGGTTACGGTCTAATTGCAGCATTTGGGATTCGATTAAAATTATTTAGCAAGAAAGAAATTAAAGTTCTAACTGCCATATTCTTTGTGCTTTTCGTCACATTGTATTTTGTACATAATCACGCGCCGACTCAGCAATTCAAGTATCCGCCAATGCTTTATTATATGGCATATGGTTTATTGGTGAGTTTACTTCTGTACCAAATTCTCCAAGTTAAATGGATCTATAGGATATTGAATAACAAGTTCGTTCTGTTCGTATCTAAAACTTCACTCTGGTTATATTTCTGGCATATAATACCGATTTATTTCGTGAAACTATTCGGTAATCTTATCCCAATCATAGATATGAATTTTATCACTCGGTTTACATTTTATTTTGTGGCCGCATTACTTTTAACTTATATTCAAGAGCTAGTCAACAATAAAAGAATGGCGATCCGTAAGAACAAGAATCTGCTAAAGGTAGGCTAGATCCTTGAATAATTAAATTGGTTAATCGAAATAGAGGTTCTAAATCCAAACGTGATACGAAGGCAGTTACAATTAATTATTGATATCTCAGGTATTGTATGAAATCATGGATCTTTTTATTGAACGTAACAAAAGCAAACAATATCGCTCCTGTCACTATCATACCAACAAAATTAGACTTATTGTCATGTTCTTCGCCATTCTCAGTATCATCGTCGAAGTCATCAAACATTATATGGCCCCCGTTTTGTTTTTCTTTCTTAATATTAAGGGATTGTAACACGCTTGTATGTCGAATTTTGGGACTAAAGATAGAAAATATTATTACAATAGTCATACAAGAAAAACCATGTATGTAATGTTGAGGAACAGTAGAACTATATATTATCTATTGGCGTATGCTGCATATCCTATATGAATTGCTAACAGCTTAAACTTCATTAGTTATAAATGTATGTATATCAGTGAAAAGGCAGTAAGACTGAGAGTTAGGGGTTAGCTAAATAAATGATGGCATTTCTAGTTAAGATTATCTATACCTTACTCTTGCCGCCTGGATTATTTGTAATCATGTTATCTTGCTTTACCTTTTATCTTTTTATGAAGAGAGTTAAGAGGTTTGCCTATGTTACGCTTATTTTCACATTGATTGCATATATTTCATCCTGCACATTTATAGGTAGCAGTCTCCATAAGCTCAATGTTAATAAATTCCCTATTCCAAGTAACCTACATTTAGGAGATAGTATCCTCATGCTTGGAGAAGGTGCGATGGCAAACTATGTATCAGTCGATGGAAAAGGGCAGTTATCCACACAGACCTCAATGAATGCAATCGCCGTAGTGAAACTATACAATAGACTAAAGTTGCCAATCATTCTTTCAGGAGGGGAAGGGCTAGGAGTCAAGGATGCAGGCAACGAAGCTCAATTAGCAAAGCGGGATTTAATTGAGATGGGCATTCCCGAAGAGGTTATTACGATAGAAGATAAGAGCCAGACAACACAAGAGAATGCTCGTCTCTCCTCGACTATTCTTCGTAAAACGGGCTATAATCACCCCATATTAGTCACCTCTGCGTCTCATTTAGCGCGATCAGTTAATCTCTTCGAAAAAGAAGGAATTGCAGTAATCCCTATGCCTTCTCAATACACCGAAGAGACAGATGAAAGATCATTTTTCGATTTTCTTCCTTCAACAAAAGGTTTAACACTGGTTAATCAATCTTTGAAGGAATTCCTTGGAAGACTGCAATAAAAGAAAAAATAGAGCCGTCTACTCTTATGTAGTCGGCTTCTTTTATCTCTTGTTTCTTTATAATTCTTCCCTTACTCCCCACGCCCCGCAATCTCAATCAGCGCCGCGATCTTCAGCGCTTCCATCTCTTCTTCCGACACGCGGCTGAGCAGCAGTTCCTGCATCTCGGCTTTCTCTTCGGCGGTGATCCCGCCTTTGGCTTTGCTCACCAGATCGAGCAGCTCGCTCTTACTGAATTTGTCCATCATGAGATCCATCGCTTCTTCACGGGACATCACAGGGGTTGTCGAAACGGGGGAATCAGCCGACGAGCTTCCCGTTCCTGATCCTTGCCCGGCATCGGACCCTGATCCTTCCCCATCCTCGCTTCCAGTCCATTGCCCCGCGCCCGTACCGCTACTCTGCTCCCCGCCAGTTCCAGTTCCTGACCCACCGCTGCTCACACTGCCAGCCAGCTCATCCCGCAGGGCAGGGACGTTTTCCTCGAGAATCTTCGCGATCTCCGGGTCGTTCTTCATCTCCTCAATCTCCGCCGGCGTGATGATTTCGTCGGCGAGCTTGTCCATCATTTTATCCGACACGTACGATTTGGCATAGGGGTAACCGATGACGCCGCCGGCAACGAGAACGGCCAACACGGATAACGTAATCTTCCATCCACGCCGCCGTTTCTTGGGCCGCCGAGGCGATAGGGTAGTGGTATCTTCATCTCGCATAGGGGATTGTTGCATGGTTCGTTCTCCTTCACCAATGGAATCTCATTTACTCTATATAGTGCAAACGAGCGAAGCCCTCTAAAAGTTACAGCCGCTTCTTCCGGGGTGAGGTTGACAATACCTTCGAATAGATACATAATGTAACCCATTATCGCAACTAGGGATGTGTGATCCGTGTTAAGATTTGCGCTTGCCGTCATTTGGATGATCTTTTTGTTCATCTGCACCTGCACGACTAATTTCCAGAACATGGTGTTACATTACGATATCAGCTTCAAGTTCGATGCTTCGCCGGACTGGAACCAACTGTTCATATTGCCCAATACCGATGTCATTCGTGATCATATCCGATGGTATTCGTTCCAGAAGATCGGCCACTTTACCGGGTTTGCGATTCTGACGCTGATCCTGACCAATATGGGACAATGGAGATTAGGCGTCATCCCGGCAGTAGGCTATGCGATCGCGACAGAGATCCTGCAGCTGTACTTCATGCGGGATGGGCGAATCGTGGATATGTTCATCGATAGCAGCGGAATTCTGCTGGCGTATCTGTTCGTCGTTCTCATCAATAGGAGAAAGCCTCCGCGTTCAGCCCGCCCTTGGCCCTTATAGTCCACTAATAGTCCACGCAAAAAACGCACCGAGTTCGCCTCGGTGCGTTTCGTCGTTCCCATATATGCTACAGCGAGCTAATTGCCGTCCTGCTTCGCAAGCTCCACGACTGCAGCTACTTTCAGCGCCTTGAACTCGGAGTCCGAGATGCGGCTGAGCAGCTTATCCTTGATTTCTTTCTTCTCCTCGGCCGTCAGTCCGCCGTTCGCTTTCTCCGCGAGCTTCAGCAGTTCGGACTTGCTGAATTTGCTCAGGAGAAGCTTGGACGCTTCGTCCTTGGTCATGACGTTGGACGTAGAGGAGGCGGAATCGTCGCTCTTAGTTGACGTCGATGTGGACTTCTCGCTATTCGTTGTTGTCGTGTCGGTTGTACCGGAAGTGCTCTTCGTCGTGCTGTCTTGCTTATCGGTGTCCTGAGCTTCCGTATTCGATGCGACCGTGTCGGTTTCCTGATCAGTTGTCGTCTCGGCAACGGTCTCCGTAATTTCCGGCAGGGAGATATTCGGGATATTCTCCTTCAGGATCTTCTGAATCTCCGGATCTTTCTTCATCTCTTCCATTTCGGAAGGGGAGACGATTTGGTCCGCGATGTTGCTCATCATTTTATCGGACACATACGCCATGGCAAAAGGGTAAGCAATGAATCCGGCAATGACAAGCACGCCAAGCGTGGATAGGGCGATCACCCATCTTTTGCGTGAGCGACTCTTGCGGGTCGGGGCTCCTCCAGATGATTCGTTTGTTTGGTTGCGCGTAGGTAAATCCAACGTTTCGTTCCCTCCTTCATGTTGTGCATGAAGGATATTCGCCACAAACGGACATAATTCCTGTTATTTCGCCAATTTTGATGCGCGACAGTATTTGGATTCCCTCTTCACGATGACGCAAAAAGCCGCGGTGCACGACCGCAGCTCCTTCATTCCCTTCACACCATCTGCAGCGTTCTCCGATCCAGCCGCACAATATCTTCGGCGGGATGGACTTCCCCGCTCAGCTTGCTCAAGATCAGCTTCGCGCCGAGCATGCAGTACACGTCGCCGTTGCCGCCGTAGCCGAGCACATAGTACACGCCAGGCCGCGCAGGGTCTTCCCCGAGGAAGGGGAGGTTGTCCCGGGAGCCGGCGAACAGCGCGTTCCATTGATACTCGGCCGGCGGGAGGAGGTCTCCCACAAGCGCCTGTACTTGCTCGTACAGCTTGCCGACGTACTTCACGATCTGCGCCGGACTGTTATACGGCACGATCGACTCCTGATCGAGCCCGCCGGCGACGATCCGGTTATCTGCAGTTGTCCGGATATACAGGTACGGCCTGGCCGTCTCCCAGAGCAGCCACTTCTGATGCCAAGGATCACGACCTGCCACCGGCTCCGTCACCATGGCAAAAGACCGGTTCATCGTCTGCTTGATGAGCTGTCCCTTCAGCTGCTCCGGCTCATAACCGACAGAGTAGACGACATGTTCGGCTTCGACGACAGCGCCGCTGGCGGTCGTCAAACGCTGTAATCCTTGTGCAGTCGTGTCATGCGAGACAATATCCGTCTGCTCGCAGATTGTCATCCCATGACGGACAGCCGTGTCGGCTACGGCATGGACGAATTTGAACGGGTTGAATTCCCCATCGCCATGGGTGACGATCGCGCCGCTCTTGCGGAAAGGGAAGCGGGCTGCGATCTGCGCCGGCTCCCAGTATTCGACGTCGAATCCATTCGCCCGCAATGCCTCATATTCGCGCTTCAGCTTGATCAAGTCCTGCTCGGTGCTCGCGTAGTACAAGCTGCTGCGGTCGAAGTAATCCACGTTCGCGCCAACCTCGGAGGCGGTCTGCTTCAGGTCCAGCACCGCTTGGCGGCACGCTTCATAGAAACGTACGGCCGGCTTATCGCCAATCTGCTTCATAAGATCCGATAGCATAATATCGTTGGAGAATTGCAGGAGACCGGTATTGGCGGATGTGCTGCCTCCCGCAACATGGCTGCGTTCCAGGAGGACGACTTCGAATCCGTTCTTCGCCAGCGTGTAGCCGACGATGCAGCCGGACATTCCGCCTCCGATGATCGCAACCTTGGTCCGTACGTTCTGCTGCAAGGCAGGATAGGTACTGGTGCTCGGCAACGTCGTGGGCCAGAACAACTTTCCATTATGTAAATCTTTGATCATCTGCGCATTCCTCCCGCCCTTAGCATGCCGGAGGGGCCGCTCGATCATTCATGCCAGCTGCTCCACCATCGTCTCGCGATCCAACCGGACGATCTCGGCAAGCGGGCTGTCTGCCTTGCCGTTGATCATCTCCAGCAAGAGGGAGGAGGCCATCATGCTGTATACCGTGCCGTTCCCGCCATAACCGAGGCAGTAGTAGACGCTGGCATACTTAGGATCGCGGCCGATGAAGGGCAGACCATCGCGGGATTCGCCGAAGGTGGCGCTCCATTGTGCGGTGACAGGGGCCGTTATGCCCGGGATATGTGCCTGTAGCTTCGCATACAGCCGCTCCGTATGTTCGCGCAGCAGCGCTTCGTCCTGGACCGGCTGCGGACAGCTTTCATCCAGCCCTCCGATGATGATGCGGTTATCCGGGGTTGTCCGCATGTACAGATAAGGCCTGGCCGTCTCCCAGATCAGCCACCTTTTGTGCCAATGCGCCAGTTCATCCTCGGATACCGGTTCGGTCACCATAGCGAAGGAGCGATTCAGGTTCGCGCCGATCAATTGCCCGCGCAGCTCTTCCGGTTCATAGCCGATCGCGTAGATGACATGCTCGGCTTCCACCCAGTAGCCGTCGGATGTTCTTAGCTTGTGCCGGCCGTTCGGTAGCTGCTCATGTCCGATGACGTCGGTGTCCTCATGAATGCGAAGGCCGCTGACCGAGCCTGCCTCAGCCAGCGCATGGACGAATCGGAAAGGGTTGAGCTCGGCATCGCCATGGGTCACGATCGCTCCGTGTTTCCGGAAGGGAAACAGCCGCTCAATCTGCTCCTCCTCCAAATATTCCACGTCGAAGCCCGCATGGAACAGCGCTTCGTATTCGCGCCTTAACCGCGGCACGTCTTCCTCGTGACTCGCATAGTAGAGGGAGCTTCTGCGGGAAAACCCGACATCGCATCCGAGCTCTTCGGCCACCCGAGCTAGATCTTCGACCGCCTCCCGGCAGGCGGCATAGAACGTATGCGCTTCGTTCTCGCCGATTCGGTCGATCATCTCGGTCAGCATCATATCGTTGCTGAATTGGAGCAACCCGGTATTCGCCGACGAGCTCCCGCCGGCAACTTCGCCGCGTTCGAGCAGAACCGTACTGATTCCTTCGCGGGCTAGGCGATAACCGCACAGCGTGCCGGACATGCCGCCGCCGATAATGGCGACTCGAACCCGCTTATTCATCCGAAGCGGAGGGTAGCTGCTGTAATCGGGCAGCGTCATTGGCCAGTACAGCTCTCCGGTATACAGTTCTTTGCTCATGCTCATCGCCTCCTAAGCTCATTGGTTAAGCTCATTGGTTTGCGTTCGCAATCGTCAGATTGGGAATGCAGCATTGAGCTGCTTACTCGCTCATTGGTTTCTTGTTCACAATCCTCAGATTGGGAATGCAGCATTGAGCTGCTTACCCGCTTACCCGCTTACTCGCTCATTGGTTCGTTCGCAATCGTAAGATTGGGAATGCAGCATGGAGCTTCTTAATTACTTTTTTATACCCGTAATTACACAAGCCGATTCTCCGTTCAGACAAAAAAGAAGACGACCCGATTATCCGGGCCGTCTCCTATCACTCCGCTATTCCTGCTTCGGATCGGGTACCAGCCCGTCCTCTTCCAGCTCCTGATTCGTCCGCATCCGCTCCATATCGTGGCCTAGCCGCTTCAGATCGTCCAGATCCTGGACCATCGAGCCGTTCTGCGCCGTCTCGACCGGCGTGGAAGCGCGGCCGGCCTGCCCGGCCCTGTTCACCGGATTAGGATTGGTAAGCAGGGGTGGGGGTAGTGGGACTGCTGCTCCCATTGGCCAAGCTATGGCCGGAATCGGATTTCTTCGCCGAAGCTTCGTCCGTTTCCTCCGCATCTTTTTTCATCTGCTGGAATGTGCCGGCTGTCGTATCTGCGACCGTGGAGACTTTCTCCGCCGCCAGTTTACCGATCTCATTCACGCGTACTCTTGCCTCGCTCGCCTTATCCTTCGCTTGGGACGCCAGTGCGGTAGCGCGCTCACGGGCTGCCGCCGTCAGATCCGACGATTTCTGCATGAGGGATTCTCTCATGTCCTTACCTGTCTTCGGTGTCAGAAGAAGAGCTGTCACCGCACCTACAGCACCACCAATAAGAATACCTTTGATTGCGTTCGCCATTGTTCGTCACTCCTTGTATCAGGTTTGGATGAAGCGTGTTTCCGATAGAGACGTTGTGTACTGTGCTACGCCTTCATGTCCTATCTATAACCATCGCCGGACAAGGTTGAAACCCGCTGCCAGGGAGAAAAACGCGCGTCGACCGATGGCGTTTCAGCGGGGTTGCCAGTGGTGTATAAGCTCAATAGGACGGCGCAGACAAGCTGCAGCCGGCGATTCTAAGGTCGCTACTAACAGAAAGGCGGGATTAACATGCTAGGATGGGCATTGTTATTTTTAGTCATCGCCCTCGCTGCGGGAATAACCGGATTTTTCTGGCTTGCTTCGGCAGCGGCGGCAATCGCGAAAGTGTTGTTCTTCATCTTTATTATCTTGTTCATCGTATCGCTGATCTTCGGCGGACGAAGACGAGCCTGATGAGGGCAGCGTCACGGAATAAATTCGAATTTCGATTTTTCTTTAGGAGGAACTCGCATATGGCTACGAATTTGACGACGCAGACGAACGTGCATACCGTCGATACGCTGCAGGAAGCGAAGGCGCAAGTAGATCGGTTTGTGGCGCAGGGGTATACGAAAGACCAGCTGTTCGTGCTGGCGCATGACAAAGACCGCACGGAGCGGCTGGTAGAGGAGACGGATACGGAGCGCATCGGCCTCGAGGAAGAGGGCGTTATGACGGCGGCGGCGAATCTGTTCCGTTCACGCGGCATGGAGCTGCGGGCCAAAATGCAGTCCGTCGGCATCCGCGCCGAAGAGGCCGAGCGTCTGGAGAAGGAGCTCGACCGGGACAAGATCGTCGTGATCGCCTGGGGCGGCAAGCCTTACGGCGACGATGATTACGATCCGGCGATTATGTTCTATCCGCCGTTCATCGTTTAAGGCAGGACGACACGAGGAGACCGTTCCCGACAAGGACGGTCTTCTTGCTTTTGAATTACATATCGGTTATCGCCAGCTATCGATAGGGTGTCGTTACAAATCCCTTTCAGCGTGAGCGAGAGACCAAGGGAAGGAGGGCATACGACATGTTGGTGCCCAATCGTTTCTTAAGAACGTGCTTGAATGTCATTGCGCTCTTGCTCATCATTTATCTGGCCTCGAAGGTCAGCTTCTTGCTGAATCCGCTCCAGACGATCTTCAACATTCTGATCGTGCCGTTCATGCTGGCCGGTTTCTTCTACTATCTGATGCGCCCGATCGTGCAGTACTTGATCGCCCACAAGATGAACCGTTTCGTGGCGATATTGTTCCTCTATCTGCTGCTCGGCGCGCTGACCGCCATATTCTTCATGCTCGTCTGGCCGACGCTGCTGCGGCAGGTCGAATATTTTACCAAGGGAGCGCCGCAGTTAATTGAAGGGTTCCAGCGCCAAATGGGAGAGCTCCAGCAGAGCAGCCTGTTCTCCTCTCTCACGACCAACGTGCCGGATATATCGACGGAGGTGACCGAGTACTTCAGCCAAGCCGTTACGTCTGCCTCGAACTATGCGAGCGGGATCGTGAACGCGGTGACGAGCTTCGTCATCGTGGTGACGACGGTGCCGTTCATTCTGTACTACATGCTGAAGGACGGGAGGACGCTGCCGCATTCGCTGCTCTCGATCGTGCCGCGCCGTTACCAGGCCGACGGCAAGGAGGTGCTCCACGAGATCGATCAGGCGCTCAGCAGCTTCATCGTCGGGCGGATGCTCATTACGTTCCTGCTCGGTCTGATGATGTTCATCGGTTTCCTCATCATCGGTCTGCCTTATGCGCTGCTCGTGACGGTCGTAGCCGCGGTGCTGAATCTCATCCCGTATCTCGGTCCGATCCTCGGCGGCATTCCCGCGGTCATCGTCGCTTTCACCGAGTCGCCTACGATGGTCGTCTGGGCGCTCGTCGTCATGATCGCCGCGCAGCAGATCGAGAATAACGTGCTGTCGCCGCTCATCTATGGCAAAAAGATGCATGTTCATCCGCTGACGACCATTCTGTTGCTCTTGGTAGCTGGCGAATGCGCAGGCATTCTCGGCATCATCCTTTGCATTCCCGTCTATATCGTGGCCAAAATTATCCTCGTCCGCATCTACCGGCTGTTCCTCGCCGAGAAGGTGGAGGAGCTAGTGGAATAGAACGCCTTACACCAGCTTCATCGATTCGCGGTACGCGCTGGGCGACATGGCATAGAACCGGCGGAATTGCTTGGAAAAATAAAGCGGGTCGGCAAAACCTGCCGACGCGGCAATCTGCTCGATCGTCAGCTCCGGCCGCTCCCGGAGCAGCTGGCGCGCCTTATCGATGCGGAACTTCAGCAGGAACGTCACCGGGGTCATGCCGGTGCGCTGCTTGAACAGCCGGGACAGATACGCGCGGTTGTAACCGAGCGTATCGGCCATCATCTCGATCGAGACCGGCTCCGCATATTGGGTCGAGAGGTAGCGGATGATCTGCGCGACGAGCGCCTCGCCGTCGTCGCTGCCCCGGTCCAGCTGGCCGCTCGTCTCCTGCACGGCCGCGCCGAATTCGGCGAACAGCAGCTGCAGATAGGCGGACGCCCGCATATGCGCGAAGCTGCCGCCGATCCGGAATACGCGCTCGATGCTGCGGAACAGCACGCCGATCCGGCGGTTCGGGCCAGTGTTGACGCATGGGCTGCCCGGCGTCAGATGCGCGGCGAGTGTCAGATCAGCCGCCTGCTTGCCCTCGAAGGCGATCCAGCGGTAGCGCCACGGGTCTGCCTCGTCCGAGGCGTAGCTGATCAGCTGCTCGGGACGGATGAGGAACGTCTCGCCCGACTGGAGCGGGTAAGTGGCGTCCCCGACGGTAAAGCTGCCTTTGCCGGACAGCACATGATGCATGAGATAGAAATCGTAGACCTTCGGCCCGATCCGGTGCCCAGGTCTTGTTTGGCTTTCGCCGGAGAATAATACGTATAAATCGCCATGCTCATTCGGCACGGGATTGGAGACGACCGAGTAGCTGAATTCGCGCTGTGTCATAGTAGAATTCCCTCGCTTGCAACCGTAATAGATTACATGTATTGTAGCACATTCGGCGGTAAGGCGAAGAATGATCCGATCATAAAGTCACATTTCTCCATGTGTGATGCACTTCCCGCCATTTTGTTTGATCCGGCCATCCGCTATACTAGCATTACAAGCAGGACCAAATCTGCACCTACAGGAAAGAGGTCACGACATGGCAAACATTCAAGAGCTTACACAGCGATTCATAGACATCTACGGCGGCACGCAGGACGGCTTGGCCGTATTCCATGCCCCAGGCCGCGTGAATTTGATCGGCGAACACGTCGACTACAACGGCGGTTACGTGTTCCCGGCGGCACTGACGTTCGGCACGACGCTGCTCGTTCGTCCGCGCCACGACCAAGTGCTCGGCTTCGCCTCCACGAACTTCGAACTGCGTAAGGAGCTGCCGCTCTCGCCGGTTGTCTTCGATGAAGCGGACGACTGGATGAACTATCCGAAGGGCATCGTCGCGACGCTGCAGCAGCAAGGCAAAACATGGAACCATGGCTTCGACATGCTGTTCCATGGCGAGATCCCGAACGGCGCAGGCCTTTCCTCCTCCGCATCGATCGAAGTGGTTACGGCTTACGCGCTGCTGAACCTCGGCGGATACGAGACGAACACGGTCGACATCGCGGTCTTGTCGCAGAAGTCCGAGAACGAGTTCAACGGCGTGAAATGCGGCATCATGGACCAGTTCGCGGTAGCCAACGGCAAGAAGGATCATGCGATTCTGCTCATGTGCGACACGCTCGAATACGATCTGGTTCCGTTCCAATCCGGCAGCTACAAGCTGGTCATCGGCAACACGAACAAGCGCCGCGGACTGGTCGACTCGGCTTACAACGAGCGCCGCAGCCAATGCGAGCAGGCGGTCGAAGAGCTGAAGCCGGCATTCCCGGGCCTGACGCTGCTCGGTCAGCTGTCCCTGGAAGACTTCAACGCCAATGCGCACCTTATTAAGGAAGACATCGTCCGCGACCGCGCGCGCCATGTTATTGAAGAGATCGACCGCGTGAAGCGTTCCATCGAAGTGCTGAAGGCGAATGACCTGGTGGCGTTCGGCGAACTGATGAACGGTTCCCATGATTCGCTCCGCGATCTGTACGAGGTCACCGGCGCCGAGCTGGACGCGATGGTTGCGGCGGCGCGCCAAGTACCGGGCGTACTCGGCTCCCGCATGACGGGCGCAGGCTTCGGCGGCTGTACCGTCTCGCTCGTGCATGAAGATTCGATCGAGGCCTTCAAGGAGCAGGTCGGCAAGCAGTACACCGAAGCAACCGGACTTGTACCGGACTTCTACGTCTGCTCGATCGGCAACGGCGTCGAGCGTCTCGTATAAGCGAGAGCGAACCTGGCGATTTAGCACGAAATACACTTAGCAGCGGCATCAGCGGATGCTATAATTTGTAAGTTGGGCGCTTGTCCGATCAAGATCAGATGCTTGAGCGCGAGATGCGCGTCCGACTGCAGATATAAATATAGGAAGACGGGAGAGATTAACAATGGCAGTATTGGTAACTGGAGGCGCAGGGTATATTGGTTCGCACGCGGTAGCGGCGCTGCTCGAGCGCGGAGAAGAGATCGTCATCGTTGACAACTTGCAGCAAGGCCATCGCGACGCGATTCTGGGCGGCAAACTGTATGTGGGCGATCTGCGCGACAGCGAGTTCCTCGATACGGTATTCCAAGAGAACGAGATCGACGCGGTTATTCACTTCGCGGCTAACTCGCTCGTAGGCGAGAGCATGAAGGATCCGGGCAAATACTATCACAATAACGTGTACGGCACGCTGTGCCTGCTCGAATCGATGAATAAATACGGCGTGAAGAAAATCGTCTTCTCCTCGACGGCGGCTACTTACGGCGAGCCTGAGAGCGTGCCGATCAAAGAAACGGACCGCACGCTGCCAACGAACACGTACGGCGAGACGAAGCTGGCGATGGAGAAAATGATGAAGTGGTTCGATACCGCTTATGACATCAAATACGTCTCCCTGCGCTACTTCAATGCGGCGGGCGCGCATGCCAGCGGCAAAATCGGCGAAGACCACAGCCCCGAGACGCACCTGATCCCGCTCGTGCTTCAGACGGCGCTCGGCCAGCGCGCGCACATCTCGGTGTTCGGCGACGACTATCCGACGGAAGACGGCACTTGCATCCGCGACTACATCCACGTCAGCGATCTGGCTGACGCGCACGTGCTGGCGGTCGACCGTCTGCGCAAAGGCGGCGACAGCGCCGTATACAACCTTGGCAACGGCACCGGCTTCTCCGTGAAGCAGGTTATCGACATCGCGCGCCAGGTGACGGGCCGCGAGATCCCGGCTGTCGTCGAAGCGCGCCGCGCCGGCGATCCGGCAACGCTGGTCGCATCGAGCGAAGGCGCACGCACGGAGCTGGGCTGGAATCCGACGCGCAATAAGCTGGAAGACATCATTAGCAGCGCATGGGCATGGCACTTGGCTAACCCGGCCGGCTATAACGATAAGTAACACGAATGTAGGCGGCGGGCACTCGCATCCATGATGAGCGCCCTAACGCTGCCGTCTGAAAGGGGCAGAATACTTATGACAGAACAACATCAGACGACCGGAGCACGCGAGGCGCTCATCCTGATCGAGAGGCTCGTTCAATTCGCCGGGCAGAATGCGATGGTGGATCCGCTCGATACGTACGCGGCACGCAATGCGCTGCTGGACCTGTTCAAGTTCACGGAGAGCCATGACGGGGTAGTAGAGGAAGAGAAACTCGACAGCCCGGTAGAGCTGCTCGAGCAGCTGCTCGATTACGGCGCGTCGATTGGTCTCATTCCGGACAATACGACGACTTACCGCGATCTGCTTGACGCCCGCATTATGGGGCTGCTCATGCCGCGTCCTTCCGAGACCGTACAGGCGTTCAAGCGTACGGCGCAGGAGCACGGCATCTCGGCGGCGACGGATGCTTTCTATAAGCTCAATATCGACTCGAACTACATCCGCATGGACCGGATCAAGAAGAATCAATATTGGGAGCAGCCGACCGAATACGGCAATCTGGAGATCACGATCAATCTCTCGAAGCCCGAGAAGGATCCCAAGGAGATTGCGCTCTTGAAGACGATGGCGCCGAGCCATTATCCGAAGTGCCTGCTCTGCATCGAGAATCTCGGTTATGCCGGCCGCGCGGATCATCCGGCCCGCCAGAATATCCGCGTGGTGCCGCTCCAGCTGCAAGGCGAGGGCTGGTACTTCCAATATTCGCCGTACGTGTATTACAACGAGCACAGCATCGTCTTCAACAGCCAGCATGTACCGATGCGGATCACGCCGACGTCTTTCGCGCGTCTGCTTGATTTCGTCGAGCAATACCCGCATTACTTCATCGGTTCGAATGCCGATCTGCCGATCGTCGGCGGTTCGATCCTGAACCATGACCACTTCCAGGCGGGACGCCATACGTTCCCGATGGAGACGGCGCCTGCCGATGCGGTATTCGCGAATCCGTCGAAGCCGGGCGTGCGCTACAGCATCGTGGCTTGGCCGATGTCGGTCGTGCGCTTGAACGCCGCGAGCAAGACCGATCTGCTCGCGGCAGCCGACGAGATGCTTAGCGCTTGGCGCGCGTACAGCGACGCGGAAGCGGACGTCTTCGCCTTCACGGAGCAAGAAGGCAGCGAGCCGATTCCGCACAATACGATTACGCCGATCGCCAGGCTGAAGGATAACGGCGAGTATGAGCTGGATCTCGTGCTGCGCAACAACCGGACGAGCGACGAGCATCCGGACGGTATTTTCCACCCGCATCAGCATCTGCACCACATCAAGAAGGAGAATATCGGCCTGATCGAAGTCATGGGTCTGGCGGTGCTGCCAGGTCGCCTGAAGACGGAACTGTCGTCGATCGCGGCGTATCTGACCGGCGCATCCGCGTATTCGACGGAAGCGGTGGCAAGCGGCGAGCTGAGCAAGCATGCCGAGTGGATCGGCGGCATGGTCGCGGCGCACGGCACTTCCTTGAGCGAAGAGCAAGCGGCAGCCGTTCTGCGTGACGAAGTCGGCCGCAAATTCCTCGACGTGCTCAAGGATGCGGGCGTCTACAAGCGTACGCCGGAAGGCCAGGCGGCATTCGCCCGGTTCCTGACGTCGCTCGGATTGACGGCGCAATAATCGAGCCATAATCGTGATAACCTATACGGTCCTGCTTGTTCCGATTGCTTCGGTTCATGCGGGACTGTGTTCTTTTGAACCGATTTTCATGGTGGAACAGCATTTAGAAAAATTGCAATATTAAAAATAAATAAATAATGGAATTTATTTATAAAAAAAATAAAGGATTATGGTTACTGTATAGCGAATAACGAGGGACAAGGTAATTCCGAGGAGGGGTTTAAGTGACGATTGCGATTTGTCCGCTCGATGACTTCCTTAGATTGACGGCAGATGAGCAGGTTGAGAAGCTAAAGCAGTACAAGATTGACTACACGCTGAAGGACATCCGTGAGGTATGGGGCTTCAAGCATTCCGCGCAGTATTACATGCTGCTGAAGAAGCTTAGAATCTATGAGCGCGTGGTGAACAAGTCCGACAAGTTTTACCCGGAGCAACTGTTGCCTTCGCGCGGCGGCTACGACACGGGCTACACGTATGCGGCAAGCGGGCGTCGTGCGCCAGCCGACCAGTTCGTGTATGAGCTGAATGTGTCGCTTAGCGGTCCGGAGCTGGCAGATAAGCTCGAGCGGCTCGCCCATTTCTTGCGCGGCGAACAGAAGAATGTCACGATCAAGCTTTCGATCTCGGGGGATACGCTTACAGGCGACGAGACAGAGGACGAATTGCTGCAAGAAGACGCTTTATAATTTTACACCTTGACGCTTTAGCGAGACAACGCATTTATGCTTTAAGTTGGGAACTTTTAGACGCACCACAGCTTTAAATCGACCGGGCCGACCGGAGCTAGCATAAAGTCTCATTTGCCACCCTCCTTCTTGGCCCTTCGCATCCGGGCATTCATTATCAACCTTAAGAGGCGTTTTCCATCATGACGAGGAAGATGCCTCTTTGCGTTATTCGCGGTGCTGCCGCTCAAGCCGAAGGCTCTTCATCGAGAAAAAGCGCCCGCACCTTATGGTGCGAACGCTTCTTGGAGTCCGTTCTATTTGCGCAGCTGGCCGATTTCCGACACGAGCGCTTCTACTTCGCTGATGCTGAACTTATCCTTGCTGGCAATGATGTCATAAATATCCTTGATATCCTCGTAGCGGGCGATATCGAAGTTGGAAGCTTGCATCGCTGCGCCGGAGGCCATCCGAAGCTTCATTTTGATCTCTTCGATCATATATTCCACGTTCTCGGCAGTTGCTTCGCTTAAGTTTCTCATCCGTGACACATCCTTTGGACATAAATTGGCTGTACGTATTGTACCACGGTGGGGCATGAGCCTGCCACATCAGGATATAGGCATCGTTATTTGTGACGACAGCGCAAGTTCGAGTACAATATGGGGTAGGGAGGTAGATGCAGCCATGGGAAGCCGGACCAGATCCGACCGCCATCGGGACAAAGAAACAACGCCCTGGCAGCGCGCTAATGGCGAGCAGCTGCAGCAATTCCTTCATCGCATCGCCCTGCAGGTACCCAGCATGGATCAGCTTGCCGTCGTATGCATCGGGACGGACCGATCGACCGGAGACAGCTTCGGCCCGTGGGTCGGCACGATTCTCGCGGAGCTCGGCTGGCCGCTCGTTATCGGCACCTTGGCGGCGCCCTGCGACGCGGAGCATTACGAGGCGATGATCGCGGGCATCCCGGAGAACAAGACCATTATGGCCATCGACGCCAGCCTTGGCCGGCCGGACGCCGTAGGCGGTTTTCTAATTGCGGAAGGACCATTGTACCCGGCAAGAGCCACGGGAGGCAGCCTGGCGCCAATCGGCCATTATAGCATTGCGGGCGTTGTTGGGCCGCATAGCCCAAGAGCCTATTGGAGTCTGCAGCGCGCTTCGCTCTATCAGATTATCCGGATGGCCAAGCAGGCCGCGGCGGCATTCTGCGAGGCTTGGGACCAAGAACAGCCGCGGAACGAACGCTGTGTGGATAGGATTGGAAGCGATCCGGCGGCGCTTGTCCGATTCATCCGCTAACAAGTAGGGTGAATGAAGAATACATAAACGCTTTGCTTATAGAGGTTTTTTTGGAACACGCACGCACGATAAAAACCGGTGAAGGACGTGGATGATATGACTTCGATTACACTAGCCAACCGACAGCTGGAACTTCCGAACGGACAACGTATCGCCTATTACGATTCGGGCGAAGTGGAAGGCATTGTGCCGCAAGGCACAGCGGTCATTCTGCTGCACGGCTTCTGCGGCAGTTCGGCATACTGGGAAGAGGTGCTACCCTACATTAACAAGCTCGGCCGTATCGTCATCCCGGATCTTCGCGGCCATGGGATGAGCTCGGCGCCTCAGGATGAGACGTACGAGATGGAGGCGTTCGCGGATGACCTGAACCAGCTGATCGGCCAGCTTGGCCTGGATCAGATCTGCTTGTTCGGCCACTCGCTTGGCGGCTATGTGTCGCTTGCTTTCGCGGAGAAGCATGCAGACAAGCTAAAGTCGTTCAGCCTCGTCCATTCGACTTCCTTGCCGGACAGCGCGCAGGCGAAGGTCGGACGGGATAAAGCGATAGCGACCATCAACGAGAGCGGTATCGGCGCTTTCGTCGAAGGCCTCGTGCCGAAGCTTTTTGCCCCTGACCATCTGGAGGGCTTGAAGGATAAGGTTGCGCGCATCAAGAAGATCGGCGAGGCGACATCGCCTGCCGGCGCTGCCGCTACGGCGCTCGGGATGAAGAACCGGATGGACCGCCGCAGCGTGCTCGAGAATCTGAAGGTGCCGCGCTTGCTCATTGCCGGATCCGAAGATGGCGTCATTCCGGCGCAGAACACGTTTACGTCCGAGGGGACCAATGTATCGCAGGTACTGCTGAGCGGTTCGGGCCATATGAGTATGGTCGAGTCTCCATCGGAGCTGGGGAACCGGATCGTGGCGTTCGTCCGTCATATGTACGTAAAAATCTAATGGCTTGACCGATGGGAGAGGTACGGGAGCGATGTTTCAACGCGATTATTTCATGCGCATGATCGAGCAGATCGGCGAAGTCAGCGGCGTGCTGCTCGGACTGCGCAAAGAGAAGAAGCAGCAAGAGGCGCTTCAATTCATCGACGAGCAGCTCGACAAGCTGTTCCGGATGAATGGCAAGCTGATCCGCTCGTTGTCGGATACGGATCTGATCAAGATGATGTCCCGCAACGGCGTGGTCGAGACCGCGAATGTGCAAAGTATCGCCCTGCTCCTGAAGGAGGAGGGCGATCTGCATGAAGAGATGGAGGATCCGGAGGCGGCTTACGCGTCCCGATTGAAGTCGCTTCATCTGTTCGCCCGGATGGCGCTGCTCGATGCGCAGCCGCTCGTCAAGCCCGCCGCGGAGATGACGATGGAGCTGCTGCAGACGCTTCGCCAGTATGAGCTGCCTAGCCAGACGAAGCTCTTGATGGCGGAGTTCTATGAAGGGGAGCGCCGCTACGACAAGGCGGAAGATATGAATTATGAGCTTATGGAGGATGGCGTGCTTCCCGCAGAAGAGATGGGCGAGTTCTATAGGCGGCTGCTGCTGCTGCCGGAGGACATCTTGACCGCGGGCGGCCTGCCGCGGGACGAAGTTAGCGACGGCTTGAGCCGTCTGAAGCTATAGTACATAGAGGAGCTGAAAGAGAAGCAACATGGAACAATGGCAGAATGAAATCCAGCAAGCAATCGAGACCGGAACCTTGAAGCAGGCGACGTTCAGTCAGCTGAAGCGCAAGGACGGCGATACGCCGGGCAAGACCGCGATCCGTCCGATCGAGCTGCGCGGCAGCCGGTATTACCAATTCGAATTTCATTACCCTACCAAAGTGACGCATGAGAACGTACCGGAGACGGAAGCGGCCGCTCGCATGACCGCATGGCTTACGGATCATTACCGTCAGGCGCTGCTCAAGACGAGCGAGGCGGACATTCAGATCCTGTTCAACAAGAAAGGCAAAGCCGCCGTCCTGAATAAGCCGTCGACCGCCAAATCCGACGCGCAGCCGCTAAGCCATAACCGCCAGAAGCAGCGCATTCTGCAGGAAGGGACCGTTGCGCCGTTCCTGGTCGAGCTCGGCATTATGACGCGGGACGGACAAGTCATCGCCAAGAAGCAGGATAAGTACCGCCAGATCAACCGCTTCCTGGAGATGGTGACCGACGTGCTGTCCGAACTGCCGGAAGGACGGGAGATCCGGATCGTTGATTTTGGCTGCGGCAAATCGTATCTGACCTTCGCGTTATATCATTTGCTTGCCGTCGAGCAGCAGCGCCAAATCTCGGTCGTCGGCCTTGATCTGAAGGCAGACGTTATCGCGTTCTGCACGGAGCTCGCCGAGAAGCTGGGTTACGATAAGCTGAAGTTCCAGGTCGGGGATATTGCGGATTACAACGAACAGAGCGCGGTGGATATGGTCGTGACGCTGCACGCGTGCGATACGGCTACCGATGCGGCGCTCGCCAAAGCCGTCGGCTGGGGAGCTTCCGTTATTCTGTCGGTCCCTTGCTGTCAGCATGAGCTGTTCAAGCAAGTGAAGAACGATATGCTGAAGCCGCTGCTCTCCCACGGGCTCTTGAAGGAGCGGTTCACGGCGCTGGCCACCGATGCGGTACGCGCGCAGCTGCTGGAGGTCATTGGCTACAAGGTCCAGATGCTTGAGTTCATCGACCCTGAGCATACGCCGAAAAATATGCTGATCCGGGCGACTTTGGGAGGGTCCAAAGACTCATCCCGTAAATGGGAGGAATATGTGGCCTTCCGCGACGGGTTGCATCTTTCGCCCTATCTGGAGAAAGCGCTCGCTAATCGGCTGGAACAGTTCAAGTAGGCGATAATCGGATGATGTTGTACTCCGTGTCCAATAACTGACAAGAATATTGTCTGCTAAATAAACGCTGTGATAGAATGAATGGGTACAGTTAGTCCTAGATCGATTTAATGATTATCAGGTTGATAGGAATGATGACAGTGGGACTGATGGCATGGATCAACCTGGGCTTGTTTCTCGTTTTATTTGCAATGTTCATTCATATTCTCACCCACAGCGTCATCACCGTTCTGCACAAGACTTACTTGCTTTTTCACTTCTGTTTGATGCTTTGGCCGCTTGGCCAATTCGCCGCCAGTATAACGGACTCCGCTCAGACGCAACAGTTTCATCTCACCTTATCGTATGTTGGCTTGTCCTTGGTCGGCTACGGCTGGCTTATGTTCGCCTTGTCGCTCACCGGGCACATTGAGGGTATGAGGCGCCGGGTAATGCTATTGCTATGCTTGCCGGCGCTTGCCGTGGCGATCGGATTCTCCTGGGCGTTCGAAGGGCACTTCGACATGCTGCTCTGGACGATGCAGCTTGAGCTTTTCGTTTATGCGTTTGGTTCCTTGGCGCTGCTGATCGATGCTTATCGCAAGGTTAGCGCCGTTCGGGAACGGCAGCGGATTGGCATGGCGATTACGGGCCTTCTTATTCTGATCGCGTTCGGACTGCTGGAATTGACGGTCAATATTCTGCTTAGGCAGCATTTTCCGTCTATTCCGGGCATTTTAACGGTCGGATCGGTCGTATCCTGCAGTTATTTCATGCTCATGATCGAGAAACGGGGGCTGCTCGACATCCTTCGGATCGCCCAACAAGACGTGTTCGATACGATCTCGACGGGTCTGATCGTGCTCGACGACGAGGATTACGTGCTGGAGAAGAACCAGTCGGTTCTTCCTTTTATGCGACAGGATGAGCAAGGACGCTTCGATCTTGAACGGCTGTTGTCTGAGGCGCTACATGGCGAGGAGCAGGAGTCATTCCTGGCTGCTTACCGGTCCGATCCTCCCAAGCGGGCCAGCACGGAGCTTACGTTGCTCGGCGATCATGGGAGAGCGGTGCATCTGCTAATCGATCAAGCCCCTGTCGTTGTCGCGCGGAGGCGGATCGGGAGAGTTATAACCGTTCATGATGTCACGCAGATGAGACAGCTAATCGATGAGACGCACATGCAGAATGAGCAGCTGATGGATCGTAACCGGGAACTTATCCGGATGCAGGACGAGTTGTTCGCAGCCAATCGCCAATTGGAGCAGCTGGCTGTGACGGATAGTCTCACCGGCTGCTATAACCGCCGCTACCTGATGGAACATATGGAGCGGGAAGTTATGGCTAACAGCCGTTATGGGATCGCTTACTCGCTATTCCTGTTCGATATCGACTTGTTCAAGTCGGTGAATGACGTTCATGGCCATGTGATCGGCGATGAGGTCATTCGTTCAACGGCGGAGATCGTGCGGAATACGCTCAGGCGGACGGATACGCTGGCACGTTACGGCGGCGAGGAATTCGCTGTCTACTTGCCTCATACAGGCGCCTCGCAGGCGGATATGCTGGCACAGCGGATTCGGACAGCGGTGGAGAATAATGAAATTAACATGGGCAACGGCGAGGACAGCATCGGGGTTACGATCAGCATCGGCGTGTTAACGATTGAGCCGTTGCATGGATCGGGCATTAACGATCCGAAGCGCTATGTGGAGGCGCTGTTCGCCAAGGCGGACGAAGCACTCTATCGGGCTAAAGGAGAAGGTCGCAACCGGGTTGTCAATTTATAAGTTTTTTCATGCAGGCGGCACAATGAAAGTTACCTTTAAAGGCGGAGTAAACGATGAGAAGAGCGCATATATCCTCAGTTAAACCGGGTGACAAGCTGGGACGCGCCATTTTTCAGGAGAATGGCAATGTGCTGCTTGGAGACGGCGTGGAACTGACCCAACGATTCATTGATCGCCTCACCAACATGGGGATCGATATGGTGTACATAGAAGATCCGTTTACCGAGGATCTGGAGCCATCGAATGCGATTTCCGACGAGACGCGGAAGAAGGCGATCAGTACAGTCCATAAGACGATGACTTCGCTCATGGATGCGCCGACGACGCGGGGAAGGGCGATTGCGCCGGAGATGGGACGAACCTTCCGGAACGTATTCGGCCAGCTGCTGAACGATCTGGCAGCGCGCGAGGAACTTCTCGTCAGTCTGACGAATATTCAGGCGACGGATGCTTATCTGTTCAACCACTCGGTGAACGTAGCGATTCTGGCCGGCATTATGGGCGTGGCGAAGGGATATAACCGCAACCAGCTGGAGGAGCTTGGCGTCGGAGCTTTGCTGTTCGACATCGGGATGACCCAGATGCCGAAGGAGCTGCTCGGCAAGACGTCGCCGATCACGCAGGAAGAGCGGGCCGTTATTGAGAAGCACGCGGAGGATGGCTTTAATCTGCTTCGCTCGCAGCACGATATCTCCTTGTTGTCCGCGCACTGCGCATTCCAGCATCACGAACGGTTCGACGGCAGCGGCTATCCGCGCAAGATCAAGGGCAGCGAGATTCATGAATATGCCCAGATCGTGGCGATCGCGGACGTCTATGACGCGCTGACCTCGCCAAGACCGCATCGCCGGAGATATACGCCGACCGAAGCGATCGAGTTCCTGTTCGCGGCCGGGGGCACGTTCTTCGATGTGAATCTGATCAAAATGTTCTGCCAGCATATCTCGATTTACCCGATCGCAACGACGGTGCTGCTCAGCACAGGGCAAATCGCGGTCGTCTGCCGGAATAACATGCTTGCGGTTCATCGCCCGACGGTACGTATTCTGCGGGAGCCGGATGGCAATCCGCCGGCTGCGCCATACGAGATCGAGTTAAAAGATACGCACAATCTGATGATTGTGAAAGAAGTGTAGGTTCGTCACGGGAATCATAACAATTGCATGCATGACAAAGGCAAACTCGTCGAAAGGCGGGGACGCAAAGCTACAGGGTCTAAGGTTCACGGGAATGGTGAACGACGACAGCCTGGCTGCCGAACGCGAGGGCATCCGTCCACAGGATGACGAAGTCGGCTCTAGGAATGAAGCGGCTTTTTTATTTTGTGCACGGAGGTCTCATCATGATGAAATCAACGAGAAACGCTCGCGATACCGGCGTCTACGGCGCTAATAATACGACGTATCCCATTCAAGCATTGCTGCACAGCCGGACTGTAGTGGAGAAGGACGGCTATGTGGCGACAGGCATGCTCACGCATATTGAAGGCGAGATTATCGAGGTCGAGATGTCCGAGTTCAAGACGTTCGAGCTGGGCGATCCGGTTCATCTGACCGTCTACGCGCCTGTCGGCATTCAGCGCCTGCACTCCACGGTTATCGGCAAAGCGGACGGGGCGCTGGCCGTCCTGCTCCCGCCGCGGGCATTCGGCGGACTCGAAGAGAAACGCGAAGCCGGCAGGGTCGATGTGCACCATAAAGGCACGCTGCTGCAGGTGTTGGCCCGGGACGTAGTGCTCAAATCAGGCGAGACCGAGCGCGTCGAGCTGGAAGAGTGGGTGCCGATCGTCATCCGCAACATCTCGGTCACGGGCGTCGGAATGGAAGTAAGCGAACATTCGGAGCTTGCGCCGGCCGACCTCTACACGGTGAAGCTGGACCTTGGCTTCGAGCTAGTGTGCGAGCTTGAGATCGTGCGCCGCGACAGCAGCAGCGGCCAAACCTTCTACGGCGCGCGATTCAACGGTCTGGACGACTTGCAGACACGCAAGCTGCGCGCCTTCTTTATCCGGGAGCAGATCGGCGCGTATTATAGAAGCAAGGCCCAGAAGATCAAACAACGGAACTTCTCCAGTTAATCCAATCAAGCGGTGGCGCCAATGCGCTCACCGCTTTTTTTGGTTACAATGGGATTAAAAGGGGCAGAGCGTGGGAGTCATGATTCGCAGTAAGCGTGTCCACAAAGTGGACGTCAAGCGGGAGTCAGTTCATAGTAGCGCCCCAAGCGCCTACGCACCGAGTTTCAGCCCAAGAAAAGTCAGCGTGTCCGCGAAGCGGACGTCAAGCGAGTCCAAGCTCATAGCTGCGCCCCAGACGCCAACGCACCGAGTATCCGCCCAAGAAAAGTAAGCGTGTCCACGCAGTGGACGTCAAGCGAGGACACGCACACAGCTGCGCCCCAAGCGCCAATTCACCGAGTTTCCGCCCAAGAAAAGTCAGCGTGTCCACGAAGTGGACGTCAAGCGAGGACAAGCACATAGCTGCGCCCAAGCGCTCAACGTAACACGTCTCCACCCCAAGGCACCAAAGCCGCGGACGAAGCTCGAACAAAAGCTTTGTCCGCACGCTGGAATGGAGCATGTTGACATGCGAATCATTCCCCTCGAGGGACAACGCGAGCCCACGCCGAAAGGACACATCGAAGACGGCCGCGTACCGAGCCTCGCCTGTTCCCGGGTGTCCAGAGGGACGGGGCCCTCTGGTTCCCCTCCGATGGAGGGGGAAGGGGGAGGCGAAGAGAACGAATGGGCTTGGGCGGAGCCCAAAAAGGCCTTTGGCTATAGAAAGGAGGTTCACATTGTCGCTAGCCGCCATATGGCTTACCGCACTTATAATAATCGTGTCCTATCGAATGGGCATGTTTTTCGACAGCGCCTTCTTCTACTGGGAAGGCTTCATGGCAATAACGCCGTTGGCCTCCATAGGCACAGCATGGGGGCTGCGGAAGCTTCGCGGAATGCGCAGCGGCGCTGCGGCCGCAAGGGGCGACGATCCCGATTGGCGCCGCATTCCGCTGGCCGCGTACGGCCTGTTCGCGATCGCAATCTGCTACGGGCTATCGCTGCTCGGCCATCCGGCTTCGCGGGAGGGGACGATCGAGCAAGCGCTGCGTTATACGGCGTATGGCGCTTTTCTGTGGACAGGCTTCTTCTGGTTTGCCGGTCGAGAGCGGCCGGGGCATGAGCAACGGAGGAAGTGGATTCCCCGCCGTACGGTATGGCTGGCAGTCATGCAACTGTCAGGGCTGTTTGTACTCGGAGGGGCGCTTGCCGGCTGGATGGGATGGCTGCACTTTCCGAATCTGATCATGGTAACGGAGGATGCGGAGCTGTCGGCTTCCGGCGCGCGGCTCGCCGGCTTCGTCCAATATCCGAACACGCTCGGGGCGCTGGCGGCGGCTTACTTGCTATGCCAGTGGCGGCTGATGGCGTATGCCCGAACGAAAGCCGAATTCCTCGTCCCCAGCGCGATGTCTACGCTTAGCGGCCTTGTATTGCTGCTCACCGAATCGCGCGGTGCATGGATCGCAGCGCTGCTCGGTTGGCTGCTTGCCTTCGTCTTCATCGGCAGAAAGTCCATCTCCAGATGGCTGGTGTTCAGCGGAGTATCGCTCATCGGGATCGGCGTCGTTTATCGGATTGCCTTGCCTGCTGTGGCGGTAGACCGTCCCGCTACGCTGCCTGGCAGCAAGGCCGCCGATTGGCAATTGATCCTCCTCTGGCTCGCGGGTCTGCTCGTCTTAATTGGATTATTTGTGGCCATTCAACGTCTCGAGCCCAAGCTTCGAATTTGGCAGGCCGCCATCTTCTGGGGGATGTCCTCCGCAGCCGCCATCGCGATATTGCCGCGCGTCGCTTCCGGCCGGTTGGAGGGCCATTATGATACGGCCGCAGCGCGCACCTTGTTCTATTGGGACAGCCTTAAGCTGATTAGCGAGGCGCCTCTGTTCGGCAGAGGCGGCGATACGTGGCGCATGTTGTTCCGGCAGATCCAATCCCAGCCTTATGTCGGCAATGAGGTGCATAGCGGATATTTGGACATCGTGCTCGATCTCGGGATTGTCGGTGCCTGCGTATTCCTGCTCGTCCTCGCGGCCCTGCTGCTGCGGGTGTGGCGATGCGACCGTTCCGGACTGATCCCGATCGGCGTGTTATTGCTTCATGCCGGCGTCGACTTTGATCTGTCTTATGGCTGTTACTGGCTCATCCTGATCGGATTCATCGTGATGCATGCGAGTGATGATGGGCATAGCCAACTTCAACAATCGCATAGTCCTAGTCCTATCCGCGTAACGCGAGCGAAATCCGTCTGCGCGATCGCCGCGCTCATCCTGCTCTTCGTCTCAGCGCTTGGAAGCTGGAGGCTGGATGAAGCGAATACGCTGTATGAGACGTCCTCAACCGCGGCAGACGAACAGCACAAGGAACAGCTGCTGCGCGAAGCGCTGGAACGCAATCCGAATTTGACGCAGGCCCGGCTCGATCTGGCCGAACTGATTCCTCTGCCTAGCAGAGAGGCGCTGCTACTTGCCGGGTTGAGCAGGGAGCCGGATTCGCCGAGGCTGTTGTTCGCGCTAGGGAAAGCTGCGGCTGCTCAGGGGCAGGTACCGCAAGCGGTGGCGTGGATGGAGGAGGCGCTGAGGCTGGACCGTTATCATGCCGAACGTCAGACGAAGGCCGTGTCAGCCATGGTGGAACTTGCCATTGCGAGCGCGAAAGAGGGGAAGCGGGAGGCCGCAATCCAAGCGGCGCAAGCAGCGGTTGCAATGGATAAACGATATGCGCAGCTTACGGAGGAGCCGCTCCGCGTGAACGGGAGGCGCTTCGAGCGGACGGAGGAAGCGGAGGAAGCTGCGGCGCGCAGCAGCGAGCTGTTGCAGCGGTTGGCGCCTTAAGAGACCGCTTTTCCCATCAGCCGAGGCACTTTCTCGCGCGAGAACATAGGGCATCCTCTCGACGACGGGTAACATCCTCCCGAAGCTGCCATCTTTATTCCACGTGCCCGGCTTCCTTTGCAAAATAGGTATCCGAATCAGTCGCTTTGTCCAATCCGCTCGCGAATCTTGGCATACGCTGAAGATAAACGTGAGAGGAGTGAAAGAGATGGCATCCACGAAAGTAAGAC
Source organism: Paenibacillus phyllosphaerae (assembly GCF_014192105.1). Taxonomy (GTDB): domain Bacteria; phylum Bacillota; class Bacilli; order Paenibacillales; family Paenibacillaceae; genus Paenibacillus_Z; species Paenibacillus_Z phyllosphaerae. The sequence continues at coordinate 639,399 of NZ_JACHXK010000001.1, read as the reverse complement.
CGAAGCTGAACGCACCGAGCAAGGGTAAAGTCCTCAAGACCAGAACGCCCCTCGTAAAACGGTTACAGACGGGTCCTTACCTGAATCGTTTGACGGTGCTCTGGGTTCAGACCAACGGCGTTACGTTCAACACAACCGGGTTCTTCGCTCGTGTATTCCGCGGCAACACACTGATCGCAACAGCGTTCTTCGATAGGTTCGGCGTCGTTCAGTTTGCGAACATCGGCACATTGACGACCGCGAATCTCACGGTTCGTATCTTCAACTCGCAGGGCGTCCAGTTCCGCTCGCGCAGTATCCCGGCCGGATCGGAAGCATTCGCGGTTATCGGCTAAACCCGCGAGTCAGGCTCCGGCTAGAAAACACAAAAACAGCAGTGCGGCTCACGGCGGAGCTGTACTGCTGTTTTGCTGCGCGTATTAACCGCCGAAGGCGTCGCGGAACGCGATCTGCAGCTTCTCGCGGTCGACCTCCCACAGCTCGGCGATCTCGGCGGAGACGTTCTCGTCCCACCAGTCGGCAAGCTTGCGGCGGTTGCTCTGGTTCTCGGAGATCCAGATAAGGTTCGCGGCAACCTTCTTGAAGTACAATTTTTCGGCAGCCTCAAGCTTCTCCTTGGGAAGGTAGATCCCCAGCCGCTTGGCGGTCCGGTACAGCTCGTTATCGCAGGCGCGTCTGATTTTCCGCGCGGTAGGGTAGCCAGATTGATGCTTTTGCTTCGGGGTAGTGGATTTCATGATGACCGACTCCTCTCTACCCCTATATATGCGAGTACCCACCGGGCTGTCACATAGCGGAAGCGGCAGACGTTATTGGACGGAGATGTAGCCGACCATCGGCCCGTTCTGCTCCGGCGTCGTATGCGTGAGGCAGACGATTTGGTAGATGCCTTTTTGCTCGGCCTTGAAACGAACGACGGTCGTTTTGCCTTTCGACACCGTACCCTTCACATCAAGCCCCTCAATGACAAAAGGATGGTCCTGCCCGCTGATCCCCGTAATTCGGAGTTCCACCTCTTCGCCGGCTTTGACCGGCAGCGACCCAGGGAACCAGCCATACGCTTCGATCATCTTGCCGTCGGGGGAGCGGGACTCGAATTCGCCTGTCACCATCTGATACACCTTCACGCCCGGAGCGGGGTCGGCTGAGCCCATGGCAGCCTGCGATTGCTGATTCCATTTCAGACACGCGGCGGCAACGAGCAAGAGGAGCAGAACCAGCGTGGCGATGCGGACATGCTTTTTGGTAATGACCAGGAATTTCGTCATGCAACCTGCACCTGCTTTCGTCGTATTTTACTACGGCTAGTCTATGCACAGGCTTGTCATGGCATGTCTATCTATTGGGCTGGAATCTTAATTGTTCAGAGCGATACGGTGAGCAGGCTTAGAATGTCCGCGAATGAAACGCACCAAGCCTAGAGGTTGGAGCCCGGCAGACGTTTTCCCTCGATACGGATGGAATAAGATGACAAAAGTGTCACGAAGCTGTACGTAAGGCTTATGGAGGCATGTCAGCAGTTGTGCTAGAATACCGATAGAGAGAAGAAAAATGCCAAAAATTTGTATGATGGGAGACGGAGAATGGATTGGATTCACGAGCTGGCGACGACTGCCCTGCATTGGATTGAGGGGCTAGGGTATTGGGGCATTATTATCGGTCTTGGGATCGAGGTTATTCCGAGTGAAATCGTTCTGTCGTATGGCGGCTATTTGGTCTACCAGGACAAGATCACGTTCCTGGGAGCTGTTATCTGCGGTACGATCGGCGCTGTTCTGCAGCAGTGGATACTATACGCCATCGGGCGATACGCAGGCAGGCCATTCTTCGAGAAGTACGGCAAATTCATTAAGATTACACCGAAGCATCTGGATAAAGCGGAGGGCTGGTTCAACCGGTACGGCTCCGGCATCGTATTCACCGCGCGTTTCGTGCCTGTTATGAGACAAGCGATTTCCATCCCGGCCGGCATGGCGAGAATGAATTTCTGGCTCTTCACCGGTCTGACGACGGCAGCCTCCATTCCGTGGGCCATCCTGTTCGTCTATCTGGGATCGACCTTGGGCGACCAATGGGAGAACATCGACGAGAAGGCGGGCCAGTACGTACAGCCGGCAATCTTGATCGCTATCGCGCTGCTTGTCGTGTACGTCCTGTACAAGGTGCTGCGCAAACGCGGCAAGACGGTTTAATTTGGTGGAACAGGCTTCCTTTGATACAATAAAGAGAGTAAGACTCAAGCTTGTTCGCTAGCGATTCGCGAGTGGACACGGCGTCATTCTATTCGATCCTCAAGGAGGTTGCTTGAATCTATGAGCAAGAATGTAGCGTCCAAATTAGGCAAAGGCATTAGCCCGCAGCAATTTATCGATACGATGACGAAGAATAAGGAAGCGTTCGTCGATTGGTCGAACCGCTTCGAATGGCAAGACGAATCGGACCAGCGCTTCTTCGAAGGGCTGAACAGCCGCGACGATCTGCGCGTGCTTATCCTAATGGCGGATTGGTGCGGCGACGTCGTCCGCAACGTACCGGTCGTGTTCAAGGCGCTCGAAGTCACGGGCATTCCTACGGAAGTGCTCGTTATGGAGGAGCATCTCGATACGATGGATGAGTTCTTGACGATGGGCGGACGCTCAATTCCGATCGTCATCATCGCCGACGCAAGCGGACAGGTGCTGGCGCAATGGGGACCGCGCCCGGCGCATGTACAGGAAGCGATGATTGCTTTCAAGCAGGCGAATCCGGACCGTGAGGCCGCAGACTACCAGGAGAAGCTGGGAGAGACGCGCCAAGAGATGGGACGCCGCTACGGCGAAGGCACTGGATATCAACAGACGATCGTGAAAGAGCTGCGCGAGCTGCTGGCGAGTATCTGATCATGAGTTTACATATCGACACCTTCAGTCTAGGCCCCCTGCAGACGAATTGTTATTTGGTTACCGAAACGAATGAAAACCGCGCCTTCATTATCGATCCGGGCATGGGTCCGAAACGCCTCTTGGAGCGGATCAAGGATCGCGGCCTTACGATTGAGGCGATCGTGCTCACGCATGCGCATTTCGACCATATGGGCGGCGTAGAGGAAGTGCGCAAGGCGTTCGGTTGTCCGGTCTATCTTCACGATCTGGAAGCGGATTGGCTGACCGATGCGAAGAAGAACGGTTCGACGCGCTGGCCGGACGTGACCGGTCCGCTGACGACGGAGCCGGCCGAATTCGCGCTGGCGGAAGGCCAACAGCTGACGCTGATCGGCCATACGTTCCAGGTGCTGCATACGCCGGGGCATTCGCCAGGCAGCGTGAGCATCGTGAGCGGCGAGCATCTGTTCAGCGGCGACGTGCTGTTCCGCCAGTCCGTCGGACGCACCGATCTGCCCGGCGGCCGCGAGCGGGATCTTTTCGATTCCATTCGCACCAAGCTGTATAAACTGGCGCCTAACACGCGCGTATATCCCGGCCATGGCCCGCAAACGACGATCGGCTTCGAGATGGCAAACAACCCTTATGTCCCGGCTTAAGTCCGGGGATAAGGGTTCCCTTATTTTTATGCAGATAGAAGTAACTCGTGTGATGGAGGCATAGACCATTGGCTGATATGAAGCAAGTAACGAGAGTAGAAGAGTCGGAAGCGGGCGGCAAGACCGAGTTGACGCCGCAGGAGCAGGCAGCCGAGCAGGAACGTATCGTCAAGCGCATCTCGGCGGAGATCGGCGTGCCGCTGACCAAAGTGAAATCGGCGGTCAGCTTGCTCGATGAGGGCAATACGATTCCGTTCATAGCCCGTTACCGCAAGGAGATGACCGGCGAGCTGGACGAGAACGAGCTGCGCGCCATTGAAGAGAAGCTGCAGTATATGCGGAATCTCGAACTACGCAAGCGCGAAGTAATCCGGCTGATCGACGAGCAGGGCAAGTTGACCGACGAGCTGCGGGGCGCCATTATCGCCTCCGTGAAGCTGCAAGAAGTCGAGGATCTGTACCGTCCGTATCGCCAAAAGCGCAAAACCCGCGCGAGCGTAGCCAAGGAGCGCGGCCTCGAACCGCTGGCGCAATGGCTGCTGTCGCAGCCTAGAGGCGGGGAGCCGCAGAAGGAAGCGGCGCGCTATATCGATGCCGACAAAGGCGTCGCGACCGCGGAGGACGCGCTGCAAGGGGCGATGGATATCATCGCCGAGCAGATTGCCGACGACGCGAAGATTCGTGCCTGGGTGCGGCGTTACACCTTCGATAACGGGCTGATTCGCACGGAAGCGAAGGATGCGAGCGCGGAGTCCGTCTACGAAATGTATTACAACTACCAGGAGCCGATCAAGAAGCTGCCTCCTCACCGTACGCTTGCGATCAACCGCGGCGAACGCGAAGATATTCTGCGCGTGGCGCTCGATGTGCCGGTGGAGCGCATTCATGACTATATCGACCGCCAGATCGTGCGCGGCGGTACGCAGGGAGCGATTCGCGACCTGCTCGTCCAGACGCTCGAGGACGCCTACAAACGCCTTATCGCGCCGTCGATTGACCGCGAGGTTCGCGGCGAGCTGACCGATAAGGCCGAAGAGCATGCGATTCAGATTTTCTCCGCCAATCTTCGCAATCTGCTGCTGCAGCCGCCGGTCCGCGGACATATCGTGCTAGGCGTCGACCCGGCTTATCGGACAGGCTGCAAGCTGGCCGTGATCGACGAGACCGGCAAGCTGCTCGAGGTAGCCGTCACGTATCCGACGCCGCCGAACAACAAGGTGGCCGAAGCCGAGAAGCTGATCAACGGCCTCATCGACCGGTACAAGGTCGAGTTGATCGTCATCGGCAACGGTACGGCCTCGCGCGAGACGGAACAGTTCATCGCGAACCTGATCGCCGGCCGCAAATCCGCTGGCAAGGACAAGGAGCGGGGCCTCAAGTACATTATCGTCAGCGAAGCCGGCGCGAGCGTCTATTCGGCCTCCAAGCTGGCGGCGGAAGAGTTCCCGTCGCTGGACGTCGCGGAGCGCAGCGCGGTATCGATCGCCCGCAGGCTGCAGGACCCGTTGGCCGAGCTCGTGAAGATCGAGCCCAAGGCGATCGGCGTCGGCCAATACCAGCACGATGTCGCCCAGAAGCGGCTCGAAGAGAGCCTCGGCGGCGTCGTCGAGTCGGCGGTTAACCATGTCGGCGTCGATGTGAATACGGCGTCGCCATCCTTGCTCTCCTACGTCGCGGGTATCAATGCGACGACGGCGAAGAATATCGTGAAGTACCGCGAAGAGAACGGCAAATTCGGCGACCGTAAGGCGCTCAAGAGCGTGCCGCGCTTGGGGGCGAAGACGTATGAGCAGTGTATCGGCTTCATCCGCGTGCTGGAGAGCGCCAATCCGCTCGACCGGACGCCGATCCATCCGGAATCGTACGCGGTGGTGGACAAGCTCTGTAAGGCGCTGGGGCTTAAGCTGAACCAATTGTCGACCGAGGCCTTCCGATCCGAGCTGGAAGCGGTACAGACGGCTCAGCTCGCCGAGAAGCTGGACGTAGGCGAGCCGACGCTGCGCGATATTATCGACAGCCTGCTCCGTCCGGGACGCGACCCGCGGGAAGAGCTGCCGCCGCCGATCTTCAGCACCGACGTGCTGGCGATCGAGGATCTCAAGCCGGGCATGGAGCTGCACGGCACGGTGCGGAACGTCATCGACTTCGGCGCCTTCGTCGACATCGGGATCAAGAACGACGGGCTCGTGCACATTTCGCAGCTGAGCAATAAGTTCGTCAAGCACCCGATGGACGTCGTCTCCGTCGGCGACAACGTGACCGTCTGGGTACTGAGCGTCGACTTGAAGAAGGGACGCGTTAGCTTGACGATGCGCAAGCCGGAATAACGCCGCTGCGCAAGCGCGGAAGACAGGATAAGTATAGGTTAACAAAGAGGCCCCGACATCCACTGTCAGGGCCTCTTCCTGCTGTTGTAATAGCGATGAATAGGGCGGGGATTCCGCCGGATGGCTTCATCCAAATTGGTATCGGCTTGACGCCGATCTAATGCAGTTCGACACTATCGTCATCCGAACGTTGCTTCGTCCGGTAGAAGTACCAGCAGTCGTTTAACAGCCGGATCTGCCGCCGGTCTTTTTTCAAGAAAGCACGCATCAGTTGGTTGCACAGCCATTGCGGCATTCGCATCGCCCTCCTTCCTCTGCAGTCACCTTATAGTAACTAGCATATGGGCGTGGGCGAGTGTCCGTGCAGGTCCAATGAAAACGGTGAAAATTAAGCTTCGAATTCTTCCTCGTACCATTGTTCGAGCTGCGCTTGAAGCGCGCGGATCTCGGTCAGCAGCGAGATGAGCGGATAGGACTTCTCTTCAATGGACGAGAAGCTCTTCTCGAGCTCGTTCAGGTAATCCAGTCCGGAATACACGACGAGCGATTGGTTATGGAGCTCAAGATTGTCGCACTCCGCGATCGCGTACGGCAGAGAAGGGACATTGGCAGCGGTCAGCTTGTCGATCTCTTTATGTAAGCGAAGATTAAGCGCGCTTAATTGGTAAGCGTGCGATTCCGGCATTTCGACAAAGGAAATGCCTTGTTCACCGCTCAGGATGATGAATCTCATTTGTGGCATGTGGTCAGTTCTCCCCTCGAACACGTCAATACTACTTGACAGTGTAGCCTATCCTTCCATTAAAATTCAAGTAGCAAACCCTGCAAGCTTGGCATTACCGAGGCCAGCTCGCGGACAGGAGAATCGACAATGAACGACGATATGCTGCAGCGGTGGGTAGAGGAAGTATCGCTGCGTGATTTTGGACGGCCGTTCCGGCATAAGGCGACCTTCAACGGCAGGCTGAAGGCGACAGGCGGGCGTTATTTTACCAAGTCCCATAATATCGAGATCAGCCCGCATCAGCTGGCCGCTTACGGCGAGGCAGAGACCGAGAAGATCATCAAGCACGAGCTGTGCCATTACCATCTGCATATTCTGAAGATGGGGTATCAGCACCGTGACGCCGATTTCAAGAATTTGCTCGTCAAAGTAGGCGGAAGCCGCTACTGCCAGCAGCTGCCCGAGCGCCAGCAACGGAAGCCTGCGCCGTACAAATATAAGCTCGTCTGCGTCAGCTGCAAGATGGAATACCTGAGGAAGAGAAAGGTCGATCCGCGGCGTTACGCTTGTGGAAAATGCAGGGGGAAATTATTGATCCAGGCCCTTGACTTAACGAAACAGTCATGATAAATTAATACTTGTCACTGTTCAATATTCCCTGATAGCTCAGTTGGTAGAGCACTCGACTGTTAATCGAGTTGTCACAGGTTCGAGTCCTGTTCGGGGAGCCATTTATGGAGAAGTACCCAAGTGGCTCAAGGGGACCCTCTGCTAAGGGGTTAGACTGCGTAAGTGGTGCGAGGGTTCGAATCCCTCCTTCTCCGCCACAATTGAACTGACCAAGGACCGATGATATCGGTCCTTTTTTGTTGCCCAAAATCCGTCATGCGTGCGTCTGGATTAGACGGTTCAGAACGCTCTAATGAGGCGAAAAGGGCGTATATAAAAATGAAAATTGGGTATTGCAGAATTCGTCGAATGGTGATAAGATCTTACTTGTGCCTGTGAAGAACAGGCTATTATTGAGCATTCTGGCCCGTTGGTCAAGGGGTTAAGACACCTCCCTTTCACGGAGGTAACAGGGGTTCGAATCCCCTACGGGTCACCATTATCTTGAGCCATTAGCTCAGTTGGTAGAGCACCTGACTTTTAATCAGGGTGTCGTAGGTTCGAGTCCTACATGGCTCACTTTTCTATTTGCGGTCGTGGTGGAATGGCAGACACACCATCTTGAGGGGGTGGCGGGGCAACCCGTGCGAGTTCGACTCTCGCCGACCGCATCCTAAGTTAGAACGAGTGAAACCCTTGCGGAGCAAGGGTTTTTTCGTGTTTTAAACGCAATGTGATTCATGATCGAAGGCTTGCCCGTCAGAGAAACAATGCTCCCGAGGGAGTGTTCCAATTGCATTGTCTGCGAGTTATGTACGTTGCTCAGGGTTCATCGCTGAACGCAAAAAAACGGGAATGACTCGCATTCCCGCGTACAATCAACTTGCTGTTGCCTCTGCCATGAGCGAGGTGCTTATCCGAGCCTAACGTGATACCGGCCTTTCGGTACGACCATCGGTGATCCGGATACGGGGTCATCGATGACGGTGCTGTCCATGCCGAACACGGTATGGATGAGATCGCTCGTAATAACCTCCGAAGGCGCTCCCTCGGCCACCAGCTTGCCTTGACGCAGCGCGATTATATGGTCGGCATAACGGGCGGACAAGTTAATATCGTGCAGCACCATGACGATCGTAGTGCCTTGTCTGCGGTTCAGTTCGGTCAGCAGATCGAGGATCTCGACCTGATAGGTGATATCCAGGAAGGTCGTCGGTTCATCCAGGAATAAAATGTCGGTCTGCTGCGCCAATGCCATCGCAATCCAGACGCGCTGCCGTTGACCGCCCGACAGCTCATCGATATTCCGGTTGGCCAGATCCGTAATCTTCATAATTTCCATCGCTTCGGCGACGGCCTCATAATCCTTCTTGCTCCATCCGCTGAACAACGATTGGTGAGGGAACCGTCCCCGGCCAATGAGATCCGCCACATTGATGCCTTCGGGCACGACCGGGGACTGCGGGAGCAGGCCGACCACGCGGGCCAATTGCTTGGGCGGAATTTTGTCGATCGGCTTGCCATCCAGCGTAATGCTTCCGGAGGTCGGTTTGATCAGCCTTGCCAATGTTTTCAACAAGGTCGACTTCCCGCAGGCGTTAGCGCCGATAATAACGGTAATTTTGTTGCTCGGAATGGCGAGACTTACGCCTTGGACGATCGTTTTATTCTCATAGCCGGCAACGACACCTTCGGCTTGAAACTGATGTGCCTTGATCATTAGAATTCTCCCTTTCGACTCATTCGGATGAGCAGATAGATCAGATACGGTGCTCCGAGTATGCCGGTAATAACGCCGACAGGGAATCTGGTCTCAAACGCAAATTGTCCGATTAAATCAGACGCCAGCACGAGAATAACGCCGATCAGTCCTGCTGGAATAACGGTTGAGAAGCCCACGCCGACCAGCCGTTTGGCGATCGGTCCCGCGAGGAAGGCAACAAAGGCGATCGGGCCCGTAACGGAGGTAGCCAAGGCAATCATGCACACCGTGCTGGCAATAAGCAGAACCCGTGTCCGGTCCGTATGTACGCCGAGCGTAGTGGCCGACTGCTCGCCAAGCTCTAACAGGCTCAGTTGTTTACTTAGCGCGATGACGAGCGGCGCTAGAACGACAACCGATATGATCAGAGGCGGGAGCTCCTCCATCTGCGCGCCGTTCAGGCTGCCGGCAAGCCAGCGATAAGCAGCGGGGACATCCGATTGCGCGCTCTTCATCAGCAGATAGGTAATGACCGCTCCGAGCATGGCCTCGATCCCGATGCCGATTAGAATTAATCGCCCGGTGGAATAGGTTTTCCTGCGGGATAAGACATAGATAAGGGCTACGGTCGCGAGGCCTGCAATCACGGAAGAGATGGATACGATGGCCTCGCTCGTATGTAGAATGACAATGCAAAAGACAGCCGCCACACTCGAACCGGACGTGATGCCCAGTACATTCGGGTTGGCAAGCGGATTACGCAGCATCGTCTGGAACGTAGCTCCGGCAATACCGAAAGCAAAACCGGCGAACAGACCTGCGAGCATCCGCGGAAGACGAATGGTCTCCACCGCAAAAGAAACGCCTTTGATCTTCTCTCCAAGAAGCGCCCGCACGACGTCGGTAACCGGATAAATGGTGTTGCCCAGCATGAGCATGGCGCAGCAAAGCATCAGGGAGAGGAACGCAAGAAAGCCAGTGATTAGCATCCAACGGCGGCGGCGTTGACGCCTGCCCGCCATAATAAGAGCAACAGTAGTATTGGTCATAATGAGCGCACTCTCGATCTCATCGCTAGAATGATTAAGATTGGAGCGCCTATAAACGCGGTTACGACGCCGACTTCAAGCTCTCCGGGACTGCCGATCAGCCTGCCGATAACATCGGATAACGTCAAGACGATCGCTCCTGCAACCGCGGACATCGGAATGATCAAGCGCAGATCGGCACCGAGAATAAGGCGTACGATATGCGTCGACAGCAGCCCGATGAAGCCGATGGGGCCTGCAAGCGCGGTAACCGCACCGCACAAGATAACGCCTGCTACGGCGGCCACAAGCCGCAGCGTCCCTGTTCGAACGCCAAGTCCAGTCGCGGCTTCGTCTCCAAGCGCCAGCGCATTGAGCGCAGGTCCCGTAACGATGGCGACGATCACGCCGACGATTAGGAATGGGGCAAAGGTAGAGATGGAATCCCAGCTAGCTGCGCCGACACTGCCTACTTGCCAGTATCTGAATTGATCCATGACATTCGTGCGCGGGATCATAATAGCGCTCACAAGAGAGGATAGTGCTGCGCTTGTCGCCGCTCCCGCCAGAATCAGCTTAATCGGCGTAGGTCCGCCTCGGCCCATGGAGCCGACGCCGAATACGAAGATGGCTGTAAGCCCAGCCCCAGCCAAAGCCAGCCAAATATATTGGCTGGCTGTGCTGATGTGTAAGAATGCTATGCCGCAAACAACGAACAAGGCGGCGCCTGTGTTGACGCCCAGGATGCTGGGATCCGCAATCGGATTGCGGGTAATCGCCTGCATGAGCGCTCCGGATATGCCGAGCGCTGCGCCGCAGAGCAAGCTGAACACGGTTCGGGATATCCGTTTGTGTACGACGCTGGACTCGTAGGAATCTACGCCGGGATGCAAGATGGCGTTAGTCAGCTCATCCCATGTCACTAGCCTGGAGCCAAGAATGAGAGAAGCGAGCACGCTCAAGCCGAGCAGAACGATCGAGATGACGAGCACCTTCGAGAAGTGCCTCGGCTTGTGCGAGTGAAGCGAGATATTCTCCGAGATCGATGAGCTACTCATTGGCCTTGCCGGCAGCTTCAGCGACCTTGCCCAGGTACTCATCAATCGTGTACGCAATCGACAGCGGGCTTGGCGTGCCGGAAGCTGCCAGTGGCGTATTGTCGCCGATCAATGCAACTGCGCCTTTCTGGATGGCTGGAACTTTACCCATAAGCGGATCTGCCTGAAGAGTTTTCAGGAAAGCTTCATCGCCGTAAAGAACCAACAGGTCGGCGTCGTTAAGAGCGTCGGCATTCTCCGAGCTCAGCTCGATGTAGAAGGCCTTGTCATCGGTAACTTTCTCTTGGAGGCTCGAAGGGAATTCCATCCCAAGTTCAAGCAGGAACCCGCCGCGCGGATCTGCAGGCGTGTAGACATAAATTTTGGACAGATCGGAAGGCGAAAGGCTGACGAAAGCTACTTTCTTGCCTTTTATCTCTGGGTGTTTGTTCGCTGCTGTTTCAATGAGAGCTTCCGTATCCTTAACAAGCTGCTCGCCTTCCGCTTGCATGCCCATGCCGGTTGCGTTATCGAGGATTTGCTCGCGCCAGCTAGTGATCCAAGGAGCCGTTCTATAGGCAACGACAGGAGCGATTTTGCTCAGCGTATCGTAGTCTTCTTGCGTAATGCCGGAGTACGACGCAAGGATAACATCCGGGTCAGCATCGGAGATCGCTTCGAAATCAAGACCGTCCGTATCTTTGAACAGGTTCGGCTTGTCTACGCCAAGCTCCGCGAGCTTCTCCTTTGTCCATGGGAGCATGCCGCTGCCATCCGTTACTCCGTAATTTCCTTCCGAGAAACCTACTGGGACAACGCCGAGTGCGAGGGCTACGTCATGGTTGGCCCATTGAATCGTAGCAACGCGCTCCGGCTTGCTCTCGATAACAGTCTCGCCGAAGGCGTGTTTAATCGTGATCGGGTATTGCGTTGTTGCTTCTTGAGTAGCGGCGCTATTGTTAGCGGCTGCGTTATTGGTCGTTGCGTTATTCGTCGCGGCTGCGTTGGAGTCGGCCGTCGAATTGTTGGAATTGCTTCCGCAGGCTGCGAGCGGGATCGCGACGACTGCCGAGAGCAGCAGCATTTTTAGAGCGTTCTTTCTTTTTGCATTCATGTTGGATACCTTCCTTATCTTGTGTTATAGACTTACCCCTTGAGTATCATCGTTAAGTGAGAACTTATCGTTGATAATGATTATCAAAATCACTATATAATCGAAACGTCAGCATGTCAATATAAATTGTTAAAGTTTCCAGTGTAACTAGAATCATTCGCCAGGAGAGCTTCCTGATATCGGAAATTGCCCGCTTACACGAAATCGCTCATCGCGTCTAATTATATAGCCGCTCCTTAGAGGGGCCTACTTCATGGATCTTGGTATGGAGTATTATTCTGCCGCTAAGACCGACTATGGTATTCACATAAATGTACCAGAGATGGAAACGTCTGAATTAGGCGGCAAGTTGATCCGTTGGAGCAGCAGGTATCATTGGCGACTCTATTAAAAATGTACTTTTCTCCTCTATCAAATACCTTGTCCGTCGCTAGGAGACGAGCATAATCTGTAGTATCAAGTGCAAAGGAGGTGGTAATATGGCTCTTTTGTTACCTGTTCAGACGTTTAACCTGGGTGCTAACGTCGGCAAATCGTACTACGAGGATCTGGCCGGAGGCTCCAAAGCCGTCGTCATCGTGTACAACACATCGGCCAACCCTGTAAACCTGGTCCTTTATCGCGTCGATGCGACAACGATTTCTTACCTTGTCCCCGCTTTTAACTCGCTATCGATCGTTGTGGAGAAATTGCTGGTGGCTGCTCTGCTCACGACAGCTGCGGGCGCCGCTTCGGGTACGATCGAAGTAGCGACAGCGCAATTGTAATGTGATCGGCAACAAAGCGCTCAAGCCGTTCTATTCCCTCGCGGAATGGAGTGGCTTGTTCCATTGTGAGAGACGAATCAGCTTCGCTTCATCTGCTAATAACGAACGGCATATAATTGCGCCTTGTATCCCGCCGCGATATCTCCTATCGTAAGGGGTAACGAGAGATGGGGTCATGGGAGGCGAGCGAAGCATGATGGTACAGGTGGATTTGAATTGCGATTTGGGCGAGAGCTTCGGAGCCTATCGGCTAGGCGCGGACGCGGAGATTATGCCATATGTCACGTCGGTGAATATCGCGTGCGGCTATCACGCCGGCGATCCGTCAGTTATGCGGCAGACGGTTAAGCTTGCGCTAGGCCATCAAGTTAGCGTTGGCGCTCATCCTGGCTTGCCGGATTTAGTTGGTTTCGGCCGCCGAACGATGACCATTACGCCGCAAGAAGCTTACGAGATGGTCGTCTATCAGATTGGGGCGCTATGGGCGTTCACGCGCGCGGAGGGCGCAAGGCTTCGGCATGTGAAGCCGCATGGAGCGCTCTATAATATGGCGTCAGGGAGCCGCCCTATATCGGAAGCGATCGCGGAGGCTGTCTACCGGGTCGATCCTGAGTTGGTTCTGTACGGAGCGTCCGGAAGCGAGCTTGTGCAAGCCGGGGAACGGATTGGGCTGCGCACGGCGCATGAAGTATTCGCGGATCGCTCCTATGAGCAGGATGGTACGCTTACGCCGCGTTCAGAACCGGGGGCGGTCATTCACGATCGTGAAGCAAGCGTCAGCCAAGCGATTCGACTCATTAAGGAAGGCGTCGTCCGTACACGGCAAGGCGGGGATATTCATTTGCGCGCGGACACGGTCTGTCTGCATGGCGATACGCCTGATGCGCTGGCATCCGCTAAGGAGCTGCGCAGCCGATTGGAGCAAGCCGGCATCGCGCTGCGAAGGGTGGGGAGCTGACATGGCGAAGAAGCGGGATCAGCATAGCGAGGAGCCGAGCGTACCCGACCGCGAAGTGTATGAGCTGCATCCGCTGGGCGATGCGGCGGTCCTGATTCGATTGGGCGATATGATCGACCGCAGGACGAATGAGCGGGTCAATGCCATCATGGCCAAACTGGCGCAGGACCCGATTCCCGGCATGATCGAATGCGTCCCCGCATACACAAGCGTGACGGTGCATTACGACCCGATTCGCGTCCACAAGTTACATACCAGGGCGGTACAACCAAGCGGCAGCCTATACGATTCGGTATGCGCGATGCTAGAGGAGCGTATGGCTTCGATCGGGCCGGCCGCGCAAGCCGCAAGCCGAATCGTCGAGATCCCGGTCTTGTACGGCGGAGAACAAGGTCCGGATTTGCAGTACGTGGCCGATTACCACGGATTATCGGTCGAAGAGGTCGTGCAGCTGCACTCAGGTGGCGATTATCTGGTGTATATGATCGGTTTTGCGCCGGGGTTCCCGTATATGGGCGGGCTTCCGCCGCGGTTGGCGACGCCTAGACGGGCGACCCCGCGCACAACGATACCGGCCGGCAGCGTAGGGATCGGAGGAGCGCAGACCGGAGTTTACTCTTTGGCGACGCCGGGGGGCTGGCATATTATTGGGCGTACGCCGCTCGCCTTGTTCCGTCCGGATGGGACGCCGCCGAGTTATTTGGCAGCTGGGGACTCCGTGAAGTTCCGTTCCATATCTGAGGAGGAGTACGATCAGTTGGCTCAGGAGGTGCTCGCATGAGTCTCTATGTCCATCGACCGGGATTACTGACGACGATTCAAGATCGCGGCAGGTACGGCATGCAGCAATACGGCATTCCTGTGAGCGGGGCCATGGATGCGAGCGCGCCGCGTATCGCCAACGCTTTGGCAGGGAACAACGAAGAAGAGGCTGTGCTCGAGGTCACGCTGCAAGGGCCGGAGGTGTCGTTCGAGCACGGAATGCTTATAGCGATTGCGGGCGGAGATCTGATGCCTGCCATTAACGGAATGCCGGTCCCCATGTATCGGCCGGTATACGTTGCGCAGGGCGCTCGTCTAACCTTCCGAGGCTGCCGGGAAGGCTGCCGTTCTTATGTGGCTGTCGCCGGGGGCTTGGACGTGCCCGTCGTGCTCGGCAGCCGAAGCACATACCTGCGAGCGGCGATAGGCGGGGTTGAAGGCAGGGCGCTGAAGGCCGGCGATCGGGTCGGTATCCGGAATGGAGGCTGTACGCTGCCGGGTTCGTCCGCATACAGGTTGGAGCAAATATTAGCCCTTGCTGCTTCAATGGCAGGGCAGCCGTTTGCGTCCGTAGACTGGTTCGCGCCGCCGCTCGCGGATTACCGGCGTAAGGTAATCCGGATTGTGCCGGGAACGCACTATCGTTATCTGACGGAAGAAAGCCGTAATAGGCTCGTGCGGCAGCCATTCGCCGTAGCGCCGCAATCCGACCGAATGGGCTACCGGCTGAGCGCCGAGGAGCTGTCGCTTCAAGCGCCGCTTGAACTGCTATCGGAAGCGGTGGTCAATGGGACGATCCAGCTTCCGCAAGACGGTCAGCCGATCATTCTGCTCGCGGATCGTCAGACGACAGGCGGATATCCGAGAATTGCGCAGGTAGCGACGGCCGATCTGCCCGTCATGGCGCAATATAAGCCGGGTGACCGGTTCGGTTTTCAGCTCGTATCGCATGAGGAGGCGGAGCGGCTGCTGATCGATCATGAGCAGGATTGGATTAGGCTCCGTATGGCCATTAGTTTGAAAATGAAGGAATGGGGGCGATAGCTATGCGAGTTACCGTATTAGGCCCATGGGGCGCTTATCCGAAAGCAGGTGAGGCGACAGCCGGCTACTGGCTGTCTATCGGAGGCCGCAACCTGTTGATCGATTGCGGCAGCGGCGTACTGGCCCAGCTGCAGCGTTATTGTCCTTTGCATATGCTCGACGCCGCCGTCATCTCGCATCGGCATTATGACCATGTCGCCGACTTGGGGTGCTTGCAATATGCGTGTCTGATCGATACGGATCTGGCCCAGCGCAGCGACAGTCTCCCGATCTTTATTGCCGGCGAGAGGGATGAAGATCTCGGTTATAAGGCGATGAAAGGCTCGGACATTCACCGAATCTCGGACGGACAGACGCTGCATGTATGCGGCGTGGACATTACGTTCTTCAAGACATTCCATGGCGCCTACTGCCTAGGCATGATCGTTCAAGCGGGAGGCCGGAAGCTGGTGTACACGGCGGACACCTGCTATGACGAGTCGCTCATCGCTCATTGCGCGGGCGCGGACGTGCTGATCGCGGAAACTTCCTTCTATGCGGATATGCCCAATGCCAAGCAATACGGGCATATGAATGCAACGGAGGTGGGGCAGCTTGCGAAGGAAGCGGGCGCAGCTAAGCTGGTGCTGACGCATTTGCCGCATTTTGGCGACCGGAGCCGACTTGCGGCGCAAGCGGGCCAGATCTTCGGCGGGGCGATTGAGACCGCCTCCTGCGGATTAAGTTTCGACGTGTAATCATCTCTTCGCGACAACGAGAAAAGCCAGCAGCGATCAACTCGCATGCTGGCTTCTTGCGCGTTCTCCAAAACTAGTCGAAAAATAAAAAGTGCGTCGGCAGCGAACGCAAGCTGCCGTCCGAAGGGTGATTGATGATCTTGCCGTCAAAAATGAGAGACGTGGAACCTCCGCCGTCCAGATTGTAACCGTCGATCGCGCCGTACCGGCTGAGCAGCAGCTGCATCTCTTGCAGCGTCGCGCCGGAGCTGCCGGTCTCGTTATAGCCGTCCACGACCAAGAAGAGCAGCTGATTATCCTTGTAGTTGCCGATGACCGTGCGCGGCGCCCGCTTGGGGCTCGTCTGCCACTTGGACGGGATCGCCTGCATCACCTTGTTCTTCAGCAGTACCGGGACGAACGACGCGCCGAATTTCGGCTTCAGCTTGTCCAGCTGGGCCTGGGTCTTGAACTCGCCGCCGATCAGCTTCATATCCTCGCTGATGCCGACGAAGAACAGATCCTTATAGCTCGGCTCGAAGCCTGACGTATACCTGCCGTTCATGACGGTCGTGCTCAGCGGATAACGCTTGCTGCCGCTGTCGGCGAATCCGCCTGCATTCACGCCGGCAATCGCCTTGTAGCGCTTAACCGCGGAGAGCGTCGTCTCCGAACCGCCGACTTTGTCCTGGCCGAGCACCATCTTCATCGCATCCCGGCTCTTCAGCTTCACCTTCAGGGCGTAACCGGTGAAATTCTGCGCGCGGATCGTGAACAGCTGCGCGGTAATGTTGTCGGACGTAATCGTGCGCGTCGGATAGCCGATCTTCTTCGTGATGCGGCTGTCATAGATCAGAGCGGGGCGGGTCATCTGCGCGGCAGCCGTCTTCGCGATGCTGGCCATCGACTGGTTCGTCTGCGTATACAGCTGGACCGTCTTCTTGATCGACTGCGCCGTCGTGATCGCCGCTTGCTTGGCGGTATCGAGCGCGCTGATCAAGGTCCCCGTCTGCTCGGGCGCGAGCGCGGTTAAGCCAGCCGCTGCCTTGGGGAAGGCGCTGCTCGGCAATGTAATCGGGACTTGCGTGAGCATTAAGTATAGTAGGATGCCGAAGAACGGGCCGGTGACGAGCAGTCCGAACCGGTTGATTTGTTTGACGCTGATCATCATTTCAGCACGTCCAAATTCTTCTTCAGCTCATCGAGTTGCTTCTGCACGGCGCTCAGCTGCGTGAACAGCTGGTTGCTGTTGTCCGTCTTCGAGCTAATGTTGTCCTTCGAGAATTGGAGCAGCTCATTCAAGGCGTCGACCTTGCCCTGGAGCGTGGTCAGATCCGCTTGGTACTGCGTCTCCAGCTGCGTGATCCGGTTGTTATAATCCTGCTGCATAGCCGTGATCTGCGCCGAGGTCTGCGCTCCGACATCAGCTGTGATGTCCTGCTTGATCTTGTCCGTGTACCAGACTGCGCCGAGCACGCCGGTCGCGATCAGAATGACCCATACGGCGAGAAAAATAATCGGCGACGGGCCGGTCCTGCGTCTTGCTTTGCGTTCCACCATCGGGCTCGCGGAAGCGGTTGAATACTCTGTGTTCAAGGTTATCTCCTCCTACCTGTTCTTTAGACGAATCTGCGTTGGTTTAGTTACAGGACGGCTAGTAGGAAATAACATTGTATCATAGATTCCCCGATAGATTCATAGCATGGCGGATATTTTCAAAAATATGCCAAATAATGCGGGGCTGCCAGACGAACCGGTAGGCGCGGTCTACGGCGGCATGCGTGAGACAACCCTAAGAAGCGAGAGGGGAAGGATTAGCGATGGACGTCTGTCTCCTTACAGGGTCAGAATCGGTAGCCGCTCTAGTCCCCGGAACAAAATATTGTGCCTGTACTGCGGCTTGCCGGCGGCCAGCCGCATCTCCGGATAGTGCGCCAGCAGCGTCGATGCGGCGATCTCGCCTTCCATGCGGGCGAGCGGCGCGCCGAGGCAGAAGTGGACGCCGGCGGCGAACGACAGATGCCGGTTCGGGCTTCGATGAATGTCGAAGCGGTTCGGATCGGCGAATTGCTCCGGATCCCGGTTGCCCGCGGCCAGCAGAACGGTGATGTGCTGGCCCTTCCGCAGCAAGCGGCCGCTAACTTCAACATCCGCTCCAATGAATCTGCCCGTCATCTGAACCGGTGGCTCGTAGCGGAGCATCTCTTCGACGGCAGACGGGATAAGCGAAGGTTCGCGCACGAGAAGTTCTTGCTGATCGGGATGCAGCAGCAGCGACTGGATGCCGTTGCCGATCAGATTCACCGTCGTTTCGTGGCCGGCCACGAGCAGCAGAATACAGGTGGCGACCAGCTCCGCATCGGAGATCGGTTTGCCCTCGTTCTGGGATTTCAGCATGCTGCTGATCAGATCCTCCTGCGGGTTGCGCCTCCGTTCCTCGGCCAGCTTCTCGAAATAATCCGTCATCTCCAAAACCGTGACGCGCACTTGTTGAATAAACGCAGGCGTCTGATACGAAACATCGAGCAGCTTGGCGATCAGATGGGACCATTCTTTGAACAGCTCCCGATCTTCGGACGGTACGCCGAGCAGCTCCGCGATGACAATGACCGGGAAAGGGAAGGCGAAGGAGGTGATTAGGTCCGGCGTATCGCTGTCGGCCAAATCGGCGGCGAGGTCGGAAGCGATGTGCCGCAGCTGCTGTTCGAGCTGGGCCATTGCGCGCGGCGAGAAGCCGTGGCTGACGAGACCCCGCAGGCGGGTATGATCCGGCGGATCGCGGAGCAGCATCCAGTGGTGCATCATCTCGCCGATGGGCTTCCAATCATCGGCAACATCCGGGGACGGCGCGCCTTGATGCTCCTGCGGGATCTCGCGGATGAACTGCGGACTCTTGAGCACCTGCTGAATGTCGGCGTAGCGCGAGGCGACCCACATGCCGCGCTCTTCGATGTAGAACAGCGGATCTTCCTTCAGCAGCGCCGTATAGAACGGGTAGGGATCGGCGTGCAGCTCTTCTTGATAGCTGCTGAACCATTGCGACTTATGGGCAAGAACGTCTTTGCTCATGAAACCATCACTCCCTTTTGGGTTCGGATCAGCCATTGCGAGACTGACTCTTAGATATTCGATAACGATGGATGAATTACCTTTATATGGAATGTGGATTTGCCCGGGAGTTAAGAAGGAAGGTTGTTTATAGGACAGCCTTGGAGGTTAATAGAGCATACGCAGCGCCTATTCTACCTAACAGGTAAGGAAAAGCTGCTTCTCAAACAGTCCGAAAGGAAGTGGACCAAATGACAAGTCAGTCTAAAAAGGTCGCTTTTCTGCTAGCAAACGAATTCGAAGATTCCGAAATGAAAAATCCATATGATGCGATAACGAAAAACGGCAACGATGCGGTCATTATCAGCTTGCAGAAGAAGGCGGAGCTTGCCGGCAAGAACGGCACCAAATACGTATCCCATCTCGCTATAGATGAAGCGAACGCGGCGGATTACGAAGCGCTGATCATTCCCGGCGGCCATTCGCCGGCTCATCTGATGGAGGACGAGCGCGTGCTTGACTTCGTCCGGGAGATGGACAAACAAGGCAAGACGATCGCCGCGATCTGCCACGGGCCGCTCCTGCTCCAGAAAGCCGGCTTGATTCACGGGCGCAACATTACGGCGTATCCGGGGCTTCATGCGGAATTGAATGATGCAGGCGGACGATTCATCGACAAGCCGGTCGTCGTCGACGAGAACTGGATTACGTCGCGTACGCCGGAGGACGAGCCGTACTTTATTGAAGAGACGATCAACCGTCTTGGCGTGACCGCCTACTAACAATGCCTCAACTACGCAAAAGCAAAGCCGCTCCCGACAAGGAAGCGGCTTTGCTTGCGTCATGCGTATCGTATCGGTGAATGTCGATTAATGCCTAATCAAGGCTTGATGAACTGCTGCGTCCAGTAATGGCGCATGCTGCCGCCAGCGGCATAGCCGACGCCGATCTCCGTGAAGTTCGGGCTCAGGATATTCGCTTTATGGCCGGGACTGTTCATCCAGGAAGTCATGACCGCTTGGGCCGTCGTCTGGCCAGCGGCGATATTCTCGCCGGCGTACGAGTACGAGAGGCCGAACGCCTTCATCATTTCGAACGGGCTGCCGTAAGTCGGCGACTGGTGGGAGAAGTAGGCTTTGTCGCGCATATCTTCGGACTTGACGCGGGCTACGCGGGACAGCTGCCAGTTCAGCGTAAGCGGCTTGAGGCCGGCTTTGGCCCGTTCGGCGTTCACGAGCTGGGCGACCTGCGATTCGACCGATTTGGTCCCGGTCATGAGCGGAATCGTCAGCCTTTGTCCCGGGTAAATCCAGTGCGGGTTGGCAATGCTAGGGTTAGCATTGATGATTTCGGATAAGCCGATCTGATACTTGACCGATATGATCCACATCGTGTCGCCGGGCTTAACGGTATACGTGTCCGTATCGGCAGGCGCGGCGTGAACGGCGCCAGCGGCGGCCGGGAGCATGGCAAGAGCCAGCAAGGCGGCCAGAATCCTTTTCTTCATCGAGAGAACGCTCCTTTATGATATGGCTTCTTGATGGAATGCTGATCGGCCTATAGCCGTTCGAACCACCCCATCTGGTTCCACGTGTAATATGTTCATTCCGCGGGGGCGCTATCCTAATCCGGACAAGGGTGAAAAAGGCGGGCATCGTGCATCGCTACCAAAATAAGCGGCTCATGTTAGAATAACTAACAAAAAGCTCCTTCTGCCGATTGTATACGGCTGTGACTGGCACTACAATGAGAGCAATCATTGAACCGTTCCAAGCGGACGGTAGCTGCAAGTCACTTAGGGGGAGGGAATGAGATGCACAATATTATGCCTAAGGTCTATCGGGCCATGGTGGCTGCGCCGCATTATTTGGCCAGCTCGGTAGGCGCCGCGATCCTTCGCCAGGGAGGCAATGCGTTCGACGCTTCCGTTGCGATCAGCGCGGCGCTTGCCGTCGTGTACCCCCATATGACAGGGCTGGGCGGCGATGCTTTCTTCATGTGCTATCATGCCGATACGAAGCAGTTCCAAGGATATAACGGAAGCGGGCGATCCGCGAAGCTGGCGGAGCCTGATTATTATCTTGCCAAAGGGATGAACCAAATCCCGCAGCGCGGCGTAGACAGCGCCATTACGGTGCCGGGGATGGTCGACGCATGGTGGAGCGTATGGAGTCGTTACGGCAAGCTGCCATGGGCGGATCTGCTCGCGCCCGCGATTCAGTATGCGGAAGAAGGGTTCCCGGTTTCGCGCCACCTGCGGGAATGGATTCTGAAGGACGAGTCGCTTATTCGGGCGCATCGTCCGCTTGCCAAGCTGTTTCTCCGCGATGACGGAGAACTGCTCGAGGAAGGGGATCGGCTTATTCAACCGGATCTCGTCCGGACGCTTCGGACGATCCAGACCGAAGGTAGGGACGCATTCTATAAAGGCGGTTTGATGCTGAGCTTGGCCGAAGCGATCGAGGCGGACGGAGGCTTGCTGCGCGAGGAGGATTTCCGCAGCCACTACGGGGAATGGGTAACGCCGCTTACGGTTACGTATCGCGGCTATGACCTGTACCAAATGCCGCCTAACTCGCAAGGATTCTCCCTTCTCATGATGATGAACATGCTCGAGCATGTGGGGCTTGGCGAGATTCCCCGCGAATCGGCCGACTTCTACCATCTCGCCGTTGAGGTGGTGAAGAAGGCGTTCCGCGAGCGGGACGCAGTGCTGACCGACCCGGATTTCAAAGCGATACCGATGGGACGTCTCTTGTCCAAGGAATTCGGCGACCAGCTGTGGGAGGAGGTCGTGCAATCGGGCTCGCAAGCGGCGTCCTTCTTGTCGCAGGCGATGGGGCAGGATACCGCGTACGCGGCCGTCGTGGATGAGGAAGGAAACGCCGTCTCCTTTATCCAGAGCTTATATTACGATTTTGGGGCAGCCTATATCCCGGGAGACACCGGTGTCATCATGCAGAATCGGGGTTCCTTCTTCACCTTCGATCCCGCCTCGCCGAACGTGCTGGAGCCGTGCAAGCGTTCTTTCCATACGCTGATGCCGGCGATGGTGGCAAGGGATGGGAAGCCTTGCCTGCTCTACGGGACGCAGGGGGGCGAAGGGCAGCCGCAGACCCAGCTGTCGGTCGTGACCGGCGTGCTGGACTACGGGCTCACGATCCAAGAGGCGATCGGACTGCCGCGGTTTATCTACGGCCGTACCTGGGGAGAGGAGAGCGATACGCTGAAGGTCGAGAGCCGCTGCGGCGACGTAACGGTAGAACGGCTGCGCGCGATGGGCCATCAGGTCGAGGTGCTGGACGCCTGGGATGGCCGGACCGGCCAGTCGCAAGGCATCGCGATCGATGCAAGCGGCGTGATCAGCGGCGCGGCGGATCCGCGAAGCGACGGATCGGTGATCGGCTGGTAGCCGAAAGAGATAAAGAGCGAATTGCACTTATAGTTGTAAGTTCGAGCAATGATGACACAGCATCCAATGAGGCTGTAACCAATTGACGATGGCGCTGCGGGCGATAGCCTGCGGCGTCATTTTTTGTGAACATCCCCCAAAATAAATGTTAGAAAACTTAACATTATGGCTTGAAATTCCTCCTCTTATACCATAATGTAAGGTTAAATGACATTAGATCCGAGTATAGAGATACGGGGGTGCGCTGAGATGTATATGACCGTTGAACAAGCGTTGTCGGTCTACCCATTGACCGAAGCGAAGTTGATTGCGGGAGAAGCGGGTAAGCGAAGGATCGTGAAATCCGTCAACGTGATGGACGCGCCGGATATAACGGACTGGATCAAGGAAGGCGAGATGCTGTTCACGACGGCCTATCTGATTAAGGACCATCCCGAGGATGCGGAGAAGCTGATCTACAAGCTGAACCAGTGCGGCTCGTCGGGGCTTGGCATCAAGCTCGGGCGCTTCTGGACCCAGGTGCCGGAGAATCTGATCGTGAAGGCGAACGAGCTGGGCTTCCCGCTGATCGAGCTACCGTATCAATTTACGTTCTCGGACCAAATGGGCGGGCTGTTCCGCGACGAGATGAAGCGCAACACCGGCGCGCTGCAGGACATTATGGGCAAGCAGGTCCGCCTCATGCGTTACGCGCTGCAGTCCGAGCCGATCGGCAGCCTGTTCGAATCGGTCGCCGAGGTGATCGGTTATCCGATCGCCGTCATCGGTTCGCGCGGCCAGATGATGTTCAATTCATCGGGCATTCCGGATGAGCAGCTGCTCGCCAAGCGGCCGTGGCCGATCCAGCAACAGTGGATGAAGGCGCCGGAGTGGCAGGCCTACCGGATTCCGCTTATGCGCCAGCAGGAATGCACGGGATTCGCCCTCTTTTTCAGCGCGCAGCCGTTCCTCTCTTCGATGGAAGAGGGGTTGTATTCGCAGGCGGCCGAGCTGATCGCGCACCATACCAATCTGAAGCTCGAAGATTACTTCGCCATCTCGGTGCAAAAGGATTTCGCCCAACTGCTCAAGCGTTACCTGAAGCATGGCTTGCCGCTGGCCGCCCTGCAGACGTATGCGGAGCGATGGGAAATCGACTTGCTGAACCAGCCTTACCGCTGCGTCGTGACGGATCTTCGCGCTGCGCTCGACGGCAAGAAGCGGCTCGAGCTGCTCGAGAGCTTGAAGACCGCGTGCTTGAGCCATGCCCGGATGCAGGAGCTGCAAGGGGTTCACGTCGTGTTGGACGACGGCCTTGTCTCGCTGGTGCCGGATCCGGACGGCCAGGCGGAAGAGAAAGTGAAGACGGCGCTCATCTCCTGCTTCGACGGATGGAAGCGCGGTTATGAACCGCAGTCAATTATCTCCAGCCGCAAAAGGCGCGCCGATCACCTGTTCGAATCGTTCGACGAATGCTGCCGCGCGCGTCAGCTGGCTTCGGATTGGGAGCTGGGCGACTCGATTATCAGCTACGACTCGCTCGATCTGGCGCTTGTCTTCGAACAGGTATCCGAGACGCGGATGAAGACGTTCTGCGACCGATGGCTCGGCAGTCTGCTCGAGAAGGAACCGGAGTATGCGCAGGAGATGCTGCGCACGCTCGAGACTTACCTCGAATGCGACGGCCAGCTAGGCGAGACGGCGAAGCGGCTCTTCATCCACCGCAATACGGCAACCTACCGAATCGAGAAGCTGAGCGAGCTGCTGAACGTCGATTTCAAAAAAATGAACGACCTTATGCGCTTGAAGCTGGCCTTCGTCTTCCGCAAGCGGCTTGAGCGATAATGTCGGAGCATAAAGGCGCTCGTCTGTCGGGCGTGTGCGGTAAGGCGTGATGGCAGGTCCATCACGCTTTTTGCGTCTCTAGAGGCACGGTGCACAATGAAAACAGATACCTTTTAGAGCGAACGCCAATAGTATGTCAGATTAATTGACGCTGTAAGATAGACCAACTTATAGTGGGAGTAATTCGAATCGATAATTCAGGGAGGCGTTACGCGTGGATGAACGTGAAAGAGAGATTCATATCCGCCTGCTGAAGCGGTGCGTCGAGCTGTCTATCGCAGCACGGGAGTCGGGCAATACGCCATTCGGGGCGCTGCTGGCCGGACCGGGCGGGGAGATTCTGCTCGAGCAGGGCAATATCGAGATTACGCAGTCGAACTGTACCGGGCATGCGGAGACGACGTTAATGGAAGCGGCCTCGGCCAAATATAGCAAGAAGGAATTGTGGGCATGTACGCTGTATACGTCGGCAGAACCTTGCGCAATGTGCGCGGGATCGATATATTGGGGCAATGTCGGCCGGGTTGTCTATGGCATTTCGGAGAAAAGGCTGGCCGAGCTGACCGGCGAAGATGAGCAGAATCCGACGCTAGATCTGCCATGCCGGGAAGTTTTCGCACGCGGGAACAAGCCGATCACGGTAGTCGGTCCGTTCCCGGAAGTTGAAGAAGAAGCGGTGGCGGCGCATGAGGGGTATTGGCAATGAAGAAGAGCATGTCGGAATTAAATGCATTATCGCAAGAAGAGTTCGCTTCGTTCCTGAGCGAGGTGTTCGAGAATTCGCCTTGGGTGGCGGAGCAGGCGGCGGCTGGCCGTCCTTACGAAACATTGGATGAGCTGCATGCGGCGATGCTGCGGATCGTGAAGGAAGCGCCGAACGATGAGGAGCTGGCGTTCATTCGCAGACACCCGAATCTGGCGACGAGATTGTCTGTCGGCGAGAACTCGGCCAAAGAGCAACAAGGCGTAGGACTTGACCGGCTGACCCCGGAAGAGTTCGAATGGTTTACGCGGATGAACGATACGTATATGGAGAAGTTCGGATTCCCGTTCATCTTCGCCGTTCGCGGCAGGACGAGAGCGGATATCGAGGAAGCGATGAAAGTCAGGATCAATAATGCGGTCGATGAGGAACGTGCCGAGGCGATTCGTCAGATCACGCGGATTACGCGGCTGCGCCTCGATGATCTCATTGAAGGATAACGCATAAGGCGAGCAGATTGGGAAGGGCGGGGTATCCCGCCTTCGTCCGTAGCATGGGGGAGGAGAGCGATTCATGAGCGGCAGATTAACGACGCATGTGCTGGATATGGCCGCCGGCGGTCCGGCCGTCGGTTTCCGGATCGAGCTGTGGCAGGTGCCACAGGCAGATGGGGGAACGGGTGGAACCGTCCTGATCAAGGAGATTCGCACGAACGATGACGGAAGAGCAGATGGTCCTCTGCTGCAAGGCGAGGAGCTGGTACCGGGCGTTTATGAACTGGTATTCGCGGCTGGCGAGTATTTTGCGGACCGGGGCGTTACTGCGCTTGGAGAATCGTTCCTCGATCAAGTGCCGGTCCGGTTCCGGGTAGCGGATCCGAATGCGCATTATCATGTGCCGCTCTTGGTTGCTCCCGGCGGCTATAGCACGTACCGAGGCAGCTAAAGGGGGAGTTCGTCATGGCAGAGGTTGAGCGTTACGATTGGATCATTCGCGGCGGAGAAGTTGTGACGGCTGCGGAGGTGCGCAAGCTGGATATCGGCATTCGGGCCGGCCGGATTGCCGCGCTCGCCGAGACGCTTCCGCTAGAACTTGCGAATCACGTGCTGGATGCGGCTGGTCAGCTGGTATTGCCGGGGATGATCGACATGCATGTTCATCTAAATGAGCCGAACTTCGGCCATTGGGAAGGTTTTGCGACCGGCTCGGCGGCGCTTGCCGCCGGCGGCATTACCGCTTATGCGGATATGCCGCTGAACGGCAATCCCCCAACGGTGACGCGCGATGCGATGAAGCTGAAGCTTGCCCTTGCGGACGGAAGCTCGGCGGTCGACTACACGATCTGGGGCGGGCTTGTGCCGGGCAATCTCGATCATTTGGCAGAGCTGCATGAAGACGGCGTCATTGGCTTTAAGGCGTTCATGTCGAATCCGGGAGGCGAAGGCGAAGGGCGTTTCCGCGAGGTGGACGATGCGACCTTATTCGAAGGAATGAAGGTCATCGCTTCCCTGGACAGCTTTGTCGCGCTGCATGCGGAGAGCGATGAAATGACTTCGAGACTGCATGACGAGGCGGCGGCCGAAGGAAGGGCCGACGCTTGGGCGTTCATTCAGGCGCGTCCGGTCGAAGCCGAGCTCGAAGCGGTGGCGAAGGCGATCGCGATGGCGGAAGAGACGGGATGCAAGCTGCACTTTGTCCATATCAGCAGCGCCGACGGCGTGGAATTGATCGAGGAAGCGAAGCGGCGGGGGACCCCGGTGACGGTGGAGACGTGTCCGCATTATTTGCTCCTGACCGATGAAGACATGGTGCGCCTCGGACCTGTGGCGAAATGCGCGCCTCCGCTGCGCGGCTCCGATCAAGTGGAACGGCTGTGGGCGCATCTGGCCGAAGGAAGGATCGACGTCGTCGCTTCCGATCATTCGCCGAGTCCGTTCGAACTGAAGGATATGGCTGGCGGCCGGACGTTCTCGCAAGCATGGGGCGGGATCGCAGGCGCGCAGAGCAGTCTGGAACTTATGGTGGGCGAAGCGCTTAAACGGGGGATCCCGCTCACCCGGATGGCGGAGGTACTGTCCTCCGGCCCGGCCAAACGCTTATCGATCTATCCGCGCAAAGGCGAGATCGCCGTCGGCTTCGATGCGGATCTGGCCATTATCGATCCGAATGCGTCCTATACGCTGCGGGAGGAAGATCTGCTGCAGCGCCACAAACACAGCCCTTACATCGGCTGGGAAATCCCATGTCGCGTCGAGGCGACGCTTGTGCGTGGGCAGCTGGTCTATAGCAGGGAAGCCGGCTTGATTCAATCCGGGTCCGGCGTGATGGTGAGGCCAGCTGGTGCGGCTGTTGATGCTTGACCGCCGCGTTGTGGAGATGGGCAGGTAGAGGAGCAAGTCTGGAATCGAGTGAAAGTATGGGAGGGGGAGGCCTATGAAGCTGTCGGAGCATCGGGATATGGCCGCTCAGTCGACGCTTCAGCTGCTGGATGAGCTGGCGGTATTCGGAGCCGAAGAGAGCGGCGGCGTTACCCGTCTTCTCTATACGAAGCCATGGGTGGACGCGCAGCGTTTTTTGGCGGAGCGGATGCGCAAGGCAGGGCTTGAAGCGCGTTTCGACCGGGCGGGCAACTTAATTGGCCGTCTGGCCGGAACGGATTCGGGATCCGGGGCGATCGTGACGGGGTCCCATATCGATACCGTCGTCAATGGCGGTCGGTATGACGGGGCGTATGGCGTCGCCGCGGGCATTGCGGCCATCGAATATTTGCTCGAGGCCTATGGACCGCCGAAGAGGACGCTGGAGGTCATCTCCTTTTGCGAGGAGGAAGGCAGCCGGTTTCCGCTTACGTACTGGGGATCCGGACATCTCGTCGGAAGCCATAGCTGGGATCAAGCGGATGCCATTGCGGACGCAAGCGGCATTAGCTTGCGCGAAGCGATGGAGGCGGCTGGATTCGGCGACCCAGCGCAGCCAGACCCCGTGCGGCAAGATATTGAAGCGTTCGTCGAATTGCATATCGAACAAGGCATCGTGCTGGAGCGCCAGCAGCTTCGCATCGGGATCGTCGATACGATCGTCGGGCAGAAGCGGTATATCGTGACGCTCGAGGGCGAGAGCAATCATACGGGGACGACGCCGATGGGACTTCGCCGCGATGCGCTTGCCGGGGCGGCGGAGATGGTCGTAGCGATCGAGCGGCTGGCGGTTCAATATGGCGATCCGCTCGTGGCGACGGTAGGCAAGATCACGTGCGAGCCGAATACGCCGAACGTTATCGCCGGCCGCGTGAGCTTCACGCTCGACATCCGGCTCGATGACGGAGTAGCGCTCACGCAGGTTAGCGAGCGGATTCTGCAGGAGCTGGCCGCTATCGCGGAGCGCCGGGAACTTGTTTTCCAGGCGGTCAACTGGCTGTTGACCGAGCCGGCCCCGATGTCGCCTGAGCTCACCGGCATGCTGGAGCGTATCTGCCAAGAGCAAGGCGTAAGCGCAAGGCGGATGGTCAGCGGAGCGGGGCATGACGCCCAGCTGCTGACAGGCGTCGCGAAGACGGCGATGATTTTTATCCCGAGCCGAGGGGGAATCAGCCACTCGCCGGACGAATACTCTACGCCAGAGCAATTGAGCGACGGCGTCATGCTGCTGACGGATATGCTGTATGCGCTCGCGTATTAGGCGCCGCGCACATTAAGTTGATAAGGAGCAAACACCATGAACGTATTCCCGGAATTATCGCCGTCCTTGCGCACGATTATGACACCGGGTCCGGTCGAGGTCGATCCGCGGGTGCTGCGGGCGATGTCCTATCCGATTCTCGGCCAGTTCGATCCGGAATTCACGAATTTAATGAACAATACGATGGCGATGCTGCGCCAACTGTTCCAGACGAGCAATCAATGGGCCTATCCGGTAGACGGCACTTCGCGTTCGGGTATCGAAGCGGTGCTGACTGCGCTGATCGAACCGGGGGATCGTGTGCTCGTCCCGATCTACGGACGGTTCGGCCATCTGCTCGTCGAGATCGCGGAGCGCTGCGGAGCTGAAGTGTCGATCATCGAGACGACGTGGGGCGAGGTGTTCGACCCGCAGACGGTCATAGACGAGATGCACAAAGTGAAGCCGCATCTGGTTGCCATGGTCCACGGAGAGACGTCGACTGGCCGCGTGCAGCCGCTAGCTGATATCGGACGCGCCTGTCGGGAAGCTGATGTGTTGTTCGCGGTGGACGCAGTCGCTACGATCGGCGGCGTGCCGGTAGAGACGGATGCCTGGTTCATCGATGCGGTCATCGGCGGCACGCAGAAATGCATCTCGGTGCCGTCTGGCATGGCGCCGATCTCCTATAACGAACGAGCCGAACGCAAGATTCTGTCCCGCAAGCGGGTGGAGCGCGGCTTGCGGTCCGGACAGCAGGAGAAGGTCGAAGGCTTCCGCATCCAGAGCAATTACTTAGATCTCAGCCAGCTGCAGGATTACTGGAGCCCGGCGAGGCTGAACCATCATACCGAGATGACGTCGATGCTCTACGGCCTCCACGAAGGGCTGCGCATTCTGCTCGCCGAAGGGCTGGAGGCGCGATTCGCCCGCCATCTGCTGCATGAGGAGGCGCTGGTCGCCGGCCTTCAGGCGATGGAGCTGCCGCTCTACGGCAATCCGGCCT
This sequence comes from Paenibacillus phyllosphaerae, assembly GCF_014192105.1. Lineage (GTDB taxonomy): Bacteria > Bacillota > Bacilli > Paenibacillales > Paenibacillaceae > Paenibacillus_Z > Paenibacillus_Z phyllosphaerae. The sequence goes on along the minus strand of NZ_JACHXK010000001.1, from coordinate 609,441 downwards.
GCAAGCTGCCGGTCGTCACGTGTATCGAGATTCCGGACGGCATCGACGGCGAATCCGTTCGCGCGATGCTTCTCGAGCGATTCAGCATCGAGATCGCGAGCTCTTTTGGCCCGCTGAAGGGGAAAATATGGCGGATTGGCACCATGGGCTACAGCTGTAACCGCAAGAATGTGCTGCACCTGCTCGGCGCGTTGGAGGCGGTGCTGTTGCGCCATGGACTTAAGCTGCCCGCCGGCGCAGGCGTGCAAGCGGCGCTCGACGTGTACGACAAGCATGAGAGAATCGCATAGCGTGAAGGGAGGACGGCTGCCGACTGGGCAGCTGTCTTTTTTATGCGGAGGGGAACGATGGGAATGGTGGCGTGACGAGGCTGCCGGGTGCCGAGTGCTCTGCGGCGTTAATGAACGCGCCATTGTGCCAATAGGGCGGGTCACTGTCAGGCTTGGGTAGAGAACTGCGGCAGACGATCGGCCGAGTTGGAATCTATGGAGGTTGAGAATGTGAATGGTAGTAGATTCTAGTGCCGAGATCTGAACATTCCCCGCAAAATCGGATCGATTGTTAAGTAATTTCACACATTTCACGAATCCTCTGTGCACGAAACCAAAGAACGTTCTCTTTTTTAGAACCATTCACAAATTGATGTTAGGTAAGTTGACGCTACTATTCGACGCTCGCTATAGTGAGAGTAACAAATCACATACGTAAGCTTGATGGAGGGGAAAAGAATGGGTAAAGGTTGGTCGAAGGGAAAATGGTTCCATAGCAAAAGTATGGTGTTGATGATGCTTGCCGGGATGCTGGTGGTATTGGCAGGCTGCGGAAGCAGCAATGGTAATAACGGCAATGGCAGCAGTGAAGGAAATAATACGAAGGAAGCTTCCACGGCGTCCACAACAGAATCTACGAATACCGGGACAGAGCCTGCCGCAGAAGCGAAAGATCCGCTCGATGTGAAAATCGTGCTGAACTGGTTCGCCAAGCATGAACACGGCGGCTTGTATGCGGCAGATATGAAAGGGTTCTACAAGGACGCGAACTTGAACGTGACGATTGAGCCGGGCGGTCCGAGCGTATCTTCCATCCAGCTGGTGGCGTCGGGCAAGGCGGACTTCGGGATCGCGCACGCGGACCAAATTTTGCAGGCGAAACAAGAAGGCATTCCGCTCGTAGCGATCGCGACGACGTTCCAGATCAGCCCGCAGGCGATCATGTTCCACAAAGGCCAGCCGATCAAATCGTTCGAGGATCTGAACGGGCGCTCGGTGTTCATCCAACAAGGCCAAGCGTACTGGGAATATCTGAAGCACACGTACAACTTGACGGAAGCCAAGGAGCTTGCGTATACCGGCCAACATGCCAACTTCATTAAAGAAGAGGCGTCCGCAAGCCAAAGCTTCGTGTCCGGCGAGCCATACGCACTGGAGGCGCAAGGCGTTGAAGTCGAGACGATGCTTGTTGCCGATTCGGGATACAAGCCGTATGCAGCCGTTATTTACACAACGGAGAAATTCCTGAAGGATCACCCGCAAGAAGCGAAGGACTTCGTCGCCGCTACGGTTAAAGGGTGGAACTACTACAAGGATAACGTAGATGAAGTGCACGCGAAACTGCTCGAAGTGAACCCGAACATGAAGAAAGAAGAGTTGGAGTTCGGCGAAGTGACGCAGCGCGACTTCGTCTTCGGCAATGACGCGGCTGAGCACGGCGTCGGCTACATGACCGAGGAACGCTGGAGCACGCTGATGAAGCAGCTGGTCGAGATCGGCTTGCTGAAGGAAGAGATCGACGTGAACACGGTATTCACGACCGACTATTTGCCGCAATCCTAAGCCTTAAGGATGGGATGAAGATAGCAGTGGAGGCAGAGGGCCTGGTTAGCAGCCAGGCTTCTCGCTTGAGATATGCCTTGCGACGAAGGGAGAGATATGGATGAGCAGCCAGCATGCGTTTGCAAGTGAGACACAACGTGAGACAACGGGCAAAGGACGCCAGCTCGTGGCGATGAAAGAGCTGGATAAGGTCTACGGTAACGGCACGGTCGCGCTGTCCGATGTCAATATGACCATTAATGAAGGTGAATTCATCTGCTTCCTCGGGCCTTCCGGCTGCGGGAAGTCGACGATCTTCAAGCTGATCGCGGGCCTGGAAGAACGCACGCGAGGCGACATTGAGATTCTGGGCATGTCACCGAAGGAGGCGCGCAAGCAAAGCGATATCGCCTTCGTCTTCCAGGATCATACGTTGCTGCCTTGGTGCAGCGTCATCGACAATGTGATGCTGCCGCTCAAGTTAAGAGGCGTGCCGAAGCAGGAGCGGCTGCAGGAGGCAGAACGGGTGCTCGCACTTGTAGGATTGAGTGATCACCGGAAATCCCTGCCTCGCCATCTGTCCGGCGGGATGAAGATGCGCGTGTCGATCGCGCGGGCGCTCGCTTCGCGGCCGAAGTTGCTGCTGATGGATGAGCCGTTCGGAGCGTTGGATGAGATTACGCGCCAGTCGCTGCAGGACGAGTTGCTCAAGATCTGGCAGCAGGATCCGTCGATGACCGTCCTGTTCGTCACGCATAACACCTTCGAAGCAGTCTACCTGTCCACCCAAATTGTCGCCATGACGGCAAGGCCGGGTAGAGTATCGGCCGTCCTGAACGTCGACGAGCCGTTCCCGAGAGATGATAGCTTCCGGACTTCGGCTGCCTTCAGCCAATGGGTCCGCACCGTGTCGGAGCATATGCAGCACTAAGATTTTTACCGCCCATTGTGGCTGGAGAAGGGGGAGACGTATGAAGAACAACGTACAACCGTCCGCGGCAGGCCATGCCTATGCAAGCAGCAAGTCAACAACGGACAGCGGGAAGCCTGTAATCGCGCAGAGAAACTCCGCATTCAAAGGCTGGGGGGTAAAAATTCTGCCGCCGCTTATCGCCTTCGTCGTATTCATCGGGGGCTGGGAGCTGATCGTCAAGCTGCTCGGCACGCCGGCCTATATCTTCCCGAAGCCGAGCGACATCGTTCGCGCTGCCGCCGAGAATTTCAACAATCTGATGGTATCGGTATGGACGACGATCGTGGAGGCGGTGCTCGGCTTCCTGCTCAGCATCGTGCTCGGGATCGGCGGGGCAATCCTGCTGGCCAGCAACCGTTATATCGAAAAAGCGATCTATCCGTACGCCGTCATCCTGCAGACGATTCCGATCGTGGCCATTGCGCCGATTATCGTCATCTGGTTCGGCGCCGGGACGAACGCGATTGTAATCATTTCCTTCCTGATCGGCTTCTTCCCGATGCTGTCGAATACGCTGATCGGACTGCATTCGACCGACACGAATATGTTGAATCTCTTCACGCTGTACAATGCCAGTCCGCTGCAGACGATGTGGCGCCTGCGGATACCGGCTGCGCTGCCTTATATCGTCGCCGGTCTCAAAATCTCCTGTACGCTCGCCGTCGTCGGCGCGATCGTCGGAGAGTACGTCGCCGGAATCGGCGGCGGCAAGGGCGGCCTCGGCTACGCGATCACGATTGCGGCCTCGCAGCTGCAGACGGCGTTCCTGTTCGCGGCCGGCCTGTCGGCTTCCGTTCTCGGAATCGGGCTGTTCCTGATCGTCAACTATTTGTCGAGCCTGCTGCTCAGCTCCTGGCATGAGTCCGAGATGAAGAAGTAGCAGCCTCTGCATCATTACGGTATGAAAAAAGGTCGTGCGTCCCAATTGGGCTGCACGACCTTTGTGTATTTGATGGGGGAAGGCAAAACTACGCCTCGACGATCATCACGCCGCGTCCGGCAAGCTCGGTCACGCCGGATACGCTGCGGTCGGTCAGGAGATCGACGCCGCCGTCCTTCAGATCCACGTTCACCGCTTCGGCATTGTGGTTCATGACGAACAGGTAGGAACGTCCGTCCTTGACGCGCTCGGTCACTTCGACGCCGCTCTGCACGCCTGGCAGCGCCGCAATGCCGCGCGCCTCGCACAGCTCGCCGAGGAAGCCTTGCAGGAAGCTGGCTTCCGGGCTCGTGGCCACGTAGTAAGCTTCGCCTTGTCCGAAACGATTGCGCGTCAGCGCCGGCATCCCTTGGTAGAAGTCTTCGCCGTATACGGCAAGCACGTCAGCGCCTTCGCTGTGAATGAGATCGCACAGGATCGAGCAGCTGTATTCGCCTTGCAGATTGCCCAGCGTATCCTTCATGACGATTTTGTTCGTCTGGCCAGGGAAGAGCGCGTCGATCTCCTCGGCCCAGATGCCGAGTACCTTGCGCAGCTCGCCCGGATATCCGCCGACCGTGACCAGATCGTTCTCGTTCACGATACCGCTGAAGAAGGTGGTAATGAACGTGCCGCCGTTCTTCGTATACGCTTCGATCCGGTCGGCCACGCCTGGCTTGACCATGTACATAACAGGCGCAATAACGATATCGTAAGCGGAGAGATCGCTCTCGAAGCTGACCATATCCACGCTGATGCCCAGTTGGTACAGCGCATCATAATACTTGTGCACTTCGTCCACGTATTTAAGCGCAACGGTCGGGCCGCTGGAGAATTCGATCGCCCAACGGTTCTCCCAATCGTACATAATCGCGACTTTGCTCTTGGCGCGCGCGCCAAGGATCTTGTCCCCGAGCTTGCTCAGCTCGCTGCCGAGCTCGGCGCACTCGCGGAAGACGCGCGTATGCTCGTGGCCGACATGCTCAATGAGGGCGCCATGGTACTTCTCGCAAGCGCCGATCGAGCGGCGCAGCTGGAAGAACATGATGCTGTCCGCGCCGTGCGCAACGGCTTGGTAGCTCCACAGGCGCATGACGCCCGGGCGCTTCAGCGTGTTATACGCTTGCCAGTTCTGCTGGCTCGGCGTCTGCTCCATAAGCAGGAACGGCGCGCCGTCCTTCAGGCCGCGCATCAGATCGTGCGTCATCGCCGTAAAGCTGAACGGCGTATCGGCGGACGGGTAGTTGTCCCACGAGATGATGTCCATATGCTTGGCCCATTTGAAATAATCGAGAGGCTTGTAGGTGCCCATCAGGTTCGTCGTGACCGGAACGTCCGGCGTATGCTTCTTCAGTGCGTCGTACTCGAGCTTGTAGCAGTCGAGCAGGCCGTCGGAGTTGAAGCGGGCATAGTCGAGCGAGATGCCTTGGAAGTTCGTTCTGTCGCCATGCCATGCCTCGCTCAGGATGTTCGGAGGCACAATCTCTTCCCAATCATAGAATGTATGACCCCAGAAGCGGGTGTTCCACTGCTCGTTCAGCTTGTCCAGCGTGCCGTACTTTTGGCGGAGCCAAACGCGGAAGGCTGCCGCGCAGTTGTCGCAATAGCACTCGCCGCCGTATTCGTTGGAGACGTGCCAGAGCAGCAGCGCCGGGTGATCCTTATAGCGCTCGGCGATCTTGTCGGCAAGCTGTACCGAGTATTTGCGATAGACTTCGCTGCTCGGACAGGAGTTGTGGCGGCCGCCGAATTTACGTTTGCGTCCGTCGAAATCGACGCGCAGAATCTCCGGATATTTGCGCGCCATCCAAGCCGGATGAGCCCCTGTAGCCGTCGCCAGACAGGCGAAAATTCCGTTCTGATGCAGCATATCCATAATTTTGTCGAGCGTCTCGAAGTTATAAGTAACCTCGTCGGGCTGCAGCATCGCCCATGAGAATACGTTCACGGTGGCGATATCCATGCCGGACAGGCGGATCATGCGCATATCTTCCGGCCATACGCTCTCATCCCACTGTTCGGGGTTGTAGTCGCCGCCATATAACATTTTGGACAGTTTCGTTGTATCCAACTCATTCGCTCCTTCATTATCATGCATGCGCTTACAGGTAAGCACTTTCCTGCATGCATGGCTAGGATTATGGTTTCATTTTATGCTATCATTCAAGCTAGAGAAATATAATATATGAACAAGCAGGGTATGAAAATATGGAACAGATTGTCCGTCGAACAGAGTTTGTGGTTGAAGGTCAAACGAGGCGGTTCCTGTTCGCGCTGAGCGATAGGGATCTGCCGTTATATGTGGAGAGCATCGGCTTTAATCCCGAGCAGGAGCCGATGGTCAGACGTACCGGCTACCCGGTCTTTCACTGGTTGCAGACGCTCGAAGGCGAAGGCGAGTTCGAGCTGAGCGGTCGCAAGTTCTCGCTTCCTGCAGGCAACGGGGCGCTGCTGTTCCCTGGCGTACCGCACGCGTATGCGCCCAAAGGCAAGGTGTGGAAGACGCTCTATCTGACCTTTGGCGGCTCGCTGGCCGACGCGATTCTCGCTGCACTCGATATTCGCCATACGGAATGGTTCCATTGGAACGAGGATGCGCCGGTGACGGAGCAGCTCCTGGCGATGGTGGAGCAGGCGGAGCACGATGAGGACCGTACCGGTCTGAATGCGTCGAGCCAATTGTATCATTTCATAACCGTACTGAAGAAATACGGCCAGACCGGGAGCCGCTCGTCGTTGTTCCACCATCTGGAGAAGCTCGACCCGCTGCTGCAATGGCTGGACGTCCATTACGGCGATCCGGAGATCGGGCTGACGGATATGGCGCAGCAGTTGGAGATCAGTCCGCGGTACTTGAATGCCCTCTTCCGCCAAGCCTTCGGCATTACGGCATATGCTTATCTGATCCGGCTGCGCATCCGCAAGGCCAAGGAACTGATGAGCCGGGGTGAGCGGAGATCGGTCAAGGATATCGCGCTCGCATGCGGTTACCGGGACCCGAGCCATTTCATCGCGGCGTTCGGCAAGACGGAGAACATGACGCCGGACCAATTCCGCAAGCTGCATGGCTGGGCTACTTAATAGATCGAGCGCTTGTCCCGCTATAGGCGGCAAACTTCATAATGAAGCGGGAGGCAAGCGGTGCGAATAGATCGGAGCGACTACGAATCATGGATGTGAAACAATGCGGAGTATGCGGCCAGGAAAAGCCGTTAACCTCCTTTACGAAGCGTTCCGGGCGCAGCGGAAGGCGGGGGACGTGCCGTTCTTGCCTGCGCAGGCGCGGACGGGCGGACGATCCGGCGGAGACCGCGGGTGCTGAAGATAGGTTGCCGGAGACCAAGGATGTTGAGGCTCTGCGCCCGATGAATGGAAACGCCGTTATTGCTGCACCGGTTGATACCGGTCAAGGACATGACCAGCCCGAAGATTCGACGGTCGAAGAAACGGCCGAGGGATCGGCGCTGCTCGTACCGGAGAGCGCAGAACCAGCGAAGAAGAAAAGGAAGCGCAAGCGCCGCCGCAGACGGAAAGTAATTCAATTATCGGAACAACCGGCTGATACGGATTCGGCTGCGGAAGCGATCATAGCGGCCAAGAGTACGGATGCTAAGGTGGAGGAACAGACCGATCACGCAGACATAGCCGATGCGTCTTACGAAGAGGCTGATGACGTTACCGATCTTACGGTAGACGCCCCGGCGAAAAAACGCAAACGCAGAAGGCGGAGGCGCAAATCGAAGGCGAAGCAGGTGCTTACCAGCAGCCTGATGCCCGAAGGAGAGCAGCAGGCAGGTTTCGACTGGAAGCCGGCTGCCGCCAAACCGGGCGAGTCTGAGCTCACCCTGGTCCACGGCGCCGCGGCAGGGATCGGCAGCCTCTCTCCATCGGAAGAGCAGAAGGAAGCCGCGGATGCAGATGGCGATACATCGCCGCGCAAGCGCAAGCGCCGCCGCAGGCGCAAACGGCGGGCGAATGCAGCCGTTGTGGAGACGGAGGCAGCGCCGCCCGTACGTCCGCCTTACAAGCGGATTGTGCCGATCAAAGGCCGCTTCACGTATGACCCGTCCATTCTCGACGACCGGGGGACGGGGCTCATCCGCCTGCGGGGCCGCCGCGAGACGGGCAAACGCTGGTCGACGGAGATTCCGACGGAGATGGCGGTCCGGATGGTAGCGGAGGGAGCGGCAGGCATTATCCATCCGTCGCTCATCCACAAGCTGTATTCGAAGACGGATTTCCGATTGCTCATTCTTCAGCGGGATAACTATGTGTGCAAATATTGCGGCCGGTTCGGAGATACGATCGACCATGTGATGCCCAAGTCGAAGGGCGGCCTCTCCACGCCGGACAACTGCGTCTGCGCGTGCGCGGAGTGCAACCTGCGCAAAGCCGATCATTTGGATTTCGTCTTCGATGAACTGTAAACAAGCAAAAAATACCGCTCGCGAAAGCCTCTGGGCTTCCGCGGGCGGTATTTGTATGATTCGCCTTTATATTATGGAGAGGGGCGGTTCGTAGGGCCGAAGAACGGCGCGGAGATGGTGCTTATTCGCTGGCGTAAGCTGAATAACGTTTGTTTGCTTCGTTTGAGGTCCTCGCTCAGTTCCTGGGATGCAAGGGAGCGGTCCCGCTTCAGAATAGCCATCGCTTGGCGGCGGTACTCGGATTCGAAGAATAACATCGCACATTCCTCCTTTAGGATAAGCGTCCTTCTTTATTGCAAGCGCTTACACTATAGTTATATTATACACAATATTCTGAACATTTGAAAAGAGTGATATGCCCATCGATAGTTGAACGTCTTGAATCGTAAGCAATGATCGTATGTTACAAGTTGGAAACAAAGTAGAGATGTTGGCGAAATAAGGGTAAACTATCTTCACGATAGAGGAGATGGGTGGATATGGGTAAACGAATATTGGTCGTCGATGACGAGCAAAGCATTGCGGGCGCGATCGCATACGCTTTTCGGCGTGAGGGTTATACGGTGGAGCTTGCCCATGACGGCGAAGAAGCGCTCGCGAAAGCCGCAACGTTCGAGCCGCACGTTATGATTCTCGATGTCATGATGCCGAAGCTGAGCGGCTACGATGTGTGCCGGAAGCTAGAGAACCGCAGCGGGCTGGGCATTATTCTGCTTACGGTGAAGAACGATATTGTCGATAAAGTGCTCGGCCTTGAGCTTGGGGCCGATGATTATATGACGAAGCCGTTCGATCTGCGTGAGTTAGTGGCGCGGGCGAAGGCGCTCCTTCGACGGCTCGAGAACAAGGCGGAGGATGAGAAGCAAAGCGTCCAGGTTGGCGGCTTGACGCTTCATATACCGAACCGGACGGTAGAGATCGAGGGGAAACAGCTGGACTTGACGCCGAAGGAATTCGATCTGCTGGCGTTGCTGCTTACACATCCGGAGCGGGTCTATACGCGGGATGAACTGCTTGATCTCGTGTGGAGTCTCGATTATGCCGGCGGGACGCGCACGGTCGACATTCATATGCAGCGCCTGCGCAAGAAACTCGGCGAGCCGTATCAGCAGCTGCTGCAGACGGTCTATGGCGTCGGTTACAAATCGCTGCGGGAACTGCCGTCATGAGTGGCCAGAAGGCGGTGTCAGGCGCGGCCAAGGCCAGGAAACGGCGGCGGCCTTACATCAGCTTGCGATGGCGGTTTCTGGCCGCCTTGGCCGCGCTGCTCGTCCTGACGATCGCCGTGCTGAGCACGCTGGTGCTGCGGGATATCGAGCGGAATCAGCGGCAGCGAGTCGAGTCGATCCTGAAGCAGCGCAGCGAGCTCGCGAATTTGCGCATCTCGCAGACGTATCTGGGGGATCCGCAGGTCGATGCGCAAACTTTTCTAAGACGGAGCGGTCCCCAGCTGGCGGCGGACGTGAGCAATCTGCTCAGCGGCACGCATGTCGTGATCTACAATGCGGACGGTATCGAGGTCGGCAACTCGCAGCCTTTGTCCCGGACCGGGAATGTGGCCGATACGCTGGCGATCGCCAATCAGGGCAAGACGGTGTATCAGGAGGCGGACTCGCAGTTAATCTATATGTCGCCGCTCGTCTGGACGATCGGGCAAGTCGGCGTCGTACAATTCGAATATTCGCTTGCCGGCGATCAACAGTTCTATCACACCATCGCGTTGAGCATCCGCACGATCGGACTGATAGCGTTGGCTGCGAGCTTCCTGCTCGGTCTGATTTACGTACAGCGCGTCGTTCACGCCATTCGGAAGCTGCAGCAGGCGACGGAGCAAATTCGCTCGGGCGAATACATCGTCGAGCCCCCGGTGAAGCGCAGCGATGAGCTGGGCGATCTGAGCGAGGGGATCACGTACATGAGCCTTGCGATCAAACAGAGCATGGACCGCCAGAAACAATTCATCGGCAGCATCAGCCATGAATTCAAGACGCCGCTCACCTCGATTATCGCCTATACGGATTTGCTTGATATGTATCGTGACGATCCTGAATTGTTGGAGGAAGCGCGGTGCAATATGCGTCGGGAGGCCGACCGGCTGCTCGAAATGGTCGAGAAGGTGCTGCGGCTGTCGGCGCTCGAGCAGTACGAATTCAACCAGAACGCCGAGCCCGTGGAGCTGGCGTCGCTGCTCGCCGAATGCTGCTCCCGAATGAGCGGCAAGGCCACGAAGTTCGAGCTGTCGCTAACGACGAAGTTAGCCGAGGTCACGGTGATGGCGGATCGGGAGAGCCTCGTTCATCTTTTTCTCAACTTGCTGGATAACGCGATCAAATATAACGTGCAAGGCGGTGAAATTGTCGTCAGCAGCACAGCGGAAGGCGGTTATGCGGTCATCAGTGTCCGTGACACCGGAATCGGGATCCCGGAAGAAGCGATGGACAAGTTGTTCCAGCCCTTCTACACGGTGAGCAAGGACCGCGCCCGATCGACGGGCGGAACGGGGCTTGGCTTGTCGCTGGTGAAGCAGCTGGCGGAACTGCAGCAAGGGAAGATTGCGGTGAAGTCGGCGATCGGCGCGGGGTCCGAATTCACCGTTACGCTGCCGCTTGCTCCAGAAGCGCCGAAACGTTTACAACGCGGAAACAAGTCCGAGACGAAGGCGACATAATGCACCTGTAGGATAAAGCTATGAACTTTGACGAGGAGGCAGCAACATGAATACATCTTCGAAACCGAAGCCATTTCGCACAGCAGCAGCGGCAGCCGGCCTGGCTTGTATAATAGCGATCACAGGGTGCAGCGCAAGCAAAGCCAATGAAGACCGGGAGGTTATCACGAAGCCGGACAAGACGATTACCGTCGTCAGCAGCGAGCCGGCCAAAGCCGAAGCCGGCATCGACGTTGGCAAAATCGATAAGCTCGATGGCGTGAGGGGGATGGATTGGATCAGCGACGAGCTGCTCGTCATTACGAAGCCCAATGATCAGGCGAATCAGCTCACCTTCGAGGGGACTACGCGTTACCCGAACAATTTGTACATCCGCAATGTGACGACAGGCGCCGATGAACTGCTGAAGCAGGCCGATCTCGATCAGTACGCGGCCATCGTGTCGCCGGATAAGAAGCATCTGTTCTTCAAGCAGGACGATAACGGGACGGTATCGGGATTCATTATGGACCTGTCCACTCGCGAGGTCGTACAGACTGGTACGCTGCCGCTCGGCCTGGTGGATGCGGAGTGGGTAGACAATGAACGTTTACTGTTCACGACGGAGAGCGGAGACATCGCCAGATCCGATCTGACCGGCGCGACCGAGATCATCGTCGAAGCTGGCCATCCGGCGACGATCAATACGAAGCAGATCGGTTCGACGATTTATTATATCGGCCCGAATTACACCTTGTACGCCTACGATACGCAGGCCACCGCCAAAGAAAAGAAGGTGCTGGCTACCGATGTCGTGTGGTTCATACCGTCGCCGGACGGCAAACAGTTCGCAGTCGTCAAGAAGGTGAACAAGGACGAGGATCCGCTTAAGATGGAATTGGTCCTGACGGACACCGCGCTTAAGACGAAGAAGTCGATCGCCAAAGGAAACCAGATCTTCGGAACGAGCTGGTCGCCGGACGGTACGCGCCTGGCGTATACGGTCATGAACAGCGACGGCGGCACGCAAGGCATCTATGTCGCCGATGCGGTTTCCGGCGAGACGAAGCAGATTACGGTGGACGCGCAATATGTATCGGATACGCTGCGTTGGAACCAAGCCGGCAACAAGGTGATGGCCGTCACCTCGTCCTTCGTCGACAACGCGATTAAATTCGTGACTTATGTAACGACGTTGAAGTAAGCGGATCGATATGGCTGATCGAAAAAAAAGGACGCATTCTCTTCTTCTGACGAGAGCGCGTCCTTTTGGCATATCCGGAGATGAGGAGCGTATCGCAGCGCCTCGAAATAACAAGGTTATTCCGATCCGTTTGGCCGCTAAGACAGCCAATAGATTAGCGCAGCGATACCGAACGAGATCACGCTGCCGAGCATCAGCCAATCGGTCGCTTTCCCGCGCGCATGGCGATCTTCCTTCGTCTCGGAATAGAAATTCGCCCGCTGCCGGTCGCCCGATACGAATGTTCCGTTGAATATGGCGGCAAGGACGAAGCCAACGATGCCAATAATGATGAATACCTGCATCCCCGTAAACAGGAAGTTGCGGTGCGAAGTTGCGCGAAATCGTAACCAATGGTTATTATTGAAAAAACGAAGTCGGCGGAGCGGCATCTGCGATGACTGCGATCACATTACGTAAAGGGGCGCTAAAGTTTATGCCGGAAGCGGCCGATCGACGCAAGAGAATGACGGAAGAGATGAAGAAGTCCGTTCGCCAAGCGGCGGAGCGGCTATTCATTACGCGGGGGTATGAGGCCGTAACGATGCGCGAGATTGCGAAGGAAGCGGGATGCTCGCATACGGCGATCTACCTTTATTTCAAGAATAAGGAGGATCTGCTGCAGCAGATTGCGATCCCGTCGCTGCTCGAACTCGAGCATTCGATGCTCCGCAAGCTCGAGGAAGGAAGCGGGGATCGGGCCGCAGCGCTGGTCGAGCTGCTGAAGGCGCATGTCGTATTTTGCCTGACCCACGGCAGTCTGCATACGGTGCTGTTCAACGCCGGATCGGTACGCGTCGACGAGGACGCGCCGGAGCTTGAGATTAATCAGATCCGCAAGCGGTTGTTCGATCATATCGGCAAGGCGCTTCACCTTGCCTTATCCGCGCATCAGCAGCTGCCGGAGACCGGCGAGGAGGCGGTGAACCGGGCAAGGATTCTGTTTTATTACGTGCAAGGTTATGTCGCCACGTATACGAATCATCGCGAGCCGGTTGATCAGCTGCTGAGCCGGACGCTGCCGTATTTTGAACTTGGCATCCGCACGATGGTCAGCGGCATGCAAACCGCGCTGCATTCCGATCTGCCTGCCGATTAACGCGCGATAATGTAGACGGAACGCTGGTAGTTTTTGCACTATAACGAATGAATCCCGAGCATGAATGACGGTCGATCGCGCCCGTCGTTCATGCTTTTTCTTGAACACGCTGTCTAGCAGCGGCTGCCGAGATACCTGACATGAACCCGACTTCCGTATATTACCGCTAGAGCGGTCTGTTTGGCCGTGGTAACCTTTTACACGAGCCGAAACTTTATGTACGGGGGACTAAACAGGGGCATGCCACGCATGGAACCTGCCGCTTCTTGCTCAACCATGCAAGAGCGGAACTTCGCGAATACCGCTGCAGTTTGGACATGTCTTCCAATGCGGTTGCCGCTTGGGGTGAATCGCCAAGGACGCTTGCTTCGCGTCCGGGAGCGTAGGGCTGAACTCCTCGGCCCGAATCCGACAACTAACCTCGTAGGCCACAAGCAGGAGCAGATCTATTGAACGGTTATGTGTTCGATCTGCTCGCGATGACGAAGTCGAGCGTCGTTAGGACGGCGCGATTTCGTAAACCAAAGGAGGATATGCAATTGTTCACGAAGTTCAAAAAAGGTATGGCAGCGGCTGTCATCGGGCTGGCCCTGTTGTCCCATGCGGGCGCAGCGAGTGCGGCAACCCTCTACAAGGCAACGGACAATGATACGTTCTGGAGTATGTCGAAACGGTTTAACGTCAACATCGATGGGCTGATGAAAGCAAATCCGACGGTTAACCCGCTTAACATATACGCTGGGCTAACGATTGTCATTCCAGACGGAGGCGCAACCGCTCCAGCTGCTCCCCAAGCGAAAGAAACGTCCGTCAAATCCGCTAAAATGAGCATGATGGCGGTCGAGACCGCGGCAGCGGCAGCTCCGAGCAGCGATACGCTGACGGTAAGCGGGCAACCAATTGCGTATTCAGACAGCTTCCAGGTAAAAGCAAGTGCTTACACGGCGGCAGCAAGCGAGAATGGCGGATACGGCGCAGTCGATTATTTCGGCAACGCCCTGAAGGTCGGCACGATTGCCGTAGACCCGGAGCGGATTCCGCTCGGAACGAAAGTGTACGTAACAGGCTATGACTACAACGGATTGCCGCAAGGCGGCATGTACGCGATCGCTTCGGATACGGGCGGTGCGATCAAGGGCAACCGGATCGATATCTTCGTTCCTTCTTCCCAGCAGGAAGCACGCACATTCGGCTATCAGTACGTGACGGTATATGTCCTGAAGTAGGTCGGGCCGGGCAAGACCAAGCACATACAACAAATGACGGCGCTTCTCCTTTATTGGGAGGGGCGCCGTTTGATGTTGAAAGGCTTCGTGCGTGCGACGGGTCGGTTGATCAACTCGGGCAAGGTTACGATCTCGTAGCCTTTGGCCTGCAGCATCTTGATGAGCTGAGGCAAGGCATTCAAAGTGCCCGACAAGTCCTGCGTCGCGCCGCCGCCGGCATGCTGCAGAATGATGGATCCGGGCTGCAAGGTGCTCTTAATATTCGCCATAATCAAACTGCTGTTGATGCTGCGCCAATCCTCGGAATCGACGTCCCAGTTGACGATCGTGTATCCGTTGCGCCGAGCCCATTCGACCTGATTCGGCGTAATGGCCCCATACGGCGGCCGAATGAGCCGCGGACTGTAGCCCGCGAGCGAGCGGAGCAGCTTGTCGGCTTCGGTGATCTGCTGGCCGAACTGGTGGGCGGATAGGGAAGTGAACACCGGATGATCGTAAGAGTGATTGCCGATCATATGCCCTTCCCTGCGCATGCGCTTCACGAGATGCGGGTAGGCGGCAGCCTTCGAGCCTAATACGAAAAACGTGGCGCGCACCTTGTATTTGGCCAATATATCGAGCACCTTGGGCGTATACCGCGGATCAGGCACATCATCGAACGTGAGGGCGACTTTGCGTTTCGTTCTGGAGCCTTGGGTGAAAAAGGTTCCCGGGTAGTGGCGTTGCAGCTCAATCCACGACATTTGCTCATTGCCGTGCTGCTTGCGCTTGCCCAGTTGGCCGTTGACTTCTCTGGCGTCGCCAGCGGGGGCGGCAGCGCGAGTTGCAGCATCGTCTAGGCGTACAGTCTGGGCTAGCTTGGCAGGGACGGTGTGCGGGAATAAGGAGCAACTGCAAAGAGTGGTAGTAATCAAGCAGACGGCTAGCGAGCTAACGAGCAAACGCTTGTACCGTCCAGGCGGATGCATGCCAACCATTCCAAACTCCTCCTATTCTGTAGGGGCTCGCTTAGAAATCGTTGTCTGCTCATTTTCCCACTGATGACAGCTCTTCATGCATGCGCGCGAAGGACAACGGGAATTGGCGCGATTTTTAACTGCAAAGGTGGGAGCGCGCGATCGCCGAGATGCGTGCCGTGGATCCGCAGGTCGAGCTTGTGCCGAGCTCGTTCCAGACGCCGCTCGCCGAATGTTTCGACCTGTATTTCACGGGCGTTCGCGGAGCCCGCATCCATGTCAAATACGCCCGTCCGAGAGGCGATCAAGGACCGCATCCGGCCGTGCTGCACTTCCATGGCTACTCGGGCAATGTCGGGGATTGGAGCGAACGCCTAGGTTACGTATCGCTTGGCTATTCGGTATTCGCGATGGATTGCCGGGGCCAAGGCGGCGGGTCCGAGGATGTCGGCGGCACCAAAGGAAATACTCACCACGGGCACATTATCCGCGGCCTCGACGACGAGCCGGATAACCTGCTGTTCCGCCATATCTTCCTCGATACCGCGCAGCTGGCCTCGATCGCGATGGGGATGGACGAGGTGGATGCCGATCAGGTCTATGCGACCGGCTGGTCGCAAGGCGGGGCGCTGACGATTGCCTGCGCTGCCCTGGAGCCGCGGATCCGTAAGCTGGCTCCGGTCTACCCGTTCCTGAGCGACTATCGCCGCGTATGGGAGATGGATCTGGCCAAGGATGCGTATGGGGAGCTGCGCACCTACTTCCGTCATTTCGACCCGCAGCATAAGCGCGAGGATGAGATTTTCACGAAACTGGGGTATATCGACATTCAGCATCTGGCTGAGCGGATTCAAGGGGAAGTGCTGCTCGGCGTCGGGCTGATGGATACGATCTGTCCGCCTTCGACGCAGTTCGCCGCCTACAACAAGATCGGCGCGCCCAAATCGGTCGAGATCTATCCGGACTTCGGCCACGAAGGCTTGCCGGGGCTGCACGACAAGATCATTCAATTCTTGCTTTCATCGGAGAGCGCTTAAGGGGGATATGCAATGTTGCTGCATGCAAAATCCAAACTGGTGATGATCGGCGATTCGATCACCGATTGCGACCGGGCAAGACCGATTGGCGAAGGGCTGTTCGGCGCCAACGGCAAAGGGTATGTGTCACTCGTAGACGCGCTGCTGACTGCGGCCTACCCGGAGCTGGGCCTGCGTATCGTCAATATGGGAACGAGCGGCAATACCGTTCGCGACCTGAAAGCGCGCTGGCAGACGGACGTGCTTGATCTGAAGCCGGACTGGCTGTCGATCATGATCGGCACGAACGATGTATGGCGGCAGTACGACCTGCCGACCATTCCCGAGCAGCATGTGTACATCGAAGAATACGAAGAGACGTTGGAACAGCTGATAGCTCAGACGCGTCCGCAGCTGCAAGGTCTTATCCTTATGACTCCGTTCTACATTGAGCCGAATGCATTGGACGCGATGCGCAGCACGATGGACCAATACGGCGCGGCCGTGAAGCGTCTGGCCGCCAAGTACGACGCGCAATTCGTCGATACCCAAGCCGCCTTCAACCAGGTGATGAAGCACATCTACCCAGCCACGTTGGCATGGGACCGCGTGCATCCGACAGCGACGGGCCACGCCGTGCTCGCTCGCGCGTTCCTGCAAGCCATCGGCTACGACTACAACAAAGGTTTGTAAAAGAAGAAGGGCTCTCCAAGTCATCGAAGATGACTTGGAGAGCCCTTTTTAATTGCACTTGTATTTAGGTAAGCGTGTCCACAAAGTGGGCGTCAAGCGATAGTCAGCTCATGGTCTCGCTATCTGCTTAAAATCAGCAGGTCACCACCCCAAGGCACCAAAGTAATGAACGAAGCTCGAACGCAGAGCTTTGTCCCAAATGACGGCTTGCATGGAGAATCGACATGCAAGCGTCATCGGGACAAAAGCGGGCCAACCCCGAAAGGACAGATCGAAGACGGCCGCGTAACGAGATACGCTTATTCCGGGTGTCCAGAGGGACGGGGCCCTCTGGTTCCCCTCCGATGGAGGGGGAAGGGGGAGGCTAAGAAAGGGTTAAGGCGCCCCTTAAACTTTAAACACCGATATGGTCCGCTGTAGCTGACTCACATTCTGCTGCATCCGCTCCGTCTCCGAGATGACGGCTTGTACCGATGCGATCTGCTCGTTCATCGAGGCAGCCACCTGCTCCGTGCCGGCAGCGGATTGCTCGGTAATCGCCGAGATGTTCTGAATGGTGTCGGAAATCTTGCGCGTGCTGTCGAGCATCGCGTTGCTTTCGGCAGCGAAGTGGCCGATCTGTTCGCTGATGAACTGGACGCTTGCGATAATTTCGGCAAAGGTTTGCTCGGTCTGATGGAGCGCTTCGGTCTGAAGCTTCACGACCTCTTCATTGGCTTGAATGCCGGTAATGGCTTGCTTAACGGCGGCTTCAATGCTTTTGACCAGCGTGAAGACTTCCTTGGTAGCGGAATTGGATTCCTCCGCCAGCTTGCGTACCTCCTGAGCGACGACCGCGAAGCCGCGTCCGTGCTCGCCTGCGCGTGCAGCCTCGATGGAAGCGTTGAGCGACAGCAGATTCGTCTGCTCGGCAATCTCCGAAATCGTATGCGTGATGGCCGAGATACCGTCCGCTTTATGCGCCAGATCTTCGATCGAAGCGGCGACGTTCGCGGTCGCTTCCACGTTGCGTTTCATGCCGTCCGCTTGGCTTTCCACGGCTTGACGGCCTTTGTCGACCAGGGTAAGCGCGAGTTCGGAGCGTTCGTTCATTTGCTTGGTCGTTTCCACGTAATTAGTGAAGCTATGCTCCATATCGCGGATGGAGTCAGCCATCACGCTAATATCGGAGGAGATTTCGGAGGCGCCCGTCGCCAGCTCTCCGGCTGAGGCGGACACTTGATCCATCACTTGCTTCAGCTCATTGTTCTTGCTGAAGATCGTACTGCTTGAATCGTTGACGACCGTGGAGATACCGGAAGTTTCTTTCAGAATATCGCGAATTTTGGTGGTCATGTTGTTGAATGCATGAGCAAGCTCGCCGCCTTTGGCCGTATCGAGCTTCTGGGTGAAGTCACCTTTGGAGACGGAATACGCAATCGTCTTCATCTCCTCGATCGTGCTCGTTAAGGATCGCTCGAAGAAAAGTGCAATCGGGAAGGTAAGAATGGCGATCACAGCAATGATGATGAGACCAGCGAGCAGCGAACCATCAGAGACGAGCAATGCGACAAGCAACAGGATGGCGAACAATACCACATTCAAATAGAAGCCTATCATTAATTTCTTGCGGATGGATAAAGAGTGCAACCAATTCATCGAACGTAACGCGCCCCTTTCGACCTATAGCCAAATTATTCTAGGTAACTTTCCTTATTATAACATCGGCATTTTGGTTGTCTATATTTGTCTAAAAACAGTACTTTAGGTCGACATGTGGCACTGAAACTAATCTGATGGTGTCATTTTTGAAAGAAAAATGAAATAAGATGTAAGAATTTTATAAAAAATGTTTGAAAATTGTAAGAAGACTGGCATATAATGAGTCTTAGGAACTAATGGAAAGATTTATGAAATTTCACTTAACGAGGTGTATGGAATTGATGAGCATGGAGGCAATGCCGCTTGCGCGGCAGGTAGATTACGTTTTTCGGCAAATGGAAGCAGAATTAACGCATGCCGCAGCAGGTACAGTCATCCTACATATTCGCAACAATGTCGTCGGCAAGTATGGGATTTGCCACAATCCCATTGAGAGCCGTAACGGCATTATAGAAGAGCAGGAGAGCGAGCAAGGCCTGTCGTTCGAACAGGTGCAAGCTTTCCGCAAGCTGGCCGTGGATTCGCTTCGCTATAAGCGGGGATGGACGCACGGGGAGATCAAATTCGACTTCAGCGTCCGTAAGGGGAACTGGTCGGCAAGCATTACGATGGAGTCGAACTACAACATGAACGTCGCGAGCAGCATGTTCCGATATCAGCCGAAGCACGGACAACAAACATTCAGGGATTCGTCCTCATAGCCACATACAGAAAAATGCTGCCCCCGTAAGGAGAGGCAGCATTTTTGTTATTGCTAGAGCTCGTTATTAGCGATATGTACCAGCCAGTTGTTGCTCCGCTATTTGAACGAGCTTGCGAGTGATGTAACCGCCAATGGCGCCAGTATCGCGTGTTGCCATATAGCCGTAGTAGCCGTCTTGCGGGATTTGGATGCCGAGCTCTTGAGCGACCTCATATTTCAATTGGTCCAGGGCTTGGCTAGCTTGAGGTACAACAAGAGTGTTGCTGCTGCGGGATTGTCCTTGTCCTGCCATCTGTGTTCACCTCCCTTGTGTAATCATAGTATGGTTAGTTGGATGAATGTTTATGCGAAAACGGATACAGAGGAAACGGAAGTAATTTTTTCCAGTTAAGAGTCGAACTGTTGGTCAAAATTATAATCCGGATACACGTAAGGCGAGGACGGCGCGGCGATCGGCGTAATCCGGGTCACATTCAGCTGCAGGATGGGGCCGCCGTCGTAGCTGCCTTCCTCGACGGTTCCGGTAACGCTCACCCACGTATCTTTCTGGAATGCAGCGGCTTGATCCGATTTCACCATGAGCCCGTAAGGAAGAGAATCGGCGGAGCAGCAATTCATAGCGAACCGGCTGACGGCAAATTGCTCGCTTCCCATCGCTTCATCCCGATACACGAAGCCGCTGACGGTAACCGTCTTGCCTTGGAATGCCGACCGATATAGATCGATCGTAGTAAGCGTCTCGATGAACCACTTGTCCGTGACGTCGATCGCCGGCTGCTGAACAAGCTGCTTGCCATATGCGGCGTAGGATTTCGTATATTCGTCGTATGGAAAAAGCGCATTTGCGCCGCCGGCGCTGCTATCCATCGCCGCAGCGGGCAGCGTCGCTTGACCGCCGCTCGATGCCTGCAGCGTTTCGGCGCCGCCGAACGTCATTCCTTTCTTGGCGGCAAGCGAGCTGCCTAGCGTCGATTCCGGCAGGACGAAGCCGAGCGCGAGCGGCAGTATGAACAGGCCGTACACGATGATATTTTTGGTAATCGAGCTTGGGGGCTCATGATCGCAACCGCAGTCGGCTGCTTGTTGACCGTTCCACGCCTGCAGGGCGGCATACACTTGATAGATCGCCGTCACATACAGCGCTAGCGCGGACAGCTTGACGAAAGTTGCCATACGCGGGGCGATATACAGCCCGAGATTATCCTGCATGACCAGATGAGCGATGAATAGGGCGAAGCCCGTAAGCAGCGCGGCGCGCACCAGATGGTGAACGAACCGTCTGCGGTCATTCGTTGCCACAGTCATCATCCTTTCTGCCGTGAAAGCTTCACATGAGCAAGTGTCCGGTAATAATCGATCCCGCCAGCACGAGGACGAACAGCAAAGCAATCATGGCCGCGACAACCTTCGTACGGAATGTCGCCAACAGCATAAGCGTGCTTTTCAGGTCGACCATCGGCCCGAATACGAGGAAGGCGAGGAGCGCGCCGGGCGGGAATACGCCGTTAAACGAAGACGCGACGAAGGCGTCCGAGGTGGAGCATAACGATAGCAGGAACGCGAAGCCCATCATGAAAGCACTACCCTGGATCGCGCCGCTGCCGAGGGACAGTAATATTTCACGGTCGATCGTCGTCTGGACCAGCGCGGTCAGGAATGCGCCGAGAATGACGTATTTGCCGATGTCGAACAGCTCGTCAGAGGCATGGGCGAGCGTGGCCGTTATGCGTCCGCGCAAGCCTTTGTTGCCGGCCGAATGGTCATGCTCGTAGATGCCGGCGATGCCGTTATTGGCTTTGGCAAGGGAATAGGCATCATGCTTGAGCGGATCGCGTTTCATGAACTTGTACAGCACGACGCCGAATATGACGCACACGGCCAGCGCAAGCCCAAGGCGGGAGTAAGCCATGCTCGGCTGCCCGCGGAACGCGGTGAAGGTCGAAGTGAAGACGACGGGATTGATGATCGGTCCGGCGAAAATAAAGATCATGCCGATGTAGGCCGGCATGCCTTTGCGAATCAATCTGCGCACGACCGGGATCATGCCGCATTCGCATAGCGGCAGCAGCAGGCCGAGCAGGCTTCCGAATAGGACGCCGCCTACGGGACCTTTGGGCGTAATGCGGGCAAGCCTTTCATCCGAGACGAACACTTGCAGAATGGCCGATACGATGACGCCAAGCAGGATAAACGGGAAGGTTTCCAATATGATGCCGATAAACAGCAGCTTGAAAGATTGCAGCACCTCGCTGTCGATGGAGGAGAGCTGTTCGATTAGACCATGATCGGCCAGAATGAGCATCAGCATGAGCAGGCAGCCGACGCCCAAGAGCGGTGTGCCAAAGCGATAGACGACACTCAAGGGGCATAAACTCCTTTCGAAGAAAACTTGTCTTGGTTTCTAAAGCGTGAACTTGTCTTTGTCTTAGTTACTAAGATATGCGTGCGAGGAGCCGCACAGGACAACCACTTGAGACAATTTCATTCAATTCGCCCAATTGGCATTAAATTGGAAAGTGTTGCTTGACTTTTCGAAAACGGGAGTTATAATCTACGTAAATGCGAGGATGGGAATAAGTAATCGTGCAGTCGTATCTGTCAGAGAGCCGGTGGTTGGTGCGAACCGGTCGGAGCGAGCGCGGTGAATGGATCCCGGAGCAGGGCTGAGGAAAGCGTTCGGTCGAACGCAGTATGCGGCTATCGTTTCGTTCCGCGTTAAGGAACTCAAGGCTTGTTCGCGCATGCTTCATGTTGAAGCGGGCAGACAAGCGAATTAGGGTGGTACCACGGTCCTTCGTCCCTTACGGGAGGAAGGGCTTTTTTGTTTTAAAAGGAACTTCGTGCACCCAAGTGCACGGACGCAATTAGCGCACATCAAGTGCGCGCTAGCAGTAAGCTTGTGGCCACAAGCGAGTCCCAAAGGAACTTCGTGCACCTCAAGTGCACATTCGCAGTAAGCCTGTGACCGCAGGTCACAAGCGAGTCCCAGCACCAACGCATCAATCCACCAACGAAAGCAACACCCTTCCACTCCATCGAGGCGAACAAGCCGCGGAAGAGCGCCTAACCCGGAGCTTTGTCCGAAGCGGACAAAAGCGGGCCACGCACCCAAGTCTCATCGAAGACGGCCGCGTAGCAGAAGTCGCCGATTCGGGGTGTCCAGAGGGCGCGTGCCCTCGGAATCCCTCCTCAGGAGGGACTTAGGGAGGGGGAATTGTTTTAAAAAAGAAGAAGTTTTCTTTAAAAGTGAAGGGGAGGCATAACCACTATGCAAAGAGTCCTATCAGGCATCCAGCCAAGCGGCCAGCTGACGCTCGGCAACTACATTGGCGCGATCCAAAATTTCGTGAAGCTTCAGCACACGCATGAATGCTTCTTCATGGTCGTGGATCTTCACGCCATCACCGTGCCGCAGGATCCTGCCGCGCTGAGGGAACAATCCGAAGCGGTAGCCGCCATCTACTTGGCTGCCGGCATCGATCCGAACAAAGCGAACGTGTTCATCCAATCGCATGTGCCGCAGCATGCCGAGCTCGGATGGTTGTTCACGACGCTCGCGTACATGGGCGAGCTCGAGCGGATGACGCAATTCAAAGACAAGTCGCAGGGCAAGGACTCGGTCGGCGCAGGGCTGTTCGTCTACCCGACGCTCATGGCGGCGGACATTCTGCTCTACAATGCGCACCTGGTGCCGGTCGGCGACGACCAGAAGCAGCATCTGGAGCTGACGCGCGATCTGGCGGGCCGCTTCAACTCCCGCTTCAGCGATTACTTCAATATTCCGGAGCCGTACATTCCGAAGGTAGGCGCACGGATTATGTCGCTCGATGATGCGTCGAAGAAGATGAGCAAGAGCAACCCGAATCCGGCAAGCTATATCGCGCTGCTCGATCCGCCGGACGTCATTCGCAAGAAGCTTAGCCGCGCGACGACCGATTCCGGCCGCGAGGTGAAGTTTAACCCGGCCGAGAAGCCGGAAGTGAGCAACCTGATGGGCATTTACTCGCATTGTGCAGGCATGTCGCTGGAGGAGATCGAAGCGAAGTATGAGGGGCAGGGCTACGGCGCGTTCAAGAAGGATCTGGCTGAGCATGTCGTCGCGACGCTGGAGCCGCTGCAGCAGCGTTATCAGGAGATTCGCAGCTCCGGAGCCGTGCATGATATTCTCAAGCAAGGCGCGGAACGCGTAACGGAGACGGCGAGCAAGACGGTGCGCGACGTCAAAGAGCGGATGGGCTTCTTGCTGCCGCGCTAATAGAAGACAACAGAACAAACGCCGCGAAGGCAGGGGTTAACCCTGCGCGCGGCGTCTTAGTTTAGCTTTGAGCACGAACCCGTAGCCGATGCAGCCCATCGTCAGCACGAAGAGTGCAAGAGTGAGCCAAGCGTTGTAGCTGATGGCAATACCGGTAGCGGTCATGAGCAATACGGAGACGATAGCGAACAGTAATGAGATAGGCTTGGACATGGTGGAAGACACTCCTTTTAAGGTTTTGAAAAATAAGATTCAAATCTAAGCATATTCTTCTCGCTTACGTATCATAATAAGCTTGCAAGCTTGCAACACATACTAAGTGCAGAGGATGAAAGGAGAAATTCCACATGGCAGGACAATCTCGCAGCAGCAATACGCTGGTCGTACCTCAAGCAAGCGCAGCACTGGAACAACTGAAATACGAGGCTGCTCAGGAGCTTGGTATCCAAATTCCTGCAGACGGTTACTACGGCAATTTCGCGACACGCGATGCAGGTTCGCTTGGTGGCTACATCACTCGCAAACTTGTACAAATCGCCGAACAACAACTGTCCGGTTCGCAATTCCGTTAATTAACGGATTGTGAGTTGGCCACACCAGGCTCAAGGGAAACCTTGAGCCTTTTTATATGCGCGCAATCATGACCGTGTATCCGCCGGGAACCGAAAGATTCGCTCCCCATAGGCAAAAAGAAAGTCCCTTCTTTATTCTGCAAGAAGGGACGCTCTTTCGTCAAGGTTTGCCAGTGTGCCACTAATAGGTATTCATGCGCAGCCGTTTTTGCAGCCGTTCATCGCTGAGCCAGCCGACATAGGAGCCGAGCGTCTTGTATTCCGAGTCCATGAGCAGCACGCCGACGAAGGGATACTGCTTGCGATGGCGGTAACGAACGTCCGACCAGCGGACCTCATAGCCCCAGGAATGTTCTTTCACTTCCGCGCAGGCGAACGAGGTGAACGACAAGAATGACTGAATCGAACGGTCGTTCATCGACTGTTCGACGGCCGGATGATCCGAGCAGCGGGCACTGTCCACCCAGCGCAGCTTGCTGCCGTGTTTGAGATCTCCGATGACGTAGGAGCCGTCTGCCCGTTGCTTCACCACATTCCAATCGTATAAGGAAATGGTCGGAATGAGCAGGTACGAATCCTGGTCCTCATAATGATCATCTAGGGAAGGAAGCCGCTTGTGAAGCGAGTAGCGGGCGGTGACTCTCCATAGATAATAGACGATCAGGACGGCATACAGGCCCGGGAACAAATAAGCGGGATCTGCAAGCCGAAGCGCCCAACAGGTAATGGCGATCACATGGGCGGTGAAAATGACCGGGTCGAAGATATGGATGATGTTCCAGGACACCCACTTCTTCGAGAACGGCCGGTAAGCCTGCGTGCCATACGTGTTGAACAGATCCGTGAATACATGGATCACGACGGCAAGCAAGATCCAACCGATAAGATGGAGCCAAGGCAACGTGAACCCGTAGGCAAGTTGCAGCAAGAAGGAGATCAGTAACGTCCAGATCGCGATCGCCGGAATCGAATGCGAGGCGCCGCGATGGTTGCGAATATAGATGGCATTGCCCTTGAGCCGCAGCAGCGTATCCAAGTCTGGCGCTTGCGACCCGACAATCGTGCCGATCAGAATGGCCGAGTAGACCGTTGGATCGGCAGTGACGACAGGGTCGACGGTAGCCAGGCCGGCAAGCCCAAGTCCCATGACCAAATGCGTTCCGCTGTCCATTAGAGTAGCACCTGCCTAACGAAATGGTATACTTCTATTTGTACGTTTTAGTATTTTCTGAATCGCTGGTTATTATAACGGAGGAGGAAGTTCCCAGATGGCCGTCTGTTTTGTCGAATATCGGATTGCAGAAGAACACGAAGAGGCATACCTTGAATGGATAGCGCAGCAGCAAGCAGCCGATCCCCGGTTTCTATTATATGAAGGAACGGATCAGCCGTTATTGTTCGTCGAGGTCTGGCAGGCAACGGATGTACAAGCCGCGGAAGCCATAAAAAAAGAACGCTGCGATGAGCGTTCTTCGTGGCGCCTCTTGTCGGAGTGGATTCCCGGAGGGCCGGCAAAACTCCATGCGTGGACATTCCGTCCGGTAACTTAACGTCCGTTCGTAGCCGGAAGCGTAGTAGCTGTAGGGGCAGTCGTGGAGGCGATCGGCGTGCTGTTCGAGATGGAGCCGCCTTGGAATGGGTATTCATAGGCAATCGGGCCGTCGAACGTGACATAATCCAGATTGAGCGTCAGGAGCAGGAAGCGCATCCCGGTTGCGGGGTCGCTGATAATGATATGATCCCGGCCGGCAGCTTCAATAATGCCTTTGAAAATTTTAGCATTCCACTGACTATTGTTCTCGTAAGTCATGTAGAACGTCGCCATCTTGCCGCGGTTCAGACGTAGTATGTTCTCTACATATGATTCCTCGACAACAGGCATCGTAACGATGTTACCGCCTGTTGGTGTAACAAAAGCACCGCTAGGTACGCCTACTGGAGGCTGCGTCTGAACACCGGCAACTGCTGTTTGCGGCATCATGGAAGGCATCATGGAAGGCATCATGGAAGGCATCATGGAAGGCATCATCGACGGCGTCATCGTTGGCATGGCGGAAGGCATCATGGAAGGCATCATGGAAGAACCAAAGCCAGGTGCCGATGCAGCGGTCATACCAGGATATGGAGTGGCATGGCCGTAACCATAACCCGCAGTTGTTGCCGGACTTACTGCACCTTTGTACCCGTAACCGTTAGACATGATTCAATTTCCTCGCTTTCTGAACATTAACATGAGATAGGCTCTTGCAGGCTGCTAAGCCTTAATACACGCGTGGGCAATCGGACCGCGTAGGGATGAAGAAACAGTGAGCTTTGTAGCGTCCTGAATTGGTTTGGTCGTACCATTCAGCGGGACAGCCTCCCGCAGGCTTGAAGAACCAGAGCGCGTTCGAAGCCGGGTGCTGGCGCTCCCCGTTAACCATCCGCTTGGCAAGACGGATTTCGCGATCGCGGGCACTTTGGTAGAAGTAGCCTTTTTGCGTGGCCTCGAAGCCCCCTGGACTTTGGTAAACCATCTGCGGAATGGAACGGATATTCTTGAAGTCGAGACAGCCGCTTCTGACGCGATTAACGCCGACGTTGCCGACCATCAGCATACCGAGGTCGCCCTCGCCTTCAGCTTCGGCTCGCATGAGGCGGGCCAGCATTTTAATGTCATCGGAGGTTGCTTTTATGACGGCCATGTGTCGTAGGATCTCACTTCCTTCCGTCTTCAGTTGGGCGATAATCCACAATCACATACTATTATGGGGTGGGCGAAAAGGTTCCTTCGGATTGCGCATCCGGCTGTGGAGAAAATGTGACGGTGCAAACGCGAACATTGTCAAAGGATTGCGACTTGAGGTATGATTAACATCGACTTATTACTACTACTATAGATGGACGTGCGCCTCGCGCGTCTTTATCGGAATACGCGATGCGCGGGCATCTTGTATTCCGCCGGAATGAAACGGGCATCGTCATCCGTGGCGTAAGCCGTTTCACCTTGGTAACCTAAGCTTAGGAGGCTCTCTTGTGTTGAAAGAATACATAGCCCTGACGAAGCCGGGATTGTTGCGCTTGAATGCATTTGCCGCGTTCGGCGGGTTCTGGGTGGCTTCCAAGTGGGACATTGATTGGCTCTTGCTGATCTATATGCTGGTGGGGACGACGCTTACGATGGCATCTGCATGTGTCATCAACAACTACTGGGACCGTGAACTGGATAAGAAAATGGAACGGACCCAGAAGCGCGCGCTCGCCGAAGGCCGTTTACAGCCATTGCATGTGCTGATCTACGGGATCGTGCTGGGCATTGTTGGACTAGCCATCCTATTTACGCTGGTTAACCCATTGTCGGGCTGGCTTGGGGTACTTGGCATTTTTGCCTATGTGGTCATCTACACCATGTGGCTGAAGCGCTCCTCTACCTGGAGTACCTCGATTGGCGGGATTTCCGGAGCGATGCCGCCGGTTATCGGATATTGCGCGGTGACCAATGTGGTCGACCTGGGCGCCTGGCTGTTATTCGCCTTGCTGTTCCTCTGGCAGCCGCCGCACTTCTGGTCGCTTGCGATCCGCAGGGTCGAAGAGTATCGCGCAGCCGGGTTTCCGCTGCTGCCGGTGGTCAAAGGCGTAAGCCGTACGAAGCTGCAGATGATTCCGTACATTGTTCTGCTTATTCCGACAGGCATCCTGCTCTATGCGTATGATTATGTAGGGGTCTTTTTCTTGATTATTTCGATTGCGCTCGGCGCAGCTTGGCTCGTACAGACTTTGATGGGCATCAAGGCGCATCAGGCGATCGAGACCAAATGGGCGAAGACGAATTTTTTCTTCTCCATTAACTACTTAATGGTGATTTTCCTGCTCATGATCGCGAACACAACTTGGTCATAACCATGGTAAGCGGCACCGTCTCCTGATGGGAGCCGCTTTTTGCAATCGGCCTTAGCTGACGGCAAAGGAGGAAGAAGGCTTACTGCGCTTGGGGGAGCGTGGCGAATTCGGCGAGGGGCAGCAGGCAACATGTCCTTCACCACATCATAGGGGGAATAGGAAAGTGGCATTCATACGTAAACATCAATTCAAAATCGCGGTGCTTGCGCTGTGCGTTGCGATGGGGATTTATTTGCTCATCTCGATGCAGGACAAAACGACCGTTACCTTCGAGTCGAATGAACCTGCGCCGGAGTTTACGCTCTCGGATCTGGACGGCAATCCGGTGAAGCTGTCGGATTCGAACGGCAAAGCAAGGGTCGTCTATTTCTATTACGCGAATTGTCCGGATGTATGTCCGCCGACAACATTCCTGATGAGCGAGCTGCAGAACGAGCTGAAAGCCGACGGCACATTCGGCAAGGACGTGGAATTCATCTCGATCACGTTCGACCCCGTGCGCGACACGCCGGATGCGATCCGCAGCTTTATCGATAAGATCCCGAATGAAATCGATCAGACCGGTTGGAAATTCTTGCGCGGCGATGACGAGCAGGCGACGGCCAAGCTGATGACCGATTTCGGCATGATGGTCGTCAAGGATCCCGAGACAGGGCTGTATTCGCACAGCGATCTCATTACGTTCATTGACCGCGACGGCAATATCCGCAAATATGTGAGAGGATCGATGGACGAGCTGGTCTCCGCCGATAAGCTGAAAGAGATAACAGACGCGCTCATCGACTTATAAGGGGAATGACCGTACTTAGCTCGATCGTCATGAACAATGTGCTGCCGCTGTCGGTAATGATTGCCTTGGGCTTTATCCTGCAGCGGTCGTTCTCTCTCGATATTCGGACGTTGTCCAAGCTGAACTTTTATTTGTTCTCGCCGGCCATCATCTTTAATTTGCTGTATACGACGGCGATCTCGCTTGAGGTCGCGTTGAAGACGTTATTATTCATCGTATTGTTCATGCTGCTGCAATACGCGGTGGTGGAGTTGGTGGTACGGCTGCGCGGCCATAAAGGCGGGATGCGGGCGGCGATGCGCAACAGCGTGCTGTTCTTCAACAGCGCGAACTACGCGATTCCGCTCAACCAGCTGGTATTCGCGAACAACCCGTTCACCATGTCGGTGCAGGTGATCGTCATGATGACCCAGTCGTTGCTGCCTAACACGTATGGCATCTATAGCGTCAATGCGCATAAGAGCAGTCTGCGTGACGTCATGCGCACGATTCTGACGCAGCCGGTGCTGTACGCGATCCCGCTCGGGGCGCTGATGCGTACGTTCAAGATCGAGCTGCCCGTCGCGCTCACCGCGCCGATCGGCTATCTGGCGGGAGCGTTCATCGGAACGGCCCTCATTACGCTGGGCGTCCAGCTCGGCAGTATGAAATGGTCGCTGCGCGCACTCGCGCTGCCTGACGTGTGGCTGTCCTGCGGGCTTCGTCTTGTCGCAGGTCCCTTGCTCGCTGCCGCAGTCGTGTGGGCGATGGGCATCGACGGGCTGATGGCGCAGGCGCTGATCGTGGCCTCCGCCGTACCGACTTCGTTATCCAGCGTCCTGCTTGCCGTCGAGTTCGACAATGAGCCGGAATTCGCTTCGCAGACCGTATTCATGTCGACCGTTCTAAGCATCGTTACCGTAACGGTCGTGATCTTCGCGCTGAATATTCAAATTTGATCTTCTTTGCTCCATGGAGCGGGATCTGGGGACGGGTACAGAATGTACGACTCCAGACCCGCTTTTTCTAATTGTTCGATCAAATAATCCTCGGGCGTCTTCTCCACGCCGGGATACCCTCTGCGCGTGTAGATATGCTCGGCATCCGGGAAGGCGTCGCGCAGCATCCCGCGGATCCGCTTGCCGGACGAATCGTTATCGGTGAACAGGTAAGCCTGCTTGCGGCCGACTTGCTTGCGCAACGTTTCAATCTGGTTCGTACTTGGCGTTCCATATGTACAATAGATCGGAATTTCCTCGCTCAGTACGCGTCTTAGGCGGCTGCGGTCATTTTTACCCTCGACGATAATCGCAATGTCCATCGCTTCATCACCTCTTCCTTATTGTAGCCCATTTTGCCAGGAAGCCCATAGATTGACTGATGATTCAGCGATTTTTCAGGGCGGTGCAACTGTTACTTTTTGATCGGCTGTCTCGTCTTAAAGAAAGGAGAAAGGCGACCTGCTAGTAGCAAGCCGCCTTTAACTTAGGGGAGAAGGATTAACACCAGAAACCGCCAAGTACGATTACGAGCAGGATAAACAGTACGAGGATAATTCCTGCCGAATTGAAACCGCCAACCTTGCCATGGCAACCATGATCAACATATTGGGACATGGTATATTCACCCCTCTTTCGGATCTAAGTTTCTTTGGCTCCGACGCTTCCGCGTTTACCGCGTTAGTCGTTTGCCACACCATATCCTATGTAGGAGGGGGTTAGCGGCCCTGTGCGTTTACCCAGTTTTTGAAAAATGGGCGCTGCTCCCTCCCGAGCTCTTGATCGCGTGGAAAGGGAGAATGGAGACGGCGAGCATCAGTGCGACGAAGGCGATGTAATAAGGCGATACGTAGGTGCGGAAGTGGCCGGCCATCAGCGGGCCGATGAACGCGCCGATCGAGAACGCAATCGACAGGACGGAGAACGTTCGCCCGTACCGCGCGCCTCCGCTAAGCTCAATAAGCAGGGATGACAGAGCCGGGAAGATAACGCCTTTGGCCATACCAAGAATGAAGAGCAGGACATAGAACGGCAGCGGAACGCCGGCAGCGATCGCAAAGTAGGTAATGGCCATCATGAAAGCCCCCCACAGCGTGCGCAGATAAGGCGACTTGCGATTCAGGAACATCATGCTGAGCGTCGACAAGGCGCCGAGACTGACGACCGAGAACAGCAGTCCTGTCGTCATCATCGCCTCTTGCGTCTTGGCCATCATCGGCAGCTCGAAGGACAAGATGCCTTGCGCGCAGCTCATGGCCACCGGGATAACGAAGACGAGCCACGGGATCGTCTGTCCCGTACCTGCGTCGCTGTCTGCATCACGGCCGAGTGCCGGGGCGTCATGGCCTCCGACCTCGTCGATACCGTCGGCCGCAACGGCTTTCTTGGGCGCTTCGCGAATGAACAGGAGAGCGCAGGCAGCCGTGCCGATGAGTACCCAACCGAGCACCAGGAACGCGGTCGTGAACCCGATCTGCGCGACCAGATAAGCGCCTGCCGCTGGCGAAACGACGGACGCAAGCGTATGTACGAAGCCGTTGCCGGCCATCAGCTTGCGCTGCTCAACCTGGTTTCGGGCGATGCGCGCAAGCAGCGTCATGCAGGCAGGCGAGAGGAAGGCGAGCACGAAGCCGCTGATCGAACGAAGCGCGAGCAGCTGCCAAGGATCGGTCACCGTCGATTGGAAGATAAGAATGATTCCGGCTGCCGCAAGCGAGAAGACGATGAACAGCCGGCTTCCGAAACGGTCTACGCCGATGCCGGCGACGACGTTCCCGGGCAGATGCGTGATGGAGTATATGCCCATCATGAGGCCGATGAATGAAGGCGCAGCGCCAAGGGAGATGGCGAATGGCGTCAATATCGGGTACTGGGCATGCAAATCGAATAACGCGACGAACAAGAACAGATACAGCCATACTGCGGTTTTCAACGGTTTTTCCTCCCCACACGCCCCTTGGCGAACGACTTGCCCGTCCGCTATAGACGTTCTTCTTTAAGGTGTTACGGTTGCGGCGACGGTGCCTTGCAAGTGGACCAGCTGAGCTTGGCTTACTTGAGATACAAGATGGTATGTTCATGATCTTGTATTACGGAAGTGAAACGCGCTCCGCTCTTTAACCGGCGAATCCGCAAATGCCGGTTCACGATTGTGACCTGTTACTACTTGTACGCTTGGACATGGAAGGTTATGTCAGCCGCGTCGTGGCGCAAGCCAGCCGGAAAGCTTGTCCCTGCAGCGTTTACGGGCCTAGACCGTTCGGGTATAATGTTTTGTATTCAAGGTATGCAGGCGGTATAATGGAGGAGTTAATCGGATGGGCTTTAATTTGAATTACGATTGGGAAACGTGGGTTGAATTTTTCAAGGATAACTGGCTCATTCTGCTGATTGCGCTCGTCGTACTGTGGTTGGTCATCCGGATCGTGAAGACGGTCGTAAAGTGGCTGATCGTCGGGGTTATCGTCATCGGCATTATCGTATACAGCGGTTATACACTGGAAGACGTGAAGGGTATCGGCACCAAGGTAGCCCAAGAGGCCAAGGAGCAGGCGATCGCGGCAATGGTCGGCGAAGCGAAGGACGCGACGTTCACCAATAACGGCGACGGTACCTTTACGGTGAAGACCAAGAACGTTGAGCTTCACGGAACGCCGGGCGACAATAAGGTAGAGGTTATGTTCCGCGGCACCAAGATCGGAACGTGGGAGATTGACGATACGATCCAAGCGTTAATTACGCAGGCGAAGAACAACGGCTAGCATGCTTGACGCCGGATGATTGAACCGTGCGGCGCCGGACAGGTGCAGCTATAGGGAATGGGAGGAGAACGAAGCCATGGATTCGTGGATGCAGGCATTGATAAAGCCGGAGCCTGTAGCGCTTATCATCTTGGTCGTCCTGCTCGGCTCGCTGATTCAAGGGATGAGGAGAGGTGCGTCGGGTTCTGCGAAGCACCTTTTCTTTTTTGTATGGGATGCGGCTACCGCAGTCCTGTCCTTGATCGTGGCAGGCCGTGCTGCCTCCTGGCTGTCACCTTATGTCCGAGATTGGCTTATTGCGCGGGAAATAACGGTACCGAAGCAAGAGCTTGGCATGTTTAGCCAGCTCTGGTATACACTGATAACGAGCTTGCGGGATTTCGAGCTGATGCGCTTCGGGATCTTGTTCCTGGCCGTATACTTTCTGCTGCGCTTCCTGCTTAGCCTGCTTCATCCGCTTGGCGCGATGCTGTTCGATCTGCTGTCCCGGAGCCAAACGGAGACGCGGATGCGCGACGCCGGCATGCGATCGGCAAGCCGGGCGACCGGTGCGATTATCGGCAGCCTGCTTGGCGTTGGCCGGGCATTCATCGTGCTGGCCATTCTGTTCGTCTATGTGACGCTGCTGCCGGATGCGCCGCTCGTGGATTCCATCCGGGGGTCGTCCTTCTATGCGAAGACAGCCGATGAAGTGCTGATGCCGGTAGCCGGTGATGTGCTGGCCAAACGCGGGCCGGTGCTGACCGAAGCGGTCCAGACGGAATTCAAGCGCGTGCTGCAGCGTAAGTATGAAGTGATCGATGCGGCCGTGCCGCCGGATATCGAGGAGGCAGCGCGCCAAGTGACGCTGAAGGCCGGCAGCGACGAAGAAAAGGCGAAGGCGCTGTACGATTGGCTCGGTACGCGAATCGCTTACGATTGGGACAAAGCCCGCAATTATGAGGAGCATGGGATATGGAAGGAACAATCGCCTGCCGAGACGTTCCAGACGAAGACCGGCGTTTGTATTGACATAGCAAGACTTTATGCGGTGATGGCCCGCACGGTAGGGCTTGAAGTGAAGGTCGTGACCGGACAGGGCGCCGACGGACGGGGCGGCTTCGGGCCGCATGCGTGGAATGAAGTTCGCTTGAATGATCAAGAGGGCGGCTGGATACCGCTCGACGCGACTTGGGCATCATCAGGCAACTGGTTTAACCCGGAAGACTTTGAAGAGACGCATATTAAAGAGATTTGATGGAGAGCGGGAGGAGGCATATCCGTGCAGGAGGATCCGCAGAAGCGGGAGATTAGCAACCGGAGACATTTTTCGTTCCGGCTTAACATGTTCTTTTTCGTCACTTTTTTTCTATTCAGCATCCTGATCGTTCGTCTGGCGATCCTGCAATTCGTTGAAGGACCGCAATTGAAAGAAGAGGAGTCTTCGATGGGCTCCAAGAACGTCCTGATCCCTCCGATCCGAGGTAATATTTACGATTCCGGCAATCAGGCGGTCGCTTATTCGACCTCGACCCAGTCGCTGTATTACACGATTGAGCCTGGTACGAGCAAGGACGATTCGATCGCGCTGGCGAACCGTCTGTCTGGCGTATTCGAGAAATACGGCGATCCCAAAGCAGCGCTGACGCTCGATAAAATCATCAAGAACATGGACCTGGACTACCGGAAGAATACGATTTCGGTGCCAAGGCGGGTGAAGAGCGGGCTGAACTCGAAGGAGATCGCCTACTTCCTCGAACACCGCGACCTATACAGCGGGATTGAGGTCGTCGAGGAGAGTATTCGCCACTACGATCAGGAGACGCTGGCCGTTCAGCTGGTCGGCTATCTGAAGAAGTTCGAAGGCGGCGCCGAGTCGACCGAGACGTATAAGGACCGGGATAGCAATGAAGTGCCGGCGCTGGAGCGTTATCTGGGACAGGAAGATGTCGGCTTCGACGGTCTGGAGATGCTCTATCAGGACGAATTGCGCGGCAAGAACGGCTTGAAGACGTATCCGATCAACTCGGAAGGCCGGATTATCGGCCCGCCGGTCATCACCAAGCCGGAGAAGGGCAATAACCTGTACTTGACCATTAACCGTCAGGTGCAGCAGAAGACGGAAGAAGCGATTCTCGACCAGATCGATTACTTGCAGCATACGTCCGACTCCTCCAAAAGACAGCCGATGGCCCGGACCGGTTATGCGGTTGCGATGGAAGTCAACACAGGCAAAGTAATCGCGATGGCCAGTATGCCGGATTACGATCCGAACGTCTGGGAGGGCGGCCGGATCAGTCCGGAGGATTACGACGACATTAAGGGCATTATGTATAACGGCACGATCCGTCAGATCTACGGTCCTTATAAGGATGACAAGGAGATCAGCAAACTGCCTTCGTCCTTGGTGCCGCTCGGTTCGACGCAGAAGCCGTTATCCGTTCTGATCGGGTTGAACGAGGGTCTGTTCACGACTTCGACGACATGGAACGATACAGGCGCGTTCTATTACGGTAAAGAAGGAACGGCGCATCGCCGTAAGATCGGCAATGCCAAAGGGCATGCCTACGGCGTGCTGGATCCGGCGAATGCGATCGCCAAATCATCGAACCCGTGGATGGCGAAGATGATCGGGGATGCCTTATATCGCCGGGAATCCGGCATGGAAGCTGTAGAGATTTTCGACAAGTACGAGAAGGCCTTCGGACTTGGCGTCGTCACGGGCAGCGATCTGCCGGGCGAGAGCGCCGGCAAGATCAACTACTTTGAAGAAGCTGAAGCCGCGAGCGTGCAGTCCGCGATGATCTTCGCATCCTTCGGTCAGCAAGGCCGGTACACGACGCTGCAGCTGGCGCAGTATACGGCGATGCTGGCGAACCGCGGCAAGCGCATGAAGCCGCAATTCGTTAATATGATCAAGGATTCCGAGGGCAACGTGGTCCAATCCTACAAGCCTGAGGTTCTGAACACGATCGATATACCAGAGTCGTATTGGGAAGAAGTCGAGCGCGGCATGTCCAAGGTTAACGTCTCGGTGTTCAATGACGCGCCGTACAAAGTTAACCGCAAGACGGGTACGTCCCAGCAGGATGTCGGCGGCAAGACGATCGATAACTCGGTGTTCATCGCTTACGCGCCTGCCGAGAATCCGGTTCTCGCAGTGGCCGTTATCGTACCGTACGGCGGCTTCGGCTCGGATGGAGCAGCGCCGATCGCACGTAAAATTTTCGACGCTTACAACGATGAGATTGGCCTGCATGGCACACCGGCCAATCCTTCGACCGCTGCTACGGATAATGCGACCGGCACGGAAGTGGCCGCGAATAGCACCAGCACGGATGCATCTACGAATGCTGCTTCAGACGAACAGCAGCCATAATGATCGGCGCAAGGGCCGTCTTATTCTCGGGAGACCGAGAGGGGACGGTTCTTTTTTTGTGGCCAAAATCCGGGAGTGAAGAGTCAGGCATGCTGTAAATGGTTGTAAAAGTTGCGTTCGGGAAACTTTTTTATCGAAAATGTTGCACTAGAGAAACTTTTTTGTATAATATTAAAAAAGAGGCATAGAGTAAACTAGTGTGACCCAGGGAAATAAATATGGATGTTCGTACCAGTTTTCGGATTGTGGATACAAGCGCAAGAGTTAATTATTTTGGTAAAGGTGGTTTTATCATGCGACATAAAGTAAAAGCTCCGTTCCGTCGGTGGATGTACGTCGTTCTGTTCTTGACGGCTTCCGTACTTGTATTAAGCGGATGCGCTGACAGCAAGGAGACGACGGGCGCTGAGGGCGAAGGGAAGCTGAAGATTAC
This sequence comes from Paenibacillus phyllosphaerae, assembly GCF_014192105.1. Classification (GTDB taxonomy): domain Bacteria; phylum Bacillota; class Bacilli; order Paenibacillales; family Paenibacillaceae; genus Paenibacillus_Z; species Paenibacillus_Z phyllosphaerae. Next base: position 573,061 of record NZ_JACHXK010000001.1, on the reverse strand, counting down.
GACGACGACCGGCATGATTGCCGATGTAGCGGCTAATATCGGGGGCGCATATGTTGACGTTACCGGTCTTATGGGGTCTGGCGTGGATCCGCACTTATACAAGGCAACGCAGGGCGATATCCGGAAGCTGGATGACGCCGACATTATTTTCTTCAACGGGCTTCACCTGGAAGGCAAGATGACGGAGATGTTCGACAAGATGGCGGAGAAGAAGACGGTGGTGGCCGTATCTGAGCAGCTGCCGGAATCGGCGCTGCGGACGGATGGATCAGGGGTTCATGACCCGCACATTTGGTTTAACGTGCGCAATTGGATCTCGGCGGCCGAGGTGATCCGCGACACGCTCATGGAGCAGGATCCGGAACATGCGGATGCTTACCGCACCCAAGCGGAAGCCTATCTGGCCGAGCTCGAGCAGTTGGACACCTATGTCAGCGAGCAGATCGCATCCATTCCCGAAGCGGATCGCGTGCTCGTGACCGCGCATGATGCGTTCGGTTACTTCGGCGACGCGTACGGCATTCAAGTGATGGGACTGCAAGGGATCAGCACCGCTTCGGAATACGGGTCGAAGGATGTCGCGAATTTGCGGGATTATCTGGTCGACAACAAGATCAAGGCCGTCTTCGTCGAATCCAGCGTGCCGAAAAAATCGATCGAGGCCGTCATTGAAGGAGCCGCCAAGCTGGGTCATGAGGTGAAGATCGGCGGAGAGCTGTTCTCGGACGCACTCGGCCCATCCGGCACGGAGGAAGGCACGTATATCGGAATGGTCCGGCATAATGTCGACACCATTGCAGCCGCATTGAAATAACCGCGATCCGCGAACGAATAAGGAGTGAATGTCCATGCAGCGCACAACGGAAGCCCTTACTGCCCCTCCCTTGGCGATTAGCGGCCTAAGCGTCGCCTACCAGAAGAAGCCCGTGCTTCGCAATGTATCGTTTCAGCTGCCTCATGGCGAGCTCGTCGGTGTCGTCGGCCCGAACGGAGCCGGCAAATCCACGCTCATTAAAGCCGCCTTGGGGCTCATTCCGAAGCTTGCCGGCGAGGTTCAAGTATTCGGAGCCCCTAGCGCGTCCCAGCGCAAATTGATCGGCTATGTGCCGCAGCGGGAATCGGTCGACTGGGATTTTCCGACGAACGCGCTCGATGTCGTCATGATGGGCCGCTACGGCCATCTGGGGTGGTTCCGCCGCCCCGGAGCGAAAGAGAAGCGCCTCGCGTTGGAATGTCTGGCGAAGGTCGGCATGGCCGATTATGCGAATAGACAGATCAGCCAACTATCAGGCGGCCAGCAGCAGCGGGTGTTCCTGGCCCGGGCGCTGGCGCAGGATGCGCGTCTGTATGTCATGGATGAACCGTTCGCCGGCGTAGACGCGGCTACGGAGAAGGCGATTATCGGCCTGCTGCAGGAGCTGAAGCGCGAAGGGAAGACCGTTATGGTCGTTCATCATGACCTTGCGACGGTGAAGGAATATTTTGATTCGGTGCTGCTTCTCAACGTAGAGGTGCAGGCGTTCGGCAAGACGGCCGAGGTGTTCACGACGGCTAATCTGGCACAAACCTATGGCGGGCGCTTCGCTTACTTGAACCAGCAGGATGCAGAGATGAACGAATCCGGCGCAGCTTCCGGGATCGGGAGAGGGTGATCGGCATGGAATCGTTCTGGTCGATGCTGACGGATCCGAATGCCCAATGGATTCTGCTTGGTTGTATGCTGCTCGGGCTGTGCAGCGGCGTCATCGGCTGTTTCGCGTATTTGCGCAAACAGAGCTTGATGGGCGATACGCTGGCACATGCCGCCTTGCCGGGCATCTGCATCGCTTTTATGCTGTCGGGCACCAAATCGATCGGGCTGTTCCTGGTCGGCGCAGGCATAGCGGGTCTGCTCGCAACATTCGGGATCGGTTGGATCACGCGCTATTCCCGTATTAAGAGCGATGCTGCGATGGGCATCGTGCTCTCGAGTTTCTTCGGCCTCGGCATCGTGTTGCTCACGCAAATTCAGCATAGCAATTACGGCAATCAGAGCGGTCTGGACAAATTCCTGTTCGGCCAGGCGGCTTCGATGATCGGCTCGGACGTGACGATCATGCTGATCGTCAGCCTAGTTATCGTCGCGGCCTGCACGCTGCTGTTCAAGGAGTTCAAGCTGCTTTCCTTTGACCCGGGTTTCGCTAAAGGGCTCGGATTCCCGATTGCGCTGCTGGATCAACTGCTTATGTTCTTCATCGTCGTATCGGTCGTGATCGGGATTCAGGCGGTGGGCGTCGTGCTCGTGGCGGCGCTGCTCATTACGCCGGCGGTCTCTGCGCGGTATTGGACGGATCGACTTGGCGTCATGGTGCTGCTCTCCGGATTGTTCGGCGCCTTGAGCGGCGTGGTGGGGACTTGGCTCAGTTCCACGACGGTCAGCTTGCCGACAGGACCGGTCAGCGTGCTGGCGCAGACGCTGTTGTTCGGACTATCGCTGCTGCTCGGACCGCGCCGCGGTCTGCTGGCCAAACGGCTGACGCATCGTAAGGCGAAGCTCGTCCTGCAGGAGGAGCAGCGCATGCGCGCTACGGTCAGCGGAAAAGGAGGTGTCGATGCATGACGGATTTCTGGATTATTCTGACGGGCTCGCTGGTGGCGACCTGCTGCTCGATATTAGGCTGCTTCCTGATTCTAAGGCGGATGGCGCTTATCGGCGATGCGATCAGCCACTCCGTACTTCCCGGGATCGTCATTGCCTTCATGGTAAGCGGCTCCCGAGACTCGTTCATTATGCTGCTGGGCGCTTCGGTGCTGGGTCTCGTCACGGTCTTCCTGATTCAGCTGTTCCAACAGAGCGGCGTCCAATCGGACGCCTCGATCGGCGTCGTCTTCACCGCGTTATTCGCGGTCGGCGTCGTGCTCGTCAGCTTGAATTTGCGCCAGGTGGATCTCGATCTGGACTGCGTGCTCTATGGGGAGATCGCCCACGTGCACTGGAATACGTGGACGCTCGGCGGGACGGACATGGGGCCGAAGGCGGTCTGGCTGCTCGGCTTCACGCTGCTGGTCATCGTCACGCTCGTCAGTTTGTTCTACAAACAGTTCAAGCTGTGCGCCTTCGACCCGCTGCTGGCCGCTGCGGTGGGCATTCCCGTCGCGCTGTTCCACTACCTGCTGATGGGCCTCGTGTCGATGGCGACGGTCAGTTCCTTCGAGAGCGTCGGCGCGATCCTGGTCGTCGGCATGCTGATCATCCCGGCATCGGCCGCTTATCTGCTCACCGACCGTCTGGGCCTGATGATCGTCATCAGCGTCGCGATCGGTATCGCCAGCACCGTGCTCGGCTATGCCGCGGCTTACGTGCTAGATGCGTCGATCGCAGGCTGTATGGTCTGCGCGGCAGCGGTTCTGTTCATCCTCGCGTTCTTGCTCTCGCCAACCCACGGTCTGGTGGCGCGCAAACTATGGCGCCGCATGAACCAGCAAAGCTTATAATCCATACCCTGCAAGCCCTGCGAGCCGTCAAGGCGAGCAGGGCTATTGTTTTTGTGAACTGTTAGCCGAGTTCAACTGCGTATTCGAAATGTTCTTCCGATCGCTGTTGTTCGGGGATTCCTTGATTGAAATGGTAAAGGTGGGATTCCCCTCACAAAGGCGAACGCTGCCGCTTCTTCAGAATCATTCGAACACTCCGTTTCGGGCTAACTGTTCATGAAACACTGAACAGGACAAAGAAAATCAGCGTGTCCACAACGTGGACGTCAAGCGAGAGTCAGCACGCTATTTTTAATTCGCACAATAGTTGGTGTCTGCTCCCAAGGCGCAAAGTCGCGAACGAAGCTCGAACAAAAGCTTTGTCCCGCATTGCGGGGGCTGCGTGTCAATGACATGCAAGCTAATCCGCCGTGGGACAACGCGTGCCCGCCACGAAAGGACAGATCGAAGACGGCCGCGTATCGAGCGATGCCGATTACGGGTATCCTCAGAGTTTTCCAACGGAAAACTCACTTCGGAAGCATAAGCTGGGCGGTTGCCCTTGGTTCCCCTCGGCGGAGGGGGAAGGGGCGAGGGGAAAAGGAACTTAGGAGGTTTTGGTGTAGAAGAAGGGGGCGTACGGGGCACCCCCCGCAAAATCAAACAACTTTTGCCCAATATCCGATACAGCGTTGCACAAAACGTGCACGTATAATAGGCGTTGAGTTTGGAATCAGCCCAACATGTGTTAAAATTGCTCTATGTCATGGGATGCTGCAGCCCTTAAGGGGCGCATCATGCTTAAGGAGGGCAAGGATGAATACAATCAAGCTGGTAGCGCTCGACATGGACGGGACGCTTCTTAACGATGTGCAGGAGATCAGCGCCGAGAATGCGAAGTGGATCCGCAAAGCATTGGACGCAGGCATCAAGGTATGTTTTGCGACGGGACGCGGATTTCGCAGCGCGCTGCCCTACGCGGAGCAGCTGAAGCTGGATACGCCGATGATTACGGTCAACGGCGGGGAGATCTGGTCCAAGCCGCATGTGCTGCACCGCCGCTCGCTCATGCCCGTTTCGTCGATCAAGCGGATGCACGAGCTGGCGCAGCGTTTCCCCGAGGTCTGGTACTGGGCGTATACGGTGGACGGCATCTACAATAAGGAAAAATGGATTACGCCTGCCGACGATTACGAGGCCCATCACTGGCTGAAATTCGGCTACTACACCGAGGACGATGCAGCCAGAATGAGCATCTATGAGGAAGTCGCCAGCTGGGGCGGCATGGAGATTACGAACTCGTCGCCATGGAACTGGGAGATGAACCCGGAAGGCGTCTCCAAAGCGAGCGCGCTTCGCGAGCTATGCCAAGTGCTCGGGATCGAGATGTCGCAAGTAGCCGCCATGGGCGACAGCTTGAACGATATCGCCATGATTCAAGAAGCGGGCCTAGGCGTTGCGGTCGGCAATGCGCAGCTGGCGGTGAAGGAAGCAGCCGATGCCGTCATCGTGAAGAACACCGAGCATGCGGTCGCCCATCTCCTCGAGCATTATGTGCTGAAGGGGTGACCTTGCGATGGAGATAGCCGGTTGGATTCTTGTTATCGTTCTATTCCTTGTTGGCATGGCCGGTACGATTTTTCCGATTCTGCCGGGCGCTGTCGCGATCTACGCCGCATTCTTCGTATATGGCTTCTTCCTGACGTTCGAGCATTTCGGCTTCTGGTTTTGGACGATGCAGACGTTGATCGTCGCGGTGCTTTTCTTGGCGGACTATGCGGTCAGCGCGTGGGGGGTCAAGAGGTTCGGGGGCTCCAAAGCTTCCATCATCGGCAGCACCATAGGGGCCATCTTCGGACCGTTCGTCATTCCGGCGTTCGGCCTGTTGCTAGGACCGCTGCTCGGGGCGATAATCGGGGAGCTCATCGCCGGATCGGATTTCGAGAAATCGCTGAAGGTGGGCTTCGGCTCCGTGGTCGGATTATTCTCTAGCATGGTCGTGAAGATCATTCTGCAGGTCGTGATGATCGTTCTGTTCATTCTATGGATCTTATAGAGACCCGCATATACAAGGAGGAATTCAAGAATGGTTAAAGTTACGGTATGGAATGAGTTTTTGCACGAGGTTGTACACGAAGAAGTGAAGAAGGTTTATCCGGACGGCATACATAACGCATTGGCTCAAGGCATCGGCACGGACGGTTTCGAGGTGCGCACGGCAACGTTGGACCAACCGGAACACGGCCTTACGGAAGAAGTATTGGCGAACACGGACGTTCTCATCTGGTGGGGCCACATGGGCCATGATAAAGTAGACGATGCGATTGTTGAGCGCGTGCATGCGCGCGTCATGAACGGCATGGGTCTCGTCGTCCTGCACTCCGGCCACTTCTCGAAAATCTTCAAGAAGCTGATGGGCACGGGCTGCGATCTGAAATGGCGCGAAGCGGGCGAGAAAGAACGGATCTGGACCGTCAACCCGGCGCATCCGATCGCAAGCGGCCTGCCGGAATACTTCGAGCTCGAGCATGAAGAAATGTACGGCGAGCACTTCGATATTCCGGCTCCGGACGAGCTGATCTTCGTCAGCTGGTTCGAAGGCGGCGAAGTGTTCCGCAGCGGCTGCACTTGGAGCCGCGGCCAAGGGAAGATTTTCTACTTCCGCCCAGGCCACGAGACGTACCCGACCTACTACAACAATAACGTCCTTCAAGTTATCCGCAACGGCATTCGTTGGGCAGCGCCATCCGGCGCGGCAGCTCCGGTGCGCGGCAATCACCAACCGCTCGAGGAGATCAAGTCGAAGTAAGGCATTCCACAGTAAATGGAAGGTTGACCTATGGTAAAGAAGGATTCACTCATTAAAGGTACGATCATCCTAGCGGCAGCAGCGCTGGTAGCCCGAGTTCTCGGGCTTTTCCAGCGCGTGCCGCTTGATTATTTAATGGATGATGCGGGCAATACGTATTTCAACACCGCGAATAACGTGTATTTACTGCTGCTTGTGATCGCGACCGGCGGGATTCCGAGCGCGATCAGCAAAATGGTGTCCGAGCGTTATGCGCTAGGACGCAAACGCGAAGCGAAGCAGATCTACAAGGCAGCGATTATGTTCGGCGCCGTAACCGGTGTCGTCATCGCTGTTTTGCTGTTTGCATTCGCCCCGCTCTATGCGCGGCTCGCGGATAATCCCGGCGCGCATCTGGCGGTTGCCGCCATCGCCCCATCGCTCATTCTGTTCCCGGTCATTGCGATGATGCGCGGCTACTTCCAAGGCCGCCAGTTCATGATGGCGGGGGGAATCTCGCAGATTGTCGAGCAGATTGCGCGCGTCGTCACGGCGATCGCGCTCGTACTCATCATCTTGTCCTGGAACTGGGATACGGAGTGGGTTGCCGCAGGAGCCGCTTTCGGCAGCGTATTCGGCAGCGTAGGCGCATTTGTCATCATGCTCTATTACGCTCGCAAGCTGCGTGGCCAGGACAATTCGTCACAGCTAGAGGATCAGCCGGATACGAGCAGGACGCTCCCGTTCAAGACGATCTACCGGGAAATGTTCGGCATCTCGGTCCCGATCGTGGTCGCGGCGGTAACCGTTCAATTCGTCTATTTCTTCGACACTTCGGTCTTCTACCGGTTGACCGATTACGTCAGCCGGGGAGTCGCGGAGCAAGCATTCGCGGCACTGGGCACAAGAGCGCAGGCGCTGGCCGGCATTCCGCCGATCCTCGCGATCGCGCTGAGCACATCCATCATCCCGATTATTTCTTCGGCCTACTCGATCCGTAATATGGATGAAGTGAAACGCCAGACCTCGCTCGTCATGCGGATCGTCGTGCTGACCGGCGTTCCGGCCGCGCTGGCGCTAACGGTCGCGGCCGTCTCCGCCACCGGATTCTTCTTCGAAGATACGGACGGCAGCGGTCTGGTGGCAGCCCTAACGGCGGGCACCATTTTCCAAATTACGATGATGACGACCAACTCGGTGCTCTTCGGCATGGGGAAAGCGAGAATCCCGATGAAGCATACGATTATCGGCATGCTCGTCAAAGTGGTCGGAAGCGTGGCCTTAGCGCCATTCTTGGACGCATACGGGCTCATTATCGCATCAACGTTATGTTTCTTGACGATCAGCACGCTCAACCTCCGGGTTATCCGCCAGGAAATCCCGCTATCAGTACTCGGCAAGCGGTGGACGGGCTATATCGTTACCGTAGCGGTGGCTGCTGGCGTCGGCTTTATCGTTGACCTAGCGGGTCGCAACTTGCTGGATGCGCTGCCGGCCAAGGTAACGTATTTGCTTACCCTTGGCGCGACGGGAATCGCGGCCCTCGGCGTTTATGCCGTGCTGCTTATCGTGCTTCGCGTCATTACGCCGGAAGAGATCGGTCAATATCCGGGTCCGATGCGGAAACTGCTGCGTCCGCTCATGCGGTTAACCGCGCGGAATTTGTCGAAAAGTAAATAGTCTCCAAATCTACCAGAACGCCCCCTTCCCATGATAGAATAGACCTCGGTCTCTTATATTGGGGAGGGGTTTTATTGTGATGAAAAGGTTTTTGGGGAGAAAAACATTGCTGGCCGCTGCGCTAGCGGTCGTCATGATCATTGCGGCCGGCTGTCAGGCCGTAGGCGGGCTGGACTTGAATCAAATGCTGAAGCAGTCGCTTAAGGTGACGTCTTATGAAGGCAGTCAGACTTTAGAGCTTCAGCTTCTGACCGATGAGCAAGCAATCGCCGCGATGGATGAGGAAGAAGCGAAACTGCTCAAGTTGTTCTCGAATGTAAAGCTGTCGCTTACTGATCTGAAGGTAGCGGATGAAGAGCATATGTCGCTTAAAGGCAAGCTTGAGCTGACGGACCGCAGCATCGGCTTCGCTGCGACGGTGAACAAGAACAAGGTCACGTTCGAGCTCGATGGCATCAACAAAGTATTCGATCTCAATCTGGATCGACTCGGCATGCCGCTGGACAGTTCGCTTCTCGCGGTTCCCGAAGATTTCGAGAGCGCGGAAGATGCAGCTGAAGCAGCAGCGACCGAAGAATCGGCTATGGCTGCGCTAGAGCAGCTGACCGACCTGATCTCCGGTTTCGTGATCGACCATCTTCCGAATCCGAGCGGCATCTCCGTGCAGCCTGCTGAAGTGACGGTGGGCGGTCAATCGATCAATGCCATGCATGTATCCGCTTCGCTCAGCGGCGAGCAGATCTATGAATGGCTGCTAGCTTTCATGGATGCACTCTCGCAAGATAAAGAAGGACTCAAGACGCTGCTCCATTCCATCGTCGACCTGCTGGAGAGCCAGGAATCCGCAGTCGGCGGGGAGAGCTTGGAAGAGCTGTTCGGCTCGACGACAGAGGAAGCGCGGGCGGAGATCGACGAAGCCGTGAATGATATGGTGGACAGCATTGCCGAGATGAAGGAAGAGCTCACGCAAGCCAAAACCGAAGATCCGGAAACCTTCCAGGCGATCTTCAATGCGAATACGTCCGTGAAAGCGGATCTGTATGTCGACGGCAAGCTCGATATCCGCAAATCGGTCGTTCAAGCTTCCTTCGTTGCCGGAGAAGAGCTGGTGGAAGAGGAAGTTATGCCGTTTAACGGCTTTACCGTAACGTCAACGACGGAGATGTCCAAGGTGAACGAGTCGATCACGCCGGATGTGATCTACCCAAGACCGTTCGAGACGATCAAGGATTACCAGTTCGAGCGTATGCAGCAGCACCAGTTCCTGAAGCAGATCGATCCGGGTTCGGACCTGTATAAGCTGCTGCATGACGACCTAGGCGTCTTCAAACAACAAGTCATGCTCTTCCCGGATTATGATGAGGCTTATGCGCCAATCGAGACGCCGGAGCACATTACGCTCATCCCATTGCGTTTCGTCGCGAATGAATTCGGCGCTAACGTATCCGGGAACAAGCAACAGATTCTTGTCTATGATGAAGCGACAGGGAAGACCGTCAAGTTCCAGATCGGCGGCAAACAGTTCGACGTGAATGGCGAGATCGTTGCCGCGTCGTATCCGGTGACGACGATTGACGGCGTTACTTATGTAGCCGCGCGCGACTTTGTGAAAATATTCGGCGGTAAGGTATACTGGAACTATGAAGACTATGAGGACTTCAAATATCTCGTCATCGAGCGCGATCTGTAAGACATCCGCGTTCGATGCGGGTTCTAGATGAGAGGTGCTGATGACGATGGAAATCATCCGCGAAGAGGCTTCATTCCGTGAAGCCGTTGCGCAAGAAGGCTTAAGCGTTGTCGTGTTCAAGACGACATGGTGCGCGGACTGTCATTTTATTGATCCTTTTATGCCTGACGTTGAAGCGAAATACGAAGGCAAGATCAAGTTTTACCAAATCGACCGCGACGACCTGCCGGACTTGTGCAGCGAGCTGAACATTCTCGGCATTCCGAGCTTTATCGCATTCCGCAATGGCAACGAAGTCGTCCGTTTCGTAAGCAAGCTGCGCAAGACGCGCGACGAGATCGAACAGTTTCTTGAGCGTGCGCTTCAGGTCGCAGCCGCACTTTAAGGTTTAGCAGCACCACCGAACTGCATGCTCACCGATTCTTTCATCCGCCTTGGGCGGGGGTAAGGAATGGTGGGCATGTTTGCTTTGTTTGGGCCGATTATTGCGCACAATAGAGATGATGACAAAGCTGTGAACCGGGCAGACTTTGTGATTGTGTTCACATTTTCAACATGGTATTTGATATTTGTAATCGTTATAATGAGTGAAGATCATACGCATAGAAACCAGGTGATGACTTTGATATCTAGACGCTATCGTGTACTTGTGCTTGCGGCCTGTATCGGCATGCTCCTTGTCTTGTTAGCGGGAGCGCTTGTAACGAATACGGAGTCGGGGCGTGGCTGCGGAGATGATTGGCCGCTGTGCAACGGCAAATTCGTCCCGGCTTATACGGTTGAGTCGCTCATTGAATATTCGCACAGGCTCGTAACCGGCGTGGTCGGCTTGATCGTGCTGGCGGTATTTGCACTTACACTTAAGGATTATCGGCAATATAAGGAAGCGGTATGGTATTCGGCGGGGACGGGATTCTTCACGATCCTCCAGGCGCTTCTTGGCGCTGCTGCCGTCATATGGCCGACATCGCCGCCGGTCATGGCGCTGCATTTTGGCTTCTCGATCATGGCCTTTACTTGTACAATGCTTCACGTCATGTGGGTAAGAAGGATGCAGAGAGGCTACGATGAGAGCAAGCCGGCGCGAGCGGTTCATCCTGCCGTCTTCTCGCTCACCATGGGGGCGCTGGCCTTTTCCTACGTTGTTATTTATTTGGGAGCGTTCATCCGTCATACGGATTCGGCGGGCGGATGTATCGGCTGGCCGCTATGTAACGGTGCCGTCATTCCGGAGATGGAAGGTGCCACGAGCATTGTATTCGCGCACCGCGTCGGAGCCATTATTCTGGCTTCGCTCATCGGCTGGCTGTACTTTAAGGCTTCCAAGGTTGCGTCCGACATGCCGGGTATCCGACGTTCCGCGAGAGCTTCGTTCGTTCTCGTCATTTGCCAAATCTTCAGCGGCGCGCTGCTCACGGCGACATTGACGAACGAAGATTGGTTCTTGTTCACGAGCTTGCTGCACAATGTCATTGTCTCGTTCTTGTTCGGGGTGATGACCGATCTGGCGATTCGTTCATGGCGCTGGCGGGAAGGACGTTACCGTGGATAACCCAAGCTTGGACGCATGGAATTACCACGTTTGACGGCTCCGGATGCCGGGTAAGCTAGATCAACGATGCGCCAGGAGGTGACGGACAAGCGATGCTTCGAGGAATGTTCGGCGAATCGCCGCGTGAGGCGCATGGCAGACTGCTCGAGTCCATCCAGGCGATGGAGAAGTTCGCTGCCATGCTTCACAAGCGGATCGCCGCTGGTCGAGACGATGACCATAAATTGCGCAAGTATGAAATTTGGACCTATGGTTTGCTCGCCTCGCTGGACGAGCTAGAGCAAAGCTACTATGCCGCGCAGAAATTCGCGGCGATGGTCAAATCCGATTCGTTGGAAGCCATGTCTCCACAGGAGCGGCTTAATTATCAACGGCATATTTATTACGATAAGAATGGATTTATTCGGCTATTCGCGCTTCTGGATAAGCTGGGGACGCTCTTGAATGACTTTTTATCGCTCGGAACCGAGCGGATCAAATCGCAATTTTCTTATTTTACGGTGCTTCGCAACATGCGCGAGCATAATTTGCATCAAGAGTTGTCTGGCGGGTTGAATGCGCTGAAGGACAAGCATAAGGAAGCCGTGAATCGTCTTCGCAAACGGCGTAATACCGAAATTCATTATATGAATTCCGAAATGCAGGATGATCTGAAGCAGAATCACGAAGATTACGGCGGTTACCATAAAGTCGAGGATCTTGGTGCGCAGATGGCGGATTCCCAGCAAGGGCTTGACCTTGTTATCGATAGCCTGCTGATCACGTTCGAATACGCGAGCCGGCAGATGAGGAAACTGAGGTAATGTGCTATACTCTCCATGAGCGGCAGACTTAAGGCATGTGGTGCTTAAGTCTATCGCCTCATGTCAGGGGAGGGTGGATCATGGAGCTCAAGGGGAGGACAGCGCTTATCACAGGCAGCGCCAAAGGCTTGGGAAAAGTGACAGCGCTCACATTGGCAAGGCTTGGCTGCGATATCGTCCTGAATTACGTCACAAGCGAGCAGGAGGCTAAGCAGTTGGCTGCAGATCTTGAACGTTATGGCGTCCGGGCTACCGCAATTCGCGGGGATATTGCGGAGGCAAGCGATGTGACGCAGCTGGCAGCTCAAGCGAAGCAATGGTCGGTCTCGGGAGTCATCGATATTCTCATCAATAACGCAGGCCCGTTCATCCGCGAGCGTCGTTCGTTCGCCGATTATGAAGAGGAAGAGATTACAAGGCTCGTTAATGGTAATTTATTGGGCGTGATGTTGCTTGACCATAAGCTCCTGCCTGGGATGCGCGGGCGCCAATGGGGACGGATTATCCACTTCGGCTTCGGTCATGCGGGAGAAGGGCGAGCATGGCCGCATCGGTCCGTCTATGCGGCTGCGAAGACCGGTCTTGTCTCGTTCACGAAGACGCTGGCCGTCGAAGAAGCTCCGAACGGAATTACGGTACATATGATATGTCCGGGAGATATTAGAGGCGCGAACAAGGAGAAGACGATCGATCAAGTACTCGGCGAACGGGATGAAGAATCCAGGCTTGGACGCCCGGGAACAGGGGAGGACGTCGCTCGGATGGTCGCATTCCTCTGCTTGCCGCAATCGGATTATTTGACCGGCAATATCGTCGACGTGACGGGCGGATTCGATCCGATCAAGACCTCGATCCGATAAGCCAAATAAAAGAGTCTTGCCCTTTCCGCTGGCGGACCGGGCAAGACTCTTATTGTAAGGAAGTACCTTAGAATACTTGGACAACCTCTTGTACGCCTTCGACTTCCTCAAGCAGTGCACGCTCGATGCCTGCCTTGAGCGTGATCGTGGAGCTTGGGCAGCTACCGCATGCACCCATCAGGCGCAGCTTAACGATTCCGTCTTCTACGTCAACGAGCTCTACGTCACCGCCGTCACGTTGTAGGAACGGGCGGAGCTTATCGAGAACGTCCAATACTTCATCATACATCGTTGCTGTATTATCGCTCATTGCAATCAACTCCTTTCTTCCTCTATTATAGTACAAAGTGAGTCAAATGAAAATGGATATCAACGTTAGGTGTGGTGAATGAATGTTAAAGCCAATCATTGAATTTTGTGCGAGCAATATGCATCATGGAACAGACCGGATAATGAATCGGCTCGAACAGAATCCCGATTACGATGTGATCGAGTATGGCTGTCTGGGTAACTGCGGCGAATGCTACTTGGCACCGTTCGGATTAGTGAATGGCGAGATTATCGCGGCCGAAACGGTGGACGAGCTGGAACAACTCATCCTGGAAGCCGTAGAGAAGCAGCAAGCCGAGCGTGAAGCGCTTGATCGGTTAATCGACGATATGTAACGCTTCACCGCCGCCGATTAACCGATATGGTGCTTCGATTTCCAGAGCACGCCGCTCTTCAGCATACGAGGTACGCGTCCCATAAGCGTCGTCTTGCCCATAAGGCCGAATCCGGCTTTCTTGCCGAGGGAGCCGAGCACGCCTTTCAGCTTCATTGGACCTAAGCGAATCGTCTTGTCGTTCCACATCGCTTGCATGACTTGGGCAACCTGTTTGCCCTGCGCGCCTGCGGCTTGGCCGCTCGGAGCGAATGGAATCGAGGCGCAGTCGCCGACGATGAATACTTCCGGATAATCGGGCAATTGATGATATTCATTAATGACCAGGCGGCCTTGCTTATCTTTGGCCAGCGCCATCTTTTGTACGAGCGGAACCGGCTGGATGCCTGCAGTCCATACCGTAGCATCGGTGTAGATCGGCTCAGGCGAATTCGCATCATAGAGCACGCCTTCTTCCAACCGATTCAAGGAAACATGGCTGCGCATCTCGACGTCGTGCTCCAGGAACCAAGAGGAAACGTATTGCTGCACTTTGCCAGGGAAAGCGGACATAACCGAACCGCCGCGGTCAATGATGCGGATGTTCAGATCCGGACGGCTCTCGCGAAGTTCTGCCGCAATCTCGACGCCGGACAGGCCGCCGCCGATAATGGACACCTGGCCGTATGGCTTGACATCGTTCAGCTTATTGTACGTTTGGCGTGCTTGGGAGAAGGTTTGGATACTATTGGAATACAACTCAGCGCCTTCAATCCCGTGATATTTGTCCGTACAGCCGAGCGCGATGACGAGCTTCTCGTATTCAAGCGGGTCTTGGCCGGCGAGATGGACTTGCTTCTTCTCTAGATCGACATCGGTTACTTCGCCGTAGGTGACGATCAGCCGCGGGTCGGACGGGAACGGGACGCGCAGATTGTAATCGGACACTGTACCTGCTGCCAGCGCGTAATATTCCGTCTTCAAGCCCTGATGAGGCATGCGATCGATCAGTACGATCACCGTATCATCGGGAATTTCCCCTTCAAGCAGCTCATGGGCGACCGTAAAGCCGCCATAGCCGCCCCCAAGAATCACAAAACGTTTCATAGAAAATCCCAACCTTCATATCAGCGATTATGTGTAGAACCGGTCATGGACCGGTATACATGATGAAAAAGTCCGCTAACATACGTAGTATGTGCGGATGAGGGGTCGATCACTCGTAAACCTTGACCTCGTTATAGAACGTGTCGCGCTCGACCGGAATACGTCCGGCGCCTTTAATCAACCAGATCAGATCTTCGCGGGTGATGCCTTCAGGCGTAAGCGCGCCGGCTGCGTGGCTGATCTTTTCTTTGACGATCGTGCCGTGCGCATCGGAAGCGCCCATCGTCAGCGCAACTTGGGTCAGCTGCGTGCCGATGTTGATGAAGTATGCTTTGATGTGCTGGAAATTATCGAGCATCAAGCGGCTGATCGCAATGGTCTTGAGATCTTCGAAGGCCGAATTGCGTCTTCGGATGCCGGCTTTCGGATTAATCGGCTGCATGGACAACGGAATGAACACCAAGAAGCCGTTCGTCTCGTCTTGCAGTTCACGGATCTGCGTCAAGTGATCGATGCGGTCTTCGTGTTTCTCGATGGAGCCGTAGAGCATCGTCGTATGCGTGCGCAGCCCTAATTCGTGAGCGGTGCGGTGAACTTGCAGGTATTGGGAGACATCGGCTTTGGTAACGCGCATTTTGCGGCGGTATTCATCCGAGAGAATTTCCGCGCCGCCGCCCGTAAGGCTTTTGAGGCCGGCTTTAATCAGTTCTTGAAGCACTTCTTTGTAGCTGAGTCCGCTGATGCGGGAGAAGAAGTCGATTTCCGCTGCCGTGTAAGCCTTAAGCGTTACATCGGGATAGCGCTCATGTAATGCTTTTAACGAATCTACGTAGTATTGAAACGGAACGTGCTGATTATGGCCGCCAACGATATGGAATTCGCGAACGCCAGGGTGGATGTGCTGCTCGACGTATTCGATCATTTGCTCGCCGCTGAGCGTATAAGCGCCTTCCTGGCCTTCGTCCTTGCGGAAGTTGCAGAATGCGCAGTGCGCTTCGCAGACATTCGTGAAGTACAAGCTCATATTCTCGATAAAATAGACTTTGCGGCCGTTCTTGCGCAGGTTGGCTTCATTCGCCAGCTGTCCGATCGTCAGCAGATCATCGGAACGATACAGGAAAATGCCGTCCTCACGGGTTAAGCGTTCGCCAGCGCGGACTTTCTCGATGATGGCTTGCATTTGTTTGTCTTCTGTCGGTATAACGACGTTCATGAGGGCTTCCTCCTTGTCCGCCGGGCACTGGAAGGTCCGGTCAATAGGGTGTTGGGCAGTGACTTGGTGCGCGTAAGGCTAATCAGCCACGCGGTGCTGTGCATATTCTAGCACTATGTGAAAAAAATTACTTGCACAGCGTCTTACGCCGTACCAGTCCGTCCGAAAGCAAAAGCTCCCCCTATTATAAACCTCACTTCACAGGGCGGCAACTAGAAAGTCGAACAGTGACGAACCTAACCAGCCATTACCAATGCGGAGGCGACCGTCTCTTGAGCGTTCGGGTTAAACGGAGTATACTAAAGGTAATCGAGCGTTTGACCGCTCGCGGCATGCTGGCTAATAGCCGGCGTGACACGTATACGGCCTTGCGCAAGTCAGGGAGGGAATGCAGATGATTACTATTAGCGACACAGCGAACGATAAGATAAAAGAAATGCTCGCCGCCGAAGAAACGCCGGACTTGTTCCTGCGCATCGGGGTGAAAGAAGGCGGCTGCAGCGGCTTCTCCTACGGGATGGGCTTCGATGACGAGCAACACGATGACGATCAGGTCCTGGAGATGTCCGGCCTGAAAGTAGTGGTCGATGCAGAGAGCATCCGATACCTGAACGGTCTGCAGATCGACTTCAAAGAGTCGGCGATGGGCGGGGGCTTCACGATCGATAACCCGAACGCGACGGCAACATGCGGCTGCGGTTCGAGCTTCCGTACAGCGACGGCTGCGGGCAAGCCGAGCGCTGCAGGCGAGTGCTGATCGCTTAAGCGCCGTTCAATAGAAGAACCTCCTGGCGGTTGTCCGCTTCAGGAGGTTCTTTCTTTTTTATCGCCGAATGCCAACCTCAGGTTAAAGCTATTCGTACAAGAAGTGCTCGATGCTGTGCAGCACAACCGCGAACACAACTTCAAAGATCGTTTCCATAACGACTCCTTTCTTGTTACTTGGTGATGCGGTCTTAACCGTTGTTGCGCCGGAAAAAGGATAAAGAATATCGTGCCCGGATGCCGGTCTTTTATGCATCGGAAGGGGATGGATGAACGCCGGAATGCAGATGCAGTGGAGTGGAACGCAAAGGAAAAGAGAGCCCTTGTTACAGGGCTCTCCTTGACGGTGAATTTAGAATGAGTCAACCTACAGTCGCACAATCTGTTTTAAGAAATCTGGCGTTTATAACCTTGAGCATAGCTCTGCGGCACAACCCCTCGCTTCTTCAATCAGGAATGTGTTACTTCAGCCTATCTCCTGTGAGTTCTTGCCCCAATCGGTTCAATGGAACCACACCTCTCTCCTCACCGTCCTTTATAGAATGGCCCGAATCGGCGGTTCTTATACAGCTTGGCGAGAAAATTATTTTGTTTTTGTAAAAGGTTAACGGTTGGCGCAAACCAGACCGGTTTTCCGGGCAAAAGAAAAGAGAGCCCTTGTTACAGGACTCTCCCTGACGGTGATCATAGAATGAGACAACTTCAGGTTTCACATCTGTCAAGAAATCCGGTGTTTACAACCTTGAGCATAGCTCTGCGGCACAACCCCTCGCTTCTTCGATCAAAATGTGTTACTTCCGTTTACCTCTTGTGAGTTCGTTCACCGTTTGGCTCAATGGAACCACACCTCGCTTCTCACCGTCGATATTATAATGTCCGGGAAGGGGCCGGTCTATTCATCGGGTCGAAAAAATCATTTTTCGCCTTTCCCGCAAGCAGGATCGCAGTCAGGGCAGAGACAGGGCAGGCAAAAGAAAAGAGAGCCCTTGTTACGGGGCTCTCCTTGACGGTGATTTTAGAATGAGACAACTTCAGGTTTCACATCTGCTTCAAGAAATCCGGTGTTTATTACCTTGAGCATAGCTCTGCGGCACAACCCCTCGCTTCTTCAATCATAATGTGTTACTTCCGTTTACCTCTTGTGAGTTCGTTCACCATTTGGCTCAATGGAACCACACCTCGCTTGTCACCGTCGATAATTATGATGTCCGGCTAGCGGATGTCCTATACAGGACGAGCCGCATTTTTATAAAAAAAGTTACTCTGCCGCAATCCCGCGAATCTCGACGAGCGTAGCTTCATCCAACGTTACATCGGCAGCCGGCAGAATGCCGGTAATGTGCGAAGGTTTGCGTACGCCGACCAGAGCGCTGGTCAGCGCAGGGTGGGCAAGGACATAGGCTACCGCCAGTTGAGGCAAGGTCAGATCGAAGCGGGCCGCAATGGCTTTAAGACGCTCGGCTTTGTCGACGTTCTGACGCAGGCCTTCGCCTGTATGGGCTTTATTGCGCGAACGCCAATCGTCTTCGCTGAACTTCGTATCGTAGGTGTAGTTGCCTGACAGCAGTCCGGAAGTGAGCGGACTGTATGCGACGACGCCAATCCCATGCTGCTGACAGAAGGGAAGTACCTGCTGCTCTACGGCAGGGCGGAGAATGGAGTACGGCGGCTGTAACGAATCAACGTGCCTAACCGTGAGCGAACGCTCCAACTGTTCAACAGTATAATTGGACATGCCGACATGACGGATTTTGCCGTCTTGCACGAGCTTGTCCATCGCGCGCATCGTCTCTTCCTGCGAGGCATCTTCGGCTGGCCAGTGCATTTGGTACAGGTCGATGTAATCGGTGCCGAGCCGCTTGAGGGAAGCTTCCGCTTCACGAAGGATCGATTCATAGGCGCCGCTGCGGGCAATCGTATTGCGCTCATCCCATACAAGCCCGCATTTAGTGGCTAGGATAACCTTGTGCCGGTCGCTGCCGATCGCCCGTCCGAGCACTTCTTCCGAGTGGCCAAGACCATATACCGCCGCCGTATCGTAGAAAGTTACGCCCGCGTCGAGCGCGACCCGCACGCTCTCGATCGAGAGAGCATCGTCCTGCTCGCCCCATGCGCTTGCCCAGCCGCCGCCGCCGATGGCCCATGTTCCGAATCCGATAACCGAGACGTCAGGTCCGTTCTTCCCCAGCTTGCGATATTTCATCTTCTCCTCACTCCTTCATGAATGTGTAGGCCGTTTAAGCCGCCATTTCCATTATAAAGCAGTTGCCGTTCGTATAAAAATTCGTCCCCTAGTTACTTAAAATGTTCACAGAGCTCGGCTATACTTGGTCCGAGCCTCACGTATATATAGGCATGCTCATCCAATTCATGGGATGGCAGGAAGGTGTCGTAATGTGTCGATACGTATGCTAGTATTAGAACGAACAAGCGTAACGAAGAGAGGGAACTAGCGAATGAGACATTGGGCAAAAGGCCTCCTGGCGGCAAGCATCTTGCTTGGATTCGGATCGGCATCGGCAGGGAGCCTTGTTCCGCATGTATCCGCAGCGGCCGCATTGACGGCAAGCCAAACCAAGATGCAACAGCAGCTGACCAACGCACTGAATCAGCGACTGGACTCCTATACGATTTCCTACAGCGGCACCAAGGCTTCGCTTAAGACAGACGTGGATAAGGCGCTGGAAGCCGCGATGGCCGCTAACGATTATCTCCATTACATCGTCAAATCCTATGCGACGACCGCCACATTCAAAGGGAATGCGGCAACGGTTGTGTTCAAATTTACGTATTGGGAGTCGCTTGAGCAGACAAAGCTCGTCCAGCAGCGCGTGACCAAAGTGCTGAGCAACATCGTGTCAAAGTCGATGAACGATCATCAGAAGGCCAAAGCGATCCATGACTGGATCGTCGCCAACCTTGCGTACGACACGAAGCTCGTCTCCCATTCGGCTTATGACGGCTTATTCAAGGGAAGCACGGTATGCCAGGGTTATGCGCTGCTCACCTACGAGATGATGAAGCAGGCGGGCATTCCGGTGCGGATCGTGGAAGGAACGTCGCGCGGGCAAGCCCATGCCTGGAATCTGATCCAGCTCGGCGGCCAATGGTATCATATCGATACGACCTGGGACGATCCCGTGCCGAACGTGGCAGGCCGGGTGACGTACAACTATTACAACGTGACGGATACGCAGCTGCGCGCCGACCATGCGTGGAAGAGCGCGGATTATCCGAAGGCCGTGACCGCGTATGAGCAGACGCTTCAGAAGCTGGCGGCATCGGATAAGAGCAGATCGGCCTTTTATACGAATTTGTACAACACGATGGGTTACATCTACCTGACGGACGCCTACACGGTCACAAGCGTGCAGGGGCTGATCGACAAGATTACGGCTGCCGCCAGCCAAGGGCAGAAGACGCTGACCTTCCGTTATACGAGAGGGTCGACGGTGACGGCGGACTTGAAGAAGGCGCTCGCCGCGCAGACCAATCTGTCCAAATTCAGCTATACGACCGAATCTTACAGTCGTACGCCGTCGTCCACGGACAAATTGATTCGCCTTACGCTAGTTTACGCATGAGGCACGGTAATGCGCTTCATCTCCCAGTATTTCGCCGAATCCGCCTTTATGGCGGATTTTTTTATGCGGATCAAATCATCTTAAACCACTTGCCGCTCCATCCCTAAATTAAGCATTTGATGGTAAAATTAGATTGTTAATAGCATAGGCCGAGCAAAGGAGAGACACGATGAACGGGCAGGCAACGATTCTGATCGTGGACGATGATGATGATATCCGCAGGATGATCGCTGTTTATTTACAGCAGGCCGGCATGGCTACAGTCTTGGCCGAGGATGGCTTGACGGCGTTGAAGCACGTAGCGCGAGGCGGGATCGATCTGGTCATTTTAGACGTTATGATGAAGGGAATCGACGGTATTGAAGTATGCAGGAGGATACGGGAAACCTCTTATGTTCCGCTTTTATTTCTTAGCGCCAAATCGGCCGAGTGGGATAAAGTTCATGGGCTTGCTACCGGTGCGGATGATTATTTGTCGAAGCCCTTTAGTCCCATAGAGCTTGTCGCGCGCGTGAATGCGCACCTAAGAAGGGTATCGTATATGGGCCGAACCCCGGACGTTACCTCAACCAACCGGATTGTCAGGAACGGCTTGGAGATCGATTTGCTTAGCCGGACCGTATTCCTGTTCGGGAAGGAGATCCGGCTGACGAAGACGGAATACGACATATTAGTTCTGCTCGCTCAGCACCCGAACCGTGTTTTTCCATCCGAAGAAATATTCGAGCGTGTCTGGGGAGAGCGCGGCATGGAGGGCAACAACACGGTAATGGTCCATATCTCCCGTCTGCGGGAGAAGCTGGGCAAGCATGCTGGCGAGCTGGATCTGATTGTGAATATGTGGGGTGTTGGCTATAAAATTCAAGAGAATCGCATACCGGGGAATTAGAATCAAATTGTACGGATTATTCCTGTTCAGTCTGATAGGAGCGGGCATCAGCATCATTCTTCTCCAAATCGTCATAGGGCAGTTCGGCATCCGTACGGAAGCCTTGGAACAGCACTATTCGTTCCTCTATGTGATCCTCTTCTTGCTCATATCCGGCACTTTCTTTCATGTTATGGCCAGATCGATCATCACGCGGTTGAGGTCGCTTCGCGAGCACATGTTCCATTATCGCGAAGGCCGGCTTGACGTCCGGATCGCGGATCGTACCGATGACGAGATCGGCGATTTGGCGCGAAGCGTGAACGAAATGGCGGCTAGTCTACAGGGGTCCCTTGAGCGGGAACTGCTGTCTGAGCGTATGAAAGTCGAACTGATCGCGGGCATCTCCCATGATTTGCGGACGCCGTTAACCTCGCTGACCGGTTATTTGGGTTTGCTCCACAGCAGTTTGCAGGACGCTTCGCAGGCAAGTATCGATTATGCGGAGATTTGCGAGCGCAAGACGCGCGAACTGTCGACCCAGATCGAAGCGCTTCTGGAGTATAGCTACATGGAGGTACCGGCCAGTCCGCTTCACAAGGTGAGTTTGAATCTCGTGGCGCTGACGGAGCAGGTGGTGGTGGATTTCATTCCGCAAATGGAACGTGAAGGAATCGATTGGGAATTGGCCGGCGAGAGAGTATTGCCCGTGAACGTCGATCCTAACCTCATTGTCAGGGTATTCCATAACCTGATCGCCAACAGCTTGACGCATGGCAAAGAGGGGGAGCGCATCCGGATCGAATGTCAACGAAGTGCGGACGGCTTCGCCCAGGTTCAAGTCGTCAACTATGGCGCGCCTATCGATGCCAAGGAACTGCCGCATATATTCGAACGCGGTTATCGAGGGAGCGACGCCCATTCGCTGCATTGTGACGGCAGAGGAATAGGCTTGTCCGTCGCGCTTAAGATCATCGAGCTGCACGAAGGGCGGTTAGAGGTTCATAGCGATTCGGCGCAGACCTGCTTTACGGTCATCCTCCCGCTAGCTCCAGGCTAGGATTTCTTAAGGAAGTCGTAAGAAAGAATTGCTTGAGCCGCAAGGTCGCCCCGATAGGATGGAGATATCATCTTATCCAGGGAGTGGTCGAATTGTCCAACAGCAGCAGATTGTTGTATTGGATCGGAGCGCTTGTATTTCTATTGCCGGCATTAGGCTGGGGGCTGGTATTCTTCATCGGCGGGACCATCGGGGCCGCAGCTTGGTGGGGGCTGATCGGCTTTAGCTTTGCAAGCGCGGCATGCGCAGGAGTTGCATGCGTACTGCTTATACGAGGATTGTGGGTCAGACGCCATCCCATGCGCTACTTGATGCTGCTCGTGCTCTCGCTGCCGGGGGCCGGTCCGCTAGCCCTATTATTCGGTATCTGGCACCCTGTATTTCCGGTGAATATCGATCGCGCGACGCCTGCCACGACCATCGGGCTTCCTTTGCGGGAACCTGCGATCGTGGGCTGGGGCGGCAACGAGTACAAGCATAACCGTCATGTGGTTTGGCCGATGGAGCGATTCGCGTACGATTTGATGATGGAGCCGGCCCTTACAGGCAGCCATCGCTTATTCGACTACGGAATTTATGGTGCTGACGTCATTGCGCCGGCTTCAGGCGTTATCGTCGGCGCTTATGACGAGGAGGCGGATCAGACGCCAGGCGAAGAGCAATATGAGACCATGCTTGGGAATTACGTCTATCTGCGTATGGACGATAGCCATACCTACCTCGTGCTATCCCATCTTAAGCAAGGATCGGTAGAAGTTGAAGTCGGTCAACATGTTCAAGCAGGCGAATTGCTTGGTCAAGTGGGGAATTCCGGTGCCTCCAGCGAACCTCATCTTCACTTGCATCATCAACGGCAGGATCCCTCGAAGACGAGCATGTTTCTTGCCGAAGGGTTGCCCCTCTACTTCAAGGCGATCCATGGACATTCCCAGCCTAAAGGCGGAGTCGAGATAATCGATGGCCGCAAAGTGCTGACCGGCGATGTCTTGATCCCCTTGCAGAACCCCGAATAATGAAGGCAGTCCCCATGACGCTTGGTCAAGGGGACTGCCTTCATTCGTTTGCCGGTCGCCGGTCGCCTCAGGAAGTTTCCGCCTGCGGCACTAAGCGCCGTGGCGGATGGGCAGCACCAGCGACAGCACGCAGCCTTGCTCGGCGGAAGCGATGCGCAGGGTACCCCCAAGCTGGAGGACGCGATCCTCCATAACTTTGAGACCAGGCCCCAATTGCGCTGCCGTATAAGGCAGCCCATTGTTGACGAGGGAGAAGGTGACCGAATCCTCCGACCGTGTCAGCACCAGATCGAAGCGATCGCAACGGCCGTGGCGGATGCCGTTGGCGAGTCCTTCCTGCAGCGCATGGTAGAGAACGCGCTTCTGAAGGATGGTCAGTTGCTCGGGCAACGGATCGAACCGGTGTTCGATGCTCACGCCGTAAGCGGCGCTCGTCTCGGACATCAGTTTCTCCATCGACTGCAGCAGATCATAGTAGGACGGATCTTCCTGCAGCAGCTGGAGCGAGCCGCGAATTTCTTCCAGCCCTTTGCGGACGAGCTGCTGGGCGGCATTGAATTTGAGGCGGGCAAGCTCCGCATCCTTCTCGAGCAGCCGCTTCGCCGCTTCCATCTGGACAATCGTCGCCGTCAGCGTATGGCCGAGCGTATCGTGGATCGTATACGCCATTCGCTGGCGTTCCTCGAGCACCAAGGCGGACACCATCGCTTCGGCGGAGTCGCGCATCGTGACCTCCAGCTGCTGGCTCGCCGCTTCCAACTGGCCTGTCCGTTCCTGCACGATTGCCTCCAGATTGTGATTGAAGGCCGCGAGATCCTCATTCAGTTTATCGTAACGGGCATACATCACGCGTATGAAGCAGATGAGCAGCAAGAAGATGCTCCAGAAGACGAGCGTATTGTTCCAGTAGCGAAGCAGCGGCAGCCATTGTTGGAGCTGCCAGTACAACGGAATGAAGGCGACGCTGCACAGGTGCAGCAGCGCTTGCAAGGCGACGACGGCAAAACCGGCCGTCATCCCGATTTGCTCCTTATCGCCATAGCTGCGGAAGGCACGGAAGATCGTGCGGGCAACGAACGCAAGCGTGACGAGGCAGAGAGGCGGGAAGAAGCGAAGCAGCAGCAGGTCGTAAACATACGCGGATGTCAGCGCGGCCGTGGTACAGGCAAGGCAGAACACTAGCAGCACGGCTTTCAGCCTTCGGTGGGCTTTTGGGTACAAGCCCGGGTACAGATGCGCAAGGAATCCGACGAAAGCGAACACCGCAAGCGGAAGTACGAGATCGTGCAGATAGGTAAACCAGGTGTTCGTCGAGATCAGCATGAAGGTCTGATTCCGGACGAATGCCGCATACCCGATGGCAAAGGCGAACAAGGCAAAATAGAGATAAGCCCGCTCGCGCCTCCTGTACCAGAAGAAAAGTGCAGCAGTACCGCAGAAGACGAACAAGGCCGACAGCATATAATTGCTGAACTCCTGCTGGAACAGCCATGGATACAGGGCTTCCGCCCCGGTCGTGCGAATGACGGGCAGCGGGAGATTCATTCCTTCCGTATCGAGGTAGAGGACAAGCTCGCTAGTCTTCATGCTGCCAGAGAGCGGAACCAGATACCAGATGTAATACGGATTAATCGGAGCGCTGTGCGTTGGTATGGCGCTTGGTGCTAGTTCTTCGCCGTCCGCGAAGAGCCGAATCGATCGAACATGATATATATAGAGGGAAGTCTCCGCTTGTCCCGATCTGTAGGAAAGTTCGAGAGGGAGCCTCAGCCAGTAACGTCCTGGGGGAATGTAGCCGTCGAAACGGGGGAACAGCTCCCGGATCTGATGCCACTGCGTGCCGGAAGGAGCACCGGCTGCGGCGGCATCAGCAGGCGGGTTTGCTGCCTTAGCCATCTGCATGCTGCCCATGGGGAGGGGCGGCGACATATTGACGCGTGAAGCGACCGTATGCTGCACGAGCGATATGGCGAGCAGGATCAAGAGCAGGACTGCCATAACGAGCAGGAGCCGGGAAGTCTTCAGCCAATTCGAATGGTTCAATCGGAGGTCTCCTTTGGTCCGACAGGCGCTGATGTCCGTTCGGGGGTTGTCGATACGGCAATTGTACGCCCCGAGCAGCGTCTATGACCAGTCACCGTGGTCATAGAAGAGTCATGTCTTTAAGCCAAAGGACGGCTTGTGTGCGATCGTTGGTTCCGATCTTGTCGTAGATGGTGCTGACGTAGTTCTTGACGGTGCCCTCGCTCATGAACAGCTTGCCGGCAATCTCGCGGTTCGTCATTCCTTCCATCATAAGCGCAATGACCGTCTTCTCCCGATCGGTGAACCGGATCGGAATGGTTTTGTCCAGGGCGGCACCGCGTCCCTCGGAGCCTTTCTTCTTGACGGGCTCTTTGCCGGAAAGCATCGCGATACGCTCGGCCAGCTTGGAGGCGATCGCCGTCGGCATCATGAGCTCGCCGCGAATCGCTTCGCGGATGGCTTGAAGCAGCCGGTCGCCGGGCATATCCTTGAGCAGGAAGCCGCATGCGCCGCCGGCAAGGGCATCGACGATATAATCGTCTTCGGCGAATGTCGTCAGTACGAGCACCAGCGTGCCTGGGAATTCCTTGCGAATGAGCCGCGTGCTTGCAATGCCGTCCATGACCGGCATGCGGATATCCATCAGCACAAGATCAGGCTGATGAAGCTTGACCAACTCGTAAGCCTCTGAGCCGTTCTCGGCTGTGGCGACGACCTGCATATCGTCTTCGAGCTGCACGATCGTCTGCAAGCCGTCGCGCATAAGCGTCTGGTCGTCGGCAATTATGATCCGGATTGTCATGTTTCGTTAGCTCCTCGTCTATGGGTTGCTGACCTCATTATACTGAAAAAGAACGCTGCGGCGAGCCATTTTTTTGCAGGCGGCGAAGAGGCCCTGCGGATATTTAGGCGGCTTCCTGCACTTCGAATGGCGGGATTGAACGCGAAAGGCGACGAAAGGGGCATAAGGGCGCGGCGAATCTACCAACCTCTTCAATCAGGCGACTTGCCAAGGTCAATCATCCAAGAGAAAGCTGTCTCCGGGGCATATGCTATTAGCAGATTGCTAGCAGAAAGGAGAGACGCACCATGGGTGATGAACTCGGCAGGCAGCTAGCCAGCAAGTGGGCCAAAACGGAGGCGCTGCTGTCGCACGGACGAATCGCGCCCCATATACCGCCGACCCGCAGGTTCACTTCGGATAATCTGCGCAGCATGCTGAGCAGCCACGGGATGGTTGTCGTGAAGCCGGTTAAAGGGGCGGGAGGCCATGGCGTCATCAAAGTAACGAGGGAAGGGGCGGCGGGCTATACGTATACGTACTATTCGATGACCAAGCGATTCGATAACTTCGAAGCGATGTTCCGCTCCTTGGACCGGAAGCGCAAAGGCCGCCGCTATTTGATCCAGAAGGGAATCCGCTTGGCGACCATCGGCGGGCGCCCCATCGATTACCGGGTGAAGTACGTGAAGGAAGACGGCGTATGGCGGATTCGCGCCATCGTAGGGCGACTGGCCAAGCCGGGCTTGTTCGTGACGAACCTATGCCGCGGCGGTGAGCTGCTGAGCGGCTCGGAAGGCATCAGACGTTCGCTGTCCCCCGGCAAAGTAGCTTCGAAGAAGCGGGAGATGCGGGTGCTGACGCACATCGCAACAGGCATTCTGGAGTCCAGGTTCCCTGGCATCGGACAGCTCGGATTCGATTTCGGGATCGACCGGAATGGTAAGCTATGGATCTTCGAGGTGAATACGAGGCCGCAATAATGAATGGGATGTAATATATTTGATTAATAGATTTATAGATATTCATTAAACTTTTTTATTGAAAAATGGTTGTCCCGCTCTGTGTATAAACGTATCCACATTATCCTCCTTGATTTTCCTGTTTATTCCTTGAATACGCACAATTTACACACACGCTGTCCACACCATATTGTGGATATCTCGAACGCTTGTTCTGATTTTGGGGACATGCTAAGATGAGCAAGGAAGAAACAGGAAGGGAGTGTGGAACCTTGGAGATTCTGTCTGACGAGCTGTTATTGGAAGCTTACCATGCGGCCATTTCGTTTAATTTGGAACCCGAATTCATCCATCTGCTCGCTGCTGAAATCAAACGCAGGCAGATCAACCCGGACAACTTTCGTCGTATTACCGCCTAGAGAATTACTTGGAGCTGAGTCGATCAGCCCCCGTTTGCAAGCCATTTCATGACAGCCACTTCCTGGCTTTGCCCGCACTGTGTGCAACAAACAATGTGTTTGCAATTTTGATCGCCTTCATGAGAGACGATGGTTCCATGGGAGCCGTTAACCATGCCGTAATCCGGCTCATAAGGAGCATATGGACCGGCGTAATCAGAGAGCGGGCCGCAGTCTGCCGCCGTATTCCCGCAGCTTGCGCATACCGTGGAAAGGGATTCCAACCCATTGCATACTGGACATAACATAAAGGGTATCCTCCTTGTCGCCGCTTCCTGATCAGAAGCAGGTCATCACAGGTAGGATACCCTCTTTCGTTTAAACATTCAGGGCGTTGTTACGCCAAGAACGAACCGTGCGAGGCATGCACATCGCGGTTCGCCTGGGCATATTATATTTTCATGTTATAGAATGTAATCGTCTCCATTGCAAGGTTGCGACTATTAAGGATTATAGACGTATATCTTCATTAATTGTTCGAGTTTCAAAGGACTTTGATCAACCGCCTCCAAGCGTTAGAAATTTGCACCATTATGAAGCCGTTTACAGCCTTGAGAAAGGCGGCATAATATTGTGCAAATTGTATAACCTTCTAAAGATTTTCGTATATTTGTACCTTGAACTTTGGGTGAAAAATTTGTATTATGTGTGATATTAAAAGATAGGGTTCGAATGGTGCATCATGCTTGATAATGAAGCAATTTTCATATTCTGCCTATAGAGAGAGAAAACCGATATTTTAACTGTGATTGTGTAATTTTTCACAATGCTAAAGAAACAGGAATGGATGGGATTATTGAGATGAGCAACATACCGAAGATTGTCATCCTCGGAGCGGGTTACGGCGGTATCCTTACTGCGCTTCGACTTCAGAAAGAGCTCAATTATAATGAAGCCGATGTCACGCTTGTGAATAAGCATGACTACCATTATATTACAACTCATCTACATATGCCTGCTGCCGGCACGGACAAAGCGGAGAACGCCCGTGTCAGCATCTCGAAGCTTATCGATGAGTTTAAGATTGATTTCGTCAAATCGACCGTTGTCCAAATCCGGACGCAGGATAAGAAAGTCATTCTGGAGGACGGCACGCTATCTTACGATTATCTCGTTATCGGCGTTGGCGGCGAGCCAGAGACGTTCGGCATTCCTGGCATGAACGAGTACGCGATGAATATTCGCAGTATCAACTCGGTTCGTCTGATCCGCGAGCATATCGAATATCAATTTGCCCGCTACAAGCGCGAGCCGCATCGCACGGATTACTTGACGTTCGTAGTCGGCGGAGCCGGCTTCACGGGCATCGAGTTCGTCGGCGAACTGGCCGACCGTGTACCGGAGCTGTGCAAGCAGTTCGACGTGGACCGTCAACTCGTGAAGATTATTAACGTGGAGGCGGCGCCGACCGCGCTTCCGGGCTTCGATCCGGAGCTGGTCGAGTATGCGATGCAAGTGCTGACGAAGAAGGGCGTTACGTTCCGGATCGGCACTGCCATCAAGGAATGCACGCCGGACGGCGTAATCGTCGGCGACGGCGAGGAGATTCGTTCGGCAACCGTCATCTGGGCAGCCGGCGTCCGCGGCAACCGTCTTGTCGATGAAGCAGGCTTCGAGACGATGCGCGGCCGCGTGAAGGTGGATGAGACGCTGCGTGCGCCTGGCCACGACAATATTTACGTCATCGGCGACAACTCGCTCATGTTCAATCCGGAAGGCCGTCCGTATCCGCCAACCGCGCAGATTGCCATGCAGCAAGGCGTCACTTGCGCTCACAATCTGGTTGCATCCATTCGCAATCAGCCGCTGCGCAAATTCGAATTCAAGAATAAAGGCACGGTAGCTTCCCTAGGTAAAGGCGAAGCAATCGGCCTCGCGTTCGGCAAGACGTATCGCGGCCGTACGGCGGCATGGCTGAAGAAGCTGATCGATCTTCGTTATCTGTTCATCATCGGCGGAATCCCACTCGTGCTGCGCAAAGGCAAGTTCTTCTAATGCGGCACTGCAGCGTGCAAGTACGCGGTTTGCTGACGCGCGATGAACTGGACCGCTATAATGCCCTGATGGAAGTCGGATCGTTCCTGGAATCCCAGACACGCTATGATTTGTCCGCCGTCGTCCAGAAGGAAGTGGATCTTCTCATCCAGCCCGCGATTGAACGGTTGAAGGAGAAGGGACGCGAGCGTGATCGTCAGACGGAGATTTATCTTGAGATGAAGCGTCTGATGGAGGAAGAGGAGAACGAAGATTAGTTGGTCGCCATAATAAAAGCGGATGAAGCTAAATGCTTCATCCGCTTTTTCATGGCGTTCATTTAGATCGAGAGCAATTGTCCAAGCTTCTCTTCTGTCAGCAGGTTGCCGACATAGAAGTCGCCGAAGTCGCCGAAGCGTGCGCTTACTTCGTCGAAACGCATTTCGTAGACCAGCTTCTTGAATTGCAGCGCATCCTCCGCGAACAGCGTAACACCCCATTCCCAGTTGTCGAAGCCGACCGAGCCGGTAATGATTTGTTTCACCTTGCCTGCATACGTGCGGCCGATCATGCCGTGGCTGCGCATCATCGTGCGGCGCTCGTCCATGCTCAGCATGTACCAGTTGTCTGCGCCGTCGCGGCGCTTGTTCATCGGATAGAAGCAGATATGCGCCGCTTTCGGCAGCGTAGGCTTCAGGCGGGCGACGATCTCCGGATTCTGCATCGGGTCGCTGCCCGGTGCGGCCATGTAATTGCTCAGCTCGACGATCGATACATACGAGTACGTCTTCAACGTGAATTGGGCGAACGTCGTTTTGTTGAAAGCCGTCTCGATCGCATTCAGTTCTTCGAGCGTCTCGCGCAGATGCATCAGCACGAATTCCGCCTTCTGTCCGACAATGCTGTAGAACGCGGTGCTGCCGGTCTTCGCGTCCTCCGCTGCCTGCCATTCTTTCAATAAAGTATGTAGCTCGTCCAATGCGCGCTCACGTACGCCAGCCTCTGCATTCTTCCAGGCCGTCCAATCGATGGAGCGGAAATCATGTAGCGCGTACCAGCCTTCTAGTGTCTGTGCTGCTTCACTCATCGCTATCGTCTCTCCTTTAGTCAAATGGTATTTTATTACTTGGGAACCGCTTCGATTAATCGCTCTCATTGTATCGTAATCGAACAAACAAGAGCAAATGACGGACTTGTGACAAGAAGTGGCTAGAAATTGACTTCCTTGGGCCCATCTACTAAACTAATTTGTAGTGAAAGGGGAATAACGGATATGCTCCAACTCGTAATCGCAATGGTGCTGTTCTTCGTCATGATGTTCGGGATCGGCTTTATTCTCAACATGCTGCTCAAGACCACCTGGTTTCCGATTTATTTATTTATCCTCGTGCTTGTTCCGGTGTTCATCTGGCAGACGTGGGATGACTCCAAGAATTTCGCCGGCAATTTCACTGCCTTTACATTCGTGGATATTCTGCCTGTGATCGGCGCGCTTATCGGTGCTTATGTAAGCGGGTCCACGATTCGCTACCTGCGCCGCGGCGGTTACAAAATGTTCTAGGCCAGTCGTAAACATGAAAGTCATACAGGTACGGGCATGCTAAGGAAAATAGCTCGCATCGGCATTAAGCCGAGCGTTATATCCGAGGTGATGTTGCGTGCCTTTTTTTCGAGATGGAGATATTTCAATACAATACCGTAACGAAGGTTATGGCGTACCCGTAATTTGTGTGCATCCGCCATGTACGAGCAGCCGCTTGTTTACCTATGTGAAGACGGAGCTGTATGATAAGCGGCGGATCGTGACTTTCGACGTCCGCGGCCATGGACACAGCGAAGCCGGAGAGTCTAAGCTCACTATTCCGCTTATCGCGGAAGATATGCGCAGATTGCTCGATGAGTGCGGGATCCGGACCGCGTATGTGTGCAGTTACGGTGCGGGGTCGCTCGCGGCATTGCTGGCGCTCAAGTCGTATCCGGACCGGTTCCGCGGTGGAATTCTCATCTCTGGCGCTCCCGGTTACCATGACCTGATTAGCCGAACGAAGCTGAAAGCCGCCCATCTTGCGAGCCGGTTCAACGCCAAGCGCGCCATCGCGCTGCAGTCGGCCTGGAGCGAGGCTGACAACCGGCCGGCTTTTCAAGGCATGATGGACGATGCGATGCAAGGGGATGTCAAGCGGTGGCAGGAATACATCGATGCTTGCTTGCGTGTTTCGCTTGAACGCGAGCTGCATGGGATCCGGCAGCCGATGCTGCTTATCTATGGAACGTCGGATCATGTCGGATCGCATTATGCGTCCGCCATGTACCGAATGCTGCCGAATGTGGAGATGTACGGTATTCAAGGGGCCGAGCGCAAGCTTCTCATGAAGGAGCCGGGCAAGACGGCGCTCATTATGCGGCAATGGATCGACAAGCTTGAGAACGGAGCGCTGGCCGACACGTTCGAGGAACGCGATGCATTGATGCAAGAGCTCGCCCAACATGGCATTACAGGCGGTGTGGACGGCGAGAATTGGGCGCCATAACCGAGGCTCGGAAGGACCGAGACGCAAGCGGAAAATTCCCTCAATCGAGGGAATTTTCTTTTTTTCGACTCTATCGCAAAGTGTGGTAGAATAGGAGAACAATCTAAGGGGATGGGGTAGATAGACGAATGCGGATCGGTAACTTGCATCAATTTACAGAGCATCACCGTTACTATACGTTCCGCGATTTTGCGATGAGCGCGCTGGATCGCAAAATGCTCGCGCTCATATATCAGCCCATGATCGGTGCTTTTGCAATAGGACTCTATGAGCTGCTCTATCAGCAGACGGCGGAAGATCGGATCGGATATTCGCCGCTATCGCCGCAGCGTAAGCTATTCCTGGGACTTGGCATGGACATGAATGAACGCGGGCGCCAGGAGCTGATCGACCAGTGTTCCAGGCTCGAAGCGGTCGGATTGCTGCAATGCGCGAGACTCGGCCTGACGGATAACGATGATTTCGTCTATGAGTACGAGATGGCCAAGCCGCTTATGCCGGACGAGTTCTTCAGCAATCCGCATCTGACGATGCTGCTGCGCGATAAAGTGGGCAAATACGCCGTGATCTCTTTGCGGGAAGCCTTCTATGCGAAGGAGGCCGACGAGCTTGCCGGGGCGCAGGACCTGCAGCGCGAGAGCTTGACCATGCCTTTCTATGAACTGTTCCGATTGAATGCTTATGCGGTCGATCAGGAGCTCGATCAGGCGCTTGCCGAGGTCGCGCCGGTGCGCGCCGTAACGCCGAAGCCGCAGATGGAGACGGCGGGAATACAATATGCGGAGATTATTACGCGCTTCCCGCGCAATTCGGTAAACCGCAAATATGTCGAACGTCTGCGCGGTGACGAGGAGCAGCTTGCGCAGCTGAACTACGCCGCGTACAAATATAATCTGTCCGTCGTGGACTTGTGCCGTCTGCTGGATGAAGATGATATCTTCAATTCGCGCGGCGAACTCATGTATGATGAATTACAGTTGCGCGCGAATCAAATGTACCGCCAAGGCCGCAAACGTACCGAGGAGCGTGAGCGGGTAATCGGGCGCGTTGCCGCAGCGGATACCGCCGCCGCCGTCGATCAGGGGTCGGAGGAGACGCCCGATGAGGTGGGCGTACTCGAGGAGTTCTATATGGACGTGCCGATGGCGCTTCAAGGCCGCTGCGATATCCACCAGTACAATATGTTGATGCGCAACGAACCGCATACCCGTTTCATTGCGCGTTTCTTCCCGGGGGCAGTGCCGGAATGGCTCATTCGCGTGTTCGAAGTCATTGACCTTAATTATAAGCTGAGCGGCCCCGTGATTAATGTCCTTATTCATTATGTCCTAGGCGTCAACGACGCGCAGCGGGTGACGAAGACTTATATCGATGCAGTGGCATCGAATATGCTCATGAAGCGGGTCGACACGTATGAGAAGGCGATCGGCTACGTGAAGGAGCAAATGAAGCTGGAGCAAGAACGCGGCAGCAGAAGGGAATCCGGCTACGCTGGAGCTGGCGACAGCCGCAAGCGTACGGGCGGGCGCGCCACAGGCCAATCGGCTGCGAGAGGCAGCCGTCGGAAGATGGATGTCGTGCAGGAGATGCCGAAGGGTCCGGAGATGTCGCCTGAGGAACTGGCGGAGCTCTATAGACTGGCGCAAAGCTTCGACGGTAAGTAAGAAGAGTGAGTGAATAAGGGGGATGATGGAAGATGGCGATGATGGAAGCGCTGGGCGATGTGCTGAAGCGAATGCCGAACGGCCGGGACGCGCTGAAGCAGGCGGACCGGATGATGCAGGATTTGCTGGCCGAACCGCTGGTCGTGAAGCTGCGCGCCAAATACCCCGAGCTGGACGAACATACGATCAAGCTGAACTTGAACCGCGTCTATCAGCATGTGAAGGAGTACCGGACGTGCTCGAATTGTCCGGGACTTGAGCAATGTCCGAATGATTTCGAGGGCCACTACACGATCCTCTCGTGCGAGACGGTTGCGGGTTTCACGCAGCTGATCGACCGGAAGGTGCCGTGCAAGCGGCTGCTGGCCAGACAGCGGGAGCAGCAGATCCGCAGCCGGGTACGCAGTTTCTATGTGGACGATCGTGCGCTCGAGGAAGGCTATTCGGCACAAGAAATTTTGACGAATGACCCGGAACGGATGAAAGCGGCGGGCCAAGTCATGAGATATATTGCGAAGACCAAGGAAGATGGCTTGCAGAAGCAAGGGATGTTCCTGACCGGCTCGTTCGGGACGGGCAAGACATTCCTCATGTGTTATATGCTCCATGAGCTGGCCAAGTCCGGCTTCACAGGGGTCATTGTGTACATGCCCGATT
Source organism: Paenibacillus phyllosphaerae (assembly GCF_014192105.1). Taxonomy (GTDB): domain Bacteria; phylum Bacillota; class Bacilli; order Paenibacillales; family Paenibacillaceae; genus Paenibacillus_Z; species Paenibacillus_Z phyllosphaerae. The sequence continues at coordinate 538,930 of NZ_JACHXK010000001.1, read as the reverse complement.
TCGTAGAGGATCTGAAGGCGCTGATGCATGATGCGGGGAAGCTCAAAGAAACGGTCGATATGTTGAAGGAGACGGATCTGCTCATCTTCGACGATATGGGCGCGGAGAATTTGAGCCCGTGGGTGCGCGACCATGTGCTTGGCGCCATCTTGAATTACCGGATGAACCGCAAGCCTACGTTCTATACGTCGAACTATGATCTGGACATGCTGGAGCAGCATTTCAGCTTTACGAACCGTGAAGGGGAAGAGCTGCACAAGGGACGCCGGCTGATGGACCGGGTACGTCCGTTCGTGGAGACCGTCATTGTAACGGGGCATAACAAGCGGGGGAATCATACCCCATAACAGATGCATTTGTAACCTTCAGCCCAAGCGGCGGGAGGTTTTTTTTGTTTGTCGCAGCGCATAAGAAAAGGCCTACTGCTTAGTAGGCCTCGCTCCTGATTATCCTTCATAAATTTGATCAAATAAGCCCCCATCGGCAAAATGCTTCTTCTGCGCTGCGTCCCAGCCGCCGAAAGCCCGAATGTTAGTTAACGTCAATGTCGGGAATTGCTTCGCATATTGCTTGGCAATTTTCGGATTGGACGGACGGTAGAAGTTCTGCGCGACGATTTTCTGCCCTTCTTCGGTATAGAGATAATCGAGATAAGCTTTCGCTACGTCACGGGTGCCGTGCTTCTCGGCGTTTTTGTTTACGACCGCGACAGGCGGCTCAGCGAGAATGCTGTAGGATGGAGTGACGATTTCAAAATCTTTGCCGTGCTCCTTGAGTGCCAGGTATGCTTCATTCTCCCAAGCGAGCAGGACGTCGCCGATGCCGCGTTCCACGAAGGTCGTTGTCGAGCCGCGGGCGCCGGAGTCGAGCACCGGTACGTTCTTGTACAATTTGCGAAGGAACTCGGTGGCTTTCTTCTCGTCATGGCCGTTCTTATTCAGCGCGTAGCCCCATGCCGCAAGATGGTTCCAACGGGCGCCGCCGCTTGTCTTCGGATTCGGCGTGATGACCGAGATATCGTCTTTGACCAGATCGTTCCAGTCTTTGATTTTCTTCGGGTTGCCTTTGCGCACGAGGAAGACGATCGTGGATGTATAGGGTGAGCTGTTGTTGGCGAACCGTTTCTCCCAGCCTTTATTGATCAGGCCCACCTTCTCGATGGCGCTGATATCATAAGCGAGAGCGAGCGTGACCACGTCGGCTTCGAGACCGTCGATGACGGAGCGGGCTTGTTTGCCGGAGCCGCCGTGTGATTGTTTAATCGTTACCTTTTGCCCCGTTTTCTTCTTCCAATAAGCAGCGAAAGATTTGTTGAAGGAGTCGTAAAGCTCGCGTGTCGGATCGTAGGAGACGTTCAGCAGCGTGATGTCTTTGGGCTTGGCTTTTGGCGCTGCCGCGAAGGAGCTAGTGCCGAGCGAGAACACCAAGGTCAGAATCGTAAAAGCGATCAACAGTTTTTTGTGCATTTTCTCATCTCTCCCCAGAGCATGTTTTGGGCCAAAGAATAGCAAAAGAGGTCCCGAATCAAGCATGCCTCGATGCAGCGAGGGGCTCGATTATTGGGACCTCTGGTGGACCAGTTGGCTCAATGGCTTCATCATAAACAGACAATTCCTACCTGTCAACTATGATTTTTTCGCGCCTTAAGGGCTGCCAACTGCAGGGGATGTTGCTTTATTAATAAGAAGAACTTATAGGCTTGATTAGAAAAGTGAAATAATCGTTGACAATTTGGAATGTCCCCTGCTATTATCATCCATATAAACCGACTAAACAGGTAGGAATTATATCGTTTTCAACCGGACCGCCGGAGTAGACGTAAGTTTCATTTATCTGTATCTAACAGGTGAGGGGTGCTTTTACATGTCAAACATGGCAAAGACAAAGAAATTCTCGTTACGCTCGATTATGATCCTTTCGGTATTCGCTCTTGCGCTTGCCGGCTGCGGCGGTGGCAATGGCAACAACAGCGGTAACACTAGCGGCAATTCTACGACTACAACGGACAATGCGAGCAACACTTCTGGCAGCAACGCGACGGAGCCTAAGCCGGCGGTTGAACTGCTGAACGTATCTTATGACCCGACAAGAGAGCTCTATGAAGCTTACAATAAACTGTTCATCGACTATTGGAAAACGGAACAAAATCAAGACGTTACCATCAAGCAGTCCCATGGCGGCTCCGGCAAACAAAGCCGTGCGGTCATCGACGGACTGAAGGCAGACGTAGTGACGCTTGCGCTCGGTTACGATATCGACGCGATCGCGGAGAAGGGCCTGATCGGCACAGACTGGCAGCAGAAGTTCGACAACAATAGCTCGCCTTACACGTCTACGATCGTCTTCCTCGTACGGAAGGGCAATCCGAAGGGCATCAAGGACTGGAACGACCTGATCAAAGACGATGTCGAAGTCATTACGCCTAATCCGAAGACAAGCGGCGGCGCCCGTTGGAATTACCTCGCGGCATGGGGGTATGCGCTGAAACAAAACAACGGCGACGAAGCGAAAGCGCAAGAGTTCGTAGCTGAATTGTTCAAGCATGTACCGGTACTCGACTCCGGTGCGCGTGGATCTACAACGACGTTCGTAGAACGCGGCCTCGGCGATGTGCTGCTCGCTTGGGAGAATGAAGCGTACCTGTCCGTTAACGAGCTGGGCAAGGACAAATTCGAGATCGTGTATCCTTCGATCAGTATTCTGGCCGAACCGCCGGTTGCTGTAGTCGACAAAGTCGCGGACGACAAAGGAACGCGCGAGGTAGCCGAAGCGTACCTGGACTTCCTGTACACCGAGGAAGCGCAGAAGATCATCGCGGAGAACTACTACCGTCCGCAGCTTGCTTCCGTGGCGGAGCAATTCAAGGACCGTTTCCCGACGCTTGAGCTGCTCACGATCGATAAGGATTTCGGCGGCTGGAAGGAAGCGCAGACGAAGCACTTTGCCGATGGAGGCATCTTCGACAAGATCTACGTGCCAGGTTCGTAAGATAACGTTAGAATGTGACGGGGGCTGACTTCACATGAAAGGTTCCAAGGCTCGCAGCGTGCTGCCAGGTTTTGGTTTATCGTTAGGATTCACCGTGTTCTACTTGTGCATTCTTGTCTTGATCCCATTGGCGGGCATCGTCGTCAAGACGACGGGCCTTACCTGGGACCAATTCTGGCAGACGGTGACGAGCCAGCGGGTCCTGGCTTCGTATAAGATTAGCTTCTTCACTTCGTTCTTCGCTGCTCTGATCAACTTGGTGTTCGGTTTAATCGTGGCTTGGGTGCTGGTGCGATACAAATTCCCGGGCAAAAAATTGGTGGACGCCTTGGTGGATTTGCCCTTCGCGCTGCCGACAGCCGTTGCGGGCGTGGCGCTGACCGCGATTTATGCACCGAACGGATGGGTAGGCTCCTTGCTGGAGCCGCTCGGCGTTAAAGTGGCATTCACGCCGCTCGGTATCACGATCGCGCTTATCTTCATCGGCCTTCCGTTCGTCGTCCGCACCGTACAACCGGTGCTGCAGGACTTAGAGAAGGAGACGGAAGAGGCGGCCGTTATGCTGGGCGCCTACCGGTGGCGCACGTTCCGCCGCGTCATTCTGCCGGAGCTCATTCCGCCGCTGCTCACAGGGTTCGCGCTTGCGTTCGCCCGGGGGCTTGGCGAGTACGGGTCGGTCGTCTTCATCTCCGGCAACATGCCGATGAAGACGGAGATCACGCCGCTCTTAATCATGACGAAGCTGGAGCAATACGATTACAGCGGCGCTACGGCGATTGCGCTTATGATGCTGCTAGCCTCCTTTGCCATGCTGCTTCTGATCAACTACATCCAATGGCGCAGCAACCGCCGCGCTGTAACGGAATAAGGAGGGCGGCTCACGATGGCAGGAGCAGTTACGTCTCATTTGTCACACGAAGCGGCCAAACGGCCGAAACATATTACGGAATCGCCTATTGTGAAGTGGGTGCTCATCAGTATCGCGTTATTATTCCTTGCTTTGGTCGTACTGCTGCCGCTGATCTCGGTGTTCATCGAAGCGTTCAAGCAGGGGATGAGCGTCTACTGGGCTTCGATTACCGATCCGGATGCGGTATCCGCGCTGAAGCTTACGCTCATGACGGCACTCATCGCGGTTCCCTTGAATACGATCTTCGGGATCGCCGCCGCATGGGCGATTACGAAATTCAGTTTCCGCGGCAAAAACTTACTCATTACGCTAATCGATCTTCCTTTCTCGATCTCGCCGGTTATCTCGGGTCTTATCTTCGTCCTGCTTTTCGGCGCGCAGGGCTGGTTCGGTCCTTGGCTGGATGATCATAACATTCAAATTCTGTTCGCGCTGCCGGGTATCGTGCTGGCGACGACGTTCGTTACCTTCCCGTTCGTAGCCCGCGAGCTCATCCCGCTTATGCAGGCGCAAGGCGTGCATGAAGAGGAAGCGGCCGCCAGTCTCGGGGCCAAAGGATGGCAGATCTTCTGGCGTGTCACTCTGCCGAATATCAAGTGGGGATTGCTCTACGGCATTATTCTGTGTAATGCCAGGGCGATGGGCGAGTTCGGCGCCGTATCCGTCGTCTCCGGCCATATTCGCGGGGAGACGAACACGCTGCCGCTGCATGTCGAGATTCTCTACAATGAGTATCAATTCTCCGCTTCGTTTGCCGTTGCTTCCTTGCTCGTGTTCTTGGCCGTTATCACGCTAATCGTCAAGAGCATCGTGGAATGGAGAACGTCAATCGTGCAGGCCGGGAAGGAAGGGGAGCAAGCAGATGCACATTGAACTTAAGGGCGTATCCAAGACATACGGATCGTTCAAAGCGGTGGATAACGTCAGCTTTGCCATCGAGCGAGGCAAATTGATTGGTCTGCTCGGACCGAGCGGCGGCGGGAAATCAACGTTGCTGCGCATCCTGGCCGGTCTCGAGACGCCTGATAGCGGCGAGATCCGGATCAATGGCAAACGGGTAAATGATGTTGCGCCGCAGGAACGCGGCATCGGATTCGTTTTTCAGAACTATGCGCTGTTCAAGCACATGAGCGTCTACGATAATATTGCGTTCGGGTTAACGATTCGCAAAGCCAGTAAAGCGGAGATCAAGAGCAGAGTCGATGAACTGCTGGAGCTGACCGGATTACGCGGGTTCGAGAAGCGATATCCGCATCAGCTGTCCGGCGGTCAACGCCAACGGGTAGCTTTCGCCAGAGCGCTTGCGCCTCGGCCGGATCTGCTGCTGCTCGACGAGCCATTCGCCGCGATCGATGCGAAAGTTCGCAAAGAGCTGCGTACGTGGCTCAAGCAGTTAATCGCCACGATCGGCATCACGTCGATCTTCGTGACGCACGATCAGGATGAAGCCGTCGAGGTTGCCGACGAGATGTTAATCGTGCAGCAAGGGAAGCTGGAGCAGCAAGGAACGCCGGTAGAGGTGTATACGCAGCCCAAATCGGCCTTTGTGGCAAGTTTCGTCGGGCATTCGACCATCATCGACGATCCTGCCGGGTTGCACGGATTCGATCAAGCGGCAATTCCGGCCGGAGCCAAAGGGATTATCCGTCCGGATTTCGTCGAGGCTGGCCGCGCCGACGAAATCAGCCTGCCTTCCGCAGCTGCCAAAGGAACGGTGAAGCGCGTATTTTTCCGCGGCACGCATCTGGAGCTGGAGCTTACGGTTCGGGCCAATCGGCTTATCGCCAATCGTTCGCTCGATCAGCCGCCGCTCCAACCTGGTGATGAAGTATCCGTCCTTATTCATCGCATCTATGTCCTTGCTGAGCAATCCGCGGTTATGGTGGAGAACCCACTCAAACTTGACCCACTGCCTGTTCATATTTAGAAGCGTGAACTTATAATTGGAGGGATTACTAATGGCTAAACCAGTCGTACTTGATCAAGAATGGTTGGATCGTATCGCGTCGCAGGTGAATGGTCTGGAATATGGTTCGGTGTTGATTACGATTCATGACGGCCGCGTCGTCCAGATCGATCGTACGGAACGCAAGCGGTTCGATGCAGCAAGCGCCCGGCAGCAAGGCCAAACACCGTCGCAAGGCAGCGATAAGCTGAAGGCTCTTCATGGATAGTGATTGTAGAATTCTCTTCTTAACAAGCTAGCGCTCTCGCCTCGTTATTCACGAAGTGAAAGCGCTAGTTTTTTATTTGTGATGAGGTTGGGCCGTTTAAGCTTCACTCCTCTATTTGAGCGTAGCCTCGCGCCCTTACGTGGGAGGTTCGTTTGGCTGCCGTTTTCTTTAGCCGCTGGCTTGCCGATTGCTCTTTGCGGGCATGACGGGCAAGCTCGCGGCTTGTTTTGTGATAGCTGCCTAGCCGTTTGCCTTCCAGTTCGCCTGCTTCGATGGCGGCCAGAACGGCGCATCCGGCTTCCGATTCGTGTTTGCAATCCCGGAAGCGGCATTGCGCCGCAAGCGTCTCGATGTCGGAGAAAGCCTCGTGCAGCCCGTCCGCTGCCTCCCACAATCCCAGTTCGCGCATGCCGGGCGTATCCATCATAATTCCGCCGCCAGGCAGGGCGAAAAGCTCGCGGTGGGTCGTCGTATGACGGCCCCTTGCATCGTCTTCGCGAATGCCTTGAACGCGTTGAAGATCATCGCCGGCGAGGTTGTTGAGCAGCGTCGATTTGCCAACGCCGGACGAGCCGGTGACGGCGATCGTTGCCCCCGGCGTAACATAAGCCGCAAGGGAATCCATTCCGTTGCCTTGCAGAGCGCTGACGGCGTGAACGGCTACGCCTGGCGCAGCGGCTTCTACGGCAGCGACGCGCAGAGCGACCTCCTCGCATAGATCCGCCTTCGTCAGCAGCACGACCGGCTGCGCGCCGCTTTCCCAGGCGGCAATCAGATAGCGCTCGATTTTACGGATATTGAAGTCATCGTTCAAGGCGCATACGATCAACAACGTATCGATGTTCGCGCCGATGACCTGTTCATGCAGGGCGGGACCCGCGGCTTTGCGGATCATCGCGCTCCGGCGAGGCAGCAGCGCGTGAATGATCGCCCGGGCTTCGCTATCGATCGGCTTCACAGCGACCCAATCGCCTACGGCCGGATAATCGCCGGGCGTGGCAGCTTGGAATTGGTAGCGGCCGGACACCTCGGCACTCCTATCGCCGAATGCCGTCACGACTCGGTACTGGTGCGAATATTGAGCCGTAACCCGCCCGGGAATCCAATCGTCATTGCCGCTGCGTGCCTCCTCAAATTCAGCCATCCATCGTTCATCCCAACCATAATCGTGTAATCCCTGTTTCGTGTTTGTGTTCAAATTCTGTTCTCCTTTTATTTTCAAATGGCGATGCACAAAAAGCCGCAGGAATACTCCTGCGGCTTTCGGACAGAGGCAGCAAACCGCGCTAGGGCGCAGCAGATTGCTTCTTTCGAAATGACAAAAAAACCGCAAGGATACCGGCGAGCGGCCGATCCTGCGGTTTTCTACACGGCACGTACAGCGAACAAGCACCAAAAAGGGTTAAGGATAACGTTCCTTCTGGGTGCCTATGCTATTTACGTGATCGTCATTTCGAATCGCAAGAGACTGCTGCGCGCGGTCGTATGAAGCTTATCGTTAAGCGTAGTCATGAACGTGCTCATCGTACATCAGTCTCCTTTCCTTTCATGTGATGCTATTGTAGCCGGAGAGGGCTTGCCAATGCAAAGCACAGAATGGTTATAGTGAATTTTTACTGTAGTGTTCCGGTGGTCGTAACGGTACGTCAACAAGTCCCCCAAAATGCAAAGGGGCTGCAAGCGCTTAACAACGCGAGCAGCCTAGTCCTTATTCCGAGGACTACGAGATTGCAAACTTGATAATGACCATGACGGCGAACACAACGAACATAAAGCCGAAGAATCCGCCGAATCCGAACATCAAATCGAAAAAGTCGTTGCGCGGTTCTTCGTTATAATGCTCGCGCGGGTCTCTAACGTTCTCCATTGCTACAGTTCCTCCTCGGACGAAGATTGCTTCCCCTAGTATACCCAACAATCAAATTAAATGTAAAGCTGATCCTTGCATTTGATTGGACAAGTTTGAAATCTTTGCCGCTTGGACGGTGCATGGGTTATGGAGCAAACAGTTGTTCGCTGTGGTACAATAAGAACAGTTCAAGAGGTAGTCGACTTGGAAGCTTAAGGAGGGGAGCGACCTGGAGCAGAAGGAAAGCAAGAACCGTTCGGCGAAGGAACAGGCGGCCGAACATATACGAAGCAAGCTGGCCTTGCTGCCGGACCAGCCCGGTTGTTATTTAATGAAGAATGGGGACGGGACGATTATCTACGTGGGCAAGGCCAAGGTGCTGAAGAACCGCGTCCGGTCCTATTTTAACGGAAGCCATAACGGCAAAACCCAGCGTCTCGTATCGGAGATTCGGGATTTCGAATATATTGTCACGTCGAGCAACATGGAAGCACTTATCCTTGAATGTAACTTAATCAAGCAGTATCATCCCCGGTACAATGTCCTGCTGAAAGACGACAAGACGTTTCCGTATATTAAAATAACGAGCGAGAAGCATCCGAAGCTGGAGGTTACGCGGCGCGTGATCAAGGATAAGGGGAAGTATTTCGGCCCTTATCCGAACGCTTACGCGGCTCAGCAGACGATGAAGCTGCTGGAGCGGCTGTATCCGCTGCGCAAATGCGGCACGCTGCCCGATAAAGTGTGCCTGTATTATCACCTTGGCCAATGTATCGCGCCTTGCGAGTATGACGTAGAGCCGGGCACCTACGAATCGATGACCCAGGAGATCGCCAAGTTCCTGAACGGCGGGCATGACGAGGTCCGGAAGATGCTGCAGGGGAAGATGGAAGCAGCCGCGGAGTCTCTGGAGTTCGAACGGGCGAAGGAGTTCCGGGATCAGATTATGGCGATCGACGCCATCATGGAGAAGCAGAAGATAACGCTCAACGATGCGATGGACCGTGACGTCTTCGGTTTTGCTACCGACAAAGGCTGGATGTGCGTGCAAATCATGTACATGCGCGGCGGCAAGCTGATCGAGCGGCGCGTGACGATGTTCCCGTATTACGGCGAGCCTTATGACGACTTCATGACGTTCGTTACGCAATATTACAGCGATAATCCGGCACTGCCGAAGGAGATTCTCATTCCTGCTGCGCCGGAAGAACAGGGAGAAGCGGCAGCGCCTGATGCAGAGGCAGACCATACGCCGGCGGCGGAGGAGTCGATCGCGGAGGCAGCGGCTGCCTATGAAGCCGTAACGGACATTGCCAGCGCGGGGGACGAGGAAGAAGACGAGCCTGCTGCCGGCAGCACGGGCGAAGAGATCCGCACGGCGCTGCAGAAATGGCTGAAGGTGAAAGTCTTCATGCCTAGACGCGGCCGTAAGCGCGATGTCGTCCTCATGGCAGTGAACAATGCGAAGGTTGGACTGGATGAGAAGTTCAAGCTGATCGAACGCGACGAGGAGCGTACGAGCAAGGCGGCCGATGGCTTGGCGCAAGCGCTTGGACTTGCTCAGGTACACCGGATCGAAGCATTCGATAACTCGAATATTCAAGGCACGAATCCCGTCTCCGCCATGGTCGTGTTCACCGATGGCAAGCCGGATAAGAACGAATACCGCAAATATAAAGTGAAGACCGTGCAAGGGCCGGACGATTACGAGACGATGCGCGAGGTGATCCGCAGGCGTTATGAACGGGTGCTGAAGGAAGGGCTGCAGCAGCCGGATCTGATCATCGTCGACGGCGGCAAGGGGCAAATCTCGGCCGCGCTCGATATTCTGGAGAACGAGCTGGGTTTGAATATTCCCGTATGCGGCATCGTAAAGGATGACAAGCATAAGACGGCGCAGCTCATGAAAGGCGAATCGCAGGAGATCGTGCCGCTTGGGCGCGACAGCCAGGAGTTCTATCTCTTACAGCGCATTCAAGACGAGGTTCACCGCTTCGCCATTACGTTCCACCGGGAGCAGCGGGGCAAGTCGATGATCGCTTCCAAGCTCGATGCGATTCCGGGCATTGGCGAGAAGCGCCGGAAGGCGCTGCTGAAGCATTTTGGCTCGATCAAAAAAATCAAAGAGGCCGGAATCGAAGATTTCCGGCCGCTGTCGATCGGCGAGAAGCTCGCCGCGCAAATCATTGAAGCACTGAGGGAGGAGCCGTGATATCACGGGCTCTTCCTTTTTTATTGGCCCACCATCGGATCAGCGCGGCTACCAACACCGGCGTGACCATGTAGAAGAGGCCGATGATAATATTGCCGGCCGAGCCGAGGAACATGAGGGAGAGGGCCATCATAATCAGATCCAGTACGGCGTGAGCGAAGATGACGGTAATCAGCCCGTACCGCAGGAAGAAGAAACTGAACAGAAGGCCCAGGATCGTCAGCTCGATCAGCCTCGTAGTCGACGGATAGATGGCATAGGTGACATGCCCCAGCGCCCAGATGATGGTCGGAATCAACGACGCAACGAAGGCGTTCTTGAACCATTTTCTCAGCAACCCAATCCCGAATAGCCGGAATACCACTTCCTCCGAGATGGCCGCGCACCAGGCGAGCGCCGGGAATACCCATGGGGCCGCGAAGTTATAGGGCGACTGCATGACATCCGTCGTGGACCAGGCGTCGGTCGATAGCTCCAGAACAATGAAGATGACGGTCTGAATGCCGAGCAGGATGAATGCGATCAGGTACCCGAGCTTCATGCTGTCCCACACATGCTGGCCATAACCGGCTTCCCCCATACGCGGCCACAGCTGTTTGCCCATGGAGCGCCATAAGCCGTCGCCGGCAACGAGCGAGAAATATACGGAGGCGGCCAGCAGCACCGTAATGATGCTCTGGATGGCCATGCCGGTCACGGCGTAGAGGAACGCATTCTCATCCTCGCCGTAGTTGGCGACAAGTCCGTCAAGCATGTTCCAGTTGTTCGCCATGTAGATCAATAGGAACAGCGCGGTCAGCAGCCAACCGCGGTTGAAGGAGGTTTGCTTGCGGTACAGCACGGCGTAGACGATGGCAAGCACGAAGAGGACGAACGACATCAGCGTACTGCCGATCAGGGACAGCCCGTTGGCCAGCTTATCCTGCTCCTTAACGTAGCTGGTATAGGAAGCGGGCACGGTGAACTCCGGCTTATATTCCGCGACGGCGAATTGGCCGCTAGCTAGTTGGATCATGCGAATCTTTAGCGTCAGGTTGGCTTCATGCGCTTGTTCGCCTTTGACTTCAAGCGTCAAGACGTCCGATACGCCGGTATCTTTCACCGTGAGCGAGCCGGATTGGAAGCCGCGCTGCTCCGCGTAAGCAATCGCTTCATCCTGCCACTGGTCGGCAGATAGCTGCTCGTCAATACTCGCATCAGGCTTATTCCAGGCGACGACCTTCCCGGTCTCCATATGAACATAGACATAAAATCGGCTCTCATCGGGGAGCTTGGCGGTCACTTGGAACGTATCGGTCGGAAAATCGGCGTCATAGCGCTTGTCGTAATCCTCCAGCAGATCTTCCTTGGACAGATAGCCATAGAAGAGACTGTCGGATTGATGCACGGTATGCGTGCTGATCGGTTGTTCGCCGAATTGCGCTTGAATGAATTGGGCGGCTGCCTGTTCGGCTGCCTGCTTCGTAATGACTTGCGCTGTTCCTGTGCCGGTAAAAGAGCCGACCGTGGCCGGCAGCACTTGAACGAACAAGTAAATAATGGCACAGACCAACGCTGTCCAGGTGTACCTTGTCCAATCCGGTTTGAGATCTAGTTGATTCAATCGTGCACCTCATTTCATTCGCGGGTAGAGTGAAAATTTTATACAAGAGCTTGTCAATGGTTTTACCCTATCATACATATGCGAGGCAGAGCGAGAAAAACCATTCAAATTGGACCAGCGCCGAGATAAATGGTCAAGAATAATAGCAAGAGAAGGATTTGTTGATACCCTATACGTATTTTGCCGCAATTCGGTGCTTTTTCTGCACGTTTTGCATTTGGTGTTTTTTCATGCCGGACTTATAATGAGTAGCAATTGGATACAACAGCCGAATTTCATGATGAAAACGGGGGAACCATAACGCTGTCCTTCATGCCTTATCCATTGAAGACAGCATGGGGTGAATTTCGTGCAGGACAATCGTTCTTGCACGAATAGGGCTGCCTTTCCAGGCCCGAATCCGTCAGCTAACCTCGTAGGCTGTGTGGAACAGGACTCATCGCAGACAGCATTGGGGTTCCAGTGCTTTTTTTTGTGCGCAAAAATGGGTAATTCTTGGAAAGCGGAGGTCGTTATGCGCGCATGATTTCATTCTTCAAATTGTCCAAATGGTCGCCGCCGCGCATACTGATGGTGGGCTTCGCCGCTATCATTCTGCTTGGAGGCGTGCTGCTGTCACTGCCGTTCGCGACTAAGGGCGGCTCCGAAACCCATATTATCGATGCGCTGTTCACGGCGACATCGGCGACATGCGTAACCGGACTGGTAACGGTCGATTCCGGCTCTCATTGGTCGTTAGCGGGACAATTGATCATCATCTGCCTGATACAGGTCGGGGGCCTCGGCTTCATGACCATGTCGACGTTGATCGCGATCGTCCTCCGTAAGCGCATTTCGCTGAAAGAAAGGCTGATTCTCCAGGAAGCCATGAATCAGAGCAGCATGGAAGGCATCGTCCGGTTGATCCGCAAGGTCGTCTTCTATTCGCTGGCGATTGAATTCGCCGGAGGATTATTGTTCGCTTTACGATGGTCATTCGATATGCCCATCGGCCAAGCGGTTTACTTCGGCATGTGGCATGCGGTATCGATGTTCAACAATGCCGGATTTGATCTGTTCGGCGAATTCGGGACGCCATTTGCCAGCTTTACCCGTTATATCGACGATCCGATTATTAATCTGGTTACCATGGCGCTCATCGTACTGGGCGGGATTGGTTTTATCGTCATGTCCGATGTCATCGAATACCGGACGCGCAAGCGGCTGTCGCTTCACTCGAAGGTTGTCCTATCGACCACAGCCGTATTGATTGGTGTTGGTGCAATCGTCATCTTTATCTTCGAATTCACCAATAAGGCGACGCTGGGCAGCGTAGGATGGGATGGCAAACTACTAGCTTCTTTCTTCCAGTCCGTCGCGCCAAGGACGGCAGGACCGAATACGTTAGATCTGGCTGCTATGCGTCAGGCGTCTCAATTCTTTATCGTCATCTTGATGTTTATCGGCGCTTCTCCTGGCTCCACAGGAGGCGGCATTAAGACGACGACCTTTACGACGCTGATCGCTGCGGTTATCGCAATGATCCGAGGCAAGGAAGATATTGTGCTGTTCCAAATGCGGCTTGCCCGTGAACGGATTTTCAAAGCGCTCACGATTACCATACTATCTCTTGCACTCGTCATCTTCGTCACAATGGTGCTGTCCACGACGGAGGATCAAGCGTTCTTGAAAATATTGTTCGAGACGACGTCGGCCTTCGGTACGGTTGGTTTGTCGCTTGGCGTCACGCCTGAACTGACCGTATTCGGCAAGATCGTGATCAGCCTTATGATGTTCGCGGGCCGTCTCGGCCCATTAACCCTTGCTTACGCGCTTGGGCCGCGGGCAGAAAAAGAACTATATAGATACCCGGAAGGGAAAATTACGATTGGTTAGGGGAAACAACAGATGAAGAAGAATCAGTTTGTCATCATTGGTCTTGGCCGCTTCGGCTCAAGCCTTGCGAAGGAACTCGTGGAACTTGGTTATGAGGTGCTCGGCGTAGATAAGGACGAAGAGGCCGTCCAGGATTTGAGCCAAATCCTTACGCATGCCGTTGTCGCAGAGGCGACGGATGAGGATGTGCTTCGCTCGATCGGCGTCCGCAACTTCGATTGCGGCGTCGTCGCGATCGGCGATGATATTCAAGCGAGCATCCTTACCGCGATCCTCCTGAAGGATCTCGGCGTGAAGAAGGTCGTAGCCAAGGCATTGAGCGAACTGCATGGCCGCGTGCTGGAGAAAATCGGCGTCGACCGGGTGGTGTATCCCGAGCGGGATATGGGCATTCGCGTCGCTCATCAGCTTGTCTCCCCGAACCTGCTGGACTATATCGAGTTATCCAAAGATTATACGATTGCCGAATTGGCCGTTCCGAAGTGCCTGAACGGCAAGTCGCTGCAGGAGCTGAACCCGCGCGGGCGCTTCGGCTGCAGCATTGTGGCGATCAACAAGCCGCAGGGCGTTATCATCGCGCCGATGGCCACGGAAGTGCTGGCCGAGAAGGACGTCATGGTTATCATCGGGACCAACTCCGGAATCGAGCAATTCGAGGAAACGATCGTTCGCTGATTTATCCATACGTTTTTTATGGTACGGAATATAAAGCATGGCACGCATTGTCTTGCCATGGATTCCTTAAGCTAATATGGTAAGAATAAAGGACAGGGCCCTTATGAGGCTGCTGTCCTTCTTGTTATGCATCGAGTTAGCAAAAAGTTGAGGGATCGTTGCCGGATTGCAGGCTTATGAACCGTTGTACAGTTTGGAGATTTCATCGACCCATTGCCGCAGCGAAGGCGGCATGCTCTCGAAACCGGCGTGGATCAAAGACGTGGTCCGCTTCGTCTCTTCGAGCTCGCGGATGCGCACGACCGTCAAGTCGTTGTCGGCCAGCAGCTGGGGACGAAGGTAAGAGCGCGGCAGCAAGGTGCAGGCGCGGCATGTATGCAGCAGCCTTAGAATCGCTTCGAAGGAGTCGATCTCCATCCGCACGTCAGGCTGAAGATGGTATTTATCGAACAGTTCGTCGGTCAGTATCCGGTACCATGTTCCTTTGGAGAAGAGAATCATCGGCAGGCCGTTCAGGTCCGCGATTTCATGCTTGCTCTTGTCCATCATGTAATGGTTGCGCGGCAGGACGAGTTCCAGGTTATCATCGAACAGCGGCATGCAGGTGAGCGACTGATCGTCGATCAACGAGGCGACAATGCCGATATCGGCGCGTTTTTCGCGAACGAGCGTAACGATTTCGTGCGTCTTGCCGGTGATCGCTTTAATGTCGAGCTCCGGATTGCGCAGCGTCAGCGCCCAGATCATATCCGGCAACGTGGCTTGGAGCGTCGTCAGGGAGGCGCCGATCGTCAGCGTCGAACGTCCGGCTTCCTTATAATCGCCGACGAGCTGCATGAAGCGCAGATGGCGTTGGCGGGTTTCGACGGCATATTCGTACGTCAGCTGGCCCATTCGCGTCAACTCAAGCCGTTTGCCGACGCGCCGGAACAATTCGACACCCAGCTGTTCCTCCAGTTTTGCAATTTTGCGGGATAGAGCGGGCTGTGACAAATTTAGCAGCGAAGAAGCTTTATTCATGCTGGATTGGTCGACAACCACGGCAAACATATTTAATTCTTCTAGCATCGCTCTCGCTCCGATCATTGCTTATGCAGAATTGTTATTAACTTTAATGAAAAATACGCAATACCATTATAAGTACAAAAGGAGTATGATGTGAAGTGTGAATAAACTGTGTCAGGTATGAACGGCATGAAACGTGCATTTTCTCCGCGTGAGCGGTAGCGGTTTCATCCATTTTTTCCGGAACGAAACGCACCACAACTTCCGATAAGTTTCGCGCCGTCTCACCTTGAAATCCAAGCATTTGTACGTCGCATTAGGTGCGAATCATCTTGTATTTCTCCGGAATGAAACTTACCTGTGCGACCATATAGGCGACGGTTCGTTTCACCTTGTTGACGCTGTTTAGGGGCGGGAGTTACAATTTAAGTGTTTTGGCGAATTTTAGCGAAAAAGAAAGCTCTAAGTCGTGAAAGGAGAACGCACAAGTTATGAATGGAAACTCTTATTTAGCACGCAAGATCCACTCCCTGCTCGGAGTGATCCCCCTCGGTTTGTTCCTCATCGAGCACATGATCACCAACTTCTCGGCCTATGAGGGCGGACCGGAAGCATTTAAGGATAGTGTTACGTTCCTGAACGAGTTGCCGCTCGTGTTCTTCCTGGAACTGTTCGGCATCTGGCTGCCGCTGTTGTTCCATGGCGTGTACGGCTTGTACGTGGCTTACCAATCCAATCTCAACACGGGCCGTTTCCAATATGGCCGTAACTGGGCGTTTACGCTGCAGCGTATTTCCGGGGTTATTACGTTCATCTTTATCGTATGGCATCTGTGGCAGACCCGCGTACAAGTGGCTCTCGGCAATGTGTCCCATGAAGAGCTTGGCGGCCTGATGCATGATGTGGCGAATAACGCGTTCTTCTTCGTGATGTACATCATCGGGGTAATCGCGGCGACTTTCCACTTCAGCAACGGCATGTGGGCGTTCCTGGTTAGCTGGGGCATTACGATCGGCCCTCGCGCGCAGCGTATCTCCTCTTATATCTGGATGGGCGTCTTCGTCATCTGCGCTGTCATGTTCCTGATGTCGCTGGCAGCATTCCGCGGTGACGAATTCAAGGACGCTGCTTCTGCCGCACTGGCATGGGCGAATCTCGTTTAGGCTTTAGGATAAGGAGCGAAGCATAATGGCAAAAAGAAAAATTATCGTTGTCGGCGGCGGTCTCGCCGGCTTGATGGCTACAATTAAAGCAGCTGAAGCAGGCGTGCATGTAGAACTATTCTCCGTCGTGCCCGTTAAGCGTTCCCACTCCGTATGCGCGCAGGGCGGCATCAACGGAGCTGTAAATACAAAAGGTGAAGGCGACTCCCCTTGGGAGCACTTTGACGATACCGTATATGGCGGCGACTTCTTGGCGAACCAACCGCCGGTTAAAGCCATGTGCGAAGCAGCCCCTGGCATTATCCACCTGATGGACCGGATGGGCGTTATGTTCAGCCGTACCCCGGAAGGCTTGCTGGACTTCCGCCGTTTCGGCGGCACGCAATACCACCGTACGGCGTTCGCCGGCGCGACGACAGGCCAACAGCTGCTGTACGCTCTGGACGAGCAGGTACGCCGCTGGGAGACTGCGGGTCTTGTAACAAAGTATGAGCACTGGGAGTTTACCGGCGCCGTGCTCGACGACGACGGCGTGTGCCGCGGCGTCTCCGCACAGGATCTGCGCTCGATGGAAGTGCGCGTATTCTCGGCAGATGCAGTTATTCTCGCATCCGGCGGTCCTGGCATTATTTTCGGCAAAACGACCAACTCGGTTATTAATACAGGTACGGCGGCTTCTGCCGTGTACCAGCAAGGCGTTCACTACGCGAACGGCGAATTCATTCAGATTCACCCGACAGCGATTCCAGGCGACGACAAGCTGCGCCTGATGTCCGAATCCGCGCGCGGCGAAGGCGGCCGGATCTGGACGTACAAAGACGGCAAGCCTTGGTACTTCCTCGAAGAGAAGTATCCGGCATACGGCAACTTGGTTCCGCGGGACATCGCGACGAGGGAGATCTTCTCTGTCTGCGTCGACCAGAAGCTCGGCATCAACGGCGAGAACATGGTTTACCTCGATCTGTCGCATAAGGATCCGAAGGAGCTAGACGTTAAGCTCGGCGGTATCATCGAGATCTACGAGAAGTTCATGGGCGACGACCCGCGCAAAATCCCGATGAAAATCTTCCCGGCAGTCCACTATTCGATGGGCGGCATGTGGGTCGATTACAACCAAATGACCAATATTCCAGGCCTGTTCGCTTGCGGCGAATGCGAATACCAGTATCACGGCGCGAACCGTCTGGGCGCGAACTCGCTGCTGTCCGCCATCTACGGCGGCATGATTACGGGTCCTAAAGCGGTTGAATATATCAAAGGTTTGAAGAAGTCGACCGATGATATCTCCTCGACGGTGTTCGATCGCGAGACTAAGCGTCAGCAGGACAAATACAACAGCATCATCAAGATGAACGGCACCGAGAACGCGTACGTGCTTCACAAAGAGCTTGGCGAGTGGATGACGAACAACATGACCGTCGTTCGCTTCAACAAGAAGCTCGAAGAGACGATCGCGAAGATCAAAGAGCTTAAGGTTCGTTACAACAATATCAACATCAACGATACTTCGGGCTGGAACAATGCAGGCGTTGCGTTCACGCGTCAGCTGTGGAACATGCTTGAGTTGTCGGAAGCGATGACGCTAGGCGCGCTGCTCCGTAACGAAAGCCGCGGCGCTCACTACAAGCCGGACTTCCCGGATCGTAACGACGAGGAGTTCCTGAAGACGACGAAGGCAACTTGGACGCCGGATGGCCCGACAATCTCCTACGAGGAAGTTGACGTCTCGCTCATCAAGCCGCGCAAACGCGACTACTCGAAAGATAAATAAATCGAAGTAAGCAAGGAAAGGAGAACAACACAATGGCTGAAGCAACTGCAACCAAAACCGTCAAGTTTATTATCGAACGTCAGGATGGACCGGATAAACAGCCGTACAACGAGGAATTCGAAGTTCCATACCGTCAGAATATGAACGTGATCAGCGCGCTGATGGAAATTCAACGTAACCCGAAGAAAAGCGACGGCAGCTCCACATCGCCGGTATGCTGGGAATCGAACTGTCTGGAGGAAGTGTGCGGCGCATGCTCCATGGTGATCAACGGCAAGCCCCGCCAGGCTTGCAGCGCCCTCATCGACCAGCTTGAACAGCCTGTACGCCTGCAGCCGATGCGTACGTTCCCTGTCGTGCGCGACCTTGTCATTAACCGCGAGCGGATGTTCAATGCGCTCAAGCGCGTGAAAGCATGGATCCCGATCGACGGTACGTACGATCTGGGACCTGGCCCTCGTCTGGCCGAGACCAAGCGTCAATGGGCATATGAACTGTCCAAGTGCATGACGTGCGGCGTCTGCCTGGAATCCTGCCCGAACGTGAATGACCGCAACAGCTTCATCGGTCCTGCTGCGATCTCGCAGGTGCGTCTGTTCAACGTGCATCCAACAGGCGAGATGAACAAAGAAGAGCGTCTCGAGACGCTGATGAGCGACGGCGGCATCGAAGGCTGCGGCAACTCGCAGAACTGCGTACGTTCCTGCCCGAAAGGTATTCCGCTTACGACTTCGATCGCAGCAATCAACAAGGATACGACGAAGCATCTGTTCAAAAAATGGCTTGGCATGTAGTAGGTTAAGCTTGTGCAATAAGCCGTCCCCATGGGGGACGGCTTATTTTCGTTAGAGGAAGCATTCGAGGCGAGAGAGGTTTAAAAATTAAAAACTGCCGTCCCATTCAGGCGGCAGCTTAGCACCAAGATTCGCCCCATTCTTGAATCGATTGAATAACCGGTTCAAGCCCGCGGCCCTTGGTTGTTAATTCGTATTCAATGCGTACCGGCATCTCCGGATAGACATGGCGTTTGACGAGCTGGCAGCTCTCAAGCTCCTTCATCCGATCAGTGAGCATCTTGTCGCTCATCTCAGGGATTTGCTCTTTAATTTCTTTGAACCGTTTGGGTCCCCCGAGCAAAACACGAATAATTAAGCCCGTCCATTTCTTGCCGAGCAGCTCGGCGGCGCTTTCATATTTCGGGCACATTTTGGAATAGTCCATAGGTATCACCCCTTTGTAGGTATTCCTATTGTAGCACATCACCCTCCCAAAAGGGAGAGGTCTCGGATAAAATCCGCTATGACTAATGTTTGACTATAAACTTAATATTTATAAGTTAATATCGAGAATTGGACAAGATTAAGCGGGTAATGGGTATATATAACAAAGTTTCATCATGTGGAAGGCTGAATGAAAATGTTGTCAACTGATCAGAATTCGTGCGAAAAGCATTAGTATAATGTCGATTGAAACCGTTATAATGGTTGTTAAGCTGACAGTAAACTAATTCTACGAATAAATGAGGTGCATCATGGCAGACGAGTGGGGGTTCTATGAACGGCTGACGGAATCGGAGCAGATGCGCATCCTCGTCAATAGCGGGTATAAGACAGAAGCGCCGCTTACGGACTACAGCGAACTATTGTCCGTAACGCTCAACCTTTATATGGTACGGAATACGAGCAAGTCGAAGAAAGCGTTGATCATGCAGTTGGAACAGTATGAGTCGAAGCTGGAGAAGTGGGCTTCTTCAACCTTTCAGGCGAAGTACGTCGGCCGTATCAATACAGCGACGAGACTGGAATTTTACTATTATACGCGTAAGGATGCCTTCTCTTCCGAGAAGTTTAAGCAGTGGATGGAGGCGGAGTGGGAGTTTCGGGCGCAGAATTACGTCAAGGAAGATGCTGAATGGTCATTCTATCATTATCTTCTCCCGAACGGTCTAGAACAGCTTTACGTCCATAATGCACATATGATCTACGCCTTAATCCATAAGGGCGATAATATTGGGCAGCCGCGGAACGTGTATCATTGGCTGCTCTTTCGCGAAGCGAAGGACCGGCAGGAAGCGCAGTCTGTGCTGCAGACGATGGGTTACAAGATTGAGAAGGAGCGGGCGACCGAAGCGGATGCCAGCTACCCGTTCCCGCTTGTCATCAGCCGCTTCGACGATGTGAAGCTCGATACGGTGAATAAACGGGTGAGGGAGCTGCACGGGCTCATTACCGATCATAACGGCCGTTACGACGGTTGGGGATCGTCCATGAAGCTGACGAACATCAAGAAGTTCCGAACGAACTTCCGCAAGCTGCTCGGGGCTACGCTGAAACGTTTGAGTCCGGGAAGGCGTTAACCGCCCCCGATCGGATTAAGAGGCTATAAGCGCAGACAGATAAGCCCGACGAAGAGCAGGAGGAAGGCGGCCGTTTGCAGCTTGCTGAGCCGTTCCTTGAACAGGATGATGGAGCCGATCGCGACGACGAGACCATTCGCGGCGAAGA
This sequence comes from Paenibacillus phyllosphaerae, assembly GCF_014192105.1. Taxonomy (GTDB): domain Bacteria; phylum Bacillota; class Bacilli; order Paenibacillales; family Paenibacillaceae; genus Paenibacillus_Z; species Paenibacillus_Z phyllosphaerae. The sequence goes on along the minus strand of NZ_JACHXK010000001.1, from coordinate 518,201 downwards.
TCGGGGCCGCAATATTGGCTTGTCCATCTTGAAGGGATAGCGCATAGAGCTGCAGGCCTCCATAGGAGAAGACACCGGCTGCGAGGCCTAGACGTAATCCAGTCCTTGCCGGTGTCCGCGTGGTACGTGCAGCTACAGCGGGAAGAGATGGCCGGAGAGGGCCGACAGACTGGATTGCCGTCCACTCGCGAGCTGCCAATACGCCAAACCAAGCAATCGAGATGGCATAAGCGACGAATAACACGGCGGCATTGGATAACCCAAGCTCCTCCGTAACCTTCAGTCCTCCGTTACGGACAGCGAACAGCAGTATGCTTGCCGCTACATAGCCGTACCAGCGAATACTGCGGATACTAAGCTTTTCATTCGTACGGACCGAGACGAGGACGATGGCGCAGAGCAAGAGCAAGACGCCGGTCACTTCCATGGACGAGAACGGCTCTCCGTAGACGAACGTGCCGAGCATAATCACGAGCACAATGTTCATATTCGTCAGCGGCGAGGTTAAGCTGGCCGGCCCATAGTCCAATGCTTTCATGAACCAAGCATTCCCCATCGCAGATCCGATACCGATCCACACACCCGCAATCCAGACGCGAGGATCGCCAAGCGCGTCAAGCAGCGTTCCCTCTACCGTGGCATGAATGCCGAAGCCAATCGTGCCGGATATATATAAGCCGAGCAGCATGAAGGCCGTATGTCCGCCCCGCATCTGGGATACCTTCATCCACCAGCCCGCCAATCCAAACAGCAGTGCGCTTACCACTGCTTCCGTAAACCACATAACTTTCCTTCATCCCCTTATCTCGATAGGCTGGCAGAGCGTTTAAGAAATTGACGTCCATAATCACCATGAGGATGGATTCGGGCGTGCTCGGTCTGAATCGTGGCATGCTCAATGCCGTACTTCATTCGAAGTGTCTCATGAATAGCCAGGATGACGCAATAGGGTTGGATATTTTCCCGGACGAACACATGCGCCGTGAGCGAGTAGTGACCGGTAGAGATGGCCCACAGATGCATCTCATGGACGTCTTCTACACCTTCGACCTCCATAATCGAACCGCGTATTTCATCCAGATCGAATTGATGAGGCACGGCTTCCATCAGAATCGAGTAGGACTCCCGAATGATCCGCCAGCCGCCCGCGAATATGATCACGCCGATCAAGACGCTGATCAGCGGGTCGAAGAAGGTCACGCCTGTGAAATAAATGATGACGGCCGACACGATAACGCCGACGGAACTAAGCAAGTCGCCGAAAAAATGCCACAGCGCGCTTTGCACATTCAAGTTCTGTTCTTCTTTCATGCTGCGGCTTAGAATGACGGTCAGGACGATATTCACGATTAGCCCGATTGAAGCGATCGTCAGCATAAGCGGAAAATCAATGGCTTGCGGCTGCAGAAACCGCTTGACCCCTTCGATGAAGATTCCGATTGCGATGATGGCGAGCGCGGCGCCGTTCAGGAACGAGGCCAAAATTTCAAAACGCAAATAACCGAACGTGTACTTGGCGTTCGGCTCACGGCTTGCCATATAGATAGCGGTCATGCTTAATCCGAGAGCAAGGACGTCCGATACCATATGGGCAGAGTCGGACAGCAGCGCAAGTGAATGACTCATGATCCCACCGATAATTTCGACAATGGTGAAGAACAACGTTAACCCTAACGTAAGCCATAGCGTGCGCTTCGTGGCCGCCTGTTTCTTCACGTGACCGAGGTGATGGTAGTCGTACACGCGCTTCATCTCCTTATTTGTTACACAAATGAAATGTGGCTGTTACCGTCCTTTCATATAAGAGGGCTATTATAATAAACAAGACCCCCTTTTAATAATATATGGATTGGGACCTGCGGCGTGCAGGTCCATTTTTTTTGTCTAGGCTTCGGTTAAGGCAAGGGGCAAGATCTACGAGATCGGGACAATGACAGGCTGCCGTTCCTTATAATAGACCCACTGCTTGAACCCGATCTCCTTCAAACGCTGCTGGACGAGCTCCCACTCATCGCCGACCCGCGAAGGCGTGTGCGCATCGGAACCGAAGGTCACTTGTACGCCATAGAAATGCGCGCGTTCAAGAATGGCATCGGAAGGATACCAGCCGCCTACGTCCTTGGTGCTGCCGGACGTGTTGATCTCGATGGCCACCTGGCTGTCGGCGATCGCCTGCAGAGCCAGATCAACGGCTTCCGTTGCCGGGATATCGGAGAAAGCCGGATAGTAACCTTTCATCGCATCGATGTGGCCGAGAATTTGGAAGGCGCCGCTCTTCGCTGATTGCCGGATCAATTCGTAGTAGTGCAGCTTCTCGGCGATTTGCTTCTTCTCGTTCAAGCTCTTCCAACGATTGCGGTTGAAGATGCTCACGCCGTTCGTCTGATGAACCGAGCCGATTATGTAGTCGAATGGATACTGTGCATACATGCTGCGGTACAATTCGATATGTTCAGGGTAGAAGTCGGACTCGATGCCGAGCAGCACGTCGATTTTGCCTTCGTATTTGGCTTTCAGGCGGAGTACCTCATCGACATAATTCTTGAAGTCGCTCTTGGCCATCGCGATCCGCGGCTGAGGCTGATCCTCTTTGCTTGCAAAATAAGGCGAGTGATCCGAGATCCCGATCGCCGTCAATCCTGCTTTAATCCCGGCTTGGATGTATTGCTCGATATCACCGTCAGCGTGTCCGCATCTGAAGTGATGCGTGTGCAGATCGAATTTGATCGTCGTCATGACGAGCCACCTCCAGTGTTGTGTTGGGGGAATAAAATTTGAAAGTCATTGTTCTATTTTTCGCAATGCTGCGAGCCGAATACCCGCTCGCAAGCCATTGCTATCCTTTGAACAATGCTTGGTGCCGTAATTCACGCACCAAAACCAATTGCTCTACTTTTCGCAATGCTGTGTGCAATAACCTGCACACAAGCCATTGCTATCCTTTGAACAATGCTGCGAGCCTTATACCTGCTCGCAAACCATTGTTCCACTTTTCGCAATGCTGTGTGCAATAACCTGCACACAAGCCATTGCTCATTCACTACTTATAAACTGCGCCTCCGGCATTCCCTTCACGTCGCTCAAGAACTGCTGCATCGCGGAATTGAGATATCGCCCTGATTTGTAGGCTACGCCGACAGGGTGGTTGGTATCCAACTCATGGACTTTGATCATCTTGAGCGTACCGAGCCGCACCTCATTGGCCACCGCGAGCTTGGACACGACGGCCGCTCCGAGATTGAGCTCCGCCATTCGTTTCACTTCCTCGCTGCTGGACAGCTCCATGACGATATTCGGCTGAATGTTATGCTTGCGGAACATTTTATCGATGAATTTGCGCCCGAGCGCGTCCGGCGACAGCATGATCATCGGCACATCCTTAAGCGCTTCCACGCTGGTATGCTTCAGATGGGCCATCGGATGATTAGGAGCGACAACCAGCTCATAAGTATCATAGTACAAGATCGAGGTCACGATGTTCGGATTGCTTTCGGACAAATAATTAATGCCGATATCGACGGTACCGTTCTCGACGGCCGTCATGACTTGTGAGGAGGGCATGGATTGAATGGTCGTTTTGATTAATGGAAACTGATCCTGGAAATACGAGAGGACGCGCGGCAGAATCTGAATCGCGATGGATGTCGTTGTTCCCAATATAATATGTCCTTGCGGGGTCTGATTCAAATCGGAAAGCCGCGACTTCAACTCTTCGACGATGCCTAGAATTCTCTCTGCATGCTCGAGAAACACTTTGCCGCGATCCGTCAAGGTGACCGGCTGGTTCCGGTCAATGAGCACCGAGCCGAACTCGTCTTCCAGGCTCTTGATCTGGGCGGAGACGGCAGGCTGGGTAAGGTTGAGCAGCTCGCCCGCTTTCCGGAAACTCATCGTCTTCGAAATCGTTAGGAGTGTCTCCAGTTGGCTTAAATTCACGGAATTCCTCCTTGTCGATTAATATTTTTTATCACCATATATCACTATTATAAACGTATTCGCAGCAAACGGCAAAGGTGGATGGTTGTCTGTCTCATCCTTACCACACTTGGATGGCAGCGTATACATGGAATTGGTTCCTTGTGGTCTTTACAAGATTTTTAGGAGGAAATCTTGCACAATCGTCGAATGGAGTGCTCACGGAAACTGTTCAACTAGCAAGGCGACAAGAGGGGAGACCTGACATTGAACCGAAAAGCTATTCGCAGCTGGCTCATGTACGACTGGGCGAATTCCGTATTCGCGACCACGATGCTTGCTGCGGTCATGCCGATTTACTACAAGGACGTCGCCGGGGCAGGGCTGCCTGGCAACACGCCCGAGAACTACTGGGGCTATACGCAGTCGATTGCGATGCTGTGCGTCGCCGTCATGTCCCCGCTGCTCGGGGCGATCGCGGATGCATCCGGCTCCAAAGTGAAATTCCTGTCCTTCTTTGCCATCCTGGGGGCAATCGCCAGCTCGGCTATGGCATGGGCAGGCGAAGGAGACTGGCTGCTCGCCTCCATCTTCGTCATTCTGGGCACGATCGGTTACTCGGTCGGCAATACGTTCTATGACGGCCTGCTGACGGATCTGGCCGGTCCTGAAGATCGTTCCGCGATCAGCAACAAAGGCTACGCTATGGGATACCTCGGCGGGGGATTGCTGCTGGCCGTCAACATCGCGATGATCGAAGGTTGGGAGATGTTCGGATTCCCGGATAAGACGACAGCGACGCAGGCGGCTTTCTTCACGGTCGGCGTCTGGTGGATTCTGTTCACCATCCCGATTATGCGGCATGTGAAGGAGCCGGCGAGAGTGCGGTCGGAGAGCCTCGCAAAGCTTATCGGCAATGGATTCAGCCGCATCGGCACGACCTTCCGGAACGCACGCAAATATCCGGAGCTGCTCAAATACATGCTTTCCTACTGGTTCTTCAACGATGGGATCAACACGGTAATCGTCATGGCTACGATCTACGGACGAGGCATCGGCATTGAGACGACCCACTTGATCATTGCGCTCTTGATCACGCAATTCGTCGGCTATCCGAGCACGCTGCTCTTCATTAAGCTTACGCGCAGGATGGGCGACAAACGGGCCTTGTATGTATCGTTATCGATCTATGTGCTGATCGTCGTGCTCGGCTATTTCATGAAGAACGCGATTCACTTCTACATTCTGGCTACCATGGTCGGCTTAGTGCAAGGCGGAAGCCAGGCGATCTCGCGCTCCTTGTACGCCAATATGACGCCGCCATCGAAGACTGCGGAGTTCTTCGGCTTCCTGAGCTTATCCAGCAAATTCTCCTCGGTTGCCGGACCGCTCGTCTTTTCGATCGTTGGCACCATAACAGGCTCGAGCCGTACCGCGATCATCTCGGTCGCCGCATTTTTCATCATCGGGATGATTCTGCTGAAGTTCGTGGACTTGGAGAAGGGGCAGCGAGAGGCGTTGGAGGAAATATAGCCAGGGCGATTGGTTATCGTTCGCGCTCGTCTGCGTAAGAACATAAAAACCCGGTTCTCGTACGCATACGGGAACCGGGTTTGTTGTAGTTATATAGGCGATATCGTTACAGCCAATCCTTCTTGCGAAATACCCACAGCATGCCGAAGCCTAGGACGGCCATGACGCTGAGCAACACGTACGATGCGCCGTGGATATGGGCACCGGGCAGATAGTCGATGTTCATTCCATACACGCCGGTCAAGAAGGTGAGCGGCATGAAAATAACGGTGATCGCGGTGAAGACGCGCATGATTTCGTTCGCCCGGTTGGACAGGCTGGACTGATAAGCTTCTCGTAAGTTGCCCATCAGATCGCGATACGTCTCGAACGTCTCGGTAATCTTCACGGCATTCTCATGAATGTCGCCAAAATACTTTTGCAGCTGGTCGTCGATAAGCCGCAAATCTTTCTTGTTCAAGGTGCCGATCACGTCGCGCTGCGGACCGAGCATCTTCTTGAGCCATAGAATCTCGCTTCGTAGACCGATAATCTCGTTCAGATGCGACTTCTTCGTATGCATCAGTATGTCTTCTTCGAGCGCCTCGATTCTCGCTTCGATTCGGTCGCCGACCAAGAAGTAATTATCGACGACCAAGTCGACTAGATGGTAGAGGAACCGGTCAGGGCGGGTAACCTCTTCTTCCCATAGCAGCGGCTTGAGCGAGCGCAGCTCGTTAATCTTCGTTTTGGTAACGGTAAGAATGAAATGACGTCCTAGAAAGATATTGAGCGCTCTTAGAAAAATCTCTTCGTCATCGAACCGGATGCTATTGATAACGATAAAATAATGGCCTTCGTAAATTTCGATCTTCGGCCGCTGCTCCTCTTCGCTGAGGCAGTCCTCGACGGCCAGATCATGCAGTGCAAACAGCGGCTGCAACACGCTTAAATCGTCGATATCCGCATCGATCCAATAGAAGCCTTGGGCTGGTGCGACGAGCGTGGTGCTGATATCTTCGATCGGCGTAAACACGCCTTGATTGACGAGTCGGATCTTCATCCGTGCCCTCTCCCTTCATCCATGATGTGTAGCTTCCCCGGATGCCGGATGCCGTAATGAGAGGTGCCTCCTTAGCTTCTCGTCATGCTGCTTTAGGCAAGTCCTATAGTTGATAGGCGGCGTAAAGCGAACATGGCTGCTTGCCCTATTGGATGCCCGCTCACACGGTACCGGTTCTTATTGCGGATGCCCGCAGGCCTCGGGTCGCCGTCCATATTCGTAAACACCCCTTTAATCGTCGATTTTGTTGCGAGAAACTCGCTTTACTGGATAGCTGGCATAGCCGTTTCACCTTGAAATATAGGATCGTATAAGGTTACACGCTTATACATGGTCCTCTATTTCTCCGGAATGAAACGCGCCTTGCCGCCTAGCCGGCACAGCCGTTTCACCTTGAAATATAGGATTGTATAAGTTACACGTTTATACACGGTCCTCTATTTCTCCGGAATGAAACGCGCCTATGTCGCCTAGTTGGCATAGCCGTTTCACCTTGTCTAGTATACCCTCCGCTTACAATCCATACAAGCGCAAAAAGCGAGTGTTTTCGCTGATCTTCTACCATATGCGCCCGTCTATTTTACGGTGCATCCGGCCCTTGTTTTTTGCATAAAACCCGCTTGACGGAGAGCCCTGATATCCTTTAAAGTAAAACGTGAGCTTAAGCTTAGCTCACAATTGAATACGTTAAGCTATCTTATCAAGAGCAGGCGGAGGGACTAGCCCGATGAAGCCCGGCAACCGGCGTAAGCACGGTGCTAATTCTTGCGGAGACTTTTTGGTTTCTGGGAGATGAGAGGCGCATGAATGATCCCATTATGCCCCTTTCTATCTTAGGAAGGGGCTTTTTGCCTTATCATTTTCAAGGTGCCGACCAAGATCCGCTCATGACAACCAAAGACAGCCATCGTCAACAGGAGGAGTGATAGGGATGCCAATTAAGGTACCGGACAATTTACCAGCGAAGGAAATTTTGACAGCAGAGAACATTTTCGTAATGGACGAAAGTATCGCTTACCACCAGGATATTCGGCCGCTACGAATCGTCATATTGAATTTGATGCCTACGAAGGAGACGACTGAGACGCAGCTGCTCCGTCTGATCGGCAACACGCCGCTGCAGGTGGAGGCAGTCTTCATTCATCCGAAGACGCACACGTCGAAGAACACGTCGGCAGAGCACTTGGAAACGTTCTACAAGACGTTCGAGGATATTAAGGACGAATACTATGACGGCATGATCATTACCGGCGCGCCGGTCGAGCATCTGCCATTCGAAGAGGTGACATACTGGGAGGAACTGCAGACGATCATGAACTGGTCGAAGCGCAAAGTGACCTCGACGCTGCATATCTGTTGGGCTTCCCAGGCAGGGCTGTATCACCATTACGGCGTTCCGAAGTATAACCTCGACGAGAAAATCTTCGGCGTCTTCTCCCACACGCTCGAGAAGCGGAATGTGCCGCTGACGCGCGGCTTCGATGAACTGTTCTTCGTTCCGCAATCGCGCCATACGGAAGTGCGGGCGGAGGACATCGAGCAAATCAACGATTTGGAGATCCTGTCGACTTCAGAGGAAGCAGGCGTCTACATCGTAGGTTCCAAGAACGGCAGGCAGATCTTCGTCACCGGCCATTCCGAATACGATCCGCTCACGCTGAAGTGGGAGTACGACCGCGATGTCGCGAAGGGCCTGCGAATCGATGTGCCCAAGAATTATTTTCCGAAGAACGATCCGACGCTCGCGCCGCTCTCCAGCTGGCGTGCCCATGCGAACCTGTTGTTCTCGAACTGGCTGAACTACTATGTATACCAGCAAACGCCTTATGAGCTTGGAGCCGGCATCTAGACTTTTCCCCAACTTGGCAGCACGCGAATCAGACAATTACGATACCGCTTAAAGGAGCTAATAGTCATGAAAATCGAAAGCCGTTTGGCCCAAATCGGATCGGTGCAAGAGCCGGTCACCGGATCCGTCAGCTATCCGATCTACCTGGCGACTGCATTCCGTCACCCGAAGCTTGGCGAGAGCACAGGATTTGATTACGCCCGTACGAAGAACCCGACTCGTAAAGTACTTGAAGACGCCGCCGCCGAACTGGAGTCCGGCGATGCAGGTTTTGCTTGTAGCTCAGGCATGGCTGCCCTGCAGACGGTATTCTCCTTGTTCGGTCAAGGCGACCATCTGATCGTTTCGCTTGACTTGTATGGCGGAACGTATCGCCTGCTCGAGCGTATTATGAGCCGTTTCGGCGTGACTGCTTCGTATGTCGATACGAATGACCTGGATGGCATCGCACAGCTGTATACACCGCAGACCAAAGCGATTCTGATCGAAACGCCGACGAACCCGCTTATGATGATCACCGATATCGAGCGCATCAGCCAATGGGCAAAAGCCAAAGGCATTCTTACGATCGTCGACAATACGCTCCTTACGCCGTTCTTCCAACGTCCGATCGAGCTTGGCGCCGATATCGTCGTACATAGCGCAACCAAGTATCTCGGCGGCCATAACGATGTCCTTGCCGGCCTGATCGTGACCAAAGGCAAGGAGCTGTCGGAACAGATGGCGTTCCTGCACAACTCGATCGGCGCGGTGCTCGGAGCCCAGGATTCCTGGCTGCTCATGCGCGGGATGAAGACGCTGGCGCTTCGGATGGAGCGCCATCAGGAGAATGCGACGCGCGTAGCGGAGTGGCTGCTCGAGCACGAAGCGGTCGAAGAGGTGTACTATCCGGCGCTCCCGCATCACCCGGGCCATGACGTTCAGAACCGTCAGTCTTCCGGCAATACGGGCATTTTCTCCTTCCGCCTGAAGGATGCGCGCTATGTAGAGCCGATTCTGCGCTCGATCAAGCTGATTGCTTTTGCCGAGAGCCTCGGCGGCTGCGAATCGCTCATGACCTATCCTGCGGTGCAGACGCATGCCGACATTCCGGAAGAGATTCGCCGCCAGATCGGCGTCGACGACCGGCTGCTTCGCTTCTCGGTGGGCATCGAACACGCGGAAGATATTATCGCCGACCTTGGGCAGGCGCTAGCGATCGCCAAGAGCGAGATCGGGGAGGTCTAGCGGCATGGCGGATCAACGTTACGATTTTGACAAGCTGATCGACCGGACAGGCAAAGGCACGTACAAGTGGGACCAGTCCGAGAAGCTGTTCGGCCGCAAAGACATTCTGCCGCTGTGGGTGGCCGATATGGACTTCGAGCCGCCGAAGGAAGTCGTCGAAGCGGTCGTTGCCCGGGCTCAAGAAGGGGTGTACGGTTACACCATTCGGACGGAAGCTTATTATGAAGCGATTGCCGGCTGGCTCAGCCGCCGCCATAACTGGGACGTGAAGCACGAGTGGATTACATCCAGTCCCGGTGTCGTGCCGGCGCTCAGCATGATCGTGATGGCGTTCACCGAACCTGGAGACAGCGTCATTCTGCAGTCGCCTGTCTACTATCCGTTCTATGACGTCATTAAGATGAATGGACGCAAAGTTGCGGACAATGCGCTCATTCTCGAAGACGGCAAATTCAAGATCGATTTCGAACTGCTCGAACAGCAGGCGAAGGACGGAGCCAAGCTGCTGCTGCTCTGCACCCCGCATAATCCGGGCGGCCGCGTCTGGACGGAGGAAGAGCTTACACGAGTCGGAGACATTTGCGTCAAATATAACGTGCTTGTCGTGGCTGACGAGATTCATCACGATCTCGTCTTCCAAGGCCATCGTCATGTGCCGTTTGCTTCGATCTCCGAAGCTTTCGCCGAGATTTCGTTCACTTGCGTTGCGACAAGCAAAACGTTCAACCTGGCAGGCCTGCAGGCTGCCTCGGTCATCATTCCGAATGGCGAACTTCGCCGCAAGTACAACCATCTGCTCAAGGCGCTGTCGATCCACATGGAGAGCTTCTTCGGGCAGACGGCTGTAGTCGCCGCGTACAACCATGGGGATGAGTGGCTCGACCAGCTGCTCGTCTATCTCGAGGGCAACCGCGATTATTTGACGGACTTCGTAGCGAAGCATATGCCGGAGATCAAGGTAATGGTTCCGGAAGGCACGTATATGGTGTGGATGGATTGCAGCGCGATCTCGTCCAGCCCGCAAGAGCTGAAGAAGCTGATGTTCGAGGAAGCCGGAGTCGCGTTCAGTGAAGGCTCCGTATTCGGCAAGCAGGGCGAAGGCCATCTGCGCGTCAATCTCGCTTGCCCGCGTTCGATCCTCGTTGAAGCACTGGACCGTTTTGCCCAAGCGGTGCACAATCGGAAGGCTGTCCAATAGGGCGAAATGAAGAAATAACGGAAGTTAGCTGCTATATATATGTGCGTAATCCGCCACAGTTGCCAATTTGCGCGAGGTGACTGTGGCGGGCTTTTTGTGTTACGATGAATAGGAACGTACAAGGGAGCAATCAGCTCGAACGGAAGAAGGAGGGTCCGATTGAATATGAGCCAAGTGGACCGCATTTTACAGCAAGCGTTAGACGGCCAACGTCTGATGCAGGAAGATATCATTACGTTATTCGAATCCGATGAGATTGAGAAAATGGGTCATGTCGCGAACCAAATTATGATTCGCAAACATCCGGAACCGATCACGACCTTCGTCGTTGGCCGGAACATTAACTATACGAACGTCTGCGACGTGTACTGCCGTTTCTGCGCATTCTATCGCGCGCCAGGATCGAATGAAGGCTATGTCCTGTCAGACGAGCAAATTCTCCAGAAGATCCAGGAGACGATCAATGTCGGCGGTACCGAGATTCTGATGCAAGGCGGGACGAACCCGAACCTGCCATTCCAATACTATTTGGATATTTTGCGCAAAATCAAACAGCATTTCCCGAACATCACGATGCATTCCTTCTCGCCTGCCGAGATTCATAAGATGAAGGAAGTCTCGAACGGCCTCTCCCTAGAGGAGGTTATCCGCCAGATCCACGAAGCAGGGCTGGATTCCTTGCCGGGCGGCGGCGCGGAGATTCTCGACGACCGGACGCGCCGGAAGATCAGCCGTCTGAAGGGCTCGTGGACCGATTGGATGGACGCGATGAAGACGGCTCACCGGATCGGCATGAACACGACGGCGACGATGGTTATCGGCTTCGGCGAGTCGATGGAAGAGCGTGCGCTCCACTTGCTGCGCGTCCGCGAAGCACAGGACGAGTGTATCGCGGGCGGCTACAACTCGAAGGGCTTCCTGGCGTTCATCCCATGGACGTTCCAGCCTGATAATACGAACATGAAGCGCGAGAAGGCAACGCCGGAAGAATATTTGAAGACGCTGGCCATCAGCCGGATCACGCTCGATAACATCGATAACTTCCAATCGTCGTGGGTGACGATGGGCCCTGAGATCGGCAAGCTGACGCTCAGCTACGGCTGTAACGACTTCGGCAGCACGATGATCGAGGAGAATGTCGTCTCTGCCGCGGGCACGACGCACAAGGTTACGATCCAATCGACGCTGGACATCATCCGCGAAGCGGGCAAGATCCCGGCTCAGCGCAACACGAAGTACGAAATCTTGAAAGTGTACCACGAGAACGACCAAGCTGAGGTCGATTTCGTCATGCAAAACTAGTTGCAAACCCAAGCTGTATTCCGGCGCCAAGCCGGGATACAGCTTTTTTGTTTGCCAAACCGTCGTTGTTCGCACTCAAGCAAGCTTCTCGCCAAAGTAAGCCTGCGGCCACAAAGTGGACCGCAAGCAACTCCCAGCACGCCGTACAATGGGAGCCACTCCCATCATGCCAACCACATGTACCCTTGGGGTGTCCAGAGGGCCACATGGCCCTTGGATCCCCTCCGAGGAGGGGTGGGGGAGGCAAAAACGAATTTGATTTAGAAGGGTATTCTTCCATGTGGGGAGTTAGAGGGGGCGTCCCACCCTTCAACTCCCACTCCTTGTATCGTATATCTGCATTTAGTCAGCCATATACTGATTAAGGAAGGAGGAATGATCGTATGGAACTGTTCACCGTTTCTTTAATGTCCGCTTCAGACGAAGCGATGGAACGGCTCGAGCGTTACTTGCACGAGGAATTCGCCGATTTACATAGCAATGCACGCAATAGCGATCGATTCCAGCTCCACATAACGAGAGCCGGCCAAGAAATTCGCTGCTTGGCAGAACTGCCGCAATTTCGCTTGGAAGCCCACGGCCAGCTGGTGTACCGTAAGGCCGCTCTCGCTTTTGCCCAGTATATTCTGACCGAACTGGAGCCGCTGCTGATCAAGGCGATTATTCGGAAGCAGTTTAATTACGAGCATCCGGACGAAGCCGAAGCGGTGGAGCGGTATTGCCGCAATCTGTTGATAGGACCGGAACAGGCAGGGGAAGACAGTGTGCTGGATGATTATGAAGCCGATAGGCTCCGCCGCAAGCTGAAAGTCGCGGATGAACTGGAAGCGTTTTTGAACCAGCATGCCAGGATCCATCTGGACGGGTTCGTGACTTTCCGCTTAGCCCCATACTGGGAAGAGTTGCGAGAGGTAGCGGCTTATGCGGTCGATGAGTATGTCATGGATAAGCAATACCAGGAGTTTATATCGGTGCTAAAATATTTCGTGCGGATGCAAGAGGTCAAAATGCCGATTGTGCATGTCCTGCACAAAGGCGGCAGCGAATTCGCTCTTTACGACGAGAATTTCGACCTGCTTGAGTCGGCGCCTGCCGACCGGATCGTCGTCGATATGCTCGAATCCGAGATGAACATGGAAGACATGATCGTCAGCACCCTGATTACCGTGTCCCCGAAGCAAATTGTCATTCACACCAGACAGCCGGAACTTGCCGTCATGCGGACGCTGGAGACGATTTTCGAGCAGCGCGTAAAGTTATGCGTCGCCTGTGAACATTGCGGCGAATATTTTGAAGAAACGGTTCATCAACCGGATCTGGTCCGATTTAAACGGATACGTACTTGACCAACCTCGAACCGGTTGTTTATAATAACTGCAAGAAAAGCATTGACAGAGACATGTATCTGCTTAAGGCGCACGTTCCAGAGAGAGGAAACTTGGCTGTAATTTCCTTACGTTGCGAGAGTGGATATACCCCTTTGTAGCTGTGCGATTGAAGCGGATGAATGCATCTGTAGTAAGTCGTGCCGGGCCGTTCCCGTTACAGAATGCCTAAGGATCTTACTAGCGTGTTAGAAGCGGGACATCCCGTAAGCGCAGTTCGAAGATCGAATGAGGGTGGAACCACGGGTCTGACAAGCACTCGTCCCTTTGCGGGATGCGTGCTTTTTTTGTTGTTTTCAAAAGAAGTGCGCCTCCCGCGTGGCTTGAACAAAGTCGAAAAGGAGCAAGAAAAGTCATGGCAATTCAAGTAAAACTGCCGGACGGAGCTGTCCGGGAATACGAGCAAGGCGCAACAATTGAAGACGTAGCCGCATCGATCAGCAGCGGGCTTCGCAAGAATGCCGTCGCAGGTAAACTGAACGGGAAGGTCGTCGACCTGTACGCGCCGCTCGAGCAAGATGCAACGGTGGAGATTGTTACACTGGATTCTGCTGACGGCCTGGAAGTATACCGTCATAGCACAGCGCATCTCATGGCGCAGGCGATCAAGCGTATCTACGGCAACACTACAGTTAAGTTGGGTATCGGACCGGTAATCGAAGATGGCTTCTACTATGACATCGACATGGAGCAGCCGCTCAGCTCGGACGATTTGACCAAAATCGAGAAAATGATGGAGAAGATCGTGCAGGAGGATCTGCCGATCCGCCGTCGCGTCGTCAGCCGTGATGAGGCTGTCGCTATCTTCACAGAACTTGGCGATCCGCTGAAACTGGAATTGATCCGCGATCTGCCGGTGGAGTCGGAACTGACGATCTATGACCAAGGCGAGTTCTTCGATCTGTGCCGCGGCCCGCATCTGCCATCTACAGGTAAAATCAAAGCCTTCAAACTGTTGAGCGTCGCAGGCGCTTACTGGCGTGGAGACTCCAAAAATAAAATGCTGCAGCGTATCTACGGAACGGCGTTCCCGAAGAAAGCGCAGCTGGATGAGCATCTTCATTTCCTTGAAGAAGCGAAAAAGCGCGACCATCGTAAACTTGGCCGCGAGCTGAAAACGTTCACTTTTGCCCGTGAAGTCGGTCAAGGCCTGCCGATCTGGCTGCCATACGGTGCTACGATTCGCCGGACAATGGAACGTTATATCGTGGACCTCGAAGAGCGTCTCGGTTACCAGCACGTATACACGCCGGTACTGGCGAACGTTGAGCTGTACAAAACAAGCGGCCACTGGGAACATTACCAGGAAGATATGTTCCCTAAGATGGAGCTGGATAACGAAGAACTCGTGCTCCGTCCGATGAACTGTCCGCACCACATGATGGTGTACAAGAGCGACATGCGCTCGTACCGCGATCTGCCGATCCGCGTTGCGGAGCTGGGTACGATGCACCGTTACGAGATGTCCGGGGCGCTGACTGGCCTGCACCGTGTGCGCGCGATGACGCTGAATGACGCGCATATCTTCTGCCGCCTGGATCAGATCAAGGATGAATTCGCGCGCGTCGTTAACCTGATTCGTCAAGTCTATGACGACTTCGGCATCAAAGACTATCGTTTCCGCCTATCCTACCGGGATCCGCAAGATACCGAGAAATACTGGCCGGACGACGAGATGTGGGAGACAACGCAGCGCATGCTGCGCGAGGTCGTAGAAGAGCTCGGACTTCCATTCTATGAAGCGGAAGGCGAAGCGGCGTTCTACGGTCCGAAGCTGGACGTTCAGATCAAGACAGCGCTCGGCAAAGAAGAGACGCTCTCGACGGCTCAGATCGACGTTCTGCTGCCTGAGCGTTTCCAGCTCGAGTATGTCGGCGAAGACGGCAAGAAGCACCGTCCGGTCGTTATTCACCGAGGCATCATCTCCACAATGGAACGGATGACTGCCTTCCTGCTCGAGAACTTCGCAGGCGCGCTTCCGCTGTGGCTCTCGCCTGTTCAAGCGAAGATCATTCCGGTCTCCATCGCATACGAAGGCTACGCTCGCGAGCTGGCGGATAAGCTGCAAGCGGCTGGCATTCGCGTAGAGTCTGATCTGCGCAACGAGAAGCTGGGCTACAAGATTCGTGAGGCACAGCTTGAGAAAGCGCCTTACATGCTCGTCGTCGGCGAGAACGAAGCAAGCTCCGGCTCGGCTTCGGTCCGCAAACGCGGCGAGGGAGACATCGGCGCCAAATCGGTCGATGAGATTATCGCGCTGCTGCAAGAAGAGATTCGCACGAAGCAGATCTAAATAAATATCACCCGCATAAAGCTTGTCGCATTGGGAGATCCTTCGTCATAAGGAGGAGTACATCCAGATGTTGACAAGCTTTATGTCTTTGAAACGCATTATCCCCGCTGCTACTTTGGCGACGGTCGTGTATGCTGGTACAGCAAGCGGCTGTGCGGCGTGGGAGCTGACAAGCCAAGCAGGTCTTTTCACGGAAGCTGAAATGGCATTCGGCGAGGAGCCGGACCGAAGTAAGCCGAAACCGGGCAGTAAACCACAAACACAGGCTAAGAGCAATTCCGGCAAGGCCAACGCTAAGACTCCGGCGCAGGCTCACGAGGCCTCCGCTCTCCCTGGCGTGCCGATCAGCAGGGTGAAGGTTGTGGCGACGGGCTACACGGCGGGAATTGAATCGACAGGCAAGCGGCCTGGGCACCCGCAATATGGCATTACCTACTCCGGAGTAAAAGTACGGCGTGACCTAGTCTCGACGATTGCGGCGGATCCGAAGGTATTTCCGATCGGAACGCTTCTTTATGTGCCGGGATATGGCTACGCCGTCGTTGCGGACACCGGGTCGAAAATAAAAGGGAAAAAGATCGATCTCTATTTCGAAACCAAAAAACAGGTGTATAAGCAGTGGGGCAAGCGCGAGGTGACCGTCCAGGTGCTGAAAAAAGGCGAAGGCAAGCTGACGGAAGCGTGGCTGAGAACGCTGAATAACGCAGTGATAGCAGACAAAACGATACCGGCCGAGCTTCTGGAATCGTGATAGAAAAGGGCCGGCGAATAGGAGTGGGAGAAGTACGGGGGGCGGGAGCCTATCCGTACTTTTTTCTTTTTTTTTGTCAACCGGAATGGTAAAATATGTGCAAACGCTGTCACATTTAGATGGAGCGGATCAACCTATGGAGTACAAACCGTTAATCGGCGAGGCCGATGGATTGACTTTCGAGCATTATGAAACCATGCTTCGCGAATTGTACAATCAGATGATCCGGGTCGCTTATGCCAAGCTGAGCAACAAGTCGGACGCGCAGGATGCGGTGCAGGAGGCGTGGCTGCGTATGCTGCAGAAGCAGGAGATGCTTCGGGAGCAGGATAAGCTGCACGCTTGGGCGAAGACCATCACGGCCAATGTTGCCATCAACATGAACCGGAAGACTTCCCGGACGGCAACCCGATCGTTAGAAGACAATGAAGGGGCTCTCGATGGCAGCGTCCCGCATTACCCGAGAGAAGCCGAGCTGCTCATGGAGATTTCGGACTTGCTCGGCGCTCTTGACCCACGATCTCGCACCATGCTCTTATACAAGTTCTATTACGGTTTTAAGGATCAAGAAATCGCTGACGCGCTGCAGCTTCCGGTCGGCACGGTGAAGGCAAGAATCCATCGGTCGAAGGTGCAGTTGAAGCGGATGCTGCAAGAACAAACGAACGGCTGATCACCAGTTTTTTCCGTACATAGCCTCAGTCCTGACCTGCCATACTAGGTTATGTCGGGGAGGTGATTCGAATGGCTAAAAAGAACAAGAACGTTGTGAATACGTCCAACCAGTATAACGCTGAGTTCTCCGAAGAGAACGCAGCAAACACAGCTAACTCCGCAGGTAAAGCAGCTCAGCAAAAAGCTGAGAAGTAATCGGAGCAGCGTACTTAATCGAGTAGGTAAGCAGCAGAGGGGGACCGCGAGGTCCCTCTTTCTGTTTGGCTATGAAAAGGGTCTGAAGTAATAGGAGCTGACATGGGATACATGTTATGATGCAATTTAGACACGAATTAGGGGTTTGCAAACGAGAAATGATCGTGTAAAATAAGTTATGTAAATTTAAATAACATGAGTGGGATAGGGGAATTGTCATGACGGATCCGATCGTATATGCATTGCCAACTCGAATACAACGCCGGAAGGCCGCTGACGTTCTTCCATTCCTAGAAGCTTATATTGCCAAAAAAGAGCAAGAGATCGCGGAGATCGAACAGATGGTCGAGCGCTACGAGAAGCGCCGCCTGATGGAAGAACGCGCTTATCAGTCGATGTCGGCATTCCGCCGCCTGCTCGCAGGCAAGAAACCGGACCACCATCTGGCGGTTGAATACATCCATTACGTCAAGAAACCGATGGAGAAGGTTCGCATGCTTCGCCAAGAGATCGAGAGCGCCCGCGCGATCCAACAATCCTCCCCGACAGATCTAGTTACGCTATCCGGCGAATTAGCCGATGAAATGAACTAAAAGAACTCATTAAATAATAATCTCTAATCAAAACAGCCCGCCAGGCAACTGGCGGGCTTTGCTTTGCTGTGCTTTGCTTTGCTGTGCTTTGCTGTGCTGTGCTTTGCTGTGCTTTGCTGTGCTTTGCTGTGCTGTGCTTTGCTGTGCTCTGCTATGCTCTGTTTTGGTCTTTAAAAGTAAAGGCGGGTCCGCCCAAGCGGACGTAAGCCGAGCACGCGCGCATACCTCTCATCCATCCTCTACCGTCCCGAATCTCCTCTCTACCGAGGCATCAAAGTCACATTCAACGCTCGCCCTAAGCTTTGTCCCGCAAGGGACAACCGCGTTCATACCGTGAAAGAACCGATCGAAGGCGGCCGCGTTTCGAGTTTCGCCCATTACGGGTGTCCAGAGGGCCGTGGCCCTTGGAATCCCCTCCTCAGGAGGGGACTTAGGGGAGGTAGTAAAAAGGAGAGGGGACTTAGGGGAGGTAGTAAAAAGGAGAGGGGACTTAGGGGAGGTAGTAAAAAAGGAGAGGGGACTTAGGGGAGTTAGTAAAAAAGGGAGGTAGTGGAGTGGTAAAGGAGGTGGTAATGGAATTAAAAGAACCCCCTCGCATGAGGGGGCCAAAGGGAAAGGGCAACGCCCTTTATATGAGCATGGGGCCCGGGGAAGTGCTTACTTCCCCGCCTTAATCCGCTCCACATCCAAAAAGTCATGCTCCTGATTATAAGCAGGCACGCCATGGATCCCCACGTCCAGGCCGATGAGCTCTTCGTCTTTGGAGACGCGGACCGGAGCGATTTTCTTGATCAGCCAGAACGCGCCGAAGGTCAACAGGAACCCCCATGTGGCAATCACTACAAGACCCAGCGCCTGGACGCCGAGCAGATTCCAGCCGCCGCCGTAGAACAGGCCGTAGTATTCTTGGCCGACGCCCTTCGTTAGCTCCGGCTGGGCGAACAGGCCGACGGCAAGCGTGCCGATGCTGCCGCTGATTCCGTGAACGGCGAAAGCGCCGACCGGGTCGTCCACTTGTTTGCTCTCGAGGAATTCCGTAGCCAGCACCATCGCGATGCCGCAGATCACGCCGATAAGAATCGCCGCGCCGTCGGAGACGAATGCGCAGCCGGCGGTAATGCCGACAAGGCCGGCCAGCGATCCGTTAATAACCATAGGCGGATCCGCCTTCTTATATCGGAACATCGTGAATAGAATACAGGTGGCGCCGCCTGCCGCTGCGGCGAGCATGGTCGTAACCGCAATATGGCCGATGGAGCCGTTGGTTGCGCTGAGCGTACTGCCGGAGTTGAACCCGAACCAGCCGAACCAGAGAATGAACGCGCCTACGGAAGCGAGCGGCAAGTTGGAGGGCGGTACGATGTTGATCTTGCCGTCCGGCGTGAATTTGCCAATCCGAGGCCCGATGAAGATGGCTGCCGCAAGGGCGGAGAATCCGCCAAGGGAGTGGATGACGGCAGATCCGGCGAAGTCGATCATGCCCAGCTTGCCGAGCCATCCGCCTACGCCCCATACCCAATGGCCGGCCAACGGGTAAATCAATCCCGTCATCAAGATGGTATATAAGATGTATGCGCGGAAATGAATGCGTTCCGCTACCGCGCCGGAGACGATCGATATAACGGCAATGACGAACGCGCACTGGAACAGCCAGTAGGTGTCGTGCGAGATGTTCAGGTTAATATGGGACAGATCGCCGCCCATGAGGAAGCCGCTTGTCCCGATGAGGCCGCCGGCATCCTTGCCATACATGATCGCGAAGCCGAAGAAGTAGAAGATAAGCGCGCCGAAAGTGATGTCGACAAAAACTTTCATAATAATGCTGACTGCATTCTTCTGTCTGACGAACCCAGCCTCCAGAAGCGCGAAGCCGCCTTCCATCAGCAGAATCATTGCAGCCGTCAGGACGACCCAGATGGTGTCCATCCCTCGGGACAGTGTTGCTACATCCATGATTTCAGCCCCATTCTTTGAAGTAAAGATTACATGTCAGGTTATATGTCTTGTACCAGTCCGTTGATCATTATATAAATCTTGTGTTAAATATGTCAACGCATTGGAGTCATGAGAAATGACATCGTTTTCATGATTTTGGTAATTACGTTCAAACCGGCTCGGTCTGCAGACGTAGACGTTTTCAATCGGGAGACCCTTTATGCCCGCTTGCGGCATGGGGTATACTGGGAGTACAAACCTTGCAGGAGCAATTGGGAGCTGGTGAAACGAATGAACGAACATTTTGCAAATCGACTCATGTGGGGCATATTTATTATCGGAATCGGGACTGTGCTCATGCTTCGGCAGAGCGGCCTCATCGAATTCGATATCGGTGATATCGTTTCCCTTTTTTGGCCGGTCATTCTGTTGTTTCTAGGTGTGCAGAGCATGATCCGTCGAATGGCAACCGGTCATGGATCGATGTTCGGAGCGGCGATTCTGCTGCTGGTCGGCTTCGTCTTCCTAGGACGGAACCTCGACCTGTTCGAATGGTCGGTGTCTGATATCGGACAGTTCGCATTGCCGATTGTTATTATTCTGTTCGGTCTGCGGATGATTATGAAGCCCAAGCCAAAAGAGGCGCCGAAGAACCCGTCGCCGAGCGATGAGTGGCAGGCATATCCGTATCGCGCCAATGACAACGTGCCGCCAGCGCCGCCGCTTCATCCGGATCCGACGAAACAGGAGACGCCAAGCGAAGAGATGGCGCAATCAGGACCAGGCGGCATTAATCTGTCGAAACCGCCGCTCTATGGAGACGCTACTCACGCGGATAACGCTAAAGCTTCCTCTTGGCAGTCGCATGGGCATGAATCGATCGAAGCGCGCATTCGCGAGAAGATCGAGAAGAACCAGCGCAAGGCGGAGCGGGTTCACGAGAAGATGAGGCAGCACGCTGAACGGATGCACCGCCACCACCATCATGGCAAAGGCAAAGAGCGGGTGGAGTGGTGGAACAGCGATCCGAACGTACAGAACCGGTCCGGATTTATCGGCGATATCTATGTGGGGCACGATTATTTCGAGCTGAAACCGATGAACATCTCGCATTTCATTGGCGATACGGTGCTGGATCTGACCAAGGCGCAAATTCCGTTCGGCGAGACGCGGATTCATATCTCTTCCTTTATAGGGGACGTGAAAGTGTTCCTGCCCAACGATCTGGAGACGGGAATACACGTCGTATCCAGCGCCTTCATCGGAGATGTCGCGGTGCTCGATCAGAAGGATGGCGGTCTGTTCAAGAACATGGATATCGAAACGCCTTATTTTCCGGAGACGGAGAAGAAAATAAAGCTTGTGGTCAGCACGTTCATCGGCGATGTGCGCGTGACGAAGGTAGGGTGAGAAACTTCCTATGATGGTGAGACTACTTCGAAGCAGCAAACTCGAAATGATCTTATACTTTATCGCATCGTCCATTCTATCGGTGCTCGTGTGGGAACTCGGAGGACATTACATCGATTCGCAGATCGGCAAGCACGATCTGTGGATCGGTGTCGTCGCCGTTTTTTTGCTTGTCAGCTGCGCATTCGGTTATTGGTCGGCCCAGCGCATTCAGCTGCGGCTCGATATGATCCATCTGGGGCTAAAGCAGGCTGCCAATGGCAATTACGCCATCCGGCTGCCGGAGGAAGGAGCGCGTTCCTTTGCGCCTGCTATCCGCGAGTTCAATGAGCTGCAGAGCGCGCTCGAGGAACGGGTGAAGCTCATTCAGAAACATGGGGAAGAACAGGTCATGCGCGAGGCGGCCTTGAATGAAGAAGCGGTTCAGGAGGAGCGCAAACGCCTGGCGAGGGATCTGCATGACACCGTCAGCCAGCAGCTATTCGCCATCCATATGTCGGCTTCCTCGCTGCCGAAGCTGCTGGAGTTGGACCGGAATCGGGCGGAATCGCTCATGACGCAGCTGATCACGATGTCATCGACGGCTCAGAAGCAGATGAGAGGATTCATCGCGCAGCTGCGGCCTCTGGAGCTGGAGGGGCGGTCATTGCGTGAGGCGCTCGATAAGTGGTTCCCCGATTATTGCCGGCAGAATAATCTGCAGGGCGTGCTGGAATGGCGGGTGAAGGGCAAGCTCTCCGAAGCGAAGGAGCATCAGTTGTTCCTTATTATTCAGGAAGCCATGGCTAACGTCGTGAAACATGCAGGCGCACAGACGGCGCTGCTGACATTGACCGAGACGGAGCATCAGATCGTGATGACGCTGCAAGATGACGGAGCGGGCTTCCGGGCCGATCAGGTCAAACGGGGATCTTATGGACTGTCGACGATGCGCGAGCGCGCAAGCAAGCTAGGCGGGGATGCTTCGGTCATCAGCAAGCCGGGAAGCGGCACAAGAGTGCGGGTTACGCTTCCGAACTATAATCAAAAAGGGGTCGAAGAAAACGATGAGCGCAAATGAGCAATGGAGAATCATGATCGTCGATGATCACGATATGGTACGCGCGGGACTGCGCACTTATTTGATGCTGGAGCCCAAATTCGACGTTGTGGCCGAAGCGGGCGATGGCGAGGAAGCGCTTCGCATGCTGCAGCAAGGGACTATTCCCGGCGGCCCGCCTCATCTGGTGTTGATGGATTTGATGATGCCGAAGATGGACGGCGTTGAAGCGACGCGCGCGATTATGGCGGAGTTCCCGGATCTGAAGATCGTGATGCTGACCAGTTTCTTGGAGGACGAGAAGGTTGTGGCGGCCGTTGAAGCCGGCGCTGTCAGTTATGTGCTCAAGACCGTTTCGGCGGAGGAACTGATTTATGCTTTGAACGGCGCGGCCAAAGGAATGCCGGTTATGACCGCCGATGTGTCGCAGGCATTGACCCGGGGCCTTCGTCAGCGAACGGCGCAAGGAGCCGATGAAGGCTTGACCGAGCGCGAGAAGGAAGTGCTGCTCTTGATCGCGGAGGGACGCTCGAACAAGGAGATCGCCGAAGAGCTTCATATCAGCATCAAGACGGTGAAGACGCACGTGAGCAATCTGCTGATGAAGTGCGAGCTGGAGGACCGGACGCAGCTTGCCGTCTACGCGCACCGCAAAGGCTGGGTTAAGACAGGTTAAGGATAAGGCGGAATATTCGGGGCATTCTATAGCAAAAAGCACAATGCAGGAAGGAAGCTGCCGATGATCCCGCTTACGTCCAAATTGGAATCGTCCGAGAAGGAATTTAATGTGTTGAAGCAAGAACTGGAGGAGGAGCAGTTCTCGATTGGCGGGGACTGGACGTATGAGCATGGCATGTTCGACCGTGCGCTAGACGAGGCCAACAAAGTGTGGCTCCGCATCCCGTTCGAGGTGGTCTCCGGTTCAGTCGACGGTGAAGCGGACGAGAACGACGCTAAGATCCGCATTGGACAGCCATTCGTGCTGAAGCATCTGTACGAGGAAGGCATTGATCATGGCCAATCGTCTCCGGTGTTCGGCGCGTTGTTCAATCAGTTCCAGACGCCGACGGATCCGGACGCGAAGATTGAGCCGAAGTGGGTAGACAAAGCCAAGCAAGTGCTCAGCCAAGTGGAGCAGCGCATCATTCACTAGTTTCGAAACGCGGATGATAGATCGCCATACAATCATCGAAATGCCGATAAAGCTGCAATAGCTGCGTCGGTTTTTTTATTTTCGTTTATACAAATTTTAAGTTTGATTTAAGGTAGATTGTGCATGATAGAAACATAAAGAGCAAGCGCAAAACCGGAGACATCATAATAATACAACCGATATTCATGAGGAGGAGAATCAACATGGAAGACAACAAAAAAAGTCCTTACGATGATTTCTTTAATCATAACAACGATAATCAAGAAGGCGGCGACGAGCCGAGCGAGAGCAAGGTAGAGCAGGAAGAGAAGCCGTCCTATTACTACTCCTACGGACCATACAAGTCTACTGCGGATGACGCGAAAGAGCCCGTGGCGCAACCGTCGAACACGCAGGCGAATCAGCATCAGTCGCAGCCTATTCCCGAATCCCAAGTCGAGATGACCCCGCCAACCCAGATTCGCCCGTTCGCGCCGACGCAGCAGGCGCAAGGGCGCAGCGGCTGGCAGGTGAAAGAGAAGCGCAGAACTTCCTTCAAGGCGATGTTCGCTTCCTTCATGGTCGGCGTCGTAGCCGTAGGCGGCCTGATGGTATATGCGGACCAATCGAACCTGTTCAGCGGCAATCAAGCGCTCAGCTCGAGCGCGGCGACCACGTCGGTGTCGACGGCGGCGAGCACAAGCACTTCTAATGCGGGCGTAACGAATGCGGCTGACGTCGTCAGACCCAACAACATCGCGCAAATTTTCGAGAGCGCAAGCCCGGCTGTCGTAAAAATCGAAACGTACGAGCGCCAACAAAGCTCGAGCAGCATGATGAACGATTCATTCTTCCGCCAATTCTTCGGCGACCAGTTCGGCGATCAAGGCGGCAGCCAAGGCCAGACGGATTCCGGCAGCAATTCGGGCGAGCTGACGTTAAGCGGTATGGGTACCGGTTTCTTCTTTGAATCCGACGGCTATATCTTGACGAACCAGCACGTCGTGGGCGACGCCGAACAGATTAAAGTAACGGTGCAAGGCTATGACGAGCCGCTTGTCGCGACGAAGCTCGGCGCAAGCTACGATCTGGACCTTGCGGTATTGAAAGTCGAAGGCACGGGCTTCCCGACCCTGAAGATCGGCAGTTCCGACAGCATTAACATCGGCGACTGGGTTGTCGCGATCGGTAACCCGTACGGCTTCGATCACACGGTAACGGTTGGCGTGCTGAGTGCCAAAGAACGTCCGATCAGCATCTCCGATACGGAAGGCGATCGCAACTATGAGCACTTGCTCCAGACGGACGCTTCGATCAACCCGGGCAACTCCGGCGGTCCGCTGCTGAACCTGCAAGGCGAGGTGGTCGGCATTAACACGGCCGTAAGCTCGGAAGCTCAAGGCATCGGCTTCGCTATTCCGACGAGCACGATCATGGAGAACATCGAAGCGCTGAAAGCGAACCAAGAAATTCCGAAGAAGCCATCGCCGTTTATCGGCGCGACGCTGAGCGATATCAGCGATTCGATCCAGCAAGAACTTGGTCTTGAGAGCAAAGAAGGTTCCGTCGTAGCGAATATTCTGTACAAGTCGCCGGCTTATCTGGCAGACCTGCGCCAATATGACGTTATCACGGGCATTGGCGGCACGGCTTACAAGACGAAGGAAGAACTGATTGCGGAGATCCAGAAGAAAGCCGTCGGCGACAAGGTCGTATTGAACGTCATCCGCAACGGCCAGAAGATGGATGTCACGGTGGAGGTCGGCAATAAGAACGACTTTACGCAAGCGACGCAACAAACGCAGCAATAACGGCTAGGTCGTAAGAGGCGCAGGCAGCATCTGCCTGCGCCTTCGCCTGTCTATATTCGTTTTGCGCTTATTCGCAAACGGCTGGATTACGCTATAATAAGAGAAATATGACGATGATAAAGTGGGGGTTCGGCTATGAGACCGCATGTACTAGTAATTGATGACGATGACAAAATCACCTCGATGCTGAGACGTTCCTTGGCTTTCGAGGGCTATGAGGTAACGACGGCGAACAACGGGCTCGAAGGATTGAAGACGATGCTCGCGAGCGATCCGGATCTGCTCGTATGCGATGTGATGATGCCGCATGTCGACGGGTGGGAGGTGGTCCGCCGCGTGCGCGAAGGCGGCAGCGCGGTTCCGGTACTGATGCTGACGGCGAAGGATGACATTCAGGACCGGGTCAAGGGTCTTGATCTTGGCGCTGACGATTATTTGGTCAAGCCCTTCGCGCTGGAGGAACTGCTGGCGCGCGTGCGTGCCCTGCTTCGTCGCAAAGCGGACAAGATGGAGGAGGAATCGAACCGGATCGTGTACGAGGATCTGACCTTGGACTTGGATTCGCGTGAAGCGATCCGCGGCGGCAAGCGCATTGAACTAACGGCGAAGGAATTCGATCTGCTCCACCTGTTCATGCAGAATCCGCGCCGCGTGCTGACCCGGGATTCCATCATGGACAAAATCTGGGGTTACGATTACAGCGGGGAATCGAACGTGCTTGAAGTATATATCGCCATGCTCCGCCAAAAAACGGAGGAAGGCGGAACGAAGCGGGTTATACAAACGGTGCGCGGCACGGGTTATGTGCTGCGAGGGGAGAACTGACAACAATGTCGATCCGGCTGAAGCTTACCCTTTGGTATTCGACGCTCCTTGCGGTGACGCTGCTCATCCTCGGGGTCAGCATTTATACATTCGTCAACTACAACACATACCGCGATATGAAGGAGCAGCTGCAGGCCGGTTACAAGCAGGTCAAGGTGTATGCGCCGGGCGGCGACCCGTCTAATTTGCAGTTTGCACTCGGCGCAGGGCGCATCGAGCGGAACGTCTATATGCAGGTTGTGGATTACGCCAACGGTAGGTTTGCCCAATCCAACAACTTGATTGATATGAATATGCAGCTTCCTTATCCGGAGAAATCCGCGAACTTAACGGAAGGGTTCGTCACGATGCGCGTGGACAAATATAATTTCCTTGCTTATCAAGTACCGGTGGAGCTAAACGGCGAAGTGGTCGCGCTGATTCAAAGCGCAGCATATACGGGCCGCGAGGATCAATATTTGTACGACCTGCGGACGATCCTCATCTTCTCTTCGGTCGCGGTCGTGCTCCTTACCTTTACGACGGGGCTGTTCATTGCAAGGCAAGCGCTTCGTCCGCTTAAGGGAATCATTCAAGCGGCCAACCGCGTTCAGGACGGCTCGAACTTGAGCGTCCGGATCGAGCGTGGCAAGCCGAACGACGAGCTGGGCAGGCTGACCGATACGCTCAACGGCATGCTGGAGCGGATCGAGACGACGTACAATGAGCTCGATGAAGCGTATAACGCTCAGCGCAGATTCGTATCCGATGCCTCGCATGAATTGCGGACGCCGCTGACGACGATCCGAGGCAATATTGAGCTGCTTGAGAAAATGTGGTTGCCTGCCCTTGAATCCGCAGGCTCCAAAGAAAGCACGGCGCTCACGACGATCTCCGCTTCGCACGCCGAGCTGACGCGCGAAGCGATGCTCGATATTGCGGGCGAGTCCAAACGAATGTCACGCCTGGTGAACGATCTGTTGTCGCTTGCCCGCGCCGATGCCGGCCAAGTGATGGAGAAGGAAGTGCAGCCGCTGCAGCCGCTCGTGGAGGATGTTGCCCGGCGTGCGCAGATGCTGCCAAGGTCAGCCGAATGGCGCATTGGCGATTTGTCCGCGCTCGATGGCGTGGAAGTGCTCGCGAATGCGGACTATATCCGCCAGCTCTTTTTCATATTCGTGGAGAATGCCTTCAAGTATACATCATCCGGCTACGTCGATTTCTATGCGGTGAAGGCAGATGGCCAGGCGGGCGTCGTCATCAAAGATACCGGGATCGGCATGAACAGCAGCGAAATTCCGCACATCTTCGACCGCTTCTACCGTGCTGACGAATCCCGCGGCAAGACGAGCGGCACCGGGCTTGGTCTGTCGATCGCCAAATGGATTATCGACGAGCATAATGGGTCCGTGGAAGTATCGACGCGCGAGGGAGAAGGTACCACATTTACAGTTTGGCTGCCAGTTGCTTTTCTCGACAAGCCGATTCAGGTATAATAGAAGAAGTTTGAGGTTGGCTTGAAAGAAAGCAGGTGCTTATAGATGGAGATTGTCAAAATATCGCCGCGCGGGTACTGCTATGGCGTCGTTGATGCCATGGTGCTTACACTCCAGACGGTGAAGAATACGGATTTCCCTAGACCTATTTATATCTTAGGTATGATCGTTCATAATTCCCATGTCACGGAAGCGTTCAAGCAAGAAGGCGTCATTACGCTCGATGGCGAGAATCGGATGGAGATTCTGGAACAGATTGATCAAGGTACGGTTATCTTCACGGCTCACGGTGTCTCTCCCGAGGTGCGCCGCCGCGCCAAGGAGAAGGGGCTTACCGTAGTCGATGCTACTTGTCCGGATGTGACGAAGACGCATGATCTGATCCGGGAGAAAGTCGCTGAAGGCTATGATATCATCTATATCGGCAAGAAGGGGCATCCGGAGCCGGAAGGCGCAATCGGCGTCGCGCCGGATCGTGTGCATCTCATTGAGCGCGAGGACGAGGTCGCACGGCTTTCCCTGGACTCGCAGCGGATTATTATAACGAACCAGACGACGATGTCCCAGTGGGATATCCGCCATCTGATGCAACGGCTGCAGGAGAAGTTCCCGCACGCCGAGATTCACAATGAAATTTGTATGGCAACCCAGGTCCGCCAAGAGGCAGTAGCCGGCCAAGCCGGCCAGGCCGAATTGGTCATCGTGGTCGGCGACCCGCGGAGCAACAACTCCAATCGTCTGGCGCAAGTGTCGGAGGAGATCGCGGGCGTACCGGCATACCGGGTGTCCGACGTATCGGAGATCGATATTGAGTGGCTGAAGGGCAAACAGCGCGTTGCTGTCACCTCCGGAGCTTCTACGCCGACGCCGATCACCAAAGAAGTGATCAGCTATCTCGAGCTGTTCGATGAGGCGAACCCTGAGACGTGGGAAATCAAGAGAACGGTCAATATGAACAAGCTGCTTCCCACACTTCGAACGAAATCGACCGTTTAGGGAAGGGGCGCACCTCATGAACAAGCAGAAGAAGCCGCGCTCCTTGAAACGGTGGATCAAACTGAAGTATACGGAACTGATGCGCGCGCCGGGTGGACCCTCCTTCGTCGCGCTGGGCTTCTCTATCGGCATGGCGATCGAGATGTTTACGCTGCCGACATACGGGCTTGCGTTCTTCCTGATCTTCCCGTTAATCTATTGGCTGAATGGCAGCTTGGCCGGCGCTTTGATCGGATTCGTGGTGGGCAAAATCATCTTTATCCCGGTGGCCTTCATCAATAGCCGGGTTGGCGGATGGGTGCTGCCGGACCATATGAAGATCCATCTGTCATTCGCACCGGATTGGCTGAATCATATCCTCTTGGTCAACTTAAAGCTCATCGTTGGCGGTATCATTGACGGAATCGTACTCGGGTTCATCTTCTACTTTCCGATCAAATACAGCATTCGGTATGTCGCGGACAAAAGAAGAGAGAAGCGCAGAATCCGGCGCAGCATGTTCGATGCGCACGGGAACCGGACGCCTGCTACAGAATAAATGGAATCGGTCTCTTGACGGGACCGATTCTTCTCGTTATAATTGCTTTAACGGATAAAAGCGTAAAAGCTTAAAAGCATATAAGCGTTGAAGCGAAAAAGGAGTTGTCCACTATGATCGTAGTGACGAATACAAGCATTTCGGAAGAAAGAATCGGACAGATCGTACATGAGATTGAGAAGTCGGGCGTTCAAGCACATGTGTCTCGCGGGACGGACCGTACCGTGATCGGTATTATCGGGAAGGTAGAGCCGACGCTTGCCGAGCATCTGCGCCAGATGAAGGGCGTGGAGAATGTCATCAAGATTTCCAAATCGTATAAGCTCGCGAGCCGCGATTTCCATCCGGACGATACGATTATCGATATTAAAGGCGTTAAGATCGGCGGAGATAACCTTGTCATCATGGGCGGGCCATGCGCGGTGGAATCGCCAGAGCAGATTGACGAGATTGCGCGGCTAGTTAAGGCTGCTGGCGGTCAAGTACTGCGGGGCGGCGCATTTAAGCCTCGTACGGGGCCGTACAGCTTCCAAGGGGTAGGCGTTGAAGGGCTTGTTATGATGGCGGAGGCAGGACGCAAGCACGGCCTGCTCACGATCACGGAAGTCATGACCCCGGAATATGTCGATGTGTGCGCGGAATACGCCGATATTCTACAGGTCGGCACGCGGAATATGCAGAACTTTGATCTGCTCCGCAAGCTCGGCACGATCCAAACGCCGGTTCTCCTGAAGCGCGGATTCAGCTCGACCTACGACGAATTCCTCAATGCGGCGGAATACATCCTTGCCGGCGGCAATCCGAATGTCATGTTATGCGAGCGCGGAATCCGAACGTTCGAATCTTACACGCGGAACACGCTCGATCTTGCAGCGATCCCTGTACTCCAGCAACTTAGCCATCTGCCGGTAATCTCTGATCCTAGCCACGGCACCGGGCGCCGCGAATTGGTAGAGCCGATGTCCAAAGCATCGGTAGCCGCCGGCGCCAACGGTCTGATTATTGAGATGCATACCGATCCGGACAATTCCATGACGGGCGACGGCGTACAATCGTTGTTCCCGGATCAGTTTGCCAACTTGCTTAAAGAGCTGGAACAACTGGGGGCCTTGGTTGGCAGACGTTTCGAGACGCCGAAGGCGCCAGCTGAAGCGTTCGCCGTCTGGACGAAGTAATCGGCAAACTGCCTCACATAGAACTTTAATAAGGAAGCTGTTCGATCCCTGACAGGCAGGGCGGGCAGCTTCTTATTTTTGTGAACCCTTAACAAAAAAGGCATTATAACAAATGTGTGAAGATAGCTAACACTTCTACAAAAAATACCTTACATGGCTATTGACGATTGTTTGTTCAGAATTCTATAATAACAATCATAGTTTAGTGCAAAACTTGAACGTTCAACGTTCAACACATCGCTAATGTTCGGAAATGGAGGAAATAACCACATGTCAGTTCAAAATGTTTTGAGCACAATCCAAGAGAACAACATCCAGTTTGTCGATTTCCGCTTTGTAGACCTTGCAGGTCGCGCGCACCACATCACACTTCCAGCGACAGAAGTCGACGCTGATACGTTTGTAAATGGTGTAGCATTTGACGGTTCCTCGATCGAAGGTTTCCGTGGTATCGAACAATCCGACATGGTCATGATGCCAGATACGGAGTCGGTATTCGTTGATCCTTTCACAGATCATCCAACTCTGAACGTTATGTGTAATATCCACACGCCAGACGGCGAGCGTTACGACCGCGACCCGCGTTCGATCGCACAGAAAGCTGAAGAGCTTCTGCAAGCATCCGGCGTAGGCACTACTGCATTCTTCGCACCTGAATCCGAGTTCTTCGTCTTCGACGACGTTCGTTACGAGTCCGGAATGAATAAATCGTACTTCGAAGTTGATTCCGAAGAAGCAGCTTGGAACACTGGCCGTAAAGAGGAAGGCGGCAACCTTGCTTTCAAAATCGGCGTTAAAGGCGGCTATGTACCTGTAGCTCCGTTCGACTCCCAACAAGATATCCGCAGCGAAATGGTTCGCGTTATGCAAGAAGCGGGTCTTCGCGTTGAGCGTCACCACCACGAAGTTGCTACAGCTGGTCAAGCTGAGATCAACTTCCGTTTCTCCACACTGACTAAAACAGCTGACAACCTCATGCTGTACAAATATATCGTTCATAACGTTGCTCGCCAATACGGCAAAGTAGCAACATTCATGCCTAAACCGCTCTTCGGCGACAACGGTAGCGGTATGCACGTTCACATGTCGATCTTCAACGGCGACGAGCCGCTGTTCTACGACAAAGGCGCTTACGCTAACCTGAGCCCGCTCGCTATGCACTACATCGGCGGTATCCTGCACCATGCACCGGCACTGATCGCGCTGACTAACCCTTCGACGAACTCGTTCAAACGTCTCGTTCCAGGTTATGAAGCACCGGTTAACCTCGTATTCTCCAAAGGTAACCGTTCCGCAGCAGTACGTATTCCAATCGCTGCTGTAACGCCTAAAGGCTGTCGTATCGAGTTCCGTACTCCGGACTCCACAGCTAACCCTTACCTCTCGTTCGCGGCAATGCTGCTTGCAGGTCTGGACGGCATTAAGCGTAAGATCGATCCAGTTGCATTGGGCTATGGTCCTTTCGACAAAAACATCTACGAACTGTCCGACGAAGAGAAGAAAGAAATCCGTTCCGTACCAGGCACGCTGGACGAAGCGCTTGACGCTCTTGAAGCAGACTACGAGTTCTTGACTGAAGGCGGCGTATTCACGGAAGACTTCATCCAGAACTATGTATCCATCAAACGGGGCGAAGCAAAAGCAGTGGCAATCCGTATTCATCCACACGAATACAGCCTGTACTTCGGCTGCTAATACCGGGTATTATACGATCCTATATGGACAATCAACGAGCTCTCCTGATTCGGGGGAGCTCGTTTTATTTCACTATCGGCAGCGAATACTAATTTCGTTCGAAAAAGGGTTGCGATTACACGGTTCCGCAAACTTCTCCGACGAAAAACCGAATATTAAATTGACAAGATAATCGGGATGTTCGACTTTTTGACACTTGAAGGGTTAGTGTAAACTTGCTATAGTAGCCATAGGATATAAGAAGACTGGAGTGGGATACGGTGACGAAACGGGCTTACAATTTTAATGCTGGACCGGCCGCGCTGCCGCTGGAAGTGCTTCAACAGGCGCAGGAGCAATTTGTCGATTATGCAGGTGCGGGAATGTCGATTATGGAGATGTCCCATCGCAGCGCATTGTACGAGCAAGTGAATGACGAGACGCAATCGTTGCTTCGCGAATTGTACCAAATTCCGAGCAACTACAAAGTGTTGTTCCTCCAAGGCGGAGCTAGCACGCAGTTTGCCATGATTCCGATGAATCTGCTGCCTGCCGGCAAGGTCGGCGCGTATGTCATGACTGGCAGCTGGGCGGATAAGGCGCTGAAGGAAGCGAAGCTGATCGGCGAGACGGCGATCGCCGCGAGTTCCGAAGCTTTCAAGTTTAACCGGATCCCGGATTTGTCGACAATTGAAATTCCGGATCAAGCGGCGTATCTTCATGTGACGTCGAACGAGACGATCGAAGGCACGCAATTCAAGTCGTTCCCTGTCACGGGTGATGTACCGCTGATCGGCGACATGTCCAGCGACATTCTGAGCCGCCCGGTAGACGTCAGCCAATTCGGCATGATCTACGCGGGAGCGCAGAAGAATCTCGGACCTTCCGGCGTGACGATCGTGATCGTTCGTGAGGATCTCGTGCAAGAGAGCCCGAAAACCATCCCGACGATGCTGCGTTACGATACGCATGTGAAGAACAATTCGCTCTATAACACACCGCCATCCTTCTCGGTCTACCTGGTCAACCTGATGTTGAAATGGGTACAAGGCAAAGGCGGCGTTGCGGCAATCGAGCAATACAACCGCGACAAGACGCAGCTGATTTACCAGACGATCGATCAGAGCGGCGGTTTCTACAAAGGCTTCGCGGAGACGGCTGACCGTTCGACGATGAACATCACGTTCCGGATCCATACGGAAGAGCTGGAGAAGCAGTTCGTGAAGGAATCGGAGCAGCAAGGTTTTGTTGGTCTGAAGGGCCATCGCAGCGTTGGCGGATTGCGCGCTTCGACGTACAACGCCGTACCGCTGGAGAGCTGTAAAGCGCTGGCTGACTTTATGGCCGACTTCCAACGCCGTAACGGCTAAGGTTTAACAAAAGCAGGACCGCCCCAATCTCTTGGCGCATACCAATGCGCTGGTGATAAGAGATTGGGGCGGTCCTCTGTCATGGGAGCACTTGCCGTATTAGCCGATCGAAGTATCGGCAGCGGCAGGGCCCGAAAGCTTGTAACCGACGTTGCGGACGGTCATGATATATTCAGGGGAGCGTGCATTATTCTCGATTTTGTCACGCAGATGGCTAATATGCACGTCTACGATCCGCGTGTCGCCAAGGAAGTGGTAATCCCACACGCCATGAAGCAGCTGCTGGCGGCTGAGTACTTTGCCGCGGTGACGGCATAGGAAGAGCAAGAGCTCATATTCTTTGGGCGTCAGCTCGACCGGCTTGCCGTCAATATGCACTTCGCGTTGTTCCGTATAGACGCGCAAGCGTCCGATTTCATGAATGACGTTGTCGCCTACGCCGGGCAATGCCTGCGTCCTGCGGAAGATCGCCTGAATGCGGGAGAGCAGTTCTTGCGGCGAGAAAGGCTTGGTCATATAATCATCGGCGCCATTGTCGAGTCCCGTTATTTTGTCCGTCACATCCTGCAAGGCTGTCAGCATTACGATCGGTACGGCATTGTTCTGCTTGCGAAGCTCGCGGCAGACTTGAATTCCGTCCATCTTAGGAAGCATGAGATCAAGAACAATGAGGTCGGGACGAAACGGCTTTAACATGTCGAAGACAGCTTCGCCGTCCTGGACGCAGCGAACGTCATACCCGGCTAGTTTCAAGTTGAATTCGATTAACATGGAGATGGAAGGCTCGTCATCGACGACCAGTATTCTTTTCTTCATCATTCCCGGTCTCCTTTATGGATAAGTTCTTTTGTTATTATGAAGGCGGACATTTTTCCCCAGATTAAGGTAACGTTAACCGGATGTAAAAATTAGCTCGAGGTGAAATGAAACATGGCTTTTCATATCGTATTGGTGGAACCGGAAATTCCGGCGAATACAGGTAATATTGCAAGAACATGCGCGGCGACAGGAACGCATCTGCATCTGGTGCGCCCGTTAGGATTTAACACGGATGACAAAACGCTGAAGCGTGCGGGGCTAGACTATTGGTACGCGGTACAGGTGCACTACCACGATTCTTTCGAAGAGTTGAAGGCGCTGTATCCAGACGGACGGTTCTTCTGCGCTAGCACGCGCTCTTCGCGTCCTTATACGGAGTACCAGTATCAAGACGGGGACTTCTTCGTCTTCGGCAAAGAAACGAAGGGGCTGCCGCAAACGATTCTCGATGCGCACCCGGACACTTGTCTGCGGATCCCGATGACGGATAAAGTACGTTCGCTCAACCTGTCGAATTCAGCGGCGATCGTCGTATTCGAAGCGTTCCGCCAAGCAGGTTTCCCGGGGTTGGAGTAAGGAATAGAGCGGTGGATGGAAGGGATTAGAAGGGAAGAGGAAAGGCTTTGGAATGCCGGTTGTATACCGTTTTGGCCATCTTTGCATGAAATTAAGAAATAACCTTCATGGGGAGGAAAACAGCTGCTCCCCTCGAACGTTATACAAGCAATGGTTTCTAGAACTGGCTTGCGAATCTAGACTTGTAAAGAGGTGAAAACTTTGAAACCAGCTGGTGTTGTGCGCAAAGTGGATCAATTGGGACGGATCGTCCTCCCGAAGTCGCTTCGTAAAAGATATCAAATGAATGAAGGCGATCCCGTGGAGATTCTTGTCCAGGGCGACCATATTATCTTGGAACGTTATCGTCCGCGCTGCGTATTCTGTGGATCGATGGACGAAGTGCGAGAGTTCAAAGAGCGCTATCTCTGTACCCCGTGTATTACTGAGATGTCCCATATTCGTCGTGACGCCTAAATAGCGAGAATAACAAACAAAAGAAGCTTTCCGCTGCAGATCGTAAGATCAGCCGGAAAGCTTCTTTCACATGTGATGATTTAGAGGCCCTTCGTCTTGTCGTCATTGTATGACGAAGTCCAAATGGCGGTCAAGAACAACACCGAGACGGTCGTTACGATTAGAAAACCAATCGTCATTCGTGTACACCCCCAGTAATTCTGCCTGTCCATCACAGCTCGAATGCTGCGAATGCTTCGAAAGACGAAGCCTATTTTATTATACCCAACACCCAATAAAAAGAAAATCCACGAAGATGTGAACAACTTGTTACAAAGCGTTCAATGGTTTGTAACTTGCCGGATGAGGAGTGCGATATTTGCCTAGAAAATGGCGGAGATTCTATCGCATCTGGACGACGTCCGAATATTCGATGAAAGAGGTAGCTCTTTGGCCTACTCGAACGTACTATATGGTAAATGGCTCAAGGAGGCGAACGGGAAATGGATTTTCGAATCTCCTCCCGTATCCAGCAAGGAATCGAACGAGGACGTAAAACAGCAGCACGTAGGCCCATCTTGGAGGGATCAGACCTTATCCATCTGGACGGAACCCGTCTGGGCAAGGAATTGATCCCGTTCGAGGCGATTCGGGAAGCTTATGGGCAAGCGCTAGCGCCGGACAACGAGATTCAATCGGCCGCAGCAACCAGTTGCGAGCCGCTGCATGAACAGCTTCGCACGAGATTGGCTTCGGCTCAGCAGCGCATACAGCCCGGCCAGTTATTGCTCGCCCATCATACCGGTCAGGCATTGGAGCTTGCGGTCCGCACTCTAACGGAGGCGGGAGATTGCATCCTTGCGGAAGAGGCGGCAGACCCGTTTACGCTCCAGCTGTTGCGCCTTAACGGGGTAGATGTGCTGGCGGTTCCTTATGATGAAGAGGGCATTAGCCTAACAGAACTGGCAGGACTCATCCACAGCTGTAAACCGAAACTGATCTATGTGAATCCGGGATTCAGTGCGACCGTTGGCCGAACGTGGAGCATGAAGAGGCGGAAGGCATTCGTGCGTCTCTGCACGGAGCATAAGCTGCCGATTGTGGAAGAGGATCAGTCAGGGACGCTCCATGGCGGATATAAAGGAAAGGCCCCGTCCTTGTTGTCACTGACGGGCTTCATTGAAGACAGCCCGGTCATTCACATTGGCTCGTTCTCGCACGTCATTGCACCCGTCTTGTCGACCGCATGGGTGATAGGCAACATCGGCGTGCTAAGTGCAATGGCCGTGGTGCAACAAGCGTTCAGCCGTCAGGCGTCCGTGCTGGACCAGATGGCGCTCCATGCCTTGCTCGAACTGTTCGATGTGGATGCGCAGCTCCGGCGAGTGGAGGCTATATGCGAGCAGCGTCTTCGGCTGATAACGGATCTGCTCGAGCGGAAGGGCTTGCCGGATGTAACGTGGCAAATACCGAACGGCGGCAGATTTCTATGGATTGAGCTGCCGCAAGGGCTCGACGGGCATGCGCTGCAGCGGGCAGGGGAGATTGAAGGCGTCGCCTTTGATCCCGGAGCGCCTTTCTTCCTCCTTAACGGGATGCCGAATACGGTCAGGCTTAACGTTGCATGGGCATCTGAAGCGCAGCTGCAGCTCGGGATGGAACGATTCATGACGGCAATCGAAGCGTTCTTGGCTCGGGCTTAAGCGCGGGGTAAGCTTCGCAATTGAATAAGGCGTGCATCTCATTCTGCGATGAGGTGCACGCCTTTTTCTAATCAGCTTTCTTCTATTATTTCTCGAGGACCGCAAATTGGCCGTCCCGAATCTCTACAGGCCGGCATTCGAGATGCTCGCCGGGTACATTGGTCGATTCGCCGGTTAGGATATCGAACGCCCAGAAGTGAAGCGGACAGATGAGCTCATTCTCGTGCGGACGAACGAGGCCGCCGGCATGCGGGCAGATGGCGGAGACGAGCCGATAGGCGGGATCATCGTTGTCATTCGTCTGCACAAGAAAGAAAGGATCGCGGTCAATCGTAACCGTCGCCGGAAATGATGGGAAGTCATCTACATTGCCAAGTATACGGTAGCTGCCTTGTTCTTGTTCACTCATCGATTGCTTCTCCTTTAACGATAGGATGTCTCGTTTGCAGCCATGCGTCGATGACATCGGCGTGCTCGACGATCGCCTTCGCGCCTGCATCTTTTAACCGATATACCCCGCGGTCAACCCGTTCAAACCACCCGTAATAATCTTTTTGCAAAAAATGGCTCGCCCGGACGATCTCCGTCAACTCCGCCGTCTTGCGCGGCGATAAATTCCCGTGCGTGCTCAATGCCCACGCAATGCGAAGCGCCTTCTCCCGATAGGCGGTCACGAGCTTGCGCTTCGTGCTGCCTCCCGTATTATAATCCCCGCTGCGTTCGCGGAATTCGGTCAAGAGCCGGCTCTCCCGCATTCTGCGCCGGCCGCGCACAGGCAGATCGCCCGGCTCGCACAGCATCTCGACGACGGGCGCTTTCGTTTTATAGAACGTAATGGTCATAAGTCCGATGCCTAGCATGCGGCACAGCTCGGCCAGATCGCCGAAGCGCTGGTTGACGGCGCCGCTCTTCTTGCGATTGCGCTCGACGGCCAGAATGACGCGGTCGGTCAGCCGCAGCCGTTCCACGCCTTGCAGGAGAAGGGCGAGGTTGAATGTTTTTTTCATTTCTACGATAACGGTCTCGCCCGTTGCCGGATGGATCGCGACAAGATCGCAGTGCATGACTTCGGCCTTGACCTCATAGCCTCGTGCTTGCAGAAAACGTTTGATCGGCGGATACAGCTCCGTCTCATGAAGAACAGCCATGACGTGACGTACCCCTTTCGGAAAGAATGAACGATAAGACGCATTATACCATAGATAAGGAAGCGCTTTAAGCATTCAGCCGTCAGGGGAGCAGGCATTCCTAAATGCTTTTGCTTGATGATTGGCAAAATCAGCGTGCAGCTATGTAATCGACCGACTGTATTCGACGTGATGCGACTAGATCAGAGCAATCTTGCGAAGGTGGCGAACCCGGTTAAGGGATTGTAAAACAAGCCTGCCCGTGTCAGGTTCGAAAGGGAGGGCCGATCCTATTTTTCCACAATTACGACAATTGGAGCATGCCTTCGGGCGAACATGCTTTCGCTTCTGCAGCATCCCGGAGAGCCTGGCAGACGGCATCCTTTAGGTGGCTCATGGCATCTGACAAACGTCGGATTTTGCTAGATTGACGGTTAAAATATAGGGCAACTTCCCTTCCGCAAGCGCATAGGATTGTAATACTTCAACCTTATTCCTAATTGAATACCTAGCTGCCAGAGAAACGAAACGGCCCGCGGTAATGCAAGTCAGACTTGAGACGCATCGGAAGGGACGAGAGGAGGACGGCATGGATATTTTAAAACGGAT
Source organism: Paenibacillus phyllosphaerae (assembly GCF_014192105.1). Taxonomy (GTDB): domain Bacteria; phylum Bacillota; class Bacilli; order Paenibacillales; family Paenibacillaceae; genus Paenibacillus_Z; species Paenibacillus_Z phyllosphaerae. The sequence continues at coordinate 479,594 of NZ_JACHXK010000001.1, read as the reverse complement.
ATCTGCGTACAAAGCGGAGAGCGATAAGCTCGCGTGGACTGGAACTTTCAAGGACTACCTGGAGAACTTAAAGAATGACCCAACGCCCGCCATGACTGCACATGCTCGTGTCTACGAAATGATTGAGTCGTATGGGGTTGTGGAAGACAATGGCCGTAAGAAGTACAAATTTTTCGAGCAAGAGATTTTTGGCTTGGATCGGGCGATCGAGAAGCTCGTGGAGGAATATTTCCATTCCGCGGCACGCAGGCTTGATGTCCGCAAACGGATTTTGCTGCTTATGGGGCCGGTTAGCGGTGGTAAATCGACGCTCGTAACGATGCTCAAGAGAGGGCTCGAGCAGTTCTCGAGGACGCAAAAGGGCTCCGTATATGCGATTAAAGGGTGCCCGATGCACGAAGATCCGCTTCATCTCATTCCGAATGAACTGCGCGCCGAAGCCGAGAAGGAACTCGGCGTACGCATCGAAGGCAATTTGTGCCCATCCTGCCAAATGCGGCTTCGTACGGAGTTTGGCGGCGATATCGAGAACGTGCAGGTAGAGCGTGTATTTCTGTCGGAAGAAAATCGCGTCGGTATCGGGACATTCAGTCCATCTGACCCGAAATCCCAGGATATCGCCGATCTGACGGGTTCCATCGACTTCTCGACGATTACCGAATTCGGTTCGGAGTCCGATCCGCGCGCATACCGGTTCGATGGCGAGCTGAATAAGGCGAACCGCGGACTCATGGAGTTCCAGGAGATGCTCAAGTGCGACGAGAAGTTCCTGTGGAACTTGCTCTCGCTCACGCAAGAAGGGAACTTCAAGGCTGGGCGATTCGCGTTAATCTCGGCCGACGAGCTCATCATCGCGCATACGAACGAAACGGAGTACAAAGCGTTCATTGCCAATAAGAAGAATGAAGCGCTCCAATCCCGGATGATCGTCATGCCGATCCCGTATAACCTGAAGGTGTCGGAGGAAGAGAAAATTTACGCGAAGCTGATCAGCCAGAGCGATATGAAGCATATTCATATTGCGCCGCATGCGCTGCGCTCGGCGGCGATCTTCTCGATCTTGACCCGCCTGAAAGAAACGAAGAAGCAGGGCATGGATCTGATCAAGAAGATGCGCATGTACGACGGCGAAGAGGTTGAAGGCTACAAGGAAGCCGATCTGAAGGAGATGCAGAACGAGTACCTGGAAGAAGGCATGTCGGGCATCGACCCGCGTTATGTCATCAACCGGATCTCCAGTGCGCTCATTAAGCAAGACCTTCAATATATCAATGCGCTTGACGTGCTCCGCGCGCTCAAGGAAGGGCTCGATCAGCATCCTTCGATTACGAAAGAAGAGCGTGAACGGTACTTGAACTTCATCTCGATCGCGCGTAAGGAATACGATGCGCTCGCGAAGAAGGAAGTGCAGAAGGCATTCGTCTATTCCTTCGAAGAGTCCGCGAGGACGCTGTTCGAGAATTACCTCGATAATATTGAAGCGTATTGCAACTGGTCCAAAATCCGCGATCCGCTCACGGGCGAGGAGCTGGATCCGGATGAGCGCCTCATGCGCTCGATCGAAGAGCAAATCGGCGTCTCCGAGAATGCCAAGAAGGCATTCCGCGAAGAGATCCTTATTCGCATCTCCTCGTATTCCCGCAAAGGGAAGAAATTCGATTACGCCAGCCACGACCGGCTGCGCGAAGCGATTGAGAAGAAGCTGTTCAACGATCTGAAGGATATCGTCAAGATTACCACCTCGACGAAAACGCCGGACGAGAAGCAGCTTAAGAGGATCAATGAGGTCATCTCGCGCCTGGTGGATGAGCATGGCTATACGCCGGCCAGCGCCAACGAGCTGCTCAGATATGTAGGCAGCCTGTTGAACCGATAAATAAAGTTTTGGTAAAGGAAACAGCTGCGGCGGTGCGCATCTTGCGTGCTGCCACGGCTGTTTTTTGCTTTTAAAGGTGGGGATTCGTGTCAATTAATGAAATTCTTCCTTTGGTCCATACTAGCTACATAAGGATGGACATGCAGCAAGGCCAAGGAGGAAGAGTAGACGATGATCAATGTTTCCGCTGATCGCAAGCGGCAGCTGAGTTTCACGGGAATCCGCGATGAGGATGTGCAGCTGCTTGCCAAGCATCGCGATCTGTTCAGCAAAGTGGTCAATGAAGTCGTGGACCGTTTCTACGACCGGATCGGCAAGGAATCGGAACTGCGGACGATGATTAATAAATTCAGTACGATCGACCGCTTGAAGGAGACGATGCGGATCTATTGGATGTCGCTGACGGAAGGGAAGATCGATGACGATTTTATCGAGAACCGGATTAGAATCGGAATCGTGCACTCCAAGATCAGTCTGACGGCCGACTGGTATCTAGGCGCCTATGCGATCTATCTGGATATCGGGGCACAAGTGCTGCAGCGTATGCTTCCGGATGACTGGGCTAAGGTCTATCATGCGCTGACCAAGATGTTCAACTTCGATTCCCAGCTTGTGCTCGAAGCCTATCAGCGCGTGGAGAAGAAACAGGTGCAGAATCTGGCTGATGAACGGCAGGAAGTGCTGCGGTCGGTTACGAATGCGGTCCAGGATCTCGCGGGCATGATCGTCGAGCTTGAAGATAATACGAAGGTGATCGCAAGTTCAGCCCAGACGACGGCGAGGTCGCAAGAGCAGTCGAGCCGGACGCTTGGAGAGCTGATGAGCGACGTGGAGAGCATCGGCGAAGTAGGCACGCTCATTCGCGGCGTGGCGGAGCAGACGCATCTGCTCGGGCTTAACGCGGCGATCGAAGCGGCGCGGGCCGGCGAGCATGGCAGAGGATTCAGTATCGTGGCAGGCGAAATACGCAAGGCGGCAGCTTCCTCCCAACAGGCGATGGAAGCAATCCAGTCGCGTCTGAAGGAAATCGAGAAGAAAGTCGTGCTCGTGCGCAAAGATTCCGATCAGACGACGATCCAGGCGCGCGAACAGGCGGCACGTTCGGAGGAGTTGATTTCCTTCGTGTCGGCTATTGAAAAGGTTACCGAAGATCTGAAAAGGTTGAACACTCCCACCACCTAAAGAGGTGGGGGGATTCTTGGATTGTCAAACCCATCGGTTTGAAGTTGTCCTGCTTATGCAGTACCCCAAGAGAAGTTGTGGTTCCCACAACTGGTTGAGCGAGCGACTATATAGCGACTCGCTTAATATTTTGAGCGGCATTGTCGTCCCGATCATGACACGTCCTGCATGATGGGCAACTCCACTGCCGTATCGATAGCTGTTTGACTTCTGGATTCACAAAGCCGCACACATGACAGGTCTGGCTTGTAGGTGCGAAGGTATCCGCAAACTTCAAGGTGCGTCCATACCATTTCGCCTTGTACGTAAGCTGACGTTCAAACTCACCCCAGGACGCATCTGCGATCGATTTGGCAAGCTTGGTGTTTTTGAGCATGTTCGCCACATCTAAGCTTTCTATGCTGATCGTTTGGTTTTCGCGAATCAGCTTGGTTGTTAACTGTTGCAAGAAGTTCTCGCGGATGTTGGCGATCTTCTCGTAGATGCGAGCGACGTTCACCTTGGCTTTATGCCAATTCGAGCCGCCCTTGGTACGGCGGCTCATGCGGCGTTGCCAAAAGGCTAACTTCTTTTCATAGCGGAGGAATGCCCTCGGGCTTGCCACACGCAGTCCGTCTGAGCAGACGGCAAATTCCTTCAGGCCCAAGTCAATACCGATATGCTTATTGGCGGCAGGAAGCGGCTCTTGCTCAACTTCACAAAGGATGGAGACGAAATACTTGCCTGATGCACTAAGCCGGATCGTGGCTGAGATAATGCGACCTTCGCATGCCCTAGAATTAGCAAAGCGCATCCAGCCCAACTTAGGAAGTTTGACCTCATGGCCACGGATGGCGATATTGCCGTTCGTATGTTTAGCCGTGTAGCTCTGAACCGGATTACGGCGGCTTTTGAAACGCGGAGCACGGTTTTTCTTCTTGAAGAACCGATCAAAGCTGTTTGCAAGATGACGGGCGGCAGATTGAAGTGCTGTACTGTCCACATCTTCCAGCCATGGCAGGGCGGTTTTTAATGCAGGCAGTTGTGTGGCACATTTGTTGTACGACAACCCTTTGCCTGTTTCCGCATAAGTTGTATTCCACTTGTCCAGGAAGTGGTTGTAGACAAAGCGGCAACAGCCCAACGTTTTTTGAATGAGTACTTGTTGTTCATCGTTAGGGTAGATGCGATACTTGTAAGCCTTTTTTATCAACATGCCTAAAACCTCCTTTCCAAGGATGGATAGGTATATTGTAGCACATATGTTCTCATTTTGAGCAAAAAAAAGAAAAGAACTCGATTCATCCCCCGCGTAGCAAATGCTTGAAGTGGGGCATTCTCACTAGAGCAGGATAAATAGTTAAAATGCCGCATAAAGTTTAGAAAGCGGGGAAAAAGGCAAGACCTTATTACTGGAGGTCTTGCCTTTCGTGTTATATTAGTTGACATGTAAATCGTATTTCATGTATGATTTAGGTAATATCACCCGGAAACATTCGGATTTACTATCATTTATTTGACATTATACTAACATATGAGGGCTTTGGAGGCGGTTTGCATGTCAATTGCCGTACAATCACAGTTTCATTCTTATGACGCGGACTCGTTCTATGATGAGATGTTCGAGCGGGATTTGAAGGTGAGGGCGCATTACGAGGGCGTCTACCGGACGTTCTCCCGCATGAAGCCGCCAGAGCTTGCCGCCCGGCAGCAGGCCTTGCAGCAGCGCATGCTCGAGGAGGGCATAACGTTCACGCTCTACACGCCGGAACAAGCCGAGCCTCTGGAGCGGACGATCCCGTTCGATTACATTCCGCGCATTATTCCGAAGCAGGAATGGCAGTTGATCGAGCAAGGCATGAAGCAGCGGGTTCGCGCGCTGAACGCCTTCGTCCACGATATTTATCACGGACAGCAAATTGTGAAGGAAGGGATTATCCCGCGGCGCATGATCGTCGGCAACCGTTACTTCCGTCCGGAGATGGCGGGCTTGGAGGTGCCGGGCGGCGCTTATATGACGGCTTCGGGGATTGATCTGATCCGTAACGAGACGGGCGAGTACTTCGTGCTTGAAGATAATTTAAGGACCCCCTCCGGTTTCTCCTATTTATATCGCGGCCGCAGCATGATGAGCGAGCATTTTCATGACCTTTATCTCTCGAGCGCCGTCGCCGATATTGACCAAAGCCTGAATATCTTCCTCCGCTCCCTTCGCAGCCTTGCCCCTTCCGGCAAACGCGATCCGCTCATTGCGCTGCTCACTCCAGGTGCCTATAACTCTGCGTATTACGAGCATACCTTTCTGGCCCAGCAGATGGGCATTCATTTGGTGGAAGGCCGGGATTTGGTCTATAAGGATCACAAAATTTATTTGCGCGACCTGCGCGGCCTTCGCCAGGTAGATGTCATCTATCGCCGGCTGGACGACGATTATTTGGACCCGCTTGCGTTCGCGCCGGATTCGATGCTGGGCGTGCCCGGACTGATGAATGCGTACCGTGCCGGGAATATTGCCATTGCCAATGCGCCGGGTACGGGGGTTGCGGACGATAAAGCGGTATACGCCTATGTGCCGGATATGATCAAGTTTTATTTGAATGAGTCGCCTGTGCTGAACAATGTACCGACGTATATCCTGGATCGCAAGGAAGACCGGGAATATGTGCTGGATAACCTGAAGGATCTGGTCGTGAAGGAAACTTCGCTCTCCGGGGGCTATGGGATGTTGATCGGCCCGACGGCAACGGCAAAGGAAATCGAGATGTTCGAGCGGGCGATCCGTCAGGATCCCGGCAGGTATATTGCCCAGACGACGATGCAGTTGTCCCGGGCGCCTGTTATGGTCGGAGGCGAGATGACGCCAAGGCATATCGATCTGCGCGCCTTCGTGCTGATGGGGGCGGAGGAAGAGACGCACGTTATCCCAAGCGGATTGACGCGCGTAGCGCTTAAGGAAGGCTCTCTTGTCGTCAACTCCTCGCAGGGTGGCGGCGTGAAAGATACATGGGTACTGAATCGTTAGACGAATACAAGAGCGGAGGAATGAACGATGATTAGCCGAAATGCGGAGGCGCTGTTCTGGATCGGTCGTTATATGGAGCGGGCGGAGAATCATGCCCGGCTTATCGATGTCCATTATCATCTGCAGGCGGAGGAGCCGCTTGTCGCGCTCCAGCAAGGCGGGGATGAAGAGGCCAAGGATCCGCTCTGCAAATGGGGGCGAATTGTCGACGCGCTCGGCAGCCGCGGCGCCTACGAGCAGCAGTATGGCGCGTATACGGAGCAAGATGTGGTCTATTACGTTACGCTTGACCGCGAGAATCCCAATTCGCTCGTCTCCTGCGTGAACTATGCCAGAGGCAATGTGAGAACGCTGCGCGAGAAGCTGCCGGCCGAAGTATGGGATACGGCGAATGGCTTCTATCTGTGGCTGCGCGAGAAGCAGCCGGCGGATATGATGCGGGAATCGCCGCATCAGTTCTTCAGCCGCGTGAAAGAATGGACGGCGCTGTTCCAAGGGACGGTGCAGTCGGTTATGCCGCGCGAGAACGAATGGTATTTCATCGAGTGCGGCCGTTACATGGAGCGGACCGAGAATACGCTGCGCATTCTGCGCTCAGCAGGCCTGATCGCGCCGCAAGGGGCAGGCGTCTCCGACGGGTATGACCCGGTCTATCCGTATCTGCAGGCGGTGCTGCGCTCGGTCAGCGCGTATCAGCCGTTCCGCCGCTATTATGCGGATGGGTTCTCCCTCGAGTCGATCGTGGAGTTCCTCGTCCTGAACACGGCCTTCCCGCGTTCGGTGCATTTCTCGCTCCATCAGCTGGATGACCACTTGCAAGGTATCGAGCTGATGGAAAAATCGATGCGCGTGGCCCATGACCGCGTGCTTCGCCAGATTGCGAAGATCAAGGCGGATCTGGCTTGCCTCGAGCGCGAGGATCTGTCGCCGCAAGGCGAATCGCCGGTCGTCGCCCATTTGCTTCAAGCGGTGCAGCAGCTTGGGGCGTCGTTCGCTCAGACCTTTTTTCGCATCGGAGAGGCAAGCGCATGAAGCTGCAAATTACCCATACTACCCAATACGCTTACGCATCGCCGGTAACGGACAGTGTCAATGAGCTGCGATTGACTCCCTTTACCAACGAGCATCAGTCCTGCTACCAGCACGGCATATCGGTCGAACCGAATGCCCCGCTGTTCAGCTACGAGGACTTTTTCGGCAACCGCGTCCATGCCTTCTCGGTCAACGAGCCGCACCATAAGCTGACGATTCGCACGCAGATGACGATCGTGACGAACGCAGCCATGACATGGCCCAAGGATGGAGAAGAACGGATGCCGGCCGAGGAATCATGGCGCTGGCTTTCGAGCGCGGAGACGCAGAACGAGTTCGCGGAGTTTCTGCTGCCGACCGCCTATACGGGCATTAATGATGAAGTAGACGCGTTTGCGTCTACGGCTGCCGGGGATAGAGTACCGCAGGAGGCGGCCTCGGACCCGCTGTTGCCGGATGTTTACGATTGGCTGATCGGCATCTCGAAGCGGATCAAGCACGATTTTGTCTATGACCCGCAGGCGACGGACGTGCATACGGTCGTCAGCGATATGATCGTGAGCAAGCGCGGCGTATGCCAGGATTTTGCCCATCTGATGATCGCTGCCTGCCGTTCCAAGGGCGTGCCTGCCCGATACGTCAGCGGATATCACTTCGTTGGCGACCTTCAGGGCGGCAGCGCCGATTTCGAGCAGGCGTCCCATGCTTGGGTGGAAGCCTATGTGCCCGGCCTCGGCTGGTGCGGCTTCGATCCGACGAACGATGAGTTGATCGGCGAGCGGTACGTCAAGCTCGGCCACGGTAGAGACTACAAAGATATCGTCCCTGTTAAGGGCGTCTATCGCGGAACGAGCGAAGCCAGACTGGACGTAAAGGTGGATGTGCGGAAGGTTAATTGGTAAGAGATTCGTGTTATTGCAAGAGAGAGATAAACGCAATCATCACATTCGTAAACGTAGAGCAGGGATCGGGGATTGACGAGGCGTCAGACCGAGTACGGGCAAGTTAGCGGCGTCTAACGGCTGAAGGGCTGCAATAGGGGCAATGGCAGTTTACGGGTTCAAGCTGCTGCAGCAAGGGGACGGGCTGTTTCCTTCTTCGGAAGGGAAGCCCGTCTTTTCTCATTCACGGGAGAAGGGGCATGAGCAGTTGCCCGGCTATTGACTTGTAGCGGCGCGCTCACTATAATAGGGGCAACTTTAGGAAGAATCTCGGAACGGATAGCCGAATTCAGTTTATCGGCAACAGAAAGAAGGAGTTCACCCATGTCCATTAGCAGCCGCTTCTCCGTCGCTGTTCATATTCTGACGCTGCTGGATTACACCAAGGATCAACGGATCAGTTCGGAATTCATCGCAGGCAGCGTCAATACCAATCCGGTCGTCATCCGTCGGATTATGGGGCAGCTGAGCAAAGCGGGCCTCATCGCGACAAGTCCTGGCGTAGCCGGCGCCTCGCTCACCCGCGAAGCGAATGCGATCACGCTGCTCGACGTGTATCTGGCCGTGCAGCAGGAGCAGCGCGACGAGCTGTTCGCCATCCACGACAAGCCTAACCCGCTCTGCCAAGTCGGCCGCGGCATCCAAGGCGCGCTCGAGACCTCCTTCGCCAAGGCGCAATACGCGATGGAGCAGGAGCTTGCCCGCACCACGATCGCGGAGCTGGCCGCACAGATGGACCAGACATAGCAATCGCCTCCCCCTTCAACCGAAGGAGCAGGCGATTTTTTTGTGTAAGTATAGTTTTGCGTGAGTCCCGGTTAGATGAATTTGAAGCCCGTTATCTTTTTTAAAGAAGTCGCAATGGGCGAGAACGTGTGCGACAATCAGTTTGTTTTGGATCAGGGTATTACTATCGTGCAGGAAGGTATAGCAGCTGCGACAGCTAACTGATTGAAATTTTGGTAAGGATGGATATAAAAGGAGAGATGTAAGGTGACTATGCTGCTCAGTGTATTGATAGTTGCTATTTGTTACTTGCTGTTTCTGTATTACAACCAGAAAAGTTTGTTAGAGAACTACCGCAGAACTGCGCTTGATGTGATCTCCTTTGTATAACCGTTTCAAGCGGGACTTGGAGCAGAAGAAAGACGAAGATCCGCTATTGTTTGAACATTTTGTTGCTGATATCATGACAACCGTTCGAGGCGGAAGCAGCTACGTTACAAAGAGCACAGGGGATTTTGGCATCGATATTGAAGAACGGACAGAAAAAGGGCTATATCTTGGACAAGTGAAGTGCTTCAACGATACGAATCTGGTTGGGTATGCTCCGATCGCGATTATCCACTCCCAGATGGTTAAGCAAGGCGCTGTGGGCGGCTATGTGGTGACGACAAGCGATTTTACGTCTGGTGCTCGTAGCTATGCGCAGGGGTTAAATATCGAATTGATTAATGGAAGGCAGTTGGTGGAGTTATGGCTTAGGCATTTGGATACCAAGCGTGAATGGATTGCTGAACAGAAGTTAATACCACAGGTGTAGGAAGGGGCTGTGAATTTGGCGGAATACTTGGCGTGAAAGTTATATGAATAAAGTAGAAATGGAATGCCAAGAAAATGAGCTATTGAGCTGCATTATTCTTGGCACTTTTTATTCTTCATCAGGATCAATTCCCCAGAAAATATGATGAGACGATCCTGAATTTGCGAAATAGCAAGCATCAACGTAGACCTCGTGTAAAGAATGATCAACCCTATAAATAATGACTACGTTACCGATAAGGGTCCATGAATAGCCATTAAACGAAAATCCAGGGAAGTCCGAGATTCCGTATGCTTTATGATCCGGTTGAGAGGATAAGATGGCTTTTATACGCCGGAAAACGTTCATTGGATCAATTTGGTAAGGCTGCATCTTTGCAAGGGCAACGCGAGCATAACTCGTCCATAGAACTTTATATCGTTTATTTTCCATGATTCATTTCGTTGAGGAACCGGGCAAATTCATCTTCGTCATCACTGTAGGTTGAAATTCCGTTATGTCGGTCATTCTCAGCTTGGGTAAGTTGATGAATGACGTTTTGATCGCGAAAGATTTCCGAGGTGAGTTTCTTTTTTTGTGTATCCGTCAGTTCTACCGACTGTTCCAAACGAGTTAACTGAACATGATACCCAAAATGGTCCTCAATTAAATGAACAAGATCTTCAAGTTCTACGACAGATTTATCTTTGAAGCTTTGCTCTAATGCTTTTTTTGATAAAGACATGTTGGTCACCGTCCTTTAGATAACATTTTACCACATGTGCTTATTTTCTAATACGTTGTCTAAAAGATGATTGAAAATTGAAAATATCCTTTGATGACGGGGAACATATGTTCTACAATAGCATTGGATTATGATATTCAGAGGGTGAAAGAATGGACAAGAGATATACGGCTTTTATTAGCTATAGTTGGGACGGACCTTCCCATGAGCAGTGGATCAGAGACCTTGTCAATGATCTGAGATTGTGGTGCTCACCAAAGCATATGCCCAGAAAGCGGATGGCTTCCAAGGTGGAGTTGGTTTTGAAACGATGCTGTCGTTACCTGCTTTAAGAACAGAACCCGATAAATTTATTTTCCTCATGCGTGAAGGAGACTACACGAACGTCTTTCCATATCATTTTCGCGATTATTATGCCATCAACTTTAGTCAGGATTCAGAATACAAAGCAAAATTAGATGAATTAATTCGCCGTATTTACAAGAAAGGTAAATTTGAAAAAGCACCATTGGGAAATATTCCTGATTTTGGTGTAATGGATCAAATGAGTACACAAGTACGGTCAGTAGAAGTTCCTACTTCCAAAAGTGTATTTCACGATCTAGATTTACCTGGTGTGAGAAAAGTAAGCGATCTGGATAAAAAGAAATTCATCAACAAGAGCTTTATTGAAATTTGCAGTTTATTTGAACAACTATTTGATCAATTGAGTAGAAAGCATTCTGGTTTTGAATTTAGCAGCGAGCAGATTAATAATCAGAAAAAACTATTCCTTCTGTATTTGCACGGCAATCAAGTATCAGGAGTGAAAATCTGGATTGGTGGGTTAAGCTACGATTCTAATTCCATTTGCTTGAGCTACGGTAATCATATAAATGTGAGGTTAGACAGTTCAATGAACGAGATGATCAGTGTAGATGTTAATCAGCAAAACCAAATGATACTTAAAATTACACTTAGCTTTTTTACTAAACATGAATCAGTTACTCCAGAAGATGTTGTGCGAGCAATTTGGACATCTTCTTTAGCACATTCATTTAAATTCTAGTGCACCGGAATGGACAACATTATTAACGAAGGATTTCTGGCGAAAGTGAACAAGGAAAATACAGGCTTTATTTTTTTATCACTGGATCCAAAAGGGCTAACGAAAGGTAATTTTATTATAGATGATAAACCAAATAATCGAGTTTCAATGAGACGATTAAGTATAAAGGACATAATAAGTATAGATTGCACCCTTTCCAATTACGGAGCAGATTTTTATGGATATCAATTAGGCGGTGCATAGCATTGCTAATTGCTTTGGTAAAACCATACCGAATGCGCCAAAGGTTCAATTCAAATGGCAAAATTACTTGCCGGCATATTCCAACGCTTTCGACGAATTAGGGGATGGCATGTGCTTTCCTAATTCTTGAGGCATAATTCGGGGGCATTAGCAGTCATAAATGATTACGAACGTCTAAGGAGATTACGATCGTGAATGAGGATGATCTGACCCTATTGGAACGAGCTGTTTATGTACTTGATTCAGATTCAGACATCATGCAATCGATCGAACAATCCGATGAAGATATCAAACAAGGTAAGGTCTATACGACAGATGAAGTGATTGAGCAAATAAGAGAAGGCAAGCTGTAGAAGGAATCAACGGATAATCTGAAGGAGCTAGATCCAAGTGTCGAATCCGGATGAGAAAGCCATACACACCTATCAAGATTGGTTAGCCTGGGACGGAACGTGGGAATTAATTAACAGCAAGGCTTATAGCATGTCGCCGGCTCCAAACGCGCTGCACCAGTTTGTCGTTGGAGAACTGCATTTCGCCTTGCGAACCTACTTTCAAAATCAAGGCTGTTTTGTATTCGTTGCACCATTCGACGTATTCTTCAGCGAGAGGGATCAGTATGATACGCTTGATCATGTCATACAGCCGGATCTGTCTGTCGTCTGTTCCAAGAAACAGATATCCAAAAACGGGTGTCACGGTGCTCCAACGATGATTATCGAAGTACTGTTACCATCTACCGCACTAAAGGATTTCAATGAGAAATTCAATCTGTATCAGAAATATGGCGTGTGGGAGTATTGGATTGTCGACCCTGGAAACCGGACGGTTCATGTGTTGTATACGGAACAGGACAACGTACAATCGATTGTGTTCCAAGATTTCCAGGTACCCACGAGTAAACTGTTCAGCTTGGAATCGTAATTCATAGAACAATGACGGATAAAATATAGAACGTAAAAATCGCCTCCCCCTTCAATCGAAGGAGCAGGCGATTTTTTTGTGTAAGTATTGGTTTGTGCTAGTGCCGGCTTAGATGAACTTGCGGCTCGTTTTTTTGCCATCGCAGCTGAAGACGATCTTCTTGTCTTCGACGACGGTTTCGAGGTGGACGCTCTTGCCCCACAGTTGGACGACGTAAGGGAGCGTGCGCTCGACGTAACGCAGATCGAGCTCCACGCCCTCATATTGGTGCGTGAGGTACATCTCGCCGACCCGGTTATGATCGCCGTCGGTGACGACGAGGCTCGGGAAACCGCCGTTGACGCGGGAGTAGACGAGTTGCTCGCGGATGTTCTCCCAGCCTTTGTCGGTAATTTTCCACTCTTGGCCCTTCTTCTCGAAGACGTACAGGTCGAGATCCTTCACCAAGTCCTTCGTCAAGTAGTTGCGGAGGAAGGAGATATCGGAATCGAGCTCGCGCACTTCGAAAATTTTGTCGCGGCCGCCGCCCGGCTTACGGCCGAGCCTTTCCTGCTCTTCGCGAGTCGGTTTATCCCAGCGGCGCTCGATGTCTTCGAATATTTTCAACCCCAGATAGTACGGATTCAAACTGTGGCGAGACGGCTGCACGACGGAGGAGTTGAGCTGCGCGAATTCGATCGTCTCGTCGCTCGTCAGGTCGAGCTCGCGAAGGATGCGCTGATGCCAGTACGAAGCCCAGCCTTCATTCATGATCTTCGTCTCGATCTGCGGCCAGAAGTAGAGCATCTCGTCACGCAGCATCGACATAATGTCACGCTGCCAGTCCTCCAGAATGCCCGAGTATTCCTCGATGAACCAGACGAGATCCTTCTCCGGCTTTGGCGGAAAACGCTTCGGTTCCCCGGCAGAGGCTTTTTGCTCCTGCTCCGCAGCTTCTTTCGCCGCTGTATCCAAATCCCAAATATCCTCATAGCCATACGTGGCCGGCGGACTGTCGGAATGGCCCTGCTCCTTGGTGAGCAGCTCAATATAGCGGGTTTTATCCAGTTGATACGGCTTGATCAACGTCGGATCGACATGTTCCTGAATGGCGAGGACGGCATCGATGAAACTCTCGACGCGCTCGGTCCCGTACTGCATCTCGTACCGGCTGACGCGTTCGGCCGTCGCGGACATGCTCTCGACCATATTGCGGTTGGTCGCGCTGAAGCGGGCGTTATTCTTGAAGAAGTCGCAGTGGGCGAGGACGTGCGCGACGATCAGTTTGTTCTGAATGAGCGAGTTGCCGTCGAGCAGGAAGGCATAGCACGGATTGGAGTTGATGACCAACTCGTAAATTTTGCTAAGGCCAAGGTCATACTGCATCTTCATTTTATTGAAGGTTTTTCCGAAGCTCCAATGCGAGAAGCGGGTCGGCATGCCATATGCGCCGAAAGTGTAAATAATGTCAGATGGGCATATTTCATACCGCATCGGGTAAAAATCCAGATTGAAGCCTTTGGCGATTTCCGTTATCTCATCAATCGCTCGTTCAAGCGCCTTGATCTCATCCTGGTGCACGGCGCACTTCCCCCTTTGGCAGGCGATTAGCCCCTTAATCGTTCATATCTATACTTATGGGAGAAGAGCGGCTGATATGTCGATAGAGCCAAAAGCCCGCGCGAGGCGGACAAACCATAACGGCTTGTTCCCTTCGCGCGGGCTGCTGCAAGAAGAAAGGGTTTTAGTAGACGCGGCGGGCGCCGGCGTAACGCGGACCCCAATACGTGTTGTCGAGCTTCTGAATGTAGATGCCTTTGGAGCTGAGCGCCGAGATGAACTCGCCGTTGCCCAGATAGAAGCCGACATGGTCGATCGCGCCGGTGGAGCCGATCTTGAAGAACACAAGGTCGCCCGGACGGAGCATCGATTTCTCAATCGAAGTACCTTGGGTATAGAGCACGCTCGAGGAGACACGTTTCTGGGCGACGCCGAACTTGTTGAACATGAAGTAGACAAAGCCCGAGCAGTCAAAGCCCGCAGGCGTGTAACCGCCCCACAGGTAAGGCGTGTTGAGGTAATTCAGCGAGTCGGCTAACAGCGCTTTTTTGACAATGGCATGCGCAATCGCTTCACTCGTCATCGGTCCGACAACGCCATCCGGATAGAGGCCGTAGTCCTTCTGGAAGGCGATAACGGCATCGCGTGTAATCGTGCCAAAGTAATTCGTAATCGTCGGATAGGTAAAGTAGCCAAGTGCTTTCAAATCCGTCTGGAGCTTCATCACCGCATCGCCGGTCGAGCCGACTTTATAATAAGTGACTGTCGAAGTTGTGGTCGCAGTCGTCGTAGTAGATGCGCTGGTCGTGCCGGTTGCCGTCGAGGTCGTATCGGTAGTCGTAGCTGTCGTCGTGCTCGTCGTTGTAGTCGCCGCAGAGGCAGACTCAGCAAAAGATTCATGCACCGTTCCGGCTGCAGTCAGAATCATCGTAGCGCTAAGAATGGCTGCTGTCTTCTTGATCATGAGAGAATTCCTCCTTGGTTGGTGTCTTGCTGTCTGTACATAGCATAACAACCAATCTAGCAAGGATCATCTATCAATAGATGGTAACTAGGGAGCCGAGCAGGTGTAATAGGCTATAGGAATAGATTTGCAGCTATAGCGGAAATGGATGGCAAGGTACGTACAAGGGTAGACTAAGGCGTAACTGAAGCATGGGATTCGTGCATCAACCAGAACGGAGAAGGCGGTGGAGAAACAATGACTGGCCGTACCTCCACGAATCGAACAAGGCTACGGATTGTGTTGGTCTTGGCTGCGATCGCCCTAATCGCCGTAGCCGCTTATCAAATCGTTGTTTTCAAGCCAAGTTCTGTTGCTCGTAAGGCTTTGCAAAGCGATGGCGTCGTGCACGTGACCGATGCGCCGCGGTGGTGGCAGCTGGAACCGGCTCAAGCAGTCAAGCGAACGCCGTCGGTCATTTTCTATCCCGGGTTTCTAGCCGATACGGCCAGCTATGCGCCGTGGGCCAGAGAGCTGGCGGAAGCGGGACATGCCGTGTATTTGGTCAAAATGCCGCTCCATCTGTCGCCGCTCGGCTTCAATCGCGCATCGGCCATCATGAAGGCGCATCCAGACGAAACGTTCGTCATCGGCGGCCATTCCTTAGGCGGCGCGACCGCTGCAAGATTCGCGGCCAACCATGGCGAGCAGCTCGCGGGCGTCTTCCTGATGGCCTCCTTCGTAGGCGAGCGCACCGGCCAGATGGTGCAGGAGCTACCCGTCTTGCAAATCGCCGCCAGCAAAGACGGCATCGTACCGCTCAGCCGCTCCAAGGAAGAGCATGAGGAGCTGCCCAATCGAACGGAATATGTCACGATCCGCGGCGGCAACCACCAACATTTCGCGTCCTTCGCCGAACGGTGGCAAGATTATCCTTCTACCATTACGGAACAAGAGCAGCTGCATCAGGTAGCGACGATAATAAGAGAGTGGCTAGGGCGGATTGAAACCGATAATCGTTAGGGAACTGTATTCACTTCACAGTCGAATGTTCTTCCGATCGCTGTTGTTCGAGGACTCTTTGATTGAATGGTTATAAGGTAGGAGAAGTTCACTCATAGAAACAAACAAACCGATGCGCCACAGGTAATCAGCCTGTGGCGCATTTGTGTTCAGCGCCCAAAGGGCGCCACTAATCCTTTAAGTAAAGCGTGTCCACTGAAGTGGACGTCAAGCGAGGGTCAGCTCTATTGAGCGCTACACGCACCAAAGCAACAGGTCTGCTCCCAAGGCACAACGTAACGAACGAAGCTCGAACCCAGAGCTTTGTCCAAGCGGAATCGGCATGGTATCCGTCATGCCGATTCCGCAGGACAAAAGCGGGCCACGCACGTGAGGACACATCGAAGACGGCCGCGTCCCGAGTCGCGCCCCTTACGGGTGTCCAGAGGGCGGTTGCCCTCGGGGTCCCCTCCAATGGAGGGGGAAGGGGCGAGGTAAACAAAGGGTTCTTCAGGGCGAAGCCCTAAACTAAAAAAATCCCTGCCCATGGAGGTGGCGACCTCTCAAAGGCAGGGAATATTGTTTTACATAGAAGGGTCAAAGGGCAGCGCCCTTACTCTTTCGAGTGGATGGAAACCGGCGCCCCGCCAAAGCTAACGTCATCGTTAGCTTGGCGCGACATGAACGGCCACCAGTTCGCTTCGCCGAACATCCGGACCATGACCGGAATGAACAATGGCAGCATCACCATCGCATAGAGGAACAAGCCGCATAGCACGATCGTGCCGATCTGCAAGAGCGACATGACCCCGGACGGGAGCATGGCCGCGAAGGTACCGCCGAGAATGAGCGCGGCCGACATGATGACGGTGCCCATATTTTCCATTGAGCGGAGAATCGCTTCTCTTGGCGACAGGTGGCGGTACTCTTTGAACCGGTCCATCAAGAAGATGCTGTAGTCGATGCCGAGCGCCATCAGCATGACGAAGCCGAAGAACGGCACCGCCCAGCTAATGCCGGACAATCCGAGAATGCGGACGAAGATGACCTCGGTAATCGCCATCGAGGTGTAGAACGTCAGCAGCAAGGAGAGCAACAGGTAGAGCGGCATGACGATCGAACGGAACATGATGATAAGAATGAGGCCGATGCCGATCAGCATGAGAATCATCGTGCGCGAGTAGTCCTCTGCCGAGATGTTGCGCAAGTCGTTGTTGATGCTGGATACGCCGCCGACAGCGTACTCGGCTTGTTGGAAGTCCGTATTCTTGAGCGCGCGCGCAACGGCGGTCTCCAGCTCGTCGACCTTCACCAAAGTATCAACGGCGTACGGATTGCCATCGAAGACGACATCGAAGGTCACGGTCTTGCGGTCCGGAGAAAGATAAGCATCCAAAGCCTGCTGGAAGTCTTCGCCGTCGATCGCTTCCTGCGGGATATACCACCCGGTCAGCTGCTTATCCGGCGCGCTCGCCAATCCGTTCAAGTAGTCGCCAGCGGTAGCAAGGCCGGTCGACACTTGGTTCAGGCCGTCGACGCTCTGATCGAGTCCGTCGGTCAGTTGGCCGAGTTGGCCGCTAAGCTCGGCAAAGCCGGTCTTCAGCTCTTGCTGGCCCGCGGTGAGCTGATCGAATCCGCCCGTCAGGGCCGGCAGCTTCGAGACGATCTGGCCCTGGCCGTTCGCGGCTTGGGCGATGCCGTTCTTCAGCTGTTCAAGCCCAGCCGAGAGCTTCGCCAGTCCTTGCGTGAGCGCGGCCTGACCGTCAGCCGCTTGCTGGAAGCCGGCATTCGCTTGCTTCATGCCGCTTGCGGCGTCGGCAAGCTGGCTGTTCAGCTGCGCCAATCCGCCGCCGATCTGCTCCGAGCCGGATTGAAGCTCGCGGGCGGAAGTTTGCGTCCGGACGAAGTCCGGATCAGCCGCTAGCTCGGGATATTTGGTCGCCAGGCTGCTCAGGCTTTGATCCAATCCGGTCAAGCCTTGCGTGATCGCGGTTTGCTGCTTCGAAAGGCTGCTGTAGCCTGCCGACAGCTGGTCAAGTCCAGTGCCGAGCTGGGTGTAGCTGGCCACGAGCTTCTCGCTGGCGGCATGCAGCTGATCCGCGCTCGCTTTGGCTTGCTTAAGCCCCGCGCTGAGTTCGGCCGCGCCGCTTTCGCCGCTTTCGAGCCCTTGCTGCAATTGCTTCAGGCCTGCGCCGAGCTGCGTGACGCCGTTCTTCAATTCATTCGTGCCGTCGATCAATTCGCCAACGCCGCTAACGGCTTGCTCCAGTTTCGGCGCGTTGGCCGACAAGG
This sequence comes from Paenibacillus phyllosphaerae, assembly GCF_014192105.1. Taxonomy (GTDB): domain Bacteria; phylum Bacillota; class Bacilli; order Paenibacillales; family Paenibacillaceae; genus Paenibacillus_Z; species Paenibacillus_Z phyllosphaerae. The sequence goes on along the minus strand of NZ_JACHXK010000001.1, from coordinate 461,304 downwards.
AGCTGCTTGCTTCCGCGAGGCCGCTGCCGATCTGATCGAGGCCATCCTCGCTTTGCACAAGGCCGTCGCCCAGCTGGGTGACTTGATCGGTCACCTGCAGATCTGCCAGCGCCTCGCCGGTTGGGCGGGTTGCGCTTCGGACCGACTTCACGCCGTCGACCTTCGCCAGCTCGCGGCTGATTTGCTCAATAGCGGCCAGACCTTCCGAATTGTCCATCGGCTGCTCGGACTTCATCACGACCGTGGATGGCAGGGAGTCGCCAGGTCCGAAACTGGCCGAGATGACGTTGAAGCCTTTGACGGAATCGTATTTGTCGCCGATCTCGTCGAGCGAGTTGAACGAAATCGAGCCCTTATAGGCCGCAAGGAAAGGAATGACGAGCACGGCCAGAATGACGATGGCCCATGCCGGGCGCTTCAAGGAGAAGCGGCCGACCGCGCCCCACAAGCGGCTTGGCTTGTGTTCGAGCGATCCTTTGGCCGGCCAGAAGATGGCCTTGCCGAGTACCGACATGAAGAACGGCACGATCGTAATAAGGGCGATCAGCATCACCGCGACGCCGACTGCGACTGCTACCGCAGAGCGATAGAGCACGAAGGTCGACAATCCGATCGAAGCAAAGCCGACCAGGACGGCGAGCCCGGAGTAAATGACCGTTTTGCCGGCTGTACGGTAAGTGGCCACGATGGCCTCGGTGCGATCCTTCGTATGCATCAGCTCTTCCTTATAGCGGCTGATGAGCAGAATGCAGTAGTCGGTGCCGATCCCGAATAGGACGGCGACCATGAAGATCTGCGTAAAGCTCGACAATGGGAAATCCCAATACTTGACGAGGAAGGAGACAACGGACTGGGACACCAGATAGCTGAATCCGACGGTCAAGAGCGGGATGAACGGCGCAACGACGGAGCGGAAGACGAGCAGTAGGATGCCGACGATGAAGACGACGGTGATCATCTCGGTCTTCTTCAGCCCTTCTTCGGAACTCTTGTTCACGTCTTCGGAGATCAGCCAGTTGCCGGTGAAATAATGCTCCACCTTCACGTCCTCGACCGCCGCATAGATGGCCTCGCCGGCTTCCTCCGGCGTTCGTTCGCCCAGGGCAACCGTGGTCAGTACGAGAACGGTCGTGCCGTCCGCCGAGACCATCTGGTCCTTGAGCTCCGCGTTATCGATATGGGACGTCACGCTCGTAATGCCAGAGGCCGAGCCGGCTTGCTTCAGCTCCTCGACCGCATGCTTAATCTCGGCCTGGTCGGCCTCGGTTAATCCTTGCTCATTATGAAAAACGAGGACGGTCGCTTCCCCGCTGTCCTCCTCGCCGGCGCTCATCGACGCTTGCAGGTCGGACGCAAAGGACGACGAGTAGCCGTCCGGAACGTTAATCTGCCCTTTCTCGCGGACCAATTCGGCCATATTAGGCGCAGTCAGCGCGAGTCCTACGGCAGCGGCAACCCACAGCGCCATGATGACCCAGCGCAGTTTAATGATTGTTCTCATCGCAGTTGATTTCTCCCCTAACCTCTATACTTCGTTCTCCGTGCTCAGCACACGGGCCAGCTTCTCGAACGTGGTCATGAACGCTTCCGCTTCAGCGGCGTCGAATTGGTTCAGATACCCTCGGAGCACGTTCTGAATGGAATCTTCCATCTTGGCCGTCGTCGTCAGGCCTGCGGGCGTCAGTTTCAAATACGTCACGCGGCGGTCCTTCTCATCCGGCACGCGCTCAATCAGATGCTTGTCGAACAGCCGGGTAATAATGGCGGTGATGGAACTTTTGCCGACGCAGAACATATCCGCAAGCGCCGAAGACGTACAGGGGCCATGATCGCGTATGTAGCGCAGCGTCGCATACTGGTCGGTCGTCAGTCCATCCGGCAGCTGGTCTTTCAGAATCGCGTTAATTCTCCGATTCACGGTAAAGAAGATGTCTTGGTAGCGTGAAATAAGGCTCTTCAGCTGCTCTTCCTTCATGGGAATCCTCCTTCCTGCGTCAAATAGGTTTCATAATCGTAATGTTCGACGATGAAATGGTTCGATAATAGAACTATATGTGATGAACGAGCTCGGCGTCAATCTATTCGTGGCTGGTAAATTTGACAAACTTGTGATCGGGGAGCGGCAGTTTTTCGTTCCACGATAACGGGGAGGTCTCGGGTATGCAGAAAAGGCGGGATGAGAAACGGACGTTAAGCTGGAAGCGCCTGTTCCAGTCGATGGGGTTCAGAATTGCGCTTATTATGGTCGCGGCCATAATAAGCGCTCGTCGCGGTTAACGGGGGCGGTGTCCTACCGGATTGCCAAGGGGGCGCTGGAACGGAAGGTGGTGGAAGCTTATGAAGCGACGGCGGTGCAGACGAGCAAGAAGCTGGACTTCCTGTACCGAAGCTACGACCAGCTGTTCATGACCATGATGGTTGACAAAGAACTGGTCGGCACCGTCACGGGAATGCTCACTGCGCCCGTTGATTCGTACGAATACGCCTCTTATGCAGAGAACGTCGATTCCCTGCTTCAGAATTATATGTACGCCGATCCGAATATTACCTCCCTGGAGCTGCTGACCATGGAAGGCTCGCTTGTGCCGACCAAATCCGGGCTGCTCAAGAACCGCAGTTATGCGGCAGACGGTTGGCTGCAATCCATTGTGAGCCAAGATGGTCAATCGGTCTGAGCAGTCGCTTGCTTCCTCCGAAGAGTTGGCCTCGCAGAGCGCCGAGCGGCTTGGTATAAGCGCAGAGCTTGTAAGGCTATCCGAGCAGCTCGAACGATTATCGCATGAATTAAAAGACTCCCTTGCCCGGTTTGAACTATAGACCGGGGAGGGAGTCCTCTTTTTGCTGCGAACGGCCGGCAGGGTTAGAAGGATCGAACGGTTCGTCGCCGCTTGCGCGCAAGGCTCGCTGCTGGAAGACCGGGATCAGCAGCAAGCAGGCGATCGTGATGAAGACGATCAGGACGAACAGCCAGCCGTGCATGTCTTCGAGGGCAAAAGCGAGCGTGAGCAGCAGGCATCTTGTGAGGATAAGCAGCGTCTCGCGCCAGACGAGAAAAGCGGCGCGTTCGGTCGGCCCCAGCGGCTGGATGCAGCGGAATTGCTGCGCGGACCAGACGGTGGAGAAGTAGAACATGCCGATCGCCGTAATCAAGTTGGAGGCGATCATCGTTCCTCGGTACGGCAGCAGCACGATGAGGAAACCGGCGGCGAGCAGCAACGTCCCGATCCACAGCCAGCGCGACTCGTTGACCGCCATGCGGCGGTACAGCCATAGTCCCAGTAGGGCGGCTAGCGTATACGCCACGTTGAGCAGGGCGATGAGCAGTTTGTTCTGCGTGACTGAGAAGGTAAAGAGCAAGGTGAACAGGTTCTGGAATTGGAGGAATATGCCGCCGGCCAGCAGGGAGAGGAGCATCCATTTGGCCCCGGGGAAGCCAAAAGCCGCTCGGAAGCGGAATCGTATGCTACCGGCTTGCGCCTTCTGTTCCGACGCATGGAGCAGGCCGATCTGCGGCATTCGCATCGCGAACAGCAGCATCCCGGTCAAGAAAATAAGCATCAGGGCAAACGAACCGCCATAGCCGAACCACTCGATGACGCCCGCCGATAGAATCGGAACGGCGAACGAGAGGATTTGGCCGATAATGCTGACGGCGGCGAAATAGCTTGCAAAATCGCGGCCGCGGCCTTGCAGCGAGACGCCGAGATTCTGCGCGGCGGAGGAGAGGCCGAACATGGCGCCTACGGGCAGCCCGAGCAGGGCGATCCACAATAACCGATTTTCGAGCGTGACGGTCATCAAGTAGGCGAAGGCGATCCCGCCCATCAGCGCGGAGCAGGCAAGCAGGACGCGAATCGACCAGCGCGTCAGCAGCTTCGCCCCAAGCCAGAAGGCCGCCCCCCAGCCGAGGAACATCACCAAGTTATAGAAGGAGACGTCGGATATCCTCGCGCCGTCCTCCCAGATATACAGGTTGACATATATGCCGATGTAGATGGAGATGACCGAGCTGACCGTATTCATGACGAGCAGCTTGCATATGTCTGTAGACACGTGGGCAACATCCTTTGTCGATGAGGATCGGGAATCTAGCGCAAAACAATAACCTTAGCGTAAGGGCGGGTTGCCCGGACTAAGGTTTGTTTGGCTTGCTGCTATTTGACGGCGCCGGCCGTAATGCCGCTGGCGATCTGGCGTTGGAAGATGATATAGACGATCAGGATTGGCACGATCGTGAACATGAGCGCCGCGAACAACGGTCCCCATTCCGTCCGGTATTGCATCTCGGCCTGCATAATGCCGATCTCGACCGGCAGCGTGTACTGCTCCGGGTCATTAATGAGGATCGTGCCGACGATGTATTCGTTCCAAATGTTCAGCACGTTGATGATCGCCACCGTGATCAGGCCCGGCTGGGACAGCGGCAGCATGACTTTGAAGAATGTGCCGTAGTAGCCTGCGCCATCGACGGTCGCCGCTTCCTCGAGCTCCTTCGGCAAGCCTTTGAAGAAACCGACCAGGACGAAGATGCCAAAAGCGAGCACGCTGGACGCGTATACCATCGACAGACCGTACCAGGTGTTGGTCAGATGGAGCGAGTTCATCAAGAAGAACAGCGGGATGAGCGCCAGGACGAACGGCACCATCATCGACGAGATATACAGCAAGTAGAGCGCGTTGCTGCCTCTGAACTTGTAGCGGGCGAGGACGTAAGCGGTCATCGCGGCCAGCAGGAGACCGAGCGTCGTCGATACGGTCGTAATGACGATCGAGTTCATGAAGTACCGGTCGAAGTTGTAGGTCGACCAGACATAAGAGAAGTTCTCCCACAGCAGCGGGAATTCGGGCAACGCCCAAGGCTTCTTGAAGAAGAATTGCTGGTTATCCTTCAGCGCATCCATCATCGTCCAGATGAGCGGATAGATGACGGAGATGCACCAGACGATGAGAATGGCGTAGCAGATGAATTTGATGAAGGGGTTGCGAATGCCCAGGTTCATAGTCGATTTCCTCCTAGTCCTTGCGTCTTCCTTTAGCCGAGCTCGACGGTTTCTTGGCGCATCAGGCGCTGCAGGATCACGGTCGTGACGAGCGAGAGCACAAGGATCAGGACACCGATTGCAGATGCGAAGCCGAAGTGATACTGGCGGAACGCCATTTGGTACAAATATGAGCCCATGACTTGCGTGGTGTTGTCCGGACCGCCCTCGGTCATAATCCAGACGATGACGAAGGAGCCGTTCAGCGTCGTCATCATGATGTTCAAGATCGATACTTTCATCTGCTCCCAGATGAGCGGCAGCGTGATCGTCCAGAATTGGTGCCATTGGCTGGAGCCCTCAAGGCTGGCCGCTTCGTAGTACGATTCCGGTATATTCTGAATGGCCGCGATCAAGAGCAGCATATAGAATCCGATGCCTGCCCAGATGGCCGGCGGAAGCAGCATCCAGATCGTGTGATGCTGGAACCCGAGCCATGTGATCGTAACCTGTTCTTTCGTAAACAGGGACAAGAAGGAGTTCAAGAAACCGATCTGCGGGTTGTAGATAAAGTTCCACAGGACGCCGATAACGACGACCGAGATGATGTTCGGAATGAAGAAGGTCGAACGGAAGAAGCTGGCAAGCTTGAAGTTGAAGCGCGTCAGCGCCACGGCGAAGAAGGTGGCGAGAATCATGATGCCGATGATTTTGCCCAGGACGAGAAAATAGTCGTTGCCGATCGCTCTCCAGATGATCGGATCCTTGAACAGATTGACGAAGTTGTCGAGCCCGATGAATTCCTTGTGCTGGGACATGCCCGACCAGTCGAAGAAGGAGTAGTACAACGCTTGCAGCGTCGGATAGATCGTGAACACGCCGAAGAACAGGAGCGTAGGCACGATGAAGGAAGCGATGAAGATCGTCCGCTGCAGCTTGGCCGTTCCTGAGTTCATAAGGTTCACCTTCCTTTCATGTAAATGGGGAGGATGACCAGGAGAGCCCGGCCATCCTCCGCTTAGCCTGTCATGGATGAACGCTTGCTTATTGCGCTGCTTTCTTCACGGCATCGGTGACGCGCTTGACCCAGTCGGCCGGCTCGATCGTGCCTGCCGCCAGCGCCGCGCTCGCATCTTGCATCGCTTTGTCGACGTCCGCGTTGTACGTGATTGTCGGAATAACGACCGTGTTCGCGTCGGTCAGGAATTTGGCCGCATCTTTAACATGGCTAGGCGCATTGGAAGCGCTGATGTCGCCCTTGATGTTGGAAGGCGCGCCGGACAGCTCCGCCCATTGGGACGCTTGCGCTTTGGAGAAGATGAATTGCAGGAACGCTTTGGCCGCTTCCTTGTTCTTCGCGTTCTTCGCGATCGCAACGGTTGCCGTGGACGTATTCGCTACCACTTTGCCGCCGTTGTCTTGGGCAAGGGAAGGAATGAAGCCGAACTCGAAGCCTTCCGGCACGTCTTTGGACATTTCGTTCGGCAGCCACAAGCCGTTCGCAATGAACGCATCCTTATGCTGCAGGAACAGCATTTGGGAATCGGTGTGGTTGATTTGGACCGAACCTTTGTCGATGAAGCCTTTGTCCCGCAGTTCGACGATTTTATTCAGCGCCGTCATGACCGCCGGGCTCTCGTAAGCTTCGACCTTGTTCGCCGCCATATCTTGCAGCACGGTGTAGTCGTTGTTGTTCGCCGATACGATCGCCGGGAACAGGAACGCGCCGTTGATGTAGTACGGGTATTTGCCGGTATGGATGAACGGCGTAATACCTGCGTCTTTGATCTTCGCGCTGACGTCGAGGAACGATTGGTAATCGGTCGGCTCGGTCCAGCCTTTCTCCGCGAAGAGTGCTTTATCCCAGAAAATGCCCCATGAGTTCAGGACGAGCGGAATATTGTACACTTTGCCGTCATATTGCTGAGGCGCTTGGGCCAGAATGTCGAGGATTTTGTCGCCGTCCACGTTCGTTGCCGTCTCGAGCCATCCGGTCAAATCTTCGAGCTGGCCGTCTTCCACGAGCTGGCGGTCGTTAAGCTCAGGACCGTCGATGTAGACGAAGTCCGGCGGGTTGCCCGCGATCCAGCGCGGTTTGTTCTGCTCGTTGATTTTGGCGCCGCCCATCGCTTTGATCTTCAGATCCGGGTTCGCGGCTTGGAAGTCGGCGATGACTTTCTTCCACCATGCGTCGCCGTAACCGCCGACGAAATATTGAATCTCGAAGTCGCCTGTCAGCTTCGTGCCGGCGTCCGTCGTCTCACCGCCCGTATTGGCGTTGTTCGTGTTCGTCGCCGTGTCGGTGTTCGTACCGCCCGAGTTGGCCGCGTTGTTCGCAGGCTTGTTATTGGTCGTTTCGTTGTTCGATCCACAAGCGGCAAGCGGCAGCGTCAGCATAAGTGCTGCAAGACCCATGGTCGCAATCTTTTTCTTCGAAATCATGGATGCAAACCCTCCTCAACAATTCTCTTAGTCACGCCAGTTGCGCGTTCCCCAGCGCCTAAGATCATCATAGAGAGATTCGCCTCTTCGCTGAATCGAATATCTTACAGGAAATCTTGAATAAATTCTTGAATCCTTGTTTTCGTCGTTTTTTCAAGTTTTTCGCGCAAAAGTGGCAGGATGTGCCAATCTGAAAGGCATGCACGTGAAATACGACGGCAGGATCGACTTCACGAGAGCTTAATTCAAATAGTCAAAAACAACAAAGCCTTAGTTCGGGATACCGGACTAAGGCTTTATTTTGTGGTCAAAACGTAAGCGTGTCCACAAAGTGGACGTCAAGCGAGGAATATTACTTCAGCTAGCTATGTGCTCGATTACATCAGGTCTCCTCCCAAAGGCACCCAAGCCGCGAACGAAGCTCGAACCTAGAGCTTTGTCCTAGCGGAGTGATGCATGCCGACTCTGCATGCAAGCCACTCCACAGGGCAAAAGCGGGCCAACCTCGAAAGGACAAATTGAAGACGGCCGCGTAACGAGCAACGCCACTTACGGGTACCCAGTAGGGCCGTGGCCCTCTGGTTCCCCTCCGATGGAGGGGGAAGGGGGAGGCACAAAACAAGGGGGTTCCAAAGGGGCGCAGCCCCTACTCACCGCACCATTTTGCTGCGCGCCACAGCAAACTCTTGCAACTGGTCAAGCGCCTCCTGCGGCGCCATATCATTCAGCAACACGGCGCTGCCCAGTTTGCGCGCCTTGTCCATAATCGCCTGCCATTCGGGCTGCTGGACCGGATAGAACTTCGCTTGGGCCAGCGCATCGAGGCTTTCCTTCATATACGGGTCGGAGGCGGCGAGCTTGCTGCCGACATCTTTTTTCACCGGGAGGAAACCTTCGCGCACGACCATCTGCTGGTAGATCTCGCTGTCGTACAGGAAGTCGAGAAACTTCGAGAGCGCCTTCGTATTCGTATGGTCGGTCTTGAATGAGACGAGTACGTCGTGCACGCCGAACGCGAGCGGCGCTTGACCGGCCTTGACGGGAATCGGGCCGACGCCCCAATCGAGATTCGGGAATTCCCGGGGGACGACAGTGGCGAAATAAGTGCCGGAGATCATCATGCCGAGCTTGCCGTCGCCAAGGATGCGCTGCTTCTCGTCCCGGATCGTCACCGTAGGCTCGGGATCGGTCAGTCCTTCCTGATACAGCCCTTTCAGGAAGGTAAGGCCCTCTACATTTTCCGGCGAGTTGATCGCCCATGCTCCGTCCTTAATCCAGCCGCCGCCGGCGCCCAGGAAGAAGTAGGAGAGGTACGCCTGAATCTCGTTGTCGGTAAGATCGACCCCGAATCCGCTCGCCTGGCCATTGGCCTTAATGTGCTGCGCAGCCGACTTCAGTTCATCCCACGTGGCCGGAGGCTTGGCGATTCGGGCTTCCGCGAATAGCGATTTATTGTAGTAAAGGCTGCGGATGGAAGCGACATAAGGGATCGCATATTGCTTGCCCTCGATCTGATCCATCTCCATCAGATTCGGATACAGCTTGTCCTTCAGCTCGGGCGACAGAATATCGTTCATATCGCTCAGCAGCCCGTCCGCGGCAAAATGGGCGTACACATTCGTGTTGAGCAAATCCGGCGGCTGATTGTTGCTGATCATCGTCGTGTAGATGCCGTCGAGAATGTCCCAATTCGCCACCTGCAGCTCCACGTTGATCGTCGGATTGTTCCGCTCGAATTCGCGCACGAGGCTCTCGAGCATCGGCTTCGTCTCGGTGCTGTACTCGGAGGCGACGAAGCGGATAAGCGCTGGCTCGGTGGTATTCTTGACCGGTGCGGGTACCGGCTGCTCGCTGGAGCAGGCGGCTAGCCCCAACGTCAGCAATAGACTGACGGTCATGATCGGGACATAGCGGCGTCGATAACGAATGGCTCGCATCGCTCGAATTTCGCCTCCTTTCACGTCTTGTTTGTGGTTCTATTCATTCTCGTTGAACGGGAACAGCAGCTTCTGATTCTCGGGCGAATACATGTTGAGCCGCGTCACGACAGTCGACTCGATATGCGTATCGGGCTCGACCGAACGTCCGGATTCCAGCTTAAGCGCCGACTTGAGCGCCAGATAGCCCATGTTAAAAGGGCGCTGCACGAGCGTGGCGTTCAGCACGCCGGCTTCGAGCAATTGAATCTCCTCGATCGAGCTCTCGAATCCGATCAGCTTCACCTTGCCGGCTTGGCCTTCTTCTTCGATCGCTTTGGCCGTGCCAAGCGTGGCCGATTCCGTCAGCGTAATGAACGTGTTGAAGGGCGTCTCGCCGCTGCTGAGCAGCGACTTGGCGATCAGATAAGCGCGTTCCTCGGAGTCCAGGCTGTAGTAAGTGCCGTAGATGCCGTCCGTATAGCCGAACAGCGCTTCCTCGATCCCTTTCTTCCGTTGGACCGAAGCGAGCACGTCGACATTGTCGCTGATAATGGCGGCCTTCGGATGGCCGCCGTTCATGCTGATCGCCGTCTCTCCGGCGAGCCGGCCGGCCCGCAGATGGTCATTGGAGATCGCGACGGGCGGGGATTCAATCTCGATCGGATTGTCGATCAACACGAGCTGGATGCCGGCCTCGCGGACGCGGCCCAGCACATCCTTCATCCGGTAGTCGTTGATCGGCGCGACGACGATCGCATGCGGCTTACGGAGGATGGCGGCCTCGAGCAAGCCGATCTGCGCGTTCGCGTCGGTCTCGGCGAGCGGTCCTTGAATCTCCGCGTTAACGACCATCTCTTTGGCCGCGGCTTCGATGCCTCCCTTGACCGCCTGCCAGAAGTCCGACCGCACGTTGCTCGTCTTCAGGATGACGATGACGTTCTTGTCCGCTTCGCCGGAAGACAGCGCCCAGTCGGCGACGCCCGTGAAGCGGGCATAGAAGAAGGCATAGATAAAGACAACGAGTACCATGACGGTGAACACGACGGTTAAGCGCGATTTACGCATAGAGGTCCGAATTCCTTTCAATCGAGCTTAGGGATGATAATCGTAACACAGGTTCCGACCTCCAGCTCGCTGCGAATCTGAATGCCGTAGGGTTCGCCGAAGAACAGCTTGATGCGCTCATTGACGTTGCTGATGCCGATCCCTTTGCCACCCGATCCGGACTGCAGGGGATCGGACAGCCCCGAGCCGCCTACAGGCTCAAGCAGCATCTCCAGCTTCTCCTCGGTCATGCCGAGACCGTCGTCCTCCACCTCGAACACGATCCGATCTTCTTCCTCGTAACCGCGAATCGTAATTAATCCCATCTCCGGTTTGTTGCGGATGCCGTGATAGATCGCATTCTCGACGAAAGGTTGGAGCAGAATCTTCAGCGACCGGTACATCATGATCGAAGGGGCGATGTCCAGGCGGTAATCCAGCTGGTTGTTATACCGCATCTTTTGGATGATCAAATAGTTCTTGATATGCTCGATCTCCACGCGGATCGGGACGAGCTCCTTCTCCTTGGAGATACTCGAGCGGAACAGCTTGGCGAGGGCGCTGGTCATCAGCACGACCTCTTCATGCTTCTTCTGCTCGGCCATCCAGATGATCGAATCGAGCGTGTTGTAGAGAAAGTGCGGATTAATCTGCGACTGCAGCAAGGCAAGCTCGCTCTTGCGCTTCTGCTCCTGGGTCAGGATCGCTTCTTCCATCAGGTTCTTGATCTGGCCGACCATCATATTGAACGTGCGCCCGAGCTGGCCGATCTCGTTCATCTGGCCGATCTCCGTCTTGATGTCGAAGTTGCCTTTCTCGACGAGCTTCATATCTTTCTGCAAGTTCTTGATCGGGCGGGACAGCTGATGGGACAGCAGCACGGACAGCAAGAGGGCGATCGCCAGACCGAAGAAGGCGTATAGGAACAGCGAGCGGCTGAGCGTATCTTTGTTCGCGATCAGCTCGTCCCCATAAGCGACGCCGACGATTTTCCAGCCGAAGTTCGTCCCTTGCACGGAATAGATCCGCTTGCCGTCGCCTTCGCCGGTCGTGAAGGAAGCGCCGCTGGCGGCGGCGTTCACTTCGTCGATCTTCTCGCTGGCCAGTCCGCTGTAGATGAGCTGCTGCTGCGGGTGGTAGACGATATTCCCTTCCTGATCGACGATGAATACGTACCCTTTGTTGCCGAGATTGATCTGTCTGCAAATATCGTTAATGACGCTCAAATTCAGATCGACGAGAAATATGCCTTCCGGCGAAATGCCGTCCGTGCTCCTCAGTTCGCGGCTGAGCGAGACGACCCAACGATATTCGTTCTGAATGATATTCTGCACATGCGGCGCGGAGATGACGGACTGGCCGCCGGCGGCCTTCGCGGATTTGTACCATGGCGCGTTCCGCACATCGGCGTTCGGGTTCAGGCTCGTAATTCGCCGGTCAGAGACGAACCGGTCGTTGTAGCCGAACACCATAATGGAGGCAATGTCCTGCCTCGTATACAGAATGGCCTGGAAGAGGTCCGAGATCCGTTTCTCGTAGACGCGGCGCTCTTCCGTACTGATGAAGTCATTGTCCGAGATATAGTATTTGACGTCCTTATTGGTCATGGCGAGCAGCGAGATGTTCTCCATGTTGTCGACATACGACTGGATATTGCTGTTGACCTGCTTAATGATTTCCTCGATATAGCCGGTTGCGTTCTGCTCGACCGCATCGACGGACAGCCGGTAGCTGATCAGGCTGGTGACGACGATCGTGACGAGAATAAGGCAGGAGAAGGCGAACGAGATGCTCGACTGGATGCTCTTGAGCGGGAATAAAGGCAGCAGCGGCCTCCGGTTGCCGAATAGCATCAGCCTGCGCTCCGTTCACGGAATTCCCGCGGCGTCATGCCGGCATGCTTTTTGAACAGGATGCTAAAATAATTCGGATCGCCGTAGCCGACCTTATCGGCAATCTCATAGAACTTGAGCGATGTGTGCGCGAGCAGCTCCTTCGCTTTCTCGACGCGGACGCGGGTAAGGAATTCGACGAACGTCTCGCCCGTATGCTGCTTGAATACAAGGCTAAAGTAGCTGGTGCTCATCAGCACATGCCGACATAGTTCCTGCAGCGACATTTTTTCATTCGCATAGTTGGTCTCAATGTATTCGATCGCGCGGCGAATCTGCATGCCCGTGAAATGGCTCCTGCTGCCCTCGATGACGTTCATCACGGTCTGCACGGCCTGCTTCAGCCACTGTTCGATCTCGTCGACGGTCTTGAAGCGGTAGACGTCGGTTAACATCAGCTGCGGGTCGAACGGTACGCTCTGTTCATGCGCCGATAGATCTTGAATCGTGTTGATGAGCGTCAGCACGATTCTCTGCATATGCAGCACGCAAGACTCGATCGGCACCATGGCCGCCTTGAGTTCCGCGACCATCAGCTCGATGAGGCGCTGCGCTTCCGAGACGGAGCCGGTCTTCACCGCTGAAGCGAGCTTCCGGTCCCAGTCGCTTGCGATCGGCGGCAGGGTGGAGGGCTTGCCTTCCAGATCAAGAATGCTCAGCACCCGGTTCTTGCCGAGCAGAAACCGATAGTCGAGCGCCGACAACGCGCTCTTGTAGGAATGGGGCAGACGCTCCACCGACATACTGGCCCGTCCGATGCCGATCGTAATCGTGAACTTCAGATAGCGCTCGATCTCATGGCGGATCTGTTCGGCCACGCGGAACGCTTTCTCATAGAGGGCGCTTTCCTCCGGAATCCTGTGGACGAGGGCCACCATCCGTTCTTCCCGGGTACGGAAGACGAGCACGTCTTCATTCATGCACACTTCGCTGACGATATCATAGGCGGCGAATCTTAACATCTCTTCATCGAACGCGTCAAAATCGAACGTTTCCCGCTCGCCGAAATCATCGATGTCGATGACCAACGCGACGATCATCGGCGTAAGCGGCGGCAGGCCGAAATAGGCGAAGCGCTCGGCAACTTCGGATTTCCCGAGCCCGTTAATGACCAGACGCTCCAAGAACCGCTCCTTCAGCAGCGGCAAGCTTTGCTTCAACTGGCTTTGCAGCCGGCTCAAGTCTTCGCGCCGCTTGGATTCTTCATCCATCTCCGCCCGGACCTTATTCAGCAGTTGGCGGATCTCAGCGGCGGTAATCGGCTTCACGATGAAGTCGGATACTTTGAGCCGGATCGCCTGTTGGGCATAATCGAATTCGTCGAACCCGGTCAGAATGATGATTTTGATATAGGGATAGCTGGCGCCTACGGCGGCCGTCAGCTCGAGCCCGTCCATGAAGGGCATGCTAATATCCGAAATGATCAGGTCGGGCTTGTGCAGCTCGACCGCTTCGAGCGCTTCACGTCCATTGGCGTAGTCTCCGATCAATTCGAAGCCGTGCTCCTGCCATTGAATCGTATTTTTCAAACCATCGCGCACGACGGCCTCGTCATCGACCAGAATGACCTTATACATTCGGTGTCCCCTCTCTTGCTTCAAGCCTTCAATAATGCGTCAAGTAATATGACATAATTATGCTTATTATAAAAGATGAACCAGCCGATGAACATGACAAAAGACACGCAATTGTTGCAAATACTGGACTAAAAGCTCGTATTTTGCAAATAACGCGATAGGTAATGTGACATATGTGGTTGGATAATCGCTATGCCAAAAGTATGGAAGCGCTCTCTATATGATATAGGAAAATTCGACAAGGTACAAAGCTGTTTTTTTTCCATTCAAGCCCTTCCCGGGCGCTTGCTGTAGCGGTCGCTCCGGATGAGCTATAATAGGAGCATATCGGCCAAGCGCCATCATTAACCTATCGTCACATGGGAGGACAATATATGAGCACAATCTATCGCACGCGCAGAGAACAGCTGCTGACCGCGTTCACGGAGCAGGGAATCGGGGCAGGGCTGATCACGTCGCCCACGAATGTCGCGTATTTGACCGGGTTTATGTGTAACCCGCATGAACGCTTCATGGGACTGCTGCTGAATGCGGACAGCAAGGAAGCGGTCTTGTTCGTGCCGTTGCTCGATCAGGATGCAGCCGTAGAGGCCGGCTTCGAGGGGGAGATCGTCCCGATCTCGGATACGCAGGACGCTTATGCGATCCTTGGCGGCCGCCTGTCGGCATCGCTGGGTACTTTCGGCGTGGAGAAACACGCGCTCAGCATGATCCAAGGGGAGACACTGGGGCTTCTGCTGCCGAATACGGATTTCGAGGATCTCGAGACGGCGATTCTGGGCTTGCGTTTATACAAGAGCGACGAGGAGATCGTGAAGGTTCGTCATGCGATCGATATTATTGAACGGGTCGTCGATTATGCCGCCGTCCATGCCAAGGTCGGCATGAGCGAGATCGATCTGACGGCGGAGCTGGAGTATCAGATGCGCAAGCTGGGCGCGGACCGTCCGGCGTTCGAATCGATCGTCCTGACCGGGACTCGATCGGCGCTGCCCCACGGAAAGCCAGGTGCGGCGAAACTTACGCATGGCGACTACTTGCTGATCGATATCGGCGTTCAGGCGGACGGTTATTGCTCGGATATTACGCGCACATTCGTGATCGGCGAAGCGACCAAGGAGCAGGAGCGGATCTACGAGACGGTACTGGCTGCCAACATGGCGGGAATCGCGCAGGCGGAGGCAGGCGTGACGCTGGCGTCGCTTGATGCGGCCGCGCGCGAGGTCATCGTGGAAGCGGGCTACGGGTCGTACTTCACGCATCGCGTCGGCCATGGCTTCGGCATGGACGTGCACGAGTCGCCTTCCTTGCACGGCAACAATCAAGAGCTCGTCCGGAATGGACTACTCTTCACGATCGAACCTGGCATCTACGTGCCGGAGATCGGCGGGGTGCGGATCGAGGATGACGTCTATATTCGCAGCGACGGCAAGGCCGAGGTGCTGACGAGTTATCCGAAGACGCTGCGCGTGCTTGGCGGTTAGCCTGCGGCCATTGAAAAAGACAGAAACACAAATACCCCTTGCAGGGGTTTGAGGACAAATCGCTGAAGCAGCGGTTCATCCTTCCCTGCAAGGGGTATTCGCTTATCTTGCCGATCTCATTAAATCGCCCAGTTGCCGTCGACGAATACGGCTTCTTCCTTGCCGTCAGCCGTAATGCCGGTTATCGATAGATCTTTCGAGCCGACCATGAAATCGGTATGCGCGAGCGAGCTGTTGATGCCTCGGGCAGACAGTTCTTCGCGCGTCATCTTGCTGCCGCCTTCGATGCATGCGGCATACGCGCTGCCGATCGCCAAGTGGCAGGAGGCGTTCTCGTCGAATATCGTTTTGTAGAACAGCAGGTTCGTATTCGAGATCGGCGAGTCGAACGGCACGAGCGCGACTTCCCCTAAGTAGTGGGAGCCTTCGTCCATCTCGACGAGGCCTTGCAGCGTCTCCGCGCCTTGCTCGGCGGTCCAGCCGACGATCCGGCCCTTATCGAACGTGAACGAGAAGTTGTCGATGATGTTGCCGCCATAGCTGAGCGGCTTCTTGCTGCGGACCGTGCCACTCACGCCGGTTGCGAGCGGAGCGGTGTACACTTCCTCGGTCGGAATGTTCGGCACGAAGGCGATGCCTTGATCGTTCGTCTTGCGTCCGCCGAGCCATACATGCTTATCCGGCAGTTCAATCGTCAGGTCGGTGCCTTCGGATTTGTAGTGCAGCTTCTTGTACGCTTTGTTATTGAGGAATTCCGCTCTGCGCTTCAACTCGCCCAGGTGCTTCTCCCAAGCGGCGATCGGATCGGGCTGATCGGCGCGCACCATGCGGAAGATGGCATCCCACAGCAGATCGACTTGCTCTTCCTGCGGCGCATCCGGGAATACTTTGGCCGCCCAGCCTTGCGACGGCGCCGTCGCAAGGCACCAGCTGAACTTGAACGCCTGGACGTATTCGCGGTACTTCGTCAACGCCTTGCGGGAAGCTTTCTCGGAATTGACGATGCGGTCTTTGGCTACGCCGCGCAGCAGGTCCGGATCCGACGAGCTGATCGTGACGGAAGCGGCGCCTTTCTCGACAAGCGCGATCTTCTCGGCGGCCGACCATGTCGGCTCCTCCAAGAAAGCTTCATCCGGAGCAAGATCATATTTGTAACGGGCAACGACATCGTCGGCCCAGAATACTTTCACTTGTGCGGCTCCCAGCTCGTAAGCTTTCTTCACCACAAGGCGGGTCAGATCCGCCGTATCAATATTCGCGTTCACGATCAGCGTCTGGCCTGGCTGGAGATGAACACCAATCTTGAGTATGATGTCGGCATAATTGCTTAGTTTGGTCTGAAAATCGAGCATCGGTTTCGTCCTCCTCATAAACGGCTATGTATATACCCCTACATGATAGGCGTTCTGCTTCCGTGACGCAACTTGGGCTGAACGATCACTTGCGCACTTTCGCGTATATTTTTGAAAATGATGCGTTAACGGCCGATTTTTCATTGTATAATGAACCTACGTATAGCTCAGGAGGACCCTAGATGACGCTGATTAAGCAGATGCAAGCCCAAGATGAATTTGTCGGGTTTTATTTATTGAAGGAGTGCGAGGTGAAGCAGACGAATGCGACGCCTCCGAAGGATTATCTGGACATCGTGCTGTGCGATGCGAGCGGCCAAATCACGGCGAAGCTGTGGGACGTCTCCGCCGCCGACAAGGAAACCTTCTTCCCGATGGGGCTGGTCAAGGTGCAAGGTCTCGTGCAGACCTATCGCGACAAACTTCAGGCGAAGATTCAACGCATGCGCAAAGCCAAAGACGATGACGGCGTAACGATAACCGACTTTATCCGTTCCGCGCCGATCCGGCCGATCGATCTCGTCTACACCATCAAGCAGGTTGCGGCAAGTATCGAGAACGCCGAAGTGCGGACCATCGTCGACTTTTGCGTTGCCAAAGTGGCCGACGAGCTCATGCATTATCCGGCTGCCAAGACGCACCACCATGCGTATTACGCGGGACTCGCCTACCATATCGTCCGTATGCTGGAGCTGGGGGAGTTCGTGTGCAAGCAGCGCCCGTTCCTCAATCCGGATCTGATCAAAGCGGGCATTATTCTACACGATATCGCCAAGCCCGAGGAGATGACGGCGCAGCTGGGCATCGTCTCCGATTACAGCAATCAAGGCAAGCTGATCGGCCATATCGCGCTCGCGTCCGGATGGATTGTCGAAGCCGCGATTCGGAGCGAGATTCAGCTCGACTCGGAGGTCGTGCTGGCTCTGCAGCATCTCGTGCTCTCCCATCATAATTTGGGCGAGTGGGGCAGCCCCGTCCAGCCGCAGATGGCCGAGGCCGTTGCGCTGCACCATATCGACTCACTGGATGCGAAGCTGCAGATGGTCGAGGATGCGCTCGATACGACGCAGGAGACGGAACCTTGGACGCCGATTATTCGAGGCCTCGAGAACAAGGCGGTCTATCGGACGAAGCTATAGCGCAAGTCCTTAGCACTTATAGATGCACGAAGATACGAAAGGATTGCCGGCGTTCGCGCCGGCAATCCTTTTTTGGATATCTAAGAATGTATAAGTTTCACGCTTATCCATCATCCACTATTCTCCGGAATGAAACGTAATGCGCCGCAAGAGGATGGCGTAAGCCGCTTTACCTTGTGCTCCGATGTATGGAGGCGAATCGATCAGCTCGGCACGCTGTCGCGCTTGCGGAAGAATGACTTCAGCGCGTTATAGACCTCGCCTTTCTCGCGAATGACATAGTGCATGAAGTTCGGGAAGTTAATATGCTTGTAAGCCGACATGAGCGTACTGGAGCGGTTGTACTGGTTGACTTCGCCGTAGCCGAACAGGTTGGCCCGTTTGAGCAGCTCGCCAATCAGCTTCACGCACCGTTCGTTGTCGCTCGTCAGGTTGTCGCCGTCGGAGAAGTGGAACGGATAGATATTGTACTGCGCAGGCGGGTACC
The DNA here is from genome assembly GCF_014192105.1 of Paenibacillus phyllosphaerae. Classification (GTDB taxonomy): domain Bacteria; phylum Bacillota; class Bacilli; order Paenibacillales; family Paenibacillaceae; genus Paenibacillus_Z; species Paenibacillus_Z phyllosphaerae. Next base: position 442,989 of record NZ_JACHXK010000001.1, on the reverse strand, counting down.
GGCTGTCGATGATCTCGATGGCCTTGATGTAGGCTGAGGAGCAGATCGTGCCGCCGCTCTCGCCGCGCGTGAAGAATTCTTCCTCGGTCACTTCCTTCGCCTCGGTATGGTGGGCGATGAAGACGATGTCCACTTTCTCGTATTGATGGCGGAGGAAGCGGGTCATCCAGAAGAAGAAGCTGCGCGCGACGTACTTTTCGAACGAGCCCATACTTCCGGAAGTATCCATCATAGCTATAATGACCGCGTTCGACTGCGGCTTAATGATTTCCTCCCACGTCTTATACCGCAGATCATCCGGCGAGATCCCGTGGATGCCTGGCGTGCCGCTCGTGGCGTTGCGCCGCAGATTCTCGAGAATGGTCCTTTTCTTGTCAATATTGGACATAATGCCTTTCTTGCGGATGTCGTTGAACCGGATTTCCTTCGTCTCCAGTTGGTCGCGGTCCTTCTGCTTCAGATAAGGCAGCTCGAGCTCCTCGAACAGCATCGTCTCCAACTCTGCCAGGCTGATCTCGGCTTCGACCACATCGTCGCCCGGTTGATCGCCGGCGCCTTCGCCCTTGCCGCCCTTCTGGGCCGGCTGCGGATCCGTGCCGAGCACATCGCCTACCTGGCTGTCGCCGTCGCCCTGGCCGACATGTTTATTCTTGTTGAAGTTATAGACAAAGCGGAACTCATCCAGGCTGCGAATCGGAATTTTGATGACATGCTTGCCATCGGACATGACGATGTTCTCTTCGGATACCAGATCGGGCAAGTTCTGCTTGATCGCATCGCGTACTTTCTGTTGGTGCCGGGCTTGATCCTGATGTCCTTTGCGGTGAAGCGACCAATCCTCGCGTGACACGATGAAAGACGGCTCGGTCATGCAAGACACCTCCTCGTAGTGGTGAAGATGTACGAATTTTCGTGAAACTTCAAAAAGCAGGCGGCGTGAAGCTGCAACAAGCCTCTCGTGCCGGCGTAGACCTTAACCCTTCAGCCTTATAGCGAAAAAAGATTGTAACTACATATATTCAATTAAGCGGGGGGATATGTGGTAGTGGACGGGATTTTTGGTGAGCGGGAGGGCGAGCATGCCAAAAACCCGCCTCCGCCAAGATGCGTGCATGGCGGCGTAAAGCGGGTGAAGTGTTAGAGGATGGAGGGACAGTGGACGGTAATGGACCTTTATTGTAAGACGAGTCCGAGGCCAATGATCGAGATCGTCCCCATAACGAGCAGGCCGTTAAATACGACGCCGAGGATGCCGAACACCTTGCGGCGATTCTTCAGGCATACGCCGATAATGCCAAGCACCAGACCGATGAAGGCGAGCGCCAGGCAGCCGATCATCAGCAAGCCGGATAGAACGAGCAACGCGCCATCCGCCGAATCGACCAGCGCTGCAGCGTCCAAGGCCGGGTTGCCGTCCTCTGTAATTTGGTTCATAATGGAGGAGGCCGCGACTACCATGCTGGTAATGAAGGCAAGGATGCTCGTGATGCCGATGATGAACGAAGCGATACCAAGGCCGGCATGTTTCTGCTTGTGCTCCGGCGGGGCTGCGTCCGGCGAATAGCTGCCGAAGCTTTCCGCTGACTGAGCATGCGAATGGTTTTCTTCGGGCTGTTTCTGAAGGTTGAATGGGTCTGTCATTACGGGAAGAACTCCTTTATTAGATGAGAATGGTGATGATTCCAAATGCTTACATCATCGCGATTAGACCACATTGTACCTGATTAATGAACACTTGCAAAGATGAAGGGGCGAAAGATGACGATGTTTTCCAAATTCGGCGCGTTCGGCGCCGCTCATGCAGGCCTTGCCGTAATTCTTGGCGCGTTCGGCGCGCATAGTCTGAAGGACAAGCTGCCTGACGACATGCTGGCTGTATTCGAAACGGGCGTCCGCTATCATATGTATCATGCGCTAGGCCTTATCTTGGTTGCGATTATCGCGGATCGGATTGGGGAAACCAAAGGAATTCGCTGGGCTGGCCGACTGATGCACCTGGGCATCTTCCTGTTCTCCGGCAGCTTGTATGCGCTCTCGATAACCGAGCTTTCGCTGTTCGGACCGATTACTCCGCTGGGCGGCGTCTCGTTCATCGCGGCATGGGTACTGGTTGTGCGTGCATTGTGGACGAGCCGCAGAGCGTAATGTAGAACGAAGTTGAGGCGTACACCTGTGATGCAGGTGTGCGCCTTTTTGTTGTATCTATGCCTATCGGAACGGAATATGACACAATGACCTTGCATCCAATCTCTTTATAAAGAAAGGAGCGCTACTCATGCGAGGCGCTCCTTTAATGTATTCAGACGATGAAATCTTCAATCTCCGTCCACTTAAACGTATAGACCTGTTTCTCATCGACGTGATAAACGGTAGTCGTTTGTTTCTCTTCATCGAAGCTTAGCACCCGGCAAGGGATGCTGAGCATGACGCCTGCGCCGCGATTGACCTTAAGTCGGATCAGCCGTTTCTCGGCAATAACTTTCTCCATCCGGTCGGTAAAGAAGGTATATGTCGTTGGCATAACGGCAGCTTTGGTCGTTGTAGCTGGCTTCGCCGGTGGTGCAGGAGGCGCTGCCTGTTGTGCGCTCTGGTTGGCTGCGAACCGCTGCTCCAACTGCTGGAGACGTTGGCCGAGCTGGCTCAGTTCTTGAATTCTCAGCCCCAGATTGACGCCGGATTTTATTTTGAAATCATGAAAGTGAGCTTGATTAAGTATATGAAGAAGCCTCTCCATTGCAACCGCATTGGTTTCGCCCTCTACCATAATATCCACGTTGAACAAAAAGGCAGTCTGTCCGCTATGAGCCTCGTGATCGTTTGTTTTCATAATGCCTCCATATGACATGAATATCTCTAATCATACCATTTTCGTACTAGGAATCCTACAGGAGAAGTGAGGCTTTTATGCCAGCGCAACACCGAATCCAAACGTCCCGCATATAGTAGGGGGGAGTGGAAAATCGCTCGACATGCCCGCTATAAAGGAGGTGGTTTCGGATGATGCGAATGGTTCCAATCGTGCTCGACAATGGCGCAACCGTCCTTGGCGTGGAAGTGAAGCTGCCAAAGACGACGCTGCTCGCTGTTACAACGGATAAAGGCTACATCATGTGCGGTGCCTTGGACGTTGGCTTGCTGAATGAGAAGCTCAGCGACAGGAACATTATTGCCGGCCGTGCTGTCGGTGTCCGTACTTTGGAAGATCTGATGGCCGCTCCGCTCGAATCCGTCACCGGCGCGGCGCTCGCGCTCGGGATCAGCCCGGGGATGAAGGGTTCGGACGCAGTGGCGTTAATGCTCTAGACGATCTGTCGCTTAGCACATAACAGGGTTGCCGCCATGGTGCTAATTTATGCTCCAATGACGGCAACCCTTCTTAATTCTTTATTCTTGAAATAGAAGCATTCATAAGTTTCACGCTTATCAATCATCTTCTATTTCTCCGGAGTGAATCTTACTACGCCGCTAGAGGTCGGCGTCAGTCGTTTCACCTTGAAATAGAAGCATTTATAAGTTTCACGTTTATAAATTATCTTCTATTTCTCCGGAATGAAACTTACTACGCCGCTAAAGGTCGGCGTCAGTCGTTTCACCTTGTTCGAACAGTTTCTTCAAGTTGACATCGAATGGCGCTTGGACGATGCCCTTCTCGGTAATGATGGCAGTTACATATTCATGCGGCGTTACGTCGAACGCCGGGTTGAACACTTTCACGCCCACCGGAGCGGTCCGTTTGCCGAAGCCTTCCGTTATCTCTTCGGCGCCGCGCTCCTCGATCGGAATGAGATCGCCCGACGGTGTGTTCAGGTCGATGGTGGACAGCGGGCAAGCCACATAGAATGGAATGCCATGTGCCTTCGCAAGAACGGCAACGCTGTACGTGCCGATTTTGTTGGCGACATCGCCGTTCGCCGCAACGCGGTCGGTGCCGACGATTACGGCATTGACCCATCCTTTGTTCATCACCATGCCGGCCATGTTATCGCAGATGAGCGTCACATCAACGCCTGCTTGCTGCAGCTCGAAAGCCGTAAGGCGTGCGCCTTGGAGGACCGGACGCGTCTCGTCAGCGAACACTTTCAGGCTGATGCCGCGTTCTTGCGCGAGATAGAACGGTGCCAATGCGGTACCGTACTTGGCTGTTGCAAGTCCGCCTGCATTACAGTGCGTGAGCACGCCCATGCCATCTTCGAACAGTGACAGCGCATGCTCGCCGATGAGGCGGTTCGTCTCTTCGTCTTCGCTTTGGATCGCGATGGCTTCATCGAGCAGGGCGCGCTTCGCCGCTTCCAGCGGGGCGCCGCTCTCGACGATACGATCTGCCGCCGCTCTCATGCGGTCGAGCGCCCAGAACAGGTTAACGGCTGTCGGACGGCTCGTCGCCAGATGCGCGGAAGCAGCCTTGACCGCTTCGAGCCATTGCTCGATCGTCTCGCTGTTGCGGCCGCCGAGCACGACGCCGTAAGCCGCGGAGATGCCGATGGCCGGCGCGCCGCGAACTTTCAGGTGACGGATGGCTTCCCATACGTCCTCTACGGTGACCAGGGGAAGGTAGACGATCTCCTCTGGGAGTAGGCGCTGGTCGAGCAGATCAAGATGTTCGCCTGCCCAGATAACGGATTGCAGGGCGGTTGATGTCGATTGTGTCATGTTTACTTTCCTTTCCTTATGCCTTTACTGCCGAAGAGGCAGTAACTGCAGCGTCTATCAATTGTTCGATCGACTCTGCGCGACGATTCAGTTTAATGAGTGATTTGCCGATGGCAAGAGCTGTGCGTTGAGCGCGTTCGCGAACGGCTGCATCTTCAATGCGGTCGATATCTGCTACATGGGCAAGGCCAACGATGCGGCGGACCATCTTCGCGCCGGCGAATCCGATCGTGTCTTGAAGCAATCGCTTCATATATAGTTCCTTGTAGCCAGGGGCTGCCGATGCGATCCGGTCGATGCCGTGCTCATCCCATAGCTTGAGGAACTTGGCTTCGAATTGCGTCCAGATGTCACGGATCGTCGTAATCAGATATTCGCGATAATCGGCCGCTTCCGAATCCGATGCATGCCAACCGTCACGCGATGCGTAGTTCAGCAGCAAGTTCGCAAGAACGGCGCCGATGTCAAAGCCCATTGGCCCGAAGTAAGCGAATTCCGGGTCAATGACTTTAGTCGACTCCGGCGTGATGAAGATGCTGCCCGTATGCAGGTCGCCGTGCAGTAGCGCTTGCGCTTGCGTCAGGAACTTCTCGCGCAGCAGCGCAACTTCCAGATGAAGCTCGCCGTCGGTGCGCAGCTCTTCGGCTTCATCCTCGATGGCCGCATCGTAGCTATTGTTCGCCGACACCGTGTATGGATCATCGAAAATAAGATCTTCGGTTATTTTGCACAATTCAGGGTTAATAAAGTCGCGCACGCGAAGCTTCTTCTCTTGTTGGTTCATGCCCAGATCCGAGGTGAAGAACAACGTCTGCGCGAGGAAGGTGGAGATGTCCTCGGCAAAACGCGGATAACGTCCGCCTTCGATCAGGCCGCGGCGCATAATGACATGGTCGCTTAAGTCCTCCATGATCGTCAGCGCAAGCTCCGGATCATATTTGTACACTTGCGGGACGAGCTCTGGCGCAAGCTTCCCTTCGATAATGAGCGATTCGCTCTCGATGCGCGCGCGGTCAAGCGTAAGCGGCCATGATTCGCCAACTACCTTGGCGTAAGGCAGCGCTTGCTTCATGATCAGGCTCCGACCGCTATTCGGGTCGGTAATGTGGAACACGAGATTCAAGTTGCCGTCGCCGATCTCGCGGCAATGAAGCGTCTCCGCATTCGGCAGCACGCTCGTCAGAGAACGGGCGATCTCGATCGCTTCATTCTCGGTCAATGGATGATAAGTAGACATGGTTGTCCACCTCCGGTTCGTAAGGGTAGGGAAGAAGCTTGCATCGCCCCTTAAGAGAGGTAGAAGGCTGCTGCTTCCTGATGTGGTTTTGATCTGCAACAAGTATACCGAATATTGGTTCGCGTTGGAATACCTGCTCTGTTATAATGGGTAGGCACTTGTGTCAGGACGTGGGGGGATGGACGATGACGAGCCCGGAACAACGGTTGCCAGTCGCGCTTAAGGAATGGGCGGTCGCGGTTAAGGCGCTTTCCGAGGGGGAACAGATCATGGTGCTTCGCAAAGGCGGCATCGCGGAGGAGACTCGCGACTTTCAGCTGCGCAGCCCGCAATTTTACTTGCTGCCGGCTTACGAGCATCAGAAACCTGAGCTGCTGAAGGCGCCCTACCAGAGCGGAATACAAGAGACGCTGCAAGGCTATGCGCCCGGCGGCGATACGGTGAAAATAAACGCTTACGCGGAGGTCGTGGATGATATTGAAATCCGCGATCAGGATACACTGGATAAAGTCAGGGAATTCCATATCTGGACCGATACGTTCGCCGAGGAACGGCTAAAGTGGAAGCGGACGAAGCCGCTGCATCTGCTGCTGCTGCGCGTCTATGTGCTCGAGGAGACCGAGATTCCGCAGCGCCCGGCATATACGGGCTGCAAGTCTTGGGTAACGCTGGAAGACGGGATTCCGGCACGCGCGTTCAAGCCGGTGCTGGACGACGACATTTTCGCTGCGAAAGTGCAGGAAATCCGCTTGGCGCTAGGACTGTAGCGAGTCACCGGGAAGGTTGTAAGCAGAGGCGAAAGTTGATTTGGACACATATTTGTAATAAAATTAGATTGATAATCACTGAGAATCAGATTAGAATAATTATCAATAAGGAATTGTCACAAATGGGACAACCGACTAACGGAGGGAGCAGCACATTATGGCAACGCATTTCGTGATCGAAGGCTTGAAGGCTTCGATCGAAGATAAAGAGATTCTTAAAGGCATCAACATTGAAATTAAAGGTGGCGAAGTTCACGCCATCATGGGTCCGAACGGTACTGGTAAGAGTACGCTCGCTTCGGCACTGATGGGCCACCCGAAATATGAAGTAACAGAAGGCACTGCAACGCTTGACGGCGAAGATCTGATGGAGATGGATACGGACGAGCGCGCACGTGCAGGCCTGTTCCTCGCTATGCAGTATCCGAGCGAAATCGCAGGCGTAACGAACTCCGACTTCCTGCGCAGCGCAATCAACGCTCGCCGCGGCGAAGGCAACGAGATCTCGCTCATCAAGTTCATTCGCCAAATGGAAGCTAAGATGAAAGAACTCGACATGAACCCTGAGTTCGCGCACCGTTACCTGAACGAAGGATTCTCCGGCGGCGAGAAGAAGCGTAACGAAATTCTGCAAATGCTGATGCTGGATCCGAAGATCGTCGTACTCGACGAGATCGACTCCGGTCTTGACATCGACGCACTGAAAATCGTTGCAGCCGGCGTGAACAGCATGCGTTCCGAAGAGCGCGGCTTCCTGATCATTACGCACTACCAACGTCTCCTCAACTACATCAAGCCAGACTTCGTACACGTAATGATGCAAGGCCGCATCGTGAAATCCGGCGGTCCTGAACTGGCAGAGCGTCTGGAGAACGAAGGTTATGATTGGGTTAAAGAAGAACTGGGCATCGTGGACGAAACCGTCGGCCAGGCTTAAGCGGAGGAGGAGTAATCGACAATGAGTACACAACTATCAACTCCGGTTAACCGCCAAGCCGCCGAGGCGCTTTCCCTCAGCAAGGGCGAGCCGGAATGGCTCACGGCGCTGCGCGTTCAAGGCGCTGAGCTTACGGAAACGCTGGAATGGCCGAAACCGGAGAAAGTCCGGATCGACCGCTGGAATTTGAATGCAGTAGGCGAATACAAAGCACCGGCAGTCCTTGCGTCGGCAGACGAGCTTCCGGAGTCGCTGCGCACGTTGACCGGTGAAGGACAGGCAGGGTTCGTTGTTCAACGCAACTCTGGCGCTGTATTCAAGCAGCTGTCCGCCGAGCTACAAAGCCAAGGCGTCATTTTCACTGATCTCGAGACGGCAGTGCGCGAGCATGGCGATCTCGTTCAACAATATCTGTTCAAGGCTGTCGCGCAGGATGAGAACAAGCTGTCCGCGCTTCATTCCGCAATATGGAATGGCGGGGTGTTCCTGTACGTGCCGAAGAATGTTGAAGTAGCAGTACCGCTTCAAGCGCTTCTGTACAGCGACGATGCGCAAGCAACGTTCGCTCCGCACGTGCTCGTCGTAGCTGACAATAACTCCCGCGTGACTTACGTGGATAACGCAAGCAGCCTCTATGAAGGCGAGCAGCAAGCGCTCGTGCTTCAGAACATCGTCGAAGTATTCGTTAAGCCGGGGGCACATGTTCGCTTCGCAACTGTGCACCATATGGCTGAGAACATCATCGATCTGTCGATCCGCCGCGCTGTCGTTGAGAATGACGGCCGCATCGAATGGATCGTCGGCGATCTGCATGACGGCAATACGCTGTCCGAGACGCGTTCCGTGCTTCGCGGCAACGGTTCGACTTCGGATGCGAAAGTCATCAGCATCGGTTCCGGCAAACAGCAGATGTCGCTTACGACAGGCGCTGTTCACGTCGGCCGCAGCTCCGACAGCCAGATGGTAACCCGCGCGGTTATGAAGGATTCCGCAACGGCGATCATCAATGGCATTACCAAGATCGAGAAAGGCGCGACCAAAGCTAACGGCGAGCAGACCGAGAAAGTGCTCATGCTCAGCCCGAAAGCGCGCGGCGACGCGAACCCGATCCTTCTGATTGACGAGGATGACGTTACTGCGGGCCACGCAGCATCGGTCGGCCAAGTGAATCCAGAGCAAGTGTACTACCTGATGTCCCGTGGTATTTCGAAGCGTGAAGCGGAGCGTCTGATCATCAACGGCTTCCTGGCACCTGTCGTATCCGAAATTCCGATCGATGCTGTACAGGAACAGCTCCGACTGCTTCTTGAAAGGAAGCTGCAGGCATGAACATTGAGGCGATTCGGGAGCAATTCCCGATTCTGCATCAAAATATAAACGGGCATCCGCTCGTATATTTGGACAGCGCGGCGTCTTCGCAGAAGCCGCGTTCCGTCATTGATGCGGTCAAACGTTACTATGAGCTTGATAATGCGAATGTGCACCGTGGTGTTCATACGCTCGGTTCACGGGCGACTGACGCATACGAGGGAGCACGGGAGAAAGTTCGTGCTCTGCTGAACGCAGCGAGCGCACAGGAAATTATTTTCACGCGCGGCACGACGACGGCACTGAATCTGGTAGCCAGCAGCTATGCCCGCTCGGTCTGCGGCGAAGGCGACGAGATCGTCCTTACCGCGATGGAGCACCATAGCAACCTGATCCCGTGGCAGCAAGTTGCCAAGGCGACAGGCGCAACGCTTAAGTATATTCCGCTTCAGGAAGACGGAACACTCCGGATTGAAGATGTGGAGCAGACCATTACGGACCGGACGAAGATCGTATCCGTCGTCTATGTATCGAACGTACTCGGCGTTATCAATCCGATCAAGGAAATTACGGCGATCGCGCACCGTCACGGAGCGAAGATGGTTGTCGATGGCGCACAGAGCACGCCGCATATGAAGGTTGACGTACGCGATCTGGATTGTGATTTCTATGCTTTCTCCGGCCACAAAATGTGCGCGCCTACGGGCATCGGCGCATTATATGGTAAGAAGGAGCTGCTCGAGCAGATGGAGCCGGTCGAATTCGGCGGCGAGATGATCGACCATGTGGATCTGTACGATTCGACATGGAAGGAGCTGCCGTGGAAATTCGAAGGCGGCACCCCGATTATCGCCGGAGCTGTCGGCCTCGGAGCGGCGATCGATTTCCTGAACGAAATCGGTCTGGATGAAATCGCGCGCCATGAGCATGAATTGACAACCTATGCGTATAATCGACTAAGCGAGGTTAACGGGATTACGATCTACGGACCTGAACAGGACCGTGCGGGACTCGTCACGTTTAATCTGGATGACGTTCATCCGCATGATTTGGCAACCGTGCTTGACACGAAAGGCATCGCAATTCGTGCCGGCCACCATTGCGCGCAGCCGCTGATGCGCTGGTTGGAAGTTTCTTCTACTGCACGGGCTAGCTTTTATTTATATAATACCGAAGAGGACGTTGACCGGCTTGTGGACGCCCTCCACCAAACAAAGGAGTTCTTCGGTTATGCAATTGGATGATTTGTACCGCCGCGTCATTATGGATCATTACAAAAATCCGCGTAACCGCGGGACATTGGATGAGCAGGCTGTCACGATTAACCTGAACAATCCGACCTGCGGCGACCGCATTCAGCTTCAGCTTCAAGTCGAAGGCGATGTCGTCAAACAAGCGAAGTTCACGGGCGAAGGCTGCTCGATTAGCATGTCGTCCGCTTCGATGATGACCGAAGCCGTTAAGGATAAAACGCTTGGCGAGGCACTCGCTATGGCCGAGAAGTTCTCTTCCTTTATAAAAGGCGAGCAGGTTGAATTCGATGAGAACGAAGATATCGAGGCACTGTCCGGCGTAAGCAAATTCCCGGCGCGGATCAAGTGCGCGACACTTGCGTGGAACGCGCTCCGCAAAGGGATCGAACAGCAGTCTTAACTCGCGTGCCTAAGTACGCGCAGCATAGAAAGGGAGGCTTACCATGGCTAAAAGTATGCCTGAGATGGAAGAGTACAAATACGGCTTTCGCGATGAGCATAAAGCGGTATTCCAATCCGGTAAAGGATTGACGCCTGAGATCGTACGCACGATCTCGGAAATGAAAGGCGAGCCAGAATGGATGTTGGAATTCCGTCTGAAATCGCTCGAACAGTTCAACAAAATGCCGCTGCCGCGTTGGGGCGGAGAGCTCGACGATCTTGATTTCAATGATATTCAGTACTATGTCAAGCCTTCGGAGAAGCAAGGTAAAACATGGGAAGAAGTACCGCAAGAAATCAAGGAAACGTTCGACAAGCTCGGTATTCCTGAAGCGGAGCAGAAGTTCTTGGCAGGCGTATCGGCTCAATACGAGTCCGAGGTCGTTTACCACAGCATGCAGGAAGACCTTGAGAAGCAAGGCGTTATCTTCACGGATACGGACACTGCGCTTCGCGAGCATCCAGAGATCTTCAGGGAGTACTTCGGTACCGTTATTCCGCCGGCTGACAATAAGTTCGCCGCGCTGAATAGCGCTGTATGGTCCGGCGGCAGCTTCATCTACGTGCCAAAGGGCGTGAAGTGCGAAATTCCGCTTCAAGCTTACTTCCGGATCAACTCCGAGAACATGGGCCAATTCGAGCGTACGCTCATCATCGCGGACGAAGACAGCTTCGTTCACTACGTTGAAGGCTGTACAGCTCCCGTATACAGCACGAACTCGCTCCACAGCGCGGTCGTTGAGATCATCTGCAAGAAGAACGCGCGCGTTCGCTACACGACGATCCAGAACTGGGCGCCGAACATCTACAACCTCGTTACGAAACGTGCGGTTGCAGAAGAGAACGCTACGATGGAATGGGTCGATGGCAACATCGGTTCCAAGCTGACGATGAAATACCCTGCGGTTGTCCTTAAAGGCCGCGGCGCGAAAGGCATGGTCCTCTCGATCGCCGTTGCCGGCAAAGGCCAGCACCAAGACGCAGGCGCGAAGATGATTCACCTGGCACCAGACACGACTTCCACGATCATCTCGAAGTCGATCTCGAAGCATGGCGGCAAAGTAACATACCGCGGTCTGGCTTCGTTCGGACGCAATTCCGAAGGCTCCAAAGCGAACATCAAGTGCGATACGCTCATCCTCGACAACCAATCGACATCGGACACGATTCCGTACAACGAAATCTTGAACGATAACATTACGCTCGAGCATGAGGCAACTGTATCCAAAGTATCCGAAGACCAGCTCTTCTACCTGATGAGCCGCGGTCTGTCGGAGAACGAAGCGACACAGATGATCGTCATGGGCTTCATCGAACCGTTCACTAAAGAGCTGCCGATGGAGTACGCGGTCGAGATGAACCGTCTCATCAAGTTCGAAATGGAAGGCTCGATCGGCTAAGATCGCGCCTTACAAAATAAAAACTCCGGATTGCCTACTGCACGTGCAGCGGCGATCCGGAGTTTTCTTCTATTATGTGACTTGCGATCATAGACTAAATAACTCGGCGTAGACGCGTTTGGCAAGGATCGGATCTTCGGTCCCTTGGATGAGTGCCCGGCCATTCAGGAAGATGACCATCGTGATGTCTGCGTCACGCCGATACTTGAGGAGGAACGGATTCCGTTCCACTTCGCCAATGCGCCCGAGGCGTTGTTCCAACTCGTCGAAGGACAGGCTGGCCGGTTGGCCCGGCGTCACTTGAACGGTCATGCGGCCGCATAGCGCGACGGCCGCCGGCTCGAAGGTATGCTGCTCGAGAAATTCGTAGTGTCCCTTCGCGCAAGCCGGGCAGTCGTCGCGATGCGAATTGCCGACCTTCAGCGGCATCCATTGTTGATGCCACAGGTCCAGCTGCAGCAGCGTGTCGCGCATGGCTTGAGCGTTGCCGCTGAGCCACTTCAGCGCTTCGGCAGATTGCAGCGAAGCGACGACATCGACCGCCGGCGAGATAACGCCTGCCGTATCGCAGGTGTCGACCGCGCCGGATTGCGGCGGATTCGGGAACAGGCAGCGGAAGCATGGCGTCTTGCCCGGAATATAGTTCATCGTCATGCCGGTCGAGCCGACGACGCCGCCGTAGATCCAAGGGATACCGTGCTTAAGGCTGACATCGTTGATCAGATAGCGGACGGTGAAATTGTCCGAGCCGTCCACGATCAGATCCACCTCGCTGAGCAGCTCCTCGGCATTGCTGCTCGTCACGTCGGTCACATGCGGTTCGATCGTTACCGTGCTGTTCATGCTTTGCAGTCGGGAAGCCGCAGCTTCTGCTTTGGGCAGCATACGGAGCACATCGTCCTCCGTGTATAGCACCTGCCGCTGCAAATTGCTCCACTCCAGCACGTCACGGTCGATAATCCGAACGAATCCGACGCCGGAGCGGACCAGATGCTGTGCAGCTACCGAGCCGAGCGCGCCTAGCCCGACAACGGCGACGCGGCTGCCGGTCAATCGCTCTTGACCGGAGGGGCCGATCGGGGCGTAACGAATCTGCCGGGCGTAGCGTGATACTGCGGAAGCGTTAAGGTTGTCTTGCGAAGATTCATATGTAGTCAAGGGCGGATTACGCCTCCTTCTTGCGAGCGAGTCACTCCGTAAGCGGGTCGGATGGCTGAAACTACTTGAGGCTGACCGTAGGATCCCATGGACCCAACTGATGTCCTTTCCATTCCGAGCCGTCCTCCCAGATCTCCTTCTTCCAGATCGGGACGATCTGCTTCAATCGTTCAATGGCGTACCGGCTTGCCTCGTAGCATGTATCGCGATGCGGCGAGGAAACGGCGATGACGACGCTGATCTCGGCGATATCCACGACGCCGATGCGATGCGCGATGGCGGTCAAGGTGCCGGGCCACCGCTCGGCGATTTCATCTCCGATCTGTTCGAGCGTCTTCACGGCCATCGGTACATAGGCCTCATACTCCAACTTGACGGTACGCACGCCGTGCGTCCATTCGCGGGTTGTGCCGGTAAAGGTCAATGTAGCTCCGTTCGCGGCGGCGATGACCTGGCGCGTCACAGCATCGACGGACAACGGCTCGTCCGTAACGACAAAGCGGGGTGTCTCCGCGAGCGTCGGCTGCGGAGCTGCGGTCTCTTCGCCACCGGATACCGGCGGCAGCAATGCGAGCTCATCCTGAGCGCGGATAACGGCATCATCGGTTGCGTAGGACTGGTTGCAGGCGACGAACGATATGGACAGCAGCGAGGCCTGCTCGGGATACTGCTCGCTCAGAGCCTGCTTCAACTCGCTTACGGTAAGCTTCTCTTCAGGTAATGCAAGAGCTAAGGCAGGCGTGCCGAATCGGTCGGCCAAGCCGGCAAACAATTGGATCTTCCATTCTATAGTCATGGCAGTAAACCTCTCATTGTCGGATGTTAATGGTTCTATCTAGCATACCATAATCAAATTAAAAATGTTATGCTATTAGAAGTTCTAGAAAGGAGTGAGCCTGCTCATGACCGTTTTGACCGATCGATTTGGACGCGTCCATAATTATTTGCGCATATCGGTTACAGACCGTTGTAACCTGCGCTGCCTATATTGCATGCCGGAGGAAGGCGTCGAATTCGCGCCGTCCGAAGACTTACTTAGCTATGATTCGATTGTCGAAGTGGTGGAGACCGCAGCCAGCCTCGGGATCTCGAAGCTGCGTATTACGGGAGGCGAGCCGCTCGTCAGGCCCGGATTGGCTGGGCTAATCGCGCGCCTGTCCGCGATCGAAGGCATCCGCGATATCTCGCTGACGACGAATGGCGTGTTGCTGGCGGCACAAGCACAGGCGCTGAAGGACGCGGGACTTAACCGGGTCAACATCAGCCTTGATACGCTCGATCCGACACGGTTCCGTTTCATTGCCCGCCGCGGTGACTTGAAGCGCGTCATGGAAGGGATCGAGGCTGCCGCGAAGGTCGGCTTCTCGCCGATCAAGCTCAATTGCGTGCTGCTCAAAGGCGTTAACGAAGACGAGATCGCGTCCTTCCTGAAGATGAGCTACGAGCAGCCGCTGCACGTGCGGTTCATCGAATATATGCCGATCGGCCATGCCGACGAAGGTTGGCGCAATCATTACCTGCCGTTGTCGCGGGTACTCGAGATCGCCGAGGAATCCGGTTACAAGTTCGCGCCGAAGAGCGACGTGTTGGGCAACGGCCCGTCGGAGGATTATTTGATCGAGGGGGGCGTAGGCTCGTTCGGGCTTATCCATCCGATCAGCGACCATTTCTGCAAGAACTGCAATCGGCTCCGCTTGACGTCGGACGGCGGCATCAAGCCGTGCCTGTACTGGATTGATGAGCTCAATGTGAAGCCGGCGCTGGGCAATCCGGAGGCGCTGCATGAGCTGTTCATGCGTGCGATGGATATTAAGCCGCTCAATCATGAGATGGCCGAGAAGCTGGCGAATCAAGTGCAGACCCACGAGCCGACTGCTAGGCGCATGTCGCAGATCGGCGGATAACGCCGGACATCTCTAAACTTGCGAACACGCGCGTATGGACCGATGAGAGGACGGGGAAAGATGGGAGAACGCAATACTGGAGTTCCGGAGATCATCATCGATCACTTCGGATTGGAGCAGCAAGCGAGCACGCCTGAAGCGATGGCCAAATTGGCTGGCAGCACGTTTGCGCTCAGTGAGCGTGTCGATGATGCTGCAGGAGAGGCATTCGATTTTGCGGCATGGTATGCCGCTTGGAGGCTTGAACAAGGGATCGGCGCGGATCAGCCTCATCCGACGCATCTGAAGGTCGAAGCTGTCGATTCGTTCGAGGCGGTCATTCCGTGGAAGCAGTTGGAGTCTGCTGCCTTCCTGTTCCGAGTGGATGGAGCGCCGTTGGCAAAGGGCGGACCGCTTCGGTTGTTTACCCCGAATGGCAGCAGCGAATGCTTGAATGTCAAAAGCGTCGTCGTGTGCCGTTTTATCCAGGACGAGACGTTGGGCGACGAGTCGGTGTACGGCTTCAAGAGTACGTTCTCGCCGCAAGAGCTATTCATGAAACGATAACGAATCAGTATGCCGGAGGCTATCATGAACGAAACGAACTTTGACGAGCCAGCGGTCGTTCTTCTGCATAGCAATGATATTCATAGCCGCTTGGAGAATGCAGCGCGCATGGCCTCATATATCGCCGATACAAGGCGGCAATACGGCGCGGAGCATGTCCTGCTGCTGGATATCGGCGATCATATGGACCGGATGCGGCTGGAGACAGAGGGCAGTGACGGGGATGTCAATATTGCGCTCATGAACGCGGCTGGGTACGAAGCGGTGACAGTCGGCAATAATGAAGGGCTGACCTTCACGATGGAGCAGCTCGCGAACGCCTATGCGCTGGAAGCGAGGTTCCCCGTTATTTGCGCCAATATGAAAAGGTCGGGAGCATCGGATCTTCCGGAATGGATGCAGCCTTCCATTATTGTGGACAAGGGCGGACTGAAGATCGGCTTAATCGGTGCGACGGCGGCCTTCTCCGAGTTCTATACGCTGCTCGATTGGGAAGTGACCGAACCGCTGGCGGCTATCCGCACGGAAGTAGAACGTCTCCGCAGCCAAGTCGACGTCATCGTAATCATGTCGCATCTGGGCATACTGCTCGACCGGAAGATGGCGGAATCGATCCCTGGTATCGACCTGATCCTGGGTGGCCATACGCATCATCTGCTCGAAGAACCGGAGATTATCGGTCAGACGTATGTGTGCGCTGCCGGCAAATTCGGAGAATACATAGGACGCGTGGAGATTGCCGTTGACCCGGCCTCGGGGCGTCCGCGTTACCGTGTTGCCTGCGTGCCCGTTGCAGCATGGGAGCTGGAGCAATCGGCTGCCGAGATTATCGAGCAGTATCATACGCTGGCCTCGGAGCGGCTCAGCCATGTCGTCGCGTATCTGGAGCAGCCGCTGGAGTCGCGCACGTCTCATGAATCGCCACTGGCCAATTTGCTCGCGGCCGGATTAAGAAGCTGGACGGATGCCCAGATCGGGATCGTGAACGCCGGCCAGTTGCTCGGGAGCCTTGCCGTCGGCGAGGTCACTGCGGGTCAGCTTCACGCGTTGTGCCCGTCTCCGATTAATCCGTGCCGCATGCAGCTCAGCGGCAGCGCGATCCGCCAAGCATTGGAGGAGTCGCTGCTTACGGAATTCAAGGAGAAGCCGATTCGCGGCTTCGGCTTCCGCGGGCTGGTGCTGGGCACGCTTGCCGTCGACGGTCTGGAGATCGATTTTGACCCCGATGCACCGCCTTATGAGAAAATCACAGCCATTCACGTCGATGGCGCCGAGCTTGACCTTGAGCGTAACTATATTGTAGGAACGATCGACATGTTCACGTTCGGCGTCGGCTATCTGTCGATCAAGAGCGGTACCGACATCCAATATTACTTGCCGGAATTCATTCGCGGCGTGCTGGCAGAGCAGCTGAAGGACGAAGCGTTGATCGCGGACAGCGGCCGCAGCCGTTGGCACTCGGTGCGCGATTAATTCCAAGCAAGCAACGAGCTAACGGGTATAGGATGAAAGGAGCGATCAGGACAACGTTATGGGCGACATAATGAATGCGATCATACTGGCAATTGTCGAGGGTTTAACGGAATTTCTGCCAGTCTCGTCTTCCGGCCACATGATTTTGACGAACAAGCTGTTAGGCTATTCACCGGATGATCAGCAAATTATTACGTTCGAGATCGTCATTCAACTCGCGGCGATCCTGGCGATGGCGATCGTGTACCGGGCAAGGATTGCGAATCTGCTCGGTCTCTCCCGCACGCCGGAGACGATCGGCAAGCTATCGGGCAAGTCCGCCCCCCGCGGAAGGCTTAATCTGGTCCATATTGCGCTCGGGATCGTGCCGGCTATGGGTCTGGCCTTCCTCCTTAAGGACGTGATTAAGGGCGATGGCTTCAATCAGGCCCCGGTGCTGTTCGCCCTGGTCGTCGGCGGGATCTACATGTGGACGGCGGAGTGGCTGGTCGAGAAGAAAAAAATCCGCACCGTATCCGAAACGGTGGACGATATTACATACAAGCAGGCTTTCCTCATCGGCTTGCTGCAATGCTTGTCGCTGTGGCCTGGCTATTCGCGCTCGGGCTCGACGATCGCCGGCGGGATGCTCGTCGGCACGAGCTATAAGGCAGCGGCTGATTTCTCCTTCATCATGGCAATCCCGATTATGGCTTGCGCGACCGGTTACGAGATGCTCGACAATTACCGGTATATCGGCGACAATCTGCCTTTCTTCCTCATCGGATTCATCGCTTCCTTCCTGGTCGCTTGGCTCGTCATCGTGATCTTCCTTCGGTTCATCCAACGCATCAAACTCAAGCATTTTGCCATTTATCGATTTTTGTTAGCCGCGCTGTTCTGGCTGCTCGTCATGTAAGACGAATTTCGATCATAAGTCCTGCATATGACAGTTGGAATGTGTCGTTTGAAGGAATATATTGTCGAGAATTGTAGGTGGAAGTTCTTGCTCTTTTGCCTAAAATCCCTTACATTAACATTACGAACATCATTGTGAACCTGATTAAGGGAAGAAGCGAGGACCGAGTACTCCGATGCGACTAATACCGACACATCTCTGTATGCCTGGCATGAGGCTGGCGAAGAAAATCTATTCTGAGGAAGGACAGGTCCTTCTTACGGAACATTCCGAGTTAACGAGTAAGATTATTCGCCGTCTATCGGACTTCGGCGTTCACTTTATTTATATTGAAGACCCGCGCACATCGGATTTGCAGGTGCCGGATCTGATCAGCGAAGAGACAAGGCGCAAGGCGCTCTCCGAGATACGAACACAATTCAGGCAGTTGATGAACCGGTCGAACCAGCGGAGCACAGCGCCTTATCCTTATATCGCCAAGCCATTCCGCGAAGTGATGGAGCTCGTGCTCGACGATCTGCTCGAGAGCAAGGATGGACTCATCATGCTGATGAATATGGGCATCGTCGATGATTATTTGTATCAGCATTCGCTCAATGTGTGCATCTATTCGACGATGCTCGGCATCGCGAGCGGCTACTCGCGCGCGGAACTGATGAATCTGGGGATGGGCGCGATGCTGCACGATGTCGGCAAGACGCAGATCAGCGTGGGGGTCCTGAAGAAACCGGGATCGCTCACCCGCGAGGAATATGAAGAGATGAAGCGGCACGCGGAACGGGGCTATCTATTATTGAAGGATGAACCGAACATTCCGCTGCTTGTCGCGCATTGTGCCTTCCAACACCATGAACGGATAGACGGCAGCGGCTACCCGCGCGGCATAGCGGGCGACAACATCCACGAGTATGCCAAATGGATTGGACTCGTCGACTCTTATGACGCGATGACGACGATGCGCGTCTACCGGACGCCTATGCTCCCGCACGAGGCAATGGAGGCGCTCTATGCCGGATCCGGCACGATGTACGAACAGAGGATGCTGCAATGTTTCCGCGATAAGGTGGCTATTTACCCGATCGGCGTTACCGTCAAGCTCGGATCTGGCGAGATCGGCGTCGTCTCCCGCTTGAACGACCTGATCCCGCATCGCCCGGTCGTTCGGGTGCTGTACGATCAGGAAGGGCAAGAAGTGGCTGTCCCCTACGAAGTGGATCTGTCCACGGCGTATAGCAGTTTGATTATTAGCGTTGGCGATGAGCAGCAGCTCAGAGAAGCCACAAGCTGATTTTATTTTTAGACCTCTGTGTCATTCGACGCGGAGGTCTTTTTGCGCGTGGGACTCTATAGAAAAATTCTATGGAACCCCCAATTTATATCGAGATTATTTAATAAACTCTTATTGTCCGGTTAATGGCTTCCTTACATACATCTCGTAATCTAGTTGATGTAGACGATAGAACGAAAGATGAATAGGGAGGATCTACCATGCATAACCGGTATAATCGCACGTCACTGGCCGCGCTTGCGCTGACGCTGACCTTGACGTTGTCCGCTTGCGGCAGCACGAATCAGGCTGACAACAATGGGGCGAACACGGCTGAGGCCGAGACGACCGCCGCTGCAGGCTCGAATGCGAACACGCAAGCAGAGACAGATACATCGACCAATACGGCAACGGAGCCGGCCAAGTCTGACGAGCCGCTTGTCGTGTACTTGAACGACTTTGACGAGATCATCCAACCGCTCTTCGAACAGGCAACAGGTTACAAGTTGGAGCTCGTAACGGGTAACGGCGCTGAACTTGCTTCCCGGATCGAAGCCGAGTAGGGCAATCCGCACTGGGATGTCATCTGGATGGATTCGATGCCGATGATCGACCAACTGGGCAAGAACGGCCAACTGTTGGAGAACTGGGCGCCGGGCAACAAGGATGGCCTGACCGACTTCGCCAAACAACAGATCCCTGCTAATGGTACCTATTATCCGACCGGCGCACATGCCGCTTCGGTCATTGTCTATAACACGAAGGCTTATGACGCATCTACCGCTCCCAAGACGTGGGCTGACCTGGCGGCTGCCAAGTTTAAGGATGTAGTCGGGATGGCGGATCCGGCCGTCGCCGCGCCGGCATACCCGTTCGTTGCGTGGTTCTTCCAGTCGCAAGGGACGGAAGCGGCTCAATCCTACTTTACGAGCTTGATGAAGAACGGCCTGCATGTCTACCCGAAAAATCCGAACGTCGCCAAAGCGCTCACGGGCGGCGAGATTAAAGCGGCGGCGCTTCAAGAAAGCAATGCGTACACCTTGAAGGCGCAAGGGGAGCCGGTGGACATCATTTGGCCGGAAGAAGGCGCTCCGGCTTCGGTGCGGGTAGCGGCGATCCAGAAGGAAACGGACCATAAGGACGCCGCCAAAGCGTTCGTCGAGTTCCTGCTCGATCCGAAGACGCAGCAGGCGCTGATCGATCAAGGCGAAGAAAGCTATTTCGAACCTTCGGCAACCGGCGTAACGCCGAAGCAAGATCGCGCGGCGAATGCGAAGCTCGTCGTAGCCGAAGCAGCCTGGGCCGGCGAACATGAGGGCGAGATTAAGCAGTGGTTCGCGGATCAAGCGGTGAAGTAATCTGATGTTCCGTCCAATTAAGCACGAGAATCAAGCAGGATGGCTGATGCTGGCCATCCTCTTCCTTCTTATTCTGCTTCCGCTCGCTGCTGTCATCATTCAGGTTCTGCTGCCTGGCGTCTTCTTCGGGAGCTTGAAGATCGGCGATCTGTCACTGCTGCTGGATGTGTTCCGGCGTCCGCTCTGGTACGCCTCGCTCCAAAATTCGGTCTATCTCGGCATCGGCACGACGCTGCTCGCAACGATCCTCGGCGGAGCGCTTGCAACCGTCCGGGCACGGTATACGTTCGCAACGGCCCGACTACTGGACGTGTCCATTTGGCTTCTGCTGGTAACTCCATCGTTCATTCTGGCGCAAGGATGGGTCATGTTCGCCTCGGCGGACGGACTTGCCGCTTCGTGGTTCGGTTGGAGCGGTTTGACCGATTTGATATTCCGGCCGTCCGGTCTGGTATTGGTCATGACGCTCAGCAAGTTCCCGCTCGCTTATTTGGCGATCTTCGGCGCGATGGAATGGCGGGCGAGCCGGCTCAGCGAGGCTGCGAGGATGTCCGGGGCAAGTCCGTGGACGGTCTGGCGCACCATTGAGGCGCCGCTATTGCTGCCGGCCATCTGCTCCGGTGCGATGCTGGTGTTCATGGATACGGTTGGCGACTTCGGCCTTCCTGCATCCATCGCGACCGTGTTTCGTTTTCCGACGCTGCCGTATTCCATCTACTCGGCATTATATACGTCGCCAATCCGGTTCGATATGGCCGGGGCGCTGTCGTTCTATCTCGTCGTGCTGATAACGCTGGCGATGACGGTTCAACTGCTGGTCATGCGCAAAGCGCGGTTCGACGTGTTATCTTCCCGGGCGACGAAGCGTGAGGTCCGAAAGCCTAGACGAGGCGCGTGGCTCTTCACGCTCTCCAATCTCGTGTTCTTGGCCGTCACGCTCGGCATACCGCTTGGCTCGAATGTACTGATGTCCGTCACGGATGGCGCGGGATCCGGGGTAAGCGGACTTACTTTGACGCACTATCGGACGTTGTTCAGCGAGGGCAGCACGCTGCTCAGCGGGCTCGTTCATTCCCTTGAGCTCGCCTCGGTTGCCGCCGTACTTTCTCTCGTCATCGGCTTCCTCGTCGCTTACGTGCTTACCTATTCGCAATTCAAGCTGCGACGGACGCTGGACGTTATCTCGCTTGTCTCGCTCGCCGTACCGGGCATCGTGCTTGGCATTGGCTATATTTTCATCTGGAATCAATCTTGGTTGGAGTCGATCGGCCTGCTGCTATACGGGACGCCTTGGATTCTCGTATTAGCCGGTGTGGCCGGCGCGATTCCGGTGGTGACGCGCATGATCTCCGGCGCGATGGCCCAGGTGCCGGGCCAGCTGCTCAATGCGGCCCAGATGCAAGGCGCTTCGTTCCATCAGCGGCTGCTCACGATTCTGGCTCCGCTCACCAAAGGCGCGCTGCTGACGGCGGCGTTAACCGCCTTCGGTTCCAGCATCTTCGATCTGGCGATCTCTTCGATTCTGTACCCGCCTAACTATATGACGCTCCCGGTGGTCATTAACAAGGCGTTCGAGGATCTGAAATTCGGTTATGCCGCTGCGGCTACGCTTGCAGGTGCCGGGCTCGTCATTCTCATTATCGTCGTGCTGGAGCTGATCGTCAGGCCCGCGCGCAAACAGGCAAGGGGAGTTAGCGAATGAAATCGATATTAGAAGCCGATCGGTTAAGCAAGTCGTTCGGCAACCATACAGCGCTGTCCGAGATCAGTTTCGAGGTGCATGCCGGCGAAATCATCAGCGTGCTCGGTCCATCCGGCTGCGGCAAATCAACGCTGCTGCAGCTGATCGCAGGGCTTACGCAGCCAGACGGCGGCGAAATCCGGATGCGCGGGAAGACCATTGCAAGCCGCAGCCAGATGGTGCCGCCCGAGAAACGCGGGATGAATATGGTCTTCCAGGATTACGCGTTGTGGCCGCATATGAGCGTCTATGACAATATGGCCTACGGGATGCGCCGGCAGAAAGCATCCGCTTCCGTGATCGCCGCTCAGCTGGAAGAGCTGATGGAGCTGCTGCATCTGAAAGGTCTTGAGCGCCGGCTGCCGCCTCAGCTGTCCGGCGGACAGCAGCAACGCGTGGCCATTGCCAGAGCGCTCGCCACGAAGCCGGATTTGCTGCTGCTCGATGAGCCGTTGTCCAACCTCGATCAGGGTCTGCGGATCGAGATGAGGACCGAGATGGCCTATCTGTTCCGCAAGCTCGGTACGACCGTATTCCACGTGACCCATGATCCGGATGAAGCATTCTCGATGGCGGACCGCCTTATTATTATGCGCGCCGGCGGCATCGATCAGATTGCTCGGCCGGAGGCGTGCTATAAGCTGCCGGCTACCCGGTCTGCGGCCAGATTGCTCGGAGCGGGCAATCAGCTTAAGGGCAAGCTTACGCGCATCGGTCAGCATGCAGTCGTGCGGGTGGATGGCATGGAGTTGACCGGAACGGCCACGACCGACTGGAAGGGGTCGGCCGGCGATGACGTCGTGCTGCTGCTGCGTCCGGATGTCGCAAGCTGGCTCGGGCAAGCGGCCATAGGCTATCATGCCGCCGAGCTGGAGACGGCTGCGGCGCTTGAGCCGTCAACGGACCCGGCAGGAAGCGGCAATCGGCTGCCCGCGGCCGTGCTGCACAGCGTATTCGAGGGCAAACATTGGCGGGTTCTCGCGGAAGCGGGCGACGGCCAGAAGTTGTCCTTCCTGCACGAGCGCAAGCTGGAAGCCGGCGAGCGGGGCAGCCTGATCATTCCCCCCTCGCATCTGTTCGTCTACCCTACTTAGAAGAAGGAATGGTACAAACGTAAATGTCACGCTTATTCGCACTATCCGATATTCACGGCCATGTGGAAGGAAGCAAGCTGCTGTTAGCTGAAGCGGGCTATACCCCTGTCCTAGACCGGCTGGTCTTGGTGGGAGATTATGTCGATCAAGACCCGTCGACTTATGAGGCGCTGCCGTTCATACGCGAACTGACCGAGGGCGGAGCAATGGCCGTTACCGGCAATATGGAGCAGGCGCTGCTCCAACACAATAAGCTTGCATCAGCAGGAAGCCGGTTGGCGCAGTACGTCCCCTTCCTGGAACAGCTGCCATACTACGTGGAGCTGGAGCACTATTTGTTCGTCCATGCCGGCATTCGTCCCGGCGTACCGCTTGCGCAGCAGCGGGAAGACGATATGATCGGCATCCGGAGCGAGTTCTGGAGCAGACCGGCAGCCGAGCCATATACGATCGTGTTCGGGCATACGCCTACGCATCGGATCGGAGCTTCTCCCGGGGAGCTATGGCTGCAGGAGAAGCGGCTCGGAATCGATACCGGAGCCAAACATGGGCTGCGGCTCACGCTCGTCGAACTGACGGAGCGCAAGGCATACTCCTGCTCGACGAACCCGAAGAACCGGTACGGTGATGTTCGCACGGTACGGTGGTAAACCAGCTGATTGGTTTGCGTTCAAAATCGTAAGATTGGAAATGCAGCATTCAGCGTTGTTTGGAAATGCAGCATTCAACGAAGGATTGGTTTGCGTTCACAATCGCAGCACCTCTTTACGATCGGCATTTGCCTTTCCGTACGGAGGTGCTTCGTCCGTTTCGCTACGGTCCGTTAGATGAAGCAAGAAGGGATGGGATGAGCTTGAATCTGTTGAAGCTGCAAATCGTGGAACTAATCGAGAAGCATCGCCGGATTACGGCCGTGGCCGATCAGCTCGGCCTCAAGCAGCCGACGGTCACTTACCATATGAAGACATTGGAGCAGGAGATGGGGGTCAGGCTGTTCGAGCCGCGCATGGACAAAATCATTCTGACCGAAGCGGGCAAGGCGCTGCTCCATTATGCGGTCAAAATCAATTCGCTCTCTTCCGAAGCGCAGCGGATCGTCGGGGAGTTCGGCCGGATGAGCCGCGGCTCCCTCAGGATCGGAGCCAGCTACGTGCCTGCGACTTATCTGTTGCCGCGTGTGTTGCGCGAGTTTGCCGCCCAGTATCCGGGGGTTACCGTTTCCCTCTCGGTCAAGCCCTCTCCGATCATTACGAACATGCTGCTCAACCACGAAGTCGACCTTGGCATCATATCAACGGAAGTATTCCGCCAGCCGCCGATCGAGCTTCGTACGATCTGCGAGGATGAGCTTGTGCTCGTCTGCGCGCCGGGCCATCATCTGGCGAGCTATAGCGAACTCAGCCCTGCTTTGATATCAACGGCCAATCTCATCCTCCACGGCAAGGAATCCAGCACGCGCCAAATGACCGACAGGTGGATGGAGTTATGGGGGATACGCGTCCAAGGTTTCCTGGAGCTCGATTCGCTTGAGGCGATCAAGCAGGCGGTCATGCAAGGCGGCCATGCTTCGTTCGTCTCCCGGCTTGCCGTGCAAAGCGAGGTGGAGCGCGGACTATTGGTCGTCAAGGACATTCCGGATTTCGAATATGTGCGCAACGTCTGTTACGCCTATAACAAGGACCGCCATTATTCGCAGCTGCTGGAGCAATTTATCGGATTCTTGCATGCGGATAGGAGCAGCACCGCCCCTGTGAGCGGTGTGAACAAGGAAATGTTGGGGAGCATATAGATTTTCTTCCCAGAATTGACCAAACCGCCTATCGTCGTTCATCTGCCAATGACATCCCTTATCTAAAGTTAGAAGTGTCAGGAACACCACTTCAATCGATAAGGGAGCTGAAATTAATGATGAATTTGGGTTGGAAGAGCAAGGCGGTTATGCTGTTGACGGGACTGGCGCTTGTGTTGCCGACATTGCCGCAGTCGCAGCCGGCGAATGCCGCGTCCGCGAACATGGTGCCAGGATACGAAGTGAAGTTCTTGCTCAAATCGGGCAGCGTGCTCGGATCCGACTACAAACCGACATCCGCCCTCAAGAGCGCATTCGGGCTCGGTTCGGCGACCAGCCTTGGCGTCGAATATTTCGATACGGACGCGCTGGAGCTGGATGAGCAAGGCTGGGATGTTCGTTTCCGCAAGAAGTCGAACAAGTCGAATTTCGAAATTAACTATAAGAAGCGCTACCCGATCGTGAACGGCGATATTAACGCTGCGCTTGCTTTGGCGAATCAAGACGGGTTCGATGCGGGCAGCGATGATTTCGAGGCCGAAGTGGATTGGGGCTACGGGAAGCAAACGCTCAGCATCGCCACCGAAGAGACGAAGAGCGCATCCGGCTACAGCGGCACTTCGCTGCCAACGGAGTCGAAGGCGCTGGAGATCGCGCTGGACAAAATGCCGGGCGAGTTGGCCGATTGGGGCAGTAACGGCTGGGGCGAGGATACGCTGGAAGCTTCCCGCGCGCATGGTCCGGTGACGGTGAGTAAATACGAGGGCGAATTTAACGATCTGGAGACGGATTTGGAGATTTGGCCGATCCTGAATGCCGCCGGCACAGGTACCGAGTATATCGTCGAAGTCTCGTTCAAAACGGATAGCTACAGCGAAGCTTCCACGGAGCGCGTGGCGCTGCTTAGCTACCTGCAGGGCAAAGGCTGGCTGCAGACGGAAGACTCGCTCAAGACCCAACTGATTCTGGAGCGGTACTAATCTTCCGCTTGCGGCAAGCCAAATAATGGAGGGAATGCGCTGTTCTTACGGTCAGGAATGACTGTGGGAGCAGCGCTTTTTGCCTTGCGGCTCGCCAACTCTGCGCAAAGAGAATTGTTTGCAACCGATGCTGTTGAAGTTTACAATGAAGAGTAGTTCTTTATACTAAGTACAGTTAAGGTGTTGACACGACTTATGAAAGCTTTACATGACTTTACTACTGCTCCGCAAGCTCCGGTATCCCCGCAGGACGATCCTTGGGATCCGATTACATCGCTTCGGGCTTTTGGCCGTCACCGGTTAACTAGCGTCGAGATGACCGTCTCGAATTTATGCAATATGCGTTGCGAGCATTGCGCGGTTGGCGACACGCTCGTCCTGCGCGAGCCCCAGAAGATGCCGCTCGATTTGATGCTGCGCCGCCTTGAAGAGGTCGAGCATCTGCAGACGATCAGCATTACCGGCGGAGAGCCGTCTTTTGCCGACAAAACCGTCCGCGAGTATATCATCCCGCTCTTAAAGTACGCGCGCAGCCGCGGCGTGCGCTCCCAGATCAACTCGAATGTAACGCTGGATTACAGCCGTTACGAAGCGATCGCCCCTTACCTGGATGTCATGCACGTCTCGTTCAACTATACGACCGCGGCTGACTTCCACGAGATCGGGTTTGCCAAGAGCAATCATCCCGTCGCGTTCGAGACGGCGGAGAAGATGTATAACCGAATGGTGGATAATATCGAACGCCTTGCCAAGGGCGGTCTGTACGTATCGGCCGAATCGATGATCAATTACCGGACGCACACGAAGATTGTGGATATTCACAAACTTATCGTGGAGATGGGCTGTCTCCGCCATGAAGTGCATCCGATGTACCCGAGCGCTTTCGCGGCCAATCTGCCTGTGCTGAGCAACGGCGATATGAGACAAGCGATCGTGGATCTGCTCGATGGCCGCGATAAGTCGATCTGGATGCTGTTCGGCACGCTGCCGTTCTACCACTGCAGCGACGAGGCGCGGGACCGCGCGCTGCTTACGCGTCTTGCGAACGAGCCGATGGTGACCGTGCGCAATGACCCGGACGGCCGCAACCGGTTGAACGTCAATTTGTTCACCGGCGACGTGTTCGTCACCGACTTCGCCGATGTGCCTTCTTTCGGCAACGTAGAGAATGATCGGTTGGAGGATCTGTTCGAACGCTGGCTCGGCAATTCGCTGGCGAAGAGCGTCAGCTGCCACTGTCCGGCGGCTGCTTGCTGCGGACCTAATCTGCTCGTGAAAGACATGTACTACAAGGAGATCGATTTCACGAAGCGTCAAGCGGTTATTTAATTGTAAAAAGGCGCGCCCAGAGAGGAGCGGATTTCATCCTTGCCACATACCGAATTTGAACTGGTTCCCATTGTACTCAATCTGCTGCTTGTCGTCGTACTCGTATTTCTCAATGGTCTCTTTGTCGCCGCTGAATTCTCGCTCGTGAAGGTGCGCCAGTCCCGCCTGACTCAGCTGACCAATGAAGGCAATAAGCGCGCGCGTTATGCGCTTAAAGTTAATCAGAAGCTGGATGCCTATCTGTCCGCGACGCAGCTGGGCATTACGCTCGCTTCGCTCGGTCTTGGCTGGGTCGGCGAGCCGGCCATCTCCGAGCTGATCGTCGAACCGCTGTTCCATCAGATCGGCATTGCGGATGGTCCGTTAGTCGAGACGATATCGGTCATTATCGGCTTCGTGGTCATTACGTTCTTGCATATCGTGCTGGGCGAGCTTGCGCCGAAGTCGCTGGCCATCCGCAAGTCGGAGGAGACCTCGCTGTGGCTGTCCATTCCGCTGCTCTGGTTCTACCGCTTGTTCCTGCCGGCGATTTTCGTTCTGAACGGAACGGCTAACCGACTGTTGCGTATAATTGGGATTGAGCCTGCGAGCGAACACGATTCTGCACATACCGAGGAAGAAATCCGAATATTGATGGATCAGAGCGCCAAAAGCGGAATCATTGACAGCGACGAGATGAAGCTGTTCGATAATATTTTCGAATTTTCGGACCGTCTTGCACGGGAAATTATGCTGCCGCGGACGGATATGGACTGCTTGAACGTGATGATGCCTTTTGATGAGAATATGAAGCTGGTCTATCAGACGAGGCATACGCGTTTCCCGGTATGCGTGGACGACAAGGACCAAATCATCGGTTTCGTCCATATTACGGACTTGCTCACTGCCGATCCGGATGAAGATCACCAGCTGACCAAGTTTCTGCGGCCGATCTTGAATGTGCCGGAATCGATGGAGATCAGCCAGGTACTTCGCCTCATGCAACGCAAGCACTCGCAGCTGGCCATCGTCGTGGATGAGTACGGCGGTACGGCCGGGATGCTCACGACCGAGCTCATTCTGGAAGAGATCGTCGGCGAGATTCATGATGAGTTCGATACCGAGCAGCCGAGTGTGGTCGTGAACGGCGAAATCACTTCGGTCGATGGCCGTATGCTTATCGAAGAAGTGAACGACATGTTCAACCTGGACATTGAGGATGAGGATGTGGATTCGATCGGCGGCTGGTTGTTCACCAAGCTGGAGGGGAATCCGGTCAAAGGCAAGAAGATTGAGTATGACGGCTTCGTGTTCGAAGTTGCGGAGAGCGCTAAGCTGCGCGTTCATCGCGTACATATTTATCGCCAAGCGCCGATCAGGCTCGTACCGCCGATAGATAAAGAGGCGGAATTGGAATAGGAATGAAGGGGGGAGGGCATGACAGATGTCCCTTAAACAGTTATTGATTGCCGCTGCATGCTTACTCTTCATGTATCTGCTGTTCACAGCGGGCGCGCCATTCTTGCTCGCGCTAATCGTGGCGATCTTTCTCGAGCCGCTGAACCGGCTGTTCATGCAGAAGTTCAAGCTTAACCGGCTGGCGGCCGGCACGATCTCGAGCACCCTGTTTACGGTGGTCCTAATCGGACTCATGATCGGGGTCGGCGTGAAGGTGTTCGCAGAGGTTATTGCCTTCTGGGATCGAGCACCTCAAGTGGTGAGTGAAGCGAATACATATTTGCAAGATACGATCGACAGCGCGAAGGAACTGTACGCGCATATGCCGCCTGACGCGGCGGTTCAGCTCGAGAGCTGGCTGAAAGGCATGACGAATACGCTCATGAACATTATCACGAGCATCTCGCATACGTTCGTTAACTTTGCCAAAGGCATTCCGGGCATGTTTATCTTCTTCATCGTCTTCCTGGTGGCTGTCTATCTGTTCTCTTACAGCCTGAACACAATGAAGATGTCGTTCTTGTCCATCTTCCATGATAGCTCGCGCAATCAGGTGGATGAGGTGCTGCAGAACTTGCGCAGATCGGTTCTCGGATTCCTGCGCTCGCAGCTGATTCTCAGCGTGCTGACCTATATCTTGACCTTGATCGGGCTGTTGATTCTCGGGCTCAAATACCCGCTTGCGATCGCGCTCTTGGTCGTCATCGTCGACATCATGCCGATCCTCGGCACCGGTTCGGTGCTCGTGCCCTGGGCGTCGTACCTGCTGTTGACGGGCAACGTCTATCAAGGCGTCGGCCTTATCGTCCTGTTCCTCGTCATCACCGTGTTCAGACGGATTGTCGAGCCGAAGGTACTTGGCGATGCAGTCGGGATCGGAGCATTGTCTGCCCTGATCAGCTTATATGTAGGTTTCAAGCTGGTCGGCGTGATCGGCGTCTTCCTCGGCCCATTGGTCGTGATCGTCTACATGGCCGCGCGCAAAGCGGGGCTGTTCCAGATGAAAATCAAATTGGATTAAGGTTGAGCTTCCCTTCGGAAACGAGGGGGAGTTTTTTCGTTTAAATGCTGTGTTGGTTAAACAGGGGCACTGCGCAGTCGAAATGTTCTTCCGCTCGCTGTTGTTCAGGGACTCCTTGAATCAATAGTCTAAGGTAGGAGTCCCTTCACAAAGGCGAACGTTATCACTGCTTCAGAAACATTTGTCTGCTCCGTTTTGGGGTTTAACCAATGGTTATTAAAACGATTTCGTCCCGCGCAGATAAGCAGTGGGACGAGAAGAAAAAAAGCGTGTCCACGAAGTGGACGTCAAGCGAGAGTCAGCTCGCAGCAATATGTATCCGCCTAGCCCATCAGGTCTCCACCCCGAGGCAAAAAGCCGCTAACGAAGCTCGAACCCAAAGCTTTGTCCCAAGCCGAATTGGACAATATCGTCCAATTCGGCCGGGACAAAAGCGAGCCACGCTCGAAGGACACATCGAAGACGGCCGCGTTCCATGCCACGCTAATTACGGGTGTCCTAAGAGTTTTCCGAACGGAAAACTCACTTCGGAAGCATAAGCTGGGCGGTTGCCCTCGGGGTCCCCTCCTCAGGAGGGGATTTAGGGGAGGTGCTATTGGGAATAGGACAAATCAGCCACCGCATACGATGGATAGAGGATAAGGCTACGAGGAGGTTTTCACGTGAGCAATAATCAACTGCGAGAATGGTACCCGTTCGTTGGTCCATTCGATCCTTGCCCGCCGCAGATTGTTAAGACGTATGTGGTTCCCCCGAATCAATTCATTCCGTATCAACCGATGAATTTGCCGCAATTTCCGCTCAATCAGGCGTTGAAGCTGGGCACGTTGTGGCCGGCTCTTTACAGTCCGTATGAGTCCAAATGTCCGCCGAGGGGGTAGACTTCCATGAGCAGCAGAGCACAGATCGACGAGAACTATTATAAGAAGCTGGAGGAACTGCAGCAGCTCGATTTTGCGCTGGTGGAGCTGACGCTTTATTTGGACACTCACCCGAACGATATGCAGGCGCTGCAGCAGTTCAATCAGCTGGCCCAACAGCGTCATCAGTGCGCCTTTCACTTCGAAGCGCAGTATGGCCCGCTGCTCCAGTACGGTCACAGCTACTCGAAATATCCATGGCAATGGGCCGAGAGCCCTTGGCCGTGGCAGGTGTAGGAACGCAACCGATCGTATAAGGAGGCGGGTATCCGATGTGGGTATATGAGAAGAAGCTGCAATATCCGGTTCGTGTCAGCAAATGCGATCCGAGAATGGCGAAGTTTCTGACCGAGCAGTATGGCGGCGCGGACGGGGAGCTGTCTGCAGCGCTGCGCTATCTAAATCAGCGGTATACGATTCCGGACAAGGTCATTGGTTTGCTGACCGACATCGGAACGGAGGAATTCGCGCATCTCGAGATGATCGCGACGATGATCTACAAGCTGACGAAGGACGCGACGCCGGAGCAGCTGATCGCGGTTGGACTGGGGCCGCATTATGCGAACCATGATCATGCGCTGTACTACGAGAATGCAGGCGGCGTGCCATGGACGGCAGCTTATATCCAAGCCAAAGGCGATCCGCTCGCCGATCTCTACGAGGACATTGCCGCGGAAGAGAAAGCGCGCGCAACCTACCAGTGGCTGATCGACATGACGGATGACGTCGATCTACAGGATAGCCTGAAATTCCTCAGGGAGCGGGAGATCGTGCACTCGCTGCGGTTTAAGGAAGCGGTGGAGATCATCAAGGCCGATCGGGACACGAAAAAAGTGTTCTAGCGCAAATCGGCGCGGCGAGCACCAAGGGCATCTTATCAGCAAGACCGTCATGAACATAAGAAAGCCCGGAAGAGATCGCGAGCGAACTCTTCCGGGCTATAGGCATATCTGGAGAGCGTATATTAGTTCGTCTGCATCATCACGGTTAACGCGACGAGGGCAACGGTATAAACGATCGAGAACCACAGTACAGCCGTATGCTGAATCCGTGTGCGGCGCGACACAGGAGAGCTGTTCATCGAATTAGCAGAGGCGGCGGTCAGTTCGACGACGAGCGCTTTTTGCAAGCCGAAGGAATAAATGGCCAGACCAGCCAAGAACACGCCCAGATGGTTCATCCCAAGCGAAGTGAGGGCTGCCATCGCAATGACATTGACGATCAGCACGATCGAGTAGTAGGTAGTCCGTGCTTCATAATAGTGCCTTGCTTTGTCCAACATAGCAGCAGCTCCTTCCATAAATCCTTGATGAGCTTACTATATCACCAGGGGAAAGATCAGGGAGCGCAAGGATTTGAACGTTTTGCAAACTCAAGTTCAACGTTCGAGGTTTTGTAACAACTGAAACCTTCCTCGCTTCCAGGTCGTCTACGATTGTAGTCAGATGGAAAGCGGGGAAGGTTAAGATGGCAGCGAATACGCCGCAAACGCAGACGCAACAAAGGACCAAGACGAACCTGCCGGCAAGAGGGCCCAACCGGCAACAACGACGCAGACGGCGCCCGTTCCGGGCTTTTTTATATGTGCTAACGTTCTTCATGCTGCTCAGTTCGGTTGGATTGGGCTGGTTATTCCTAACGCCGTCCGGGACAAGCTTGCGATATTTGGCAGCGGACTCGATTATTATTACCCAGCATCGGCATTGGGCAAAATACATGATCGGACAAGAACAGCTGGATAGGCGCGTGGCCGAGAAGCTGGCATTGGAAGAACGGATGGGCGATGAACGCGATACGCATGAAATCGAGTTGCAGCATGAGGTCGAGACGCTATCCTCGCCAGCGGAAGAGGAGCAACCGCTTGTCGAAATCGAATCCATTGAAGGCACCGGTTATAAAGGCTACGTGATGACGGTGAACGACCCGACCAAAATCCGTCTCGGCGTCCCGTCCAAGGCAGGGCGGGGCGAGCGTGTCCTGAGCATGGTGGAGCGGACTGGCGCGATTGCAGGCGTCAATGCCGGAGGATTCTCGGATCCGAACTGGCAAGGGAACGGGTTCCAGCCGATTGGGGTCGTCATGACGCACGGACAAGTCTATTACAGCGATCTCGGGAATAAGACGACGACCCAGATCGTCGGCATCGACTACGAAGGCAGAATGGTCGCCGGCAAATATTCGCTGAGCGAAATGCAAGAGCTCGGCGTCCGGGAAGCGGTCACTTTTCAGCCAAGGCTGATCGTGAACGGCAAGGGCCTCATCAAGAGTGCCAAAGACGGCTGGGGGATCGCGCCGCGTACGGCGATGGGCCAGCGCGAAGACGGGGCAATCCTATTCGTGGTGATCGACGGCAGACAACCGGGACACAGCATAGGGGCCAATCTGTATGACGTTCAGCAAATTCTGCTCGAGCGGGGCGCAGTCATCGGGGCGAACCTGGACGGCGGCTCGTCCAGCATTCTGGTCAACGATCATCAAATTCTGAACTCGCCTTCCTCGAAGAGCGGCGAAGGACGTTATCTCCCGACGGCCTTCCTCGTATTCGAGAATCCGGAGCTGGTCGATATGCCGAATGTGTGGAATGGCTTAGGACCAGGCGATATCGACGCGAGCAAATGGTAATCCTTAGCGCAAGGCTAACCTTGCGGCATCGTATGCTTTCTTAGTATCATAGGGGCAGACTAACAGAGGATAGGGAGAGAGACGTACGATGGGTGATGTGCAACAGCAGTACAAACCGGAAGCCTTTATTTTCGATATGGATGGAACCTTATTCGAGACCGATACGCTGCTGCGCGGCGTGCATGAACGCATTTTCGAGACGCTCCGCCAAGAGGGGCTGTACATGGGGCCGACGCCTCCGGTCGACAAACTGCTCGGCTGTCTCGGCATGCTGCTGTCGGATATTTGGAACAATGTGATGCCTAACTCCTCCGAAGCGGCTCGGAACCGGGCCGACGAGCTGATGCTCCAGTATGAGCTGGAGGGACTTGAGGCGAATGAGGGTACGCTGTATCCGCATGTCGAAGACGTGCTGCAGGAGCTGAAGGCGAGAGGGTACAAGCTGTTCGTAGCCAGCAACGGGCTTGAAACGTATGTCAAAGGCGTCGCGAAGCATCGCGGCATCGCCGCCTTGTTCGATGGCTTGTACAGCGCGGGCGAATACCAGACGTTATCGAAAGTCGATCTCGTCGCAAGGCTATTGAAGGATCACAAGATTAAGTCGGCCTGGATGGTCGGCGACCGCTCCTCAGACGTCGAGGCAGGCAAATCGAACGGCCTTATGGTCGCAGGCTGCGCCTATGCCGTCTATGGCAAGGCGGAGGAGCTCAAGGGCTCCGATGTGCTGCTCACCGATTTCCGCGAGCTGCTGAAGCTTATCCCATAACATCGCATAAAAAAACGGTCCAGCGCGAACCAGCTTATGACAGGCTGGGATCGTCCTGGACCGTTTTTTCTTTCGTATAGGTGCTCGTATTCGTCTTGTGAACCGATTGGCTCGGTTGATTGGCCGAAGAAAGCGAGGAGCTCGCGGTCTGTCGGCGCTTCTTCTGGCCATAGAGCCAGACCGCATACTCCAGCGGACGGGTAATCGCCGTACGGTAGATTTCCTTCTCGCCGGCTTGAACGAACACTTCGCGTGCCGGCTTCGGATTCACCTCGATCAGCCATATATGGCCGCTGCGGTCGATCGCAAGGTCAAGCGCAAGCTCGCACAGCCTTCCATACGTACTCTCGAGATGCGCGGCGATCTTCAGGCTGATGTCTTCCGCCTTTTGTTTGGCAGTATCGATAACGTCCTCGCTGCTGATCCACTGCCTCATCAGATCGAGCATCGTCACCGCTTCGCCGCCGCCATGCAAATTCGAGGTTATGCTGCCCTGCGGGCCGACCCGCCCGGCGCAGCCGGTAACCTCCCATTTGCCTTGCCCGTTCTTCTGCACGAGCATCCGGTAATCATGGACGCGGCCGCTAGGAAGCTTCAGCTGGATGCCTTGCTGGACCAAATACCGGTTCTCTTTCAGGTTCCAGGAAGCGAGCCTGCTGTTCAGCGAGGACAGCGGAACGCGTTGGGGGCTGATGATGCGCCGGCTTTGATCGCGTCCCTGAATCAGGTAGGTATTATCCCGCTGCTTCTCGATGCGCAGAATGCCGCGCCCGCCCGTGCCGTTGATCGGCTTCAAGTAGACGAGCGGATATTTGCGGATCATATAGGACAGATCGGAGCTGCTCTCATACAGCCGCGTATCCGGGAGATGCGGACGAAAGACGCTCTCGAGCTTGAGCGTGCGATAGACCGTATACTTGTTGCGCAGGACGCGGTTCAAGAACGTCAGATGGCCGTACTGTTTGCGGAACTTCTGCAGACGTTCGAACCTTGGGCTGCGCTGAATGCGGCACCGGTCAAAGATCATATGCGGGAAGGAGCGCCATTTGCGGCTCCATGTTTTCAGCTGCGAATCGTAGATATGGGCGTGTATTTTGTTGGTTTCGTAGTTTACGTCATCTGGCGTGAAGACAAAGATGTCGAGTCCCAGCCTCCGGCCAACAATCGACATTTTCTGGTAGATCGATCTCTCCTCAAGGCGGCCGGCATCATTCAAATATAAGGTCATAATTCCGAGCACGGGCTGAACCATTGGTTTCCTCCTCAAGAGCCATACATATCCGTTATTAGCGGCCGGATTCGAACCGAAGCGTCGGCTTTCCTGTTGGCCCCCGCTCCAGAGAGACAGCAGTCAGGCCAGCGCGGAAACACATCTGCATGCTGGACGGGTTATCGGCGGCGACGTGGCAGACGATACGCCCGAAGCGAGTTTGAAGCGCGCGCAGTAGAGCGCAGCCGATGCCGCGGCCGCGCAGGTCGTCGCGCACGACGATCAAACATGCCTTCTCGCCGTTCTCCAGAATGAAGGCAAAGCCCGCGAGCTCGCCATCCTCTATGGCGACGGCGATGCCGGCCTCCGGATGTTTAGCCGGATCCAGCTTTCGCAGCAAAGCGATGCCGGAGGCGGTCAGGCGTTTCTCGCCGTACTTGCCGGCGAAGGCGATAAGCTTCTCTTTTATCGCATCCCAGCGTTCGGGAGCAAGCAGCAGTACTTTCACCTTAGACCGCCTCCAGACGTCGATTATTTGACTTTGGTCTGCATCAAGTAACGGCTGTATTGAAAAATGCGGATGAGCGACAGTTTGCGAATTTCAGGCTCATCGAATTTCATCGGCTTGGCATTGGCTTCGAAGAACCAGATGTTCCCCGCCTCGTCGATCCCCAGATCCATCGACATCTCGGCATGATTCATCCCGGCGCCGCGCTCGATTTGCTTGGCAATGACGACTGCGGCTTGACGCGCTTTTACTAGAATATTACGCGCTTGTTCTTGGCCGAATACGCTGACAAGCAGTTTTTCGGGATCTTCGATGCTTCCTCCGCGGGGCACATGGGTCGTGATGCTTAAGTGGCCGGCGATCCGGGCGCCGATCCCCGTAATATCCCACTGGCCGCGATTGTTCTTCTGCACGAGCACGCGAAGGTCGAACTGCCGTTCCTCGAAGGAGGCAAGCTGGATGCCTTGTTGGGCAATGTAACGCTCGCCGCCGCTTTCCCTTTTCACGCGCATCCACAGCTTGCTCAGCGTTCCGCAATTGTAGGAGAGGCTTTTCTTGCTGGCCTGCACTTTGAGCCGGTAAGGCAGTACATTGCCGGGACGGACCTTGATCGTCATGATCCCTTTGCCTGCTTTGCCGCTCACCGGCTTCAGGTACAGATAAGAGTGCTCGGCGATCATTAGGCCTAGCTCCTCGCGGTTCAGCATGCGGCGCGTGGAAGGCACGTAAGGGCGGGTGGTCTTCGACTTCTCCAGCCATTTGAACAACGACCACTTATTGAAGAACTTCGGATTGAACAGCTGGAGCGTCGGGTGCGCCTGGCAGGCGGCAAGCTTCGCCCGAACATGCGGTTGAAGCTCATCCTCGCGCAGCGGAATCCGGTTGTAGATCAAGTCCGGAAAAGGGAAACTCTGGGACATCCAGGTATTGGTCCTCTCGTCATGCGTATAGCCGATGAGCTGTTTGCGCTTGAACTTCAGCTGCTTGACGGTCAGGACGTAAACGAGGAAGCCCTGCTCCTTGCCTGTACGGATGAGGTCGGCAAAATTGCTCAGGTTTCCCCGGAACAGCTGGAGGTCATCCTCGATGGTCAGGATGGCAAGCACGGGCGGCTTCGCCAGCACCTCCGCATCAGCTCTGGATTCAAGGGTGTCCTGCTCCATCGGTTACTCCCTCCCTTTGAAGCGGGTCAAATACAAGCAGTAATCGATGATGTGGGAGTAGGAATCGCGGCCTTGGCTCTTAAGCGCGGGGTGACCGAAGATCGACCGTCCCGGTTTGGCATTCGCTTCGAACATCCAGATCTCGCCGTCTTTGTCGATGCCGATATCCAGCCCGAGTTCGCCGAGCGTATGCGGGAAGTTGCGCTCGATTGCTTCGCACAACTTGATCGATACCTCTTTGGCTTTCTCGAGCACCTCATCCGATCTGCTGCCGAACGTAGCTTTGAGCGCTTGCTCCGGCGTCAGCAGCTGGCCGCCGTTCTTGATATGGGTCGTGACGCTGCCTTTGCCGGCCTTCTTGGCCCCGATTCCGACAGGAACCCACTCATTATTGCCGTCCTTGTGCATATGGAAGCGGAAGTCGATCGGGCATCCGTCGATCTCGATCAGCCGAACGCCTTGCTGGCATACATATTGGCTAAGCGTGCTGCCGTGTCTGGCCTGCAGCATGCGCATCAGGGAATTGAATGTCGTAAAACGCAGCAGCACATTGCCGCCGTTGCGGCGGTAACGGGCGAAGTAGCCGCGGGTCGGGTGGTAGGTCAGCCGATAGATGCCGATTCCGAGGCTGCCGGCTGTTGGCTTGAAGTAGATGAATTGATGCTTCTCGAGCATCTCCTTGATCTTCTCCGGCTTCGGATTGTTCACCGATTCCGGCAGATGCTGCAGCGCTTCAACGTCCTCGTCGAGCATTTTATACACGTCGGATTTATTGAAGAAGCTCCAGTTGAAGAACGGGATCTTGTTCTTGATGAACTTCTCCCGCAAGTTCATGATCGTCGAGGAGTGCTCGGCTTTGCGGCTTGGCAGGCGGTTGTACACGACGTCGGGAAGCGGTACCTGCTGGCGGTACCAGCCGCCGCTGCTGTTGAGGAAGTAGCCGTTCACCAGATTGTACTGCCAATTAATGTCCCGCGGCGTAAAAGCGAACAGATACGCTTTGCTCTCGCCCGTCTTCAACAATTGACGGATGTAGCCGGTCCGTCCGGCGAACGGGCTGTTCGGATTGCTTTTGTCGCCGGCATCCGTCAATATGCCGATGAGCGGACCGAATTGCAGTTCGCCTTCCTCGACTTGCATCAGGGAGACCTGGCCTCTCTTAGGCACGCGCATCGACTGGCGGATGCCGGCGGACAAATAGAGATGGTGGCCCGCCTTGCGGATCGGCCGGACCGTCGCGCGTATGGTTTCTTTCCCAAGCTTAAGCTGAACGGTTTTCTTGCCGGCGAACTTGAGCGATTTAAGGAGCGGACT
Organism: Paenibacillus phyllosphaerae; assembly: GCF_014192105.1. Taxonomy (GTDB): domain Bacteria; phylum Bacillota; class Bacilli; order Paenibacillales; family Paenibacillaceae; genus Paenibacillus_Z; species Paenibacillus_Z phyllosphaerae. Next base: position 404,498 of record NZ_JACHXK010000001.1, on the reverse strand, counting down.
CGACAAGTGGATGACTTTGTCGCTATGCGGTGAGAAGTGGACGTGACACGATGTCAAACTCATGGATGAACCTCCTGGTTGGATCTCCTAAGGATTCGGGTGGACGGTGGACGATTGCTCCGGATTGGCGGCGTTCGGAAGCGGCGGAGATAGGCTTAGGTGAAGCGGCAAACTGCGCTTGCAGAGATATCGGGCATAGGCCAGCGGCTTAAGCATCGCCTGCCGGCTAAGGCCCTCATCATGCTCGAAGGATTGCCGTCCGGGTTTGCCGTTCAGCTCGAGCAGCCATAAGCGGCCCTTGCGATCGATACCGAAGTCGGCGCCAAGCTCGCCAATGCGGCCAATCTGCTGCTCTAGAATCGCTGCCGCGCGAAGGCAGCTCTGTTGCACCTGCGTGAGCAGGTACCGAGCCCTTGCTTCGCCGAAGCGCAGGGTGAGCTGCTTGAGCGCAGGACTTGCCGCGCCTCCGCCATGCAGATTAGCCGTAATGCTGCCGGGGGCGCCTACTCGGACTGCAATGCCGGTCATGGTCCACCTGCCCAGCCCGTCTTTCTGTAAGAGGGATCTAAGATCAAAGGCGTTGCCGTCTTCGCCGGTTAACTGCAAATAGGGTTGAACGATATAGCGGGTAGATCGGACGAAGCGGTCGGTCCATGCGGACATGGCGTCGAAGTTAGCGAAAGTCTGACTGACCGGACGATTCGTTAGCTGACGTCCATCGGCCTGCCAGCCTTCCCCGCTTGGGCGCAGCCAAAGCGTGCCTCTTCCTTGGAAACCGGCGGCCGGCTTAAGGAATAGACCATGCGGGCAACGCTTCATCAGGGCGGCAAGCTGCACGCCGCTGCGGTAATGGACGGTGGGAGCAAGGAGCGGCTTCAGCCGTTCATCCGTCTGCAGCATGCGATGCATCGTCAGCTTGTCGGGAAGCGGGCTGCCAAGCTGAACATTCGGGCGCAGGCCCGCTAACTGTTCGAGCAGCAGCTGTTTGGCCTCTCGCTCGACCCGTCCGGAACAGAATGCGCGGTCATAGATCAGATCCGGAAGCGGACAGCGCGTCTGCCGCCACTGGCCGTCTTCGAGCACATAGCCATCGGCGCCGGATGGGCGGGGCGCAGCGGAAGCGACGGGCAATACGAAGACGCGAAGGCCGAATTGGCTTCCGGACTCGCACAGCCTCCGGCAGAAGTCATCCTCAGGCATGCGGATTCGGACAATTCCTTGCTCGCGTTCAGCCAACACGCGGATATCGCTTACGAGTATCGCCAGCGCCGGTCGGTTTGTTTGCGTCATGCGTCCCTTCGCCTCCTTGATGCCTTCGTGCCCGCTAGGTTAGAAACCGGACAGATGTCTGGAGTACCGGATCAGATTACGGACCGAAGGGCGGATCTTCTGCCCTTCAAGCGGTGTATTATCATTTTTGGACGGCTTGGAATTCACCTCGAGCAGCCAGACGCGGCCATTCGAATCCAGCGCCAGATCAATGCCGAGCTCGCCGAAATGCGCGGGAATATGGGTATCGATGCCATTGGCGATATCAAGCGCGGCCCGCTGCAGGCGGCCAGGCGCGTCATGGCCTTGGGCGGAGGAGAGATTAGACTTCGCAACGGCTTCTCGCACCGTGCTAAGCGTGCCTCCCCGCGCAAGATTGGAGACGAAGTGATGGCTGCCGGCCGTGCGGGCGACGATGGACGTGATCACCCATTTGCCGAGCTCATTCTTCTGGACCAGCGCGCGAAAATCGACCGGGCGCCCGCCGATATCGATCAAATTCAGGCCTTGCTGGATTTGGTAGCGGACGGATTTCATCTTTCCGGAGACCGACGAGAACAGCTTTAGCAGATTCGTGAACTGCTGCTTGCGCGTGCCGCCCACCATGGCGTAATGCGCAAGATAGCTGTCTTGTTCGAGGCGCGTAATCCGGATGATGCCTTTGCCAAGACTGCCGCGCACGGGCTTTAAGAAGACAGTATGATATTTCGAGCACATTGATTTCAGCATCGTATAATTCCGAAGCACATGCGATTCGGGCAAGTATTTGCCGACGGAAGCATCTTTCTTCAGCGCCTCGAATACTTCAGACTTATCGAGGAATTTCTCGTTGAAGACGGCCGTAAGATAACGCGACTTCACTTCTTTCAGGTATTGCTGGACGCTCGGCTTGTTCTCGAGCTTTCTGGAGGTCAGCCGGTTGCTGATGACATCCGGAGCCGGCAGGAACGTCTTGCGCCAACCTCCGGCATAGACCCAGCCCTCCACTATATTCGAGCTGGAACCGATATGATCGGGCGTGAAGAAGTAGACATGCGCACCATATACTGCGCAGGCGTCGACCAGCTCCTTGCAGAACAGCGTGATCGAGCCGAACGGTTTATCCGGCATGCTCGGATCGTCCCGGCTGATCAGAATGCCGATGAGCGGTCCTAGCGCAAGGGAGGACGTATCGCTGCGATATTGGAGACGCAGCTGGCAATTGGCCAGAATGCCCATACGTCTGGCTAGGCTTTGGCCAATCCGCATGCCGTCGAATTTTTCTACCGCGACGACCTTGACCGGCTGGCGCATCGAGCCGAATTTGAGCGTCACCGGCTGGCCTTGCGGAATTTTCCACGATTTCAAGTAAGCTTCGCCCAGCATGACCGTGTCCTCGGGAAGAATGCCCGAACTGGTCACCTGGACAGCGACTTTGGATTTCAGCATAGGAATCTCCTTCCAAGCTGGGGGTTCGCAGGCGGGCTGCTAGCGGACTTTTTTAGGTGTTTGACACGAATTACTTCATCATATGAGGACATCTATACCTTGGTGATAAGCGGACAGCGCCCGTTTAGAGGGCGAATAAGCCTGATTTTTGTAAGGAGAGTGGGTAAAGAGGAGAGAGAGGAGCTAACGGAAATGAATATATACGACAAAGCTTATGAGCTTGCCAGGGCGATTCAGGAAGGCGAGGAAGCGCAATCGTTCAACCAGGTGCTGTCCGAAGCGGCGGCGGATCCGGCAGCGAAGCGGCTGCTCGACCGGTTCAGGGAGCGGCAGACTGCCCTTCAACAGCAGATCATGGCGGGAGAAGAACCCGAAGAAGCCGAACTGGCGAGCATGAACCGGTTATATGAGGAGCTGGACGCCCATCCGCTCATTCATCGGGTATTCGAAGCGGAGCGGCGCCTGGCGGTTATCTACGATGACGTGAATCGGATTCTGGCTAACACGCTTCGCGCGATTACGGGCAGCGTCTAGTCGCATTAAGTTACTATATGCCAATAAGTCCGCAGCAGAGTTTCTGGCTGCGGACTTATTGGCATATAGGCAAATATAAGTTTGACGCTCATTACGATATAACTAACCAAACTGCGATTCGATAACGCGGTTGGCGGGCTTGCCGGATTCCGGCAATTTCACCGTAATGACCACGCCGCGTTCTTCATCGGACTCGATCGTGACCTTGCCTCGGTATTGCGCAGCGCGATCCATGACATTCGTGAGTCCAAGACCTGAGTGTTCTCCGGTTTTGGTCGTATAGCCCGGCAACACCATGGCTCGCCGCTGCGCCTCGGACAGCACCGTGCCGCGGTTGGTCACCGAGATGTGGAGCATGCCGCGGGATACCGCCATCTCCAGCAGTACATAGCGCTCGCCGGCGGGCGCATCCGCCGAAGCGTCGAAGGCGTTGTCGATCAGATTGCCGATCATGCGGACAAGGTCGATGCTCGTCACGGCCCCGAACGTGGCCGGCGCTTCATCGATCCGGTATTCGAACGGAATTTGCCGTTTGGAAGCGATGGCGATTTTGGCTTCGATGAGCGCGGCAAGGGCAGGCGACGGGTGCTCGACATGGGCCTGGTCTACCGCCCGAATTTCTTGGGCCACGTCGTTCATATAATCGCGGAGCTGATCATACTTCTTCATGGTGAGCATCGCGTGCATCACCTGAACGTGATTGATGAAATCATGCCGCTGACCGCGAACGGTCGTGAACATTTGGTTCAGCTCATCGATATAGGCCTTTTGCGTCGATTGGATGGCTTCGATGCGCGTCCTCGTGATGAGACGGATGGTGACGATGAATATGAGGAGAATGAGCACCAAAGAGATATACAAGACGATTCCGGCAGCCTGACGCTTAAACCCGAACGTCTGCATGCCGAAATAATAACCGAGCAATACAAACTGAATGACGGACAAGACGACGATTCTCCACGATGTGCGGCCGCTTAGTCCAACCAAGAATTACCGAGCCGCGCGGCCGGCGCCAAGTCCCGCTTGTGAATATGCCAAGCAATAAGCGCGACCAGCATAAAAATGGGCCAGTAGAAAAGCGATTTAATATACCAAGGACTTGCGGCAAAGGTGCTGATCTCGAAAAATTGCATGTAGGCGAGCGCGCATCCGGAATCCGATACGATGAGCAGCAAGTAAGTGAACGCCCACAACAGAATTCGTTTTTTGATCGGCTGACCTTTGAACATCAGGATATGAATCAATAAGCTGGTGATCAAGCCATTCACGAGATGAAGCGACACGGGCAAGATCCAGTACATCGCTTCCATATAGACCATGGGGAGGATGGATACCTTCAGCAATCGGGTCCAAAAACGCGGAGGCTTCACGCCAAGCAGTGCGGTCGAGAGCCACATATGTACATAGATTTGCGGCAGCGTGACGGCGCCGAAAATGAATAGGCTGGTTGCGATTCCGTTATATTCGAGCACGATGGGTATCCTCCATGTCCATTTCGTTCAGAGTCGTAGCGAGAGCCAACCTCTTGGGTCCGCATGAAGGTCGTCCGACCGGTCAAGCTAAGAAGGGCAAGCCAGCGAATCCGGCATGCTCCGATCGGAAGACTAGAACAGCGGCATATAATGGAAAATCTAGTCGAACGATGACTACTACTCTACTGTATCCGGTTTCTGGTAGAATGAAAATAAGGTTTTGCCGCTTTTCATAAAAAGGAGAGAAACATACGATGGGTCAAAGCGACAAAGAGGTCGTCGCGCATACGAAGCATGAACGCATCATTCAATATATTGATCAACTTAAGGTCGGGACGCGACTGTCGGTCCGGACGATCGCCGAGGAACTGGAAGTCAGCGAAGGAACCGCCTATAAGGCGATTAAAGAAGCTGAGGCGCTGGGGCTCGTCAGCACGAAAGAGCGGATCGGCACGGTCCGCATTAACCGCAAGAAGCGGGACGCGGTGGAGCGCCTGACGTTCGCGGAGGTGGCGGACATTGTGGAAGGGCAGCTGCTCGGCGGAGCCGCAGGGCTGAACAAAACGCTGCATAAGTTCGTCATCGGCGCGATGGAGCTGGAAGCGATGCGCCGCTATATCGATGCAGGCAGCCTGCTGATCGTCGGCAACCGGGAGGGGGCGCACGGCATTGCGATGGAGCAGGAGGCCGGCGTACTCATTACGGGCGGCTTCGGCACCAGCGACGAGATGAAGCGGATCGCCGATGAGCGCGGGCTGCCGGTGATCTCCTCCAAATTCGATACGTATACGGTTGCGTCGATGATCAACCGGGCGATGTTCGACAGGCTGATCAAGCAGAAAATCATGCTGGTCGAGGATATCGTCACCTATTCGAGAGCGGTCGAGACGATGCGGTTATCCGAGACGGCCGGCGATTTCCACCGGCTGGTGGCGCGCACGAGCATGTCGCGGTTCCCCGTATTGGATGACCGCGGCCGCGTCGTCGGCATGATGACGATGAAGGATGCCGAAGGGGCGGACGAGTCGCAGACGATCGATAAGCTGATGACCCGGCACCCCATTACGGCGGCGCCGAACATCCCGATCGTGTCCGCTGCCCATACGATGACGACCGAAGGGATCGACCTGTTGCCGATCGTCGACAAGAACCGCAAGCTATTGGCCGCGATCAGCCGTTCCGAGGTGCTGGAGGCGATGCGTTACACGAGCAAGCACCAGGAATCGGGCGAGACGTTCGATGACTTGATTCGTGCGGGCTTTGCCAAGGATGAGCACGGCGGAGAAGATTGGGTGTACCGGGGGCGCATTACGCCGCAGATGTCGGGCCTTATGGGGACGATCTCGGAGGGGGTTCTGGTGACGCTGATGGTGCAGGCGGCCAGAGGCATGATCCGCGAACTCGGGAAGCGGGAGCTGGGGATCGAGAGCTTGACGACTTATTTCATCAAGCCGCTGCAGCTCGAATCCGACGTGTCCATTGTCCCGCAGCTGCTCGAGATGAGCCGCAAAATCGCGAAGCTCGAGATCGAGCTGCAAGATGCGAGCGGCCTGGCCGCGAAGGCAATGCTGACCGCGCAGCTGATCGATCCTTTCTGATCCGCAGGTCTAACACAAAAGGGTAGCCGCGGGCTACCCTTTCATCGAACGATAGATACTGTGATTGCGCAGGCCGGCGAACAGATTGAACAAGCCGATCACGATCAGCAGCGTGCTGACGATGACCTTCACCGTGGAACCCGAATACATCAGCAGGAACAGGAGCGACAGCAGCACGAGCATCACGCCCATGCAGACGTTCATCAGCGACTGGTTCAAGCCGCGGACGCGGGCGTCGGCCGAGCGGCGTGCCTTGAAGCTGAAGGTGACCGAGCAGACCGATACGGCGCAAATGGTCAAGATTAGTACCCAATGCAGGGCGGTTTCCATCTATGGTGCAGCTCCTTTTCAAGTCGATTCGAATATTGCCTATTGTAGCATGATTTGGACAAGTTGGCGAAAATATCAACGGATAAGAGCCCTTAGCGTACCGCGCCAAGGGCTCTTATCTATTTTTAACGGAAGCGTCTCTCGTCAGCTTGGCGGACGCTTGTACTGCTCTGCGCTGAACCAGACGCGCAGCACGTTCTCGACGACAAGGACGGTTCGGATCTCGATCGTATAATCTTTTTCGATCACGGCGGTGTATACTTTCTGGTCGAGCAGCAGCCGCACCAGCTTCGCATCCGAATCGATGTCGTATATGTTGCGTCCGAGCATCGCCTTGAGCGAATCGCGGACGCGCTTCTTCAGTTCCGTCTTGGTTAACTCGTCGAAGACGATCGCCTGGCCTTCGGAATCCCGGTTGTCCTCGAGCACGGGCTGTATGCTCTTGATTACGGAGTGCTTGTTCTTGAATTGCTTCAATTCCTTGTTCTCGGCCTCGAATTCGCCCAACTTCTCCTCGAGCGCGATATTGGTGTTCGTGAGCGCCTCGAAGTTCGAGGTGAAGATGGAGTGGTAGAACATCGCGCCGATAATGGTGCCGACGACGAAGCTGGCCGCGCTCTTCATCAGGATCGAATAACGTTCGAAAGGCGGTACCCGCATCGGTTAAGCCGCCCCCCTGCATAACCAGCGGATCAGCTCCGTACCGATATGCGCGCCGAGGAAGGCGCAGACGATATAGCCGATTTGCTGGGCGACCGGCGACATGTGGCCGTCTAGAAAATTGCTTTCAATGACGCGGATCGGATCGATGGAACCGCCGACGGCCGCGACGATGGCCCATATTTTCAACTGGGTGGCGGTCTTGAGCATCAGCGTGGAAGGCGGCATGAAGACGAAGACAGCGCCGATCCCGGCCAGTATGGAGCCGCCGAAGACGAGCCCGAACGCCGTGAAGAAGTCAATAATGGCAAAAGCGAGTACGGTATTATACATTGCATCCACCTGCTTTTTATCGGTCGAATTGAAGAGCATGTCCCCTTCACATTCATTCTATGGTCGACGCAGCGCCTAATATGTTAAACTAATAGCAAAAAGGACGCGAACACTTGTTTTGCGCCCAAGGAAAGAAGGGACGCCTATGAGCGGCGGACATGACTTCGTGCATTTGCACGTTCATAGCGAATACAGCCTGCTGGACGGGGCCGCGCGCATACGCGACCTGGCTGCCCAAGCGGAGAAGAACGGAATGAAGGCGCTTGCCTTGACGGACCATGGCGTCATGTACGGGGCGATCGCTTTTTATAAAGCATGCGAGGAGCGGGGCATCAAGCCGATTATCGGCTGCGAGGTGTATTTGACCGCCGGCTCCCGTTTCGATAAAGGTTCGCGCAAGGACAATCCGACCTATCATCTGATCTTGCTGGCGAAGAACATGACGGGCTATAAGAACCTGATGAAGCTGGTCTCGATCGGCCAATTGGAAGGATTTCACTATAAGCCCCGCATCGACCATGAAGTATTGGCGAAGCATGCCGAGGGCTTGATCTGCCTGAGCGCCTGCCTGAAGGGCGAAGTATCGTGGCATCTGCTGCATGACCGGGACGACGAGGCGCTCGCGGCAGCCAACCGCTACCGGGAGATGTTCGGGGATGACTTCTATCTGGAGCTGCAGGACCATGGGCTGCTCGATCAGAAGAAGGTCGTCATGAAGATGATAACCTTGTCGCAAGAGACGGGAATTCCGCTGGTGGCCACCAACGACATCCATTACATCCGTCCGGAGGATGCGGCGGTTCAGGACGTGCTGATCTGCATCGGGACCGGCAAGACGATCGAAGTCGAAGACCGGATGCGGATGCTGACCGACCAGATGTACTTCAAGAGCGGCGACGAGATGGCCCATCAGTTCCGGCAGGCGCCCGATGCGGTGTCCAGAACGGTGGAGATCGCGGACAAAATCGACCTGAAGCTCACGTTCGGCCGGGCGCTGCTCCCTTCGTTCACGCCCATTCCGCAGGGGATGGACAGCGCTTCCTATCTGGCCGTGCTGTGCGAGGAAGGCCTGCACGCGCGTTATTCCGGCAAGCCGGAATGGACCGAGGGCTCGGAATTCCAACAGAAGGCGCAGCAGCGGCTGGCTTATGAATTGTCGGTCATCGAGAGCATGGGATTCAGCGATTACTTCTTGATCGTGTGGGATTTCATCCGGTTCGCGCACGAGCAAGGTATTCGTACGGGGCCTGGCCGGGGCTCCTCGGCGGGCAGCCTCGTTGCCTATACGTTGCGGATTACGGACGTAGACCCGCTGAAATATAAGCTGCTCTTCGAACGTTTCTTGAATCCGGAGCGGATTACGATGCCGGATATCGATATCGACTTTAACGATGAACGCCGGGATGAAGTCATCCAATACGTTTCGGCCAAATATGGCGACGAGCACGTGGCGCAGATCATCACGTTCGGTACGATGGCTGCGAAAGCCGCCGTGCGCGACGTCGGCCGCGCGATGAACGTGCCTTTCGGCGAAGTGGACCGGGCGGCGAAGCTCATTCCCGGGCAGCTCGGCATTACGCTGACCGAAGCGCTGCGCCAGAGCGGCGATCTGCGCGAAGCGGCGGAGCGTCAGCCGAAGACGAAGGCGCTCCTCGAGATGGCGGTGAAGGTGGAAGGCATGCCGCGGCACGCCTCGACGCATGCCGCGGGCGTCGTCATCTCCGGGCAGCCGCTGACCGATGTGGTGCCGCTGCAGGCGGGGACGGAACGGACGGCGTTGACGCAATATTCGATGGAGCATCTGGAAGCAGTCGGCCTGCTCAAGATGGACTTCCTGGGCCTGCGTACGTTATCCATTCTGGAGCGGGCGCTCGCATGGGTGAAGCGGCTGCACGGCATTACCGTCGACTTCCGTAACATCTCCGATCATGACCCGCTGACGTATGCGATGCTCGGCCGCGGCGATACGACGGGGATCTTCCAGCTTGAGTCGGCCGGCGTCAGAAGAGTGCTGAAGGAGATGAAGCCGTCCGCATTCGAGGATATCGTCTCCGTGCTTGCGCTGTACCGTCCAGGTCCGATGGAGTTTATCCCTAAATATATCCAAGGCAAACACGGTGTCATCGAGGTCGAGTATCCGCATCCGTCGCTCGAGCCGATTCTTGCGGACACGTACGGCATTATTGTGTATCAGGAGCAGATCATGCAGATTGCTTCCTCGATGGCCGGGTTCTCGCTCGGCGAAGCGGATTTGCTCCGCCGCGCCGTTTCGAAGAAGAAGCGCGAAGTGCTGGATGAGCAGCGTACCCATTTCGTCGAGGGAAGCGTTCGCCAAGGATATGCGGTGGATGACGCCAACCGCGTCTACGATATGATCGTCCGGTTCGCCGATTACGGCTTCCCGCGCGCGCATGCGGCAGCTTATGGCGTGCTTGCGTTCCAGACGGCATGGCTGAAGGCCAACCATCCGGTGCCGTTCATGGCCTCGATGCTGGCGTCGGTCACGGGCAATCACCATAAGACGGCGGAGTACGTCGATGAGTGCAGGCGGATGGGCATCGCGGTTCTGCCGCCGGACGTGAACGAGAGCGAATATTCCTTCACGCCGACACCAAGCGGAATACGATTCGGACTCGCGGCGATCAAGAACGTCGGCGGCCAAGCGATCGATTCGATTATGAAGGAGCGCGCGCAGCGGCCGTTCGAGAGCCTCACGGACTTGTGCCGGCGCGTCGATCTAAGGGTGGTCAATAAGCGCGTGCTCGAATCGCTCGTGCAGGCCGGCGCCTGTGACTCCTTGGGCGGCCACCGCGCGCAGCTGTTCGCGGCGCTCGATGAGACGGTCGAATCGGCGGCCCGCTGGCGCAAGGACCGCGAGGAGCTGCAGATCGAACTGTTCGGCTTCGATGAAGTGCAGAATTGGGACGTCGAGCTGCCGGAGGTTCAGCCTTTTTCGACAGGGCAGCAGCTGGCGCTCGAGCGGGAGCTGATCGGTCTATACTTGTCCGGCCATCCGCTGGATGATTATACGTCCCAGCTGGAGTCGCTGCCGCTTGACCGGCTTGTCGATTTGGCGGAGGCGCCGGAAGGCGGCAAAGCCATGGTTGCCGGGATGGTCGTGTCGGCCAAACATTTCACGACGAAGAAAGGCCAGGCGATGGCCTTCCTGGAGATGGAGGACCGCATTCTCCGCGTGGAGGCGGTTGCGTTCCCGAACATCTGGAAGCGCGCTGCGCAGCAGCTGGACCCGGGCAATCTGGTCATCGTCCAGGCAACGGTGCAGCATCAGGAGGAAGGCTTCAAGCTGATTCTCGATGAAGTCCTCCCGCTGGAGAACGAGCATGCGCTGCGCGGCGGTCTCGCCGAACAGGTGCAGCGCATGCAGCGCCAGGCACAAGCCCGCAGCTCCTTCCGTCAGGAGGGAGGGTCTGGGCAACTTGCAGCCGGCAGCGGAAGTCCGCGGCAAGCAAAGCCGGAGGCTGCGCCGGGGCCGGTACAGCCTCAGCGCCAAGCGGTTCGGTCCGGCAGCGCCGCACGAACCGCGGCACCCTCGAAGCCCGCAGCTCCAGCGGCTTCTGCTTCTGCCGTCAAGCCTGAACGGGAACGTATGCCATCGCCTGCTCCCGCGCCCGCGCCATCGAGGAAGAAGGAGCAGCGCGTGTACATCAAGATCGCTGCAGGCCGAGAGGACCCGCAAGTATTGGAGCGGCTGAAGAAGCTGCTCACGGATAACACGGGATTGCTCGAGACCGTACTGTTCTACGAAGGCAGGCAGCAGACCGTCGTGCTGAGCGATGCGTACCGCGTCAAGCCGTCGCAGCAGCTGCTCGGACAGATCGAAATGTTATTCGGCAAAGGCTCGGCCGTCGTGAAATAAGGGCGGCGGGCTTTTTTCATGCACAACTTTACGACTAGGCGCATACATTTAGGAGACACGGAGCGTTAGAAGCACCGTTAGGCCCCCTGGCAAGGCGCCTTACGCCCGCTCCGACATTTCGCCGCTTGAACGTCAACATCGCATGTCCATGCTTGAATCCGAGTCTGGCGGTGAACCTGCGTGTTCGTACAAGCGTAAAGCGGAGGGATGAACAATGTCGACCGAGATGGTAAAATGGCTGGAAAGCCGCGGTGTGACGGTTGCCGATGTAGCCGATATCGTTTTTTCGCTGCAGCGCCCGTACAACCCTGACCTGATGCTAGCCGAGTGTGAAGAAAGCGTGCTGGCCGTACTTGGCAAGCGCGAAGTGCAGTACGTGCTCTTCACCGGAATCGCCCTTGACGAGCTTGCCGAGCGCAAGCTGCTGCCCGAGCCCCTGCAGGCCATCATGGAAGCGGACGAGTCGCTTTATGGTGTGGATGAGACGCTTGCGATGGGCATAACCAATGTATATGGTATGATCGGATTGACCAGCTTCGGTTATTTAGATAAAGTGAAGCCTGGCATTATTAGGCGGCTGAACGAAAAAGGCAAACATATTCACGTGTTTCTCGATGATCTGGTCGCAGGGCTTGCGGCTGCGGCCTCGGCCAGAATCGCGCATCAGGATCCGAAAGCTGTTCGGTACAACATCCCGGACAGCCCATAAAAAACGAGGGGGCGGTCGATGTCTGGCCGCCTTCTTCGGCCCGAAGTTTCGAAGGTACCGGCATGTCCCAAGATGTGGCAAGCTATCGCATTGCGAGCAAAATAGCATTTATGGTATCATTATGGCATCATATGCCCGGATACCGTGCTTTACGTAATACGCGCATGCGGTGGCTATTGCAGCAGGGTTTACAATGTCAGGAGGTACCTTTCATGTGGACGGTCATCTATATCGCGCAGACACCTAAGATTGCGGAAACTATTAAAAACCGGCTCACTCAGGAAGGGTTTCTCGTCAAAATCCGGCCGATCAACGTATCCAAGCAGCAGTTTGAGGTACTGGTCCCTTCTGGCGAGCTGGAAGAAGTGCAGGAAGTACTCAACAACATTTTGAATTCGCAACGTTAGGTTAAAAACTACTGCGCCCCAAAGAGGTGTCTCTTGTGTTCAAGGACTTATTTCATAAAAAGAAATATGCGACGATTCCTTCCGGCCAGCAGCGGACGAAACCCGATCTGCCCGAAGGACTAATGACCAAATGCCCAAAATGCGGCAATATACAATTCAGCAAGGAACTGGAGAAGTCGCTCAAGGTTTGTCCGAGCTGCGGCCATCATCTCCGCCTATCCGCCTGGGAGCGGATCGGCATGATTCTGGATGAAGGCAAGTTGAACGAATACGACGCGGAGATGGAATCGACAGACCCGCTCGGCTTCCCCGACTATGCCAGCAAGATCGAGGTTCAGAAGAAGAACTCCGGTCTGCGCGACGCCGTTGTTACCGGTGACGGTACGATCGGCGGATTCCCGGTCGTGCTTGCTGTGATGAGCTTTGATTTCTTCGCAGGCAGCATGGGATCGGTCGTAGGCGAGAAGATTACGCGCGCGATCGAACAAGCCCACGCGAAGAAGCTGCCGATGATCATCTTCTCGACTTCGGGCGGCGCCCGCATGCAGGAGAGTATTCTCAGCCTCATGCAGATGGCGAAGACAAGCGCCGCGCTGGCGAAGTTCCAAGGCGCAGGCGGCCTGTTCATCTCCGTGCTGACCGACCCGACGATGGGCGGCGTATCGGCGAGCTTTGCTACTCTAGGCGATTACAACTTGGCCGAGCCTGGCGCGGTTGTCGGCTTCGCGGGCCGTGTCGTCATCGAACAGACGATTCGCCAGAAATTGCCGGACAACTTCCAGACGGCGGAATTCAACTTGCAGCATGGACAGCTGGATAAAGTCGTTCATCGCAAGGAATTGAAGCCGTTGCTCATCAAGCTGCTAGACATGCATTCGGTAAAGGGGGATAACTCCTATGGCGGGTGAACTTCCATTTGAGAAGCCGCTTATTGATCTACGCAACAAGATCGCGGAGCTGAAGAAGGTAAGCGAAGGCTCCGGGATCGATTTCTCCGACGAGATTTCGCGTCTTGAGGAACGGTGCCGCCAGCTGCAAGAGGAACTTTACAGCGAGCTGACGCCTGCCCAGAAGATGCATCTCGCACGTCATCACCAACGTCCGACATCGCTCGATTACATACATGAGGTGTTTACCGATTTTATTGAGCTTCATGGGGACCGGCTGTTTGCGGACGATCTGGCGATTGTAGGCGGATTGGCCAAGCTGAACGGCGTACCGGTAACGGTCGTCGGCCATCAGCGCGGCAAAGATACGAAGGACAATATCGCCCGTTTCTTCGGGAGCCCCCATCCGGAAGGTTTCCGGAAGGCGCTTAGGCTGATGCAGCAAGCAAGCAAATTCGGCCGTCCGATTATTACCTTTATTGATACGAAGGGCGCATATCCGGGTAATACTGCAGAAGAGCGCGGTCAATCCGAAGCGATCGCCCGCAATCTTCGCGAGATGGCGACGCTCGGCGTGCCAATCGTCTGCGTGGTCATCGGCGAAGGCGGCAGCGGCGGCGCATTGGCGTTAGGCGTCGGCAACCGTGTCCTCATGCTCGAGAACGCGATTTACTCGGCTATCTCGCCTAACGGAGCGGCATCGATTCTCTGGAAGAATGCTGCGCGTGCCGATGAGGCCGCTTCGGTCATGAAGATTACCGCAGCCGACCTGGAAGCGTTCGGCATCGTCGAAGAGATTATTCCGGAGCCGCAAGGCGGCGCGCATCGCGATCTGGCGACCCAGTCCGAATCGATCCGCGAAGCGCTGTGGCGCCACATTCAGGAATTATCGAAGATGACGAGCGAGCAGCTGATCGAGGACCGTTACGCGAAGTTCCGTAAGATCGGCGAGTTCCGCGAGCCGGCCCCGGCGAAGGCGCAGGGCGACGCGATCGAACCGGCAGCAGCGGAATCCGCTCAAGTATAGCGGTCTTAAGTTCAAGAAGGCGCATCCGACCTACGGCTGCGCCTTAGCCGCGCGTACGGTATTGTTAACCGTTTGTGAAGATCGTGAAGCTGTGTGGATCTCGAAGCGAAGCTTCAAAGAAAAGTAAAGCGTGTCCGCGCAGGACGTCAAGCGAAGGTCAGCACATGTAAGCTTCGATCGCACGAAGCCCCAGTTTTCCTCCCCAAGGCACAACGTCACGTATGGAAGCGGGCATTAAGCTTTGTCCGCAGGACAACGCGAGTCTTAATTCGAAAGGACACATCGAAGACGGCGGCGTTACAATGACACTAGTTTTGGGTGTGCAGAGGGCCGAGGCCCTTGCATCCCCTCCGCTGGAGGGGTGGGGGAGGCGAAAAAAGCGGGTTCCAAAGGGCGAAGCCCTTTCACGCCCGCGCCTTTTACATTTGATGTCGAATCGTGTAAGTTTAGTGGTATGGAACAACAAATAAGTTAATAGTTAGCGGAGGTATGGAAATAGTTATGCGTAAAACAAAAATTGTTTGTACAATCGGCCCGTCCAGCGAGTCGCTCGAGAACACGAAGAAACTGATCAATGCGGGCATGAACGTCGCTCGTCTGAACTTCTCCCACGGTGACTTCGAAGAGCACGGCGGCCGGATCAAGAACATCCGCCAAGCAAGCCAGGAGCTCGGCAAGACAGTCGCAATCCTGCTGGATACGAAAGGTCCTGAGATCCGTCTGGGCAAGCTGCAAGACGAGTACGAACTGATTCAAGGCGAGACAGTTACGTTGACGACAGAAGAAATCGTCGGCACGAAAGACCGCCTGCCAGTGACGTATACGAACCTGCCGCAAGACGTGAACGTGGGTTCCTCCATTCTGATCGACGACGGCTTGATCGGCCTGACGGTTGAAGAGATCAACGGCACGGAGATCAAATGCCGCATCGTCAACAGCGGTCCGGTGAAGAGCAAGAAAGGCGTTAACGTACCAGGCGTACATATCTCCTTGCCAGGCATCACCGAGAAAGACGCGAACGACATCGTATTCGGCATCGAGCAAGGCGTCGACTTCATCGCCGCTTCCTTCGTTCGTAAAGCCAGCGACGTACTGGAGATCCGCGAACTGCTCGAGAAACACGGTGCTTCCCACATCCAGATCATCTCCAAGATCGAGAACCAACAAGGCGTGGACAACCTCGATGAGATTTTGGAAGTTTCCGACGGCCTGATGGTAGCCCGTGGCGACCTCGGCGTTGAGATTCCTGCGGAAGAAGTGCCGCTCGTTCAAAAAACGATGATTCAAAAATGCAATAAAGCCGGCAAACCGGTCATTACGGCAACGCAAATGCTCGATTCGATGCAACGCAACCCGCGTCCTACGCGCGCTGAGGCTTCCGACGTAGCTAACGCGATCTTCGACGGCACGGATGCGATCATGCTTTCCGGCGAAACGGCTGCCGGTAAATACCCGGTTGAATCCGTTCAGACGATGTCTCGCATCGCGGTACGCGCTGAATCCGCGCTGGAGTATCGTGAAATCTTCACGAAGCTTGCGAACGCGCAGCAAACGACGGTAACGGAAGCAATCAGCCAAGCGGTAGCGAATTCCGCGCTGGATCTGAATGCCAAAGCGATCATTACTTCGACGGAGAGCGGTTATACGGCTCGCATGATCTCCAAGTACCGTCCGAAATCGCCGGTTATCGCGGTTACGCCTGTTGAGCAAGTGATGCGCCGTCTGGCACTCGTATGGGGCGTTACGCCTGTAAAAGGCACATCTGCTGAGACAACGGACGAAATGTTCGACATCGCGGTTCGCGGCGGCATCGATTCCGGCATGGTTAAGCTGGGCGATACGGTTATCATTACGGCAGGCGTACCAGTGGGCCGTTCCGGTTCCACGAACCTGATCAAGATTCACACGATCGGCGAACTGCTGGCGAAAGGCCAAGGCATCGGCACGCAAAGCGCAACGGGCAAAATCGTGACTGCGCGCACGCCGCAAGAAGCGATTGCGAAGACGACCGAAGGCTCGATCCTCGTTACAGGTTCCACCGACAAAGAATATATGCCGGCGATCGAGAAAGCGGCGGCAGTCATCACCGAGCAAGGCGGCGTGACTAGCCATGCGGCAATCGTAGCGCTGAACCTGGGTATCCCGGTTATTCTCGGCGTGGAGAATGCGCTCGAAGTGCTTCACGACGGCGCAGAAGTAACGGTCTACGCCGAAGTTGGCGTGATCTATTCCGGCCAAGCGAAAGTTATGTAACGCAAGGCTCTTTACAGCCGTATACAAAGGAAAGACAACAAGAGCGATGGTACCTAAGCGGTACCGTCGCTTTTGTTTCAACATAAAGGAAAGTATAAGTTTCGCGCCTATACTTCGGCCTCTATGTCTCCGGAATCAAGAGAGGAACGTGGATTCATGGAACAAGATCGATCGAACACGCTCTGGCATCTTCATCCGCTCAGGGTGCGGTACCAGGAGACCGACCAGATGGGTGTCGTCTACCATGGCAATTATGTCAATTGGTTCGAGATTGGGCGAACCGAGTTCGTGCGTCATTACGGCATGTCTTACCGCGAGATTGAAGAGAAGGGATTGCTGCTGCCGGTCGTCGATCTGGCGTGCAAGTTTATTCTCCCTGCGAAATACGACGATTGCTTGCTGATCTGCACGGCAGTGGAGGAGTTCTCGCCGATTCGCCTTGCATTTGCATCCGAGATCAGGCGAGTGGAGGCTGGGGCAACATATCCATCGCTGTGCGAAGGAACGCCGCCTGGCGAACTGCTGGTACGGGGCGGGACGAAGCATGTATGGGTGAATAGCGACTTCCGCCCAAGCCGGCTCGATAAGACGCTGCCGGAGCTGTATGCGGAACTTGGCAAGGTCAGCCGATAACGAAGAGAGGATGAACGGCATGCTCAAATGGTTGATAGCAGCTATCATTATCATTCCTGCAGTCGAGATGTGGGGGATTATTCAGGTCGGCCATCAGATTGGCGGCTGGGCGACGTTCGGCCTCATCTTATTGACCGGGTTCGCCGGCGCGCAGCTGGCCCGGCTGGAGGGACGCAAAGCGCTGCAGCAGGTGCAGCAGCAGATGCAGAGCGGGCAGCCCCCGGGTCATGCGATGCTCAACGGCCTGTGCGTGCTGATCGGCGGCTTAATGCTGCTGATGCCGGGCTTTTTCACCGATATCGTAGGCATTACGTTACTGTTCCCGCTCACGCGTCCGTTCTACCGCAAGCTCATCTTCCGCTTCATCGAGAAACGGATCGGACAAGGGAAGTTTACCATCCGCAGATTTTAATCCGTCCTGTCCGTACGCAGCCAAAGAGGGGCTACTTGGCCCCTCTGATTACATAACGGTATAGATCGCGGAACACATTGGCTTTATGTATAGCAGAGAGGATTACGAGCGAGACGGGGCCGATGATAAGGCCGAAGACGCCGAACAGTTTCAGCCCGACGAACATTGCGATTAGGGTTGGCAGAGGATCAAGGCCGACGCTGCTGGCGAGCACTTTGGGCTCGAGCATTTGCCTGGCGATCAGAATGACGCCGTATAGGACGGACAGACCGATCCCGAGCGATATATCGCCGTAGATGAACGTGTAGGCGATCCAAGGGATCATCGCGGCGCCGACGCCAAGATAGGGCAGCAGATCGACCAAGCCGATCAAGAGGCCGATCGAGATCGCATAGTCGACACGGAGGATGAGAAGGCCGATCGTCACGACGCACGCGGTAATGGAGATCATAATGAATTGCGCTCGGAAATAGCCGAATAGCGCTTTTTGCAGATCGTTCCAGACGGCCGAAGTCGACTTCAGGATCGGTTCCGGGAACCAGCTGGATACTTTCACGCTGTGCCGTTGCCAATCTTTGCTGATGAAGAAGGCAGCCAGCAGGACGACGACCAGGATGGTTGCGACGTTCGGCAGCGAGGAGATGAGGGCGACGATCGTGTTCAGAATGGTGGTAATCAAGTCCGAGCTCTTGGAGGCGACCAGATTGGCCGTATCGGATATGCGCGAATTGATCGTGTCCTGATAATTCGGGTTTTCCTTGTAAAAGGTGCTTAGCTTGTCGATCAAATCTTGAATTTCGGGCCTGGCGACGAGCCGTTCGAATTCATTCCGCCACCAGTCAATCGTCGTGTTAAGCGACTTGGAGAGGTGGATAATCTCGACGACGATCCTTGTCACGAGCGCAGACACGATCGTTAGCATAGCCGCTACGAACAGCAGCAAGGTCAGCGTTACGCCGATCCAGCGCGGCAGCTTCAATTTGGCGTGCAGCATGTTGACGATCGGATTGATGGCGTAGGCCAGCAGCCAGCCGATGATGAACGGATAGACAAGCGGCGTTACGTATATCAGCAAAAGGACGAATACGCAAGCGGCGAGCAGCACGATCAGGCTGCGGCCGATCCGGCGCGAAGTGGTTCGATCCATAAGCTAAGCCCCCTTTGATCAAGAGAAAAGCTATACCGATTGTAGCATTCGATGACGGACATGACCAAAACCGACAAAATCGTTACGCTTTCGGTTTCTTTACGTTCTTTTTACAATCCCTTAACATCTCGCGAACAGATATGACACATAATGGGACATGACCTATGTTTGCCATAACTATGTAGTCGTAGTAATTATATGGTATCCTGAACGAATGTCTTTCTTGAAATACAAATATTTATAATACACGCTTATAAATCATCTTGTATTTCTCCGGAATGAAACGCGCCTGCGCCATCGAGACGGCGTGAGCCGTTTCACCTTGAATGTTTCGTAAAGTATACGACAGCCTTACGGTGATTGGTTTGCGTTCCCAATCGTAAGAAACGGGAATACGGCATTCGCCGGCTTTTAATACTCGTTGCTTGCCTAGGAGGATTGCTGATTTGTATGAATAGACCGCTGCCCCAATACGTGAATCGCGATTTAAGCTGGATCGAGTTTAACCGTAGAGTGCTTCAAGAAGCGCAGGATGGGACGAACCCGCTGCTCGAGAGAGCCAAATTTTTATCGATCGTTTCCAGCAATCTCGATGAATTCATGAGTGTGCGTATGGCCGGCATTCAAGCTCAGATGAAAGCGGGCTATACGAAAAAGGACTTCACGGGCTATACCCCGGCCGGTTTATGGAAACGTCTTATCAAGCGCACGAGCGATATGGTTCATGACCAATATAAGACCTTCCGCGAAGTCATGCGCAGCCTGGCCAAAGAAGGAATCTGCTTCCGCGATCTGTCGGAGCTGAACGCGACGCAGACCAAAGCGGTGGACGATTATTTTTACGATATTGTCTTCCCGGTACTGACCCCGATGGCCGTCGACCAGAGCCGTCCGTTCCCGCTGTTGCATACGAAGGAACTGTATCTGGCGGTTCTGCTGGATAAAGATGATATGCCGCCGGATGACGAACCATTCTTCGCCATTGTGCAGGTGCCTTCGATTCTGCAACGCTTCGTCGCAGTGCCGGTGCGGAACGGCAGCAAGAAAATGGAGTTCGTCCTGCTCGAAGAGCTGATCGAGCGGCATATTAATACGCTGTTCAACGGCTATACCCCGATTGCCGTCCATCCGTTCCGCTTAACCCGCAATGCGGACTTGACGCTGAACGAGGAAGGCGCAGAGGATTTGCTGGAAGAAATCGAGAAGGAGCTCCGCCGCAGACGGTGGGGGATTCCGGTTCGGGTCGAATATGACAAAGGCATGCACCCGTACGCGCTCCAATTGCTCAAGGAAGAGCTCGAGCTTGATGACAATATGTTCGAGATCGATGGCCCGCTCGACTTAAGCTTCCTGATGCGGTTTGCCGGCTCCCTGCCGGGCTATGACGCACTGCGATATGAGCGAATCGAGCCTGTCTATCCGAAGGAATTCGAGCATTCCGACGATATGTTCGCCGTGCTGCGGCAGCAGGATGTACTCTGTTATCATCCTTATGAATCGTTCGAAGCCGTGAATGACTTCGTCACCGATGCGGCGCATGATCCGGACGTGCTGGCAATCAAGATGACGCTGTACCGGGTCAGCGGCCAGTCCGCGCTCGTTCAAGCGCTGGCAATGGCGGCCGAGGCCGGGAAGCAAGTGACCGTGGTAGTGGAGTTGAAGGCTAGATTCGATGAGGAGCGCAATATAGCTTGGGCACGGCAGCTGGAGAAAGCGGGCTGTCACGTCGTCTACGGCCTGGTCGGGCTCAAGACCCACGCGAAGATTCTGCTCGTCGTGCGACGGGAGCAACAGATGCTGCGGCGGTATGTGCATGTCGGGACGGGCAACTATAACGACAACACGGCCAAACTGTACACGGATGTTGGGCTATTCACCTCGCATCCCGTCATCGGCGCGGATGCGTCTGCGCTGTTCAATGAGATTACGGGGTATTCCTCGCCCTATGAATGGAAAGCTTTCGGCGTTGCGCCGACGGATCTGATGGATAAGCTGTTCGGGCTGATCGACCGGGAGAAAGCGCATGCGGCCGAAGGAAAGCCGGCACGAATCGTGGCCAAAATGAACAGCTTATCGAATCAGGAGATGATCGATAAGCTGTACGAGGCCTCGCAAGCGGGCGTGCAGATTGAGTTGATCGTTCGCGGCGTGTGCTGCCTGCGTCCAGGCGTACCCGGCCGAAGCGAGAACATCCGCGTCGTCTCAATCGTCGACCGCTTCCTGGAGCATTCGCGCATCATGATCTTCCATAACGGCGGCGACGAAGAGGTCTATCTGTCCAGCGCGGACTGGATGACGCGCAACTTGACCCGCAGAATCGAGCTGCTCTGTCCGGTGTTCGATCCGAATCTGCGCAAGGTGATGCGGAACATCATCGAGATGAATTTGCAGGATAACGTTAAATCCAGTGAACTGACGCCAAACGGTACGTATCTCAGGCAGAAGGATGAAAGCCAGCCGCTGCGCAGCCAGTTCGCCGCTAAAGATATTGCGCGTTGGAAAAATTACCGGTAACCCGGGAACGATAATTGGGGCGCAAGCCCCCATATCTTCTTGAATTCATGGGCCAGCCCGTCGACCTCTTTGTGCTCGACGACCAGCTGGCCTTCGGCGCGCTCTGCGCATAGCAGCAGCTTGCCGTTATCGACATCGATCGTCAGGCGCTCGATGGCTTGGGTTTCGCTGCGGTCCAGGGCGATCGCAAGCTGAAGCAAGGAGCCGAGCATGCTGATCAAGGTGACGTCCTGCTCATCGAGGATCGGCTTGAATGAAGCCGCGAGCAGTTTGGCGCGGTTTTTGCTTTTGTAAGACGCCGTGCCCGCGCACAGCAGCATCTCGCGATGGGACAGACCGCTCAAATGCGAATTCACCATCAAATAAAACGTATGCTTCGTGTAATCGTAATAGTCGATGCTTGCGCCGATTCGGAACAGCGTCGAGGCGGTATCCAGCCAGACCCGAGCCCGTTCCGGCAGATGGTATTGCGGCGACAGCGCATCGAATAACTGCAGCACGTAGCGGTTCACCGCGGCGACATGCTTCCTCGGGACAGCCGGATGCAGGGCCGCAAGGTTGCTGACACTGTACGTCAGGACATCTGGGAGCTTCGGCTGGTTGGGGAATCGCGTCGCGTAGAACAGGCCGTCCCGCAGGCCGGCGCCGCAGACCAGATAATGTGAGGCGCGCATCGCATGGAACAAGGCGCGCAGGATCGCGACGCCCGGCACGATGATGTCGACGCGGTCCTTGGACAAGCCCGGAAGCTTGCGGCGCTTGTCGAGCGGCATCTTGCGGATCTGCTCGAATAGCAGATCGACATCCTGCCCGGGAATCGGGTAGTTGTGATAGCTTTGGAACGTGTATTTGACGTGGGCTTGATGAATCTTGCCCAGGCTTCTTACGGTGCCGCCGACGCCGACCAGCGGAAGTCCCGGCGACCAGGCGAGCCACGGTTCTTTGCTTACGGCTTCGGCTACGAATGCTTCAAGCGCCCTCAGGTCCTCGTCTTGCAGAATGCCCTTCGGAGCGAAACGGCGGGACAAGTTCACGCAGCCGAACGGGAACGACACCGATTGCACGAGCGTCCGGTCGCGGAAGAGCGACACCTCCGTGCTTCCGCCGCCGATATCGATCAAGAAGCCGTCGCGGATATCCATCGAGTTGATCATGCCGAGGAAGCCGTAACTCGCTTCCTGCTCGCCGCCTAGCAGCTCGATGGTCAGGCCCGAACCGGCCTCGATTTGCGCGATAACCTCGCTGCGGTTCGCGGCGTTGCGGATGGCCGCTGTCGCCACTGCCCGGATATAACCGGCATTGTGGTAGGCGCATATGAGGCGAAAATGGTTCATCATGTCGATCAGATCCGAGATGACATGATCCGGCACATTGCCGTTCTCGTCGATGAGCTCCGACAACCTGGCGGCGCGCTTGCTCCCGTCGATGACGCGGTGCGCGCCATGGGCGGTCCGTTCATAGACGACCAGCCGGATGGAGTTGGATCCAATATCTATAATGCCGATGCGTTGTTCCGTCATTGCTGATCCTCCAGAAGCTTTTTAATGGGGACAAACTCTATATCGACCATTTTACCACCAGAAGTACCTTTACAAAAAGCGCCGAAAAAGAATGGGTATAATGGTACGAAATTGGGAAAGATTTTTCTGTTGAGGATTGGCAGAAAAAAACTTTGATAAAGGCGATAAATCATTTCTATGTCCGTTTTTGTTCACTTCGTTGTCAAAATCCGATATGATTGATAAGACGATACGGATTCGAATCCCATTTATTGTTACTTTGTTGCCGTAAGGATACCTGAATTAAAGGAGAGAGAAATATGACAGCAACTAAAGGTCTTGAAGGCATCGTTGCCACAACATCCTCGATCAGCTCCATTGTCGACGGCGTGCTGACGTATCGCGGAATCAATATCGATGATCTAGCCGAAAACGCTTCATTCGAAGAAGCTGCTTATTTGCTATGGTACGGCAAGCTGCCTACGCAGTCCGAACTGGATGGCCTGGTGAAGCAGCTGGGCGAATACGCGCCAGTACCGGCTCAAGTTATCGAACAGATCAAACTTTATCCGAAAGATACAAATTCCATGGCTGCACTGCGTTCGGCTGTCTCTGCTCTTGCGCTGTATGACGCGGAAGCTCAGGATATGTCCCCTGAGGCGAACCTGCGTAAGGCGATCAAGCTGCAAGCTCAGCTGCCGACAATCATCGCGGCATTCTCGCGTATTCGCAAGGGCCAAGAGCCGGTTGCTCCTAAGGCCGGCGTATCGGTCGCTTATAATTTCCTATACATGCTGACTGGCCAAGAACCGGATCAAGTTGCGGTCAAAGCGCTGGATCAAGCGCTTGTTCTCCATGCCGACCATGAGCTGAACGCTTCTACCTTCGCGGCCCGCGTTACGGTTGCTACGCTGTCGGATATCTATTCGGGCGTTACTTCCGCGATCGGCGCGCTCAAAGGCCCTCTCCATGGCGGTGCCAACGAAGCGGTTATGGTTATGCTGGAAGAGATCGGCTCCTCCGCTAAGGTGGAATCCGTCATCAACGAGAAACTGGCGAACAAAGAAAAAATTATGGGCTTCGGACACCGTGTATACAAGAACGGCGACCCACGCGCGAAGCATCTGCAGAAGATGTCCCGCGAGCTGGGCAAACTGACGGGCAACATGGAACTGTACGAAATGTCCGTTAAGATCGAAGAGATGGTAACAGGCCAGAAGGGCTTGAAGCCGAATGTCGACTTCTACTCGGCATCCGTCTATACGACGCTTGGCATTGAACGCGATCTGTTCACGCCGATCTTCGCGATCAGCCGCCTGTCCGGTTGGACGGCGCATATCCTGGAGCAGTATGAGAACAACCGTCTCATCCGTCCACGCGCTGAATATACAGGCCCTGTGAATCAGAAAGTAACACCGATCGCTGAGCGGAAATAATCGAGAGAGGTACAATACAGGCGGCCTGAGGACATGCGGAACTCCCGGCGCTTATGAATGTACCGCTTTCACTTACATACCGCTTTGGATGAGCAGGAGGGACTGGCGCGCAGGTTGAACAAGCTGTGCAACAGCCCTCCCGTCATGTTACGATAAGGAATGTTGTCGAAGCAGTTATCTTTACTATATTGAAGGAGGAATTCCATCCATGAAACTCGAGAAATTTGCACTTCCGACTGAAGGCGAGAAAATCACGATTGACAATGGTATCCTGCAAGTACCGAACAACCCGATCATTCCATTCATCGAAGGCGACGGTACAGGCCGCGATATCTGGAAAGCCTCCAAGCGCGTACTGGACGCTGCTGTAGAGAAAGCATATAACGGCGAGAAGAAAATCGCTTGGTACGAAGTGTTTGCCGGCGAGAAAGCATTCAATACATACAACGAATGGCTGCCTAACGATACGCTCGAAGCGATCCGCGAGTACATCGTTGCGATCAAAGGTCCACTGACGACGCCAATCGGCGGCGGTATCCGTTCCCTGAACGTTGCGCTTCGCCAAGAGCTTGACCTGTACGTGTGCCTGCGTCCTGTTCGTTACTTCGACGGCGTGCCTTCCCCGGTTAAACGCCCTGAACTCGTGAACATGGTTATCTTCCGCGAGAACACAGAAGATATCTATGCAGGTATCGAGTATCAAGAAGGTTCCGCAGAAGTGAAGAAAGTAATCGAGTTCCTCCAGAACGAGATGGGCGCGAACAAAATCCGCTTCCCTGAAACTTCCGGTATCGGCATCAAGCCAGTATCCGCTGAAGGTTCGAAGCGTCTGGCTCGCGCAGCGATCGAATACGCGATCAAACACGGCCGCAAGTCCGTTACGCTCGTGCACAAAGGCAACATCATGAAATTCACGGAAGGCGCGTTCAAGAACTGGGGCTACGAAGTAGCTGAGCAAGAGTTCGCTGAGCAAACTTTCACATGGGGCCAATACGACCGCATTAAAGAAGAGCAAGGCGTTGACGCAGCTAATCAAGCGCAGAAGGATGCAGAAGCAGCTGGCAAACTCATCGTGAAGGACGCAATTGCGGATATCGCGCTGCAGCAAGTTCTGACTCGTCCGACTGACTTTGACGTTATCGCTACATTGAACCTGAATGGCGACTACCTGTCCGACGCGCTTGCAGCGCAAGTTGGCGGTATCGGTATCGCACCAGGCGCGAACATCAACTACCTAACTGGCCATGCAATCTTCGAAGCTACTCACGGCACAGCGCCTAAGTATGCGGACAAAGACGTTGTTAACCCAGGTTCGGTTATCCTCTCCGGCGTCATGCTCCTTGAGCACCTGGGCTGGCAGGAAGCGGCTGACCTGATCTACAAAGGCATGGAAACTTCGATCAACAACAAAACGGTTACTTACGACTTCGCACGTCTGATGGAAGGCGCAACTGAAGTGAAGTGCTCCGAATTCGCAGACCAAATCATTAACAACCTGTAATATATGAACGTTGCCCGCCTAATTCATGCGACCCCAACGTCGGCTTTGCCTGCTGCTGTACTCATGACCTTAATTTCTCGATATTGGGGAATAATAGGAGTACGTTAGACAAGAGGCAATCTATTCGCCGATAGAGGAAAAGGTCCGGTTAGGCGGGCATCCTTTATAATACAAGCATTTATAAGTTGCACGCTTATAAATCATCTTGTATTACTCCGGAATGAAACGCGCTTGTGCCATGAAAGACGGCGATAGCCGTTTCACCTTGAAATACAAGCATTTATAAGTTACACGCTTATAAATCACCTTGTATTTCTCCGGAATGAAACGCGCTTGTGCCATGAAAGGGCGATAGCCGTTTCACCTTGTAATGCGCCTTTTTTCGACCAGTTCAAAGAGGAGGTAAGTGATAGACATGGCGATTAAACGGAACAAGATTACGGTTGTCGGCGCTGGTTTCACGGGCGCGACAACAGCTTTGATGCTTGCACAGAAAGAACTCGGTGACGTTGTATTGGTAGACATCCCACAGCTGGAGAACCCGACCAAAGGCAAAGCGCTCGATATGCTGGAGTCGACGCCTGTACAAGGCATCGACGCGAGAATTACTGGCACGTCCGACTATGCAGACACGCAGAATTCCGATGTGGTCATCATTACGGCAGGCATTGCCCGCAAGCCGGGCATGAGCCGCGATGACCTCGTGAACACGAATGCCGGCATTGTAAAATCGGTCTGTGAGAACATCAAGGCAACAAGTCCGAACGCTTATGTCATCCTCCTCTCCAATCCGGTTGATGCGATGACGTATGTGGCCTATAACGCGCTCGGGTTCCCGAAGAACCGCGTCATCGGCCAATCCGGCGTCCTCGATACCGCCCGTTACTGTACCTTCATCGCGCAAGAGCTGAACGTGTCCGTCGAAGACGTGCGCGGATTCGTGCTTGGCGGCCATGGCGACGACATGGTGCCGCTTGTCCGTTACTCGAACGTAGGCGGCATTCCGATCGAGAAGCTCATTCCGGCAGACCGGATCGAAGCGATCGTGCAGCGGACCCGCGTGGGCGGCGGCGAGATCGTGAACTTGCTCGGCAACGGCTCAGCCTACTATGCGCCGGCAGCCTCGCTTGTCCAGATGACCGAAGCCATACTGAAGGACAAGAAACGCATACTGCCCGTCATTGCGCTGCTGCAAGGCGAATACGGCTACGACAACTTGTTCATGGGCGTACCGGTCATCTTGGGCGGCGACGGCATCGAGAAAATATTCGAGCTTGAGCTGACGGAAGACGAGAAGGCTGCGCTGGAGAAGTCGGCGAATTCCGTTCGCAGCGTGATTCAGGTTGTCACGGGTTAACCGTTAGGCGTATAATAAACGTTACACATGAGGTACATGGGACCCTGACAGGACGAATCGTCAGGGTCTCATTTTTGCGTATAAGGAGGGGAACGACCGTTGACAGATGAGGCACAGCGCCTGCTGAAGCAGGTTTATGGATATGATGACTTCCGTAAAGGGCAACGTGAAATTATTAGCGGTATCTTGGGCGGAGACGACACGCTTGCCATTCTGCCAACCGGAGGCGGGAAGTCGATCTGCTACCAACTGCCGGCGATGCTGCTCCCGGGAACGACAATTGTCGTATCGCCGTTAATCTCGCTGATGAAGGATCAGGTCGACGCATTGACGCGCTTAGGCGTTCCGGCGGCCTATCTGAACAGCTCGCTTGACGCGGCCGCGTATCGGGAGGTTGTCCGCCAGACGGCGCTAGGCACGTACAAGCTGCTCTATGTCGCGCCGGAGCGGCTGGATGGCGCCATGTTCGAGTCGCTCGCGAATCAGATGCACATTCCGCTTATCGCGATCGATGAAGCACACTGCGTCTCGCAATGGGGCCATGATTTCCGGCCCAGCTACCGCCAGCTCGCGCATTGGGTCGGCAGACTTACGACAAGGCCGCCGGTGGCGGCGTTTACGGCGACGGCCACCCCTGAGGTGGCTCGCGATATTGCCCATATGCTGGGCTTGAGGGAGCCGAATGTCCATGTAACGGGCTTTGCGCGGACGAACCTGTCACTCTCCGTGGTGACGGGTACGGACAAGAAGAAGTTTCTGCGCGATTTCATGAAGCAGCGAACCGATCAGTCAGGCATTGTATATGCGGCCACCCGCAAGGAAGTCGAGGAAGTGTGCGAAGATCTGCAACGTCAGGGACTCTTGGCGGAGAAGTATCACGGCGGTCTATCGGACGAAGAGCGGGCATCGGCGCAAGAGAAGTTCCGTTTC
Organism: Paenibacillus phyllosphaerae; assembly: GCF_014192105.1. GTDB lineage: Bacteria > Bacillota > Bacilli > Paenibacillales > Paenibacillaceae > Paenibacillus_Z > Paenibacillus_Z phyllosphaerae. The sequence goes on along the minus strand of NZ_JACHXK010000001.1, from coordinate 376,285 downwards.
GACGAATCGCGGATTATGGTGGCGACCAATGCCTTCGGGATGGGCATCGACAAGCCGAACGTCCGGTTCGTCATTCATTGGCAGATGCCAAGCGACGTGGAGTCGTACTATCAAGAAGCAGGACGGGCAGGCCGCGACGGCGAGGAGAGCGAATGCGTGCTGCTCTTCGAGCCGCAGGACGTTCAGGTGCAGCGGTTCCTTATTGAACGCAGCACGGAGGACCCGGAACGGCGCTCCATTCAGTTGAACAAGCTGTATACGATGATGCATTTCAGCCGGACAGACCGCTGCTTGCTGCAGTTTATCGTCAGTTACTTCGGCGAAGCGGATGTGCCGCCTTGCGGCAAATGCAGCAACTGCCTGGATCAGAGCGAGAAGGTCGATATGACCGACGAGGCACGTAAGGCGCTCTCTTGCGTCGGCCGGATGAAGGGACGCTTCGGGGTTACGATGGCCGCCAAAGTGTTGAAGGGCTCGAGAGACAAGCGTCTTTTGGAGACGGGACTGGATCGGCTTTCCACCTACGGGCTGTTCCGCAGCTGGGTGGAGAAAGACATCAGCGATTGGCTGTACTGGCTGGTCGCCGAAGGCTATATGCGGATCGGCGACGGCGAATATCCGACGGTCTCGCTGGCGCAGGAAGCATTGCCGGTACTCGAGGGCAGCAAGCAGGTATTCCGCAAGCGCAATACCGCCGCCAAACGCCGGACTTCCGCGCAAACGTCGGAGAATGCCGCCCTATTCGAGGCGCTCCGGGAGTGGAGGCGGATTACGGCCGCCAAGGAACATGTGCCGCCATTCATGCTCTTCTTCGATGCGACGCTGCGGGAGATCGCGGATCGAGAGCCGAGGAACAGCGAGGAGCTGCTCGGCGTCAAAGGCGTCGGCGAAGCGAAGGTCCGCAAGTACGGTCTGGAGGTGCTGGAGGTTGTTCGTCGCTATCGGGAAGGCGAACAGTCCGGGAACGGTTCTCGCCTAGCGTCGCCTGCAGAGCATGGGAACGAAACGACTGCAGCGTCTACAGCCAAGGCATCTGGGCAGCGGACAGCGGTTATCGCTGACAGGGCGCCGGCGGTTGAAGCGGACGAGCAGACGGCTGAGGTGCTGGAGAATCGTGCCGGGTTGTCCAGCCATTTGCTAACATTGACGCTGCTGGGTATGGGGCACTCGATCGCAGAGGCCGCTAGTCTGCGGGGGATGAGCGCGATGACGGTCGAGAACCATCTGATTCGCTGCGCGGAGGAAGGCGAGGCAATCGAGTGGAGCCGTTACATTCCGGAAGAACACGAGTCGTTAATCGTTGCCGCGGTCCAGGAGATCGGTCCGGAGAAGCTGAAGCCCATCAAGGAATCGCTGCCGGAAGACGTCGATTATTTCGCGATCAAAGCGGTCATTGCCAAGCACCGTCTGAGCCCTGAAAAATCGTGACTTTCTTTGAATTTACAGGCCTGTTCGAGTATAATGATGAGGACTGTCAGACTATCGTTCAGGAGGAAATGCAATGTTTGAAATTATGCTGTTACTGCATGTAATCGGTGCGGCTGGCATGGGATTTTATCTCGTGATGCCGGTTCTTGTCGGACGTGCATCGAAGCTTGCGGGCGAGGGCCAAGCGGGATTGGCAGAAGGCCTTGCCTCGGCTAACCGGATCGCGCAATATTTCCTTGTGCTTCAGCTGCTCACGGGCGGCTACCTGATGTCGCAAGGCGAGTACGCCGTCATCTGGATGATCATCGTGACGCTGTTGTTCCTGGCAATCGCGGCGCTTGGCGGGATCGTGACGAAGCCGCTGAAGCGGATTGCCATTGAGATTAAATCCGGCACCAGCGCTTCCGGACATATTGCCAAAGCGCGCGTGCTGAGCATCATCGTGCTCATTATCTATCTGGTTATTATTTACTTCATGAAGTTTCCGATCTTAAAAGATGTTTAATCATGCTGTGCTATAGGGGAGAGTAGGATGACAAAGACGCAGTCACCGGATTTACTGACATTCGGGGAAACGATGGCGCTCTTCATGTCGCCGGACTATCGCGGCCTGGAAGGAGCGGCGGCGCTGGAGCAGAGCTTCGGCGGCGCAGAAAGCAATGTAGCGATTGGCGCGGCCAGACTCGGCTGCTCGGTCGGCTGGTTCGGAGCGCTTGGCGAAGATCCATTCGGCAGCACGATTCTGAAACGTATTCGCGGCGAAGGCGTTGATGTATCCCGTGCGCGCCTTGTGCCGGGCGAATCGACCGGGCTCATGTTCCGGGAGACGGTCGCGGGTAAGCTCGCGGTGCATTACTACCGGAAGAACTCGGCGGCGAGCAAGATGACCCCGGACGATCTCGATCTGGATTACATACGCGGCTGCAAGCTGCTGCATGTGACGGGCATTACGCTTGCCCTTAGCGAGAATTGCCGGCAGACCGTGCTAGCTGCAGTTAAGGCGGCCAAGGAAGCGGGCGTTAAAGTGAGCTTCGACCCGAATTTGCGGCTTAAGCTGTGGACGATCGAAGAGGCGCGCGAGGTCGTGCTGCCGTTGGCGGAGCAAGCGGATTATTTCCTGCCAGGCTGGGACGAGCTTCGGCTTCTCTATAATACCGATGATTATGATACCGTGAAGAGCAAGCTGAGCGAACTTAGCGCGACGACCATTATTAAAGGGGTCGGCGATACGACGGTCGTGCTGGAGAATGGCGAGGAGACAAGCGTTCCGTTCTATCCGGCCGATAAGGTGATCGATACGGTCGGCGCCGGAGACGGCTTCTGCGCAGGCTTCCTTACCGGGGTGCTGCAAGGCAAGAGTCCGGTTGAGGCGGTACGGATCGGCAGCATTAACGGCTCGCTCGTCGTGCAGATGCGCGGCGACTGGGAAGCGCTTCCTGACTGGGGCGCCGTCCAACTCAGACTGCAAGGACAAGGCTGGGTGGAACGTTAATGTCGCAAGACGCACAAGCTTCCAAAGGCAGGCGCCGGCGGGAGCAGATTATGAATGTGCTGAAGCGTCAAGGCCGGATTTCGATTCAAGAGATGGTCGAACGCTTCGGCATCTCCGAGGCTACGGCACGCAGGGATCTGGAGCTGATGGAGAAGACGGAACCTGTCATAAGAACGATTGGCGGGGCTATGTATGACGGGATGAACGCGGTGCGCGAGCTGCCTTTCGCCGAGAAGGAAGGGTTATCCTACTTGGAGAAGGAACGGATCGCAGCCGCGGCGGCAGCGCTTATCGAAGAAGGCGATGTCGTCGGTCTGTCCGGCGGCACGACGAACTATCTGCTGGCGAAGATGCTGAAGACGCGCCGCGGCATCACCGTCGTAACCAATGCGGTGAACGTGGCGATGGAGCTGACGGGCAGCGAGATCGGCGTCGTCGTGACCGGCGGGATGATGCGCCATAACAGCTTCGAGCTGTGCGGCCCGCTAGGCGAGGGTATGATCAGCCAGCTGAACATCGGCAAGATGTTCCTTGGCGTCGATGGCGTATCCTCAACCGGCGGCATTACGACCTACTCGGAGCAGGAGGCGCATATCGCCAAAGCGATGATTCGCCGCTCGCAGGCGACTTACGCGATGTTCGACCATACGAAGGTTGGGCGCACGTCACTATTCTCGATAGCGGGCTTAAGCGAGCTTCAAGGCTTCATTACCGACGAGCCGCTCCCGCATCATCTGGAAGCAGCCGCATCCGCGCATGGCATCAGAGTTCATGTCACTTCATAATAGGGAATTCCGGCTTATGCACGAAGAACCTTGGATTCGCAAGTTGCGATTCCAAGGTTCTTTTTTGTACATATATGGCGATTGTCTTGTCTTAAGCTTGCTCATACACCGTGCGGCCTTGCACCCAAGTCCGGCGGATGGCGAAGTTAGCATCCGTCCAGACGAGGTCGGCTTGCTTACCGAGCGCGATCGATCCCATCCGTTCTTCCACGCCGAGCAGCCGTGCCGGATTGCCGCTGGCAAGCTGGCTCACCTGCGGAACGGTCAAATTCGTATGCTCCAGCATGAACCGGAACGCATTGATCATCGTCAGCGTGCTGCCGGCGAGATTGCCGCCTTCGCGAAGTCTGGCGATGCCGTCCTCTACCTTAACATCGAGGCCGCCCAGGGAGTAAGGGCCGTCATCCAGACCCGCTGCCGAGATGGCGTCGGTGATCAGAATCAGCTTGTCAGCCGGCTTCGCGCGGCGCAGCAGCTCGATCGCGGCCGGATGCACATGTTGCCCGTCGGCAATAATCTCCGTGCTGATCGAATCGATCGTCGCTACGGCGCCGAGCGTTCCCGGCTCGCGGTGATGCAAGCCTCGCATGGCGTTGAACGTATGGATCGTATGGCGCAAGCCAACCTCCGACGCCCGTTTAATATCCTCATATAGGGCATCGGTGTGGCCGCAGGCGGCGATAATGCCGTTGTCCGTCAGCCACTCAATCGTCTCGAGCGCGCCTTCCTTCTCCGGCGCGAGCATCATCATCTTAATAATGCCGGGATAGTCGACAATCCAACGCTTCAGCCATTCGGTATGGGGAGGCTGGATATAGGCGGGATTTTGCGCGCCGGCCCATTTCTCGCTAATGAAAGGCCCTTCCAGATGGACGCCGAGCAGCGCGGCATAGGGCATGCCGCCTTCTTGATAAGCGGTTGCCGCTTGCAGCACGGCTTCGAGCGCTTCCGGCGGATTGGTCATCGTCGTGGCCAACATGCCGGTCGTGCCGTGCGAAGCGTGGAACTTCGTAATGGCGTCATACGCCTCGGCATTCGCGTCCATAAAGTCGCTGCCATAGCCGCCGTGCACATGCACATCGATGAATCCGGGCAGCAGCCAGCCGCCTTCCCCGTCAATAACAGGGACGTCCTTATCGGAGCTGCCTTTTTCCTTAGGCGTAATCGCCGTAATCGTGCCGTTCTCGACGAGCGCTTCGCCTTCGAATGACGATCCGCCGGCGACTATATTCAGGTTGCCAATCCTCCAAGATGGGGTGTTGGGCATGTTATAAATTCCTCCCTGCTTCTTGATCCAGCAGGACAATGACGTTCGCGTGCGTCTGAAGCAGCGACGCTGGGCATTCGGTCGTAATCGGACCTTGCAGGGCACGCTTCACGATGTCGGCTTTGTCCGCGCCTTTGACGACGAGCAGAATGGTTTTCGCCTTCAGAATCGAACCGACGCCCATCGTGATCGCCTGCTTCGGCACTTCGTCCATGGAGCTGAAGAAACGCGCGTTCGCTTCAAGCGTCTCCTGCTTCAATTGCACGACATGGGTACCACCATGCAGCTCCGCGTCCGGCTCGTTAAACCCGATATGGCCATTGTGGCCAAGGCCGAGCAGCTGGACATCGACAGGCTGGGCAGCGAGCATCTCGTCGTAATGCGCGCATTGCGCCGCAGGATCCGCCGCCATCCCGTTCGGAAGGTAGGTGCGGTCCTGGCGGATGTCGATATGCCCGAAGAGGTGATGCTTCATGAAGTAAGCGTAGCTCTGCTCATTCTCGGGCGGCAGACCGACATACTCATCGAGGTTAAACGTCGTTACGTTCACAAACGTCACGTCCCCGCTCTTGTAGCGTTCTACTATTTTTTCATAAATGCCGATCGGTGTCGAGCCGGTAGCAAGGCCGAGCGTGGCATTCGGCTTGGCCGCAATCGTGTCGATATAGAATTGGGCGGCGTATCGGTCGAGCTCCTCGCGCGTGTTGAAAATTCGGATGATCATATACAATTCCTCCTGAGTCGGATTCGGATATTAGTTGCGTGAAACGATCATTAAAATGAAATATTCGGTTAGTCTCATTTTAAGATATGTCGCGATAAATGACAACAAAAATGATTGTTAGTATCATAAAAATGATTGTTTAAATCATTGTAAATTAATGTTAAGTCCATGCGAAAAGCTCCACCGCACTAGCCGTTTCTTATGCTTGCCTAGCAGGTGAAAATTATGTCATGATAGTAAGAATGCAGGTTTAACGTGAAAGAAATGCCAAAGTGACATGTACGGGGGGAGTCTGGATGACGGATAGTAACTCGCACGCAGCTCAGAGCCATAACCAGACGGCAAGACGTAAGGGCGAGCATATTCGGATTTGCCTTGAGGAGGATGTGCAGAGCACCATCTCGGGCAGCGGCTTCGATCGTTACCGATTCCGGCATGCTGCGCTGCCGGAGATTGATTTTGCTCAAATTGATACAAGTATCAGCTTCCTTGGCCATCAACTGCCGCTGCCGCTGCTCATCAGCTCGATGACCGGAGGGACGGCGGAAGCCGGTGCGATCAATTTGCGTCTGGCCGAAGCGGCCGAAGCTAGGGGCTGGGCGATCGGTCTCGGTTCGATGCGCGCGGCCGTGGAAGACGAGCAGCTGGCCGATACCTTCCGCGTCCGCGGCGCAGCGCCAACCGTGCCGGTCATTGCCAATTTGGGCGCGGTGCAGCTCAATTACGGGTATGGGATCGATCAATGCCGCCGTGCGGTCGAGCTGGCAGAAGCGGATGCGCTCGTGCTCCATCTGAACAGCATGCAGGAAGTATTCCAGCCGGAAGGGGACACGAACTTCCGCGGCCTGCTCAGCCGGATCGAAGAGGTATGCCGATTATCGGAGGTGCCGATCGGCGTGAAAGAGGTCGGATGGGGGATCGATGGCCGCACGGCCGCGCGTCTTGCCGATGCAGGCGTATCTTTCGTCGATGTAGCCGGCGCGGGCGGCACCTCCTGGAGTCAGGTCGAGAAGTATCGCCTTCGCGACCCGCTGCGCGCTGCAGCAGCCGAGGCGTTCGCGGACTGGGGCATACCGACTGCCGATAGCGTGCGAGAAGTACGATCCCAATTGCCTCAGATGTGCGTGATTGCATCGGGAGGGCTGGTGAGCGGCGTGGAAGCGGCCAAAGCATTGGCGCTTGGCGCGGATCTGGCAGGGTTCGGGCGCAGTCTGCTGCGGGGAGCCACCAGCGGCGAGCTTCGCAGCGAAGAGCTGCATCAGCAGCTGGCGCGCATCGAATTCGAACTGCGGACCGCGATGTTCGGCGTTGGCGCGGCAAGCATCGAAGAGCTTCAGCGCGGCGATATGCTGTACACGCGATAAGCTTACCTTCAAGATGAAACAGTCCACGAGCGGCCTAGGCGGCGGTGGCGTTCCATCCCTAACGACACAAGCGGGAGTGCGCATTTGCGGCTCCCGCTTTTTTTATATGACGATCCATTGTGACCTCAACCTCAACCATCCGATTACCGGACAAGCCCCGTTCCTTCAATATGAATCTTCACCCGGATATCGAATTGAAGCTCCGGGTAAATTTGCTGCCATGCTTCCCACGTCTTCGGACTGCCCGCATGGGTAGCCCGATAGCGCAGGCCGAAGCCGAACGGATCGACGCCGGCCTTCTGGATTTTCTCCAGCATCGTTTTGATCTCAGCCGCGGTCTGTTCGCTGAACCCTGCTTCAAGTTTGCCCCAGTCCTGATCGTAGACGCCTGGCGGAGCTTCCTCAATAATTCCGCTTACCCGCAGTTTCAGCCGCAGCGTATGCGTCCCGTTCTCCCCGCTGACGATGTCATAATGGGAACGGACGGAGTTCGCCGCGATCACCATATTGTTATTGTCGACCTTGGATCGGACCGTCGATTTGCCGAAGTGGTTCGCAATTTGATTGTATAATTGGGTCTCCTGCGGCGTGAGGAGCATGACCATCTTGGACTTGTCGAGCAGCGCGATCCGGGTGATGTAGTAGTTCTCCATCGCCTTCTCTTTGCGGATGAGCGGCAGGACGGGATCCAAGCCCTGTTCTTCGGCGCGACGTCCGAAATCGAACGCATAGGCGGTCATCGAATAGGACGATTCGGTTCCGTCCGTGCCGAAGGCCAGGAACAACGCGTTCCCCGGATAACGTTCCGTTGGCGGTTGGACCTTCACGATCGTAGCCGCATCCGGCCTGCCGATTGCAAAATAAGATACGGACTGGACGTCCCGTCGTCTGGTTACCCATTCGAGCACGTCGTTGTACCCTTGCTTGATCAGCTTCTCGCCCAGCACGAATATTTTGCAATGGCCAAAATCCAGTTCCTTGTCCACATGGGACTTGGCGAGCCGAACCGCTTCGGCAATCGTCTGCGATTGGATGGTCTCGATCTGGGACATGGCCGATCCTGGCTCGGTCTTCGGCGAAGGTACGGCGAGGCGGAGCGTCACCTTGAATCCCTTCCCTTCATCCGGCAGGTCAATGCCCATGGCCACGACGAAGAACCGTTTGTCGATATCCTTGAATCCGCACCCGGATAGCGCCGTACTCATTAACAGCAAGGACAATACGACAGCCGCCCCTTTGAGCCTCATGAGGAATTCGTTCCTTTCCTCGCAAATATAAACATGGTCACGACGGTGCCGATCTCGATAAACATCCGGAAGCTGAGCCAATAGCCCGAGATGGCGAAGGTCGTTTTTTCATTCACGTAATAGAGGTAGATGACGGTTAACAAGGCGATAACCGTGCTATAGATAAACCCGTTGCGTTTCATCGGCACATCATCGACGGACGGCTTGTAGGAGTTCGAGAGGGCCTTCAGGAACTCAATGGCTTGATGCCAGCCCGAAGCCGTGTAGATGAGCGTCAAATTCAAGTACATGATCAAGAACATGAAGATGACGCGCTCGATAAACCCATAGTTCATCATCAGCGAATCCGCGGTCACGCTCCAGACGTACAGGTAATTCTCGACGGCTTCCGTCCCGTGAAAACCGATCGGCACGAAGAAGGTCAGCAGCAGAATCGCGCTTCCGCTGATCGGAATGATCCACCTATGCCGAATACGGATATTGGGCGGCATAAGGCGGTTATAGATGGCAAAGCTGACATAGCCAGTGAAGATATAGCTGGCGGCCCCGACCGATTGCAGATTGGGCATTTGCGTCCAATAGTTGGCGACGGTTCGAATGGCGTCCCAGTTGATGGCATCGCTCCGCACCGCCTTCAGCAGAATGAAGAGAATGATCGGGAAGTTGATGAGCATGCCCATCTCCACGAGGAACGCGAGCGTTAACGTCGAGCGGGTGGCCGCATAGATACAGACCCCGCTCAGCAGAATCAGCACCATAACCGGACTCGTATCCGGGTTAATGAACCGGTTGATCAACACCGCATACGAGACGAGGGCAATCGAAGGTCCGATGATCCACATGGCCGCCATGAACACCATGATCGGCTTAACAACCATTTTGGGCAGAAACTTGTCTAGAATCTCGGGCATGCCAAGCCCGGGGAATTTGCCCATGATATAGGTATACATGAACGTCATTGCCGTGCCGATGACGACGGCCAGCGCCATGGAAGTGACGGCTCCTTGGTAGCGGTAGCGAATCAAGATGTGCGGCACGAACAGCATGAGATTAAGCAGGCTGACCAACACGATGTGATAGTAGAAGTAACGGCTCACGCTTGATCCACCTGCCCGATGTCTCCGGAATGCCTTTTGGTCGGACCGATGAAGCGGAAATACGGCTTGCCGAAGCTCCGGAGGTCCGCCAAATACACGATATAGATGAAGATGCCTACCGCGACGCCGGCAAGTCCGAAGAAAATAGCCGGGATGATGAGCGGATATTTGAGAAACCGAATCGCCGTGGACATGTTATTGACCGGCACCACGAAGTTCGAGATCGCGACGACCGACGTAACGATAATCATGATGCTGCTGACCAAGCCCGCCTGCTGGGCTGCTTGACCAAGGATCAGACCGCCTACCGTCGTTGCCGTGGAACCGATATATTTGGGCAAGCGAACACTGGCTTCGATCAGCGATTCGATCATGAACAGCATGATCATGACTTCGATGAAGGACGGATAGGGCACGGCGGAACGGCTGCCCGCGATCGAGAAAGCGAGCTGGACGCGGAACAGCTCCGGATTGTACGAGACGACGGCAATATACAGCGATGGCAGCAAGATCGTCAGAATAACCCCTATATAACGAAGCGTTATGAGGAAGCGCGTCATCCAGAACGAATCATACTCGTCGTCTACCGCGTGCATGAAATCATAGAACGTTGCGGGGAGGATCAACGCAAAACCGGAGCCCTGCACAAGGAGGATTACCTTGCCGGCTTGAAGGCTGCTCGTTACCCGGTCCGGACGCTCGGTAATCATCATGGTCGGGAATAAGCTGCGCTTGCGGCTTGAGATCAGACGCTCCAATTGACCCGGCGCCTGGAGGAAATCGACCTCCAGATTCATGATTTTGTCCCTAACCTCCGTCAATACGCTCGGATCGACGCGACGGGAGTCGAAGATAATGGAGACGCGCGTACGAGAACAGTTGCCGACCGTACGCTCCTCGATCGCCAGCTCGGGAGAAGGGTATCGGCTGCGGATGATGTTGATCGAATCGATCAAGTCTTCGCTGAGCGACACCTGCGAGCCCATGATGGCTGTCTCCACCTGGGTTTGCGGGTTCTCGTTGCGGATGACCCGTGCGGCGTCGAGGGTATATACCGTTCCTTCCAGCTGGACCAGAACAAAGCCGCGAAGCAGCGTTTCGCTCCACTTTGCCGTGTCGGTCAGCACGATGAAATTGGGGTTTAGGCTGATGTTTTTTTGGAATTCGAGCTCGTCCTTCAGGAAAGGCACGAGGATAAAATCGCTCACTTTACTTTCATCGCAGAGCGAGGAAATATAAGCTACCTCAATCGTAATCGTATTGTTCTGAATGCGATGGGTGTTCAGATCCTTGGCTTGCGCCATGATCGTCTCGATCCGGTTGAGCATAGCTGTCATCCTCCTTCATAGCGAAATAAGTGCGCGTCAGCCATTTTTACCACAGTTTGGCTAGTATGCTGCAAGGGAGTCTCGAATATGCTTGTTTACCCTCCGTAATTTTGCCAGATACGAGGAAGGTAAAGTACAATAACAGGTATAGGTTCTATTCATCGGGCGTCAAGGAGTGAGAGGAATGGCATGGTTTGAGAGGAGCTTCGGCTCTGATTATATGATTGTGTACCGGCATCGCAACTGGAAGCAGGCTGCGCAAGAAGTGCAGCGGATGGCGGGGTGGCTCGAGCTGCCCCAGGATGCCGAAGTGCTCGATGTCGGCTGCGGCATGGGCCGGCATGCATTGGCTTTGGCCGAGCTCGGCTACAAGGTGACGGGCATTGACCTGTCTGCCGAACTGCTGCAGGAAGCGAAGGCGAATAATGATCAAGGTCAAGTCGAGCTGGTGCAAGGAGATATGCGTAAGCTTCCTTTCGCGTCAGCTTCTTTCCAGGCGACGGTCAATTTGTTCACCTCGTTCGGCTATTTCGAGCAGGAGGAAGATAATGTGCAGGTGCTGCGCGAGATCCGCCGCGTTCTTGTGCCCGACGGGCACTTCTTGATCGACTTCATGAATCCGGTCTATGTGGAGCGCCATCTGGTCCCGCATTCGCATCGTATCGATGAAGCGACAGGTACGCAGATCGACGAGAAGCGTTCCGTCGTGGACGGCTGGGTGATCAAACAGATCGAGATCGGCCTGCCCGAAGAAGCAAAACGCCGTTACGAGGAACGGGTCCGCCTCTTCCCGCTGCCTTGGTTCGAGCGATCATTGACTGAGGCTGGCTTAACGCTTACCCGAGTCTATGGCGATTACAACGGCAGCCCATACGACGCCTCGGAATCGATGCGGATGATCATGGTCGGGAGGTTGTCCTAATTGACGGAATCAGCGAACGTAGTTACAGGACAAGCCCGCGAATGGCCGGGCGGGATTCTTCAGGTGCGGATCCCGCTGCCTTTTTCGCTGAAGTGGGTGAACAGCTACTTGTTGCAGGATGAGCAAGGTTACACATTAGTCGACCCGGGCCTGCATACGGAGCAAGCGCTGGACGTATGGAAGCAGGTGCTGGGGCAGGAGCGTATTGCCTTCGAACGTATCCATTCGATCGTCCTGACGCATCAGCATCCGGATCACTTCGGCCTGGCAGGCTGGTTCCAGCAGCAGACCGGCGCGCCGGTCTATATGAGCGAAGCGTCGTACGCCTATACGCGCAGGCTGTGGGGAGAAGAACGAAGCTTTGCTGCCGATCTGACCCGTCTCTATCGGCTCCATGGCATGCCGGAGGAGCTGCAAGACGATATTCGCGACCATCTGGAGAGCTTCGTCGCGCGGGTGTCCCCCATGCCGAACGTAAGCTTCATCCAAGCCGGCGATACGCTGCAGATGGGCAGCTCCTCGTGGCTGGCCATCGATGCGCCGGGCCATGCCTTCGGCCAGTTGTGCTTCTATGACGGCAACCGCAAGCATATGCTCTGCGGGGATCAAGTGCTGCCTGACATTACGCCGAACATCTCGCTCGTGCCGGGTGAAGAGGAGGATCCGCTCGCTTCGTTCCTCCGTTCCCTTCAGGAGCTTGCGGCTTATGAGGTGGAGCTTGCATTCCCTGGCCACCGCGAACCGTTCGCCGACTATCAAGGACGCATACATGCGCTGCTTGCGTTCCATGACCGCCGGCTTGCCTACATTCTCGAACTGCTGAAGGATCGTCCTCAGCACGGTTTTGCGCTGTGCCAAACGTTGTTCGGAGCTAGAATCGCAGGCAATGCGCATAATCTCCGGTTTGCGATGTCGGAGACGCTGGCCCATCTGGTGCACTTGGAGCGTCAGAGCAAGGTTCGCAGCCGGGAGGGAGACGGCGTTCAAATCTATGAGATCACGGATATTGCCTGAAAACCTCTTATCGCAAGGAAAGAAACAATTGGTATAATAAGAGGACGCTTGCAGAATATGTCATCTCATTAAGGAGATTTGAATCATGTCGATGTCCCGCTCGGAAGCCCAGAAGTTGAATAAAGAACGACGAAGAAAACGAATGCGGCGCTTGTTGATCGTGAACGTGACGCTGCTTGTCTTAATCGGAGTATTCATTGGCGTATTACTTACGAATAACGGCGATCAAGGACCTCCGCGCGAGGAAGCCGGGAGCGGCGGGAATTCGGCTGCAACGACGAATAACGGTCAAGCCGATACACCGGACGCGGCGGAAGATGAGCCGGATAACAATCCGCCTGGCGAGGCAGAGCCGCAGACCGGCCAGGAAGAGGATGCCGGTACGGAGGTGTCCTTGCCCGAAGCTGGCGGGGAAGCGGAGCCGGACTCTGACTCTGGCGCTAAGACGGATGTACCTAGCGGACAGCCTGCTGAACAGCCGGGCAGTTCAGAGGAAGAAGCCTCGCCGCCGGATGAGGACGCAACGCCCGCTGCCGGCGAAGGGAGCGCGGATGAAGGCGAGACGATTAAGCTGTCTTTCGTCGGCGATATCCTGCTTGCAGGCTCAGTCGAAGATACGATGCTGAAGAACGGCTATGCATTCCCGTACGCCAAGTCGCTCGCATTCCTGCAGGGGGCCGATTTGACGGCAGGGAATCTGGAGAATCCGATTACGACGCGCGGTACGCCGGCCGAGGATAAGCAGTACGTCTTCAAAGGCTCGCCGCTGTCGCTGCCAGCGCTGAAGGAGGCCGGATTCGATGTGGTCAGCCTCGCCAACAATCATACGCTCGACCAAGGGACGGAAGGGCTGCTCGATACGATAACCTATCTGGACGAAGCGGGTATCCCGAATATCGGAGGGGGCAGCGACGACAAGGAAGCTTTCGAGCCGATCTACCTGGAGGCCAAGGGCATTAAGGTCGCTTACATCGGCGTATCCCGGGTGCTGCCGGTAGGGGAATGGAAGGCTGCGGAGAATCACCCCGGCGTAGCGGAAGCGTACGACTCTACACGCACCGTGAAGACGATCAAGGAAGCGAAGGAGAAGGCGGATCTGGTCATCGTCATGATCCACTGGGGGATTGAACGGGCCGATACGCCGGAGCCGTATCAGAAGGACCTCGGCAAGGTGCTCATCGACGCAGGCGCCGATCTTATCATCGGCAGCCATCCGCACGTGCTGCAAGGGTTCGAAACGTATAAAGGCAAGTGGATTGCATACAGCTTGGGCAATTATATTTTTAATATGACGAAGACCGAGAAAACGAAGGATACCGGCGTCCTCGAAGCCGTCTGCACGAAGAGCGGGAATTGCAAGCTGCAGTTCCACCCGATGCGGGCCGCGCAGTCCCAGCCGGCGCCGCTGGAAGGAACGGCCGCGCAGGAGCTGTTAACGCGACTGTCGGGCTTCTCGCTGAATGCGACGGTCGATAAGGAAGGGTACATCAAAGCGAAGGAGTAGATACAAGTGGTAGTAGCATGCGCACACCGGGGGGCATCGGGGCTTGCGCCTGAGAATACGATGGCTGCTTTTCGCAAAGCGATGTCATTCCCGTACGTCCAATGGATGGAGCTGGACGTTCAGCTGTCCAAGGATGGCATTCCGGTTATTATTCATGACGATACTTTGCGAAGAACGACGACGGGCAGCGGTAAGGTGGCCGACTATACGGCTGAGGAGCTTGGCCGCATCGATGCAGGCGTGAAATTTAACAAGGCATTCGAAGGGGAAGGCATTCCGACGCTCGCCCAGCTGCTTGACGAGTCGATCGGCCGCTGTCGGCTCAACATTGAGCTCAAGACCTATGGAGGCCGATACCCGGAGCTGGAGAAGAAGGTAGTCGAGCTGCTCTATGCCAAAGGGCTGGAGCATGATTCGGTCATTACGTCATTCGATCAGCAGTCGCTGGCGAAAGTACGCGCACTGACGGCTGAGGTGCGTACCGGACTGATCATTGATGGGGCGCCGTCCTCTCTCTTGGGCGACTTGCGACAGCTCAAATCGGATTTCTTGTCGCTAGGCCACCCGTTCGCGACAGCTCCCCTCTTGAAGGTTATGCGCCAAGAAGGGATCGAGGTCATGGTATGGACCGTCAACGATGCCCAGACGATGAGACGTCTTGCGTCGGTTGATCCGGACCTCATGATCTGCACCAATTATCCGGACCGGTACGGGCAAGCGTTCGGGCTGTCGTAACGGCAGCGCGGGCAAGCGGAAGCGGGCTTGCGAAGCCGCCCTTGGTCGCGCAAGAAACCGGCTGCCGAAGCGGCGCCGGTTTTTCGTGCGTTCTACGGACTAATTAACTTGTCTTGGTACTGTTCGCGAATGGTCAGCAGCTTAGGCAGCTGCTCGAAGAAGACATCGATGAGGGCAGGGTCGAAGTGCCTTCCGCGTTCCTCTTGCATGAGGGCCAGAATGCGGTCAAGCTCCCATGCTTTCTTATAGACCCTGTCGCTGCCGAGGGCATCGAAGACGTCGGCGATGGCCGTGATTCGGCCATACAGATGAATATCCTCGCCGCTGAGCCCATGGGGATAACCGGCTCCATTCCATTTTTCATGGTGCTGCAGCGCAATCGTAGCCGCAATGTTGAGCAAGGCTCTGCCGGAGGACTTCAACATCGAGTAGCCGATTAACGTATGCTGCTTCATAATCTCGAATTCTTCTTCCGTCAGCTTGCCGGGCTTCTGCAGAATTGCGTCAGGAATTGCGACCTTCCCGATATCATGCATGGGGGAGGCGATCTTCAGTTGTTCGGCTTCTTCATGGCTGAGCCCGCATCCGATGGCCAGGATATAGGAGTATTCCGCTACACGCTTCACGTGGTTGCCGGTTTCCTTGGAGCGGCTCTCGCCGATCTCGCCCATCGCGACGATGAGGTCCCGCTGGGTCGCCGCAATCTCCTCATGCAGCATGACCGATTCGAGGGACTTCCCGGCATAAGAGGCGGCTAAGGTCAGGTGTTCAAGGTCGCGGTTCGTAAACACCGAAGAGGCGGAGCGCTTATTAACCGCCTGATAGGCGCCGAGAATAGAGCCGTCATTCCCGACGAAAGGCACCGTAATGAGCGATTTCGTATGATAGCCGGTCTTCTGGTCGTTCGCTGCATTATGCCGGGGATCATTGTAGGCGTCTTCGATTAGAATCGGTTCGCCGGTCTCGATCGCATATCCGGCAAAACCGGTGCCTAGCGGAATACGGATTTCGTCTACGCCATGAGCCACGGTGGTGAAGAGTTCCCGGCTTCTGCGATCGATCAGCCAGACGGTACAGCGGTCGGCGAGGATCATCTCGCGGCCCATATCGGCCATGTGGAGCAGGACGTTGCTTAAGCTTTTTTCATTGGCGATTTTGGCGGTATAGTCGAAAATGATGCGCAGCAGTTGTTCAGGGGTCCGCTCATCCGCCGGGGGTTCGACTGAAGCGGCTGTGAGGTGATCATTAGGCAATGCAAGACACTCCTTGCTAGGTTGGATGGATCAATGCAATATTAGGTTTTAGAGGGATTCGACATGAAGCGCATAATTCCTTTTATAAAGTCGGATTTTGTCGGAATTTCAGATTCCTTCGTTATACGTCTTATGCGGAAGGAAAAGAAAGAGGTGGATGGATGGTCGGCTATATCGAGGAATGGTGGCTGCGGATACTGATTGGGCTTGCAGGCAGCGCCATTATCGCCGGGTTGGCGTGGAAGCTTCGCTCGTTGTCTGGATCAGGCGCGGTGTCGGCGATCATCATGGGGACAGGGTTCATTGCATTGGGCGGTCCGCAATGGTTCGCCGGGTTAATCGCATTCTTCGTCTCCTCGACGCTGTGGTCCAAGTGGAAGAAACGCCATCGCGCCAAGCAGTCCGCCGAAGCGAACTATGCCAAAGGCGGCCGAAGAGACGCAGCTCAAGTGTGGGCAAACGGGGGCCTTGGCCTCTTGCTCTGCGCAGGCCATGCGATCTGGCCGGACGAAGGTTGGCTATTTGCCTTCGCTGGCGTGATGGGGGCAGTGAACGCGGATACTTGGGCTACGGAGATCGGTGCGCTAAGTCGGTCGGCCCCAAGGTCTATCCTGACCGGTGCGGTCGTAACGCCGGGCACAAGCGGCGGCGTTTCCTTGCTTGGCAGCGCGGCAGCTGCCGCAGGGGCCAGCTTCATCGGGATCATACTCGTAGTGACCGGCTATGCGGGGGTGGAGCAAGCGACTCCCTGGGCATTATTCGCCGCCGCCGCGTTCGGGGGAACGGTTGGCGCATTCGCGGATTCGCTGATAGGCGCTACCGTGCAGGCGATGTACCGTTGCGGCGAATGCGGCGCTAGGACGGAGCGGGCCGTACATTGCGGGAAGCCGGCCAAGCTGGTACAGGGATGGAGTTTCATGACCAATGACATGGTCAATCTGCTCTCCTCGGCTGCGGCCGGATTGTTGGCTTACGGGCTAAGCATCCTGATCTAATTAAAAATAGCCTTACGAAGCGGATTCCGCATCGTAAGGCTATTGTCGTTCTTAGACAAGGGCTTACTTCGTCAGCTCTTCCATCTGCTTGATCAGATCCTCGAACACGCTCATCGCTTGCTCGATCGGCGCAGGCGTCGACATATCAACGCCGGCTTTCTGCAGAATGTTAATCGAGAAGTCGCTGCCGCCGCTCTTCAGGAAGCCGAGGTAGCGGTCGACGGCAGGAGCGCCTTCGTCCAGGATTTGCTTGGCGAAGCTGGTTGCCGCCGAGAAGCCGGTCGCGTATTTGTACACGTAGAAGCTGGTGTAGAAGTGAGGGATACGCGCCCACTCCATCTCGATATCTTTGTCCACGACCATACCCGGGCCGTAATACTGCACGTTCAGATCATAGTAGATTTTGCTGAGGTCTTGCGGCGTCAACGACTCGCCGGCCTCTGTCTTCTCATGAATGATCTTCTCGAATTCCGCGAACATCGTCTGACGGAAGACCGTCGTACGGAACTGGTCGGCATAGTAAGTGAGCAGATACATTTTTTCCTTCGCATCGGTCGACTTGTTCAGCAGATAATCCATCAGCAGCGCTTCGTTCAGCGTCGAGGCGACTTCGGCCAGGAAGATCGTGTACTGCGCGTCGCGGTAATCCTGATTGTTGTCCGAATAGTAGCTGTGCAGCGCATGGCCCATCTCGTGCGTCAGCGTGAACATGCTGTTCAGGTTGTCCTTGTGGTTGAGCAGCACGTAAGGATGCGTGCCGTAAGCTCCCCAGCTGTATGCGCCATTGCGTTTGCCTTCGTTCTCGTAGACGTCGATCCAGCCGTTGTCGAAGCCTTGCTGGAGCACGTTCAGATAGTCCTCGCCGAGCGGCTTCAAGCTTTCATAGACGGTTTTCTTCGCGTCTTCATACGCAATGTCCATCTTATACTCTTCGACAAGCGGCGCGAACAGGTCGTACATATGAAGCTCATCGACCTTCAGCAGCTTCTTGCGCAGCTCCATGTAACGGTGCATGAGCGGGAGGTGCTGATGAATCGTATTGATCAAGTTCGTGTACACGCTCTTCGGAATATTGTCGCCATAGAGGGACATCTCCAGCACGGACGGGTACTTGCGGGCACGCGAATAGAAAACATTCTTCGTCACGTTCGCGTTCAGCGTCGAAGCAATCGTGTTCTTCAGCTTGCCATAGGTGTCGTACATCGCCTTGAACGCGGCTGCGCGCACCTCACGGTTCTTGCTCTCGAGGAACTGTATGTATCTTCCTTGCGTCAGCTCGATCTCTTCGCCGTTCTCGTCTTTCACCTTCGGGAACTTCAGGTCGGCGTTGTTCAGCATGCTATAGATCGTGTTCGGCGCTTGGCTGACGTTGCCTACCTGCGCGAGCAGCTGCTCCTCGGCTTTAGACAGAATATGCGCTTTCTGGCGGCGCATCTCTTCGAGCGTTTGGCGGTATTTGGCCAGATCCGGATTCGCGATGAAGGCGTCCAGTTCGGCATCGGCGAGGCTCAGCACTTCTGGCGTTACATAAGATAGCGCTTCGCCGGTCTCGACCGACAGTTTCTTGGATTTATCCGAGAGCGCCTGGTATGTCGGCTCTGCCGTGTCCTCGTGATGCTTCATGTTCGCGTACACATAGAGGCGCTCCACATGAAGGGACAGCTCATCTTCCAGCTCGAAGCAAGCCTTCAGCTGATTCGGATCGGCGAGTTTTCCTTCGAACGCGGCGACCTTCTTCATCAAATCTTTGGCGAGCGCATATTCCTTGTCCCATGCGGACTGGTCAGCGAACAGGTCCTCCAGCTTCCAGCGGTGCTCAGGTGCGGTTTCGGAACGTTTAGGTACGTTGTTCATCGGAATCCTCCTCGGTTGATCTATTGGCAATGAGGCCGCTGCTGCTGCTGAATGGGGCGGTGTAACCGGCGCGGCGCCAGGCAGCAGAGACAGGGATAAAACAAGGGGCAGCCATTTCACTGGAATCACGCTCCAATTCACGGTTTGCCCCTAGTTTGACCCGCCTGCGGCTTCATTATGACCCCATTGTTGCCAAGCTATAAACAATTAGGAAAAAAGCAAATACGATAAAGGCAATGGACGAGAGGGCCAATCCTCTGCGAAGTCCGGGCGGGATATTATTCTTTTGCATAATGACGATGCCGCCCAAGCAGAAGGCAGCAATAATGAAAATAATCGATGCTGTCGTGTCCACGTCAGATGTTTCTCCCCTTCGCCCAACCTATGCAGGTGATATAGTACTTATGTTCGCCAGGGAGGGGTATTTTTCCTTTTTGTTCAAATATAAGAATTTATAAGCTGCACGTTTATAAATCATCTTCTATTTCTCCGGAATGAAACGCGCTGCGCCATCAAAGACGGCGATAGCCGTTTCACCTTGCTTAGACTTCTTTGAAGCGGGCAAAAATCTCCTCGCGCTCTTCCTCGCGTCCGACGAAGTCCTCTGCGCGGAAACGGTTCTCCGCCCAGTGCATCATCTGCGGACGGCTGACGAAGGTATGGCACTCCTCGCCCCATTGATCGGAGATTTCTCTGGCGATCAGCGTCTTGCCTTGAATTTCGACGGACAGCATATTATATTTGTCGGTCTTGTAAATTTGAACTTTTTTGAACATGTGAAGTCCTCCAATGAGCATGGTTATCCTATCATAATAGCCATTATAGAGGGTAGAAATCAAATAAGTTACATGTTAATATATGGGAACCGCTATAGATACTAGCTTAACATCTGAATTAGAGAGGGATGAAATGCGGTATTCGGGCGGTTCATGGGGCTTATGAGGCATGATAGCCCTACAGTTGAGAAGAGTGAGATGAGACGAGAAGAGGAGAGATGAGCATGAAAGACGTTTACGAGCAGATCGGCGTGGCTATGACCTGCCGGAGCTACGAAGAGTATGTTCGCATGTTCGATTTGACAGAGGAGCAACTCGGGCAAGGCGAAGTGCTGGACATCGCCGGCGGCGGTTCTTCGTTCACCGCTGCGCTGCACCGCAAAGGGTTGCAAGGCATTGCGGTCGATCCGCGTTATAAGCCCGGGATCGATCAATGGATCGCGGAAGCTTCATTAGAGATCGAGACTTCAACGGCCAAGCTCGGCCGGCTTAAGGATAAATTCGATTGGACGTATTACGGCAATATCGAGAACCATCGGGCATCGCGCGAGCGGTCCCTGCAATTGTTTGCTGATGATCTCAACTCAGCAGATGCCGACAGACGATATATCGAAGGGGCACTGCCTCAGCTGCCTTTTGCGGACAATCGCTTCCAGACCATCGTGTGCAGCCACTTCTTATTCCTCTATGCCGACCAGTTCGGCCTTGATTTTCATTTGCAGGCGATCGCGGAGATGGTGCGTGTCTGCGCTCCGGGCGGCACGATAAAAATTTATCCGTTATTATCGCTGCAATGGGTGCCGTATCCGCACTTGCCGCATATAGTGAAGGAAGCCAGCAGGTATGGAGGAACAACAGAGCTGTACCCGTCCCGATTGCCCTTTATTCCAGGGTCGGATCAGGGATTACAGATTAAGCTTTGACTGATATTCTTTACCAGTTAGGTGCATATTTGATTCATTCGCCAGCACATGCGGCGAGCTTAATCTAGGAGGTTGTTGAAGTGAAAGGAACAGTAAAGTGGTTTAACGCAGAGAAGGGTTATGGCTTTATTCAAGTGGAGAACGGCGACGACGTATTCGTGCATTACTCCGCAATCCAAGGCGAAGGCTTCAAGACTTTGGAGGAAGGTCAGTCGGTCCAGTTCGATATTACGCAAGGCAACCGCGGACCTCAAGCAGCTAACGTAACGAAGCTGTAGGTGTCCTCGCTAACCATAGCAGGTTCTCGGCCCCCAACTTCTTCGGTTGGGGGCCGCTTATCGTTTAAAAGCACGAAGACGCCCGAAGGCGTCTTGGATCGTATGGCGGTTACTTCAGCACCCGGTTGCTTCGCACATGTTGAATGAAGAAGCCGGCCGCGGCAATCAAGGCAAGCGTCATCGCCAGCTGGAAGAAGCTATCCTTGCCGAAGGCTTCGTAGATGCTGCCGCCGACCGTGCCCGAGATGACGCCGGCGACTCCCGTCCAGACCACCGCATAGAGCGCTTGGCCGGATGAGCGGTACTCATCGGGAATGATTGAAGTGATGTACCTGAGCGCGGTGGCAAAATAGATCCCGAAGGAGACGCTGTGCATCGCCTGAACCGGAATGAGCCACTCCGGGGAATCGATGACGCTGACCAGCCAGAAACGCAGCGCGTACATCAGGCTGGCTATGACGAGCAGCGGCAATTCCTTGAACTTGTGCCCGTATTTGCCGAGCAGGAACAGGATCGGAATCTCGCTCACGGCGGACATGAGCCACGCGAGGCCGACAAGGGAGTCGCTTGCCCCCATCTGGCGCATCGTGACAGCCAGGAAGCCTTCATACATGCGATGGGAGATCGAGACGATGAGTATGATGACAAAGAACGAGATAATCTGGGGTTTGCGGATCAGCTGATAGAACCCGCCGAACTCCATTTTTCTTAGCGACCCTTGATAGTCCTTTAACGTAAAGGAAAAGGCCAGTGTAATTCCGATCGTACAGAGCGCCAGTATTAGCGTCGTATCTGTTCCCGTTTCCTTCAGCAGCAAGCCGAATCCATAGGCCGATAAGGCGAAACCGAGCGAGCCGAAGATGCGGACGAGGGAATAAGGTGTCCCCGTATGCTGGCTGGAGAGCAGAATCAAGCTGTCCGTCAGCGGATTCATCGGCGTTTGGAAGAAGTAGAATGCGATCATAATGAAGCATACGCTAAGGAAAGCAGGGCTCGGGAAGAGCAGGGCGATCATGAGGAGCTGTCCGATCAGCAGAATCGGGAACAGCTTCTTGAGCGTATGGTACTTGTCGCTGACAAGACCCATGATCAGGTTCGCGAAGATCGAGATGAACGGTCCGGTCGAATAGAGCACGCCAATCTGGCCGGTACTGAAGCCTTGGTCCAGAAAATAGAGCGGCAAATAGGAAACGACGACTGCCTGCGTCATATAGACCGAGAAGGAAAACGAGCGGAGCAGATTAATCTCTTTGGCATAAGATTGCTTTGCCGGTGCGGCGGAAGCAGGCGCGGTGTGCGTGATCTTGCCTGCTTCCTGTGCGGGTTCACTTGAGTCCATAGGCTAACCTCCACTTTCATAGCGCTTGAGCACGTTCCCGTACTGGAGAACAGACATATAACGGCCGAATGTTGACAGATTGTAAATCAGTATAGCACGAGGAATATGTTTAAATATAGGAATTAATACAGTTTCACGGTTACCAATCATCCTCTATTTCTCCGGAATGAAACGCGCTGCGCCATCAAAGACGGCGTAAGCCGTTTACAAGATTAGAGGAATTCCGACAGAGAAGCATTTCGACTGGATTATTGCGAGATGAAATGGTACATTAATGCTTGGAGGGTTAAGGACGTGAATCGTGTTTTCATATTTAATGAGAGGCTCGGTCTGAACCTCCCCCAGCTGGACGCGAATTGGGAGGATTATAGCGATGAGGAGCAGGCTTCCATCGTGGAGCAATGGGAAATCATCCGCGGCCGAATCCCGGATCTGGTCATCCGTTTCGAGCACCAGATTAACGTGTTGCAGATCCAGATGAATGAAGAAGACGATTTCGACAAGACCTGCACGCTTAACTCGAATATTGCCGATCTGGCCAGCCGGATCAACGACTTGCATATCTGGTACCGGATCAATCAAGAGCTTGAGGGCAAACGCCATTCGTAACACCAGCATCAAGGAGGGAGCTCATCATGAGACTGTCATTGCGACCTGTGCAGGTTCCGCGAACGCCTTTGAAGCTGATGTACCGTGTCTATCGGTTCGTGCTGCCGGAAGTGCGTACGGAATTGAATCGATTGCGGCAGCTCGCCGAAGCTATTCCCGATGATGAATTGCGGACCCAGGCGCTCGCGAGCATGAACAGCAAGGAATTCCATTGCCAGGGCGGAGGCGTCTATGCGGCAGCCAATCTGTCGCAGCGGCACATTCTCATCCCGCTCATCGTGGCGCTTCAGACGATCAGCGATTACTTGGATAATTTATGCGACCGCAGCACGTCGCAGAATGAAGCCGATTTCCATCTGCTGCATCAGTCGATGCTCGATGCCGTTGACCCCATCGCGCCGGTCAAAGATTACTATGCGTGCCGGTCCGAACGCGAGGATGGCGGATATTTGCAAGAGCTCGTACAGACGTGCCAGCGAGCCGTAGCGAAGCTTCCAGGCTACCGCCCGGTACAACCTTACGTACAGGAACTCGTCAGTCTCTATCGGGACCTTCAAGTGTACAAGCATATTCGTAGAGATCTCCGCGAGCCGTCGCTGCTCGCTTGGTGGAACCAGCATCGCTCCCGATACGCGCACTTGCAATGGAATGAGTTCGCAGCCGCCACCGGTTCAACGCTCGGCATGTTCATGCTATTTCTGGCAGCGACGGATCCCAAGCTGACGGATGTGCAGGCACGAGGTATTAGAGACGCTTATTTCCCGCATGTCTGCGGCTTACATATCATGCTCGACTATCTGATCGACCAGGAAGAGGATCGGATCGGCGGCGACTTAAATTTCTGCAACTACTATCAGAGCCAGCGGGAGCTGACAGAGCGACTGGGCCTAATGATGGAGAACGCCCGCAAGGATGTTCGCAAACTGCCGAATTGGCGGTTTCATCGCATGATTATCGAAGGTTTGCTGGCGCTTTATTTGTCCGACCCGAAGGTAAGGGATCAGCAAGATGTGCGCAGCATCTCGCGCCGGCTGATGCGGCGAAGCCCGCTAACGCGGTTGTTCTTCTGGGGCAACAGCATCTGGATTCGTATGCAACAATCTTAATATAGATAACTTATTGTCATCTTGAGGAGTGGAAGAGTATGTCATCCGTAAAATCTATTGCAGTTCTTACAAGCGGCGGCGATTCGCAAGGTATGAACGCGGCTGTCAGAGCAGTCGTAAGAAGCGCGCTGTATCACGGTCTAGAAGTGTACGGCGTTCAGCGCGGCTATCAAGGCCTGCTGAATAACGATCTCCGCCAGATGGATCTGCGCAGCGTTGGTGATATCATTCAACGCGGCGGCACGATTCTGCAGACAGCGCGCTGTAAGGAGTTTCTGACGCCGGAAGGCCAGCAGAGAGGCGCAGACGTGCTGCGCGAGCGCGGCATCGACGGTCTTGTTGTTATCGGCGGCGACGGTTCTTACCAAGGCGCCAATAAGCTGAGCAAGCTCGGCATTAAGACGATGGGGTTGCCGGGCACGATCGATAACGATATTCCGTTCACCGACTACACGATCGGCTTCGATACGGCTGTATCGATCGTTGTGGATGCGATCAACAAGCTTCGCGATACGATGACTTCGCACGAGCGTTCCTCGGTCGTTGAAGTTATGGGCCGCCATTGCGGCGACATCGCCCTCTATGCCGGACTTGCGAGCGGCGCTGAGACGATTCTTGTTCCGGAAGTGCCGTTCGACCTGGACCATGTCGCACGACGTATGCAGGAGAACTTCCAATCCGGCAAACGCCACAGTATCATTCTCGTGGCCGAAGGCGTCTGCAGCGGCGAAGAGATCGCGCAAGGCATTACGCAGCGCAACGGCATCGAGCCGCGCGTTACGGTACTTGGCCATATTCAACGCGGCGGCAGCCCGACGCACAATGACCGGATTCTGGCAAGCCAACTTGGCGACTTTGCCGTTCGCAGTCTGATGGAAGGCGAGTCTGGCAAAGGATGCGGTATCATCAACGGGGAGCTCGTGCTGACGGATATTGATAAAGTCGTTCATACGAAGAAGCCGTTCAATATGGATATGTATAACCTCGCAAGCCGGTTGTCCCAATAAGAGAAGAAGCAAAGAGCCTTATGCCGGGCCGGTGATATTCACCGTCGCCTACGCGCATAAGGCTCTTCTTATATAGAAGGAAAGGATGAGAACGATGTTCCTGTACAAGATCGAAATAGAGTTAGAAGACCAGATAGCCTATCTTATTCTGCTCGCAGCGGATGACGTCCAAGCTTTCGAGTTCATGGAAAGCCATGTGGCACGCCATTACGTAAAGGCGCCGATTATCAAGTCGGCTGCTATCGTGGAGAAGAAACGTCCCGAAGTCGGGATAGGTTACTTCATTGAAGCAAGCATGAGTTAGTAAATAACGCCCGGCGTATACTTGTTGCCTGCATTCCATAGTAAGTATTCGTCTACGCCGCTGTCATGGAGCGCTTTGATCTGGGCTTCCACTTGCGGCTTGCCGTATTTGATGTAATGTCCTTTACCGAGCCAGCTAGCGGTGAAGTCCTGGATCCACGGACGAATGACGGGCTTGAAGGAGCCGATCGGGTCCAGTTTCTTATGGGTGTCCGCGATGGCGCCCTTAATCGTTGCATAGGGGCTCATATCGGGTTCTTTTACGCCGAACCAGCCTGTGCTGTAATGGCTCGGATAGATCATCGGGCTAATGACGTCGACCTGCTTGGAGATCTTGACGAAGTCTTGCCCGATGCCCTCGGCAGCAGGAACGGAGGCGGCATAGCCGAAAATATCGACGGATACGCGGACGCCAAGAGGCTCAAGTTGTTCCTTAGCGTATTTGACGAATCCGGCTACCGTGTCGACGCGGCTTTCGCCCGTTTGGTGAAACCTCAGATCGGCAGCCTTCTTCTCGAAGCCTTCCGGGAATCGGACATAGTCGAACTGAATTTCCTTGAACCCGAGCTTCACGGCTTCTTTGGCGACGGCGATGTTATAGTCCCATACTTCCTTCATATAGGGGTTGACGAAGCTGTCCTTCTTGCCGTTCTGCCAGACCGTGCCGTCTTGCTTGGTGAAGCTGAGCTCGGGATAGCTGCCCGCAAGCACCGTATCCTTGAACACGACGACGCGAGCGATCGGATAAACGTCATGTGCTTCTAACTTGCTCATGAGCGCATCCATATCGCGAATATACTTCTGTGGCTTACCGAACTTCAGCAGCTCGGGATTCTGCGTGGGGTACGTGATATAGCCGTAATCGTCCTTCACATCGATGACCATGGCATTGAGATCGGTATCGTCAAGCAGTTGCAGCAGCGTCTCCATTCGGGAGCCGCCTGCGCTGTGAGCGGTGACATAGACTCCCTTCACTGGAGGAGCGTCCGGCTGCGGATCTTGCTTAATGAAGTTCCCGGTCTTCGAAGGTTGCGAAGGCGAGGTTGTTTCCGACGTGTTGGCGTCCTGACCGCCGGGTCCCGCGACTTCCGTCCCCGTAGTTGCCGAAGCATAGGCGGTCTGAACCAGCTTCTGGACCGAAGCGGTCTGTGCGCCTGATCCGTCGCCGCCGAGCAATTGATAGAGCAGCAGCAATGTCATGAAGATCGTTTCCATTCCTGTCATCTCCCCGTTTGCCAATCGTGCACTCACCTAAGAGTATAGAGCAGAATCCAAGGCCGGCACAGAGGTAAAGTTGAAAAATATTAACCGCCTACTATTAACATGAAAACGCTCTGGCAGTAGGAGATAGACGAGCTGAACCGCTGACGCCGTCGTCGATGAGGGTGTGCGTTTCATACGGAGTGCAATATGGGGAAAAAGAAAGGGGTACCTATCTCTCATAGGACAAAAAAGAACGGAAACGCCATAGCGTCTCCGTTCTTGTATGCGAAACTTAAGTTATTGCAGCAACATCTCTCTTTGGTGCTCGCAAATACTATGCTGTACGATCTCCATCGCGTCTTCCGGCTCGAGAATTCCCAGTCCGTCTCGCAGCACAATATTCAAATTGAGCTCGCGCTGCGTGAGAAAAGGGATCAGCTCCGGTGCAAGCTTCTCCACGATCCGCGACAGTTTAACTGTTTCCATATCCATGAAGCATCACCCTTTCATCACGAAATGTAGGGTAAAACGTATGGCATGAAACCTGTATACTACGCCGATGGATTTATTATATCAGCAGCAAACAGAAAAACCTAGGGTCAGGCTTGAAATTCCATGAATGCCGGGTAAGGCGCTGCTGTACACTAACGTTGTACTGCTAAGTTGTCGGCTCACGGTCCGTTCTGCGGAAGTCTCCCATGATTCCGACCGTTTCTACAATGTTGACGAATGCTTTCGGATCGGTCTTCGCGATAATTCGCCGTAATTCAGCGAGCTCGTAGCGCGTAGTAACCGTCATGAGCATGTCGCGATTCGTCTGCGTATAAGCGCCGCGGGTCGGAATAATGGTAACGCCGCGATGCAGCGGCATCATGGCCTTGATCATCTCTTCCGGTTCGTTCGTAACGATGTAGGCGGTAATCTTGATTTGACGAATATGAATGAGATCAATGATTTTACCGGTTGTGAAAATCGATACAAGCGAGTACAGGGCGATGTCCCAGTCGCCGGTCATGACGCCAAGTGAAGCAATGATCGCGCCATTAAGGATGAAGATTAACATGCCTAGCGATACGTCCCGCCTCCGTGAAACAATGGCGGCGACGATGTCGAATCCGCCAGTGGAGGCGCCGGCGCGCAGCGAAATTCCACTGCCAAAGCCTACGGCAATACCGCCGAAGACCGAACCGAGCAGCAGATCGTCTACAATGGGCTTCACAGGGATAAACTGAAGGGCGAGCGTCGTGACGAAGACAGAGAACACGCTCCAGCCGACGAAACGCATGCCTAGCTCCTTCCAGCCCCATACCAATATGGGAATATTAAGAACGAAGTACAGCCAGCTGATTTGAAGTCCGGTCGCATAGCTGATAATCATCGTAATACCGGATACGCCGCCGCTAATCATTTGGTGGGGGATGATCATCTGGTTGAATCCGAATGAGATCAGAATCGCGCCCAGAATCATGGCCCCGGCAGTACGTACATGTTGTAATGACATCACCAAAACAGTTCCTCTCAAAATAAGTATGTTTTTGCACCTTATTGTATGACGTTTCGACAATAAACGCCAGATGAAGCGGGTGGACCACAGTAATATTATGCCTCTTTTCCGTTCACTGGTATTCGTGATGTTGAGTGTGCTATAATAAACTGTATATTTTCTGTGGATACAGATTAAAGGAGTTTGAGAAAGTTTGAAAACATTTGCTGAATTCGGCTTGGAACCAAAAGTGTTGCAGGCTATTACGGAGCTGGGGTTTGAAGAAGCTACCCCAATCCAAACGAAGTCCATTCCAATTGCGCTCACCGGCAGCGATTTAATCGGTCAAGCTCAGACAGGAACGGGCAAGACGGCTGCCTTCTCTATACCGCTTATCAACAAGATTCCAGTTACTGAAGATCGTATCGTTGCTTTGATCATGACGCCAACGCGCGAACTCGCGATTCAGGTTTCTGAGGAGATCGGCAAGCTTACACGTTACAAAGGTCTTCGTTCCCTGCCAATCTACGGCGGCCAAGAGATCGGCCGTCAGATTCGCTCCCTGAAGAAGCGCCCTCAGATCATCATCGGCACGCCTGGTCGTCTTCTTGACCACATCAACCGTAAAACGATCAAGCTTGATGACGTAAACACGGTTGTCTTGGACGAAGCGGACGAAATGCTCGACATGGGCTTCATGGAAGACATTACGTCGATCTTGTCACTGGTTCCGGCAGAACGCCAAACCATGCTGTTCTCGGCAACTATGCCTCCGAACATCCAACGTCTGGCAGCTCAGTTCCAAAAGAACCCTGAGCATGTGTCGGTTATCCCTAAGCAAGTCAGCGCGCCGCTGATCGACCAAGCGTACATCGAAGTTCACGAACGCCAGAAGTTCGATGCGCTGAGCCGCTTGCTTGATATGGAATCGCCTGAGCTTGCGATCATCTTCGGACGCACGAAGCGTCGTGTCGATGAGCTGAGCGAAGCGCTCCAAAAGCGCGGATACTCCGCTGACGGCCTGCATGGCGACCTGTCCCAGAATCAACGTGACGCTGTTATGCGTAAGTTCCGCGACGGCAGCATCGATGTACTCGTAGCGACCGACGTTGCTGCGCGCGGTCTGGACGTTTCGGGCGTAACGCACGTTATCAACTTCGACCTTCCGCAAGATCCTGAGAGCTATGTACACCGTATCGGCCGTACAGGCCGCGCAGGTAAGGAAGGTACGGCTTGGTCGTTCGTAACGCCGCGCGAGATCGACCATCTGCACTTTATCGAGAAAGTAACGCGCCACAAAATTCCGAAGAAGCCGCTGCCAAGCATTGCAGAAGCTATCGAGGGCAAACAACGCGTTACGGCTGAACGCATTCTTGAATTCGTTCAA
The DNA here is from genome assembly GCF_014192105.1 of Paenibacillus phyllosphaerae. GTDB lineage: Bacteria > Bacillota > Bacilli > Paenibacillales > Paenibacillaceae > Paenibacillus_Z > Paenibacillus_Z phyllosphaerae. Next base: position 346,862 of record NZ_JACHXK010000001.1, on the reverse strand, counting down.
GAAGAATCGATCAATGAATACAAAGGCATCGCGATTCAACTGCTTGAGCAGTACGACTCCGTTAATCTGCTTGCTGCAGCGATCAAATTGATCACGGGCGAGAAGAAGAACGTCGAGATCGAACTGACGCCAGAAGATCCGATCCGTGCGAAAAAACGCAGACCAGATGTGCGTTCCAATGGACGTCGCTTCTCGGGCGGTCCTTTCGGCGGCGGATCCCGCAGCGGCAACGGCCCACGTGGACGTTCCGAAGGCGGACGCAGCGGCGATAGCCGTGGCGGATACGGCGGCGGCAGCAGCAGCAACCGTGGTGGTTACAGCGGTGGCAGCAGCAGCAATAGCAGCAACCGTGGCGGCTACAACAGCAACCGCGATGGACAAGGCGGAGGCCGCAGCACAAGCGGCGAGTACCGTCCACGTCCTCGTCAAGAGCAATAACATAAAACCGGGGCATTCCGCCTGCCGAATCGTTCGGCAGGCGGATGCCCCGGTTTTTTTTTATGCGTCAATTGGTTGTGCGATCGCTGTCTCGTTGAAAGTCGGGATTAGTACAGGACGCCTTTGGAGACGATAACCAGCAAGATGAAGAGTACCAAGATCAATCCTGCACTGGAGAAACCTGTACCTACGCCGCCGCCGTATACGTTGCTCATGTGTTTTTTCCTCCTCTAGTTGTCTAAGTTGTCATGGTCATGCTATTCGCTGTCGTTCTTACGTCCTAGTACAAGAAACCGCGTGTTACGATTACGAGCAGGATGAAGAGAACCAGGATGAAACTTGCGGAATAGAAACCGCCCATACCGCCGTAGCCGCCACCGTATACGTTACTCATATGAAAATGCCTCCTTAGAATTTTAATTTTGTGGGGTTGAATCGATCTATGCGGTGCTGCCTAGGGGAGCTATTAGTACAGGATGCCGCGAGATACGATCACAAGAAGGATAAAGAGAACAAGAATCAGGGCTGCCGAGGAGAAACCGCCGCCGTAACCGCCACAACCTACATTGCTCATGTGGTGAAGCCTCCTTAGAAAGTGGTTTGTTTGGGGAGTACACTATATCTATATGCGGATAGGTCGACATCGCTAAGGCAATCGCCCAATGCAGGACAAAATGGGCGCTAGCGTAGATGGATAACCTACTTTATAATAGAGATATCTCAGGATGTAATCGCTTTAAGAAAGATGGAACAAAAGGTTAGCGCTTTCGTACTACTGACAAAAGCAGTCAAAGCTTAGGAGGACAGGCAATCATGGAAATGAAAGGCATGATGGGCGGGCTTTACAAAATATCCGAATGGATTATGAGGCTTTCGGTAACAAACATCTTGTGGATGATTTGTTCCTTGCCGTTTATGTTTCTGGTATTCACGCATTTTATCGCGATTGCCACGGGGAACGTAGCGGAAGACCAAGTAGCTGACTTCATGAAGCAGGGATTCATTCTTGCTGGCATTGTAGCTCCATTTACGCTCTTCCCGGCAACGGCTGCGATGTTCGGCGTCGCGCGTAAATGGGTCATGGGTGAAGTGGATGCTCCGCTATTGAAGACATTCTTCCGCAACTATAAGGACAGCTATTTGCAAAGCATGATTGCAGGCATTATTTATGTCATCCTGTTTGCGGTCATGATTGTCGATTTCCAAGTCTACGGCGGTGAGCTGACGCAGCTCCAATTTGTGTCCTACTTATTTATTGCGCTGCTTGTGTTGCTCGGGGTATCGCTATTTAACTTCTTCTCGATGGTCGTGCATTACCATATGAAGACGTTCCAGCTGATCAAGAATGCGCTGCTGATCACGATCGGCCGTCCGCTGCGTTCGCTCTCGACTGCCATCATGTGCGGTTTTGTTATCTATATTAGTTTGAGCAGCACCAAATTGATGTTCCTCATTCCGTTCTTCACGGGCAGCATCGTCGCGGCGATTGCGTTCTGGAACTTCTACGCCATCTACCAGAAGCTGCAGATGCAAGCGGAGAAGGCAGCAGAGGCTGAAGCCGAGGAAGCACGCAAGGAAGCGGAAGAGATCGGTCTGCCGCTCGACAACAATCAGGAACAAATTGGCAGGAAATAATTGACATCTGACTCAAGTTTACTTTTACAGATGAAGCGGCTATAATAGCAATACATCCTGCTGAGCACGTTACGGCTTATCTATTGTTTTGAACCAATGGCTGTTTCACGGGAGTTCTAATCGAGGCGAGGCTGACACGCCCTTTACGGAAGGGATCTCAAATACGCTTCTGCGGACACCCACCTGCGAGAGCGGGTTCAGAAACAAACAAGTCGGACGGCTTCGGCGGGATCAACTAATCAAGAGAAGGGGGACAATCCCCCTTTTTTTTATGTTCGCATTTATGCTATCATATGGGTTAGCGTACATAGTCGTCGGAGGGGGAGATCATCTTTGTTGAAGCGAACCCTAATGGGGTTGCTGCGCAGTCATGAACTGACTGGCGATAAGGCAAAAGATCCGTTGCTGAAATCCCATTATTACAAGCTATCGAAAGATAGGGCTTGGGAAGAGATTGTCTCTACCTTGAAGAAGATGCAGGGCTACAAGATCTTGCATGAAGTGGAGTCCGTCGGGGAGATCGTCCTTGAGAAGCGGACCGTTACGGGCCGTACGATGGACATTACGGTTTCGGTCATTTCGGTTAATCCCGTCAATTCAGCAGTCGACATTTATTCCGCTTCCCGTGGTTCCTTCGGGGATCTGGGCGCGAACTACCGGGTCATTCTTGATATCTATCGTACATTGGATAAGAAGCTGGCTGCCTACAAAACATCAGGCGCTTAGAGCACAAGAAAAGCGAGGAGGGGAACCCTCTCTCGCTTTTTACATGTTTGACAGCTGATTGGCTTGCGTTCAGGTATTCGGAACGCAGCATTCAGCTACAGCTGATTGGCTTCCGGCTAACAAATAGCGGAGCATTCATCTGTTACTTCTTCGCGCAATGAACGTATGTAGTTACACGAGTGCTTTTACAGCGGCTAGTGCTTGCTCATAGTTCGGGTGCTCGGTCATCTCGCTGAGCACTTCCACATATTGAATCGTGTCGTTGGCGTCGATGACGAAGATCGCGCGCATGTCGAGACGAAGTTCTTTGATCAGAACGCCATAGGCTTCGCCGAAGCTGTTGTCCTTGTAATCGGAGAGCAGGGTAACTTTGTCCACGCCTGCAGCGCCGCACCAGCGAGCTTGTGCCATTGGCAGGTCAACGCTGACGGTCAGGATTGCGACATTATCGCCAAGGTTTGCTGCCTCTTCATTGAAGCGGCGGGTTTGCGCGTCGCAAACGCCGGTGTCGATCGAAGGAACGACGCTGATCAGCTTCGCTTTGCCAGCGAAATCTTTCAGGGAAACGACGTCAACGAGCGATTTGTTCAATTGGAAGTCTGGCGCTTGGTCGCCTTGTTTAAGCTCAGGGCCGAGCAGGGTGATCGGATTGCCTTTAAGCGTTGCAACGCCTGTACGTTCTTGTGCCATGTAAGAATTGCCTCCTTCAAAGTGTGGTCAATACCCTGTTTATTATAATCGTAATGAAATAAGCTTGTCCAATACCTGCCAAAGGAGCGGATATGATGATTTTCTTAAGGTATGAAAGCTTCCGGTCGTATTTGCGTCTCTATCCGGTGACGGCGATCATCATCGCGATCAATCTCGCGGTGTTCCTGTACGATTGGATCAGCGGTAGCAATACGCTCCTGTATCACGGCGCGTTTATCGTCGACCCGCCGAGCGATCCATATGGCCTGACGGAGCCTTGGCGGTACGTGACGGCGGTGTTCCTGCATGCAGGTTTCGATCACATCTTGTTCAATATGTTCGCCGTCCTTGTCTTTGCCCCGCCGCTCGAGCGAATGCTGGGGAAGGCGCGCTACGCGGTGTTCTTCTTGTTCTGCGGCGTGATGGGCAATGCGGTCAGCGCGATGTTCGCGGACGATGTGCTCATCAGCGTAGGGGCCTCTGGCGCGATCTACGGCTTGTACGGCGCCTATCTATATTTGGCAACGATGAAGAAAACGCTTGACGAAGGGTCGAAGAAAACGGTATACAGTATATTGGCGTTCGGCGTTATTTACTCCCTATTAGTGCCAGGCATTAATATGTGGGCGCATTTTGGCGGCGCGATCGCAGGTTTTCTATATGCATTATGGTATGACCGTATGTTGCTCAAGCGCAGTTAAGCAGCTGCTGTGCTTTGCGAGGATGAAAGAAGAGGGGACTTCATGGAACTGCGCCAACTATATTATTTTGTGAAAGTAGCGAGAAAAGAGCATGTGACGCAAGCGGCGGAGGAGCTTCATGTCGCGCAGTCGGCGGTCAGCCGGCAAATTCATCAGCTCGAGGAAGAGCTAGGGGCCAAGCTGTTCCTGCAGAAAGGACGCAATCTGCAGTTGACGCCTGTAGGACAGCTGTTCCTGAAGCGTGCGGAGGTAATACTGGCTGACCTCGAGCGCGCGGTGATGGACGTGCATGAGTTTCTCAATCCCGAGAAGGGCGAGATCCGACTCGGGTTCCCGCACAGTCTGGGCATCTCGCTCATCCCGGAAGTCGTCGCTGCCTTCCGCAAGAAGCATCCGAACGTGAAGTTCCGCTTCAAGCAAGGCATGTATCCTTCGCTCATTCGCGATGTGGTGAAAGGCGAGGTTGACCTCGCCTTCGTCTCGCCTTTTCCCGAGGAACACGACCATGTCAGCGGGCAAATGGTGTTGACCGAGGAGCTGTATGCGATTTTGCCACAGAACCACCGTCTCGCAGGCGAAGAATCGATTGACTTGCAGGAGCTGAAAGACGAAACGTTCGTCCTATTCAGCCCAGGCTATTCGCTTCGGCCGATCGTGTGGGATGCGTGCAAGGAAGCGGGCTTCACGCCGAATATCGGCTTCGAAGGGGAAGAAACAGATACGATCCGCGGTCTGGTCGCCGCCGGAATGGGGGTCAGCCTGTTGCCGGAGATGGCGCTCTATGCCGTAGGGCCGCTGCAGCCGGCCAAAGTACGCGTACGTTCCCCTCGCGTTACGCGTACGATCGGTCTGATCTATCGTTCGAATGAGAAGCTGCCGCTCGTAGCGACCGTATTCCAACGATTCTTGCTCGATTACTTTGGCTGCAAAATGTCCAAATAAATCGCATTCATAGCGCCTTCTTGCAAACCCTCATGGTATTGGCCGTGAGGGTTTTGTCGTGCTGCCATTCCATCTGCTAAGGATTGAAAAGAAAACCGGTAGGTGATAATGACTACTGACGGGGAAGCGCACAAGAAGTATGCAGCTAGGACGGTGGATCCGAAGAGATGATGAAGGGCAATGGACTGCGCGGCAAACGAAATACCCGAATTTTTGTGATGGCCCTATGTATGAGCGGCATTATGCTCCTGCTCATCGGCCGAATGGCCTGGCTTCAGATGATGCCGGCCAGCGCGGTAACCATGCATTCCGCAGCCAATTGGGGGAATGTGGTGAAGCAGCGCGAACGGACGCTTGTGCTCGATACCGGCCGAGGCGATTTCTACGACCGCAATGGCGCGGCTTTGACCGGAGAATCATATACCGCGTTGGCTGTCTTTCCGCTGTCCACCGCGGCGAGAGAAAAGAAGAAAGGGGAGCTGGCGAGGTTGGCCGAGCTGCTGGGCGTACAGGAGTCGGAGTTGAAAAGTTGGATGAACGGCTTGAAGGAGCCGAAGTACTGGTCTGGCTTGTCTGCTGCCGATAAATCGCCTGCGAAGCTTTCTTCTGCGCAAAAAAATGCGATCGCAACGCTTCATCTGGATGGCGTCAGACTGCTGCCTTTTCGGAACCGCTATGCTTCGTCTTTCCTGGCGCGTCATGCACTTGGCTATATTAGCCAGCATCCTGAGTTTATCCGAGCGCATTATGCGGACCAATTGCAGAATTCGGCCATGCTGCTAAACGAGCAGCTTGGCGGCATGGGGCTCGAGCGCTCCTTGGACAAGCTGTTGCACGGTACGGGCATGACGACGGTTTCCTATTTTACGGACGGCTCCAATCGACCGCTTCCAGGGCTTGATATGCGCGTAACCAGTCCCAGCAACCCCTATTATCCGCTGCGTGTTATGACGACGCTCGACAGTGCCATTCAAGAGCAGATCGAGCGGGTTGTCGATCAGCGGGGATTGAAGGAGGGGGCTGTTGTTGTGCTCGATGCAAAGAACGGGGACATCGTGTCTATGGTCTCGCGGCCCAATCTAGCCCCGCTTGATCTGGGCAACCCCGGATCGGATCTGGCTAACCATGCCATTCGGGCCGCGACGCCGGGCTCGATCTTCAAGTTGGTGACCGAGGCGGCAGCGCTGGAAGCTGGCGTCACGCAGGCGTCGGAGCATTTTACGTGCAACGGGAATTACGGTCGCTATGGGCTCCATTGCTGGAAGAAAGGCGGCCATGGCGAACTATCGCTGCAGCAGGCGCTGTCCCAGTCATGCAACATTGCTTTTGCCACGATTGCGGAGCGTCTGACAGCCCCTCAGCTTCTTCTGACGGCGGACAAGCTGGGAATTGGACGCCAGGTTGGATGGCAAAGCAGGAAGCCGTTCGCCCCGCTCGGCGAGCGTCTGAGGCTCCTTCAAGAGGAAGAAGCGGGCATGGTGTTCACCGCAACGCCAACCCGTCATGATGGGGGACAACTGGCTCAGACAGGCATCGGGCAACGGGATGTCCGGTTGTCGCCGCTGCAAGCCGCTAATCTGATGCTCACCTTGCTCCATGACGGCCAAGTGCTGCAGCCGCGAATCGTACGCGAGATCGAATACGCGAACGGCCAGGTGTTGGCCAAGCTGCCGGTGCAGTCAGCTTCATCCGCGTATGGCCGGATCAAACCGAGTACCGTGCAGACGCTGCTCGCCGGAATGGAGGAGGTCGTCCGCAGCGGAACAGGGCGTGCGATCCGTCACGGACAATGGGAAGTGGCTGGCAAATCAGGCACTGCGCAGACCGTTAAGAACGGTAGGGAACGGAATAATCAATGGTTCGCTGGATATGGCCCTGTCTCCTCGCCGCGTTATGTCGTCTGCGTATTAGCCGAGAATCGGAAGCCTGATACCGCGAATGCCGCGACGGCATTGTTCAGAGGGGTTATGGATGTGCTTGCGAAAGCGGATCGAGCTGAGGCTAGCGGTTGAAGAAAGAACGATTGAAGCACAATAAAGGCGATTCCGATCATCACGGCATTCCTGGTAATACGACCAGAGATGCAGATGGATGACTGGAATCGCCTTCGTTCATTAAGACTTATTTAATTAGACGTCCACGTCCGTGCTTCGTTCTTCTGTCGTCGCAGGGACGTTATCGTATTCCCCGCGCGGCGCACGAATCCAACGGTGGAAGTAGCGTTGATCGGACAGCGCTTTGATGAGGATCATCAGGATCGGGGAGAGGATCGCGCCTGCAATCCCGAAGAGCGACAGCGACACGATCATGAACGCCAGCATCGTGAAGGCGGACACGCCAAGCGTATCGCCCGTGATCTTAGGCTCCAGAATCTGTCTGGTCAGTACGACGACAAGGAACAGAACCGTGAGCCAGATCGCCAGCGTTGTTTTGCCGACAATGATTAAGTAGATGATCCATGGGATGAACACCGTGCCGACTCCAAGCAGCGGCAGAACGTCGAATATGGCGGATAATACAGAGATGGAGAAAGCATTGTCCACGCCAAGCGCGAGCAGGGCGGCGAAGATCACGATGAAGGTAATCGATATAAGCTTCATCTGCGACTTGAGGTAAATGCTGATTCCGGAGAACACATTGTCCTTCAGGAAGAAGAAGGCGGTCTTGAATGTTCGAGGCGTCTTCTCGCCGGCAAGCTTCTTCCAATCCATTATCTCAACGCTCAAGAAGTAGGCCAGAATAATGCCGACCGCGAAATTGAAGATAAAGGTGGAGACTGACGTTAAGTAGAACCCCATCGACATCAGGAAGGACTTGGCTACCGTCGCCCCCCAGGCCGTGACGGAATCCAGCGCGCTCTCGGCATTGCTCAGCACGTCCGGGAGCCAGACGAAACGTTCGTTCAGCATCGCCAAATTACTGGAGAACTGCTCGGTCAAGATATTCTGGTAATCATCCAGCTTGTTCACGAGCCCGGTAATTTGATTGACGACGATAAACGAAGCGCCGACGAACGCCCCCACGATGACGAGGGTGAAGACAAGGATGGCAATGCCGGAAGAGATCGACTTCTTCAGCCCGAGCTTCGTCAGCCAGCGGGCCATGGGCTCAATGCACATGAAGATCAGGAATGAGAGGAAGATCGGTGTCGCGATTCGGTACAGATAACTGAACGTAAGAAGAATAAGATATACGGTTAGAACGATCAGTGCGATATCGAATGCCGTGCGCCAATATTTCCGGTAAAAGGAAAGCATCTTTTAACCCCTTTGCTCGTATGCTCTTACTACTATTACCAAGATTGTACTATAGAATGAGGTCAAATCCTATCGCAATTGCTTACTGTGGAAATCGTAATCCATAGCCGTTTTTGTCACGTGTATGTTACAATGAGAAAGGCGCAACAAGAGCACCGCCTTCCATACGGACAGGGGAACGAATTTAGGATGGTGGGAAACGGACATGGAGAACATATTGCTATGGATGTTTTATTTTTTGACGTTTTACGCGTTCTTGCCAGGGTTAATAAGCCGAACGTTCGGATTTCGAGTTTTTAAGCGGGGGAAAGCAGAGAAGGAGATTGCGTTAACTTTCGACGATGGTCCCGATCCTGTCTACACGCCTCAATTATTGGATCTACTCAAGCGATACAACGCGAAAGCAACGTTCTTCGTGGTCGGCATTCATGCAGAGAAGCATCCTGAACTGCTGCAGCGGATGCATGCGGAAGGGCATAAGATCGGCATTCATAATTACGTCCACAAGTCGAATTGGCTGATGCGGCCGTCAACGGTGAAGAAACAGATTCATATGACATCGGACATTATCGAGAAAGCGACCGGACAGCGCACCAATTTTTATCGTCCGCCATGGGGAATCGTCAATCTGTTCGATTTTGCCAAGCATGGGGATCTGCAGATCATTCTGTGGTCGTCGTTATTCAGCGACTGGCGCAAGCGCGTCGGCGTCCCGCGACTGACGAAGCGGATGATGAAGAAGCTGAAACCGGGCGAGGTGCTGCTGCTGCACGATTGCGGGGCAACGCCAGGCGCGGATGAAGATGCTCCGGCCAATATGCTGCAGGCGCTCGAAATGTATATGGAAGAAGGCGTGAAGCGAGGATACCAGTTCGTCCACATCTCGGAGATGATGACCATAACGGATCGAACGAAGGAAGCGAACTATAAACCGGGTTTACTGAAACGAATGATTGTCGGCGCTTGGCTGGCGTGGGAGAAGGTGTTCCATGTCCTGTTCAAGCTTGAGTCGTGTGGACCGGATTCGATCTTCCATATCCGCGTGACCAAGTATCATGGCCGTGATTTGGCGCTCGACAACGGACGTACGCTTCATGACAAGGATGATGTGATCGAGCTTCATCTGGACAATGGGAAGCTGCACCGGCTTATGAAGGAATCGAAGTCGCTAATGCATCTGGCGATCCGGATGATCCGCGAAGTCGAGCAGACGATGCCGCGCTTGGCTGCGCTAATTGCAGGTCGTGAAGAATACAAGGACGCGCGCGCAGTGTATGGCATCAGCATGATTAACCGCGGTGTCGAGAAATTCGGGTTCAACGTATCGGATTTACCGAAAGGGTTATTCGACCGAATGACCCGCGTATACTTGCGCCTTATGTTGCGCGTATTGAATCCGGCGGGCAAATCGCGTCTTAAAGATCATCGCGAGAAGATGAAACCGCGTATCATGGCGATGTCGATCGAGGACTTCTGGCAGCGTTATGGCACCGGTGATATGATGGATACAGCATGGAAAGCTTCTGCGGCCGGCCTCGAGGATAGCCGGGCAGATGGAACGAATGAACAAACGTCATTATCCCATACCGAATATGAAGGAGCTGCTAGGGGCTTTACGCCCTAGCGGCTTTTTTTGTTAATTCGGAGTCTGAATCCAGCAACACTGCTAAATGAACAGATCTGTCAATTCTATACCACAAAAAGAAGGCGCCTAAACAGGCGCCTTCTCAATAACAGGACAAACATTAAATTTTCATTACGCCGCCCATGCTCGCGTTCGTAACGAGGTGGGAATAACGGGCGAGATAGCCTTTGCGGATCTTCGGCTCGAAGCCTGTCCATGCCGCGCGGCGCTGTTCCATCTCTTCGTCGCTGATAAGGACGTTCATGGTACGGTTGTTCATGTCGAGTTCCACCAAGTCGCCATCTTGTACGAAAGCGAGCGGTCCGCCTTCAGCAGCCTCTGGCGAAACGTGACCGATACTGATACCGCGGGATGCGCCGGAGAAACGGCCGTCTGTTACGAGACCGACTTTGGCGCCAAGACCCATGCCGACGATCTGGGAAGTAGGTGCGAGCATCTCTGGCATACCTGGGCCGCCTTTAGGGCCTTCGTAGCGGATGATGACGACATGGCCTTCCTTGACTTGTCCGTTCGCGATACCGTGCAGTACGGCATCCTGGGAGTCGAAGCAGATCGCTTCGCCTTTGAGGTAACCGCCGACCGATTTGTCGACAGCGCCGACTTTGATGATCGCGCCTTCCGGCGCGATGTTACCGAACAGTACGGCAAGGCCGCCTTGCTCGGAGTGCGGGTTGTCGATCGGACGGATGACGTCATGGTTCTGGATCTCGCAGCCTTCAACGTTCTCGCGGAGCGTCTTGCCTGTAACCGTCATTACGTCGCCATGAAGCGCGCCTTCCTTCTTGAAGAGCTCGTTGATAACGGCGCTGACGCCGCCAGCTTCGTGAACGTCCTCGATATGCCAGTCGGAAGCCGGAGCGATCTTCGCCAGGTGAGGAACGCGGCTTGCGATTTCGTTGATACGCGCGATCGGATACTCGATGTCGGCTTCGTGAGCCAATGCGAGCGTATGAAGAACCGTATTCGTCGAACCGCCAAGCGCCATGTCGAGGGCGAAGGCGTTGTCGATCGCGTCCTTCGTTACGATGTCGCGCGGCTTGATGCCAAGACGGATCAGCTCCATCAGCTGGCGAGCGGATTTCTTAACGAATTCTTTACGCTCAGGCGATACCGCAAGGATCGTACCGTTGCCTGGAAGGGCAAGGCCAAGTCCTTCGGCCAGACAGTTCATGGAGTTCGCCGTGAACATGCCGGAGCAGGAGCCGCATGTCGGACAGCCGAATTGCTCGAGCTCTTGCAAGTCTTTGTCGTCGATCTTGCCGGCTTGGTATGCGCCGACGCCTTCGAATACGCTCGACAGGGAGATCGAACGGCCGTCGGACGTTTTGCCCGCTTTCATCGGACCGCCGGATACCATGATCGTCGGGATGTTGACGCGCAGGGCGCCCATCATCATGCCCGGCGTGATCTTGTCACAGTTCGGGATACAGACCATGCCGTCGAACCAGTGCGCGTTAACGACCGTCTCTACGGAGTCTGCGATAATCTCGCGGCTTGCCAGCGAGTAGCGCATGCCGATGTGGCCCATTGCGATGCCGTCGTCGACGCCGATCGTGTTGAACTCGAACGGTACGCCGCCAGCTTCGCGGATCGCTTCCTTAACGAGCTTACCGAATTCCTGGAGATGGACGTGGCCTGGAATGATGTCGATATACGAGTTACAGACCGCGATGAACGGTTTGTCGAAATCCTCTTCCTTAACGCCGGCTGCGCGCAGCAAGCTGCGGTGCGGAGCGCGGTCGAAACCTTTTTTGATCATGTCAGAACGCATCTTTTGTCTGGCCATATCTGTTCCTCCTTATTGTTGTCTGAGAACTGTGTTTATTCTTACTATTGCAGGCAGAATGCCGCTTAGAAAGCTCACACGGAATAAAGTTTAATACTTGATAGTCTACCACACGAAAGGATAATTGGCTAGGCAACAATCCTCTACCAGAGGACAGTCGTCCGACAGCAAACGACAGCGGAAATTGTCTAATGGAAGAATTTTGGTGTAAGAAAATATAACATGAAGTGGTTTACTTGCTTGTGACTGGTCGCTATAATGAGTCTAACACGGTAAATTATAGCAGTTGTCGATGCGATGCTGTTATGTAAGCTCACTAGACTGGTGGATGAAGGTTAAATTGGGTCCTTCCTGATGGAAACATGGGAAGAAACTTATCGATACAAATCTGGCGAGGGAGACGAGTAATATGCAACTAACCGAACGCGAGAAGGAAAAGCTACTAATTACCATTGCGGCCGATCTGGCCCGCAGGCGGTTGAATCGCGGGGTGAAGCTGAACTATCCGGAGAGCGTGGCTCTGATTACTTCCGAAATTATGGAGGGAGCGCGCGACGGTTTGACTGTTGCGCAGTTGATGGAATTCGGCACGACGATACTGAAACGCGAACAGGTGATGCCCGGCATTCCGGAGATGATCCATGAGGTGCAGGTAGAGGCGACATTCCCGGACGGGACGAAGCTAGTTACGATCCACCATCCGATCACGCATTAGCATTACTTCATTAATATATAAAGCATGGGAGTGGGAGCATGATACCTGGTGAATACCGTATAGTCCCCGGCGAGATTGAACTGAATGCGGGCCGGGCTACGATCGAGATTATCGTCGTCAACAAAGGCGACCGTCCGGTGCAGGTCGGATCGCATTTTCATTTTTTCGAGGTGAATCGGGGGCTGTCCTTCGACCGTGAAGCTGCATTCGGGATGAGGCTCAATATTCCAGCCGGCACGGCAGTCCGTTTCGAGCCCGGGGAAGAGAAGCCGGTCGAACTCGTTGAGCTTGGCGGCGCGAAGCGCTCTTACGGTCTGAACGGCCTCAGCAATGGCGAGGCCATCCGCGGCGCTATGCCGGAGGATGTAAAGGCGCGGCTGGCCGCTTGGGAAGGAGAGACGCCATGAGCAGGATGGACCGTGTCAATTATGCGAATATGTTCGGCCCTACAACAGGGGACGCTGTCCGCCTGGCGGATACCGAGCTGTGGGCGCAGATCGAGGGGGATTATACCGTCTACGGCGACGAGTGCAAGTTCGGCGGCGGCAAGGTCATCCGTGACGGAATGGGGCAATCGAGCGGCGCGCTGCGAGATGACGGCGTGCTCGATACGCTCATCACGAATGCGGTCATTATCGACCATTGGGGCATCGTGAAGGCCGATATCGGGATTCGGGATGGCGTCATTGTCGGCATAGGCAAGGCAGGTAACCCGGACATTATGGACGGCGTCATGCCGAATATGATTGTAGGTGCGAGCACCGAGGTCATCGCCGGCGAGGGCAAAATCGTGACGGCAGGCGGTATCGACACGCACATCCACTTCATCTGTCCGCAGCAAATCGAGACGGCGCTATCGTCCGGGGTGACGACGATGATCGGCGGGGGCACAGGCCCGGCAACCGGGACGAACGCGACGACCGTAACGCCGGGAGCTTGGCATATGGCGCGGATGCTTGAGGCAGCCGAAGCGTTCCCGATGAATATCGGGTTTACCGGCAAAGGCAACGCTTCCTTTATAGAGCCGCTGATCGAGCAGATCGAAGCAGGCGCAATCGGCTTGAAGCTGCATGAGGACTGGGGCACGACGCCGGCGGCGATCGATGCCTGTCTAACCGCGGCCGATCAATATGACGTTCAGGTCGCGATCCATACCGATACGCTGAATGAAGCGGGCTTCCTGGAGGATACGCTGGCCGCATTCAAAGGACGTACGATACATACCTATCATACGGAAGGTGCGGGAGGCGGACATGCGCCGGACATTATCCGCGCGGCTGGCGAGCTGAACGTGCTGCCGTCGTCGACCAATCCGACGCGCCCCTATACGATCAATACGATCGAAGAGCATCTCGACATGTTGATGGTCTGCCATCACTTGGACAGCAGCATTCCGGAAGATGTCGCCTTCGCGGATTCCCGGATCCGGCCGGAGACGATCGCGGCCGAAGATATTTTGCACGATATGGGCGTGTTCAGCATGCTCAGCTCGGATTCGCAGGCCATGGGCCGCGTAGGCGAGGTCATCATCCGCACGTGGCAGACCGCGGATAAGATGAAGAAACAGCGCGGGCCGCTTGCTCCGGATACGGCGGACGCGGATAATTTCCGCATCAAGCGGTATGTGGCCAAATATACGATCAACCCCGCGATTACGCACGGTATCTCGCATCTGGTCGGCTCGATCGAGCCCGGCAAGTACGCGGATTTGGCGATCTGGAGCCCAATGTTCTTCGGGGTGAAGCCGGATTTGGTGCTTAAGGGCGGCATGATCGCTTTTGCGCAGATGGGCGACCCCAATGCTTCCATCCCGACGCCCCAGCCGGTATTCGGCCGTCCGATGTTCGGCGCCTTCGGCAAAGCAGTCGCTTCGAGTTCGATCACGTTCGTCTCGCAGGCGGCGTTCGACCTCGGCATTAAAGAGAAGCTTGGGCTTGCGAAGCGTGTGGAGCCGATCCGCGGCTGCCGGACCGTGACCAAGAAGGACATGATCCATAACGATGCGACGCCGAAGATCGAAGTCGATCCGGAGACGTATGAAGTGAAGGTGGACGGCGTGCCGGCGACATGCGAGCCTGCGGACGTGCTGCCGATGGCCCAACGGTATTTTCTGTTCTAGATTGCGACGTAAGGTGAGGTGGCAGCATGAACGCGCACAACAATTCAGCTGAGCAGCCGATCGTGCCGTGGCTTGCGCTGCAGCAGCTGCTCGATTCGGCGCTTCCGATCGGCGGATTCTCGCATTCTTTTGGGCTGGAGACGCTCGTTCAAGAGGGACGTCTGACGACCAGCGCGCAGCTGGAGGCTTACGTGCGGGCGATGCTTCGCCAGAGCTGGGCCACATCGGATGCGATGATCATTAAGGCGGCCTACCGCGATATACCGGAAGGACAGTGGGAGCGGCTGTTTGCCGTCGAACGGCTCGTTCATCTGCAGCGCGTGGCTTTCGAGACGCGGTCCGGTATCGAGAAAATGGGGCGTCGCTTGCTGCAGCTGCTCGGCCACATGTTCCCGCAGGTCGATTGCGGACCGATAGCGATCGCGCTTCGGGACGGACGATCGCTGTCGTCGCATCCGCTCGTCTTCGGCATGGCCTGCGTGCGGCTGGGCATTCCGCTTGAGCAAGCGGTTCAAGGTTATTTGTACACGTGTATCGTCACCTGCATTAACAGCGCGCTGCGGTTGATCTCGATGGGGCAGATGGAGGGCCAGTCGATCATCGCCAGACTGACGCCCGCCGCCGCGGCTGCTTGGCAGGAAGTCCGGGAGTTGGAGCCGGAAGACGCCTATACGAATATGCCGATGGCGGAGCTTGCGATGATCCGCCACGAAACCTTATATTCACGCTTATTCATGTCATAAGAAGCAGTTAACCAATAATGGGAGGCGATCGCCATGTGTCAAGGACAAGGACATACGCATGTTGAATGGGAGAAACCGGTTGTGAAGGAGTCGCGTCCGATCCGGATCGGTATCGGAGGACCGGTAGGTTCCGGCAAGACGCAGCTCGTGGAGAAATTGTCTGCCGCGCTGAAGGACCAATACAGTCTTGCCGTCATTACGAACGATATCTATACGAAGGAAGACGCTCGTATTCTGGCTGCGACCGGCGTGCTGCCGGAAGAGCGCATTATCGGCGTTGAGACAGGCGGCTGCCCGCATACGGCGATTCGCGAGGACGCTTCGATGAACTTCGAAGCCGTCGACGAACTGACGAATCGGTTCGGCAAGCTGGATCTCATCTTCATCGAGAGCGGCGGCGACAATCTGGCGGCGGCATTCAGCCCGGAGCTGGTCGATCGCTTCATCTATATCATTGACGTGGCCCAAGGGGAGAAAATCCCGCGCAAAGGCGGACCGGGCATCATGCGCTCCGATCTGCTCGTCGTGAACAAAATCGACCTGGCGCCATATGTCGGAGCAAGCTTGGAGGTTATGGAGGCCGATACGATCAAAATGCGCGGCGATCGCCCGTATGTATTCTCCAACCTGCATGGCGGCATCGGTACCGACAAAATCGTTTCCTGGCTCGTTCACGAACTCGCCCATGCACAAGGAACGGCGCATACGCATGACCATGATCATGCGCACGGACATGGACACGCTCATCACGCCTAAGAGTGAAGGTGCGGCACTGCGCGTGTCGCACCTTCGTGCTACCTTCGGAACCTATGGCGGCCAGACCAGGCTGGAGGCCAAGTTTCATAACGCGCCGATCAAGATCGCCAAGGCCTTCCCGCTCGGGGGTCCGCTTGGTGTAATCGTCATGGACGTATCGCCTGGATTGCTCGAAGGCGATTGTTACGATATGGCGTGGAATGTACAAGAAGGCGCGCATGTCTACGTTACTAACCAATCCTATACGAAGGTGCATCCGAGCAGCTTGAATACGCCGCTCGGCAGCAGGTTGAACCAGCGTTTCGTGCTCGGCGAACAAGCGGTCGTCGAATCGATGCCCGAGCCGGTTATGCTGTATAAAGACGCGCTGTTCGCGGCCGATACGAGAGTTGAACTTGCTCCGGGGGCGGTATGGATGCAGGCCGAGGTGCTCTGTCCCGGGCGTACGCTGCGCGGCGAGCTGTTCCATTATCAACAGTATCGCAGCAAACTGCAGGTGCTGCTCGATGGCGAGCTGATCTTTGCTCAAAATCAGCGGATCGTGCCGGCCGACCAAATGCTCTCTGCACCCGGCTGTCTGGCCGAAATGACGCATACGGGCGTATTCTACGCTTTCTCCGATCGGCTCGCGAGCCGACATATCGAGGCAGTGCGCCAAGCGATCGAGGCATGGCCAGGACGCCCCGGACAGCAGGTATCCGCCGGCGTCACGGCAACGCACAAGCATGGTCTCGCCGTCATGGCGGCAGGCACGACCGCGTGGGCGCTGCAGGAAGTGCTCGCGGTAGCATGGGGGGCGCTCCGCCAAGAGTTGCTGGGCTTGGCGCCGCTGAAGTTCTCGAAGTAGGTAGTTTAGCGCATGAGCTCTGTCGACGACAGAGCTTTTTGTTTTGGACAAATAAGTGATCGTGATTGATGTCTTGCCTTCCAAGGGCAAGTTAATAGAAAGCAACCTCGAGCTTGTCGACACGTATAATCATTCGCGAGTACGACCATTCAAGGGGCGGTGTAGGTATGCTTGAACGCCAGAAAAGTCAAGCGTGTCCACAAAGTGGACGTCAAGCGAGAGTCAGCACGTATGATATCAAAATCAGCGAAGTACCGGATTTCCACCCCAAGGCATCAAAGTGACGAACGAAGCTCGAAAGAAAGCTTTGTCCGACCAACAGGAAGCAGGCATGTTCACATGCCTAATTTTCCGGTAAGGACAAATGCGAGCCCATTGCGAAAGGACACATCGAAGACGGCCGCGTTTCACATATAGCCGCTTACGGGTGTCCTCAGAGTTTTCCAAGGGAAAACTCACTTCGGAAGCATAAGCTGGGCCGTGGCCCTCTGGTTCTCCTCCGTTGGAGGGGGAAGGGGGAGGCAACTAAACGGTTTTAGGGCACAGCCCTAACGAACCAGCGGGTGCACGAGGGCGGCAGCCCTAGCTCTCCCCTTTAGGGGCCAGGGGGCACTCCCCTCCTTTACATTCCAATCGCCTTACTCTACATTTAATAATATAGAAATATGGATCGGCAGGGGGATTTCATATTATGACTGATCGTGAACAACAGGAACTGAAGCAGCTGGATCACGCCTTCATACAACTGCGCAGACGAATGGACGCGGAGTGGACCAAAGGCAGCAGCCAGGGGCTTAATGCGCTGCAAGCGCGAATACTGGTTCGGCTGAACGAAGACGGGCCGCAGAAAGCGTCATCCATTGCGGAGCAACTGTTCGTGACCCCAGGGGCGATCACCGGCATCGCGGACAAGCTGATGGAGATGGGATTGATCGTTCGCGAGCGAGCGGAAGAGGATCGCCGGGTCGTGCTGCTGTCCGTCACGGACGAAGCGAGACAGATCGTCAGGAATTTGAAGGAGAAGCAGCGGGAAATTCGGGACAAAATGTTCTCCGGCCTATCGCGGCAGGATGTCGGCGAATTAACGCGGCTGCTCATGCAGATTAACCGGAATATGGATGAGGCGAACAAAGGCAAACCGGATAGCGAGTAACAGCGTGGCTAGTAACGAAAGGCGAGCATGCGAAGGACCGGGGAGGACTAGCCTCTCCGGTCTTTTTGCTTTTCTCGAACCGTCATCCGAAGCGATTAGCTCTCGCTGCCGCCGTTGTTATTGCCGTTGTTCTTGTTGGATTTGGTTTGCGTATTTTGCTTGCCGTGTCCTTGCTGCTTGGCCATGGAAAGTCCCTCCTTTCGTCATTCGCGTAAACGTATTGTACTTCGTGCAGCCTTCCCTTATGAGAAGGAGGGATTGGCAAATTTACACATAAGCAAGAGCCTTGCTCTGGTGGAAGGAGACAAGGCTCTCTAGTGACTTGTATGGTAGGCGTCCTCTTAGGACAGCAAGCTTCTGAGATGGGATTGGTGCCACATGGAAACAGGTACAAGTTTGGACTCGATGCCGTGGTCGAAGCGAATCATGCCATCCTCAATAGCGATGATCTTCCCTACGTTCACATAACAGTTCGAACTTGCCTTCACGAATTGGCCGCTTGCGATAAAGCCGTTCAGTTGCTCCGTCGGCATAATTTTTTTTATGTTGTAGTTTCTGCCGTGGAAGCTGACGATGCCGTTGCGACCAACTTTGAAGAAGAGAATGTCCTTGTCGATCTCAAAGTTCTCATACACGTTGCGAACTTCCTGCGCTACATTCATCACTCCAAATGCCCCCTCAATCCGATGAATTTGTTAGCGCTTTCATTTTAGCATAAAACGCTATCAAAAGAAACGGGTTGACACGAAAAAACAATAAAAAAATCAGTGATTCGTGATTAGTTTTCCGGTGGGCTTACTGACATCGGTTCTGATTATCCTTGAAGCTGAGTGTCTTCCATGATTAAGGTGAAGGTTGTTAATAACCCTCTGAAATGAGGGAAAAAGCCATTGTGTTAATGATATTATTAATGATCAGGATTTCGTTAAACAGGGATGAAAACGCAAACAGCCCTTATTTTCATTAAAAAAACTGTTGATTTACATCAAACCTGCAAATATAATAAAAACACAAACGATTAACTTGCTTATTAACGCAAATCAGGATGGTGAAGAAATGTCGAACATTTCAGCAGCAAGAGAGATCTCGAATCCTCTTATTGAGCAGCGTGCTGATCCTTGGATTTATCGGCATAGCGATGGATTTTATTACTTTACAGGTTCTGTTCCCGAGTATGACCGCATTGAGGTTAGACGCTCCGAGACGCTGGCGGGTCTGACGGATGCCGAGCCGGTAGTTGCATGGCGCAAGCATGAGAGCGGCAAGATGAGCGCGAACATCTGGGCGCCGGAAATCCATTACGTAGATGGCAAATGGTATATTTACTTTGCTGCAGCCTGGACGGCGGAGACGAATGAAGGTTTGTTCGATCACCGGATGTTCGTATTGGAGAACGAATCGGCTAATCCGCTCGAAGGACAATGGGTGGAGAAGGGCCAGATCGTAACGAAATGGGAATCGTTCGCGCTTGACGCAACTTCGTTCGAGCACGAAGGAACGCGCTATCTGGTATGGGCGCAGAAAGATCCTTCTATTAAAGGAAACTCCAATCTCTATATCGCTCCGATGATTAATCCATGGACGATCGATATCAACCGTCAAGTTATGATTACGACGCCAGAGTACGAGTGGGAGAAGATTGGCTTCCTTGTTAATGAAGGCGCAGCCGTGCTCAAACGAAATGGCAAGATTTTCATCACGTATTCTGCTAGTGCTACCGATTATAATTACTGCATGGGCATTATTTGGGCGGCGGAGACTTCCGATCTTCTCGATCCGACTTCCTGGATCAAATCCGAGGTGCCGGTATTCACGACGAATGAGGCGAACAGCCAATACGGACCGGGCCATAATAGCTTTACCGTTACGGAAGACGGCCGTGATGTTATCGTGTTCCATGCGCGCAGCTACAAAGAAATCGTCGGCGACCCGTTGTACGATCCGAACCGCCATGCGAGAGTTCAGCTCTTCGGGTGGAATCCGGACGGTACGCCTAACTTCGGCGAGCCGCTTCCAGATGGTAAAAACCTGATTTAGGTTGAACAAAACGATAACCTTATTGTTAATGTAATTGTGAATATTATAGACGTATTTTCATCTTTCACACTCGCTTTTAGCAGTGTGAAAGAAAATATTGACTTTGAAAGCGCTCTATATTAATCTAAATGTAACGAAAACGCATTAACGTTAACAAAACAACTAATCATTATCGCAGCCAAGAATAATCCAGATGGAATGATTAGATCCGACAAGCAAGATTGAATACGGTTTCACCAGCTGCGTGTTCGTTTGAGAAGGCTTACACGACTGCGCAAGCACTTCTATATATAAATTGGAGGGGTTCCAAGTGGAAAAACGGAAAGGCTTACTTTCAATCGCAGCAGTTACAATGGCATCTGTTCTCGTTCTGTCTGGCTGTGGCAGCAACAACGAAGGCGGCAACGCAGCTAGCAACGGCGGCAATGCAGCAGAGAGCGGCGCAAGCAACAGCGGCGCAAGCAACAGCGGTAAAGTAGAGAAGAAAGAACTGACGTTCATGTTCCGCGGCGGAACGGATGAGCAGAAAGCATATACGAAAGTAGTCGAGAAGTTCGAAGCTGACCACCCGGGCGTAGACGTTAAGATCGTCGTAACGGCGGCCGATCAGTACGCAACGAAGCTGAAAGCGGCTATTACAGGTAAGAAAGTGCCTGACGTATTCTATTACAACTACGGCGACCTTCGCGCTTACGTGAATAGCGGCGTACTGATGGATATCACGCAATATGTTGAAGGCAATTCGAATGTCGACATTACGCAAGTATGGGACAAAGGCGTAAACCTGTATCGTTATGACGGACAAGTCGTCGGCCAAGGCCAACTGTACGGCTTGCCGAAGGACTTGGGTCCATTCGCGCTCGGCTACAACAAAACGATGTTCGAGAAAGCAGGAATTCCGCTTCCGGACAAAGACAAGCCTTACACATTCGATGAGTTCATCGAAGTCAACAAGAAGCTGACGCAAGATACGAACGGCGATGGCAAAGCTGATCAATACGGCACGGGCTTCAACGTAAACTGGTCACTTCAATCGTTCGTATGGTCTAACGGTGCGGACTGGATCGATGAGACAGGCACGAAAGTAACGATCGACGATCCGAAATTCGCAGAAGCGCTGCAATACTTCGCTGACATGCAGAACGTTCACAAAATCACGCCTTCGATCGAAGATGCGCAAACGCTCGATACGTACCAACGTTGGATGAAAGGCGAGCTTGCCTTCTTCCCTGTAGGACCATGGGATATGCCGACTTACGAGAAGCTTCCGTTCGACTATGACCTAATTCCTTATCCTGTAGGTTCCACTGGCAAAACAGCGACTTGGGTTGGCTCGCTCGGTATCGGCGTATCCAATAACACGAAATTCCCGCAAGAAGCTGCTGAGCTTGTAACGTACCTTACGGCTTCCCAAGAAGGCATGCAAATGCTGGTAGACGCGAAGGTTCAAATTCCGAACCTGAAAGACATGGCTGCTACATGGGCTGCTGATACTGCGACGAAGCCTGCTAACAAGCAAGAGTTCCTTGATATTGTTAACGACTACGGCCGTTCCCTGCCAGGCGAGCGTACGTACAACGCTGAATGGTACAACCTGTTCTTCACGGACATCCAGCCAGTACTCGACGGTAAAGTTACAGCTGCCGAATACGTGAAATCCGAACAGCCTAAGATGCAGAAGCTGCTCGATAAAGCGAATGAAGCAGAAGAGAAATCCAAGAAGTAAGATCAGGCAAGATCAAGCACTTCATTATAATAATGAACGAGATATATAGCTGATGAAACGGAAGATGATGCTAGCCCATAGGAGAGGGCTGGCATCATCGCCGGTTTCGCAAAAGATCAGGGGTGACTTATGGAGACGAAGTCCAATCTGTACCGCAAAGAGAAATATTATGGTTATCTGTTTATTTTGGCGCCTGTTCTTGGATTCCTCATCTTCGGCTTATTCCCGACGCTTTACTCGGTATACAGCTCTTTTACCGATATGGACGGTCTTGGCCAGATGAACTGGATCGGTCTGGAGAACTACACCGAATTATTCCAGGACGAATTGTTCTACAAAGCGATGTTCAACACGCTGTTCATGATGATCGGCATTCCGATCGGTCTCATTCTCGCCTTGCTTCTGGCCTTGGGCCTCAACCGCGGAATTTGGGGAACGACGGCATTCCGCGTTATTTATTACATTCCGGTCATTTCGTCCCTCGCCGCAATCTCGATTCTGTGGCAGTGGGCTTATAACGGTGACTACGGCTTGGTGAACCAGTTCCTCGATCTGTTCGGCATCGAAGGTCCGAACTGGCTCGCCGATAAATATACGGTTAAACCGGCAATCATGTTGATGGCGATTTGGAAAGGCCTCGGCTACACGATGCTCTTGTACTTGGCCGCCATTCAGAGCGTGCCGAAGGATTACTACGAAGCGGCAGAGCTGGACGGAGCGAACAGCTGGCAAGCCTTCTGGAACATTACATGGCCGATGGTTAGACCCGTAACGTTCTTCCTCGTCGTCACGAACATTATCGGCGGCTCGCAGATCTTTACCGAGATCAACATCATGACTTCTACAGGCGGTCCGGAATACAGCTCCGCTTCTGTCGTCTTCTACATCTGGCAGAAAGCGTTCGGCAACTTCCAAATGGGTTACGCTTCGGCGATGTCGGTCGTCCTTGGCTTATTCATTTTCATCGTCACCTTGATTCAATTCAGACTGGATAAGTCGAGCGATAACGCATAGAAAGGAGCGAAAACCATGTACACACGCAACAAACGAATCGGGGATATCATCATTTTCATTATCCTGGCCATCGGCGCAATCGTCATGATCGCTCCGCTCTTGTGGATGGTCTCGACTTCCGTGAAGGATAAAATGTCAGTCTTTGCGCTTCCGCCGAAGTGGATCCCGGATCCATTCGTGTGGGGCAAGTATAAAGAGATTTGGGAAGCGGGTCCATTGCTTCAAGGTATCGAGAACAGCGTCATCATCGCGGTTTCCGTCACGATCGTCGGGACGTTCACTTCTTCGCTGGCCGCTTTTGCGTTCGCGAAGCTGCGGATTCCAGGCAAGAACGTCATCTTCCTGTTCTTGCTGTCGTCCCTGATGATTCCGTATCCATCGGTTATGATCCCGCAGTTCATGATGTTCTCCGAGCTCGGCTGGATCGATACGCTGAAGCCGCTGATCGTGCCAGGCCTGTTCGGCAACATCGTTATGATCTTCTTCCTGCGCCAATACTTGTCGAGCGTACCGGACGCGATCATCGAAGCGGCTAAGATCGACGGAACGTCCTATTTCGGCATCTACGGCCGGATTATCTTCCCGCTCATCAAGCCGGCCATCGCGGCACAGTTCATCCTGTGGTTCATGGGCATCTGGAACGACTATCTGGCGCCGATTATCTACCTGACTTCGCCAGAGAAACAAACGCTCCAGCTCGTCATTGCGAACTTCAATGCGATGTACGCCATTCAGACCGACTATCCGCTCATCATGGCGGCTTCGGTTATCGCCCTCTTGCCGATGTTGATCGTCTTCATCATCTTCCAGAAGCAGATCATCGAATCGGTCGCGATCTCGGGTGTCAAAGGTTAATGTACAAGCAGCTATCCCTCCTGGTTTCAGGGGGGATTTTTTGTTCGCTGCCGGCCGATGGAGGTAGATCGCCAATTGTAGCATGAGAATCTCGCTAAATGAGCATCTTTATTTGCTGGCAAGAGTCTGGTAACGTGAGAGAGACATATGAATTCGCTTACAGTACCTATTCTCACAACGAACCGGCGAGGGGAGAAATTGAAAATGAGCGTGTTGCAACCGAAAGACGTCATTCTATTCCAGGGAGACAGCATTACGGATTGTTGGCGTAATCATGGGGATCCCTCCCATTTGGGCATGGGTTACCCTTATCTGCTCGCAGCAGAGCTTGGACGTGAGTATCCTGAGCTTGGGCTGACATTCCTGAATCGCGGTATTAGCGGCAATCGCGTCGTCGATCTGCAGCAGCGATGGGAGAAGGATTGCCTGGCATTGTCGCCGACGCTCGTATCGATCTATATCGGAATTAACGATACATGGAGACGGTATGACAGCAACGATCCGACTTCCGCGGAGCAGTTCTATGAGGGCTACCGCCAATTGATTACGCGGACGCTTGACCGCCTGGATGCGCGGCTGGTGCTGATCGAACCGTTCGTGCTGCCGGTACCGGCAGACCGGAAGGGATGGCGGGAAGATCTGGATCCGAAGATTCAAGCGGTTCGGGAGCTGTCCCGCGAATTCAAGACAGCCTACGTGCCGCTCGACGGACTGTTCGCGGCTGCCAGCGCCAAGGTCGATCCGGCATACTGGGCAGGAGACGGCGTTCATCCGACGGCAGCAGGACAATCGCTTATCGCGAAAGCTTGGCGCGAAGCGGTCGGCCTATAGAGGTTACGCTAGCATTCGTCTACGTGCAGGCGATAATCCGATGACATGCCTAACGCGTATTTGATTAATAGGACAATCTTGGCTTACAATTGAGGCAGTATGTTTAAATATAGGACGGTGTAATCATGTCGGATACGTTATGGGCAACAGATAGAATTACGTCAGCGGAAGAGATCCGCGCGATGATCGATCAACCGCATGAAGCGGTCGTTATGAAGACGGTCCATCAGATTGACTCGCATATTGCGGACTTTATAGCGAAATCCCCGCTCTTCTTCCTCGGCACCTCCGCTGATTCGGGCCGGGCGGACGTGTCGCCGCGCGGGGATGCGCCGGGTTTCGTGAAAGTATTGAATGAACGGACGCTGGCCTTCGCTGACCGGCCGGGCAACCGCAGACTGGATTCGCTGCTCAACATTATCGAGCATCCGCAAGTCGGCATGATGTTTACGATCCCGGGGCTCAATGAGGTGCTGCGGATTAACGGCCGCGCCGGATTGAGCAAGAATGAAGCGCTGCTGGAGCAGCTCGGGCTGAGCGGCAAAACAACCGGCATCGTCGTCATCGTCGAGGTCGAGGAATGTTTCATCCATTGTCCGCGCGCGTTCAAGCAAGCGGGAATATGGGATTCGCAAACGTGGCCGCAGGAGCATCCGTCGACGATGGATATGTTCAAGGCGCATTTGAAGCTGAACGGTTACCAGGCTAAAGAATAAACCCTTGGCCGAAGGCTCGTATATCAGGAACGCTCGGGATGAGCTTAATAAGAGGAGAGGCGCAGCTGCGAAGGCTGCGTCTTTTTGTTATTCAGCGTTTAGGAAATTATGCACTGAAGTGATCTGTGGATCATCGTAAAGCTTGTCCGCGCGAGCGGACTTTAGCGAGGGATAGCGGGAAGTATGCATAAACGCATGTAATAGAGGTCTGCTCTCCAAGGTAAACCGTCGTGGACGAAGCTCGAACATAGAGCTTTGTCCCACTTACTGGAATGCTGCAAGTTCTACTGGACTTGCAAGCAAACCATAGGGACAAAAGCGGGCTAACGTCGAAAGGAAACATCGAAGATGGCCGCGTAACGTACCAGGCCGATTTCGGGTGTGCAGAGGGCTGTGGCCCTTGCATCCCCTCCGATGGAGGGGTGGGGGAGGTGAAATCAAGGGGTTCTGAAGGGAGAAGCCCTTTTTGTTCCGCCGCGAATATGCCGCTCATAAGGGCATAACTTTGACGGGATTTTATACAAAAAGCCATTATATCTCAAATACATAGCTAGGCGAATTCCTTAGAATGGAAGATATGAAGCGGGAGAGGGGAGGCGTGGAGCGGCCGTAAGCGCGGCGTTATGTAAGCGTATTCTAGAACGACGAATGAAAGACGGGCTACATCCATTAAAGGAGGAACAACGCAATGGCATTGCAAGTGAACATGGCCAGAATCGCCAGACTGCTGGTCCTAACCATGCTCATCACGTTCATACATGCCTATCAGACACCTTTCAGTTATGCGGCAGAAACGGCAGCGGAGGCGGAGGAAGCGGAAGCCGGCGACGTGCATGGCTTGAAGGCGGATTATTACACGAGTTCCGGTCCGAGCGCTTTCAACTTCGGGACCTTGAAGTCGACGGTGATCGATCCGCAGATCAATTTCAGCGGGCTCGAGCCGGTATTCAGCACCCTCGTAGGACAGAACGACAATGTGAATGTCCGCTGGACGGGTCAAATTATGCCGACGCATTCCGAGACGTACACCTTCTCGATGATCGGCGACAACGGATTCCGGTTGTGGGTCGACAACAAGCTCATTATCGATCACTGGGTGAACGATTGGGATAAGGAGCAGGTCGGCCAGCCGATCGCGCTGCAAGCCGGCGTGAAATATAACTTCAAGATCGAGTATTTCGAGAACAACGGCGGCTCGAACCTGTATCTGCGCTGGCAAAGTCCGAGCGTGGCGAAGCAGATCGTACCGGCGGATGCTTTCTATCTCCCGGATAACTTTTCCTTCGATGGTCCAACATCAGGCGTCATTGCCGAGAGCGGACTGACGGCGGATCTTCAGTTCGGCTATAAGCTGAGTACGCTGCCGGCTAATCTGAAAGATTCGCTGAAGCTGTCGGTCAGCGGAACGGATTGGCCGATTACTTCGATTGGGCTCAAAGAAGGCGACAGCTCGATCATTCAGTTGACCTTCGCCAATGCCGTCTACGGCAAAGATGCGAAGCTCGTCCATGTCCGTTATGACGGCAACGGCGGACTGCAAACCGAAGATGGGCGCGCTGTCGCGAGCTTCGCGAACAGCATCGTGAACAACTCGAAGTTCCAGATCATGACCCCGTGGGCGGATGATGTCGATCCGGACAATGTGCTGCCGGAATATCCGCGCCCGCAATTCGAGCGTACGGATTGGCTCAATCTGAACGGCGAATGGGAGTTCGAAGCGGCGGAGCAGGGCGATGCGGTACCTACCGGCGAGACGCTGGAGGAGAACATCCTTGTGCCGTTCGCGGCGGAATCCGTGCTGTCCGGCATTAACCGCGTCGAGGATTTGATGTGGTACAAACGCAGCTTCGCGATTCCGGAGAGCTGGGACGGGAAGCGGGTCAAGCTGAACTTCGGCGCGGTGGACTATCTCGCGACCGTGTATGTCAACGGTCAACAGGTCGGCCAGCATAAGGGCGGCTACACGTCGTTTGATTTTGACATCACCGAATACTTGGTTGCCGGCGAGAATGAGCTGATCGTGCATGTGCTCGACCAAACGGATGTCGGCGCTGACCAAGCGGTCGGCAAGCAGACGGTGAAGAAGCTCGGCGGGATCTGGTATACGTCGATCTCCGGGATCTGGCAGACGGTATGGCTCGAGCCGGTGGCGAGCGCGCATATCGAGAAGCTGGATATGGTTACCGACATCAACCAAGGCAAGCTGCTGCTGAAGCCTGCCGTAGAGAACGGAAGCGGACACAAGGTAGAAGCGATCGCGAAGATCGGGGATGAAGTTGTCGGTACGGCAACGGGCAATGCGGGAGAAGAACTCGCGGTATTCATTCCGGATGCGCATCTGTGGTCGCCGGATGATCCGTTCCTGTACGATCTGGAGGTGCGTCTTGTTGACGGCGCGTCGAAGGTCGTCGATGAAGTAGACAGCTATTTTGGCATGCGGGAAATTAAAGTCGGCGACGTCGACGGCAAGAAGCGGATTCTGCTCAACGGCGAGTTCGTGTTCCAGATGGGGCCGCTCGACCAAGGCTATTATCCGGATGGGCTGTACACGGCGCCGACGGAAGAAGCGCTCAAGTTCGATATCGAGACGGTCAAACGTCTGGACATGAACATGATTCGCAAACATATCAAGGTAGAGCCGGCGCGCTGGTACTACTGGGCGGATAAGCTCGGCGTGCTCGTATGGCAGGATATGCCGAGCCTCGAGGACCGTCAAGGCAACCAGGGCCGGGATATCTCGCAAGCGACGAAGGATCAATGGATGAAGGAATACATGGAGATGATCGATCAGCTGCGCAGCGTGCCGTCGATCGTCGTCTGGACCGTATTCAATGAAGGCTGGGGGCAATTCGACTGGGGCGGCCAGCAGACGCGCGATGCGGTTAACCGCGTCAAAGCGTACGACCCGACCCGCGTCATCAACAATGCGAGCGGCTGGCAAGATTCGGGCGCTGGTGATCTGATCGACTACCACAGCTACCCGGGTCCGAATACGCCGGTACCAACGGCTTCTCGCGCGGCAGTGCTAGGGGAATATGGCGGTCTTGGCTTGCATGTGCCAGGCCATGAATGGAGCCCGCTCGTCTTCTCCTATCAGCTGATGGAGAGCAAGGAGCAGCTGACGGAGCGTTACATCCAATACATCGAGCAGCTGAAGCAATTCAAGAATAACCAGGGCTTGAGCGCGGCGGTGTATACGCAGATTACGGACGTCGAGTATGAAATCAACGGCCTGCTCTCCTATGACCGCAAGGTAGAGAAAATGGACTTCGACGCCGTGGCGCAAGCGCACCGCGAGCTGATCGGCAATGCGTCAAAGACGGATCTGGCGACAGCCCTTACGGCAGCTCGTGGCCAGGAGGCTTCGATTAAAGTGGGCAGCAAGCCGGGCCAATATGCGCAGGCAGTGGCGAATGCGTTTAACGCGATTATTGCAAGCGCGCAAGAGGTGTACGATTCGGCCTCCCCCACATCGAAGGCGATTCAATCGGCGATCAACCAACTGCAAGAAGGACGCGCGCAGCTATTCGCCAGCGTGAACGATCCGATCGCCGCGGGCGCGCAAGTTGACAGCTTCGATGCCGCGCAGCTTGATGCGGCATGGTCGATCTATCGCAAAGATGATACAAAATGGAGCTTGAGCGAGAATCCGGGCAGTCTGACGTTGACTACGCTCGCCGGCGACAGCTATGAGAACGCGAACGGCATCAAGAACGTCTTCCTGAAGGATGCGCCAGAGGGCGACTTCTCGATCACGTTCAAAGTCACGGCACCGATCAACAAGAATCATCAGCAGGCCGGTCTGTTCATCTGGGCGAATGAGGACAACTACGTCCGCTTCGGCCATGTATGGGATACGGTCGGATCGACGGGCAAATCGCTGGAGACGGCGTATGAAAAATCGGGCAAATACGGCAAAGCTGCGAACATGCAGCCGCATCCCGGCTACGATACCGCCTACTTGAAGCTGAACAAAGTGGGCAATACGTTCACGAGCTACTATTGGAACGGTACGGCGTGGGTACAGGCAGCCGATCCGCTGCAGGTCGAGCTCGGCAGCGAGCTGAAAGTCGGCCTGTACGCGATTGCAGCGACGGATGGCACGTCGATTCCGGCGAAATTCGATTATTTTGCCGTCGCGCCGATCTCTTCCGATCCTTCGGCGACGCTCTCCGGCACGGAGTCGGCTTCGGTCGGCGGAGCGGTCGATATTGAACTGGGCGCGGCGAACGTGAAGTCTCCTTTCACGACGATCGATACGATCATTCATTATGATCCGAGCCAATTGTCGTTCGAGACGGTTGCTTCGGAACAAGACGGCAAGACGACTTATGCGCTGGCGGAAGGCGCATTCAGCGAGCTGCGCGGCGGTTTGCGCGTCGTCGGCACGGCCGTGAAACCGGACGAAGGCAGCATTCGCGTCATTATGGCGAGCGAAGGTACCGCTAATGAAGTGGCACAGGACGGTTCGCTGCTCCAGCTGCATGGCACCGTGAAAGCAGGCGCGGAAGCGGGTACGGCCACCGTAACGCTCAGCAGATTCGATGTATCCAAGGATGGCGATGAAACCTCGTACGATACGTCGGCTGAACTGCAAATCAACGTTGCCGCGGCGGACAAAACAGCGCTTACCGCTGCGATCGCAGAAGCGCAAGCGCTTCACGATGCCGCATCGGAAGGCTCGCAGCCGGGCGAATACCCAGCAGGCGCCAAGGCAACCCTGCAAGCGGCGATCAACAGCGCGATCAGCGTCCGCGACAACGCAGGCGCAACCGCGGAGCAAGTGGCAGCAGCCATTACGGCGCTCGCGCAAGCGGTCGATACCTTCCGCGATTCGGTCAACCCGGCGAATCCGGCGGACAAAACAGCGCTGAGCGCGGCGATCGACGCCGCACAAGCGAAGCTCGCCAAAGCGGTCGAAGGCACGAAGCTCGGCCAATACGAAGCCGGCGCCAAGGCCGCGCTGCAAACGGCGATCGACGCCGCAATCGCCGTCAAGAACCGCGCGAACGCGTCGCAATCGAGCGTCGATCAAGCGACAGCCGCGCTTGGCGAGGCGGTCCAGCAGTTCCTGACGCGCTTCATCAGCCTCATCGAAGGCCAGACCAAAGTCAGCATCCGCGATCTGTCCATCATGGCGGCGAACTATCGCATCACGAGCGAAGACGCCGGATGGGAGCAGCTGCAAGCAGCGGATATCTTCGACGAAGGCACGATCTCGATCCGTTCGTTGTCGGCGGTAGCACGCATGATTCTGGACGACTGGAGCGGAAGCGTGGAGTAAGGCGGAGTATAGGGTTGGTTAAGAAAGGTTTGAAATAGAAGGAGAGACAGCCCTGGACCGGAATAGGTGGTCCAGGGCTGGTTTTGTTTACTTTAGCGTGCTGCTTGAATCGATTGGCAGGTCGGGGTCAAGCCACCTAGATATCTCATTTTTCACGTTAACGAGATCTTCTTCGTCCACATTATAGTACCAGATCCCATCGTCCCTTTTCCCGCCGGTCCCCTTGAGGGTGTGGCTTGTGATGAAATTGTCGTCGTGCTCAAGGAACCGCATGGCGTTGTCGGTCATTGTGCTCGGGGGCATATCGGTCTTAAGTGTTTCCCCTAAAGAGTCCAGGATCGTAGGGATCTTGGTTAGATTGCCGAGCTCGATCATTCTTGAGGTGACCGCTCGGATGAATTCGACTTGCCGGTGCGTGCGATTGAGATCCCCGCCGGCATCTTCGCGGTAACGAACATAATTCAAGGCATCTTCGCCGTTGTATAGCTCCTGTCCGCCTGGAATGACGAATTTCTCATGGTCCTTGTCGTCATTCACGAGGTCCTCGGTTATCGGCAGGCGAAGACCGCCTAGCGCATCCACGGTGTTCTCGACGCCTTTGAAATTAATGGTGGCATAGTAATCGACCCTTTGCGAGAGCAGTCCCTCGATCGTGGAGACGGAAGCACTTGCGCCCCCGAAAGCATAAGCATGCGTAATTTTGTCATGGGAACGGCTATGCTCACTCGCTCCCCGAATGTTGACGTAAGCATCTCTGGGTATGGAGATCATGAGAACCCGCTTTTCCTTCGGTCTTACGACCGAAAAGATCATCGTATCGGAGCGGCCGATTTCGTTATCGCGCTGGTCCACGCCTAACAAGAGCATCGTAAAGGGCTCCGCATCCTGGACAATGACCTTGGTCTCCTTGTTCGGCAGGGGTTCGTAACTCTCGGCGAGTCCGGTCTCGATCGTGGGTGCAACGATGTTGTCGAATAGCAAGAGCGCGATCTCTTGTCGGAATAAATATCCAGCCGCAAGCAATGGGATGAGGCCGAAGAGAATGAAACGAAGCAGCGCTTTCTTAGGGGAAGATTGCTTCTTGTGTTTGTGTTGTTCTACACGATTAGACATCCCTCGAACCTCCATGACAAACAAAATAAGTGGATCTTTTATCATGGACGGGATTATCTGGCAAATTGTTTCAATTGGACTGTGATTTGGATATTCATTCTGTTGGTACATAGAGGAGCAGATTTATTTCGTCCGTTCGATAATGGATAGATCACGGGATTATACACACGCGCTATTTTAATTTTAATTCTAATCGTATACGCTACTTTAAGAGCTGCGCTAGAGAAGGAGGACGACAGGGATGACAGCCGCGACGAATGGATCTTATTATGCCGTTATTTTTTCGAGCCAACGAACGGATGGGGACAACGGTTATTCCCAGATGGGGGAACGAATGGAGGAGCTTGCCAGGGAGCAGCCCGGATTCTTAGGGGTGGAGAGCGTGCGGGACGCCTCGGGATCGGGCATTACCATCTCGTATTGGGAGAGCCTGGAGGCGATCCACAATTGGAAGCAGCATCAATCGCACAAGGTGGCGCAAGAGGAAGGCCAACAGGTCTGGTACGAGAATTACAAGGTGCGGATTTGCAAGGTGGAACGCGAATATTCGTTTGACGCTTAGTAGAGAGAACGGCAGCCGATCGGAAGACGGTTGCCGTTTGGTCTAATGAACAGATCATCCATCTCACAGGATCTCACGATCGTTTGATAACCATCGAGATGCGGTAATTTGCATAGTCGCTCAGGCCATTAAGGAATTGATCTACGTGTTCATTCGATGGGAAGCGGCACTCAAGCAAGTAACATCCATCGCCGCTAATTTTGTACGTATTCAATAGATAATGCTCTTGGGTTTGGATATACGTATGCAGCGGTTGATGATTATGGCCATTCGTAAAAATCGTAATAAAGGCGTGCACATTGCAGCCTAATTTCGTGTGATCGACTTTAATCGAATACCCCTCGATCACGCCGGAATCCTCCAGCTTCGCAACACGACTTGCCGTTGCTTGCCCGGTCAAATGCACTTTCGCCCCTAATTCCTTCATCGTGATGCGGCTATTCTTCGTCAATTCGCCCAAGATGAGCATGTCGGTTTGATCCATCGTATACCTCCCTCATGGCAATCACAAACACATTCCATTGCGTACTCTTTCATCATTCAAGTCAAAACGCGGAATGACTTGATCGAAGTTATGTATCTTCATAGGGGTATCCCCTACAATGAATACATAACAAAGTAAAGGGGCTAACCATATGAAAGTCACATTGATTCGGAATGCAACCTTGGTCGTGGAATATGCGGGGAAGAAGTTCCTAGTGGATCCCTTCTTAGCTGATAAGGATACGTATCCGCCTTTTCCTAACGCGTTAAGACAGGACCGGTCAAATCCGCTGGCTAGTTTACCTATTCCCGTTGACACCATTATAGATGTAGATGCGGTGATTGTAACCCACTTGCATGTCGACCATTTTGATGATAAAGCCAAAGAAGCGCTGCCCAAAATGATCCCCATGTTCGTACAAAACGAAGAGGATGCGAAGGAAGTTCGAAATGCCGGTTTCCTGAATGTGGAGATTCTTGCTGCACATTCGCGGTTTGAAGATATTCAGCTCATCCAAACGAAAGGGGAACATGGTCGAGGAGAAATATTACAGCGCACAGGCAACGTTTGCGGCGTTATATTGAAGCATGCGGAAGAGAGAACGCTCTACGTAGCCGGAGATACCGTGTGGTATGAAGGCGTTCGGGAAGCAATCGAGGTCTACAAGCCAGAGGTTATCGTGGTGAACGGCGGGGATAATCAATTCCTGCAGGGCGGTTCTTTGGTCATGGGCAAAGACGATATCTATCACGTGTATCAAGCTAGCCCAGATTCCATCATTATTTCCGTCCATATGGAGGCCGTGAATCACTGGACGTTATCCAGAACGGAATTAAAAAGCTTCCTAGCCGAAAAAGGAATCTCGTCTTCGGTACTAGTGCCGGAAGATGGCGACTCTTATATGTTGTAAAAGTTTAGTGCCCCGACCGTGCAGAAATGCATGGCAGGGGCACTTTTTTATTACGCCCTTCAAAAAGCAAAGCGTGTCCACAAAGTGGACGTCAAGCGAGAGCCAGCACGTAACAGCGGACCTTGTTCATTCGTGCGAGTCTCCTCCCAAGGCACAAAAGCCGCGAACGAAGCTCGACGTAGAGCTTTGTCCGACCGGGAAGCGGGATGTCTAACGGACATACCCGTTACCCGATCGGACAAAAGCGGGCAAAGCAAGAAAGGACAGATCGAAGACGGCCGCGTAACGAGCGACGCCAGTTCCGGGTGTCCTCAGAGTTTTCCGAATGGAAAACTCACTTCGGAAGCATAAGCTGGGCGGTTGCCCTTGGTTCCCCTCGGCGGAGGGGGAAGGGGCGAGGTGAAAACAAGGGGTTTAAGGGGCGAAGCCCCTCCCTCCCTTTGAAATGTCCGAATACTTAACAAAATAGCCTGTAATTCTAAATACTTGACTCCTCAAACTTTTTACAATGAACGAGAAGAGAAAAGGTGAGGTGAGTAAGATGGACACGGGCCAACTGTTGCGGGCGCAGGGTATCAGCAAGTCGTTCCCTGGCGTTCAGGCGCTGTCTAAGGTGGATTTCACGCTGCGAAGAGGCGAGATCCACGCGCTGATGGGGGAGAACGGAGCGGGAAAGTCGACGCTCATTAAAGCATTGACCGGCGTATACGAGAAAGACGCGGGCATGGTCTGGATGAACGGGCGGGAGATCCATCCGAAGTCGCCGCTGCAGGCGCAGGATATGGGGATCAGCACCGTGTACCAAGAGGTGAATTTATGCCCGAACTTGACGGTGGCGGAAAATATTTTTATCGGCCGCTACCCGCGCAAGCGGATGCTCATCGATTGGGAGACGATGAACCGGCGCAGCCAGGAGCTGCTCGAGCGGCTCGATCTGTACATCGACGTGAAGCAGTCGCTGTCGTCGTATTCGGTCGCGGTGCAGCAGATGGTCGCGATTGCGCGGGCCGTCGATATTTCCAACGGGGTGCTCATTCTGGATGAGCCGACGTCCAGTCTCGATACGAATGAAGTGAAGCAGCTGTTCGCCGTCATGCGGAAGCTGCGGAATGAAGGGCTGGGCATTATCTTCGTCACGCATTTCCTGGACCAAGTGTACGAGATTACGGACCGGATTACGGTGCTGCGCAACGGCAAGCTTGTCGGCGAATTCGAGACGGAGCAGCTGCCGCGCACGCAACTGGTCTCCCATATGATCGGGCGGGAATGGAATCCGGACGATGCCGCCGGAAGCAAGCAGGCACGCAAGGGAGAGAACCAGCCGTTCGTGATCGCGAAGGGGCTGGCGAAGCGGGGCAGCATCGAACCGATCGACTTGACCATCCACAGAGGCGAGGTGCTGGGACTGGCCGGCCTCTTGGGCTCGGGCCGAACCGAGGTAGCCAAGCTGATCTTCGGCATCGATAAGCCGGATGAAGGGGAATTCACTATCGACAATGCGATGATGTCGTCGATGTATCCGCGCAAGGCGATCCAGCAGGGATTCGGCTTTACGCCCGAGGACCGCAAGGTGGCCGGCATCGTCGGCGAGTTGTCGATCCGCGAGAATATCGTGCTGGCGCTGCAGGCGAGGGAAGGTTTGTTCAAGGCGCTGTCCGTTCGCAAGCAGAAGGAGATCGCAGATCATTACATCCAACTGCTGAGGATCAAGACGCCGAGCAGCGAGCAGAAGATCGAGAACTTAAGCGGCGGCAACCAGCAGAAGGTCATTCTGGCCAGATGGTTGGCGACTCAGCCGAAGCTGCTCATTCTCGATGAACCGACGCGCGGCATCGACGTAGGTTCCAAGCTCGAGATTCGCAAGCTGATCCTCGAATTGGCTGGGCAGGGCATCTCGGTGCTCTTCATCTCCGCGGAGCTGGAGGAGATGGTGCAGTGCTGCGACCGCGTCGTCGTGCTGCGGGACAAAAATCCGATCGGCGAGCTCGCCGGCGCCGATATGACGGAGGATCGCATTATGCATATGATCGCGGAAGGAGGGCTCACCCATGACCAAACTGGCGGAATCGGCGCGTAGCCTGTCCAAGCATCCGATTACAAGGCCGCTGCTTGCGCTTGCGTTCTTGTACGTGCTGATGCTGATCATTATGCCCAGCTTCTTCAAGCTGGAGATGCATGACGGCCATCTGTACGGCAACCTGATCGATATTCTGAAGAATGGCGCGCCACTGATCATCATCGCCCTCGGCATGACGCTCGTTATTGCGGTGGAAGGGATCGATATCTCGGTCGGTTCGGTGCTGGCAATCTCCGGCGCGGCCGCGATTTATTTGCTCGACGGATATCCGTTATGGATTGCGTTGATCGCGGCTGCAGCGGTCGGCATCGTGTGCGGCATGTGGAACGGCATGCTCGTCGCCATCCTGCAGATCCAGCCGATGGTCGCCACGCTCATCCTGCTCACGATCGGGCGGGGAATCGCGCAGCTCATCACGAGCGGGCAGATTCTCTCGACCTCCGAGCAATCGTATATGTATCTGGGCAAAGGGTATCTGATAGGTCTGCCTTTCCCGATCTTCCTCGCGGCCGGCATCTTCCTGCTGCTCTATCTGTTCAAAACCAAAACGGCATTCGGCCTGTTCCTCGAATCGGCCGGCGGCAGCAAGACGGCGAGCCTCTATGCAGGCGTGAAGCCGCGCACCATCCTCATGATCGCCTACACGATTACCGGGCTCTGCGCCGCGATCGGCGGCATTATCGTCAGCGCCAATCTGGGCAGCGCGGATTCGAATAACGCAGGGCTCTGGATCGAGCTCGACGCGATTCTGGCCGTCGTCATTGGCGGGACGTCCATGCGGGGCGGGCGTTTTTATCTCGGAGGCACGGTCGTTGGCGCCTTGTTCATCCAATCGCTGACGACCACGATCTATGCGCTCGGAATTCCGCCGCAAAGCATTCTGCTCGTCAAGGCGGTCGTCGTCATCGTCGTCTGTCTGATGCAATCGGACGTGTTCCGCAAGAAGCTCGCGTTCACAAGGAAGAAGGTGCTTGCCGAATGAAAAGCCTCTATGGGCGAATCAGCCACAACAACATCATTATTTTCGCCACTTTGCTGCTGCTCGTACTTCTGTATGGCGCCGGCTCGTTTCAATATACCGGATTTTTCTCGCAGCAGGTGTTCTTGAATCTGTTCATCGACAATGCCTACCTCATCATCGTCGCGACCGGCATGGCGTTCGTCATCATCTCCGGCGGCATCGATCTGTCCGTCGCCTCCATCGTCGCGCTCGTCAGCATGGTGGCCGGCTCGTTGTTCCAGCAAGGCGCGAATGCATTCGTCGTCATCCTGGCATCGCTCGCTATCGGCGTGCTCTTCGGGCTCGGACACGGTTACTTGATCGCGCGATTCAAACTGCATCCGTGGATCGTCACGCTGGCGGGCATGTTCCTGGCCAGAGGGATCAGCTACCTGATCAGCACGGAGAGCATCGTCATCAGCAATTCGTTCTTCAATGAAGTGTCGCAGTACAAAATCCGCCTATTCGGCGACGGATTCATCTCCATCAGCGTCGTCATTGCGCTTGTCGTGGTCGTTGCCGCGATCCTGGGGGCCAAATATACGGCGTTCGGACGCGCGATCTACGCGCTGGGCGGCAGCGAAAAATCGTCCATGCTCATGGGACTCCCGGTCGAGCGCACCATCGTAAGCGTATATGCGCTGAGCGGTTTCATGTCCGCGCTGGGCGGCGTCGTATTCACCTTTTATACCTTATCGGGTTATTCGTTGCATCTGCTCGGCATGGAGATGGATGCGATCGCGGCTTGCGTCATCGGCGGCATTCTGCTCACGGGCGGCTTCGGCTACCTGATCGGACCGATGCTCGGCGTCATCTGCACCGGCATTATTCAGACGCTGATCATGTTCCAGGGCACGCTCAGCTCCTGGTGGACGAAGATCGCGATCGGCTTCCTGTTGTTCCTGTTCATGGCGATTCAGCGGCTTATCGTCATGCAGAAGGACCGCGGCGCGACAAAATCGGCCAGACGCAAGCCAGCGGCGACTTTGCAGAATCAGCCGAAAAGTGTAAACAAAATCGGGAATTTGTAAATACAGCGGCTGCCCGCACTTAGTAAGATGAGGTTGTAAACGAATACAAGATATGGGAGGTTATACAAAATGAAACGCAAAAAAGGGCTTGGGTTACTCATGGTAGGGGTTATGATGGCGGGTCTGCTCACAGGCTGCGGCGGCAACAACAACGGGAATTCCGGCAACAATGAGCCGGCCTCCGCACCGGCGAACACCGCGAACGAACAGGAAGCGAATGCGCCGGCAGAAGGCAAGAAACTCGTCGTCGGCTTTGCGCAGATCGGTCAGGAGAGCGGCTGGCGCGATGCGGAGACGGCTTCCATCAAGGAAACGTTCGAGAGCGACCCGAACTTCGAGCTGAAGTTCTCCGACGCGCAGCAGAAGCAGGAGAACCAGATTAAAGCGATCCGTACGTTCATCGCCCAGAAGGTGGACGCCATCGGCCTTGCGCCGGTCGTCGAGTCCGGTTGGGAGACGGTGCTGAAGGAAGCGAAGGATGCGGGGATTCCGGTGTTCCTGCTCGACCGCGGCATTACGAAGGGCAATGAGGATCTATACACGTCGTTCATCGGCTCGGACTTCATTCTCGAAGGACAGAACGCGGCGAAATGGATGACGGACGAATTCGGCACCGACAAACCGGTCAACATCGTGCAGCTGGAAGGAACGGTCGGCGCAAGCGCGGCCAATGACCGCAAGAAGGGCTTCGAGGACGCGATCAAGGATCTGCCGAATTACAAAATCGTGTATTCGCAGACCGGCGATTTCACGCGCGCCAAAGGCAAAGAGGTCATGGAAGCGTACCTGAAGCAGAACAAAGATATTCAAGTCGTCTATGCCCACAATGACGACATGGCGCTCGGCGCGATCCAAGCGATCGAAGAAGCGGGCCTGAAGCCGGGCACCGATATCAAGATCATCGGCGTCGACGGCGTCAAAGCGGCATTCGAAGCGATCGCGGCCGGCAAAATGAACGTGACGGTCGAGTGTAACCCGCTGCTCGGGCCGCAGCTCAAACAAGCGATTCTCGATGTGAAGGCAGGCAAGGAACTCGAGAAATGGATCAAATCCGCTGAGGATGTCTACTTCGGCCAGAAGGCGATCGACGCGCTGCCGAACCGCAAATACTAAGCCCATAACCGGCGAAACTGCGAAAGGATTGTCCTTTACGCAGTTTCGCCTTCTGTATTAAGATAGTCGTAACATAAAATGGATTGGTTTGATCGTCAACAAGGAACGATCAGCATTCCATTAGGGGTATGCCCATGCGATTAATCAACCGTTATCTGGCCGACCGGAGCATCCGGTTCAAGCTGCTGCTGTACTTCGTGCTGATCATTACCGGATCGGTTCTGGCGATCAGCCTCATCGGCAGCTCTATGTATAAGCGTTCCATCGAGCAGCAGGCGAATAAGCAGACGCTGCAGAGCATGAATTTGGTGAAGAACCACGTCCAGGTTTACCTTGACGAGATGGACAATATTGCGTTCTACGTGTCCCGCAGCCGAGAAGTGCTCGAATTCTTGCGATTGACGGAGGGGCAAGGAGCACGGCAGGCCGAGCTTAAGCAACAGCTCATCTATTTGCAGGAGGGCTTCGTGAAGGCACACGCGGAGATTGCCGGCATGGTTATTGTAAGCGCTTCCGGCCAACATGCGGCTTTGCATCTCGAGACCATTACCCGTGACCCGCTGACGATGGAGGGCTGGTACCAGAGCGCGATCGACCATCCCGACGCGATGCAGATGTTCAGCCATCCGATCGGCCGCAATATTCGCATCCCGGCGAACATTAGCGCGGATCACATCCTGTCTTTTGCCAAGGCGATCGTGGATCCGACGACGGGCGAGCCGCTCGGCGTCGTGCTGATCGACATGCAGCTGGG
Organism: Paenibacillus phyllosphaerae; assembly: GCF_014192105.1. Taxonomy (GTDB): domain Bacteria; phylum Bacillota; class Bacilli; order Paenibacillales; family Paenibacillaceae; genus Paenibacillus_Z; species Paenibacillus_Z phyllosphaerae. The sequence continues at coordinate 307,202 of NZ_JACHXK010000001.1, read as the reverse complement.
TCTCATTCAGAACATCGTCGAGACGGGGGCATTCGGCAAGAGCGGGTTCGTCTTCATCATGGACGAGAACGGGGGCGTCGTCTATTCGCCGGTCAATCCCATCGTCTATCGGATCTGGGGCGGGGAGATGGAAGGCAGCACCGGCAGCGGCGTGCAGACGATTCGCGGACAGCCGTATCAGATTCTGTACAATACGTTCGTGGATAGCGGCTGGCGCGTCGTCGGCGTGTTTCCCCTGAACGAGTCGCTCGAAGTTGTGACGAACATTCAGCGTTTTACGATCCTGATCGCGATGATCACGCTGCTGACGGCGCTCATTGCCTCCTGGTATCTGACCAACTCGATCGTCCGTCCGCTTAGCAAGCTTCGCAGCCTGATGAAGAAGGTCGAGGAAGGGGAATTGGCGCTGCGGTTCCCGAGCAAGTCGAAGGACGAGATCGGACAGCTCGGCCAAAGCTTCAATAATATGGTCGCGGAGATCGACAATCTGATCGAACTCGTGTACAAGGAGCAGCAAGCCAAGCGGGAGGCCGAGCTTCGGGCGCTGCAGTCGCAGATCAAGCCGCATTTTCTGTACAACACGATGGACACGATCCAGTGGATGGCGATCGACCGCGGAGCGGATGACATCGTGGAGATCGTGGCGGCGCTCACGCTGTTGTTCCGCAACAGCCTGAGCAAGGGGCAGGAGATCATCCCGCTGCGCAATGAAATTCAGCATGTGGAGAGCTACTTGACGATCCAGATGGCGCGGTACGAGGACAAGCTGCGCTGCGAGATCGATATTCCGAAGGAGCTTCATGACTATTACGTGGTCAAAATCATGCTGCAGCCGCTCGTCGAGAACGCAATCTATCACGGCATCAAGCCGAAGTCCGGACCGGGGATGATCCGCATCCGAGGGGAGGCGCATGCCGACTACATGGTGCTCGTCGTCGAGGACGACGGAGCAGGCATCCCGCCCGAGCAGGTCGCGCGGATGAACGATACGCTGTCCCGGGGCAAGAAGAGTCCGGAGGATAACGGCTACGGGCTGTACAATGTGCACGAGAGGATTCAGCTGATCCATGGCCCGGCGTTCGGGCTGACGGTTGCAAGCGAGCTTGGGAGCGGCACGAAGGTGATGCTGCGCCTGCCATTATTACAAAGCCAGCACATGGGGGATTAGAGATGTGGAAGCTGTTGATCGCGGACGATGAGCCGAAGATTCGCCGGGGATTGTCCAAGGTGCTGCCTTGGGAGGAACTCGGCATTACCGTTGTCGCGGAAGCCGAGAATGGGCTTGAAGCGCTGGAGATGTGCCGGCAGCATGAGCCCGATATTCTATTCGTCGATATCTGCATGCCGCACCTGAGCGGCCTCGAATTCATCGAACAGCTGCGGGAGGGAAGCCGCGGAGGGATCGTCATCGTCATCTCGGGGCATGACGAGTTCCGCTATGCGCAGCAGGCGCTGAAGCTCGGTGTTTTCGATTACCTGCTCAAGCCGGTGCAGAAGAGCAAGCTGGCGGAGGTGATCGGCGGCGCGCTCGAGTCGCTGCAGCAGAGCAAGGCGCAGGAGCAGCGGCTGACGTTTATCCAGCACCAGCTGAACCATCATTCCACCGCCATTCGCAACACGTTCCTGACCAAATGGATCGGCGGATTTTTGGAAGCGGGCGAGATCGAGCGGAACATTGCTTTTTTCAACCTGGGCTTAAGCGGGCTGGTTCATCTAATCGTGCTGAAGGCGGTGCCGAATCTGGATATCGGGAAGAAGCGCCGGGTGTGGGACAAGGGGCTGCTCGAGTTCTCGGTGCACAATATCGTCGCGGACGTGCTCGGCCAGATGTCGGTCCCGTCGCATGTCGTCTTCAACGACGCCAAGGGCCATACGATCATTATCGGCAGCATCGGCGGCGGCGATTGGAGGGCGATCTGCGCGAGCATTCAAGGCCAGGTCGAGCTTCTCTTGGAGAAGCCGATCCTCATCGAACAGTCGCCGGCCGTTCACGGCAAGACGGAGCTGTCGGACGCGTATGTGCGGATGCTCGCGTCGATGGAGAATAAGGGAAGCCTCACGCCGCTCGTCATGCTGACCAAATCGTTCATCGAGCGCAACTATCACCAGCCGTCCTTGACGCTGGCCGACGTGGCCGAGGGCATCCAGGTGAGCCCGACTTACCTGAGCAAGCAGCTGAAGAAGGAGCTCGGCCTCTCCTTCATCGATTACCTTACCGAGGTCCGCATTCAGAAGGCGATCCAGCTGCTGAACGATCCTTATATTAAGGTGTACGAGGTGGCCGAGAAAGTCGGGTACAGCAGCCAGCATTATTTCAGCAGCGCGTTCAAAAAAATCACGGGCACTTCGCCGACGCTCTACAAGCGGAGCGGGACGTTATGACGAGCCGCGTGCGGCTATTCATCGTGCTGGCCGCTGCCGCGATTGCCTTCGTCGCGCTCCTCAAGTTGGCCGTCCTTCCGCTGCTCGGCAGTACGAATGAGGAGCACTACCGGTACGTCATCGGGGTATCGCAGCCGAACTTGAGCGATCCTTGGCTGGTCGCGATGAATGAAGAGGTGCGCGCGGAGGTGCGCAAGCACTCGAATCTGCAGGTCATCTTCACCGATGCGGCGCAGAACAGCCAGCAGCAGCGCGCGGATGTGGAGAAGCTGGTCAGCTACGGGATCGACCTGCTCATAATCTCGCTGGACGATCCGATGGCCCTGACGGAGACGATCAGCGAGGTATATGCCAAAATTCCCGTCATCGTGCTCGGCCGCGGCGTCACCGATTACGACTACACGCTCTATATCGGGACCGATAACGAGATGATCGGCCGCAAGGCCGGCGAGTTCGCCGCCGAGCTGCTGAAGGAGCAAGAGCGTGAAGGGCGTATCATCGAGCTGCAGGGGGTGGACGATTCCCCGACGGTCGAGGAACGCAGCGAAGGATTCGAATCGGCGCTCGACGGATCGGGGTTCGAGACGATCGAACGCTTCCATGCCGATTGGCAGCGGGATAAGGCGGAGGATCTGCTCCTGTCTTGGTTCAACCGCCAGCAGGATGGCGTCGATCTCATCTTCGCGCACAATGAAGCGATGGCGATCGGCGCTTTTCAGGCAGTCAAGCGAGCGGGGCTTACCGACATCGACATTATCGGCATCGACGGCGTCAATACGACGAGCAGCAGCCGTCAGCTTGTCGCGGACAACAAGCTGACGGCCACGTTCACGAGTCCTACCGGAGGCAAGGAAGCGATCCGTTATGCAATCGACATTCTGAACAAGGAAAAGGGCATTCCGAAGAAGGTCATTCTGCGCAGCGAGAAGGTGACGGCTGAATCGGAGACCGGCGGAGAAGAGAACGCCATGGCCGGCGCAGCAGGCGGAGAAGACAGCGGCAGCAATGAAGGGATCGACAGCGATTATGTCCCGGGAAATATTAGCGGCATAAAGGACCGGAACGAGAAACCGATCGTGCTCGGTTTCGCCCAGGTCGGCACCGAGAGCGGGTGGCGGATCGCCCACACGAACTCCGTCATGAGCGCCGCGCAGAATGCGGGCATCCAGCTGCTGTACGAGAACGCGGAGCAGTCTCAAGAGCGCCAGGTAGAGATTATCCGCGAGTTCATCCGGAAGAAGGTCGACGTGATCGCCTTCTCGCCGAAGACGGAGACCGGCTGGGATGAAGTGCTCCAGGAAGCCAAGGAGGCCGGCATTCCGGTCATCCTGTCCGACCGGGAAGTGAAGGCGGCGGATGATACGCTGTGGACGTCGTACATCGGTTCGGATTTCCGCGATGAAGGGCGGCGCGCGGCCAGCTGGCTGCTCGGCGAGGCGGAGCCAGACCGCAGCTACAATATTATCGAGCTGCAGGGCACGCCGGATTCCGCGCCGGCGATCGGACGCAAGCGCGGCTTCGACGAGGGGATCGCGGGCGATGAGCGGTTCCGGCTGATCGCCTCGTACGAGGGCGATTTTACGAGAGGGAAGGGCAAAGAACTGATGGAGCGTGCGCTGCGCACTTACGGCGGCGACATTCACGTGGTCTACGCCCACAACGACGATATGGCGCTCGGGGCGATCCAAGCGATCGAGAATTACGGGCTTAAGCCGGGGAAGGACATCATCCTCATCTCCGTCGATGCGACGAAGGCGGCGCTGAAGGCGATCAGCATCGGCAAGCTGAACCTTGCCGTCGAATGCAGCCCGCTGCTCGGTCCGCAGCTGATGAAAGCGGTGAAGGATCTCCTTGGCGGGCAGGAGCTGCCGATGAAGATCATTACTTCGGAAGGGATGTTCACGCAGAGCCTCGCGAAGAAGGTGCTGGCGAGCCGGGATTATTAGCTTGCCGGCGTTCGCTTGATCGGAATAAATTCCCACCGTTGCAGGCTTGAATTTGGGGCCAGCCCCGGTATAATTGTATCCTGTTGCGGCGACGATGACTACAAGGTATCGACTCATCCATGAGCGAGTGCCGCGTATTCTGAGCGTGGATTCGTGACTGCGGCTGTGTGCGCCAATTGCTTGCGTTGAGCGAATTTTGGGCTCGATACATCTTGCAGTGGACGGCCATTGCCGCTTAGAGTAGGAACAGTAGTAATTGAAGGCTTACGCGGCCATGATACAACTAGAAGAACGGAGGATTACCAAATGGTTTCACGTGATTTGACCTTGCAGAATGAGAGCGGGTTCCATATCTACCCCGCCAAGCAGTTTACGGAATTGGCGTCCCGCTACATCTCGAGCGTATCGGTGACGGTAAAGGCGACATCCACGACGGTCGATGGCAAGAGCATTCTCGGCCTCATGACGCTTGGATTATCCAAGGGCGCACAGATTACCGTAACGGTCGAAGGACCGGACGAAGCGGTAGCGCTGCAGAACTTGAGCGAACTGATCGAGACTAAGTTCGGCGAAGAATAAGCGAGGACTCATGCTGCTTCGCTAGCGCGTTCACGGCGTACGCCATGCGGATGAAGGGTCTCAAGAAAGAACAGCTGCTGCGGCAGCTGTTCTTTTTTTATGGAAGAATGGATAAGTATCACGCGCATCCGATCAGCTGGTATGTCTCCGGAATGAGGGACGTCCAGCGACAAAGGTCGGCGATCACCCGTTTCACTTTGCGTGCTCGAATGTGATCGTTTGCCCGTGCCTATCTGAAGGGGCGGCTGTTCGATCCAGTTTAGATGCCAATGGCGATCGTCTACTCCTTGCGATGGGGAGTTATGGAGGAGCAGGAAGACGTATGAAAAACCGCTCCAGCGGTACTTTACGAGAAGGTGGATAAGTTGAGTCGAGTCAGTCATAAACAATCATATATGAAAACGCTTTACAAATCATAAACGATCACATATAATCAAAATCACCAAATATTTCACTTTGAATACGCAATCATCGTGCTCATATGAGCAAGAGGTAAGCACTTATGCATGCAATGAGCAAAACCAATCCATCCACTAAGCAAAGGAACGACAGCGATGAAACGAATAATGACCGTAACCTTGAATCCCGCTATCGATAAGACCGTTACCGTTGATCAGTTGACTGTCGCAGGGCTGAACCGAATTAAAGAGATTCGTGTCGATCCCGGCGGCAAAGGGATTAACGTAGCCAAGGTGCTGCTCCAATTCGGCTCCCCGGTGAATGCATGGGGTTTCCAAGCCGGCATGGAAGGACAACTGCTCATGCAGATGCTGGAAGAGATCGGCATTCCGTCGAGCTTCTTTCAGACGCCGGGCAAGAGCAGGACGAATCTGAAAGTGGTCGATGAGACGACGAAGCAAACGACGGAACTGAACGAGATGGGGCAGCAGCCGAGCGATCAAGCCATACGCGAGTTCCTCGAAGCTTTCGAAGCCGAGATGAAGCGCACTTCGATTCTCGTACTCGGAGGAAGCCTCCCGCCGGGGTTGCCGCAAGACTTCTACCGCACGCTCACCGAGATTGCCGGCAAGAACGGCGTTCGCACCTTGCTGGACGCCGACGGGGACGCGCTCGCAGCCGGAATTGAAGCCGGACCATATGCGATCAAGCCGAATCTGCATGAGCTTCAACTGCTCGTAGGCCAGCAGCTGACGAGCGATGAAGCGATTGTAACGGCAGCCCGCAAACTGCTAGCTGGGGGAACGGAATACGTGGCCGTATCGATGGGTGCGGAAGGCGCGCTCATCGTGCACCGGGAAGGGACCTTCCGGACTCGCCCGTTCCCGATCACGCCGATCAGCACTGTCGGGGCAGGCGATTCGATGGTCGCCGCGATGGCGCACTGCATGAACGAGGAGATGCCGATCGAAGAGATGGTCCGCTGGATGACGGCAGCCGGATCGATTACCGCCTCGAAACCGGGCACGGACGTCTGCACGTTAGACGAAGTGCTGCGGAAGTTAAGCGAAGTAGAAGTAACCCGTGTATAACGACAAGCATGAATCATCATTCCTTGGGGGGAAAATACGATGAAGAAGATTTTGGCAGTCACCGCATGTCCAACGGGCGTCGCCCACACGTATATGGCGGCTGAATCGCTAATGAAGAAAGCCAGAGAGAGACAGATCGAGCTCAAAGTCGAGACGCGCGGCGCCGTAGGGGTCGAGAACGAGCTGACCGAACAGGAAATCGCCGAAGCGCATGCGATCATCGTGGCAGCGGATACCGACGTCCTCGAATCGCGCTTCGCCGGCAAGCCGGTCGTACGCGTGCCTGTCGCTCAGGCGATCCGCAATCCAGACGGGTTGCTCGATGAAGCTATGGCCAAAGAAGCTTCCGCGCCTGCCAGTCTGCAAGCACAAGTGGCCCAGACCAAAGAAGCGCGGAGTAAAGGCCGCAGCGGATTCTACAAGCATCTGATGACCGGCGTATCCGCGATGCTGCCGCTCGTCGTGGCAGGAGGACTGTTGATCGCGCTCTCCTTCACCTTCGGCATCAAAGCGTTCGAAGAGGAAGGGACGCTCGCGGCTGCGCTTATGAGTATCGGTGGAGGCGCAGCATTTAAGTTGATGGTACCGATTCTGGCCGGATTCATCGCCTTCTCGATCGCCGAGAAGCCGGGGCTTGCGCCAGGTCTGATCGGAGGAATGCTGGCTGATCAACTCGGCGCAGGGTTCCTCGGCGGTATTCTAGCCGGTTTCCTCGCAGGTTACACGGCGCATTATCTGAAGATCGGCATCAAGCTCCCGCGCAACTTCGAAGGACTGAAGCCGATTCTGATCATTCCGCTGCTTGCTTCGGCCATTACGGGTCTGCTCATGATTTATGTCATCGGCGAACCGGTCAAATTCGTCATGGACAGCTTGGCGGATTGGCTGACATCGATCGGCTCGACGAATGCGGCGCTGCTTGGTCTGCTGCTCGGGGCAATGATGGCGTTCGATATGGGCGGTCCGGTTAACAAAGCGGCCTATACGTTTGCGGTTGGCCTGCTCGCAAGCCAAGTATACGGCCCGATGGCTGCGGTCATGGCTGCAGGGATGACGCCTCCGCTCGGTCTGTGGCTGGCGACCCTGATCGCCAAGAAGAAATTCACGCAGGAAGAGAAGGATGCGGGCAAATCGGCAGGCGTCCTCGGAATTTCGTTCATTACGGAAGGCGCGATTCCATTCGCGGCGAGCGATCCGATTCGCGTCATCCCGTCGATCGTCACAGGTTCCGCGGTAACCGGCGCGCTCGCGATGGCGTTCAACACGACGTTGCAAGCCCCGCACGGCGGCATCTTCGTCCTTGCCATCCCTAATGCGGTCAGCCATGTCGGGCTGTATGCGCTGGCGATTGCGGTCGGTACGGTCGTGACGGCGCTTATGCTGAAGATCCTGAAGAAACCGGTATAATATAACTCATTATCTAACTTTCTAGGAGGACTATAACCATGAATATCAAAGAACTGCTTCACGAACAATCGATCCTGATCCCGCTTGCTGCCGCGAGCAAAAACGAAGTGATGGAGAAGCTCGTCGACGCGCTTGTCGCAAGCGGCGCCGTACACGACCGCGAGGCATACCTCGGAGCGCTTCACAACCGGGAAGCGACGGGCTCTACGGGCATCGGCTTCCGCGTTGCGATTCCGCACGGCAAATCGTCCGGCGTGACGAAACCGGCGCTTGCTTTTGCCAAGTTGGCGGAGCCGATCGACTGGGATTCGCTGGACGGTCAGCCCGTAACGGGCGTGTTCATGATCGCGGTGCCGGAAGCTGCGGCAGGCAATGAGCATTTGCAGATTCTGATCGCCATTTCGCGCAAGCTGATCGACGACGAGTTCCGCGAGCGTCTGCTCGCCGTGGAAGACGCAGCGACGTTGAACGATCTGCTCGGCGCTATTTAATAGAAGGAACGAAACGGAGGACATCACGATGATCAAGCATGAGACGACGATTCGCAACGAGAGCGGCTTCCATATCCGCCCTGCGCAATTGTTTACGGAGACGGCTGCAAGATATGCCTCGAATATATCGGTGACGGTGAACGGGACTTCGACGACCGTAGACGGCAAGAGCATTCTGGGCTTGATGACGCTGGGGCTGTCCAAGGGAGCCGAGATTACGATCACGTCAGACGGCGCGGATGAAGCAGAGGCGATCCGAGCGCTGATCGAACTGGCAGAGAGCGGATTCGGAGAAAACTAGAACATAGAGCCAGGCTCTTGGAGAGGAGAAACTGGAGATGACAGTAGAAACCCTATTTCACGGCATCGGCGTATCGGAGGGGGCACGGATCGGCCGTGCCTTCGTCTATCGGCCGATTCGCATCGAAGACGCGCTTAGTTTGAAGACGGACCAACCGGAAGCGGAGCTCGAAGCGCTTCGGCTTGCCAAACAGCGCTGCATAGAGGAACTAGAGCAGCTGATCGAACATACGGCGCAGACGCTGGGCGAAGAGAAGGCGGTCATTCTGAAAGGGCAAGTCAGCATGCTGAACGATCCGTCGTTCTACCCGCCGATGGAGAACGCGATTCGCCTGGAGCAGTGGGCGGCAGAGACGGCGGTTAGCCAGATCGTCACGAAGACGGCCGCCTTGTTCGAGAGCATGACTAGCGCCTACATGCAAGAGCGGGCTTCCGATGTTCGGGACGTCGGCGCGAGACTGCTGATGCATGTCAAAGGCAGCGGCGGCGGAAGGCTTGGCGATATTCAAGAGGAGGTCATCTTGGTCGCGGACGATCTGACGCCGTCGGATACGGTGCAGCTGGACAAGCAGCTCGTCCGCGCCTTCGTCACTCGAATCGGCGGCAAGACTTCCCATACCGCCATACTGGCGAATTCGCTCCGCATTCCGGCCATCCTGGGAGCAGGCGACGCCGTGGACGATATTCAGACCGGGGATCTGCTTGCGATCGATGGCGCTACAGGGGAGATCATCGTTCACCCGAGCGAGGGAACGATAGCCGGTTATGAGGCGGTTATGGCCACACAGCAGGAAGAACAGCAGGGCTTGGCTCAATACGCCACGCGTGAAGCGGTGACCACTGATGGCCACCGCGTCGAGATCGCGGCGAACATCGGGACGCCGGAGGAAGCGCAAGGTCTAGTCGCGCAAGGCGCGGAGGCCGTCGGCTTGTACCGCACGGAATTCCTGTTCATGAGCCGCAGCCAGATGCCGGATGAGGAGACGCAGTATCGCGCCTACCGCGAAGCGGTGGAGGCGATGGAGGGACGTCCGGTTGTCATCCGCACCTTAGATATTGGCGGGGATAAAGAACTTCCTTATCTCGATCTGCCCAAAGAGATGAATCCGTTCCTCGGCTACCGGGCGATCCGGCTCTGCCTGGACGAGCGTGAACTGCTCATGACGCAGCTGCGTGCGATCCTTCGCGCGAGCGCGCATGGTCCGGTCAAAATCATGTTCCCGATGATCTCCGGCATGCAGGAGTGGCGCGAGGCCAGGGAAATGGTCATGGCCGTACGCTACCAGCTGGAGCAGGACGGCGTGGAAGTCGGGGAGCGGATCGAACTCGGCATTATGGTCGAGATCCCGTCCGCCGCGCTGCAAGCGGACCGTTTTGCGCGCGAGGTCGATTTCTTCAGCATCGGGACGAACGATCTCGTGCAGTACACGCTGGCCGTCGACCGGATGAACGAGAAAGTCGCGGATCTGTACGATTACTTCCATCCTGCGGTGCTGCGCCTGATCAAGCGCGTCATCGACGCTTCGAATGTGGAAGGCAAGTGGACCGGCATGTGCGGCAGCATGGCGGGCGACCCGCTGGCGGCGCCGCTCTTGATCGGTTTGGGCCTGCACGAGTGGAGCATGTCCCCAGCCGCGATGCATAAGGTGAAGCAAGTCATCACGAGCAGCAGCCGCGAAGCGTGCCGGGCGCTCGCCGAGCGCGTGCTCGACATGGACTCGGCCGCAGAGGTTAGAGAAGCGCTGCAAGCTTTTGCGGGGACGCATTCGAAGAACTGACGATTATAACCGACACCATGGCGAAGACACCTTGCATTTGGGGTGTCTTTTGTCCATGATGGTAATTGACGAAACCGTAATCGCATTACAGGAGATGAGCATCATGTATGAAGTCGAGCGCAAACGCCGCATTCTGGAACTGCTCCAGGAACATCAGCGGGTAGACGTCCAAGGACTCAATCAGATTCTTCAAGTATCGGATTCAACCATTCGACGGGACTTGAAGGAACTCGAAGACCAGAATTTGCTCAAACGTACGCACGGCGGCGCTGTGCCGGTGCAGAATGTCAACTTCGAACCGACATTCGTGGAGAAGGAGATCAACAACAGTGACCGGAAGAGGCTGATCGCGAAGAAAGCAGTGGAGCAGATTCGCGAGAATGACGTGATCCTGCTGGATTCCGGAACGACGATGCTTTATCTCGCCATGGAATTGAAGCGCTTTCGGAAGCTGACCGTCGTAACGAACGGGATCCCGATCGCGCAAGAGCTGGAGGCTGCGGAAGGCATTGACCTCATCCTGATCGGAGGGTCGCTGCGCAAAGGCATCCTGTCGCTGGTCGGACCGTTCGCGGAGCAAATTCTGAGCCAGCTTCACGTGGACAAAGCGTTCATCGGCACGAATGCGATTCACGCTGAAGAGGGACTGAGTACGCCGAACATTGATGAAGCGACCATCAAGCGTAAGATGATCGCTTGCGCGAACAAAGCAATTCTGCTGGCCGATTCGTCCAAGATCGGCGATGTCAATCTGGTGAAGTTCGCTGCGCTTGGCGACATTGACCTGTTCATAACGGATGATGAGGCTCCGGAAGAAAGACTGCGGGAGATCGAAGCGAAAGGGGTCGAGATTAGAATCGTCGATGGCGACGGCGGGAAGAAGGCGTAGCAAGGGATGGCGTGCGCCCGCCATCTGACTGATATTGTAACCGCTTGCATAATGAGAGGGGTGATGCCTTTAGCACAAGGATCAGCTATGTCCGACGCAATAAGAGGGAGCAGGTCTTGAATTTCATCATGTCACCAGACGCATGTAACAAAGGAAAACGAGTGTAAACAACGGCGACCACGGCAATGGTAAAAGCCCAGTTGTTACACCCGTCTATTCGACCTGCCCGCAAAACCGGATCGGTATACGCAAGCTAGTCTATTTGTATTGTCCTCGAAAAGGCTGCGGGAATCAAGAGCAGCCAAGTAAGCAAATATGTCTTTTCATTCTAGATCGGAGGTCATGTCATGAAAACATATAAAACCAAAGCGCTCGCCTTGCTCGTTCTCTCCTTTATGCTGGTGCTATCGGCCTGTTCGACAGGCAACTCGAATAACGGCGGGTCGACTGCCGCAGCGGAGGACGGTCAGGCTGCGGCTGGCGGCAATGCCAAGACAGACGACGGGAAGGCCGAGAAGAAGCTGAAGATCGGCCTAACGGTGCCGACGCTCGGCAACCCGTTCTTCGTCGCGATGTCCAAAGGCGCGGAGGAGGTGGCGGCCAAATATAACGCGGAGGTAATCGTGGTCAGTGCCGACCATGATCTGGCGAAGCAAACCCAGCAGTTCGAGGATTTCATTACGCAGAAGGTCGATCTGATCCTGCTCAGCCCGTTCGATTCCAAAGGCATCGCCGCCGCGGTCCAACAAGCCAAAGCAGCCGGCATCCCGGTCGTTGCGCTCGACGGAAATGCGGAGGGCGGCATCGATTCGGTCGTCATGTCGGATAATGTGCAGGCTGGCCGTCTGGCCGGCGAATACCTGGCGAAGCGCTTGAACGGCAAAGGCAATATCGTTATTATCGACGGTCCTCCCGTATCGGCGGTCATCGACCGTATCAAAGGCTTCAACGAAGTACTTGCCCAATATCCGGATATTAAGGTCGTGGCGAATCAGAATGGCGAAGGCAATCGGGAGAAAACGCTGACGCTGATGGAGAACGTCCTGCAGGCGAACAAACAGATCGACGCCGTGTTCTGCATAAACGATGAGGAAGGCGTAGGCGCGAAGATTGCCCAGGAGCAGGCCGGGCGGTCCGAGGAGTTCTTCATCGTCGGCGTTGACGGAGCGCCGAGCGCGGCCGATGCGATCAAGGAGAAGAAGAGCTATGCGGCAACGTCTGCCCAATTCCCGAATCAGATGGCGATTCAAGGCGTGGAACTCGCGAGGAAAGTCATTAATGGCGAGACGGTCGAGCCGCAGATCCTTATCCCGACGGAATTAATCACGCAGGATAATGTCGATTCCTACAAGGGTTGGTAATCGTTACGTACATGAACCCGGCATAGCGGTGCCGAGTATGGAGCCGCTTCTTGCCAGGGTAAATCGAAAGTTTCCAGCATAGTAGGGGGTGGCGGAAGTGGCGATGGTACACGAAACGAATGCGTTGGAAGCGCGTGTACAGAGCGGCCATGAGGCGCCTGTGATGCGGATGGAGGAGGTGAACAAATCGTTCTCCGGCGTTCAGGTGCTACATGACATGCAGATCGAGCTCTACAAAGGCGAGGTTCACGCGCTGATGGGCGAGAACGGCGCAGGCAAGTCGACCTTGATGAAGATTATGGCAGGCGTCCATCGCCCGGATTCCGGTACGATTCGGTACAAAGGGCAGGAGGTGAGCTGGCATAATCCGATGGAAGCTAGAGACCGTGGCATCAGCGTCATCCACCAGGAGATCAGCCTATCGCCGAATCTTAGCATCGGGGAGAACATTCTGATGGGGACGAAGCTCCCGAAGAATCGGTTCGGACTCGTCCAGTGGGCGCGAATCTATGACCGGGCAGCGCATATCCTTCAGTCTATCGGGTCCACCTTGAACCCGAAAGCCTATGTGTCCACGCTGAGCATCGCGGAGCAGCAGATGGTCGAGATCGCGCGCGCGTTGTCGTTTCATTCGGAAGTGCTCATTATGGACGAACCTACAGCATCCCTGACGGACAAAGAAATCGAGAAGCTGTTCGCCATTATCGCGGATTTGAAGCAAAGGGGCGTCGCGATCGTCTATATTTCCCATCGCATGGACGAAATCTTCCGGATCTCGGACCGGTTCACCGTTCTGCGTGATGGGAGATGGGTTGACAGCGGTCCGGTCGAGGAGACGAATCCGGATCATTTGGTGAAGCTGATGGTCGGCCGGGAGATCAAGGATCTGTTCCAGCGTACACCATCTTCCCAAACGGCTGGCACGAAGACGCCGGTGCTCGAGCTGCAGAATGTCAGCGACAAGCGGACGGTGAAGGGCGTATCGCTGAAGCTGTATCCCGGCGAGATTGTAGGTCTGGCCGGCCTGGTCGGCGCGGGGCGGACGGAACTGGTACGGACGATCTTCGGCATGTCAGGATTGCACGGAGGCGAGATTCTCATGGACGGGTATCCGGTGCAGATCGTTTCTCCGTCGGATGCGATCAAGCATGGGATCGCCCATGTGCCGGAGAGCCGGAAAGAGCAGGGGTTATTCCCCAACTTGTCGGTGAAGGAAAATATGCTGATGGCGCAGCTTCATGCCTATCGAAGCGGCGGCAAGCTGCAGGCGAGCCGAATGAATGAGGAGGCGGAAGGCTATATTCGCAAGCTTGGCGTCAAGACCGCTTCGAAGGAACAGAATGTGATGGGGCTAAGCGGCGGAAATCAACAAAAAGTCGTCATTGCCAGATGGCTGTCGATCGGGCCCAAAGTACTGCTGTTGGACGAACCGACGCGCGGCGTTGATATCGGGGCCAAGACCGAGATCCATAAGATCATCAGCAAGCTGGCGGAGGAAGGGTTGGCCGTTCTGATGATCTCCTCCGAACTGCCGGAGATTCTCGGCGTCAGCGACCGCATCCTCGTCATGCACGAAGGGAAAATTACCGCTGAGCTGCCGAGGCAGGAAGCGACGCAAGAAACGATCATGTACTACGCAACGGGGGGGCGGCCATAGATGCAGACGGATATCCAGGCGGCAGCCGGGCATGCGCCGATGAACCGGCAGAGGCTGCTTCATCTATTCAACCAGCTCGGAATGCTCATCATTCTGATGCTGCTTATTGCGGCGATGGCCGTGTTCGCGCCGAATTTCATGGAAGTAACCAATATGTTGAACATCCTGAAGCAGGCATCGATCACGGCCATACTGGCGGCTGGGATGACAATCGTCATCTTAACGGGCGGCATCGACCTGTCCGTCGGCTCGACGCTGGCCTTGTCCGGCGTTCTTTCGGTCATGATGTCGAATGCGGGCGTTCACCCCGTCATCGCCATGCTCGCCGGTGCAGCTGTAGGCTGCGCGGCAGGATCGATCAACGGTTATCTGACCGCTGTGCCGAAGCTGCCCTCCTTCGTCGTTACGCTTGGCAGCATGACGTACTTGCGCGGCCTCGCTTTCGTGGTGAGCGGCGGCTATCCGATCGCGCTTGAGAACAGTCTGTTCAAATTCGTCGGCTCAGGCGATATCCTCGGGATTCCGACGCCAATCTACATCATGGCGATCGTCTATGTCGTAATGTTCTATGTCTTGAAGTACACGATGTTCGGGCGGCATATCTATGCGATCGGCGGGAATGAAGAAGCTGCCCGTCTGACCGGGATCAAAGTCGAGCGCTCGCTCATCAAGGTCTATGCCATCAGCGGCTTGCTCGCCGGGATCGCGGGCGTCGTCATGACCGGCCGTTTATTCTCCGCGCAGCCGACCGGGGGCACCGGCTACGAGCTGGATGCGATCGCGGCCGTCGTGCTCGGCGGCACCAGTTTCGTCGGCGGTTTCGGCCGTATCCAAGGCACGATTATCGGCGTATTGGTCATTGGCGTACTGACGAATGGACTAGTGCTGCTGAACGTTGACTTCTACTGGCAAATGATCGTTAAAGGAGGCGTCATCGTAGCGGCCGTGCTGCTGGACCGCATTCGGCGGTAACCGCATGGCACACAGGAACAAAAAAAGCGTTAAGGGCACCGACTGAACCGGTCACAGCGATGTGGCCGGTTTTTGCCGCGAATGGGGTGAGTATTCTAGGTGCCGAACCGGATCGGGCGCTGGCAGCAACATTCTAGTTAACCTTGGGATCACGGGCTGAATCGCATACGAAATTATAATTGTAATAGCCTGGCGTACAGGCACGGATAGGCCGACGCCCACATACATTATAGAACAGACTTCACGAATGCGAGGATCATCTCTGCTCACTCGCGCCCAATCAGCATGGAGGTGGACCATTCAATGCCTGGCTTATTCGCGGCGATCGCCCTGTTCATTAAACAACTGACAATGCTCGTGTCCTACGTCAAGAACAACGCATTCCCCCAGCCGCTGCATGAAGAAGAAGAACTGAAGCACCTGCAGCTCATGGCGGAGGGCAACCAGCATTCACGCAATTTGTTGATCGAACATAACTTACGGCTTGTAGCGCACATAGTCAACACGATGTGAACACGACCCGATGTATTGTAGTTGGACAAGCAAGGCTATTTTGGAATACGTGCAATGTTTAAGTAGTAAGATTCAACAATCTTTTGTTTGAATTAAGCGTCTTTAAGGCTCCTAACATTATGTCAAAAAAGCATTATATTCTTTGTCGGAAAATGAGTTATACTATGATTCGGTATTGATTTTAAAATTTTTGCATTTCTGTATAACTTGTTACCCTTTATGGAGTACTGGGGGAAATCCATTTGAGCGGAAAACGCGTAGTTACTAATGAACAAAGTGTATCTCAAGACTGTGAATACATATCTTATCGTAATAAAGTTACTCATCGTGTTGGACCTTCCATCCATGGTACAGGAGAAAAGAAATACGTTAAACTCATCAGTGGTAAAGTTGATGATAAAAAGCCTTCATTTGCATAAATCGGCTAATCGTAACAATAGATACGATTAGCCGATTTATTTATTTGCTTTCATTTGCTGAGGCAGTTCGGACATATGGCGCTTCGCTCGTTACGCGAGGATTGATTAACCGCCGAAAGTGACGAAGCAGTCAGCAACAGATTCAGGTTGCCACTGATCGGTTTATTATGGAAAGTTCCTAAATGCTCATGGCCTACAACGAAAAGTAGAGAATGTAGCAATACAAGCGAAATCGCGATTTTTAAGCAAGACAAGAACTTGCTTACATTGATGCGACTTTATAGTTTGTATCTAGTAACAAGATCTTAATTTGAAAAAGACAAGTAGCTCTTCCTAAAGTGTGAAACCATTTATAAACAACAGTTCGCCATATATGTGCCCTGTTCAATCTTAAAGGTAACTTATATTATAACTTTGTTGAATAATCAAGAAAGGGAGTTTACATGATGGTAAGGAAACTTACAGTTACTAACTCTGCATTATATAAAATATACATCACCGAACTATATGAATTGGCTCTTTCAATAGATAGTAAAATTAAAGTTCTCTTTGATAAAACGATACTACCAAAGGAGGGTCATTCATGTAATTACTCAAAGGATTGTTTAGATCTTATCAATGAAATTTTAATTAAAGCTGCAAATATAAAACGACTCGTTAAGGGTGCATCTTACCAAAATAGAAATGAAAAAAACGACGTTTATTTACTAAGAAAGCAAAGAGAGAGTTTATTTCGTGATTTACTGAAAGGAATTGACATGTCTCTTATTTTTAGCGTCAAATTAAGAAATACCTTGGAGCATTTAGAGGAATATTTAGATGTTGAGAATTTTAATATACGACAAGGTAAGAGAAAACATATTAAATACTTTGCCTATAACCGAGTGATTTCACATTGGTCAATGATAAATGTCCCATCAATTCCTGTGAAAGTATATGTGGCAAGTGAGTATACTTTTTATAATCTCGATTGGTCTGTTAATATACTGGAATTGAAAAAAACAGTAAGTGAAATACACCAGACTTTAGATATGAAAGGGGTTAATCATTTTTCTGACGATCCTTTTTTTATATCAGGTTTAATAAAAATAAAATAATAGTTAGTCATGTTCTCTTCGCAATTTTTGATTAAACATGAAAGACTTGTCAAAATATAAAAAGCAACTTGAAAAAGTTGCTTTTAAGAAAGGAGAAACTATTTAACTTTATATTGGATTTCTTAGATAGGTCTCCACTTTTTTATTGTCGATTTACTATTAATTTAGCATCTTGTAGATTTCTTCATTTTGTTTGTTTTTTATACCTTGATTTCTTATTGCATTGTTGTGAACATATTCCATAGTAATTTGAAAATCGCTGTGACGAAGAAGTTGTTGAATAACTGTGATATCCGCACCGTTCTCAAACAAATGAGTGGCGAAGGAATGACGGGTAGAATGTATATTTACTTCAGGAATCTTTGCTAATCTAAGGTATTTCTTAAACAGTCGTACTACGCGATCATAATCCATCGGTTTACCTTCTATTACGAACAGAAAATCTTGTGGTGAAAGTGAGGAATACTGACAGTACAATTCAATCGCTTTCCCCATGCCCTTTCGCAGTGTAACAATTTGAGTTTTTTTAGATTTAGTTTGATGTAGCTTAATCGTTTCGGTTTCGAAGTTGAAATGCGATACTCTTAACGCTAAGATTTCATTTATTCTGCAACCCGTGGAGGTTAACAGACAAAACAGTGATAGATCTCGTTCGAGATGTTTACTTTTTTGTACAAGACAGTGAAAAAAACGAAGCACTTCGTGTCGCGTCAATATTCGTGCTGGTCGTTTGAATGGCTTGTAGGCATTTATATCGAAAGAGCATTCAGTTACTGGATTTGGGAAATCATATTTACTTGCACACCAGTTAAAGAAAGTATTTAATGTTGTTTTGGCAAGCAAAAGTTTATTGTAGTTGCAGGGTAAAAGACCCTTCAGATAGACGTCAATCACTTTAGAGTCGATTGGTTTTGTTCTGATTAGGTTTCCAAAAGTATCGTTAATACGGTATACATTAGTAAGTTCGACTTCACCCGGGTTGCAACCAATTCTCGAGGCTAGAAACATCAGAAACTGTTCGAGATGTGAAGACAGAATTCTTCTCCTACTATCACTGACTTTTTTGGTTAAAATGTACTTTCTGATTTCAATTTGAAGTCGTTCCACAACATTCACTCCTCTAAGTTGAAGATATTTAACAGTAGATTTTCGAATGCAAAGGGATACTTTTCAGATATCTCTTTCTGTAGATCAACAGGGAGCATTTGTAGGTATATGTATGTTGTTTTGGGATCAGTGTGGCCCATGACTTGGCAAAGGTATTCAATTTTCATGCCGGCCATTAGACACCTAACAGCGAAGGTATGCCTAAACGAGTGAACAGTATACCTTTCAATAAAACCAAGTTTTTTGCAGATATTTACTACCATTCGCTCAATACTTCTAATGGAGAGATTTTTCTGACGGTCCATACCGTAACCATGAGTAAATAGATATCCAGTATGATTATGATGCAATTCCTGCAGACCAGTTAGGTTTAAATAACGCTTAACACTTCGTACTACCTCAGGATATAATGGTATAGTTCTGTCCTTTTTCCCCTTACTCTTATAAATCCTCAACACGTTGTTCTCTAGGTCAAAATCACATATGCGTATTTTTATGACTTCACTTACGCGGCACCCAGTCCCTATCAAAAAACTAAAGATAGTATGCCATAGGTAGCCATTCCTGCGTTGTTTTGCTTCTGATAAGAAAGCTTTCACTTGAGCATCAGGTAAGTAACGTGGCATTAATCCAACAGTATTGAATTTAAATTTGCTGCGGTGATCTCGCTTTGATAATTCCATGGTGTAGCAGTAACCCAAAAATCGTTTAAGAACTGCAGTGTACGTGTTTTGTGTTCGATCACTTAGAATAGTGTTTTTTTCTTTTCTGCAGTCAAGTAGAAACTCACCAAACATCACTTCATCAAGCGAAGCAATTGTATACTTTTTGTCCAAACCTTCAATGTATGTCTTTAATCTTTTCATTACTCCCTCATATAATTTTTGTGTGTTCGGTGATATCTTTTTGAGTTTTAGTAATTGTTTTTGGTTCGCTAAGAACATGTCGATTGCATCAGATAGAGGCTTATCATCATCTGTTAATGTCACAGTTTTCATGGGATTTTGATTGTTGAGGAAAGCTAGAAAAGAGCTATATTCGATCCCAAGTTCAGCACACATCCCTTTGTAATCATAAGAAGAGGTGGAATCAAAGTTCATTATTATCAATCCCTTTCATTGGATTATGAGGCAAAGAATGTTCGAGAAGCATTTCAATATCTCGATAGAAATAATGTAACGTTGAAACAAGGTGCTTATGGCCAGCTGCATGAGCTACGGCTTCGATATCGTTACGATTGTTCAATTGATTTGTAATACATGTATGTCTTAATGACTTTGCAGAAAAACGCAATTCTCCAAAGGCTTTCTGCACATATCTTCGTACAATCTTAACTACAGCGCCTGAATGTATCGGTTCTTCCCAGTCAAGTAAGAATAGCGATCTTCCTGGAAGTTGCTTTCTAATTTCTACATATCTTTTCACATGTTTACATACAAAAGGGTGGATCTTTAGTTTCCGTTGACCGGATTTACGACTATTTAGAATTATTGTTGATTCTGCTGCATTAAAGTCGATTAGCTCTAAATTTGCGATTTCAATTGGCCTACATCCTGTATCATTTAGTAGTAAACATATCGCTAAGTCTCGGATAGCACGCCTTCCATTACTCCGACAAATAGCTTCAAAAAAAGCTAGACGATCTTGGTTATGGACATATTCATTATCACGTTCAACTTTCGACCCTTTAAAACGTTCAGGAACTTTGTAGTCTATGTGGGTAATATCTAAATGGCATAGAAAACGAAGAAAGTGAGATAAATATTGAAGTTTAGTGTAGGCTGTGGTTAGCTTAATTTCTTTATTTTCAACCCTTTTTGCTAAGTGCATCTCGAACATATTTATATGCTCTGAACTCATATTTTGAATTTGAAAATTTATCTCCTGCTTGTGCATATAGCGCAAAAAGTAACCAATATTACCATGGTGCTCTCTTACACATGCAGCATTTCTATCATTAAGTTCTTTCACATACCACTGTAGGTATATGTTTTTTGCCACACAATCATCGTCTTTAATTTTTATCTTTCTTTTTTTATAAGGTTTAATTGGTCGGTCGTTGTTTGATGAGATAATTACTTTCTCAACTTCAAATGCTTGTAGTACTTCCAAGTGATCACCTCGTTTTTAAATCTACCAATATTATTTCCTCTTGATAGGCAATTAATCGCAGTGCTATAATTTAAGGAATCTGTTTTAATTAATTTTCTCTGCAATTAATTCTTACCACGAATTTATTAGCAGTGAAGGGGAAAGTGGTTTTGACCGCTATTTTGTAAAAAAAATTGGTTTGATGTTTATTAGTCATGCCAATTTAATCACTGGAGGAAAGGTCTTGTCATAGGCAAGGTCTTTTTTTTATGCAAAAGGAAGCTTGATTAAATTTTATGGACATTTATTTGGTAAATTATGGGCGGAAGTGTCGCTTAATTTTTCTTAAGCGACACTTCCGCCCATAACGCCAAGTCAATTGGAGAAAATTGGGCTATGACGTAAGAATTTTTTTGCTAAGCCTTGTTCTGGATCGAACAGGGCTCTTTTTTGTGCTTATTTCTTATACATAGCCAATTACAAAGCTTCAGCCGATCCTCGTAAGGCTTACTTTGCTAAAAACAGGCGAAAGGTGTAGATGGATGTTACTCCATAGGCTATATGGTGTGGATAAACTGAATACCTTTGCGACGATGTAGGACATATTCGTAAAGAAGTTGCTGTATCACTTATGTCATCATAATAAGAGAAGCAGCGATTGCTTATTGGTACCGGGTTGTTAAATGAAAAGAAAATTATGAAACCAACAATTTGCTCTAATTGATCAGAAAGGAGGTGTGGACATATGACAAAACTTGTTAGTATAAATGCTCATTTTAATCATGAAATAGTAATCAATATCTCATTTTCATGTCATATGAAGAACAAACCACATCCTACTTATGAGCGGGATTGTACTATGGTGTGAATAACTTGTTTAATCTTGTTGATTATGTTATCTTCAACAGTTTGAACATCTGTTTAAGTGACAATGCGCTTATATTCAAAAGAATACAAGAAAAGGATGAGTTCCAGTGTGCATCGCCGCATCACCCTCTAAGTCTGTTTAATGACAAGGTGATAATGCTTAGGTTATGTATTCATTTGGATAAAAGTAACAGATTATTAAGGAGTAGGGCTAAAATAATCTTGGTGATAAGATATGGAATTTGATCCAAGATTAAATAAACCTGATTATGAAATCAAAAGGGCATATGAACAGGCGCTAGATGTTATTAATAGAGTTAAAAATGCTGAAAAAGAATATATGAGAAATATGGATAACTCTAAGTGGGTAACCAACCTAGAACTGAGAAAACGACCAGAGCATTATGCCCTTTTCTTAAAGCGTCTGAGTTTAGAGTCGCGGAGTCTTTTTTTATTTCTTTCAACTCAATTGCCCTATCGGGCTCTTGCTGAAGCAATAGAATTAGATAAAAATCGCCTCCAGAAATATCGCCAGAAGAAATATGTAAATAATCCCACTGAACTAATTGCTAGATTAGCTGTTTATTATCGTACTACACCTCAATTGCTGGAAAATGAAGAGGTAGATGATTCGTTGGAAAATCATCAATTTTATAACTCAGGTTATCCCAAAATAAATGGTGTCATTGAATTAATATCTGTTATTGAAAATGACTCGAGAAATGATTATTGGGTTCGTGGGCAAGTATTGAAAATTGGTATGTATGAACCTTTATTCTTACGAATTGAGTATCAGAAGGGAAATTATCTATTTGAATTTGCTAATGAAAAAGGCAACCTTGCTGCATTCCAAGAAATTCTGATTGCTCTAAAAGAGCGATATGAGTGTTATTTGGGGTTTTTGAATAATGTTTTCCCTTCTAAGAAAAATGTAGCAATTGTGTGCAAGAGGAATGAAAGTACCTTCGTGTTTCATTCTAACTTCATCAAATTAGCCTAAAATATCCATTTGAATACAATTGTGAATGTAAGTGCGTTAGTGGAAAACCTCCTGATATCGAGATATCAGGAGGTTTTTTTATTGTCAGATATAGGCGCTGCTGCTAGTAGAAAGCGAGCACTAGAGCTAATTGAATTATGGATGAAGGAAGAGGAGGTACGGATGGATCATGAAGAGAAACTTGAGCAAGGAGGAACTACAGTCGAAGATAAAGAGTAATGGTATGTCCACTAAGAATGATGCTACTGATGCAAAGAAAAAGGTCATTGAGTTTATTATTAGAAAGCTTCTTTCGAAACCGACTGAGTAAAGTCGGTTTATTTTAATAATATTGGGAAATAACGTATACGAACAAATGTTCTGTAGTTGTTTAATCCATTTCCGTGTTTATGTATGGAGGTCAAATTGAAGAACATTGCAATTTATGCCAGAGTTTCAACTGGTCTGCAAGTTAGTGAGGGAGGCAGCCTCGATGTACAGATACAGCTTTGTGAGAAGAAAATCGAAGAGCTAGGACTTAGTTCATCTGGAACACCTTTGGTATATCGAGAGGAAGGTGTTAGTGGTGAGGATATTGATCGGCCAATTTTGGATCGACTACGAAGCGAAGTAGCCTCTGGAAACATTTCGCATGTAATCGTAACCCATCCAGATCGCCTAACACGTGACCTGACGGACAAGCTATTAATTTGCCGTGAGTTTGAGGTGCACAATGTTAAACTGGTATTTGTCGATACGGATTATCAGACAACACCTGAAGGACTTCTGTTTTTCAACTTAATGAGCGTTATTGCCCAGTATGAGTTGTCTCTAATAAAGAAACGTACGGTCCGAGGAAGGCTTCGAGCCGTGGAGAAAGAGAAAAAGGTCATGCCAATGCGGGTTGCTCCCTTTGGTTACGATAAAGTTGCTCAAACGCTTGTTGTTAATGAAGAAGAAGCCGATGTTGTTCGGAAAATATACGAATGGTATATCCATGATCGGCTTACATATCGCCAGATTGGTGATCGTTTATACGAGATGGGAGTTATGCCTAAGCGAGGTGAAAGCAAAAACTGGGGAGCGAGCTCCATACTGAGAATACTTAAATCTGAAATATATCTCGGGAAGTACTTTTATAATCGACGACGATATAAGAAGGTCAAGGGGGTAAAGACAAAGGGCGGAAATCCAAAAAAGATCTATGATATACGTAACGAGGATGAATGGCTTATGGTTCCTATACCGCAAATTATAGACGAGAGTGTGTTTGAATTAGCACAAAAGCAGCGAAAAAACAACTACACACGGGCTGGGAATGTCAAATACGAATACCTTCTCAAGTCAATATTGAAATGTGCACTTTGTGGTCGTAAATGGCTTGCAACCACGTACACCGGACGAAATGGTAAGTATACGTGCTATCGTTGTCCCAACCATACCCCAAAGCGATACGGAGTAGGCGTTCAGCGTTGTCCAGCCAAAACCATTCGTGGCGACCTGTTGGATGGTTACCTGTGGGATCTCGTTATGGAATTCCTGTCAAATCCTGCAGACTATACTGAACAACTTCAGGCCACCTCGGAATTGGTATATGAGGAGTTAAACAATGCAGTTGCTATTGTCGAAAGAGACATTCATGAGAAGGAGGCTGAGATCGAGCGAGTAAAGACATTATTTCGACATGGTATTATTAACGAAGAGGAAATGCTTGCGGAGTTTCAAAGCCTCAGAAAAACCTTGGATAGCTTAAACGAAAATCTAAACATGTATAGCAGCCAGTTAAAAGCCTCTCGACAACAGCAAGTAACCAACAACTCTATCTTAGAAATCACCGAGAAGGTTACGGAATTTATTGAGCAAGGTGGTCAACAACTGGCTATAAATGATAAACGCTTTGTAATTGATACATTAATTGATGAGATATTGGTTAGATACGTTGACGATCATGTGGTTCTGACTGTGATAGGACATCTGGGGGCATTACAGAGCGATTCTGAGCAGACCGGTGTTATTCTTCAGAGGAGCTTTATGTTACTACATAAGGGCTATAAAAACACGAAGATTATAGTGCCAATTGAAGAGAAATGAAGGTGAGGGTTGTTGCTAACAGCATTACTTAAAACCAAAAACTATAGAGTGAAACCGACTGGATAGGTTCAGTCGGTTTATTTTTTTGCTAAATGGTAATGATAACTGTATGCGAACAAATGTTCCTATGTGGGTGGTGAGTTTGAGTTTGCCTTTAGTAATGAAGAAAGCCCTCATAACTACAACTGGTATCGTGGTTGATGAGGAAATCTTTACGTGTCCACTAGCGATTAAGAAACAATGGTTTCAGAAAGTGCTTGAAACAGGCCCAATCGAAGTTGATTTCTGCATGGATCCAGACAATCGAAATGAGGGGTATTTACTTCTAAGCGTTGGTTATGAATGGTGTCAACGTGTAGAGCATCAAAGATTCGGCGAAGAACAAATGACAGCTTATTTCGAACAATTAGAGAAAATGAAGAGGGCTTACTTACAAAGGAAGAAGTAGCCCAGTGGAGGACAGCTTCATGGATGAGTTAATAAATGAAGTGGACCATAACATTGAAGTGCTTGAATTGACTATTGAACGAAACAAGAAGGCCCCGGAGATACCTCATATTCCGGAGGAGACGCGTTTCATGAATCTGGCCAAGTTATGTATTGCTCTTGAAAAATGGAAAGCAGTGCGAGGCCTACTTGAAAAGTACAGAGATACTCGCTGCAGGCCAATTGAAAAGAAAAGCAGCCTCTTTGAGAATATGATAAGCGTCGAATTAAAAGGTGTTCCTGGTTTTGTTACGCCTAGAACAAGGAGTTCAATGATTGAATACATGAGGCATCTGGAATGGCAAATAGATCAACTTAGCGGCATCTGGAGAACACAAGAAATGGAGACAATGTATGAGTCAGTGGATAAATCAAATTAGACAAGCCTGCATAGATGAAATTGATCAAGTGTTAACGAGAGAAGTAATAAATGATTACGATAAAGGGAGAATTAATGGACTAAGGTTCGCATTGGGTCAATTAAGTACCTATGAGTCATCGGAGGGATTTAAGATGTGGTGTAGAGATTCAGATTAACCTCTAATACAGGAGGTTGAAACAACGGCTAAAATTAAAATGCTTATCACTTCAGTACAGGCACGGATAGGCCACCGCCCACATACACTATAGAACAGTCCTCAGGGAAAGCGCGGGACATCTCGCATTACTCGCGCCAAATCAGCATGGAGGTGGCCCTAACAAATGCCTGGATTATTCGCGGCGATTGCTTTGTTTATTAAGCAGCTGACAATGCTCGTGTCCTATGTGAAGAACAACGCTTTTCCTCAGCCGCTGCATGAAGAAGAAGAACTTAAGCACCTGCAGCTCATGGCCGAAGGGAATCAGCATTCTCGAAATCTACTTATAGAACATAACCTTCGTTTAGTAGCCCATATTGTCAAAAAATTCGATAACACGGGAGAGGATCTGGAGGACCTTATCAGCATAGGCACGATCGGCCTGATCAAAGCGATCGAGAGCTTCCAGCAGGGCAAAGGCACGAAACTCGCGACCTTCGCCGCCCGTTGTATTGAGAACGAGATACTTATGCATTTGCGGAGTTTGAAGAAGACGAAGAAGGACGTTTCCTTGCACGATCCGATCGGAACGGACAAAGAGGGCAATGAAATCACGCTGATTGACATTCTCGGTTCCGAAGCCGATGATGTGGTGGATAAAGTGCAGCTGAAGATCGAGAAGAGCAAGATTTATAAGAATCTTGATATCCTGGATGATCGGGAGAAGGAAGTTGTCGTCGGGAGATTCGGGCTAGAGCACGGTGGGGAAGAGCGGACGCAGCGGGAGATTGCGAAGGAGCTTGGGATTAGTCGCTCCTACGTGTCGCGGATCGAGAAGAGGGCGCTCATGAAGTTGTATCATGAGTTTTATAAGCAGAAGAAGTAAAAAACGGACTGCTCTTGAATGGTCCCCTCATGGTAGACAGGTGAAATAATTAAAACCTGTTTACTGTAAGGGGAGCTTTTTTATGCCGAGAGTAAAAGAAATATAGTGCGCTCGAAAAAATGTGATTCTCGAAGAGGTTCCGATCGGGGAATTGAGTTCTCTAGCCGTAGCGCAGGCAGGCAGCCGTGACGATTATTTACTGGTCTTACCGCAGCGACTTACGAATAGCGTATGAACGATGCAGGTTTGACAGAAAGCAAGATCGTGAAAGTGACTGTGCAGAAACGCAAGAATATACGAAATAGGGTTGGACAACTCGGTAAATATATTTAATAGGGTCTATTTCAAAAAGCAGCCAATGGCTAGCTTTTGGGATAGGCCCTATTAAATATATTAAAGCAGTCTGCTTACTTTTAGATGTATCAAGGACTGAAAAGTATGCTGTTAAAAGGAAATTGGATGATAAATATATTACTAAAAGACATGGAAGTGATACTAACTTGCATTTCGATTTAATGTGGTTTCCTTATAATTAATAATACTGTATTCGTAATACACGGAAGTAATTGCTCGAAACGACCACATTACTGTAAGCGCTTTATAATGAAAGGTGGGAATCAAATGAAGCGAATACCTATGTTGCTTCAGCTAGTGTTGATTTTATTCTGCGTCATGTCCATCCCCACGGCAATTCTGACATGGTATAGCGGTACGCAGATTCTGCATAATTCGGAGAACGCTATCGCAAAATCGGCACTTGCAGAACTGGATGCGAACCGTAAACTGAATGAGCAAGCACTCAACAACTTAACACAGGATACAGTGCGCTTTAACCTCACGAACATTTTTGATCGTATTCGGAGCTTCCAGAAATACGAAGTTTTGAACCAAAATTATTATTATGTGAGCAGTGCGCAAACTGTGTTAAAAGAGTTGCTAAACTTGATTCACGGTGTGGAAGGCGTACATTCCTCATACTTTTTGCTGGAAGGGGCAGATTATGTCGTCTCTACGGACAAGGGAATTATAACATTAGATCGGTATGAGCCGACGGACTGGATACAGGAGGCTCTCATAGGGCGAAAAGGGATCAAGGGTGTATGGTACCCGCGTAAGCTGAGCTCTGGGGTGAATGTTGTCTCCTACGTGCTGCCGTTATCCCGCCTATCGACTACTACACGTGGAACAATAGTAGTCAATTTGCTTGAAAGCCAGATTGAGAGTCACCTGAATTCACCTAAACCAGCTAAGAATGGCTACTTGCTAATGGATTCGGATAGCACCATTATTTCACATAATAATAAAAGCCTACTTCTTACTCAAGGCAGCGAACAGCCTTTTATTCAAGAAATATTGAAAAGTGGAAATAAAGAGGGCTATGCATTCCATGAACTTGAAGGGGAGCACTTGCTGTATACGTGGTCTCGCTCGGATTTTTACGGATGGTGGAATGTAAGTCTTTACTCGGTAGACGATTTGATGATTCAAACACGCAATTTGCAACGCAGTATCATTTTTATAACTGCCATCATTATAATGGCAGGAACCTTGTTGACCTTCTTCCTCGCCACTTGGTTGTCTAAGCCGGTGCGAGACCTGGTTAGAACCATCCAGACCAAAAATAATTGGGGAAATTATGATAAGAGGAATGAACTGGCTTTTCTGGATACAGCGTTTAAACGAATGCAAGAGGAGGAGGAAAGCCTTTATAAGCTGCTGCAAGAACGTGAGCAAGATATCCGCAGTTTGGCGGTACGTAAATTGCTTCAAGGTGAAGTAAGCAATCAGGTCGCCGAAATGTTCCCGGAACCATTCTACTTAGTGGCTGTAATTTCCATAGACCAATACACGCGGTATGTAAATAAGAACAGTCAGGAAGCCCGGAACTACCACCGATATCTGTTGATCAACGAATGTGAAGCGCTATTTATGGAAAAGGTTCATGCAAGATGTGTTTATCAAGGGGGAGGCAGCTTCGTTATTGTGATTAATTACGGGCAAGAGGAGCTCGACAGCAAACTAAATGATATTCATGGAGGACTTCATGTAATACGGGACAGAGCAATGCAATTGCTCGGGCATACCGTAACGATCGGCGTAAGCAGCCAGACAGAGAATAGCTCCGAAGTATCGGGCCGCATAGAGGAAGCCAATGAAGTCATTAAGTTCCGAATGATTGAAGGAAGCGGCAGCATAACCTTTTGGAAAGAGGAAACAGAGCGAAGTAAAAAATATATTTACCCTGCCAACAGCGAGAGACGAATTATTAATTTTCTGGAGACCGGCAGCCTCGACAGTATTGTAGAAGAGTTAGCAATCATCCGGGATGAAATTCTGGGGGTTGAGTACATCTCTTACGATAACATTATGTTTATCTATAACCAATTGGTTGGCGTCACTATAAAGCACCTTAGAGAGAATAACATCAATACGGCTCGTATCTTTGCGGGAAGAGGGAATATCTACTCCATAATCGCCTCCATCGACACGCTTGATGAGCTTGAGGAATATTTGCTCGGATTCTTCGGTGAGATTATTCAGTACCTGACACGTAGCAACAGCGAAGTAAATTACGGCGAGAAGATTATTAAATATCTGGAGAGTCATTTCTGTGAGGAAATAGTGTTTGAGGATATGGCTAAAGAGATTGGCATCAGCTACTCTTATATGCGCAGGATTGTGTACGAATCAACAGGGAAGAGCTTGATCGATTACATCAATTATCTGCGGATCGAGAAAGCGAAAAAGCTGCTGCTGGAATCTAATCAGACAATAACGCAGATTGCTTCAGAGATCGGATACTTAAATGTTCGGAGTCTCAACCGGTTCTTCCTCAAGTATGAAGGTGTGTCCCCTAGCTGTTATAAGAACTCCAAGCTTGCGACATCGTAACCTATGGATGCAACAGTCTTGTTAAATGCCTCAAGCGTTAGCGCTACTTTTGCTTATATCTACAACAATTGATTAATTAGTACGCATTTTTCGTTGAAATGACTGAGATTAATCAAAAGTGTCTACCTTAATCAATACTCGCGATTTACCAAGATTCGTTTCGACTGCTATGATGCAAACATATCACGCCGAAGCAGGAACCACAAACCGGCGAGAAAATAATCATGCATGGGGGTGAGAATATGAAAATTGAAAACGCTTCATCAAAGAACAGAACGGTACAAAAGCATATGAGAGCAGACCGTGACGGGTTGAAATATTCCATCAGACGAGATTGGCAGCTTTATCTGCTGCTTCTGCTTCCGCTGGCTTTTGTGCTGGTGTTCAAGTATGCGCCGATGTCCGGGCTGCTGCTTGCTTTCAAGGACTACAAGATAGCAAGAGGATTCTGGGGTAGTGAATGGGTTGGCTTTGAGGTCTTTAATGAAATATTCAATAAGCCAGACTTTATCCGTGCTTTACGGAATACGTTGCTGCTTAATACCCTTGACCTTTTATTTAGCTTCACGATGCCGATTGTGCTTGCGCTGCTGCTTAACGAAATCAAAAATGTATTTTTCAAGCGTATCAATCAGACGCTGCTGTATCTGCCACATTTCTTGTCCTGGATCATTATTGGAGCCCTTGCCTACCAGTTACTTAGTGAAGGCAATGGACTTGTTAATAATGTTATTGAACAATTAGGCTTCAATAGAGTTCCATTCCTGCAGGAGGATTCCAACTGGCTGATCAGTTACTTGGCTATTGGGGTCTGGCAGAGCATGGGATGGGGAACTATCATTTACTTGGCTGCTATCAGTGGTATTAACCCGGAACTGTACGAAGCGGCTACTGTAGATGGTGCCGGCCGAGGACGGAAAATGTGGAATATCACTTTACCATCGATCCGAGTTACTATCGTGACCTTGCTGATTCTGAATTTGGGCAAGGTGATGGAGGGCTCGTTTGAACGAGTGTACGCGCTGCAGAACAAGGTTACGACCGAGTTTACTACCACCATACCGGTACTTGTCTACCGCTGGGGGATCGAGAACGGGGATTTCAGCCGCGCGACTGCGTTGGGCTTATTCCAGGGGGCTATCGCTGTCGTGTTGGTACTGGCGGCTGACCGAATTGCCAAGAAGCTCGGCGAAGACGGATTATTATAGAAAGGAGGAGAAGCATGAAAGCAGCAAGTGATACGGTTACCGTGCATCGCCGAAAACGTGTAGACATCTGGGATGTGCTTATCCCGTTCTCACTGATCGTCGCTTCGTTAGTATGTCTGCTGCCGTTCCTTCATGTCATTTCAAAATCTTTTAGCACAGACGCCTATGTCATCGCTAACAAGGTCTATCTATGGCCAAAGGGTTTCACTCTAGGTGCTTACGAGAAAATTTTTGCTGATGCCAGCATCTTGCGATCCTTGTATGTGTCGATTGTTGTGACGGTTTCGTTCACTATCCTGGGTATGATTATCACAGTTTTTGCTGCATACCCGCTGTCTCGTACTCGGCTCTGGGGACGGACTCTGTTTACCTTTATCTTCATGTTACCTTTATTTTTTCAAGGCGGAATCATTCCCGATTACCTGCTAGTGAATAATTTAGGAATGCTGGATACGATATGGTCACTCATTCTGCCGCTTTCCTTTAGCGCTTACAATTTGTTAATTATGAAGAGTGCAATCTCTAGCGGCATACCGACAAGCCTGGAAGAATCGGCACGAATCGATGGCGCAGGACACTTTCGAATTTTATTTAGTATTGTCCTTCCGCTATCCAAACCGATACTAGCGACAATAGCTCTCTTTTATGCGGTTGGACGCTGGAATGCCTATCAGGACGCCTTGTTTTATATCAAACAAAACGTAGATCTACGGCCATTGCAATTGAAATTGTATTACCTGATCATTCAGTCGACAGAGAGCTTCCAGCTTGAAGGCAGCCAAGTGTCACTGAGTAACCCCGAGGTGCTAAAGGCATCATGTATTGTTTTCGCGACTATGCCGATTCTGTGTGTCTATCCTTTTATCCAGAAATATTTCGTTCAAGGAACCATGCTAGGAGCTGTTAAGGAATAGCTCCGGACCGTATTGAACTTGCCTTATTTTGAAGTGAAAATTCACTTATGGGGGAAATGAAGATGATGAGGAAAAAGAGAACTTCATCGATCGTGATGGCTTTAATAATGGCGGGAAGTGTTCTAGCAGGCTGTTCGAATAGTAACAACAGTACAAACAATACTTCCAGCAACACACCTAAAGAGTCGACTCCAGCTGCGGGCGCTAGCGCGGAGGGAGGTTATGCCGACTATTCGAAAGGCTTCCCCGAGAAGGTTAATTTGGAGATTCCGGTCTATGAACGTGCCTATGAAGGTTGGAGCGTAACGGATAACTACTATACCCGGTGGATTCAGAAGGAATTCGGGGACAAGTACAACGTTAATGTCAAATTCGTTCCGATCACTCGCAGCAAAGAAGTAACCGATTTCGAACAATTGCTGGCTTCGGGAAAAGCCCCTGACATCATCTTCCATTATGATATGCCTCAAGCACTGGCCTATTATGGCGAAGATGTGTTGCAGCCTCTGGACTTGAATGAAATTTCAAATTATGCTCCGACCTATTGGAACAATATGTCTAAAGTAATCGAGAAGTACGGTGTCATTGACGGGAAGAATGCATTCTTCTTTGCTGCACGCCCGGAAGCGGATAACTATTCGACTCTGATTCGTAAAGATTGGGTGGAGAAAGTTGGTATGAAGGTGGAGGATCTTACCTCCTTAGAGAAATATAATGAAATGCTGATTAAGTGGAAGGCAGCCGGACTTGGTGTTGGTGGAGAGAAATTGAGAATGAACACCTATATCTTTAACTATCCTTTCCGCGACTGGCCGGTAGACGAGAAAGAACGCGCTCTTTATTCTGATCTTGGCGTTGCCGATCTGACCACGAAGGCTACTGAGGACTACCTGCGTAATCTAAACTACCAATTCAATAATGGTTTGATAGACAAAGAATTCTATTTGCGCGACGACGACGCTAAGGCCAAGGCAGAGTTTGCAGCAGGTAAGACGGGGACCTTTGAATCCTATCTTACGAATAATACCGACGTACTCACCGCTACACTGGCGAACAATCCGGATGCGGAATTCGCAATTCTGCCAGCAGAAGCTTTGGTGCCGGAAGGTAACAAACCGCAAAGCCGAGCCTATTGGCCGTTCGGCTTTATTATGGGCATCAATTACGAAACGACAGACATGGAACGTGCCGCAGTCTGGATGTATCTGGAATGGATGAGCCAGCCGGAGAACCTATTCTTCCTGCAGAACGGTGTAGAAGGTCAAAACTACACCTTAAATGCCGATGGTCTTGCTGTTAAAAATGCGGATTTCGCAGGAGAATCCGTACTGTCCAAAAACAATAATAAAGACTATTGGGCTCTTGTTACTGAAGTTGCACAGTATTCTACTCCAGAATTAACCCGGAAGTCATATCTTGCTAACTGGTCGCCTGCGGGCTATGAGTCCCTTGGGACGGAACTTATGGCTAACTATGATCGGGTAGCGGAATACCGCACACCAGACGCTCTGTTCAGTGTTGTGCTCGAAACGGTTGGTGAGTATAAAGCTGATCTTAATGTACTTTTCCAGGAACTGTATGTGAAATGCGTTGTCGCTTCTGAGAGTGATTTTGACGCGACGTATGAGAAAGCCAAGCAAGAATATCTTAAAGCAGGTTACCAAGAGATACTAGACGAGAAACAAGCGGCAATTGACGCTGGTAACATCAAGTAAAATACGATATGGTCAAGAGCCCCTGCTTTGAGCGGGGGCCTTGGTATCTATAGCAGTTGGAGGTAATATTCATGCTAAAGATTACATCAGCTTCGTCCGAACTTAAACATACGATCGACCGAATGGTAGACTACACACTCGGTATGGATCTGACTTGGGACTGGCCATGTGGAGTGGCCTTCTATGGAATCAGCCGTGCATATGAAGCTACTGGTGATAAGGCTTACCTTGAACGAATGGCAAAGTATTGCGATGAATATTTAGAAGTTGGACTACCCTCATGGACAGTGAATACATGCGCTATGGGACATATGTTGATTACACTCTATGAAGAAACGAATGATCAGAAGTACCTCGATCTCATATTAAGCAAAGTAGATTACCTTGAGAACCATGCGCTGCGTTTCGGAGATCGGGTGCTTCAGCATACAGTGTCTGTCAAAAATGATTTCCCGGAGCAGTGTTGGGCGGACACGCTGTTCATGGCAGCCTATTTTTTGCTGCGTGTAGGGGTCATGCTGGGAGAGAAACATCTTATTGACGATGCGCTGCATCAGTATTACTGGCATATTAATTATTTGCAGAACGAGGATTCCGGCTTATGGTACCACGGCTATAACAACTTACAAAGGGATCACATGTCCGGGATTTACTGGGGGCGTGCCAATGCTTGGGCAGCCTACACGATGTCCCGGGTAAGTAAAGTGCTGCCGCAAGGGTATCTGTATCCACCTTTTATGCATGTAAATTGTTCATTGCGTAATCAGCTTTCGGCAATCAAAGTATTGCAACGGGAGGATGGCCTTTGGGGCACCGTTCTAGACGCTCCGGAATCCTACGGTGAGGTATCAGCGACAGCCGGAATAGCAGCAGGTATGTTGAACATGGGAAACCCCTTGCACACCAAATATATCCAAAAGGCAC
Source organism: Paenibacillus phyllosphaerae (assembly GCF_014192105.1). Lineage (GTDB taxonomy): Bacteria > Bacillota > Bacilli > Paenibacillales > Paenibacillaceae > Paenibacillus_Z > Paenibacillus_Z phyllosphaerae. Next base: position 273,243 of record NZ_JACHXK010000001.1, on the reverse strand, counting down.
TGGATGGTACGCTTGCTAATATAGCTGCTAACGGCAGAGTACTTAACGTATCTGGCGGGACTGCCGTGATGAATAATTTGGAGGGCTATCTGAACGTGCCTAAGAGGTGGGCTGAGGGCTGGGGTCAGGGACTGGCGCTCGCCCTGCTAGCGGCTGTCATTGAGAATGAAGAATTATTAAAAAATCGGGAGGAAATGAGCAGCGATTTACTTGTTCGGAGGTCACTATAATGATAGTGCGTCTATGAAGGCGGTCTCCAAAAGCAAAAGATGAATATTCGGCGTGAAACCCCGAAAATAAAGTTGAATGGTCGTATTTTGGAAAACCCGATAGACTATTACGAAATTTTAGAGCTTACTGGCGCTGAGTTTTTATTCCCCTTACTTTACCGGGAGAAGGCATCTTAACCGGCCGCTTGTACGAGACCAGTCTGAAACTGGATCCTTATGGGGTAGAAGTCTATAAGGCGCTCGCAACTTAGTGTATCAGGCGGTTGTACGTTTCACCCCTTGTTCGCAGCAAAGCTGTTTCAATTGCACGAGCTGACGAATTTCGGAGTCAAGCTTTTGTAAGCGTTCGGTGTTTCTATTTAGAGGTACTGAACGCTTTTCATAAGCAGATTACAAGTTTCACCCGAACTGAGATGGCGGTGCATTGTAATATTTCTTGAAGGCTTTTGAAAAGGTGTAGGGATCAGGATAACCGAGCATCTCCGCAATTTGTTTAACCGAATAATGTTTGCTGTACAATAATTTTCGGGCACGGTTCATCTTCATCTGATAGATGTACAGCCCCGGTGTAACACCTGAAGCTTGTTTGAAATAGACAATGAAGTACTTCTCCGACATGCCTGCCAGTTCAGCAAGTTTTTCAATGCGGATCGGTTGATGCAGATGGTCTCGTATAAACTGGAATACGGGCTGCAGCTTCTGGAAACTGGTGATTCTCTTGCGTTCAGACACATTATTCGTAAATCCCCCGCGGTATATGCCAAGCTCATAATATTCTAATAGCTTGGAAATTAAGATTGTCAGCGCTCCTTTTAATCGAATTGTTGACATGATAGCACCACTTTTATACTGTTCACAACTGTCTAAGAACAGATGAGCTTCTTCCGGGACAAGGGAACTTGAAATCACACCAGGGAGCTGGAAATTGTCTAGAATTCTATGCTGATCACCCAGGTCGACATTAAAGTGTGTAAAAGTGAATCTGCAATTAGCTCCTATATTTGTTGCGGTATAGGCCACCTTAGGACTGAATAGAATCAGGTCTCCCTCCCTGGCGATGTGTACCTGATCGTAAACACGAATTTCAATTTGACCTTCGTGGAGGTGCCAAAAGGCGTAATCCTGATGCTGTTTGCTTTCTACCCAACGACTTGGATGAGCGCTCTCTAAGCAAATATTGATTCGAATCAATATCTCCTCTGAAAGCTCATGGAATATGTTTAAGTTGTCCACGGTTATGCTCCCGTACTTTTTGACATCATAATATGAAATGATTATATCATAATGGGGTCGGGGGATATAAATAGCATACTAACGAACAGGCTAGGATAAAAGCGCCCCACTTTTGCTTATACCTGCCAAAATTGATTATATTATGGAGCTTTTTTCGGATGATGGATGGAAAATCAAAAGTGTCGCACTTAATCAATACTCGTAATTTACCAATCGTCGCTCGGAGCGTTATGATGCTGTCATAGCAAACCGAGCCAAGAGAAACACGTTGGCGAGAAGGGAATCATGTTGAGGAGGTGAAACCGTGTATATTGAAAACGCTTCAGTTTGTGAGGGAGCCGATTTCAATAAGTGGAGGGAAGATCATAGGGAAAAGTAAAAACAGAAAAATGAAGCTTTTGTTTAACTTCGAATGTAAGCGTGTTCATTCTTGGTCATATCTGTAATCTTCTTCACGGGTGAAAATGTGCGAGAATCTCTATATGGGAGGTAAAAGAAGATGCTTTTATTAATAAAGGAAAAAAAAGCAATGACAGTTACTAGAAAGCCTATATCCATCTTCATCGTACTCACGCTTCTTATGTCCATGTTTGTGGTGACTCCTGACCGTACGTTTGCAGCAGATCAGGTATTGTTCAATGAGGATTTTGAAAGTTATACCCCAGGATCAACGATCGTAGCCGGCAGCGGTAACACTTGGACGACGAAAGGCACAGCGCCGACGATGACAGTCGTTTCGGATAACGTTACTGGAAGAACAAATGCTTCGATAACTAACCCAGGCGGTTCTTCTTACATCGGTCAAACTTTTGAAAATGTGACGGGGGGACTGATAATTGATTTTGATATCAATGTTCCAGGTACCAACGGTGGCTTTTTGTTTATTAATAGCGGCGCTGTCAATGCAACAAATTACTCTGCAGCCCATATGCAATTCAATGCAGGGAAATTACAAAAGCGCAATGCAACAACTCCGTACACGAGTTATGATACGACCCACTGGTATCATTACACCATGTTTTTCAGCGTCTCCACCAAAACATTTAATCTGACCATCAAGGATCTAAACACCAATCAAACGGTGGCAACAGCAACAGAAACGTTCAATAATGCTTCAATAGCTGGAATTAGCAGTTTTGGCTTTAGTGTGAATGCCGGCGGGACTTTAAACATCGATAACATCAGTGTGAAAAAGATCGGTGTTCAAATGGATGGTCTTACAATAGGCGGGGGTACTCTAACGGATCGATTTGAATCCTACTATACCGATTATACGTTAGTCGTTCCAAATTCAACAACAACACTTGAGTTTACGCCAACAGTCAGTGCACCAGGCGTCTTATTTTCAGTGGCGGGAGGTGCGACTGTAGCAAGCGGCGAAACGGTATCATTGAATTTGACAGATAGCATAACCAGTATTCCGATAAACGTTACGTCTTCTCTCTATACGGGGATTTACAGAACATATAACTTCTCTGTCCGTCGATTAGGTGCTCACCCGAATCTGGAGTATGTAGAAACAGAGGGAAAAGATTCGAAAGTGCAGATCGGTTGGACGGAGCCTTTGGATCCTGCGTATGTTAAAGCAAATATCTATCAAGTGAATTCTTCAGACCATTCACTCCATTTGGTGGACACCGTTCTTAAAGGAAAACAGATGTCCACGTTGTCCAGATTGACAAACGGAACGACCTATACCTATGTAGCTAAAGCGGTATTTGCTGATGGAGTTGAAGCCTCAGGCGTGACCGTAAGTGCAACTCCGGTCGTTCATGAAGCACGGCAGATGGAAAGTTTGAATCGCGGATTAGTCGCCATGAAGACAGACAACGGCATTTATGTGGGTTGGCGTCTGCTGGGAACAGATCCAGAAGAAACGAACTTCAATCTTTACCGAGACGGAGTAAAGGTAAATTCAACGCCTATTACCGATAGCACCAACTACTTGGATGTCGGTGGAAACGAGAATTCAACCTATTATGTAAGAACCGTTGTGAATGGACAGGAAAAGTTACAGTCTGATTCGGCTACCGTATGGAATACAAATTCTCTTTCCATACCGATTCAAAAACCAGAAGGCGGTACGACGCCAGATGGAGGCGTCTATACCTATACACCAATTGAATCCAGCGTAGGAGACCTCGATGGTGATGGCGAGTATGAAGTTGTGTTGAAATGGAGTCCTTCCAATCAAAAAGATAACGGACAAAAAGGTTATACCGGCCCAACTTACTATGACGCCTACAAATTAGATGGAACCAGGTTGTGGCGGATGAATAGCGGAATCAATATACGTGCAGGCGCCCATTACAACCAGTTCTTGGTTTATGATCTGGATGGCGACGGAAAAGCTGAAGTTGCCATGAAAACGGCAGATGGCACTGTAGATGGTCTGGGAAATGTGATTGGAGATCCTGATGCGAACTACGTTAATTCGGACGGATTTATTATTGAAGGACCAGAGTATTTGACCGTATTCCGTGGAGTGGATGGTAAAGCGCTCGATACGACAGAATTTATACCTGGAAGAGGAAATGTTGCCGACTGGGGTGATGCCTACGGAAACCGAGTGGATCGCTTCTTGGGCGCGGTCGCATACTTGGATGGCGTGCATCCTAGCTTGGTCATGACCCGTGGATATTACACTAGAATGACACTTACAGCATATGACTTTAAAGATGGAAAGATCGTACAGCGGTGGGCTTTTGATTCTGATACGCCTGGGAATGAAGCATATGAAGCTTCCGGGAATCACCAATTAAGCGTAGCAGATATCGATGGAGACGGTAAGGATGAGATTGTTACCGGGGCAGCTGCTATTGATAACGATGGAACGGGATTGTGGAATTCTGGGCTCGGTCACGGTGATGCTATGCATGTCGGGGATCTGGATCCGAACAATCCGGGTTTGGAAGTGTGGGCTCCACAGGAAGATACAACCGTTAAATATAGTACTAATTTGAAGGATGCCAAGACCGGAAGAGTTATATTTGGACAGCTCCAGACTGTAAGTGATACAGGCAGGGCACTCGCCGGGGATATAGATCCAAGATATCCTGGGGAAGAATTATGGGCTCCTGACGGTAGCTTACCAAACGTTTGGGAGGTAGACAAAGGCCGATTATATAGTGTGTCGGGTGAGCTGCTTTCGACTGATATTCCCAGCTCGAGTTTTGCGATTTGGTGGGATGGAGATCTCTCTCGAGAGTTAGCTGATCACGATTATGAAGATCGTTACCGAGGCGGTACTTCACACATCGATAAATGGGATTATATCAATCATAAACAAGAAACGCTCGTGAAATTTGATGGATATTTGGCTGACGGGACAAAAGGCGACCCGTCTTTACAGGCTGATCTCTTTGGTGACTGGCGTGAAGAAATTATTCTGAAAAACATAGACAGCACGGAGCTTCGAATCTTTACGACAACGGACCTGACGCAGGAAAAAATATACACACTGATGCACGATCCGGAATACAGATTGTCGGTAGCATGGCAGAACGTAGCGTATAACCAGCCGCCGCATCCTAGCTTCTATCTGGGCAATGGGATGGAGGCCGCGCCGAAACCGAACGTTTACACGGTAGGCAGTTATGCTGAAACTGTGGTCGACTCCGGCAGCGTCGAAGCTTCCGCGGTGTTGACAGGACCCGCAGCGACGAATAGCGGATCTACTGTAAATGTCTCGTTCCGCCTTGACAATGTGAATGGCCAAGAGGTTTACGCCCAGGATATTACGCTTACGTATGATCCCGGCAAGATGGACTTTAAGGGCATCACTTCCATGGATGAAGACCAATTCATGATTGTCGATCAGAAGGTGGATATCGAGAATGGCAAGATTCGTTTTCTGGCTGTTCATCTTGGAGAGGCTCAAGCCAGCCTGGATGGGACTTTAGCTAAACTGCAATTCAAGACCAAGAAGAATGCAGAGGCAGGCCTGACGAATATTTCAGTTACGAAAGCAGTCATTGCCGACGGGCAAGGTCAGGAAACGACGATCGCCGGATCCACCTACAGCCTGAAGATCGATTCCATTGACCACAGTGTGCTCGAGAATATAATCGCTGATGCGCAAGCGCTCTATGCTTCAGCTGTCGAAGGTACTCAGGTCGGACAGTATCCTGTCGGATCGAAAGCCTCGCTCCGCGCTGCGGTCGATCAAGCATTAGCCGTCATGGATGACGAAGAGGCATCCGCTGCCGAAATTGAGCAAGCGGCAGCATCATTGAATACAGCCCTGCAAATTTTCCGTGCAGCCGTTATCACCATGATTGATGGCGACTCGAATGGAGATAACAAGCTTAGCATAGGTGATTTGGCTATCGTTGCCAAGGCGTATGGCATGAACTCCACCGACGATGGATGGGATCTAGTGAAGCAGTATGACTTCTCTAACGACGGTCAGATCGGTATTGAAGATCTTGCGTGGCTGGCGAGGAGCATTCTGAACTGGTAAAGAATCGAATCTGAACATAAGTAATCGAAAAAGGAGGACAGCTTGTTGTCCTCCTCTTCGTTGTACGCCGAGCATGGGGACGTGGAGGTAATTTTGAAGAAGCTCGGTCATGTTTGAATATCAAAGAAAAACGTAACTTTCCAAGATGTTGCTCTTGAACAATGAATGCTATTCTCATGGATGTAAGCGAATTCAATGCTGAGGGGGTGTAATGACACTGATTTAATGTAAAGGATCATGGCCGTAAGCTACTTCAATACCAAGTAAAGAATTAGGGGAGATGAGATGATTGAAGAGTAAATTTGTATCCATTTTAAGTTTGATGGTTGTTTTTGCTTCGATTCTATCAACTTGGTTGCCCATTCAAACAGCTAGTGCTGCAACAGGTCCGAGAATTATGGAGAATTTAGGGCGTGGAGTTGTCGCAGTACGCAATGGTTCCGATGTTTTTATTAGCTGGCGTTTACTCGCCTTGGATTCTACGGGAATTGGCTTTAATGTCTATCGTTCTACAGCCGGAGGCACAGCAGTCAAACTTAACAGTTCGGTGCTGACTGCCGGCACCAACTATACAGACTCGGCTGCTGATCTAACGAAAGATAATGCCTATTACGTGAAGCCTGTCATTAACGGTACAGAACAAGCAGCCAGCGCTGCTTACACGCTCGTAGCGAATTCTGCTAGTGAGCCAGCTTTCGTCGTTCCAATCAAAAGCGGAGGCGAAATCGGCAATGTTTGGGTGGGGGATTTTGACGGGGATCATGAATACGATTTTCTTCTGTCTCGTAACCGCACAACCACACAAACACTCGAAGCCTATAAACGTGATGGCACTTTCTTGTGGTCGATAAATCTTGGGCCAAATAGTACGAATCAAAACAATATATCTCCTGGTTCTACAGCGATTGATGTAGGGATGTGGGATGGTGTTACGGTTTATGACTTAGATGGCAATGGCAAAGCTGAAGTTGTTCTCCGAATCGCCAATGGCGTTACTTTTGGTGATGGCCAGGTATGGTCTACGAGCAATAGTGACGATAAACAGTGGCTGGCAGTGCTTGACGGCATGACAGGTAAGCTCAGACATTATAAGGCACTCCCTGATGATTATCTCTCAACAGGCCCTCTTGCTTTACAATTAGGCATCGGTTACCTCAACGGCACAACCCCAAGTATTGTTGCTTTTATGAAAAATCGTAACGCCGATAAATCCTTTAATCTAGTCATTGCAGCTTATCGCTATACGGGTAATAATCTTACGATGGAATGGAAATGGCTGCGCGGTGAACAAGACACCCACGATGGTCATCAAATGCGTATCGTAGACTTGGATAGTGACGGCAAAGATGAGATTGCTGAGATCGGCTTCGTCCTTAACGGTGACGGGACATTACGATATTCATTGTATAATCAGAATATTTTCCATGGCGACCGTTTTTACATTGGCAAGTTTGATCCAAATTCTTCTAATTTTCAAGGGTATGGAATACAACAGGATAATACAACCGGTTTACTCGAGTATTATTATGATGCCGCTACAGGTGCGATGATATGGCAGCATACGACAACCCCACCTGCAGGAGATGTAGGCCGTGGTGATGTGGGGGATATTGACCCTAGATACGCGGGTTATGAAACCTGGTCTTTCTCTGGCATCTATAACGGTCCTTCCAATACACAGCTCACAACTGCAGCAGAGTCACCTTGGCCTGCCTTCCGCTTATGGTGGGATGGCGATCTCTTGAGCGAAAGCTTGAATGAAACTAAGTTTGAAAAGTGGAATTACACGACAAATACCGTTTCTCGTTTATTGACCGCCTATAAGTATCACAATGCAGTGCTCAATTGGCGGAATGCACCTGTCTTCTATGGTGATATTGCAGGTGATTGGCGTGAAGAAGTTATTTTGCCAAGCTATACCGATTACTCCAAGCTTATTGTCTTCACAACGAATATCCCAACGACCACAAGACTCTATACGTTAGCCCAAAACCCGGCATATCGCAACAGCATGACAATTAAAGGCTATGCACAGTCTCATCTGACGGATTATTATCTTGGTGAAGGCATGTCTACGCCTCCACGGCCAAACATTTATTTAGCGCCGTAGGCGAGGTAGGCAATAAACAGTAGTTTAATCAAGACATTAGGGCAGCCGGCTAGCCCCGGCTGCCTGCTCTTCGCTTCTCTCACATGATGAACAAGCCTCTTTCGCTGGAAAGAGGCTTGTTCGTTCTTATATATAGAAAAACTATCTTTGCGCAGCAGGGAATAGTGATACCCGATAATGCGGAATAGCTTCAATGCGGTGGAATACGGCGATCTCCACGCCTTCGAATCGTTCCACTTGCGCTTGGTTGATGAAGGTGTGAACCGTCCCTTTTCGCAGCGGCGTAATGGATAGGTGCAGGGTGGACTGTTCCAGTTGATTGTAGACATCTTTAAGGCCAATGCTCCATGTTTTGCCGTAATGAATGTGATCGGTCAATAATTTGCCGTTCAGGAAAGCTTCTGCCACGTCTCCGTCATAGTCGATTTCAAGCCAAACATCTTCAACATGCGAAGGCCAGTCTCCGGCGAATTGCAACAGTGCCGACTTCTCTGTTGGGTTCGTAATGGTAATCTGCGGTACATAAGCCGAGAATTCGAGTGTATAGGTATGGAACAAGCCTTCCGCTTGGAAAGGAACAGTCTGTCCGGTATTGGTACGCATCTCCGACTTTGGCGCAGGGAATAGGGAAACGGCGATAGAGCTGCTGCCAGGCGAAGAACATACCAGCTGATTATGATGAGCGATAACAGGGCCATCGCTGATGACCACCGTCGGCTGGCCCCACAAGTCGAAACGGTAGATCTGGAGCGCTTCTTGGCGGGAAAGCGTAACGAAGCGAACCTGATTGCCGTCTGCAGTCCGAAGCGAAATACTCTTATTTTTTCCGACGACGGGACGAATGACGTAATGATCCTCATTTTCGCTGACTTGACCGTCATGAGTGTCAATAGCGGACAGCGAAGATTTTGCCACGACATATTCAGGTGTCAAACCATGGTGAGCATAGAAGAAGATGACATGCTCGCCATCCGCCCGTACTTCCGTCAGCAGCTGCGCTGTCGCGCTTATCAAGGAGACGCCGTGAAGGTCAAGATGGAAGGGCAGTACGACACCTGTGTTAGCAGGCAGCACTGCTTCTCCTTCCTTAGGGAACGAGACCGGCCCGCAGCTTGTTTCCAGTTCAATACGGAAAGGACGCTCCGACATAGCCACGTGGTCTTGGAAGTTGTTCAGAAACACGAATCCTGCGCCGTCATTGTGTCTCACGCACCAGCGAAGAGCTTCCGTATCTGTCGCCTCTATGTTCGACTGGCCATCGGGCAGAATGGTCGTCATTGGCGCAAGTATCGATCCGAACGATTCCAGGAACAAGGACAAGGAGCGGATCCGGTCATACGATTCCCCGATTCGCCCGAATTCGCCAAGAGGCGACTGATAGTCGTAAGAGACTTTAGGCAGGAATTGCTCATTCAAGTAACCCTTCTTACCTACCGGGTTAGAGCCGCCATGGTACATATAATAGCCGACTAGGTTGCTGCCGCTGGCAAGCTTCACGAGTGTCATGGCTTCAACACTGTCCGCAGGGACAAAAGGACGCGCATTGTAGCTGACCTGCATCCCGCCTGCCATCTCGCAGTAGGCGACCGGATACTCACGCGTATCGTAGTTAACCGGCTCCGCCGGCACGGCATGCAAATCCTGGTAGATGAACTCGCGGCTCGGCGGCTGATTCGGAATCCAAGGCGTGTAGGCATAGCCGGCCAGCATCGGTAGGAAGCCTTCCTCCGGGACTGCTGCTCCGCCCCAGGCAGTAGCAGTGAAGAACATCGGCTGAATGCCAGCCTCTTCTGCAATCCGGCGAAGCTCTGCTAGGTGCGCGTTGCCCCCTGTTCCAGAGGTCAGGAATTTGCCGGCTTTATAGCCCCACGCATCGTTCGGTGCGCCGCAGTGCATGAATTCATTCTCCAGCTGAACCGCGATCACTGGACCGCCATCTTGATAGAGGCTGCCTTTCATTTGCAAGGCGATCTCACGGTACAGCTTTCTAGCAAGCTTCAGATACTCAGGGTCGTTGGAACGAATCTCGATCGGCTTGGCGAATACCCAGTCCGGAATACCGCCATTGCGGACTTCCCCATGGCAGAATGGTCCGATGCGCAGGATAAGCGGATAGTCTAGTTTGGCGCAAAGATCGATGAAGTGGCGCAGATTGCGGCTGCCGCTCCAATCGAATACGCCTTCTTCTTCTTCGTGGAAATTCCAGAACACATATGTGGCTACGATATGAACGCCGCCGGCTTTCATCTTGAGCAGTTCTTCCTCCCATTGCAGGTGGGAGAATCTGGAGAAATGAAACTCGCCGACGACAGGAATAAAAGGCTCCTCGTTCCGAGTCATATAATAATTGGTGAACCCAAAGGATTCCCCTTTTGGATTGCTGCCGCCTTGCGCACCCATTTTACCAGTGTGAATTTCAACTTGGGCAGTTTCTGTCAAATTGAGCCTGGACACTTCGCTCATTGCTCGAAAGGCCTCCTTATGATATGTTCATTGCGATGAATTCTATTGTTCGAAGTTTTGTATAAAAACAACTATACGCTTTATTTTAGGGCATCTCCTTGAATGCGAGGTAGTAGATATATGGCTAAAAAACCAACTGATTATGCTATTCATGAGGAACGGCCCTATGGTATTCTGATTGCCGGTCATTACAACGAATCTCCCGATTATGTTGTTCATCGCCCTTCGGGCAGCATGGACTGGCTGCTGATGTACACGATCTCTGGCGAAGGTCATATACAAAAGTCCGATCAGACCATTTCATGCGTTGCAGGCGACATTGCCCTGCTCATGCCGGGTATCCCACATCATTACGGTACAAAGGGAGCGGGCTGGGAATTTATTTGGGTGCATTTTATTCCGGATCCGGAGTGGAGGACCTGGCTGAGGCTGCCTGGATCGGACGAATGCTTCTTTTATCAACATGCTGCGTCCGGTGAAAGGAGACGAATTATTCAGGATGCGCTGCTCAGGATGGTGAGACATGAATGGCCGGCGAGAGGCTCAGAGCTTCATCGCAGATTGTCAGAGCTTGCACTAGAAGAGACGCTGATCTACATCCAGCAGATGTGCGGGGCGGAGAGTACGATCACGATGGATCCGAGAATTGCCGCTATTGTGAAAGAGCTTCAGCTGTTTCCTTCGCAAAAGGTAAGCCTGCCTGATCTAGCGAGAAAGAGCTGCCTTTCTACTTCCCGGCTCTCCCATTTGTTCAAGGAACAGGTCGGCGATACGATCCTGAACACGGTATGCAAATTCCGGATGGAGAAAGCTGCGCAGCTCCTGTCGAACACGAATCGGCAGGTATCGGAAATCGCCTCCGATGTTGGATTCGATTGCGCCATCCATTTTACTCGGAAATTCCGGGAGGCATACGGTGTAACCCCCTCAACGTACAGAAAGCGCAAGCTAATGGATTAATCGCTTTACGGGAGAATAGAGAATCCTTTACCCTTATCCTTTAGGTGTGTTCCGGAATTGAGTAGGTGAACAGCCCATGAACTTTTTGAAAAGCCTTGAGAAATAGTAGGGGTCAGATATGCCGTATGCGCTGCAGATCTCTTTGATGCTAAGATTGGTAAGCGCAAGCATCTGACCTGCCCGCTGCATCTTCAGGCGAAGGAAGAATTCGATAGGAGGACAGCCTGTCTCCTTATTAAATAAATAGATCAGATGTTGCTTGGACAAGCCGGTATGTCTGGCTAATTCAGGGAGGGTAATGGAGTCTGTCAGTCGATCGGTCATGTACCGCATCGCCTGCTCCATATAATCCTCTCTTTTTTTGTCTTGAACCGAGCCGCGTGTGCTTAGACCAACGTTGCTTAGCAGACGCCTGATCGTCTGCGATACATGGATTTGGGCAGGCATGGAGTAAGGTTTATCCGACAACAGGGAATAACACTGCTGAAAATCCTCCAGCCATTGTGTATGTGCGGCGATGGGGAGCAGTTGTACGCCCGTATCCAAGCCATATGTGTTGATAAGCTGTAAGACATGCCTTCCATGCAAATGCATCCAGTAAATCGTCCAGGGATTATTCGTGGCAGCGCCGTAACGGTGTGGTGTTCCTGCGGGTATGACCACAAGCTGCCGGGGACCAATCTGCATCGTTTTATCCTCGCCGGATTCCAACCAGCCCTCACCTTCTACGCAGTAAATCAGAATATGGGAATCACAGCCCAAGCTACGTTCCCTATAGTGAAACCGCGCGCGCGGAAAACAGCCGATATCACTGACATAGAGCGTGCTGGTCAGTTCGTTGGCAGCGAGTTCTCCCAGCATATATTCAGGTTGAATAAACAACTTTTGCGATTCAAAGCCGTCTTTTTTGCGGGTTTCGTCCATAAGCCGCTCCTCCTCCATGTAGTGGAAATAAGAATATGATCCATCAAAAGCCGAGTTTCGTCAATTGGATTCGAGTCGTATCCGGCGTAAATTGGAGGTAAGTTGCAAAGGAGGAGAAACGATGAGCATTGACCAAGCAGCAGCAGCCGTTCAAACGGCCGTTCGCGTGTGGGAAGAAGAGGTTAAAATCCCGACCTATGGAACCGGTGAGCCGGACAAGAATCCGATGTTCCTCGAGAAACGCGTGTATCAGGGCAGTTCCGGGCGCGTCTATCCGCACCCTGTCATCGATAAAATCTTGGATCATAAAGAGGCCAAGTCATATAACATGGTTATGCTTGAGAATGAGTACGTCCGGATTGAGATCATGCCTCAGATTGGCGGCCGAATCTATCGGGCGCTCGATAAAACGAATAACTATGACTTTGTCTACTACAACCAGGTCATTAAGCCTGCACTGGTAGGATTAGCTGGACCATGGATTTCCGGCGGGATCGAGTTTAACTGGCCGCAGCATCATCGGCCGAACACTTTCGGGCCCGTGGAGCATCTATTTACCCAGAACGAGGATGGCAGCGCAACGGTATGGGTCAGCGAGATCGACCGGATGTACGGGACGAAAGTAACGACAGGCTTTACCCTGTATCCAGGCAAAGCCTACTTGGAAATATCCGCGCAGCTGTACAACCGTACGCCGGAGCCTCAAACGTTCCTGTGGTGGGCGAACCCTGCCGTTGCGGTGAACGACCATACGCAATCGGTGTTCCCGCCGGACGTGACAGCCGTATTCGACCACGGGAAGCGAGATGTATCCCGGTTCCCGATCGCAACGGGTACTTACTACAAAATGGACTATTCGGAAGGCGTCGATATATCCCGCTACAAGAATATCCCGGTACCGACTTCCTATATGGCGTACAAATCGGATTATAACTTCGTCGGCGGATATGACCACGGCGTACAAGCGGGGCTGCTGCACGTTGCCAACCATCATGTCTCGCCGGGGAAAAAGCAGTGGACGTGGGGCAACGGAGAATTCGGCCAGGCATGGGATCGCAATCTGACCGATGAAGATGGCCCGTACATCGAGCTCATGACCGGCGTGTTCACGGATAACCAGCCGGACTTTACATGGCTGCAGCCGTATGAGGAGAAATCGTTCAAGCAGTACTTCATGCCCTATAAAAACATCGGCGTGGTGAAGAATGCTTCCATCGACGCAGCCGTTAATCTGGTGGTGGATGAAGCTGCCCGTACGGCGGTCGTGCTGGCTTATGCAACTTCGATCTTCGATGGGGCGGTCATTGAGCTGAAGGGTAAGAAACGCGCCTATATCCAAGAAAAGTATACGCTCTCCCCGGAATCGACGTACAAGACGGTCATCAGTCTGGACGAGGGGGATCGGCCGCACGATCTAATAGTCACGGTATACGATGCAACAGGACGCACCCTCATTTCATATCGGCCAGCTGAACCTTCGGTTGAACAGGTGCCGGATGCCGCGAAGCCGCTGCCGCTTCCAGAGGAACTGAAGACCAACGAGCAGTTGTATCTGGCGGGGCTGCATCTGGAGCAATACCGTCATGCGACGTTCGAACCGGAAGCGTATTATTTGGAAGGACTGAAGCGGGACAAGACCGATATTCGGCTTAATGTCGCTTATGGCACGCTTCTGCTGCGCAGAGGACAGTTTGCCGAGGCAGAAGGATATTTCCGCACGGCGGTCAAGTCGCTTACCTGGCGGAACCCGAATCCTTATGATAGTGAGGCGTATTATCAGCTTGGCGTCGCATTGAAACTTCAAGATAAGCCCATGGAAGCATTCACAGCCTTTTATAAGTCGGTGTGGTCTGCGGCTTGGCAGGACAGCGGCTACTTCTCCCTGGCACAGATTGCAACAGGCCAAGGTGCATATAACGAAGCCTTTGAGCTGATTGAGAAGTCCTTAATCCGGAACAGCCGCAACTATAAAGCCAGACATGTGAAGACTGCGCTGCTCCGGAAGCTCGGACGCCTCACCGAAGCGCTTTCTTATGCGGACGAAACCTTGCGGTTAGACATCGCCGATTTCGGTGCTTCCTACGAGCGTGGACTCATCCTGCTGGACCTGGGCAGAGAAGAAGAGGCCAACAAAGCCTATGAAGGTTCAGCACGCTTGTTGCGCGGCGATGTTCATAATTACATGAATCTGGCCTCCGATTATGTCGGGAGCGGCTTATATGCCGAAGCTGGCGAAGTGCTGGAACAGGTGATATTCAACCAAGGCGGCAACGCTTACCCTATGCTGCATTATGCGCTGGCGTATGTCTACGAGCAAGAAGGCAGAAGCGAAGAAGCCGCGTCACAGCGTCAGGCGGGGCAAGCTGCACCAGCAGATTACTGCTTCCCTAACAGCTTATTCGACCTGCAGCTGCTTACTAGCTCTCTCACATTCCATCCGTCCGACGATAAGGCGCATTATTACCTTGGCAATCTTTTCTACGACAAGAAGCGCCCGGATGAAGCGATCCTGCATTGGGAGAAGTCGGCAGCGCTGCAAGATCGATTCCCTACCGTGCATCGGAATCTTGCGCTTGCTTATTTCAACAAACGGAACAATCCTGAAGCTGCACGTCATTCGCTCGAGAAAGCCTTCCAATGTAACCCGGCAGATGCGAGGGTCTTCTACGAGCTGGACCAGTTGTATAAGAAAATCGACATGTCCGCGCAGGAGCGGTTATCCCGCTTGAATCAGCATGCGGAATTGGTGGAGAAACGGGACGATCTGTATCTGGAGTTCGTCACCTTGCTCAACTTGCTGGGAAGGCATGAAGAGGCGCTCGAAGCGTTGCTGTCCCGCCAGTTCCATCCATGGGAAGGCGGCGAAGGGAAGGCGACTGGACAATATGTGCTGGCACTGGTGGAGCTTGCCAAGCGTGCCTTGCATCAGCGTAACGGCGATGCTGCGATTGAACTGCTCAGCCGCGCGCTGCAATATCCGGAGAACCTGGGCGAAGGCAAACTGGAAGGCGCACAAGAGAACAATATCCACTATGCGCTGGGTAATGCCTATAAGCTGCTCGGCCAGGAGGAACAGGCTTCTTATCACTGGGCAATCGCCTCGCAAGGGTTGGATGAACCAGCAAGCGCGATGTACTACAACGATCAGCCGCCGGATATGATCTTCTACCAAGGCATGGCATGGGTGCAATTGAGCAACAAGAAGGAAGCGAAGCGCAGATTCAATAAGCTCATCGATTATGCGGAGAAGCATCTTTTCGATGACGTGAAGATCGATTACTTTGCCGTATCACTCCCGGATTTCCTTGTATTCGAGGATGATCTGAACAAGCGCAACCGAATTCACTGTCTGTATATGATGGGTCTTGGATTACTCGGCCTAGGTCGAATGACCGAAGCAAAGGAACGTTTGGGTGAGGTTCTAAGCCTGGAGCAGAATCATCAAGGTGCTCGCATTCATTTGGAGATGTATAACTAAACCGGATAGCAAAATAAGGCATATCTGTTCGTGGACAGATATGCTTTTTTCCTTACGAAGGAGGGATCGATATGAACCGACAAGGAAGAATCAATATCCCCCTTGATAGCAATTGGGGGTTCGTTACAGATCGAGAGAACCGCGGCGTGCAAGAAGGATGGCCAACTACGGGTCTTCCGGCCAAAAAAGAAGTTTCAGTGCCGCATACGTGGAACGTTGAGCCGGAGACGGAGGAATATCGGGGGCTGGGTTGGTACGAGTATCGGTTCCAGGTCCGGGACTTGGAGGCCAGCAACCGGGTTTGGCTCCATTTTGAAGCGGTATACAGAGATGCAACGGTATGGATTAATGGCAAGGAGGCCGGCAGCCATTCCAATTCCGGATATACGTCGTTCCGGATCGAAGTGACGCCTTATCTGCAAGATGGCGATAATCTTCTAATCGTTGCCGTCGATAACCGGAACAGTGACACCGCATTGCCTATATCCAATAGCTTCGACTGGGCTGACGATGGCGGTATTATTCGGAAAGTTACGCTGATGGTTACCGGTGAAGCGGCAATCGATTATGCTCAGCTGGAAGCGATCCCCGTTCTGCCGGCACAGCAACCGCTCCACACTTCAGGGACAATTAAGGGAAGTATTACCCTTCACGAAACCTTGAATGCAAACGCCAAGCAAATCGAACTACAGCTATTGATACAACGAGGCGGGGTTATCTTATGGACAGGCAAACAAACGGTGCCTTTTCCTTGCTCTTCCATTCCATTATCTGATATATCCCTAACAGATGTGGAGCTGTGGCATTTCGATCATCCCAATCTATACGAGGTGACTATTCGAGTGTTCGCCGAGGGCCGGATACAGGATGAAATAACGGTGCGTCTTGGATTTCGTGAATTTCGTGCAGAAGGGGGCAAGTTCTGGCTCAACGGGGAGCCGGTCAGGCTTGTTGGCATAGAATGGATGCCGGGCTCCCATCCGATGAAAGGGATGGCGGAGTCTGATGAAGACCGCGAGAACATTCTCATGCAATTGAAGCATGCCAACTGCGTACTTACTCGATTCCATTGGCAGCAGGACGAGAAGCTGCTGGAATGGTGCGACCGGAACGGAGTGCTAGTGCAAGAGGAGCTTCCGCTGTGGCAGCAGCCTTCGGAGCCGGGCAAGGAGACGCTGCCAGTTGCAAAGCAACAGATCTTCGAGATGATTACCAGACACCATCACCATCCAAGCGTTATCGCTTGGGGCGTGGGCAACGAACTGGATGGACAATCCGAACAGACGATGCAATTCGTCCAAGCGTTAAAGGCCTATGCGTTAGAATTGGACTGTACGCGGATGGTGAATTACGTCAGCAACACCGTTCATTTGGAGCCGGCTAGAGATGCGACCGGAGCAGGGGATGCGATTATGTGGAATGATTATGTCGGGACGTGGCATGGGGAGCATGATCTGGATGAGGTCGTGAGCAAGATGGTCGCCGCTCACCCGGATAAGCCGATCGTTGTCGCCGAGTTTGGACTATGCGAACCGACCTTTACAGGAGGCGACCCGAAGCGCATCGATATCCTAATCGAGAAGACCGATGTTTACCGGCGATATCCGAATATTGCGGGGTTTATTTTCTTTAGCCTGAACGATTACCGTACCCAAATGGGTGAGGATGGAGAAGGTCGGCTGAGGCAACGCGTCCATGGCGTGACGGATGTTTATGGCGCCACGAAACCTTCTTATCAGATATTAAGGGAGACCGCGTCTCCGTTGCAGATTAACCTTACCCGCAATCTTGCATCTGGGGATCTGCTCTGTTCTTTGACCTGCCGGAATGATCTGCCCAGCTATTCCGTATCAGGCTATTATCTTTCCGTTGAGATCGAGGGAGAAGTGAAGGAAGTGTGCTACGATATTCCGACTATGGAGCCTGGCGATACATGCGAGATTGCCATCCCAACACGGGGCATATCGAATTCAGCGAAGCTCGTGATTTATCGTCCGACAGGCTTTAGTATTCTTGAACGGTCTATAGACATCTAGGGGATGAATTTTGGCCCTGCATGGAGGAGCTTATGTCAAGAACCCAGTGGAGTATTAACGAGGAACAAGGTTACGAAGTGCTGCAGGGAGAGAACGAGTTCATATGCGTTCGCCTTGTCCCGGAGCGCGGCGGGAAAATCGTATCGCTTGTCGACAAGAGGACCGGGAGAGAGTGGATTCATCGGACCAATCGTCCTTGGGCACCTCTGCAATATGGGATGAATTGGGGAGATGGCGATCAAGGCGGTTGGGATGAAATGTTCCCGACGATCGAGCCGTGTCCGTGTCCGGATGTACCTTGGCAGGACAAACATTTTCCCGACCATGGCGAGGTCTGGTGCATGCCGTGGACGTACGTGATCGAAGGGGGAAGCTTATGGTTAAACGTCGAAGGCAGGCAGGTGCCCTATCGGTTCAGCAAGAAGGTCTCTCTATCGAACAGCGAGCTGCGTCTTGATTATCAGGTTGAGAATCCAACGCAGCATCCATTCTCTTATTTGTGGGCGGCTCATCCGCTATTGAGCATTCGCGCAGGGATGAAGCTGGAGGTTCCTACTTCTTTAGGAGCGATCGAAATCGCGTATTCCCACGGGGAAAGACTGGGGCGTCCGTTCGAAAGGAACACGTTTCCTTTTGCCGCCGGACGTGATGGCGCAGTCATTGATTTGTCCATATTGGAGGATCAAGACATGAACGCAGCTGAAAAGTACTATTTTACCGATCGGCTGCAAGAAGGCGATGTGCGATTAACCGATCCTTTATCAGGCGAGGGCATCGTGTTCCATTTCTCTCCGGATGAAGTCCCTTATCTAGCGATGTGGGCGCATTATGGCGCCTTCGGCGATTACACGTTCGCTGTCGAGCCGGCAACTGGCTACATGGACAGCGTTCATCGCGCGCACGGGCTTGGCAAAACAAAGCAGGTGCTGCCTGGTGCGAGAAATACGTGGAATCTTCGCGTGACGTTGGCGGATCGGCGTAGTTGAGAAGTGACAAACAATGGGGCTGTGCAGAAGATATACCTGCGCGGCCCCTTCTATACTAAAAAGGAAAAATATCCGACTTTCCTCCATCAAAATGCGAACTTCGTGAATTGCCTCCTGTCGTGCACCTCGATAAGGTTAAGAGATAAGAAAGCATAGATAGGCAATTTTTTCATACACGTACCCAGAGGGAGGTGCCTGATGAAAAATTTAAGCGTCATGATCGTCGATGATGAAATTCTGGCAATCGAACACCTCAAGAGTATGATTGATTGGGAGTCGGAAGGATTTCAAGTCATTGGTGAATATACACATCCTTTGAAAGCGCTCGCCAAAGTGCCCGAACTCAGGCCAGATCTGATCATTGCAGATATCCGTATGCCTCATCTGGACGGCATTGAATTCAGCAAACGGGTTTTTGCCGCGGGACTTCGCTGCAGGATCATTCTACTTACCTCCTATAAAGAGTTTGATTATGTCAAAGAGGCCATCTCGATAGGAGTTACTGAATACCTTGTCAAGCACGACTTGGAGCCCGAAAGCCTTCGAAGAGAATTAATCAAGGTAAGGACGAACGCTCTGGAAGATCGGAGAAGAAGTTCCATGGTGCTGCGGCAATATCTCAAAGCGTTGACCGATGGGAATGAGTTGACTGATGAATTTGCTGTGGCAGCGGGGAACGAAGAGAAAGTAAAGGGACGAGAGTTTACTTATTTGCTGTTGTCAGCCGACGAATATTTTCCAGTTCTTCCGACGAAGGCATATGTGAATCAAGTTTTCGTAAGCTTGGATCTGCCGCGATTGCCCCTGCATGAGATCGAAGCCGCCTATCAGAAGGATGGACGATTCGGATATGTGCTGTCGGCCAATCCGATTACAAGCAGACTGGAATCGATTGCGCGGCATGCGGAGGCCGTCACGATCTTGACAGACTATATTCAGAATAACAATCCTGCACAACGGATCGTTGTTGCGTATTCCCGGCCATTCCAGCATTTGGCGGAACTGTATGGTATTCATAGGACTATGATGGAGCGGCTCACTGCTGGCATTTACTTCGGGGATACTACAATCATCAATCCCGATGCAGCATGCTGGTTCATGCCTTCCAACGAGCAGGCTAAGCCAAATCGTGAAGGGTTGGTCAAGTATCTTGACGCCGGTGATTCGGCATCGGTTGAAGCGTTACTCCATGCTTGGTTTGACTTAGCTGTAAAGACAAGAAGCATTCCATATCTATCAGAGCTGTGCGAAGCAGCCATATCCGCCCTGGATGCAGCTCGGGTCAAACGGGGGCTGCCTTCGCTGAAAGGGATGGCAGAAGAAGGCATTGTCAGGAGCGACCAATGGCGGACGCTGGAGGGCATTAAGTCGTGGCTGCTCGTTAAAATGGAAGAGACGCTGTCGGCTGTCACGAGGCAAGGCTGCAGTCGTAAAATCCGTGAAACGATGGACTATATCTCTGCCCATTGCTCGGAAGAACTGAGCGCGGAATCAATTGCGATCCACCTTGGCATCAGCGGGGAGCATCTGCGACATCTGTTCAAGCAGGAGACCGGACAAACGCTGCTCGATTATATCACCATTTATCGAATCGAGAAGGCCAAATCGCTGCTGGAAAGCGGGCATTTCAAACTATACGAGATTTCAAGGAATGTCGGCTATAAGAGCAGTCATTATTTCAGCAAAGTGTTCAGTAAGCTCGTCGGTATGTCCCCGCTCGATTATGCGGAGGCAAGGGGGATTGCCCCATGAAAATGACCATTCGAACCAAAATCTTGGGGAGTACCATACTGATCGTATCGCTGTCTCTCCTTCTCAGCAGCTATATTACCTTCACCTATATGGCGAGGATCGTGCGGGAGCAGGCGGTGAAAGACAACATGACCAAGCTCGCCCTGACCTCCTCGTCGCTTACCCGCATGCAGGATCGGCTGTTCAAAACCGCAGAGACGATCATTGCTGATTCGCAGATCAATGCCGGTATCGTCCACAAAGCCGGAGCATCGATGGAGCAGGCGTATTTCGACCAAGTTGCGGTCATGAAACAGCTGCAGCGTTTCGTCGCATTGGATGCGAGCCTGCTCAACATCATGATCATCCGTCATGACGGGAAGGTGTTCTCGAACTACAGCGGCTATGACAGCTATTATGAGGAGTATCTGGGGCAAGGCTGGTTCGTACCGTTCAAGAACGGAAGTAGCGGTACGCGATTCTCCGAGGTTCACGAATTCAGCTATATGAATGGCGCACAGGATGTCATCAGCTATGTGATCCTTTATCGGAACTGGGAAGACCAGACGCAGAACGAGCCTTATTTCCTGGTTATGGACATGAAAAAGGATGAGATCGGCAAGGTGTTCAATGAAAGCCGTGACGATTTCGAACGTATCGTACTCACTAGCGGCGACAGCCGGATTATATACGATACCGGGACTGCACCAGGACAAGTCATACAGCAAAGGGACGATTTTATCCCGCTCCGTTACGACGCCATGAGTGAAGGGTGGAGCCAGCAGGCGTATATTTCCAAACATAAGCTCTATAAAAGCATCCGTCCGATTCTGGTCTTCTATCTCGTCATCGCGATCGCCGGACTGCTGTTTATTCTGCTTCTTGTAGCTCCTCTGATCTTGAACTTCACCCGGCCGATCACGGTCCTGGCGCGTGCGATGCGCAGAGTGTCTGCCGGAGAATTGCGCACCAGTGTGAACATTCGGAGCGGTGACGAGATGCAGGTGTTGGGCGAAGGCTTCAACAAGATGGTGTTCGAACTCGATACCTGGATGAAATCGGCGATGCGTGAGCAGGAGATGAAACGGAATATGCAGATCAATTTGCTCCTCTCCGAGATCAATCCCCATTTCATTTACAACACGCTTAATACGGTCATCTATCTATCCCATGCTGAGCGTAATAAGGATACGATCATCATCACCAAGGCGCTGATCGATATCCTGCAGGATACGATCAAGACGGGCGAGCAGGCTTTCTTCTCGACGCTTGCGGACGAGCGGAATCTAGTGGACAAATACGTCAGCATCCAGCAATACCGCTACCCCGGCCGATTCCGCCTGGAATGGGATGTTCCTGTGACGCTTAACTCGTGTACGGTGCTTCGGCTTATGATTCAGCCCCTTGTGGAAAATGCGCTCTTCCACGGCCTATTCGATCTCGAAGAGAAAGGGGTCATCCTTGTATCCGCTCGCGTCGTCGAAGAGACGCTTCACGTGACGGTATCGGATAATGGAATTGGCGTGAGCGACAGACCGTTCGAATTGGATCTTAAACGCAATCCCATCCACACGGGACAAACGAAGGGGATCGGATTGGCCAATATCAGGGAGCGCATCATTTTTCATTTCGGCGTCGAATATGGCATTGACTTTGAGTCAGTTCCTGGCAAAGGCACATCTGTTACGATCCGGATTCCCTGTATGACTGCAGAAGAGAGCCCGCTCAAGTCAATAGCCGGATTGTGAGCCAAATAACCGTTTCGGTTTATTTCTGCTCTCCCATTAAAGCGCTATCCTAAAATAGGAAGCGATTACACAACGCAAACGGAGGGGTTCATGTGAAACGGAAAAACAGATCTTGGCTGACGACGCTTGTGTCGCTTGCGCTGGTCTTGACGCTGGCTCTGACGGGCTGCAACAGCGGCAATGGGAACAGTGGCGCGAGCGGGGAAGGCGGAACGGCTGGCAATTCAACCGAAGGTAATGCCGAGAACAAGGGGAATTCGGGCGGGGAAGCAACGGCTGCCGAGCTGAAAGGCACAATTAAGGTGTGGGACTGGGATGAGGCGTTCCTGAAGAAAATGGTCCCAGAATTCAACAAGCTGTATCCCAACGTGAAAGTCGAATACACCGTCGTCAATAACAACGACTACATGCAGAAGCTGCAGAGCGGAATAGCGTCCGGTTCTGACGTCCCGGACGTTATTCTCGGCGAGATGAACTATCGCGGCCAACTCTTCGATCTCGATGTTCTCGATAATTTGGAGGCGGCGCCTTATAATTTCTCCCGTGACCAGCTGCTCGATTATTTGCCATCCATTCTGTCCAATACGAAGGGCGAGCTCGTGGGCGTCGATCAATCGATTACGCCGGCAGGGCTGGCATACCGCAGGGACCTCGCGAAGCAGTATCTGGGCACAGATGATCCGGCAGAAGTTTCAGCTATACTCACGGACTGGGATACGTTTATTGCGAAGGGCAAGGAAGTGCTCGCTGCTAGCGGAGGCAAGGTTACGATGTTCGCGAGCTTCGATGACGCTTACCGCGTTATCCGGGAGCAGAACTCCAAGCCTTACGTCGATGGTACGACAATCAACTTGACCGATCGTCTGCAGAAGGCGCTTGAGACGGTGTTCAAAATGAGAGACGCCGGCGTATTGGGCAAATACGAATCGTATACGCCGGGCTGGAACACGTCGTTCGCCAAAGGGGATAACCTCTTCTACCCCATGGCGCCATGGAGCGCCAAGTGGAATATCGCCGCCAACGATAAAGACGGCATCGGCCGCTGGGGGCTGATACCGGCCCCGGAAGGCAGCTACACGTACGGAGGAACTTCGATTGGCGTGTATAAGGGCAGCAAGAACAAGGAAGCCGCATGGGCATATATCAACTTTGCTTACATGTCGGACGAAGGAATGGCGATCAACTACAAGGAATTTGGCAACATGGCCGGAACGAAGGCGTTTTTCGAGAAGCACAAGGACTGGATTGACGCCGGAACGGACTATGACCAATATTTTGCCGGCCAGAATCTGAACAAGACATTCGTGGAGGAGATCGTTCCATCGGTCAAGGCCGATCAGCAGACGAAATATAACGCCATGGTGCAGACGGCGTACAGCTCGCTGTACCCGCTCTGGATGAAGGATACCAGCATTACGGCCTCTGCCGCTCTGGAGAAGTTGAAGAGCGAAGTGAAGAATTTGGCGCCGGAAGCGACCATCAACTAACGAGAGCATAAGACCGGCTCGGCCGGTTAAAGAAATGACAGCCGCTCTGCTGCCTGTCAGGTAAGCGGCGGCTGTCTTTTCCATGCTGCGACATCTGTGTGACTTGGGAAAGGAGGAAGCATTATGCGTACGGAAACGGTGTCGAAGGCGGAGGTGCGGCCCCGTGCGGTCGCGGTCATATGGTCTGGCGTCAAAATTTGGCCATATCTATTTGCTCTGCCGTTCATTCTGTCCTATTTCACATTTCATTTCTATCCCCTTGTTTACTCATTCTGGCTGAGCCTTCACGATTGGAACGGAATCGGCGCCAAAACCTTCGTGGGCTTGCGCAATTATGTCACGCTCCTGACGAAGGACCCGCTATTCATCAAATCACTTTATAATACATTCGTTATTATGATCATGTCCGTGCCGTTGATGATTCTGCTTGGCATGGTGCTGGCTTATCTGATTTTTCATCTGGCTAAGGGCCGTGTCTTCTTTCAGACCGTCAATTTTCTTCCTTACATTACAACCCCCGTGGCGATTGGGTTTATCTTCTCGTTCATGTTCGACTGGCAGACCGGTATCGTCAATGCGGTCCTGATCAAGTTAGGTCTGATGACAGAGGGTTACTACTGGCTGCAGGATCCCTTAATGGCCCAGGTTATTATCGCTCTGATGATCATCTGGCGGAACCTCGGCTATTTCATGGCGATCTATCTGGCAGGAATGACCGCCATTCCACAGGATATTTACGAAGCGGCGAAAGTTGACGGCTCCACTGGCCTCCATACGTTCACGCGCATTACACTTCCGATGCTGAAAAATATAACGGTATTCCTGATCGTGACCTCGATTATCGGAGGACTGCAGCTGTTCGACGAACCTAAGCTGCTTTACGGCGGCTGGTCGGCCAGTACGTCCGGCGGACCGGATAACGCGGCGTTGACGGTGATCTGGAAGTTCATTAACGATTCGTTCATTACCGGCACAAGGTTCGGCTACGGTTCTGCGCTGGCTTACACGCTATTCGTCATTATCGTACTGTTCTCTATCCTTAGTTACCGGATCAGCGCGGGGAAAGGGGAGAAGTCATGAGGATCGTCAAGTGGTTGTTTATCGGTGCGATTACGGTCATCTCGCTGTTCCCGTTCTATGTGATGATCATGATGTCGACGTATTACTCGGAGAATATATTCAAAGGATTACCGCTCATCCCGTCCGATTTTCTGCTCGAGAATTTGCGGACCGTCTTCAAGACCGACTTTCTCCGTGTCTACGCGAACAGCTTGACCGTCTCCATCGGGTCTGTGGTGCTCGGCGTCCTGACCAGCACCTTGATCGGCTACGCGGTGGCGAAGTTCCAGTTCAAATTGAGGAATACCCTGAACTACTTCATCATTATTACGATGATGGTACCCGCACAGGTCGGTCTTATCGGCTATATTATCGAGATGCGTCATATGGGATTCGGTAATACGCTGATGCCTGTTATTCTCACATGGAGCGCCTGGTCGTTCGGAGCATTCTTTATGGTTCAGTTTATCCGCGATACGGTGCCCGGCGAGATTCTTGAGTGCGCGCGCATCGACGGGGCTTCGGAGCCGAGGATTTTCTTCAACATTGCCCTGCCGCTCATCAAGCCGGGAATCGCTACCTTATCTACGCTCGTGTTCCTGTGGTCATGGAACAATTACTTGCTGCCGTTGGTAACGATTAATAATGCCAAATCGTTCACGCTGCCGGTGTTCATCTCCACGCTGGGCATCGTGCACAGGACCGACTACGGCGCACGGATGGCGGCGCTCGCAATGGCGACGCTGCCAGTGCTGATCGTGTTCCTGATTGGCAGCCGCACCTTCATTAAAGGAATCACTGCAGGGGCAGTAAAAGGTTAATTGTTAGTCTTGGTTTTTTAGTATCTAGTCGAGGTGACCAATATGGAAAAGGATACGCCATTAATTCCGCAGCATCTCCCCCGCAAGCTTACGATCTCGTTGTGGGATTTTTCTTGGTACACGATGACGATGCCTGGCGAGCCCTATAGCGATCTCGGAGCCCGGTTCGTTGAATTAGTGGAGCGGGGTTATAATACGATCCGCATTTGTGCGATGCCATTCTTTCTGTTCGATGCGAACGGCAGACGGAAGGGACCGCTTCGCTTCGGCAACCTGGGGGAAGTCGGCAAACGAACGCGCTGGTACAATTGTGCCGGCGGGGGCGAGTTGGACGGGCATGCGCATCTGCTTGAACTATTCCGCCAGGCTAAGGCCCATAACTGCTATATTATCCTGTCCTCGTGGGAGTATCAGCAAAGCCCGAGCTTCCTAGCGACCGCAGAGCTTGCGGATGAGCTTGCTGCGATTCCGCCGCAAGACCGCTTCCTTACGCTGGCTCGTTCGATGGATCAGCTCATCAGCTTCCTGAAGGAAGAAGGATATGGGAAGCAGATTGCTTTTGCAGAGCTTCATAATGAGTTGGAATTCGGTGGGTTGACGCAAGTCGGCCTCGATCAAGGCATCGGATTCGAAGATAAGACGCCGTTATTGGCACATATGCAACCCTTTATCGAGGAAGCCCTTGGGCTTCTTCAGACCCGGCATGCCGATACGATGATTTCGGTCAGCCATGTGCTGATACACGACTATCCGAAGCAGGTTGTCGCCAAGAACGCTCAGGTGGCCCAGTTCCACTTGTATCTGAACGGCGTTCTTCAGGAGCTGATGGATGAGACAGGAATTTGGGACGAGACGGTGCCTTTTCCGAATTCTCGCGTGATCTCGCTGCTCCGCGAGGACGCGCCGCCGTTCGATTCTTACCAATTACCGGCCGGAGAGGAATGGAGACTTCAGGGGAACCCCATCGGTCTGCGGCTGTTCTATTTGCATGATTGGACCAATCCGGATAAATGGGACTTGTTTCTGTACGAACGCTACAGTGCGCATAAGATCGCGATGCAGCAAAAAACGGACCAGCGGTTCGCAGACGTCGCCTGGTGGGCCAAGCAGAACGGTGCGCCTGTCGTCGTCGGTGAAGGATACGTTGGCTACACCCCTTTGCATGGAACCTTCGAGGAGGGGCCAGTAGGGAAATTCCTTGCGGAATACGCCATCCGGAAGGGCATGGAATTAGGTTTCTGGGGTATGGTACTCTGTTCGAACTGCGCTCCGCACCATCCATTCTGGCATGATGTGCCGTGGCAGCAGCGGATGAATGCATTCATTCAAGGCTCGTAAGTAACATCTTTAGTGGAGACGGACGCAGTCGATAAGCAGAAGAATTGAGAATATTCAAGGACAGACTACTCTAATGAGCAGTCTGTCCTTGAATATTTTCTTGCACTTGGGTACCTGCATGGAGTTTCCAATGACTGGAGTTTTTAATTTATATCTAAGAAAATCAAAGATAATCCTAACTTTTCATAGTGCGATATCCCTTATAATATAGTAGAGGCAGGTGCAAGATTGCGCCAGGTTACACAAGGGGGCCAACAAAAGTGAAGCTGCTTATTGTGGATGATGAGGAAAGAACGAGAGAATTTCTGAAGAAGTATGTGCCATGGGAAGAGATGGGTATACTTGAGCTCTCTATGGCCAAGAACGGGCAAGTAGCGCTCGAACTCGCGTTGGAGTTTGAACCTGATATCGTATTGTGCGATGTGAAGATGCCCAAGATGGATGGCATCGAATTCGCCAAGACGTATCGGAAACACGACCCGAATTGCAAAATTATATTCCTCAGCGGCTTCTCCGATAAGGAATACTTAAAATCAGCCATTCAGCTGAAAGCGCTGACATACATCGAGAAACCAATTAATTTGGAAGAAGTCCGCCAGGCCGTGGAGGATGCCATCCTGTTATGCCGGGAAGAAGAGTTGCTGAGTTCCGAGCAGAAACGCCTGCAGGAGCACGTTGACCGTAGTCTCCCTTTCCTAAGGCAGGAGATGGTCCGCAAAATGGTTAAACAACCGCAATCCGCTCATATTGAGCAGGCACTCCAAAGCACAGAAACATTCTTGCTTCCGACGGCGGGTCCTTATACGGTGGGGGTGGCTTCTCTTCATTGGAATGCCTCGGTTATCCCGGAGGATCCGGCCGGTGTTCAAGAGCGGATGCTGCAGGAACTATGCTTGATCGATGCGGCTGAAACCGGAGGGGCTTTGTTTGGCTTCGATACGAACAATTGGCTCGTGTTCGTGCTTCCAGGCGATTACGACGGCAGCTATCGCAAAGATAGGGAGGTTGTCGACCGGTTATCAAGAACACTGCGCCAAGTCATCGGGAAGGATATCGATTTCTGTATGGGAATTGGCGTAACGGCCCGAACGATCGCTGAAATTCCAAGGTCCTATGAGAAGGCGTTTCATGCAGGAATCATGCAATTCTACCAGGAGGATCGGCATCCTTTCTTCTATCATTCCGACATTCGCTTCGGAACGCTCGAGATGGATTGGGAAGGGATACGCGGGCTCCGCGATGAACTTCGCCGCGGTGACACACGCAGTGTATGTCAGCGTATAGAGCAACACACGGAAAGAGCCTTGAAGCGAAAAGACCGTGATATCGCCAGAGTGAAAGATACGTATTTTCAGTTTTTGCTCGCGATTATGGAAGTTGCTGCAGCACAGGGGGTCACCGATCAGACAGAGGACGCGGAGCGCAGATACATTTGGCGCGAGATGGACGCCATTCCATCCTTGTCTAAGCTGCATGCCTATGTACTTTCCTTCTTAACTCCTTTTGAGGATAAACTGGATGACAACTCATCAATGCCAAGCAAAATGAGAGAGATCATGCGATATATTCACAGCCATTTTCATGAAAAGGGCTTCACGGTGCAGGCGATAGCATATCATGTGAACCTAAGTGAGACGTATCTTTGCTCTTATTTCAAGAAGCAGTGCGGACAGACGATTAAGGAATTTATTAACCAGACACGTTACGAGCGGGCCAAGGAAATGCTCAGGGAGCGGGACATCAAGCTTTATGAGGTCGCAATACGTCTTGGCTTCGTAGATGCCAATTATTTCGCCACCTTCTTTAAGCGATATGCGGGCTGCACGCCGTCCGAATATCGCGAGAGGATGGCCAAATGACGATGCTGAAGAGAGGTTCCTTATCCCGTTTGAATATTCGCAGTAAGTTGTTTTTAAGCTACTTGCTCGTCATCAGCCTCCCGTTCGTCCTGCTCTTAGTGATCCATCTGAATCTCACGCAGCAGGAGAATGAGGACCAAATGCTCTTCTCGGCCCACAAGATGCTTGATGAGACCAAATCCTATATCGAATACAAAGCCCAAGCGATCACGGAGATTCTTAATTTTGTCGCGTTTAATGATTTGGTCCAGTCTAACGTGAGCACGGATGCCAAGAAATACGAGGATGTCAATCTTTGGGGCACGGACGCCAACAAATTAGCGAAAGTGCTAAGTCAGTTCCGGAATAATGAGGACATTACCACGCTCCAAATTTATATGAAGGAAGGACTAGGCAAAGCTGCAGAAAGTCCAGATTACCTGAACATGGGCAAAATTGAATCTACCCCCTGGTTCGACAGTTACAGCCAGTCTTATGATTCCTTTGCCTGGCTGCCGACATCCGCGATCGATGAACAAGTGAATCCAGACAGCTCCAATATATCCCTTCTTCGGAAAATTCCAAAAAACCATAATATCCATCAGTTTGATGGCATAGTCAGAGCCCAAATCAAGCCGGATGCCATGCAATCCGTCCTTGATCATGCAGTTATTACACCGAACACGCAAGCCATTCTATTTAACGAGGGGCTTGATATTCTAGGGACCTCCAACGGGTTTCATTTGTCGCAGGAGGAGCTCGCGACAATGTTAGATGGGCAAAGTTCTGACCCGATTGGCGACAGGGAGTGGAATGAGCATCTGATGATTGGGAAGAAGCGGATGCTCTTTGGTGTGCAGGATATCCCGCATACGGACATGCTGGTAGCGCTTCTTGTGCCCTATGAAGATATACTCGCATCCAGCAACAAGAGCAGGAATCGGATCATCACCATTTTTTTGATCGTGATTCCTTTCGCGTTAATCATCTCCTATTTCGTAGCGGCTTCGGCCACTCGCAGAATTAGAGAACTGATTTCCCATATCCGTAAAGTCAAGAACGGCCACTTCCAGTTGATGCCGCTGCCTATTGTCGAAGACGAGATTGGGGAGCTGGCCCGTAACTTCAATGGCATGGTCAGCAATATTTCGCAGCTTATGGAAGAGACGTATACCCTTGGGCAAGAAGTGAAAAACAAAGAACTGAAGGCGCTGCAAGCTCAAATCAATCCGCATTTTCTTTATAATACGCTGAATCTCATCAAAGTCATGGCGATCGAGTCGAGTTCGGGTGAGATTTCCAAAATCGTTGATGAGCTTGCAGTCTTCTATCGGCTCAGTCTCTCGAATGGCCGAGAAATCGTAACGCTGGAGAATGAGCTCAAGCATATCGAATCCTACGTGAGCATTCAAAATATGCGCTATAACGGAAGCTTCAAGCTTGAGCTTGAAGTATCGCGCGAGTTGTTCACATGCCAGATGCCTAAAATCCTGCTGCAGCCGATTGTCGAGAATGCGATCCTGCACGGGATCATGGAGACAGAGGAGGAGAGCGGGACGATATGCATCCGCGCACGATCCGACGGTGAGAACCTCTGTATTGTGATTGAGGATGATGGCATCGGGATGACAGAAGAGAAAGTGAAACGACTTTTCACTGACCCTCTTACTAAGGAAGCGGGAGGTTACGGTCTTCGGAATATTGAAGAGCGAATCCGGCTTTCGTACGGCATACAGTACGGGGTACAGTTTGTAAGCGAGCCGGGAGTCGGTACTAAGGTTACACTTTGCTTGCCTGATTCGAGGAGTTTAATAGAGAATATATCCTAAATTATCAAAGGAGATCGTAACTTTAACCGATATGGATCCCGCTGCGGAAGTTTTACAATACAAGTATAGAAAGTCCCAGATGATCTAGGGCTAACAACGCAGCAGGAAGGTGATCAAATGTCGGTTAACGCCGAAGCAAGCAATCGAGTTGTCGCAGCGCCGGCTAGCGGAGCAAAAAGCAGAAAGAAAGGCCTCTTCAGTGAATTAAAACGAAATCGTGTACTCTATGCGATGTTTATCCCCATTGCGGTCTACTTCATTATTTTCGCTTATATTCCGATGGCGGGGATCATCATGGCATTCAAAGATTTCAATTATAGGGACGGTATTTTCGGGAGTCCATGGAATGGCTTTGCTAATTTCGAGTATTTCTTCAAATCAGGAAAAGCCTTTCTAGTCACTCGGAATACGATCATTTATAATGTGATTTTCCTAACCTGCTACACGGTGTTCTCCATTCTCGCGGCTGTTTTTATTTCGGAAATCACCCGAAAATGGTTTAAGAAGATATCCCAGACGATGATGTTCCTGCCATACTTCATATCATGGGTAACGGTGTCGGCTTTCGTGTATAACTTTTTGAACTATGAATACGGGATCGTGAATAAGATGCTGGCTCACTTCAGCATTGCACCTCTGGATATTTACTCGAATACATCATACTGGTACTTCTTGCTGCCCTTCCTTTATGTATGGAAGTGGGTTGGGTACGGCAGCGTTCTCTATCTCGCCGCTATTGTCGGAATCGACCAAGAGGTTTATGAAGCGGCAACAATCGATGGTGCGACGAGGTTCCAAAAGATTACGAGAATCACACTTCCGCTTCTGAAACCTACGATGATTATTCTGATTCTGCTTGGTCTTGGACGCATTATGCGCGGTGAGTTCGATATGTTCTATCAGCTGATTGGCAACAACGGCACGTTGATGGATGCAACGGATATTATTGACACGCTTGCTTTTCGTTCACTTGTTGGCTCTGCGGATTTCGGCATGGCCTCCGCCGTCGGCGTATATCAATCGGTCCTGACGCTGATCATTATTCTGACAGCGAACTGGCTGGTGCGACGCTATGATAAGGACCAAGCCTTGTTCTAATTCGTCAATAGCAAACGAGAGGTGAATGATATATGCAAAGTATGAGAGACAATAATAAATTGAATGCGTCCCCCGTATTTACAACCATTTCGTATACACTGGTGGGCTTGATCGCGTTGATCTGCCTGATTCCATTTATCGTGCTTGTCGCAGGTTCCTTCTCATCGGAAACTTCCGTTCTGCGGGATGGGTACTGGTTTTGGCCGCGCGAACTGTCACTAGATGCATACCAATTTATTTTCCGGTATCCAGGCGATGTTCTTCAGGCTTATAAAGTATCCCTGATCATCACTGTGGTTGGCACTGCGGTTTCGTTGTTCATTTCTTCCATGACCGCATACGTGCTGTGCCGCAAAGAGCTCAAGTATCGCAATGGGCTCACCTTCTTCTTGTTCTTCACGACGCTGTTCAGTGGAGGTCTAGCGCCCTTCTACATTTGGATCAGCAAAAATCTTCATATGCAAAACACGTATCTCGTGCTCATTCTGGCGCCGATGTTCAATGTCATGTATATCCTGATTCTTCGGGCCTTTATCCAAGGGTCGGTTCCAGAGCCGCTCATCGAATCGGCCAAGATTGATGGAGCGGGCGACCTGCGTATCTTTCTTCAGATGGTGCTGCCGTTAACGAAGCCTGCTCTTGCCTCCATTGGCGTATTTACGGCTTTGGCCTACTGGAACGACTGGTGGACAGCGATGATGTTTACCAGTAAGGAGAGTCTGGTACCCTTACAATATTTACTATACAAGATGTTGTCGTCGATCAACTTAACGGGGGCAATGGCACAGCACATTCAAGCGGCCGACCAGCCCAAAGAGACATTCAAGCTCGCTATGACCGTTATTGCGACGGGTCCCGTTGTCCTCGTTTTCCCATTTGTTCAGCGATATTTCGTCAGCGGTATTACGATCGGTGCCGTCAAAGGCTAAAGCTTACTCCTAAGCTCTGCACTACCTCAGCAGGTTTCTGCAGAGCATAGCTTCTCGTGTACGATATAAGTCCTCATTGGGATTTATATAAACGTTTTCATACAAAAAGAGGAGGGTTTCAATTGAAAAAGAACTCGATGCTGCTGCTTGTCCTACTGTTTACGATGCTCGTCGCTTCGGCGTGCGGTAACAATAACAACAGCAACTCGCCAAATGCAAGCGTTTCCGATTCATCAAATACGTCTACGAGTACGTCTAAGCCAGACAATAGCAAAGAAGTCAAATTGGTTGGCTATCTGCTGGGCGAGGCGCCCAAAGGAATGCCTGACGTATTGGCTGCCCTGAATGAAAAATTGAAGAAAGATATTAATGCCACTCTCGAATTGAATTATATTGGCTGGGGTGACGTAGCTGCCAAGTATCCGCTAATTCTCGCTTCAGGTGAGGACGTCGACTTCGTTTTCGCCGCGGACTGGAATTTCTATGTGTCCGAAGCGAATAAAGGCGCATTCATGCCGCTTGATCTTGAAAAGATGAAACAATTGATGCCGAAGTACGTCGCGAAGCAGGATCCAGCCGCGTTTACTGCTGCTACAGTAAACGGCGAAGCTTACATGATCCCGACGACGACACCTGACCGAAAAGTCAGCGTAGCCGTTATCCGTAAGGACATCATGGAGAAAGTCGGCCTTACAGAAGTAAAAAGTATTGCGGAACTGGAACCTTATTTCGCCGAAATTAAGAAAAATTATCCGGATATGATTCCGCTCAACTTGGACAATCAGTTTGACCTGCCTACGCCATATCAATATCTGGTGAACGATAAGTTTAATTACCCAGGTGCTCCAATCGACTCGGGCGATCCGCTCGGCCAAGGAATCACTTATGATATGGCAGATGCAACTGGCAAAATGATTACCATGACGGATGAGCCAATGTTAAGCGCACAGAAATATGCGGCAACGATCATGAAGGACTGGTACGATAAGGGTTATGTGAATAAGAACCCTTATTCGAACAAAACACGCTCCAAGGACAACTTCTGTGAAGGAAAATCAGGTGTGGCATTCGGCAATTCCATTGACATTGCTTCGGTTATGTCGTCTTGTAAGGCAAAGGGCATTGATACCTATCTGATTCCTACCCTGGGCTTGGATGGGAAGTCGGGAATGAGCAGTTGGACTGCGAATGGCATTTCCATCCCTGCAAGCTCGAAAAATGCGGACCGCACCATGCAAGCGTTAGACTTGATTATGGAAGATGAGTCGTATGTCAATTTGGTATACTTCGGTATCGAAGGGAAGAACTACAGCGTGACCGCTGACGGAAAGCTTGGTCTTCCGGAAGGCGTGACATCCGAGGACAATACGTATCCGCCGGATGCTGCAGGCTTCTGGTTCGTCGATAAGGACTATTTCAAACCGATGGCCGAATGGACCGACGAATATATTCAGCATCACGACCAAATTCCGAGTTATTTGACAGATTACCAATACAATGGTTTCACGTTTAATTCAGAGAAGGTGAAGACGGAAGTGGCCACCTTGAAAAACGTATCTTCGCAGTACGCCAGCCCAATCTACGTCGGTATTGTGAAAGATGTGGACAGTGCGTTCGCTACGTTGGCTGATAAATTAAAAGCAGCCGGCATCGATAAAGTAAAAGCAGAGGTTGAGGCACAGGCTTCCGCATTTTTGGCGAATAAGGGGTAGTAAAACAGCGTTTATAAACGAATAGAAGCAAGATGGTGAGGCTGTTATGCAGGGGTATCCCTGTGCTGCAGCCTCATTTTTTAACAAGATCCTGTTCTGAACAAAGACAAGGAGACGTGACATATGATAAACAGAGCGCACATGGCTATCGGGCAGGGGCAGGAACAACCGTACGAAGCTTATCTTTTTGTCTATTTTACCGGCGAGGACGAGGGTGAAGAACAAGTTTACTTTGCATTAAGCCAAGACGGCATGTTTTGGAAAGATCTAAATAATGGACAACCCGTGTTGAACTCCTCCATCGGTGAATACGGAGTGCGGGATCCTTTTATTATTCGCTCTTCATGGGACCAGAAATTTTACATCATTGCGACAGACTTGCGAATTGCCAACGGGAAGGGCTGGGATGTTGCGCAATACAGCGGGAGCCGTGCAATCATTGTGTGGGAATCGACGGATCTTGTTCAGTGGTCGAAGGAGAGAAGCGTTGAAATCGATCTTCCGGAAACAGGCTGCATCTGGGCTCCAGAGTCCATATATGATGCGGAAGCAGAGGAGCACCTCATGTTCTGGGCATCCATGGTCAAGCAAGACAATGGAGAGCATAAGCAGATCATTTACAGTTCCAGAACGAAGGATTTTAAGAACTTCACGAAGCCCGAAAACTATATCGAGCGAGATAACCATGTTATTGATACGACTATCATCAAGGAGGGGGACACATACTACCGCTTCTCCAAAGATGAAACCACGAAGTGCATAACGATGGAGCAGGGAAGTTCCTTATCCCGTTCATCGTTCAAGGAGATGAATGCTCCTGTTCTTAATCGTATCTTTGGAGTGGAAGGGCCAGCTGTATTCAAATTTAATGACCGGGACGAGTGGTGCCTGTTGATCGATCAGTTTGCGGCTCAGAAGGGATATTTGCCTTTGCTGACAGATGATCTATCCAGTGGTCACTTCCGCATGTTGAGTGAAGATGAATATGATCTAGGCGACACCCTAAAAAGGCATGGTTCCATCTTGAATATCACCCGAGCTGAATATGACGCTTTAATTAAGAATTGGGGCACTACGGAAGCATGAGACGACGAAACGGATATTAGAATTTTGCGAGGGCTGACCAAAAAGGGTGGCCCTTTTTGGTCTTGTTACTCTTTGTTACATCTAAGAAAAACGAAGTTTAACGTAATTTTATACGGTATTAACATAAATGAAAGCGCTCTAAAATTGAAATTGTACATAGGATAACCCAATCATAAAGGAGTGAAGAAGGAGATTATGAGAACAAGGTTGCAACGCATCATGATCGTCGTGTTAACGCTCCTGATGGTAAGCAGCGGCCTGCTTGTGCCAGATGCGACGATTAGCGCCGCGCCGTTAGAGCAGTCCAATTTGACATTAAATCCGGGTTTTGAGGTAGACAACAAGGCTTCCGTTGCGCCAATCAGCTGGAATGTTATCCAATCGGGGGGCACGGTTACGACTCAGGCTGAAGGCGCCGAAGGATCGTATTCGGTCCGGCTGACATCGGTCACCCGGTCCGGAACGTTCGACAATCCAGCAGTTGGCGTTTATCAGCGATTCACCAACCTGGAGCAGGGAACGTACACCTTAACCGCCAGAATTCGCAGCAACAACCCGAGCCCTTCGAATGTGTCCATTCAGGAAGCAGCTTTCATGGAAGCCAAGGACACGGGGGCTCCTGCGATGAGGGCGTTCGTGAATCTTTTCGCCGAGAATACTACGGACTGGAATTTGATCACCTTGCGCAATGTCATTGTGTACAACGGTCAAGCCACAGTCGGCATCTACCTGAAGGATGCCGCAGCGGGAATGACGATTGAAGTGGATGATGTCCAGTTCTATCTGGAGCATTCGGATCAGAACCCTGTGCAGAATTGGGGCTTTGAAACAGGCGATGCTATTTCGTGGCAAACAAGCGGCAACGTCAGCGTAGTTACCGGGCAAGCAGATTCAGGCGCAAAAGCAGTCCGGCTGGAAGCGGGCGCTAAGGTTGCGCAGACGGTAACCGTCAAGCCGAACACGGACTACTTCACAACGGTAAGGGCAAAGGTTTCGGACGGCAGTAACCGGCTTCGCATCGGTGTCGAAGGCATTGAAGAGACAAGGTCGGCCCCGTCTGCTACGACGGATTATTCCTTGCTTCCACTAGCGTTCCGTACGGGACCGAACGAAACCAGCGCGACGATCTACGTCGAGCACACCGCTGAAGGCGGCGGAGTTGGCTTCGCCGACAGTATCGATTTGTTCGAGATGAACAATGACATCGTCAAGGGTGTGGACGTTTCTTTCCTACTCGTCGTTGAGGATTACGGCGGTAAGTATAAAGCCAATGGCGTTGAGCAAGATTTCTTCGACATTATTCGGAATCGCGGCGTGAACGCGGTGGCGTCCATGTTCTTCGTCGAAGCTGGCAACTATGTATATGATGAGAACGAATGGAAAGCGTATCGAGATGGTTTGCGAGATGAACTCTCCTATCAAACCTACGACATAACCTACGTTAACGATTTACAGAACGTAGGAACCGTGAAGGCTCCTTTGCAGATGATACCGGGCTACTTCGGGAAGGAACAAGCACTCGAACTTGGTAAACGGGCCAAAGAGCACCGCATGAAATTCGAGTTGTCGCTCCATTACAGCGATACATGGATGAGCTCGGGCAAAGCCTGGAAGCCTCTTTCGTGGTTTGG
The DNA here is from genome assembly GCF_014192105.1 of Paenibacillus phyllosphaerae. Lineage (GTDB taxonomy): Bacteria > Bacillota > Bacilli > Paenibacillales > Paenibacillaceae > Paenibacillus_Z > Paenibacillus_Z phyllosphaerae. The sequence goes on along the minus strand of NZ_JACHXK010000001.1, from coordinate 236,054 downwards.
TCAAGATCTGCAGCAGCTCCAGACGACCATGTACAACTATACGTACGATCTGATCAAGACGCTTGCAGATGCAGGAGTAGCCCCAGATTCCGTCAAGCTGGGCAACGAGCAGAATTCCGGCATCGTATGGCCAGAGGGCAAGATTTGGTCCACGGGCCGGGACGGCTTCGCCAAGCTTGTCAACGCATCCTATCAAGCCATGAAGGATGCATCGCCGACAACTCGCGGTTTCATTCATTTGAACAACGGGTATTTGGTGGATTACACCAATCAATGGTTCGGTGTAAACGAGGACCTTGGGATGAAATGGGACGGTGAAGCCTACTCGTTGTATGGCGGTCGACCTACGGGGGCGATCGTTGACATGCTGAACAATAACCTTACGAAATGGAAGGGTAACGACGTCGTCTTCTCGGAAACGGGCCTAATGCACACCCGCGACAATTTCGATCCAGTGGCCAACGGTTCCGGTATGAAGAATGATTATTATGAAATATCGCAGCGCGGCCAATACAACTGGCTCATCGAATATATGCAAGCGTTCCGGGATGTTCCGAATCCGCACGGAGCGCAGCTTGGTTTCTTCTATTGGGCAGCGGAGTGGATCTCCAAGGGAGACGGCCATGACGAATGGTACAGCCCATGGATTCCGGGAGGCAGTACATCCGAGTACGGCAACAGTGTAGATTCTCGAACGCTCTTCACGTATGACGGGCATGCGTCCGACGGATTGTATGCCTATCTTTGGAGAGGCAAAGCGATTAGTAAACCGCTCGGGGGAGAAGTGTCCCATAACGCTGTAGCGCAGTCCTACGAGGTCATGCCGACAGAGGCTCAAAGTATTAGCGTTCCATCCGGGGCGCTGGAGCTGCGTGAAGGCGAGAGCGAACAGATCGTGGCTACTGTTCAACCGACCAATCAGTTCGTATACACCAATTTGAATTGGAAAACCAGTGACAACAGCGTGGCTACAGTCAATAAGAAAGGCATCGTGACCGCCATTTCGCCAGGCACCGCAACGGTTACGGTTACCTTAGGCGAGCTTACGACCACCCGTCAAGTCGTGGTCACAGCGGCCAAGCTTGCAGAATCGATTGCAATTACAAGCCCGAACGTAGCATCAGGCAGCCTGAATGCCATTGTTGGCGATGAGATTCGCTTAAAGGCAACTTTGTCGGAAGCTGACAATCGCAATGTGGTCTTCACATCGTCCGATCCGAGTGTAGCATCATTCCTGGGTGAAGCGGCAGAAACCGGAGCGCCAGGCACCTTAATCCAACAGACGAACATCACGAGCGATGTCACGCTGCTGGTGAAAAAGGATGGCGTCTCGACCATCACGGTGACCTCCGCCGACGGAAATGCATCGAGCAGTTTCCAATTAACTGCGGAGAAAATTGCTGTTGACGGGATCCACATTAGCGAAGATGATTTCGAACTTGAGATGAATCGCACCAAACAGCTCAAAGCAGTTATTGATCCTGAAAATGCTTCTTTCCAAGACGTCGTTTGGGAATCAAGCAATGAACTGGTGGCCACCGTTAGTGAACAGGGACTCGTTACCGCAGTAGGTAATGGCCAAGCGGACATTACCGTCAAAGCGACTGATGGAGGAGAGAGCGATTCCGTCAAAGTAACGGTCATTAACGTAAAAACGCAGTCGATCAAGCTGGATCATGAGCTAATCCGGATGCGCGCGGGCGAGAATGTTACCGTTCAGGCCACAGTATTACCGGCGGATGCGGCCAATCCGGCTCTTCAATGGATCAGCAGCAATACCGGCGTGTTTACAGTCGACAATGGCGTTGTTACCGCAGTAGCGGACGGATCGGCTATATTGACCGTAAGAGCCGTCGATGGTGCAGCGGAATCTTCAATTGATGTCGTGATCGCCGACGAGATTCCGGTGGAAAGCGTGGCCATCGACCAAAGCGCCGTTTCGCTGACAGCGGGGTTGACGGCTGCGTTATCGGCTGTCATACAGCCTGCCACTGCGGACAATAAGCAGGTAACATGGTCTTCCTCTGACGAATCGGTAGCGACTGTCGATTCGAACGGACTCGTCATCGCGAAGAGCAAAGGCGAAACGACAATTACGGTAACGACAGCCGACGGAGGTTTGACGGGCACTTCCGTCGTGACGGTCAATGACGAACTGCAAACGCATTACGTGAGTGCGAGTTCGAATCGCCTTAGAGCCGCGACCGCGGCAGCCCTTGCGCTGGATAACAACGCAAGCACGGCATGGTCTCCTGGTGCATACAGGGCGGGCCGCTCGGATATTTGGTGGGTCGACTTAGGGCAGCTGGCGGAAATTGAAAGCATCGATATGAGTTTCTGGGCGACGCAGCGGTATATCGTTCAAGTATCCGACTCCAACACAAGCGATTACGCTCAAGCGGCGAACTTCATGACTGTCGTGAATAACGCCGACCAGCTTAGTGCCGGCCTCGAAGTTTCCCATTCGTTGCCGGAGGGTACCAAAGCCAGATGGATTCGGGTCGAAGTATTCGAATCTTATCCAAACAACAACTGGCTATCGATCGTCGATTTCAAAGCCCATGGCCGGTTCCTTTCGCAGGCAACAAAGGTGAACTTAAATGCGAGCGCGGCAACGGTCATTATGGGCGATAGCTACCAGCTCCAAGCGACGGTCAGTCCTAGTCATGCCCCGCAAGCGGTGCAGTGGACGACAAGCGACGCGACTCTGGCAACCGTTGATGCCAATGGCAACGTGACGACAAAGCTCCATAATGGTGAACAGGGCGAAATCAAGCCGGTCACCATTACGGCCGCGGCTTCGAACGGCCTGTCGTCCAGCGCCGTGATCGGCGTGAAGTCGCCGATCATCGTGGAAGCCATCGCGATACACCGCAAGGACAACCAACCACTGCCGGATTCCGGCATTGTCGTGGATTCTGGGGCGGCAATTGATCTGGACGTCTCCATTTTCCAAGGGGAAGCGGCTTATCGTTCGGTCGTCTGGAAATCAGCGCAGCCGGAAATTGCATCCGTTGATCCGTCTACCGGACTCGTTACGGCTCATCAAGCGGGTGTCGCGGAGATCTCGGTCGAAGTGGACTCGTACAGCAACTTGCCTGGAGGATTTCTGTTTGTTGACCAAGTAAAAGTAGCTGTCCAAGACGAAGACCTGCCTGATAACACGCCTCCTGCCAATGTGGCAGTTAGCCCAGCCACGGCAGCCTTAAATGTAGGGGAATCGGCCCAACTTCAGGCAACGGTACTTCCGGCAGAAGCGAGCGATAAATCTGTTATTTGGTCAACGAGTGATCCTTCAATTGCGACAGTAGATGGGAACGGACTCGTAACGGCTATTGGGGAAGGATCGGCGGTCATTACCGCAACGACCAACGTTGGTGCGCTCACTTCTTCTGCGAGCATTCAGGTTCGAGAGGGTGCGGAACCTACTGTCCCAACGGCAGTGTTGACCGGTCCTCAGTCTGTTGTCGTTACAGAAAATGCGGACGTGAAGGTTTCTTTGAGCGGTATAACTCAAGCCTACAACTCTGCTAGCTTGGTCATTCATTACGACCCTCAGAAGCTGGAATTCCCGACCGCAACCAATGAAGAGAATCAACTGACTTTAGCAGACGGAGTCGCCGAATCTTTAGTGCCGGGGCTGCAAATCATTGGTTCAGGCGTAAAAGCCAATGAAGGAAAAATCCTTCTTATGCTATTAAGCCCAGCGTCTAATAGCCTTTCAGCCAACGGTGACGTATTGTTGCTTCACGGTAAAGCGAAAGCGGATGCTTCGCCCGGTACGACAAACCTATCTGTGTCTGATTTCGTGCTGGCAAATATTGAAGGCGACAGCGTTGTCGATACGACGTCGGCAGCACTGACGGTCCAAGTAAAACTGGCTGATAAAGAGGCGCTGAATACAGCGATTGCCTCTGCACAAGCTTTGCATGACGAGGCGATCGAAGGATCTGCGAACGGCCAGTACCCGGCAGGTTCGAAAGCCGTCCTTCAGTCGGCAATCGAGGCAGCTCTAGCCGTTGCAGACAATGAGGCGTCTACGCAAGCGATGGTCAACGATGCGATTGCAGCACTAGAAAGCGCAGTCGAAACCTTTGTGCAATCTGTCATCGGTATGGATAAAACGGGCTTGAATACAGCGATTACGAATGCGCAGCAAGTACTGTCCAATGCCTCCATCGGTTCTGCTCCTGGTCAGTACCCGGCAAGCGCGAAGACAGCACTGGAGAATGCGGTAAGCGCGGCAACGGCAGTGAGAGATGACGTTCAAGCGACGCAAGATCAAGTGGACGCTGCCATTATTTCGTTGAATGCAGCCGTAAACACGTTCAAAGCAAGCGTCATTAAAGCGCCTTCTGCGAATAAAGAAGCGCTGAACCAGCAAATAGCTGCTGCCCAAAGCAAGCTTGATGACGCTATAGCTGGCAGTAAGATCGGTCAGCACCCATTGAGTGCCATTGAGTCGCTTCAAACAGCCATTCAAACGGGCAAATCCGTATACGAGCAAGCGAATTCGACTCAATCCGAAGTGGATGCAGCCGTTCATGCATTGGCGAATGCACAAGCCGCGTTCGCAAGTCAGCTCATTACGCTTGTTCCAGGTCAAACAGCCGTTACGATTCGCGATCTGGCGATCCTTGCGAAGTATTACAATACGAAATCGACCGACGCGAACTGGAGCGAGGTGGAAAAAGCCGATTTGTTCGGCAACGGACAAATTACGATCGTGGAACTTGCAGCCGTAGCGCGCATGATTATCAATAACTGGTTAGCAGAAAATTGATCCGCCGTATTAACATCCTTGCCCGATCCCATGATCGGGCAAGGATGCCTATAATACGACCATAGCACGAGAAGTTAAATAAATCATAATCTATCCAAGCCTCTATACTTTTTGCTATACCCACATGCGAATCATACTACAATCGTTTGCAGCCATGACCGACATTCAGAACCGAATAGGTCTTGGTTTTTTGGTTTGTTGACCATTTGAACGACTAAGAAAGGGGATGGTGGTAATTAGCGACTGGAATAAGGAAACGGAGGTCTACATTCATGCATTGTCAGCTTCACTAGAGCATGCGGATCAAGACAATTATTTGCGAAAAGAACGCAAGAAATATTTGCTCTATGAAATGCTCATGGACAAACGATTAAAGAAGCTGCAGGAGCTTTCCGCGCTTATTAAGGACGATATTGCAAGCATTGAATTATTGCGGGACACATCGGTAATCAAGCTCACGGATGGACGGCGCTTCTACTGGCCCCATCATTTGTCGCATAGCATCAACGCTTTTGTAGGCTTTGGGACATGGGAGCCTGACGAGACGGCGTGGCTGCGGCAGTTGATTAAGCCGGGAGATATCGTATTCGATATCGGGGCGAACTTCGGATGGCATGCGACCTTGTTCTCCGAGCGTGTCGGAGAGGAAGGGCAGGTCCACGCTTTCGAACCCGTATCGTCCATCCATGAGGATGCTGCTGCAAATCTTAGGTTGAATAATTGTCAAAATGTTCGTTTGAATCGTGAGGCGCTCTCCGATCGCAGCGGTACCGGTACGATGCACATCCCTAAAGCAAGAGGCGGAACCTATGCAGCGCTGCGAATGGACAGCAGGGAGGATTCGTTTACAGTGGAGCCATGCAGGTTGGAAACGCTGGACCATTATTGCCAGCAACATGAATTGCGATCGATTCAGCTCGTCAAAATCGATACGGAAGGCTCCGAGCTCTTGATTCTACAGGGGGCTGAGCGCATGCTCGCAGCGTATAAGCCTGTATTGCTGATTGAAACGGATCGCCGCATGATCGGAAAGTTTGGTGGTAGCATCGAGGAGATGGCGCGTTATGTCAAACGTCTAGGCTATTCTATCCACTTGTTTACGGAGGGGGAGCTCATCGAGATGGAATCTATTCAAGATCTTATCTATGGGAATCTGATCTGTATTCCCAAGGCCGATCGATGAAACGCAATATCGTCGATATTGAACTGCCGATCGGTTCGCCCTTATTCGTTACGTATAAGCATCATGCGCTTCCGCTTGCCGTATTGGCCAACGATCCGGCGAACAGAGCGAGTTGTTTAACTAATTTTATCCCTTTGTATACGGGATATGATTTAATGGGGGATTCCTATTGCGACACGCACTGGCTTGATTTTCTGAACACACAGCCCCTTGAACATTGGCTCGACAGAGAAGCGATCCTTTACGCGGACGTCAGTGCGGAGTTGATTATGCATGCGCTGGCAGCCGGGAAATATGCTTATGTTAACTATGATTCTTATTACATGAAGCATAGCTATGCTTATGGGCATCTGCATATAGGCAATAATTTGCTGGTGTACGGCTATAACGCCGAGCGGCATAAGTTCTTGGTACTGGACTACCGTTATGAGAACGCGTCCATGAATTATGCGAAGTTTCAAAGCGCTCCCAAGCTTGAGCAGATACTTGTCGATCCGCAGGAGCTTGAGATGGCGGTTAGGGCTGTTGAGCATCTCGACAGCGAATGGACCAGGTGCTCCTATCTTTGGACGCCTAAGGCATCTGCGTTCCGTTTCGATCGAACGTTAACGAAACAATTGATCGATGATTATTTGCATAGCTACCCGACGCATGCGCGCTTCTACCCAGGGAATTCGTTTTATGAGAAGTCGTTGTCGGGAATGGAAGTCTATAAAGCGCTTTACTATTATATTGACAGGCTCGCGTGCGACCAGACACATCCCACCATGCTTCCTTTTGCCGTATTGAGCGAGCATAAGCGGGTATGGGTAGAAGTCTCTCTTGAATTGGCCAACCATGACAACCACTTTGATCAGGGGGTAATCCAATCGGCCAAGGTACTGGAGGAATTGGGGGCGCGTATCAAAATGACAGCCATGATGTACATACTGACGGGGAAGAGGCATTATTTGCCTGCGCTCGAGCGGATGATCCGAATGCTGGAGCAGGAGGAACGCAGTTTTCTGAAAGCACTGCTTGATCAATTGGATGCGGTGCCAAATGTGGATGAGGGGAGTAGCTGGCTATGAATGCGATGAACAGCCCAGCCAGAGTCGGGATCGCCAAATTTGCTTATGTTGTATTCCTGATCGTCCTTTATCCCTTCTACTATTATGTCAAAAAGGATTTTATGAGACAGGTCAAAAAGAATCTCTTCTACCCGAGCCGGTTTGTCAGCTATAGCGAAACGCGTCCGGTCTATTATGATGTTTTTGCTTTTTTCGTCAATTTCCCTTTGTTCGATAAGGTGTATCGGGTGCTGCCGCCGCTTACGGGCCGCGTGCTGCAGGTTGGCTGCGGGACTGGGCTGATGAACCGTTACTTAAAGAAGCAAGGCATATTGCCGGACATGGTGAATTTGGATCCGAATATTCATTCGTTGAAGTACGCGATGAAGTGGAAACGCATCGATTCCTTTCTTCAATCCGGTATTGAAAAGGTGGATTTGCCGGATCAGAGCTTCGACACGATTCTGATGGCGCGCTGCTTCCACCACATCCGCAGCACCCGAAAAGCGCTGTCTGAGTGTTCACGCTTACTGAAGCCCGGCGGGAAGCTGATTATTTTCGACCCCGTTTTGCTGGACCGCAAACATGAAATTACCGAAGCGTACATGGCGAATTCAACGATTGACGGCTTCATCTGGCGCTATTCGGAGGAGTGCCTTGTCCGGCATGTGCGGAAGTTTACGCCGCCGGAGCTGCCCGTCACGGATATCCGGGCGGTACGGCTACCAATCACGACGAATTATTGTTTCAAGTACGAACATAAGGACATGATCATTACGCTGACCAAAACAGAGGAGGTCTGATTATGATTGAAAAGGTTATTAAACTGATTAGCGAGATTCGGGATGATGAGGCATTGGTGACAGAGTTGAATGGTAATTCGGATATCGTGAATGAAACGGGCATGGATTCCTTGCAGCTGATCAACTTCATTCTAAGGATAGAGGATGAGTTCGGCATCGACTTCGACTTTGAGGAATTCGATATGGCTCACCTGGAATCGATTGAACGTTTCTGCCGTTTCATCGAGAACAAGGTTGATGTTGCCTAGCGATGCGCGAGAGAACGGTATACGGCGCCGTATTCGAGGCGGAGAAGTATTGGCGCGAACCGAATGCAAGCCTGTTGCCGACGCTTAAGGATCGGCAAAGCGAGCGAATCGTAAGCGCTATGGATGAGCTGATGTTCGTTTTCTGTGAGCCGGACGATGTGTTGCTGACCAGACAGCCGTTTCATCCGATATTGCGCGAATATCTGGATAGTATTGAGATCCGTTTTCGCGGAGCATCGTTGGAGCTGAACCCCGATGCCGTACCTGCGGATGAACGCCATCTGTTTGCATGGCTGGCCGCCAACGAAACCGTGCCACGGCTAGTTACGTCGCTAGGCGGCGTAACTCGGCTTGTGCCGTATGCGCTTCTGCCGGATTGCGATCAAGCGGCAGCACGCTATGGTTTGGAGCTGCAGGCCCCCGAACAGGAGGTGGTTGCGAGGGTCAATTCCAAGGTGTATGCCATGGAGCTGCGGAATCGGCTGGAGCTTCCCAATCCTGCTGTCGTGGCCAGAAGCGCGGATGAGCTGGAGGAAGCGGGAACGGCGATGCTCGAAGCCGGGCCGGTGTTAATCAAGGACCCGTTAGGCGTCTCGGGAAAAGGCAACCTGCTGGTAGAAAGTCTGGACAGATTGTCCCGCATCGCCCAACTATTAAAGACACAAGAGCAGAATAAGGGGAGCGCAACGCATTTTATCGTAGAACCCCTGCTTGAAAAGGAAACGGATTTCTCCATCCAGCTTGAGATCATGCAAGACGGAACGTATGAATGCCTGAGCGTGAATCGGGTCGTGAATAACGGTTTTGCTTACGCCGAAACGGTAACAGCCGATGCCCGGTTGTTGGAGGAGATCAGAAGCAAGGGCTATTACGACACGGTGAGCCGGATCGCCTCGCAGCTGCATGGCGACCGCTATTTCGGATATGTCAGTCTGGATTCCATGCTGCTTAGGGGCGGCGCGCTTTTCCCCATTGTAGAAATCAATGCGCGTATGTCGATGAGCCTGATCAAGCATCGGCTTGATCTCTATCTGCAAAAGCTCGGCACGCAAGGGAACCTAACATTCCTGAACACGGAGATGCCAGCGGGGGGATTCGCCGCGTGGCTGGCATGGCTTGAAGCAAGCGGCTTGCTGTTCGACAACAGAACGCTTGAAGGCATCATGCCGATCAGCGCCAATACGCTGGAGGCCAACGCGGAGGAGAAGGCGCCAAAGGGCAGGCAATATATTGTGGCGGTGGCACGAACAGCGCAGGACAGAGCCCGGCTGGTGCAGCAGCTGCGAACGCTGCTGATTGAACGCGGCTGCCGCCTGTTCTGATGGTAGATTCATTCGGATCAAAGGGGAGGCATGGAAATGCAAAAAAAGCTGTATGTGTTGTGCTCCGGATTCGGGCTGGGCTTCTATAATCCGGGACTCCTGCTATGCGCCCAACTGGAAAGACGCGGCATCTCGGCTGAAGCGCTCGTGTTCGAGAGCTGCCTGCGCAACGATAAGATCGACGGCATCGGATCTACGCGGTCCGCGTATCATCATAATTTTCAAGCTGCGCTGGTGGGAGCCAAGATGCCGATCGATACGAGAAACAGCCTGGACGAAGACAAGGTGGAGCAGCTGCTAGCAGAGTGGGAGCGAGGCGGAGCTGGGAATTTCGTGCTGTTGTCCGGCAATTGGGTCTACTTGATCGATCTGTATAAGCAGCGCGCAAAGGTGCCGGTGCAGGCCGATATTTTATACGTCGATTCGGATTACGCCCCTTCCTTCGCCAGCTTGCGCAAGTTTGTCCCGGACTATGAAACGGGATATCGGGAGCTATGGCCTTTCAATTCACGCACAAGCGAGATTACCGCCTATTTGCCGGTATCCGAAGATCCCGCAATCCCCTTTGCCCAGAGGGAAAGCCGATATGTCGTACATGGCGGAGGCTGGGGAATGGGAACGTACCAGCATACAATTCCAGAGCTGGAGGCACGCGGTCTCCTGCTGGATATCGTCGCTTATGAATGGGGTGAAACCCGCAGAAGCGGCTCCGCTGCAAGCCGCTATTACATGAATGATCCGAATTGGCATACATGGGATACCGACGCGGAAGGGAAGCATACCTTCCCTCCCTTCAGTCAGATCATCGACGGCGAGGCTGTAGGATTCGCGATTCATCCGGATCGTCACGGGCTGTACGACGTTATCAGACGGGCGAAAGGAATTGTCAGCAAGCCTGGTGCTGGGACGCTTATTGATTCTCTCGCATCCGCGACGCCGATTATTATGCTGGACGCCTTCGGCAAGCATGAACAAAAAAATGCGGACTTATGGATGAAGCATGGGCTTGGGATCCGCTACGCCGACTGGCTAAGCTCAGGCTGCAACGAGTCGCTCCTCGATCTGCCGCATGCGAATTTGCTCAAGAAGAAAGCGGAGTGCGCCAATCTGACCGACCTTGTGGCTGAGCTTCATGTATCGGGTATTCTCAAACGAACGTAATGCGAGGGGGCATGATCATGGATGCATTGAATCCGGTATCCCAGGCTACAGGGCTTGCAAGCTTGCTACGCATGCCGAAGTGGATCTTTCTGCAGCTGATCGAAAGCTGCAATCTTCGTTGCAGAATGTGCTATGAATGGGGAGAGACGGGAACGTACAAGGAAAAGCCGGAGTTAAAGCAGCTTGACTTGGATGTAGTCCGGAGAATTATCGAGGATTGCAAGGATTCTAAGCCGCACTACGATCTGTTCGGCGGTGAGCCGCTGCTGTATCCGCATATCGAATCGGTTCTGACGATGCTGCGCGAAAACGGCAGCACGGTGGCCTTCCCGACGAACGGCACGCTGCTGAAACGCCATGCCGCCATGCTGGTCCGCACGCAGCCCTATCAAATCTGGGTATCGCTGGATGGCCCGGAAGAGATTAACGATGCGCAGCGGGGGAAAGGCGTATACCGCAAGGCGCTTGAGGGAATTGACGAGGTGCTGCGGCTGCGAGAGGAAGCGGGCAGCGAATATCCGAAAATAGGCATTACGTGCACGGTCACGCCGCTTAACTATCACCGCATCGAGTCGTTCTTCTTCGATATGATATCCGCGAGAAAGCTGGATGCAATGAGCTTTGAATTACAGTCTTACTTGACGGAAGAGGACCATGCGAATTACGTCCATGTGCTGCAAGAGCATTTCGATACGGATGCGGCTCCGTTCAGCAGAGGGTTTGTAAGGGGACTGGCTGATTTCGAACAGATGGATCTGGCGGAGTTGAACAGACAGCTGGAAGCGATTCGGGCCTACAGCCGCGAACATCAATTTTTCCTGAATCTGAACCCGAAAGATTTCAACCTGGAGAAGCTGGACGACTATTTTCATGCGCGCTGGGATCGAATTACGGCTCACAAGAAGCGGTGTCCTCAGCCGTGGACGACAACGGAAATCAATGCCAAAGGCGATGTGACGACATGCCATGCGCATTATGATCTCACGCTTGGCAATGTGAACGAGGAAAGTATCCAGAGCATCTGGAACGGACCAAAATACAAGCAATTCCGCAATTATCTGAAGAAGAATTTGTTTCCGATTTGTACGGCCTGTTGTTTGTATTATCAGGATAATACTCTCGTTGAGAAAGGCTAGGTGCGATACATGCAGCCCAAGAGCAGAGTCGAACTGGACGAGTTGAAATTCGAGCGTCTCAAGAGGACGATCAAGAACATTGCGGTGCCGCTGCGGGAGAAAAGCAAAAATCCGACGTACAAAACAGATGTTCCGGAATCGGTGGGCATCAAACTGACCAATCGATGCAATTTGCGTTGTATCCATTGCTATCAATGGAATGAAGACGGCTATCATCACAATATGCCGCTTGAAGAACAGAACCGCGAGCTTGATATTGAGCTGTTCCGCCACATTCTGGAGGAGACGCGGGAGAAGAAATCCCGGTTGTACATTTGGGGCGGCGAGCCGCTGTTCCATCGCAAGTTCGACGAGATATTGGACCTGCTGGCCGAGGATCGCCGCGAAACCGTTATTTGCACCAATGCGCTGCTGATGGGCAAATATATGGATAAACTTTGCGCGATATCGGATGGGCTTGATTTTCTCATCGCGATCGAGGGCTTCCAGAGCGAGCATGATTTCATTCGCGGCAAGGGCTCCTTCAAGAAGGCGATGGATTCCATCGATGAACTGGTGCGGCGGCGCAAGGAGGGGCTATTCCGCGGCAGCATCTCCATTCACACGGTAATTAATGAAAACATGATCGGCCATATGACTGAGCTGGTCGAAATGTTCGAGGCCAAAGGCGTGGATCTCGTCATTCTCTGCTTTCCTTGGTATATATCGCAAGAAACCTCGCTTAAGATGGACCATTATTTCAAGGAAACCTTCTCCTGGCTTAATCGGATGGAGGAAGGGAAAGTCAGCAGCTGGCATGCCTACAAATACAAGTTCAACCCGGATAAGCTGCCGCAGCTGATGGATGAATTGAAACGGATCAACGAACGGTTCTGGAACACTCGCGTTCGATACCAGCCTGGGTTGGAGTTACGTGAAATCGACGAGTTTATCCGCGGCGAACAGATGACGCCCAGCCGATGCGGCAATCATTGTCTCGCCTTGTCCACCCGGATGGATGTCAATCCCGACGGAACGGTTACCGCTTGCAAATTTTTCGCCGAGTTTCAAGTGGGCGACTTGAAGGCCAATCGCCTGTCGGACGTGTGGCATTCCAAGTCCTATGACGGCGTTCGCGAAATCATAAACGGCCAAGGGTTAACGCCTGTCTGTTCCAAGTGCAGCGTCTTGTACTTGCACGGGATATAACCGATGACTGGCGGCGATAGACGGAATAACCGTATTTGGCAAATCGGCAGCATCGGCTGTTCGCCCTTACTGGAGCGTTCCTTGTTCATGCCTTTATCGAAGCTCGGCGGCATTGGCCGAATTCGCGGCGTGGCGAGCAGGAATGTGGAGAAGGCGGTCGATTATACGCTGCGCTACGGCATCGACATCGCTTACCCAAGCTATGAGGCCTTGCTAGCGGACGAAGAGATTGATCTGGTGTATATTGCGCTGTCTAATGAACTGCACGCGCAATGGGCGCTGAAGGCGATTCGAGCCGGCAAACATGTGCTTGTCGAGAAGCCATTATGCCTGACTGCAGCGGAATGCGCTGCAGTCAGGCAAGCGATGCGCGAGCACCCGAGGGTGCTCGTCTTCGAGGCGCTTATGGTGGAACATCACCCTTGGCAGGCCGCACTCGCGGCAATCATCGATAGCGGCTCATACGGCAAGCTGAAGTCGGTTCATACCCAAATTCATATCGTACCTAAGAATAACTACACGGGGAATTACCGCAGCGAGCGGTTAAGGGGTGGCGGCTCCTTCTACGATTTGGGCTGCTATTGGCTGCAGTTTCTGCAGGCGATCGGCTGCGGGCTTACCGTTGAAGCGATGAACGCCCAGTCGGATTTTGCGGGTCCGGACGGCTGCGACTGGACGTTCCGGGCGCAGCTGGGCTTCGGCTCCGGCGTCAATGCGACGGTGACGACGTCATTCGAGCTGCCTTATAAGTCCGATCATGTGCTGGAGCTGGAGCATGCGCGCATCCATGTCCGTGATTTTTTTCGCGCGAATGTCGGGGAATTTCCCATCTCGTTGCGAATAGAGGATGACGTTACCGGGGAGAAGCAGAGGGTGCCGTTCCCACCGCAGCATTATTATACCAGCCAGTTGCACTCGATCCTCCAGGTATTGAACGAAGAGCGGCCCTATCCTCCGATCGAGGCCGTCTATGAACGCATTCAATTGGCCGAGCAACTCTATCAACTGGCGGTGAACAAAAGGAAGGGCGAAATGAATTGTCAATCATAAGCGTGGACCAATTATCGAAGCAATTTGCTTATTATAACAAGGAAGTGGGCTTGAAGAGCTCGATCCGCAATTTATTCAAGCGGGAGACGCTGTACAAGGACGCCGTTAAGCAAGTTTCCTTCGTGGTGGAGGAAGGGGAAATGGTGGGGTTTCTCGGACCGAACGGAGCAGGAAAGACGACCACGCTCAAAATGCTCTCCGGCATCCTGTACCCGACAGCGGGCAAGGTGTCCGTTATGGGCTATACGCCGTGGGAGCGCAAAAAAGAGTTCAAGCGCCAGTTCGCTATCGTGATGGGACAGAAAAATCAGCTATGGTGGGACTTGCCGGCGAACGAGTCGTTTCATCTGAATAAAACGATTTACGAGGTAGAGGACGGCGTTTTTCGCAAAACGGTCGAGGAGCTGTCCGAATTGCTCGACGTAACGAAGCTGATGAATGTTCAAGTCCGCAGACTGTCGCTGGGCGAACGGATGAAGCTGGAGCTGATCGCAGCGCTGCTGCACAAGCCGAAGGTTATTTTTCTCGATGAGCCGACGATCGGGCTGGATATTATCTCGCAGAAGAAAATCCGCGATTTCTTCAAGTATTACAACCAGCAGCATAAGCTTACGGTGATCCTGACCAGCCATTATATGAACGATATACAGGATCTCTGCAAACGCACGATCATTATCAACGACGGCAAGGTGGCCTATGATGGCGATCTGGCGCGAGTCAACGATCTGCTGAACCAAAAGAAGATCGTCAAAATCAAGTTGTCCGACGTTGTCGAAGAAGGCGTGCTGCTGAGATACGGCGACATGAAGCAATATGAGCTTACGGAAGCCGTGCTGGAAATCGACCGCGACGAAGTAAAGGCGATTCTGAAGCAGATGCTGGACGATTTGCCGATCATCGATTTTACGATAGAGGATTTGCCCATCGAAGACGGGATCGCGATTCTCTATCGCAAAGGAGAGCAGCCATAGTTGAACGTCGCATCCAAATATGTTCGTACGTTTATTCTCGGTCTGCAGAACGCCCTGACCTATCGCGCCAACTTCATGCTGAGTCTCGCGAGCTGCGTATTTCCGATACTCATTCAGTTTTTTCTATGGCGTTCCGTGTTCAATAGTACCGACCAGGAAATCGTATACGGCTACACGTTCTCCCAAATGATCGCGTATGTCATCCTATCGGCATTGGCGGGCAAGCTGGTGGCTACCGGCTTCGAATATGAAATATCGAACGATATTAAAACCGGTCAGCTTAGCAAATTTTCGGTTCAGCCAATCAGCTACTTCCTTTTTCGCGGCTGCGTCTTTATCGGCGAGAAGGTCGTCCAACTGATTATTCTGTTCCTCGTATTCGTAGCCGTGATCGTCGCCTTGCATGTCTATCTGGATTTCAGCATCCAGATCGGGCAGGTGCTCTTGTTCATTGGTTTTATTCCGTTATCCTTGCTATTGAATTTCATGATTTATTATTGTTTGGCTGCGCTTGGCTTCTGGTTTATCGAAGTGTGGGGCATTTACCATACCTTTTCGCTCGTTGCGATGGTCGTTGGAGGCGGTGTATTTCCGCTCGATGTTTTTGGCGACAGCATCCAGCGGGTGGTGCTGCTGCTGCCGTTTCAATATACGATTTTTCATCCGATTAGCATCGTTACGGGGAAGATCGATCTGCAGGCAGGCCTCTCGGGCGTTTGGGTCGTGCTTGGCTGGATTGCCGTACTCTTCTTGCTATCGAAGTGGGCATGGCGCAAAGGCATGAAGAGATTTGAATCGGTCGGGGGTTGAGGATTTGCTCGCTATGCGTAAGACCTTGCATCGCTATGCGGTCATTTATCATTTGTTTCTGAAGAATAGCTTGATTTACATGATGGAATACAGAGTCAACTTTATGTTCGGCGTACTGGTTGAGATCGGTTTTCTAGCCATCAAGCTGTCCTATGTCTACGTCGTATTTCGCATCGGAACAGATTTGAATGGGCTTTCTCCCCACAATATTCTACTCTTTATCGGTACGTTTACGATTATGGCGGGCTTATATTCCGCATTGTTCTTCTTTAATTTCAATCGGTTTCCCGAATTAATACGAAGCGGTGACCTTGATATCTATGTGACCAAGCCTGTGTCGCTGCAATTTTTCACGACGCTGCGGATGATCGATATCAGCTTTGCCGTGCCGAATGTGATCGGAGGCATTGTCATGGTCGTCATCGGCTGGCAGAATAGCGGGATTTCCGCCTCGATCGGCCATATCGCCGGTTTTGTGCTTTTCATCGGCATCGGGGTCGTCCTGACCTATTGTATCTTTCTGCTGCCCCAATTGTTGGCTTTCTGGACGGTGCGGACGAACGGCATCAACGATATCTCCAATGGACTATATGACTTTAACCAGATGCCGATGCAAATCTATCATCCTTATATTCAGAAAGCAGGGACGTTCTTGCTGCCGGTGTTTCTTACGACGAATTACTCGCCGATGGTCGCCCTGGACCGCCTCGGACCTGTCGAATGGATATGGGGCATCGTATCGCCGATTCTCTTCCTCATTATCGTCAGACTTCTGTGGAAGCTTGCCCTGCGAAACTATACGAGCGCCAGCAGTTAAGGAGGAACAGCATGACTCTACGTGGGAATAAGCCGCCTGTTGCCATTCTGTGCGGCGGGTACGGCAGCCGGTTAAGCGAGGAAACGGCGCGAATCCCGAAGCCGATGATCGAGATCGGCGAGCTTCCGATGGTGTGCCATATAATGAATATCTACGCGTCTTATGGTTTTACGGAATTCTACTTGCTGCTCGGCTATAAAGCGGACTATATTAAGCGGTATTTTTTGCACTTCCCGATTCTGCAAGGCGATTTTACCGTTCATACGGGGACGCGCGAAACGACGGTAACCAGACAGACGCGCAGGAGCGATTGGATCATTCATCTGGTCGATACCGGGATGGACACAACGACAGGGGGGAGATTAGGCCGGTTAAAGGATCGGATCGACGGGACCTTCATGATGACCTATGGCGATGGCGTGAGCGACGTCAGTATCCCGGAATTGCTGGCCGCGCACGCGTCCGCCGGGACGGTGGCTACAGTGACGGCGATTCGCGCAAGCGGCAGATTCGGCATGCTGGCCTGCGAGGCGGACAACCGCGTCGTCTCGTTCGAAGAAAAGCCGCAGACGGGGGACAATTGGATCAACGGCGGATTTTTTGTATTCGAGCCGTCTATCTTCGATTACTTAGAGGATGATTTCATTCACCTGGAAGGCGAAGTGCTGGGAAGACTCTCGCAAGCCCGCGAGCTAACAGCCTACAAGCATGAAGGCTTCTGGGCGTGCATGGATACGCTGCGCGACAAGCAGCATTTGGAGCGCCTGTGGCAGGAGGGCCGCGCACCGTGGAAAATATGGCGGGATTAGGAGAAAAGGAGGGAGCGATCAAGGTGGGGACTGATATTTTTGCGGAGGATATGGCGGAGATTGCCTTGCGGTTTGGCCAAAATGAGCGGTTCGCGGACAAAACGGTGGTCATCACCGGATGCGCCGGTTTCCTTGGTTTTTATTTATCGCATTATTTTGCCCGCTTGGCTGATCACGGCCTGGCACCGCGCAGACTTGTGCTGCTCGACCGCTTTCCGGCCGGCAAGCCCGGTTGGTTAGCGCAGCTTCAAGACAGGCACCCGTTCGTAACGGCGGCTGCATACGATGTTGCGCGAAGCGACGAACGGAGCGCAGCCGAACTGGCGGAAGCCCATTACATCATTCATATGGCTTCCATCGCTTCCCCGATCCAATACCGGCAATACCCGCTTGAAACGATCGAAGCGAATGTATGGGGATTTAGAAGGCTCTTGGATGCCGGAAGACAATCGTTATCCTTGGAAGGCTTGCTTTACTTTTCCAGCAGCGAGATATATGGCGATCCTGAGACCGAGTTTATACCGACGCCTGAATCCTACTGCGGCCATGTAGCGACGATGGGGCCAAGAGCCTGCTACGATGAATCCAAGCGTCTGGGCGAGACGCTTGGCTACGTCTACCACGAGCAATTCGGGGTACCGGTCCGGATCGTTAGGCCGTTCAACAATTATGGGCCGGGGATGAGCCTTCAGGATGGGCGCGTCCCTGCCGATTTTGCCAGATCCGTTCTGAGGGGGGAACCGTTGGTCATTCATTCGGACGGTTCGCCTACCCGAACATTCTGCTACATCACGGATGCCATTGTCGGTTATCTGAAGGTGCTTGTGCATTCGGCATTCGATTGTTTCAATATCGGCATGGATAAGCCTGAGATCAGCATTGCCGGCTTAGCTGAGATCTACCGGGAAGCGGGAGCGAGACGTTTCGGCTACGCGGGTGAGGTCCGGTACGTTCCCGCTTCGGATGAACGGTACCTGATCGACAGCCCGATGCGCAGATGTCCCGACTTGCGGCGGGCACGCGTCTTGCTCGGCTATGACCCGGTCGTCACGCTCGAGTCTGGCGTAGACCGTTTCCTGGCGTACTTGCAGAAGGCTGGCAGCCTATGATTGCAGTTGTCGGATTAGGTTTTGTCGGATTGACGACTGCGCTGGGCTTGGCGGATGTAACGGGACGAACCGTATACGGCTATGATGCCAACATCGGGCTGCGGAAGATGCTGGCGGAGGGTACGATTCCGTTCTATGAAGAAGGGCTTGAACAGATGCTTGAGCGCCATCTGCATAAACGGTTTAGGTTGGCGGAATGCCTCGAGGATGCTGTCGAGGGAGCCGATGTAATTCTCGTGTGCGTCGGTACGCCCAGCTTGCCTGGCGGCGAGGTCAGCCTGGATGATTTGCTAGGAGCGTTAAGTCAATTATCGGCTGCTCTGACGAATCACGGCAGGAAAGTCATCGCAGTCAAATCGACCGTTCCGCCGCGAACGATGGCAGACAAGGTGATTCCGCTGCTGCGCTCCGGCGGCTGGGAGCCGGGCAGGGATATCGGCCTCGTGCACAATCCTGAATTTTTACGCGAAGGCTGCGCGTTGAAGGATTTCATAGAGCCGGACCGAATCGTCGTCGGCGCCGTGGACGACTGGAGCTTCTCCGTCATGCGGGAGCTGTATGCGCCTTTCGAGGCTCCCTTGCACGAGGTTGGCTTCGAAACGGCGGAATTTACCAAGTACTTATCGAATAGTCTGCTCGCGTCGTTGATCAGCTTCGCCAATGAGATGGCGATGGCTGCCGGGGCGATTGGCGGCATCGATGTCCGCCGTTCATTCGATATCCTGCATGAGGATAAACGATGGCGCGGCGCTCCCGCCGGGATGGCGAAATATGTGTATCCCGGCTGCGGATTCGGAGGCTATTGCCTGCCTAAAGACACGGCTGCAGCGATTGCCGCTATTGAAGCGCACGGATACACTCCTACCTTGCTGCAAGAGGTGGTGCGGGTCAATGAGCGCGCCAAACTCAAAATCGTGAACGATATTGCGGCTGCCGCTGCACCGGATCAGGTACTCGGCATTCTTGGACTATCGTTTAAGCCGGGCAGCGACGATGTAAGAGGCTGCGTTGCCGCGGATATCCTATCTGCGCTTGCCGAGAGAGGTTATCGGCACATGCTCGCCTTCGATCCGATGGCGAACAGAGCATTCGCCAGCCGTTATCCAAAGCTGCCATTGGACTATGCAGATCGCCTGGAGGAAGTGATTGCGGGCGCGGACACCATTGTTGTCCTTACGGCTTGGCCCATATTTACCCGACTTAAAGCCGATTACCCGGACAAACAATGGATTGATGGGCGATATTGTTTGATCTAACTGATAGGCGCATCCTCTTTCGCGATATTGGGAAGGGGTGAGGCCTGGTTCTCTATTGAACAATTCTTCCTCATGGAGGATAGCTACCAACTTTAGGAGATGCATTAGCCAAATCAAGATCGTGGAACTTGCAGCCGTAGCACGCATGCCCTACATGCCCGATCCCACGATGTGGCAAGCATCATCGACGATAAATAAGGAGGATCGAATAGAATGAGACACTCGCTTGGAAGACCCTTCGCGGCCGTCATGATTCTCGCCCTCATCCTGCAGTTCTTTCCTATGAGCGGCGGCGCGGCGCCAGCGTTTGCGGCAACGCCGAACGAAACGAACGCCACGAATGAGGTTACGAACGAAGCTTCATATGCTCCGCCAAGCGGAAGAACCGTCTATAATCTCAACATTGATTGGCGGTTCTACAAAGGCGATGTACCGGGGGCTGAAGCCGTCGATTTCGATGATTCGGCTTGGGAGCTTGTCAGCGTGCCCCACACGTTTAACGACGTAGATACCTTCGATGAGTGGATTACGCACGATGGCGACAGTATCTGGAGAGGCGTCGTCTGGTACAGGAAGCACTTTAAGCTGACCGAGGAGCAAGCCGGGCAGAAGGTGTTCATCGAATTCGAAGGCATCCGCCAGGCCGCTTACATCTACGTAAACGGACAATTCGCAGGAAGATATGAAGCAGGCGTAACACCGTTTGGCTTCGATATTTCGGCATACATGAAGTTCGGCGATGAAGAGAATGTCATTGCCGTTAAGAACGATAATAGCGCACTCGCGGAGACGGGAACCGATACGACGTTTCAATGGAACGGCAGAGGCTTCAATCCCGTTTACGGCGGTTTGACCCGGGATGTCAAGCTGCACGTGATGCGCGATGTTTATTTTACGCTTCCTTTGTACAGCAACCTGCAGACCTATGGCACCTATATCTACCCAAGCGATATCTCGACCGACAACCGGACGGCTACGATCAATATCGAGTCGGAGATCCGGAACGAGAGCGGCGCGAATCGAACGCTCAGCCTGGAGTCCGTCATTGTCGATAGGGACGGCACGGCGGTCAAGACGATTCAAAGCGAAGCAACGACGCTGGCAGCCGGCGCGAAGCAGACGCTGAAGATATCCAGCGCGATGTCGGACGTGAAATTCTGGCAGCCGGGCTACCCCTACTTGTACACGGTGTATAACATTCTGAAGGCCGGTGACGAAGTGCTGGACGTCTATCCGATCACGACCGGCTTCCGCAAGGTCGACTTCCGCGGAGGATGGGACGAAGGCGGCGTCTATATCAACAACAAACTGGTCTACTTGTCCGGCTATGCGCAGCGATCGACCAACGAATGGGCGCTGCTCGGCGCTGCTACTCCGCAGTGGCTGACCGATTACGACGGCGAGCTGATGCTCGAGAATAACGCCAACTTCATTCGGTGGATGCACATCTCGCCGACGCCGAATTCGGTGCGGATGACGGATAAATACGGCATCGTCGTCGTCCATCCGGCAGGCGACAGCGAGAAGGATGTCGAAGGCCGCAAGTGGGATCAGCGCGTCGAAGTGATGCGGGACACGATGGTCTATTTCCGCAACAATCCGAGCATTCTGTTCTGGGAATCGGGCAATAACACGATCTCACCCGAGCATATGCGAGAGATGAAGGAGCTGAAGGAACGGCTCGATCCGCACGGGATGCGGGCGATTGGTTCGCGGGGGTTATCCGCTTCTAACGCGATCGACGAGTCCGAGTACGTCGGGACGATGCTGAATCGTCACTATACGGACTACGCGCGTGACCAAGGTCCGATTATCGAGACGGAGTATAAGCGAGACGAGGCACCGCGCCGCGTATGGGATAACGCTTCGCCGCCGGACTTCGGGTACGAGCACGATTCGTCTTCCACCTGGACGTATACGTCCGAAGAACATGCTGTTATTTCGGCGGCAGGAAGCTTCCATGAATTCTACAAAGACCGGATTCAAGGCCCTGAGTCGAGCAATGAAATGTATTCCGGCCAAGCTGCGCTAACGTGGGCGGACTCCAATCAGCACGGACGCAACTATCTCACGGAGACGGCCAGATTAAGCGGCCAAGTGGACGCGCTGCGCATTCCGAAGGAATCCTTCTACGCATTCCAAGTCATGCAGAGCAGCGAACCGGCCACCCACATCGTCGGCCATTGGTCTTATCCAGCGGGGACCAAGAAAGATATGTTCGTCATCGCCCATCATGTGGATACGGTCGAACTATTCGTCAATGGCGTCTCCAAAGGGTCGGTGTCGAACCCTGAGAGCGTCGAGGTCGATAACAGAGGCAAGGTCTATACGCCTTACGTATTCAAATTCGAGGACGTGGCATTCGAGCCTGGCGCCATTAAAGCGGTTGGTTATGACGAGAATGGCAGCGTCGTGAGCACGACTCAAATCGAATCGGCTGGCGCTCCTTATGCGATCAAACTGACGCCTACCGTAAGCCCGGAAGGGTGGCAGGCCGACGGAACGGACCCCGTCATCTTCGACGTGGAGGTCGTGGATGAACAAGGGCGCCGCGTACCGACGGATCAAGCGCGCATCGACTTTGAGTACAGCGGCCCTGGCGAGTTCCTCGGCGGGTACAATTCAGGCAAGCAATACAGCACATTCAAGGATTATATCGATACGGAAGCGGGCATTAACCGCGTCATTGTGCGGTCGACCCGCGAAGCAGGAGCCTTCACTTTAACCGCGAAACGAGAAGGGTTGCAGACAGCTACCGTAACGGTTACCTCTAAGTCTTACGAGATCAAAGACGGCGTAACGACCGCGAAACCGGTGGCGATGACACATGTGTTGCCTGCGGAGCTTCCGGAGTATGGTCCGGATGTGCAGCCGCCTAAGACACTGAAGCCGCGAGTGTTATCTGCCGGTAAGCCGGCAACGGCGAGCAGCGAAGAAACGGCGAAAGGCAATGTAGCAGGCAGTGCCAATGACGGCGGTCCGACTAGCAGATGGACGGCCGGCGGCAGCTCGGTACCCCAATGGTGGAAGGTTGATCTGCAGGACATCTATGACCTGACGGGAACAGAGATCAATTGGTACCGGGGCGACAGCTATTACCAATACAAGATTGAAGTGTCGTCTGATGACCGGAACTGGACGGTCCTAGTCGATGAAACGGCGAATACGGTCGGCCAGCCGTCGATCAAACACGACTTCGAGGCCAAAGGGCGGTTCGTACGGGTTACGATTACGGGCGTGCAATCCGGCTGGGCCAGTATGAACGAGGTGCGCATCTTCGGCAGCGGGGGCAGCGGCGGAGAGTGGAAGTCGCCTAGCGTCAACGCGAATTATGATTTCGGACCGGCCGGCAGCCCGCTCGAGACGGGTTACGTCAGAGTATCCGACGATACGCTGTACACGCCGACTTGGGAGTTCGGATTCGATCAGATCGAGAACGTGCAAGGCGTTGATAACGGGGTCGGCACCAGCGATCTGATGCGTGACTACATTACCGGCGACAACGCAACCTTCAACATTGACCTGCCAAACAAAGATTACGATGTCAAAATTATTGCAGGAGACGCCGCCGCGGATAGCCGTACGGAGCTCGCGATCGAAGGCGTAAGCCAAGAGGCGATTCAAGCGGAGAAAGGACATTACGCAGACAAAACCTACAAAATCCGTCTAACCGACGGACAGCTGAACATCAAGTTCAGCGGCAAAATAAACGCGATCGAAATTATGCCGCTGCCTCCTGTTCCGACAGGCTTGGCGCTCTATGCCAAGAACGATCAGCTGGCGCGAATCGGCTGGAGCCCCGTAACGGGATCGATGGGGTATAAAGTTTACAGAGCAATCGACGATTCGGACGATTACCAGCTAATCGCCGAAACGGAAGTTCCCGTGTATGAGGATACGCTGGAAGGCGTGGAAGCGGAGCGCCTATTCTATCGCGTTACTTCTATTATGGAGATGGGCGAGGTGACGCTGGTCGGGGAATCGTTCCCGTCGGCTCCGCTCATTGTCGATCTGGCTGGCGGACTGGAACCGAACTGGCAGGAGGCCTTCTACATCGCGTCCGATTATTTCTCGGCCACGAACCCGAACGATGTCCCGCCAATCATCCAGCTCATCCCTGAGCTGCCTCAAGGAGTCGAGATGGAAGATCTCATCTGGTCTTCATCTGCTGGTGAAGTGGCAGCGGTTGACCAGTACGGAATTCTAACCGCGAAACAAGCGGGAGAAGCGGTCATTACAGCCCGTACGCAGGATGGCGGCTTCAAAGTATCGACGATCGTTTACGTGCCGACGATTAGCGAAAGCTTCGATAACCAATTGGTTGGCGATACGTGGGGCATTAAGACGGGAACGGCCGGAGGCAGCGGGAATCTGAGCGGCACGGTGACCTCTCTGTCCGGCAACAATGTCATTCGGTTTAGCGGAGGCGGCACAGGTCCGCGCAGCAGCCAGAAAACGTTCGCGACACCGATTACAGGCGACAAGGTGATCTTGGACTTCGATTGGCAAGTCGGCAGCCCGGCCAACTCGCAGGGCGCTCAATTCAGCATCGAAGATAGCGCCGGCAACCGTTACTTGACGCTGCAAAATGCATCCGGACAGGAAATGGCATACGGCACAGGGGGCAAAGCCTCCAACACGCCGATCGCGGGAACGCCGGTAGGAACCGGATTCAACGCGAAAGAGGCGTTGTACCATATTCAAGCCGCCCTTAATTTCAAAGAGCGGACGATGGAGTTGACGGTAACGAACAAAGACGCTCCCGAGATTACAGCCGTCCTCACGGATATTCCGTTCGATCCGAATATGACGTACGAGGATAATGTCGAGAAGTTCCAATTCACGTTGACCAGACAATCGGGCTCCACCACTTCGTGGACGACATGGATCGATCAGTTCAATGTCTATGTCGCAACCGAGCAGGAACCCGGCACGGGAACCGAGGAGTTCCATGCCTCGATAACGAGTCTTCCGGATAGCGTGGTCGGCGGCGCTGCATTCTCGGCGGATTACAAGCTTCATAACATCCAAGAAGCAATCTACGCGCAGGATATTCTCGTCAGCTATGATCCGGAGAAGCTCGAATTCGTCTCGGCGGATTCTCTCGCGGAAGGGTTCCAATTACTGAACGTAGACACAGAAACTCCGGGGCGCGTTCACATTATTGCGGCTTCCACAGGGGAGAGCAACGCGATTGATGCAGATACGGCACTCATCAAGCTGAACTGGAAGGCGAAGGTGCTGAGCGAGACGGTGTCGACCGCGATCTCGGTTACCAACACGGCAGCAACAGAAACAGGCGTGGAGATGCAAGTCCCTGCAGCTTCGGCAGCTGTGCAGCTTCAGGCTAAAACGGATAAAACAGCGCTCGATGAGCTGCTCACTAGCGCGAAGGCGCAATACGATGCGGCGCAGGCAGGCACGAAGCCTGGTCAATATCCGCAGCAATCCAAGGACACGTTCGGCGCAGCAATTGCTGCTGCGGCGGCTGTTGCGCAAGATCAATCCGCCACGACGGCTCAAGTCGCGCAAGCGGTTGAAGCACTGACGGCCGCGATGAATGCATTCGCCGCATCCGTCAACGTTGCGCAACCAGGCGACACGAACGGAGACGGCGCTTATTCGATCGGCGACCTCGGCATTGTCGCCGCGGCGTACGGAAGAACGTCTGAAGATCCGCAGTGGAACGCGCTTTACAAGCCATACGATCTGGACCGCAATAACGCCATTGACTTGGATGATCTGGTTATTGTCGCGAAGGGCATTCTGACAACGCCATAAAGCGCTCGCGGCAGTGACGGATCAGCTCTTGGAATAACGCTTCACGAATGTAGGGGAATGCCGGAGGAATTCGGCTTCCCCTCTCGTTATGATTAATAATGGTTAGGATGATGGATATTATGGCTCGGTACAGGGCGCAATCGGGAAGCCGGCTATTCTTTGTCGCAATCTTCCTCTCGGGAACAAGCAGCATCATCTATCAGCTCATCTGGACGCGCTATCTGCATCACTTGTTCGGCGTATCCGTGCATGCCGTCGCAACGGTGCTTACCTGCTATATGCTGGGGCTTGTCGCAGGAAGCTTGTTCTTTGGACGGCTGGCGGATCGGTTGAAGCGGGGGCATCGTTTATTCCTGTCGCTTGAGGCGTCGATCGGGATTTATGGAGCTTGCTCCCCGTTCCTATATACGGCACTTGCCGACTTGAACGCGTGGCTCGCGTCATCGTTTGAGATGGGCGGCGAGCTAAGAATCACCGTACGGATCGCGCTGAGCCTATTGTTCCTGATCATCCCGACGTTTCTGATGGGCGGTACGTTCCCCGTTATGGTGAAGTGCCATGCTCGCATGACGGCTGGCATCGGCAAGGATATGGGGTCGATCTATGCGGTCAATACGCTGGGCGCGGCGATTGGCGCCTTCGTGACCGGGTTTTATTTGATCCAGACGATCGGCTTGAACCAGAGTGTGTATATGGCAGCAGGCCTGAATTTATTGGTGGCGGGCTTCCTGCTTATAATGCGGAAGCAGCGCGAGGAGGAGGATTATAAGGAAGTTCCGCTTAGCCGTGCACAGGTGAATCCACCGTCATCGGGATCCAGAAGATTCGTCTGGTTTTTCGGCTCAGCCTTCGCAATATCCGGATTAACGTCGCTGTCCTACGAGGTGCTATGGACCAGAAGCCTCACTTATTTCTTCCGGGACACCGTGTACGATTTTGCATTGGTCTTAACGGTATTCTTATTCGGTATCGTACTTGGCAGCTATGCGTGCTCCCGGCTGCTGCACCGCATTCATCGGCCGGTCGAGGCGTTCGGGATGGTACAGGTTGCGATTGGACTGTACTCCTTGGTCACCCTGCTCATCATCCATAAACTGCCGTATGCGATCAATCATCTCCAGACGATGTCGACGTTGTATATGCAATACGGAGATGGCTACTGGTTGGCCGGGTTATTCATTAAGCTCGGTTACACGGTTCTTATCGTCTTGATTCCTACTAGTCTATTCGGTTCTACTTATCCGTTAATCGGCAAAATCTTCTTGCAGAATGCCGATCAAGTCGGCAAGCAAGTCGGATTGCTGAACAGTCTGAATACGCTAGGGTCGGCAATAGGCGCCTTGCTGTCGGGATTTGTGTTCGTGTCATTGCTCGGCCTGCATAACAGCATCAAGACGCTGGCGCTGCTCAATTGCTGCATCGGCTTTATGCTATGCGTGCTGGTGTTGCCCAAGAAAGGCCGCTCGCGGATGAAAGCTGTTGTCGCAGCTTCGTTCATATCCGTTATCGTCGTCGCCGCGGTCGTTCCAAGGTGGGATCATCTGCGTATGTCGATCTCGTTCCTGGAACCGGATCAAGCGTTGGAGCAGTCGGTTCGGCTGCTCTATTACAACGAGAATAGCATGGATATGGTCAGCGTCGTGGAAGTCGTCCCCTATGAGCAAAAGTTTCTGACGACGAATCGGCTCTATACCCAGAATACGTCCAATATGGGACAAACGGAGGACCATCGCCGGCTGGGGCATATACCGCTGCTGCTCCATCCTGATCCCAAGAACGTTCTGGTCGTTGGCCTTGGAGCGGGCATGACGCTCAGCGGCGTCGGCGAGCAGGACGTAGGGCGGATCGATGCGGTGGAAATATCGAAAAACGTCGTAAACGCAGCCCGGCTGTTCGAAGAAGAAAACAACGGAATTTTGGATGATCCCCGGGTTCGCATCCATATTGACGATGGGCGCAACTTCGTGCGCTCCACGAGAGACGCGTACGACGTCATTATTAGCGATATCTATTTTCCGATGAGTTCGGGGTCCGGGAGCTTATACAGTACAGACTATTATCGCGCCGTCAGAGAGCGGCTTGCGCCGGACGGCTTGTTCGTCCAGTGGCTGCCCATCCACCAGCTCTCATTCGCCGATATGAAAATGATTATCCGATCGTTCCGCGAAGAGTTCCCGAATACCAGCTTGTGGTACGGCATGATCGGAGATTCCGCGCCTGTACTGGGCGTGATGGGCATGAATCACCCACTAGCCGTCGATTATGGGCAGTTGGATAGCCGGATGAAGCAGCCGGTGCTGCACGAACGATTGCAGGAGATGAACTTGTCGACGCCTTCGCTGCTGTTAAGCCACTTCATTATGGGAAGCGAATCGGTTGACGAGCTGGTCTGCGGCTATCCCGTCAATACGGATAACAAGCCCATCATCGAGTATACCGCACCTAGGCTGCATAACCGATCCTATCAGACGGGGCTTGCGAACATCTCTCAATTTCCTGATCGGACGGAATCCGTATTTCCATATTTGACGAACATAAGACCGGAGGAAGCGGCGCAGATCCAATCCCATTTAACGGATCATACCGAAGCGAAGAAGAGCATCATTCGAGCATTGACGCCACTCGTGGAGGGGCAGTGGGAGCTATCATTTGGCCAAATCAACGAAGCTGTGCAGCAGTACCGTGACAACGAAGACCTATTGTATTGGCAGCGGGAAATTGCCCGAAGGCAGTAAAGTTTATAGTGGACGGCACGAAGATTACGAGGAGGTTGCCGTAATGAGTCCGTTAAATCAGTGGGAGGATGCCGAGCCTGGCGTAAGGCGGAAAATATTCGCTCCAGGTCAGACCATAATGATGATGGAGGTTCATTTTGAAGAAGGGGCAGCGGGTTATCTGCATCAGCACGTACATGAGCAACTCTCTTATTGTTTGGAAGGACAACTGGAATTCACGGTCAATGGCGAGAAGATGATCCTCTCGGCGGGGGAAACGATCTACATTCCGAGCATGGCCGAACACGGATGCCGGGCGCTGCGGAAGAGCAGATTGCTGGATACCTTTACGCCACTCCGACAGGATTTAATTAAGTCGTGAGAACTACGGATAAAACTCGGCACTAACCAATGGTTACATCGGGTAGAGGATCTCGAGGACCTGATCAGCATCGGCACGATCGGCTTGATCAAAGCGATCGAGAGCTTCCAGCAAGGCAAAGGCACGAAGCTCGCGACCTTCGCCGCCCGTTGTATCGAGAACGAGATATTTATGCATTTGCGTAGTTTGAAGAAGACGAAGAAGGATGTATCCCTGCATGACCCGATTGGGACGGATAAAGAGGGGAACGAGATTACGCTGATCGACATCCTCGGCTCGGAGGCCGACGATGTGGTGGATAAAGTGCAGCTGAAGATCGAGAAGAGCAAGATATATAAGAACCTGGATATTCTGGATGATCGGGAGAAGGAAGTTGTTGTCGGAAGATTCGGGCTGGAGCACGGCGGGGAAGAGCGGACGCAGCGGGAGATTGCGAAGGAGTTGGGGATTCGCCGGAGTTACGTGTCGCGGATTGAGAAGCGGGCGTTGATGAGGCTTTATCCTGAGTTTTATAAGAAGAAGTGAGGAACTTCAATAATAACCCCCTCAATTTTGAGGGGATTATTAATAGGTAAGACAAGCATCCTTCAAAAAATGAAGAGTTAATATAAGCTTTGGTAACTGAAGCATAGTGTGATTCTTGCCGAGAAGGTTTTCTCATTTCAATGCTGTAGATGCCCGAATGACAAGCTCTGGCTCCAGGAATACATTCTTAATAGCTTCGGGATGATGAATCAAGTCAAACACGATAGCTGCAATGACAGATGTGATGGTTGAGATGGCGACGCCGACAGTAGTGGTCGGGATTTCGGTAACTTCCATCTGCGGAAGGTTGTCGTAACTCACGACTGCGATATCTTCCGGAACTCGAAGGCCCCTCTCAGCTATAGCCCTCAGGATGCCTTGTGTTAGATCAATTCCGCCGCTGATAACAGCCGTCGGAGGATTGTTCCAATCGAGCATCGACCTAGTGGCAAGAAAGCCATCATGAAATTTCAAGCCATTCAAGGATAAGACGATGTTCCTGTTTACAGGCAGACCAAGCTGTGACGCTTCATCCAGATAGGCTTTTATTTTGACGGTTTGCATAGGGTCATCATCGTTTGTTTCGCCAATATATGCGATTTGACGGTGTCCAAGCTCCGCCAGATGACGGAGTGCCAGTCGAATGGCTTGCCCGCGATTGACATCGATGGTAGAGAAGGGAGGCGAACCGGCTGCGCCATAAACGACAATAGGGATCGTCGATTTTTCGCTTAACGCTGTGTACGCCGAGTGGCCGCGATCGTCCCGGTCACCAAATATAAGAATGGCATCGATCCGGTAACGGTGAAAGGTTTCCATTGCGCCTTCCGGACGACTCGTCGATAGCAAGGACGCGATCGTACAGCGGATCTGCTATGACAATGCAAAGGATTACTTTCAATTTAATACATTGGTTTAAGTTCAGCTAATGTCGAGATGAGAGAACTTCCTCATTCTGCGAATTCTATATATGTGCATTTTAGATATAGGATGGTGGTAAAAAATATGAGCGCATCTAATGACGTCGATCTAGTCATGTTTATGGGAACGTCAATCAACTTATGGCAGCCGAATGGGGCATTTCTGAACGATGCCATTGCCCGGTTTAATGCCGCCAAGTCCTGGCTAACAGCAAACGGTTAAACGATCAAGAATAAATTCATGGTTTGGTGTCAAGGCGAGACGGACGGTGATAATCGGATGATGAAGGTGGATTATACAATCAAAATTAAGGCGATGATCAATGGCATTACCGCAGCCGGTCTCGATCGCTGCTACATCGTTCGAATCGGGAACGATCGAGACTGTGCAACGCTATCTGACCCGATCATTCAAGCGCAAACCGAACTTTGCAATACATACGCGAAAGCGGTTCTGGTTTCGACCAAATTTTCAGGAATGGCCGCAGCGGGATTAATGAAGGATCAGTTCCACTATACACAAGCCGGCTATAATGCAACAGGCGCCGATGCTGGTATTGCCTCAGCAGTTCATGTCACCTCAAGAATAACCGAAGCAATAACATTTATCGTAAGTAGCGGAGTACATCTATCGATTGAAGGAGTAATGGAACAGGCAGGGAAATGTTAATAACCACCGTATGTAATCATGTAGAAATAACCGGTCATCTAAAAAATGGCTGGTTATTTTTATTTTATGCTCAGTATGAGAATGAAATATGGATCGAAAATAAAGCAGACTGGTCACTGAGCGTTAAGCTCTCACGACGGAGGTTGGTCTAGGTAGGTTGAATTTCTCTCCATTTTTGCGAAGTGAAGAGTGGTGTGGTCCTGTATCCGTCTATGAACAAGTTTCAGAATGTAGGATAGGAAGTGAGCCTCAAACCCAGTCGTATCAAGGGATCCGGAATTCGGTTGATAGGCGGAAATGAGTATATTGTGGGCCATATACTTTCCTCGTATAGTGTGGTTAGTGACTTGGACCAAGACACTAATAGTAAGGAAACAGCCATTCAATATTAAAGCAAACGATAGAGAGAAGGGATTTATATGGATCGGAGTTTGGCACCAAGCAAGTCATTGCCAGCAATAAAGCGCCGGCAGGCAAAAGGGATCTGGAAAGATTACCAGCTGTATATGTTACTCATTCTTCCAATTGCCTATTTCATTCTGTTTAAGTACGTCCCCATGTACGGCGCTGCCATCGCTTTTCAGGACTACAGTATCTTTAAAGGCGTAACCGGCAGCGAATGGATCGGGTTGGAGAATTTTCGTGAGCTGTTTAAGATGGAACAATTTTATGTTGTCGTGCGGAATACGCTCATGCTAAATTTCCTGGACCTCATTGTCTCGTTCCCAGCACCTATTATACTTGCTCTATTGCTTAACGAGCTTCGTGTGGCCTGGTTCAAGAAAACGGCACAGACACTTCTGTATCTTCCGCATTTTATCTCTTGGATTATCATCGGCGGACTCGTGTATCAGATGTTCGCCAACAATGGCGGCTTGGTCAATAACGTGGTTACTTCCTTGGGCTTCGATTCGATTCCGTTCTTAACGGAGAAGAATCATTGGCTGCTAGTGTACCTCGGGACCGGTATATGGCAGAGCGCTGGATGGGGAACAATTATCTATCTGGCTGCTATGACTGGCATTAACAAAGACTTATATGAAGCTGCAGACGTAGATGGCGCTGGCAGACTGAAGAAAATGTGGCATATTACGCTGCCTGGCATCCGTCCGACTATTATCGTCATGCTGATCATGCAGCTTGGCCATATCATGACGATTGGTTTTGAACGTCCATTCGTTATGGGGAATACCCTTGTTATGGATTATGCAGAGGTCATTAGTACATTCGTATATAAAGCAGGACTACAATCCGCGCAATTCTCACTTGCGACCGCAATGGGCTTGTTCCAGGCTTTGGTTGGACTGTTCTTCGTGGTCATTTCGAATACAATTGCCAAACGGTTCGGTGAACAAGGAATATGGTAGGAGGCAGCAGCATGACAAAGGAAGCGAGATTGAAAAGAATCAGATTGTCGGACATTATCATTATGCTCATTGTTGGAACGGCCATGCTCATTTGCCTAGTGCCGTTCATGCATATAATAGCCGTATCACTTAGCTCGAAGCAGGAAATTATCTCCGATCGGGTGACGATTTTTCCGCGGGGGTGGGATTTTGAGTCTTACAGAATCGTCTTCCAAGATTCTAGAATGCTCCGTTCAATGGGGCTTACGATTGTTCTGACAACGGTGTTTACGATTGTGAGCATGATTATGAGTATTTGCGCGGCTTATCCGCTTACCAAGCCGCAATTGAAAGGCCGAACATTCTTTATGATGATCATCGTCTTTACGATGTTCTTCAGCGGCGGACTCATCCCGGAGTATTTGCTGGTGAAGCAGCTGGGGCTGTTGGATAGTATGCTCTCGCTCATTCTTCCGGGCATGATCAGTGCATTTAACTTGATTATCCTTCGTTCCTTTTTCACGAGCATACCGGTGAGTCTTGAGGAATCGGCTTACTTGGATGGCAGTTCCCATCTGGGGACACTAATTAGAATCGTGCTTCCATTGTCGCTCCCTGCACTGGCAACGCTCAGCTTATTCTATGCCGTATCAAGATGGAACGGCTTTATGGATGCGCTCTTCTATATCAGCAATTCGGAAATGTACCCCATTCAGCTGAAGCTGTATCAGGTCGTCATGAATAGTATGGTGACGGATCTGACTGCTCAAGAAGGCGCTGTTGCAACCGAGGTTGTGGCGGAAGGGCTTAAGGCGGCAAGTATTATGTTTGCAACCGTACCAATTCTGATTGTTTATCCTTGGCTGCAGCGGTATTTTGTATCCGGCGTAATGGTAGGGGCGGTGAAAGGATGAAGCCATTCACAATCTATGTAGCCGGTGATTCCACTGCCGCAAATTATCTGCCCGAGCATGCACCGATGGAGGGCTGGGGGGCGAAGCTGCATCTATACCTTAGGTCTTCGATCAGAGTCGTTAATGAAGCTGTAAACGGCAGAAGCTCGAAAAGCTTTATTGAGGAGGGCAGGCTGGATTCAATTCTAGACCGAATTCAGTCCGGAGATTTCCTGCTTGTGCAATTCGGCCATAATGACAGCAAAGAGGATGCCGAGAGGCACACGAGTCCTTGGCACACCTATCCGAACTATCTTCAGCGATATATTCAAGGAGCAAGAGATAAGGGAGCGACGCCCATCCTGATTTCTCCCCTTTGCCGCAGACATTTTGACGGCGACGGCCTGCTGATCAATACCCATGGTGACTATCCTAGGTCTGCAGAGGCACTGTGCGTTCGTGATAATGTGACATTCATCGACTTAAACGGTAGAAGCGCTGCCGCCTTCAAAGAGTTGGGCGAAGCGAGGTCTAAACAGTGGTTCACTTGGCTGCAGCCAGGAGAACATGCTAATTATCCGGAGGGCATTGAGGATGATACGCATCTGAATGAACATGGAGCTCAGGAAGTCTCTAAAATTGTAGCCGATGCTCTTATTAGACATTACCCTATTGGTTAATCCCTCTATTTGATAGAGGTGATAACATAGAGCAAGACACATTATGAGAAAAGGGGATTCGTACATGCACGCAAAACAAAGAAAATGGTTTGTAACATCGGCCGCTGTGGTACTGTTGGCAAGTGTACTCTCGGCATGCGGCAATTCGAATGATAACAATTCTACCAATACCTCAGATGCTTCAACCTCCGAGGGCGCAGCAAACACCAATAAAGAGAAAGTGACACTGAAGGTTGAAGTATTCGATCGAGGCAACGCACCAGCTGGTGCAGGTCCTGTAACGGATAACTTCTGGACGCAATGGATCCAAACGAACTTCGGCGATCCGAATAACATCAAGCTCGAATTCGTACCTGTTCCGCGTAACCAGGAAGTCGACAAGCTGAACGTGCTAATGGCTACCGGCGATGCACCGGATCTTGTATTTACTTATGATATGAATACGATTTACAATTATGTGAAGGACGATGGCCTGATCGATTTGACTTCCCTGATCGAGAACGCACCAAATCTGAAGAAATTCCTAGGCGACGAAGTATTGAATTACGGTGTATTCAACGACAAGCAATATACGATTCCTGCGAAGAGACCGCTGCAGTATACCCAATCAACGTATATCCGTAAGGATTGGCTGGATAAACTGGAACTTCCGGTTCCGACAACAACAGAGCAGTTCTACGAAACTATGAAAGCGTTTAAGGAGAAGGACCCTGGTCAAACGGGAGGCAAAGTGATTCCATATGACTTCAGTTCTCTGGATAACACATCGATTACAAGTCCATTCGTATTGGTTAACTCCTTCGTGAACAAGATGTCTGAAGAAGAGTTCTATTCTCTTACATCGTCGAGCTATATTCCGGAAATAACGAAACCGGGCTACAAAGACGGCGTTCAATATTTGAACAAGTTCTATCAAGAAGGTCTCATAAATCCTGATTTCGCGCTCGATAAAGACGGCAAGCAATTCGAGAGCGATGTAGCGAACGGTTATGTCGGCGCATTTACCGCGCTGGCTGCGCATCCTAACCTGATGGCACCGGGCAAAGTATTTGACACCTTAAAGCAAAACGTTCCAGGTGCAGAGTATATCGCAATCGACCCGTTCACGGATGAAGAAGGCAAAACACCTAAATCGATCTATGATCCAATCGGTATGCACATTATGATTCCGAAAACCAGCAAGCATGCGGCAGAAGCAATCAAGTATTTGGACTGGATGTCCCAGTCCGATGTACTCTTTACCCTGCAGAATGGTATGGAAGGTCAACATTATACGCTTGAGAACGGCTTCCCAAAAGCGATTACGACAGACGAAGCGAAAAAAACCTTCTATAACAACACGGATATTGCGATCATTGCCAATGGTAAGGATTTCGGTTCCATCGAAAAAGATATCGAAGCTACCTCTTATCAGTTCCCGGGCTATGAAGAGATTGCGAAGCAATCCATTCAGAATGCACTTAAAGACGGGTACTCGATGCCTCGCTTTGATCGTCCGATCGAATCCGAGATCAAATATGGTACGACGCTGAAAGCCAAAGCTTACGAAATCGTCGTGAAGAGCATTCTGGCCAAGCCGGATCAATTCAACAAGATCTTTGATGACGGCGTTAAGGAATACTTGAAGCTAGGCGGCCAGGCTATCCAGGATGAGCGTCTTGCAGCTTACCAAGAAATGAAGAAATAAAGGTTAACCAGGCAAACCCCTTCTGATCTATGGGGTTTGCCCCTATTTCTATTTGTAAAGGATGGCGAAGGTATGAGACTAAACAATAACTACATTATTCGGATGCTATTTTCATATCTTCCCATTCTATTTATTACGATCAGCGTGCTGATTTTTATTTTTTTCTCGATCATCAACCAATTTAACGTTCGGAATGCCTTGCAAGCGAATAATTTGACGGCCGAGTATGTCACGAACATGGTGGACAGCTCGCTCAAAAATATATCGATCGACGCGCAGAAAATGATTGAAACCGGCGGGAGTTTGGAACAGTTTCTGGAAGCAACATCGGACCGTGCTCTCAACTTCGAAGCGTCAAATCAGCTTAGCAATCTTATGGTGCGTTACGGCCTCATTGATTCCGTCTATTTGTACCGGGTCAAAGACGGCTATGTGCTCGATCAGAGCACGATTCGTCCGTTGGATCAATTTGCCGACCGTAGCTTTGTCCAAACTTCACTTGAACAGGCTTATACGGGCGTTTGGTCTTCTCCACGGGCAAGAGAAATTATCGCCCAAGGGGCGCCTGCACAAATACGCGTTATTTCGCTAGGCTTCAAGATTCCTCGTGATTCTGGCAGCCTCGGGTATCTGATGGTGAACGTGAAAATTTCGTCGCTCAGCAGCTATATTGGGCAGATGATAGATCGTACAATTACGGATGCACAGCTGTATGATTCTAAGGGTAACTCATTCTTTCAGGCAGGACATACGGCTCCATCGAAGAATAGGCTGAGCGCGGATGTCGTGTCGGACTATACTGGATGGACATACAGAATAAGCATCAAGGGTGGGCAGTTGCTCGATTTTCTATTCCATGGCAGCACACTATGGGTTTTGCTAGGACTTAGCGCAATCGTCCTTGCGATCGGCTCGATGTTCTATGTGACCCGGCGAAATTATAAGCCGATCGAATCCATCCTGCACCGGATCGAACGGTTCTCATCGATTATAAAGACAGATCCCAAGGACAAGGACAATGAGTTCTCCTTTATTGACCAAGCGATCGAACGACTGATAACGAATAATATGGCCTTCCAGGAGCAGCAGCAGGAGCATATGGTCATTCGCAGACAACAGTTTCTACAAATATTGTTGAAGGGGGAGTACAAGGAAGATCGGCCAGCATGGGAGCAGGAATGGCAACACTTTGGGCTTTCGGCCGGCCACTTTATGGTCGCGCTTCTGGAATTGGACCAATACGTACAGTTCGGATTGAAATATAGCCCGGCAGATCAATCCTTGTTCAAATTCATTATAAGCAGTGTTACCGTGGAGACAGCTGAACAAAACGGGATGAACGTAATCGTCGAGTGGATTGCGAAAAATCAACTTGTCATTCTTCTCATCTCCAAAGAAAACGGCACATTGGAACATCAGATGCTTCACCTCACAGAGCAGATTCGGGCATGGGTAGAGGACCATCTCGACTTTACCGTGACAATTGGGATCGGAACGGCAGCCAACGACGAAGTTTCAATCGCCCAATCCTTCGAGGATGCAGAGGCTGCAGTTAGCATCAAAGTATCAGTTGGCATTAATCAAATTATCGATTCCATAGAAGTGAAGGGCAGGCCGGACAGAGAATGGTTCGGCTATCTGGATATGATCCGAACCATTGTCCGCCAGCTCCGGATGTCGGAGGCCGAATGGCAGCATGAATTGAGAAAGCTATTTGAAGAGATTACGATCCATCGTCTTCGAAAGGAAGATGTCGATCGTTTGGTTCACTATTTTATTTTTCAATTGGAATTTGAAATCGATGGGGCATTGCCCGAAGCGATGAAGCCTTGGCGTGAGGTTGCGAAGCCCCGCCTCTCCGCTGCAGCGGAGCAATCGGATACGCTTGCCCAGCTTGAGCAGGAGTTTCTTGCGACCTTAATGCAGCTCTCAGATAATCTTATAGAACTCTCACAAAGCCGACGTCATAATGCGCTTATGCGAGAAATTCGAAATTATGTGACGGAGCAGTTTATGGACTCGAATCTCTCCCTTACGCTATTGAGCGACCGGTTTCAGATTAGCCCCAAATATCTGAGCCAGCTGTTTAAGGAAAGCATCGGGCAGAACTTTAGCGATTTTCTGATCGGCCTGCGGATTGAATATGCAAAGAAGCTACTTCGTGAGTCAGATGTTACTGTGCAATATATATCCGAGATGATGGGTTATGGCAACCCGACGTCTTTTATACGAGTATTCAAGAAGATTGTCGGCATATCCCCCGGGCAGTATCGGGAATTAGAGTCGAGGAGAGAGGATTACAGCGAGAGATAAAAAGCAATTCGTCCCGATGGTTAAGTCCGGGCTTTTTTGCATAATCGAGGGCATATCTGTCAAGGGTTTCGGAATTTGGTGCATGTCCTGAAAGGTGTCAATTGTGCCTGGTGCAAAGGTTTCCTATAGTAGATACAGATCGACGAATTAATGAAGGGAAGGAACGAGATGTTAGCGCAGTTGAAACTGGAAGGAATCGTACGTATTCATGTTGCTGTCGAACTGACCTCTCCCCTGGAGCATGCGCTGAGAATATTAAAGCGAGATTTGGAAAAGGTATTAGGCGCACAGCCGGAGATGGTCCAATATATCGAATCCGCGGATTTGGTCATCCGGCTAGGGGAAGAACAGGATCATTGTCCGCAGCGGCCGGAGGCATTCTGCTATCGTTTCGGTCAGCACGGAGAGGTTGGCCAGGTAGGTATTATCGGTTATGACGAATTAGGAATTGTCTACGCGGTTTTGGAATTTACGAGAACGTACTTAGGTATCCAGCCGTTCTGGTTCTGGATGGATCAGTCTATTGAGCCTCGAAGCAAGATTGTTATTCCTTGTCACAACGTTGATTCGTCGGAAGCCAAGGTGCGTTACCGCGGCTGGTTCGTGAACGATGAGGTTTGCCTGATTGGCTGGAAGGAGCCTTATCCGCCAACCCGAGAAGTATGGGAACCCGTATTTGAAGCGCTGCTTCGCTGTGGCGGTAATATGGTTATTCCGGGGACAGATCTGCCTAGAGACGGAATTCATTACAAGCTCGCAGCGGAGATGGGCTTATGGGTTACCCATCATCATGCTGAACCGCTTGGAGCGGAAATGTTCCTTCGGGCATTCCCTGGTAGACAGGCCAGCTACCAGCAAGAGCCGGAACTGTTCGAGCGTTTGTGGCAGGAAGCGATCGAAGAACAGAAGGATATGAAGGTCCTATGGGTATTATCGTTCCGCGGGCAAGGGGATGCACCGTTTTGGATGAATGATCCTTCCTTTGATACGTCCGAGAAGCGCGGTGCCATGATCGGTAAGGTGATTAAACGGCAATATGATATGATCAGCAGCGTAGTTCCTAATCCGGAATGCTGCGTAGCTCTGTATGGCGAAATCTCCGAGCTGTACAAAGGCGGGTATATTGATTTGCCGGCGGATGTCATCAAAATATGGGCGGATAACGGTTACGGAAAAATGGTATCCCGACGGCACAATAACGTGAATCACCGGGTTCATGCCCTTCCGGCTGCCGATGACGGCGGTAAACACGGTGTATATTACCATATTACTTTCCATGATCTGCAGGCATCCAATCATTTGACCATGTATCCGGGATCGGCCGGTTTTCTCAGGCAAGAAATTGAGGGTGCTTTTGCTGCCAGAGCGCATGAATATCTACTGGTTAACAGCGGCAACATCCGCCCGCATGTGTACTCGCTCGATATCATGAGGGAGCTATGGCTTACCGGCAAGATCAACGTGGAACGGCATCTGGAACAGTTCGTCAGCAGCTACTATTCTGCTTATCATAGCGAGCTTGCGGAGCTGTACCACAGCTACGCGGAGGCGGCAATTGCCTATGGCAAGAATGAAGATGATCTGGCAGGCGACGAATATTATCACCATCCGGCAAGACAGATTATCGGTCATTGGCTGCAGGGAAAAGACGGTAAGCCGGATCCGAGGCTCATCTGGGCAGTTGGCGAAGTTCCGTTTCAGGAACAAGTAAAGGGCTTCGAGGAACGGCTTACGTCAGGCATCCAAACGTGGTCGGCGTGGCTGGAGCGCTGTAATCAGGTGCTGGACAAGCTTGAGCCCGGTGACCGGCGCAGAGCCATCGATCAGCTTCGGTTCCATGGCGAGCTCCATTCGTCAGGCTGCGAAGGGTTCTACTGGTTATGCCGCGCTTACGACGAATTTGCCGCTCAGCGTTATCCGCAAGCGTTCGTCTATGCTTCCGAATCGATGTGGAGTTACCAGAGAGGGCTTGCAACATTAAGGGAATCCGAGCATGGCAAATGGGAGCGCTTCTATCAGGCAGACTGGCTGACCAACATCGAGAGCACCGTACAAAATGTCGATACGCTCAGAAGATGGATCCGCATGTTCGGCGATAGTCCGGACTTCTTCCTCTGGTATAAGGAGCACCTCATGCCGGAAACCGAGAAATACATTTATCTTGAAAATACGCACCGCAATCCGTTGTCCGATGATGAGCTAGCGCGACGATTGAAGGAACATTTTACAAATAGTGCCAGCCTCTCCCACTAGTTCATCAGCCGTCTTGCCGTCAATCGGCAAGGCGGTTTTTTCTTGCCTGATCGAGATCTTTCCCGACTTTGATGGACCGTATTCCAGCCGAAAACCTTGCCGTGTCAAGCGTTTTGGAAATCGGTGCATGGCCGGAAAGATGTCTATTGTGCGCCAAGAGGGGGTCTATCTATAGTAAAGATGACCATTTTGAGGGAGGGAAGTTAATGGGAATAAGAAGAGGTTTAAGAAAAGGGTTCATTGTCATGTTAACGATGGTTATGCTGGCGGCAAGCTTCACGGGAATTATGAACCCGAAGCGGATACCAGCAGCTTACGCGGCGGCTCCAAGCAGTAACCTTCTAGCCAATCCCGGTTTCGAAAGTGATGCGGCAGTAACCGCCACGCCAACCGGGTGGAAGACGATTACGACAAACGGTACAGTTACGACGCAGGCTTCAAGCAAGGCAGGTGCTTATTCAGTCAAAGTTGCGTCGACGAGTAAGACGGGTTCTTTCGATAATCCTGCAG
This sequence comes from Paenibacillus phyllosphaerae, assembly GCF_014192105.1. Lineage (GTDB taxonomy): Bacteria > Bacillota > Bacilli > Paenibacillales > Paenibacillaceae > Paenibacillus_Z > Paenibacillus_Z phyllosphaerae. The sequence continues at coordinate 195,685 of NZ_JACHXK010000001.1, read as the reverse complement.
CTGGGGTTTATCAAACCTTCACCGGGCTCGAGCAAGGTACTTATACCTTCAGCGCCTGGGTGAAAACAAGCGCCTATAAGGCTGCCGTCGCTTCCGGGCCGGATCAGTCCGCCTATCTGGAAGCGAAGAATACGGGAGCACCGGTTATGCGCGCTTATGTAAACGGTTACCCGAACGCGGATGGCTGGGTTCAAATCGTGATGCGCAATGTCATTTCCTATAATGGCCAGGCGACGATTGGCCTGTACCTTCAGAACGCGACGGCCGGCATGACATTGTCAATGGACGATGCTTCGTTCACGCTGGTGCTGAGCGATCACAATCCGGTTCGGAACTGGGGATTCGAGCAGGATCTGAACGGCTGGTCGGCCACTGGCGAAGCCGTCATAGCGGGTATTGAAGTTGATGCCGGATTGAAAGCGCTTAATCTGGTGGCAGGTGCGAAAGTTACGCAGCAGGTGCCCTTAAAGCCAAATACGAGTTATATCGCTTCCGTTCGGGCCAAGGTCAAACAGACGGACGGCCTAGTGAAGATCGGTATAGCCGATATCGATAACGCGCGAAGCGCACCTTCCGCCACGACGGACTATTCCCTGTTGACTGTCGGTTTCAAGACAGGAGCAGGCGAGACGCAAGGGATGCTAGCCCTCGAGAATGCCGGAGCAGGCTCCGCTATCGTTGACAGCGTAGACCTGTTCGAGCTGGATGACACCATTATTAAAGGCGTCGATATTTCGTTTGTGCCGTCAATTGAGGATTTCAACGGCCACTATTATGCCAATGGGGTACGCCAAGACTTCTTTGATATCATGCAAAATCGGGGCGTAAACGCCGTTATTCCGATGACCTTCGTACAAGCGGGTAATCTGACTAAAGGTTCGAGTTCAACCTACAGCATGCTTCCCGGATACTTCGATAAGGATGATACCATCGAATTGGCAGAGCGGGCGAAGGCCCATCACATGAAGTTCATGGCTTCTTTCCACTACAGCGACGGTTGGATGAGCTCGGGAAAAGCTACCAAGCCGCTGGCTTGGGAGAATCAAAATCTGGAGCAGCTGCAGACGACGATGTATAATTACAACTTCGATTTTTTGGAAGGTATGACAGAGGCCGGCGTAGAACCAGACTTCGTAAAAATCGGCAACGAGGAGAACTCGGGCATCGTCTGGGATGATGGGAAGATCTGGTCGAACACCCGCGCAGGATTTGCGAAGCTGATTAATGCGGCTTACCAGGCGATGAAGGACGTGTCGCCGGCGATGCGTGGGCATCTTCATCTGAACAACGGTTATGATCCGGCTTCCACCAATTCCTGGTTCGATGCCAATACGAATGCGGGTATTACGTGGGATGGACAGGATTATTCCTTGTACGGCGGTCGGCCGACAGGCTCGCTCTACAGTATGCTGTCTAACAATCTCGCGAAGTGGCCGGATAAAGATGTGATTTTCGTAGAGACGGGCTTCAGCTACACTTCAGCTGATTACACCCCTGAAGTGCCGAACGGATCGAGTACCACGAACGGCTATTACGAGAAGTCGGAGCGTGGCCAATACAACTGGCTGATCGATTATATGCAGACATTGCGGGATGTACCGAATCCTACGGGTCAGCAGGTCGGCTTCTTCTACTGGGCCGCGGAATGGATTGAGAAAGGGGACGGGTACGAAGGAGAATACAGCGAGAACAGCCCGTATCTGCCGGGTCCGAAAGGTCATCAGTGGGGAAATGATGTAGGCGACCGGACGTTGTTTACCCACGACGGCCATGCAGTTGACGGGACCTATGCTTATTTATGGAGAGGAAAGCCGCTTGCAAAGCCGTTGGATGGTCAGCTTGCATTCAATACGGCTTCTTATGCGGTGACGCCATCGCCTGTAACGGGCATTGCCATGAAGGAGAAGATTACGACCGTCGTAGCCGGCCAATCGAAGCAGCTTTTGGCCACGGTTGCTCCTGCCGATCAGGTCACGAATGCAAACCGGAGATGGACGTCATCTGATCCTTCCGTCGCCACGGTCAATGCCGCCGGCATTGTGAAAGGCGTTTCGTCAGGTACGGCTACCATTACGGTAGAGACCGAAGACGGAGGATTCACGGATACAAGCACAGTGACGGTGACGCCGGCAACACCAGCCGGATCGTTAACGCTGAGCGGGAGCGGACTTACGGCAGAAACGATGTCGCTAGATATCGGGGAGCGATCCGTCTTGCAAGCCACACTGCCTACAGCCGCAACGAATCAAGTGATCAAATTTACTTCATCCGATCCTGGGGTTGCCGGATTCCTGGGAGAACCAGTCCAAACCGGCAAGCCGGGTACGCTTTATCAGCAAAGTAATGTGACATCGGGCGTTACGGTGATCGCGAAGAAGGAAGGGGCCGCGACGATTACGGCTTCGGCGATGGATGGCTCTGCTTCCAAGCAGTTTGAACTGACGGTAACGAAGGTTCCGGTGGACGCCGTTACGCTGGATACGGCTAACGTGCAGCTTGGGGTAGGCAGAACGAAGCAGCTGACTGCGGTCATTGCTCCATCGGATGCCTCTTATCAAGGCGTAACCTGGGCTTCCTCTGATGAAGACATTGCAGCCGTGAGCAGCACGGGACTTGTTACGGCCAAGGGTGTAGGTCAAGCGATCATTACGGTAACAACCGAGGATGGCGGCAGGACGGCCGAAGCTGCCGTTACGGTCATCGACGTGCCGACCGAGTTGATTACGCTGAACAAGAATTCGCTGCGGCTTCGCACGGGCGACACGGAGACCCTTACGGCAACCATATTACCGGCGGATGCCAAGGATAAGAGTTTGACCTGGACGACGGGTAACGCCTCCGTTGCAACGGTTAGCGGCGATGGAACCGTTACGGCTGTCGGCAATGGCGAGACGACACTTACGGTCGCTGCGAATGACGGCGGGGCAACGGTGACGATACCGGTTATCGTCGCGGATGTTCTGAACGTAACGGGCGTCGCCATTGATCCTCCGGCGGTAACAATGGACGCCGGAAAGATGACGCAGTTGACAGCGGTCATTACGCCGGATTCAGCGGACAACCCGAACGTACAATGGAGCTCCAGCGATCCGCAGGTGGCCACGGTTGACGGTAACGGCAAGGTATTCGCTCTGAAAGCTGGTACAGCTTCTATTACAGTCACGACGGATGATGGCGGCTACACGGCGGACTCTGTTGTCACGGTGACGAACGTCTTGTCGCTGGGCAAAAGCGTCACAGCTAGTAAAACCGGCTCCTCTTATTCCGCATCAAGCGCGGTGGATAACAGTGACACGTCGGCATGGTCGCCGAACTCGTATACGTATGGCGCAACGTTGACGGTCGATTTGGGGCAGACGGCTCTCATTGATGCTACGAGAGTCTATTCGTGGGCTGCAAGCGATTTTGAAGTCAGCGTGTCCGAGGACGGCACGAATTTCACGAGAATTATCAACCACAACGATATTGTCAGCTCGTACGATACAGCGCAGGCTTACAAAGTGTCGACAACGGATCCGTTCCCGGCAGGCGTGTATGCGCGTTATGTCAAGCTGACCGTCAATACAGTACAGAAGAAAGGGACGGCGCAGCAATATACCGGTATCTATGACTTCAAGGTATATGGCAAATATGTCGCGCCGGTAGAGAGCATTACGCTGCAACATGTTCCTTCCAAGTTGATTATTGGCGATTCCGTAACTCTGACTGCAGTGATCACACCGGTCAATGCCGATCCGCGGCTGACTTGGTCCAGCTCCAATCCTGACGCAGTTACGGTGGATCATAATGGGAATGTAACGGCAGCAATCCTGGAGGGGGCTCAAGGAGAGACGGTCGACACCTCCGTTATTACGTTAACGGCCAAGTCCGGCGTTACGGCAAGTCAAACGATTGGCGTCAAGGTTCCTATTATTGTTGAAGGAATCGGTATACAGCATAATGGACTTCCGATTGACGATGATCGTCTTGCTCTGGTGCTTGGGGAGAAGGAACAGCTTTCGGCGAGTATTTTCCAGGGCAACGCGGATTACAAGTCTATTGCGTGGTCATCCAATAACCCGGAAGTCGCGGCAATCGACGCGGTTACCGGAGAAGTAACGGCGACTGGAGTAGGTACGGCGCAAATTTCACTAACCGTCGATTCTTATACATATCTGCCTGGAGGCAACGAGTTCTCAGCAAGTATCGAGGTCCACGTCACTGCTTCAGGTATTGCAGTAACAGGTATAACGGTAAACCCTGATTCTGCGGAGTTATCGGTAGGAGAAACGACCCAGCTGCAAGCGAAGGTTCTACCACAAGAAGCCAGCAATAAAACGGTCAACTGGTCAACAAGCAATGCAGCAGTCGCTACCGTTGATGCAAACGGATTGGTGACGGCTGCAGGAGAAGGCTCTGCGGTCATTATGGTGACGTCGACCGATGGTGCATTTACGGCAACAAGCGTCATTACGGTAAGCGCAGAGGCAGAGCCAACCGAACCTACGGCATCCTTAATCGGCCCTGCATCCATAGTCGTTGATAATAATGTGGATATCAAAGTCACACTTCAAGGTTTAGATCGGGACTACAATTCGCTTCGTCTGGTTCTGAATTATGATCCGGAGAAGCTTGTATTCCCTACAAAACAAAATGAAGACAATCAGTTGGTAATAGATGACGGAGCCATTGAATCATTAGCATCAGATATGCAAATTATCGGTACAGGCATAAAAGCTGATATTGGGCAAATCTTGATCCTGATGCTGAGTACGTCTGATAACAACCTCTCTGGAAGCAGCGAGCTTGTTAGGCTGCACGGGAAGGCTAAATCGGACGCATCGGCCGGCACGGCTAACATATCGTTGTCTGATTTTGTTGTAGCTCACAGCGAAGGGGACATAAGTGTCAACACCTCGGATGCGACATGGGGGATTGAAGTGAAGCTGGCGGATAAAGCCGCTTTGATCAGTACGATTGCTTCGGCTCAAGCGCTGCATGAGTCGGCTGTAGAAGGTACGATGGTCGGCCAATACCCGACTGGTACGAAAGCGATACTTTTATCCGCAATTGAAGCGGCTCAAGCTGTCGCAGACGATGATACCGCAACTCAAAATATTGTGTATGCTGCTGTCAACGCGCTCAATAGCGCAGTACAGAACTTTGTACAAACGGTAATTGGTATCGATAAGTCCGGACTGAGTAGCGCCATCACGAACGCGCAACAGCTCCTTGCCAATGCGCCAATCGGTTCTTCTCCTGGCCAATATCCAGTAAACGCCAAGATAGCATTGGAGAATGCAATTAGTGCCGCAGCTGCGGTCAGGGACGCTGCGGAAGCTACGCAAGAAGAACTTAATGATGCAACGACAGTGTTGAACGTTGCTGTCGATACATTCAATAACAGCAAGATCCAAGTACAAGTACCATCCGCCAATAAAGAAGCGCTTAACACGGCGATAGCGGCTGCGCATAGTAAACTGGACCAAGCGGTGGCAGGCAGCAAGATTGGCCAATACCCGCAATCAGTAATCGATGCACTTCAAGTAGCCGTTCAAGCCGCTAAGGCGGTATACAACGACGAACAAGTAACGCAATCCGAGGTGGATTCGGCGACAACCGTATTGTCGGCTGCGCAAATCACGTTCTCTAGCCAAATTATTACGCTTGTACCAGGACAAACGAGCGTAACGATTCGTGATCTGGCGATCATAGCCAAATACTATAACACCAAATCGACGGATGCGGATTGGAGTAAAGTGGAGAAAGCCGATTTGTTCGGCAACGGTCAAATTACGATTGTAGAGCTTGCCGCTGTTGCCCGCATGATTATTGGCAATTGGCTGGCGGGAATTGAATAACCCCTTATCACTTACATGCCTGGTCGTCTGACCAGGCATGTATCTCTTTATATTTTGAGGAGGCTTCTCATATGACAAGGCACAACTGGCAGTTTTGGCTTACATGTCTACTCCTTGTGATGATGTATACCGCTTTACCGATATCCGAGGCAGCCGCAGCCGGGAATCCCATGCCCTCGGTCAAGCTGGAACTGACAGACCAAGATGACAGCATCGAATTGACAGTAGCAGCTGACAATTTAACGGATATGTATGCTTATGATATCGTGCTCTCCTATGACCCTGCACTTGTACAATTTCTATCATCCAGCACAGGTCTAACTGGTTTCTTCGTTAATCCTTTTACAGGCAGCGTTCCTGGCTTGAATGGCAAGGCCAAGCTTGCAACTTTGATTTTCAAGAAAATAAGTACAGGGAGGACCATGCTGCGGTTAACCCAGATGAAACTTGTAAATTCATACTTAGATCTACAAACGATTGATCCGGAGGCCAAGGTTGAAGCACGAATAAGCACCCGGCAAATTTACGGATATAGCCGGTCATTGGGCAGAGGCAGCCATTATTAACGCGGTCGGACAAGGTGTTGTGAAGGGCTACCCAGACGGCACTTTTAAACCTGGTAAAGGCGTCACGCGTCGTGCTGAATTTGCTGTAATGCTGGCGAATGCGCAACAAACCAAAGTCGAGGTCAGCAGTTCTCCAATCTTCTCTGATGATATTCCATTATGGGCGGCAACCGCGGTCGAAGCTGTTGTCCGAGAGCACTGGATGACTGGCTATCCGGATGGGACGTTCCGACCCAATGCCCTGATTACAAGAGAGGAGATGGCTGCTGTCATCATCCGATCGATTAACCTGGTTAAACCCAATACCGGCATAACGGATTACGCAGATCATGAACAAATCTCAGCCTGGGCCAGATCCTATATAGCCACCGCCGCCAAGGCTGGTTTAATGAGAGGCAAAGAGAATCACCGTTTTGCTCCCAAAGAGATGACTACGCGGGCAGAGGCAGTAAGCGTTATTATTGCAACCTTAAGGAAGTCTCTAGCAAATGAATAAGCTACTTGAGTCTTGCGAAAACCGGGTACCTTACAACCCTAACAATCCGGATCGAAGTGGTAGGCAAGGGTGCTCCGAGTTCCAATAATAGCTACGTGAATATAATGATTGCAGCTCATGTGAGCTTATAACAATGACCGCAACTAATGACTATTCCCGGATTCGGCGGCCTTGTCGGCATGCGGCGGCGATCATCTAAGCAAGGCAGGACTATCGACGGCAACCCTCCCTATTCTCTATGATGAAACCAGATTCAACCAGCTGGTTGTACAAGAGGAGCCGAAAGGAAGGAAAGCTCATGCTGATTGCCAGATTGATGCGAAACCGCTGGCTTTATTTGATGGTCCTGCCAGGGCTATTGTATTTTCTTATTTTTAAATATTGGCCGATGTACGGCATCTTCATCGCATTCAAGGACTATCAGCCGTATCTGGGCTTCTGGGATAGCCCGTTCGTCGGATTCAAGCACTTCGACCGTCTCTTCAGCGATCCGAACTTTATCGTCTTGTTCCGCAATACCTTCATTCTCGCCTTATATAACATTCTGTTCTTCTTCCCGCTGCCCATCCTTGTCGCGTTGATGCTCAACGAGCTGCGGCATGAATTATCCAAGCGGATCGTTCAGACGCTCGTGTACATTCCTCACTTCATGTCTTGGGTCGTCGTCGTCGGCATTGCCTACATGTTCCTCACGACGGAAGGCGGATTCATCAATGTCTTGCTGGAGAAGCTGGGCGGGGAGAAGGTCACCTTCCTCGTGAGCAACGAATGGTTCCGGACCATTATCACGACAGAGGTGATGTGGAAGGAGACCGGCTGGGGGACGATCATTTTCCTTGCCGCCTTGTCCGGCGTGGACCCGCAGCTGTATGAAGCCGCCCGGATGGATGGCGCGAACCGCCTTCGCCAACTATGGCATATTACGCTTCCGGCGATTCGCAGCACGATTATTATTCTGCTTATCCTTCGGCTCGGCCACTTCCTGGATACGGGGTTCGAGCAAATCTTCCTGATGCTGAACGCCATGAACCGCGAGGTCGGCGAAGTATTCGATACGTATGTGTACGCCGTCGGCATCAGCCAGGGACAATACAGCTTCAGTACGGCGGTAGGCTTGTTCAAGTCCATCGTCGGCTTGATTCTCGTTGTCTTGGCGAATCGATTAGCCAAGAAATTCGGAGAAGAAGGCATCTATTAGAGAAGGAGGGTTACACCGTTATGCCGATTAAGCAAAGCTGGGGAAGCCGGCTATTCGACGGCGTGAATGCCGCCATGCTCTTTGCGTTCGCGCTCATCACCGTCATCCCTTTTATCTATGTCATTGCGGGTTCATTCGCGACGCAGAAGGAGTTGTTGACGCGCGGGTTCATTCTGTTCCCGACGGAGTTCTCGCTGGATGCGTACAAATATATTTTTTCGACCCAGACGCTGGTTAGAAGTTTGCTGGTGACCGTGTTCATTACCGTTGCGGGAACGCTCATCAATCTGTTCTTCACTTGTCTGATGGCGTATCCGCTGGCCCGGAGGGACATGGATTTCCGCAAGCCGATTCTGATGCTCGTCGTGTTCTCGATGCTGTTCAGCGGTGGGATGATCCCCACGTTCCTCGTCGTCAAGCAGCTCGGAATGATCGATACCTACTGGTCCTTGCTGATCCCCGGCGCTATCAGCGCCTTTAACTTGATCATTATCCGCAATTTCTTCCAGCAGCTGCCGGATGGCCTGGAGGAATCGGCCAAGATCGACGGATGTAACGACCTGGGCATTTTCTTGCGAATCGTCCTGCCCTTGTCGATGCCCGCTATCGCGACCTTCGCGTTGTTTTATGCGGTGGGGCATTGGAATACGTTTTTTAACGCCGTGCTGTACATAAATGACAATACCAAGTGGCCCATTCAGGTGCTGCTCAGGCAGATCGTGATACTGGCTTTGGGCGGCATCGGCGACTCCACCGCGATGGAATCGGAAGTGCCTCCGCCGGATCAGGCGGTCAAAATGGCGGTCATTGTGGTCTCCACTCTTCCGATCCTGCTCGTCTACCCGTTCTTGCAGAAGCATTTTGCCAAGGGGGTACTACTGGGCTCGGTTAAGGGATGAAGATATAATAGAACCAGGAAAAGGGAGGATACAGGTATGGTCAGAACAAAACGGAAACGTATGATGAACGCGGGGGCTTTGCTGCTCACCTTCACCTTGGCGCTTACCGCTTGCGGAGAGAATAATCAGGGCAACCAGTCCAGCGGCAATCCCGGCGAAGAGGGACCGCTGCAACTCACCATGATGCTCCCAACCTACAGCCCGGAGCAGATGCCGAAGGACAGCGCCGTGCTGAAGCAGCTGGAGGCGAACACCAATACCAAGCTGACGGTTTCATGGGTGCCTTCCACCACGTATACCGATAAGCTGAGCGCTACCGTTGCCTCTGGCGAGCTTCCGAAAACTTTCGTCGCGCTTGAGCCGAAAGCTTCCTATATCGTGAACGGGGTCCGAAGCGGGATGTTCTGGGAGATTGGTCCGTATCTCCAAGACTATCCGAACTTGAGCAAGATGTCGGAGATTGTCCTGAATAACGTCTCCATCGACGGCAAGGTATACGGGTTATACCGTCAGCGCGATCTGGCCCGTTTCGGCCTGATGATGCGGCAGGATTGGCTGACGAATCTGGGTCTGCAGCCGCCGAAGACGATCGATGAGCTTTACACCGTTTTGAAAGCCTTTACAACAGATGATCCCGATCAGAACGGCAAGCCGGACACGATCGGCCTCGCTATAGGCATGCAGGGGAATAACATCGCCGGCTTCAAGGATATTCTCGTGTATATGGGCGGACCGAATGAATGGGAGCTGAAGGATGGCAAGCTGGTCCCGGCTCATATGACGGGCGCTTATATGGAGACGTTGAGGTTCTACAAGAGGCTGTATGATGAGCAAATGATCAATCAGGACTTCGCGATTGTGCAGGACGGCCGCTCCGTGATGCAGAAAGGCCAAGCGGGGCTCTGGATTGATAATATGCTGGACGCCAAGAACATCGAAGAGAACACGAAGAAGGTCGTGCCGGATGCGAAGATCGGCCTGATTAATCGGATATCAGGTCCGCTCGGCGAAAGGACGCGTGCCGGCGCAGGCTATCTGGGCATGTATATGATTCCCAAGACCAGCGTGAAGACAGAAGGCGAGCTTAAGCAGATTCTCACGTATTTCGATCAAGTGTCCGAGAAGGACAATCAGAATCTAATGAAATATGGCATCGAAGGGAAGCAGTACACGCTCGATAGCGGCAACTATTTGCCGACAGAGGATCCGAAGGTCAAAGCCGAGATTACGGACGGCAACCAATTTATGATCCTGCAGGATCAAGTGGTTAACTACGGAACGGAGCTGGAGAAGCAGACGACGCAGCTATTCCAGGACAATGCCACGATCGCCGTGCCGAACCCGGCTGCGCCGTTCATCTCCAATACGGAGATCGAGAAGGGCAAGGAGCTGTCCAAAATCATTGCCGACGCGACGGTCAAATTCATCATGGGCTCCATTGACGAAGCCGGTTGGCAGCAGGCGGTCGAGCAGTGGCAGCAGAGCGGCGGAAGCAAGATCGTCGAGGAGATCAATGCGGAATATGCGAAATTGGCGGCCCAATAACGGGTAAGGACAGCAGCGGGCAGAAGACGTTAGCGCCCTGGAATCCCATCATAGCTTAAGCCGGAGTTTTCATGATAGACTTGAACTGCTGATAAGAAAACTTTCCATGGGAGGCATTATGAGATTTCGGCCCTCGTCTTATCTAGTCAAGCTTTTGCTACTATCCGTTCTGATCGGCACGGTTCCGGTGATTCTGCTCGGAACGTTCGCCTACTATAACTCGACCAGGACCGTGCAGGAGAAGGTGAATGACAGCAATAAGCTGCTGCTGCAGCAAATGCAGATGCGCGCCGAGCAGACGCTTAGAACGATCGATAATTCAGCGACCCAGCTGCTCCAATCGCCTGTCGTTGCCAACGCGTTCGACAAGGAAATCACGAATCAGGATTTTCAGATGGTCCGCGAGCTCTATCAGGGTATCTCCCAGATCCAAACGTATGAGCTTGGCATCCAAGAGGTATTCCTGTTCAGCCTCGCTAACAAATGGATGGTGTCGGGGAGCGGGGTCAACGACTACAGCGCGCCGCAATTTCGGCCGATGCTCGAAGCTTTCTCCAGGAATGAGCGCGGCTCTTTTTGGTCGAGCGGTTCACTGGATAATCCAAGCTCCTATCAATCCGTCTACTTTATTAAGAAGTACCCGTTTAATGCGCTGAACCCGACGGGAATCATCTGCGTTGTATTGTCGGCAGACGTGATTAAGGATTTCGATGCCTCTTTTCAAAATGAATTTGGAAACGCCTTCATTCTGGATCAGAACGGCACGATCATTGTGGACCGCGATAGCAGCCGACTCGGGTACGGTGCAGCAGAGGAGTCTCATCTGCAATCCCTGATTGAAGCGGATCAGGCTGCTGGTCAATATTCGGCCAAGCGGGCAGGAGAGGCCGTCACGGTGACGTACCGCAAATCCGCTTATAACGGCTGGTCCTACATCTCGGTTACCTCTAACAAACAGCTGAATGAGCAGAATGCGATTATCGGCTGGATTACCGTGCTGGTATGTTTTGGGATTATGCTGTTTACACTCCTTCTGGCCTGGTTCGGGTCGAGGAAAATGTATCGTCCGATCCACTCGCTGTATGCGATGCTGACGAGCATTCCGTCTACGGAGAAAGAAAACAAGCCATCGGGTGAGCTTCAAGTCATTGGTGAGCGGGTGGATTACCTGATCCGCAACCAGTCCGCCATTATGAATGAGCTGAAGGGGCAGCAGATCCAGCTGAGGGAATTTTTCATGCAAAAATTGTTCAGCGGCACGATTCAGCCTGTGGATTTCGAGGAAAAGCTGAACTTGTACGATCTTACCAAGCCTTGGCAGGCGATGTGTGTCGTTGCGATCCAGATCGATTCGCTTAAAGATACCAGATTCGAGGAGTCGAATCGGGATCTGCTTATGTTCGCCATCAGTAATATAGTCAGCGAGCTTATCGTGCCGGAGCAAAGGCTGGTGCCGATCGTAAAATCGGACTGTCAGGTAACCTTGATCGGCTCTTCCAAGGAAGGGTTCAAGGAGCAGATCTTCGGCTTGTGCGACGAAATTCAGAAAGCTATCGTTCAATATCTTGAGATTAAAGTGAGTATCGGAATCAGCCGCTCCTTCAGCAGTATTGCCGAAGCGCAGCAGGGACTTCATGAAGCGTTGACTTCATTGAAATATAGGGTAGGCTTAGGGCAAGAATCGATCTTATTCATCGAGGACGTGCAGCCGCAGAAGAGTAACTTCAACGAATATCCATATGCGGGCGAGCAGGCGTTGCTGGATGCGATTCGCGCCGGGAACGAGGAGCAGTCGGAGATAGCGCTGCAGCAATTTATCCGAGAGCTGTTCCAGCCGAAATCGCAACCCAGGGACTATCAGCTGACTCTGCTGAGGTTATTGACCGACCTCCTTAAGTTCGGCCAGGAATTGTCCATTCCGATGGAACAGATTGCCGAGGATGAAGCTACGCTGATCCAGTCCTTATTTAAGCTTCGGAACGTGCAAGAGATCGAGCACTGGTTTTGGTCAATCTTCGTCCTTCCTTATATTCAGGAACTGGGCAATCGCCGGGAGTCCCAGTTCAAGCTTATTTCCGAGGCGGTTATGGATATGATTCACAGGGAATTTGACTCCGGTATCACGTTGGAGGAATGCGCTGCACGGATCAATTACCACCCGCACTATGTTAGCCGTGTCTTCCGCCAGGAGACTGGCATTAACTACGGCGAATATTTGACCCAATACCGGATGAGTATGGCCAAGAGATGGCTGAAGGAATCCGATCTCAAGATTGTAGAGATCGCAGAGCGGTTGCAGTATAACAATTCGGCGAACTTCATCCGTTCATTCCGCAAGATGGTCGGCATGACGCCGGGGCAATATCGTGAAGAGGCTTAGGATGCGTTGGTTCGGGGTATAGAGAAGCGGGTGCTCATACATTCGAGCGCTGATGTGTGAAGTGAAATTATGCGTGTTCAATAAAAGCCAAACACTTAAGTTAAAGGGCGGGTTCCAATGATGGAATCCGTTTTTTATGTGGGGCGTGACTTACTAACCACTGGTTACATCGGGTTGTGTTCACATAGTCAAAAAATTCGATAACACGGGAGAGGATTTGGAGGACTTGATCTCGATCGGAACGATCGGTCTGATCAAAGCGATCGAGAGCTTCCAGCAGGGCAAAGGCACGAAGCTCGCGACCTTCGCCGCCCGTTGTATCGAGAACGAGATACTTATGCATCTGCGCAGTTTGAAGAAGACGAAGAAGGACGTATCCTTGCATGATCCGATCGGGACGGACAAAGAGGGGAACGAAATAACTTTGATAGATATCCTCGGATCAGAGGCCGATGATGTAGTGGATAAAGTGCAGCTGAAGATCGAGAAGAGCAAGATTTATAAGAACCTGGATATCCTGGATGAGCGGGAGAAGGAAGTTGTTGTAGGGAGATTCGGGCTGGAGCATGGCGGGGAAGAGCGGACGCAGCGGGAGATAGCGAAGGAATTGGGGATTAGTAGGAGCTATGTGTCGAGGATAGAGAAGCGGGCGCTGATGAAGCTGTATCATGAGTTTTATAAGCAGAAGAAGTAAGGACTTTACTTAAACAGACTGCTCAAAAGGAGAGCAGTCTATTTGGGTTTATTCGTTATAAAACAGTATAAAAATGTGGTGTGTGTCTACCATTCAAACCTCTCGTTCCGCTCCCCTTCATGAGCCAATTCCCATTTATGAACAGAACTGATTTCTTCGCTAAAAGTCTTTTCTTCTTGAATGGCCCATTGTGATACAATGGGATCTTCATGCTTTTGTAGTTGCACTAATAGTGGAACAAAACTTTGCATTATCTCCGCGCGTGAACCCTCCCATGAGGATGGTCTGAAACACTGTTTTAATTGATTTAGCACTAGCATTTGATCAGGCGCTTTCATAATTAAGGTCATTGCGAGAGGGGTCCACTCGATTCCTTGCCCAATATTTCTGTATGGTACAATAGCAGAGGCTAAATTCGGATAACGTATGTCTGGTTTAACTCCACCCCATGATAAAATCACATCATCATTGATTACGGACATCGGGCTTGAAGATGAATAGATTTCCTCCAAAAACAGTCTAGCGATCCTGTGATTAGTTTCTCGTTCTTCCAGAAAGATATCTAGAAATACTATCGGATGTGTCGAAGCAAGCGCCTTCAGGACATCATCAAAATCCGAGGGATAAATATTATAATTTCTCAGTCCTACGGCTATTTTGTTTGCAACTATTCGAGCCTTTTCCTTCGCATCCTCACTAGAGAAACAACATTCCACGATTTTAGCTAGCTCATAATCCCTACGGATAACATTGTTATCAGTGAAGGGGTATTGTACAAGTAATTCCTGTCCCAATGAGGTTAATACGTCACTTACATTTTCTTCTCCGTGTATTCTCATTGTAAGAATTGCGATCGCAACGTTATAGCCTTCATTCTTGGAAGCTACCATTCGCAGTAAATCGCAAAAGTCCTTATCATTTATACCATCAAGTGTTTTTCCGTATGCTAAACATTGGTATGCGCCAATTGGTGCACTACTAAGTTCAAGTGCTTGTTTCAACCTTTCTATTCCTTTTTCGTTGATATCCACACTAGTTTGAATATATGGAAACACTTTTGATAAAAGTGGATCTGTTACTGCTTCATTTAACAATGTTTCACTTGCTTCGTAGTTTGTTTTAGATATCCCGTTTAAGAAACCTCGGAATAGCTGGTAGTTACGCTTAGCGTCAGGTATAGAGTATAATGCCATGAGCATTTTATTCCAAATAATTATTGGACTACGGCTACCTTCAGACAGACCTTGTCCAAAATCAAAAATCCTTATTCCCTCACTACCTAGTAGTTCAGGCAACAATTCATCTAGTAAATCTAATTGAGAGCTAATCTCTTGTCCAAGAGAGCGCGCAATCTTACTTGCCTTAGAGTAATCTTTAGCTGAATCTGACTCATCTTCTATTATGTCAATCACGTTCAGAGCATTGTTAGTACCGGAAAGTGTATATAGTCTGGCGTTCTCAATCAAAGTAGTTGGCGCCAGAATCTTAGCTAAGTTATCTAACCTTGCAGTTACATCTGGTTCCATACGTTCAGAGTCAAAACTTTTCGTGCTTTTTACAGCAGCCCACCCTTCATTCCAACTGTGCTTAGCAACTATATTTCTGGCTGCCAATTCAAGTTCGTTATACATCTTGGCTCTAGTCCACAATCCTCTAAATTTGATCGACAGAAGCCCTCTTAGTTTAGCCGCTAGAGAATTATCAGAACTAGCTAGTGGAACTAAATAATTCAGAAAAGTGTTAAACCACTGATTAATATCTGTCCTGTTCCTTGGTGACCAACCATAGTCTCTCGCATGTGCGCCAAATTCAAAACCATGAGAAGAGCTAAAATGCGATGCTTCTAACGCTGCACTAAGCAATGAAAAGCCTATTTCAATTTTTTCTTCTGAATTCGATTCCAATAATGCTGAAATTATATTTAATCTTTGTTCGGGCGTTGCATGAGTCCCTGAGAGGGTGATGTAGAACAGAGATTTTAACAGTTTCCTAATAGAATTGCTGTTTTCATTAGAACTTTCAGACAGAGCAAACCGACACAAAAGTAGAACAGCTCTTTCAAATAATATTGGGTCATATGCTATGGATCTGAGAAGCCTGGTGAAATCAGAAAAATAAGCATTTTTACGTGAGAAGAAAACATCTGAGTTTTCCTTACCAACTGCACCCTCTATGAGGGAAAGTGTTGAGCTTGGTTCCACGGGAGTAATATTTTTAAGCAGTGCGATTCCAAGTTCATTGAGGTTCATAATATTCCCAAGCAGGCCTGACTCCGAAAGCCATTCCCTAGCAATTTCTCTCGCCACCGTTGAATTATGAAGGTATCCGAGTCTTCTAGAAAATGATTTGAGTAATCTTTCAGAACCCCCGTACAAGAATGCATCAGTAATCACTTTAGATGGGATATCTTGAAGAGCTCTCCCTGCAAGTCTGTTCGCGACGGCATGAGGGAGTACTGCTCTCCAGTGACTCCTCTGTTGAATAAGGTCGCGTCGTTTAAGCTCGCTCACATTTTCATATAGCTCACGGGCACTTAGATCAATTATTGATCCTAGTAATTTAAGTTCTTTACTCTCGTCCTCATCTATACGAATATCAAATGAATATACAAGAGAACAGATTTCTGCAGATTTGAGGAGCCTGTGATTCGAGTCGTTTCTTTGCTGAAAGAGCCTTTCGAATAAATCGTGATCTCTAAGCTGAGTAATATTTTCTCCTCTTTCAACAGTCCTTGCTAAAGCAATCGCAATTCGGGCATTCCCACCTGCAAATTCGGCTATGATTCTTGCGCCCACCTGAGAAATGTGAGTAAATCGACGAATAATGAGTTTTTCAATTAGCTCGTTAGAAGCTGGTTCTAGACGAAAAACTTCTGTTTCTTCAGGTTGATCATCTCTCACGTCATATTCAACAGTGAGTAGGCTAATTAAACTTCCAGTTGCGGAACATACAGAGGTTAATCTCCTATGTAATTCCGGAGTACAGTTATCGACCACAAGTGTTATTGGTTTTTGGAGAGCAATCAACATCTCAGTGAAAGTCCTCGGATCTGGATGGGGACTGTCGCTCATGTCGGTGTAAAATACTTGAGTGGAATTAAGCGGCATTTCCCCAAATCGCTCATCAAACAGAGACTGTACTAAGCGTGTCTTTCCGACCCCGGATAATCCAACTAAACGAACTGCTGATTTTGGCTGACTAAGCACACTTCGAAGTTCGTTAATCCCCTCGGTTACTGAAATTCCTTCGGAAATACCTCTACTTGTGCTATGTAAACGAACGTGGCCGTCAGTAAGATATGCTTCCTCAATTCCTCCAGGACAGTTTGCCCAATTCCCATAGGTTTTCCACCCTTGAATTGGACGACCTATTTTATGACGTACCCATAAGATTAGAGAGGGGTGAGTACGAACCCAGCTAGCAACTCGCTCTCGATCATAGAAATCTACCTTCAGCAAGTTCGCATTTGTGTAATCTGATACTGCTGCTTGCATCGCTGTTTTCCGATTTCTTAAAACTGAGTCTGCTGTGGAGCCTTGGCTGCTGACAATTATGTAGGCTCCATTGTTATCAGCCAACTCCTTAATAACCTGTTTGAGTTGATTTTCAGAGCGCATTTCTTTATTAATTGCAGCTTTAGGCATATCAGGCTTTTTAACTTGGAATCCTGTCTTAGATCTAGGTATAAAGCCGTCGTTATGGAGTGATGTAGTTAAATCAACTCGAACATCTATGCCCCCATCACTAGCATTTTGGTGTCCACCCCAAGTAACACCAGCGGTTGGTATCCCTGCACTTCGAAGTTCGGCTTCACATAGAAGCCCTATAAGTGACCTTAGGTCAGAATCATTAAGTGCGGCAATGTCATTCCCTGTAATGTCCAACATAATATAGCCTCCTGGTTCTCTGGTCTAGAAAGGCTGGTTGTAATTAACAATATTATACTAATTATACTTGAAATTTGTTGAATCAGTAAGTAATAACTGGATATATCACCGCCTTGCGTTGTCATATGAGTGCTGATTACATTGGGTTGTGTTCACATTGTCGATCGGCACGATCGGTCTGATCAAAGCCTTTGAGAGCTTCCAGCAGGGCAAAGGGACGAAGCTCGCGACCTTCGCCGCCCGTTGTATCGAGAACGAGATACTTATGCATCTGCGCAGCTTGAAGAAGACGAAGAAGGACGTATCGCTGCATGACCCGATCGGAACGGACAAAGAGGGTAATGAGATTACGCTGATCGACATCCTTGGCTCGGAGGCCGACGATGTAGTTGATAAGGTGCAGCTGAAGATTGAGAAGAGCAAGATTTATAAGAACCTGGATATTTTGGATGATCGGGAGAAGGAAGTTGTTGTGGGCCGGTTCGGACTGGAGCATGGCGGGGAAGAGCGAACGCAGCGGGAGATTGCGAAGGAATTGGGGATTAGCAGGAGTTATGTGTCGAGGATTGAGAAGCGGGCGTTGATGAAGCTGTATCATGAGTTTTATAAGCAGAAGAAGTGATGGGACGCTGCGCCCACCTTGTGCCCGCAGTTCCAATTGCAGATGAAAAACCCGTCGGCTAAAGCGTCGACGGGTAGGGGACTAGTTTGATCACTCTGGGTCGAAGTTAACTGCTATTTTTGCTTTGCCGTTAACTTACCAGCTCCGATTCCCTTCACTATCTGTTTTGGACTTGATATCGATTACAACAGTACTCCTCGCTAGTTGCATAACTTTGATTTTAGCGATATATGATTTGATAAATCCAAACCTCTAATAGATGAATAAATAAATTGATAGCAGCAACAAGTAACTAGTAACTATAGTATAATTAACCACTTCATGAAACAAAGCGGACACTCTGAACTTACTTCGTCAAGTATTTTATTATAAAGTATCTGCTTTTAAGCAACTTTAGCTCAGTATTCAACCGGGCTAAGGTTGTTTAGTTTTTCTTCGTATGCACACCTCATCAATCATTTTGAGTGTAATCAGAATGTTAAATGACTGCTTCTCAATTAGTCATTCGAGCAAGCCAGATCGTTGGCTTCTCTCTACTTGTAATTAAGGCAAGGTATAATGAGGCCAATTGCCATTAACCATTTCAAATTTGATACTTCTCGACAAGTGTAGACATAGTTTTAAGACTTAATATCTATTCAATCATCAATTTATACGCCCTATAATAAATTCCATGTAAAACCATATTTTATAAAATATAGGGGGTGCGGATAGTGACTGACTTGATTATTTAGCCTTTCATAATGATGAGATGAATTCATTTTATTTAAGGGTCTTGAGGCAAGGCATTTTAAATTGATTTTTCCAAATAGTTGGCAACCTTTGTTCTGCGAGCGACGTCTAAAAATGAAATTGAGGAGTTGAACCAATGGATATGATGAAATTTGTTTCGAAAAATAAAACAACCATTACAATGATCGCACTTGGGATTGTGGTATTCGTGGGAACTTCCTATGTAAGTACCGTTCAAGCAAAAGGCTTAGGATATAGATGGTATTCTAAAACTACTGCTGTCCAATTTAATGTTCCTTTTAACGATACTTGGAAGACGCCTATTCAAGCAGCAATGTCATCATGGAACAATGTTGCAGATGCAAATACCAGTGATAGCGCTACTAGTCTCCCGAAACTATCTGTAACAACTACCGACGTTGAAAATGACTTTTATACTGTAAATAGTACGTCGTATCCCTGGTCTGGTAAGATGTTTCCTACAAAATACACCTCCGGCGGTAAGGAATATTTAAGTGCAACTGATATAGCATTTAATTTGAGATATTCGTTTACCAATGGCGCTGAGGAAAACAAAATTGACATACAGGTTAATGCTGCTCATGAACTAGGTCATGCCTTAGGTGTAGCACATTGCCATGAGGAAGGCGAGACTCATAACTCTGGCGATTCGAATAATACAATGTACCCAAGCGTTTTCTTTAATACGACATACCAAAGATCATTAGAATCCTATGACACAGCTTCTTTTCAGCTTATTTATTGGGATTAACTAAAAATTTGGAGGAGGAGTTCTACGGATGATTAAAAAGATTGCGTTGACAGGTACTGTGATTGTGGCATGCGTAACGGCTGGGCTATATTATCCTTTTCTTGGTCATTCAGAAAAAATTGTTAAGCCAGTTTATCATGACTCAGCGTCTTACCCATATTTTGAAACGGAACAACTTATGGGTGAAGCTGAAGTAGTAGCACATGGTGTTGTTAAACAGAGGGGTAAAACAGAGATCGTCAAAATTCCGGTTACGACAGAAATAGATGTCACGAAAGAAAATGAAGGAAAATTTGTTGAGAACGTTGAAACCCCCATCACCATAGAGGTTACAGAAATCATTAAGGGCAAAGAGAAGAAGAAAAATATTATATATATGGAAGAAGGCGGGGAACTTGAAGACCGCATCGTAGAGCCAGATGGTGGATTTTTGCAAGAAGGAGATGAGGTTGTAGTCTTTTTGACAGAAGGCGGCCATTCTTGGGGTAAACAAGGTGTTCTGAGAGTAAACAAAACAGATAATTCAGTAGTTGTCCAAGAAAACAAACAAGAAAAGAAATTAAAAATTGATGAATTGAAAACGAAGTTAAAGAAGAAGAACCAGGAACTCCAATTAGAAGATCAGCTTCCATCAACAGAAGAGGCAGTATTAACCGAGAAGGATCCCCCGGTGGAACCAACAAATGAAGAGGCAACAACAACCAAAGAGGTTCATTAATAGTTCATAAGCCTAAGGGCAAAAATCGCCCCTAGCTTTCAAACGTCCGAGATTACTCTGAGAGGTGAAATTCAAGGAAATACATTTTGCGATTGGTCAGGAGGTGACTCCTGCTATTCTAATAATTCTTATTTAGTGGTTACTAACAAGGCTCTTGAAATTCTGATAATGCATCAATAGATGATTGTGAGAAGGATACAATTATCAGCTCGTTTACCTAACGGGAGACTGTACAGGGAGTAGTTTGCCGCCGCGGAAGCTACTCCTGTTTCATTGAAGTACGAAGAACGTTAGTGTAATTAAAGAAACCACTCCATTGTCAGGAGTGGTTTTCACTTTATATACTGATGTAGATATTATGGTCAAACTGTATTTTGTGCTTAGCTTAGATACATTGCGGGGAACCGTACCATAAGTAAGCATAAACTCTTCTCTAAGTGAAGCTTCAAAGAACAATTCAATGTCCTTGACGTTTCTTTGGTCTGGGCTATTACCAACGTTTATTGTGATCTTATGATGATCGTGTGGAGTAAGTGTATGCAACCCCAAAAATACTTCTTCATGTCGTGTCCGTAGCAAACCGTATTATAAAAAAGACAGCCAAACGCGTTGACGGGCTACCGCATTGATAGTTCAGACGCAACTTCACAAAGTCGTTGATTCTTTAGAAGATGTATTGGCAGTTAGTTCTGACACCTTTGTTCTGTCCTCTTCAAAGTTCGTAATTGAATTTCATCATGAAGGAAAAACCACTATTGGCCACCTAACTCATTCACACTTTAGCAAACTGACGCAAGGACTGATTCACTAACCATTGGTTACATCAGGTTGTGTTCACATAGTCAAAAAATTCGACAACACGGGCGAGGATCTGGAGGACTTGATCTCGATCGGCACGATCGGTCTGATCAAAGCGATCGAGAGCTTCCAGCAGGGCAAAGGCACGAAGCTCGCAACCTTCGCCGCCCGGTGTATCGAGAACGAGATACTTATGCATTTGCGCAGCTTGAAGAAGACGAAGAAGGATGTTTCCTTGCACGATCCGATCGGAACGGACAAAGAGGGGAACGAGATTACTTTAATAGATATCCTCGGATCAGAGGCAGATGACGTTGTTGAGAAGGTGCAGCTGAAGATTGAGAAGAGCAAGATATATAAAAACCTGGATATCCTCGATGATCGGGAGAAGGAAGTTGTCGTAGGCCGGTTCGGGCTGGAGCATGGCGGGGAAGAGCGGACGCAGCGGGAGATTGCGAAGGAGCTTGGGATAAGTCGCTCCTACGTGTCGCGGATTGAGAAGCGGGCGTTGATGAAGTTGTATCATGAGTTTTATAAGCAGAAGAAGTGAGGGAACTGCCTTACTCGGGTAATGACAGACGTATCAAACAGGTACGTCTGTTTGTCATGTTGTACACATGGGTGAAACTAATATTAACCATGAAGATATGATATACTTTGTTATCTTCCAAATGAGGGGACGGGGTTAGCGTGAATCGCACACAAGATCTGGGGAAGTTTATTAAATTGACCGGGGATCGAGCAAAACTGGATGCAAAAGCCAATGGAACCTATATCGTATACAAAACCAGCGAAGGCGAGTTTGTGAAAGAATACAGCAATGGCGAGGTCGAGCGAATGAATGTACAGGACCTTCACCATGAATGAACCTCTGGTTACAATGTTTGTATTCGCCGGTAATAACGGCAGCGGTAAAAGTACGATTCGCAACCTAATTGTTGATCGACTCGGGGTAAGTGTGAATATCGATCCAGATGCTTTGGCTCGTGGAATTGACCGCGAAAATCCAGAGCGTCGAAGAGTTTCAGCGGGAAAAGAGGCGATCAAGCTTGCGAGGGAATGCATCCTGCATAAGCGTGATTTTACAGTGGAAACCACACTCGCGGGCGGTAATGTGATTCGTCAGATGCAAGAAGCCAAGAAGAATGGATTTGAAGTCATCATGTTTTACGTAGGACTAGGGGATGTTCGCCTTAATATTGAACGCGTCGCCGCGCGAGTTGCTTTTCGCTTTTGCGAGGAGCTGTGCGGCCTTCTCGATGCCCGTAGAGCCCCAGCACGTTGCATATGGATTCTCCAAGCATTAATGACATCCGGCACTGAATATGTCTCGAGATCCTGGGGGCAAGGGAAGGTCTTGAAGGTCGCCGATGACCGCTTACAAGTCCAGTCTTTAAATACAGTCGGATCCTCAGAAAACGGATGTCCAGCAAGCGTACGATAGAGCATAGAGACTACTTGTGATTACTCCTTGATTACTGAAATCCACTTATGAAAGGTTCTTCTCTAATAAGATCATCACTTGTTCTTCCATCACACGTGGTGGATAGAGCCATGTTTTACTGTTCCAACAATGACAAAAACCGCAGATAGGATCAGAGCAAAGCCCAGTAAATCAATCATCTCAAACCTATTGTCCAACCAAACAACGGACAGTATCGTGGCCAGAGCATCAATACGCTACGGGCAGATATACAAGTTGAGGAATAAATTATCTACTCTAAGGAGAGATATCAACCAGTAAACACTGGCTGACATCATAATACGAAATGTTAGAGGAGTTCAACAAGAAATCTCCCAATCATCGAATGGGAATTTCCTTTCAATTCGACTCGGAGCTCATTGCTAATCATTATTGCATTGCGTCAAAATCAAGTGGCCGCTGAAGTGCTTTCACAATCTATTTTCTGTTGCGGTCGGAACCACGAGGCTGCAAGTGCCAGTAGAGAAGTCCCTATTAATGCGACGATGACCCAGCGGTAACCTTGAATGACGAAAGTAAAATCAACGGCCGAAAGCACATTATTCTTTCCGGTATACAGTACGTTCTTCAGGTGAACTGGCAGCGCTGCGCCGACGATGGTTAAAGAAAGCGCCGTACTCAGCACCTGGCCCAAGTTATATAGCATGGACCGCAGTCCATTCGCAACCCCGCGGCTTTGCTCTGTGACGGACGTCATAATCTCCGTCGTATTGGGGGTAAGAAATAATCCGGTCCCGATCCCGATTAACAGCATACCGCAAGCAGTGACTCCGTAAGAAAAATTGCTCCCGACTACGAGCAGGAGTAGGAGAAGTCCTGCTGTAGAAATGAGAATTCCAAGCGAGGTCAGAAACCGAATGGCTACCCTCTTGGTTAACATGCCGGCAATCGGAGAAATCACCAACATCCCTATCGAAATTGGAAGGATCCTGAGACCGGCATCGAGCGCGTTTTGGTGGAAGGCAAATTGGTAATACAACGCGAAGAGCAGAGCGACAGCTGTGCGGGAAAAGGAATTAAAAAATGTAGCGATGTTCGCCATACCGAACGTCCAGCTTTTAAAAAGGCTTAAATCAAGCAATGGTGATGCAGATCGATGCTCATGCCATATAAATAACGGGGTCAATATGGCGAATACTGCAAAACCTCCGATCACCTGCATGTTTCCCCAACCCAACTCTCCCCCCTCGGATAAAGCAATGATTAACCCGGCTAAAGCGAAAAAAATCATGATGCCTCCATATCTGTCCACTTTTGAATGGATTCGCGTTAGGGGCATCTCCCTTAGAATACAGAGGCCCCAGATTAGAGCAATAATTCCGAAGGGGACATTACACCAGAACACCCACCTCCAGCCCCAAGCGGTCGTGACCATGCCGCCGACGACCGGGCCAAGCACCTGTGCGACGGAAGCAGACAATATATTCAGACCAAGTCCGGTCCCGAGCTGCGATTTGGGAAATGCATCGGTGATCAGCGGTGTAGTATTTGTCACCACGAGCGCACCTCCGGCAGCCTGTACGATCCGAAGAAGAATTAGTATCTCTACATTAGGCGCATAGCCAAGTAGTAGACTGGATACGGTAAATATGGCCATTCCTACTAAATACATCCGCTTTCTTCCGAAAATATCCGAAATTTGTCCAAAGATTAATATCAGAATAGTATTTACCAGCATATAAGAAAGCAAAATCCAGCTGGACGCTGAGGCACTGGCATGAAATTGCTGGCTTAATTCTGGCAATGCGACATTTAGCGTTCCGATATTGATCAGAACCAGGAACGCGCCGAGACTGGTTACAGATAAAACTAACCAGGGGTACATCCTGTTGGACCTGGTACTTCTCCTTTGAGTAATTGCGATCAACCTCCCACTAAAAAGTAATATTCTCTCCCGGTTTCTCGCTGATTCGCCCCTAAATTAAAGAAACGACCCCTGGAACCTGATAGATCCCAAGGGCACATCTCAATAGGTTCAAGCTTCTTCAAGTGCAGAGATGATTTCTTGCGTTGTCCGAATACGTCCAATACGCGGAAAGATAGTATTTTTCACGTAATCGTGCTCAGCTTGAGAAAATCCGGTCATGGCATCAATCGCGAAAATTTGCTGATACCCATGCATAAACGCCTCCCGCGCGGTCGTATCCACGCCAAGCCCGGTAGCGATCCCGCATAAGACGATGGTGTCGATTCCTCGACGGCGCAACTGCAGATCGAGATCTGTTCCGTAAAAAGCTCCCCATTGCTTCTTGGTGATGATATGGTCTGTCTCGGCGACCCGCATCTCCGAGACGATCTCATCCCATCTCTCAGGCAGATTCATTGGTGGCGCAGGAGAATCCAACTTCGGTCTCGGGATATCCTTAAGATCCTTGCTAGATACCCGGACAAGAGCAACCATCGAGCCTTGCTCACGGAAAGCATCTGCCAAGGCGGCAGCGTTAGATACCACCTGCTGGGCGGAATAAGGGGAGTATTGATTCC
Source organism: Paenibacillus phyllosphaerae (assembly GCF_014192105.1). Taxonomy (GTDB): domain Bacteria; phylum Bacillota; class Bacilli; order Paenibacillales; family Paenibacillaceae; genus Paenibacillus_Z; species Paenibacillus_Z phyllosphaerae. Next base: position 170,571 of record NZ_JACHXK010000001.1, on the reverse strand, counting down.
CTAACCATTTTTGCAAATCAATGACAACCAACGCTGTCTTTTTCGGATCCAATAATTTTTCCACTTCGCATGTGCTCCTAAACGATTTAGATTTGACCTTCAGTTTGTTATAATGAACTCATGGTCATTTGACTAGATGTTTGATATTTTGTACGATAATTCATAAATAGTCAAGCTGAGGAGACTTTTTTATGAGTGTGACAAGAGAAGATGTTGTAAAATCGGCGGTCAGACTGTTTAAGGAACGGGGGTTTCTATCGACGACGATTCAGGATATTGCAGAGGATTGTGGTATTGCTAAAGGCTCTGTCTATAAATATTTTCCTTCCAAGGAAGACCTTTTCAGTGAGGTATTTGATCAATGCCATAACGACTATTTTGATCAGGTCGATGAGCTGACGCGCCTTCCTGGACTCTTGCCGGAAGAACAGTTTGTGCAGCAGATCATTCTACGATTCCGTTATTTTATAGAGTACAAGCATATACTGGTCGAATTCACGGAACTCCCCATCCAACAAGATCCCAAGTTCCAACCGCTTAGACACAAAGTTAGGGGACGGCTCATCCGATGGCACAGTGAGTGCTTGCTGCATGTGTACGGCGATAAAATCAATCCGTACTTATGGGATTTGGTTTCCATCTATCGAGCGATTCTGAAGGAGTACCTATTTTGGATTGTTTATGAGGAGAAGTCGTTGTCGCTCGAGGAAACGGCAATGTTCATATTGGACAAGCTCGATGTGCTCGTTAAGCATTTGGTTGCTTCCGATCCGAAGCCATTACTGAAACAAGCTTCGTTCGAGAGGTATTTAAGCTGGGGGCTCGCGGACCGTCAAGGGGAGAGGGAGCAGATCCTTACCGAGATATTCCTGGAGATGGATTCGACTCTTAACGTTCTTCCAGCCGGTGCCGAACATCGTTCGGAGCTGAAAGGGCTTTATCATTTTATCCAAACGGAGGTTAGGAAAGCGGAACCGAATCTCCCGTTGTTACAAGCTTCGCTATACTATTTGGAAAGGGAGAAGAGGCTTAAAAGTCTGGTCATCCAATTGAGGAATATTATTCATTCGGGTATATAGGGCGTTCAGTATGGATTCGGTAGTAATCGGGTAAATAGTGGACTTGATTTGCAGAAGCTATATTCGCGACTTTGTGTCCCTTGCCCTCAGTTCTCTCTTATCGTAGAACGCCTTTATCTTCTTGTTACGGAGAAGACGCCTGGATCAAGGCCAGCGAAAGCGACGAGCTTTTTGGAATTGTCGAACCGCTCGATCTCGCCGACTTCGGATAAAGCTGTTGCCGCAATTTTATTGCCGATGCGGGGATTGAGCGTAAGTGTTCGAATGTTGCAATCTCTTCAGCGAGAGCATCTATTTTAACTTCGAAGCGGGATAGATGCTCTTGGTTCTTGAGAAGCGATTGGACTAGGATTTCAAGGCTTACAAAATGGCTGCTCATCGTTGCTTGAGTAAGCGGATTTCGTTCGGCGGCTGCCATCAGTTTGTCGGCACGTTCCTCAGCCCAGCGTTCCGACGCGCCCGGAGGATAAGCTCCTTAATCGCTGCAATCAGCTCAGATTTGCTTGTCTCCAGCACTCCTGGAGGTCGGAATCCGAAGCAGGACATGAAGCGAAACCAGTACTTGCGTATAAAGGAGAATATAATGAATACCAAGCACCGCAAAGTTATTTTGGTTATAACCCTGTGCTATACAGTCTTGATTTTTTATTTTATGTTTCTTGCTTTTGGCAGAGCAGAAATGGTAGATCAGGTGACAGGGTATAGCTTTCTATTTTTACCGGATGAGTTTTTTAGGCTGCCGGGTCTATCGAATCTTCTACATCCGACGCTGATGGATGTTTGGGCTCTTGGGAACATCGTCGCCTTTATCCCTTTCGGCATCTTGATCCCGTTGTTGTATCGAACAGGTTTCTTTCGATACATGATCCTTTTTATCATGTGTATCCTTGTACTTGAGACCGTTCAGGCGCTCACTTTGCTTGGCAGCTTCGATATGAACGACGTTATTCAAAACTCAGTGGGGGCAGCAGTCGGATTCGGGGCGTTTAGATTAGGATTTCGTACAAAAAGGGTCTGGAGAAACATAGCTGCTACGTGCATCTCCGCCATAGTCCTGATGATTGGGATCTGGGGAAGCTTCGGGATCGTCGACAACGCGTTCACTAAAGAACAAGGCACCTTCGTTGCGTTAAACGATCTGAAAAACAGCGGTATACATTCATCGGCGGGAACAAAGCGAGACAGCTTCCAAATTGGTGAACAAAACGTAGAGCCCCAGTATAATGCATATAGCACCGAAGGCCAACAAACGGTGACGTACACCTATACGTTAGGCAAAAAGGAGCTGTATCTCTACTTGAATTTTGGGATTCCCAATCAGGAGGAGGCTTATGGGAGTCTAAGCGTCTCCGCCGATGGCCAGGAGTATCTGTCTATGTCCGCAGAAGATCCAAGCGATGAACCGGAGATGTCCTCCATTTATCTTCAAGGGGCCAATGAGCTCACGATCACCCTGGAGGGGAATGCGAGAATATGGGATGTGGGATTTAGGGAGATGAAGTACAACTGGAATTGGTAAAGGGGACGACCATAGGAGAAGAATGACGTTCAAGCTACTTGAAACATTCGGGCTTACTACCGAATTTTATTCATTAGTACAGTTAATCATGGACTGTATCTTAAAATAGCTTCCCCGTTCCGTTCATATGGAGCAAAACCCTTTTAAAGAAATGCAACCAGTCGTCAGATATCAATTGGCGATTGTTGTTATCATTTGATGAAATAGTAGCTCCAACAATTTTACTAACCATTGGTTACATTAGGTTGTGTTCACATAGTCAAAAAATTCGATAACACGGGGGAGGATCTGGAAGATTTGATCAGTATCGGGACCATCGGTCTGATCAAAGCGATCGAGAGCTTCCAGCAGGGCAAAGGCACGAAGCTCGCGACCTTCGCCGCCCGTTTGTATCGAGAACGAGATACTTATGCATTTGCGGAGTTTGAAGAAGACGAAGCAGGATGTATCGCTGCATGATCCGATCGGAACGGACAAAGAGGGGAACGAGATAACGCTGATTGATATATTGGGTTCCGAGGCGGATGATGTAGTGGATAAAGTGCAGCTGAAGATCGAAAAGAGCAAGATTTATACAAACCTGGATATCTTGGATGAGCGAGAGAAGGAAGTTGTGGTAGGACGGTTCGGGCTGGAGCATGGCGGGGAAGAGCGGACGCAGCGGGAGATTGCGAAGGAACTGTGGATCTCGCGGAGTTATGTTTCAAGGATAGAGAAAAGGGCGTTGATGAAGCTGTATCATGAGTTTTATAAGGCGAAGAAGTGAGGGATAGGCACTCCGGTCATATCCTCCCCAAATAGTAGTCAGGTGAAAGTCATAGCAATTTATGCCTGTAAAAGAAAAAGGCGCGGACCATTGTAAACTGGTACCCATACACTGGACACTTCAAAAAAAGTGTTCAGCGTATGGGTGACTTTTTGTATACTACCCGAGCAAATCCTAGGCCAAGGAAAGCATGAACATCAAGTGTGCTTCGATTCCAACTTGAACACGAACAAGTAGTAGCCCGCATCCAGACATCAAGATGTGGGCCGCAAGGATGGATGTTATTCTTGTTTATATACTCGACAGCGATACCGACGACGACTACGGAAGCAGCAAGTCTCCTATATTAAAAGATACGGATATTGCTCTATACCTGGTATCGTGTAGACTCTGCTATAGCCTGCATCGATAAGCGCCTGGGCCGCTACAGAACTCTTATACCCCTTTCGACAGTAAAGGATTAATGGTGTATCTTTTCTAACACATACCGAAAACGGATTAATTGATATCGCATGTAACGGTATACAGATGCTTTCCTGGATATGCCCTGTTTTATAGTCTTCATTCGTCCGCACATCAATAAGCATTGCAGCAGGATCCTTTAACATCAGCTCCCACGCTTCATCGGGGGACAGATTTTTACTTTGGAATCCTCTGCCCTCAGTCGGAGGAGTGCGCTGCTCCCTATCAAGCATTCTTATGACAACTGCTGCAGCTTCCGCATGAGTTAAGCTGCCCGCAGCGTCGAACAGGTTAGGGTCACGACCGGGCATTATGCCTTTCACATACATCTGCGCTATATGCATAACGCATGTGCGGCAGGAATATAAGTCCCTAAGATTTTCTGCCGCCGACCATTCATATTCATCTTTTTCTCCAAGTTCTGTTAACAGCGCCTCATGAACGATTCTTGCAGCTGAACGGCGCTCAATAGGTTTGCTTATGTTAGTTAGATCATAATCCTCAATGATTCCCTTATACAACGCGTAATCCATATACCCTGATGACCAACAGCCGCGAGTTGGCTCTATATGGCCTTTACTGCTTCTTATGACCATGGTCACAAACTGTTCAGTCGTAACATGATCATCAGGATGAAGATTGGCCTCCGCATCAACATTTATTGCTGTTTCCATTCCTATTCTCCTAGGTAAGTTCTCGGGTTAAACAGGAGTAACTCTTATGGTGACATTGTCATAGGCGTCAATACCTGTCACGGAGAAGGTTCTTGAATTGTTCGTAGTAACCTTGTCTGTCCATAAATCCTTTAGGCAATAGCTTTCAGCATTTTTGAATTTTTCAGCATCCATTATTTTGTGCCCAAGATAATCAATAATGCGGCTCACATCAACGGAATGCTCCTTCGTGTCTCTTGAGTCGCTGAGATTTATAAAGGATATGGCAATATCTCCGTTCGCAAGAGGCTTTACCAGAATATCGACACGGTTGTTATTAGCGATATAGGCCGTATCGGGATTGGCATTATCGATCGAGCAGTAAATTCTTTTGGCCTGGATACCGAGGGGGTCCTGATTCAAAGCGATTACATCTTTGTTCGCAATAATCATCCATAGCTCGTCACCCTTTGCAACCCGTCTTAAATCCAATCCAAGCATAATCGGAGCATTCATCATACACCACATCGTCATATGGGTTTTACTCATGTTCGTTGTGATACCGTTCATGCCGATGACAAGCATATCGGGATCGTTCCACCCCTTGTCAAGTCCGGCAAACTCGTCCATAATAACCGCCTTACTATATTGCGAGGTTATACTTGCGGTATGGTTGGAACTCCATTCGGCGGAGCCCGGATCGCCATCAGAGCCGACACGGAAGGTAATATCATTGAGAATACGCCAGGAGTCTCCAACCTTATATCCCCAGTTATGAGGCTGTGTTTTACCCCATTCACAGATTGAGAGTACAATATCATGGGCAGGGTCAGCCTTGTTCAAGCCTTCGAGCAAAGCTGCATAGGAATTAAGGGTATTTTCCTGCCTTCTGTGGTTCATAAGACGTATGATATTTACTCCTTCATTTAAGAAAACCGTTATTTCTTCCGAATCTACGAATGCAGCTGTACTTGGGGTAAGAGGGAGCATATTATCAAAATATCGAGTTTCATTCTCTGCGTTTCCTACCGCAAGCTGGAGCCAGCGTCCCGTGCCGTCTTCCTCACCGCTTGCGTAATTTACGGTTATGGCGTATTGTCCGCTAGTCGGTGTGTTCACGGTAAACATAAGCTCGCCCCAGCGGTCGCCCACAGGTGTCGTGCCCACGTTTGTTCCGTCGAATGTACCGATATTTGTGACATCGTCGCCGCTGTTTTTGGATGCGCCCTGGCCTAAAATAACACCGTCCTTAACAGCATTTAAAGTTACATTCAGTCCCTCGCCGGTAACCGTTATGCTTCTGATATTCGGGGCATAGGCATATTTTGCATTTGTTGAGTCTGAGAACGTTGCATTGTCCCATAGGTAGTAGCAGTTATCAACCTTTATAAAGTCAACCCCCCAGTCTACATAAGACCTCGTGTCGACATCTTCAAAGCCGCAAGTGCCTACCGCAGAGCCTGCACAAAGATTGGTACCTATATCGTTGTACATACCGAATTTTAGGCCCTTGCCGTGGATGTAATCGGATAATGCCTTAAAGCCGCTTGGGAATTTAATCGTTTCATTTGAAAGCAATCCGTTCACGCGTTCGGACTTATAGCAGCCGTCATCGAGCACGACATACTTGTATCCCATATCCGCAAGCCCCAAATCAACAATTGCGTCCGCCATTGCCTTTGTGAGTGCCTCGTTGTTCTTACTGCCAAATGCATTCCAACTGTTCCAGCCCATGGCGGGGAGCCGTCCCTGCTTTTTATCTAAAAGCACCTTGCCGTTTGAGAAAGCCGGAAACATATAGTCAGGATCTGTGATCTCGTCCGGCGCAGTCCTTGATGTAGTTCTCGCCGATGCGGAGGTAGATATTGACTTTTTATTCATAAACTTGTCCATAAGAAACCCTCCTTGAAACTAGCGTTTTCATTGTTATGATAGGACAATTAATTGTGTTGTTAAATATGTTTTTATCGAGTGATTATGGGGAAATGTGATATATTATTTTCGGAGCTGATTTCAATGAAACTATATTATGCACGAAGCCCTTTAATCTCATCTGATATTTATCCCATGCAATATGGTGAACAGCAGTGTGAAAACAGCTATTCCTTTGGACCTGCAGTGCGCAACTTCTATGTCATCCACTACATTTACAGCGGGCAAGGCGAATTGCATATTAATAACAAAGCTTATAACGTACACGCAGGACAGTTTTTTCTGATTTATCCGAAACAAACGGCATATTATAAGGCGGATGACAATGATCCATGGCTCTATCGCTGGATTGAGTTTGACGGCAGCTTTTCGGAAAAGCTTATGGCTGTGACGGGCTTCTCACACGAAAACCACGTTATAAATGATGATAGTGGTGTTGGGAAGGCACTTAAACATCTAATAGATATAGGCTGGTCGGACTTCGAAACCATCATGAGCCATTTTTGGTCACTTATCGCGGCGTTTACGAAGGGTAAATTATTAAAGAAAGATGAGAATACAGCAGAAACTTATGCCTCGAATGCCAAAAACTACATAAGAAGCAATGTTCACAAAAGGATATCCGTTTCAGAAATTGCACATTTTTTAAACATAGACCGCAGTCATCTGGCACGTATTTTTAAAAGCATATGCGGCATAAGCACACAGCAGTTTATCATTTCTCTTAAAATGGAGATGGCTTCGCAATCCCTAAAAAAAAGCAGTATGACGATTAAAGAAGTTGCCAATAGTGTCGGATATGTCAATCAGATGGAATTTTCCAAGCTTTTTAAAAAACACTTTAATATGACTCCCACACAATGGAGAGAACTAGAATTCTTTCAACAGTCCATAAATAACTATGAATGAAAGTTTTTCGGCGGCCTTGATCCGGTCATCTATCGGACAAAGGCCGTCTTTTTCTTGCAATCGAGCGAGAGTCCTAAGTTACATCATGCTATTTCATCAGACCGGAGATTTTCTTTGTAAAATAGAAGGAGACCCTTCCGGTTGGATATTGTCCAGCCGGAAGGGTCTGCATTTTTCTGTTTACGCTTTTACTTAGCTAAATATTCGACGAACCTTACAAAGATAGTAGCTACTTCGGCGCGGGTTGCGGTGACTTTGGGGGCAAAGTGGTTGTCCGGCTTGCCTAATACAATGCCGATGCCCTGCAGCGCTTGAACGGCCTCCAACGCCCATGAGCTGATCTCACTCTCGTCCGCGAAGGACTTAGATTGGCTTTCAGGTATCTCATAGCCCTTGTATTTCATGTAGTTGTACATGATCACCAGCATCTGCTCGCGCGACATCAGTGAATCGGGGTCAAACAGGTCTGCGTTTATACCGTTGACTATGCCGCTTTCGGCCGCCCACTCGACTGCCGCCGTGTACCACTGCCCGTCCGTCACGTCGCTAAAGCGGGAACTCGTGTAGCCGGAGCGGTTTACGTTCTCAAGATTGGCCAGTACCTGCACGAACATCGCGCGCGTCATTGCGGTGCCCGGTGAGAACGTCGTGGAAGTCGTGCCGTTGAAAAGACCGTATGCGTAGGCGAAGTTTACGTAGCTGTAGTACCAGTCGTCCATGTTGACATCCTTGTAAGGATTGCCCGACATCACGAAGAAGCCCAGTGGGGTGTCGTTATTGAACACAAGCTCCGCACCCTCATGGATGTTCAGCGACATGCCGTTGTCTAAGCCGACACTCGCGCCGCCCGGTCCTACCACAATCGCACCGTCGCTCTGTATCTTCGAGCCGCCGTGGATATCCACCTGGTTTCCGCTTAGCAGGTTCACATGCGCGTCACCGCCGCCCACGGTGACCGTACCGTCGCCCGCTATCGTCGAGCTGCCCGGAATGGTCACTGTGCTGTGGCTGCCGGGTAGCGTCACTTCGGCGCTCTTGTCCGCCGGAATGGTCACCTTATCGTTCGAGTCTATCGTTGTGCCTTCGGGTACCTTAATCTTCGTCCCGCCCTTGGTTGCAATCTCGCCGCCGCCGGGTAGGGTGATGTTGCCGTTGTTGTCTGTGATCGCGGGCTTATCCTTAGGTGTATTCACTGTGTAGTTCGACTTCGACAATACAGCGTTTGTCTCTGTGCTCGTATTGCCGCTGTTGCCACCAGAAGGATAGGTCACAATGGGAGTCGATGTCTTCTTCGGTGTAGCCGTTGCACTACTCTCCGCGCCGTCGCCCTTTGCACTTACCGCAACGATCTTGAAGGTGTAGGCTTGGTCGTTTGTCAGGCCCGTGAAGGTATATTTGGTCTCCGCCGCACCCAGTGTGACTAGCGTCACGTTGCCGTACCAGACTTTGTAACCCGATATCGCGCTGCCGCCGTCCTCAGCCGGAGCAGTCCAGCTCAATGCGACCTGTCCGTCGCCCGCCGTCGCCTTGAAGCCGACCGGAGCACCGGGACCGTCCGTTTTTCTCTGCGCGAACATCCAGTCAAAGACGTCTGTGTAGTCATTGTTCCAAGCCGGCAAGTTAGAGGACTGCGCCGTGGGAGCTATGCTCCAAGTCCCCATCGTTATCTGGTTGTAAAGAACCGCAGCTTCAACCTCGTGCGCTATATAATCGGCCAGGACAGGTGTGTTGGCCGGATTCGGCCTCTGACTCGGCTGATCATATTGATTGTAGGGCCACGTAAGAGCCTCATTGCTCTCAAAGCGCGAAGCCCTCGCGTTGACCATTTTCGGCATATTGGTGTTTATGAAGTTAGTGAGGTTAGTCTGGTATACGCCAACGTTATTCGCATTGATAAACATCCAATAAGCCAGTTTGGCGTGAGCGTCGTTGGTGCTCGCGTTCGGTGATCCGTTTACCGGAGCCATAGGTGCGGCGGCGGCGAAGAAGCCGGGGTAGTCATTAACTAAGGTGTTCGTATATAGGCCGCCCCAAGAGAAGCCCGCCGCGTAAATACGGTTAGGGTCTACTGCGCCGCTGGCAACCAGGTCGTCTATAACCTTCTTAACATTGGCTGTGGAGGGAGTAGATACGCCATTATAGGAAATATTCAGGATATGGCTGGCGTATTTTTCGGGATTTTCCTCCATTTTTTTCATTAGAGCGACCGAGCCGTTGGCGGATTTCATGGCCGCTTTGGGGTCTGTTTCAGCGTTTATGCCGCCGCGCGACCTGCCGTGGGTATAGACATACAGCGGCAATCGTTGCACCACATTACCGTTGCCATCCTTGTGAAGGTAGAGCGCGCGATTGACCGAATCGCCCGTTGGTGTTGTAAACTTGTCAAGGATCGGATTCACAACTTTGTCCTGTTCAAAAACCACGTTGCGAAGCGGACTCCCGTTCGTCAGTGCGATCTCGTCGTTTTGGACGATGTTGTAAACTTGCTTTGTCGAGTTACTGTTGCCATCCAGCGTTAAATTGCCGCCGCTCTCTGAATAAAACTCAAACTCAACCACGATGTAACGGCCGTTTGCCAGTCCTTCCTGATAATCCGGTGAATGGCTTACCGTCCCCAGATAGCCGCGTACCTTTGGTTCGTCGTTGGCGTATACCCTTGTGATCTTACGCGTCCCTTCAAAGGTCACCGAGTCGCCGTTCAGGGTCGTGTTCCTGGCCGAGACGGTAAACAAGCCCGGTTTAAGCGCGGAGTCTAACGCCGCCTTCCCATCGCCTAAGTCAATGATGACGGCCGTCGTGTACTCGCCACGGGCGAAGTTGTCATTCCATACGATAAAGGGAAGCTGCTTCGCGTCCGGATCGTTTTTGAATGTCACGTGAATGGTATGGTCAGCCTCAACATTTAGAAAGGTATAAGTGCCAGCAGTTAGAGTCACGGCCTCGCCGTCTACCGTCACGGTATCCACAATTTTGCCGTGATTGGGGGTAAACGTAAATTGTTTGCTTGAGCCCTTAGCAAGTCTCAGAACATCGCCGGGTGGGTCCGGCGTTATTGTACCGCCCGGTCCCGCCGTGGCGGTGATTGAGAATCTTGTGTCCGTTTCATTGGCTGAATTGAGCTGCAGGCTGTCTGTAAATGAAGCATCGCTGGAATAGCCCGCGTCCGGAACTCCGAAAGAGGAAACGACTTCATAGCGGTCGCCGCCCTTTTCCGTCGAGTTATTGATATAAACCTCAAAGGTAAGCTTGCCTTCCTGTAAGTTCAAGGTTCCTTTGGGTATTCTCATCTCCACGATATATCCTGTATCCGTGATCTGGGTCCACGCAGCTCTGCCAGGAGCGGACTGCCCTGAAAATACGCCCGTCGCGCTGACGCGCCATTGGTTTGAGCCTCCGGATCCGTTGCCGACATAAAACTCCAGGCTGTCGTACTGGTAATCTCCGCCGGCTCCCTGATATAGATTGCTGTCCTCCACAACTACGCGTGCATACAGGTAGTCGTGGTCCCAAAGGATTCTGGCTGTGCCCGTGGCATGGGGTCTGGGGTCGCCGGGTACAGTGCTTTTGTTGATGGGATGCTCCATTGTCAAGGCCCACAGCGGGTCGTCTGACCCGAGTTCGGGAGTTCCGAAAATGGCGGTCGGCGTTTCATTCGCCTGCAAGCTTGTAAGAGTTGTAGAACCGAGGTCGCCATCACGTGCTTCTGCGTACTCGATGTTGTCAGTGGCGGCGGCAAAGCTGGCAGGCATTAGCGACGCCACCATAACCAAGCAGCAGAGGAACGCGAGCATTCTGCCAAATCGTTTTGACATCAATGAAAATCCTCCTTATTTTTCGATCCGGTGCGCGGCTTACCGCATCGTATTCGGACAAATTGTCAATTTAACAAATGCCCAACTATATGATGTGGTATATTTACCAGGGTTTCAACCTGTCAAAATATAGAATCTAAGGAAACGAGTTCTCCGAGAAATCTTTAACAATAATCATGATTCAATTCAACTAAATGCTGATGTTAAAGGGACTTAGGGCCTACTCTATGCTTCAACGATTGTTAGTGGTATTTCTTTTCTTTCTTCTGCGCGTGCGGTAAAATATAGTAAAAATATGGAAGGTGGGGTTTGGAGATGGACGTAGTCAAATTAGGTCGAACTGGCCTTGAGGTTTCGCGGATCTGTTTGGGTTGCATGAGCTATGGCGATCCGGCGCGCGGATCGCACTCATGGGTGCTGAATAAAGAGGAAAGTCGTCCCTTCATTAAAAGGGCGCTTGAGCTCGGCATCAACTTTTTTGATACGGCGAACATCTATTCCGCTGGAGCAAGCGAGGAAGTCGTCGGTCAAGCGCTGAAGGAGCTTGTTCCTCGAGATGAGGTCGTCATAGCGACCAAGGTGCACGGACGGATGCGGCCGGGTCCAAATGGTGCCGGCTTGTCGCGCAAGGCAATTATGAGTGAAATTGACCACAGTCTGCGCCGTCTCGGCATCGACTACGTCGATTTATACCAGATCCACCGTTGGGATTATCAAACCCCAATCGAAGAAACGATGGAGGCGCTGCACGATGTGGTGAAAGCCGGAAAAGCCAGATATATCGGGGCGTCTTCCATGTATGCTTGGCAGTTCCAGAAAGCGCAGTTTACGGCTGAACGCCATGGCTGGACACGATTTGTTTCGATGCAAAATTATTTGAACCTCCTTTATCGCGAGGAAGAGCGCGAGATGATTCCGCTATGCAAAGATGAGGGCGTAGCGCTTATTCCATGGAGCCCGCTTGCAAGGGGGCGCTTGACGCGTGCTTGGGACGAGACGACCGTTCGCTCGGAGACGGATCAATTTGGCAAAACGCTTTACAGCGCCATGGCTGAAGCCGACCGTAAGGTCGTCGAGCGAGTCGGCGAGATTGCGGCGGAGAGGGATGTGCCGCGCGCACAGATTGCTCTTGCATGGGTGCTGCAAAAGGAGCCGGTTGCAGCGCCGATTGTCGGTGCGACTAAGGCACATCATCTGGAGGATGCGGCCGCGGCGCTTTTAATCAAGCTGACGCCGGAGGAAATCATGCGGCTTGAAGAACCGTATGTGCCACATCCGGTGCTTGGTGGGCTTACGCAGCCGATATAATGAGGCCGGCCGGATTTTGGGCAGCGCTCGACCATTCATGCTGGCCGGAGCATTGGATTTTATAGTGGATTTGGGGTCAACCAAAAAAATGCCGGCATGTCCGTTTTCTGACGACGGGCATGCCGGCTGTTAACATGTTCTATTCATTGGCGGGTGGTTGTATGGAAGGCAGATGAATGTCAACCGTAGTGCCCTCTCCAAGTGTGCTACTAAAAGTGAGCGTACCTTTATGGTTGGCAATGATTCGTTTGCTTATCATGAGGCCTAGGCCGGTGCCGTTTTCCTTACTCGTAAAATAAGGATCGCCAAGGTGGCCCAATGATGCCTGCGGACCGAGGCTACCGTCACAGTGACCAGCAACACGGTGGCAAACGAAGATGGCAAAGAGCTTCAGGCCGCCGGAACGTCTGCCACAATAGCAATCGAGATCACAGTGGACAAGCGCCCTACGCTAACATTATGATTATTTCCGGCTAGAATTGAGAATGAGCATAAGAGCGAGTAAAATGAAACTCCATTATTGGCATGCCTGAGTTTCGGGAGAAAACTACTTCGCGTGAGACAATTGATTGCTTAAACAACAGCGACTTATAGCCGCTGTTGTTTTTTGTTGTTCGTCCTGAGTGGGTCGGACTGAAGAACTTCGAATACCTGTTCACGACTTAGGACGCTTTCGTCATTACAGGAGCTATCTTCTCCGTTAATCATTCTTTAATGGCTTTTGAAGTACGTCCACAATGGCTGCGATGATACTCGTTGCTAGAATCCCCATTAGACCTAGAGATATTGGACCTGCTGCATCATCACCTGTGATTTGAGCATGCACTCTTAAATAAACGATCGCTAATAAAATGAAGAAAATGACAGTAAAAGCGCATTTTTTGATTACCTGCAAAGATTGAAGAGACAATTCAGAGAAAGCATTGTTCTTTTCGATATTGGCTAAAAGTTTGAATGCTTGATACAACGCTACGGAAAACGTAATACATATTCCATATGCACAGACCAAAAGTGGATATAGCGAATAATCACCTGGACGCTCTATCGCGTCTCTTCTGGCTGCTTCAGGCAACAAAAATATACACACGGCAAGCACTGCAATGCCAATCAGAAAAATGATTACTTTTAAGAAAGTGGTTGAACCTCGTTTAATATTCACTTAAAACACCTCATTTAAATAATGACAACATGATTTTAGCATGTAAATTATCGTTTTACAATAAATTAGTGTTGTTTCATATTAAATATCTATTGATATCGAGAAGGGTGAGGTCTACAAGAACCTGGACATCTTTGATGACAAGGAGAAGGAAGTTGAAGTGGGCAGATTCGGGCTGATCACGGTCCACAACGTCAACCAGAGTCAATCCCGCTGGGGTCTTACTTTTATATACACTGCATAAATAATTTGTTATGATGATAAAAAGTTTGGTTTACAAACTGCTGAAAAGTAAACTAACTAACGACTAGTATCTTAAATTGCGGAGTGAGCATCATGGGTAAGAGTAAAAAGATAACAATGCAGGAAATTGCGGATATAGTCGGCGTATCCAAATATGCAGTATCCAAAGCGCTGTCCGGCAAACCGGGGATTAGTGCATCTACGAGGGAAAAAATATTCGAAGTGGCCTCGCAACTCGGCTATCTGGATCAGAAGCTGATCAAAAACATGAATAATCACGTGCAGGATGCGGACGATGAAAAAATGATCGGCATTCTCTTTCCGAATATTCGCAGTCAGAACAGAGACTCCGGGTATTGGGGCAGAGTCTTGGAAGGGGTGTTCAAGGGGTTAGAGTCAAGCGGCATAAGCTCCGTTCTCATTACTGACGATTCGCCTCGCAATTTCCATAAAATTATGCGTCCTGAAGGGCTGCTCGGGATAATTGGAATAGGGTTAATCGATACCTCCATGCTTGTCGATTTACGCAATGTAGGTATTCCCTTCGTGCTTGTCGATCACGAGGACGAGCTGGTTAGTTCTGACAGCGTCTTCATGAACAATTATGATATCTTGCGTAAACAGGTTAAATACTTGATCGGCAAGGGCCATACCGACGTTCAGTTCGTCGGAGATTGGCGTTTTGCGAGAAGCTTTGCAGATCGCTGGAACGGCTTCAAATCGGTATTGGCCGAAAGCGGGATTCCGTACACGCCAAACGAGTCGCTGATTCGCGTTAAGCCCACAAACGATCAAGAGAATCTCGATCTCATCTTGTCTACCCTCGCGGAATTGCAAAGCGGCTCGCTGCCTACTTCTTTTGTGTGCGCCAATGACAAGATCGCTTCGTATGTCTTGCGCGCCATGCGGCAGCTTGGCATTCGCGTTCCGGAAGATACATGCGTCACTGGCTTCGATAACGATGCGGAAATTATGCTGGAGTTCCCGGAGCTTAGCACGGTCAACGCTGAATCGGAGGCTCTGGGGATCAAGGGGGTAGAGATTCTGTTCTGGAGACTAGCCAATCTTCAAATGCCGCATGAAAAGCTTTTGCTGCAAAGCGATCTCATCATTAAGGGCAGCATCGCTCCTCCCCGGACAGCCGGGGAAAAGCATTCCATTTAATGTAGCATTCCAGCGAATGGATCCTCCAAAAATCTCTGATTTGGCAGTTATGCGAATCAGAGGTTTTTTTGTTATTAGTGATCTTATTGTTGTAAACATAAACACAAGTTGTAAACATAATAAATCAGCGATTTTAGTTGACGAATCGAGACTCGATCAACTATTATGTTCCTAAGGAAGCAATTGGAAGCGCTTTATAGATTGAATTCTATAGAAATGAGGTTATGCCATGTTTGGTAAAAAAAGCGGATCCGGCAAAAAGTTTCAGCATAACACGGCTGGATATCTTTTTATTTCCCCGTGGCTAATAGGGTTTCTTCTTCTGACTCTATGGCCGATTTTACAATCGCTTTATTTGTCATTTACCGAGTATTCTCTGCTTGATTCTCCGGTCTGGATAGGAACGGAGAATTATTCGAATATTTTATCCGACAAGCTATTCGTGAAGTCGCTCATCGTTACGTTTACATTCGTGCTTTTTGCAGTGCCGATCAAGATGATGTTCTCTTTATTGGTTGCCATGCTCCTCAACAAAAACGTAAAAGGCATGAGCATATACAGAACACTCATTTATTTCCCTTCTTTAATTGGGGGCAGCATCGCAGTCGCGGCTTTATGGCGCAACATGTTCGGTCTTGAAGGGTACATCAATCATATTCTGGGTTGGTTTGGCATTCAGGGCGTCGGCTGGATCGCCAATCCGGATACGGCGCTCGGTACTCTGATTTTGCTCAATACTTGGCAGTTCGGCTCTACGATGGTTATTTTCTTGGCCGGCTTGAAGCAGATTCCTAAAGATCTCTATGAATCCGCTTCCGTTGACGGCGCAGGCGTGTTTCGGAAATTTTACAGCATTACGCTTCCGATGCTCTCGCCGGTCATATTCTTCAATTTGGTGCTCGGCATTATCAATGCTTTTCAGATGTTCACCTCGGCATTCGTCATCACTGGCGGAGGTCCGGCCAACTCGACTTACATGTACGTATTGTTCCTGTATGAGAAAGCGTTCAAGCAATATCAAATGGGTTATGCATCGTCGCTGGCTTGGATCCTTCTCCTTATTATCGGCGTGTTCACTCTTATTAACTTCACAGTGTCCAAGTACTGGGTCCATTACGAGTCGGAAGGGGGCAAATCCAATTGATGACGGAAAAACAAAGTTCTTGGAAGAACCATCTGATTCTGATTCCGTTTTCACTTCTCATGATTTACCCGGTCATCTGGTGGATCGGCGCTTCCTTCAAAAGCCAAGCGGAGCTATCCCTGCCGACGTTATGGCCCGAAACGTACATGTGGGAAAACTATACGAACGGCTGGTCGTACTCATCCCAATATACGTTCGCAAAGTTTTTTGCCAATACGCTCATCATGGAATTTTGGAGCGTGCTCGGCGGCGTGCTGACGGCCGCTCTCGTCGGTTACGGCTTTGGCCGTCTCAACTTCCGGTTCCGCAACTTCTGGTTTTCCGTGTTGCTAATGACGCTCATGCTGCCATCGCAGGTTACCGTCGTGCCGCAGTACATTATGTATAACAAACTAGGTTTGACAGACAGCTACATTCCGCTCATCTTGCCGCATTTTTTCGGCGGCGGCGCATTCTTCGTCTTCCTTGTCGTGCAGTTTATCCGGGGTATTCCGCGAGAGCTGGACGAAGCGGCACAAATTGACGGCGCATCGGTTTACGCCATTTTTTTCCGCATTATCGCTCCATTGATTAAACCGGCGCTATTCACGGTAGGCATCTTCACCTTCTTGTGGAGCTGGGACGATTTCTTCGCCCAACTGCTCTACTTGAGCTCCGTGGAGAAGTTTACGGTAGGCTTGGGGCTGAGGATGTTCATTGATCAGTTCGAAGTGCAATGGGGACAATTGCTGGCGATGTCGTTGCTATCCGTCGCTCCTTCGGCCATCATCTTCTTCCTGGCTCAGAAGCATTTCGTGGAAGGCATCGCAACAACAGGCCTTAAGGGCTAAACCCATCCATGCTCCATCTGTCTTACGGCTTCCTCATTTCATTATATTAAAGGGAGTGTTCACATGAAAAAGACTAGACCTTGGTTAAAAACGTTGGCGGTCGGTGCCCTGGCATCCGTCCTCGTATTGTCCGGCTGCAATGCCGGCAACAGCGGAAGCGGCTCCTCCGATAAAGCGGCCAATCTGAAAATTATGTGGTGGGGATCCGACGTGCGTCACGAAGCGACCCAAAAAGCGCTAGATATGTACACGGCCGCCAATCCGAAAGTGACCTTCGCTCCCGAGTTCACCGCTTGGGACGGATACTGGCAGAAGCTTCCGACGCTCGCCGCGTCGAAAACGCTTCCCGACATTATGCAGATGGACGCAGCCTATATTCAAGGTTATGTCAAGCGCGGCCTGTTAGCGGATCTGTCCGACATTGACTTGTCCGGTATCGTTGACGAGCAGGTCATCGACAATATCAAGATCGACGGCAAAGTGTACGGCGTTCCGCTCAGCTACAATGGGCAAGGCATGGTATACGACAAAGTTGCGCTCGAGGAAGCCGGGATTACGCTCCCGACCAACAACTGGACGTGGGAAGACTTCTTCGCTTACGCAGAGGAAGCCCGCACGAAGCTCCCGAAAGACAAATATCCGATCGATGATCTCAGAAACATCTGGGAATGGTACCAATTCTATCAAACGTCGAAAGGATTAGGCCCAATCTTTAAGGACGGCACGACGTTTAACTTGGACAAGGATACTTGGTTTGAATTCAACAGCAAATATGCCGAGTTCCAAAAAGCAGGCATCGTACCGCCGGCGGACCTTCAACTTACATCCAAGGAAAACGATCCGCAGACGGATACGTTCGGCACTGGACGCGTTATGCTAAGAGGCGCATCGGTAGGTTCCGCAACTGCAATCGAAGCCTTGCTCCCTGGCGGACGCATTGCCGTCAACAGCTACCCGATTGGCGAAGCCGGCGGCGGCTGGGCGCAATCGACGATTTTCTTCTCGGTAAGCGCAGCATCGAAAAATCAGGCGCAAGCGAAGGAATTTATTAAATGGTTCATTTCGAATGCGGAAGCGGGCAAAACGCTCGGCACCGTGCGCGGTATTCCGATCAATAACGATATATTGAAATCGATCGAAAGCTCTTTTACGGCTGGCGAGCAGCTTGGCATCGATTTGCTGGGAGTGGCCAAAGAAAAAGCGTTGCCGTTCTATCCTGCTCCCGCAGGCGCGGAAGATTTCGTGTCTACGTACAAATCCGAGATGGAATCGGTCATGTTCAACAAAACGACGCTGGAGCAAGCGTATGAGACGCTAGTTGAAAAAGGAAAAGCGGCGGAAGCCAAACTGAAATAAACATCCAGTATGGAAACGGTAAACGAATAGACAGACAGCCATTTGGTCCGACAAAGCTTACGCACACTGTTGCCGGAGCTTAAGTCGGACCAAAAATTTATTGGGTAACATGGAGGACCTTATGGAACTATCGGGCGAATGGAGATTACAGCATTATGAGGTCGGACAGGTGCCGCCGCTTCAGCTCGCGGACGCCGGTCTGGACGATCGCTTCTGGATTACGGCTGCCGTGCCGGGCGACGTTCATTCCACACTGATTGAGAGGAAGCTGATCGAGCATCCTTATTACGGCCATAACGACATCAAATGCAGATGGATCGAGCAGAAGGAATGGTGGTATCGGACCAAGTTCCAGCTGGATGAAGCGCCAAGCCAGGATGAACGGCTGGAGCTTGTGTTCGAAGGATTGGACACGTTCGCCACAATCTATGTGAACGGTCTGGAGATTGGGCAAACGGCCAATATGCACCGCAGTTATGTTTACGATGTGACACGCATTGCGAATCGCGGTAAAAATACGGTGGCGGTCAAGTTCGATCCGCTGTCCCTGCATAATCGAGACAAAGCTCAGATGCAATGGTCCTCCTATACGAAGGAGCGCCCTTGGATTCGCAAGGCGGCCATGAATTTCGGCTGGGACTGGGGTCCTCGCATGGTGACGACAGGCATCTGGGGCAAGGTTCATCTAAAGCGCAGCAAGCTCGCTCGTCTGGACAGCGTGTATGCGCGCACGGAGACGGCTGACAAGGGTATGGCGACCGTGCGGGCTTCCATTGAGGCAAAATGCTTCAATCGCAGCGTCGAATTGACCTATCGAGCCAGTCTGGTGGACGCTCTTGGCGATACGGCGGCAGAAGCGGCTGGCAAGCTTGCGCGCTCGCGTGCGGAAGTGAGTTTGAATATTGACCATCCAGAGCTATGGTGGACCCATGATCTTGGCCAGCCATACCTGTATGATCTTGAAGTCATTCTGTACGCGGATGGACAAGAAACGGATCGCTACCGCAAGCCTTTCGGCATTCGTACGATCGAGCTGTTGCTGCAGGATGAACATGGCCGGCATGCTTTTGCTTTCCAATTAAATGGCGTTCGTTTGTTTGCTAAAGGCTCCAACTGGATTCCAGTGGACAATTTCATCGGCTCGGCGCCCGATAAGCGTTATACGGATCTCATTGAACTGGCCGTTGAATCGAATATGAATATGCTGCGCATTTGGGCCGGGGGCATTTACGAAAAAAGTTTCTTTTATGACGAGTGCGACCGGCTGGGCGTCCTTGTTTGGCAGGACTTTGCTTTCGCAAACGCGCTCTTCCCTGATTACAATGCTGATTTCATGGACAATGTCAGACAGGAAGCGATTTGCAATATTAAGCGATTGCGCAATCACGCATCGCTTGCCATATGGTGCGGGAACAACGAAATTGATTGGCTGTACGATATGAAGTCGTCTGACGGCGATATCACCTGCCCGTTCTACGGCGAGTCGATCTACCATCATTTATTGCCTGAGGTGCTGGAGCAATACGACGATTCCCGCCCTTATTGGCCGTCTTCGCCATATGGCGGCAACGACGCGAACGATCCGGAGGTGGGTGACCGGCATAACTGGCAAGTCTGGCACGGGTCGGTCTATCCACGCAAATTCGGCGACCGAACGATGCTTGATTACAGCATCGAAGGCGTTACCTTCAAAAATTATAAAAAAGACGATACGTTGTTCAGCAGCGAATTCGGCATGCATGCCTCGGCCAATCGCTATACGCTGGAGAAATACGTTCCCGACGAGGAGTTCTATTGGGGGAGCGTCGAGATGGCTTACCGGAACAAGGATACGAATCATCAAAAAGGCATTCTGCTGATGGAGGGATTTACCGGCATTCCTTCCGACATCGAGGAATATATGGGGTTTTCGATGTTGACGCAGGCAGAAGGACTCAAATACGGCATTGAGCATTATCGCCGCAACAAGGCCAGAACAAGCGGCGCTCTCATCTGGCAGCATGGCGACAGCTGGCCAGGAACAAGCTGGTCATTGATCGATTATGAGCTGCTGCCGAAGGCTTCATTCTATTATGCTCGTAAATTTTATCATCCGCTGCACCTTACGCTGGATCACGATCCCGGAGAGCCGCTCAAGCTGTGGGTCGTTAATGACCGTCTGCAAGCCTGCTCGGGCAAGGTGACGCTGCAGGTGTACGATTTTGAAGGCAAGCTTGTGAGATCGTTGGAAACGGCTGCCGAAGTTGGAGCCAATACGGCCGTAAAGCTGGGAGAGTGGGAAGAGCTCGACATCCTCGGCGGACTTTCTCCAGATAGGGCGTTGGTGAGGCTATCGGCACCGGGATGGGATTGCGAGGACAACTATTATTATCTCCGGGACCATAAGGAGCTCGACTTGCCGCAAGCACAGTTGACGGCAAGCGTGGACGCAGAGCTTGGAGTTGTGACATTAAGGACGACAGGCGCAGTCGCCAGGCTGGTGACCATTGATATCCCGCAGGGCA
Source organism: Paenibacillus phyllosphaerae (assembly GCF_014192105.1). GTDB lineage: Bacteria > Bacillota > Bacilli > Paenibacillales > Paenibacillaceae > Paenibacillus_Z > Paenibacillus_Z phyllosphaerae. The sequence continues at coordinate 149,731 of NZ_JACHXK010000001.1, read as the reverse complement.
ACGTCCGGATGAGCGACAATTTCTTCGAGCTGCTGCCGGGAGAGCCTAAATCGATCAAGTTAAGGCAAGCTGACGGACAGGCGTTGCTGCTAGACCGAATTCGAATTGGCGCGCTGAACGCGGCTTCGACAATACCGTTATTCAATAGTTAGACCTGCCAGTGATCCGACAAATGCAGGAAGCGAAGGCGAATGGTTTCGAAAATAAGTGGGTATAAACCGATTTCCGTCTTGAGGCGGAAATCGGTTTATTTTTGTTCCGAAATTACATCGGGTCGTGTTCATAGAGGGGAACGAAACTACGTTGAGTCGGCTTTGTTTGTGTTATGCTATCACCAAACAAAGGGAATGAACTGGAGGTTGTTGTGTTGAACCATCTATTGCTTGCTGACGATGACCCAAGTATTAGAGCATTGGTGAGATATGTCATGACCCGGGAAGGATTTAGCGTGCATGAAGCTCAGGATGGGGGTGAGGCAGTAAAAGTAATGAAACACTCCCAAATCGATATCGCAATCATTGATGTGATGATGCCACGTATGGACGGATTTGAACTGTGCGAATATATTCGCCAGCATTATGACATTCCAATTATTTTGCTTACGGCTAAAGATCAGTTGTCCGATAAAGAACAAGGCTATCAAAGAGGGACAGATGATTACGTAACCAAACCTTTCGAGCCGGAAGAGCTGCTTTACCGGGTCAAGGCGCTGTTCCGCCGCTATAACCGGGTGGCTAATGACATCATCCGGATGCATCGTATTACCATTGATCGCAAAAATGTTGAAGTGTCCGACGGCCAATCGGTATTTTTGCTGCCGATGAAAGAATTCGAGTTGCTGGCCCAATTAGCGCAATATCCAGGACGTCTGTTTTCCCGCGACGAGCTTATTCGTCTTGTATGGGGTCCGGATTATGAAGGAGATGACAATACGGTCATTGTACATATCAACCGACTCCGTCAGCGTTTTGCCGATTATTCGGATGACTTTATGATTCAGACGGTTCGCGGCATCGGCTACAAGATTGTGGTGAGGGAAAAATGAAATCCTTATACTACCGTGTGTTTCTGATCACTTTAGCGGTCATTCTAGCGAGCAGTATATTAGGGTTTCTCGCGTCCAATACGTACTACCATATGAAACTGAAACCTTACAACGACGAGAAGCTTGTATCCATTGCTGAGGATATGAAGGAATTCATTGAAGTAGAGCCTACAAGTATGGAGCGCTATCTTCGCAATGCGGCCGCGCTTGGGTACGAAATCTATGTGACGGATGGGCAAGGGGAATCCCATTTCTTCGGAAGGAGTTTCCGACGGCAGGATCTGGACAAGCAGGATATCGCACTGGTTCTAGGCGGCGGCGTTTATCACGGAGTAGCGCGGTTCCCGAACAAGCCGTTCATCTCCGGATTCTTTGATAACCGATTAAGCAATACCGTAGGCGTGCCCGTTCAATCATCAATGAAAAAATACGCCTTGTTTATGCGGCCGGATGTTTTGCTGCAGTTTGGCGAGCTTCGTACCTTCTTTGCCTTAGTCGGATTGCTGACCATCCTAATCAGTATTTTATTGTTTTTGATCAGCACGCGCTATATCGTCAAGCCAATCACAAGGTTAACTGAAGCGACTAAACGCCTCGCGCAAGGGGACTACAATTACCGGTTAGCGACAGGTAGACGTGATGAAATCGGTCAGTTAGCCGAGCATTTTACTACGATGAGCCGGGAGTTGGAGCGCGTCGACCTGGCACGACAGCAGTTTGTAGCGAACGTATCACACGAAATCCAATCGCCCCTTACCTCAATTCAAGGGTTTGCTAAAGTTTTAGCGCAAGGGGATCTACGGAAAGAAGAACGCGAGCAATATGCCGCTATCGTAGAAGCCGAAAGCCGGCATCTCTCTATGCTGAGCAAACAGTTGTTGCTGCTCTCTACACTGGAACAAGGGGAAGAGGCGCTGAACAAAAAGAGCTTCTCTTTACGAAGCCAAATCCGTCAAGCCGTAGAGATGTTGCAATGGCAGCTAGAGGAGAAGGAACTGCTATTGAAGCTGTCAATTCCCGAACAGCTTAAGGTTTATGGCGATGAGGTGCTGCTGCTGCAGGTATGGACTAATTTGTTGAGCAACGCGGTGAATCATATCCCGACGGGGCGTAGCGTTGAAGTCCGGGCTGAGGAAGGACAATCGCATACATGTATCATAATCTCGGATACCGGGGAAGGAATCGCATCTGAACATTTACCTTTTTTATTCGATCGCTTCTACCGTGTCGATCGTGCACGTGAACGTTCTTCGGGTCGAACGGGTCTGGGACTTTCCATCGTGAAAAAGATTGTGCAGCTGCACGAGGGGAATATCCATGTGAGCAGCTCACCAGGGGAAGGCGCCCGTTTTCACGTAACGCTCCCCAAATTGTAATTTGTTATTTATGCGCCGTTTATATTCGCTTCCTATACTGAGGACATTCAAGGGAGGGAAGCACAATGTATTTGGCCATTCGAGAGATGAGGTTTGCAAAAGTCCGTTATTCGCTCATAGCGATAATAATGCTGCTCGTCGCCTTTTTGGTTCTTTTTGTTACCGGGCTAGCGCGTGGACTTGCCTATGATAATGCTGCATCGATTCAGAATATGGATGCTACGCATTTTATTATGGAGAAGGATTCGAATCATCGCTTTACCCGTTCACAAATCAGTGAACAAGTATTATTGCAAGCAAGTTCAATTGTCGGAGAAGATAATGTTCAACCACTTGGTGTCAAGATGACCACCATGACAGCAGAGGGGAAGATTGGCAAACTGGACGTAACGCTTCTTGGTATAAATCCGGAAGGCTGGTTGATGCCCAAATTAACCGAAGGTGCAGCAATCACAGCCACCGGGACTGGGCAGGTACTTGTGGATCGTAAGCTGAAAGATTCGGGAATTGGTCTAGGCACGGTCTTGATTGATCAGGCCTCAGGCTTAAAATGGACGGTCAGCGGTTTTGTTAACCATGAATCATTCAGCCACTCACCAGCAGTCTTTCTGAATGAACACGATTGGCAACAGCTTCAATTGACGACTATAACGACGCCGAGTGCGACAAAATGGACAGATTCAACTTACAATGCGGTTGCCGTAAAAGCAAATACACATCACAAGGAACAGCTTACCGCAGTTCTCGCTGACGCCGAAATCGTGACTAAGGCAGATGCCGTATCGGCCATCCCTGGCTATAAGGAAGAACAGGGATCACTTTGGATGATGATTATCTTTTTGTTTATCATCTCTTCGTTCGTCTTAGCTGTGTTTTTCTATGTCATCACCATTCAGAAAAGCAGTCAGTTCGGAATCCTGAAGGCGATCGGAACGCGCACCGGGTACCTTGTTCGAAGCGTTGCTCTTCAAGTGTTACTATTATCAGCAGGCAGTCTAGTCGTCAGCATGCTTCTTATCCAAGCGACTGAATCCATCTTGCCTAGCGGAATGCCGTTTCTGCTTCAATCCTCTACCATGGCGTTAACAAGCATCGCTTTTGTTACAATGTCCCTCGTTGGATCCTTGCTTTCCGTTTGGAAAGTAACAAAAATAGATGCCTTGGATGCAATTGGGAGGACCGCAGCATGAGACATAGACTGATTTTGAATAATATCACTCACACCTTCGAGGATGGCGGCATCCAGCGAACGGTACTAAATAACCTGAACCTGCAGGTATCTGAAGGTGAATTGGTCGCTGTTATGGGGCCGTCCGGTTCGGGTAAAAGCACCTTTTTATCGATTGCAGGAGCACTCCTTGATCCAAAAGGCGGTGAGGTCTTGCTCGATGGTGAATCGGTATCCGATAAAAACAAGCAAGAATTGTCCGATATTCGCCTTCATAAGATCGGATTTATTTTTCAGAGTGCGAATTTGATTCCTTATTTAAAAGTGGAAGAGCAGTTGACGCTGGTTGCAAAGCTGGGGAATATGAATAAGAGGAAGGCGGCCGAACGTATTCGGGAGCTGCTTGATATGCTTGGCTTGAATCATCGCCGAAGTGCTTATCCCGACAAGTTGTCCGGAGGTGAACGTCAGCGCGTCGCCATTGCCAGAGCACTCATGAACGACCCAGCTGTGTTGTTGGCGGACGAGCCTACGGCGAGTCTAGATGCCTCCAGAGGAATGGACGTTGTACGCATGCTTGCAGAAGAAGCAAGAGAACTAGGCAAGAGCGCTGTTATGGTCACGCACGATGAGCGCGTTCTGCCGCTGTGCGATCGAGTTTTATATTTAGAGAACGGTGGTCTGATAGAAAGAAAATAAGTATGGTATCAATCCAAGCTGTCCTTTCACCTAAGGATACTGCGTTGATTAGTCTAATATAATTTTCTCGTCCTTAGCTATTGCTGTTTTGTTTTCTGTGAGGCATGCGAAAATACAGAAGCCGAGTTCAACTAATACTCGGCCTTTGTATTTCTCTTTAATAATTAGACTATTATGAGAATCGATACGTCCAGAATCGTTCCGTTCCGAAGCGCGCCTGGATTTCCGCATCCGATAATTTTTTGTTACCTAACAATTCAGCGGCTTGGAATTGGGACTTATGGGCTTGAATAGATGCCATTTTCTGTTTCAGGTAACCTGTAACGTCATTAATGATATCAGGCTTTCCGATTTCTTGTTCGTGATTGTTTGCGAATGCCATGCAATGCACGGCCGGCCTATGTTCTGCAGGCATTCTGCCGATCGTTCGGATTACCGCCGCCCCGCATGCGTTGTGATCGGGATGAACGCTCAGCGTTGGGTGGAAAGTAATAACCAATGAAGGATTCAGCTCTTGGATGAGCGCCTCGATGCTTCCGTCTAACTTCGCTTTATCCTCGAATTCGATCATTTTATCGTGGAATCCAAGCATTCTGAGATCCGAAATGCCAATGGCACGGCAAGAAGCCTCCAGTTCCTGCTTGCGTATGGAGGGTAGAGTGACCCGGTTAGCGAAAGGCGGTATTCCCATGTTGCGGCCCATTTCTCCTAAAGTCAAACACGCGTAAGTGACTTCCGCCGATCCTTGGTCGAGATGCATGGCAAGCGTCCCTGACACGCCGAACGCTTCGTCGTCCGGATGCGGAAGCACAACTAGGATATGTCGTTTCATCATTGTTCAATTCCCCCTTTACCTTAGAATGGTTCCCGACTCAATTGCAACGCCACAACGAGTTTTCCTGCAGTGTCGTGACCCGCGAGGATGAGCCTATCGGAATCCGTCTCTTCATAGTGGGTAAGCCCTTCGGAATAAACCCAGCCAAGCTCCGTTTTCAAACCGACACGATATGGGCCGTCCCCGGAAATCGAACCGTGGGAATAACGAATAACGGCGTTCGAAATAAAGGTCGCGGCTGGATGTTTCGTACGATCCAGATGCGCTGCATAAGCTCCCGTTGTCATCTCGAGATGGATATATAAATCGCAATCGACTAGGATATCTAAAAATTGCTGGACTTTCGTTTTGTCGATGAGTTGCATTTTCTTTCCTCCTCCTGGCGCCTATAGCATTACCCGTAAATTATAGAACAATCATTCCCCCTTCGTCACCATAATATCGCGCACGAAGCTCGCCATCTTCGCCGCTCGTTGTATCGAGAACGAAATTATGCTGATCGATATACTGGGATCAGAGGCAGATGATGTGGCTAAGCGAATGCTCCACCCGTATAACAACGATCGCGCCGGTATATACTGAGTCATATTTTTTGACAGGAAAAGGAGGAATCTGTTTATCCCCGACTATCCCTATATCACCGTGTGCGCGATCGTTTTGGCGTCGGTCATCATGATCTCTATCATCTATGCCAGTATACGCAACGGAATATCTCCGATGCCCGCCTCAGCTCCGGTGCGGCGAGTTGTCGTTCAAGAGCTGAGCCGCTATCCGGAAGCGCAAACGATTGTGGACGCCGGGTCCGGCTGGGGAACGCTGTGTCAGGCGATCTACGCGCGTTATCGCGAAAAGCGCATTATCGGCATTGAAAATTCGCTGATTCCCTTGCTCGTGGCGAGGCTTCTTGCTCGAGGTCGGATATTCTATGTGCGCAAAAGTCTATACGTATATGACTATAAAGAGGCTGACCTCGTCATCTGCTATTTGTATCCCGGCGCGATGAGGCGGTTAAACGAGATCTTTCGCGACCAGTTGGCGTTCGGGTCAAGAGTGATGAGCATTTGTTTTGCCATGCCGGGATGGGAGGCAGAGCGTGTATTGACTTGCAGCGACATGTATCGCACGAAGATTTATATCTATAGGAAGAACTAATCGGAGATATCATGAGTCTCGAACGGGAGAGGCGAACGCCAATCTTAAAAGAGGAATCTTCTCCGCCGCGATTGCTCGTGTATTCAAAAGCTTTTAAACTGAAGCAATCAGGTTAAATACCAGACTTATGCTGAAAAACGATATCCAAGGAATTCATAATAATGATAATATGGATAAACGATAAAAGTTAGGAGAATGAATCATGGAAATACTTTGTGGAAGCTGTGCTCAAGCGAAGGGATTGTCTATCGAGGAACGTATTGTCTTGGCGAAGTCACGTTTGCCCAAGCAACTTTATTTGTGCCCATCCTGCAAAAGTGAGCACACCTACTCCTCTAAGGTCAAAATACCGTCACAAACGCCGATAGTTGAACCGACCCGAGAGGTTTTAGAGAAGAAACCAGAAAACAAAGCCACGGCTCCAACTGAGGGTCAAATGTTGCTGTTCTAAGGAAGGTTCGTAAAATATCATTAGTTTATTAAATGAAGAGCTGACCGATATGGTTTAGCTCTCTTGTGCTTTCAGATAAAGTTAAGGAGGTTTTTTCAAAAGATATGTTTACATTCTATAGTATAGGAATTGCTAGTGGATTTGTTTTTAGCCTATTAGAGTTGATGACAGCTCAGAAAATACTTGAATAATGAACGGAATCAAAGAAAAAATGGATAGGAATAACCGACTTCTGTAGTGGGACAGAAGTCGGTTATTTTTATTTCGAAATTACATCAGGTCATGTTCGTGAGACAGTTCCATCTCCGCGGTTTTCGTCAGCGTGATCGATCCATCTTCCGAATTGTAATCGACATCCCATCCGAACAAATCCGCAATGAAGCGAACCGGTACATGGGTGCGGTTATCTCGGCTCAGGACAGGGCTTCCAATCTCGATCCGTTTGCCGTTAAGCTCCATGTATTCGGCATTGATCCAGAACTCCGCCTTGTTGTTTCCCGCAATAACCCATACAGAGTTGTTGTCGGCATCCCAAACGATGCTGGCGCCGATTCCTTCCGCCAAGTAACGAAGAGGGATGTACGTCGTTCCTTTGTCCATAAGCGGCATGGTATCCATTTGGGTGGTTTTACCATCGATAATGAGCAGGTTCGATTTGATTTGGAACCATACCTTTTGAACGGCGGGCGGTGTAGAAGACGCTGCCGTATGGAAAATATCCGGGAACTGTTTCGCAATCCCGTCGGCAAGCACAGCGCCTGTAGGGAACATGTGGCTATAGGCTTCCTGGATGTCAGAATAAGCCTTCGCGTAGTCCTTTGCTGCATATTTGTTGAATGCATCAAGCAAATGGTTGATGTGGTTCTTGAGCTCGCCGGCGATTGCCTGTTCGCTGAAGTTCGGGTTGGCCGCCGCAAAGAATTTTGCCTGTTGCATCCGATATTGCTCAAGTTCCGCAGTCGCCTTGGCTTTAGCGTTCATGTCATCGGCAGCAGTCGCCTTGACGTAATCCACGAAATACCCGATATGGGAAGACCAGATCGTGCGGAAGGCCTCGCCTGCTTCTTCTCCGTACACGGAGGCAACGGCGGCAGTGATATCATTCGTATTTCGATTTAGAGAGCTGGCAATATCGCCGAAATCGGCGGCACCGTCAATTCCTTTTTGCATGGCGAATACGGCCAGCAAGGCGTGCTCGCCGAGCTTTTGCTCCAGCGCGGAACGCAGATCGGATGCTGGATTCGACGCTGCCGCATCCGGGAACTTCGCCGGGAATTGGGCCGTAATGCCCGCGGTTAAGGCATCGCCGGTCATATACATATGGGAGTACGCCGTTGCGGCATCGCTATAAGCGGCAGCATAGTTTTTCGCGACATAATGATCAAATGCGGACAGTAAATGCTCGATGTGGCTTTTTAATTCGCCTGCGATCACTTGCTCGTTGAAGTTCGGATTGGCCGCCGCAAAGAATTTTGCTTGTTCCATCCGGTATTCCTCAAGTTCGTCGATCGCCTTTTTCTTGCCGGCTTCATCGCTCGCGGCCGTTGCCTTTACATAGTCGACAAAGTAGCCGATGTGAGAGTTCCAGATTTCCTTGAAAGCTTCTCCGCCGGATTGGCCATATAAGGAAGCGATGGCTGCCGTTAATTCATCCGTATTATGGTTTAACGCTCCGGCCGCATGGGCGAAGTCGGACGCGCCATCGTAGCCTTTTTGCATCGCGATTATGGCCAGCAACGCATGTTCGCCAAGCAACTGGCCCAGAGCCGAACGCAGGTCGGGCGTCGCCCCTTTCGTGCTGACCGTATGCGCGTTCGCCAGCGCAGGTACAAGCAATAGCAGCGATAACATAAGAATTGCGATTTTGTTGCGTATTCCTTTCATTTGTAGATTCCTCCTCATTTAGGCTCTAAAGTCTTTCATATAGCTATTCGAAACAGACGCGAGGTTGGATCACCGATTCGAAAAAAAACTTTTCATATCATCCATCGAATGTTTATTCTCGAACAACTATAATGGGGGGAGTATAAGAGAGGAGGTCTTCCGTGGAGACACCAATAGACGAGGCTTTGATCATGCAGAGAATCAGCCAACAGGACCCCGTCGCTCTTGAGGCGCTATATGATCGTTATGAGAAGCCGCTATACGCCTACGCTTATCGTTTTGTCGGCGATGCGATGTTAGCTGAAGAAATCGTGCAGGAATTGTTCATGCGCATTTGGAATCGCGCTCATACATTCGACGGATCGCAAAGCAAAGTGTCGACATGGCTGTTCGCCATCCTTCGAAATATTGCGATTGATCAGCTTCGCAACAAACAAAACCGAACGGCTAAACAGACGCAAGATGCGGAGACCTTTGCCGAGTTGATTGACGATCAGGTGAACCTGGAAGAGCAAGCAGCCAATAATTTGATGGCGGCCGAAGTCAAGAATGCGGTGAGGGAGCTTAATGAGGAACAGCAACATGTGCTTGATCTGATGTACTATCAAGGGCTGACTCAACAAGAAATATCCGAGAAGAGGGGAATTCCGCTCGGTACGGTGAAGAGCCGAATTCGATTGGCTTTAAAACATCTCAGAACGCGGTTGGTCGAATTTGAAAGGAGGTAACCCGAATGGACGGACAAAATCGCGATTGCGAACTATTGGAGATCTACCTGTTGGACGGACTAAATGCGAAAGATAAGGCGGAGTTTGAAGTTCATTTGTCACGCTGCGAAGCATGCCAGGCCAATCAATCGGAGCTGCAGCAAGTCATCGACCTGTTGCCTCTTGCCGTAGAGGAACAGCCAGTGCCAGCGGGCATGAAGAAGAGGGTCCTTTCCAATGTTCTTGGACAAGAGGCGAATGCGGACACGACAGGAGCAAAACAATCGACCTCACTTGCGACGGAACGTCGGTTGAATCGCAAGAATGGGCAAAGCCGTTGGCTTATTCCTGGGTTATCAGCCGCTGTGGCGCTACTCGTTTTCTTTGCGGGTTATCAACAAGTAACGATTCATGATTTGAATCAACAGCTTGCTGGATCTGACATAAAGCCAGGTGAGCCCGTGAAAGTGGAGCAAGCCGTTAAATTGTCTCCTGCTGCCGAGGATTTCGTTTCCGAGGGATTAGCGACGATCGTTATTGACCAGAAGGGAACTCATTTGCTCGTTCAAGCGGAACAACTCCCCCAGTTGAAGGGAACGGAAGCCTTTCAAGTGTGGCTGATTAAAGGGGAGACCAAAGTTAGCGCCGGGACTTTTCTAGCCGAACAAGGAAACGGTGCGCTCTACTATTCGTTCGAGCCCAACGACTACGATACCATTGCCATCACGTTAGAGCCCGATGCGTTAGGTGATCAACCGCGGGGCAAAATGGTTCTAGCCGCTCCCATTCGGACCGGGGATATCGGATAATTCGTTCGTTACCTATCTGTCGACTGCGACCGACGCTATACAGTGTGAAAATGGCAGCCTGACGTGAAGTCAGGCTGCCATTCGTTACTTTGGATACATCGCCTATCTCAATCGGTCTCTCAATTATTCCAACGTGAACGACGCCAGACTTGCGTTGCCGATGCCCCTGTACGTGAAGTATAAAGCTTGAACGCCGTTCGGAACCGCGATGTCGGCCGCATACGTCGTCCATACGTTCGTGAAATCGACCGGGATCGATCCAAGCGTTGGACCATCCCATGCCGTTTTGACCTCGAAGCTGCCTTGGGCGTATCCGCGAACCTGAATCATCACGCGATTCACGCCCTCGCATTGGAAATACTTGAATCCCGCCGTTGCGGAATCCCGCATATTCGCGATATAACCGATCTCTTCGTCTCCGTCTTTGCCGTCTTGGGTGATCTTCGGGAATCGGCCGTCCATCCATGCGCCGTGCGTGCCCGTGTAGCTCTCATCCGTCTCCGTGAATAGGTGGCAGGCTAAATAGGCCGGGAACTGGCCACGCCCGACGAGCGGGCCGCCGTTCGGACCGCTCGTCGTGATCTCCACCTGCGGTATGGTACCGTCTTCGAGGATCTCGATCGGTTCGATGCAGCCTTGGCGGCTGAAGCTCGTACCGTTCGTATGGCGGTGATAGAAGATGTACCATTGACCGCTTGCTTTTACCAAGCCGCCGTGATTGTTGCCGCCATAGTACATGGGCTTGCCCGCCGGCTTATACGAATCGATATGCATGTCGTTATTGCTTACGATGACGCCGCGGTATTCGAAGCCTTTCGTCGGATGCTTGCTGGTCGCGTAACACAGCTCGTGCATGACGACGGAGGAATAGACGAAATAGTACGTATCGCCAAGCTTGCGGATGGATGGCGCTTCGAAGAACGCGTGTCCTTCGTAGCCGGATCCTTGGCTGTACGGCTCGCTGGGCGCGATGAACACCGGTTCTTCGAGGATCGTCAGCATATCCGGCCCGATGACGGTGGCCATCGCGCCCTTGCGCGACTTGTCTCCGATCGCGCAGAACCCGGTATACAGGTAAGTGAGGTCGCCCTCCGTCAAGACGCCCGGATCGAATTGCGGCTGATCGCCCGCCCGTTCGCCCAGGCGCGTCCCGTCGGCATACTGCACGTAGCCGTGAAATTGATACTTGCCGGCAGGCGTATCGCAGACGGCGACCGACACGACGGATACCTTATCCAGCACATAGAACAGATAATAACGTCCGTCCGGACCTTGGGTGACATCAGGGGCATAGAGGCACATGCGTCCGTCCGGATTCAGCGGATCGTCCGCCTTCTCGAAGATTACGCCTTCATATCGCCAGTCCGCCAGATCGTTCGCGGGCGCCGACCAGCAGACGTAATCGTTCAGACAGAAGACATGCCCGTTATAACGGTCATGCGAGCCGTATACGTAGACTCTGTCCTCGAACACATGGGGCTCGCCGTCGGGGATATACTCCCAGGACGGCAAGTAAGGATTTACGCCTTGTTTCTTCATCAGATTGATTTCCACTCCTCCGGTACTTATCTGCTTGTTCGGTTATCCCTTTACTCCGCCGACGATCATGCCTTTGACAAAATACTTCTGGAGGAACGGATAGACCATAATGATCGGCACGCTGGCAACGATCGTCATCGTAGCGCGAACCGATGTCGGCGTTACGATATCGGCGCCTCCCTGAGCATCGGCATATTGGTCAGCGGCTGAAGAGCCCGTGTCCGACGTGGACAAGATCTTCACCAACTCGTATTGCAGCGTACTCAGGTCGTGCCGTGAAGAATTGTACAGGAATACGTCAAACCAGGAGTTCCACTGATAGACGGCCACGAACAGAGCTACGGTCGCCAGAGCGGGCATGGTCAGCGGAAGCACGATGCGAATAAAGGTGGTGAGGTCGCCCGCGCCGTCCATTTTGGCCGATTCCATGATGCCTTCCGGCAACCCTTCGATGAAGGACCGAACGACGATCATATTGAACACGCCGATGATGCCCGGAATGATGTAGACCCAGAAGCTGTTCAGCATGCTGAGTTCTTTAATAAGCAGATAGTTCGGGATCAAGCCGCCGCTGAAATACATCGTGAAGATGAAGGTAATGGAAATGAATGTCTTCAATTTATATTCGGGCCGGCTGATCGCATAGGCCAGCATCGCCGTGCAAAATACGGAAACGATCGTCCCGACGATCGTCCGTGCCGCGGAAATGAAGGTCGCGTAGAACACGTTCGATTCGTTAAACACATACGCATAGTTTCGGAGCGTCCATTCGCGCGGCCAAAAATAGATGTCGCCGCGGATGGAGTCGTTGGCGTCGTTGAACGACAAGGCGAACATATTAATGAAAGGATACAAGGTGACGAAGATTAAAAAAATCATGAAGACGTAATTGCACGCGTCGAATATTCGATCGCCAACGGAAGAGAATCCAGTCGATTTTGTTTTTAACATCGTATCATCGCCTTTCATCAGTACAGTCTGCTTTCGCCAAGCCGTTTGGCGAGGTTGTTGGCAACGATAAGGAAGATGAAGCTGACCACGGTTTTGAACATGCCGGCTGCCGTCGCCAATCCATAGTTATTCATCTGTATCCCATACTTCAGAACGAATATATCAAGATTTTCCGAATATTCAACGTTCATGCCATTGCCAAGCAGGTATTGCGGCTCGAAGCCGGACTCGAGGATATGGCCCAGGTTCATGATGAGCAAGATGACAATGACGGGCTTTATGCCCGGGAGCGTAATATGCCACATTTGTTGCAAGCGCGACGCGCCGTCGATCCGGGCCGCTTCGTACTGGGTAGGGTCAATGGTCGTGATGGCTGCCAAATAAATAATCGTATTAAAACCGACGTTCTTCCATATTTCCGTCACGCCGAGAATGCCCCAAAAATATTCGCCGACGCCGAGCCACAAGACGGGCTTATCGATCAGATTGAGCTGAAGGAGCAACACGTTGATAATTCCCTCCGGCGCAAGCGCCGTCTGGACGATATTGGCGGCGACGACCCACGAGATGAAATGCGGCAAATAACTGATCGTCTGCACCGTCCGCTTGAAGGCGATTCTGCGGAGTTCATTCAGGAGAAGCGCTAATACGATAGCGGTTACGAATCCCATGACAAGATTAATCGAGCTCATCACAAGCGTATTGCGCAACACGAGGTAAAACTGTTGTTCCTTAAACAAATACTTGAAGTTATCCCATCCAACCCAAGCCTGGTCGAAAATATCCCTGCCCAGCCTGTATTTTTGAAAGGCGATCGTCCAGCCCCAGAGGGGAATATATTTGAATACGATGACCCACGCGAGAAAAGGCAGCGACATGAGCATCAGCATTTTTTGCTTCCCCAATGCTTTGAAATAGGCGCTTAGGCGCGAATCTTCAGAAGCCGAACCTTTCAGCTGCACGGTATGTTTCCCCACTCGATCCGTCTCCCTTCCGGCATACTCTTATCTGTCCCTAGCATAGTTAGAGGGAAAAGCGAATGGCATCGCTTTTCCCGGTACACGACAATCGTTAGAAGCGGGCGTTTACCACTTTCCTGCGACGCGATCCTTCACCTTGGCGGTCATGAAGGCCTCGAAGCCGGCCGCATCCAGTTTGCCGAACTCTTTGAGATAGTCGTTCCAGACGGATTCGAACTGCCCTTCGGAGGCAAGAACCAGCTTCGGATAATACTTCTGCTGAAGATCTCCGGCTTTCTGATTGAAGATATCTTCAGGAGAACCTTGCTGCTTCTCGATACTCCAAGCCGGGTACCAAGGTCTCTCCACAGGTTTCGCGTAGAAACCGGAGAAGGTTTGGATACCGTAAGCTTCAAGCAGCGCTCGGTCGCCATCCGTATAATTGATGTTCGCGACTTCAGGCTGGGAGAAGGGGCGATGCGCATTGCCGTCCTCATACACGGAGTTATCGCCGTAACGCGGCCATTCATAATCGAAGTAAGCCCAGCCGTATTTGCGTTTGAACTCGTTATCGTTGCGATTGGCCAATTGCTCGTCATTCATGACGTAACGTCCCTTTTCGTTCACGGAGTAGGTGACGCCTTCTTCGCCCCATTGGACCAGCTTCTGGTTCTCGTCGGTCAGCAGGTTATCCCAATATTGGATGATGCGAACCGGATCCTTGGCGCTTACGCTAATGCCGAGACCGCGGTTGTTGACAAAGGAAGGAGGGTCCATGTAGGCATCCGTGATGCTCTCGTCAAATACGATCGGGAGCTGCACATAGCGCAGATCGTCATTACCGGCTGTCTTGAGGTTGTTGATGGCATCGCCGATCTGCCAGGTGTAACCGCTGAATCCGAGCACGCGGCCCGAGGTCAGCTTGGCCTTGAATTGGTCCCCGTTCGCGGTGAAGCTCTCCGGATCGAACAAGCCCTTGAGGTTCAACTCGTTCAACGACTGCAGCCATTGCTTCTCGTAATCGGTTCCCTGGTACAGCTTGGCTTCATGCGTCTGCATATCAACCAACACATTGCCGTCGTTCGGATAACCGGCCAAATGCATCGGGGCATTGGTTATCGTATAGAACTGACCCGGTTCGCCGGCGAATGTAGCGTAGCCGATCGTATTTTTTCCGTCTACGGAAGGATATTTGGCTTGATATTTCTCGATCAGTTCAAAATACTGATCAAGCGTCTTAACCTTCGGGTAGCCGAATTCCTTCAGCACTCTGCGTTGAATCCAGATGTTGCTGCCCGCATCCGGATCCGTCAGGTAGCCGCCGATGTTGGCCGTGAAAGGCAGGATGTAGATGTTGCCGTCTTCATTCGTGATTTTGTCCATGTAAGGGCCATATACGCGCTTGATATTAGGACCATGCTTCTCGATCAGATCATTGAGCGGAATCAATGCTTCCGCATCCAAAAGCTTCGACAGTTCGCCTACCGGCGAGATGACATCCGGATAGGCGCCGCCGGCAATCATGACGCCCGCCTTCGTGCTCGGGTCTCCGGTAACGAACTCCATTTTCCAATCGACGCCCGTTTGTTCCTGGAGGATCTTGCCGATCGTCGTTTCGCTTGCCAGCACGTCTTTATTCGTTCCGAATCCGAAATAAGTGAAGGTAACCGGGTCTGTGCTGACCTCTCCGGTCGTCTCGTTGGCCGCGGAGCTGTTGTTCGTGTTGTTCGTCTTTCCTCCCTCGCCATTATTCGACGAGCAACCGGCAAGGAGGAGCGATACGGCCGTTAGCACGGCCAGGCTGGTAGGAAGCCACTTTTTTCTACGCACTTGAAATCCCCTTTCTCTTAATCAAGTTGTGTAAGCACTTTCATTGTAGAAGAAAAAGAAATGAATTGTTATATAGCAAACCTTAGGTCGGTCTTTGAATAGTTAAGATTTGTCGGATAGATCTTATTCGCTTCGCGTAATGGGCAGACGCAGCGTGATTCGCGTTCCTTTGTTCGGCGCACTGGCGATGGCGAAGTTGAACGATTCGCCGTAATAGATTTTGAGGCGCGTCATGACGTTCTTCATGCCGATGGAATCGCCCATCGCATCATCCTCGTGAATGTAACGGTGAAGCTCGTCGATCTTCTCTTGCGCGATGCCGCTCCCGTTGTCCGATATGAGGAAGATAATCTGTTCCTGTTCCTGCGCGATCTGAATCGTAATATAGCCGATGCCGGGAATATTCTCGATCCCGTGAATACTCGCGTTTTCCACGAACGGCAAAAAAGCCATCTTCGGAATCTCAATAGCCATAACGGATTGATCGACCTCGATATGATACTCCAGCTTGCTGTCGAAACGATATTTTTGAATTTCCAGAAAGCACTCGATCAATTCCAATTCCTCCCGAATCGTAACGAAGCTTCGCTTCCAGATAATCGATTTGCGGAAGATGGTCGCCATGTTCTGGATCGTCTTGGCCGTCTGCGATTCGCCGTTCATCAGACTTCGCATGCGGACGGTTTCAAGCGCGTTAAATAAAAAATGAGGGTTGATCTGACTATGGAGCGCGTGTAGCTGGGCTTGCCGTTGCCGCAGTTCCAGTTCTTTCTTCTGGAGCTCGGAAACATAGAAATCGTTGATCAAGTTCTCGATCCGAGCGCTCATCCGATTGAATTCCACCGCTAATTGGCCTACTTCATCCCGTTCTTGATGATAGGGGACTCGTTCGAAGTTATTGCCGCGCACAGACTTCATGTGTTTCAGAAGCTCCTGGATTCGCGTATGGATCGAGCGGGAGAAAATGAGGATGACGATCGTAGGCACGAAGAAATTAATCGCTGCGAACCACAGGATAAACCGGCCGGATTGCCTGACTTCGTACAGGATGTTCGCTTCGTCAAGGACGCCGTATACCTTCCAGTCGTTTAAGTAACGGCTAGACTGATACTGTTTGGCAATCACGATGGCTTTGTTCGGCTTCGGGATCTCATCGAGACGGGGCGACCGGTCTTCGGTGATCAGCCCGCTAGGCTGACCGCTTGCCAGTCGGCCGTAACGCGCCTCATTGGACGGATCCAGCAAATAAATATCGCCTTCAAAACCGGATAGATCGAAAATTTGCTGAACGTAGTTTTTATTCAAGTCGATTTTGACCACATTCTCATATGTCCCGTACCGGCGGTTCGGCAGCTTCTGTATGACGCTGATGCTGTCGTGCGTCACATACAGATGGGGAAACGTGTTATTGTAATTGACGATTTGGCGATACCAATCCGTGTCCCGCGTTTCATCCTCGAGCTTAATAATATGGCTCGATGTCAGAATCGTCGGATTGTCGCTCATGATCGTCACCGAGCTAATCGTTTTGTACTCCTTGTCCGCGCGGTTAAACAGATTCGATATGCCGCTGAGCGACTCGACATAGCGATCGGATGAAGCATGCTCGGTATTCAGATGTTCGCCCAGCTGATTGTCGATCGAATACAAGTAGGAGATCCCCGCAGCATCGTCAATCAGGGCTCCTAGTTCGGACTGCAACAAGGTCATCGCTTGCTCCGCGTCGGCCGTCTTCTGTTTTTTGACATTGAGGGTGGTCACGTGATAGAACGTCACGTTGGTCAGCACGATCGGCAGGAATACGCAGATCACATAGATGACGATTAACTTGTTTCGGAGCTTCAAATGGTGGAATCGAAAGTTGAGCAAGACGGACCTCCTTAGGATGGATCGATCATTTTATTGCGATAATCCGACGGCTTCATTTTCTCCAGCTTCTCGAATTGGGTGGCGAAATAATCCGCGTTCTGGAAGCCGACGAGCTCGGCGATTTCGTACATGCGTTTTTTCGTTTGCCGCAGCAGACGTTTCGCTTCCTCGATGCGAAGCGTCAACAGGTATTCATTGAAGTACATCCCGTAATTTTTGCGGAACAGCTGGCCAAGATAGATCGGGTTCATATGGAATTCGGCGGCAATGCCCTTCAGGTAGATGTTTTCCCTGAAATGGCCATCGATATATTTTTTGACTTTTTCAATACTGCCATTGCTTTTTTCCCCGCGCTGCTTGGCGATATATGCTGCGGCTTCCGCGATGAAGTTCGTGAAAACAGACCTTAGTTGGTCCAAATTACGATATTTAGTCTGCCAATTCATGAGTTCTTGCAACCATGCGAGATCCTCTTCGTTGCCTTCCAGCTGCCGAATAATGTTAATCGTGGCAATCATGCTTCGCCTTACGGTATTCGCAACCGCGCCGGGAGTGAAATACCGTTCCTTAAAGGCAAGGAAGATCGCATCGATCGCGCCGTTGTATCCTTCCTTATGATTGGCTTCAACCTCATAGATCAGCTTGCTATGCAGTTCTTCATCGACATCGTAATAATAGAGAGGCTGATCTAACAGCTCCGCCGCCATGAATACGCCATTAAAACCGACGGCAAAACGGTATTTCAAGCATTCGTCGGCGCTGGTGCGGGAGTGAACGATTTTCTTCAATTGATCGACCTTATGACCGGCAAACAAAGCGATTTCCGTCGATAAATGGTCTTCCAAGCACTGATGAAGCTTCATGTAACCCATCCGTTCAGAGCCGTAATGCTCGTCTTGCCACAATGGCGGCACGATAAAGCCATATTGATTGTACGCGCGTACATGGATGAGTAGAGGTTGCCCTTCGAGATGGAAAAATCGCTGGAGCAAACTTTGCAACGGTTGCATATAGTCAATCTCCCTGTGAGGGAGCTTGTCCTGGATTTCTGCAATGACATACGAATAGGAAGAGGTCAGAGGAAGCTCGAGCGTGTGCGCAATTTGCGTCATCACCTGTTCTTCGGGTTCGGCCTGGACCAAGCTTTCGATAATGATCTCGACAAGCGGCTTTTCTCTTGTCATCGATAGAAGTTGTTTCTGATTCAGCGTAGTCGCGATTCTTTTGAGGGTCGCTGCGATCTCCTGTTCATTAACCGGCTTCAGAATATAGTCGGACACATTGTAACGAAAGGCTTGCTGCGCATACGAGAAATCAGGGTACCCGCTCAGTATGATAAATAACGGCTGATGGCCACCTTGTGCAATCACCTGTCGGATTAGTTCCAGACCGTCAAGCACGGGCATTCGGATATCTACGATGACCAGATCCGGGGATCGTTGTTGGATAAGGGTTAACGCCTGTGCTCCGTTCTCCGCTTCGCCGCATATTTCGAATTGCAGCGACGGCCAATCGATTAGATTAATCAAGCCTTTGCGCACAAAAATCTCATCATCGACAATCAGTACCTTATGCATGAGCCTTCCTCCTCGGATTCGGTAAAGGTATTATACTTGGATTCCCTTCATGGAACAATGTTGTTAATCAACTCCTAAGAATCCAAACAGTAGGATGTAAGTTTCCTAGGCTAGTTAGCGGGCATTTAGGTATGGTATATATGATATCTAGCGTTTTATCGATAAAATGGAGGTGCTCCAGTGCTACGAACGGTGAAATACATGAGATCTTCCATTCGCGGCCGGCCGAAAAAATTGGCGCTAAAAATCCCATTTTACTATTTTTTGGTGATCTTGCTTTCGGTGGCTTTCAGCTATGTCGTATTCAACAAAATATCCACGAATTCCGCCCAGAACAAACTTAACGAAGCCTCTTTGCAAACGCTTACCTCCATCCAAACAAACGTGGATTTGATGGTGGGTAACGTGAACAACTATTCCAAGATGATATTTTCGGATGACAACTTGCAGAACTTGCTTAGACAGGGGAATGTGTATGCCGATTTGCAAACCCAGTCCAAAGTCAGTATGTATTTGAATAATCTCATGCAAGCGGTTCCGATCATCGATTCCGTCTACATATTCGATAACTCGGGAAATCGTTTTTCCGTCGGAACCCAGCAATCCCCGACTTTTGCGAGAGCGAACGTCCATGACGCGGAATGGTATTCGCAGGTGGTAGCCGAGAAGGGGAAGTACATTCTGCGATTAAATGGGAGCGGGGCGTTCACCGAAAGCTCCGATAGCAATTTTGTATCCTTTATCCGATTGATTCGGGACATGGACGACACGTCGCCTCTCGGGGTGCTGGTCATCAATATCAAGGGTGAGGCTTTCGTACAGGCGTATGCCAATCTCCCGAATCAAAATGCTCTGCAAATCGCGATTCTGGACGAGAATAACCAGATCATTGCCGCTAATTCGACGGATGATGATCGTTTCGCCCTTATGAAGCAGATCATGGCGTCAGACGAGCAGTTGCTCAATCAAACCTTACTGCAGCAAGCGGCGGGCAACCTTTCCGTGAAGTCCGATTCCCAGACCTATACGGTCTCTTTTCTATCGGAAGGGAGTTTCAACTGGAAGTTCGTGAGCGTAACGCCCCACAATTTATTCCGCACAGTCAATAAATCACTTGTCCTATTAGCGCTTATGCTGCTCATTATCAATGGCGTCGTTTTCTTCGTGACCTCATTCATTATCTCGCGCAGCATTATTCATCCCATTCATCAACTGTTGCGATCCATGAAAAAAGCCCAAAGCGGCAGTCTTCGGAAAGTGCCCGCTGCGACGAGCAGCTACGAATTCGAACAGCTGTTCATTGGCTACAACAACATGATTGAACAAATCGATCAATTGCTGAAGCGGATTATCGAAGAGCAGAAGACGATTCGCAAGGCGGAACTCAATACGCTGCAAGCGCAAATCAAGCCGCATTTTTTATATAATACGCTCGACTCCATTACTTCCTTGGCGATGTCGGGGTTGAACGATCAGGTATGCGACCTGCTGGAAGCGCTGGGCAGCTACTACCGCATGAGCGTCAGCAAAGGACGCGATATCATCACGATCGGCGAAGAGATCGATATGGTGCGCAACTACTTGAAAATCCAAAAAGCACGCTATCAGGATATTTTCGAGGTCGAATACGACGTGGACGAAAGCTGCTGCCCGCACAAAATTCTAAAGCTGGTTTTGCAGCCGTTGGTCGAGAATTCGCTGTATCACGGCATAAGGTCCAAAGGAATGAAGGGGACAATTCGAATCAGCGCGCATCACGCGGACGGGATGTTGAGAATATCGGTTGCCGACGATGGCATAGGCATGTCGGAAGAAGAAGTCGCGCGAATTGTTCGCCCGGAGGGAAAAGGGCAGATCGAGAGCTTTGGCTTGTGGGGGACCTTGGAACGTCTGCGTATCTTTTACGGCGACCGAAGCAGTTTCAAAATCGAAAGCGAACCGGGCAAAGGAACGGTTATCGCTTTATTCATACCGTTGGGAGGGGATACATCATGGACAAGCTGAAGGTTCTGATCGTGGACGACGAATATCTCATCCGGAATTTGATCAAGATGCGCATGGACTGGGAAGGCCGGGGAATGACGATTGTAGGCGAAGCAGCGAGTGCGCATGAAGCGTTAGATCTGGTGGATCAATGGCGACCGGACATTATTTTGACCGATATTTATATGCCCTCGATGAATGGGATCGAATTCAGCGGCATGGTCCTGGCGAAGTATCCGCATATCAAAATCGTGATCGTCACCGGGCATGACGAGTTCGAATACGCACGCAAGAGCATCCAACTCGGGATTTCGGACTTCATCCTAAAGCCTATTCGCGCCGCGGAATTGCTCCAGGTAACGGATAAGCTTAAACGCAAAATCGAAGAAGAGCGTATGCGCGATCATGAGCTGAAGCGACTGAAGGAAGACTTGGAGCGGAATTTTCCGTTTCTGAAGGAAAAATTTCTGATCCAATGGATAACCGGCGCCCTCTCTCTGGAAGAAATTCAGGAAAAGGCGGCTTATTTCGGGTTTCCGCTACACCAAGCGAGCTCGTTTCAAATGGCTGTTATCGAGATTAGCCCGATCTCGGAGACAATGTCCGAGGAACAGCTGCTCTTATTGCAGATGGAAGGCAAGAACAGAGCCAACGCCTTCTTCCAGGACGACTCCGGCGTCTTCATGTTATCGGATGCCCGAAACCACATCGTCGTTATTGCCATGGATCGGGACGCTGATTTCGTAAGCGAGTGCGTACGGCTGCAATCCAATCTCCTCCATTCCTGCCGCTGCGTCGTCAACATTGGGATCGGTCGTACCCATCATAAGGCGCAGGAGATGAGCCTGGGCTATCAGGAGGCAGCCCGTGCGCTTCAGTACAAAACCTTCGTCGGCCACAATCAGGTCGTATGCTTTGAAGACATCGTCGATAACGGTGGGAGTCCGTATCGTTCCAACCCGGAACTTCTCAAGCAATTACAGTTCGATGTCAGCGTCGGATCGTCTGAACGCGCGCTTGGGGTCATGCGCGATATCTTCGATGTCTCGTTCTCCGGCGTTTCTCAATTCCGCATGGCGGCGATGGATATCATCACGGCATGCCAGCATGCGGCGATCGAACAGCAAGTCGAGCATGATTACGCGTTTCATAAGGAGACGCTCGATACGGTACTGACCGCGGATAATCTGCCCGAGTTCAAAACCGCATTAGAGAATTACGTCGGTCAGCTTGCAAGCACCGTCTATGCCAAAAATGAAGCCAAAGAGGGCAACTTGATTAGCCGCATGAAGGCGTATCTGGAGGAGAACATGAGTGATCCCAAGCTGGGCTTGGCCAGCGCCTCTGCAGCATTCTTCGTCAGTCCAGGGCATTTGGGCAGGCTGATGAAAAAGGAAACGGGGCAGACCTTTGTGGAGTATCTGACGAATCTGCGCATGAAAAAGGCCGAGGCCTTGCTGAAAAAGACGGACTTAAGAGGCTACGAGGTGGGGGAAAAGGTAGGAATCACGGATCCCCATTATTTCAGCATTCTCTTCAAGAAGAATATTGGGCGGTCCGTCAACGAATACCGAAACCTGAGAGGATAAAAGGTTGGATGTTCGAATTTTGAAAGCGGATGCACGTATTTTGAATGGAGTAAATGCGGGTTCTTCCCTAAAATTGGAGGTGAATTAACCATTTTACTGAGGAGGTAGAAAATGAAAGCGCTGTTACGACCCGTTGGTATGATGTTAACCGTTGGAGCCTTGATGTTTACGAATGGCCTGGGTTCGTGGTCGGATGTATCTGCAGCACCTGCAGCAACTGTGAAACCGTCGGAGGGACCGGCGAAAGTACCGGTAGACAAGTATGGATTCGACTCCCAAGGCAGGATGGTGGCCTATTTCGGATCGCCCGTGGTTGATGGTACCATCGATCGAGCATGGAGCAGCGCACCGGCGGTTATCCCGAAACACGGTTCAAGCCAGGCCGAGGCTTCAGCTTCTTTTAAGGCTTTATGGGATGAACGCGCGCTATATATTCTTGCGGAAGTCAAGGATAAGAACTTGTCCGTGCAATCCGGAACGCCCTATATGCAGGATTCCGCGGAACTCTTCATGGACGAGAACAATGACAAGACGCAAGAATACGGCGTGGACGACTTTCATTTTCGCGTAAACTATGAAAATGCCCAATCCGTGGACAATGGAGCTGCCGAGCGGATTTATACCTCTGCGAAAAAGGTCGACGGCGGATATGTCATCGAAGCAAGAATCGCGCTCCGGACAAAGCCGGAGAACGGCAAGGTGCTCGGCCTCGAGCTGCAGGTTAATGATGCGAAAGGATCGGAACGGATCGGTACGCTGAATGTTTTCGATTCCACGGGCACCGCATGGAATGATACGAGTAAGTTCGGCAACGTCCTGCTTGCCGGCAAGACCAAGCATGCGGTTAGCGGGCTAAATCCTTATGACCTCATGAATCTCATCACGAGCACGTTGAAGCTTGATTTCTCGCTGTATACCAATGCAAATATCGTTACGGATGCGATTACGAAGGTTGTCGCCGATAACATGATCAACGATGGTACAACCACGCAGGAACAACTCGATAACCAATACGCTGCGATCAAGGAGGCAATCGGTAAGCTGGAAATGACCGAAGAAGCGGCAAACGAGAAGTATTTCAAGGCTGTCCCGGATGAATACCGGCAAGAGAGCGATCAACCGGGTACAATCGAGAGCTTGACGTACAGAGCTCCCAACTTAACGAACGGCATGGATGATAAAAAACTGAATGTCTATCTGCCTAACGGTTATGACGCTTCCGATTCGAATAAGAAATATAATGTTCTCTACCTCATGCACGGCGGCGGAGAGAATGAGAATCTGATCTTCGGCGGACCCGGCCAGAGTAAAGAACTGAAGCGGATTCTGGACAATATGATCGCGAATGGCGATATGGAGCCGATGATTGTGGTAACGCCTACTTTCTATGGCGGAAAGAACGATACCGCATTGTTTCACGAAGAATTAATCGGCAACATCGTTCCGCTCGTGGAGACCAAGTATCATACGTATGCCCAATCCGCGAGTCTGGACGATCTACGAGCATCCCGAGCGCATCGAGCCTTCGGCGGATTCTCGATGGGTTCGGTCACGACGTGGTATACCTTTATCCATGGCCTTGACTACTTCAAGTACTATATGCCATTAAGCGGCGATAGCTGGGTCTTGGGCCAGGCGGCCGGGGGCAGCAAACCAAAGGAAACGGCGGAATACCTCGCCAATGTCGCCCGAAATTCCGGCTATGAGCCGAAGGATTACTATGTGTTCAGCGCTACGGGCAACCTGGATATCGCTTACCCCAACTTGAAGCCTCAAATCGATGCCATGAAGCAATTAACGGATGCCTTCATTTATTCCTCGGATACGAACAAAGGGAATTTCTATTTCATCGTGGGCGATGGCGGCACGCATGCTTGGAATTGGGTGAATCAATATATCTATGACATTTTGCCGGACCTGTTCCAATAGGCAGGTCATCAACGACGCTAGCCTTAACCTCCTGCCTGCAGGGGGTTAGGCTATTCTTTTTTTGTGCGGCGAGATGTTCGAATTTTCAAATCTGATGCGCGTATTTTGAATGGAGTAAAGACAGCTGCCATCTTAAAATAGGTGAAGAAACATGACTAGGGAGGTTCAAAGATGAAAGCGTTATTAAAAAGATCGATGGTGGTTGTGCTGGCTCTCGGCCTTACGGGCAGCTTAGCCGCATGCTCGTCCCCGTCTGAGGGAGAGACGCAAGCAGGGGGGAGCGGCACGATAAAGTTGAAGCTCTGGGATCAGTCTGTCGGCAACACCGATCCGTCATCCAAGTTACTGCCGGAAATCATTGAGAAATGGAACGCCGATCATCCGAACATTCAGGTTGAACGGACGGGTACCACAGGGGAGCAGTATAAGACCAAAATCAAGACCGCACTCGCGGCCAACGAAGCGCCTGACGTCTTTTACGGCATGGGCGGCGGCAGCTTTATGCAGCCTTATATCAAGTCCGATAACGTGCTGGACATCACGAGCTATGTGACGGACGACATTAAGGCAAAGATGGCGCCGGGCATGCTGGAGGGCATAACGACCAACGGGAAAATCTACTCGCTGCCGGTCTATACCCATATCGCGAGTCTTTATGTGAATACCGAACTGTTCCAGAAAGCCGGAGCTAAGATCCCGACGACCTATCAGGAGCTGCTCGATGCGGTATCGAAATTGAAGGAAGCGGGTATTACGCCTGCTCTGATCGGAGAGAAAGACCGTTGGCCGGGCATGTATTGGTATGACCTTATCGCGATGCGCCAGGCAGGCAATGACGCCGTAGTGGAAGCATTCAAAGATCCTTCCAAGTGGAACACGCCCGACTTCGTCGCCGCAGCCGCCAAGATGCAAGAACTGGCAAAGGCCGGCGCCTTCAACAGCAGCATGTTCAGCATGAGCTACGATGAAATGCTCGGTGCTTTCAATGCGGGCAACGGAGCCATGATGGTCCAAGCGAACTGGGTCAATGGCGGGATCGAGGACGAATCTTCCGCCGTTAAAGGCAAAGTTCAAGTCGTTCCTTTCCCGATCTTCGAGGACGGCAAAGGCAAGAGCACCGAAATTTTCGGCGGTGGCCAGGATGGTTTCTATGTGAGCAGCTCCACCAAATATCCCAAAGAAGCCGTTGAATTCCTCACCTATTTGAGCATGGAGCTCGGTACGAAAGGTTTTCAGGCCGGAGCGGGGCTCCCTAGCTGGAATACGGATGGGATTGACACGTCAGGGCTTTCCGAACTTGACCAAGCCGCTGCGGAAATCATGAAAACGGGGAACTCGTTCATTACGTGGTGGGATAATATTCTCCCGGCTGAATCGGCGGATGCGCACAAGAACTTGATCGCAACGCTTCTATCAGGAGATATGTCCCCGGAAGAATTCTGTAAACAGATGGCGCAGTTGAAACCGACGGAACTGGATCTGTGATCCAATCATCATCCGAAATCTGATGTGGTTAGGGCACTCCTAGCCACATCTAGGATAGGAGTAACATTATGAATTCTGTATTCTCGAATAAAACGGCGATTTCCATCTTCGTTCTTCCGACGCTTCTCATTTTTTGCGGGATCGTTCTGGTACCGATCTTCATCTCCAGCTACTATAGCTTGCTCGATTGGAATGGCGTAGGTAAAGGTGCTTTTATCGGCTTCCGAAATTATGTTGAAATGTTCACGGATACCCGGGCATTGCATGCGATGAAAAATTCCCTCTTGTTCGCGGCCGCGTCCGTTTTCATTCAACTTCCAATTTCCCTGGTGTTAGCCCTTGTACTTGCATCCGCAGTCAAGGGAGAAGGGTTTTACCGTACGGTTTATTTTATCCCGGTTCTGATCTCTACCGTCGTTATTGCGCAGCTTTGGTCTAAAATCTACAACGCGGACTATGGTCTTCTGAACACCTTGCTGAAGGACATCGGCCTTTCCGGTTGGGTACAAGACTGGCTGGGGCAGAAGAAGACAGCGCTTATCGCCTCGTTTATTCCAACGTTGTGGCAATATATCGGTTATCATATGCTGCTGATGTACGCAGGCGCGAAGTCGGTTTCGCAGGACATTTTCGAAGCGGCCAAGATTGACGGGGCATCCCGCGTGCGAACGGCCATTGCCATCACGATTCCGCTCATGAGGCCGATCCTCAAAGTCTGTCTTGTTTTCTCCGTCATCGGCGCGTTCAAGGTATTCGATCTGGTATACGTATTAACGGGCGGAGGCCCTCTATTCGCTACGGAAGTGCCAAGCACGCTGATGTACACGACCATATTCGATACGTACAGATACGGTTACGGGAGTGCATTGTCCGTCTTTATTATTCTGGAATGCCTCGTGTTTACGGTCGTCATCAATACATTTTTCAAAACCGAGTAGGGGGTGAGCAAAGTGAATGCTGCCGAAGCTGCTTTGCCAAGAAGGCCTAGGTCCGCGGGGAAAATCATCGTGCAAGCGTTTTTGATCGTGATCGCGATCACGCAGATCTACCCGCTCGTCTGGCTGGCCTTTTTCTCTTTGAAAGACAATAGCGAGATTTTTAGCGGCGATGTGCTGGGACTCCCCAAGAAGTTCCTGTGGAGCAATTACGCCAAGGCATTTACGGAAGGCCATGTGCTGACCTATTTTTTCAATAGCGTCTTCGTGACCGCGGTAACCATTCTCCTCGTTGTGGTGCTTGCCTCGATGACGGGCTACGCGATCACGCGCATGAACTGGAAATGGAACAATTTGACGATGATGCTCATCCTGCTCGGGATGATGGTCCCGATTCACGCGGCTTTGCTGCCGTTGTTCATGGTACTGAAGAATTTGAAAATGTTGAATACCTATTGGGCCTTGATTATCCCTTATGTCGCTTTTGCGATTCCGATGGCGGTATTCATCCTGGCCAGCTTCTTCAAAGGGATCCCCCGCGAGATGGAAGAATCCGCGGTCATTGACGGCTGCGGAATCTACAGAACCTTCCTGTTCATCGTATTCCCGCTTGTTCGTCCCGCGGTGGCGACGGTGTCCATCTTTACCTTCCTCTCTTCTTGGAATGAACTGATGTTCGCGGTGACATTCATTAATGAAACGTCATTCCAGACGCTAACGGTCGGGATGATGTCCATGGTAGGCACCTATATTACGCAATGGGGAATTATCGGCGCAGGGCTCATGATCACGACCATTCCGACCATCATCATCTATTTGCTGCTCAGCAAACAGGTACAAAATAGCATGATCGCAGGCGCCGTCAAAGGATAAGAACGCAATAAGGGGAGATATAGAATGAATACGACAATCACGGTCAATACCGATTTACCGGCAGGTAAGATCAGCCGGCATATTTACGGGCATTTCGCCGAGCATCTCGGCCGATGTATTTACGAAGGCATCTGGGTCGGAGAAGATTCACCCATTCCGAACACGCGGGGTATTCGCAACGACGTCCTGGAAGCGCTGCGCAACCTCTCCATTCCGGTGCTCCGGTGGCCGGGCGGCTGCTTCGCCGACGAGTATCATTGGAAGGACGGCGTGGGCCCAAGGGAACAGCGCAAGCGCATGGTCAACACGCACTGGGGCGGCGTCGTCGAGAATAACCACTTCGGCACCCATGAATTTTTCGATCTGTGCGAGCTGCTCGGCACGGAGCCGTATATTTGCGGCAACGTGGGCAGCGGCTCGATCCAGGAAATGCAGGAGTGGGTCGAGTACATGACCTTCGACGGCGAGTCGCCGATGGCGAACTGGCGGAAGGCGAACGGCCGCGAGAAGCCATGGAAGCTGAAGTATTTCGGCGTCGGCAATGAGAATTGGGGCTGCGGGGGCAACATGCGGGCCGAATATTACGCCGACGAGTACCGCAGGTACCAAACTTACGTACGCAATTACGGCGATAACCGGCTGTATAAAATCGCGGGCGGAGCGAACACCGACGACTACCATTGGACGGAGACGCTGATGCAGCAGGCCGGACCCCTTATGGACGGTTTAAGCCTGCACTATTACACCGTTCCTGGCGGATTCGAGCTCAAGCGACCGGCTCTTGGCTTCGACGAAGCGGAGTGGTTCGAGACGATGCAGCAAGCGCTTCGCATGGACGAGCTGATCGCGCGCCACTCCACGGTCATGGACAAGTATGATCCGAACAAGCGGGTCGGTTTGATCGTGGACGAGTGGGGGACCTGGTTCCGGGTAGAGCCGGGGACGAACCCTGGCTTCCTCTACCAGCAGAATTCGCTGCGGGACGCGCTCGTGGCGGGGCTTCATTTTCACGTGTTCCAGCGGCACTGCGACCGCGTACATATGGCGAACATCGCGCAGACGGTCAACGTGTTGCAGGCGATGATCTTGACCGAGGGCGTGAATATGCTGCTGACGCCGACCTATCACGTCTTCGAGATGTTCAAGGTACACCAGGACGCGGAAGCGCTGGCCCTTCATCTCGAGACCGGCGAATACCGCGTGGGAGACGAAACGATTCCTCAGGTCAGCGTATCCGCGTCGAAACGGGCCGACGGCACGATCGATATCAGCTTGTGCAACGTCGACCCTAAGGGTGAAGCGCCGGTGGCGCTGCGTCTGCGCGGATTAAAGGACATCCCGCAGGTGAGCGGCCGCGTGCTGGCGCATGCGGACATGAGCGCGCACAACACGTTCGAGCAGCCGGAGACGGTAGTTCCGCAGCCGTTCGACGGGGTGACGGACATTAGCCTGGAAGGTCTGTCCGTGACGCTAGCGCCAATGTCGATTACGGTACTCACGCTGCGCTTCTGATCATGCGGACGAACGACGGCTGCAAGGGATGCTCGGCGGACGTGCGGGTGACGCGCGGGCAGATCGCCCGCATGCTCGCCTCCATGGAGGGCAAAGATTTCGTCTTTGTCAGCGAAGAGGCGTATATGGCCCGGCTCGATACGTGCCGGGCTTGCCTGTCGCTGGCGTATGAGACAACATGCATGCACTGCGGATGCCTGGTCGAAGTGCGCGGGAAACTTGCCGAGAAGGACTGCCCGCATCCAGACGGTACGAAATGGAGCATCTCGGGCATCACGACGGAATGATCCCAATCATCGCCCCTTATCAAGCAGCAGTAGAGGACCCGCGCCAGCATAGGATGCGGGTCTTTTTATTGTGCCTGTGCAGTAGGAAAGAGCAGACATAGACCGGTCCCTACAATAAAATTGCACTATTTTTGGTTCGATGTGTACTTTTTTGTTTGAGGGCAAACAGGTCGGATAACGAACGCCGAAGCAGGTCATTCATGGGGAGATTCTAACCATTCCACGAATAGTAGCAGTTCGGCCAAAGCATTGCTTTTAAAGGTAAACGATGGTTTGCAGATGTAAAAACATGAACCTTGTAACGAATGCGCGAAGAGCAACATAATGAAAATATGAACCGTGATTTTCTGAAAATGCTGCTAAAAACCATTCGAAATCCCCCATGAGCCAGGCCGAAAACCACCCTTCAAAACAAGCAAAATAATCAACTTTTTAACGAAGAAAACACATCGAAAACGCGTAAACATTCGATTATGCTAGTTCTCAACCGCTCCTAAAGTTAATTTGTTAGCGGTTACAAATTAACGTGAACAGGTCCTGTTCGATCTTTAATGCAGTTATGGCGAAAGCGGATTGAGGGGCACGGGCGTGCGTAACGCGATCAAGAATGGCAGCGCTTACAGTATGGCGATGAAGGGAGGTGACAATGTTCCGAGCTATTCAAGATATCGTGTAAAAAGGTCTTATAAGTAACTTAAATCCATTGACGCAAAAAAGTGGAGGGTATACGAAATGAAAACATGGAAAAAGCTGATGGCCGTCACGATGGCTGCAACATTAACGGTCTTATCCAGTCCCATCGCTGCGGTACAAACCTATGCTGCGGAAGCCGCAGCCATCACGCCTGCTATCGCGAAGACGCCCGAGAGAGGCAACCCGCTCATCTCGCACAAGTTCGGCGCGGATCCGTCCGCGATGGTCTATAACGGCAGAGTGTATATCTACATGACCAATGACATTCTGGAGTACAATGCCGACGGGACCGTCAAGGATAATACGTACGGCAGAATCAATAAGATTACCGTTATTTCGTCGGCCGATATGGTGAACTGGACGGATCATGGCGAGATCCCCGTAGCCGGATCCCAAGGCGCGGCCAAATGGGCCAATAACTCCTGGGCGCCAGCAGCTGCGCATAAGACGATCGATGGCAAGGAGAAATTCTTCCTCTATTTCGCGGACAGCGCGAACGGGATCGGCGTACTTACGGCGGACAGCCCGATCGGCCCGTTCACGGACCCGATCGGCAAGCCCCTCGTCAGCAGAAGCACGCCGGGCGCGAGCGATGTGACATGGCTGTTCGACCCTGCGGTGCTCGTGGACGATGACGGAAGCGGGTACTTGTACTTTGGCGGCGGCGTTCCGGCAGGCAAGGAATCCGATCCGGGAACCGCACGCGTCGCCAAGCTCGGCGCGGATATGATCAGCCTCGACCTGACGGCTAGCAACGGCGTCGTGAAACCGATCAATCCGCCGTGGCTCTTCGAGGACTCCGGCATCAACAAGTACAACGGCAAGTACTACTACTCCTATTGCACGAATTTCTCGGGCAGTCATCCGGCGGATATTCCTACGGGAACGATTGCTTACATGGTAAGCGACAATCCGATGGGGCCGTTTACTTATGTCAAAACGATCCTACCGAACCCTGCCGCATTCTTCGGCGTGGGCGGTAACAATCACCATGCGATGTTCGAATTCAATGATCAGTGGTATATCACCTATCATGCGCAGACGCTGGCCAAGGCGATGGCCGAGAGCGGGACGTACCCGCAAATGGGGGGCCAGCCCCACGGCTATCGTAACGCGCACGTCAATAAGGTAAGCTTCGATGCCAACGGCGTCATTCAGAATATTACCGGCGATTATACAGGTGTTCCTCAGGTGAACAACGTCGACCCTTATACAAGAGTCGAAGCGGAAACCATCGGTTGGAACGGCGGCATCGCTACGGAAAGCACGACCGAGCCAGGCGGTATGGTCGACAGCATTAACCTAAGCGTCAGCAGCATCCAAGATGGTGACTGGACGGCCGTATCCAATGTTGATTTCGGCACGGCCGGCGCCGGTACATTCACGGCCAATGTAGCAAGCGGCTCTATTGGCAGTAGAATCGAACTGCGTCTGGACAGCGCCGACGGCCCGTTGGTCGGGACGCTTCCGGTTGCTAACACAGGCGGCGAGACGGACTACCAGTCCAAGACGACAAGCGTATCCGGCGCGTCAGGCATCCACGATCTATACATGGTCTACCGGGGAGCCTCCGCAGGGAATCTGTTCAAGATCGATCATTGGCAGTTCGGGCAGAAGAGAGAAGCGCACGAGCTCGTTGCAATCAACGCCTCGATCGATAAACAGAAAATCGATATTGTATCCGGCACCAACCAGGCTTCGATCCAAGCAACCGCCGTATATGCCGACGGCACAAGCGAGGATGTGACGGCTCAGGCCGTCGTAACCCCTGCGCAAAGCGGCATCGTAAGCGTGAATAACGGAATCGTGACCGGCGTTGGCTATGGATCGACTAGCATGAATGTCAGCTATGGCGGCAAGAGCGATACCCTTCATTTGCTGGTCAAGGATTTGAACAGCGAGCTTACCGTCAAGAAAATTACCGTCGACAATGCTTCGTTCGCGCTTGAGGCCGGTCGAACCGCAGCCTTCAAAGTAACGGCGGAATATATGGATGGGCATACAGAGGATGTCACGAAGACAGCGACTTACACCAATGCAAATCCTGAGGTTGCCGACGTGGCGAACGGGACCATTACGGCCAAAGCTAGCGGAACGGCGCAAGTGACGGTTCGTTACAAGGGGACATTAGGCGAAGCCGTAACCGCGCAACTATCGGTAACGGTCAATACGCCTTCCATCGTGGCGATCGAGGCGGAAACGGCAGCGGAGAACACGGAGAACGCCTATGTATCGGGCACGATCAACGGTCATACATGGTCGCTGGTTGACGGGCAGTCTACCAAAGCGATGCTGTTCGGGCCGGATACGGGCTTCGCCATGTCCGGAACAGATGCGGCGACGCTCGCTTCCGGATCCAAGCTGGGCTACAAAATCAACGTTCCGGCAGCAGGCACGTACAATGTGTGGATTCTGGCCAAGAGCGTGGACTATAATTCGGACTCCATCCACGTCGGGCTGGACAATCAATACAAATTTACCGCCAATGGCATCGAAGGCGTCAGCGGGGGTCAGTTCAAATGGGTCAACCTCAGCAACGGAGGCTCGGCTGTGGTCGGGGGCGCGGCATTGACTATTCCTGCCGGCGTGCACGAATTGAACTTCTGGGGCAGGGAAGACGGTTTGACGATTGACCGCATCTATCTGACGACGAGCAATTCGGCAGCCGATCCGGTCTGGCCGCCGGTGCAGCAGCCGGGACCGACGGCTTCCCTCTCGGCAGCGGCAAGCGTGAAACCTGGCGCAAGCTTTGCCGTGTCCGTTAAGCTGGACCATATGATACAAAATGTATATGCCGAGGATATCACGTTGTCCTATGATCCCGACAAATTCGAATACGTAAGCGCGGAAGGCGCGAACGACAACATTCAGGTCGTGGGCGAAGATACGAAGACGGCAGGGCAAGTCAGACTCATTGCCGCCAATATCGGCAGCGTATCCGGTACCAGCACGCCGGTGTTGAATGTCACGTTCAAGGTGAAAGACGGGGTTCACGATACGACGGGAACGATCGCGGCTACCCAAGCTTTGCTTGGCGTGACGGCGGCAGGAACCGAGATCGAAGCTGCTCTGGGCAGCGCGAGCATCGCGGTAGGCAGCGTGGAAGTGGTTGTCGATAAGACGGCATTGACCACGGCGATCACGAATGCGCAAAGCCTCTATGACGCGGCAGTCGTGGGCACGCAGCCGGGTCAATACCCGCAAGCGGCCAAAGATGCTCTGGGAGCAGCGATTGAAGCAGCTAAGGCTGTCAAAGACAAGGCAAACGCGACGCAGTCCGAAGTCGACAACGCGGTAACCGCACTGGGCAGCGCAGTGGATACCTTCAAGGCAGCGGTCGTGAAACCAGCTTCCGCGGACCTGAACCAAGACGGACGCTATTCCGTAGGCGACCTTGCGATGGTTGCGTCCCATTATGGCAAGGATTCCGGCAGCGCGGATTGGACAACGGCCAAGGCAGCGGACATGAACAATGACGGCAAGATCGATATCGTGGATCTGGCGTACGTCGCAACGAAGATTCTCCAATAACGCATGACTTAGGCTTGACGCTTATCATTTCATCCGTTCAACCAAGTGAGTCACTTTAGCGCAAAGCATGTTCCACCGATGGGAGACGCTGGTCTCCCATCTTTCATTCCTGCGTGAGGAGGAAATCGAATCGATGCTTACAAGAAGAATAGCGCTGATCCTGCTTGCTTTTGCGTTCATGCTAAGTTATCTGCCAGTCGGAACGACTTATGCAGAGGAAACGACGGCCAAGAATCCGATCCTATGGGCGGACGTACCGGATGTTTCCGTCATACGGGTCAATGATGCCTATTACATGACCAGTACGACGATGCACATGAATCCGGGCGTTCCGGTCATGAAGTCCAAGGATCTCGTCAATTGGGAGATCGTCAATTATGTTTACGATATTCTCGCCGATGGCGATAAGCAGACGATGTCCAACGGGCAGAACATCTACGGGCAAGGCTCTTGGGCGAGCAGCATCCGATACCACGACGGCAAATTCTATGTCGTCTTCGCCTCCAACGATATCGGGAAAACGTTCATCTTCCAAACCGCCGACATCGAGAATGGACCGTGGGAGAAGCATGAGCTTGCCGGCGGGGTTTATCATGACATGTCGCTGCTGTTCGACGATGACGGACGCGTCTATATGGTGTATGGCAATGGAACGATCAAGGTCATTGAACTGACGGCAGATGCCACGGCAATCAAACCAGGCGGCATGAATAAGACGATTATTCAAAATGCGAGCGCTCCCGGAGGGTCCGGCGGCCTTGGCGCCGAGGGCTCGCACATCTATAAAATCAACGGAAAATACTACATCTTCAATATCTCGTGGCCGGCAGGCGGGATCCGCACGGAGCTCGTGCATCGGGCGGACCGTATCGATGGCAACTACGAAGGAAAGGTTGCGCTAAGGTCGGGAAGCAACTCGAACGGTGCCGGCGTGGCGCAAGGGGGCATCGTTCAAACCCCGGACGGCAAATGGTACGGCATGCTGTTCCAAGATTACGGATCCGTCGGACGAATCCCATACATCGTGCCGATGACATGGAGCGAGGACGGGTGGCCTGTATTCGGAGATGTCAACGATACCGGCATCCCTGCCGAACTGTCGAAATCTTGGGTGTCATCGGATAACTTCGACCAGCGCGAAGAGAAAATCCATGCGTACCATACGGTGACCGCAAGCGGAGAGAACGACGACAACGGCTCCAATCTTGCGCCGGTATGGCAGTGGAATCACAATCCGGACAATCGATACTGGTCGCTGACCGATCGCCCAGGTTACTTGCGGCTGACAACCGGCAGAACGAGCAGCGGCATTCTCGATGCCCGCAACACGCTGACGCAAAGAACGTTCGGACCGGAAAGCACGGGGACGATCTCGATCGATGTCAGTCAGATGAAAGACGGGGATTATGCCGGAATTGCCGCGTTCCAGGCCAATTACGGTTTTGTCGGCGTTAAGATGTCCGGCACGGCAAAATCGATCGTTATGGCACAAGGCAGTGCAAGTTCCGTTACGGAAGCTGCGAATGTGCCGCTCTCGCAAGATATCGTGTATCTCAGGGTTGAGAATGATTTCAAGAACCGGACGGATAAGGCGTACTTCTATTATAGTCTGGACGGAAGGCGTTGGGCTTCGATCGGAAGCACGCTTCAGATGTCGTATACGCTTCCGCATTTTATGGGTTATCGCTTCGCCTTGTTCAATTACGCAACCAAGACGACGGGCGGTTACGTTGACTTCGATCATTTCGTCATCGGCGAACAGCTGGAAGGGTCGAACTTCGATACGAATCTGAAGCAGCTCCAAGTGGGCGGCGTTCAAGTGAGCGGGTTCAGTCCGAGTATCTACAGTTATGCGATCGATGTGCCCGCAGGATCTGCACCGCCTCAAGTGACCGCCGTTCCCAACGATCCTGATGCGAGTGTTACGATCACGCAAGCAGCAGGAGTCCCGGGTAAGGCCGAGGTGGAAGTCAGCAGGGAAGGCCTGCAGACATCGGTCTACACCATCCAATTCGATACGCCTTCGATGGTGGCGATCGAAGCCGAGACCGCAGCGGAGAACACGGAGAACGCCTATGTATCGGGCACGATCAACGGCCATACGTGGTCGCTGGTTGACGGCCAGTCTACCAAAGCGATGCTCTTCGGGCCGGATACGGGCTTCGCCATGTCGGGCACGGATGCGGCGACGCTTGCTTCGGGCTCCAAGCTGGGCTACCGAATCAACGTTCCGGCAGCAGGCACGTACAAGGTGTGGATTTTGGCCAAGAGCGTGGATTATAATTCGGACTCCATCCACGTCGGGCTGGACAATCAATACAAATTTACCGCCAATGGCATCGAAGGCGTCAGCGGAGGTCAGTTCAAATGGGTTAATCTCAGTAGCGGCGGCGCGGCCGTGGTCGGCGGCGCGGCATTGACTATCCCTGCCGGCGTGCATGAACTGAACTTCTGGGGCAGAGAAGACGGACTCATCATCGATCGCATCTATCTGACGACGAGCAATTCGGCAGCGGATCCGATCTGGCCGCCGGTGCAGGAGCAAGGACCGACGGCTTCCCTCTCGGCAGCGGCAAGCGTGAAACCTGGCGCAAGCTTTGCCGTGTCCGTTAAGCTGGACCATATGATACAAAATGTATACGCCGAGGATATCACGTTGTCCTATGATGCCGACAAATTCGAATACGTAAGTGCGGCAGGCGCGAACGACAACATTCAAGTCGTGGGCGAAGATACGAAGACGGCAGGGCAAGTCAGACTCATTGCAGCCAACATTGGCAGTGTATCCGGCGCCAGCACGCCGGTGCTGAATGTCACGTTCAAGGTGAAAGACGGGGTTCACGATACGACGGGAACGATCGCGGCTACCCAAGCCTTGCTTGGCGTGACGGCGGCAGGAACCGAGATTGAAGCTGCTCTTGGCAGCGCAAGCATCGCGGTAAGCAGCGTGGAAGTGGTTGTCGACAAGACGGCATTGAACGATGCGATCACGAATGCGCAAATCCTCTATGATGCGGCAGTCGTGGGCATGCAGCCGGGTCAATACCCGCAAGCGGCCAGAGATGCGCTTGAAGCAGCGATTGCTGCGGCCAAAGCCGTCAAAGACAAGGCAAACGCGACGCAGTCCGAAGTCGACAATGCGGTAACTGTGCTGATCCAAGCCGCAGATACCTTCAAAGCAGCGGTCGTGAAACCAGCTTCCGCGGACTTGAACCAAGACGGACGCTATTCCGTAGGCGACCTTGCGATGGTTGCGTCCCATTATGGCAAGGATTCCGGCAGCGCGGATTGGGCAACGGCCAAGGCAGCGGACATGAACAATGACGGCAAGATCGATATCGTGGATCTGGCGTACGTGGCAACGAAGATTCTGGGATAATGAACAAGGCAAGCCAGTCATAGCAGGGGGACGAATGTCCCCCATTTGTCACAAAAGTGGAAGTTTATCAGGTATTGAACTGAAAAGCGACAGGTTGTTCATTATTGGCTGGGAATTTATGCTTTTTATACGCGACACAGCCGTTCGTTGACCTCGGGCAATCAAGGGGTGTAAGCGTTTTAAACGGTTGTGCGCAACTTGAATAAGGGGGAACGCATGAAATGAGGAGAAGGTTCAAGCAAGCTGTCTCGCAATTGCTCGCTGCATCGTTGCTTATTCCTGCCGTGTGGCTTGCGCCGACAGCCGAAGCTGCAGCTTCGGCTTCCAGCGACGCCGTCGTCACCGCGGTTGCAGGTGAAGAAGAGGGGACTCGAAACCCGGCACTGCCTTTTAGCACCGTTACGTTCGAGGATCAGACGACAGGCGGTTTTGCCGGACGCGCGGGCACGGAGACGCTGACCGTCACCAACGAAGCCAATCATACGGACGGTGGTTCCTACGCGCTGAAGGTGGAGGGCCGAACGCAGACATGGAATGGTCCTGCGCTGCGAGTGGAACCGTACGTCGATAAGGGTTATGAATACACCATATCGGCCTGGGTCAAGCTGATCTCCCCGGCAAGTTCGGAGATCCAGCTGTCCACCCAGGTCGGTCAAGGCGACGGCGCCGGCTATAACAGCCTGCAAGCCCAAACGATCAGCACCGATGACGGGTGGGTATTATACGAAGGTTCCTTCCGTTACAACAGCGTCGGCGACGAGTTCTTGACCATCTATGTGGAAAGCCCGAATAACGCGACGGCTTCCTTCTATATCGACGATATTAGCTTTGAACGCGGTTCCGGCCCCGTCTCCATTCAGAAGGATCTGGCTCCGATTAAGGACGTGTATCAGGATGACTTCTTAATCGGCAACGTGGCATCGACTTCGGATCTGGGCGGCGTTAGGCTCGATTTGCTCAAGCATCATCATAACGTCATTACGGCGGAGAACGCGATGAAGCCGGATGCGACGCAGCCGACGAAGGGGAACTTCACCTGGTCGGATAACCTGGTCGACGGGGCGCTGGCGCAAGGACTAAGCGTGCATGGGCACGTGCTCGTGTGGCATCAGCAGACGCCTGCCTGGATGAATACGTCGGACGGCGTTCCGCTCGGGCGCGAGGAAGCGCTTGGCAATTTGCGGACGCATATCAAGACGGTTGTAGAGCATTACGGCGACCGGGTGATCTCTTGGGACGTCGTCAATGAAGCGATGAACGATAACCCGTCCAATCCGTCGAATTGGAAAGCCGCTTTGCGCAAATCCGCTTGGTACAACGCCATCGGGGAGGATTACGTCGAGCAGGCTTTCCTGGCGGCCCGAGAGGTGTTGGACGCGCATCCGGAATGGGATATCAAGCTGTATTACAACGATTATAACGACGATAACCAGAACAAAGCGCAAGCGATCTACAGCATGGTGAAAGAACTGAACGACAAATACGCGCAGACCCATCCCGGCAAGCTGCTGGTCGACGGCATCGGCATGCAGGCGCACTATAGCGTCAATACGAACCCGAACAACGTGAAGCTGTCCTTGGAGAAATTTATCTCCCTGGGCGTAGAAGTAAGCGTCACCGAGCTGGATATTCAAGCTGGCAGCGACTCGCAACTGACCGAGAAGCAAGCCATTGCCCAAGGGTATCTGTACGCGCAGTTATTCCAGCTCTACCAGGAGCATGCGGATCATATCGCGCGCGTGACCTTCTGGGGCTTGAACGATGCGACGAGCTGGAGATCGGAGAGCAACCCGCTGCTGTTCGATAAAGATCTGCAAGCCAAGCCCGCTTATTACGGCGTAGTCGATCCCGATAAATTCATCGAGGAACATCCGCCGACATCGTCTAGCGCCAACCAAGGAACAGCAACCTATGCTACGCCTGTCGTTGACGGTACCGTCGATGCCGCGTGGAGCCAAGCGCCAGCCATGGCGGTGAACCGCTATCAGACGGCTTGGCAAGGGGCGTCTGGCACGGCTCGAGCGCTATGGGACGATCAGAACCTGTACGTCCTGATCCAGGTGAATGATGCGCAGTTGGATAAGACCAACGCGAATGCATGGGAACAAGATTCTATCGAGATCTTCCTGGATCAGAATAACGCCAAGGTTTCGTCCTATCAGGACGATGACGGGCAGTACCGCGTGAACTTCGACAACGAAACTTCGTTCAATCCGGAGAGCCAAGAGGATGGATTCGCCTCGGCAGTCCATAAGTCCGCCACGGGTTACACGGTTGAGGCGCAAATTCCGCTGGATGCCATCACGGCTGAGAACGGCAAGAAGCTCGGCTTTGACGTTCAGATCAATGACGCCAAGGACGGCATCCGCCAAAGCGTTGCGGCGTGGAACGATACGACCGGCACGGGATATATGGACCCTTCCACATTCGGGGTACTGACATTGTCCGGCAAGGCTGACCAATCCGCTTCACCGGTCGCTTCTTTGCAAGGCAAGACGCAAGTGAATACGGGAGACACATTGGAATTGACGTACGGATTAAAGGACGTGCAGGAGGGCAATGGCATCCTGGCGCAAGACCTGATCTTCACCTATGATCCGGCGAAGCTTCAATTCATTGCCGCCGAATCGCTTCAGCAGGGTACCCAGGTGATCGCGGTGGACTCCGATACTCCGGGGGAGGTTCGCGTGCTGATGGCCAGCGAAGGGCCTGACCATGCGATAACAGCTGATGGAGACTTGCTGAAAATAAAATGGAAAGCGATTGATACGGCATCGAGTACCAGTATCGAGCTCCCGCAAGGACATCTGGCAAACGCTGACGGCGAAGAGGTGTCGCTTGCAGCAGCCGAGCATACGCTCCGAATCGTAAGCAAGTCTTCCGGCGACTTGAACGAAGACGGAAGATACTCCATCGGAGATCTCGCCATGGCCGCCGCCGCATACGGCAAGAAGGCAGCCGATCCGGACTGGAACACGTTCAAGCAGATGGATCTGAACAATGACGGCGTGATCGATATTATCGATCTTTCGGCGATCGCAAGTTTGATCCTGCAATAACGAGCAACCCCCGTCGCTTATCTGACGGGGGTATTTTAGCCGCAATATAATTAGCCGATTCGCTTTGCCTCTATTGGAAAATCCGTTGCGCGAATTGATATAACCCGCTCTTCCAGACGGTCCAGTCATGCCCGCCCGATTCTTCCAGCCATAAGTGGGGAACATGGCGCTCGACTAGAAACGCAAGGGTCCTCTCGCTAACGTAATAGAGATCATCTGCCTTCCCGCACGAAAGCCATAGGAGCTTGATGCGCTCCGAGGCTTCATCGACATGGGGAATCAGCTCGGCTGGCGCAAGCGTGTTCGGAGCGGGGGAGAAAGCGCCAACCCAGGCGAACCGTTCCAGATGGCGAAGGCCAATGTTCAGCGATTGGCCGCCGCCCATGGAAAGTCCGGCGATCGCGCGGTTCTCTCTATCGGTCAATACGGGGTAACGGGTCTCGATATAGGGGATAAGATCATGCAGCAAATCCTGCTCGAACGTCGTGAAGGCGGCAATCTTGTCCGGTGCGAAGAGATCCCCTTCCGCGCGGTCATTCACCATGGCCCGGCCATTCGGGAACACCACAATGCATTCGGCAATTTGCTTGTTCGCATGCAGATTATCGAGAATGGCTTGCGGGCGCCCGTGGTTAAACCATTCGTATTCATCTCCGCCAATTCCGTGCAGCAGATACAGAACGGGATACGAGTTGTCCTTCGAGAAGCCAGGCGGCGTATACACCAGCGCATGGCGCTTCGTACCGACGGTCTTCGAGTCATAGGTAATCACGTCAATTGCGCCATTCGTTCGATGCAGTTGATCCAGATCGAATCCGGCGGGCGCCGGCGCGATGGGATCAAGCGGTACTTTTTTCACGATAAGACCTCCTAAGTTGGGTACTCCGCGCTAGGTCCGGAACACGCGCTGCAAGAACGCATGCACGCTTCTGCGCCACACATGCCAGTCGTGCCCGCCGGGGCAGGTATACAAGACGCTTCTGATGCCGCGATCCGTCAGCTCCCGATGCTCGCGTACGATCGGATCATAGCCATGTTCCTGTTCGCCCATGCCCAAGAACAACAGCTTGACTGCGTCATTGAACGCTTCGGGATGCTCGAATAGCTTGCGGTGATCGTACTCGCTGCTGGATTTGCAGGCCAGGCTTCCGCTGAAAAGGCCGATCCAAGCGAAATCCTCGATATGCTTGAATGTCGTGAGGAGCGTCTGGAAAGCGCCCATCGATAAGCCGGCCATCGCGCGGTGTAACCGGTCGGTCTTGACGCGGAAGCGATTCTCGATGAACGGGATGCAATCCTCCATTAGAACGGCGTCGAAATTTCCCGGGAGGAATTGGCTCATCTCCTCATCCAGGAACGCATAGCCGCTATTCATGACGACGACCATCTCTTCGCATTGCCCTGCAGCGATCAGATTATCGAGGATATAATGGATTTTGCCTTGCCATAGCCAGCCGGTCTCATTCTCGCCTCCCCCATGCTGCAAATAGAGGACGGGATAGGTATGCTCTAACTGCTGGTCATAGCCAGGCGGCGTGTAGACCCAACAATTGCGTGTCCGCCCCGTAACGGAGGATTCATAGAGCTCCATTCGGATCGAGCCGTGCGGGACAGGCTGCAGAAGGTAGAAATCGTTCTCCGAATCGGGAATTTCATAGTAATTGATCGGTTGGAAGCTGCCGTACCCGTAAGGCGACAATGGATTCGTGACCATAATGCCGTTCACGTAATAGTGATGATAATGGAATCCGGCCGGAATACCCGAGAGAGTAACCGTCCAGTACCCGTCGCCGCAAGGGCGTAGATCGCAGCGAGGCCCGCCCATATGCGCCACTTGAACGGATTCGGCATTCGGAGCCAGAAAATAAAAGACGACATCGCCGTTCGCAAGCACGGTCACCCCAGGTTTCTCTTCAATATAGGGCACCTTGTTGAGTTCGGCATCGACCTGCGACCAATCCACCTTACGCAGAACGGGATCGAAGAATAAAGCGTGGGAATGGAGAGATTGATTTCGGTGCAGCTCATGTACGGGTTGCATAGAATGATCGTTCCTCCTTTACTAAAACGTTTTAGCAAGACTAACATAGCGAAACGATCCTATTTTTGTCAATAAAAAATGCTGCCCTAAAGAAAGGACAGCAGTGAGGCAACGCCATATGAAGATCTTCATTCTAATCCAGCAGGAGGGATGCAACTCTCTCGGAATACGAACGGTGTCTCGAAGCGCTCCGCATGAGGGGAGCGCATCTGGCCTTTGATCGTCTTCATCAGCACATCGATACAGGAACTCGCCATCGCTTCGACGGGGAGAATGAGGGAAGAGAGCGAAGGAAGCGTGAACCGCTCGTGCTCGCTGTCCCCATAGGTAATGATCTCAAGATCATCCGGAATGCGAATGCCGGCACGATGTAAGACAGGCAATGCGCCGACGGCCATGATCCCGTTCGGGAAGAATAGTGCTGTTGGACGATCGCGTACCGTGACCAGATGCTCGGCAGCGATCTGGCCCCCATGCATGGACATCGGCACCTGATAGATACAGGCTTCAGGCAGTTCCATGCCATGTTCGCGTGCGCCGTGTATGAATCCGTTCTTGCGGTGGTTGATGGAGCTTGTCCGCACGTCGGGGGCAATCATGCCGACGAGCTTATGCCCTTTGGCGGCAAACAAGGCAGCGGCCTTGCGGCCGGCCTCCTCATCATCCACGTACACGGAGCTGTAGCTCGTCAGCCTTCGGTTAAACACGACGACAGGCGATTTCATCGGGTTCTCCTCCAGGAACTGAATGTCTGCGTCGGATACCCCCGTCAAGATCACGCCGTTATACAACTCGCTGGCGGACAGCAGATTGGACTGATGCAGCTCCGATTGGCGGTAAGGCTGCACCGTCACTTCGAATTCGTGTCTGTCCAACAAACTATTCTGAATGCCGATGAAGAAACGGCCTAACAATTCGCTCGGGAAATCGGAAGCCCAATACACCGCAATCGTGGGCAGGTTCTCATTGCCGGCTCTCCGCAATCGCCTTGCGGCGGTATTCGGCCGGTAATCCAGCTGCCGCGCGGCTTGCACGATTTTCTCCTCGGTTTCGGGGGATATGCGCAAATCCCGGGCGCGCCCGTTCAACACGAGCGACACCGTGCCGACGGAGACGCCGGCTAACTCCGCAATATCTTTAAGACCTGCCATGATAACCACAACCATTCCTATTTACTCTGTCCGATCATTATAGCACGGCGCATCATCTGAATTTTAGCGGGTCATGGATACATAGTTCAACAGGTTGTTGACCGATCGGAACCGCGATAAAATTGACAATGTAAGCGTATTCATTACAGCTGGATGAATGTGCTTGCGCCTCTAATTTATTTGGCGAAGGAGATGGTGAATTAATGAAAAGGTTTGGCATTGCATTCAAACTACTGCTGCTCATGGCCATGATGACATCGGCCTTGTTAAGTGGCAACGATGCGGAGGCATGGACGGGCATGCCCATGTCCAAGCTGCACGTGAGCGGCAATCAGTTGGTGAACAGCAGCGGGCAGCCCGTGCTGCTAAGCGGTTGGCACCAGCCGACCGGCGCTTACTGGACGTATCAGAACAGCAGCTATTATCTGGATCGTAACGGCGGGAATCGGCACGCGGCGGTTCTGGAGTATTTGAAAGATATAACAGATACGTTCACGACCACGTCCGCGAAATACGGCAACACCCATGGCTGGTATATGAACCAGGTCCGGCTGTTCATCGATCGGGAAGACATGGGCGACGTCGCGGCGGGAACGTATAATTTCGCCGGCCTTCAAGCGGTCACGCAGAACGTCATCATCCCTTATATCGCCTATGCCAAGACGAAAGGTCTGTACGTTACGCTCGGACTTGATTTCACCTTGCAGAACAATCAGGCGACCACGCAAGCCAATCTGGACAAATTCAATCAGATCTGGGGTTATCTTGCCTCCCAGCCTGCGATCAAGAGCGCGGATAACGTCATGTTCGAGCTGGTTAATGAGCCGGTCTTGTCGTATGCGAACGGCGGGTGGGGCGGCAATCCGATCGAGTCCGATTTCGTCGCCCATTGGAATGCGCTTCGGGATTTCCAGAATTCCATGATCGCAACCATTCGCGGCAAAGGAGCCGACAACGTCATCTGGGCGTCGGGACTTGGCTGGGATCAATATTATCAGCTGTGCGCCTCCAATCCGCTTACGGACCCCTTGAACAATGTCGGCTACGCCGTTCACTGGTACCCGGGTTACGGCGCCAACGATAATTACTCGGTTCTGCAGCAGCAGTGGGACACCAACATTAAGCCGTGCGCGGACAGCTATCCCATCAATATTACGGAGACGACTTGGTTCAAGTGGAAGTCGGGCGATTCGGAGTATTGGACGCTCTTCGACGGGACGAACGCGGGTTTCGGCAAAAATACGAAAGCCATCTTCACGGCGGCGGGCAATGTCAGCGTGGCCGTCCACATGA
Source organism: Paenibacillus phyllosphaerae (assembly GCF_014192105.1). GTDB lineage: Bacteria > Bacillota > Bacilli > Paenibacillales > Paenibacillaceae > Paenibacillus_Z > Paenibacillus_Z phyllosphaerae. Next base: position 105,140 of record NZ_JACHXK010000001.1, on the reverse strand, counting down.
ACGGCTTCCTGCTGAACCCCGGAACGAGAAGCTCGTTCGCGGATCCGACAGCCGGCCTCATGTATGACGGCGATACGACGAGAGACGGCATGGCTCGCTTCATCTTCGAATGGTATTACGAACGCGCGCAGTTGAACCCTTGGAACGGAGTATGGAATGGTGTCACTTCCGGCGCAACCTATAAGATTATCAACCGAGCATCGGGCAAAGCCATTGATGTGCCGAGCGGCCAGAACACGAACGGCCTTCAGCTGCAGCAATGGACGGACAATAACGCGACTGCTCAGCGGTGGGTCGTGGATGATATGGGGACCTACAATAACTTTTATCGGCTGCGCAGCGTCAGTTCCTCGGACAACAAAGTGATGGATGTGCGTAACGGGACCAAGAACAACGGGGAAGCGATTCAACTTTGGTCCGATCTGAGCAATACGCCACAGAAGTTCAGATTGATCAAACTAAGCAACGGCTATTGGAGCATCCTTAATGTGAACAGCAATAAGGCGGTTGAGGTCGCCGGATCTTCCGCCGCAGACGGCGCGAAGCTGCAGCAGAATCTATATCGCGGCGATCTGAACCAGCAATGGCAATTGGTCAAGGTTGAATAGTATCTTTTCCCCCTGAACTGCAAGATGAGTCCGCTTCCGTTAGTTGGGAGCGGATTTTTCGATTCCGATTCGGTATTCGCTGCCAAGACCTTTAATTTGTGGGGTAATCATCTAAACTTTGACCCGTTGTTTCATGAGTAGGCTAACGATACACTGAACGTAAGTGGAACTTAACGGCGAATTTCCTGACGTATTCGCATGAAGAAGAATCTGGAGGAGATATCAATGACTCGCATACCGAAGCCTAATGAGCCGCTCATTACCCATCTATTCACGGCTGACCCTTCCGCTCACGTATTCGAAGGTAAAATCTATCTTTACCCATCGCACGATCTGGACCACGACGGACCGGACAACGACAATGGGGATCAGTATGCCATGGAGGATTATCATATCTTCTCCTTAGATAACTTTGAATCCCCCGTCGTCGATCATGGCGAGGTTCTGCATCTGAAGGATATCCCGTGGGCTTCCAAGCAGCTATGGGCTCCCGATGCCGCATACAAGAACGATACCTATTACTTGTTCTTCCCCGCTCGGGATCATGACGGGATCTTCCGTATTGGCGTCGCGACCAGCGCTTCGCCTGCGGGACCTTTCACGCCTGAGCCCGATTACATACCGGGCAGTTTCAGCATCGACCCTGCCGTATTCGTCGATGACGACGGAGAGGCCTATATGTACTTCGGCGGACTGTGGGGAGGCCAGTTGGAGAAGTGGCAGACGGGAAGCTTCGACCAGGAAGCGGAAGGTCCGGATTCCGGCGCGCCTGCGCTTGGTCCGCGCGTTGCCCGCTTAAGCGAGGATATGCTGTCCTTCCAAGACGAGCCCGCAGAGATCTCCATCCTAGACGAGCACGGCAATCCTATACTTGCCGGCGACGAGGATCGCCGTTATTTCGAAGGGCCATGGGTGCATCACTATAACGGATGGTACTATCTGTCTTATTCAACGGGAACCACGCACAAACTCGTCTATGCGGTGAGCCGCAACCCGCTTGGCCCGTACACGTTCAAAGGAACGATCCTCACGCCCGTCATCGGATGGACGACGCATCATTCCATCGTGGAGTTTCAGGGCAAATGGTATCTCTTCTATCACGACTGTTCCCTCTCCGAAGGCGTCAACCATAAGCGCTGCGTGAAGTATACGGAACTGCACTATGACGAGGACGGCACGATCCGCACGATCGATCCTTATGCAGCGTTGCATGAACCGAGTAAGCAGGGTTAATCCATAGCATCCCCCACGAGGAAGACTGCCGGGCATCGGCGGCCTTCCTCTTATTTATTCCTTCCGGGAAGGAGATCGGGAAGCGAAATCGTATTTAAATTAAGTAAAGAAATGGTAACGAAATAAAGAGATGTGTATTGTGAAGCCCGGCTATAGCTTACATAATGAGATCAGATAGCCTGCCGGATATCATTTCATCTGAAATGGGGTTAACCTGTTGCGGTATCCTGTCGTGAAGAAGGTCAAGCTCATGCTTGCTGCATTCCTGTCCATTCAACTTCTGTCCGCATGCGAGGATAACACTAACGAAGCGCCGGAGATGATGTATCAGGACAAGGGGCTTGACAAGTATGATCCGCCGATCGAGCTATCTTTCGTAAGAGAGGGCGATGATGACTTAATCAAAGCATTGCCGGGCGAAACGATCGCCGATAACAGATGGACCCGGCTCTATGAAGAGATACTCGGCATTAGAATCAAATACGATTGGATTGAGCAAGGCGACCTGTATCGGCAGAAGCTGGGCGTCGCGCTTGCTTCAGGCCATATTCCCGATGTCGTCAAGGTGAATGCCGAGCAGCTCAGATCCCTCAGCAATCAGGGCATGATTCAAGATTTGACGGACGTATACGATACGTATGCATCGCCGCTGACCAAGGAGATTCTGAGCCAGGAGGGGACGGGGCCCTTCGATTCGGCAACCATCGATGGCAAGCTCATGGCGATTCCGGATACGAACGCCTCCATTGAGGGGGCGAAGTACTTATGGATCCGCACGGATTGGATGGACCGGCTCGGATTGAAACCGCCCCGCACGATAAGCGACGTCTTGACGATTTCGAAAGCGTTTACAGAAAAGGACCCGGATATGAACGGGATAGATGATACCTTCGGGCTTGCGCTCACGCAGTATCTGTGGGATCCCGTCATGGGAATTGGCGGCTTCATGGCCGGCTATGATGCCTACCCGACGATGTGGATCAAGGATGACGCCGGCAAGATTGTATACGGGGGCATTCAACCTCAAGTGAAAGAAGTTTTGCAACAGCTTCAAGCGATGTACCGGGACGGCCAGATCGACAGCGACTTTGGATTTAAGGACGGCGTACAGGAAGCCAAATTGATTGCGGCAGGCAAAATCGGCATGTTCTATGGGGAGCAATGGGGATCGTTTCTTGCCCAATCCAGCCGCAACGACGGCTCGATAGCGGCAGAGTGGCAGGCATTCCCGATCGTCTCGCGATCAGGAGCGGCGCCCAAGGTTCCGCTTCCTTTCAGCACGTACCAGTATTACGCCGTGAAGAAAGGCTACGAGCATCCGGAAGCGGTCGTCAAGCTGTTCAATTTGCATCTGGAGAAGAATTGGGGAGAAACGGCCGAATACGAAACCTATTACAGCACCCCTCAGCCCGTCTGGAAGCTGTCCCCCGTTACGCCCTATCCGCTGATGAAGAACCTGGAGGCCTTCCGCCAACTCGAAGAGGCTCGGCTCACGGGGAATGCATCCGTACTGAAGGATGAAGCGAAAGCGATCAGCAAGAATATCGAAGTATATAAGGCGAAGGGACCGGATAGCGAGAGCGGATGGGGGTGGGAACGGACTTACGGTCCGATGGGAGCCTTCGCGGTTCTTGAACAATATATCAAGGATGGCCAGCTGCTATACGAGAGCTTCGTGGGCGCTCCGACGGCGACCATGATCGAGAAGAAAACGGTTCTGGATAATCTCCAGATCGAAGTCTTCACGAATATCATCCTAGGCCGGCCTATCCAGGAATTTGACCAGTTCGTAGAGGAGTGGCGCAAGCTGGGGGGAGACAAAATGACCGCAGAGGTCAATCAAGTCCGTTCACGATGATCCATACCTCGCAGGACGTATCATCCTAGCATCACGTAACAACGGAGGCGTTTACTTGCTCAGATTCCCTGTTAACTCGATACGTAATACGATATTCATCCGTTTGGTGCTCACGTATCTGGTCGTGATTCTGCCCATCATCATACTAGGCGTGTACTTATACAATTGGAGCTATAAGAATGCAAGCCAGGAAATTTCCCGCGCGACCTTAACGCAGCTGAACTATTATTTGGAGGACTTGGACCGGGAACTCGAATGGTTGGAGATCCAACAATTCGACTTGCTGCAGGACAATGATCTGAACAAGCTGGCCATTACCTGGGAAATGATGGACAGCATCGAAAGAACGTCGGGGATGAATTACCTGATGCACCGGCTGACCTCGATCAAGAATAGCAGCCCATACATCAAGGATGTGGTGATCCATCTGCGGACCCTCCGCAAGACCGTCTCGGCGGCCAAGGATGTGACCGCATTTGATGAGGCGAGCTTTGGGCACTTGCAAGGCTTCTTGACAAAAAAGGAAGGCCGATTGTTGGCCTGGAACGATACGCTTCACCTTAGCGCGGCCAAAAACAGCGGGAAGAGCGGGAAGGAACCGCTGTACATCGTCCAGATTGAACTCGATCCCGAGAAGCTGAAGGAATCGCTCCGCCAGCTGAATATGTATCCGGCGAGCGGGTCGTTCCTGGCGGTCGAATATGCGGGATTTACGCTCGCCAGCGACCGGCAGGCCAATGGCCTGATGCAGCAATATTTGCATGCAGCTGCGCGCAGCGCGGACGCTACCCAATTGTTGGATCTGGAAGGTGGAACCTATCATTTTAACAAAGCCTATTCCGATCAACTGGGGGTTTCCGTCGTTACCTTCCTGCCCGAGAAAACCGTCAGCAGGCCGCTGAGCAAATTCGAAATTTGGGCTTGGCTGTTCGCGATCATGTCCTTCGTCGCGATTATCATCTATTCGTATTCGACATACCGATTCGTGCATAAGCCGCTGCTGTTGCTCGTTCAAAGCTTCAGACGAATGGAAGGAGGTACGCTCGACATTCCGATCGAACACGAGCAAAAGGATGAATTCGGCTTCCTGTATCATCGCTTTAACCACATGCTGAAGAAGCTGCAGGCATTGATCGACCAAGACTTCAAGCAGAAGCTGATGATGCAAAAGGCGGAGTTGAAACAGCTTCAGTCGCAGATCAATCCGCACTTCCTGTACAACAGCTTCTTTATTCTCAATTCTTTGGCCAGAACGGGGGACACGGAGCGCATCGAGTTGTTCACGAATATGCTCGGCGAATACTTCCGCTTCATCACCAGGAATGGCGAGGATCACGTACCGTTATCCGAGGAGGTCAAGCATTCCCGGATGTATACCGATATTCAGACGCTCCGGTTCTCGAGGAGGATTAAGGTCCGATTCGACGAGCTGCCGGTCCCCATGGAGAAGATTCGGGTGCCGCGTCTGATTATCCAGCCGATTATCGAGAATGCCTACGAGCACAGCCTGGAGAAAATGGACGGCGAAGGCCTGCTCCGCGTAACCTTCGAGCTGGAGGAGGCGGAAGCGCGCATCATCGTCGAGAATAACGGAACCGATATCGGCGATGACCAGATTCTAGCTTTGAGCAAGCGGCTGGGCAGTACATCGGAATCGTACGAAATGACGGGGATGATGAATATTCACAGGCGCATCGCCCTGATCTATGGCGACGAAAGCGGCTTGCTGATCGATCGAAGCGAATTAGGCGGGTTAAAGGTCGTCATTCGAATGAAGCTCGAAGGAGGGGATGGGATTGCTTAGGTTGCTGATCGTCGACGATGAAGACATCATCACGGATGGATTATACGAAGTGTTCCACCAATGGATGCCGGACAACTTGGATGTCTGCAAAGCTTATTCGGGCAAAGAAGCGCTCCAGTGGCTGAGGCGCACCCGGATCGATATCGTGCTGACGGACATCAGCATGCCGGGCATGAGCGGCCTTGCGCTATCCGAAGAAATCCGGACGTACTGGCCAAGATGCAAGATCATCTTCCTTACGGGCTACAGCGAGTTCGACTATGCCTACCAAGCGATTCAGATGCATAGCGCACGGTATTTGCTCAAGACGGAAGGGTACGGCAAAGTGACGGAAGTCGTGAAGGAAGTCATTCAGGAGATTCAGCAAAGCGTAAGGATGAGCGAGCTGGTCGAGCAGTCGCTCGAGCAACGTTACGAGTTGGAGTATAAGGCGCAGGGCGACTATATCCGCCATCTGCTCCTGGAGAGCCACGTCCTTTGCAAGGATCAGGATGGCCTTGGCAAGGAATTCGATAAGCTGAATATCCATCTGGATCCGAAGCTTCCCGTCGTTCTCGTGAGCGGCCATCTGTCTTATCCGAATGGGATGGACTATTCCGAGCGGAGCAAGCTGTTAAGCGCGGTAAGAATGACTTGGAATTCTTATCTGTCGGAGCGAACCCGTCAGATCGGAATCGTCCACAAGCATGGCGAATTACTATGGCTGATCCAGCCCTCCGAGCAAGCGGAAGAAAAGTTCGACGGCCACTTTACCCGTTATCTGCAAGGTACGCTGGAGCTCATATCGGATACGTGCATCGAGTCGATGGATGTGGCGATAACGTTCACGATCAGCGCCGAGGCCTGTGAATGGGTGTCCATTACGAAGCAGTCCGAGCGGCTTCGCCAGCTGCAGCAGATGATGCTGGCGGATGGTCTGCCTCTGGTGATCACGGACCGGATGGAGCAGGATGACGCCTCGGGCTCAAAGGAAGAAGGCCAGTTCGTCCGGAAGGCGGAGATGTTGGCCGCGCATCTGGAAGCCGGCCGAAGAGAGCGATTCTATGAAAGCATGGGAGAAATAACGGGCTGCATGGTCCATTCCTGCGCGAACGTGCAGCGGAACACGGAAGCTTATTATACGATCGCGCTCGTGCTGCTATCGTCGATTAACAGCGGCGGTCTTCACCAGCAAATCGGCGATTACGGCAAACTGATGCGTCTGGATGAGCATCCGTCCTTAAAGGAGGGGATTCAATATCTGCATCAGATTGCGGATCGTATTCTAGACATCAAGCATACTGGCGAGATGGAGAAGGCCGCTTCGGTCATCGACCGAATATGCGAGTATATCGAAGCCCATTTGAGCGAGGACTTGTCCCTGGTGCGGCTGGCCGAGATTAATTACTTCAACCCTTCTTACCTGTCCCGGTTCTTCAAGCAGGAGAAGGGCGTCAATCTATCGGAATATATTGATCAGTGCCGGCTCCGCAAAGCCAAGGAGCTGCTGAAGGAGAGCGAACTGAAGGTGCGCGAAGTGTCCGCCTTCGTCGGCTATGAAGCCGCCCATTCCTTTACGCGGTTCTTCAAGAAGTCGACCGGAATGACGCCGCAGGAATACCGCGACGCGTGCGCGTCTTACGGTTAACCCGGAAGGGGAGCACGTCTCCCTAATTATTTAACCTAGTTTTCGGGTTGATATAGTAATAGTATTTGTTCGCTATCCATAAGGAGGAGATTATCGATGAGTCATGCCCATGTTACCCCATTCACGGAAGCGGTGGGTAAAATCCCGCCATCCGGCAACCCGTTGGTCGCCCATAAATTCGGTGCCGATCCGTATGCGCTTGTGTTCGGCGGCCGTGTCTATCTGTACATGACGAATGATGTGCTGGAATATGATGCCGAGGGCAAGGTGAAAGACAATACCTACGGTAACATCAACAAGATCGGCGTCATCTCGTCCGACGATCTCGTGAACTGGACCGATCATGGCAACATAGTTGCGGCAGGCCCGGAAGGAGCGGCAAGGTGGGCGACGCAATCGTGGGCGCCGGCAGCGGTGCATAAAGTGATGGACGGAAAAGATCGGTTTTTCCTCTATTTCGCTAACAATGCGAGCGGAATCGGGGTGCTCACGAGCGACAGCCCGACCGGCCCATGGGTGGACCCGATTGGCGAAGCGTTAATCCTGCGGTCGACGCCGGGCGTAGCGGATGTGACGTGGTTATTCGACCCGGCCGTATTGGTCGACGATGACGGCAAGGCCTATATTTATTTTGGCGGCGGCGTTCCGGAAGGCAAGGACGAGTGGCCTAATACGGCGCGCGTGATGCAGCTGGGAGACGATATGGTCAGCGTGGTTGGCGAGGCCGTCATGATCCCTGCCCTGTATATGTTCGAGGATGCGGGCATTAACAAATTCGAAGGCACCTATTACTATACGTACTGTTCGAACTTCTATAGAGGCGAGCGTTCGGAAGGAAGTCCGCCGGCGGGCGAAATCGCCTACATGACGAGCGATCATCCGATGGGGCCATGGACGTACAAAGGCCCGATTCTGAAGAATCCGGAGCATTTCTTCGGCATCGGCGGCAACAATCACCATGCGATCTTCTCGTTCGGCGATGCATGGTATATTGCCTACCATGCCCAGACGTTGGCCAAAGCGATCGGCGTGCCGAACGGCTACCGCTCCACGCATCTGAATCAGGTCGTCTTCCGGGACGGCGCGATTATGGAGATCCAAGCGGATTACAAGGGCGTCGGACAGGTGAAGGACTTCAATCCATACGTCCGCGCAGATGCTGCGACGATGGGATGGAGCGCGGGCGTGGCGACGGAAGCTGCGGCAAACGCCGGCGAGCCGTTGAATGCGGCGCTGGCCGTTACCGGTATCGACAACGGAGACTGGATCGCGTTGTCCCGCGTGAATTTCGGCGAGCGAGGCGCCTCCTCCTTCAAGGCCTCCTTCCTGAGCGGCGATACAGAAGGAGCAATCGAGCTCCGGCTGGATCAAGCGGATGGCGAACGAATCGGCACGCTCCGCATACCGCCAGCAGGGGAAGCGGCGCGGTCGGAAGCGGAGACGCAAGTGACAGGCGCCCAGGGCGTGCGCGATTTGTACCTGGTGTTCAAAGGCGAGCAAGGTGGGAAGCTGTTTCAGCTGCTCAACTGGCAGTTCAACGAATCGGAAAGCGAAGAGTAGGAATAGTTGAGCTCAAGGCCGCCGGCTGCATCGGCGGCCTTTCTTGTTGTTGAGGTAATGATGAATGAAAGTAGTTGTGGATAAAAGTAAAGCGTGTCCGCATGCGGACTTCAGCGAGGAATAGCTGGAAGTAAGCATACACGCACTACGAATACAGGTCTGCTCCCCAAGGCAAACCGTTGTGAACGAAGCTCGAACAGAGAGCTTTGTCCATACTGAGCGTATAGGTTTGCAAGTCTATAAGATTTGCAAACCTATACGCTGGGACAATAGCGGGCCAGCAACGAAAGGACACATCGAAGACGGCCGCGTAGAAGCCACGCTAATTTTGGGTGTGCAGAGGGCCATGGCCCTTGCATCCCCTCCGATGGAGGGGTGGGGGAGGCGACAAAAGACGGTTTCGAAGGGCGAAGCCCTTTTAGTTCTGCTCTTCCAATCGGTAATCGATCGGCTACGAAGTAAAGAAATGAACGTTGTTGCGCGCTTCATGGCTTACTTATAATGAAAGCGCAACCAAGGAAGAGGGGGATTGCAGTGACCGCTTTAGGGGAGAAGGAAAGAGAGGCTGCCGATGAGGCGTTTATGAAGGCGACAGGCATTAAGCGGGTGTTCGGTAAAGGGAATGCCGCCGTCACCGCGCTCGCAGATGTTCATCTAACGGTGCCCGCCGGATCGATGGTAGCGCTAAAGGGGAGATCCGGCTCGGGCAAGACGACGCTGCTCAATATTCTCAGCGCGCTCGACGAGCCGACGGAGGGGCATGTATTTCTCCGGGGCAGGGAGATAACCGGTCTGTCGAGCAGGGAGCGAAGCGCCTTGCGGCGCAAAGAGATCGGACTCGTGTTCCAGTCCTTCGGCCTCGTCCCGCTCATGTCCGCTTACGAGAATGTAGAATTCGGCTTGCGCGTCGCGGGCACGCCGACGAAAGGCAACCGCGAAGCAGCCGAACGGGCGCTATCCCGGGTCGGCATGAAGGAGCGGATGAAGCATCGGCCGATGGAATTGTCCGGCGGGGAACAGCAGCGGGTAGCCATTGCGCGTGCCATCGCGCATGAGCCCGGATTGTTGATCGCCGATGAACCGACAGCGGAGCTGGACACCAAGATGGGGCTTCAAGTGATGCGCGTATTCCGGGATCTGGTGAATCACTCCGGCATGACCATTATTTTAACGACACACGACCCCGGCATTATGGAGCTTGTCGATCACGTTATCGCATTGGAGGATGGACGAATTGTATCGCAGACAACGAATAACAAGCCGCTTATCTGACAGGACACCCCTATTGAGGCGAGCGTCAATGCTGCTGCTCATCGCGTTCGCGCTTTCCGGGTGCTCGCTGCTCCCTCGCGAGGATGCGGTGCTGCAGCCGCCGCTTGTGGAACCTGCCCAGGAGGAATTAGACGTGGTGGAGGTTGGGCGCGGCAGTATCCAGACGTTCTTGAAGGGCAATGCAACCTTTGAATCCTCGAACGTGAAGGCGCTCTCATTCAAAGACGGGGGACAGCTCAAATCGGTCAACGTCACGCTTGGCCAAACGGTGAAGGCCGGCGAATTGCTCGGCGAGCTGGAGACGGGTGACCTAGATCTTCAATTGGGGCTGCAGAGGCTCAGCTTGGAACGTGCGCAGCTGCTCTACAGCCAAGCGCGATTCGACGAAGCCGGCGCAACGGATCTGCGGCTCAAGGAAATCGATATGGAGCGGGAGAAAATGTCGCTCGAGGCGATGGAAAGCCGCTTATCGAAGGCGCAGCTGTATGCCCCGATCAGCGGTACCGTCATCTTCATCGAGCAGCTCAAAACAGGCGAACGCGTGAATGCTTATCAGCCGATCATTACGGTCGCGGATTCGAAGAGCATGCAGCTCACCTACACGGCGGCCAATGCGAAGGATGTGCTGGCGGTCGAAGCGGGCATGCCGGTCAGCCTGAAATACAAGGGCAAGGATTACGCAGGCAAGGTACTGCAGTCGCCCTCCGATGTGCCAGCCGGAGCCGATGCATCCAAGGCCGAGAAGAACGCCGTCACGATCATCATCGGGATGGACAATCCGCCGGCAGGGATTCAAATCGGCCATAGCGCCGAGATGACCATCGAGCTGCAGAAGAGGGAGAAGGCGATCGTGCTTCCGCGCTCAGCGCTCCGATCTTACATGGGCCGGTACTACGTACAGGTCGCGGAGGGCGAACTCCGCAAGGAGGTCGATGTCGAGATCGGCCTGACGACGCCGACCGAGGTGGAGGTCGTCAAAGGGCTTCAAGAAGGCGACAAGGTGATTCTGAATCATTAACAAGGAAGAACATGCAGGCTATACACAAGCCCGGATTGTGACCGGGCGCCAGAATGAGGTGCGAGTATGGCTTTATGGATAATGATCCTCCGCAAGATGGCCAAGAATAAATGGCTGCAGCTGAATTTGTGGTTCGGTTTAACGGTATGCGTGGCCTTGTTCAGCTCCATGCCGCTGTACTCGGAAGCCATCTTGCAGCGGACGCTGATCAAGGAGCTCGAGCTCGTGCAGAGTCAAAGCCGCACGTACCCGGGCTTCATCAGGATCAGCACGTCCGTTTCTTCGTCGACGATGGACGAGAAGACGACAGCGGCGATTGCGCGTGCGGACCGGTACGTGCAAGGCATTCCCGAGCGGATGGGCCTTGCGGCGCTGTCCTTTTATCAGCAGCGCTTCACGCAGCGGATGAAGGTGTATGGCGCGGATGCAAGCGTTCAGGAGAAGCAATCGCAGAAGACGGCCGGCGCCTTCAAGGCGCTGTCCGACGTAGAGAAGCGCGTCCGGCTAATCGATGGGCGGATGCCCAAAGTACGGCAGGACGGCATATTCGAAGCGCTGGTCACGCAGAAATTCCTCATCTCCGCCAAGCGGGACCTGACGGAGGAGCTGGTCGTGGAATCGCCGCAAGGGGAGCGGTTCCGCGTCATCCCCGTAGGCATCATCGATACCGATCCGGCCGCCGACCCTTATCTGCCTTTTCTGGCGACGGAGGTATCGGACGGGTTCATTATTCCGTTTGCGCAGTTCGAGAAGGAATTTACGCAAGGCGGCAAGGCGCGGGTCTCCGATCTGGAGTGGCGCTTGGCGCTGAATTACAATCAACTGACGGTCGATCATGTCGATTCGTACCTGGAAGCAAGCAAGGATATCAAACGTTATTTCCGCGGGCGCCTTGGCGTGGATGAAGTCAACATTCCGGCAAGCGATACCGTGGCTTCCTACGCGGGCAAGCAGCAGAAGCTGGACGTCATGATGCTGTCGCTCTATTCCCCCGTCATGCTGATGCTGGCCTTCTATCTGTACATGGCGGCCAATCTGGTCATCGACCGGCAGAAAACGGAGATCTCCGTGCTCCGCAGCCGTGGCGCAAGCAGGCTGCAGATTATGGCGTCGTTCACCGTGGAAAGTCTGCTGCTTGGCGGGAGCGCGCTGGCGGTCGGACCGTTCGCGGGCGTGTGGTTCACGAAGCTGCTCGGCGCCTCGAACGGCTTCCTGACCTTCGTGCAGCGCTCCGCGCTCGAGGTTACGCTGACCAGTACCGCCTATAAAGTGGCCGCACTCGCGGTAGCCGGTGCCATTCTGCTTATTCTCATTCCAGCCTTCATGGCGACGCGCGTAACGATCGTCGGCCATAAACAGCGGATGGCGAGACTGGCCGCAATGTCGATCTGGCATAAGACAGGCCTGGACCTCGTACTTGTCGGCCTTGCGGTCTATTTGCTGTACAACTTCAACAACAGGCAGGCGGATCTGAAGCGGCTCGCGCTCGAACAGGATGCGCTGCAGATCGATCCGCTCCTGTTCCTCATGCCGGCCTTGTTTGCGCTCGGGGGCGGGCTGCTCGTTCTTAGAATTTATCCATGGTGCATCCGGCTGATCTTTTGGGCTGGCCGCAGCTTGTGGCCGCCCGCGCTTTATAACACGCTGATCCAAATCAGCCGTTCATCCGGGCAATATCTCACGATCAAGGTGTTTCTCATCATGACCGTCTCGACCGGACTCTTCAGCGCCAATGCGGCCCGCACGATCAATGACAATATGGAGAGCAAGATCCAATATGATATCGGCGCCGATATCGCGCTGACGACGCGTTGGGAGAACGATGCGCCCGCTCCGGTCTACGCGGGCGGCGCGCAGCAGACGCAGACCGATCTCGGCCTTGCGGAGACGCGAAGGACGCAGTATACCGAACCGCCGTTCCAGCCGTTCCGGGAGCTGGAAGGCGTGGAATCGGCCGCAAGGGTATTCAAGAAGGACGCGCGGTTTACCGCGGGCAGCGAGAAGAATAGCGGCGGGGCAACGCTATTCGGCATCGATACGGCGGAATTCGGAAGGACGGCCTGGATGAAGAACGGCCTACTGGAATATCCCATCAACAGCTATCTGAATCTGATAGCGCCGAATCCGAAGGCGGTGCTCATCTCGCGTTCGCTCGCCGAGGAAGCGAAGGTTGCGCCGGGCGACCCGATCAGCCTCGCATGGGACGGTCTCGATGAGGCGCAATTCACGGTCTACGGCATTATCGATTACTGGCCGAGCTGGAATCCGCTACCTGCCAGGGGACAGGACGAAGCGGCCGAGTCCGCGAAGCCGCATTTGGTCGTCGGGCATCTGGATGCGATCCAGAATCGGCTTGCCGTCGAGCCGTATGAAGTCTGGCTGAAGGTGCAAGAAGGCGCATCCAGCCAGTTGATCTACGACCAGTTGGCGGATAACAAGCTGCGGGTAACCGGTCTCAGCGATGCACGGGCGGAATTGATTGCCTCCAAGAACGATCCGTTCCGGCTCGCGATCAACGGCGTCATGACGCTTGGCTTCGTCATCTCCATGTCGATCAGCTTCATGGGGTTCCTGCTCTTCTGGATCTTGAATCTATCGGGCAGAACGCTTCAATACGGGGTGCTGCGCGCCATGGGCATCCCGTTCCCGCAGATGATCGGCATGCTCCTCAGCGAGCAGCTGCTCACTTCCGGCGCTGCTGTCTTGACCGGGGTTATGATCGGGAACTTGACCAGCGAGCTGTTCGTCCCGCTGTTCGAATTGTCGTTCGCGACAACGGAGCAAGTGCCGCCGTTCACGATCGTCTACCATCTTGCCGATTACGTGCAGTTATACAGCATTGTCGGACTCACCTTGCTGATCGGCATGCTCATACTTGCCTACCGCTTATCGCAGATGCGAATTACGCAGGCATTGAAGCTGGGAGAGGAGTAGCCCATGATCCGAAGCGAAGGACTGGTGAAAATATATAAGACGGCCGATCTGGAAGTGGTCGCCTTGCAAGGGCTTGACCTGCAGGTGGAGGAAGGCGAACTGATGGCGATTATCGGCAACTCCGGCAGCGGCAAATCAACGCTCCTGAACTTGCTGGGCGGCCTGGATAAACCATCGGCGGGCAAGCTGTTCGTAGACGGCAAGGACCTTGCGGCCTTGCGCGAGAAGAACTTGGTGGCCTACAAGCGGGAGACGGTCGGCTTCGTCTGGCAGAACAATGCGCGTAACCTAATCCCGTATTTGACGACGCTGGAGAACGTGGAGCTTCCGATTCTGCTTCGGGGCAAGCGCAGGCGCGCGCGTGCCATGGAGCTGTTGGAAGCGGTGGGCCTCAGCCATCGGTTGAAGAACCGGCTTAGCGAATTATCCGGCGGCGAGCAGCAGCGGGTGGCGATCGCCATCGCCCTGGCCAATGAGCCGAAGCTGCTGCTCGCGGACGAGCCGACGGGTTCGCTGGACACGAAGACGTCCAACCAGGTGCTTGACCTGTTCCGGACGCTGAATAAGACGACCGGCATTACGATCGTGATCGTGACGCACGATCCGCTGCTGGCCCGCAAAGTGGACCGCGTCGTTCAGATTCGCGACGGGAAAACGTCCGCGGAGATTCTGCGCAAGGTATCGTATGCCGAGGAGTTGGCCCAACTGAACGCCGAATTTGCCGAATACGGGCCGGAGAACCATGTCGAGTATGCCGTTCTCGATAAGGCGGGACGGCTGCAAATCCCGGCAGGCTATCTCGATGCGGACGGCTTCAAGGATGCAAGCAGGGTGCGCGTCGAGATGGAAGACGGACGCATTATTCTGCTGCCGCCAGAGGAGAGAGGGCGTGAATAACCTATGATTCGTCAGGTGAAATCGTACCGATCGACGGGTAGTTGCCGGTTTCCGGAAGCGCTAAACTTTATGGGGTACACGTAATCCTAGAGAGGTGGCGTACAAATGGGTGAAACGAATCACGCGAGGTCAACTGAATCGCTCGCGGAAGCTTTCAAGGATGATTTCCTGATCGGCGCGGCGGTGAATAGCCGTACGATCGTAAGCCAGCGCGATTTGCTGCTCCGTCACTACAACAGCTTGACGGCAGAAAACGAAATGAAGTTCGAGCGGTTACATCCGGCCGAGAATACGTATACGTTCGAGGCTGCCGACGAGATCGCTTCGTTCGCCCGAGCGAACGGGTTCAAGCTGCGGGGCCATACGCTGGTGTGGCATAACCAGACGCCGGATTGGGTATTCGACGATGGCAAGGGAGGTGCGGCCGACCGGGAGACCGTGCTTGCCCGAATGAAAGCGCACATCGACGCGGTTGTCACGAGGTACCAAGATACCGTCTATTGCTGGGATGTCGTGAACGAAGCGGTCACCGACGGCGGCGATGAGTGGCTGCGGCCTTCGAAGTGGCTGCATACGGTCGGCGAGGACTTTATCGCGCAGGCGTTCCGGTTCGCCCACGAGGCCGACCCTCGCGCGCAGTTGTTCTACAACGATTACAACGAATGCAATCCCGGCAAACGGGAGAAAATCTATCGGCTCGTCCGATCCTTGCTGGAGCAGGGGGTACCGGTGCACGGGATCGGGCTTCAGGCGCACTGGAATTTGCTCGATCCTTCCCTGGATGACATTCGGGAGGCCATCGAACGCTATGCGTCTCTTGGCGTGAAGCTTCAGATCACCGAGATGGACGTCTCGATGTTTGCCTTCGACGACCGCAGGACCGACCTGAACGATCCGACGGACGAGATGCTCCGGCTGCAGGAGCAGCGCTACGGACAGTTCTTCCGGCTATTCCGCGAATATAAGGGTGTGCTGACAGGCGTGACGTTCTGGGGCGCGGCGGACGATTATACGTGGCTGGACTATTTTCCGGTGCGCGGCCGCAAGAATTGGCCGTTATTGTTCGATGCCCGACACGAGCCGAAAGGCGCATACAGGGAAGTCGTGAAGGCGTAAGCAACCTTGCAACGAAACAGCGACAGGCTAGGGCGATATCGATCGCTCTAGCCTGTCGCTGTCTTTTGTTATCGGTTCACGCGGTAATGACGCATTGCTTCCGGTACTCGTTGGCGCTTGCTCCCGTGTAGGCTTTGAACTTCTTGTAGAACCAATCGATCTCCGTATAGCCGACCTCGCTCGCGATTTCGTAGATGCGCATGTCGGTCTGCTCGAGAAGCAACTTGGCCCTCTCCATGCGCTGCTGAAGGAGATACTCGTTAAAGGACATGTTCTCGTGATCCTTGAACTTCTGTCCGAGATAAGCGCAGTTGAAGTGGAGCAGGCTGGAGAGCATCTTGAGGGTGATGTTCTGGTTCAGATGCTCCTGCACGAATTGTTTGACGATATCGATGATCGGCTTATCCGGATCCTTGGCCGATGACGTCCTCCATAACGGCTGCGAGGCTCGCGACGAAGCGGCATCCAGCTGCTTCATCACCGATTGCAGACCCGCGATAAGATCCGCTGCCTGCATCGGATGCGCGATGTAATCGCTTACTTGAAAGGTCAAAGCTTTCCGGACCACATCGAATTCATCGGGGCCGCCTATAAGAATGATCGGGACGCGGCTTCTCTGGCGAATCTGCTCGCAGGCCGACATCCCTTCGGCATGTGAATCCTTGAGACTGATCAGAATGAGGGAGATCTGCCCGCCGTCGATGTAAGCCAGCGCGTCGGAGGCATGGTCCGCATACGTTTGTATGTCGAAGCCCAAACGCCTCCAGTCCACCAACTGGCGCGTTTCTTCCCTTGAACGTCGATTGGAGTCAACAAGCAGTACCTTATACACGGCTAGAACCTCGCTTTCCATTCGGTAATGAGCTGCACACGGTCTTTGATTCCCATGACTTCATTATGTTCAACCTGCCATAGGGTAGACAATGTGCATTTCTTTAGGCGTCTACCATTTGTTTACCTTTTGCAAATACGGGTCCCGCGGAAAGCCTTGCGCAATGGGAGTTTCTATAGTTTGTCGGGTAATTGATCTAAATTGAAGCAGGTTGTTCGGTTAAAATGTAAGCGCTACACTTTTCCCTGTAATCCAAATTCAGGGGGGATCAATGTGCGATTGAAAAAAGCGGCTCTACTATGCACGAGCTTGATGTTGACCTTTAGTTTGGCGGCATGCAGCGGCGGATCGGGCAATACGGAGAATGCCGGCAGCAACGAGAACGGCAATGCCGCTGCCAAGAATGCGAATGGGGGAGCGGGGACGAACGAGCCTGCCGCTTCGAACAATACGGGAGGCAATGCGGAAGAGGAGCTGGGAACGCCGGAAATGGACTTCGACATGGGCGGCAGAACGATCAAAGTCGTGTCGTGGTGGGATATGGCGATTCCGGAAGACAACCCGGACAACATTCAGAAGAAGAAGAATCTGGATGAACTGATGAAGAAGCATAACTTCAAAATGGAATACGTCGCGATCGACTACGGCGAATATCAGCAGAAGGTCGTCGCCTCGCTGCTGGCCGGGGAGCCGATCGGCGATATCGTCCGGTTGGGCAAGACCTATTCGATTCCTACGCTGGTCAAGCAAGACCTGTTATGGCCGGTCGATGAATATACGAAGAATTCGAACGTGTTCAATCAGAAGGTCACGAACGAGTATATGCAATACGAGGGCAGAGGCTACGGTTTCTCCGAGAGTCAATCCAATCTGATTACCGGCATCTACTATAACCGCACGCTCATGAATCAACTGGGCTTAAAACCGCTCCAAGAGTATGTCAATGAAGACAACTGGAACTGGGAAACGTTCGTTCAGGTCGCCAAGGAAGCGAACAAAGACACGAATAACGACGGCAAGCTGGATACGTGGGGGCTTGCGCAAGGCGGCGTGATGGAGCAAGCGCTCTACTCCAACGAAACAAGCTTAACGCTCGGCGATAAGCAGAATATGGAGGATCCGAAGACCGTCGAAGCATTCGACTTCCTCTCCCGCATCGCAACCGAGAAAGTCGCCCGGCCTACGGAAGGCGGCGACTGGACGGAACCGGGCCAATTCTTCCGTCAAGGCAACACGCTGATGTACGCTGGCGCAGGCTATGAAGTCAGCGGCCTCAAGACGGATATGAAGGATTACGATATCGGCTTCGTTCCTTTCCCGAAAGGGCCTAGCGCCACGGCCTATCATTCGGGCGAAGCGCTCTTCCAAGCGCTGACGATTCCGAAGAAAGTCGAACATCCGGAGCAGCTGATGTACATCTGGGAGAAGATTAACGACATTGATTCGATCTACGACTATCCGGACCAAGCGTCGCTCGAGAGCAACTATACCGATGAGGACGACATTCAGAATTCGCGCACGGCCTCGGAGGGCATGCTCGTTCTTGACCACAATACGTTCCCGAATCTGCCGTACTACGATATTATCGGCGAGCTGACCGCAGGCAACTCGGTATCGACCGTTATCGATAAGTTCAAAGCGCCGGTCCAAGCGGCCATTGACGAAGTGTATAAAAAATAGCCGTTGACGTTGAATGCCGGGCAACAGTCCCCTTTTAGAACCCTCTAAAACGGGGACTGTTGTTCCATGAGGATCGTTTGCAGCGAGGAGGGGAGAAGTGTTGAACGTTCGAGGTAACAAGCGCGGGTTAGCCATACTGGTCCTGATCGCGATCGTTGTGTCCATGTGGGCTTTCTATCCTTCGGACCGGGCGGATCGCGCGATGGGGATGGGCGATTATGAGGCCATCGTCACTTCAGACGAATCGGACGGCGGCTATGACAGCTATTTGGAACAGTACGAGCGCGCGGAGCGCCCCGATCAGGTGATCCGGATCGAAGGAGAGCGCTTTGCGGAAGCGGCAGGAGATGGCGTTCGAATCGAGGACCGGCTCGAGGGCTTGGACGGCAAGGCCGTCATTACGCCGGAGACCGGCTCGATCGGCTGGGATGTACAGGTGGATCAGCCTGGGCTTTACAATATCCGAATTCATTATTACCCGTTAGAGGGGAAGAGCTCGGCCATCGAAAGGCAATTGGCCATCAATGGGCAGGTGCCGTTCAAAGGCGCGGAGTTGCTAACGTTCGATCGGCTGTGGGGCAATCGGGAGGCAGAGATCAGGCGCGATGACAGAGGCAATGAACTGCGCCCGAGACAGGTGGAGAAAGCAGGATGGCAGATTGCGCCATTTGAGGATAGCGAGGGCTATTATGACGAGCCGTATTTATTTTATTTCGATAAAGGGAAGCAGCGATTGTCGCTTACGGCCTCCAGAGAGCCGATGGCGGTCGATTACATCGAGCTGTACCAAGAGGAAGCCGTAAAGCCCTACGCGGAGCTGAAACAGGAATACGAGGCAAAGGGGCTTGCGCCTGCTCGGGAGCAATTGCTGACCGTACAGGCCGAGGAGGCCGCGCTCAAGTCTTCCCCGACGCTCTATCCGTTATCCGACCGATCCAGTCCGTCCGTTATTCCGTATAACGTGTCCAAGATCCGAGTCAATACGATCGGCGGACTGAACTGGAAGCTGCCAGGCCAGTGGATCGAGTGGAATATCGACGTGCCGGAGGACGGCTTGTACCAAATCGCGCTCAAGCGCAAGCAAGATCAACTGCGAGGCGTATACAGCACGCGCAGCCTCATGATCGACGGGGAATACCCGTTCAAGGAAATGAAACGGATCCGGTTTCCTTTCGGCACGGATTGGAAGATGGATGTGCTTGGCGGCGAGGAACCTTATTGGTTTCATCTGACCAAGGGCACGCATACGATCCGAATGGCGGTGTCCTTGGGCGAGATCGCGCCGCTCTTGCGCACGATCGAGTCAAGCGTCCTCAAGCTCAATGAGATGTACCGCAAAATCCTCATCATTACGTCGAACACGCCGGACCCCTACCGCGATTATCAGCTGGAGAAGCGGATCCCGGAAATGGTAACCGTCTTCCAAGAGCAGGCGGACACGATCCGGAGCGTTGCCGACTATCTGGAGCGGACGACGGGAGAACGAAGCGACAAGGTAGCGGTGCTTCATACGATGGTCAGGCAGCTGGAAGTCATGGCAGCTAAGCCGGAGACGGTCGCCAGACAGATGAAGTCGTTCAAGACGAACGTCGGCGGCCTTGGCACGTGGATCCTGACCGTCAGGGAGCAGCCGCTTACCCTGGATTACTTGGTCGTCTCCTCGCCGCAAGCGAAGCTGCCGAAGGCGGAAGCGTCGACATGGGCTCGCGTGAAGCATGAGCTCGGCGGCTATATCGCTTCCTATACCGAGGACTACGACAGCATCGGCAATACCGGGGAAAACGAACGCTCGGTGACGGTCTGGATCACGACCGGGCGCGATCAGGCACAGGTGCTGAAGAACCTGATCGACGATACCTTCACGCCGGATTCGAACATATCGGTAAAGCTGCGTCTCGTGCCGCCTAACATCCTGCTGCCGGCAACGCTGGCAAACGAAGGACCGGACGTGGCGATGCAGATCGGCGAAGACTTGCCGGTCAACTATGCGATGCGGAGCGCAGCAGCGGACTTGACCGACTTTGCGGATTACAAGGAGGTTGCCTCCCGTTTCCGCGACAGCGCGCTCACGCCGTATGCCTATAACGACGGCATATACGCGCTGCCGGAGCAGCAGACGTTCCCGATGCTGTTCTACCGCAAAGATATTCTGGCCGAGCTGGGCCTTACGCCGCCGAAGACCTGGCAGGATGTCTACAACATGATCTCCGTCCTGCAGAAGCACAATATGGAGTTCTGGCTGCCGATCGATACGGCGGTTAACAACGCAACGCTCGTCCCGAATGCGACCTTCGCGACGCTGCTGTACCAGAATGGCGGGAAGTTCTACCGGGATGACAGCAAGAAGAGCGCGCTAGATTCGGATATTGCCATGGAAGCGTTCAAGACGTGGACGAAGTTCTACACGAACTACAAATTCCCGCTGCTGGCGGACTTCCCGAACCGGTTCCGGACGGGCGAGATGCCGATCGGGATCGCCGATTATACGACCTATAATTCGTTGACGGTCATGGCCCCGGAGATCAAAGGCTTGTGGGACTTCACGATGGTTCCCGGCACGGCTTTGGAGGATGGCAGCGTGAATCATGAAGTCGCCAGCCATACGACGGCGGTGATGATGCTTCAGCATGCAGCCGACAAGGAAGCGGCATGGGCATTCATGAAATGGTGGACCGATAAGGATACGCAGGTTGCGTACGGGCGGGAGATGGAAGGATTGATGGGCGAAGCCGCCCGGTATCCGACGGCGAATATCGAAGCATTGATGGAGCTGCCGTGGCCGATCAAGGACTATCGAAACCTGGAGAGCCAATGGCAGTGGGTGGAAGGCATTCCTCAGGTTCCGGGCGGTTATTTTACCGGACGGCATCTGGATAACGCGTTCCGCAAAGTCGTCAACGCAGGCGAGAACCCGCGCGAGGCGCTGTCCGACTATATCCTGTACATGAACGACGAAATCGCGATCAAACGGAAGGAATTTAATTTACCGAATTAGGCAGGGGGTGAAAAGCCGGTGCAAGCTGAAACAACAACGCGCGGGGCCGTCTCCGATCTCGCTTATCCTCCCCGCAAGCCAAGCAGATTGGCGCAGATTGCAAGAGAGCTCGGCAAAAACAAGCACTACTACATTCTAATGAGCCCATACATGATCATTTTCTTCCTATTCACGGTTATTCCGGTCGTTTTCTCGCTGGGGCTCAGTTTCTTTTACTTCAACATGCTGGAGTTTCCTCGCTTCGTCGGATGGGAGAATTACGCCAGATTGTTCTTGAATGACGACGTGTTCATGATCGCGCTCAAGAATACGTTCATGTTCGCGGTCATTACGGGCCCGATCAGCTACTTCGCCTGTTTTCTATTCGCCTGGATCATTAATGAGCTGTCGCCGAAGGTCAGGGCCGTCATGACGCTGATCTTCTACGCGCCATCGATTTCGGGCAACGTGTTCTTTATTTGGCTGATCGTGTTCTCGGGGGATAGCTATGGGTATTTGAACGGAATTCTCATCAAATACGGATTCATGCTGGAGCCGATTCAATGGCTGACGAACGAGCAGTACATTCTGACGATCGTGATTATCGTCCAGTTATGGTTAAGCCTTGGCACCAGTTTCCTTGCCTTCATCGCGGGTTTGCAGACGATCGACAAATCGCTCATCGAAGCCGGGACGGTGGACGGCATTAAGAACCGCTGGCAGGAGCTATGGTTCATTACGCTGCCTTCGATGCGGCCGCAGCTGATGTTCGGCGCGGTGCTGCAGATTACCGGCGCCTTCGCGGTGGCCGACATCTCGATCGCGCTTGCCGGGTTCCCGAGCGTTAACTACGCAGCGCACACGGTCGTTACCCATCTGATGGACTTCGGCACGATCCGCTTCGAGATGGGTTACGCGTCGGCCATTGCGACCGTTCTCTTCGGACTTATGATCGGCACGAACATGCTGACGCAGAAATTGCTGCGAAAGATAGGGGAGTGACCTTGGTGATGAAAGTGATCTCCGTCTTCAGAGCGCCCAAGAAGCTCAACCGTTCATTTACCGTCAGCTTCATTCTGTTCGTCTTCCTGGCCGTATTCGGCGCATTCATGGGCCTGCCCCTGGTATTCGCCATCAACAATGCCTTCAAGCCGTTGGATGAGTTATTTATCTTCCCGCCAAGGATATTCGTGAACAATCCGACGATGGATAACTTCTACGATCTGATTGCGTTGATGGGCAATTCGTGGGTACCGCTGTCGCGTTATATCGGCAATACCTTGCTTATTACGATTGCCGGTACGGCCGGACATATCCTGCTCGCTTCGGCGGCAGCCTATCCGCTGGCGAAGTATCGGTTCTTGGGCTCCAAGGTGCTGTTCTCCATCGTGGTCTTGTCGCTCATGTTCTCCGGGCATGTCACCGCGATTCCGAACTACATGGTCATGTCCTGGCTCGGATGGATCAACACGCATGCCTCGATCATCGTGCCGTCGCTTGCCTTCCCGCTCGGTCTGTTCCTCATGAAGCAGTTCATGGAGCAGATTCCGGACGCGCTGCTGGAGGCGGCGAAGATCGACGGGGCCAGCGAGTATCGCATTTATTGGACGATCGTAATGCCGAACGTCAAGCCCGCTTGGTTGACGCTGATGATTCTGCAGTTTCCGATGCTGTGGGGAACCGATGGCGGCAGCTTCATCTATAGCGAGAACTTGAAGACGCTGCATTACGCGCTCGGCCAAATTACGCAAGGGGGCATCGCCAGGGCGGGCGTCGGGGCAGCCGTCGCGCTCATCCTCATGGTTGTGCCGATCACGCTCTTCATCATCTCCCAGAGCAGCGTCATCCAGACGATGGCGACTTCCGGGATGAAAGAGTAGAAAGGAGAGATGCAGGATGCTTAAACGGATCGCGCATCTAAGAGGATGCCTTCTCCTTGCCATTTGCTGCCTGCTCGGACTTGGAGCGGGAGGAACGCTCGTCCATGCGAATGACGGCGCCAGCTCCTACAATTATTCGTACTGGGGCGATACCGTTGCCGCGCCCCGAGCCTACGAGGCGACTTCCCTTTACAACGGCGCGAAGCTCGGAGCGGGGCAGCTGAAGAATCCAGCGGATCTGTTCGTTACCGCGGATCAACAGCTTTATGTGCTGGATAGCGGCAACAACCGGATTCTTGTTCTGGATCGGCAATTCAAGCTCTTGCGCGTTATCGATTCCTTCCAGCGGGACGGCAAACAGGAATCGTTCCTGAATCCCCAGGGGCTGTTCGTGACCGATCGGCAGGAGCTGATCGTTGCGGATACGGGCAACAAGCGAATCGTCCACCTGGATCAAGACGGCAGGTTGGTCAAAGTGATCGATTCGCCGAAGTCCGAATTGCTGGCCGAAGGGTTCAAATTTGAACCGGTGCGGGTAGTCGCGGACAAGGCGCAGCGTATCTACGCCATGGCGGCCGGCGTCTATGACGGCTTTATGGAATTCAGCGCGTCCGGGGACTTCACGTCTTTCATCGGGGCCAACCGCGTTAATTTCGATCCGACCGATTATCTATGGAAGATGCTCTCGACGAGGCAGCAGCGCAGCCAGATGGTCATGTTCACGCCGACGGAGTTCACGAATCTGGACATTAACGACGAGGGATTCCTCTATGCGACCAACGGCCAAGCGAGCGATAACGTGAAGAAGCTGAATGCGCAGGGCAGCGATATCCTGCGGCGGGAGGGGTATTTCCCTCCGGAGGGCGATATCCGCTTTACGTCGCTCGACGGCCCTACGCGTTTGGTCGATATCGACGTGGCGGACAGCGAGATCTTCGCCATACTCGACGCGACGCGGGGCCGGATCTTCACGTATAACGGCGACGGCCATTTCATGTACGTCTTCGGCGGTATCGGCAATCAGCTCGGGGAATTCAATACGCCGGTTGCGATCGAGCGGCTCGGGGACGACTACCTGGTGCTTGACCAGGCGCTTGGCGAAATTACGGTATTCCAATCGACCGAATACGGACGGACGCTGAACGAAGCGGTCCGCAGCTATTATAAGGGCGAGGAAGAGAAGGCTTACGAACTGTTCCAACAGACGATCAACATGAATGCCAATCTCGAGTTCGCCTATTCGGGGATCGGCAAGGCGCTGCTGCGACAAGGGGAGTATGGCGATGCGATGCGCTATTTCAAGCAGAGCATGGACCAAAAGGGCTACTCGAAGGCGTTCCTTCTCTATCGCAAGCAAGTGCTGCGGGAGCATTTTACGGCCATCATGACCGGCGTTGCCGTACTGGCCGTCGCGCTTGTCCTCTTAAGACGGTACTTGAAGCACAAGGGAGGGAAGAAGAATGTTCCCATGGAAGCGTGAGCTGGTTAACTACCCTTTCTATCTCATCATGCATCCGTTCAATGGCTACTGGGATCTCAAATACGAGCGCAGCAAGAAGACGAATCTGATCCTTTCCTTCGCGATTCTGTTCCTGCTGGCGCTGACGAATATTCTGCAGACCCAGTACAGCGGGTTTCTCGTTCAAGTGGTGAACCCGGATAACATGAACAGCCTGATGGAGATCGTATATGTCGTCGTGCCCGTATTGTTCTGGTGCGTGGCGAATTGGTCGCTGACGACCCTGATGGACGGGGAAGGGAAGTTCGAAGAGATCTTCACCTCGACCTGTTTTGCCTTGATCCCGCTTGTGGTCATCAATTTCCCTTGGATTTGGCTAAGCAACGTCATTTCGCTGCAGGAGACCAGCTTCTTCCGCTTCTCCGGCAGCGTCGCCGTCGCCTGGTTCCTGTTCCTGATGTTCGTCGGCAATATGACGGTGCATCAATATTCGCCGATGAAGACGATCGCGACAGGGATCCTAACGATCGTGGCGATGGGCTTCATGGCATTCTTATGCATGCTGTTCTTCAGCCTGATGCAGCAGATCGTGGCATTCGTCTCGATTATTTATCAAGAAATCGTACTTCGCAGCTAAAAGGAGGGGGGCATGAACATGGGGATCGCCAGATACGCCCTGCTCGGCGCATGCTTCCTGCTCGGAATCACGGCGACAGGCTGTTCCAACGCCCAATCGGGCAGCAGGGTGGATGCGGGAAGCCAGACTGTTGCGGCGTTCACGCCGGGGAAGGCATTGAACGCTTCCTTCACGGATTCCCGGGTAAGCGGCATGAAAGGTGTAGCGGAGAGCGAGCAGCTGCGCCTCTTCATTGAGGAAGAGACCGGCGCAATTGCGGTTCTGCAGAAACGGACAGGCGAGGTATGGTACAGCAACCCGCCCGAGCGAAGCACGGATAAGCTCGCGGCAGGCGTCAATAAGGACTTGTTGTCCGCGCAGATCAAGCTGGACTTCTATAACAGCTTCGGACAGATCAATGCCATCAATTCGTTCACGGACAGCGCCAGCTACAAGCAAATCAAGGCCGAAGCGATCGACGGCGGCGTCAGCGTCAGCTATCAGTTCGGCACCGCCCAGAAGACGGCGGAGGATCTCCCCAAGATGCTGAGCGGCAAGCGGTTCGAGGAACTAAGCGGGAAGCTGGATAAAGCCGGTCAGCGCGCCTTGAAGATCGCGTACACAGAAAATGATGAGCAATCGGCGTTCGAGCGGAACGACAGCGCACTGAACGGGCTGCAGCTGGAGCGGGCGCTCGCCGCCATGGAGCAAGCGGGTTATACGGACGAGGATCTGCAGAAGGATATGGCGGAGCTTGGTTTCACGCAGGAGAAGCCGGCGCCGCGGATTTTTCAGGCGAAGGTCAACTATACGCTCGAGGGGGACAGTCTGCTCGTGCATGTGCCGGTTGCCGGTATTCAGTATCCCGCGGAATATCCGGTGAACATGATTTCGCTCCTGAGCTTCTTCGGCGCAGGCGGCACGAACGATCAAGGTTCGTTGTTCGTTCCCGACGGCGCAGGCAGCCTGATTCATTTCAACAACGGCAAAACCAAGTACCCGGCTTATCAGCAGGCCGTATACGGGGCGGATCAGACCATGGACAGGGCCGAAGACCCCGCAAGAGAACAGGAGGTCAGACTGCCGGTGTTCGGCATCATCCGGGAAGGCCGCGCCATGCTCGGCATCATCGAAGAAGGAGCCTCGGTCGCGACGATCAATGCGGATATCGCGGGCAGGCTTAACGGCTACAACTATGTCTACCCCAGCTTCTATGTCGTCAATAAGGGCGAGGTTACGCTGGATGCGAACGGCCAGCAGCGCTCGCTGCCGAAATTCCAGGAGCGCCCGATGAAGAGCGATTATAAGGTGCGCTATGCGTTCCTGAGCGGCGATAACGCGTCCTATCCGGGCATGGCCCGTTATTATCAGCAGTATCTCGAGAAGAACGAGGGACTGCCTAAACGCTCAGACAAGTCTCAAGCTGCTGATGTTCCATTCTATCTGCAGCTCATCGGCGGCATCACCAAGGAAAAGCATATTGTCGGCATTCCTTATCGATCGCTTGAGCCGCTCACCACTTGGGATCAGGCGCAGGACATCGTAAATCGGATGCAAGAGCTCAATATCAACCAGATCAAGCTCAGATATTCCGGTTGGTTCAACGACGGGCTCGATCATAAAGTGCCGGATTCGATCAAGGTGGACGGCGAGATCGGCGGAAGCAAAGGCATGCGGGAATTCGCCGCGTTCGCCCAAGACAAAGGCGTTTCGTTCTTCCCGGACGTTGCCCTGTTGGCCGCCAACTCGGGGGCGGATTTCGACCAGAACAAGGAGGCGTCAAGGACGCTCCGCGACGTTCCGGCGGAGTTATATCCCATCGATCTCGCCTTGAACAGGCGCGATAGACAGAAGTCTCCCTCCTACGTCATCTCGCCAAGGTACGTCCCGAGCTATGTGGAATCGGCGTTGGACGGCCTTCGCGAATTCCAGGCGGGCGGGATCGCGCTGCGCGATTTGGCCGATTCGCTCAATAGCGACTACCGGGAGAACAATCAGATCGACCGGACGGAATCCGAAGGCATCTCGAAGCATGCATTGGCGGACGTCCGCGAAGCGAATGAACAAGTCATGGCAAGCGGCGGCAATGCCTATGCGCTTCCCTACTTGACGGACATTACGAATGCGCCGTTATCCGACAGCGGCTTCAAGCTCGAAGACGAGGAAGTGCCGTTCTATCCGATGGTCATCCGAGGGTATGCCGAGTATACGGGGGCTCCTTACAATCTCTCCACCTACACGAACGAACGGCAGTATGTGCTGAAGAGTCTGGAGTATGGCGCGAATGTGTATTTCGAATGGATCTACGAACCGAACTACAAGGTGAAGGATACGGAATACAACCATCTGTATGCCGTCCATTACGGGCTCTGGATCGATAAGGCGGCCGACATCTACAAGCAAGTGAATCAGGCGCTGAAGCCTGTTCAAGGCAAACGGATCACGGGCCATGAGAAGCTGCAAGAAGGCGTATTCAAGACGGTCTACGAGAACGGGTATTACGTGATCGTGAATTATAACCGCGCCTCGGTCACGGTTGAAGGCAAGACGATTGAAGCCGAGAGTTACGTCACAGGCGGTGAACCGGCATGAAGAGCATCCCGAAACTCGGCAGGAGACAACGAACGTATGCGGAGCAGAAGTCGCTGTGGGGCTTTCTGTTCGTGCTGCCCTGGCTGCTAGGATTCATCTTCTTCTTCATCATTCCGTTCCTCTCTTCCTTGCGTTACAGCTTAAGCGCGATCGAAGCGAACTCGGAAGGCATGAAGATCGACTTCATCGGATTGTCCAACTACGTGGAGGCACTTACGGTCAATACCAGCTTCAACCGAACGTTAACGGAATCGATCCTGAATATGGTCGTCAACGTGCCGCTCATCGTCATCTTCAGCTTGTTCCTGGCGGTTCTCTTGAATCAGAAGTTCTTCGGCCGGACCATCGCCAGGTCGATCTTCTTCCTGCCGGTCATCTTGGCTTCGGGCGTCATTATGACATTGGAATCCAGCAGCCTCATTCAGGCGGTCAATGACCAGAACGCGGGTTCCGGCATTCTTAGCGGGTTAGGGTCCTATGAGCTGGCGGCCATGATGATGGATGCCGGCGTCAGCGAGAATATCACCGATTACTTGACTGGCGCTGTCGACCGCATCTATCAGATCGTGAGCCAATCGGGCGTGCAGATTCTCATTTTCCTGGCAGGCATCCAGTCGATCTCTCCCCAGCTCTACGAGGCGTCCAAGATGGAAGGGGCGACCGGCTATGAAGCATTCTGGAAGATTACCTTCCCGATGATCAGCCCGCTCATTCTGGTCAATATGATCTACACGATTATCGACTCCTTCGCCAGGAACGACATGACCGACTTGATCAGGGAGACGGGGTTTACGACGTTCAACTTCGGCCTTAGCTCCGCGATGGCGTGGCTCTATTTCATCGCGATCATGATCATTCTGTTAATTAGTTCCTATCTCGTTTCCAAGAGGGTCTTCTACCAAGATTAGAGGGAGTGTGAGCACGTTGATATTCGCCCGGTTGTTATCGGTGGAAAGCTGGAAGAGAGGGCTCTGGTCGTTCGTGCGATTGGCGCTTATCATTGGCTTATCGTTCGTGATCCTCTATCCGATTCTGCAGAAAATCTCGACGGCCATTAAGCACAAGACAGATCTGTACTCGCCGATCGTCATCTGGATTCCGGCGCATTATACGTGGGATAATTTCAAGCAAGCGATCTCGATCATGGACTATTGGCAGACGCTGCTCAATACGTTCGCGCTTTCGTCGACGACGACGATCCTGACCGCCGCTTCCTGCGCGCTTGCGGGTTATGGATTCGCGCGGTTGAAGTTTAAGGGCAGCGGCTTGTTGTTCGGCGGCGTCATTCTGACGATCATGGTGCCGCCTACGACGATTCTTATCCCGATTTATTTGAATTTGAAGGATTTTACGCTCATGGGGATCATTCCTTTATTGACGGGCAAATCGCTGAATCTGCTCAATACGTATTGGCCGTTCATCTTAACCTCCATTACCGCCAATTCCTTGAAGGCCGGCCTTTATATCTTTATCTTCCGGCAATTCTTCCGGGGAATCCCGAAGGAGGTCGAAGAAGCGGCCTATATGGACGGCGCGGGCGTCGGACAGACGTTCCTGCGGATCATGCTTCCGAATGCGGTTCCCGCCGTCGTGACCGTCACGCTGTTCTCGTTCGTCTGGCAATGGAACGACAGCTTCTTCACGACGACGTATCTTACATCCAGCAAGGTCATGGCGACGCAGCTCAGTTCCTTGCCGTACAATCTGTCGATCTTCCTCTCCGACGGCGAGAATTCGAAGGCGGACCCGTTCTACATGAGCATGGTTCAGGATACGGGAATCCTGCTCGCGATCTTGCCGCTCATTATTCTGTACCTGTTCGTGCAGCGCTACTTCGTCGAAAGTATCGAACGAACCGGCCTGGTAGGCTAGCGCAGCGAATGACGGCATACTGTGAAATGGAGGCAACAACATGAGGGGAGACAAGCGTCATGAATAGCAACAATCAAGCAGAATGCCGGATGGACGACGTTCATGGCCCTGCGGCGCCGCAAGATCCGGAACCCAAAAGAACCGCAGATCCTGATGAAGCTCAGGAGATGCTGACCGAGGCGCCAGTCGATTTCGAGTCGGAGAGCTATCAAGCGATGATTGCGAAATCCTTGGTGAGCCAGGGGAATAACAAGCGTCTGAAGGCGGCAATCGACAAAGCCAAACGAGGCGAGCAGGTCACGATCGCCTATATCGGCGGATCGATCACGCAAGGCGCCGGAGCAGAGCCGATCCATACGGATTGTTATGCGTATAAGTCCTATACGAGCTTCCGGCGAATGTTCGGGCGGCCGGGTAGCGAATCGGCCGCGTTCATTAAGGCCGGGGTGGGAGGGACGCCATCCGAGCTTGGCGTTGTCCGGTATGATCGGGATGTTCGGCGGGACGGAGCCGTGGAACCCGATATCGTCGTGGTCGAATTCGCCGTTAACGATGCGGGCGACGAGACGAAGGGGAATTGCTACGAGAGCCTGTGCTTGAAGATCCTCTCTGAGGCTAACAAGCCTGCCGTCATTCTACTATTCAGCGTGTTCGTCAATGATTGGAACCTGCAAGACCGGTTAGCGCCCGTGGGGTTCCACTACGGACTGCCGATGGTCAGTGTGAAAGACGCGGTCGTCGACCAATTCCGCCTTTCCAAGGCTGAAGGCAATGTCATCAGCAAGGACCAGTTCTTCTACGATATCTATCATCCGACGAATGCGGGCCATACGGTCATGGCAGACTGCTTGAGCCACTTATTGGAGGTAACGGATCGCTCTGACGAGGATTCAGAGGATATCATCCTGGAACGACAACCGCTCATCGGCAACGATTTCGTCCACATGCGTCTCCTCGACAGAGCGAATTACGAAGGGATCGCAAACATCCAGGAAGGCGGCTTCATGCTTACCGATACCGACCTGCAGCTGGCGGAAATGGATGATCAGCCAATGGGTTCGCCGCAATTCCCGCACAACTGGATGCACGCGGAAGAAACCGGGAATGAGAGCTTCGTTATGACGATCACAAGCAGGAATCTCATCCTTGTCTATAAGGACTCGGGGCGTAACGAGTTTGGCAGCGCAGAAATCCGGGTCGACGGACGAAAAGTCCGCATCGCGGATCCGCATGAGATTAATTGGACGCACTGCAATCCGGTCCTGCTGTACCAAGAGCATGCTGCGCGCGAGCATCAGGTGGAGATCCGGATGGCTTCCGGGTACGAGAACCAAAGGTTCACGATTCTGGGATTCGGGTATACCCTGTAGTTGTCATGCGCCTAGGTACGAGTTGCAACTTGATCGTTTGGCCATATTGCCCTGTTTATGCATCCTTCGGAACTTCGTTTCGAAGGATTTTTGCTGCGCACCTATAGATTGACGGGTGATCACCTCGAATCCGACAGGTGGTTGTCGTTTCTTGTAAGCGCTACACTTTTACCAAGAAATAGTTTTTCTTCGGGTGCTTCAAGCCGATGAGAACGTTGGATTTCTAAAGGAGGAGCATGGATGGGGATTCAGACAAAGAAGAAGCTTTGGGGTTCAATGTCGCTTGTACTTGCGCTAAGTATCGCGTTGGTTGGCTGCAGCGATAACAATGGCGGGAATGGCGCAACTACCAATTCGACAAGCAATAACGGAAGCGGAGAGGTCGCCGAGGAGACGAAGCCGATTACGCTTTCGGCCTTCATCAGTACGCCGAACCAAGCGCCAACGTCGGATAACCGGATTTATAAGAAGATCAAGGATGAGCTCGGCGTCTCGCTCAATATGGAATTCCTCGTCGGCGATCTGCAGCAGAAGCTTGGCGTCATGATCGCAGGCGGCGATTATCCGGATCTCATTACGGCAGATACGAAGCTGGTTGCGGCAGGCGCCGTCATTCCGCTGGAGGAACTGATCGAAGAACACGCGCCGAACCTGAAGAAGCACTATGCCAAAGCGTGGAACAAAATGAAGGATTCCAGTGACGGCCATATCTACTGGCTGCCGAATTACGGCGTGGTTACCGGGGAGCCGAAGTTCAACAGCTATTCGGGTCCGGCTTTTTGGATCCAGAAGGATATTCTGAAGGAAGCGGGCTATCCGACGCCTAAAACGTTGGATGACTATACGAAGCTTATCCGGGATTATGCGGCGAAGCATCCGACGATCGACGGGCAGCCGACGATCGGTTACACGACGCTGGCTTTTGACTGGCGGACATTCCCGTTGCTTAACGCGCCGGAGCATCTGACCGGTCATCCGAATGACGGCGGCGTCGTCGTCGATGACGGAGTGGCCTCCGTATTCGCCGACAAGGAGATATCCAAACGCTACTACAAAGAACTGAATGCCCTCTATAACGAAGGGCTGATGGATAAAGAAGCTTTCATCCAGAACTATGACCAGTATCTGGCAAAGTTGTCCTCCGGCCGCGTGCTCGGCATGTTCGACCAGCACTGGAACTTCCAACCGGCGGAGGATACGCTCGTTGCCCAAGGCAAAATCGGCAAAACCTATGTCGGCTTCCCGTTGGTCTACGATACGAGCATTAAAGATTGGTATCTCGAACAGCCGGTACCGAACTTGAACAACGGCTTCGGGATCAGCGTGGATGCCAAAGATCCGGTGCGGATCATCAAATTCCTCGATGCCCTGATGGATGAGAAGTACCAAAAGCTCTTGAATTGGGGCGAAGAGGGTGTCGACTATATGGTCGGCGATGACGGCAAATTCTACCGGACGCCGGAGCAGCGCAAACAGCAGGAAGACCCGACTTGGAAATTGGCTAACCGGGCCGATGCGTTCTTAGGCGCGCTGCCGAAGATGGAAGGCACGTTCTCGGACGGCAACGCGACAAGCGCGGGGCTGCAGCCGCAAGAGTTCTACGAATCCCTCAAACCGGAGGATAAGGAACTGCTCGATGCCTATGGACACAAGACGTGGACCGACTTTTTCTCGACGCCGCCCGAGAACAACGTATTCTACCCGGCGTGGCAGATCGATCTCATCGAAGGATCCGATGCTTCGATTGCCAACAAACAAATGTCGGATGCTTCGCTCAAGTACTTGCCAAAAGCGATTACCGCCAAATCGGCAGAATTCGATGCGGCATGGAACGAATATGTGGAGGCTTATAAGAAAATCAATGTAAAAGCCTATGAAGATCGGATCAATGAGCAAATTCAGTGGCGGATTCAGAACTGGACGAGCGGCGAATAACGAAGAGCGCTCGATAGCGTGTGCAGAGCACCGGCGGCTTCGCCGCGTGCTTTGTGCAGTTTAAGCCAAAGATGGAAAAGAGATAGATGAAGGTGATAGGAGGAGCGTATGATGGCTGGTACCCCTGAGGTTATTCCATCGAAGAAAGCGGAGGCAAAGGTCGAATCCAAGTCGTCCTTTGTGAAGCGAATGAGCGGCCAGAAGCAGCTTATGCTCATGTCGCTGCCCATACTGTTATATGTATTCGTATTCTCGTATTATCCGATCTGGGGCTGGACGATGGCCTTCCAGAACTACAAACCGGCCCGATCGTTCGGTCAACAGGAATGGGTGGGACTCAAACATTTTAAGTTTCTGTTCAGCGACGATACGTTCTTAATGGTCCTTCGCAATACGATCGGGATGAGCGTCATCAATATGGTTCTTGGCTTCGCGACGGCGATTATCTTCGCGATTCTGCTCAATGAGATCAAGCAAAAGCTGTTCAAACGCAGCATTCAGACGATTTCCTACTTGCCGCACTTCCTGTCTTGGATTATCGTCACCGGCATCGTCGCGAATTCGTTGTCCGTCGACAGCGGCATCGTCAACGTGCTGCTCATGAAGCTCGGATTCATCAACGAGCCGATCATGTGGCTGAGCGAGCCCAAATATTTTTGGGGCATCGTCGGGGCTTCCCATGTATGGAAGGAAGTCGGCTGGAACGCGATTATCTATTTGGCGGCTATCACATCGATCGATCCGTCGCTGTATGAGGCTGCCGAGATCGATGGCGCGAACCGCTATCAGAAGATGCTGTTCGTGACCTTGCCAGGCATCAAGTCCATCGTAATCATTCTGTTCATCATGAACTTGGGCTGGATTCTGGACGCCGGCTTCGAGGTACAGTATCTGCTCGGCAACGGCGTCGTCGTGGATTGGTCGCAGACGATCGATATCTTCGTGTTGAAATACGGCCTGCAGATCGGCAACTACTCGCTGGCTACCGCTGCCGGCATCTTCAAGACCGTAGTCAGCATCACGCTTATTTTTGCAGCCAACACGATCGCCAAGCGTTTCGGCGAAGACCGATTGATATAAGGAGGGCACACCAATGCGAACGAGAACGCTCAAGATGGAGCCGGTTGTCTTCCATACGCTGAATAGCCTATTCATGATCGTCATTGCAATCGTGACCTTGTATCCTTTCTTGAATACGCTCGCCATTTCCTTGAACGCCGGTAACGATACGATACGAGGCGGAATTTATCTGCTGCCTCGCGTGTGGACTGATCAGAACTACAGAGCCGTCTTCGCGGGCGGCACGATCTATCATGCGTTCTGGATCTCGGTTGCGCGCACGGTCCTGGCAACGGTGCTCAGTCTCTTCCTGACCTCGATGCTGGCCTACGCGATCAGCCGCAAGGAATACGTTTTCCGCAAGCCGATCACGATCGTCGTTGTCATGACGATGTACTTCAATGCCGGTCTGATTCCGTCTTATTTTCTTATCCGGGATCTGCACTTGTTGAATAACTTCCTGGTCTATATCATTCCGGGCCTGATCAGCGCCTTCAACATGATCGTGATTAGGACCTATATCCAGACGCTGCCGGAGGGCTTGATCGAATCGGCCAAAATCGACGGCGCCGGCGATTTCCGAACGTTTATCTCCATTATTCTGCCGCTTTGCCAACCCGTGCTAGCGACGGTAGCCCTGTTCGTCGCCGTCGGCCAATGGAATGCATGGTTCGATACGTTCCTGTATGCTTCCTCCAAGCAAGACCTCAGCACCTTGCAGTACGAACTGATGAAGCTGCTGTCCTCGTCGATGCTCTCCAACAGCAACGCAGCGGTCTCCAGCGGCGCGGACCCGGGGGCCGCGAGGAACATGGTTACGCCGATGTCGATCCGGGCTGCGATTACGATCGTCGCTTCCTTGCCGATCCTGGTCGTCTATCCGTTCCTGCAACGGTATTTCGTGCATGGTATGCAGTTAGGCAGCGTGAAGGAGTAGTCGGCATGGACAGGAGAGGAGTACAAGCGATGAATCGTACCGTGATCACGAACCCGGTCATCTGGGCGGATGTTCCCGATGTGAGCGTCATTCGTGTTGGATCGACCTTCTATATGGTCAGCACGAGCATGCATACGATGCCGGGGTGCCCGATTATGAAATCGCAGAATCTGAAGCATTGGGAGATCGTCAATTACGTCTTCGATACGCTCGAGGACAATGAGGCGCATCGACTGCAAGACGGCGTCGGCATCTACGGCAAAGGCTCTTGGGCAGCAAGTCTGCGTTATCACGATGGCATGTTCTATGTCTGTTTCTCCAGCAATGACATGAATCGCTTCTACGTGTACAAGACCGCTGACATCGAGAACGGACGATGGGAACGGTCGGTGATCGAAGGGCTTCGCCATGACCCGGCCCTGTTGTTCGATGAGAATCGCGTCTATGCATTCCATGGCAACGGCGATATCCGGATTACGGAGTTAACGGCCGATGCCGCTGCGCTGCAACCTGGCGGGATCCATCAACTGCTGCTCGAGACGGAGCGTGAAGGAATCGGGCTGCGCTGCGAAGGCTGCCACGCCTATAAGCTGAACGGTTATTATTATCTATTCTTCATCGAATGGCCGTCCGTCGGGAATAGACGCCGCAGGCAAGTGGTCTACCGTTCGCGTGAGCTGCTCGGACCCTATGAGCGCCGAATCATGCTGGATGACGACTTGGGTTACTTCAATAATGGCGTGGCGCAAGGCGGCATCGTAGATACGCCAGCAGGCGAATGGTATGCCGTATTGTTCCAGGATCATGGCGCGGTAGGGCGGGTTCCTTGCGTCTTGCCGCTTCACTGGGAAGAGGGCTGGCCGGTGATCGGGACGGATGGCAACGCACCGAAGGAATTTGTCGCGGATCTGCCCGACTCGCAGCCGACGCCGCTCGTCATCAGCGATGAATTTGATTATGAGGCGAATAAGCTCGCCTTGAATTGGCAATGGAATCATAACCCGGATAATCGGCTCTGGTCCGTAACCGCGCGACCGGGCTGGCTGCGCCTTACGACAGGACATATTGCCGATAGCGTAGAATTTGCCCGCAACACGCTGACCCAGCGGACGGAAGGGCCTTCCTGCGTCGCTGCTACGGTCCTTGACTTCACCAACATGAAGCCGGGCGATCACGCTGGTCTGGTCGCGTTGCAGCATCGGTTCGGCACCGTCGGAATTCGGATCGCCGATAACGGGGAGCGATACGTTGCGATGTCCGCGAACACGGACGTCGGCGAGCAAGAGATCGAACAAGTTGTTGTAAATGGAAGTACTATTCATTTGAAAATCGAGTTCGACTTCGTGAACAGCAACGATCTCGCGAGCTTTTATTATTCGTCCGACGGATCGAAGTGGAAGCGGATCGGACGAGAGCTCAAGATGGAATATACGTTGGACCACTTCATGGGTTATCGAATCGGCTTGTTCAATTACGCGAGCCAACAAGCCGGCGGGTATGCTGATTTCGATTATTTCCGGTATGGTAGGGCGGAGTAAGAGAATTTAATGGAACGCAAGCGGCCTAGTCGCTTGCGTTATAACGGATAGGGCCACTCTCACGGGAGTGGTCCTTTTGCATCCCACCCTAAAATCCAGCAACCTCCACCTGAAATCTAGCGGATATATTCGATGGCGGGTTCCTTCTTATAATGAGGAGAGGCGAATTGAAACCTGCCTCAGAATGACCTCACGGAGATGTTCCGTTAACTAAGGGGGAAATGCCGTGGAATTGCGCCAGCTTGAGTATTTTATCCAAATCTGCAAATCAGGCAGTTTCACTAAAGCGAAAGAAGAACTAGGCGTGACTCAGCCTACGCTAAGTCAGCAAATCCGGGTTTTGGAGGATGAGTATAATATTCCATTGTTCGATCGCGTAAGCAGGGGAGTTGAAGTAACGGAAGCGGGAAAAATTCTGTTGAATAAAGGCAACGCGATATTGAATCTTCTCGAAGAGGCTCGGAATGAAATCGACGGCCGAAACAGAAAAACGAAAGAAACGATTTCGATCGGATGTTGTCCGGCCGAAATGGAGTATCTTGCTCCTTACTTGATGAGATTTCACCGGAAGTACCCGAATATTTCATTGAGAATTATGGATACGGAGGATGCCGCGAATAAAGTTGCGCAACAGACGGTGGACATCGGAATCACTGCATACCCCGTTGCGGATGCTTCGGTTATTTCGACTCACTTGTATCGGCAAGAACTGGCGCTCGTGGTTCATTCCGAACATCCGTTGGCCGATACATCCTCGATTCCCTTTCGATCGTTGAAGCAAATGAATGCGATTATGTTCCGGGATCAAAACAAATCATTGATTGATATGCATGGTCTCTCTTGCGGGTTTACCTTGAAGTCGATCATCGAAACGTCCTCCGCTTCCGTACTGATGCAGTGGGTTCGTCAAGGACTGGGAGCAGCGCTTATACCCACCTCTTTGCTCAAAAGTTTAAGGGACGATTCATTGCGTATCGTTAGATTAAGCGGCCATATTCCTTGCTGGGATATATCGCTTGTCTATCTTCATTCTGTTACGATGAGATCCACTGTACGTGCATTTATTCAAGAGATGGATTCCTATGTAAGAGAAGTCGAGGTGGATCTGGTATGTTCAGGCAATTAGAATGTTTCATTCAAATCTGCAGGGAAGGAAGCTTTACGAAGGCGGCGGAAGTTCTCATGATTTCTCAACCGACGTTAAGCCAACAGATCCGCTTTCTGGAGGCCGAGGTGGGAGCCGCTTTATTCGAGCGAGTCGGCAGAGGGGTTAAGGTTACGGCCGACGGGGAAATTCTGTACGACAAAGCGCTTTCCGTGATGAGGCTCCTGGAGGAGTCGAAGAAAGAAACGCATGAGTTACGCCATGCTCGGGTTCATAAGCTTACGATAGGGATTTCTCCGATGGATTTTTTCGGCTTAATCTCCCGTTTTGTGAAATTTCATGAGCAGTATCCTGACATTACGATCAAATTTACTAGCGTGGAGAATACATCGCAACA
Source organism: Paenibacillus phyllosphaerae (assembly GCF_014192105.1). GTDB lineage: Bacteria > Bacillota > Bacilli > Paenibacillales > Paenibacillaceae > Paenibacillus_Z > Paenibacillus_Z phyllosphaerae. The sequence goes on along the minus strand of NZ_JACHXK010000001.1, from coordinate 66,967 downwards.
ACTGCTGAATAGCAGTATCGATATTGGCATTACCGACAATTACGTTCCGAACAAAGAAGTTCATATGATGCACCTGTACAAAGAAGAACTGGCATTGGTCGTTTATGCGGATCATCCATGGGCAGATCGAACCGTTGTTTCTTTTCATGAGCTAGAAGATCTGGAATCTTCGTTATTCGCTTCGGACGTAAGCTTACTCGAGCATCTTCAACCATACGGCGCTACCCACGCCAACTCCTTGCAATCGAAGTTCGAGTCCAATTCCGCGGCGATTCTTCTTTCTATGGTCTTGCTAAAGATGGGGGCAGCTATATTGCCTGTTGGTTCCATTGAACGCTTTTCGGGCCAACAATTGAAAATCATTCGTCTTATCGATCCAACGCCCGTTCGTGAGATCAAGCTTCTTTTTAGAAGGCATCATTATAATAATCCTTCCGTTCAGAAATGCATCGATTTTTTCCTGCGTCTTTAGACATTTCTTCCAAATGCCACGTGAGCCTAAAAACCTACCTATTCTGTTAGCCCTTTCATTTGCTTGCAATAACCCTTATACTAGCACTAAATTGAGGCCCTGAATGGCGTAAGCACCCTTTTTTTATGGGGAAAATCAGGGTGTGAAGTCTATCACTGTGCAGATGAAGGGGAGCTATGAGTGGGTAAAAGGGGTAAATTAGCTGTGCTGTTACTCGTTCTGACGATGTGTTCGACGGTAGTGGGCTGTTCTGAGAACGCCGGCACATCGAGTAACGGCACTGCTGAGAAGCATACGAACGTTAATGCCGATCTTAAGGAGGCAGACGCTTCTCAATCGTCTCCGAATGAGCCTGCTTGGAAGCTGGATACGACACCGATTACGTTTGACTGGTATATCAATTTCGACTGGTTCACCAGCAAGTGGGGCGGCAACATCGTTTCCGAGTATATCACGAAGAAGACGGGCGTGAGCTTGAACTTTATCGTGCCTGCCGGCGACGCCAACGAGAAGCTCAACACGATGATGGCGGCAAGGTCGCTCCCTGACTTCATCACGCTAGGTTCCTATGAGGATTCCGTGCAAAAGATGATTAATGGAGGTATGGTGCTTCCATTGAATGAGCTGGCGGACCAGTACGATCCTTATTTCTTTAAAGTCGCCGATCCCGCGAAACTTAGCTGGTATACGCAAGCGGATGGCCATGTGTATAGCTACCCGAATGCGTCATCATCCCCTGCGGACTATCAAAAATACGGTCGGCTTTTTACGTCTAATCAAACCTTCCTTGTACGCAAAGACATGTATGAAGCACTTGGGAAACCGGATATGAGCACGCCGGAAGGGTTTCTTGGCGCGCTGAAGGCCGCGAAAGAGAAGTTCCCGGAAGTGGACGGCCAGCCGCTCATACCGATCGGCCTGCATGAGTTTACGGAAACCGGCAACTATTCGCTTGATTCCTATCTTCAGAACTTCCTGGCCATTCCGCAGCAGAAAGACGGCAAGCTGTACGACCGTCGAAGCGATCCCGCCTATCTGAAATGGTTGAAGGTATTCCGCCAAGCGAATGAGGACGGGCTGATGCCGACAGATGTCTATATTGATGAAAAACGGCTGGAGAAGGATGAGAAAATATCGCAAGGTCGCTATTTTGCCATGCTATATCAGTGGTCTGATTTTACGGAGATTAACCAATCGTTATATCGCAAGGACCCGAACAAAGCGTATATCGCGATCGATGGCCCGAAGAATGACGCACATGATGCGCCTACGCTTGCAGGCAATGGCGTCTCCGGTTGGACGGTGACGCTCATCTCGAAGAACGTCAAGAATAAGGAGCGGGCAATCGCCTTCCTCAGTTATTTGCTCAGCGAAGAGGGCAACAAGGACTTGTTCTTGGGAGAAAAGGGCATTACCTACGATACGATAGACGGCCAAGACCAGCTCCTTCCGGAGGTCAGGCAGCTGCTAAACACCGACCGACAAGCATTCGATAAGCAATATGGCGCTTCTTATATGTACTGGATGCTGATGGACACGAACATGAATCAGGCATGGACAACGGGGATAGATGCTGAACCCGCCAACCAAATCGCGAATTGGACGCGGGGCAAGACGGTCAGCATGACCGAGTTCGAGAATCTGGATCCGGACCCGACAACGAAGGAGGGTATTGCGCAAGGCGAGAATACGCGGCTCTGGGCGGAGACGCTGCCCAAGCTGTTAATGTCGAAGTCGGATGCCGAATTTGACCAACTGTTCGCCGAATTCATGAAATCGACTACCGAGAATCCCGAGTATGAAGCGATCGAAGCTAGCCGTCAAGCAGCCTATGAACGAAATGTACAGAAGCTGAAATCGTCGCTCAATCAATAGTTCTATAGAGGTAGCAGCAGGATGTGAGATAGGGATGGGACGCGCGGTAATCCGTTGGTTATTGGGGACACGTGCTTTTATGTTTAGCCTTTCGCTTCAAGTCAAACTGATTCTGTCGTTCGTGCTCGTAATCTTCATACCGGTTGTTCTATTCTCTTGGTATACGCTCAATGAAGAGTCCGCCAAGACCATGAAAGAACTGATGAAGAACAACGAGAACGTGCTTGAGGTGGAGAAGATCAACATCGAGAATAACATCGAGCTGATGGGATGGACCGCGCAGCTTGCGTTATCCAATCGAGAGATGAACAAATATTTGCAAATCCAACAAACGCAAGATGCGGCGTATGTTCTTCATATTAAGAAAGTCGTGGTCAACAGCTTTCAATATTTTCTGTACAACAATCCTCGAATTGCGAATGTCCGGTTGTTCACGGACAATCTTCATGTGAATGAAATTTGGCCGGTCATCCTGCAGGAGTCGCGCATTCAAGACAAGTCTTGGCATGATGGCGTGATGAGGAACAGCGGTATGCCATGGTGGGAGATACAGGGAGATGTCGGTCTCACCGGCTTGCCATCCGAGCCATCGTCTGACGAACCCTTCATGACGTACTTGCAGGAATACAAATTTCCGGACAATGCAACGCATAATGGGATTCTGGAGATCTCGATGACGGTATCGAATTTCTTCTCTCGAACGTTCAGCGCTGTACAGGACACGAACTCCCAGCTGATCATCGTCGCAAGGGACGGACAGCTCTTCAGCTTGAAGGATTCGCCCGTGTTCGGGCAGCACGGCGCGGAGGAACTGATGAACAGCGTGAAGCTGACGAGTAACGCAGATCGCCAGACGGTACGGTTCAAGGTTAACGGGCAGTCCTACTTGGCCTTGCAGAGCTACATACCGTCGATCGACGTCCATCTGGTCAATATGGTTAGCCTTGCCGACACGATGAAAGACATTAACCATTCGAGAGTTCGTTATATCGTTCTTATTTCGTTATTGGCGGCATTTCTCGTACTGCTGTCTTATTCGATGCAAGCGATGATTTTGCGCAGGCTTAAAGCGTTAAGAGAATCGATGCAGCAGGTAAGAAGCGGTAACTTCAACGTCGAACTGCCGGCGATTAACGGTACTGATGAGGTAGGAGAGCTCGGATATCATTATCGCAGGCTCATTCTAAAGATCAACGAGCTTATTCAAGAGCAGGCAGCGAGGCAGGCGGCAGGCAAAGAAGCCGAGCTTCGGGCGCTGAAGAACCAGATCGATTCCCACTTTCTCTACAATACGCTGGAGAACGTCAAGGCGCTGGCGGAGATTGAAGAGCAGTACTTGATATCGGACATCATGACCTCGCTAGGCAGCATGATGCGGTATTCCATGGAATGGAATCGGGATCACGTGATGCTCAGCGACGAGATTCAGCAGGTCGAGAATTACGTATCCATCATGAACATCCGGTATGATGGAAGACTTGATCTCCGATTGTCGATCGCACCGGAATGTCTGAAGCAGGAGTCGCTCAAAATGTCACTGCAGCCCACTGTCGAGAATGCGATCAAACATGGGATGCGCCGCATGCACTCCAGCGACGGCAAGCTTCTCCTTACGATCTCCGCCGCCATGCGTGATCAAGCTTGCGTCATCGAGATTACGGACAGCGGCTGCGGTATACCGGAAGAGAAGGTAGGCTTGTTGAATCGAATGCTGCGTATGGAAGAGTCCGCTTATCAGCATGCACGGCAATCATTCGTTCGCAAAGACAACCAGGACAGCAATGGGATCGGCCTGCGTAATGTCGATCAACGATTGGTGATGAGCTATGGGGTGGAATACGGGATTCGAATCGAAAGTGCGGAAGGAAGCTATACGCGCGTAATCATGACTTTGCCCTATCGGGTCATGGGAGGAGGGGCGGACATCTATGATTAGCTTGCTGATCGTCGACGACGAGAAGATCATTCGGAAGGGTCTGCAATCGGTCATCGAGCGGCAGTTTCCTTATCTGTTCCGTTACCGATTCGCGGAGAATGGACAAGAGGCGCTGGAGCTGCTTCGCCAGGAACCCGCGGATATTATGTTCACGGATATCCGAATGCCGATTATGGATGGAATCGAACTGCTCGAGCAGCTGCAAGACCACCCGGTTAAACCCGAGGTTGTCCTGCTGTCGGGCTATAATGATTTCGCCTATGCGCAAAAAGCGATCCGCTGCGCTGTGAAGGATTATCTCATCAAGCCTGTGAAGCGAGGGGAATTGTTCGCCGTCCTAGAGCGAATCATGCTTGAGATTAGGATGAGAGAAGAACGAGCGGACGCAGCGGACGAAGAGGCTAGTCTTTCTGCTGCCGAGCTGGTTACGCTGCATTTGACCCAGAAGGATGTGGGGGATGCGCTAACGCCGGACAAGGCCGGCTTAAGCTGGCTGGACGCAGGATATACGTTGGGCTTGCTAACGCAAAGTGGCGCGGGATCACAAGTTAGCCGATCGGATGCCGCATTTTTCAAGAATCAAATCAATGAGTTGTTCCAGGGGGATGGGGATTGGCTGCTCACGCGTGATGGAGAAGGCGGAACCATCTTGATTGCCCGCGATCCGGTAATGTTCTACCGGTTGGCGGAACGGCTGAGGGGATCCGAGTCGCAGCTGCGGATTGCGATAAGCGATTCCGTTCAAGGGCTGGAGCAGATAAGGTGGGCATACAGTCAAGCGAAGCAAACCTTGAAATACCGTATTTTGCTGCCGGAACGCGATGTACTGGACTACGCCAGCATAAGTGAACGCAATGAGCGGCATATCGTTCCTGTGGCGTTGATTCGACGATTATTGAATCTCATCGGAATGGGACGCGGGGATGAAATCAAACAGCTTCTCGATCGAATTCTCGATGTTCGCGTCATTAGCAGCTGCGAGATCGGCTATCTGGAACGTATTAGCCAGCTGCTGAACGAGGAGCTGTTCGACGAATTGTTCCGTATCTACGGGCACAAGGTGCTTGGTCTATTAAGGACGTACGCCCATGTTGGACACATCGGGAACTTTGATCGATTCGAAGATTATTACATAGCCGTCGAGCAGCTTCTTGATCGTCTGGATCGGTTTATTCAAGATCGGGGAGAGAAAGCGCCGACGGAACCCAATACGATGCAGAAAGTTGTCGCCTACTTGCAGACGCATTATGCCAACGATCTGAACATGGCGGTCGTGTCCAATCATTTCTCGCTCAATTACTCCTATTTCAGCCAGGCTTTCCAAGAATATAGCGGGGAGAGTTTCTCGAACTATGTGCGCCGGTTAAGGCTCGACAAGGCGAAGGAACTGTTGGTGCATTCCGATTTGAAGGTGTACGAAATTAGTGAGCAGGTTGGATTCGAGAATGTGAAGCATTTTACGAGACTATTCAAAGATACCGAAGGCATTACGGCGCTGGAATTCCGAAACCAACGCAGGCAGAAGGTTGAACCCCGATTGCGCTGAACGAAGCGGAACCCTGCGACCCACAAGAAAGTGAATAGTCCAAGTATTCTTCTTATGGGTCACGGTTCTCACCTGCTAATCCCTGCTATGTACATTGCCTATGCGTTCGATTTAAGGAAGCGAATCAAAGCGTCATTGAATTGTTCAGGGTGAGTCGCGTTCAGACCATGCGGACCGCCTTCAATGACCACGAGTTGGCTGCCTGCGACAGCTTCGTGGGAAAGTTGACCGCTTACCTCAAGCGGCACGATCGCATCGGAATCGCCATGAATAACGAGCAGCGGAATATCGAATTTGGCCAAATCGCCGCGGAAATCCGTCCGTCCGAAGGCATCCGTGCAATCCAGCGTCCCCTTTGGCGAAGCATAAGAGGCGATATCGACGTTGTAAGCACGGAAGGATTCGCTGACCAGGTCGGTGCGGTCCCCTGCCTTAAAGAAATTGTGGGCGAAGCCGTCAAGGAAGGCGACGCGGTCTTTTTTCAAACCGTCTTGGAAGCCCTGTATCGCGGCTTCATCCAGACCGCCTTCCGGATGTTCGGCAGATTTATAAAAGAACGGAGGAACCGCTGCGGCGAGCACGGCTTTTTTGACGCGGCTTGTTCCGTATGTGCCAACGTAACGTGCGACCTCTCCGCCACCCATCGAAAATCCGACCAGCGTGACGTCCTCTAGGTCGAGATGCGTAATCAGCTTATCGAGATCCTGCGCGAACGTATCGTAGTCGTAACCGTTCCAAGGCTGGGAGGACTGTCCGAATCCGCGGCGGTCATACGTAATCACGCGATAACCGGCATCGATAAGCGCCGGAACTTGACTCTCCCACGAGCGCCCGCTCAGCGGCCAGCCATGGATTAAAATGACGGGCTTGCCTGTGCCAAGATCCTCAAAATACAACTCAACGGGTTGCCCGTTCTCTGTTCCGACTGTTACTTTAGCCATGCTTAACACTTCGCTTTCCTTTTATATAGGGTGATGGATATAACACAATCGTATAAAAGGCAATCCGCACGATCAATATCGATCTTTCTATGTCTCCCATAGCATTTTCTTATAATGAACAAACCGCATATACAGGCGTTTGTTCGGTGTGATATAGTGTGTCCTGGAATTTAATGCTAAATGAGAGAGGGACATTCGATGTCGGACAAGCTTAATGAAGTGCTGAATACGCAGATCGCGAACTGGAGTCTTCTGTTCACCAAACTCCATAACTATCACTGGTATGTCAAAGGCCAACAGTTCTTTACTTTGCATGTGAAGTTTGAAGAATTGTACACGGAAGCCGCGCTTCACGTGGACAATCTTGCCGAGCGGCTGCTGGCATTAGGCGGCAGCCCTGTAGCGACCTTGCAAGGAGTTCTTGATACCGCAACCGTACAAGATGCGGTGGGCAATGAGAACGCGACGGAGATGGTCCGCACCCTTGTCGCTGATTTTGGAACGATTGTCCAAGAGCTTAAAGAAGGTATGGGCATCGCTAATCGTGAGGGCGACGAGACAACCGGAGATATGTTATTGGCCATTCATTACTCGCTCGAGAAGCATGTATGGATGTTGAAATCATTTTTAGGGTAATCCGCAAGAAGCCTTGGAATATTCCAGGGCTTTTTTATATGGCAACCAAATGGGCTCTCAGCTATAGGAAATGGGCTATGCAAGTATAGAGAAAATGGTATTGTTCGCTGTTGCTCATGTCTCTATGATTGGAATCAGGAGTATGTTCAGCGATTCGCATGATCGGAAAATCCAGCGGAAGGGGCTTGAGAAAGATGGATAATAGGATACAGAAAACAGCAGGGATCCATCATATTACTTGCTTTGTGAAGGATCCTCAGCGCAATGTGGATTTTTATGCGGGCGTCCTGGGTCTTCGGCTCGTAAAAAAAACCATTAACTTTGACGCGCCAGAAGTATACCATTTGTATTTTGGCAATGAAAAAGGCAGCCCTGGAACGATTATTACGTTCTTCCCGCATGAATCTTCTCGTAAGGGCCGCATCGGCGGAGGACAAGTAGGGATAACAACATACGTCGTACCAATAGGCGCGCTCGATTTCTGGAAAGCACGTCTCACGGCGTTAGATGTTCCTTTCTCAGAATGCAGCCGTTTCTCGGAGAACTATATCGAATTTGCAGATCCTGATGGTCTGCAGTTAGAGATTGTTGAACGTGAAGGCGGAGCTCTCAATGCGTGGTCATTCGGAGGCATTCCTACGGATAAGGCGATCAAAGGATTTGGCGGCGCGGTGCTATACAGCACGGCATCTTCCAAGAGCATGGAAGTTCTTGAGCACGTCTTAGGGTTTGACAAGGTAGGGGAGGATGACGACTTTATCCGCTATAAGGCAGAAGGGGATATCGGCAACATCATTGACCTGAATAAGGAGTCTATGGGATGGGGGATCTCCGGCGCCGGCACCGTTCACCATATCGCGTGGCGAGCCAAAGATTTTGAAGACCATGAGGCTTGGAGAAGCCATGTGGAAAAAAGCGGATTTTATCCTACGCCGATTATTGACCGACAGTATTTCCATGCGATCTATTTTCGTGAGCCAGGCGGTATCTTGTTTGAAATCGCGACAGATCCGCCAGGGTTCGCAAACGACGAGCCTCAAGATCGCCTAGGCGAAAAATTAATGCTGCCAGCATGGTTTGAAGACAGCCGTGCCGATATTGAGAAGAACTTATCCCCTATTCAAGTGCGGGAATTGGAGTCAATCAAGCAGGAAACTTGAATTTCGAATCGACGAAGCAGCCAATGGTATGAGGCACAACAATAATGGTTACATCAGTTTCTGTTCATAGGTCAGGATAATAGGCGGATCACAAGGGCACTCAACACTGTTGAGTGTCCTTTTTAAAGGTCCTCCCGTGTCTACGATAGCCAATATCCTTGCATACGAAGCGGTGCGTAGACATGTCGGTTGTTCGCGTCATCATGCACGCAGATTGCCTGTTTAGAACCAAATGCGTTTATCGTATTTCTCATGAGAGGTACTTTTGATATACTGGGAACAAATCAACTAAAATGGGTATCGAGTATTGAAAAACGAATATATGCTTACGATACTGAAGGCTCTTTCTAATGAGACGCGTCTCAACATCCTTTGCTGGCTGCGGGAGCCGGAGAAGATGAACGAGAATCTGCCGAGCACATTATTTTGCAGGAGGAGAGAATGAGATGACGATATCCAAAACAGCAGCGGCTTTGTTCAAGCCTTTTGAGGAAGGTAATCTGAAGTTGGAAAATCGTATTGTCATGGCCCCTATGACCCGCTCCTTTTCTCCGAACGGCGTACCGGGTCCCGACGTGGCCGGATATTACCGCCGGAGGGCGGAAAATGCCGTCGGCCTTATCATTACTGAAGGAACAGTTATTAACCATCCGGCTGCGGCCGCTGACCACGGCATACCTCACTTTTACGGGAAGGAAGCGCTGGATGGATGGTCGCGCGTCGTCCAGGAAGTGCATCAAGCCGGCGGGAAAATCGCTCCGCAGATCTGGCATACCGGCACAGCCCGCGATCGAAAAACATTCCCGGATTCAAATGTCGACCCGATTGGGCCGTCGGGCCTGAGCCTGACCGGCGAGAAGGTATCCGAGCCTTTGACGGCCGAGGAGATTAGCGGTCTCGTACAGGCTTATGCCCAGGCAGCAGCCGACGCGAAGCGAATCGGGTTTGATGCAGTGGAAATTCACGGTGCGCACGGCTACCTCATTGACCAGTTTTTCTGGGACGTCACCAACAAGCGCACGGATAAGTATGGCGGCGACTTAGTTGGCCGTACCCGTTTCGCGGTGGAGGTTATTGAGGCGGTGCGAACGGCAGTCGGCCCCGACTTCCCGATTATCTTCCGTTTCTCCCAATGGAAACCGGTTAATTACGGCGCTAAGCTCGCGGCGAATCCAGAGGGGCTGGAGCGCTTCCTCGCACCGCTGTCCGCCGCAGGCGTCGATATCTTCCATGCTTCCACGCGCCGCTTCTGGGAGCCTGAGTTCGAGGGGGCAGACCTTAACCTGGCCGGCTGGACGCAGAAGCTGACCGGGAAACCGGCCATTACCGTCGGCTCCGTCGGCCTGGACTCCGTATTCACCAGTCTGTTCGAGGAGGGCAAGGGCGGGCAAGCTGCCGGCATCGACAACCTAATTGAACGTCTAGAGCGCGGTGAGTTCGACCTTGTCGCCGTTGGTCGTGCACTGCTGACTGACCCGGCTTGGGCGGCCAAGATCCGGGATGAGCGCACGGATGAGCTGCAGCCGTTCACGCGAGAGGCACTTGGGACGCTGAGCTGAAGCTTGCTATGAATGATTAAGAAGGTGTACTCCCCTTACGGGAGACAGGTGAAATCATATCACCTGCCGCTGTAAGGGGAGTTTTTCATGTTTAAAGACAAGACCGGCCATCCCTTTGGCGGCAGCGCGCGGCTAGTTGACATTTCAAAGATATTTCAATAACATTCACCTATCTGATAGGTGAAAAGGATGGTTGAAATATGATTCACAAAATCAAAAAGCAGCATATGCACGAACTCGTGTCGGAAGAAATCATCCGATATATTGCCGACAAGGGGCTATTAGAAGGGGACAAGCTTCCTTCCGTAGACGAGCTCGTTCGAATGTTTGGGGTAGGCCGGTCCTCTTTGCGCGAAGCGCTGCGATATTTGGAAGCGATTGAAATCGTGAAGGTCATTAACGGCAAAGGCATATTCGTGAGCGATTCTGGCTCTTACCGATATAGCGGAAAAGTGAAAATAGACGACGAAAAATCGTTTTTGCTCGATATCTTGGATGTTCGAAGGGCGCTGGAGGGCAAGGCTGTCGAGCTGGCCGCGAGACGAATAACGGACGCCAAGATCGAGGAGATGAAAGCATGCTTGGCAGAATACGATGAACGAAAGCAGAAAGGTCTGGATACGTCGGCGATCGATTACGAATTTCATCAGCATATTTACGATGCCGCAGGCAATCCGTTGCTTCACAGCGTGTATGATTCCATATCGGAGCTGATCAAGAAGTTCTTCTCCGGTCCGTTCGGGGTGAAAGAACTGTTCGATAATACGTACCCGTTCCACCACACCTTATTCGATGGAATCGCAAAACACGATTGGCTGCACGCGCTAAATGAATTCAACAAAATGATGGATGTTATCGAAGAAACAATACGGGATTATTGACAGAAAATTTAAATATTGACAACACGTAAAAGCCTCACTTATATTAAACCTATCAGACAGGTATACAGTATGATACTCATTTAGGGGGATTCCAATGCGACAAAAGTCTTGGAAGAAATCACTGTTATCCGTATCTATGATTGGTTTAACGCTCAGTTTGACGATGACGGCCTGCAGCTCGTCCGGATCCGAGAACGGAAATGGGGGAGACGACAAGGTGGTCACGCTGCGAATGATCGAAAGCTTAACGAGCCCTAACCGCACGACCATCATTCAAGAAAGCATAAACGCGTTTATGGATCAGAATCCGAACATCAAGGTGGAACTGATCTCGCCGCCGTTTGATCAGGCGGACAACAAAATCAGAACGATGCTGAACGCTAAGCAAGAGCTCGACGTGCTTGAGGTTCGCGACCTCAACGTGGCGGAATTCGTGAACAACGGCTACGTGGAACCGCTAAACGAATATACGAAAAGCTGGGAAGACTTCGGCACCGTCACCTCCGTCGCCCAGTCCGTCGCTTCCGTCGGCGACAAGCTGTACTTCATTGCGAATGGACTGTATCAACGTCAGCTGTTTTATCGCGCGGACTGGCTAAAGGAAGCGGGTATCGCCGTTCCGACTACGTACCAGGAACTGGTTGACGCTTCCGTGAAGGTGACCGACCCTTCCAAGAATCGCTTTGGCTTCTCGTTCCGCGGAGGATCCGGCGCCAACGCTGTTCCGGATACAATGATCCAGTCGTACAGCTCGGAGAAGATTAACATCGAAGACGCGATGTTCCTGAAGGATGGCGGCACCATCTACTCGTCTCCCGAAGCGAAAGAAGCGGTAGAACAATACGTTAAGCTGTATAAGGAAGGGTCCCCTCCGGATTCCATTAACTGGGTATTCCAGGAACAGGTGCAAGCGTTTACATCCGGCGTAACGGCATTCCTTTTACAGGATCCGGATGTTATTCAGACGTTGACCGACAGCATGGAGGAAGGCACATGGGCAACCGCTCCGATGCCGAAGGGGCCGCAGGGCAAAGCGCTCATTTCCGCCGGCGGAGCGGGATGGGGCATCACTTCCTATTCCAAAAACAAGGAAGCGGCCTGGAAGCTGATCAGCTTCCTGTCTTCGCCGGAAGAGAACACGAAGCTGTCGAAGAGCCACGGAACGGTGCCGATTCATTCATCCGCTACGGAGGACGCTTTTTTCCAAAGCGGACCTTACAAGACATTGCTGGATATGACGAATCAGCCAGATACGTTCGTTAACTTCAAGCCTCCTTTTCAATATCCTGCCAACGGACAATGGGGCACGGTCGCCATGGAAACCGGACAGCGGATGCTTCTGGGTCAGGCGAGCTTAGAAGATACGCTGAAAGAATGGGACGATTACTGGGTGAAAGCGAAAGCGCAATTGAATAACTAACCGATCTACGCGGTGGGCGGGCGTGCGACCGCCCACCGCATTTTACTAGCGGGGAAGGTGAATTGTGTGAGCAAGCAGCGAAAGTACATATTATTCAGTTTGCTTCCTGCATTGATATTGCTGCTGATGTTTACGTTCTATCCTTTTATGCAAGGGGTAGTAATGGCGTTTCAAAATTATGTATTGTTTGATTTGACGAACGTTCAGTTTATCGGACTGCAAAATTTTGAAACCGCGTTTCGGGACGCGAAGTTCCTTGCGGCGCTCGAAAACAGCGCGTATTGGGTGTTTTTTTCGCTTTCCTTGCAGTTTCTGATCGGCTTGTCGATTGCCCTTACGCTGCGCAAGAACTTCAGAGGAAGGGGCATTTATCAAGGCTTCGTTTTCTATTCATGGGCCTTGTCCGGTTTTCTCATTGGCCTGATCTGGAAGTGGATGTTCAACTCGCAGATCGGCGTCATTAACGATCTCCTCATGCGGACGGGACTTATTGAGACGCGCATCGGGTTTTTATCCGATCCGAATTGGGCCATGACGTCGGTCATCGTTGCGAACGTCTGGTACGGTATCGCTTTTTTTGCGATCATGCTGTTGGCCGCGCTGCAATCGGTGCCCGCCGATCTATACGAAGCGGCGGAGATGGATGGAGCCGGAGAGCTGCGCAAGTTTTTTAACGTCACGTTTCCGTATATTTTGCCAACGGTAATTGCAACGACCTTGCTCCGGGCGATCTGGATCTTCAACGATCCTTCCATCATTTATGGCCTTACGAATGGCGGTCCTGCCGGAACGACCCATATTCTCTCTTCGCTCATGCTGGAGAAGATTATTTATGGCGGGGATTACGGGATGGCCTCGGCAATCGGCGTTATCATGATCATCATTCTCATGCTGTACACCGTGTTTTATCTGTTCGCGACCAAGTCGGAAAAGGCAGGTGATTTCTAGATGAAGGCGCGCTTCCTGATTAGTATGAGAACGCTTTATCTTGCTGCTTATTTCCTGGTCATGGTTTTTCCGCTGTATTGGATCGTGATCACTTCGCTGAAGCCTCGCAAAGAAATTTTCTCGCTGCCGATTCGATATTGGCCGGAGAAGATGACGCTGGAAAATTACGCCAACATCTTTAAAGTATCGAAGTTTCATGTCTACATCGGTAACAGTCTGCTCATTTCAGTAATCGCCGCCCTTATCGTCATTTGCATTGCGACGTTAAGCGCTTATGTGTTGGCCCGGTTCCAGTTCCGGGGGCATAAGCAAATTATGATGGCTTTCTTCTCGACGCAAATGCTGCCCGGTTTTATTTCGCTAGCGCCGCTTTATCTATTGATGTCGGACATGAACTTGATCAATAACCGGCTCTCCTTGCTCCTTGCTTACACGGTCATGCTTATTCCTTTCTCAACCATTATGCTGAGAGGCTTCTTCCAGCGCATCCCGTGCAGTTTGGAGGAAGCGGCGATGATTGATGGGTGCTCCCGATTGACGGCTCTGATCCGGGTAATCATTCCGGTGATGCTGCCAGGAATCGCATCGACTTTTATTTTTGCATTCGTACAAAATTGGAACGAGCTGTTTATGGCGGTCATGTTTATTGACGACGAAAGCCTGAAGACGCTTCCCGTAGCGATGAACTCCTTCGTTATGAAGTTCGACGTGGATTGGGGTTCGATGTCCGCCGGCACCGTATTGTCCGTGATTCCGACCGTCGTTCTGTTTGCGTTCGCTCAGCGGTTTATCGTGGAAGGACTGACACAAGGCGCCGAGAAAGGCTAGCGATGGAATAACCCATGCAAAGGAATGACACAAACAAAGGAATGTATGCATATGGAGAGAAAACAAATGGATCAAGGGCTGCACACCAAGGTGTCGCATGATGTAGTGGATACGAAGCACTACGGCGCAGTGACTATCCCGATCTATCAAAACAGTCTGTTCGCGTTCGAAAACTATGAATCGTTCGAACTTGCCATGCAGGACGTATTGGCCGCCAACGTTTATTCCCGAGGCAATAACCCGACGGTGCAATATTTGGAGAGCAAAATCGCTGATTTGGAAGCAGCCGAGCAGGCACGCTGCTTCGCATCGGGGATGGCTGCCATAGCCGGCTCCTTACACGCTCTCTTACGATCGGGCGATCATGTGATCTGCGTCAATCAAGCCTACGGTCCGACGAGGCAGTTTCTGGACGAATTGTCTGAACGGTATCGGGTCGAAGTTACCTATGTCGACGGATGTCTGTTAGCCGACTTCGAAGACGCTTTGCGGCCGAACACGCGTCTGATCTATCTGGAGAGCCCGACATCCGGATTGTTCCAGCTGCAGGATCTGGAGGAGGTCGCGACGCTTGCGAAAACGGCGGGGGTTCTGACGATGATTGATAGCAGCTGGGCGACGCCATGCTTCCAGCGTCCGCTAACTTGGGGGATCGATCTTGTACTTCACTCGATGACCAAGTATTTCTCCGGCCATAGCGATTGCTTGGGAGGTGTCGTGGCAGGGCGCGCGTACCTGATCGACGAAATTGCCAATAAAGGGTATATGTTGTTTGGGGGCGTAATGACTCCGCATACAGCCTCCCTCATGATAAGGGGCCTGCGAACGCTGCCGTTGCGGATGGAGAGACATCAGCGGAATGGCTTAATCGTCGCGGAATATATGGATAAACACCCGCTTGTGAACCGGGTAAATCATCCTGGTCTGCCTTCGCATCCGCAGCACGCTCTTGCACGCAAGCAATTGGACGGCTACGGCAGCCTATTTTCCTTCGAGACGCAGGTGTCGGTAGCTTTGCTGAAGAAATGGGCGGACGCCTTGCGTTACTTTCGGATCGGTGTCAGTTGGGGCGGTTTCGAGAGCCTGGTGACGGTCGGCGAAACGCCGGCTAACCGTAATTTGGCGGGGAATAACCCTTCGGTAGCCCGTTTGTACATCGGACTGGAGGATCCGCAGACGCTAATTGAGGATATCGAGCAAGCTTTCCGGTCCGTCATCAAGACTTAGCGCCTTTCAAATGATCATCCTATTGGGTGCGCGGCAGTTAGCAACGTCTAAGGCAATCCAGGTTTGAAATCCTGGGTTGCCTTTTTTCTTTATCTACGATTTCGCGAAGGAAGCCTTTCTATCAAGTGATAGAAGTCGGTTTATTTTTTATAAGGGTTAGATACTCGAATGAAAAGAAGATAGATAATCTTCGTAGGCGGCATTTTTTCTTTCATAATAATCGTCCACACTCGCAACCAATCTCTAACTTGGAAAAATGGCAGTAGTGGTACAGTTAAGGAGGGAATACATTCACAAGGGGTTGGGTGCAAATGTCGGTGAAGAATTGGGGGGATCGAGGCAAAGCGGCGGTAATCGTATAGCCTATTTTGAATGCGGTTACAACCGATGGTTTATGACGAGGTGGTCATGTGCGTGGCTAAATGTCAGTGAGCTGCAAATCATCGCAATTTTATGAGGATCATTCTATCCATAAGGAGACTAAACCTTTCCATGAAACGAACCAATCAACTGAACGTCAAACGTTTCCTAAGTCTGCTTCTCGCTCTGGTGCTGATGGCCTCGGTCGTCTTGCCGACGACGACCCTGGCCGAATCTTCGCCGGATGTGCCGGTAACGGCGGAGGCCTCCGCAGCGGGCGGCGCCACCCCGGAACGCATCCGGGATGGTGTTATCTTGCATGCCTTTGACTGGAATTTAAGCGTTATCGAGGAAAATCTGCAGGCCATCGCTGACGCGGGGTACACGGCGATCCAGACCTCGCCCGTCATGGGCAGCGCATCCGGGACCAACTGGTATTTTGCCTATCAGCCCAAGAATATGATTGCTGGCGGCAACGGCAACAGATACGGCGACAGGGACGCGCTTGTCAGCCTGACTGCCGCCGCCGAAGCGCTCGGCATCAAGGTCATCGTTGACGTGGTAGCTAACCACATGGGCAGCACCGGCAACTCGGATGCCCCGTGGAATGATAATACCCATTTCCACAATGTGAGCAGCAGCGTAGGTTATAATGACCGATTTCTACTGACCCAGCCGAACATGATCAGCGGACTGAGAGATCTGAGCACGCAATCCGCGTTCGTTCAAGATTCCTTCATCGCGTACTTAAAGGATATGATCGACGCTGGCGCGAGCGGCTTCCGTTATGACGCCATCAAGCACATCGAGCTGGACGACGACGTGCCTTCCCCGGCGAGCATTGCCGCTGGCGCAACGAATGAGCGATATCCCGATGGGGAGTTCAATGGGGATTTCGTGAAGAATGTGACCGGCGCCGCCAAAGCCTACTTGGAGGAGAAAGGCAAGGAGAACTTCCAGTACGGCGAGGTGCTGCAAGGGGGAGACCCTAACAACGACAGGATGGCCGGGTATGCCAAGTATATCGACCTGACCGCTTCCAAGTACGGACATGATGTACGCAGCGTTCTCGAGCTAGGAGACGTCGGCCGTCTCGACAAATGGGCGGATTATGCGGCCGAGGGTCTGACAGCGGATCGGCTGGTCCCTTGGGTGGAATCCCATGATACCTACAACAATGAAGGAGAATCCTTAAGCTTCAGCCCGAAGCAGGTCAGACAGGGCTGGGCCATGGTTGCCGCCCGCAAGGACGCTTCCCCGCTCTTCTTTGCCCGTAATGTCAACGCCGACGGGAGCCAGAGAACCAGCGTGCTGACCGCGGACAACGTAGACAATAACCGGCCCCAGTGGAGCCATCCCGAAGTCGTGGCCGTCAACAAGTTCCACAACGAGATGGCGGGACGGGACGAGAATCTACTCAGCCTCGGCAACAATGCCGTCATGATCGAGCGCGGCACAGTCGCGGACGGCGGAGGCGCGGTGTTGCTGAACACCAGTACAACCGACCGTGTTCTGGGCAGTGTGCCGGTGAAATTCTTGAAGGATGGCTTCTATGTGGACGCGCTGAATCCGTCCAACGTCTTCACCGTATCGAATGGCAGGATCAGCGGGACCATCCCCGGAAACCCTGCCAAGCTATCCAACACCGACACCACGAACAACCCCGGCCTTGTGGTTCTAATGGACAGGGAGGACGCAACCCCCGCCATTCTGGCCGCTTTGCCAAGCGATGACGATGTGATCGCCGGCAACAGCTTTACCGGCAACCAGCTCCGGCTCAGGATGTCGGCCGTTAATGTGACCAATGCCGTCTACGCCGTTAACAACGGCGACGCCGTGAGCTTCGCCCATGACGACACCATTGTCGTGAGCGCCAACTACAACGATCCGATCACCGTCACGTTGGTGGGCCAGGTAGATGGAGGGGATTGGATCACCAGAGCATTTACCTACACGAGGATCGAGCCTGAGGAAGCGGCCGAACCGCCGGTCGAGGAGCCAACGCACGTCAACGTTTATTTATCCATCAACCGGAATGCGAACTTCCAAGCCTGGGCTGGCACCGGAGTGTGGGCCTACAGTTTCAACCCCGAGCTTTTCGGCGGATGGCCAGGCGGCGCGATGACGAGAATGAAATACAATGGCGCCGACACCAATTGGTACAAAATCGTAATGCCCCGGGCCGCAGTAGGCGGGATCATCTTTAATAACAACTCCGGGCAACAAACCAATCAACCGGCAATTACCGCCTCCATGCTCAATAATGAGCAATTATATTTCTATGGCACCGGAGCCTCCAACTTTAACATTAATGGCTCCACGGATAGCGGCACTAACGCCCGCGCCAACTGGGATACGGCCTTTGCCGCAGGCAACAATATCGGCTACGCAGCCAGCGGCGTATTCCCGCCGGGACGCAACGGGGTGTTGTTCAATACGTCGGGCGGCAGCTCGATCGAAAGTCAATTTGTCCGTGAAGGGGAAAAGGCGACACGGCCGACAACCGACCCTACCCGGAGCGGTTATCTATTCGACGGAAAGTGGTACACCGATTCGGCTTTCACGCAGGAGTATGATTTCGACGCCCCGGTGGTCAACACCCTCGGCGACGATCAGATTTACGCGATGACCCTCTACGCCGGATGGATCGAGCTTGAAGAGGGCAAATATCTGGTCGAGTTCAATGCTCAGGGCGGCAGCCCGGTGATGTCCATTCCTAACGTGGAGCAAGGCGCCACAATCGCCGCGCCGGAAACGCCGGTCAGGAACGGTTATACGTTCGCGGGATGGTTCACGGATTCGGCCTATACGAATGCGTGGGACTTTGACGCTGACACGGTAACGGCGTCGACGACGCTCTTCGCCAAGTGGGAGATTGTACCGTACATCATCGACTATAGGGACGGTGAAGGATCCGCCGTCATGCCGGGCAGCGAGCCCGCTACCTATACCGTCGAGACGGCGACGTTTAACTTAAGCGACCCGAGCCCCAAGGAAGGGTATGCTTTTGATGGCTGGTTTACCGACCCGCAATTCCTGCCGAGCTCCAAGCTCGCCAGCGTTGCAGTGGGCTCCGTCGGCCATTTGACCCTCTACGCCCGTTTTACGGCGAATACCTATACCGTAACGCTGGATCCTCAGAGCGGGTCGGGCGGTACGGCAAGCGTATCGGTCGCCTACGGCGGCAAACTGCCGCTAGGAGTCACCCGCCCTGAAAAGGAAGGATACGATTTCCAAGGATACTACGCCAACGCGGACGGAAAGGGTCAACAATATTACAACCGTAACGGCGTCAGAGTATTCGAGGGCAACTGGTCGACCGGTTCCGCGAGCAACCTCTACGCTCACTGGATTCCCGAAGAGGCTCCGGGCATACCTGTAGAAACGATCACGGTAAGCGGCAATGAAGCGATCACGACCAAAGGCGGTACACTTCAACTGACAGCGGAGGTACTGCCGGCCAATGCAACGGATAAGGCGGTCACTTGGTCTGTCGAGAACGGAACGGGAAGCGCAACGATCACTGAATCAGGTTTGTTAACTGCTGTGAGCAACGGCACCGTAACGGTGAAGGCGACGGCAGCCGACGGTTCGGGTATCGTGGGAACGAAGTCGATTACGATTCGCGGCCAGGCATCAAGCAATCCGGGGTCAACTTATCCTTATCCACCTAGCAATCCAGCACCATCGACTCCAGAGCCGACAGGCGTCATTAAGGATGGAGACAAAGCGATCGTGGAGCTGGGCAGCGGCATCACATCGACGTCCATCTCTCTACAGGATATCGACGGACTATCCCTGCAGGTCAAAGCAACGGATGCGGTGCTAACGGTTCAAGCGGACGCGCTGAAGCAATGGCTGACTGCGGCGGGGAATCCATCCGCGGCAAGCATTGAAGTAACCCTTGCGCCAGTGACTATTGGAGATATCGCGAATGCCCCAGCTCAAGGCGGTGCGGCGCGCGTGGAAGTTGCAGGCGCGGTCTACGACTTTACCCTTAAGCTGAAGCACGACAACCAAGTCATCGACATCAGCCATGTAGGCGGCGGAGTTGAAATTACCCTGCCTTATAACAATGAGGCCGATGAAGACCTGCTAGGCGTTTATTATTACAATGAAGCAAGCAAAGCGTGGGAATACGTAGGGGGCAGCGTAGATACTGTCAACAACACAGTGACGGTAACGCTTGAGCATCTAAGCAAATATGCGGTGCTGGAATACGCGAAGTCATTCGTTGATGTGCCTTCCAACCACTGGGCTGCCCGGACGCTGGAAGTATTGGCGGCGAAGCATATCATCAACGGCACAAGCGATACAAGCTTCACGCCGAATGGACAAACGACTCGCGCTGAATTCACCTCCTTGCTGGTGCGAGCTTTAGGCTTGACGAAGGCCGCAAGCTCCGTTCCGTTCGACGATGTGCAAGCGGGCCAATGGTATGCGGAGGAAGTTGCGATCGCTTATGAAGCGGGACTTGTCACGGGAATAACGGAGAACGTATTCGATCCGAACGCGACAATCACCCGTGAACAAATGGCGGTACTGCTCGTTCGCGCCTATGAGTACAAGAACAGCGCCATTGCGGCGACCGGTCAAGAAACAGCCGATCTGGAGGATAGCTCAAATATCTCTTCATGGGCAGTAGAAGGCGTGAATAAAGCCATCGCCGCAGAACTTCTGCAAGGCAAAGGAAACGGAATCTTCGATCCTGCTTCGGACGCCAACCGCGGCGAAACCGCGCAAGCCATCTTGAATTTGTTCGATGCTTTATCGTTTCGTTAAGCTCGCATAGCACTTGATCCGCAGGGCCTCCCAATGCCGTTTGACAGGCAGGGAGGCCCTAAATTCGCTTCCGGCTTTACAAGAGGGCGTCAGCGTTTCACCTTGTGTCGAAACGTATAGTGACAGACCCGCAGGCCGTGTTAATATGGTTGAACGGGAGGGGAACTATGATCAAACATATACTGCGCGCAGATTTTAAACAGGTCACCTTTAAGAATAGAATCATCTCGATTTTTATCGTGGGCAGCCTGATCCCGTTTATTTGTCTAGGGGTGGTGTCCTTCTATACGATCGATTCCATCATTACGAACAAGGTGGAAAGCTCGATTAAGAGCGAGCTGGAGCAAGATCTGCTCGCGATGGAGAACACGCTGAATAACTTGAACCACGTCTCCCAGCAGCTGGCCTTCGACGGCGGGACGAATAAATTGATCGAACAGCTCGAGCACGCGACTCAGCCCTACGAGAAATTGCAGCTTCGCAACGAGATCAAGAGCGAGCTGAACGTGATCGTATTCTCCAATCCGAATGTCGGGCTGACCATGTATTACGCCCCGGATACGCATACCTATGATTTCGAGAATTTCTTCGTCCGCGATAACCGCTTCGAGCCGGGCGAGCTGCCCGTCATGGCGGAGTATCCGGATATTACTTATTTCGGCCCGCACTTAAGCATCAATCGCTCCATTAATCAGCCTGTCATCAGCACGATGCGGAAGGTCAATCTGCCGGAGCAGAACCTGTATCTGTATATTGAGACGGGATTTAACGTGCTGAAAAATATTCTCGAACCTACCCATGGGCAGACTTCGAAGCGCCGTTTGCTTATTCTGGACAACGACGATCGCATCGCCTATAGCCAACTCGGCGACCGCTTTCCCCAAGATCAGCCGTTCCCGAGGAACAGCCAGGAGACGGTCTCCGGCACCTACGGGAGCTATGCCTGGTATACCCAGATGAGCAATCAGGGGTGGAGTCTCGTGTCCGTACTTCCGAGGGATGAGCTCAACCGCGAGAAAAACCAATGGCTGCTGCAGATTACCGGCTTCTTCCTATTCTTCCTGCTGGCAGCGGTGTTGACCGCGTGGATTCTGTGGAAAATGGTCTACCGTCCGCTCGACCGGTTCAACAAGGAGATCAAATCGCTGCTCCATTCGAACGTCAAGGAACCGACCGACGCGATCGACATTCCGGAATTCGACTATCTGCTGTACCAGATCCGCAATATGAAGACCAAGATCTGGGATCTGTACGGGGAGATTGAGCAGAAAGAGAAGCGAAGAGCCGATCTGGAAGTCGAGAAGCTCTTATACCAGATCAATCCGCATTTTCTGATGAACACGCTCGATACCGTCCATTGGCTCGCGACGATGAATGGCCAAAAAGAAATCGACAAGCTGGTGCTTTCCCTCAACCGGCTGCTCAATTACAATTTAGGCAAAATGGGCGAAGCGACGACGATCGGCGACGAGATCGAAGCGTTAAAAGAATATTTGACGCTGCAGCAGATTCGCTATGACTTCCGGTTCGATGTCGATATCGACGTGGAGGAGGAAGCGATGTCGCTGACCATTCCGCGCTTTATTCTGCAGCCGCTCGTCGAGAACTCGCTCTATCACGGGGTGAGCGACGACGGTTACATTCATGTGAATATTCAACTGAATGATGAATTGAAAATTACGATTCAAGATAACGGCGCCGGCATGTCGCAAGAGAGGATCGACCAGCTGCTGCAAGGAGAAGCGGAAGCGAGCAAGCGAATGGGGATGGGGATCGGCATGCGGTACGTCAAGCGCGTGCTGGAAGCCAACTACGGGGAACGGGCCCGGTTCTCCCTGAAGAGCGAGGTTGGCAAAGGAACGACCGTCTCGCTGATCATTCCGGTGAATGGAGCTGAAGAGCGATGATTCGAGTATTGATCGTGGACGATGAGAAGATCGTCCGTAAAGGAATTGCGACCTTTATGCCATGGCAGGATTACGGCATGGTCGTGGTCGGAGAAGCGAATAACGGGGAGAAGGCGCTGCAGTTCATGGAGAGCAATAAGGTGGACTTGATGCTGACCGATCTCTCCATGCCGGTGATGTCCGGAATCGAATTAATGCGCGAGACAAGAACGAAATATCCGCATATTCAAATCGTGGTGCTGACCTTGCATCAGAGCTTCGAATACGTGCAGGAGGCGCTGCGGCTCGGAGCGGTCGACTATATCTCGAAGACGCAGCTGGAGCAGGAACGGCTGGAGGATGTGCTTGGCCGTATCGCGGCCTTGATGCGCCAGAAGGGAACCGCTCAGGCTCCGGCGGTCCCGAATAAGGGGGATTTGAGCCAAGCGGACGAAGCGTATGTGCTGTATAAGCTGGCAGACGCAGGGGATGAGGCGAAGCCGGATGATAGCCTGGCGGAGGGGGCCGTCGAAGCGGATGCGGGGGTATGGTATTGGACCGCCCGGCCGCAGTCCGTCGTTACGGGAGCGGATGCAGCCCTCGTTTGTTTCCGCAATTTGGCCGGGCTCGACCACAAGTCGGTGATGCACCTGTTGCGGGTATACCGCAATCATGATCTGTTCTACGATTACGATCCTGCGGGAAGCTGTATCGTCGTCCCTGACAGCGGAACTGTCTTGGAGAGGAACAAAGAAGAAGCCAGCTTCTCGATTAGCGAATTCAAGCAGAGCTGGCTGTCTTCGGAGTGGATCTTCGATGAGGTGTTCTTCGAACAGCGGATCCAAGAGCTCAAAGCGATGAGGCTTCCGCCGATTCGGCTTGCGAGAATGTTCTACACGCTGACCGATGATTGGAACAAACTGTACCAACATATCGTGACGGAGCCGATCGAGATCGAGGATACGTTCGCCAGCTGGTTCCGGTTCGAGAGGTGGCTGAGAGAAGCAAGGGAACGCCTCCTCCAATCCAACCTGAAGCCCCAATATTCGGTGGAGATCCAGGCCAGCATTACGAAGGCGATGAACATGGTGCAGCAGATGATGGACAAGCCGGCGAGCGCGGCCGAGATGGCGCAGCTGGTCAATATGAGCGGCAGCTATTTCAGCCAATGTTTCAAGCAGATTACCGGGCAGACCTATACGGACTATCTGCGGGACATGCGCATCGAGCGGGCCAAGGAGCTGCTGAGAAACACGACCAAAACGATTCAATGGATCGCGGAGCAAATCGGGTACAACGACGAGAAATATTTCAGCCGCCTGTTCAGGGACCATGCCGGTATGCTGCCAAGCGAATATCGCAAGCAAAATAGACCCTAAAGGCGCGCAGGGTAGAAAATTCGTCCGAAACAAGGTAGAACTTTTTCGGACGGATTTTTATTTTGCCGACTATATTCAACCTGAATCCGTCGCGTGGTCTATCCCGCCTTCCGCCGCATCTTCACTATAATCGAGTTGTACAGCAATTACAGTTGACCTAGGGGGAAGCCTTAATATGAAAAAAGCGAAAACAGGTTTGGCGCTATTACTCGTGGCGGCCGTTGCGGGATTAACCGCCTGTAGCAGCAGTGAGAACGGCAATAACCAGGAATCTTCCGCATCATCGAATACGGGAGCGAACGCGGAAGCCGTCATCGATCCGATGGCGAAATTCCCGGAGCCGGTCGAGGTCGGCATCGGCCGGGCCATCGATCCCAACTATAAGTTTGAGGGCAGCGATACGGCGGAGGACAACGCTTATACCCGCTGGCTGAAGGATACCTATAACATTGTCGTGAAGCATACCTGGGAAGCATCGATCGCGGACTACAACCAGAAGGTGAGCATCTCGATCGGTAGCAACGATTTGCCGGACGCCATGCTGGTGAACGAATCCCAAGTTCGTCAAATGGTGAAGGCGGGCCAGCTGGCCGACCTGACCGAGGTATACGGGAAGTACGGCAACGAGAGACTGAAGCAAATTTACGAGTCCAACCCGGGACTGCTCGATAATGTCACGTTCGACGGCAAGCTGTATGCGCTTCCGGAGACAACGTTGCCATCGGCGCCGCTGACTTGGATTCGCCAAGACTGGCTCGATAAGCTGAGGCTGCAGCCGCCGAAGACGCTGGAGGACCTCGAGAATATCGCCAAGGCGTTCGTGGACAACAAACTGGGCGGCGACAACACGATCGGTATAATTGGTACGGGTCAAGGCGGCTCGCTGTATTCGAACTTCCTGGCGTCCAGCGACCACTTCATGAATTTCTCCCCGTTGTTCTTCGCGAATGACGCATATCCGGGCATCTGGGTGAACGGCGAGGACGGCAATGCGGCATACGGCTCCATCTTGCCGGAGACGAAGAACGCGCTGGCCTTGATGAAGGGTTGGTACGACAAAGGCATTCTGGACAAAGAGATCGGACTGCGCAAGAGCAGCCAGGAAGTGATCTCCAGCGGCCAAGCCGGTATTTTCTTCGGTCCTTGGTGGTCGCCTTACAACTTGACCGATTCGATCAAAAACGACCCGAACGCGAACTGGAAGCCGTTCGTTGCCCCGCTCGACGCGGAAGGCAAATTCAACTCCAACCAGGCGACCGGCAGCACCTTCATCGTCGTGAAGAAGCAGTTCAAGCACCCGGAAGCGGTCATCAAAATGCTCAACATCCACGTATCGGAGAAGGATCCGAGCTATGCGACGGCGGTAGGGAAAGAGTTGACGAGCCAGGAAATCCCGTTATTCCTGATCATGGGCCACGGCGACCAGCTGGACTACGCGGTCAATACGACGCAGAAGGTATTGAAGGGCGAGATGACGCTCGAACAAGTCGACAAGCTGAACTACGGCTTTACGTATGAGCTGTCCTCCCACGTCAAGGACGTGAAGCTGGAGCCTTATGACAACTACGATATTCAGTACTGGAACAAGGACGACGATTTCTTCTCGCATCTCTATGCGCACTTGAACGGCGGTTCCGCCTTCATCAATGCGGACATTAACTGGGTGAGAAGCCTGGCGACGGCCCAGACGCAGACGATGCAGACCAAGTGGACCAATCTGAAGAAGCTCGAGGACGAGACGTTCCTGAAGATTATTATGGGCGGCGCTTCGATCGACGAATTCGATACGTTCGTGACCAAGTGGAAGGAACAAGGCGGCGACCAGATCACCAAGGAAGTCAACGAACTGAAATAAGACGCAATCGTTCAACAACGCTCAAGACGGGTGACACGGTTCACTCGTCTTGACTTGATTAAGGGGATAGACAGCATGCGCAATAAAGCGTTCTATAAACATTATTATCTGATGCTGCTGCCTGGCCTGCTCTGGCTGTTCTTCGTGAACATCTTGCCGATGCACGGCATTCTGATGGCGTTTAAGGATTTCAATGCCGGCATGGGCGTCTTCCGCTCGCCATGGGTCGGGCTGGACAATTTCCGGTACATGTTCGAACTGGACGACAGCCGGATTATTTTCAAGAATACGATCTTCATCGCGCTGCTCAAGATGGTCGGCAATCTGATCGTGCCGCTGATCTTCGCGCTTATGCTCAATGAGGTGCGGCATCGGCTGTTCACCCGTTCGGTGCAAACGGCGGTCTACCTGCCGCATTTTCTGTCCTGGGTTATCGTAGCCGGCATTATGCTGGATATCTTCTCCTATACCGGCCCGGTGAACCGGCTGCTGTCCTCATTCGGCGTGGAGCCGCTCCTATTCTTCGCGAAGCCGGAGCTATTCCCCGCGCTAGTCGTAGCGAGCGATATTTGGAAAGAGTTTGGTTTTGCCGCGATCATCTTCTTCTCGGCGCTCACGTCGATCAACCCGGAGATGTACGAGGCGGCCGCCATAGACGGGGCTTCGCAGTTCAAGCGGCTGACCCAAATCACGCTGCCGAGCATCGTGCCCGTCGTTGTTCTGGTCGGCACCTTAAGCATGGGGAATATTCTGAACGCGGGGTTCGACCAAATTTTCAACCTGTACAATCCGACCGTCTATTCCACCGGCGACATCATCGATACATGGGTGTATCGGGCGGGTCTGATCGACATGCAATACGGCTTGGCAACGGCAGTCGGGCTGCTCAAGTCCGTCGTCGGCTTCGTCATGATTTCGATCACGTATGGCCTGGCGTACAGGTTTGCGAACTACAGAATTTTCTAGGAGGTGTAACGCTTGGTCGAGGAACGCTCGTTACTTTCTAAGGTGGGCAACGGACTCAATGTGGTTCTGTTGATCTTGATTACCCTCCTTTGTCTCTTGCCTGTCTGGTATACCCTGGTCATATCGCTTAGCGATAAAGCGCCGGTTGCAGCGGGGCAAGTCTTCGCATGGCCGAAGCAGTTCACCTTCGGCTCGTATATGGCGATCATGGAGGATCCGCAGTTCTTCCGTTCGTTCTGGATTTCGGTGCAGCGCGTCGTGTACGGGGCGGTGATCACCTTCATCGTCGTCCTCTTGATGGCTTATCCGCTGTCGAAGTCGTCCGACGAGTTCAAGCCGCGGAACGTCATCATGTGGCTGCTCGTCTTCTGCATGCTGTTTAACGGCGGCTTGGTTCCGTGGTTCATGACGATGCGAGATATCGGATTAATCAATAACATCTGGGGCTTGGTCCTGGGAGGCGGGCTTCCCGTCTTCAACGTCATCCTGGTGATGAACTATTTCCGCAACCTGCCGAAGGAGATGGAAGAGTCCGCCCTGATGGACGGCGCCGGCCCATGGCGGATCCTGCTCGGCATCTATCTGCCGTTAGCCAAACCGGTCATGGCGACGATCCTGATCTTTACGGTCGTGGGGCACTGGAACGAATTCTTCCAAGCGCTCGTGCTGATGAACAAAAACGAAAATTATCCGCTGCAGTCCTATATTCGGCAGGTCGCGGTCGTGGTCAATACTTCGCAGATGGACGCGGAGACGGCCAAGCGGATGACAAGCCTGTCCAATCAGACGCTGAACGCGGCCAAAATATTCATCTCGATGCTGCCGCTGCTCGTGATTTATCCGTTCTTCCAGAAGTATTTCGTCAAAGGCATTACATTAGGTTCCGTTAAGGGCTAGGTAGCAAGAGTAGGAAGCAAGAGTAGGAAGTCAGGGAGGAAGGGCTTAACCATGTTAACCAGCGAAACGATACATCCGGATAAAGGCGGAACGCTGACGCTCGGCGCCAGCGACTGGCGGATCGGCACGATCCTCGCCGCCGATGAACGGGAAGGCGCGTATTACTTCAGAGGCGAGAACGCGACGCTTATGCTCCAGCCGGTGAACGGCTCCGTCGTGCGCGTCAAGCTGCTGCCGGACCACCGGGAAGACAAGCACACCACGATAGCGGTACAGCCGGAAGCTTTCGTTCCGGTAGCGTCGCTTCTGACGGAGGAGCCTGATGGCTACCGACTGGCCTTGCCAGAGGTCACCGTGGCGATTCGCAAGGAGAATGCGCTGCTGGCATTCTATACGGCGGCAGGCGAACTGATCTCGGATGAAGCGGGACTTTACCGGTCCGGACGGGGGCAATACGGTTGCCGCAAGCGGATGGAGCCGGACTCGCATGTCTACGGACTAGGCGAGAAGACGGGCTTCCTGGACAAGAAGGGCGAGAAATACGACATGTGGAATTCGGACGTGTATGACCCGCATGTGCCCGAAATCGAGGCGTTGTACGTATCCATCCCGTTCCTGATCCATTTCCGGTACGATAAGCCGGCTTACGGCATCTTCCTCGATAATCCGGGGCGCTGCTCCTTCGATATGCGTTCGGGCAACGATTCCTACACGTTCCAGACCACCTCGGGGACGATCGATTACTACTTCGTGTCCGGACCCGATATGAAAAGCGTCATCCAAGGCTACAGCCGGTTGACGGGGACGATGGATCTGCCGCCGGCTTGGGCGATCGGGTACCACCAATCCCGGTACAGCTATATGAGCCAGGAGGAGGTCATGACGCTTGCCTGGACGTTCCGGGAGAAACAGATTCCTTGCGACGTCATCTATCTCGATATCCATTACATGGATGAATACCGCGTATTTACGTTCGACCCGGTGCGGTTCCCAAGACCGCAGGCGATGATCGAGGAACTGAAGGCGATGGGCATCCGCATCGTGCCGATCGTCGATCCCGGCGTGAAGAAAGACCCGAGCTATGCGGCTTATCGGGAAGGCATCCGGAGCGATTATTTCTGCCGCAAGCTCGAGGGAGAGCTGTTCATCGGCAACGTGTGGCCAGGCGCCAGCGCGTTCCCCGATTTTACCGAAGAAGAGGTGCGCTCTTGGTGGGGCGAGCAGCATCGGTTCTATACGGATATGGGGATTCACGGCATCTGGAACGACATGAACGAACCGGCCGTATTCAACGAGAGCAAGACGATGGATCTCGACGTCGTGCACCGCAATGACGGCCGCCCCAAAATGCACCATGAGGTGCATAACTTGTACGGCATGCTCATGTCGATGGCTACGCAGCAAGGACTGAAGCAGCAGTTGGACGGCGAGCGGCCGTTCGTGCTCACTCGCGCAGGGTATGCCGGCATTCAGAAGTATGCGGCGACGTGGACCGGGGATAATCGCAGCTTCTGGGAGCATCTGGCGATGTCGATTCCGATGGTGCTGAATTTGGGCTTGTCGGGCCAGCCATTCTCAGGCCCGGATATCGGCGGCTTCGCGCATCATACGTCGCCGGAGCTGCTCGCCCGCTGGACGCAGGCCGGCGCCTTCTATCCTTACTGCCGGAACCATAGCGTGCTGGAGTCGATTCGTCAGGAGCCATGGGTGTTCGGTCCGGAGATCGAGGATATCTGTAGAACCTACATCCGTCTGCGCTACAGTCTACTCCCGTACCTGTACACGCTGTTCCATGAGGCGCACGAGACAGGGCTGCCGGTTATGCGACCGCTCATTCTGGAGTATCCGCACGATCGCCAGGTCTACAATTGCTGCGACCAATTCCTCGTCGGCCAAGACCTGCTCGTCGCACCGATCCTGCGCCCGAGCACCGAATACCGGACGGTCTATCTGCCGGCGGGCGAATGGATCGATTATTGGAGCGGCGAACGGTTCGCAGGCGGCCAGCATGTGATGGCGCATGCGCCGCTGGAGCGTATGCCGATCTACGTCCGCGCGGGGGCTGTCATCGCGGAGCTTCGGGATGAGTCGTGGAAGCCGGTCCTTGATGCGGGAGCTCAGATCGTACTCACCATTCGCAGCGCTCAGGCAGGAACGCGCGTAACCGGACGTTGGTATGAGGATGATGCCAGCACCTATGCCTACGAACAGGGAACCTATAACTTGCTGGAAGTAGCGAGTGCATTCGATGAGGACGCGATGACGCTCGACCTTCGATACTTGTCCAAGGGAATGCCTAATCAGCGGGCGACCATGGAGATCGAAGTTAACGATCTGAACTTCGTACCGAAACAGTTGCTCGTCGTCACTTCGGAAGGGGATGTAGAACTGGAAGCGCAAGGCGGAAGCTGGTCGTTGGACGCGGCGTCGTCCAAGCTGAAGCTCGTGCTGTCTAATGCGTTCGAGGCAATTACGATTAAGGCGGTAGGGTAGTCTAATCCAGCATGTCGGCAGCAGGCAACAACAGGTTCAGCTGTCTTTCAAAACGATTACGGTCTGCGGACCGTAATCGTTTTTTCTATTGCAGCCGACTACCGTCGCGTGATGGAGGTGCGGATTTTTGTATTGCGATTTTCGCCGCTCTCTACAATAATCGTAGATTGTGATAATGATCACATCGCTAACTTCGAAGCAGAGCTACAATAGCCATAGAAAGAACTTCACGGTTACTAATCCGTTTTTAATACAATGAATCATTCACGAAGGAGTGGGAGAAATGGAAGTTATGTTCTTAATCATGGGATTAAACGCAGCGCTGATCGTTGTACTGGGCATTCTTGTAAAGGGCGCTTTGGACATGGAAACGATCGATAAAACCTATCCGACCGGTCAAACATTGAATGGAGGCGTGAAATAATGGATGCTATGGCCATTTACCTTTTCTTCTTCGGTATGCTTGCGTTGCTGGCTGTCGGATTGCTCGTACCTGCCCACTATATAACGATTCCAGAAGACGATGGCAACGAGGTGAAATGAGCCGAGACGGAACAGGAACACTTTGATGACTCTTTTAAACCAGTCCCGTATCGTGAGACAAACAGGACAGACAAGACACCTTCAAGGGAATGCTTCCATGTCATGAGATGTGGAGGACAACTTGGAGGTGTTTTTGCTTGGCTAATTATTGTACTGTGATACTGCCGGAAGCAGACGTATAATGGACGGAAACGATGCGTTCTTGCAAGGCTTACGCTATCGAAGAGGGGGACTGCCAGCCATGGCGCAGCAAGCATCTTCCATTCACGCATTGGGCGACATAACGGTTAAGGCGGGTTCCGTTCTGGAGATGCGCTCGATTTCCGACTTTGAGCTCGTCTATTTTCCATCGGGCACGAACACGCGCTACCAGAACGCAAGAGGGCTATTCCTGCTCAATACCCCGGGATTCGTATTTACCTGTCCGGGGGAGCCGCATGAGTACCGGTTCGATCCGCATGTGCCGACCCGCCATCTGTTCATTCATTTCGAATCCCCCTTCTTCCGGGAGGCCATGCGCTCGCAGACCGGAGCGGCCGCTCTGCCGGCAGACTGGAAACCGCTTGAGGGCGCCTGTCTGGTGCCTACGCTCATGAAGCAGCTCTTGATGCTTGTCCACGCCAAGCCGGAACGGTGGCGGATGCGGGCGGACGCCATCTTGGCCTGCGTGATTGAAGAATGGATGGCTCTAGGCAAAGCCGCAGATGATTCCGGCCAGCAGCTGCCTGTTCCGCTCCAGCTCGCGGTCGATTATATGGAGCAGCAGCTTGGACGGCAGGTGAATATTGAAGAGATTGCGGCCAAGTCCGGCTGGACGCACGAGCATTTTACCCGCGTCTTCACCCGCACGTTCGGCATATCGCCGCAGCAGTCGCTGATCGAACGCCGGCTGCGGCGGGCCGAGCAGCTGTTGATTCGCGAGGAATGGACGATCAAACGAGTCGCCCTTGAGGTGGGGTTTACCGACGAACATTATTTCTCACGCATGTTCAAGCGGTCAAGAGGGTTGTCCGCTACCGAGTTCCGCAAGCGCTTCGCTGACCCGAAATACCGGCATCTGTCCGTGGTCGATGATGTAGAAGGCCCGTATCCGAAGAACCGGCACTTTGTCGTGCTCGATCCGATGTCCGATTAACCGCTCCCATGAACACAGATCAAATCCGTCCAGTTTCTTGCAGGTTCCCTCCATTGAACGAAACCGTTCCCCCGAGCGACAATAAGGGGGAGCAAGCAGCCATAAGAGGTACAGGAGGGATACGATGGTCAGTTATTCGCCGCAAGCCAAGCCAAGAGCGAACAGATACTATGTGCAGGTCGAACAATACAAGCAGTATCACCGGGACGGATTCGTGAAGGTAGAAGGGCTGATTGATCCAATTGAGATCGAACGCTACAGGTTATGGGCGGAGCGGCTTAGAATCGAGAACGAGGCCAAGCGCGAACTCGCCTCTGTCGAGAGCACGGATCCACTCAAAGCGGAATTCGCGGAGAAAACGAGAGTCCACATGATCTCGAGGCAGCATCGGGAGGGCGAGGAGCTGATGCTTCATCCGCGCGTGCTCGATGTATTGGAAGCACTGGTCGGCCCTGACGTGTATGCGCTTCAATCCATGCTGTTCTTCAATCCGCCGGGACGAGGCGGCCAGGGTTGGCATCAGGATGCCTATTATATCAAGACGCATCCGGATACGCTCGTCGGAGCCTGGATCGCTTTGGAGGACGCGGACGAAGAGAATGGCTGCTTGTGGGTGGCGCCTGGGTCGAACCATGAACCGATCTACCCCCCTGAGAGCCGCCATGGCGGGAGCGTGCATGCCGAAGGCGCATTCGCCGATCTGCATCCGGTCTCGAATGTGAGCCATCTTGACGATGAAGTGAATACGCTTGCCAAAGTGGTGGCTAATTATCCGCCGCCGATCTCGGTTCCTATGAAACCCGGTGACGTATTGTTTTTCCACTCCCACTTGTTTCACCGTTCGTTCCCGAACCGGACTGCAGACCGGTTCCGGCGTTCCTATGTCTGCCACTATTGCAACGCCCGCTCCTTCGTACCTTGGGATCATGACGGCTATGAAGGCGAGAGCGGCAACTACCGGCAGATCCTGGCACGCGGCCGCACGAATTTGCCTTATGCCGAGCCTCAGTTCGGCACGGAGGTCTCCATTACGCAGCATGACGAGACGATGGATTCGCAGACGGTATCGATGATGGGAATGGAAGACGGGAATATGATGCCGATCGTGGACAAGAAGACCAGCCATTAGCAGTCGGTTATCCGCATGGTCCACTGGTGCCGTATCCGGCGGCACCGGAGGATCAAGCAGAGCCCAAGCTTTACACCGGCTGGTGGAAGGAGATGGTGTGCCATCAGGCCCCGGCCTATTCTTTTCGCAGTTCCCTGCGATCGCTCCACCATCTGAAGATAACGAGCAACCCAAGAATAATGCCTACGATGAGCCCTGTAAGCGTAATGAACAAGGCGATGTATTCAAAGACCGAATAGGCTGCGAGTTTGGACCAATCGATGTCGCCTTTCAAATCCTCGATAACCTGATTCATGCCGTAGATTCCGCCGACGACCGTATAGAGCGTCAGAATAAGCAGGAGATTGTTCTGGCTCTTCGAGCGGTGACCCTCTTGGTAGCGGAGCAGCTCCGCCAACGTTTCTTTCACATCCTCGAATAATTCATGACTCCCGAACGAATTGCGCAGCAGCTGCACGATTTCGCGTCCCTGGACGCTGGCGGACAACTCGCTGAAGTAATATTTGGCCGAGAATTTGTTGATTTGCCGAATAAGGCGCTGCACGGACCTATGATCGCGCTCGACATTCAGATGGGAGTATTGATTGGCCAGCTTGAGGAGGGAGATTTTGTGGAACAGGCTCATTAACAGACCGTAGTAATGCTCGCCAAAATGCTGGGAGAGCAATTGATTGCAGCGAGTGTCGGTGTCCCTGGTGAGCACGGAAAAAGTAGTTTCGTTCATCATGAAAAAAGTATCGGGCGCCCATCGCTCGTATCCGTGCCGCTTCACTTGCTCATCGATATAGGCATGGTTGCCGGCGCTGATGTATGCAGCTCCGCCGTCAGTGATCCCATCCAGATACATAGCCCGGAACGAATCTGCAGCGTTGATGCGCTCGCTCTCCTTAAACTGGAACATGGCCTGCACATACATGCGTTCATCCACGAAGAAGGGAAGCGTTTCAAAATAGGCTCCTTGGGTCACCTCATTATCCAGATGCGCCAGCATCGTACGGACGATCTCCCGAAAAATATAATCTTCGATCTGCTTATACTCGTTCGCGCTAATCTGAACCGATGTCTGCTTATCCTTGGCCGATACGTCCTGCAAGACGCGAAAACGGTCTGCGAACTCCAGCGCTTCGCTGAAAGTCAGATCCGCATGATCGAGCTCGATCCGAAGCGTAATAAACCCAAGGTGGAATGGGCACAGCACAACTTCCGCGGCATGCAGGATGAACGGAATATCCTGCGAGGCCATGTGCAGCATGCACGATTGCCCGATCGGCTTGGCGAATCTCCGGAATCCTTCATCGTCGTCCAGATTACGAGGGAATAGGATACAACAGGCATAGGGCATGAAATACCGTTCCATATCCTTATGAGATACGCGGTAGCGTGGTCCGTAAAAAGCATGCTCCTGCTTCAAATCATCCAGCCGGAAGGGCACAAAACCATCCTGCTCAAGCTCCGTCATCAGCTGCTTGCTGCTTCCTGTCTTATATGCGAAGGGGAAAATAAACTGCAAAACCGCACGCTCGAGCGGCTTTTCGTCTACATGCAAACTCATCTTCGTATTCCTCCATCACAACCCTCATGCACCTTAATACCACCGCTGCCACAGCATAAATCAGACGGAAGAACGATCCATACCGATTCTGGATGAAGATGGTGCTCGTGGAGAATGATGCCTTCGCCTTTTCGCGTTTGATGGCTTTAATCAACTCTATCGACGCGGACCAGCATACGGTCATTGTCATGCAGGTTGAGAACGAGATCGGGCTTCTGGGTACCGATCGGGATTATTCCGAAGTGGCAAATGAGGCATTCGCGCAGGACGAAGCAAAAAATGCGCCATTAGAGCATCGATGAAGCTGTATCATGAGTTTGATAAGCAGAAGAAGGGACCTTTATACACAAAACGGACTGCTCAAAAGAGCCGTCCGTTTTTTAGGATCATGCAGGGCATTTTATGACTGCGTTTGCTTCATTTTTTTGTCCTTCTTTTTCAACTTGGGAAACATGAAGAGAGCCGGTACCCCTCCCCATTCGTAAAACTCAACTAAACCGTATGTCTCAGCCATGCTGTAGACGGCTAAGAAGGGTAAGAGACCGATAGCAAGAATCGCAAACAGGAACCCGAAGGAAATGGTTTTCAAAATCTCGCCTGTTTTCATCAAACCAACTCCATATCCAATTGGATTTGGGAAATCGTTCAATTTACATCGTACTACGATATAAATATGAAAAGGCCCATGTATAAATGCCATTTTAATACTTATCGAAATCATTGAGTCAGTCAACGGTACCTCTTCTTACGATTACAGCACCGAAGCGGCGTATATCGAAGGCATGTGATGCAGCTTCGCGATTCCTTGAAGGTGCCGCGGCTCTGCTTGCATATCCAATTTTTGAGCAAAGACCTTCTTTGCAACCAATCCGCAGAAGGGTAAAATGGCATAAAGAAGAAATCGTGAAAGATGAAGGAAAAACGAAGCATGACTATAATCCAGAGGAAAAATCGAGGGATGCCCATGTATAAACTGATGATCGTGGATGACGAGTTGCTCATGCGGGTCGGAATCCGTTCCATGCTGGATTGGGAGGAGCAGGGCTTCCGTATTATTGGTGAATCCGGCAACGGTAAGGAAGCGCTCGAGCTCGCGATCCAAGCTTCACCCGACCTGATTATTACGGATATCAAGATGCCCGTTATGGATGGGCTTCAGCTCATACGCGAGGCCGCAAGCTTGCTCAAGACCTGCAAGTATGTCATCTTAAGCAACTTTGACGAACTCCATTATGTGAAAGAGGCACTCAAGCTAGGCGCTTCCGATTACTTGATCAAGAGCGAGATTACAGCGGACACGCTCGTCGAACTGCTAACCTCCATGAGACAGAAACTGCAGGCAGATCGTGAAAGCCTGGGTAAGGCCCCCGTTATTCCGTACGATGTTTCGCAAAGTCTAAGCCATCTGAAGGAGAGCTATTTCAATGATCTTGTAAGCGGCTTCATTAATGAAAAGGAGGCGGTTGCGAAGGCGGAAGAGCTGCATTTTCGCGTAAGCTCGTCTAAACTGACCGTCATCAAATTTATCGTGAACCATTACGAGGATGTGAAGAAGAAATATGTGGAGAAGGGAGAGAAGCTGCTGCGCTTCTCGATCTTGAATATTATGGAAGAGATCATTCCCTCCAAGTGGGTGAAGGAGATTGTCGTCGAGAGCTCATCTCAATATTGGATCATTGTGAATACGTCCCTCGAAGGGGGCTCTGTACGCACCGATATCGAGCGGCTATGCGGCAAGCTGCTGGCTTCTATAAAGGATTTCATGAACCTATCGCTCACGGCCGGCGTTAGTACGGTCGTATCCGGCTTTGGCTTCATCAAACAGGCCTCTCAAGAGGCGGAATCTGCCCTGCAGCAGAGTTTCTACACGGGTACCGGAAAGGTGCTGTTCTACGAAGATGCGGACAAGGCGCCAGCTAGGAAAGCGGTGGATGTGATCCTGAATCCGGAGCAAGAACAGGAATTTGCTACGGTGTGGGTGAGCAAGGACGAGAAGAAGGCAGGGCAATTTCTCGAAGGGATTCGCGCAGGGCTTGAGACGCAGCGGGCGGATGAGGACAGTATACGCGAGAAATATATTCGGCTAATGGAAACGATGCATACCCATCTATCAGGGGCTTCGCAACGATCACGGTCTGCTTATACGGAGCAATCGCCCTACAAGACGGTGCTGAAAGGGGAGTGCTGGGAGGATATTCACCGAGGCGTGCTCGCTCACATCGGATATTGTTTTCAAGCGGATTCCCAATCTCTCCAAGACTGCACGTATTCGGACCTTGCCGTCGACATCATTAACAAGTATTATGCCGAGGATATTTCGCTGCAGAGCATAGCCAATCAGATCAACGTCAATCCGTCTTATCTTAGCCGCATGTTCAAGCAAGAGCGGGGAGAGAACTTCATCTCCTACTTGACGCGGGTCCGGATTGAACGGGCCAAGGCGTATCTCATGAGCGGGAAGCTGATGGTGTATGAGGTTGCGGACAAGGTAGGCTACCACAATTACACGTACTTCAGCAAAATCTTCAAAAAATCCGTCGGCGTCACGCCCGAGGAGTATCGGGAGCAACAGCAAAGCTTGACTAGTCCGTGAATAGAGGTGCATCATGCGGCAGCGAGTCCAACCCTTTCGAATCAAAACCAAAATCATGGTCATTTGTTTGACGGTGATCATTCTTCCGGTATTCGTCATGACGATCAATACGTATTACTCTTCCGAACGGCTCTTGGAGCGGAACTATACGAACTTGCTGAACGATCTTGCCAAACAGACGAATATTCGCATCGACGAATTCTTGAAGGAGATTGAGAAAATCTCGCTGCTGGCCAGCAACGGACTCAGCAGCAGCTTATCCGCGACGCGCGAAGGAAGCTACCCGATACAGGATTTCCTGCGGGACGGCGGCGAGCAGAACGAGAATGCCGCCTACAATATTCTGATGAACTATATCATGATGAAGGACCGCGTCTTCTCCATTTACCTCTATAACCTCAACGGGGGGACTGATCTTTACGTGAGTCCCAACCAACCGATCGACAAGGACTTCAAAGTGGCAAACGAATTGTGGTTTAAGAAGTTCCTGCATACGAATGACCGAACGATAACGCTTACGACCCGTATCGATGAGCAGCTGAAAAATAAAATACTGGCGGTCTCGCACGCTCGAAAAATATATGATGTGGCCACCGGACGGCTCTTAGGCGTGATGGTTGTCAGTATCGATATCAAATTCGTTGAGATCGTCAACCGCAATCTTCAAGAAGCGCTTCGGTCGAGGTTCATGATCGTCGACAGCGACGATAAAATCGTGTATAACGTGAATGACCAATTGATCGGTACCTTGTTCAGGGACAATGTCCGTCCTGACGAATCGTCGCATGTCGTCGTGACCAGCCCTCTCAGCCAGCAGGAATGGACGACCTACTTGTATATGCCATTGGACGAGCTTACTGCAGACGGCGCAATACTGGGACGCAATCTCGTGACATTGGCGATCGTGATGTCTCTCTTCGCTGCCATTATTTCGGTTTTTCTATCCCATGTGATTACAAGACCCATTAAGAAGCTCATGCGCAACATCGTTCTGGTGGAGAAGGGGCAGTTCGAACAAGTCGAACATATTCGTTCCCGGGATGAAATCGGGCAATTGTCGATTCGCTTTAATAAGATGTCGTACGAATTGAAGCGGCTGGTCGAGAGGATGCAGCAGGAGGAGGTCGACAAGGCGGCGGCCGAGATGCGCGCGCTGCATGCTCAGATTAATCCACATTTTCTGTACAACACGCTCGGGTCGGTCAAATGGATCGCGTCCATGCAGCAAGCGGACAAGATCGTGAAAATGACGGAAGCGCTGATCTCGATGCTCCGTTATGCAACAAGATCCGACGGAACTCTGGTGGCTATTCGCGAAGAGCTGGATAATATCACGAATTACGTGACCATCCAGAACGTTAGATACTATGGATCCATTCAGATGAATTACGAGATCGAAGAGCATCTCCTGGACTATCGCATGCCCAAAATGATTCTCCAACCGATTATCGAAAACGCGATCTTCCACGGCCTGGCCGGGCTCGAAGAAGAGGGCAGCATTAGGATCCGGATTCAAGCCCGAGGCGGCGATATCGCCATCGAAGTTCACGATAACGGCGTTGGCATGGATCAAGAGACGGTCCAAAGCCTGATGGAGAATAGGCCGGATGCAGGCGCCGGAACCAAGGGGATCGGGCTGCATAACGTTAAGCGGCGGGTTCAGCTCCATTTTGGCCATCCTTACGGGGTATTGGTGGAAAGCAAGCCAAACGAAGGCGCGATGTTTACCATCCTGCTGCCCGCCATATCGAGCCTGCCGGGCGGCGAATCTAGCCGAATGTAGCCGAATCTTGAACACTCCCACCACCTAAAGAGGTGGGGGATTCTTGGATTGTCAAACCTATTGGTTTGAAGTTGTCCTGCTGGTGCAGAACCCCAAGAGAAGCTGTGGTTCCCACAACTGGTTGAGCCAGCGGCTAAACAGCGACTCGCTTTATATTTTGAGCGGCATTGTCGTCCCGATCATGGCACGTCCCGCATGATGGACAGCTCCACCGCCGTATCGATAGCCGTTTGACCTCCGGATTCACAAAGCCGCACACATGGCAGGTTTGGCTCGTCGGTGCGAAGGTGTCCGCAAACTTCAAGGTGCGGCCATACCATTTCGCTTTATAGGTAAGCTGGCGTTCAAACTCACCCCAGGACGCATCGGCGATCGATTTGGCAAGCTTGGTGTTTTGGAGCATGCTCGCCACATCTAAGCTTTCCATGCTGATCGTTTGGTTTTCGCGAATCAGCTTGGTTGTTAGCTGGTGCAAGAAGTTCTCGCGGATGTTGGCGATCTTCTCGTAGATGCGAGCGACGTTCACCTTGGCTTTATGCCAATTCGATCCTCCCTTGGTCCGGCGGCTCATGCGGCGTTGCCAGAAGGCTAACTTCTTTTCATAGCGGCGAAATGCCCTCGGGCTTTCCACGCGCAGTCCGTCTGAGCAGACGGCAAATTCCTTTAAGCCCAAGTCAATGCCGATATGCTTCGTTGCGGCAGGCAGCGGCTCTTGCTCCACTTCACAAAGGATGGAGACGAAATACTTGCCTGAGGCATTACGCCGTATCGTTGCTGAAAGGATGCGACCTTCGCATGCCCTGGAATTGGCAAAGCGCAGCCAGCCCAGCTTGGGGAGCTTGACCTCATGGCCACGGATGGCGATATTGCCGTTCGTATGTTTAGCCGTGTAGCTCTGCACCGGGTTGCGGCGGCTTTTGAAACGCGGAGCACGGCTTTTGTTCTTGAAGAACCGATCAAAGCTGTCTGCAAGATGGCGTGCTGCAGATTGAAGTGCCGTACTGTCCACTTCTTCCAGCCATGGCAAGGCGGTTTTTAATACAGGCAGTTGTGTAGCACATTTGTTGTACGACAACCCTTTGCCTGTTTCCACATAGGTTGTATTCCACTTGTCCAGGAAGTGATTGAAAACAAAACGGCAGCAGCCCAGCGTTTTTTGTATGAGCAGCTGCTGTTCATGGTTAGGGTAGATGCGATACTTGTACGCCTTTTTCACCAACATGCCTAAACCTCCTTGCTAAGGATGGATAGGAATATTATAGCACATACGTTCGTATTATGAACAAAAAAGAATGCGATTCATCCCCCGCTTAGCAAGTGCTTGAAGTGGGGGTATTCTCGCTAGGGCTAGATAAAAGGCCTGCAGCCTACGCTGCAAGCCTTTTGACTTACCCTTTTACACTGCCGAGTACCAAGCCTTTGGTGAAGTATTTCTGCA
This sequence comes from Paenibacillus phyllosphaerae, assembly GCF_014192105.1. Taxonomy (GTDB): domain Bacteria; phylum Bacillota; class Bacilli; order Paenibacillales; family Paenibacillaceae; genus Paenibacillus_Z; species Paenibacillus_Z phyllosphaerae. The sequence continues at coordinate 26,747 of NZ_JACHXK010000001.1, read as the reverse complement.
GGAACGGATAGACGAGAAGGATCGGAATCGCACCTAGGAACATTTGTGCGGCGCGTCCTGTTCTGGCATTCATCATCGACAGCAGCTGCGTGTAGTCGGTCCCCGACTTCAGCATGATTTGCTCGAAGCTTAACAGCAGGGTTTGCAAGTAGCTTTGCAGCGGATAATTCGCCGGATCGTTCATGTAGATAATGCCGTCGAACCACGAGTTCCAATGACCGACGATACTGAACAGACCGACTGTCGCGAGTGCGGGCTTCAGGAGCGGGAGCATAATGCGGAACAGGATCTGCATCGGGCCTGCGCCGTCAATAATCGCCGATTCCTCGATTTCCTCCGGCAACCCTCTGATGAAATTCATGAGAATCACCATGCTGAATACAGGAAGGGCTCCGGGCAGGATCAGCGACCAGATGGAATCGATCAGCCCCATCTTGACCACGACGAGGTAGGTCGGAATCAACCCGCCATTGAATAACATCGTAATAATGAAAAAGCCCATGTAGTAATTGCGGCCCATCAGCTTTTGCGCCGACTTGGAGAGCGGGTAAGCGGTTAGCACCATGAGAATCAGATTGACGGTTGTACCGAGCACGACGCGTTTAACGGCTACCCAGAGGGAGGTGTAAAATTCTCCCCCCGTTAACGCGAACTCATAAGCCTTCGTCGTAAAATCAACGGGCCAGAACGCGACATTGCCGGCGGATACAGCCGCGCTGCCGCTAAAGGAAACGGCCAACATGTTGATGAAAGGCAAGATACAGAGCAGGGATGTAAGAATCAAAATCGAAAAGTTAAGGATATGGAACAAGCTTCTTCCTATGCTTTTGTCGTAGACCATGACTACGCCTCCTTAGAAGATACGATAGCCGGCTACCTTGTAGGCCAATAAATAGGACAGGGCAACCAGTACGGTGGAGATAACGGACTTGAACAATCCGACGGCGGTGGCAATGGAATATTGCGCCTGTTGAATCCCGAGACGGTAAACATAAGTATCGATGATATCGCCTGTCTGATACACGACGGGAGAGTAGAGGTTATAAATTTGATCAAAACCTGCGTTGAGCACGTTGCCGAGCGATAGAACGGACATTAGAACGATCGTCGGCATCAGGAGCGGCAAGGTGATATAGATCGTTTGCTTCCACCTTTTGGCGCCATCGATCACCGCCGCCTCGTAAAGTCCCGGATCGATGCTGGTCAGGGCGGCTAAGTAAACGACCGTGCCGAAGCCGAAGCCCTTCCAGATATCGCTTACGATCATGGTCCATGGGAAGATAGAGGGGTTGCCAAGGAAGGAGATCGGCTCCATTCCGAATAGGCCCAGAAACGTGTTGAGGATGCCGTCGGAGCTCAGAATGTCAAGCAGGATGCCGGCCATGATTACCCAGGAAAGGAAATTCGGTATGTATACAAGTGTTTGAAAAGCGCGCTTGACTGCTGAATGCGCAACTTCGTTTAACAGGAGGGCGAATATAACGGGTACGATAATGCCGCCGATAATCTTAAAGGCGGACATGTACAGCGTATTCCAGATCGTCCTCACGAAGTTCGGTTGACTGAACACGTGCGAGAAGTTGTCCCATCCGACCCAGGGTGAGTTGAAGCCGAGGCCCGGATTATATTTTTGGAATGCAATGACAAGCCCGTAAAAAGGGATATAGCTAAAGATGAAAACCAATACGATGCTCGGTAACAGCATGAGATGGTATGGGCTCTGCTGCCTCAATTTTCTCAGCATTCATAATCCTCCGTTCTTGGTCTTTATTAAATAAGGGGGGCGAGAATGCCTCGTCCCCCTTAACAAGAAACCGTTATTTGCCGTAGACCTCGTTGACGGCCTCGGCGGCCGTATCACCGCCGGCTGTCCGCCAATTCTGGACGATCGTATCGAAGTAGTCGATGCTTTCGGTGCCCATGATGATCTTCGTGAAGCCTTCGGTCAGGATGTCATCCAACGTTGTGCCGTAGCTGGCCATCACTTCGGGCGTTGCTCCCCACAGCGCTGTCTTGATGTAGTTCCTGCTGTCGAGTACTTTTTTCGCTAGGCCGTAGGCGGTCTTGGGCGCGCCTTGCTGCAAGTAATCGCCGGCAGCTCCCGGTGTCGCTTTATCGATGAATGCAACGCTATTGTTATACTTCTGCCACATCCCCGCAGTCGTCAGACCGGCGGTGTCCTTGGACTGCAGGGCTGCCGATACGGCCTCGTATTGCTCGTAGTCGGAGTTTGGATTGAGTACGCGGAAAGCGCCGACCACGTGCGCAATGTCGTTGTCCAGCAAGGCGGATAGCGTTTCCTCGGATTCTTTGCCCACGCCTTCGTCTACGATGTAGGCATAGTCGTTCAGAATTTTGATGATCGCCTCGGGGTTCTTAAATCCCTTCTTGATAACCGTGTAACTGCCGTTCGCGAAGAAGATGGAATGTTTGGCTTCCTTGCCGTCGACCGTAGGAATCATATACGGGTAGAAAATGGCGTCTTTGCCTAGATTCGATACGGTATCGACACCGGGGTTGTATCCCCACCACTGGTAGTAAGGCTGCACGCCGACCTTGCCGGCTACGACATCGGCGTTCATGGCGCTAAAGTCTTTGATGGCAAACTCCGGATCGATGATTCCCTGCTTATACCAGTCCGCCCATTCGGCCAATGCGGCCTTCATCTCAGGCTGGGTGGAGCCGTACACCAGCTTGCCGCTGCCATCCTCGATCCACATATCCGGATGAGCATTCCACGCGATGGCGAGCAGGTTCAGATAATCCAACGTCTGGTCGACCGCGATGCCGTAACCGCCGTGCTTATCCATGAATGTCAGGGCGATATTCTTGATATCGTCGACCGATTGCGGGTCTGCTAGGCCAAGTTCTTGCTTCCAGTCCTCCCGGATCCAGAGGAAGTCGGGCTGTTCGATCAATCCCCAGTGGAGTTGCGGGATCCCGAATAGCTTTCCGTCCTTTTTACCAGACTCGTAGCTGTCCGCATCGGCTTCCATATAGCCTTTGAGACGTTCCGATGCATAGGTATCGAATACGGTCGTAAGGTCCATTACCATATCGGCTTCAATGAGCTGCTGTAATTGGGAAGCATTGACCTTGAACACGTCCGGAAGATTGTTCGACGAAATAGCCAGATTCAGTTTCGTGTCATACTCGTCGCTGACCCAGTCTGTTTTGACATCGATATTCAATTTCTCTTTGTACCGTCTGATCCAGACATTGTTCGTAATATCATCGCCCTCCGGGTATTTCGCCGAAGCGTATTCAGACGTCACGGTATGGATGGTTACGGGTTCTTTATAGGCGCTGAATGCTGGATTGGACGGGTCAACTTCATTCGATGCTGCCACGTCGTTGGTGTTAGTGCCCGTATTTGACGCCTCATGCTGTGAGTTACCGTTGCTGTTGCTGCAGGCTGCCAGTAAGGCGGCCGACACGCATAACGACAGAATTACGGTTGTGGCTTTCTTTGCCATACTCTTTCCCCCATTGGCTTCATATTCATAGCGACTTGCTCTAAAAACAGTGTAAACGAGCCGCTATCAAAGGGATATAAAAGTTATTGACGAGAAGCCGCAACTTTTTTACTTTCCGATGGGAAGGAAGGAACGGAGAATCGGGGAACGTGCACTTATTTTACTTTGTCTTTTTCTATTTTGACTTCCTTGCGCTGCGACAATAGGGATAAGCCGTACTTAGTAGGATTGAAGGATTAGTTATTGTATGATAGAGAGACGCTTGAATAAGTACGCCGTATGGAACATTGGAGGATGACATGTCCTGGAGCAAAGTGAAGCAGCAACTGGAGAGTTTTCTTAGTCCTGCCCTATTGGGAAGGTTCGAATACCGGGCAACCGGCTACCGTTATTTACCCGACAAAGCGGGTCTTTGTTATATTGCTGTAGATAAAAAGAACGTATTCAATATGCGTGATGTAACAACATCGATCAGATGGTACCAGACGGAGCAGGAAATAAAGAGTGATCCGCATCTCGAAATTCCGATCACGAAGGAAGAGATCGAAGCGGTCAGACAAGAGACCAAGGGGCTCGTTCCGGAGGAACGTCTACACGTCATTGCAAGAGGCAGGAAAATATCCGAACTGGCCAAGGAGCTATTGTCCGCGCAAGCTTCATTAAGTAAATCAAACTTTATTGTTGAAGCGAATCAGTTTCTGTCCCTGCCGATTGAAGAAAGCCTGGAGAGCAAAGAGATCTTATTTAATATTCTGGCGTTGGTTGACCGACGAGTGGGCAAGAAACGAATCTTGAACATGAGCGAGAAGATAAAGGTCAAGCATCCGATCGTACAGTATGTTTATGAATTACGGCTGAGTACGCTCTAGTCAGAGTAAACCGAACAAGAACGACTTGCCTTGAGAAATATCCCCTGTATGGGGGATTGTATCGATAAGGGGAACTCACTACGCTTATAGCAAACCTGCAAGGAGGTGCTCTAATGTCCGAACAGCAAAAAACTACCGAAACGGAACCCAAAGCCGAGAAACAAGAGATAGAATTGATGGATATCCCGCAAGAACTATCAGCATCCAACCAAGAGGAGATTCAAGGCGGCGGTTCAACATCGCGTACCAGATATTCTAGCCGTGGTCGCATATGATCGTATGATTCTTCTTTTCGCACCCGTCCGGGTGTTTTTTTTGTTTTCTGGGGTCAGCGGAACGAGTCTGTTTTCCAACATGATCCATTTGTTATTGCGTAAAGAGGATTCCAGTGGTAAAGTTAGACTAAACGGTTAGTCTAATTCTGGGAGGGTGATCGTATGAAGAAAGTGGGTATTGTAGGAGCGGGTCTTGGCGGATTAGTAACGGCGGCATTGTTAGCGAAGAGAGGGAACCAAGTTGTTGTGATGGAACGCGCGCCGATTCCGGGCGGCAGAAGCCATGTCGTGTCAAAGAATGGTTTTACGATGAGTTATGGCGCCCATGCGGTATTGGCCCCCAAACAGGAACCGATGCGTTCCATCATTCGCGAACTTGAACTGCCGATGGAGTATAGGAAAGCGAGTTTGGCCAAATTCAAGCTCTTGAAGGAAGGCAAAGTCATCTCCAGCCCGCTTGGTTTCGGTGCGCTGACCTCTCCCGCGATTTCGGGTCTATTCAATCATGTGAAATGTTTGAAGCAATTTTACGAGATGGTCAAGCAAGCACCGACTTTTCCGGAGAGCCTGACCGTAGGCCAATGGATCAGGGATAACATAAGTAACCCCGAGATCGCCAAAGTTCTGTCCGCATACGCATCGTTATCGGTCTACGACGGCGCACTCGACTTGTATTCGATGAACCGTTTCGTTGAATTAACGGCCCGTGAATATGAGAAGAACGAACCTTTAAGCTATATGGGATATGACATCCTGTTGAGAGAACTGCAAAAAGCGATCACGAACAATGGGGGCACTATTCAATTCGGCAAACCGGTATCGGATCTTATCGTCGAAGCTGACCGAGTGAAAGGCGTCGTATGCGCGGGTGAACGGATTGAATTCGATGAAGTGGTGCTGAACGTTCCGCCGAAAGAGTTAGGTAAGCTTCTAAGCTATCCATCCCTTGCCGATGAGTTCGGCGAATATGTCAATCAAACGGCTCACTATGTGTACATTTATGATCTCATGCTTTCCAAGAGGATTCGCGGGGATATCGGTAATTTGCTCGATTTGGATGGAGGCTTCTACATTAATGATTACGGCATCAACAATCCTTCGGCCGCACCCGCCGGCGGACAATTAATCAACGGCCTGAAATTTCTAACCGAACAAGAGCAGCAAGACGACAGCCATGCGAAGGGGTCACAAGCCGCTTTCGAAGCGTTGCTCCATCGGGTATACCCGGGATGGGAGCAGTACGTGGTTCACAAACGGATGATTAACAGAGCTATGGTGGGCGGGATAGCCAGAAGAACGACCGCAAAACTGTTGCCGCTGCAAAGTCGTACCGTACGGGGATTATACCTGGTTGGAGATGCAACGGTAGGGTCGGGAGCGCTGGGCATGCCTTGCTATGATAGCGCGAGGAAAGTAGCGGATATGATATCATAGACGAAGGTGGAATGAAGTTTTTTTGACGGAGGAACCATTGCATGAGTCAGGGAAAAGAAAAAATTCTGCAAACCGCACTGCAGGAGTTTGCGGAGAAAGGGTTCGATGGGGCCAGAATCGATTATATCTCCAAAATGGCCGGCGTTAACAAAGCGCTGATCTATTATCACTTTAAGAGTAAAGAAGAGTTATTCACGGCGGTCATTAACGACTTATTCGAACAAGCGACCTCCGGTTCCATTGAACTTAAAGGTCCATCCATTCAGGAAAACTTGATCCAAGTCATGGAACATTTTATTGATTTTCTTCATCATAACCCGTATTTTGTGAAAATCATGGATCAAAGCGTTGCGCAGGATCGAGACATCTTTCAGCAGCTTCATCATCAAAATTTCTTTTTCGAGACGGTGATGGGCATGTATCAGCTTGGCGTTCAGACGGGCGAATGCAGGAAGGTCGATCATCCTGAAGATTTCGTTGTCAGCTTGCTCGGTGCGGTTTATTTTTATTTCTCTCATCACAAGGCGATTCGGAAGTTTTACGGGACGATCTCCGAAGAGGAAGTCATCTCGATCCGCAAAAAAACGATGAGGGATATGATCTCGAGGTTGGTTTTTTCGTGATCGGCATGAAAACATGGACTGAAGAAAGCAAATCCGCACAGGATTTGCTTTCTTTTTTTTGATGGACGGTATGAAGCGTCACAGAAGCGTATATCCGCCATCCACATAGAATGTGCTGCCCGTCGTGAACGTGATCGTCTTCAGATACCTTACGCAAAACCTTGTGACCTTTGAATGTTCAATGTTTTTGTTAAGGTAAAAACGTGAACATGAGCAAGGTTATGCAATTAAGTTCATATTGGTAGGATAAGATACATATTCCTGTGTGGATGGATACGATTACGTACATAATCTTTAGTCCGAGCGAATAAAAGATAGGATGTTTAGGTGAATTTCCCCTCAGAGTAGAACTTCGAGCTTCCCGAAATGGTGTCTTTGGTAGGGGTGTAGTCCTATGTGTTAATAAATATATTAATATATTGACATCACAGTTAATGTATTTTATCATAAAAAAAGTGTAAGAAATTTGATATAAAAGGAGAGATTGTGAATGAATTTGTAGCACTGAATAGTCGGATAGACTTACTTCAAATGAGGATATTGGAGGCCTAAAGCGGAATTTTTAGTGGACAATGGATGTCCCAGGAACCATTGCGGTTATGGATGACTACCCAGAAGCCGAATCAAGCTTATGACTTTTTATATTATTTGTAAGCGTTATTATTGACGGCATTTATATTAACCAGCTTCCTAGTTACCGTGGAGCGATTGATTCCGCCTTGAGTTTATGTTAACGAAGAGGTGATGTTATTGATACCTAAGGCTCTGCTGTTCTGTATTCCTCATGCAGGTGGCTCAGCTAGCGTCTATCAGCCATGGAGTAGAATTAGCCATTCGCTCGAGGTCGTCCCGCTCGAATTGGCAGGACATGGATCGAGGATGAGTAATCCTTTCTATAGCGATTTCGATGAAGCAAGACAGAATGTTATCGAAATGATGACGGCACGATTGACTGACGAGCCGTTTATCGTTTTCGGACACAGCATGGGCGGGTTATTGGCCTATGAGGCGACCCGAGTCATCGAAGAGAAATTTTCCAGATCGGCCAATATGCTTATTATCTCTGCCCACGAACCCCCCCATCTTAGAGTTCCTCTAAACCTGCACGAATTATCGGATCTAGCGTTCATTGAAGAACTGATTCAAATCGGCGGAATGCCGGATGAACTTCTTGCAGAACCATTACTTCTAGAAATGTTTCTTCCCATCATACGACACGACTTCAAATTACTCGCATCCTACAAACCTTCGAAGACCATTCACTCTGTATCATGTCCCGTTCATGTCCTTTCGGGAAATGACGATAAGACGATCGACCCGGCCAATCTATTGGATTGGAGAAGATACACAACAGACGAGTTTAGAATGAAGACGCTTACAGGAGGCCATTTCTTTATACGAGAGCAAGCCTCCGCAATAGTCCGTTATGTTGAGGCTAATAGGAGACTGAGGCAATCCGTATAGCATTCAGGAGAACGATTAGCTGTTCTATGATTTGATATCCTTATAACCATCCGTCGAAAGGAAGGTAGAGGTCGGTTGAGCATGCATGAAGAGGAGCACCGTTACTCGCCTTACCGCGTGATTGTGCGCTTGCTTCGTTTGGGCAAGCCATATCTTGTGCTCTACATCCTAATAGCAGTTGCAATTCTGGTAGAAGTGGGATTGTCTATTGCTTACGCAAATACATTTCAATTAATTGTCTCCGGAGTGGTAAGTGACGAATATCCCGCACTAGTCAGATCCATTCTCATCATGTCGGTGATCGTCGTAAGCATGTCGGCCGTGTTCATGGCCAGAGGCTACTTGGGCGCAAGACTGGATAATGATTCTAGGTTGAAGCTTCAAGACGAAATGCTTCGCAAGGTTTCCCGCGTTCGGTTGGATAGCTTAGATAAGCTGCATACGAGCGATAAGATCGCAAGAATCTTGGAATCGGCTAGTATCGCCCAGGCGGGGATTAATAACAGGCTGATCGGATTTATCGCGGATGCGGCCAAAGTCGTCGCTCTCCTAGTTTATTTAAGTTCACTAAGCGCGAGGCTGACCGCCGGCAGTATTATCGTGTCAGCGCTTATTCCGCTCATGCTGCTGCCGATATCGAGATACAGCCGAAGATGGTTCGACCAGCAGAATCGGCTGTCTGCCGAAAAGGACGGCATTGTTCAGGAAGCGGTACAAGGCGGCGAAGTCGTTCGCAGCTATCGGCTCCAGAAGGACATGAATGAGAGGTTCGCTAACAAGGTCAGCGAATTTGTCAGAGTTCGGTTGAGAACGCTTTCTATTGAATCGTTTACCGGTTCCCTTACTGCCATCGTCCCCTTTTTGTCCGTTGTCTATATTCTTGGTTATGGAGGCTTGCTTGTTAGCCGGAACGAAATGGAGGTAGGCGCGGTAGCGGCCTTCCTGGCTGCCAGTAATTTGCTTACCGGACCCATATATAACCTGTTCGGCACCTGGAACGCACTGCAGTGGTCGATTTCCCAGGCCAAGCGTGTATTTGAATTAATGGATTTGCCCGAAGAGCCAAGCGGTAGCGGGGTAGCTGAAGAGCCGAAGCATGACGGAGTTAACTTGGAATCGGCGGGTTTTCGGATGGAGAAGGTCGTTTTCCGTTATTCGGATGAAGATCTCGACGTGGTAAGAGGTGTCAGCCTTTCCCTTGAGGAAGGCCGGATAGCTGCGATTGTAGGCCCGAGCGGGTCCGGCAAATCGACCATGCTCAAATTATTCATGAAAGATTATGAGCCGAGCTCCGGCCGTATTTGGTGGAACGGGATCGACTGCAGTCTAATGGATAACAAGCAGTGGCGGAAAAAGCTTGCGCTTGTTTCGCAGACGCCCTTTCTGTTTCACGGGACGGTCTATGACAACATCCATTATGGGAACCGGGAAGCATCCGAACTAGAGGTCATCGAAGCGGCGAAAATGGCTAATATCCACGACGTAATCATGAGGCTGCCCGATGGTTACCACACGCGAATTGGCGAGCGAGGTGCGACTCTTTCCGGCGGGGAGCGCCAACGTATTACGATTGCTCGCGCATTCTTGCGCAACCCGGACATTCTGCTTCTCGATGAGCCGACGTCGGCGCTGGATAATGAGAATCAGGCTGCCATTCAGCAAGCGATAAACCGTCTCATGAAAGGCAAGACATGCGTCATTGTCGCTCACCGTCTATCGACCATCATACATGCCGATAAGATCATCTTCATGAAGGATGGCGCGGTTGTGGAAGCGGGTACCCATGAGGAGCTTATGCTTCTGGGCGGGCATTACTATGAGATGTACCAGATGAATCGTACCAACGAACAATCAGAATGGGAGGTAGCTACTTGAGCCAAGTCTCCCGTGTTTCGAAGAGCCGGTTACAGCGTCGGATGAACGATGACCTAACGCGTTTTTTCCAAGTGATGGGGTATGCCAAGAAATATAGGTGGGCGCTCGCGATCGGCCTGCTGCTCGTTTCCGTTGAAATATTCTTCGAACTGTATGTCGCTAATGCGCAGAAAATATTCATCGACAATACGAATGAAAAAAATGCCGATGCGATCACGCAATTTGTGCAGCAATCTCTGCTCGTGATCGCAGCAGTTATTGTATTGTTGGCAGCGCAGCTGATGTTGAAAGGGTTGATCCAGCAGTTCATTAATCGGGATATGTCTGTGCATCTGCTCGGACGCATCAATGCGCTTCCGCTCAAACGGCTGCAATCGATGCATTCCGCGGACTGGGTGTCCAGAGTTGCGCGCGATGTTCCGGAGTCCGCTTCGATTAGCCTGGCATTGTTCGATTTAAGCAGGGATATTCTGCTGATCTTGTTTAGCTTCATCTATTTGAGCAGCTACAATATTTATTTGGCTGCTGTGGCGCTGCTTAGCGGACCGCTTATTTTTATGATCGGTCGATTGTTTGACGGCAAGATCAGAACGCTGTCGGAAGGGATACAAAAGCGCGAAGCGGATGTGCGAGAGACCCTGCAGGAATATTTTCAAGGGACAGCCGTTATTCGCTCCTATGGGCTGAGCAGTTTGTTCGAGCAGGAATTCCACGAGAAACGACGGCTCCAGAACAAGGATTTGCTTAAGCGAGAGATGATTACTACCTCCATGTACCAGCTGATGGACTTTATTATTAATGGGATTATTATCTTTGTCATTTATTTCGTTTGTTTGGCTGTGCTGCGTGGAGAGCTGACGGTGGGCACGGTACTTGCTTTCCTTTATTTGCTGATTCGGATTCAGGTTCCATTCTCCAATATATCCAGGACGCTAAGCCATGTACAACAGGGCTTGGGGGCTTCGGACCGCGTTCAAGCCGTCATGTGCATGGAAGAAGAACCATCTGCTAAGGCAATGACAGACGGATTGGCGAAACCTTCGACTGGTTATGAGGCGAATCGGGAAGAAGCAGCGCTACGTCTGGAGGATATTTCATTTTGCTATCGATCCGGGGAGGGGCACGAAACAGCTGTTCTCCATCATATTCGATTCGCTATCCGCCTGAACGAAACGGTTGCTATTGTCGGTATGAGCGGCTCGGGGAAATCAACGCTTGCGAAAATTTGCAGCGGGCTGCTGGAACCAGACAGCGGGTCAATCTATGCACACGGCAAGCAGGTAACGGGCAGACTGGACAATTTACGGTCAACGATTGGCTACGTGCCACAATCCTCGTTCATGTTTAGCGGTAGCATCCGCGATAATATTACCATCGGCTTGCCTGGCATTACGGAGGAACAGCTGAACAACGCATTAACGATAGCGGGCGCGCATTTCTTTATTGATAAGCTGCCTAATGGTGTCGAGACGCAGCTAAGTGAAGCCAGTTCGAAGCTGTCCGGAGGCGAGATTCAGCGACTGGCCATAGCTAGAGCCGTACTGAGGGAAACCCCTATACTCATCCTCGACGAATCCACTTCTGCGGTGGATAACGAGATGGAACGTTACCTGGAAAATTCGCTTCGCTTACTTGCCAATGACAGAGCGTTGATTATCATCGCACACCGCATGAGTACGGTTAGGCATGCAGACCGGATCATCGTCATGGATCAAGGCAAGATCCTTGCTACCGGAACGCACGAACACCTGCTTCGCGCATGCGAGCTATATGCCAAGCTTTGTCGCAATGATATTGGAAGCCAGGATGACAATCTCGCTGTCAGCCAACAAGTGTAGCTCATGGCGATCGCAAGTGGTAGTAGCGATATGCATGGCAATCAGAGCAAAAGTCTGAAAGGAGGGGATGAACGTCCAGCGTAGCCTCTCTGGACATCGCGTTGTCGCATGTTGCTGCCTGTTGCTGTAATCACATCACATCTATCATAACCGGAAGGGAGCTCTATATTTGATGGAGAAACAACAGATTATACAAATCATTAAGGAAAAGATCATACCTAACCGACTCCGAAGCGAAGGCTTGGAGCCATCGGACATCGGGGATGACGATTTGATCTCGGAACGTATCTCGCTTGATTCGATCGATGAGTTCGAGATGATCATGGGGATTGAAGATGAGTTCGGCATAGACTTGGGCTCCATGGACCAAGTTGAGCTTCATGAACAATTCCGTACGATGGCGAGCTTGGCGAATCTCGTAGAAGGACAATTGGCATTGCAACTGACGAAAGTGGGGGAGAACTAATGACGATGAATGTAAGTGGTATGGAACCAACCTTATCCAATGCTGCGAGGACACTGCCCGTTATCATTTCGTCCGATAACACGGAAGATATCATTGCATACGCTCAACGTAATCGAAGCAAGATCGAGTCGCATCTTCTTCATGAAGGCGGCATTCTCTTCAGAGGGTTCCCTGTTGATTCGATCGAGAAATTCGAGGAGTTCACGGCTGTATTTTCCGAAAAACTGGAAGCATATAATGAACGTTCTACGCCTCGCAGCGAGGTGCAGGGGAAAGTATACACGTCCACGGAATATCCGAGCGACCAGCACATTCCGATGCATAACGAGAATTCATATTCCCATCAATGGCCCCGGTTAATCTGGTTCCACTGCGTAACCAATGCCGAGGTCGGGGGCGAGACGCCGATTGCCGACTCCAGGGTCATCTACAATCATCTTGATCCTGCGATTATCGCGAGATTCAGAGAGAAAAAAGTTATGTACGTCCGTAATCTCGGCGGTAAAATCGACCTCCCATGGCAGACGGTGTTCCAGTCTGACGATAAAGCCTATGTAGAAGCGTATTGCGCCAAGGCTGGGCTGCAGCTGGAGTGGCTGGGAGAAGACCGCGTTCGGACCAAAGCGGTAAGGGAAGCGGTTGCCAGACATCCGGAAACGGGCGAGATGCTGTGGTTCAATCAGGCTCATTTATTCCATTATACGAGTCTGCCCGAAGATATCCGCGACTTTATGCTTAGCTATCTGAAAGAAGAAAATTTGCCGCGAAATGTCTTCTACGGCGACGGTTCACCCATTGAAGAGTCGATCTTGGACGAAATTCGGAAGGTATACGATCAGCACACGGTAAAATTACCGTGGCAAGAAGGCGATGTTATGATGCTGGACAATATGCTGATCGGACATGCCAGAGAGCCATATAAAGGGAAGCGTAAGATCGTCGTCGCCATGGCTAATGTATATAACAACTACGGCTTGGATCGTTAAAGCTGAGGGAATCGAACGGAGAGGAAGTGAACGGATTGTTCGATACACAGGAACAATGGTATCCTTTGTCGCCTTCCCAAAAGCGAATTTGGTATCTTGAGAGCAAGCACGGCTGTGCAGTGAATAATAATAACCTGCTCCTCTATTTGCAAGGTGAGGTACAGGCTAAGGCGTTGGAAGAGGCGGTAATCGAGACCATCAGGCGCCATGCAAGCTTGCGGCTTCAGTTTATGGAGTCTCAGGGGAATATCATGCAGCGGGTTTCTCCCAAGCTCCCGGAGCGCATTCCCGTTCACGATTTCAGGGACGGGCCGACGGAACGGTTTGAGCGATGGCGAAGCCAGCTTGTCCGTACGCAGGTACATATAGGGCAGGAGCAGCTATGTTTATTCGAAATCGCCATCGCAAGCGAGCAGACGACGGCGTTATTCATGAAATTGCATCATGCCATTATCGACGGTTGGTCTGTCCAGGCGTTGATCAGCACAATCGCTGCTGCATACGCGGAGATAACCGGCGTTCAGAGGATCGATAAGTATCTTCAATCCGATTATTCGCATAGAGATGTTGTGATCGAGGAATATGACTACGTCCAATCGGCGGCCTATGGCCGGGACAAGTCTTATTGGACGCAAACGCTAAGCGAACTTCCGGATTCATTCCAGATGGTAGAGTCCGAAGATACTACCGCCAATACTATTCGGCTGCAGGTGCCCCCGGAGCTCGTCGAACGGGTGCAGCAATTCTGCCGATCTCATCATGTCAAGCCATCCCTTTTTTACCCTTACCTCATGTATCTATATCTTCATTTAACGACAAGTCACAACGACTTGTTGCTAGGCATGCCGTTTATTAATCGAATCGGAGCGGAAGCGAAGAAACACCTGGTGGGCATGTTTAACAATTATGTTCCGATGAGGCTTTACGTAAGCGATGAGGTTAAGGTGTCCGAAGCTCTTCGGCAGGCGGGACAAGCATTGTTCATGGCTTACAAGCACCAGCGCTTTCCGCTCGAGGATATGGTTCGAGACATTCCGGGGCTCCGGGAGCACAGCGCCTTATTCCAGATGACGGTGAACTATTATAACCAGGATCTGGATATGAGCGCGATGGGCAATCCCTTCTATTTGGATGAGCTTCATAGCGGTCACCAATCGTATGCCCTTCAATTTAAGGTCAAAGAATGGGAACGGTTCGGCAATCCGGAGCTGGTGTTTGAGCTCGACTACAGGACGGCGTATTATAGCGAGTCTATAATTCAAGCGATTGGCCGGTCGCTGATGCAGTTGGCTGAAAGGATCGTGGAATGTCCGGATATCCGGATCGGGCAATTGACATTGTTATCGGAGCAGGAGCACCGTGCGGCCGTATATGACTGGAACAACACGGAGATGGCATACGCGAAGAACGAGACGTTAACGCGTTTAATTCGTTCGCAGGCAGCCCGGACGCCGGACCGAATTGCGCTGGTGTTCGAAGATCGTACGCTCACCTTCGGCCAGATGGAGGCGCAAGGATGCCGGCTTGCCCATTCGCTTCGAAGCAGAGGAATCGGACACGGGCAGACGATAGGTCTCTTAACCTATCATTCTTTCGAATCGATCATCGGCATGCTGGCGATCATGAAGACCGGTGCGGCTTACCTGCCATTGGATCCGCAATATCCGGCGGAGCGCATCTCTTATATTCTCGAAGATGCCGGCGCCAGTCTGGTGCTGACCAACGGCAGCCTTCATCGACAACTGCCTGATCGGATGAGCTATCTCGATCTCGATCAAGCGCAGCATGATTGTGCGGGACCGTTGAGTGAATGGGAGGACTTAAGCGAGCCGACCGCATTGGCCTACATGATCTATACTTCGGGATCTACGGGTAAACCAAAAGGGGTCGCGATTACCCATCGGTCTGCCGTTAACTATTGCTGGTGGGCGAAGCAAGCCTATGTGAAGGCGGAATCGGATGCGTTCGCGATCTACTCCTCGCTGTCGTTTGATTTAACCGTGACCTCATTATTCGTTCCGCTGCTCGCCGGAATTAAAGCGATTATTTACAGACAGTCGGAGCCCATGGAGTTCGTCCTGTCGCGTGTTATTCGAGAACGGGCAGCCAATATTATTAAGCTGACACCGGCCCATCTCGAAATCGCGGTCAAGGAAGGGTATGAACGGCCTGCCGTGAGCCGGTTTATCGTGGGGGGAGAACGATTTGGCTGCTTGCTGGCGGAGCGGGCGTCGAGCGTTTTTGCCGGAGCCGAGATTTATAATGAATATGGGCCAACGGAGGCCACTGTCGGGTGCATGATTTATCGTTACGCTGGCGGCGGGGAGCTGTCCGGTTCCGTCCCCATTGGCCGTCCCATCGGCAATATGAGGATTTACGTGCTGGATGAGCGTTTATGTCCGGTGCCGGTCGAACATGAAGGAGAGATCTACATTGCCGGTGACGGGTTGGCTGCAGGCTACCTGAACCGTCCGGCGCTCAACGAAGAACGGTTCGTTCCTGATCCGTTTGTGGCCGGGCAGTTGATGTATAAATCAGGGGACCGCGCAAGAGTGGATGTGAACGGCGATGTCATCTATATCGGACGCATCGACGAGCAGTTGAATTTTAGAGGATATCGAATCGAGCAGGGGGAAATTGAAGCGATTATTGCTAACTGGCCTGGGATCAACCAGACATGCGTTACGGTCAAACAGAATGCAACGGGCCATCCGGTCTTGTGCTGCTACTATACTGGCGGCGAGGACGTGGATATCGGAGGGGTAAAACGGCAGCTTGCAGATCAGCTCCCCGCTTACATGATTCCCGGCAGTTTCATCCGGCTTGACTCGATGCCCTTAACGGCAAACGGGAAAAAGAATGTGAATGCGTTGCCTGCCCCTGCGCGTTCAGTCGCCGACAGCGATTACGCAGGGCCGGAGACCGCAAATGAGAAAAGGCTGTGGATGGCCTGGTCAAGCATTCTGGGAACGGATCGATTCGGCATCGACGATTCCTTCTGGGAAATCGGCGGGGATTCCTTCCACGCTAGCATGCTCGTAGCCGAGCTCTATGCCAGCTGCGGCGCTGCATTGACGATTAGGCAGTTATACGAGCATTCCACGATCCGTGAACTGGCGAAGCGGACAAGCGGTATGGATGCCGTGTCTGATCGGCTATCGGATGAAGCATTCGAGGAGCGGGAGCACTATCCGCTCACGGCTATTCAGCAGATGATGTTTGCGGCTGTCCAGCTGGACGGAGGCTTGCATGCTTATCTTGTTCCGGGTACGGTTCCATTCGCGGGAAGAATCGACGAGCTTCGTATGGAAGCGGCATGGCAGGCGTTGCTGCAGCGGCACGAGGCATTCCGCACCGGGTTCGAATGGATGAATGGCAGCGTCGTTCAGCGCATTCACCCCGTATCTGGCACCTCGCCCCCATTGCCCGTGCTTATCGAGCATGATCAAGCATCGCTGGAAGCCTTCATCGCGCAGCCGTTCGAGCTGGACAAGCCGCCGTTAATACGCGGATGTATCGTCAGGGGAGAGAAGCAGGATGTCTTCTGTTACTTGGCGCATCATCTTGTCTTCGACAAGTACTCGGAACGCGTCGTGAAGCGTGAGCTTCGCGCGCTGTATGAAGGGGAAGCATTGCCGCCGGGCAAGCATCGATATGCCGACTACTTGAACGATCAGCTGCTTTTCGCCGGCGGAGAAGAGCTTGAGCGAATGGAGCGTTTCTGGCAGGAGCAGTATTCGGATGCGCCGCCGCAGCTGGAGCTTCCGGTCGATATGCTGGCTGCCACGAAGCCGGTATATAAGGGCGGTTGGCTTCGTCATGAGATGGATGCGAGGATCGCGCAAGATCTGTCCGGATTTGCTGCCAAGCACGGAACCACGCCATTCATGGTCTCGCTGGCGGTGTTTCAGATCATGCTCTCCAAGTACTCCGGGCAATCGGATATTGTCGTGGCTACCCCTTCTTCCGGAAGGTATCGCCCGGAGCTTAACGAGATCGTCGGCGGCCTGATCACGATGCTCCCGATTCGCTGCCGGATTGAGCAAGAGGCGGAATTCGCAAGCTTCCTGAGCGATG
The DNA here is from genome assembly GCF_014192105.1 of Paenibacillus phyllosphaerae. Classification (GTDB taxonomy): domain Bacteria; phylum Bacillota; class Bacilli; order Paenibacillales; family Paenibacillaceae; genus Paenibacillus_Z; species Paenibacillus_Z phyllosphaerae. The sequence goes on along the minus strand of NZ_JACHXK010000001.1, from coordinate 9,364 downwards.
TCGTTCAGATCTGCTTGACATGCATGGAGAACGAACGCTACCCGTTCGACCGACTTGTCGAACGTATTGTGCAAACGAGGGAAATAGGTGTCAATCCGCTCTACCGAGCTGCGTTCGTGATGGAGCAAGAGATGGAGTCAGAGACCGATGCCACGCTTCTGGCGGCTATGGCGAGGATTGGCTATTCTGCTAAATTGGATGTTACATTTCGTATCATTCATGATGCGAAGCGACGTAAACCGTTGACTATAGCTTGCGAGTATAACGCCGAGCTTTTTCACGAGGATACCATTGTCCGCATGATGAAGGACTATGAGCATTTGCTTCGTCAGCTATTGACGCAGCCTGAGCAACCTCTGGCGAAGCTGGCGCTTGCATCCGGAGAAGAAGCCCGGCAGTTAGCGGAGCGGTTCCATGAGACGGCTGATGTTCCGCGGATGCCCTGGCATCTGCTGTTCGAGCAGCAAGCGTCGATGACGCCGGATCGTATTGCGGTCGTTGATGAGCAACGGAAGCTTACCTACGAGGCGCTTAATCAGGCGGCGAATCGACTTGCTGGCCTGTTACGGGCAAGCGGAGCTAGGCGGAACAAACCGGTCGCGCTTCTGATCGAACGATCGGCCGCTTGGGTCGTCAGCACGTTGGCCGTCTTGAAGGCAGGGGCGGCGTTTCTTCCGATCGACCCCTCGTTACCGGATGAACGGATTCGTTACCTATTGGAAGATAGCAGCGCTTCGCTGTTGATCGCAGGCCATGAGAAATTGCACACGACTTTGCCGGAGTTAGGTCTGTCTACGATTGTGTTCGATTGGGAGGCGTTGCAGACAGGCGACGGAGCGAACTTACCCAATATGAATGAAGCCGAAGACCTTGCCTACTTGATCTATACCTCCGGGACCACGGGCCAGCCGAAGGGAACGATGGTTCCCCATCTGGGAATCGGGAATGTGCACCGGTTCCTTATGCAGCGGGCGGGAATCGGTCCAGATGACCGTTTTCTTCAATTTGCGAGCCTGTCTTTCGATGCTTCGGTATTGGAGCTTGCCGTGTCGCTCTTAAGCGGCGCAGCTCTGCATATCGTCTCGGATGCTTGCGCGAAAGACCTGTCGGCTTTTGAAAGGTTTGTCGAGCGTCATCAGATTACGGCGGCTATATTGCCTCCTCCATACGTGAATGTACTGGAGCCGAAGCGGTTGCCGTCGCTAGCGAAAATTATTATGGGCGGCTCGTCTCCATCCATCGAGATGGTGAGGCGTTGGGCCGGCGTCAAGTTGTTCAATTGCTACGGTCCGACTGAGGCAACGGTGATGGTAACGATGTGGGAGGTCGAACCGAATGCATTGACCGGCAGATCGCATGTGCCGATCGGGAGGCCGCTGCCGAATTTCCGGCTGTCGATTATCGGTCCGGATGATCGTCCGCAGCCTATCGGTATCCCTGGGGAACTATGTATATCCGGTATCGGACTTGCCAGAGGGTATGTCAACAAGCCGGAGGTGACGGCGAAGAAATTCGTCCGCAACCCCGAGAGCCCAGGTGAGATCATGTACCGCACCGGCGATCTGGCCAAATGGCTGCCTGACGGCAATCTTGTATTCCTTGGACGGATCGACGATCAGGTGAAAGTAAGAGGTTACCGCGTCGAATTGGGTGAGATCGAGCACCAGCTGCTGAAGCTGGATGCGATCAAGGAAGCAGTCGTTCTCGTTCGCCAGACGCAGGGAGGCGAAAAGGAGCTGTGCGCTTTTGCGGTCGCGCAGCTGCGGATAGACCGGAACACCATACGGCGCGATCTGGCGAAGCAGCTCCCCTCTTGGATGATCCCGGCGCGCATCGTATTGCTGCCGGCCATCCCGCTCTCCATGAACGGAAAGCCGGACCGCAATCAGTTAATCCGTCATCTGATGCAGGAGGAGACTAAAGCTGCCGCTCCGCTACATAACGAGACCGAGCGCAAGTTGGTCCATATCTGGTCCGAGCTGCTGCATCTTCAAGCAGAGCGGATTGGAGCAGACACATCGTTCTTCGAGCTTGGCGGCAGTTCGTTGACCCTGCTTCAGCTTCAGAAGCGGTTAAAGGATGATTTCCATAAAGACGTGGCCGTAACCGAGTTATTCGCCAATCCAACGGTTGCGCTTATGGCCTCCTGCGTGGAAGAGAGGCTTTCTCCCGAGGCCTTCGAGCCGTTGAAACTGGCGATTCCTCCGGAGCAGGCTGCCCTTGCCGGGCGATCCATAGGCGGGATCAGTCTGTTAAAAGGCCGCCTCAAGGAGGCGCTGCCGGCAGCCGTCTATGAGGACGAAGCTTTGGCGCAAGCGCTGGCGGCCGTCTATGCTTACTGCTTGCTGGAGTGGTCGGGCGGCCAGACGTTCGAGCTTGTCTATAGAAATTCGGCAGGCGGCGGCGTATTGTCCGTCAATCGCGAGCATGCCGGTGATTTGAAGGGCCTGCTTCACCAAATACAGGGACAGTGGATGTCCGGTTCATCGTCAGACATGGAGCTGAAGCTTGCTGGACTGAAGCCTTCGAGAGCGGATCAGCTTTTGCCGATTATATATGATCGGGTAGCTGCCGGCGAATCGGCGGCTTTGCGCGATCTGGCGCTTGGCGTAGAAGTCATGGCCGGCGTCATGGAACTAACGCTGTATTACAACAGAAGCAAATTGCGGGGCGATTCCATGAAGGCGATGCTCGGGCGAATCGGTTCGATCCTCCAGCATGTGCTTCATGATGCATTCTCCATTACAAAATAAGAGAGCGGTGACGGACTAATGCGCGGATTTATGTTTCCGGGCCAAGGATCGCAGTATGTAGGCATGGGTCAGAAGCTTTATCAAGCACATGCAGCGGCGCGAGCGGTGTTCGAGGAGGCATCAGATGCGCTTCAGACGGATATGGCGCGGCTGATTTTTGAAGGAGACGACCAACTGTTGGCGTTAACGGAATGGACGCAGCCGGCTCTGCTAACCGTCGGCGTTGCCGCATACAGGAGCATGATTGAACAGACGGGTGTTCATCCGGAATGGATGCTGGGCCATAGCCTGGGGGAAATTACGGCGCTAACTTGCGCCTCATCGATTCGTCTGGCAGACGCGGCCAGAATCGTCCGATTCCGGGGGCGCGCGATGCAGGATTGTGTACAGCAAGAGGCGTGCATCATGATGGCCGTCCATGGTATGGAGGCAGATCAGGTGCTGGCCGTATGCGCAGAGGATGGAGAGGAGCAGCATGCCGTAAGGGCGGTCGCGGCCATTAACTCGCCCGCTCAGGTCGTTCTGTCCGGACTGAAGGATCGGGTGCTCGAATGGAAGGAACGATTGGAAGCGATGGGCGGATCGCTCACTCCATTGAAGGTGAGCGCCCCTTTCCATAGTCCGCTGATGGCTCCTGCTGCGGATGCCCTGAAGGAACATCTGGAGCAGTATACGTTCGCTCCGATGTCGTGCAAAGTAATTTCCAACGTTACGGCGCGTCCTTACGAATCGGCCGATCAAATCGTGACGCTGCTAACGCAGCAAGTAACGGAGCCAGTACGCTGGCAGCAATCGATCCAATATCTGTTGAATCAGGGCGTCGGCGAGCTGGTCGACCTCGGTCCGGGAACCGTGATGAAGCGATTGGCGGAAGCGAACGGCGCTTCTCGGACGGTGGCCATCGAGCGGGATGAGGAATGGGGGCGTTGGCTTGCAGAAGTGTCAGGCAGCGCAACTGAGCCTGTCCGCGCCGTGGAGCTGGCGGTGAATTGTCTTCGCCATGCTGTCAGCACCCCGAATCTGAACTGGAACGAGGAGGAGTACGATCAGGGCGTCGTGCAGCCGATTCGATTGATTCAAGCCAAGCTTAAGGCGTGGGAAGAAGAAGGAGCTTCCTTCCAACCGGAGCGGGCCGAGCTGGAGGAACTGCTGCGTGCCATCCAGCTTATTCTGAACACGAAGAGGCTGGCTGCGGATGAGCAGGCGAGACGGTTGGGCGAGCTGCTGCAGCTATCGGGTCTGCGGGAGCTCCCGGACATGGTTAACGCCGAACACGGTCGCCAATTGATACAGACCATTTGAGGAGGACAGCAGGGTGAATCTTAATTTTGAACCTATTAAGCCTTATATGCCGGGCGACGACGCCTTCCAGGTGGAGGAGCTGTCCTCTGACGAAATAGCGGTTGTCGGCACGGCTTTCCGGCTTCCAGGGGCAGACACATGGGAGCAGTTGTGGAGCAATCTGGCGAGAGGGGCGGATCGTGCAGGTTCGTTCCCGGACCGCCGGACCTCGGATATTCACAGCTATCAAAAACAAGTCGGGCTAGCTGCGGGCCAGTTTGCAGCTGGCTCTTACATAGAAGAAATCGATAAGTTCGATCATGCCTACTTTCGGCTCTCTCCCAAGGAAGCCAGTCTGATGGATCCCCATCAGCGGATGTTTCTCGAGACCGCGTGGTCGGCGCTAGAGGATGCAGGCTACGGAGGCAGCGCATTAAAAGGGCGGCGAGTTGGCGTGTTCGTGGGCCATTCGGGGTTTAGCCCATTTTCATACCTGAGAATGCTAACGGATCTTCACCCCGAGGAACTGCCGTTGTCCGTCGCGGGCAATTTGCCGGGCGTCCTTGCTAGCCGTATCTCTTATCTGCTGGATTTGAGAGGGCCAAGCATGCTGATCGATACGACCTGCTCTTCTTCGCTGGTCGCGCTGCATGCCGCTTGCCAGTCGATACGCAGCGGGGAATGCGATGCAGCGCTCGTCGGCTCGGCCAAGTTAACGCTGATCCCGCAGGACATCCATACCCAAGTCGGAATGGAGTCGTCGGACGGCCGCACCCGGGCGTTCGATGCCGACTCGGACGGCACCGGGAACGGCGAAGGCGTTATCGCATTCTTAGTGAAACCTTTGTCGCGCGCGCTGGCGGACCGGGATCATATCTACGCCGTTATTAAAGGAAGCGCGGTCAACCAGGACGGAAGCTCGATCGGGCTGACCGTGCCGAATGCGGCGGCGCAGGAGGATGTCATCGTCCGGGCGTGGCAGCATGCGGGCGTAGAGCCGGAGAGCATCTCCTACATCGAGGCGCACGGAACGGGCACGAAGCTGGGCGATCCGATCGAGATCGACGGCATTAAACGGGCGTTCGGCCGGTATACGAAGCGCAAGCAGTTCTGTGCGATCGGCTCGATGAAGACGAACATGGGACATCTGGACCATGCGGCAGGGCTGGCGGGTCTGCTGAAGGTGATCGCGGCGATGCAGCACAAGGAGCTGCCGCCGACGGCGCACTTCCGCCGCCCCAACCCGGAGATCGCCTTCGAGCAGTCGCCGGTGTATGTGCTGGACGAGGCAAGGCCTTGGACGACGGAGGCGGGAACGCCGAGACGGAGCGGGATCAGCGCCTTCGGATTGAGCGGGACGAACTGCCACGTGGTCGTGGAGGAAGCGCCTCCGCGTGAAGGAGGCGTGCAGGCATCAGGAAATGGACCGCATGTGCTGGCCTTGTCGGCGAAGGGCACGTCTGGGCTCAGCGTGCTGATCCGGCGTTATATCGGCGCGCTGGAGAGACTGGCGGATGCGGATACAGGCGCGATCTGCAGCACGGCGAATGCAGGGCGCGGGCATTACAGCCATCGGCTGGCCATTGTCGGCGACAGCCGGGAGACGCTGCTACGGCGGATGCGGGAACTGGCGGAGCAGGAGCCGGGGCAGTGGAACGCAGCGAATGTCTGGTACGGGGAATCGGGCGCAAGCGCGGAGGCCGAAGCGGAGCTGCGGGAACGCGCCGAGCAAGCGGTGACGGTAGCCAGAGAACCGGACCCGGGACTTCGGGCGGAAGGTATCCGGCAGCTGGCGGCGCTGTACGCGCAGGGCGCGGAGATGGACTGGGAGCGCGTATACCGCGGACAGGGACACCGCAAGGTGAGCCTGCCGACGTATCCGTTCGCGCGGACGCGCTGCTGGATCGATCTGCCGGAGGCGGCGGAAGCGGGCATGCAGCTGGACCGCGAGCATCTTTATCACACGGTAGGTTGGGAAGCGGAAGACATTGCGAGCGTGCCTGTCCGGAGCGGACTCGGCGCGGTGCTGCTGATCCGAGGCGGCGATGAACAGAGCCGGGAGCTTGCCCATAAGCTGCGGGAGCAAGGACGTCAGGTAGTAGAAGCCATCGAGCCGGGCAGCGAGGAGTGGAGCGCGGAAGCGAACGCGGTGCTGCCAACCAGTGGGGGCGCGGTTCGGATCCCGGAGGATCAAGCCGGGTATGAGCGGCTGTTCGCGGACATTCAGCAAGCCGGTATCGAGCTGACGGATATTGTTCACATGCGGGGAATAGGCAACCCGGATCAGGACCTGGAGGCGGAGCTGGAGCGCGGGGTGTACGATCTGTTCCGGCTGGTCCAGGCGGCGCAGCCGGGGGAACAGGGCTGGGCACTGACCGTTATCGTAAGGGAAGCGGGGGAAGTTGACGGAGCGGAAGAGCAAATCCGGGCTGCGCACGGCTCGCTGCTGGGGCTGCTGCGGATTGCGGGTATGGATCGGCCGCAGCTTCGCTGCAAAGGCGTAGATATCGACGGGCAGACGACGGCAGCCGAGCTGGCGGCGGAGCTGGGCGTCGCAGCCAAAGGGCTTGTGGCTTACCGCAGCGGAACCCGGTACGCCGAAGTGGTGAAACGCTGGGATGCGGCGGCGGACAAGCGGGAACCGCTGCAACTTGAAGCGGAAGGAGCCTACCTCATCACGGGTGGAACAGGGCGCATTGGCCTTGAGCTGGCGGCTGAACTGGCCGAGCGCGCAGCGCGTGCAGGTGTAAGTATTCAGCTGGTGCTGGTGCAGCGCACGGCGTTCCCCGCACGGGAACAGTGGGAAGCGGAGCTGGCGCGCGAAGCGAATAGCGTGATATCGCGACGAATCCGCCAAATCCGGTCGATTGAGGCATCTGGCAGCAGGATCAGCATCTGGCAGGCCGACATTGGGGATGAAGCGCAGACGAGCGCCGTATTGCAGCGGCTGCGCAACGAGTTCGGAGCGCTGAAGGGAATCATCCACAGCGCCGGGGTCGGCGTCGGCGAGCGGGGACGGCCGCTGCAGGAGGAAACGGAAGCGAATCTGAAGCGGATGCTGGCGCCGAAGGTATACGGAACCGAGCTGCTGGACCGGCTGACGCAAACGGAGGCATTGGATTTCTTTGCGGTCTGCTCCTCGGCGGTTACGGTGGCGGGCGGAGCAGGAGCAGGCAGCTACACGGCGGCCAACGGCTACCTGGACAGCTTCGCGCAGAAGCGGAACCGGCAGGGAAAACGGACCTTGGCGCTGAACTGGCCGACATGGGCGTGGGAAGAGGATCCGGGCGAAGCGTACCGGCAAGCCTATGCGAGCAAGCAGCTGTTCGAGGTGATCGAGGCCGAGGCGGCAAGGCAGGTGTTCGTGTCCGCATTGGAACGTGGAGCAGCGCGCGTGATCGCAGGTACCGTCAACCGGGAGCTGCTGCATGCCGCGAAGGCGCTGCTGCCGGTTAGGATGTCGGCGGAATTCGAGGCCGAGACCAAGGCAAAGTCGGCGGGAGGCCCATCTGGCGCATCGGCGTCGGCAGCGGCCGTACCGCAGCTGCCGATGCGCAAAAAGGTCCGGCTGCAGGGACGAAGCGAAACGTCCTACAGCGAGACGGAGCAGCTGATTGGCGAAATATGGGGCGATGCCCTGGGATTTGCGGAGCTGGACGTGACGGCAAGCTTCTATGAGCTGGGCGGCGATTCGATCTTCGCGATTCAAATGGTGAATCGGCTGAACCGGGAGGCGGGTCTGGAGCTGACGGCGGCGGATGTGCTGAGCCGTCCAACGGTAGCGCAGCTTGCCGCATGGGTGGAGAAGAAGCGCCCGCTGTATGCGGTGGCGGTGCGACCGGAGCCGGTCAAGGCGGCCGTGCACGCGATTCCCGCTGCCGACAAGCAAGAGACGTACCCGTTGTCGTCGGCGCAGAATCGGATGTACATTCTCGACCAGTTCGATCAGGTGCACGCGGGCTATAATATGCCGGCACTGATCCTGACCGAGCAGGCGCTGAATGTGCAGCGGGCCGAGGAAGCGCTTCAGCGGCTGGTGGAACGGCATGAAGCGCTGCGGACAACGTACGAGCTGGCGGACGGCGAGCCGGTTCAGCGGATTACCGAAGCGCCGGAAGCCTGCGCGGTTGTGGACCGGATCGGGTATGTAGCCGAGGAGGAGCTGGAGGCCAGCATGGCCCGATTCGTCCGGCCGTTCGATTTAAGCCGGGACGTGCTGATCCGGATGGGAATCGGGGAAACGGACGGCGGCCGTGGTCTGCTCTATCTCGACCTGCACCATATCGCCTCGGACGGGATGACGATGGCGGTCGTCATGCAGGATTTCATGGCGCTGTATGCCGGAGAGCAGCTGGAGCCGCAGCGGATTCAGTACAAAGATTATGCGGTTTGGCAGCGGAAGCATAAAGAAAGCGAGGCGCTCCGGCAGCAAGCGGCATACTGGCTGGAGACCTTCGCGGAGCCGGCGCCGGTGATGGAGATGCCGACGGATTACCCTCGCCCGGCCATCAAGAGCTACGAAGGAGACCATATCTACTTCGAGGCGGACGCGGAGCTGTCGTCGCGGGTAAGCAAGCAGGCGTCGGAGCAGGGCGTGACGCTGTACATGTACTTGCTGGCGTCGTATCAGGTGCTGCTGCTGCACTATACGGGTCAGGAGGATATGGTGATCGGCTCCCCGATGTCGGGCAGGCATGATGCGGACGTGGAGCGCATGGTCGGGATGTTCGTCAACACGATGGCGATGCGGGGCAAGCCGGTACGGACCAAACGTTTCGCGGGCTTCCTGCAGGAAGTGCGGGAGACGACGCTGCAGGTGCACGCGAATCGCGACTATCCATTCGAGGATTTGGTGAGCGAATTGGATGTTCGGCGCGACACAAGCCGAAGCCCGCTGTTCGACTACTTGTTCACGCTGCATAACACGGTTAAGGAACAGGTGGATTTGAAACAAATCGGGGGTTCCTTATATCCGTTCATTAACCGGATCGCGAAATTCGACCTGACGTTGAACGCATACGAAGAGGCGGGCGTGTTGAGCTTCAGCATGGAATACAGCACGAAGCTGTTCAAGCGGGAGACGATCGAACGGCTGTCGAGGCATTGGTTGAAGGTGCTGGAAGAGGTAAGCCGGGACAGCGGCCAGCTGCTGGGCGACGTGCAGGTGATGGCGAAGGAAGAGGAAGAGCGGCTGCTCGCGCTGGGGGAGTATGAGGGTACCTGGCGAGAGCGCGTGGAAGAGCAGTGGCCGGCTGAATGGACCGGGCAGGCGACGCTGGACGGCTGGTTCGCGGAGCAGGCGTCGAGGACGCCGGACCGGATCGCGGTGG